>CAVQYC010000004.1:0-913791 GCA_963717985.1 uncultured delta proteobacterium
TGCATTTGTTAAGGAGTACGGCTACGGGATTGAGGTCTCCAGCGTGAGCCTCGAACCCAAGGCGATTGGCCTCAAGGGGAATGGAGCCTCCGCCGGCAAAGGGGTCGAACACGGCCGGAAGATGCCCGTCGCAGTGTTTGAGCATCTCCGCGTGCGCCTCGGCATACACCTCCGGATGCTCATGAAGCTTCTTTCCCATCATACGCCGCAGTATCTCAAAAAGTCGCTCCCGTTCTTTGTTCTGGTCTTCCTCGGTCGGCCATTTCTCGGGATGAGCCTCCGGGTCGTCAACGACCGAGGCGAAAAGTACCGCCCGTGCAGTAGGCAGCGGCAGTCGGGCCCACCAATGATGAATTCCTTTCGGATGAGGACCGATGCCCGGCATCTTATCATAAGCGGAGGCGTCATTAATCTCCGGCAGTGGCAGCGCCACCTCTATAAGTTTCTTATGGACGGCCTCGTTCATGGGCAAGCACTCAACAATCTTGGATTCGAGGTAAGGACTTCAATACCGCCACTCGTACAATCAGCATCGTCGGTGACGAATTTCCACCCGTTCCGACGGCACGATTCGATTATAAGACTGTCATTAAAATCGCACACCGCGCATTCGAAATCGCTCAGTGCCCTATCCACGTCACTGGTTGAAAACGGGTGATCGTGCCGCGTACAGAGATGAAGGATGTAACGGGCGTACTCCGCGGCAGCTTGACCGACAGGCCCGAAATCTGATGACTGGCGAAAGGCCTTAAATTCAGTGTGACTATTCTTGTATATAGCCCTCCACTCTATACGGCAATACCGATTCAGGTATTCGCTCAGAATGAGCGCGTCCATCGGCAGATAGACACCGGCTGCATGCATACGTTTGAAAGCAGCCGAATACTTCATCACATATCCCCGAGGTGTATTGGACGGAGCAGGAAAAAGAAAAAGCCACACATTCGTATCAAGGAGCATAGGCTCTTTGGTGGAAAACGTGTAAGTTGTCAGATCATAGGCTTTATTCATCATCACCTATTTCCTCCCTCCATGCCTCGTCAAACTCCTTAGGGTTCTTGAAATAGGATTTTGCGTTGTCAACAACACGTTTGAGCATGACCATGTCCTCCCGACTCATTTCCTGCACAGTCAACAGGGCGCGTACTTCGTCTTCGCTGAATTCACGGTAGAGTTGACCTACGGCTGCGTTTAGAAAGGTGGATATCATGGTCTCAACCTGGCTGAATGAAAGAACAACTCTATGCCCTTCGCGCAAGAGGGGGGCAATCTTTTCATATACCCTCTGCCCATCTTCCGCCGAGATAAAAATAGGGCCGCCGACAATATCATAAACACGTACCGTGATCTCTTCCTTCATAGGTAGTCCTCCATTCTTCTGCTAAAAAATGTCATCTGCCGATATTTCCGAAGTCAACTGATAAGCATTTGTGTCGCCCGTATTAATTTCGAGGTTGACGACGGTGCCGGTAAAATCAGCGGCGAGCTTCTCGAATAAGTCTGAGCCCTTATTGTACTCATAAAATCCAAATCGTGACGCAATTTGGATTTTCCCGCCATTCAATTTAATAAAATCCATCAGGAACTTAAGCCCGAGTCCGCCAGGGTGGGGGCCAGTCTTTGTAGTGTGGCCTTTTTGGAGGGCCCATCTTATGGCATACACCGAAGATATCTTAGTACCGAGATAACGACGGACGTTTGCTCGAATCCCAACACCCGCGTCGGCAATCGTCAGGTCAAGGCGTTGAAGCTGTGGATAGAATTGACCGCACACAAACACACCTACGTGTGACTCAGAATGGATGGCCGCATTCTGGAACACCTCAAAAACATTATCGCGAAACCGTTTGCTCATAGCTTCGGTCATTCGCGGAATTCCCTTGCCATTCATGTGCCGCCTCAGATAATCGGCAAACACTTGTTTGTCCGAAAGCTGAATGCGGATAAACGGGACTGTGGTATGGTTTACATCCTCAAGTTGCCGATACCCGTAGGGGACCAAGAAGCTGTTCTTGCGCAGGATATTCGCAATTGGCGGGGGCACCTTCACGATTTCAATCGTGTTAAATCGATCTGCGACCCGGGCGAGAATTGCCGCAAGGGCTGCGGCCATGTTCGCATCGAAGAAACCGCAACGCGAAAAATTAAGTTCCAACTGGTCGTTATATAAATCTCCGGAATCGGAGGCGAGTTCGGCAAGTTGATCAAAACCATCCCTATCGCTCTTAATAGTTGGCAAGTAATGAATCATACCGGTTCACCTGCCCGAGCAAGAAGCTCTCCAAAACTGTAGTTGACGCTGGTCACGCCGAAATCGGGCTCGCGCTGAAAGGGCTGCCTAAGATAATGTACCCTATGATCATCACCCATAAATTCAACAATAGCAAGGATAAACTCGTCGGGCTTGTTGAAGGAATATAGGATCTCATTGCGGGTCACTGTGATAGTCTCCGCCCCTGTGACTCGCCCCTTTACCTCGATGAAGCGTAGCCGGCCCGTACCCGGAATGTGGCTCTCGATGTCATAGCCCAATTTATCTGTTTCCCGATCAACCGGGTCAAAGCCGAGGTCGCGTTCGACCTGCATGATGATTTCTCGGGCTCGTGCGGCCGACAGCTGAGTATCCTGGCAAATTTGTGGTCTCGAGGTTCGTGAGGGTGCAATCCGGGCAAGGAGGCCGGCAGGGACGATAAGCGTGCCGCCGAGGATTACCGGGGGCAATGACGAAAGCTTCGATTCCAGCCTTAATTCCTCCATTCGTTTTTCAAGCCGCGTTTGGAGAAGATCGGCCCGCTTACGGGCCTCCATAGAATTAAGCCGTGCACTCGGTTTCCCTGCCTGCTCCTGGAGTTTGAGATCTTCAGCCCTATGGTCCCAGTAGCTGATCTCCTTGGTGAGGCGCTCCTTCACGGCCGCTTCGGTTTTGCCCAGCAGTTCCACTTTTCGACTCCGCACCTCTTCGTAATGTTCCGGCACCACATGGGCTATTGCATAGGACTGCGCCTTCTTTTCGAGCTCCCTGTCGATCCAGGAGCATTCCGGCTGACCAAGAATGGTGGCAACGTCGGGCTCGCCATCCCGTAGCGGACGAAAATCAAGATAAGGGGCGTAATGGAGGTATCGCACGCCACCAGAGCGATCCATCTCGACATAAAACATGCGCTTTGAGACTATGTGCCGTTCCCCGAAACGTGTCGTGCTTGCATCCTGTATCACGTGATCGAGGTAGAAGAGCATCCGGGGTTCGGTGCCGGGATCACAATCGTCGACAAGAATTGTACCACGGCGGAGGAGGTCACGGTGGCGTTCTATGACAAGGTCGATAGCGGCATCAAGAAGTGGGTGACCAGGGCAGATAAAGGCCGCAAGTGGCTGCCCCTGAGGACTGATAAGGGATTTTTCGAAAACAATGCGCTCATACCGCGGGAGGACGGGTTCGCCGTATCCGATGAGACGGTCACGGTTACGGATAGGCGCCGGGACATGGGTGACTTCGAAACGCCTTGGCTCCCGCTGCCGGGTGCTGCCCCCGAGTAGTTTGAACGCCTCCAGAAAAAAGGATTCGATATAATGGGGTTGCAGGCGGCGAGCTTCAGCCCGTTCCATCTCCTCCCGCACCCGATGAACCCGGCTGACATCCATCGCGTCGTGGACCAACGCCCGCTCTTCTATGAGATTACAGAGTTTATCACGATCAAAGGCGCTGTTGACGACCTGCGAAAGACGGGCGCGTACTTCAGGCTGCTCGCCGTAACGTATGGCTTCTATGAGAAGTTCCCGGAGGGGCTTGCCATCAAAAATGACTTTGCCGAGGATGTCGAAGACCTGGCCTCCCAGGGCCTTCCGTGCCTCCTCCAGTTTATCGAGCAATGTCCGGTAGACCTCGCCCTCTCGCGTCTCTTCGGCCACGAGATTCCATAAGTGGCAAACCTCCGTCTGTCCGATCCTGTGGATGCGGCCGAACCTCTGCTCGATTCGATTCGGATTCCAGGGGAGATCGTAGTTCACCATAAGATGGGCGCGTTGGAGGTTGATGCCCTCTCCTGCGGCATCCGTTGCAAGCAACATCTTCACCTCCGGGTCGTGTTTAAAGGACTCTTGCGTCTTCATGCGCTCTTCACGGCCCATACCGCCGTGAATACACACAACTGCCTCTTTGCGACCGAGAAGCGTGGAGATACGTTGTTCAAGATAGTTGAGGGTATCTCGATGTTCGGTGAACAGAACGAGCTTCTGGTGTGTTGAGGAGGTGAACGTGGATGGTCTGACGGCCCCATAGGCGCCAACCTCTTCCGCGACCCTGCTGCCCATTGCCGCTGAGGTAAATATTTCGGCAAGCAGGTTTGCGAGCTCCCGCCACTTCTTATCTTCGCCGCCACGGCGCACGCCGAGAGCAAGGGCTTCAAGCTTTCGGAGCGTTTCGATCTCGGCCTTCAGTTCTGCGATGGTCTGTGCCGCCGTTGCCTGGTCAAGGATCTGTTCTTCCGCTTCGGCGACTTCATTGTCAGGGGCCTCATCGAGGTCCTCGGCGGCCTCCGCATCAAGGGTGGGAATCTCGGGCGCCAAGGTCTGCGAAACAACTGCTCCACGCTGGAGGAGTTCCAGTTCTCGTAGACGGCCTTCGAGACGCTCTTTGCGGCGCCGCAAAGACTGATATATTGCTTCCGGTGAAGATGCAAGGCGCCGCTGCAGAATGGTAAGGGCGAAGCCCACCGTGCCTGCTCGTTTGTCGTTTTGGAGGGCCTCGGCCCGGTTGAATTCCTCCCGGACATACTCTGTGACGGCCTTGTAAAGCTGCGCCTCGGCATCGGAGAGCCTGTAGGGCACCGTGTAGGCCAAGCGCTCAGGGAAAAGGGGTGTTGCGTCGAATTTCAGAAGATTTTCCTTTACCATCCGGCGCATAAGGTCGGACACATCGACTGCATGAACTCCGTCACGGAACCTACCCTCGAAACGATCGCCATCGAGCAGGGCCATAAAAAGCTGGAAATCCTCTTCCTTGCCGTTGTGCGGCGTGGCAGTGAGGAGTAGAAAGTGACGGGTGAGCGTTGAAAGAAGCTGCCCGAGCCTGTAGCGTTTCGTGTACTTGATCTCGCCCCCGAAATAGGTCGCAGACATCTTATGCGCCTCATCGCAGACAATGAGGTCCCACCGTGCATCAGGAACCGATAGCTTCACCTGCACGTCCTCGCCGCGGCTGAGCTTGTCGAGGCGGGCTATAACAAGATTGTTTTCGAGAAACCAATTTCCCGTCCGTGCGGCTTCGAGCTTATCATTGGTGAGAATCTCAAAGGGGAGCTGAAACCTGCGAAAAAGCTCGTCCTGCCACTGTTCGGCGAGGCTGCCGGGGCAGACGACAAGACACCGGTGAAGATCACCTCGCGCAATCAATTCCTTGATCAGCAAACCCGCCATGATTGTTTTCCCTGACCCGGGATCATCCGCAAGAAGGAATCGCAAGGGCTGACGGGGCAGCATTGCTTCATACACGGCAGTGATTTGATGGGGCAGCGGTTCCACCACAGACGTATGGACCGCAAGAACCGGGTCGAAGAGATGTGCGAGCCTTATGCGATGAGCCTCTGAGACGAGACGAAACATGTGGCCGTCCCCGTCGAAGCTCCACGGACGGCCTTGCTCGACGACTTCTATTCTCAGCTCATCATGACGGTAGAGAAGTTCATTCGCCACCTTACCCGTGGGGTCTTTATAGGTAAGCTCCAGAGCCTCGGACCCGAACCACTGGACCTGGACCACGGTCACGAGGCAATCAGGAAGAATACCTCGGACAGATGCATTTGGTTTCAGATCTTCGAGCATCGCCATTTCTCAACCCTTGCAACAAAGGAGATGTTAGATACTATTGCATTTTTGTCGCCGTAGGACAAGAAAGACTTTCGGCGGGGTAATGGTTCGGGGTTCCTGAAAAGAATCACACACATCGTTCGCTTTGTTATTTTTCTGAGCGCTGGATCGCTACCCGCCGAGCGGTGAGCATCAGTTATCATTATGGATGCCCCATCCACCCACCCTATACCTAAGGTCCAGACCCTTCCGGGCACCTTGCGAGTCACAGCAATGGAGAATCGAGAAGATATGCATGTGTCTTGCCCGTAGGCGGCGCGACTAGTAGCTATCCGACAAACTCTTATACCAACCTCACTCCTTCCATAAAAGGAGCAGATGAAACTCTGGGCGGAAAGATCTGACACCATTCCACGATATTCAAATAGTTTTGTCTTTTATCCCTGATCTTGATAGACTACAGCCCATGCAAGGCCCGGCCAGCGAAAACATTCCAAAAGAAACACTTCTTCAAATGATCAAGAAGCTTCTCCGTTCCGATCTTGACCTGACTTTTCTCCTCAAGCTTGAGCAGCGAGAGATCGAACAGCTTGTTGCCGCCATAAGGGAAAGAGTAGACGGAAACCGGTGATGTGGCGATGATTCTGTCGCCACCAGCCGGGGATCTCCGCTTACACGTCGCTCTTCCTCACCCCGGATGGGCGCCACGCCGGGGAGATGACCTTATGATCCTTTTCCTCGCTGATCGTTGACGCAAAGGTGATCGAGTGCTCCCCGAACTTGTCGTTGACGGCGTCCATGGCTTTTGCCATGGCGGCCCTTTTATCCCGCTCCGGGTCTTGGAAGAGGGACAACTGGTTTTCCTCTTTGCCGAGGGCCGAAAGGGAGACGCCGAAAAGGCGCACGCTCTTGCGGAGGTGTATCCCGTCGAGGATAGCCACCGCCGAGCGATAGATCTCGCCGGTGTCGTTCGTGGAGGCAGGCAGGGTGGTCTGTCTGGTAAAGGTCTTGAAATCCGCGTACCTCACCGTAAGCGTGATCTTCTTGCCCTTGTAGCCATAGCGTCTCGCCCTCCGCCCGACCCTTTCGCTTAAGGCGAGGAGGCAGGGGACGATCTCCTCCCGTTTCCATATGTCCTTAGGCAGCGTGATGCTGTGGCCGATGGACTTCGGCTCCGCGGGCACGATCTCCAGGGGCCGGTCCAGCTTTCCGTTGCCCATCGCCTTGACGCGTTCCCCCATGACGCCGAACCTTTTCGTCAGAAGGGGAAGGGACGCCCTTCCCAGCTCACCGCACGTGGTGATGCCCATGGCCCGCAGCTTCTCTTCCGTATGGGACCCGATGCCCCAGAGCTTCTTCACCGGAAGGGCCTCGAAAACGGAAGGGGCCATCTCCTCGGTTATCCAGCGCAAGCCGTCGGGCTTTGCAAGGTCGCTCGCGAGCTTGGCGATAAGGACATTCGGGCCGATGCCCGCGGTGCAGGTGATGCCCAGCTCGCTTTTTACCGCGGCCTTGATGGCCCGGGCCAGGTGCTCGGGACTGCCGAAAAGGTGGTGCGAACCGGTGACATCGAGGAAAATCTCGTCGATCGAGTACAGCTCGGTGTCCGGACTGAAGCGGAGACAGATCTCCTGGAGTCGGACGCATGTCTCGGCGTACTTCCGGTTGTTGCCCACAACGAGGATTATGTCGGGGCAGAGCCTCTTCGCCTCGTAGACGGTCATCCCCGTTTTGACCCCGTAGCTCCTCGCCTCATATGAAGAGGTCGTGACGACCGTCCTCTCTCCGGCGCCGGTCACGGCGATGGGCTTGCCCCTGAGGGCGGGGTTGTCCTGCTGCTCGACGGAGGCAAAAAAGGCGTCCATGTCGACGCAGACGATTATTCTCCCCATGCTTGATTATACCCGGACGCTGATTGAAGAACAACCAGGATGAGCTTTTCAGGAACCATGGGCCAGGCGGCGGGCAATCGTGCGCAGTAATTTGCCCTATGGCTCCCACATACTCTCTTGCACAGCCGCTTACTCGCTGCCCGTGCCTGCACGTCCCGCAGCTCCGGGTCTACCCGGAAAAGGCTGGCGAAAAAGAAGGATGCGGCGAGCAGGATTTGAGGCAGGAGACACTATTATCCTGTCTCGTCTATAAGAAGCTTGAAGAAGGCAATTATAGTCCGTCTATTGAAATCATTCACCTCTTCCATAGTTTCAGCAACGGCCGGTACCCTTTCCTTCAGCAGAGAGCAAAGCTCCTCATTGGACATGTCATCGTAATCCATAATACCCGCCCCTTTTTCCTATTGATCACATGAATCTCTTTCTAAAACGCCTGAAAAGCGTCAAAGAACCGGACTGACGGTCTCTGACAGCCTTTTTCACTACCATATCCAGACGGCTTACAGCCATATTTTCTACCCATGACTATTATACTACGTGTCACAGCAATACAAAATACGTCTACACGGCTGTTTCCATTTATTGCTAAAAAATCGATACTTTCTTGGACGGTGCACATGACGGACGTAAAGAAACTGATAGGGAACCGGATTAAGACCCTGAGACGGGCCAGGGGCATGTCTCAGGAAGAGCTCGCGGAAACAATATCCATGAATACGAAGTACCTGAGCAGTATCGAGAGGGGCAAGGCCAATCCTACCCTTGATACGTTCATGAAGATGGCGGATGCATTGAAGGTGGGCATACCGGAGCTATTCAATATCGAGTATGAGCCGAAAGAACTGGCACAGCTCATCGCCGGGCTTATCGGTGAGGGGGATAAGACAAAGCTGCAACTCGCAGCAAAGGTGCTGAACGCCATATGTCAATAATCGAAGTGCCCTAGAGGGGATTCGGCTCATCAGCCACTTCTATGGTGTTTCCTTCATAAGGAACTTCAAGAAGGCAATAATGGTTTCCCTGTTGACGTCGTTCACCGCCCGCACCGTCTGCGCCACGGCCGGCAGATTTTCCTTCAGGAGGCGATAGAGCTCCTGATCTGACATCTTTTCACAATCCTGTATTGACACTGTATGCCCGTTAACGCGGAATACTGACGGCACCGGGCCCTCTCTGATTGTCTTCGCTGCCCATCTTTTGACACCGGGCTATGCCATTGTACTACTTATAGGCTTCCATTAGTACAATAAAATACTGTCTATAGACTATAGACCCTCCGCGTGTCGCCCCTTTAGAATTCAGCACAAGGGGAAACCGATGGACAACATCAGGGTGCTTGTGGGTGAACGGATCAGGACTCTGCGGAAGGAAAGGGGATGGTCCCAGGAAGAGCTGGGGGAGAAGGCGGACCTGCATCATACTTACGTGGGGGCGGTTGAAAGGGGAGAGAAGAACGCTTCCATCGATACGCTGGACAAGATTGCAGATGCCCTGGGCATCGAGATGGTCGATCTGTTCACCCTTACGAAAGGAAAAATGAACGTCGACAAACTGAGGGCCTACATAATCGAAGAGGTCAAGGAATCATCACTGGGAATGCTGCAGCTGATTGCTGTCTTGATTCAAACGACGAGAAGCGAGAAGGGCCCAGCTTCTAAGAAAAGCAAGAAGCCCAAGAAGAAAGAGACATAACGGTCGATCCGAGTGGCACCACAGGGCTGTCTCAGATAAGAAAGAGAATCCATCATCGCTCGCAATAAATCACGCCGACTCGTTGACGGTCTTTTGCTGGATTCTGTAGGTTCTCCCCTCGTATTGCCACTCCCTGGCTCCGACCCATGCGGGCCGGACCCACGTCTTCCTATCGATAGTGAGCCTGCGCCAGTGGCCGCGGCGGGGGTGAGGAACAGGCGACGCATGATGGCCCGGCAATTCGGGACGGGTCGAAGACGGGTGGCCATAGTCGCCCGCGCGGGCAGGATCGATCATTATATAGGTCTGCCGGCGCGGAGCTATCCAAGGCTTGAGGCGCTCCGTTTTTTCCTCCCGCGATCCGGCCGCCGGCTTCCAGGAGATTTTCGTGGTCGCACCGCCGAGGCCCTCCGTAATATAAACCACGGAGAGGACGACGAGCCGGCACATGGCGGCATGGATAAGCTCGGAGGCAGCGCAACGGCTCATGTGGGAGCCCTGACGTCGGCAGAGCTTCACGTTGCACCAAAACCCCCAGGCTCGATCATCCCAACAGTCGCCATTGGGGTAGGCGTGGCGATAGGCAAGAAAATCGCCGAACTCGGGTTTACGCAGGGATACGAGCGAATAATCGGGAGAGATGGAAAGACCACCGGTGACCGTTTTGCCTTCCCATCCTTCCAGCAGGATCCACGTGTGAGTATCGGTAAGAGACGACAGGTGTGACGGGGAGATCCGTGTAGCCGGGTCGTCGCGAACCGACAAGACACGGCGAACGCGAACCCACAGGCGGCCACGGTCGATATCCCCGGCATTGGGAAGCACGGAAAGGAGACCTGTCGTCCCGAAAGGGAAATCGAGAAGAAAGTCATCGAAAGGGAGAGGGAGTTCTTCCGGCGCGGCGTCAAGCAGGTCCTGCTCGCGCGATATGATCTCATCTACCCCGTCCGGCATGACGAAAAGGGGGAGCCTGTTATAATATTCTTTGCCTTGATGTTGAGAAGACTTCCTTCTTCTCGACTGTACCCTCGACTACAATCATGGGCTCGAGACGCACGATCTGTCGATACGTCTCATACACATTAGGCCTCAGGACGATGTTTATGAGCCCTGCCTCATCCTCGAGGGTAAGGAAGGCAAATCCCTTTGCGGTCGGGGGCATTTGGAGACAAACGGTCAGCCCAGCCACGCAGACGCCCGTTCCCGGCCGGCGCCCCTCGAGGGCAGTGCTCTTCACCACGCCTTCCTCCATCAGGCGCTCACGGTAGCGGTCCAGAACGTGGCCGTTCGCGGAAAATCCATGCACCCTGTACTCTGCCGCCAGCTTGTCACTCCGCGTCATCTCATCGAGCGGGACCCCTTCGGCATCTGCGAGGTCCATGCCGCCGCGGCTGTAGGTATCGAGAATGCCCAACTCCCAGAGGACCTGCCTCCTCGACCCTGCGATCCCGTCAAAGGCGCCTGCCACGATGAGCTCCTGGAGGGACTCCCTGTTGAGGCTCGTCCTCACGTAGAAATCTTTGAGGGAGGCAAAATATCCCTTCTCCCTCGCCTTCAAGATCTTCCCGGTCCGCTCCTCTCCCAACTCCCTCACGTACCGGAAGCCGATCCGTATCGCCTCTCCTTCGACGGAGCATGGCCACAAGCTCAGGTTGACATCGATGGGCAGGATAGCCACTCCGTGCCGCTTCGCATCGCCCACTACGACTTCCGGGCTGTAGAATCCCATGGGCTGATTGTTGAGAAGGGCACAGAAGAACTCTACGGGGTAGTAGTTCTTGAGGAAGGCAGAGCGGTAAACGAGGACAGCAAATGACATGGCGTGGCTCTTACAAAAACTGTATTCGGCAAAGCCACCGATCAAATCGAAGATCCTGCCAGCCGTCGCCTCCTTCACGGCTTTGACCTTCGCCCCTTCGATGAAGCGCATCCGCCATTTCTGCAACTCCGCGATCGCGTTCTTCCGGGACATTGCCTTTCTCAACAGATTAGCCTCCCCGGAAGAAAGGCCCGCGATCGCCATTGCTACCTGGAGTACCTGCTCCTGGTAGAGGATCACACCGAGGGTCTCATCGAGGATGGGAGCGAGGAGAGGGTGAAGATGAACGACCCTTTCGTGCCCCTGCCTGTGTTGAAGATAAGGGTGGACCATATTGCCCCTGGAGGGGCCCGGGCCTGATGATGGCCACCTCGGCCCCGAGGTCTTCGAGGGACCGCGGTCTCAACCTCGGAAGGGTCTGCATCTGGGCCCTACTCTCCACCCGGAACACGCCCACCGTATCGGCCTTTGAAATAAGGAAGACATGGGGTGATGCGGCCGCCTGCTACTCCTGATATCTACCCGCTTTCATAAATGTGAAGCTTACCGTCAGATAAGGTGAAACCCGCCTATAAACATGCCCGGGGCGTCGAGTCACACTATCTCCCCTCTTCCGTAGGGTTCGTCTTGCTGAGACGGACTGGCATTGGTCTAATGGTACCAACATATTGGGCAGTACCCCCTAGCCTTCATCTCCCTCGAACAGAAGTCCGTTGGTCTATTCCTTGAGCCCCAGACGGGGTGTTCATGCGCTTTGCCTTTGAAGGCAATCCGGTATTTGGTCATGTCGGATTCGCTGAATATCTCGGTCATTACTTCTTGGTTGGCATCCATCAAGTGGTAGAACACTGGCTGAGTAAACAGAACACCTTCTCTGTTCTCCTTGCCCGCCAGGGATTCCACCCTTTGGGCTATGTTCACAGTATCACCAATCGCCGTGAACTCCTTGTGCTCCTCGGAACCAAAGAAATTGAAATATGCAGGGCCCATGTGTGCCAAACCAATGAGCCCACGTATAGGTGGACTACAAAAAATCCAAGCGAGATAAATCGTCCAAGCCACGACCTGACTTCCGTAAGCGCAGCTTCTTTTTTTGTTTGCTCCGTAAACATATCCTCTGTTTTTGGAATTCGCCCTATTTTCTCGCGCCTGGTCCGGGACGGGCTTCATGCGTTCACGAGAAAAAGGATAGGGTTCACGGCCAATACAGCGGCCATCCTCGCCGAGGATCTCTTTCCAGTAATTTCGCGTCTGTGCCCGCCAAAACCCTGAGTTTTTCGCGAGCCGTGCTTCTACACGATGTGTAGCAGATTCGCTAAGTGTCATCAGGAAGTCATCTGTTTCAGAGTCATGAATTTTAGTGTATTATTAAGAAAATAAGAAATAAGTCATTATTATCGGATTAAGGAGGAGGGAATGGTTGAACAGGAGATTGATTTGCATAGGCCATTAGGGAGCGCAATGAGAGAAGTTGAAAGGCTTAGAGTTGAAATAGAGGAGAAGAAATGTTTAACCGATAATCCAGTCATAGAGGTGTGTAAGGCTATAAAGAAATATATTGAGGCATTTGAAAAAGAATTAGACGATGAGCATGAGATTGCTGTCACGCTCACCTCTTTTGGCGGCCTTATAATTTTTCATGCTGAACACATTGGGTTCTCTACTCCGAATCTAATCACTTTCTACGGAATTACCGAGAAAGGAAAAAGGGTGCAATTAATTCAGCACGTGTCGCAACTTAATTTTCTATTAAAAGCAGAAAAGAAAATAGAGGAAAAGGCCCTCCGGATTGGCTTCATATGAGATGATAGGTGGGAACAATAAGAAAAAGCCTAACGAACGAATTCAGCGGACGGTTTACCTGTATCGTTACGCGCTTTCAGATCATAAATGTTGGACCAGAACCGAACTACCTCTCTCTATTTCTTCGTAGATGCAGCGTACAACCCGTCCTCAAGAACACGACGAATTTACCGGACACGCCATCAGGCTCACGACGGGTCGGGGTATACCCGTCAAGCCGCCCTGTATGAGCGCCTTGAGGCATCGCACGCGCGCTCCTACGTTGCACGTGCCCATTCCTGATCTGGCCCTGGGTTTGACGGAACGGGGACATACCTGGTGCTGCGAGTCTTTTGGCAATAACGGTGGCCCCGCTCTATTTGTCGAGCGGTTCTTTCGGTGATTATTACTTTGACGAGCTCGTCAAGTAAATAATCACGGTTCTTCCGACATCTCCAGGCGTCACGTTGAGCGCGCTCTTCTGCAGCATACTCGGCAGCTCCCACTGAGACATGAGATAAACACCGTCGACACTGATGTTCTGCATGGTGCCGAAGGCAGCAGCCTCTTGGGTGAATACAACGCTGCGGCAGATCCTGCTGAGAGGCATTGTTTTCATAAGGAATTTCTCAAGCAGATCCGAAGGGTCGTTCAGTTGGCGGCTCGGGCTCCTGCCTGCTCGATCGACTATGGGCTCATCGGATAAGACAGCGGTTGCCCCAATTATCATCTTTGTCTCTCGCGAACCTGTCGCCGTCACAATAGATGGTACCCTTGAGGTTTTTTGACTCCATTACGAAAACCCCGCCCGGCCCGACCAGGATCTGGTTCTATCTCGCCTCGGGCATTCCTGTAAGCCTTCAACGGGACCCATTCATCGGTAAGACGTTGGGCGAGAAATCCGGCGAAAGCTTCTTCCCCCTCGTGGCCCTGCTGCCATATGCCGTCCTCCACGCCGGGCCGCTCCTTGACAAGCACCCCACGCCTTTCCACGAGCTTCCTGTAGCGATTCCATACTACGCATAGTGCGCAACCTGTTGCCCGCAGGTACTTTCCCTGCTGCCAGGCTGCGTCCCCGTTCGCTCTCGCGGAATCGACCTTCCTTTGTCTCGCCTGGAGCCTGCCCTCTCACTCCTGCCTTCTTGCATCGTACCTGCCCTATCTTTCGACCGCTCTCTTCTGCAGCTGATCAGCCGTGTGATCCGACAAACTACGATTTTCACGTCTTTGCCTCTTTTTTCATCCCTCCTCCAACTTCACGCTCTCGCAGACCGCGCGGACTATATGTTTACCGGTATAGGGCCAAGGCCGGTGAGAAGGGAGCATTCGGGGAAAGAGCCGTGGCGGACTACCATCCGTCTTTCCTTTTCATCCTTGAGATCCTTGAACAGATCGACGCAGGCACCTACCTCGTTCTCGATAGCTGCCTGGAGGAGTTTTCGAACACCTTCTCTGATAATCTCTTCCAAAAGGTTCTTCTTTCCTTCTTCTCCTTGAGTTCTGCCTCAGATGGGTTCCTCATTCTTCATGGGCGTATCCTTCCTTCCCTGCTTGCTACAGGGAATACATTAAGATTTAGCGGCTCACAATAGGATACGCCTTCATATTGTCCATCAACAACATTTCAACATACCTCCCCAAAACCTTGACCTTCAGTTCACCATTTGCCGGCCCAGATCGAAGGCCCGCATGTTGGCAGCCACCTTATCGGACGCCATAGTTGAAGCGATCGCATCGAAGAAGCCCTCCCGCTCCACCGGGAGCACCCCGGTCCCGGCAAGCGCCCCTATCAGTATGATGTTGGCAAAAATCGGAGAGCCGAGCTTCATCGCCTCATCCGTCGCGGGCAAGAGCCAATGGCGGCGGGTGAATTCTTTCAGCCAGGCGCTTATCATATCCGGCTCGGGATAATCCTGGTCGCCGCAGATGACGCTGATGGGGTGCACGGGCCTCGTATTCGTGATCACCAGCGCCTCGGGATTCCCGTAAGCCGCAAGTACGCGCAGGCCCTCGATCGGCTCCAACGCGATGATCATGTGGGCGCGGCCCCTTGGTATCAGGGGAGACCACGCCCCGCTCGGTGAGACACGCAGATGGCTCATTACCGAGCCGCCGCGCTGGGAGGCCCCGAAGGTTTCGCCTATGGTCACCTGCAGGCCCCGACTCACCAGGATGCCGGCCAGCAGTTTGGATGCCAGAACATTGCCTTGCCCGCCCACGCCGGTTATTATCAGGTTGTAAGGGTCATGAGTCAACTTATGCATTTTGGGCCGCCTCCTTCTTTTGAATGGCCCCCGGCGGGCAGATAGAGGCGCAGACGCCGCATCCGGCGCAGAGCACCGCATCCACACTTGCCTTACGGGCCTCCTTGTCCCAGACCAGGGCCGGACATCGGAAGGCCCCGGTGCACAGCCGGTTGCAGCCGCAAGTGTCGCCCAAACATAACTGCGGGTTCACCGACACGTCAAACTGTTTTTTGCCTTTCTTCTCCGGACTGAGGGCGCACGCCTGCTTGAGCACGAGCACCTTCACCCCTGGAGGGGCGTCCAGCAGCGCCTGAAGCTCCTTCTGGGTGTTTTGCAGATCGAAAGGGTCAACCACCTGCACCTGTGCGCCTATGCCGCGGCACACGTTGGCAATATCCACGGCCTGCGCCACCTGGCCCGCGGCGTCCAGGGGGATGCCGGGATGCGGCTGAAAACCGGTCATGGCAGTGCCGCTATTGTCCATCACGAGGAGTATGAGGTCGGACCGGTTGTGCACAGCGTTGACCAGGGCCGGAAGCACGGCGTGAAAGAAGGTCGAGTCGCCGCAGACCGCCAGTACCGGCTGCTCCAGGCCGAATGCTGCCAGCTTGCCGAAGCCGGAGGCCAGCCCCGTGCCGGACCCCATGGCGTGGACGGTCTTTACCGTGTTGTAGCCCGCCTGCATTGTGCCCAGGGCGTAGCAGCCGATATCGCCGCAGATAAACCCGTCCCGATCATCCAATGCCATGGCAATGCGGATGGACCAGTAGGAGGCGCGGTGAGGGCAGCCGGGGCAGAATGTCATCTGCCGCGGTGGGATATGGGCCATCACCGACCGTCCGAACTGCTCTCTATACTCCGGGAATGGCAGCCGGCCTTCGACCCCCAGAATATTGCGCAAGGCCTCCGTCACCGCATCGGCGTCGATCTCACCCACCCCGGGCAGGCTGCCGTCCCGCTTGCCGTGGAACTCCCTGCCCCCAATCTCGGCGGCAAATTCGGCAGCCAGGACTTTGACGTTCTCCTCGAGGAATGGCGCCAGGTCCTCCACCACTAGCACCCGCCCGGAGACCGAAAGGTGTTTTTTTATCAACCGGGCGGGGAGGGGCCAGGTTGTGCCCAGTTTCAGAAGACCCACCCTGTCGGTCACCCCCAGCAGGTGTATCGCCTCTTTGCAGTACAAATTGCAGGAGGAGCTGGTGATGATCAGAAGCTCAGGCTGCGACGGGCCGCTGTACGTGTTGAAAGGCGAGGCATCGAAAAGCTCCGCCGCCCTCGCGAGTTTTTCATGAGTACGCCGCCGGAGGCCGCAGGCCGTGGGCGGCTCGTTGGCCACGGGCCCCGTCATCTGGTCCATCATCGGACCGTGGAAATTGTATCGGGCATGATGTGCCGCTCTCGGAGCGGGAGGGGGCAGATCACCCAGCCTGACGTTGCCGCTGCCATGGGACATCCGGGTGACGCTACGCACCATAACCAGCGTCTTCAGCTCCCAGGAAAGGTCAAAAGCCCACCTTGTAATCTCTAGGGCCTCCTGGAAATCGCCGGGTTCAACCATAGGGATGTCCATCATGCGCGCGTACTGGCGCGAGTCGCCCTCGTTCGTGCTGGACAAAGCACCGGGGTCCTCGCAGGAAACGAGGATCATCGGACCCCTGGTGCCGTATTGGGCCACAGCCAGGAGAAAATCGGAGGCTACGTTCACCCCCACCTGCTTCATGACGCACATGGAGCGCAGACCTGCGTAGCTGGCCGCGGCTGCGACCTCCAGGGCCACTTTTTCGTTCACGGACCACTCCACATAGATACCGCGTTCGGCCGCCACCTTCGCCAGAATCTCCGGTATCTCTGAGGAAGGCGTGCCGGGATAGGAGGCAATTATAGTGACTCCGGCCTCCAGGGCGCCGCGCGCGATGGCCTCGTTCCCCTGCAGAAGGCGAACCTCCCCAGCCTGTCCTTCGGTGATGCTAGGCATGGCTTCCTCCATCGATTATTTTATTCAAAACTTCCGCCGCCACCCGCAGCATCGCCCGCGCCGTTTCTTCCCTAGGGTTGACCAGTCCCCGCTGCCTCATTGCCTGAAAGGCCCGGCGCTTCTTGGCCGCAGCCGCCTCCGACAGATGTTCCAGGTCGGGTGCCGGCTCTGTCAGCAGCAGACCCGACGCCACGGCGCTTTTCACCAGCTCACGGCCCCGGGCCGTCCTCACCAGGAGCATATTCCACCCGGGCCGGCCTTCATACATGCCGACCGAAAGGTCGGCCCATTCGGAGGTCATATCCGGACAGAGACCGCACGTATCGGGAATGAGGGACCGGATTTCATCGAGAGATATCTCACGCACGTCCTCACCCAGGTCGAGCCGCATGACGTTGGCGGGCGGAGGCGGGATGTCCATAGCCTTAATTCTCGACGGGTCCGGCAGTAGCCCCGCCAGATAGGCCCCGAACGCCCGCTGGTCCAGAGACCAGTTGCAGAACAGACCGATCTCCAGCGAAACGGGATCGACGAAGTCATCCCGGTGGAGGGGGTTGCTGCGGATTTTTGCAAGGGCGGTAATCTGGCAGGGAGTACCCACCACGCCTAGGTTGCGACGGCCCGTAGCTGCTGCCCTGTTCAGGGCCGCGAGCGTCGGGGCGGCTCCGAACTTGGAGGAAGCGCAGGCGATGACCTCCGCAGGGCTTTCGGCCAGTACCGGTAATGGACCGGATTCATCCCGGTCCGTGAGCACCGCCGCCTCGATCAACCCCTGGTTCATGGCCTGCACCAGGAGGGCCGAGACCGTGCCTCCTGCCTGATAGCGGCCCGGAGGCATTCTTGAACCGGCCCTGGAGGCTAGTGACTCTTCATACTTGCCGAGAGGCGCACCCTCGTAGGCTTGCCCCCAGTAGATGCCGGCCAGCTCGTCGAGATCCACCTCGGCCTTCGGGCACGCTGCGTAGCAACGCCCCTGGGCAAGGCTGCACGGGAACACCTGCACGGTCCTGCCATGATAACTGCGGAAGTAAGGGCACAAGTCCATGCAGGCCCCACAGCCGCTGCAAAGTCCGCCGGTCTGTATCTCGCCGGCCAATTCCCTGGCTCCAAAGATTCTCATATAACCCCCGCAATTGATTCTTCTACCCGTGCTTCCGGCCGCGAACCTCACGCACCATGGCCGGATAGTCCAGGCCCATTGTCGAGATCATCCTATCGAAGGCCTCTTTCAGATGTTTCTCCAACGCCTCCATAACCCTCTTGCTATCTCTGTTTTCGACCCCTTTAAGCATCTCTTCATGACCCTTCGCTCCTCTACCGAGAAGCTCCCTGGTGTTATCTACCAACTTCCAGGTTTTCGTCGTGCTATGATTGATGATAGGCCAGGCGATATTCTCCAGAACTTTGTTGTGGGCTGCTTCGCAGAAGGCACGATGGAACTCCTTGTTGCCTTCCATTGCCAGATCGAAATCAAAAGGGTCTGACTTGAGGGCTTTTTGCATCTTTCTCAGTGCCCTTCGGAGCGCTCTGATATCCGAGACGGTGGCTTTCATGACGGCATATTTTGCGATGCCTGCATCGAGGACGCTGCGGACTTCAAAAAGACTATTGACTGTCTCCCTATCGAGAAAAACCTTTAATGCGTCATTTCTGACCATAATCTCCGGATTTTCATTCACGAAGGTCCCCCGACCGGGTGAAACGGTCAACACATTCCTCCCTGCAAGTGCTCTGACGCCTTCCCGGACTGCGGTCCTGCTGACTCCGAGCAGACGGCACAACTCGGACTCCGGCGGAAGCCTGGTGCCTGATTTCAACTCGCCCGAGGAAATCAAGGCAAGCAGTTGTTGGCCAACGGTCTCGGATAGATTTACTCTATGTATAATTTCCATGAGTTATCCTCATGCTGTTTCAGGTGTATATTTATATGACGTATTATTATCATACAATATACACTATGCGGTTCCGGATTTGTCAAGAAAAACATGATAAAAACTACATAAGACATGCCGATAAGATGCCTGGGAACGAAAAGCCGCACGGCGCTGGATGGCCCGCTTAAAAAGGTCTGGACCTTCGCTCCTGAATGGGTTAAAATAGAGCCGCACTTTGGTACATCGAGTGGAAAACTGCGGAGGAGCGTCAGTGGCTGTAATACTTGGATCTGTAAGGCTTTTAGGGGGAATGAGTGATGTGAGATTCCCGCCGCCTCGAGTCCATATCTACATCCTTGTTCCGCATTTATTGGCGCCACCTTTCGATCAGAAACTTTTGCCCAAATCTTGCCCAAAACACCGGTGAACATATTTAGGATTGGGGAAAACCAGCTACGCCGATGATAGCCAAATTCTACGTAACTCGCCAACATTGTTTACTTATCTTTACCCGTTTCTATGCTTCTGCTGGGACCGCCTCGGACTCTGACTCCGTGAATGGGAGTTCGACCCCCTCTCCCCCAGCCAAACAAATTTATGGGGTTGCGAGAGATCGCGGCCCCTTTTTACTTTGTTTTGCCTCCTCATTGTGAAGTACGTGTGAATTAGAGGCGCTGCTCTTGAGCGAATGTAAAGAAGAGGATAGTACCGATAGACGCAGGAGGACTATATGGACTTTGAATTGACCGCTATCCAAAAAGATATTCAACAGGCTGCCCGCGAGTTTGCGGAAAAGGAGTTTCCTGATGTGGCGCGGTATTGCGATCAGAAAGAGGAATTTCCCATGGCCGTCTGGAAAAAGGCCTGCGAATTGGGTTTTATAGGGTCTTTTATCAAAGAAGAGTATGGGGGGCCGGGCCTGGGGTTTACCGAGTATGCGATGATTATGGAGCAGTTCTGGAGAGTGGATCCGGGTTGTGGAAATGTGATCCTGACGGCGTTTGGCGCGGAGATTGTCCAGGCCTTCGGGACGGAGGAACAGAAGAAAGAATATCTTCCCCTGCTGCCAACCGGTGAGGCGATCATGTGTTGCGCTATCACCGAGCCCGACGCGGGAAGCGATGTTCTTCTCGCATCCACGACAGCGGTCAGAGACGGGGATGAGTACGTGATCAACGGGAGCAAAATGTTTATCACCAACGGTACCCTGGCTGACGTTGCGCTGGTATTCTGCGTCACGGACCAGAAATCGGGCAACCGCTACAAGCGGCACAGTTTCTTGATTGTCGAAAAGGACAGGGCGGGTTTTCAGACTGAAAAGATCATAGGCAAAATGGGCATCAGGGCTTCGGACACGGCCGAGCTCTCGTTCAACGACGTGCGGGTCCCTGCACGCAACCTTGTCGGGGGTGTGGAGAACGAAGGTTTCAGACAAGTCATGCACCTGTTCAACATAAACAGGCTCATCGCGGGGGCCTCAGGCGTAGGTGTTGCCCAGGGCGCGTTTGACAGGGCAATTGCCCATGTGAAGAAAAGGCGTCAATTCGGGAAGACCATCGCCTCATTTCAAGGGATTCAGTTTATGATCGCGGAAATGGCGGCGAAGATAGAGGTTGCGAGGAATACGCTCTATAAGGCCTGCTGGCTTGTTGACAAGGGTAAGTTCGATCCTATGATTATCAGCATTGCCAAGCTTTTTGCAGGGAATATAGCGGTCAGCGTGACGAACGACGCGCTGCAGCTCCATGGAGGATACGGGTACATCGCCGAGTACGATGTGGAGCGTTTTTACCGGGATGCAAAAATTGTCGAGATCTACGAAGGGGCGCGGGAAATCGAGAAATTGACCATAGCAAAGGAGGTGCTCGGAAGGGGAGCATAGACCGCGCCGATGCGGATGCCGCGGCCCCTTTTGTCGGTTTATCGATCCTTAAAGACAGGTTTCCTCTTCTCAAGGAACGCCTTGAGCGCCTCGAGATGGTCTTCGGTCCGTGCGCAGGCGCCGATGGCAAGCGCCTCAAATTGTAACTGGTTCGAGAAGTTCGCGTCCATCCCATTGTAGAGTGCTCTTTTGGCCAATTGAAGGGCGAGCGAGGGTGACTGGGCAATCTTCTTTGCCATCTTGTACGTAAACTGTTCCAGCTCGGAGGCCGGGACTACGTCATTCACCAGGCCGATGGCCTTGCTTTGCGTGGCGTCGAGTATGTCTCCGGAAAAAATGAGCTCGCATGCCTTTCCCATTCCTACGAGCCTTGGCAGCGTATAGGACGACCCGAACTCGGGGGTGAGGCCGACACGCACGAAGGGCGCCCCCATTTTGGCCTGATCGGACGCAATCCGTATATCACATGCAAGGGCGATGCTAAACCCCGCTCCCACGGCAGCGCCGTTGATCATGGCGATTACCGGTTTTTTCATCTGCCTGATAATCAAGGGAATCCATGGGACGCTCGCTTGGGAGGGCACCATGTGGCTGGGTGACGAGAGGATAGGGCACATCTCTTCAATCCTCCCGATTGCCTCGGGAATGTCTATGCCCGCGCAGAACGCATTCCCCGTACCGGTAATAATGACTACCCGTACCTCATCATCCCGGTCCGCAAGCAGGAGCGCATCGAGCAGTTCGGCGGTCAGATGCGTATTCGCGGCGTTCATCCGCTCCGGACGGTTGAAGCGGATAGTCATTATATGTTCTTTGTTCTCAAGAGCCACAGCTTTGTACGTCATAGCGCCCTCCGGGCGAATGTTGAATTGTGAACGTTGAATTCTTCCATTAAGCATTTAACATTAAGCATTGCTTTTATTCACCGTCCCTTGAATATCGGTTTTCTCTTTTCACGAAAGGCGTTCAGGCCTTCCTTCGCGTCTTCGCTGGTACATGCGAGTCCGCCAAGATTCGATTCCAGGATGAGTGATTCTTCCAAACTCTGGTACTGCGCATTGTGGAGAGCCTCCAGCACCACCTTTACGGCAATGGGACTATGCCTTATTATCCTTGCGAGAAGGGCGACGGATGCGGGCACGACCTCGGTCGGCGGCACGACCCTGTTGAGGAGGCCCATGGTGAATGCCTCATTGCTGCCGACCAGGTCGCCGGTCAGCACCAGCTCCGCCGCTTTTGTCTTGCCGATCAGCTTGGTGAGCCTTGAATGGCCTCCCCAGCCAGGAAGGAATCCGATAGTGACTTCGGTGAAGCCCATCTTTGCCTTTTGTGAGGCTATCCGGAAGGTGCAGGCCAGCGCCAGTTCAAGGCCGCCGCCCATGGCTAAACCGTTGATTGCCGCGACGGAGGGTTTGCCGAGACGGTCGAAGTGGTTAAAAGCGAGCTGCCCGTAGCGGGACCACTCTCTGCCTCCGAGGGGTTTTCCGGCTTCCTCAAGAAAAGTGTTCAGGTCCGAGCCGGCGCAAAACGATTTGTCTCCCGCGCCGGTGACGATCAGTGCGCGACAGTCGTCATCGTCTTTACACCTGTTCAGAACCGCAATAAGGTCGTCGATCATGGGTTTAGTGAAGCTGTTCAGCGAGTCGGGCCTGTTGAGCGTCATATACCCTATATGGTCTTTTACTTCGTACAAAACGGTCGATTTGTTCATGACAGGGCTCCTCTATCCGGTGCTATATGCCGAGGTCTGACGGCACGGGGTGCTTGGGGTCGGACCAGTCGTAAAAGCCTTTGCGTGATTTCAGGCCGAGGTACCCCATGGTCACCATCCTTTTCAGGGCCGGCGGCGGGGCGTAGCGCTTGTCCTTGTATTCTTCAAATAACGAGGTTGCGCCCTTGATCAGCACGTCGAGGCCGATGAAATCGGCAAGCATGAGAGGACCCATGGGGTGGTTACAGCCAAATCTCATTGCCATATCGATATGCTCAACGCTCGCGACACCTTCGCTTAACGCGCGCACGGCGTCCATCAGGAAGGGGGTGAGAAGCAGGTTGACTATGAAGCCTGCATTGTCCTTTGCCAGCACCGGTTGCTTTCCGACTGATGTGGCAAAGTTGATCACCGATTGCAGGACGTCTGCATCCGTTGCGATGGTCTTGATAACTTCCACAAGGGGCATCACTGTTGCGGGATTGAAGAAATGCATGCCAACGAATTGGGCTGGCCGTGATGTCGAGGCAGCCATATCGGTCACCGAGAGGGATGAGGTGTTGCTCGCGAAGATCGTCTCTTTCTTGCACACATGATCCAGATTCTGAAACAGGTCCTTCTTGATCTTGAGATCCTCGAATACGGCTTCTATGATCAAGTCGCAGGCTGCGAGGCTATCAAAGGAGGTAGTGCCTGACAGCCTGTCGAGCATGCCGTCCGCCTCCTCGGGCTTCAGTACTCCCTTCTGGACGAGCTTGTAGATGCCGTTTTTCACGCGCTCCAGGCCTGCGGTGAGGATCTCTTCGCTCATCTCCCTTACGATGACCGAATACCCTCCCTTAAGGGCCAATTGGACAATGTCCGCGCCCATAGCGCCGCAGCCGACTACTCCTATTTCGTTGAATGTCATAATGCCTCCTCTTCTATAAATTCGGCCGCCCGGACCACGCACATCGTCTTTCCGGTCCCGGGTGCTGTCACAATCTTATCAGATCCGTTCTCACATCCTTAACATTCCGGTCTTTGCAAAAAATGACGTTTCCTTTCAGTCTCCCCCATCTCTCATGACATCAGTTTCTCCCTTCCTTTTAGATTACCCTACAAACCTCGGCAACCATAGGGCTATCTGAGGGAAGGCAAAAAGAAGCGCCGCGCATGCCACAAGGGCAAGGAGAAATGGATAGACGCCCGCATAGATCACATTAAACGGCTCTCCCGTAATGTTCTTCACGATAAAAACCGCGATGGCCACGGGAGGTATGATAACACCGATCATGAGGGTAACGGCGATTATGATGCCGAACCAAATAGGGTCAAACCCCAGCTTGAGGACAGCGGGAAAAAAGATGGGGGTGGCAAGGATCATGAAGGCCAAATCGTCAATGAAGGAGCCACCGAGCAGGTAGATGAAGATGATGAGGATCATCACAAGGTTTCTGTTAATAGGCAAACCGGCTACCCAGTCGGCGGTGATAAAAGGGATCGACGTGACCGCGAGGAAATGGCCGAAAACCTGTGAGCCTGCAATGAGGAGGAGCACCATGCAGGCGGTCCGGAGGGATTCCTCGAAGGCCTTCACCAATTTTCCAAAGGGGAACCCCTTTGTAAACGCCAGTATCAGCACCGCGGCAGTCCCGATGCTCCCCGCCTCCGTAGGCGAGAACCAGCCCTCCATCATCCCTCCGATAACGACGAAAAAGATAACTCCCACCCAGAAGAAGTCAGGCGCCGATTTCATGCGCTCTGCCCATGTCGATCTCGGCGCCAGTTGGGCGACCGACGGGTTTATCTTGACCCAGCCGTAAATAACGAATATGAAAAACAGGGAAATAATCAGTCCCGGAATGATGCCGGCCAGAAAGAGCTTGCCTATCGATTGTTCCGTCACGATGCCGAAGATGATAAGGGAAACACTTGGAGGGATCAGCATCCCGAGGGTCCCGACCGAGGCGACGACACCCAGGGAGAGCCTTTTGTCATACCCGAGCCGTGTCATCTCGGGGATTGCGATACCTGCAAAGGTGGCGCAGGTGGCGAGTGTCGAACCGCACATGGCTTTGAAAAGAGTTGCCCCCACGACGGTGGTCATCGCTATGCCGCCGGGGATGTGGCCTACGAATTTCTCGGCTGAATTGTAGAGCTTTTTCGCAATATCCGAGTTCGACGCCACCTGACCCATGAGCACAAAAATGGGGATCACGGTGAATCCGTAGGAGGTGAAGGTGTCGAAGAAATCTTTGACAACCTGATTGGAGGCGGCGCTGAACCTGCCCAGATAACCGATCCCGATAAAACCGATCATGGTCATGCCGTAAGCCAGTTCGATGCCTGTCAAGAACATCGCCATCAGCAGACATATACCCAGTATTCCTACCGTTACTTCACTCATGTCGGCCTCCGAACAATTGCGATGATCTGCGAGACGAGGGTGAAACATTGAATGATGCAGCAAAACGCGAGCCCAAAAGAAATCGGGTAGTACGGTAGCCTGAATACTGGCGTGACCTCCTTCGATCTTATGAGGTCCTGGCTCATGACGACGAAGTTCCAGGCTATCCAGAGAAAGAGGGCGATGCTGAGGACGCGTGTGGCGACGGTCATCGCGTCTCCCATATGCTTCGGCAGCTTATCGATCAAGATATCGACATAGACATGCCCCTTGAGCATCGAGGTGTACGGAAGAGAAAACCCGATCACCACCGCGCCCAGAAACGAGATAACCTCATAGTCGCCGACGATCGGTTTCGCCGCCACCCTCATCACCACGTCGATGAGTGTGAAAATGAGCATGAAAGCAAGGGTGGCGCCCGCTATCAGCAAAAGAAACCTGCACATCCTTTGTTCAAAGATAAGCCACATTGCTTCCCCCTTGTAAGAAATCCCCGGGGCCGCACCTGTACGCCCCGGGCCGATAAGTCGATAGTCCTAATTCGCCGGCGCAGTCTTCAGCCAGTTCTGGCACCACGTAAGCACCTCTTCGCCGGGCAGGCCCTTCTCCTTCATGCTTTTTACATAGGCATCAAACAGGGGTTTCATTTTCTCCGCCATTTGTGCTTCTTCCGCGGGACTTGCGTACACGATCTGCTGGCCCGTCTTCTTCGCGAACTCAAGCCCATCCTCGTCTATCCAACTCCACATTTTCGCCTGTTTCTCAAACCATTCTTCGTTGAGCTTGTCGATGATCTGCTGGATGTCCTTGGGGAGGGAATTCCAGGTTTGCTTGTTCATGGCGACGAAGAAACCGTTCCCGTACGCATTGCCGTGGTTTACATAGGTGTGCTTGCAGACCTCTCCGAACTTCCAGCCTTTCAATGTCTCCATGGGGAGCAGCACGCCGTCGGCGAGGCCCCTTTTGAGGGCGTCGTACGTCTCAAGCATCGGCATTGTAGTGGGTGACGCGCCTGCGGCGGCCGCCACCTTCGACGTGTTTGCATCGCTCTTGATCCGGAGACCCTTCAGATCCTCGATCTTGTTGACCGGTCCTTTTGTATGGAACCACCCCGGACCATGGGCGTGGAGATAGAAGAGTTTCACGTCGTCATATTCCTTCGGTTTGAACTTCTGGTAAAAGGCGTTCGCCATCCGCGTGGCCTGACCGCCGCTCTTGTAGCCGAGAGGAAGTACGATCACCTCAGAGAGGGGCATTCTGCCGGGTGTGTAGGACATTATGCTCCAACCTATGTCAACAATACCTTTCACGACCCCGTCATAGGTCTGGTTTGCCGAGACAAGTGTGCCAGCGGGGAAATAGGCCACCTTGACGCGCCCGTTCGTCCTCTTCTCCAGTTCCTTGCACCATTGGTCCGACAACCTGGAGATCGGGTGGGTCGGCGGCATAAAGCTCGTGTATTTCATTCTGATGACGGATTGCGCCGAGGCCGGTAGAGACAGAAAGCACGAGATCAAGGCAATCACGCAGACGGTAATAAAAGAATTCTTCATGTAACCCTTCATCGTACATACCCCCCTTGTGTCAATAGAGTGTATCCCCATGCCGGGGATCTGGTTCCCTTTTCGCACATTATTTCGTCAACGTTAATCCAGCCGCACGATTCTTGTTAAGGAACAAATCGCCAGATGCCGCTCCGCCTCTTTATCTCACCTCCAAGAGTGCTTTTACGTAGTCAACGCATTTTTTTACGTCATACTCCCTCGAAATGGACATGCGCTGGGCCTGAAGCGATCCTTCGCCGTGAAGTGTCCCGACCCACCATTCTCCTGCGCCGTCCGTACCGCCCATATCACGGACCAGCTTCATGACCTTTAGCCTGCTGATTGCGTCCACCCCCTTGCGTCCGCCGAGGTAGCGCTCGATGAGTTCCTTTGTCGCGGGGTTCTTGCAGTCCGCTTCCGTCGGGCCCGTGGCCGGCAGACCACCGGCAATCTCCTGTACTGCCTTCATTGAAGTATGGTAGCCGGATGCAAAGAGGTATTTGCCGATGTTGCAAAGCAGCGGATTCGGATAGGCGACCCCGTTTTCGGTTATTATGCATTGCGTGGCGGCCGCCCGGCCGAAAGTTTTGATGCATTGTGCGTAGATCACGAGATCGGTGATCCGGTCCTGGATGTGAGAGGCCCTGGGAACGCCGTTGTAATCCGCGACCAAGGCGGATACGCCGATCATCATTTGGCTGAAGGGATACTTGTAGGAGATGCCGGTGAACCGGTGCCACGTGGCGAAGCAATTGGCCAGGGGGCCCGCAAATTCCCACTCCCCGTTCATAAATATTCTTTCATTCGGCACAAAGACGTCCTCGAATATGGTCATGGCTTCCAGGGTCGTATGGCGGGCGCTCAGGGGGTAATCGAATTCGGCAAGGTCGCCGCGCTCCGGGCGTGAAATGATTTTGACACCCGGGGTGTTTACCGGTATGCCGAACGCAATGGAGTAGTCCCTGTCACTCTTCGCCATTGCCCTTGTGGGGAGGACGAAAAGCTCGTTCGTGATAGGGGAGGAGGTGGTGTGCACCTTGCAGCCTTTCACCACGACCCCGTCCGGACGCCGCTCGACGACCTTCAGGTAATAGTACGGCATCTCCTGTTCAGAGGGCCTCAAACGCCGGTCTCCCTTAGCGTCGGTGACGGCCCCGGCCATGCTGAGATCGTGTTCTTCCAGGTATTGCCAGTATTTCATTACCCGGGCCGAATATTCGGTCCCGTATTTCTTATCAATGTCATCACAGACCATGTTGAGGGCATTGAGCGCATCGGTCCCGATCTCCTTCATGAAGACGACCCAGGAAGCATCGGCCCTCGTGGTCGTCTCGATCAACTCCTGCCTTCTCAGCAAATCCTCCGCCGACCGCGGCATCTCGAAATACCTTCTGATATCGTTTCCCGTTCGTGGCGACTTCGTCACCAGGAGGTCGCGCAGTTCCGGCCGCTTGTCGAGCTCATAATCAAGAGCGCCATGGTCTATAGCCTTTTTTAAGGAGGGGTGTTGGGTGATATCTTCCACCCTTTCTCCATGTATATAGACCTCCCGTCCGTCCCGAAGGCTCTCTATGTACTGTTGAGCGTTTCTCATCGTCTTCATACCTCCCGCTAAACGTCACGTGTGTGAATGGACCGGCCCATTCGCAACAGGCGGTGCGTGCGCCTGAGGCGTATCGGGCCTACATGGCCAGCCCGCCATCGACCCTGATGACGCATCCGGTAATATACGCGCCTTTGAACACGAGAAAATTAACCATGTCCGCAATTTCTTCCAGCTTCCCGGGACGGCGCATGGGTATATTCTGCATTTCCCGATCAAGTTTTTCCGGTGTATCGAAAAGGCCCCTCGTCATATCGGTCGGGAAGAACCCGGGTATGACGGCATTTACGGTGATGCCCTTGGTCGCCACTTCTTTCGCCAGCGACATGGTCAGGCCGAGAAGCCCTGACTTGGCCGCGCCGTAGGCCGTGTCGCCCGGGAAACCGTGCAGGGCGACATAAGAGGAGATGTTGATGATTCTGCCCCAGTTCTTTTCGATCATTATCGGCACGACGTGCCTGCAACAGTGAAAGGCGCCTGTCAGGGCCGAATTGATAACCAGATTCCACTCTTCGAGTTTCAGTTTCTGGATCCTTCCGCCCCTGTGGGTGGTGGCGTTGTTGACGAGGATATCGACGGCTCCCCATTTTTCCACTGTCCGGTCCACCATTGATTTGACCTCCCCGTCGTTCCCTGCATCCGCTTTTACGACAAGGGCCTCCCCTCCGGCCTCTGTTATCTCGCGGGCGACCTCTTCTGCCGCATCCTGCCGCGACTGATAGTTGACGACGATCCGAACGCCCTCCTTTGCGAGCCCGATGGCAATTGCCCTGCCGATACCCCGCGCCGACCCGGTTATCAAGGCTACCTTGTCACTCATCAACACGCTCCTTTGGCGACTCTTCGAGAAATCATTTCTTACTCTGTTCTTCCGGCACGTACCGCAGCTCTGGTTTGGTCACCTTGCCCGCGGGGTTCCTTGGAAGTTGCTCCATAAACTCCACATACTTGGGCACTTTGTAGTCTGCGAGGCGCTGTGCACAGAATTGCCGGATTTCGTCTCCGGTGGCGGTTTCGCCGGGCTTCAATGCAATGCACGCCTTCACCACTTCATTCATCACGGGGTCAGGAACTCCGACTACCGCCACCTCCAGGATCTTCGAATTCTCACAAATCACGTTTTCCACTTCGAGGCAGTATATTTTTTCTCCGCCCCGGTTGATCATATCTTTCTTGCGGTCAAGTATGTACACAAAGCCTTCGTCATCGATCTTGCCTATGTCGCCCGTGTGGAGCCAGCCGTCGCCAATTGTCTCTTTCGTGGCCTCAGGCTTTTTCCAGTATCCTTTAAAAGTTTTCGGACTTCTGACCACGATCTCTCCGATAGCCTCCGGCGGCAGTTGATTCCCTTCGTCATCCATTATCCTCACATCGATTGTGGGGAGCGGCTTGCCGACGGCTTGTATTTTCCGGAGGGCGTCCTCAAATGGTGTCGACGTGACGATGGCGAAGCTCTCGGTCAGCCCGTACCCTACACTTATCCGGAGATGAGGCAGCCTTTTGAAGATGCCCCTGATCATCTCCTCGGTGGCAAAAGAGCCGCCAAAGAGGGCCACCCTGAAGGAGGAGAAATCGTACTTGTCAAAATCAGGAGCATTGACCATAAGCCAGATGACGTTGACGACGCCCATATAGAGCGTTGCCTTTTCCCTGTCCATAAGCTCGAGAAAATCTTTGGTCTTGTATTGCCTCATGTAGACGGCCCCGGCACCGCTGAAAATCGGAGGGAGCATGACGGCTGAAATGCCCGTGATGTGAAAGAGGGGTATACAGCACATCATCTTGTCTTCGGGTCTGTATCGAATAAAGTCGGCCGTCAGCATCGCCGTCAGGATAAAGCCCCGGTGGTGCAATACGGCGCCCTTGGGCTTCCCTGTCGTCCCGGAGGTATACATGATTGCCGCATCGTCCGATTCCGTCAACACAGCCCTCGCGAAGGCGTCTTCCTTGTTTTCCCTCAACGCGGAAAACGGCAAAGTCCCCTCGGGTGCGACGGCCCCCTGGAAAAAGATTTTCTTGACGGTCTGCAACCGGTCACGTACGGGCCCGATCATCGGCCAGTACTCCTCGTCGACTATCAGCACCGTGCTCTCTGAATCGTTTATCTCATACGCGAGCTCCTCGCCCTTGAACCTTGTATTGAGAGGGATGACAATAGCGCCCAGTTTCATCAGGGCGAAGAAGCTCATCGGGAATTCGAGCTGCGTGGCGAGGAGCATGGCCACGTGGTCTCCCTGTCTTACCCCGTGTTTTTCCAGCCCCGCGGCGACCCTGTTCACTATTCCGTCGAATTCCCTGTAAGTCAGCCGACGATCGCCCGCGATAAAACCGATGCGGTCCGGATATTTCCTCACCGTGTTTTCCAGCAGCTCAGCGATACTTTTCGGCCTGTCCCTGAAAATTGTTCCTTTAAAGTCGGGCCACTCTTCCCCGGTCAACTCCCAACCGGATTTCACCTCCAACATATCCATGCTTCCCCCCCGTACGGCGCCCCCTCCTGCCTGAGCCTTCCCGACAGCTCACCGAAAGGCGGTAACAAGCACCGCTTTGCAGTCTCGCCAGCTTTCAGATCCTTTCCACAATCGTTGAAAAGCCCTGGCCGCCGCCGGCACAAAGCGTCGCCAGTCCGCGATGTAAATTCCTCTTCTCCATCTCGTAGAGGAGGGTCACCACAAGCCTTGCGCCCGTGCAGCCGACCGGGTGGCCGAGTGATATGCCGCTCCCGTTGACGTTGACGATATCGCGATTCCATCCCATGTCCCGTTCACAGGCCAAGTATTGTGCCGCGAAGGCTTCGTTGATCTCGATAAGCTCGATATCGTCGAGGTTGAGGTTGGCCCGCTTTAGCGCCTTCCTGGTTGCCGGCACCGGCCCGATACCCATGTATGCCGGGTCCACCCCCGCCACCGCGTAGCTCACAATGCGCGCCATTGGCTTCAGGCCCAACTCCCGCGCTTTTTCCGTGGTCATAAGGATGACGGCCGCCGCCGCGTCATTGATACCGCACGCGTTGCCCGCAGTAACCGTTCCGTCTTTCTTGAACGCGGGCGGCAGCGCCGCCAGCTTTTCCATGGTCATGTCCGGCTTCGGGTGCTCGTCCGTGTCATACATTTTCGGCTCCCCTTTGCGCTGGGGGATAGGAACGGGTGAGATCTCATCCTTGAAGCGCCCTTCCCTGATCGCCTTGCCGGCGTTCTGCTGGCTTCGCAGTGCAAAGGCATCCTGCTCCTCCCTGGGGATGTTATACTGCTCCGCCAGGTTTTCGGCGGTCAGCCCCATCCCCCCGCCGATAGGATGTTCCTGCATCGATTTCCAGATCATATCGACGGCCATATGATGTTGGAGCCGGAATCCCCATCTGGCGGTCGGCAGGAGGTAGGGTGCCGTGCTCATGCTCTCGGCGCCGCCGGCAATAACGCAGTCGGCGTTATCGTCGCGGATGCTCTGCACACCCGACATAATGGCTTGCATGCCCGATCCGCACGTCGCTACAATATGGAAAGCTGTGGTCTCGAGGGGAAGACCTGCCTTGACGAGACCGATGCGGGCGATATTGTGATCGATCGGCTCGAAGCAGTTGCCCAGAATTACCTGGTCCACCACGTTCTTCTCTATGCCGGTCCGCTTGATGACCGACTCGATAATGAATTGAGAGAGCTCGATGGCCTTTACATCCCTTAAAGAACCACCGAATGTCCCTATGGGCGTGCGCGTGGCACCCACTATAACCACATCTTTCATCCGTAGCCTCCTTTGATTTTTTTGTGCCCTATCGCAAGAACAGCTTCAAGTCCGTCTTGTTCAAGCTCCGGCTGTTGTTATGCCCGACAGCAGGACATTTCTGAATACCCTCGCCAGCTGCGGTCCTTCAAGGTCGGTGTCCCTGATGTACCACTGGAGGAGGACCCCGTTGTGCATTGCAATGATTGTGTTGGCAAGGACGGATGGATCAAAATCCGCCTTCACCGCGCCCTCTGCCTTCCCTGCCTCGATGAGACCCTTTACGAACCCGATATACCTCTCGAGGCCGCCCCTGAACGTTCTCTCCGCCTTAAGGCCGCTGCCTGCGATCTCTGCGGCGAGGATGGTCCAGACCAGGCACAGCTCGCGGTGATTCACGGCATATTCGGTCGAATACTTATGGTATCGCTTGAATCTGTCCAGGAAACCGCCCTCAACCGCTTCATCGGACCGGATCAATCCATCAAGAAATGTCTTCTCCCACTCCTCCAGGATGGTCTCAAGGAGATCACCCTTGGTCTTGAAATACCAGTAGAAAGCCCCTTTCGTGAGACCGACCGCGTCCGTGATATCCTTGATGGTTGTGCCCTGAAACCCCTTATGAAGGAAGAGGGCTGTGCTTTCCTTTACTATTCTCTCCTTCATGGACTGCCGGTTGTTCTTCACGTCTCTCCCCGATCCGATGAACAAGACATGGATGAGTGTTCAGCGCAATGTTGACTAAACGTTTAATCAATTTGACTGTCCGTGTCAAGAAAAAAATGACACCCTGTCAGCGTGGGGCTTCACAGGCACCTGCTACAAAGCTGCCAACTGGCGCCTTATCGGTCTCACTACCGGGAGGGGAAAGAATGACAATAGCCGTAAGCCCAACAGAAGTCTTAAATGCATCTTTGGCTATCCTCTGAAGAAAGACTTCAAAAAGGCCCTCTATGGCGTGCTGTAAGGCCTGCCTCGAAAAGGACTTGAAGATCGAGGAACTGAAAGAAACGATCAAGTCGTTACAGGCCAAACTCAACTACCGGGAAAGAAACGAAGAGGAGGGATGCTTCGGCCTCTCTACTCCCTCCTCGAAGGTGCCTTTGAAGAAAATCCTCGACCAACTCGCCAGGAACCACGAGGTAGCTCTCGTTCTTCTTGTACTGCGGTCCCTTACCTAACTCCCAGTCATCGGCGGGTTACAACTCCAGTGAAAAAAACCTTGACAGGAACAACGTAGCATTGTACATCTGGACAATGCTCCCTTCGTCGCCTGCGTGTTTCAGCACACATTGGCGGGCACGGTAAGGCCGGTTATCAGGTGTGCGGGTCGGGGAGACCGGCCGGCCGATGAAGAATCTGCCTATGGGTGACGCGAAAACAGGGCAGAAGATCTGGAAATTGACGACTCAGCCTGAAAGGGGGTAACCCATGGAGAAATATTTTTTGAACGGTCACAAGGGTAAAACCTATTTCCAACTTCCCGAGGCCTGGGAAGTGATAAAACATGCAGTGCTGAAGCCTGACAAAACCAACAAATCCATTTCCGAGCTGTTACGCGACTCGATCACCAATCCCATAGGTACTCCACCCCTTAGCCGGCTCGTCAAGGATAAGAAGACGATCGTCATCATCGTGGACGACCCTGCGCGGCCCACGCCAAAAAAGGCGATGTTGACCCCTCTAGTGGAACACCTCCGTGAATCCGGCGTACAACACAGCCAGATCACGGTTCTAATAGGCACTGGGACTCACAGACCGGTGCCTGAGGCCGAAATAGCACGGCTCTATGGAGAAGCGCTCTGCAAGGAAGTCAGGTTTGTCACCCATGATTGCCATGCTGAGGGCCTGGTCTCCGTGGGAACCTTGAAACACGGGGGAAACCTGAAAATTCATCCGCTGGCGGCCGGCGCGGACTTCAGAATCGCCGTCGGTTCCGTTCTTCCCCATCCTTTCGCTGGCTTCGGAGGTGGCGCGAAGGCTGTGCTCCCGGGCATCGCGAGCTATGAGTCAGTCCGGGACCATCATGTAGAGCTGATGATCGACAAAGGCACATTCGTAGGAAACAGGGAAAGCAACCTCTTTCTCAATGAGATCCTCGAGGCGGGCAGGCTGGCCAAACTCGATTTCATCGTCAACGCAGTGTATGACTCCGATGACGACGTGAAAGCCATCGTGGCCGGCCACTTTGAAGAGGCTCACCGGGCAGGCGTCGAGATGTGCGTGAAAGAGTTGGGCGTGCGTTTCGATCAGCCCGCGGACGTGACATTGCTGTCGTCTTTTCCTTATACGGAGGGCCCTCAAGTTCTGAAGCCCCTGTGTGTCTCGAATGTGGTGACAAAGAAAGGCGGCGTGGTGATACTCTATGCGAGCTATATCAAGGACGGCGGGTTTGCGGAGCCACTTCTCGGGGCCTTTGACACCGCCTTTGCAAAAGCAGGGGGCGACGTGAAGCAGCTTATCGTGGATAACACCCGTGACCATAAACCGCTCATCCCCGGCCTCGCAATGGACTTCAATTCCGCCCTCAATATGACAATGCTCTTCGCAAGCCGCACCAGAATGTTCCTTGTTTCAGAAGACGCCGACAAAGCACAGGCTGCCCGCCTGGGCTTCGACTACACCACTTCCCTTCAAGACGCCATCGACAGGGTCGCAAAGGATGTTCCCAGGGCGACGGTCAATATCCTCCCGTCAGGAGGGGTCGTGTTGCCTATGATACCAGAGAGTATGCGGATTGAGTGGTGACGCGCGCCTCAATGGGGTCGGGCGCTTAGCGCCTGGCTTTGTCGTCAGCGGGGCGGAGATGTTTCCCATCTCGGCTCAACGGGACCCCTGACAATGGCAAACATGCCGCATCCGGCGGCGAACGCGATCAGGGAGAGCATCAAGAAGAACGTTTCCTTCGGAACCTTTTCCCAGAGCATGCCAAGCACTCCCGAAAGGTAGTTTCCGGCGAACATCGCGAGGAACCACATGCCCATAAGCATCGAGGCCATGCGCGTCGGGGCAAGCTTCGTCACAAGCGAAAGCCCGACAGGTGACAGATAGAGCTCGCCCACGGTGAGGATGAAGACGCATGCGGTCAGCCACCAGAGGCTGGCCCGCCCCTGCGACAGGGAGGCATGCGCCGCAGCGACCATGATGAGGAACGAAGTGCCCAAGACGATGCAGCCGGCCGCCATCTTGGCGGGACTCGAAGGCTCCTTGCCCCGCCCTGTCTGCCAGCGCCACAGGCCGGTGATGACCGGCGTGAGGAAGAAGATCATGGCGGGCTTGAAGGCCTGAAACCAGGAGGCGGGCATCTCCCATCCGAGGATATGACGGTCCGTGTGATCTTGCGCCCACAGGGCAAGGGTGTTGCCCTGTTGCTCGTAGACAGCCCAGAAGAACATGGTGAAAGCCATGAGCCCAAGGAGGGGGAGGACCTTACCGCGATCATCGCGTGAGGAGAGCCCATCGGGCACGGGACGCGCCGCCGCCATCTTCAGGTAGTCGCCCGGCAGGTGTTTTTGGCCCGCGAGGTAGATGACGAGACCGACTATCATCCCCACGCCCGCTGCCCCGAGGCCGTAGTGCCAGCCGTAGACCTCCCCCAGCGTGCCGCACACGAGGGGGGAGAAGAACGCCCCGAGGTTTATGCCAAGATAGAATATGCCGAAGGCGCGGTCGCGCCTGGGGTCCCCCTTCCCGTAAAGCCCGCCCACCTGCGTGGATATGTTCGGCTTGAACGCCCCGTTTCCGAGGACGAGAAAGAGCAGGGCCGGAAAGAACAGGCGCTCGACCGCCATCGTGAAATGGCCGACGGTCATGAGGATCGCGCCGACGATTACCGTGCGGCGCTGCCCCAGGAGCCGGTCGGCCACAATGCCGCCGAAGAAGGGCGTAAAGTAGACGAATCCCGTGTAAAGCCCGTAAATCTGCGAGGCATGGGCCTGATCGAAGAGAAGATGCCTCGTCATAATAGTAGACGAGAAGGGCTTTCATGCCGTAATAGGAGAACCTTTCCCACATCTCCGTGAGAAAGAGGTAGTAGAGACCTGCCGGATGTCTTTCCCGAACGGCCTTACGCCCGCCGCCCGCCCGCTCCATCACGCCTCGCCCATTTCCCGTCTCACGATTGTCACGCTCCTGTCAATCTGAGCAAACCCTCGCCTTGCCGCCTTTTTCGGGCCTTTGTGCAATAGTCTCAACCTTTTTTTCGGGTTCTTAATGGCGGAATGCGAGAAAAACCTTCAGCTGCTCGACTTCATGTCGGGAACATCAGATAACCCGACTGGCACATTAGATAAGCCGGATGACAAAGTGAAAAGGCATACTAGTGTACTGTCTCAGTAATATATTTACAATAGCCTTTGCTTGTGCTATACTTGGTGCATGTGGAAACCAGCCAATAAGCTCATGATGACGGAAGAACAGCAAAGAACATTGGAAGCTTGGATTCGTGCGAAAAAGACGCCTCAAAGAGTAGTCCTCCGTTCCCGTATTTGCCTGCTTGCCGCAAGGGGTCTCTCGCATAACGCCATCGCTAAGGAATTGGACGCCTCTCGCCCCACGGTTCTGTTGTGGACAAACCGATTTAGAGCGAAAGGCATTTCAGGATTGGCTGAAGATGCTCCTCATGGTCCCAGTTCAAGGCAACTCGATCCGAAAAAGGTTGATGCCATCGTGGAAGCTACCCTCCATACAACGCCTGCCGATTCAACCCACTGGTCGACGAGAACTATGGCAAAGGCTCATGGCGTCAGCCATGCGACCGTGCAACGCATCTGGGACGCCCATGGCTTGCAGCCGCACCGCGTGGAGACCTTCAAGTTATCCAAAGACAAGCGATTCGTGGAAAAACTGACGGATGTTGTAGGCGTCTATCTGAATCCGCCCGACAAGGCGGTGGTGCTATGCGTCGATGAAAAGACCCAGGTGCAGGCGCTCGATAGGACGCAACCGGGTCTGCCTATGAAGAAAGGGCGCTGCGGAACAATGACGCACGATTACCGACGCAACGGTACTACCTGTCTTTTTGCTGCGATGAACCTGTTGGAAGGAAAAGTTATCGGCTCCTGTTATCCCCGGCACAGGAACACGGAATTCCTAAAGTTTCTCCGCAAGATCAACCGGGAAGTGCCCCAGAAATTGGCAATTCACTTGATCCTGGATAATTATGGAACGCACGGCCACCCAAATGTGAAAATGTGGCTTGAAAAGCATCCTCGCTTTGCCCTTCACTTCACACCCACAAGCTCATCCTGGTTGAATCTGGTAGAACGTTGGTTTGGAGAAATCACACGGAAAAGAATCCGTCGGGGAGTATTCAAAAGCGTGCCGGAACTGGTAGCCGCCATCGAAGAGTACATCCGGCTCTACAACGAGAACCCCAAGCCTTTTGTTTGGACGAAGAAAGCGGAAGATATCGTCAAGAAGGTGGCCCGTTGTAAAGCCGTTACTGAGACAGTACACTAGTTTCCTTCGGGTACCTCAGGTCAAGCCGCTCTCAAAGGGTTGCTTCTGACGCAATCTCACAGGCGTGTCCGCACTGCCCTGGAAACGTGGCATGGTTGAGATAGTGTGACACTCGCGGGACGAAAGGGCGAGAAAATTGGGAATACAAATATCAAGCTATACACGCCGCCAATTCCCGACCCTACTACCGCGACTCGTCCATGTGAAAGGACAGTTTAGAATTGCTTGGCAACGATCCCGCCAAGGTGAACCTCCCCTGCCACTGCAGAACCTTCGAAGCCTGCGCGAGCACCATGACGAACACGTGAGCCTTCGAAAGCGGTGAAGCCAGAAATGATGCATAATGTGGTTGGGCGGCGTGGACAAAGGTCCAGAGGCGGTGGCGCGCAGCGCAACGCCGCATATGCGCCTTATACAAGCCGCCCCCTCGCGCAGGGAAGTTTTTCCTTGACATGCGGAGTTTACCGATAGTAAATGGTAACAGGGAGCACCGCAGGGGGTCGTCCAGGGCGCATGAACGAAAAGGTCATCATTGACAAGATAAAGAAGCTCAGGACTTCGAGGAAGCTGAGTCTGAGGAAGCTCGCGGAGCTTCCCGAATTTACGAAGTGGTATCTTTCCCGCATCGAGCACTCCGACAAGGCGCCGCCTATCTATACGCTCACCCGCATCTCGCAGGCGCTGGGCGTAGACATCGCGCAGTTTTTTTCCGACGATGAGCACGCGCCGCAATCGAGGGAACATTCGGTTACAGGAGAGACGAGCGTATAAAGGTCGGCGACAGGGGGACGCCCTACGACTACGAGGCGCTCGCGCTCAACAAGGTGGGGAAGAACATGGAGCCCTGTGTGGTCACCATCGGCTCCGTGGCGAAGACGGAATTCGGGCACAAGGGTGAGGAGTTGCTCTTCGTTCTGGAGGGAGAGGTCGAATTTTTTCTTGAACAGAGAGAAGCTCGTGCTGAAACAGGGGGACAGCATCTATTTCGACTCCCATCTCCCCCATTCGGGAAGGAGCCTGGGGAAGAAGAGCGCGAAGATGCTGATCGTGATCTACTCCTACAGAAGGATATGATGCCCGGTAAGAGGACGTAATTCAGTATAAAAGTCTTGTCACCTCGGCGGGAGGCCGAAGCTCCCGGTAAAGGGTGTAACTCCATCGGGAGGGGCGTTTACAAAATGTAAATGTGACGGTTCCGACAGACAATAAAAAAGGGGGAATATGGAAAAGCTGATCATCACCGTCGCTATTACGGGAGGCGCGTCTCCAGAGGGGAACCCGTGTCTGCCGAAAACACCCAAGGAACAGATCACGGCGGCCGTCGACGCGTATAACGCCGGCGCCTCCATCGTCCACATCCACGCCCGTAACCCGGAGACGTGCAGGGCCGAGCACAGGGCGGAGTTTTTCGCGGAGGCCATAGCCGGCATAAAGGAGCGCTGCCCCATCATCATCAACTGCACGACGGGCGGCTCAGGCAAGAGGTGCGACGGCGACTGGCTTTTCAACGAAGTGCCGGAGGAGAGCGTCAAGGGGCGCGTATCCGTCATCCCCACCCTGGCAACGGACCCAAAGACGAAGCCCGACCTCGCCTCATTCAACGCAGGCTCCCCGGTCATAGATATATACCAGGCGAACAAGAAGGACTTTCTGCTCAAGTTTGTCATGGTCCATACCTTCCCCGACATGGTCCACGTGGCCGGCGTGATGAAGGAGTGGGGGGTGAAGCCCGAGATCGAGTGCTACGACATCGGGATGATCAATAACGGCATCTTCCTCCGCGATATGGGCGCTATCGAAGAGCCGCTCTATTTCCAGTGCGTGCTAGGCGTGCTCGGCCAGATACCGGCCACCATCGACAACCTGATACACATGCACCGCTCCATCCCCGCGGGCTCGCCCTGGTCCGTCTGTTCCGTCGGCCTGACCGAGTGGCCGATGATCACGACCGCGATGATGCTCGGGGGCCACGTGCGGGTCGGCTTCGAGGACAACATCTACCTCCGGAAAGGCGTGCAGGCGAAGAGCAACGCGGAGATGGTGGAGAAGGCGGTGCGCATTGCGAACGAGCTTGACAGGGAGATAGCCTCCGTAGACGACGCCCGCAGGATACTCCGCCTGCCCCCTAGGGCGTAAGGCGGCAGGGACACCATGGCCTCCCTCCTCGAAACGGTCAGCCTCTCCAAGAGCTTCGGAGCACTCCAGGCGGTGCTGAACGTAAACCTGAAGGCGGAGCAAGGTACCATCCATTTAGTGATCGGGCCGAACAGCGCGGGTAACGGCGCTTCTCAACCTGCTGACCGGCTTCTTGAAACCGAGCGCCGGCAACATCATGCTCAACGGGAAAGAGATCACGGGCCTGCCGCCGGAGAGGATATCGAAGCTCGGCGTGAACCGCTCCTTTCAGATCACGAGGATCACTACGACCACGGACCTTGCGGCGGCAGTCGCCGGGGCGGACTTCGTGACGGAGGCGGTCCTCGAGGACGCGGAGCCGAAGAAGCGCATATTAAGGGAGATAGAGAAGGCGGCGCCTGGCCGCGTCATTGTGGCGAGCAACACCTCAACCATGCCGCTCAAGCAGATAGGAGAGACGGTAGGCAAGAAAGAGAGGCTCATAATCACGCACTGGTTCAACCCGCCCCACCTCGTCCCCGTCGTCGAGGTGACAAGGGGGGGGAGCCGACCCCGGACGAGACGTTCGGCACTACGGTCGCCTTCCTCACGGAGATGAGCAAGGAGCCGGTGCACATGCGCAAGCAGTTCCCTGGCTTTTTGGTGAACCGCATACAGACGGCGATGTTCAGAGAAGTGATGGCCCTTCTGGAAGAGGGCGTGGCGAGCGCCAAGGACATCGACAAGGCGGTACGTTGCGGCTTCGGCCTGCGCCTCGCGGTGATGGGACCGTTCGCAGTGGTCGACCTCGCGGGCGTGCACCTCTGGTATAATGGGGCACAGCCGCTCCACCCGCTTTTAGACGCATCGAAGGTGCCCCAGAAGCTCTGGCAGGAGATGGTGGAAGAAGGGTACCTCGGTGAGCGGACGGGCAAGGGGTTTTTCGAGTACGAGCCGGTGAGCGCGCCGGAGATCATAAAGGCGAGGGAAAAGAAGCTGCTTGAGCTTCTCAACATCCTTTATCAAGAGAAAAAGGGGGCACGACATGGCGGTACTTATCACCGGAGGGGCAGGGTTCATCGGGTCCGCGCTGACAAAAGAGTTCCTAGGAAGGGGGGAAGAAGTGGTCATCTTCGACAAGGTCGTCGATGACACGCTCTTCGCTGGGGAAAAGGGGGTCACGCGGATAAAGGGCGACATCACGAACTGGCCGGAGGTCCTGAATGCCGTGAGCCGGCAGAAAGTGGAGACTATCTTCCACCTCGCCGCTATTCTCTCCGCCATATGCGAGGCCAACCCCTGGGCCGCCATCAGCATCAACGCCCTCGGGACGCAGTACGTGCTCGAGGCGGCCCGGCTCTTCGGCGTCAAAAAGGTGATGTTCACGAGTTCCATGGGCTGCTACGCCGTGACCCAGGAAACGGTAGTCACGGAGGAGACGGCCCAGAGACCGACGCTCATGTACGGCGTGACCAAGGTCTTCGGGGAGCTACTCGGTCTTTACTATCACAGGAAGTTCGGCATCGATTTCAGGGGCATCCGCTTCCCGCAGCTCATAGGGCCTAACGTGAAGACCTTCGGCTTCGGCCAGTACAACCCCTGGCTCATAGAAGCGGCAGTCAAGGGAGAGCCCTTCGACGTGTGGGCGCCGGAGGAAACCGTGCTGCCTCTTTTATACATCAAGGATGCGGTCAAGAGCCTCCTTATGCTCCATGACGCAGACGAGGGCCGGCTCACGAAGCGCGTCTACAACGTGGGGCAGATTACGCCGCCGCCCACTGCGAGGCAGATCGTAGAGATCGTCAAGAGGTACTACCCGGATGCGTGCATCAGCTTCAAGCCGGACCCGGCCGCAGCCCTGGGCCTCAAGACGATCCCGAAGATCATAAAGGGCGACGCCGCTGAAAAGGAATGGGGCTGGCGGCCAACCTACACCATCGAGGAGACGGTCAGGGACTTCATAGAAGAATACGGGAAAAGACAAGTGTAAAGGCAAAGATTTCAGCTTTCGGCTCCAGGGTTTTTTCGTATGCCTCTCTGACGCCGACGACCGGCAATAGATCGTCCTTCTCGGCAGTGGGGCAGTCGGTGCTATCGGACGGATTCGGCCGGCCGACTTGAACTGAAACATCCTTTCTGGCGACTCGATTGATACTTGGTTCCGCCAGTTGGGCCTGCTTTTTGCTATCGCGGTGAATGCTTTGTAGATATCTCTTCCGGGCCTGAAGCACGGCTCTCCTTTGGGTGCCACTACCTTCAGGTACCGCACCGCTCCTGTCTTGTAGCGGTCAATGCGGTCCTGCAGGAACCGGTTCATAGAATCCCGTAGCTCAGGGCTCACCACACGCTGAAGTTCGGGGTTGAGCGGTGCCGGTACTTGGGCAACTACCGCTCGAAGGTCTTCGTCGAAGGTCGCCGTGTAAACAACTATGGGCCCACAGAGGGAGACCCCCAGAGGCCGGTCGGCTGGGGGTCTCCCTGCGGTTGATCCGACAACCAGGTAATGGCGTTCCTCACATCCTCCAATTACTCGATGGATAGTGAGCCGGATATGGGAGAAGACCATATCCGGCCGCCTGCAGCCGCACTTTGACCACGCGTGGGTACCGCTTCGACGTATACTTGTTATGCCTCCGCCAATGAAGGTTCTTCGGGCCCCTTCTTTAAAAATCTTGGTGCCGTCTCGCGCACGAAGAGCCCGCAGATCGCAGATGCGAGCAGTGCAGCACCGGCCAGATATAAGGTGACAGACAGGCCTATCTTGTCGGCAATGCCACCCGCAACCACGGGTAGAATCCCGCCGCCGATCAACTCACCCACGCCGGTTACGGCTCCTATTGCCGTAGCTGCCATGGCAAATCCGACGGTTTCAGTCGAGACCGCGAGAAGAACGGGGGTTACCCCGCAGGAGGCAAAAGCCGCTACAAATATGAAGGGGAAGAGGAGGCCTATGGTTGTACCGGGACTGAAGGTCACGAAAATAAGGGCGGCGAAACCTGCGATAAGCTGGCAGAGAAAAAGTGTCCATCTTCGACCTATGTGATCAGAAACCGTTCCAACGATAGGAGCACCTAAAAACGCTCCGAAGCCGAAGCCCGACATGACGAGTCCCACGGTAGTGATAGGCAGCTGATGTATCTTTGCCATGAAGAGTGTGCCGAAGGAGGTGAAGAGCCAGAGAAAGGCCATGTTGAAGCTCCAGGTTACCATCATGAGGATGATGTTGCGATACTTGAACACGTCCCAGTAGCCGATCTCCTTGCCTTCTCCATCAAAGCGCTTCTCCCTCTGCTTGCCCGCGCGACGTACAGCGAGTGTCGCTTGAGTGGAGGCGGGTTCCTTCATCACGACCCAGATAAGGATACCAAGTATGACCGCCGGTATGGCGTATACGTAGAAAACAAATCTCCATCCGTAATGGACCATCAGTTGGGTACTGAGTATGGGTCCGATGGCGGCACCGGTCAACGTAAAAACGCCGGGAAGCAAACCGAGGTTCCGGGCGCGCGTCATTGGTGAGGACTCCTCTGCTATGGTGGCGGAGGCAGGTCCCCAGATGCCTCCCTCGGCAAATCCCATAATGGCTCGAATAGCCAACAGCATTGCAAAGGAACCGGCCACGCCGGTCAGCCAACTGCACACCCCGCCAAAGATCACGAGCACCACAATGACCGGCTTCCTCCCGATGTAATCGGAGAGGCTCCCCATGCCCCAGGTACCGATGGCCCAGGCCAGGCCGAAAACGGCGATGACGGCTCCGGCTTGGGTATAGTTAAGGGCGAAGTCTTTTTGAATGCCGGGAAGCACGAAGGCAGCCACCAGTCGTTCCAGCCCCACCGCTCCCCACATCAGCACCAGTACCACATAGATCTTGGTGAAATACCTCATACTATCCCCCCTTTGGTTTTTGTTCGTCGATGTGTCTTCTCCGCTCCTTTTAGCGAGAAGCCGGTATCACCGGCAGCAACAAATGGGATTTGCAGAAGTGAATACGATGGGTGACCGTGCGCATAAAAGGCAAGTGATAGGCCCCCCAGGTCCCCAATCTGGAGAGGAGATCGTCCTGATTTCTCACGATCAGCTCCATGGAATGTCCTTTCCGGAATACGTTCGAAGTCGGCATCATGGCAATGGCATACTCGACGACTTCACCGGGGGAAACGGGCACGGGGTCTTGCCTCGGGTGGACAGGCTGATAAGGCAAAGACTTCGTTGCATCCAAGGCCCTGTATGCCGCCTTGAGGTAGCCTGAGCTGACTAAGTGCCGGTTTCCCTCCGGATCGAGATCGACCAGGTCGGCCATCCAGTTGGTGTCGTCTATATCAATCGCGGCTTCGAGGTACAGGGCAAGGGGTCCGGTTACCTCAAGGTCGGCGGCAAAGGGTTCGGTGGCGTACTTGAGGCAGTAGACGGTCGGATCGAGGTACGGCGCCGGCTGGGTGAAAGAATCAGGCCGGGCGGCGTCGGGCGCCTTTGTCGCGAGGCCTCCACCGGGCTGGAGAAAGAAGTTTGTCCATTTTGTTCTTGCAAGAGGCCATTCGTGCTCGAAGCGCCACTTGTTAATTCCCATAACAAACATCTTGATGGGTGGCTCGTCGAGAATACCCGTATCGATGCCTTTGAGCCAGTAGTCGTACCACCGGACGAGTTCGTCGTGGTACTCGACGTAGGGCCGATCGGGGAAGTTTGGCGGGTAAACGATCAGCTTATTGTTTTTTGGCGGGGTTCCGGTTTTTTCCCACACATCGAAGGTGGCAAAGATGTAGAACCGGGTATTCCAGGGTGTGCCCTGGTACATAGGGAGGGTTATCCTGTCCAGACCGTCCGGGTGCAGGTCGGCGTCGATGAAGTTGTCGAACTCAGGTCTGGGATGAAAGGACGAGAGGAGGTTGTCGAAGAAAAGCGGGAATTTTCTAGGGTATCTGAGATAAGAGTACCACTTGCTGTTGTATTTGATGTCCGGGTGGTTCAATGCTTCTTCGAGACGCTCCTTTATGTCGGGGCGGTTCAGGAACATGGGCGGCAACGGCGTGAAATCATAGTTTGGCGCGGGAAAGCCAGCGTCGTTTCCATGTCTGCCCATGAATATGTGGTAGACGAGCAGGTCATAGACGCCCTTGAAATAGTCCCCTGAGCCGGCGCAATTTTCATCCGGGTGAAGGGCCACAAGGTGCGGAGGTTTCATTAGACCCGCATGGATTTGATAGACCGAATAGGATGAAGGTCCCATCATGCCTACTTTGCCGCTACACCATGGCTGTGCTGCGATCCACTCGACCATGTCATAGACGTCCCACATCCCCATCGTGCCGAAACCTTCAGAATTACCGATGCCTCTCGGATCGGGTATCACATGCGCATAACCCCTCGGGACCGTGAAATTGTAATTCATGGCTTCCATATTTCCATCCCAGAAAGGGCTGTGATAATACTTCTGGGGCTTATCCGCCAGCCAACCTATCGCCTCCTGTGCATCCTTGCCCCACATTCCGAAGGCAAGGAGCGCAGGGAACTTCTCTCCCTCGACGTCAGGGCGGTACACGTCCGCGGCAAGGCGGACCCCGTCGCGCATAGGAACCATGATGTCCTTTTCGGTCCGCACCCGGTAGGCGGGTTCTGACCCCGTTTGCTTCACCAACTGGGGATAGCCATCAAAAAGAACGCCCTCAACATGTGCACCATACGGGATCTGCTGAGGGGAAGGAGTGTAATCCTTGAGGTTGAAATTCAGGGAATCGCCCGAATAAACGCTTTGTCTTTTTGTCATGCGCGCCGTCCGCTCGGGATCCTTCCGTCCGCTCGTTCTTTTCTTCTCCATAGTGCCCTCCTTCCTTTGGTGTCAATTTCCTAACTTGGTATCACCGGCAGGACCAGATGAGACTCCCCCAAATGAATCGTATGGGTCACAGTCCGCATGAAGGGACACATGTACACGCCCCAGATGCCCAGCCTGCTGAGCAGGTCGTCCTGGTTCCTGATGACCAGCTCCATACGGTGGCCTTTCTTAAAGACGTTGGATGTCGGCATCATGGCAATGGCATATTCGATAACCTCGCCTGGGGGCACGGGAACAGGATCCTGAACAGGGTGTACAGGATGATAGGGCCTTGACTTCTCGACAACAAGGGCCCTATGTGCCGCTTTCAGGTGACCGGAGCTGATCCATTGCCTGTTTCCCTCCGGATCGAGATCGACCAGGTCGGCCATCCAGTTGGTGTCGTCTATATCAATCGCGGCTTCGAGGTACAGGGCAAGGGGTCCGGTTACCTCAAGGTCGGCGGCAAAGGGTTCGGTGGCGTACCTGAGGCAGTAGACGGTCGGATCGAGGTACGGCGCCGGCTGGGTGAAAGAATCAGGCCGGGTTGCGTCTGGCGCCTTTGTCGCGAGGCCCCCACCGGGCTGGAGAAAGAAGTTTGTCCATTTTGTTCTTGCAAGAGGCCATTCGTGCTCGAAGCGCCACTTGTTAATTCCCATAACAAACATCTTGATGGGCGGCTCGTCGAGAATACCCGTATCGATGCCTTTGAGCCAGTAGTCGTACCACCGCACGATCTCGTCATGATACTCGGCAAAGGGCCGGGAGGGAAAGGATGGGGGATAAACGATAAGCTTTTTGTTCTTCCCGGACGTCCCGATGTGCTCCCACGTTTCAAAAGTCGACCAGATGTAGAATCTGGTCACCCAGGGCGTGCCTTCGTAGATCGGCAGCGTCACCGTCTCGATGCCGGGCACTCGCGTCAGTATCTGGCTGTGGACATACTTGCCCGGCTCAGGGTGCAGCGACGCAAGGAGGAGATCAAAGAGATGGGGGAACTTGTAAGGATACTTGATGTGGGCATGCCACTTGCTGTTGTACTTGATGTCCGGATGCTCGAGTGCCTCGGCGATCCGCTCTTTGATGTCGGGCAAGCCCATCATCACCGGCGGCATCGGGGTGAAGGGATAGTTCGGATAGCAGAAGAAGCTGTCGTTGCCATGTCTGCCCACGGCAATGTGGTACCAGATGGTGTCGAAGATGCCGTGGAAATAGTCGCCCGAGCCGGACATATTCTCATCGGGGTGAAGGGCAACGAGATGAGGCGGCTTCAAAGGAGCGGTGAGCATCTGCATGGAGGAGTAGGAGGAGGGTCCGATCATCCCCACCTTGCCGTTGCACCACGGTTGGGCGGCGATCCATTCTATTGTATCATAGACATCCCACATGCTGAATGTCCCGTACCCTTCCGAGTCGCCTATGCCCCGGGGATCGGGAATCACATGGACATAGCCCCGGGGAACGAGGTAGTTGTAGTCCCCCGCCTCCATGCATCCATCCCAGAAAGGGCTGTCATAGTAAGGCTGAAGTTTATCGGAGAGCCAGCCGACGGCCTCCTGCAGGTCCTTGCCCCAGATACCGAAGGCAAGGAGGGCGGGGAACTTCTCCCCTTCAACATCCGGGCGATAGATGTCCGTGGCGAGGCGGACACCGTCGCGCATGGGAACCATTGTGTTTTTTTCTTTTTTCACCCGGTATGCCGGTTTTGCCTCTTCCTCTTTGACGATCTGAGGATAGCCGTCGAAGAGCATGCCTTCGACTTTCGTCCCGTAGGGCACGGGATGGGCGGTCGGCTGGTAACCCTTGATATTGATCCTGACGGAATCACCGGTGTAGATCCTCTGCCCGGCTATCTTACGAGTCAATTCTTTATCGCCCTTGAATGGACGTTCTTCAGTTCCACTCATAAATGCCTCCTTATATTATTACGGATCAGGACCGTCGTTGTTGCCATTGAGCTGATTCACTTGGTAGTCTTGAAAATAATTGATGAAGTCCTTGGTGCCCGGGGGCGGCAAGGCACCTGTCATGAAGTCCTCGTTACCGCCCGGGTAAAGGACCCGGTACCCGGCTCGATTGCATAGACATGAAAGACCGGGACACTGAGGAAACTGAGGATAAAGCATAAAACCACTACAGCGAGTGTGAGAAAACGTCCGCTTCTCTTGCCCATATCACTTTCCACCTCAGAATATCCTGGAATCTGATTCCACTGGAACGTCAACGAAAAACTGTGTCACCATCCAAACAATCGTTTTTCAACCACCCCCCGTTCGAGTTGGAACCTTTTTTGCGGCTTCATGGCTCTACGCACTTCCGGGATTCAGTCCATGGCATGCTTCTTCGAGTCTTCTTCCCGGTTTTCACCTCCGCTCACTTCACGTTATTTCGGGCACTCTTCCTGCGTACCCGCCCCCAGGCTAACGCCCCCGCTTCCTTGTGAAGCGGCCAATCTCCGACCGCTGTTGACTCAAGCTTTTTCCTCGCTCAATAACATCTCCGGGTCTCCCGCACGTCCACCTGCGCGATAATGAATTTTTGTAAGTACATTACATCGATCTAAACCGGATGGGAATATGATAAAAGTTGGACCATACTGGTATCCATGTTGTACAATACAAGATCATAAGACGCTTGGCAGGATTGTAGCTAAGGAGGAGATTGAGGGAGGTTGAGCTTGAAGTTGAGGCTGGGCGCTATTCGAGGGACATGAGGTGGGAGTGGAGGTTGCTCTTTTTCCCGCCGAGACCCAGTTTCTTCCGGATATGGTACCTGTGACGGCTGACGGCGTCCATGCCCACGTGGAGGAGCTGGGCGATCTGCTTCGTTGTCGTGCCCTCCCTGATCAGGAAGATCACTTCCATTTCTTTGGGTGTAAAACCCAGGGTATTCATTCTCCTGGGGAACGTGGTGATGATGTCGCGGAGGTTTTCCTCTACAATATCGACAAGAAGGGCCTGGTTCGCGTCCATCGTTGTCTCTCTTAGTAACCTGATGAACCGGAGCACCCGTTCTTTCACTTGCGAGGCGACCCTTTCCTCCAGTTCTCGCCTGTCGTTTTCTCTCTGCTTGAGCAGGACCTTGAACGCCGTGTTCGCTTCCTCAAGGTTGAACGACTTGATCCCGAGGGCCTTCTCTGCCTCCACGCGCTTTTGGATGTCCCGCCGGAGCTGCTCATTGAGCTCGGAGAGCTGCGAGGTCCGCTCCTCAACCAGTTCTTCGAGTTGTTCCCGATACCTTTTCAACTCCTCTTCGGTCTTTATGCGCTCCGTTACATCGATGGCGGTACCCATGATGGCGGCATGTCCGTTAAAGGTGGTAAGGCAGAAATCGCAAATTTCGACGTAGACGGCCCCACCGTTTTTTGTGATGCCCCGAACGATGAACTTCTCCGGCGTGGACTCGTCCGAAAGCCGCTTGGCTGCGCGCTCATCGAGCTGTGGCAGATCGTCGGGATGAATCAAGTCCTTCCGCCTGATCCCCGCGGCCTCATCAGCCGTGTAGCCGTGCATAGCGGCGAGCTTCGGGTTCAGGTACTTCAGCTCGCCGTCCTGGAACAGAAAGACCCCGACCAGACATTGTTCGGCTAGGTCGCGGAACATCTTCTCGTCTTCCCTGAAGCTCCCCTGAACCATTGTTTCCCCCCTTCCCATCTCCGGTTCAACTCTAACACTAGGCTGTCTTGGTGGTCAAGATGATCTCCCTTCTTTGGCAGGGCAAACGCATTTGAAAATCCCCTAACTAGTAGAACTTTCTAGACTTTTGATGATATATGTGCTGTCTACCTGAAACTATTAACCTTATCAGGTGGAGGCATGTATGGATAAAGGAAACTCAATCAGCGACTTCTTTTCGGATCTTACCCAACCTCGGGACTCGAATAAGAGACACAAGCTTATCGACATTATCACCATAGCCCTGTGTGCGGTGATCTGCGGTGCGGATACGTGGGAAGATATCGAGGAGTTCGGTCATACGAGGAAGGAATGGTTTGAACGGTTTCTGGAACTTCCCCACGGCATACTCGGTCATGACACATTGCCAGGGTCTTTGCGAGCATGGACCCCAAGGAGTTCCAAAATACCTTTATGAAATGGGTGGAAGCTGTACAGACAGTTACGAAGCGAATTGTCGCCATAGATGGAAAGACGCTGCGTCGCTCACACGAGAAGAACAAATCCCCAATTCACCTGGTCAGCGCCTGGGCCTTAGAGAACAAGATGGTCCTCGGTCAGGTCAAGACAAGGGAGAAGTCGAATGAGATTACGGCTATCCCGGAACTTCTTTCGGTCCTGGAGCTCGAAGGGTGTATCATTACCATTGATGCCATGGGCTGTCAGAAGAACATCGTCAAGACGATCATCGACAAGGGTGCAGATTACGTGCTTGGTTTGAAGGGGAACCAGGGAGCGCTTCATGAGGGCGTGAAGCTCTACTTTGAGGATTGTCTGACGTCAAAGTTCAAAGGCATTGCTTAAGGGAAGTCGTACGTAAATACAGGCTTCCAACACAGATTCGTTACCTCACCATACATCCTGTGGTAGCCCGACCCGGAGGTGATGGCCTCCGTTCGGTACATTTCAGTCCGCTCTGCTGATGCAACCCCAGCCGCTGGAACACGGCAGAGCTTCACGGACCCCTTCTGTCCGATCTCCTTCATCGGTACAAGGCGCTTATCGCGCCGGTCGAAAACGAGCAAGTAATGCATGTATATGAAATGCACCACGTCATGGCGCACATACTGACTGAAAGAATGGATAATGGGTCAGGTGAGCGGCCCCGCCGCTATGGGGCGGGGCCAGCTCGACCGACCCTTTAAGCACTAACTCCATTAGCGGTGGACCCCCTATTTCAGGTTTCTTGAAAGGATTCGCTGGAAGATGGCACATTATTGAACCCGTTCCCAAGTTAAGACCGCGGTTATTGGCTTGCCATCTTCCCAACTTGGGGTTGAGACCGTGCTGAGGGTAAGCCTGTTCCCGTCGAATTTAACCTCCCGCACGGCGTCGGTGCCGGTCCAGTTTTCGTTCGAAGAAATGTCGACGTGATGTGTGACGGTTTTTCCATCGTAGGTGTAGGTTCCACCGTAGGCAATCGCGCTCTTAAAGAGCGCACCCCGGTCTTGGTCCGTCATCTTGGTCGCATCGGCGGGCTTTGGCCGTTTGTCGCTGACGATCAGAACGAGCATGCGGCCGTCCCGACCGTAGTTGAGGAAGCCGTGTGGTGACTTTCCGAAAATGTCCGTCGTTTCACCCGTCGCCAAGTCTGTTGTCGCAAAGCTGACAAGGCGCCATGTCCCGTACAGTTGCTCATCCATTTATCTTCCTCGAAATCATAATCATTTCTTCCTTATCTTATGAAATTTGTAAAGCTGAAAACAAGAAGGGCCCCCTGAAGCAACTGTACATGGCCACATACAGGTTGTCAAGCTCTAAAGATACCGGTTACTTGTGTCCTGTAAACGTGAGCTCAGGGTATGACCAAAAACAACGGAGCGATGAGAGGTTAGAGATTCCACATTTACCGTTCTTCTGACTGTCTCATTCACGTTCTCATTCTTGGTGGCCCTGCCTTTTCATCTCTGGAACTTGCGCAATTGCCGCCTGAAAGGTGGTGTCAGAGCGAGAAAGCCTAAAATCACAGTTCCAGGAAGAAAGGCAGTCGCAGGCAATGAACCCTAACGGGTGGCTTGAAGCCCTGCGCGGAAGTTGATTGAAAGAAAGGCGCGGAAGCGCAAGGTCGTACGTCGCCGAGCAAGAGCTCAAAAAAGGCGCACCTAACCTATAGGTAGGAAAGGGTGAGGGCATGCTTGCCGATACTTCTAAAGGCAAAAGGAGCATTATCAACATCCCGGCTCATTCCCCCGTTTCGTCGGCTTTCTGCCCCGTTTCTTTCCCTCCGTACTTGTTCCTGTTTGCTGTTCTATAAACCGCTCCACTTCCTTCCTCGTGAAAAGCGTGCGGCCGCCGATCTTTGTGGGGATGAGCTTCCCCTGTCCTATCAGCTTATGGAGGGTAGCCTTGGAGATCCGAAGTAGTTTCGTGACATCGTCGATGGTGAGAAGCTTGAGGTCATCTTCCATAGCCACAAGCATATCTCTAACAAAATGTAAGAGCAACGACAAAAATCTGAGAGAGTCCGGGAAAATCTTGACAAATATTATTATGTCAGACTATAATGGATATTAACAGATTTTCTCGGAGTTTTAGAGAGTTGACCAAGAAAAAGACACAATAGAAGCGATTTGTCGCCTAGGAACGAACAGGGATCGGATCACGATGCCCGGAAAATGACGACCAAGGAACGAAGGACCCTTGACGAATTGACCAAGGAAGACTATCTCAAGGCCCTTGAGGCCGTCCAAGCGGCGTTGTCGGAGTGTGTGGGCGGCCTCATCATTCTCGGAGGCTACCTTGAATCGGACCTTTCTCTCGATTCCGAGAATACGCACCATGTGCTCACGGCTGCCCGGGATATCGTCCAGGTGGCTTGCCGGTCCGTAAAGAACGCTCTCAGCCATACCTATCCCATTATCTAGGACGACGCGCTTGGCGGAAGGCCTTGCTGGCGGTCACACAATCGTTTCTCCAGAAAGACGATCCGCACCTTTGGGTATAGGTCCTCCTCACGGAACGCCTGGTATCCGAGCTTCTGGTGCAGACGAATATTGTCGCTGCTTTTGCTGCCCGTGAACAGCTCGAAGCGGTCTGCCTGCGAAAAGACCGCTTCTGCCCTCATCAACAGTTGGGTGCCGATCCCCTTTCCCTGGCAATCGGGGTGAACGATAAGCCGGCCGATAAGGCAGGTGCCACAATCGAGGGATGCCCTCACCGATCCGACAATTTTGTCCGCGTGTACTGCCTTCAAGAAAACTTTGGTCTCGAACTCGGCATCGATCTGGGAAAGCGTCTGGGTGAGGGGTGGGATGGTCCAGTCGTCATAGAGCCTTGCTTCGCTTCGGTACGCCGCCTTCTGAAGCGCGAGGATCTCAGCGGCATCCTTCACGTCTGCCTCGATTTGTAGGCGGCCAGGGAACCGCCCTCGTATCCGGCCATCAACGTGCCTTCAAACCCGGCCAATTGGTAGACCTCACCCACACGGAAGGCGGCGTTGCCTTCACCTTCTTTATCCAGCAACTGCTTGTTACGGCACAAACTCTTGGCTTTCTGTAGAACCTCCCTGGTGCGAAATGTCGCCCTACGCTGGATCCATGGTATATTCTGCCCGGATACGCGCGAATATTGCAATCGAAAACACCCATTCCCTCCCATTCAGGAACATTCTGTCCATTTTCTACCCGCCGTCTGCGCCGACCTGCTTCCCGGTCACAAGGCCAGCGCCGTTGGCTGTAGTCTTGTAAATTTCGTCGGTGAGTCAAGCAGCGGATGCCTTCCTGAAAGCCTCGGCCGAAAAATATATTTCTCGGTACGCGCTTTTTTATGCTAATCGTGATATAATAGATATGTTCCCTGTGTGACTATCACCAATCAACTTACGTTCAACCGCTTTTACCTATTGCCTGAGAAGCCATCCGAGGCTCGGGGCCACTGCCAGTAACCCCCAACAAAACAAAGGATGTTTATTATGGGCTCCGAGGTGCCGCTTCGCCTGTTGGTGGTGGATAGCGATGAACTCGTCTGTGCAGTGACCACTGAGATGCTCGAATCCCTGGGTCACCATGCGGACTGCGAGACGGACAGTCTGAGCGCGTTAAGAGTCTTTTCTGACAACCCCGACAAATTCGACCTCGCCATCATCGAGCCAATACTTCCCGACCTCATGGGTCTCGACCTTGCCATACGTTTCAGGCATATCCGGCCCGGTTTCCCGGTCCTGTTCTATGCGGGATATGTTGACGCATCTCTGTCCCGTCGAATAGAAGCCGAGAGCCTCTGGCAGGTACTCTTCAAACCTCTTATATTGAATCAACTGGCAGCGGCGATAAAGGACAGGCTATCCACAGCACCGGAGGCCACACGCCCGGTCCTGCTTTAGAGACCTATTCATGCATTCGCGGGCAAGAAGCTTTTCAAGAGGCATCTCCCTGCCCGTAAGATAAAAAGGCACGCCAAACGCAGGTCTTAAAGAGAAACGGACAGCCGTTCCTCAAGAAACACCGTCTTTGAATTCTGTTGTAGCCTAAGGAGGCACTCCATGACGTTCCTTCACTCGGAGGACTCAATCTCGTCCGAGCCAGAATGCGAAACCTCGGAAGTGCGCAATTCCTTCAGAGCCTACCTTCATGAAATATCTAAGCACCCCCTCATGACAAAGGAAGAAGAACGGCAAATGGCTCAAAGGGTGCGAATGGAAGGGGACAAAGATGCCGGGAAGAGAATGGTCCTCGCGAATCTCAGGCTTGTAGTCAAGATAGCCCTTGATTATCATAGCCACCTCGACATCCTCGACCTCATCCAGGAAGGAAGCGTAGGACTGGTGCACGCCGTCAGGAAATACGATCCTGAAAGGGGGACAAGATTCTCAACCTATGCATCCTTTTGGATACGCGCCTACATGCTGAAATATCTTATGGACTCGTGGAGCATGATTAAGATCGGCACCAGGAACGCCCAGAGGAAGCTTTTTTACAGCCTGAACCGAGAAAAGGAGAGACTGGAGAGATCAGGGGTCATCCCTTCTGCAGACGTGCTTGCCGAGAACCTTCAGGTCAGCAGTGCAGATATAGAAGATATGGAGCAGCGCCTGTACCACGGAGACCTTTCCCTGGAAGCACCCCAATATGGAGATGGGGGCTTGCTCGTGGATATGATAGGAAGCGGTGAGGACATAGAGGAGATATTGATCGAAAAAGACTACATGGAGGTGCTGCAAAAAAGGCTCGGACACTTCAAGGAGCAGCTCAACGTGAAAGAGTGTTTTATCTTCGACAATCGCATTATGGCGGAGGACCCATTGACGCTGAGGGAAGTCGGTGAACGCTTCAGCGTATCAAGAGAAAGCGTCAGGCAAATACAGGCGAAAATATCGAGGAATCTGGCAAAAAACCTCAGGTCGAGTGAAAATTAGGCCGTCCATGTGAATGGGCAATTTGCGTGATCACGGCAGCGTTGAAGTCGTGAGCCCTTGGTGCCACGGTAGAAGTAGCTGATAGAGGGGAAAATAAAGATGACTCAAAGAGAAGATTACAAATTCAGCGTAACGATTCATACTGACGATCTCGCAGTAGTTAATTGCCTGCGCGCACTATCTCAATACAGTCAAGAGACTGAAAACAACAGAATACCGTGGGGCGGCGCAATGGACCGGGATTGGAAGGAAGACGGACATACGGTTACTTTCCGATTCTCTCAGCCTTCATATAGAGAAGGATTCATTATGGAAATTGAACGGTTGCTGCCAAAAACCTTGTGGATTGAACGAAGGAGAAGTGACAAAGACCCACCGAATCTGGGGAGTTATACCCTTCTTAATTGAAGGTTGAAAGGTTGACCCTTATGTGTATCAATATCCCTTATTATACACACTCACACAACCGTTTGGAAGACCATCTGCGGCAGAACCGGGACGTCCCCCGCTTTCAAAGCGGCTTTGAAACCTTTTGTCCTGCCTCACTCGCTGCGAGCGGAAGCCATCCGGCAACCCCGTTTACACACTAGCGCCGGCAACGGCCCTCACTGAGACAACAGTCTTGAGGTAATCCGTCTTCTGTTTCTCGATATCCGAGGGGTCAGCCGGAAAAAGCCCAATCTTCACCGGGATGGCGTAGAGCCCCGGCTGGCGCATGGCGGGAACGCTAGATTGGAAGAGGAACTTCAGGCCGAAGTAATCGTCCTTGATGTCGTAGGCGAGATATCCGTGATCCTTGAGTATCCCTGAGAACTCGATAAGGACAGCTTTATTGTCGGTCTGGAAGGACTGACGGATGAGCCGATAGTCGAGCACCTTCTTCTCGGAGGCGAGGAGCTTGAGGACCTCACGGACATAATCCGGTATGCAGTAGACGATGCCGCCGAAGGACATGGCGTGCCACACAGCCCTCCGGTTCTTGACGACGAGTTCGTTGATGTGCGGCTGGATGATCTCGGCAAGCCTTGGCAGGTCCAGCCATTCGGCCATGGGTTTTATGACGAAGGCAGGATCGGCCGAGGTGATCTCATATTCCCTGGCTCTGGCGTCGGCGCCCATGATGATTCTTGCCACAGTGTCGTCCTTGGCGTTGGTATGGTGGAGGCTCACGGCGGTAACAACGGTCTTTGTGAAGACTTCGTTTCGATGGGACGTCAATATCTCCTTCAGCTTGACCTCTCCAACGTATTCGTGGGTGTGTTTCCTGGGGGTCGAAGACTGCCACAACGAGGATACTTTCCCTATGTCGTGGCCAAGGGCGGCGGTGATGATGGCGGGAAGCAGGAAGTCGTGCCGCTGCCGCAGTTCCTCACGTGCGATATCGAGGGCGGCCTCCAGGACATTGTAGGTGTGGTCGTAAAGGGAAACGCCCTGGAGGATTTCAAGGAAGTGCTTGTGCTCCCGCAGATTTTTATACTCGCAATCGGAGGTTTTGCCTGACCAGCCGACCACCGAGGGGGCGTCGCCGCCCTCATAGAGGAGTCGGAGCACCTCATCGAGGACCTCCATCGAGGCGACCTCAGCGAGGAGGGGCTGGTAGGGGGCGATGAGGGCCTCGTAGTCCTCTATCCTCCTTTTGGAGTCCAGCGAGGGAGGCTCATCGAGCAAACCTGGGAGGGTCGGTTGAATAACCTGTGTGCCACTGGCTATCCTTGCCGTTTCAGCGAGAGGGACATTCAGCGAGTAAGTGCCCTCAGCGAGGAGTTTTTCTGTCGCGGAAGAACGGCGCCTCGGGTTGGCTTCACGTGAATTTGCCGTCTTCTTCCTCCGTCGGAGGCGTATCCTCTCCTTGACTTTCCGTGCGAGCCTTTTCAGAAAGGGAAGCATCGTCCCCGGCATGCGGAAGTTGTTCTTAGCCATGTGCGCGACCCTGCCTGGCGTCAGGGTCATATCGTTCTCGAATACCTTCTCCATCCAACCCTCGATCTCTGCTGTATTGCCGCGGGCGAACCCTTTCGTCACGTAGACGGCCGAGGCCTTGACGCATATGCCCTTGAGGAACTTCTGATTCCCCCTTTCAACCGCCATCCATGTAACGAAGAGCGTCCTTTTCAGCTTTACGTCCTTTTCGGAGTTCATCCATGCGGTAAATATGGCAACCTTACGGTTAAGGTCCGCTCCCTCCATCCAGCGAAGGAACAGCAGTATGCTTTCCTCCAGGGAAAGACCCATGAGGTCGCCCAGTATTCTTTCGATGATGCCGATTCCTCTGCTTGTAGCCATCTCTCTTCTCCTTCCTGTCGGGGTGATATGAATAAATATTCATATACATCGTGTGCGTGACTTTTGCGTAACTCCGACTCCGGCAACAGAAAACCCGTGCCTGCGCCCGGGTGGATTTCGCTATTCGGCAAACCGCCTAATGAAGATATTCCGGACGTGCCCGGCCCATTCCCTGAGTTTGTCCTACTTCCATATTACTTCTTGGTGAAAGCGGTGAGGCGGGCGTTGAGGCTGTCGATCTGCCCGGCGGAAAGGATCGTTCTTCCGGAAAGGATCTGCTCCAGGTCCCTCACGGCGATGGCGTTGACCCATCGGAGCCCCTCGATGTCGAGGACAGCCCGCGGGTTCGTGAAGACGATGGCGCCCTGAAACCAGAGGCCGTCTGTGCGCCCGAGCAATTCCTTGAGCTTTCTGATATTGCGGCATAGTTGATCGGAGGGGTTTCCGAGCTGACCCTGATAAAGGGTGCCCCTTCGGCCTGCCTTGATCCGCACCCAAATGCCGTTGCGATAGAGAATGAGGCCGTGATGGTGCTTTACCTCGAGGACGAAAAGTCCGGAGGGCCCGACCAGGATGCAGTCAATGTCGGAGACCTTGCCGTTGCCGTTCAAGGGCACGTTGTAATAGGCGGTGTGATCGTCACTCAGTCCCGACGAGAGAAGGTGCGCTCGGAGGACCTGCTCGCCCTGGATTCCGCACCGGTAAGCCGTATAGACGGGACCGCGCGTGGCCGCGACGAAAAGGGCGATCATGACGGTCACCAGGCCTAATGCAAGGACGATGGCGGCACCTGCGGTAACTCCAATGAGTAGAGGAGTCAGGGCGATCCCGGCCCAGGCAACGCAGGCCACAAGGCTTTTCTTCGCTTTTTTCTGAAGATAATCAGAAAAGAAGACCTCTTTCACGGGTTTCTCCTGCGCCATACGTTACGCGCGGTTGTCGCCAAGGTCAACAAAAGCCGGAAAAGTCCGTTAAAGTTGTCCGGAAGCTTGACTTTAGGGGCTTAGCCGGCACTTGCCGGCCTTATTGTCACTTCCAACCGGGGCTGGATATGGAAGAAACTGGCGAGCGCGGGGCACGTAACGATTGAGGTTAGCCGAGTTGCACGGCTACCGAGGGGCGAGCTATGTCGGATCCCTACCTGTGATCGCACGATTGGAGAATCCCAACATAATAGCGTAAAATGGAACATCATTGGCCTATGGGGGCTTTTCGTCTGCCGGCTGGAAAGGCCCATGCGCGTTGGGCCCTTGATCCATTTCCGAGCAGGCACTTCTTTTATGACTATTGACTATGAACTTCAAGCGCGAAAGACGCTGATATAATTCTGTGTCAAGATATCTCTTTCGAAAACCTTTGACATCAAAAAGCGCCGGTGGGTATACTTACCATCGAAGGGCAGAAGGAAAAATTGTAACCTTTTTTGTAACCGTGCTGAAGTGTAACCGACCGTTTTTGACCGGTTCTTACCGGTACACGAAAAGAGGATAAATTGTTGACTGTCAACGGATTACAGGGAAAATAGGGGGTTTACGGAAACCCCCCATTTTCCCTGTTTTGAGACTACGAATCCAAAGGCTGTAGGTTCGAATCCTACTGGGCGCACCATTCTTAAGAGTTCATGCGCTTCTTTTCTTTCACGATCTTGTACGCCAATCGGTTTGCGAGTGCCGTAATCCGGCAACAGACGAAGAGGTTGTGCACAGATGCTAACAGGGAGCCCTGTGTGAGGGGGGAGGCCGGGTGGCCACCCAGCAAGGCAACATGGAGCTGGTGCGACCCAACAAGGCAATATGGAGTTGGGTGCCCCGCCTGTGGCCTGTACGAAGCGGGTCGTGGCTCCGCCGGTGGAGGGGGCGCTGAGCCCCAATGGAAGAGGTTGTGCACAGATGCTAACAGGGACCCCTTTGTGAGGGGGGAGGCTCTGCGAGCTTGCTCGTGGAGGGGGCGCTGAGCCCCAATAATAGCGTGGCAAAACCATGGAGAGAAAAAAGACAAGGGTAATCAGCGTAGGCGGCGTCAAGATCGGAGGTGATAATCCGATTACCGTCCAGTCCATGCTGAAGACTGATCCGCAAAACCTGCAAGAGACACTGAACCAATTGCGGGACGTGAAAAGAGCGGGCTGCGAGCTTATAAGGATCGCCCTTCCCCAGGAAGATACGTGCAAGATAATCTCGTTCCTCAAGAGAGAAGTAGACATACCGATCATAGGGGACGTGCATTTTAATCACCGCATCGCCTTGAAGGCTATAGAATCGGGCATAGACTGCGTCAGGATAAATCCGGGGACGATAAATAACATCAAAAAGGTCAAGGAAGTGGCAAGCCTTGCGAGGCAGCGGCAGATACCGGTGAGGATAGGTATAAATATAGGCTCCCTGGAAAAAAGGATCCTCAAAAAGTACCGCAAGCCGGACGCGAATGCCATGGTGGAGAGCGCCCTTTACTGTGTGAAGCTCTTTGAGGATGAGGGGCACAACGCCATCAAGGTCTCCCTCAAGGCTTCCGATATCCTGCAAACGATGGAGGCCTATAGAAAATTCTCAGCCCTCTCCGACTGCCCCCTCCACGTCGGCATCACTGAAGCAGGACCCGTTTTCTCAGGCGCCATCAAATCGTCGGTCGGTATCGGTATTCTCCTTAACGAGGGCATAGGCGACACGATAAGGGTCTCTCTGACGGGTAACCCCGTCTATGAAGTGACAGCGGCCTATCACATCCTCCGGTGCCTGGGTTTGAGAAAACGGGGCATCAATATCATTTCCTGTCCCACCTGCGGCAGGTGCAGGGTAGATCTCAGAGAAGTGGTCGAAGAATTTGAAAAAGAGATTACCCATATCGACACCCCCTTAAATGTCGCGATCATGGGATGCGAGGTAAACGGTCCTGGTGAAGCGCGCGACGCGGACCTCGGCATCGCTTTCGGCCCGCAGAACGCCGTCCTCTTTTCAAAGGGCGCCGTCAAGAAAACGGGTATCCCCAGGGAGATGGCTAAAGACGTGCTGGTGGAAGAAATACACAATTTTTCCCACTGACCTACCCTTCTCTTATTTCCCTTTTCAGGGTCGCTCGCGGAAGGCCTGTCTAAGACTCGCGGCCTTCGCCGAAGGCCTGCTCTTGTACCGCCCTTTTCGTGAGGAATACGCGCTGAAGCACGGTTACGTGGGTAAGCACGGCGAGAATAATCACCACCGGCCGCAAGACGTCAAAGCCCAAGCCTATCATAAGAAGAATAATTCTTTCGGGCCTCTCGAGGAAGCCGTTGCTGCAGCCGATAGACGCGGCTTCAGCCCGCGCCTTCGCATAAGGGATAATAGCGGCGCCGATAGCCGCAAAAAACGACAGCATTGAAAAAAGCGGGTCGGGATGGTCCAGGCGGAGAAAATGGATCGAAATGCCCAACATCACGAGGAGGTCGGAATACCGGTCGAGCACGGAGTCGAGGTAACCCCCGAAGGACGTTACCATCTTTGCGCTGCGCGCAACAGCCCCATCGAGCATGTCACAGAAACCGGCCACCAAAAGGCAGATGGCGGCCACAAAGAGCGGCCCTCGCAGCCCGACGAGTAAGGCTGCCACAAGCGAAAAAAACAACCCGAAAAGAGTGAGCACATTCGGGCTGATGACCCTGTTTCCGAACAGTATCCGGTAAACCCGCAATACAGCCGGATCGAGAGAATGGCCTACTTTAGAGCTTATCAATTGTCATGCCTGTTGCGCGCCTATCTGTATCTCTCCCCGCGTATGAATTCCTCAACCATCCTGCTACTATTGGGGCTCAGCGCCCCCTCCACCGGCGGAGCCGTCGAAGCCTCCCCCCTCATAAAAGCCTCTTGCGCTTCTATCTGTATCTCTCCCCGCGTATGAATTCCTCAACCATTCTTCGTGCGACGTCGTCGGGAAACTGATGAATTGGATGTTTCATCGTGTAGCCGGATATCGATTCCAGTACGCCGCCCACCCCACGGTCCCTGGCGACCCCGCAGCACCTTATAGCGTCTATGACACATCCGCCGCTGTTGGGCGAATCCTCGACTGAAAGGCGCATCTCAAGGTCGATGGGGATGTCCCCAAATATCCTCCCCTCCATCCGCAGGAAACACACCTTGTTGTCAAGCTGCCAGGGGACATAGTCAGACGGACCGATATGGATGTTCTCGGGGTCGAGGGGCCTATCGAGCAGGGATTGAACGGCTTCGGTTTTCGATATCTTCTTTGACAAAAGTCTGTCCCTGTTCAGCATATTCAGGAAATCGGTATTCCCCCCGGTGTTCAACTGGTACGTCCTGTCGATGGTCACACCCCTGTCGTTAAACAACTTCGCCAAGGTCCGGTGGATGATGGTAGCCCCTACCTGTGACTTGACGTCGTCCCCTACCACCGGGATCCTCTTCTCCTCGAACATGGCGGCCCACCGCTCGTCAGACCCAATGAAAACGGGGATACAGTTTATCAGGCCTGTACCGGCTTCCAGACAGCATGTCGCATAAAACCTGGCCGCTTCCTCCGAGCCTACGGGGAGATAGTTTATCAGGATCTCGACCTCCCGTTCTTTCAATATCCTGACCACATCGTCGGGGCGCTTATCAGCGAGGACGAACCTGCGGTCCTCCGGATAATCGGCCATGTGGGAGGAAATACCGTCCAGGGGATTCCCCATGGAAACCGTGAAGCCGCCGTCGCAGAGATCTGATGTGATCCGCTTCGTGCAATTCGGCGGAGCGAAAATCGCTTCATGAAACGGTTTGCCGACCTTTCTCCTGTCTATATCAAAGGCGGCCACGATTTTGATGTCTCTGGCAGTATATCCGCATATATCACGGTGCATCAAGCCTGCAGGGAAGGCGTCTGCCTTTTTTCCCGCGTAATAGTCGATGCCCTGGGCGAGGGCACTCGCACAATTCCCTACCCCAACAATCCCTACCCGAATTTCCCGCATGTAATCACCTAGAAGTTTTCTCTTTTTTAGAATATATGCACGGAAAAGTCAAAAATAAAATCGGGCCCTTTACGCCGCCCTGTAGCGGCTGAGACCCATCTCGTACAAATCATTACCGAAAATATCGTTTATCACAAAAAGCGGTAAATCCTCAACGAGAAGCCTGGCCACTGCCTCCGGTCCCAAGTCCTTGTAAGCCACAACGTCATATGCGCGTACACACTTTGCAAGGAGGGCCCCCGCGCCTCCTGTAGCGCCGAAGTAAAGCGCCTTGTGCGCACCGATCGCATCTTTCACCTGATCCGATCTCTTGCCCTTCCCTATCATGCCTTTCAGACCCAAGGCGAGAAGGGTGGGGGTGTATGCGTCCATCCGCGAGCTGGTCGTTGGACCGGCCGCGCCGATCACCCGGCCGGGGGCCGGAGGCGTCGGCCCGCAATAGTAGATCACCTGACCCTCGATGTCGATGGGCAGACGCCCGCCTTCCCGGAGGACCTCCATGAATCTCTTATGCGCTGTATCCCGTGCGGTGTAAATGCAACCGGAAAGCAGTACCTTATCTCCCGATCTCAGCCTGGAAACCGAATCCTCGTCCAGCGGCGTGGTAATGCGTTTTATCTCCATCAGCTTTCCCTTCTAGAGCGTCGCTTCCCGTATCCTGTGGGCGTGGCACTGGATGTTTACCGCAACCGGGAGAGACGCGATGTGGCACGGCAGCGCCTTGATATGCACATCCAAGGCCGTAACGCTTCCACCATATCCCCCGGGTCCTATACCTAATTTGTTGATTTCCTCCAGTATTCTCAACTCAAGATCTGCTATGGCCGGATCGGGGTTCCCCTCCCCGAAAGGGAGCATCAATGCCTCCTTCGAGAGGAGCGCCGAGGTCTCAAAATTGCCCCCTACCCCGATACCCACGATAATAGGCGGGCAAGGGTTTGGCCCTCCCCTTTTTACCATGTCCAGGACAAATGCCATTATCCCGGGAACCCCCTGGGAAGGTGTGAGCATTCTCACTTCGCTGTAGTTTTCGCTGCCCCCGCCTTTCGGCATGACGACGACCCTCACGTTGTCACCGGCGACAAAAGAGATGTGGATGATGGGCGGCGTATTGTCACCGGTATTCTTTCTCGTGAAAGGGTCACAGCAGGATTTCCTCAAATATCCTTTGTCATAGGCGTATCGCACGCCTGTGCCGACGGCGTCGCTCAAGTTCCCGCCCGTGAAGAGCACGTCCTGCCCGACTTCCATGAAGACAACGGCCAACCCGGTGTCCTGGCATAGGGGTATCCCCTCGTCCCGCGCGACGTCGGCATTCTTCAGCAGATCGCGGAGCACTTCCTTGCCCACGGGCGACACCTCCTCGTCGATGGCGCGTTCAAGCCTCTCCCGCACGCTCATCGAGATATTGAGGTTCGCGTCGATGAGGAGTTTCTCCACTACGACTGCAACCTCGGCCACCGGCACTTCTCTCATCATCACTCCTGGTAAGGTTGTATAATACCTTTCTCCATGAGGAGGCCGACCTCGTCCCTTGCCCTTCTGATCTTTGCTTCAGCCATGGAGAAAAGCTCTTTCTCGCTCAGGTTCAGGCGGGCCACTCCCTGCTCCATCGCCTTCATCGCAACCGCGACCGCCTCCCTGGGAAAAACCTCCCATTCATCCATGGTGGGGAGGAGACGCTCCTCCGAGAGCCCTTTATCCTCCGCGCACCGGGCCAGCTCGGTGGCGGCAGCGATGCACATCTCGTCGGTAATGGTCCGCGCCATGACATCCAGGGTACCCCTGAAGATCGCGGGGAAGCCGATAGAATTGTTCACCTGGTTGGGGAAATCGCTCCTGCCCGTCGCAACGATGCGCGCCCCCGCCTCCTTCGCCTCCCACGGCCATATTTCAGGGATCGGATTGGCGCAGGCAAAGACTATTGCGTTATCGGCCATCCTTGCGATCCAGTCCTTCTTGATGACGTCGGGTCCCGACTTGGCAAGGGCGATGACCACGTCCTGACCGACGAGGGCCTCTCCCATGTCACCGTCCCTTCCTTCCCCGTTCGTGATCCGGCTAAGCTCCCATTTCTGCCGGTGAGTCTTTGCGTTGATATCGTCGCGTCTTTTTGACAGGATGGCCTTGCTGTCGACAATCAGCATCTTTTTCGGGTCCGCCCCGGCCTTGACGAGCATCCGGGCCGTGCAGACGTTGGCGGCGCCGACCCCAATGAGGGTAATCCTCGCGTCGCCCATCCCCTTTTTCACAATTTTCAGCGCATTGATGAGACCGGCGACAGTCACAGCCGCCGTGCCCTGCTGATCGTCATGCCACACGGGTATAGGCGCCTCAGCCCGGAGCCGCTCCAGGATGTAGAAGCATTTCGGGCTTTCTATGTCTTCCAGGTTTATGCCCCCGAATGTGGGGCAGAGATACTTCACCGTCTTGATGAACTCCTCGGGGTCCTTGGTATCGAGGCAGAGGGGAAAGGCGTCAACGCCGCCCAGGTACTTAAAGAGCAGGGCCTTTCCTTCCATAACAGGAAGACCGGCCAAGGGGCCGATGTCTCCGAGACCGAGCACGCGCGTGCCGTCGGTGACGATCCCCACCATATTGGCCTTGTTCGTCATCTCAAAAACCGCCTCCGGGTTCCGCTGGATCTCCCTGCACGGCTCGGCCACACCCGGTGTGTACCAGATCGAGAAATCACTGACATCCCGTATGGCGCATTTCGGCACCACTTCTATCTTGCCCCGATAGTAGGGGTGCATCTTCATGGCATCCCGCGCCGGCTTTTCAGCCTTCGCGAGGAGTTCTTCCTTCGTCGTCTTCGTCGCCACAATCTCCCCCTTGCCTGGTCGGACCTGACTTTATCCCGGAGTTGCATTTAGGATATCAGTATCTTTCCGCGAGGACGCTAAAAAATTCCGGTCACTCAAAGGACTACACAACATTTTATAGATAATTACGAAAATTTGCTACAATATATGATGATCGGAAAAGGATAATGACATGGCCCTGACAATCCCGGAAGACATAGAACTTGAGATAGAGAAGCTGGTCAACGAACTCAACTACCATAGCTATCTCTACTATGTGCTCGATTCGCCGGTCATCACGGACCGGGAGTACGACGAACTCTACCGGCGCCTGTTGGAGCTGGAGGAACGCTGGAATCATGTGCTGCCTGAGTCGCCCACCCAGAGGGTAGGAGCACCCCCCGCCGATAAATTCAGCAAGATCGCCCATAGCCAGCCCATGCTTTCCCTGGAAAACGCGTTCTCTTATGACGAATTGCGCGAGTTTGACAAAAGGGTCAGGAGGCTCCTCAAGACAGACGAAGATATCGACTACACGGTGGAGCCCAAATACGACGGTCTTGCCATAGAGCTTACGTACAGGGACGGTCTGCTCGCTGCCGCATCGACCAGGGGCGACGGGTTCGTGGGAGAAGATATCAAGAAAAACGTCATGACCATTAAGTCGGCGCCGCTCAGGATCGCGGCTAACGGGAAGGTCCCCGACGAAATAGACATACGGGGCGAGGTCTACATGAACCTCGAGGACTTCAGGAAGCTGAACAGGGAAAGGGAGGAGAAAGGCGAGCCGGCCTTCGCCAATCCGAGGAATGCCGCCGCGGGCGCCGTGAGGCAGCTCGACCCCTCGGTCACCGCCTCCCGCAAGCTCTATCTGGTCTGCTACGGCGTAGGCACGGCGCGCGGGATAGAGTTCCCGAGCCAGAAAGCCCTCATCGACTGGCTTCAGCTCTCAAGGTTCCCCACTCCCGCGAATATTCACTGTGGTCAGGGGTATAGACCGGGCCATCGGCGAGGTGCGGCAGATCGAGAGCCGCCGGGATTCCCTTGCCTTCGAGACCGATGGGGCCGTGGTAAAGGTGAATGACTTCGCTTTGCAGCGGCAGTTAGGCGCAAAGACCAGGGAGCCGCGCTGGGCAATCGCCTACAAGCCCCAGGCCCACCAGGCAGTGACAACGATAAGGGACATCAGGGGCAGCGTGGGGAGGACCGGCGTCATTACCCCGTACGCGGTCTTCGAGCCTGTAAGGGTCGGCGGCGTCACCGTCACAAGATCGACCCTTCACAACTGGGACGAGATAGAGAGAAAAGATATACGCATCGGCGATACAGTGGTGGTCGAGAGGGCCGGGGACGTCATCCCCCATGTCGTGGCTGTTGTCAAGGAGAAGAGGACCGGGGACGAAAGGCGTGTTCCCATCCCGGAAAAGTGCCCGGTCTGCGATTCCGCGGTCGCGCGGGAAGAAGGTGAGGTGGCGGCCAGGTGCGTCTCCCTCTCCTGCCCCGCCCAGGTGCAGGAGAAAATCATACATTTTGCCTCAAGGGGCGGCATGGACATCGAGGGTCTCGGCGAAAAGAACGTGGCCCTCCTGCACTCGACGGGTCTGATCACGCGGTTCGAAGACCTCTACCGGTTGAAAAAGGCGGACCTGCTCAGCCTGCCGCGATTTGCTGAAAAGTCGGCTCAGAACCTGATCGAGGGGATCGAGAGATCGAAAGAGACGACCCTTTCCAAGTTCCTCTTCGCCATCGGCATCCCGCACGTGGGGGAGTACGGGGCGCGCCTGCTCGCCATGCACTTCAAAAGCCTGGAAGCGCTCTACCGGGTAGCGCCCGAGAAGGTCCTCGCCATAAAACAGGTGGGGGAGACGATCAGCGACGCGGTCTCCACGTTTTTTCATGACGAAGGGAATATTGAGACCTTTGTGTCTCTTAAGGAACGTGGCCTACGCGTGGAGAATCCTGATTTTAACCCTGAGGAAAAGGTGCAAGGGTCGCTTGCGGGCATGACCTTCGTCATTACGGGCACCATGCTCGCACCAAGAAAAGAAGTGGAGGAGCTGATCGAGAGGCACGGAGGGCATGCCGCGTCGCAGGTCTCGGCGAGCACCGATTATGTGGTCGTGGGAGAAAACCCCGGCTCGAAGCTGGCAAAAGCTGAAAAACTGGGAGTCAAAAGGATCACCTACACAGAACTCCTCGGATTGACCGAGCACACGAGCGAAGCGAGATGAGGGGGGAGGCTCAAGGAGGATAAAATTCATGCAAGCTATCGTCGCAGGCACATCATTACTCCGTTCGATCCTGTTCAAGAACTGGGATGAGTTCGTCGTCGAGACGCCGTATAGCAAGGTATCCGTAAGCAGGGCTTCCCAGTACCTCTTTTTGCAGCGCCATGGGAAAAAGGGCGTACCGCCCCACATGATCGACCACCGCGCCAACATCTGGGCCCTCAAGAGCCTCGACGTGGAAGGCATTATCGCGGTCAATTCCGTGGGAAGCCTCAAATCGAGCCTTAAGCCGGGCACGTTCGTCATCCCTGATGATTTCATTTCACCCTGGAAGATACCCACTTTTTTCGACTATGAGATGCGCTTCACGATCCCGGTCATGGACGCCGCCTACGCGCAGAAGATGTACCGGCTCTGCACCGCCATGGAGGTGGAGACAGTGCTGGGCGGCGTCTATATCCAGACCTCCGGGCCGCGCTTCGAGACAAAAGCCGAGGTGAGCGTGCTCAAGAAACTGGGTGACGTAGTGGGGATGACAATGGCCTCCGAGGCGACCCTGAGCATGGAATATGCCATCCCTTACGTAAGCCTCTGCTCTATAGACAACTTTTGCAACGGCGTCCTGAAAGCCCCCCTCACCATGGGCGAGGTCGAGACAGAGATCATGAAGAACGGCAGGACCATAGAAGCGGTCCTCCACGACAATCCTGGCCGAGGGTTTTTAGTGGACATCCTCATCAAAGGCGTCCGTCTCCCCGAGGGTCAGGTCCGCGACATCTTCATCGAAGACGGCAGAATTGACGAAATATCGGAGGCATGTACCAGGACTGCCCACAGAACCGTCAACGGGGACAATAAGGTCGCCCTACCCTCTTTCATTAATGGTCACACCCATGCGGCAATGACGCTCCTGCGCGGTTATGCGGATGACCTGCCGCTGAAGCAGTGGCTTGAAGAAAAGATCTGGGTGCTGGAGGCCAAATTGACGGGTGAGGACGTCTACTGGGGGACAAAACTCGCCTGTCTCGAGATGATCAAAAACGGCATCACCGTCTTCAACGATATGTACTGGTTTTGGGAGGATTCCGCCAGGGCCGTGTGCGACATGGGCATCCGGGGCTTCCTCTCCGCCGTCTTTATCGATATGTTCGATCCCAAAAAAGCTAAACAACAGATCGAATCGAATATCGAGCTTTTCGGCATCGCGGAAAAGTACAGGCCGAATGTCACCTTCACTCTCGGTCCCCACGCCCTCTACTCCGTGTCAAAAGAGAGTCTCGCATGGATCGCGGAATTTTCCCGCCGGCACAACCTGATTGTTCATATGCACCTCTCCGAAAGCGAGGGCGAGACGCTCTTCAGCCAAGACAAGTACGGCCGCTCGCCCGTTGAGTTTCTTGAAGAACAGGGCCTGCTCTCGGAAAGGTTCACCGGCGCCCACGGCTGCTGGATCACCGGGGAGTGATGCCGCCATCCTTGCCCGAAACAGGGCGAGCCTGATCAATAACCCCGTCTCGAACCTCAAATTATGCGTGGGCCGCATGTTCCCTTACCGCCTCGCCCAGGAGCACGCCATCCCTTACTGCTTCGGCACGGACGGCTGCTCCTCGAACAACCACCTCGATATGATGGAGACCATAAAATTCGCCTCCCTCCTTGCAAAATTCTCCACAAACGACCCCACCTTCCTCCCGGCCCGCGAGACCTTCGAGAGGGCGACAAGGGAAGCCGGCCGCATTTTCAGCCTGGGCGACTGGGAGATCAAGGCAGGCTCCTTTACGGACATAATCCTCCTCGACCTTGCGAGACCCGAGTTCGTGCCGAATTTCGATATCTACTCGGATATCGTGTATGCGGCAAACGGCTACGTCGTCGATACGGTCATCTCCATGGGCCGCGTCGTGATGGAGGGCCGCCATGTGGACGGCGAAGAAGAGATCATGGAGCGCGCCCGGCAGGCCGCAAGGGACCTCCCCGCGCGATGAGATTCGTGTGTGACCAGATGCTCGGGAAACTGGCGAAATACCTGCGCATCCTGGGGTTCGACGCCGTCTATGCCGCAAGCCCTGCGGCCCTCGACCGCGTGCGGGTGCATGAGGGCGACCGGATCCTGCTCACGAGGCGGAAAGGGCCTTCCGGCTTCACGAAAACAATCCGCATCGACTCGGAGCACGCATCCGACCAACTCCTGGAGATTAAGCCGCTCGTTGCGCCCGCAATCTCTGCCGGCGCAGTCTTCGGCAGGTGCATCGAATGCAACGTGGAATTGACCGAGGCCGACAAGGCGGACATTGAGCCCCGCGTCCCCGAGTTCGTCTATCACCATTACGCGCGCTTCAAAATATGCCCCTCCTGCAAGAGGGTCTACTGGGAGGGGTCGCACACGTCAGGCATGACCGCCCTCCTCAAGGAGATGCTTTCATGATGCCCTTCCCTTTTAAGGAAGTGATCCAGCGCCTCAAGGAGTTTTATAAGTCCGACGTCCCCGTTGTCACGAGGATCGCCGCCAAAGGGCACGACCCGTTTCTCGTGCTCATCGGCTGCCTGCTCAGCCTTAGAACAAAGGATGAGACAACGGAAAAGGCCATGGAGCGCCTGATGGAAAGGGCCCGCACGCCGGAGGAGCTGCTTGCGATCCCCACGGAGGAGGTCGAGCGGATCATCTACCCTGTAGGCTTCTACAAGGTGAAGTCGCGCCTTATCAAAGAGATCAGCCGCACCGTCATCGAAAAATACCATAACGCCGTGCCCGATACCCTGGACGAGCTGCTCACCATCAAGGGCATAGGGCGGAAAACGGCTAATATTGTCATAACTGAAGGTTTCGGCAGCCCCGGCATCGCCGTCGATACCCACGTCCACCGCATCTCCAACAGGCTGGGCGCGGTCAGAACAAAGACGCCCGATGAGACGGAGATGCGCTTGCGGAAGATCCTGCCGCAGGAGTTCTGGAGGGAATATAATCCGCTGCTGGTCACGCATGGGAGAAGGACGTGCAACCCCGTGTCGCCGTGGTGCAGCAAGTGCCCGGTATTCAACCTCTGCGGGAGGGTGGGCGTCACACGGTCGCGGTGAGCGTGGGGGGACGGCCGGACGACGGCCTGGAGGAATCGCGATCTGCGGCGCGCTGCTACGACCTTGTGACCTCCGACGTACGGCCGTACGCCTCCGGTCAACAAGGCTCGCATCGCATCCACATCTCATCGATTCCTCCATGCCGTCGTCCACCCGATCCGGGTCCTATCAGCAGGGAAGTAGCTGATAGACCCCGGAGGTAAAAAAGCACAAGCCCTATGAACAAGGTTCCCTCTCCCATTGCGGTGAGGGGTGATTCTTTCTGCCCCTCTCCCATCCAGCGGTCATGGCCGAAGCCTGCCCCGGTTACTAACCGTCTCATAATTATCCGATGCGTCGCCATTCCGACAGACGTCGGAACCCAGGCCCTTTCTGGACGCAAGATCCAGTCCGGATCGCCCGACAACATACCTTGCCGCACCGCTCAGCGAGACCCAGTACCCTCGGTCCTTGCACTCACCGCTTTGACCGCCAGCATGAATGTCGTCATGATCCTCTCTTGCTCCTATGATACGGCAGTTCGTGATCGAAGAACTTCCTGCAGTAATCCTGGGCCAAGCGATTATAGATGACGTTTTCATCGCCCGGCAATGTCGTCCGGCGAAATAGGTATGTCCTTGTGCCACCGTTATGGATTGCGTCATGCCGGACAGTCATCGGGTCCCACTTTGGTGCATAGTCACACGCCTGCCGGCAGCAGAGATCCTCAGAATCCGCGAATTCACACGTATCGTGGCAGAGGAAGCGACGGTTCTCTATGTCGTAGGCTATGGTCAGGTCGCCCGGAATAACAAAAGTATGCCTTCCGCCGGTAATATTCTGTTTTTGGCGCGCGTGAAGCGCTTGTTGCAACTTGTCTACTAGCTCGAAGTGGAATCCCTTGAGCTCCGAACCGAATTCGCTCACTATGGCCGCTACCGGATTTAGTTGGTGGAGCATTGTCAGTGTCCCTAGAAGGCCGAGGTGGTTAACATAGTACCAGCGGCCTTCGTCCTCACGCGAAAAAATTGAGTCTTGCGGGCGGAATTCACTCTCTTTGATCGACCCGATATGGGCGACAAGGAGATCGGGCCTTCCAAATTTCTCCGGGTAACGCTCATGGAGTGCCTTCCCTTCAGCTACGTCGAGCATGGGGGTATCCTCGTTACCGTCGTAAAGCCGTTTTTCCCCATCCTCTCCTAGTCTCAGCGGGTACAATCCGGAATCGCCAGTGAAAATCAATGTTCTCCGATCGTTTTTTATCGTGAATTCGAATGCCAATCCGACGGCGGTGTTCTGGGTGACCACGTCATCGTGGTAGGCAGGCAAGACGGTGAGCACGATTTCAGCACTGAGTGCGATCCGTTGTTCGCACCCACCTTCGACGGGGCACAACGTCATAATGCGCTTGTACTTTGGATCGCGGAGATCAAGCAGTCCGGCAAATTTTCTTTGCACTCCAGCACTTAGATAGAGGCTCACACTCTTTTTTGGCAAATCCTTAGCCGTCCATCTCCTATGAAGCAACATCAGGAGCGCTTCGAGTTCTGCCGTATGATCATCATGTGCGTGCGTGACAATCACATGGTCGATATCAGAGAGTCGTCCTCCAGCGCGGTAGAAGTTCTCTATGAAGTCATATCCTGGATCAATGACGAGTCCTTCTCCGGCATGTCTGATGAAATAGCCTCCACCCCTGTCCTCTTCCTCCTCTCCCGGTATCATCGGCGTGTAGGAGTTCCATTCTCTCAGGACCAGCAAAAACGAAAGGTCTTCCGAGAACTGCGAGTCTTCGCGTATGAAATGGTCGGTTCTTTCTTTTGCCAGATGTATCTTGTCGAAGTACTCCCTCTGTTTCTCTGCATCGATTTGTTTAAGTACTTCGGTCAGGTACCCCATGAGGTTGGATGTCAGATTCCTGCTCGTGGAATCAGGAACAATCGTCTGCCCCTTCCCGGCCCGGCCTCCTTCGGCACTACTCTTTGAAGCCAAGCGCGACCGAAGATAACCGCGGAAAGATCCGAGTTTTGAGTTCAGTTCTTCAACACCAAAATACTCCGTTTCTATTTTGCTCAGCAGGGTTTGGCCGTCTTCGACATTATCATTGTCTAAGAAAATATTTACCTTATAAAGGAGTGCTCTGGCCACCTGCTCGCGAAGGGCCAGGTCCGTTGAATCTCCGAACCGGGCAACCACATCGTCGTAAAGGCGTGTCGCCTCCTCATTCTTGCCCATCTGCCTGAAGGTTATCCCCTTGTTGATCAGGGCTTTGGCCACTTGTTCGCGAAGAGCCAGGTCCGTTGGATCTCCGAACCGGGCAACCACATCGTCGTAAACCCGTATCTCTTCTTCATTCTTGCCCATCTGCCTGAAGGTTACCCCCTTGTTGATCAGGGCTTTGGCCACTTGTTCGCGAAGAGCCAGGTCCGTTGGATCTCCGAACCGGGCAACCACATCGTCGTAAACCCGTATCTCTTCTTCATTCTTGCCCATCTGCCTGAAGGTTACCCCCTTGTTGATCAGGGCTTTGGCCACCTGCTCACGAAGGGCCAGGTCCGTTGAATCTCCGAACCGGGAAACTACCTCATCGTAAACCCGTATCTCTTCTTCATTCTTGCCCATCTGCCCGAGGGTTATCCCCTTGTTGCGCAGGGCTTTGGCCACCTGCTCACGAAGGGCCAGGTCCGTTGAATCTCCGAACCGGGCAACTACGTCATCGTAAACCCGTATCTCTTCCTCACTCTTGCCCATCTGCCCGAGGGTTATCCCCTTGTTGATCAGGGCGTTGGCCACTTGTTCGCGAAGAGCCAGGTCCGTTGAATCTCCGAACCGGGCAACCACATCGTCGTAAACCCGTATCTCTTCTTCATTCTTGCCCATCTTCCCGAGGCTTACCCCCTTGTTGATCAGGGCTTTGGCCACCTGCTCACGAAGGGCCAGGTCCGTTGAATCTCCGAACCGGGAAACTACCTCATCGTAAACCCGTATCGCCTCCTCACTATTGCCCACCTGCCCGAGGCTTATCCCCTTGTTGCGCAGGGCTTTGGCCACCTTTACGGTTTCTATCGCGGAAGCCTTCTTCCTTGGTGCCATTCTCTTCTCCCTATGATTCTTGCTTCATCAAACGACTTTATGGCCACACCCCAGGGCCGTAGTTGACCAACGTGACTTACTCCACCTGTCTCCTCGAAGAAGCAAAAAGGGAACAGGCTACTATTTTTACCTTGGGCGGACGGTGGGGACGTGGTTCCGTTTATTCCGTTATTCCGCACGGAAGGAAAGGGCACAGGCCACAAACTTTCTCGGGCAACGGCGACAGGGACGTAGTTCCGTTCATTCCGTTATTCCACAGAACGGCAAAGGGACAGGCCACTTTTTTCACTTTGCCGTTCTTCTCCATTGGCCGCAAACTCTCTCGTCCGTCCTTCTGAATCTTATAGTAGTTACAATATCGGTGAAATTACAAGGAAAATGTTATGGCGCCGAAAGGAATTCCGGTTTTTCCGCCGGTGTCTGCTTCGGCTCACGTTTCACCGATGCAACGATTAAACCAATGTCCGCCGGTGACGTGAGTGCCATGAGCAGTTGACCGAATAATAGTATCTTTTTGTCATTGAGGGCATATCGGGGACATCGTTTTCCTACGTTCATTACTTGTTTCTTCTTATTTGCAACTGTCGCGCCGCCCTTCCTAAGTGGGCTATCTCGAAAGTCCGGTGACGTATTCGCTTGAGAAATCCCCCCTCCCCCCCTTTTTCCAAGGGGGGGAGGAATTCTTACTCCTCCCTTTGGAAAAAGGGAGGTCGGGAGGGATTTCCGGGGATGTTTTTGAGTCATCGTATTTATGAAATGGACCACTAAGGGTTCAGCAAAACATCGTGGGTGCCGACTTTGCGCAAAAGATATACGTCCTCTACGGTTTGGAAAGTGAAGCGGTATGACAAGCTGATCCTCCCTTCCCAAATGTCCCTGGGGTCTTTCATTTTCTTTAAGTTGAGGGAAGGATGCTTTGGATTGGACAATAAAAGCCCCAATTGCTTATCCGTTAATTTCCGGATGTCTTGAGGCAATTTCCGGTAATCCCGGACAAAGGTTTTGGTAAAGGCGAGCTTCATACTTTGGTGGTCTTGAGGGCCTTCAAGGCGTCCTTGATATTGTCAAAAGGGCCGACCACGCGGCCTTCGGCAATATCCCGGTCGGCGTCTCTCTCCCCACCCTGCCATTCTTTGGTATGGAAGTAGGCTTCCTCCTGACGGATCATCTTTACCGGCTTCAGCACCAGTTCGTTGTTATGCTCCTCGATTTCCAAATAGTCGCCCTCGGCAATCTTAAATTTCTTCCTAATTTCATTAGGAATGGTTATTTGCGAATGTTTTTTGACTTTGATTAAAGGCATGTTTCTTATCTCCTTGTACAAATGGTAAATACTGTTAAATTATGAAATTATTAATTTAAGAATACCACATATAGAAAAAAAGTCAAGGCAAACTGCCGGGCAACAGCAATTCCCGGTCGGCCCTCTTCCCCCGGCAGTTTCTTCCCAATCCCGGTTATCCTCTACGCGTTTGCCTGATCGATGGAACTCACATAGTGCCTATCTCCGTTATTTTGATGAGTAGATTGGAAGAAAGGGGCTTATCAAGAGACGCTGACACCTCACAGGGGCGCACCTCTTCCGTTATTCGGCTGCCACGAGCTTAAAAAAGGAGCTGTCTTGTGAGCGTTACGTATAGCCATAGTCTTCGGCAATGGAGCGCAGGAGGGTCTCCCAGCTTGGATAAGTGAGAGCATGACAGTAAACGCGAAAGTGATCCCAGAGATTTTTCTTGCTTCCCAGCTTCTTTCGAAGCCACCGGTACAGGCTGTCGGTAAGTTCGAAGATCTGGTGCATGAAGAAGGCGAGCATGTTCAGGATGAAGAAGTTGAAGGAGAGGTTCTTCTTCCCGTGGCCGTAGTTGTGCTCTATGTGGTAGCCGTGGTTCTTTACCGTATTGAAGACCTCGTTCTCTATCATCCAGCGGGACCTTCCTATCCTGACCAGCTCCTCCACATTCTCGTCGTCGACGCAGAAATCGGTCACCCAGCTATTGTGATAGGCGATCCTGTTCCCATCCTTTATCCAGTATTCGAAGTAGTTGACCATCACGGCTGTTGTCGTTGAGTGGAACGTTATTTACCCACTCGTAGATATGGGTGCGCCCCTTGCGGTCTTTCGCCTCCATATGGACTACTTCTTTCAAAAGTCTTTGTTCGTTCACCCACTCCATGAGCGTTTTGTGGTCGTCGGGCTTTGCCACAAACACATAGCGCATGCCGAGGGACAGGATCGCCTCGATGGTCGGCTGCTTGCTGTAGAGGCTGTCGGCGATAATGATGAGTGGGAGCCTGGGATGAGACTGCCTGATCTTTTCGAGGAGCCTCTTCCCCGCATTGGTCTCGCAGTCCTGCTTTTCCTTGCCGTCCGCGTTCTTTACCTCTTCAGGGGCAAGAGGGATGACTTGCGATTTCTTGGGATGGACGATGGCGGCCTGGACAATCTGATGGCTGTAGCGGACCGCCGTCCCCCGTTTCTTCTTTATCTCCTGCGTGAGGCATCTGGGGCAGTGAACCTTTTCGGACCCGAAGTATTCCGAGCCGTCCACGACGCAGAGGTAGTAGCTGTCGAACACCCGGTATTCTTCGAGATATTTTCCCCTCTGGAGGAGACGGAAGAACTCGCCAAAGACGGGTTTGAGATCCTCCGGATCGATCTCATCCATGACATCCCTCATCTGCGTATCGCTGGGGATCGATTCGAAAGCGAACATTGCCTTCAGGTTGTTCTCAAGCTTCAAACACTGAAAATGTTCCTCAAACTGAAGGAGCGAAGGATCCTGGAAGTACATCATGGCGAGGCCACCCATGAAGACGTCGTGCATCCTGTAGTCAGCCTCGTCCCGATGGTCGGGAATGCGGTTGAACCCCTTCGAAACGACCTTGCGCAGTCCCATAAAACCTAGATGTTTCTTGATGTACATTGGCAATGCACACCATATCATAAAGGAGCAAAAAAGTCTAGACTTCACAAGCTTCACAATCGACTTTTTTCTCCCCTTTTCCGCCCTCAAACACAACATTGCGAAAAACCTTTTCGGGAATACCCAGGATGGGGCATAAAACGGAGGGATATTTTATGAGCGGGAATTGCTGGCCGGGCAAGGGGGCATCCCTTTACGTTTTGTTTTGTGGCAGGGACGAGAGGGACATAGTTCCGTTTATTCCGTCATGCCACAGAAAGCAAAAGGGGAGAGGTCGCAAACTGTCTCGTCCGTCCCTCTGATTCTTAGGCACCACTTAGGACATTTCAATTGTCACCAGGCACTTTGTCTTTACCAACGCAATCATACCTGCAACTCGCAGTCCACAGTCTCCGGACTGAAATCCTGTTCATGCGGCCACATAATGCCTCCAAAAGCGGGCCGGACAGACCGAAAATATGCCGGCTCCTTCAATTCTTTGAAGACGCCCTTGTCGATATACGGAGAGACATCAAAGACACCTTTCCTGCCGTTTGACAGTTCGATTTTAAGTTTATAGTCAGCCATGGGTTCTACAGATATCACTTTTACCATTGGTCCACCTCATTTCAGCGGTTCGATCTTGAAAGGGCTGGCTCAAACTCCAACCGAAAAATCCCCGGTCAAGGGCAAAACACCAAGGGAATACCTGCAACTATACGGCAATAGGAGTAAGTTTGTACAGACGGGCCTGGCGTGCAGCCCGTTGTAAATCGCCGTGACGGAGGGCGTCTCGAACATCATCGAGCTTATACGCGTCGTCGAGGCTCAGGTAAGGTGACCACCCTTCATCCGATTCGATCAATTCAAGCTCTACTTCCGCTACATAACCGCCTTCCTGCACGAGCTTGGAGTATCGTTTCTTTCTCATCTTCTTCTCTCCTTGAAGCCTTCCTTCCAGAGATCCGGGTTGGGCCGATAAGCGGTTACGACAACGGCTGGAGTGCTTTTGCCTTTTGGTATCCCCCAGACAACGTGAATCGGCCGCCCCTCACGGTCCGATTGAAGCGTCAGGATGCATGGCCCTTTAGGATAATTCGGATAGTCCTCTATGACGCTCGCCTCAACGAATCCCTCCACGATTTCCCTGGCAGAGAGACCGTCATTCGCAAGTTCATCGTAGCCATGTTCAGACACTACGACTTCCCTGCGTGCTATCAGGTCTTGGATAGCGGCGAGCGTCTGATTTTCAGTAGTCATCTAACCGAAGTCCTCAACAAATTACTCCCATCAAATATTAGCAGGGTAGCCATGAGACGTCAACTGAGCCGCATAAGATCTGTCAATTGATCGTGGCTGACGAAAAGAGAAAAGAGACAGGTCGCAGACTCTCTCGTCGGTCTTTCTGAGTCTTATAATATTTATAATATGGGTTACATTACAAGGAAAATGTTATGGCATTTCAGCATCCGCCGCTGTTGCCACACCCTCATGCTCGCGCCGATTCGATCCTTGCCTGTTCGACCAGCGGGGACCCAGGCTGTCGAGAAATGCTTTTACCTCCCCGGCCCACATTTCAGGATGCCGGCCAACGAACACGTGTCCGTCCTCCCCCTTTACCGGAGGGAGCAGCTTCAGCGTCGCAATACCGCCAGCTTTCGTGTACGCCTCGTGCGAGGCCTTAATTGTTTTGATGCTGTAGTGACTATCGTTCTCGGTATAGAGCCACAAGGTGGGTATATGCGATGAGATTCCCAATATTTTCAGTCCGTTGACCATGTTGCCATTCAGGGACGTGGGAAGATGGCTGGTATCCCCCGCTTTCGTCGCGACGTCTGTCACACCGCCCGAGAAGTTGATCACACCCCTGAGCCACGCCGGCGACTGGCTCGCGATATAGAGAGACGTAATGCCGCCGGATGACGTACCGGCGAGGACGATATTGTCCCGGTCGATACACGGCAGGTTCCTCAGGTAGCTGACCGCGGCCAGGACATCGGGGGCATTGATCCGAGGCTTCGTCAGCGCGTTCCGGTTCAGGTCACCTGAGGTTGTTCGATAGTATTCTCCTTCCGACTTGCCGACGCCTGCCCTGGCCGGCAGGGCTACGGCGACTCCCAGGGAGAGAAACGTGTGATAGATATTATACTTGGTATACCGTAGGTGCTGGGTCTGCCATTTCGCCTTGGGAAGGATGTCTCCGTGGTTAAAGACTACAAGGGGAAACGGCCCTTTCCCTGCCGGAAGGAAGAGGGTCATTTGAAGTCGGTTCGTCTTTCCGGCGAGGTTCGTGGACCCGAAATAATGTACCTCTTCGCGGAGATCGTTCTCCGTTGACAATTCCCCGATTCTTTGGGGTATCGGCTTGCCTTTCAGCCAGTCGACAATCACTTTGCCGAACTCCCGGTCCAAACCGACGAGTCCGTGGTGTGAGAGTCCCTTGCAGTTCGCGTTGGGCTCGGTATCCGAGTACCCGGCCTCTATCAACGTGAGACCGTTTCTCAGGCATGCGTCCTTGGCGTCGTAGAAATCGGCGGGCGGACACTGGTGGTTTGTTGCATTAAGGACCAAAAAGGGTTTTTTCTCCGCATAGACTTCATTTTGGTCCACGCTCCAGGTGCCGCCGATAATGATGTAGCCTTCCGGCTCCGGCGGGTTTGCCCGCGCAAGGTACAGGATCGACGTAAGCGCCTCCCCCGACCCGACCACATAGATATGCGCCCTCGGGAATTTCTGACGAGCGTACCGAACCACGCAGCGCACATCCTCGATATGATGAGGGTCTCGGCGCCAATCCTTATCAATGCCCTTTGGCCGATCGCTAGGTGCGCCGATGGTCATGAGCGCAACCCCGGCCTCTGCAAGCACGTTGCCTATTCTGATCCAAGGGGCGTCCCCGTAGCCGAGGAGCAGTCGATCCCCTTCGCGTCTCACCAATTCAGAACCGTTACCCGGCGGCATCTGGACCAAGAGGAACTCGGGGTCCTCGGGTCCGGTCAGGACGAAGGGGATCTTGATTGGTGTTCCCTCTTCCGCTGTTCTCGTCGAAGTCGCCATCACGACAACCGTTCCGGCCCCGGCTGTGTTCCATACGAGCAATAATAACGCGACCGACAGAGTCACGGCCCAACATCTTGTCTTCCGGTTTTTCATGGATGCCGCCCGATATGTTGTTTCCCAACGCTATTTGACGACCGGCCCGGTCCGTTGAACAACGGCAAACAGTAGCCAGACCGAATCACCTTGGGAAACAACGTGATGTTCCCCCTTTTGAGATTATTCTTACGACGTCATCTCACCCGGTGTCGCCACACCTCAGGGACATTGTTGACCAACGTGACTTATTCTGTCTCCTCGATGGAGCAAAAAGGTGCCAGGCTGTTTTTTTGCCGTGCCTTCTTCTTCGTTGGTCACAAACTCCCTCGCCCGTCCTTTTGAGTCTTATAATATTTACAATATGGGTGAAATTACAAGGAAAATGTTATGGCATTTCAGCATTCGCCGCCCTCCGTGCGCTCCGGTCACGTCATCCTTGATAGTCTGAATAACATAGAGGCAATTGTGCCAAATAATGCGTGGTTGCACCGATCAGGGCTTAAGCACCCTCAGTTTCAAATCCTTGATCGACCTGAAGTGCTTTGCATTGGACGTAACCAGGGTCAGACTATTCTCGGTGGCGGTTGCGGCGACGATAGCATCTCCGGCCCGGAGGCCATTTGAAAGCGCGTACTCTTCGACGTAAACACAGGCCCTGTGACCGATATTCTCACTGAATTGAAGGACGGTAAAATTGAAGGCTATCAGGAATTCCTTGATCTGTTGATGCTGCTTCTTGTTTTGTGCACCCTGAAGAAGCTCCATGTACGTCTGAGCAGAGAGGTACCGTTCCCCGGCACGTTCCATTAGGTGAGCGGCTTTCACATTGCCCCTTTGAACCCAAATGAAAACGTCCGTATCAAAAAGCATTGTGCCTTCCGCCCCGGAGGTCATTCATCACTTCAAAGACACTTGTCGTCTCCTTCGCTTTCATGCCAAAGAAAGGGTGATCTACCATTTTCAAGTTCTGACCCACCGATGCAGGAACAATCGTTCCCTTCACTTTCCCGTGATAAAGTATCTTTACCGTCTCCCGCCTCTCCAGGGCTTCAAGGACGTCTTTCATTCTGTACCGCAGATCAACGACTGATGCTTCCATGGGCTAACCTCCATCAAATGTATAGTGGTATTATACATTTTTGCCAATAAGAAATCAAGGCGTGTCTGAGAATAGCTAGGGGTATAGAGGACATCCATTGCATTATAACTTTCCCTCCTCATCCAGGGAAAGGGAAGAAAGGACAGGTCGCAAACCGTCTCGTCCGTCCTTCTGAGTCTTATAATATTTGTAATATGGGTGAAATTACAAGGAAAATGTTACGGCATGACAGGCATTCGCCCCTTCCCTCTGTGCCAATATAAGTGAGACACTTCCCACCCAATAGTTTAGACTCTGAGGGCGGGAAGGAAAGAACGATCATGGAAGAGAAGAATTCAGTGATGGCACACCCGAAGGTAGTCCCTGATCCGGAGGTGCCGGAGAAGACGGTACGCAGGAAATTCACTGCGGCGTATAAGCTCCGTATCCTCAAAGAGGCGGAGAGCTGTACCGAGCCCGGCCAGATCGGAGCCCTTCTGCGCAGGGAAGGTCTCTACTCGTCGAGCCTCACCTCGTGGCGGCGTCAGGTTGCCCAAGGCCTCGTTCCTAAGAAGAGAGGACCTGCTGCGCAAAAGGCGGATCCCCACGTGCGCCGTATTACCGAACTGGAAAAGGAAAATGAAAAACTCGCGCATAAGCTCAAACAGGCGGAGCTGATTATCGATGTCCAAAAAAAAGTGGCCGAACTGCTCAAGGGGTCCAGCGAGGAGAAGTCATGAACATCACCGCGTCGCTTGCCTGTGAAGTGGGTATCCGGCCGGCCTGCAACGCCCTCGACGTATCCCGTGCGGGCTTTTACCGGTGGCGGCATCCAAGAGAGAAAGAGCCCTCACGCCGTCTTCCTCCGCTATCCCTCTCCTTCGAGGAACGGAACGAGGTGCTCGATATCCTTCACGCGGGTCGTTTCATCGACAAGGCGCCCAGGGAAATCTACGCGGCCCTTCTCGATGAGAAGAGCTATCTCTGTTCGGTGCGCACCATGTACCGGATCCTTGAAAAAGAGGGTGAGCTGAAAGAAAGGAGAAGGCAGGTATCCCGTCCCCGGTATGCAAAGCCGGAGATTCTTGCAAGAGCGCCCAACGAAGCGTGGAGCTGGGACATCACGAAGCTCAAGGGGCCGGTAAAGTGGACCTACTTTTATCTCTACGTGATCCTCGACATCTACAGCCGTTATGTCGTGGGGTGGATGGTGGCCCACAGGGAACTTGCCGCCCTTGCCCGTAAATTGATTGCGGAGACCTGCGCCAAGCAAACGATCCAACCGGATCAACTCCTGATCCATGCGGACAGGGGGTCGAGCATGACGTCAAAACCAGTTGCTTTGCTCATGGCCGATCTTGGCGTCACCAGGAGCCATTCGAGACCCTCCGTCAGTAACGACAACCCCTATTCTGAATCTCAGTTCAAGACCATGAAGTACCGCCCGGAGTTCCCAGAGAGGTTCGGTTCCATCGAGGATGCCAGGGCTTTTTGCCAGACATTCTTTCCCTGGTACAATGCCGGGCACTACCATTCGGGGTTGGGTCTTCTCACCCCTGCGGATGTCCATCATGGGAGGGCGTCAGGGATCATTGAAGATCGCAAGGACGTGCTGCGGGCTGCCTATGAAAAACATCCGGAACGGTTCAAGGGGAGGATACCGAAACCGGCGTCACTGCCTGATGCCGTCTGGATTAACAAGCCGTCGCTTACGAGCGATGGTGAGGTACACTAAATATTTGCTGGAAGTGTCTCATTTTCATTGACACGTTCCGTTTCCCTGCCTCCGCCTTATACCGAGTTGCATTCAAAGACACTTCGAGGCTGAATATCTACAACTATCCATAAGGTAATCGCCGAAATACCTTCACTCATTCTCAAACCGTATTATTATATCTGTAATTGATCATCATGAAGGAGGAGAGCTATGGCCGGCACGAGTGCAGACGAGCCTTCGACAACGCTGTATTTTGAGGATCACCTAGCTGGTTCGGTGCACGCATTTGGGTCGGTCCTGGTTGAGGAGCAGGAGATACTTGACTTTGCGAAACGATACGACCCCCAAGTGTTTCACACCAATCCTGAGGCCGCCAAAAAAACCTCCTTTGGAGGACTCGTCGCCAGCGGATGGCACACAGTGGCCCTAGCCATGCGATTAATTGTTGATCATCGGCTCTCTCGGGTGGCAAATCTGGGATCGCCCGGCGTGGATGAGTTGCGCTGGCTCAAGCCGGTACGTCCAGGCGACATATTGTCCGTAAGATTCACCGTGATGGAAGCGAGGCTCTCACATTCCAAGCCCGACCGGGGCATCGTCACGGTATTGGTTGAAGTGCTGAATCAGACCGGGGAGGTGGTCACCACTTGGAAAGGCGCTAATATCGTGCTCTGCCGGAATCCGGGTTTATGAGGGATATTGGATTGACGCAGACGACAGAGATTGTTATGCCTCAACAGTTTCCACAACAACGCTAAAGGAGGGTACTTATGAAAACTATGGCTTCTGCGCTATTTTTGATCTTTACTTTGGTCCTCACAGGTTGTGCTACGAATAGAGTCAACACCGGTCAATCGCCGGTTCGCACCGAGACGTGCAAGGCGACGAATGAAAAGGAAATCGCCTCGCTCTTCGATAGATGGAATCAGTCACTACAAACGGGTGATCCGCATAAAGTCGTCGCCAACTATGCCGAGCGATCGATTCTTTTGCCAACGGTCTCAAATAAGCCACGCCTGACACCAGCCGAAAAAGAAGACTATTTCCATCACTTCCTTGAGAATGGCCCGTCAGGAGAGATCAATTTGAGGATGATAGATATTGGCTGCAACTCTGCTGTAGACACGGGTCTCTATACGTTTACTTTTGCAAAAACGGGCACCAAGGTTAGTGCGCGTTACACCTACACCTATCGGTGGGATGGCACCCAGTGGCTCATTACCAGCCACCACTCCTCTGCTATGCCTGAGAAGTGACTCATGACCGGCATCTCATAAACCAGTATTCATACCGATGCACAAATGTGCTACTATTCCCATAAGACTATCTTAAGGAGGACGGATGCACAAATACTGTCTATTCTTTTTGATTCTCCTGATAATGGCGCCGGGTGCGGCACATGCGGCCGGCGGCCGGGACGTCCTCTCCCAGGTATCGACCATCGACGCCCTCATGACCGGTATTTATGACGGTGAAACCACCCTTGCATCTCTCAAGGAGAAGGGGGACTTCGGCCTGGGCACTTTCAACACCCTGGACGGTGAGATGCTCCTGCTCGATGGGCAGTTCTACCGCATCACCGCAGCGGGCACGGTCGAGCGCCCGGGTCCGGGGACGAAAACGCCCTTTGCCGCCGTCACGTTTTTCGATGCCGACCGGACGGTCCCTCTTGAGAAAGGCCTCGATTTTCAGCAATTTGTCGCGAAGACCGATAAGCTCTTGCCGACGCCCAACGTCTTCTATGCCATCAAGATCACGGGGACGTTCGAAATGGTCAGGGCGAGAAGCGTGGCGCGCCAGACGAAGCCTTACAGACCTCTGAACGAAGTGGTGAAAAGCCAGGGGCTTTTCAATTTAGGCAAAGTGGAGGGCACTATTGTAGGGTTTCGCTGTCCGGCCTATATCAAGGGCATCAGTGTTCCGGGCTACCACCTCCATTTCATCACCACGGACCGGAAAGCAGGCGGCCACGTGCTCGATTTCAAGGTCGACAAAGCAATATTGGAGGTTGACGACACGAGCGAGTTCGACCTGATCCTCCCGTCCGATAGGGCCTTCTATGATGCGGACCTTGCGCCCGACAGAGAACAGGCGGTCAAGGCAGTAGAAAAGTGAGAGCGGGAATTCTAAATGCTTGCACTGGTATTGAACATTATGTTGTGCTATCATATAGCACAGTAATGACAGAGAGGACAACACTATGAGAAGCACAGTTACCATCGAAAAGTCCATGCTTGACGAACTCCTGGCTGAAACCCACGCGAAAAGCAAGACAACTGCGGTAAAGGAGGCCATCTCGGACTACCTCAGACGCCGCCGCGTGGAGCGGATAAAGTCCATGAAAGGCAAGCTGGAATTCGACCTTACCGCTGAGGAGTTGCGTCACTATGAGCGGTAATCGTGTGCTGATCGACACGTCCGTGTGGATTGCCTATTTCAGAAATACCTCGGCCGAGATCGGTGAGCGCGTGGAGGCCATGATGTCCGAGGCTGAGATATGCGTCCCGAAGATTGTTCTCGCCGAGTTGCTGCAAGGTTCGAAGTCGGAACGCGAGATCGGGACGATAGAAAGTTTTTTCGGAGCCTTTACTATTGTGGATCAAGGAGAGCGCTCGTGGCTCAGTGCCGGAAGGCTGGCTTACCAGCTTAAGAGGAAAGGAAAGACGGTGAATCTCGCCGACTGCTACATAGCCATTATCGCTCAGGAACAGGGATGCCGGGTTTTTACCCTTGACGAACATTTCAAAGAGATTCAGAAAGTGACCGATATCGCGTTGCTTTAGTCGAGCAGCCGTCATCCGACTGTCCAAAGTCTATCTTTTAGCTAATATAGTCAATTATAACGATCAATTACGGCCCTACCGCTATGCGGTGATGGCCCCGGCTATGTCCGTACGTAGTGGCCGCTTTTGTAGAAATCGCACTGCAGGCAGTTTGCAAGCTTCGTCGCGAAGGTTCCCTGCACCTTGCCACCGCAGAGTGTTCCGGCGATGCGGGCGCAACTTTTTCCGTATTCAGGATAGGAGGGGCAGACTCCCAGTTCATGTGCTTTCGCACCGCCTTTTTCACGACCACACTTTTTGAATTCCCAGCAATTCATACTCTTCTCCTTGAATGAGAATCATAGCTGTTGCTATATCTATTTTATCGACTATGGCGGCCTTACCTTTAACTCTCATGCTTCCTCCGAACATGCGACCGGCCGGCCGAAAGACTTATATTGTGAATATCCCATGCTGACGAGGTGCCCATGATCGCGCTCAAAGTGAACGGCAAGACATATGAAGTCGACGTGCCGCCCGGCACTCCCCTGTTGTGGGTAATCCGGGAGCACCTCGGCCTGACGGGGACGAAGTACGGATGCGGCATATCCCGATGCGGCGCCTGCACCGTGCACGCAGACGGAGAGGCGATTCGTTCCTGCGTGACGCCGGTTTCCAAAGCAGCGGGAAAGGAGATAGTGACTATCGAGGGGCTGTCGGCCGATAACAGCCATCCCGTCCAGCGGGCGTGGATTGCCGAGGACGTAGTCCAATGCGGCTACTGCCATTCCGGACAGATCATGGCGGCCGCGGCGCTTTTAGGCAAGCACCCGAGGCCGACCGATGCCGACATAGATGCGGCCATGTCGGGCAACCTCTGCCGCTGCGGGACCTATCAACGTATCCGCCGTGCCATTCATCTGGCGGCTGCGATGATAGCTGAGGGAGGCACGCCATGAGCGATGTTTTTTCACTCAACCCCTTTGTCAGGATCACCGGGGACGGTCTGGTGACTATAGTGGTCAACAAGTCGGAAATGGGCCAGGGGGTATTCACCTCTCTGCCCATGCTCGCCGCCGAGGAGCTTGAATGCGATTGGGACAGGGTGCGGGTGGAGCCTGCGCCCGTTGCTCCGGTTTACTCCCATACGATCTTCGGGGTCCAGGCCACGGGGGGCAGCACCAGCATCCTGAGTGAGTGGGAGCGGATGCGTCGCGCCGGGGCCGAGGCCCGGGAAATGCTTGTGGCTGCCGCGGCGGACACCTGGGGCGCGGTAAGGTCGGAGTGTCACGCGGCCCACGGTGCCGTGACACATACGAGCGGCAAGAAGCTCACCTACGGAGAACTTGCGCAGAAGGCTTCCACCATGCCCGTTCCCCGGGATGTTCCCCTGAAAGACCCCTCGGCTTTCAGGATTATCGGAACACCGAAAAGCCGGCTCGATTCACCGGAGAAGGTGAGCGGCAAGGCCCTTTTCGGCATGGACGTCGCAAGGCCCGGCATGCTCACCGCGGTGGTGAGCCGTCCGCCCGTTTTTGGCGGTCGTGTGATACGCTTCAACGCGGAAAAAGCGAAGGCTGTGCCTGGTGTCAGAGAGGTGGTGCAGGTCGAATCGGGGGTGGCCGTGGCGGCCGACACGTTCTGGTCGGCCGAGCTTGGCCGGCGGGCGCTTGAGGTTACCTGGGACGAAGGGCCAAATGCTGCATTTTCGACAACGGCGCAGCGGGAGCAGTACGCGGCTCTGGCTCAGGGTCCCCGGGGTGCGGTTGCAAGGATTGAAGGCGATCCTGAAAAGGCATTCGCAGAAGCCGCCGGGCTCGTGTCGGCCGAGTATGAGGCGCCCTATCTTGCCCATGCGCCGATGGAGCCCTTGAACTGTGTGGTCGACCTGGGGGAGAGCAGGTGCGAGATCTGGACGGGCACTCAGTTTCAGGGACCCGATCGTGATGCGGCGGCGCGGATTCTCGGGTTCCCTCCGGAGCAGGTCCACGTGCATACGACCTTTCTGGGCGGGGGGTTCGGCCGGAGGGCCAATCCACACTCCGATTTCGTGGTCGAGGCCGTGCAGGTCGCGCATGCCGTGAGAAAACCGGTCAAGGTGATCTGGACCCGCGAAGACGATATGAAAGGCGGCTATTACAGACCCATGGCGTACCATAGGATAGAGGCCGCCCTAGGCCCTGCCGGTCGCCTTCTGGCCTGGCGGCACACGGTCGTGGGACAGTCGCTCATCAAGGGAACGCTTTTCGAGGCAATGATAGAGCATGGCATCGACCCGACTTCCGTTGAAGGAGTGCAGGATATGCCTTACGAAATCCCACACATCCTCGTCGATCTCCACACCACGGAGATCGGTGTGCCTGTGCTCTGGTGGCGCTCCGTCGGCCATTCTCACACCGCCTTCGTCGTAGAGAGCTTTATGGATGAAGTGGCCCACGCCGCAGGGCTGGATCCCTATGAATTCCGCCGCAGCCTCCTGGCCGGCGATCCCCGCCGCAGAGGGGTCCTCGACCTCGCCGCCGAGCGGTCGGGCTGGGGCGGCCCGCTGCCGGACGGCAGGGCGCGTGGCATTGCCGTGCATAAATCTTTTGAAAGCTTCGTCGCCCACGTGGCCGAAGTTTCGGTCAATTCCGACGGCCGTGTGCGCGTCCACAGGGTCGTATGCGCCGTCGACTGCGGGCAGGTGGTAAATCCTGCTACCGTTGAGGCGCAGATGGAGGGCGCGGTGGCCATGGGTTTATCCGCAGCGCTTTATGGGGCAATTACATTCAAGAACGGTCGCGTGGAGCAAGGCAATTTCCATGACTATCCTATCCTGACCATGGGTGAGATGCCCCAGGTGGAGGTCCACATCGTGCAAACGCGGGAGCCGCCTGGCGGTATCGGCGAGCCCGGCCTGCCGCCGGTCGCCGCAGCGGTGACAAACGCCGTGTTCCGGGCCACGGGTAAACGGATCAGACGACTGCCCATCAGGACGGAAGAGCTGAAGCAGACCTAGGGCGGCGCGTCACCTGTCATGGTTGTGCCTGTGCCTCCGATGCCGCTCTTGCAGGATGTCGAATTTTGTCTTTTGCTCGTCGCTCAGTTTCTGCCGTATCTCGGAAAAGCTCTGGTCAACAATCCGCTCTGCCTCCGGCCGTCCCTGGAGGGAATGGGTGTGGAGCCTTTCCACCATCCCCTGGAGGATTTTCGCTATCTCGACCTTCTGGTCCTGCGACAAGTCCAGTTCTCGTGAAAGGGTCTTCAGGACGTGGGCCGCTCTATCCTGGCGGTCCAGGGATAAGTGATACTTGTGCCTCAGATAGAACTGGGTGCCTGCTCCGCCGATCAGTATGCCAAGGACCAGGACGAGAATGACCCCTGTGAAAAGCCTCCACTTTTTCATCACACCCCCTTACGCCCCAAACAGGTGCGCGAGCATCGATTCTTCCGCGCTGTTGACAAATAATTGAATCGGGTCTTCCCAGGAAGTGATCTCGATCTCGATGAAGACGGCAATGAGCACAAGGGCCAACAAGGAAATAACAGGGGCAAGGCGCCAGACGAGTTGTTCGAAGGAGGGCAGGAATTGAGCCTCGGGCTGAAGGGGGCCTATCTCCCGGACGCGCGCCATAAGTCTCCTTTGCCACCCGCCGCCGACCTCCATGTGCCCCCTTGCCCGGTAAGCCTCTCTCAGCAGCCCTTCAAGTTTTTCTCTCTGTCCGGGTGTTCTCATACATCCTCCTCGTCAATTACTGGGGCTAGCGTCGCCCCCTCCACCGGCAAGCCGGCGAAGCCTCCCCCTCAAAGAGAGGCCTCATTGCCGCTCGAGCAAGCCGCGGAGCTTTTTGCGCGAGCGGAACAAGCGCACCTTCACATTTGTGGTGCTCCAGCCGAGAAGGCCGGCCGCTTCTTTCACCGAATGGCCTTCAAGGTAGACAAGCTCCAGCACCATTCGGTCACCCGCCGATAGCCTGCCAAGCGCCACGTCGAGTATCTCCCCGGCTTCCTTTTGCAGGGCTTTCTCATCACAGGAAGCGCTCGATTGATCCGATAGCGCCGCCTCCACCCACGCCTGGTGCTCCTCCGTAAGCGAGCTCATTGGAACTTCCCGTGATCTATAGCGTTCCCGCCAGAAATCATAGCAGGTCCTCACCGCAACTACGGACAGCCAGTGCGCAAAGCGGTCACTTTTTTTGAAGCCCGGCAGCGATCGATAGGCCCTCAAGTAGACATCCTGCACAATATCCTCCACGTGATCGAAGGGTATATGCCTTTTCACCGTAGCCAGGACGAGATGCTGATACCGCTGCACCAGGTATTCGAACGCATTCACGTCCCCGTTGAGGACCCGACGGACAACTTCCGCATCATCAGGCTTTGGAGAGTCATTTTCCATGTACCGCCGTTATTATAACTCACCCGCGTTGGCGTCGCACCCTTACGTCTTTAGTCGCCAGCGCTTTCAAAAAGGTTACAGAAAAAAATCGACTCGAATCAATGATGAGCCGTCTTTTTTTGTAACCTTTTTGCGCGGCCCCCCGACTTAATAGAGAAAATCACTCACTCTACGGAGGCAGCATGAAAAACTTCACCATGATCGTATGCGCGCTGTTATGGATCGGCATCACGGGAGTTGTCTTTGCAGCTCCCCCTGATTCCGGCCCTCCCTGTGCTCAGGGCTTTCACAAAGACCATGGACCCGCGCCATGCCACGAGTTCCACTCCCCTTTCAATTTTTCCCAGGAGCAAAGAGCGAAAATGAGAGAGATCAGAGACCACTTTTGGGCCGACACGCACGACCTGAGGTTCGACATGGCTGAGAAGCGCATCGAGATGCGAAAGCTCTTCACAGACCCGAAGACCGACGATGCCGCGCTTCTGGCGAAACAGAAAGAGATACGCGACATCGTGCTGAAGCTCATGGACCGGAAGGCGCAAATGAAGATCGAGTGGAGAAAAGTCCTCACTCCGGAGCAGATCAAGATGCTCGACCGCCCCTTTCCCCACCCCCACCAGTTCATGCACGGTTATGGGCACGGGCCGCAGTCACATGGACCTGACGCGAAGCCCTGATAAATTGCCGTTTTAAGGTGCGCTTTTAAAAGATTGTTTTGTATAAGTTACCGAAAAAGGTTCGGGCCGCTCCCCGGAAACCGGGGACCGGCCCGAACCTTTATGCGATCTTCGCTATCCGACCTTCACGATGAGTGCCGCGGCAGTGTCGCCTGCGGCGCAGCCGGTAAACAGACCATAGCCGCCGCCGAGGAGCGTCATCTCCTCTATCAGCTCGCAGATGGCCCTTCCCCCTGTCGGTCCCTGGGGATGGCCGTAAATCAAAGAGGATCCGTAGTTATTCATCTTCTTCATGATATCGTAGCCCGTTTTCTTCCCGAAGGCGAGGTCGTTGACCGCAAAGGGGTTATGGGTCTTGATTGCCTTCACATCGGAAAGTTTTATGCCTGCGTTTGCAAGGGCCATTTCCGCTGCCGGAATGGGGGCTGCGGGCATGAACATCGGTTTTACCCGGGCGAAGCCGTAGGAGACGATCTGTATCTCCACCTTGGGGTCCGTGCTCAGCTCTTTAGCCCTGTCTCTCGTGGTTACAATGATGCCGCAGTTGCCGTCGGCGGGGAATGTCTGGGCGCCGAAGCTCAGGCACCCTCCCGGCACTACCGGTTTCAGTTTGGCCAGACCCTCGGCCGTGCTGGGGGTAAAACCCTCGTCCTCTTCCAGGAGCTTGGTCTTTTTCCGGGTAACAGTGAGCTCGGGGGCAAACATGTAGCGCTTCTGGAACGCCCTGTCGTTGGCCCGCGCCTCCATGAACTGCTCAAAGCGTCTGAGGACGACGACGTCGCACTCTTCCTTGGTGATGCCCACTTCCGCGGCCACGTTTTCGGCCGTCTGCACCATGGCGGTGCGATGTTTCGGATTTCCGCCAAAGTTGTCCATGTTCCAGTCTTCCCTTTCGGGCTGGCCACCGGGACCGAGGGGATCGGCCCACGTGGTATGGGGACCGTTGGAACACCGGTCGGCCATCAGCGCATAGACCACTTCATTGATACCGAGCTCCAAATCCTTTGCGGCGAGGTTCAGCGCCGTCGTGGAGGTCGAGCAGGCCTGGTTTATAAAGAGGCCGGGGACGAATTTCTTGTCGTCCGTCAGCATGGCTGCGGCCCAGTTGTGAGCGCAAAACCAGTGGTTCTGGGCAACTGTGCTGCCAAAGTATAGATAGTCGATGATGGTAGGGTCGAGATGCCTTTTCTCGAGGAACCACCTTCTCGCCGTCATGGCCGCAAGGCTCACCGCGTTGTCATTCTGCATGCTCCCCTGCCAACGGCTGAAGGGAGTCGAATAGTACCCGCCGTACGGTATGTACGCCTTCGTGTAACTTTTCATTTACCCATTCCTCCTCTAAATGTGATGGTTTATACCTGGACACCCATTTCATAGGATCGGCGGAAGTAGTGCCGAATCAGAAGAGATACTCCCTGGTTCCGACGTTCCTGGCTGTGTTTAACCCGCACGAAACGGCCTTGACTGAGTGATTTCCATTTCACGCAGCAAGCATCCATTTCAATCTGTAAAACTGTCTTATATTATACCGCAGGCAATGGGCGTGTCAAGGAAAGTTTGCGGTGCACCCGACACCCTTCGAAGCCGGCTTTGCTTTTCCTTGGAGGCGCCATTACAATAGTGCCAGGCACTTGTCTATCTGAAAAGCGGAGGAGAATGTGAAAAAGCCGGCAAAACCCATGCCTGCGGTTTTTTTCGGACATGGCAATCCCATGAACGCACTAGAGCACAACGTGTGGACCGATGGGTGGGCTGCAATCGGGGCCGAGATCCCGAGGCCGAAAGCCATACTATCGGTTTCTGCGCACTGGTACATTTCTTCCACTCTTGTAACGGCTATGCCTCATCCAAAGACGATCCACGACTTCGGCGGCTTCCCTGGAGCACTCTATGAAGTGCTCTACCCTGCGCCGGGAAGTATTGAACTCGCGGCCAGGGTTCAGGGCCTGCTCTCGCCTGGTTCTGTCGGCATAGATGAGGGGTGGGGTATTGATCACGGGACTTGGTCTATACTCTGCCACGCATTTCCAAAAGCCGATATTCCGGTAGTTCAGCTCAGCATAGACGGGACGAAGCCGCCCTCTTTTCATTATGCAGCCGGGAAACGGCTCACCGCCCTCCGGCACGAAGGGGTCCTTGTCATGGGAAGCGGCAATCTTGTCCACAACCTCATGGCCTATGCATGGGGAGAGCCAAAGGCAGAGGTCTTTGAGTGGGCGGCCGGATTCGAGCAAGAGGCGAGGCAACTTCTTCTCACGGACAAACACGAGGCTCTCATCCATTATGAAAAGCTGGGTCGCGATGCGATATTATCCGCTCCCACGCCGGACCATTACCTGCCCTTGCTCTATGTGCTCGCGCTGAAGAGAGAGGGCGATCGCATCAGTTTCCCCGTGGAGGGCTTTGACGGGGGATCGGTATCCATGCTCACAGTGCAGATTGGATAACAAAGCCGGAACAGGGTAGGGGTCTATCCCTTTCGCCCTACGCGGACCTTGCGCCTCCTCCTCCTTTTCTCGAGGTAAATCCAGACAAAAGAGAGGGGTGGAATAAGCCCGAATGCGAAAGGATGCATGACCCCGTAGACTAGGGGGGTCAAGGCCCACCGCGTCATCGTCCTCAACTTAGAGTGCCTTGCAATGAGGTGCGCGAGGGGAGGTGAGTACCGATAATAGAAGTCGACGAAAGACCTCCCTGCCCTGTTTGTCAGGAGGTAGGTGTCTCTAAAAGCCCTCAAAACCGCCACGTGGGGGTCGAGAGACGACCCATATGCGGCCGTAGCAATAAAGCAGCCCCCCTTGCTCCCACTCCCCCCCGCCGTGGTAAAGCTCCAGGTATAGTTTGTTGCCATGTTGTTGCCGTTGGTGTCCTTAACTCCCGCGGTGATCGTCGCCGTATAGGTAGTGGAGCTATCCAGGTTGCTCGACGGGGTGAATGTCGCGGTACGGGTTGACAAATTATAGGCGACCGACCCTGTCACTCCCCCACCAAGGGTAAAGGTGGCCGTCGTGATGGATGTTGGGTCCATGGCTTCACTGAAGGTGGCTTGAATCGTGGAGGCTATATCGACATCGGTTGCGCCATTCGCGGGAACCGTGGACGTAACCGCGGGAAGCACGGTGTAGCCTGACGCTATCTGCTCGGGTGAGGCCGCGTTGGTGGTCGTGCCGTCGCCTAGCTGGCCGTAGGTGTTGTCCCCCCATGCCCACAGGGTGCCGTTGGACGCAACTGCCACGGTAAAGTTAGATCCCGCGGCAACAGCACTCCAGGTCGTGCCGCCTCCTATCCGGGTGGGGGTGGCTGCATTGGTGGTCGTGCCGTTACCTAATTCACCGTAGGTGTTGTCCCCCCATGCCCACAGGGTGCCGTTGGACGCAACTGCCACGGTAAAGTTAGATCCCGCGGCAACAGCACTCCAGGTCGTACCGCCTCCTATCCGGGTGGGGGTGGCTGCATTAGTGGTCGTGCCGTTACCTAATTCACCGTAGGTGTTGTCCCCCCATGCCCACAGGGTGCCGTTGGACGCAACTGCCACGGTAAAGTTAGATCCCGCGGCAACAGCACTCCAGGTCGTACCGCCTCCTATCCGGGTGGGGGTGGCTGCATTAGTGGTCGTGCCGTTACCTAATTCACCGTAGGTGTTGTCCCCCCACGCCCACAGGGTGCCGTCGGACTGGAGGGCCACGGTAAAGTTCGATCCCGCGGCAACAGCACTCCAGGTCGTGCCGCCTCCTATCCGGGTGGGGGTGGCTGCATTAGTGGTCGTGCCGTTACCTAATTCACCGTAGGTGTTGTCCCCCCACGCCCACAGGGTGCCGTTGGACGCAACTGCCACGGTAAAATTAGATCCCGCGGCAACAGCACTCCAGGTCGTACCGCCTCCTATATGGGTGGGGGTGGCTGCATTAGTGGTCGTGCCGTTACCTAATTCACCGTAGGTGTTGTCCCCCCACGCCCACAGGGTGCCGTTGGACGCAACTGCCACGGTAAAGTTCGATCCCGCGGCAACAGCACTCCAGGTCGTACCGCCTCCTATATGGGTGGGGGTGGCTGCATTAGTGGTCGTGCCGTTACCTAATTCACCGTAGGTGTTGTCCCCCCACGCCCACAGGGTGCCGTCGGACTGGAGGGCCACGGTAAAGTTCGATCCCGCGGCAACAGCACTCCAGGTCGTACCGCCTCCTATCCGGGTGGGGGTGGCTGCATTAGTGGTCGTGCCGTTACCTAATTCACCGTAGGTGTTGTCCCCCCATGCCCAGAGGGTGCCGTCGGACTGGAGGGCCACGGTAAAGTTCGATCCCGCGGCAATCGTCGCCGCCCCTGCCTCCGATAGGCCAACCAGGGTCAGTAAGGCAAGAATTGCCGCCAGCAAGACATATGATTTCTTGTCCATAATGAATCCTTCGTGAAACAAGAACCAGCCATCTCTTTTGTCGCGGTTTCAGTTTTACCGACTTTTCCGGCCTCCCTGGATAGTATAATACGGCGACCGTTGCGCAAGTGGCACTAAAACAGTCCCTACGTCCTTGGCCAACCCACGCACGCGAGGTAGACGGTTATTTCTTCCACACCATCGACCTCGATAAGGTCATTCACCCGGTCGTCAAAGAAGGCGCCCACGGCGCAGACGCCGAGGCCGGCCGCCGTCCCCGCGAGATACAGGTTCTGCCCAATGTGACCGGCATCCATATAGATGTACCGGTAGGCCCTTTGCCGGTACTTCCATGTGCTCCTGGCAACAATGGCCGTCCATATGAATGTTGCCTGCGCCTCCCGGATCATGTCCTGTCCGAGGGCGGCTTCGGCCAACACGGTCGCAAAACTGCCGGCCTTTATAAACTCCAGGTCGAACAGGTGGGGCCTGAAGTGGTATATGCCTTGTTCGAGCCCCTCGATGGCCCTCGCCAAAACGTAGGTCTCGATGGGGAAGAGCCCCCCTGCCGAGGGGGCGGCCCTGAAATACCACTCTCCTTCTTTTGCGGTGATGCCTTGTGTGGACCAGAGCAGGGACGACAAGAGGCCGAGGGGTAGGTTTCGAGCCGGGGAGAAGGCCCGCGTCGACCTCCGCCTGTCGAAGACGTCCCACACGTGTGCAGCCTGCCCGATCAGAGGCTCCGGCAGCGCAATCGTCGCAATAGGGGAAGTATAATTCTTATACGGCTCCGGCATCCTGTGCCAATCGAGGGCGTAACCTATTCGCTCGGCTGTGTATTTGGTCTCCTCATGAAACCGTTCCCCGATACCCCTGCCTTCCCGCCTCTCCTTTTCTGAACCTTTCACAGACACCTCCCGCACCCGAGGCCCTTCCGGCTTGTCCCTCGTTCCTACGGTCATTATAGTGCCCAAGCCGTGCGGCTTCAACCGCACTATTCACCTGAAGCTTCGTGGGTGAACTCCTCGGTGGGTACCGCCTGAACTCCTCACTTTCAAGAACGGATTGTTGATAGCTCATTTAAAGCGGTAATCGAGGATCCCCTCCCTTCGCTCTACACTTCAAACTGCCGCGCGATGCCCTGGAGATCGCTGCCGGACGACACGGGACTTGTCGAATGGACCCGAACCACTGGCAAAAGGGAAGAAACCTGAGTCTCTTACGCAAGTATTTGTTTTCACGACCATGCTTGTCTGTTGAAAAGGACATATATTGACCAAAGGTCACCTTGACACCTACGGGGTATCAGGATATTATAAAAGACACAGATGCACCTCTACATAGTCATAAGTGCGCTTCGGTACACGCAATATTCACGTGTCCTCGGGCCTCACCTATCATGGGGTGGGTGCCGGGTCTGGAGTCTGTACAACCGATAAGGAGGAGCCATGGAAACAAAGATTTTGCTGCAGGAAAATGAGATCCCGACGAAATGGTACAATATACAGGCAGACCTGCCCACTCCTCTGCCGCCCCCGCTACATCCGGGGACAGGTCAACCCGTGGGGCCGGCCGACCTCGCCCCCATCTTTCCAATGAATCTTATCGAACAGGAGGTGTCGACCGAGCGATGGATAGACATACCCGAGCCTGTGCTGGAGAAGCTTCTCATGTGGAGGCCGACCCCGCTTTACCGGGCCCACAATCTGGAGCGGTTCTTAGGCACACCTGCCCATATCTATTATAAACACGAAGGAGTGAGCCCGGCCGGCAGCCACAAGCCGAACACCGCCATTCCCCAAGCCTACTATAACAAGATCGCGGGCACGAAGAGGCTGACCACCGAAACGGGCGCGGGGCAGTGGGGAAGCGCCCTATCCTTTGCGTGCAACCAGTTCGGGCTCGAATTGAAGGTGTACATGGTGCGGGTAAGCTACAACCAGAAACCCTATCGCCGCATGTTGATGGAGACGTGGGGCGCCAGGTGCGTCCCCAGTCCCAGTCCGGACACCGCTGCAGGGCGGGGATTCCTGGCACAGGACCCCGACCATCCGGGGAGCCTCGGCATTGCGATCAGCGAGGCGGTTGAAGACTGCGTCACCTCCAAAGACACAAGGTACTCCCTGGGGAGCGTCCTGAACCACGTGCTCATGCATCAGACCATAGTGGGCCTTGAGGCACAGAAGCAGATGGCAAAGGTCAGGGAATATCCTGACGTGGTGATCGGCTGCGTGGGCGGCGGCAGTAATTTCGCCGGACTCTCATTTCCCTTCGTCCGCGACAAGATCACGGAAGGGAAGAAGACCAGGGTAATCGGGTGCGAGCCCGCGTCCTGCCCCACCATGACGAAGGGTCCTTATGTGTACGATTTCGGCGACACGGCCGGTACGACACCGCTTCTGGCAATGCACTCGCTCGGTCACGGCTTCGTGCCTGCTCCCATCCACGCAGGAGGCTTGCGCTATCACGGTCTGGCACCCCTCCTGAGCAAGCTTATTGTCGACGGCTTCGTAGAAGGAAGGGCTTACAACCAAAGCCAGACTTTCGCCGCGGGACTTACGTGGGCGCGGACAGAGGGATTCGTGCCGGCGCCGGAGACAAACCATGCCATTGCCGCTGTCATAGAGGAGGCGAAGCGCGCAAAAGAGGAAGGCGAGCCTCGGGTGATCCTGCTCATCTGGAGCGGCCACGGCCTGATCGACCTCTCCGCCTACGACGCCTACCTCTCCGGAAAGCTGCAGGACGCAGGGATGGAGGATGAGCAGGTCTCGCTTCTCTGCCGGGACCTAAAGCGGGTATGCACATAACGCGCGGGCAATCCGACTGCCCATTTTAGGCCGCTGCCGCCGCCTCCTCGTGGCAGACCCGAAGAAACCCGGGCCTACAACGAAGAGGCGGCGGGGTGGATTTTGGTGATTTGACTCAAAGTAGCCTGCAGTCAATGAAAGAATTTCAAAAATAGGTCGACTGCAACAAATAAACCACCCTGTAGCAAGCTACAGGGTATTAAAAACCAAAAAGCGGTAACTGTTTGAGGTCTTGTTTTGGCACTCCTTGTTTCTGGATGTACCTTTCGACCGTTTTCCAATCGGCTCTTTCTCCGACAGTGGCAACATAATAGCCATCTGTCCAGAACTCACCGCCCCAGAGGTGCTTTTTGACGGAGGGTTTTCTTGCGAATATCTCCCGAGCGGTGATGCTCTTAAAAATCTGGACGATCCGACCGGGGGAGAGCTTGGGATGCGCTCCGCAGAGAAGGTGGATATGATTCTTGTCCATACCCATCGTTTCGATCTCAATTTCATATCGCTCTTCTATGCCCGCAGCCGTCTCTCTGATTATGCGCACAACCTCTTCGTCGAGAAGGGATTTCCTGTACTTGACCGGGAAGACGATGTGGTAATGAATCTGCCAGGCACAGTGGTATCCTTTTCTAACCCTGCTTTCATCGTCCACCTGTGCAGTATAACAAAGACCCCCTGTAGCAAGCTACAGGGAACTCTCAAGTTAGAGCGTTCCGCAGAATTCATTCCCTTTTGACGGCCTCGCCCTTTGACATAAAGGGCGTTTTCTTTTATGATCATTATAGGAGGACCGTGAATCATGTCCGAAGAAATGATGAACACAAAAGAAGTGGCCCATTATCTGGGGATCCACGAGAAACAGGTGTATGCCCTGATCGGCCAGAAAAGGATCCCTGCCACGAGGGTAACGGGCAAATGGGTCTTTCCCCGGAAGCTCATCGATGAATGGATCGAATCGAGCGCCAGATCGGGGCTGGAAGAGGCGAGACAGAAGAGCAAGAGGGTCGAAGGCGGCCTGCTCGCCTCCGGGAGCAACGACCTCATCCTCGACATGCTTCAGACGCACGTGCGAAGGATGCACCCCGACTTCTACCTCTTTTCTGCCAGCACAGGGAGCACCGATGGCCTCAAGGCCCTCAACCAGGGCTTCACGGACATTGCCTGGTCGCACCTCTACGATCCGGAGTCGGGCGAATATAACATCCCCTTCCTGCCCATATACGTGCCCGACGTCAAGCCCGTGGTCGTGAACCTCTTTTACCGGGAGCTGGGCTTTCTCCTGGCCGCCCACAACCCGCTGCATATCAAGGGCTTCGAGGACCTGGCGCGCAAGGACGTCCGCTTCATAAACCGGCAGAAAGGGTCCGGCACGCGGAAACTGATCGACCACCACCTTCTCCGGCTCGGGATCGACCCTGCCGGGATCCATGGATACGACAATGAGGTCAATACCCATATTGAAGTCGGCCTTTCGGTCCTTTCGAACGAGACGGACGTAGGTATTGCCACCATCGCCGTCTCCCAGCTTCTCGGTCTGCCCTTCATTCCCATCACCCGCGAGAGGTTCGACATGATCCTTGACCAGAATACCTTCTTTCAGGGAGGCGTCCAGACCCTGGTGGAGGTGCTCAGGTCGGATAGCTTCCGGGCAAGGGTAGCAAAGCTCGGCAATTACGACTTCAAGGACTCGGGGAAGATCCTGTATGCGCCATAGCCGAAGCGGGACTATCCGGCGGTCAGTTGCCCACCGGCCACACGGGATAGAATAGAGGCATGCCACCGAACTCAGCTGCCCTAAAACCCTTCATGAAGGTCTGGGTTTCTCTGGAAAGAAGGAAGTCGGAAAGGGCCTTTGCCCCTTCATGGTTCGCCTTCGGCACGCGGGCCGGGTTAGCCTCCATGACGATATAAGGGCGCCTCATGTCAGGATCGCCCTCCACCATGATTTGAAGCTTGCCGAACTTGACCTTCTCGAAGAGGAACGGCATGCGTCCGAACACGACATATGCGCCCCCTTCGCTCGCAAAGGCGGGGATCTCCTCCGCCGACAGGCTGTCATCCCTCGTGACCCATGAGCCGCGCGGTTTGATATGGGCCTTCTTCCACAACTTATGGGCCATCTCCCGTCCACCTGCGTCGAGAGCGTCGAGGAAGGGCGCCTTGGCCCGGGCTATCCTGCGGAATGCCTCGGCGCCGTCCTTTAACCCTTTGATCCTTGCCGGGTCGTCAGGCGGTCCAAGAATCACGAGATCGTTTCGCGCCCACGGCCGCATGTTCGTACCGTAACCATCCACGACGAGGTCGGTGGTAATATCGCCCGAATGCATGGTCAACAGGTCCGCTTTCCCCTCGCGGAAGACCTTGTCGATGTTGGGACGGGGACCCGTGTCGACGAGTACCACTTTGTACCCGGATTCCTTTTCGAACCTTTCGGCGATCTCCTGCCATAAACCGGTCATGGTCATGCCGCCGATTACGAGGACGCGGATGATCTTCCTGTCGGCCTTGATCTCCCTGGCCCGAGGGCTCACCCGGTCTCCATCGCCTTGAGCAGCAGATGCCGGAGCGCTATAACCTATCGCCAGGCAGAGGCTGATTGCCAATAGCCATGCGGTTCTCTTCCACATAGAAACCTCCTTGGTTCCTTCCTTTTCAAGATGGCGCGCAGAGCACTGCTCACACGAGATATCCTTTCGGGCCAATCGAATTCACTTCAGCCCGACAATCATGCTATATCCGAAAGAATCCGTTCTGCTCATGACAAACAGGTCCCTGTTATAGGAGAGTGTTCCATGCTCGTTATAGTAGGATGTGCTTATCGGAACCGGGGATACCGGCGACTCCCAGAAGGTCCAGACGGAAAGGTAAGGTTGCCCGTAAGCATCATAATAACGAGAGTTGCCGTCGCCGGTGTTGGGGGTAACGAAGTTGGCAAAGCTAGTCCAGGTGTGGCCCTCACTGCCGGTGTCGGGATAATAGGCAAGAGAAAAGGTATCGGGGGTCGACAACAACGAATTGCTGTCGGTGTATTGCGGAAAAGTCGTTACCCCTGAGCCGGTAACCTGCATTCTTCCAAAAGCCCATGATGCCCGCGAGACGCCGGCGGAGACATTTACGGCCCCGATCTTGTAAAATTTGTAAGTCCCGGCCACGTCGCTCAGGGTATAGATAGGCAATGCTTGGTCCGTGGGTATGAAATTCAACTGGAGAATTCTGAGGTAGTACTGATCCGGAATAGTCGTAATAGCGCCTGTGCTGGTTTGGCCGGCCGGGATATCGTTCTTCGTGGAAACACCCACGACAACGGTTTTGTCATCGGTCATCCTGCCGGTGAAAATCACGTTGTGCGACCCGTCCTTTATGGTGGCGAAACTATCGTATTCCTTCACCAGCCCGTCCGGCTGTATCCCAAAACAGGTCACTTTCCACAAAAAGTCGTATCCCGGCGCCGTCTTGTACGTCGGTGTGCTGTAATCCCAGTAGATTATATCCTTTATGCTGCCTTGACCGGCGGGGAAGAGGGTAGATATCGGGGGGTTCCAGAATTGGGCCTGTTGTCCAACCCTGGCATTGCTGTATTCCCACTGGATGCTGCTGCCGCTGTTGAGCCCGTGATAGGCGTAGCGGGTCGGGCCGTTGCCCGCCAATGTCGGATATTCAGGGTTCTGACCGCTACTGGTACCAGCGATATCCCATACGCTATAATCGTTGGTAGCCCTCTGTTTCTGGAATATTGTGAGGGCTTTAGAGCCATCCACGGAATAGGTCCAGGTCCCGAGCATCATGTTTTTTCTCGACCCCATGTCCCCATGAAAATCGGCCCCGAATTCGCCTGTTCCCGACGACGCGAGGGTCCCGTCACCCTGCACTGTTATGGCTACACTGGAAGGCAGTGTTACGGCCGTCGAGCTGTCGTCAACGGGATTGTAATGGGCGCTGTCCAGGAAGTCGGTGAATGTTGCATTGCCGCTGTCGTCAATGACCAGGGTCCCCCGTTCCCATTTCGCGCTCGGACCGGAGACCAGTGTGTGAAAATACCATGTTCCGGCCAGATCGGCCTGGATGATAGGACCCGGGGTCGCAGATGCCTGCGCGGATCCCGCACCCTCCCCATCAGTATTCTGAGCCGTTACCATGAAATAATAGGTCACGTTGTTCGTCAGCCCTTGAAGGACATAGGAGTTGGTGGTGACATTCACCTTGATCGCATCTGCCACGACTATTGCGCCGGAGGCTGTTGCAGCGGCGTAATAGATATTGTACGACGTTGCGACGTACTGGGAGGTCCAGCTCAAAGTAACGAGCCGGTCGCCGGATGCTGCCTGCACCCCGGTAACCTGTCCCGGTATTCCCGGGTCATACCGGAAGGCATCTCCGGATCCGGCCGCTCCTCCGCCGGAGCAGCCATGCAAAAATAGTCCGATGATGAGGCACAGAACTGCAAGGGACGGTTTGACCACGCTACTTCTCAAGATAATTTCTCCATCATATCTATATCCGGCATTGCACCTTAAAGGCCGAAGCGGTAGTCAAAGCCGGCGTAGACATACCTGCCGGGTCTCGGGATCCCATAGGTGTCCTCGTAATCCTTATTGAAGAGGTTATCGGCGCCGATGTACACGGAAACCCTGTCCTTGAACAGCTTTTGGCTCAGCTTGATGTTTGTCACGACATAATCGGCCATCGCGTGTCTCACGATAGTGATGTACTGCTGTTTTGAATAAACATACGAGTCGGCCACGTAGACGGTTGAGACGAAGAGGCTCAAACCGCAATCAAGACCGTACCTGCCGGTAAAAGCAACCTTGTCTCTGGGAACATACTGCACCGGGCCGTTATTATCCGCGAAGGTCGGGCCCGACAGGTCCCGTGACATGTTAAGCGTATAATCGACCTTCAGCAGAAGGTTTTTCAGAAAGGCTGTTTCCGCCGAAGTCTGGATCCCGTAAAAGCGGAGGAAGGGATAGTTTACGTTATACGGGTCGAAACCTTCCTTCTGCACCGTCAGGTTATATTTCAAACCGATGAAATTGTAGAGATCGCTATAGAACCCATTGATCTTAAAGAGACTTTTCCACGGCAGCTTCTGTTCCGCGCCGAGCTGATATTGGTAAACCTTCTCGGTCACCAGGTTCGGGTTATTGGTATCTCGCAGGTAGAGCTCGCTCAGGGTAGGAAACTGGATATTCCTCATGAAGGCGAGCTTGAGCCTGGTACCCTGAAGGATGTCGTAGTAAGTGCTTGCGGAGACGCTGTAACCGTCGAGATCCTTGTCTTCCCGAATCTGCCAGTGATAGCCGTAGCCCACAGCAAAACCGAGGTTTTTCAGGAGAGCGACGTCATATTCGATGGCCGTGGAATAAACGCCCACGTCGTAATGATCCGAGACAGGATACAGGATGTAGGGTGGGCTGCCGGCGCCGATGCCGTGGCCCCCCTGAGCCCCGCCGACCCCATTGCCGGGCTTGACGGCTCCCGCATCCATCCAGGTCTGCGCCTCACCGGAGAAACCCAACGTCACCGCTCCCGCCTTGCCGAAATCGTATTTAGGCTGTATTGATGCCCCGGTGTTTGTCGCCGTGTTCCTCAAATAGTAGGAGTTCGGTATGAGGGGATCGTTAAAAGAATTGTAATTTTGATTATCGTATTGATCGTTGTCCTGGGCCATCCGATTGTAATAGACCCTGGAGCGGATGCTCAGGGCGTCCGAGGGGGTGTAATCGGAGGCAAGCTGAAACGTGGAACCCTCATAGTTGGGAACCCGGCCGAATCGAGCCGGCGGCGCGTAGGGATCGAACTGGTTGTTGATCGCGCTGAAAGGTTTCCCGTACCCCCCCTCGACGAAATTGCCCGTCAGGGCAAGATGCAAATCGCTGTCAGGAGTAAAACCGAGGCTCAAAAAGGCATTATTCCTGGTGTTGTCGCTGTTCGTACGGTAGCCGGACTGTTCGTTGATGCTGGTCGTGAAAGGCTTGGCAACGGGGAAGGCATCACGGTGGTAGGCGCTGGTACTTGCAAAGAAATCGTATTTCCCGCTGCTGCCGGAAAGGCTTGCCTTGGCCAGGTAGGGCGTACCGTTGCCGCCCTCGTAGCCGACGGCGCCCTTCAACGCCCCCTCCCCCTTCTTGGTGGTGATGCTGATCACGCCGCCAAGGCCGCCCTGGCCGTAAAGCACGGAGCTTGCCCCTGTGGTGACCTTTATTTTGGCGATGCTGTCCACCGGGATCACTGACGGATCGAATTGCCCGTCAAATACGGAATTGATCGGCACACCGTCCATCAGCACCAGGATATCCTTCGCTTTGAAGCCCCTGATTTCGACGCGTGGCACACCGTCGACACCCAATTTGACATTGACGTCCGAGAGAAGGACCAGGACTTCGTCAAGGGTTCTGGCGTTCGATTTCTTGATTTCCTCGGCGGTGATCTCATGCACCGTTTGACCGGCTTCAATAGGGTTCATTGTTGTCGCCGTGACGGTCACTTCGCCAAGCTGGAAGATATCCTGGCTCTGGTCTTCGGGCGTCCCTATGGCAAACAGCGGTGATGCGAGGAGAAACAGGAATATCCAAAGGTGCGCATAGATAGGTAGTGCATGATTCATCGAAGTTCCGATCAGGTGTTCCTGTGGCCTTTCCACATAGAAAGCCGGTTATCATCGGCACACCGTGCCGGTCGGAATGACAAAACAGGAGCCTTGCCTCACGCAAGACTCCTGTTTGTTGTCGTTATGGTGAGTGACCGGCGCTCGCCTTAAGCCGCCCCGCGGGCAGGCAGCTTTACCGAAAAACTTACCCTTTTTTTGTCCGATTTCTCCGGAACATCCCAAGACCGCCCAGGCCACCCGCAAGGAGGAACAGAGAAGGTGGGACGGGGACAGGGCTGCGGGCCGTGTCGTTGATGGCATAGGAGCTCGTGGTGGAAGGATTCGTCCAGTTAATTCCCTCTCCCTGGTTTGAATTGTAGCACCAGCCGTACAGGTTGAAAGCTACTACGTCTGAGGAAAGACCGGCGAAACTGTAGCTGACCTCTATATCGCCTGAGTTGATCAGGGATGATGAAGGTTTTAGCATTCCCAAATCGAGGTCTATAAACATGAAGGACATGGTGCTGCCTGTGGGCTGGGTGGCGTAAAAAGGCACAGTCGAACCGCCGGCAGGTTTGTCGGCCTGCGGGCCATAGATGAAGCTTGAACCCCCAAGGGTCAGACCACTTGTACCGAACACGTTGCTCACATAAGTGGTGGATGTGGGTGCCAGATTTTTAACGGGACTCGCCTGCCAGGTGTAACCGCTGGCATTGATGTTCACGCTGAAATTGCTTGCTATCGGCCCCGAAATCGACAGCATCAGGATCGCATTGTCGGTAAACCCGCGACCGCCGTTGTCTTCAAGGTAAAACGAGCCGGATGCAGAATTCTTGTTTGTGGTGATATAGGTATTCTGTCCGGACGTAGCACTCGGGTCCGTCGTGATGTACTCAGCATTGAGTCCACCACCCTGGAACTTGATGTAGTACTGATTATTGTTGGTAACGGGGTTGCCGTACGTTGCCGCGTCATAGTCGTACTTGGGGGGGGGATTTGCGACACTGATAAAGGTGAGGCTGCCTGGCACTGTACCCGCCCAGGCGCCTGACGCAACAGCCAGTAACAGTATGCAGCTCCATAACAGGGCTCTCTTCATGATTCCTCCTTGAACCATTCCGGTTACTTATTGGGATACTTTGTAATTATATTCTATAACAGTATATTCTTGTAATGCACATGTCAACATAAATCTTTCCAATTGTTGCTGCAATATAATTATGTCACCCCTTAGCTGCAATATGAAAATGTCACCCCCGCCGATAACAAGGGGCACCGAGGGGAGGTGCTCCGGTGAGAAAAGGAGTGACGTTCATGACGGAAGAGGTAAGGCGGTACGGCGTGGTAGCGGCGGCATTGGACGGCAGGATGATGAACGGAGAGGCTGCGGCGGCGTTAGGCGTCTCCCTCCGCCAGCTAAAGAGGATCAAGGCTAAAGTGAAGAAGGAAGGACCTTCCGGAATTAAGCACGGCAACAGCGGGCGCCCTTCCTGCAGAGCTTTCCCTGCCGGGATGAAAGAGCGGGCGATGAAGCTCGCCAATGAGAAGTATTTCGACTTCAACTTCTCCCACCTCTCGGAGATGCTGGAAGAGCAGGAAGGGATAAAGATCAACCGCGAGACCTTGCGGCAATGGCTTCGTCCTGAAGGGTTCGGAGGAAAGGTCCGGAAGCAGCGCAGACATAGGAAGAGAAGAAAACGATCGGAGAAGGAAGGCCATATGCTCTTTTTGGACGGCTCTCCCCATGCGTGGTTCGGGGAGGAAAAGACAACGCTCCTTCTGTCTACGGACGACTCGACGGGGAAGCCTCTTTATGGGCTGTTTCGAAAGGAAGAAGACCTGGAGGGCTGTTTTGGCGTATGCAAAGAGGTCTTTGCCCGTTTCGGCCGGCCCTCGGTCTTCTATCTCGATCGGGCCTCCCAGTTTAAAACCACCCGGCATAAGAGCGATTCTGTCGAGCCTACCCAGTTCCAGAGAGCCATGAGCGAGCTGGGGATACGGCTCATCTTTGCCCATTCTGCTCAAGCCAGAGGAAGAGGCGAGAGGATCAACAGGACCTTCCAGGACAGGCTTGTCGCTGAGCTTCGGCTTAAGAATATCGCCGACCGCGAAGGGGCGACGAAGTATCTGAACGAAACCTTCATCCCCAAGTACGCTCGGCTCTTCGGCGTTGCCCCGGAAGACCCGAAGCCTGCATGGAGACCGCTTCCTCAAGACGCGGACATGCGGAACATCCTTTGTAAGCGATATGAGGCAAAGGTCAATTACGACAACACGATCTCGGTCGACGGACAGGCGATCCAACTGTTCCCGACAAAGACGAGGCTGAGCTTTGCCAAGGCTTCCGTTACGGCGAATCATTGGCTCGACGGAAGCTGGCATGTCTTTCATCATACGGCGGGAGAGGTTCCCTGCAAGCCTATCGAAGGACGCGTCCGGCCGGGGTCCTACATGCGCCCAGGGCCGGCGAGCGAAGCGAGAGCGTCTCTATGAAAAGGGCCAAGGGGGGGTGACATATTCACGTTGCAAAAAGGGTGACATTTTTATGTTGCAATAACACATAAATCTTTCCAATTTGTTGCTGCAATATAATTATGTCACCCCTTAGCTGCAATATGAAAATGTCACCCCCGCCGATAACAAGGGGCACCGAGGGGAGGTGCTCCGGTGAGAAAAGGAGTGACGTTCATGACGGAAGAGGTAAGGCGGTACGGCGTGGTAGCGGCGGCATTGGACGGCAGGATGATGAACGGAGAGGCTGCGGCGGCGTTAGGCGTCTCCCTCCGCCAGCTAAAGAGGATCAAGGCTAAAGTGAAGAAGGAAGGACCTTCCGGAATTAAGCACGGCAACAGCGGGCGCCCTTCCTGCAGAGCTTTCCCTGCCGGGATGAAAGAGCGGGCGATGAAGCTCGCCAATGAGAAGTATTTCGACTTCAACTTCTCCCACCTCTCGGAGATGCTGGAAGAGCAGGAAGGGATAAAGATCAACCGCGAGACCTTGCGGCAATGGCTTCGTCCTGAAGGGTTCGGAGGAAAGGTCCGGAAGCAGCGCAGACATAGGAAGAGAAGAAAACGATCGGAGAAGGAAGGCCATATGCTCTTTTTGGACGGCTCTCCCCATGCGTGGTTCGGGGAGGAAAAGACAACGCTCCTTCTGTCTACGGACGACTCGACGGGGAAGCCTCTTTATGGGCTGTTTCGAAAGGAAGAAGACCTGGAGGGCTGTTTTGGCGTATGCAAAGAGGTCTTTGCCCGTTTCGGCCGGCCCTCGGTCTTCTATCTCGATCGGGCCTCCCAGTTTAAAACCACCCGGCATAAGAGCGATTCTGTCGAGCCTACCCAGTTCCAGAGAGCCATGAGCGAGCTGGGGATACGGCTCATCTTTGCCCATTCTGCTCAAGCCAGAGGAAGAGGCGAGAGGATCAACAGGACCTTCCAGGACAGGCTTGTCGCTGAGCTTCGGCTTAAGAATATCGCCGACCGCGAAGGGGCGACGAAGTATCTGAACGAAACCTTCATCCCCAAGTACGCTCGGCTCTTCGGCGTTGCCCCGGAAGACCCGAAGCCTGCATGGAGACCGCTTCCTCAAGACGCGGACATGCGGAACATCCTTTGTAAGCGATATGAGGCAAAGGTCAATTACGACAACACGATCTCGGTCGACGGACAGGCGATCCAACTGTTCCCGACAAAGACGAGGCTGAGCTTTGCCAAGGCTTCCGTTACGGCGAATCATTGGCTCGACGGAAGCTGGCATGTCTTTCATCATACGGCGGGAGAGGTTCCCTGCAAGCCTATCGAAGGACGCGTCCGGCCGGGGTCCTACATGCGCCCAGGGCCGGCGAGCGAAGCGAGAGCGTCTCTATGAAAAGGGCCAAGGGGGGGTGACATATTCACGTTGCAAAAAGGGTGACATTTTTATGTTGCAATAACACATAAATCTTTCCAATTCCGGAGTATCGCGAAAATAATGACGTGCGGGGAAAAACAATACAATATGTCACAAATCAATACAAGGTTTGTTTTAATTGTGTTATATCTAGTCATGTAGCCGGCACTCCCGAAGCTGTCCCGCGACTGCGGGGAAGAATACGGGTGAGGGTGCAATTATGATCATAGGACTGAAATGAACCGGCAACTTCTCCCGGGACGTTTTTCCCGGCAGGCGGGACAAGTCGGCGGACCTGGATTGTCCGGTCAAAATAAGCGGAAGGCTTGGGGGCTGATTGAATTGACCGGCAACATAGGCTGGGCGAAGTGCGCCGCGGCCGCCATAGTCTTTCATGCTGCGGTGCTCTCTATTCCTTTGTCTTTTTCGAAGGTCTCTCATAACGTTAAGGAGCGGCTCATAGGCGTCGTCCTTGTGAGAGAGGAGACACCCCTTGCGTCGCCGGTCCTGAAGGCAAAACAGCCGAGGATTACGCCACCCCCATCCCGCCGGGAAGCACGAACCGAACCTCCCGCCCCGAAGGGGGTGCCGGCGCCCACGAACCAGGCGACCGGCCAGATTGAAAAAAAAGGGGAGTCAGGGTCCCATGGCGCGGGAAACGGACCCGACGAACATATCGCTTCCCAAGTTTCCCCGGGCCCGTCAAACAGCGAAGGGGCAGGCATGGCCGGCGCGAACAGCGCCGGGGGCAATGTCGGTATCGGCAGCGGGGTCAGCGGGAATGGACCCGGGTCAGGTGGGCATGGAACAGGAAGTGGGGGGAGAGGCGGTCCTGTGGAGGCCCGCTTCAGCGATGTTGATGGCCCCAGGTTCGTCCACCATGAGCCGCCCGAGTATCCGCCGGGGGCCAGGAGGCTAGGCAGAGAGGGGAAAGTCGTCCTCGTGATCACGATCGATGAAAAGGGTAAGCCGATCGGGGTGGACGTAGTTGAAGCGACGGATCAGAGGTTCGCCCGGTCTGCGATGGAAGCGCTCAAGAAATCAACGTTCTTACCCGCGAAAAGAAACGGTGTTCCTGTTGTCAGCAGGGCTACCCTACCCGTACGCTTTGCCATAGAGCAGTAAGCGGGATGCACGCCGGCGTATCCGAAATGTTTTTTCGATGATGGGGTAGCCATCCATGAAGTCTATTGCCGTAGAGGTAGCCAATTTGTCCTATAGATATCCCGGGGGCCGGGCCGATGCCCTGCGAGGCATATCGCTTTCCGTGGACCGGGGGGAGTGTGTCTGCCTGGCAGGCCCGTCGGGATGCGGAAAGAGCACGCTCCTTCTCGCTATCTCAGACCTGCTCAAAAACGGAGAAAGCAGGGGAGCATGTCGCCTCGACGCTCCCGACGGAAGCCCTTTCGTGGGGATCGTCTTCCAAAACGCGGAATCACAAATCCTTTCTACCACTGTTGCCGACGAGGTGGCTTTCGGACCCACGACGCTGGGGGTTCCGGCCGAAAAGATCGACGAAAGGATCAGGCGCGCACTCAAGGCAGTCGGCCTTTCAGGTTACGAGGCAAGAAACGTGGAAGCCCTCTCGGCCGGCGAGAAACATCGGCTCACCCTGGCATCGGTCCTTTCCATGGAACCGTCCCTGCTCCTCCTGGATGAGCCGGCGGCGCAGTTGGATGCACGGGGAAAGGAGGCTCTCAGGGCGATTCTCAAGGAGTTGAAAGAGCAATGCTACACGATCATCGTCGTCGATCACGACACACGGCCTTACAGGGACATTGCCGACCGGTTTCTTCTTATGGATGCCGGCAGGATCGAAAGGGAGACGAGAGTGGCGCCCTCCGTGGAGGCAGACGCCATGGACCACGGCCGCCAACTGCGCCGGCAGCCTGAAAAGGGTGATCGGCCCGTTATCGGCCTCGACAGGATATGCTTTTCACGACAGAAAGGGCGCCCGGTGATCGCCGATCTTTCTCTGGATGTTTACGCCGGTGAGCGGGTCCACATATGCGGGCTGAACGGCGCGGGTAAATCGACTCTCTTCATGTTGATTACGGGCTTACTCCGCCCCGATTCAGGGGTCCTCAGCGTCTTGGGTTTGACGCAGCCAAAGCCGGAAAGCCTGCGGGGAAAGGTCGGACTATTGCTGCAAAACCCGGTGCGCCAAATCTTTGAGGAGACCGTCTACGAGGAGGTGGCCTTCTCTTTGAAACGACAAGGCCTTTCCGTTCCGGAGATTCACGGCCGCACCCTGGATGCCCTGGGCTTGTGCGATTTGCTGGAGATGCGTGACAGGTCCCCCTTTACCTTGAGTTACGGGGAAAAACATCGGGTCACTCTGGCCTCCCTGATGGCGCTCAGACCCAAGGTGCTGCTCCTCGATGAGCCTTTTTCGGGGCTGGAATTCGAGTTCAGGCACCGGATACTCGACGCACTGATCGATTACGGTGAGCGGAACGACTCTGCTATCATCGTCACCTCCCACGACCCGCTCATCGATTCTTGTTGGGCGGATCGCTCCTTTACAATCGAGGAGGGGAGACTGAGGGGAACCTTGACGATATGAAAGAGTACGGGGCCCTGCGCAATGCCTTTCAGTTTCAGTATCACGACTCCCCCGTCCACCGTCTCGGCGGGGGCTGGAAGATTATCTTCGCCCTTGGTTTTTCGGCCGCTGCCGTAGCGGCCCGTGGCCCGTGGACCATAGCCGGCCTGCTGGCTGCCCTCATCGGTCTCTACGGAATTGCGAGGCTTGGACTGACCGGGTTGTGGGGCGACCTTCGCCTCTTTCTGCTTCAGGTCCCCATCATTGTTGGCCTCTACACGCTAAGGTACGGGGTGGCAGGCGGGTTGGGTACGGGCTTGAAGATTGCCTTTCAGATACTCCTCTTTTTCCTGCCGGGGGCCCTTTTCCTGCGTACGACCCGGAGTTCCGAGATTATGGCCGGCTTAAGAAAGGTCATGCCCGTAAGCATGGTCTTCATCATCTCTACCAGTCTCCGCTTCGTCCCCTTTTTTGTGCGGGAGATCGAGGAGATCGCTCTTATGCAGAGGCTTCGCGGGGCCTCCGTCGCGCCCCGTGATCTCATAAACCCCCTTAACTGGAAGGACCTGTTCAATTGCCTCTTCGTGCCCCTCCTGATCCGGGCAATCAAGACGGCTGAAGAAGCCGCCCTTTCCGCCGAAGCGAGGGGTTTCGGGGCCGACTACGGGACACAGAAACAAAAGGAGAAACAGATGAAAGTCTACATTTCCATCGACGACACCGACAACAAAGAGAGCTTCGGGACCGGAAAGATGGCGCGAATGCTTGCCGAAAGCCTCGTCGAGCAAGGGCTTATCGGCAACCCGAGTGTCACACGCCACCAGTTTCTCATCCATCCCGATATTCCGTACACCTCCCACAATAGCTGCGCCAACATAGAGGCCGACGGCGAGGCGAAGGACATGGCCCGCATCTTCGATTTCTCGAAAGACTTCCTCGCCTCTCATTTTCACACGGACGCAAACCCGGGCCTCTGCGTGCGGGAGGGAGAAGGGGTGCCCGGCGAGCTTGTCGCTTTCGGTTGCCGCGCCCAGACGGAAGTGATCGGCATCGAAGAGGCGCGGGAACTGGCTGCCCGACTCAGGCTTCTTACCTGGTGGTGCGGCAAAACGGGACAGGGCATTATCGGCGCAATGGGGGGAATTGGCTTGCGGAGTACCGGAAGCGACGGTCGTTTCATCGGCGCCGAGGGCGTCAGGGACATCAAGGGTAGCGTCACCGTCTCTGAAATCTGCAAAAAGACTGCTATCACCAAGGTGGTCACGTCAAATGGCGACGTACTCGATGACGAGGAAATGGTCAACACCCTGGATTGGGTCCGCCCGGACCTGGTCGATGGCGCCATTGTCCTCACTGTGTTGAAAGAGGAGGGAGAATGGAGAACTATAGAGAAAGCAAAGAGAAAAAAGAAAGCCTCGTGAATCGATGGGATCGCTATTTCTTTAAGAGGTTTTCCCTGAAAGATGCAATCTTTCTGGGGTTTTGTGCAACTTTTATCGTCATCACCCGAGCCGGGCTAAGACTTCACCTGAATATTCCCGGCCACGCCATGTTCTTTATGTGCTTTTTTCTTCTGCTCGCGGTAGGTTGCGTCCCCAGGATGTGGGCAGCGACCATTGTGGGCCTGGTGGCCGGTGTTGTGGCGGTTCTGCTGGGGATGGGACAGGGCGGACCGATCATGCTGCTGAGATTCCTCTTTCCGGCCATTATCGTTGACTGCAGCCGCCTCGTCTACCCGCGCCTGACCACGAGCTTCCTCGCCTGTGCGGTCGTAGGCGTCATTGCAGCGGCAAGCCGGTTCGTGACGATCGTCGTACCCGACATGCTGGCCGGTATGGACTGGGCCGTGGTAGCAGGACATGCTGCCGTGAGCACGCTCATGGGTATGGCCTTCGGCGGACTAGGTTCCCTCATCGTGCCGACCATCGTGCGTCGTCTCCGGGCTCACCACATGGTGGAGCCCGGTTAGCGCGTCAGCAATCCGGTTTATCTTGACTGCGGCCCCCGATTCGGGGAAAAGGCTCACGAGTACGGTCTGCTTCATGATAGAACGGGCGACGACTTCATCAAAGGGAATGCTGCCGAGATGCCGGGGGGAGAAGTTGAGAAATCTCTTGCATATTGAATCAATGTGATTGAAAACCTTCAAGCCTTCATCGTCGTCACGCACGGAATTTACGATGATCTCGAAAGAAGTCTTCCCAAAGGTCCGGCAAATCGTTTTCATCATGGCATAGGCGTCGGTAATGCTGGTCAGGTCCTTGCTCACAACAACAAAGTTTCGCGCTGCAAAGAGGTTGAATTGGAGTACCGTATCAGAGATGCCGGCGCCTATATCGCAAAAGACGTAATCGTACCCCTCGGATACGTGCGTTATGATGTCCTTGAGCTTCTCGATATGCTCATGGAGTAACTGGGCCATCTCTCTGACACCGGAGCTTGCCGGGAGGAAGTCAAATCCCGCCTCTGTCCGTATTACTACATCACGGACATCAATATCGCCGAAGAGAACGTCTTTCAGATTCCTGCGCGGGTTTATGCCCAGCATGATGTCAATATTCGCCAGCCCAAGATCGCAGTCTATTACGAGGACCCGTTTGCCCTTTTCCGATAGGGACGCAGCAAGGTTTATGGTGATGCACGTCTTTCCCACACCGCCTTTTCCGCTGGCCACAGAAATGATTACAGGGCTATTCCCTGCCACGGGTCTTTCCTCCGGGTACAACATTATTGATAGTCTGTGAATAGGGCATCTTTTTCATCACGGTTCACTTCATTGTCCTCGAAAGTACTGTTTTTCCAGTTGTGATCGATATGGATTTGGTTCTTGCCGCCCCCTTTTGCCTCATACATTGCCATGTCTGCAGCGCGAACAAATTCATTCATACTATAGGGAGAGAAAGAGGTATACTCCGCGATACCAATGCTCAAAGAGATAGGGGGCGTGCTTTTTTGCAGCATATCAGCCACTATGCTTTTCAATCGTTCACCTGTCTTCAACGCATCGGTAACCGACGTGGCCGGCATGATAAGGGCAAATTCATCGCCTCCGTAGCGACATGGCAGGTCTGTGGACCGGGAGTTATTATGCATGATTCTCCCGAATTCCTCGAGGAATTTATCGCCTTCGAGATGCCCGAAGGTGTCATTGAGACATTTGAAATTATCAAGGTCGATCATCATAAGGGTGCAGGAATGGCCTGTCCTTTTTGTTCTTGCCATCTCAGTTTCCAGTTGCATCCAAAAGAACCGTTCATTGCTGAGACCGGTAAGGTTGTCGATCAAAGAGAGGGACCGAAGGGTCATGTTTTCTTCATGAAGCTCCTTGATCTTTTGAAGGAGCTCATCTTCCATGCGCATCGTAATATGTGGTGTTGCCCGAAGTACTTCTTCATCAAAAGGGGTTGAGCCATCGCACAAGACAATTATGGAAACCTGCTTTTTGGTGGTACCTTCCGTCATGAAAGGAGAAACCTTTTCGTGTTCCTTAAGAAGATCGTGTACGGTTTTTCTCTCATTTCCGCGAGTCAAGTCATTGTGACTTTTTCGAGTAACCGTCATATGTCTATTTCTTGCCGATCGCATTGTCCGGACATGCCCCTTCCGTCAACGACTTCATACATCATATATCGACAGTTTACCATTTTAACTAAAGCCAATCTGATGGACAACCGAAAAAGATGCAGGGCATGCGAAAGGTAAGTGACTCTTGCCTTATGGACCTTGCGGCCGCAGGACGGCGCCGGCCTCCTGCGGGGTGAGGCTTACCGCGAGAAAAAGCCTGAAGAACTCCTGCGTCTCCTTTACCATGTTGACGCGGTACGTGTCCGGATACAGGAGATTGGCCAGCCATCTGGCCCCCAAAAGACGCATGAATGAGGGAGGCCGGTCGAACCAGTTGAAGGGTTCGTAGGGAATCAGATAAACCTTTTTCTCTTTCACCGCTTTTATCCGCTGCCATCGGGAGTCGGAGAAAACCTGTGTGAAGAAAACGGGCTCCTTGACCAGGATCACATCGGGGTCATAGAGCATGACCTGTTCAAGAGAAACAGCTTCCATCCCAAAGAGATCCTGGGCGTGGCAGTGGTGCACGTTCCGCCCCCCCGCCAGGCCGATCAATTCTGCATGCCCTGACCTGTCGCAATCCGTGCTCAGGCCATCCACCCCCTCGGCATAATAGACGGACGCCCTTCTTTGACTTTTTATGCTGCCCGCCAATTCCGCCATAGCCGAAAGCGTCTTCCTCGCATAAGAGGCGAGCTCTCCGGCTCGCGCCTCCCGTCCGAGGAGCCTCCCAAAAGTCAGGAACGCCTCAGGGTAATCCGGAAGCGTGTCCAGGGCGACGTCCACCACGGGCACGGGCATGGTCTTCATCACCGTATAGCTCATCTTCGATTTGAAGACGCCTCCCGGTGTCGACACCAGGATGATCTCCGGTTTTACCTTGAGCACCATCTCCAGGTTCGGCGTCTGCCCTTGCCCGAACCAGCCGCCGAGGACCGGCAGGCTCTGCATGCTCTTTTGGAGATACCTCTTCTCCCATTCCCTTACCGGGAAATTGAGACCGGCAAGCATCGCAGGGTCCAGGGCGTAGAGCATGTAGGTGACGGGCGGAGAAGCGCTATAGACCCTTTGCGGCCTGTCCGGCATGGAGAGCCTCCTGCCGAACATATCCGTGATCTCTTTAGCCTGGGCAAGCGCCCCCAGGCTCACCAGGAGGCACAGAAAAAAGCAGATCCTCCGGGCCGTCTTTTTCATAACTTATCCTCCCGATGGATCACGGCCATCGTACCCTGGTTATAGAGGTTTCGAGCGAAGCACTCCACGGTGACGTCCGCACCCGTCACCATGTGCATGAACATGCTCTTGTTGCCCACAGCGATGCTTTTGCCCGCGAACCGGCTTGCAAAGGTCCCGTGAGGAATCGAGGTGAAATATCCGGAAAAGGGGTATTCCTTTGTTGCGTCAACTTCATCGAAGTATTTATACCCTGTGGGATAGTCGAGAAAACGGTGCTCTCCTGCAGCAATGGTAAGGTATTGTGCATCTCCCGGCTCGTAATAGTACCATTCCTTGCCGTTTCGGCAGGATGCGTGAGGCCACGGGAACTCCTTCAATCCTACGCCCTCCATGACGACCAACACAACGTTATGCTCTGCCGCGTCTTGTTCGAGCACGTCCCGGATGCCGGTGACGGCCTCTATGACCCGACCGGGTGCGTGCACGGGTACGGTGAAGTTGAGGGATGGTATCATCACCGGCGTCTTCATGACGCCGCTTATCGTTCTGAAGGCATAGCCTTCACGGGCGAGCATGAGATATTCGGGCACCCTCAGGGCTTGCTCCGGGGTTCCGGCAAAAAGCCTTACAACTTCGCCCCGGGGAACGATTTTCTCGATGTGTGGATGTTCCTTCAGGAGCTTCAGATCATCCGGGCTTGGCCCGTGGAGCCCTGCATACCGCGCAGACCAGTGTGTGGAGATTGCAAGGCCGTCCACTCCGGTCACATCGATCAGGCCCAGAAGCGGCGTCATGTCCCCTGTTCCCACCACTATGGCGCTAAAACCCGAGGCATCGATGAAACGTTCCGCCTCCGAAAAGGCTCCCGAGATCATCTCTGCCCGCGCTTTCTTTGTCATCGTGGTGTACCGGCCCGAGAAGTACTGCGCCGCATACGTGAGGAAGGCAAAGCGCGGTCGGTAATCGCGGATGAGGTCCAGGGCCGTATCGGTAACCCACCGATTGCTTGCCGCGTCCATGTCCCCCGGATAAGGGTGTCTCTGCAACACGCCCTTCACCATTTCGACGACGGAGCCAGGGGACTCCACCTTTTTGCCGGTTCGCAGATCCACTAGGGTTTGCCACTCCCGCGCGTCGAGGACCGTAATGCTCATGGGTGCGCCTCGCCGGTCATGAGCCTGATCTCCCGCCGGCAGGCAGGACAGCTCTTCCCTTCACAGAGAAACCTGTCCAGCTTGTCGCCTCCGCAGCCCAGGCTGAAGCGCTCGATAACAACCGACCCGCACGCGGGGCACACCGTATTTACCCAATCGGAGCCGACAAAGTTGTGAAAATATACGTAATGGAGCTTTTCCCGCGCGGACTGCAGGGCTGCATCGATAGCATTGATATTCGGGTATTCCGCGCCCTTCATCTCATCCTCGGGAAGCAGACGGAAGACGTGCCAGGGGATTTCGGGGTCTACACTCGCCAGGAACTCCGCGATCGCGTCGATCTCGTTGTCGTTTGTCCCCTGGATCACCGGTGTAGTCACCTCCACATGACGGTTTTGCGCCAGCCGCCGGATATTGCGAAGCACGGGCGCGGAAGAGACAATGCCGATATATGCTCTGTTGAAAGCGGAAGAAAGCCCCTTCAAGCTCACATTAAAGAAGGAGAAGACCGATGCGAGCAGCTCGATGGATTGCGCGGTGGCGTAGCCGTTGGTGAGACACCCCATGGGGATGCCTGCCACCTTCGCTTCTTGCGCTACGTCGAGCAGAGAAGGGATAGAGACAGTGGGCTCGTTTACGTTGAAGACGATGTTGCGGCAGTCGAGCTTCTTTGCCATGCCCACCAGCTTAACCGGGGAGATCTGGTACATGCGGCCCTGAAGAGCCTCCGGATCTTCCTTGGCGATATAGGCGTTGGAGCAGTACCGGCAGCGGAAGTTGCAACTGCTCGTGCCGATTGCCATGCTCCTGCTTCCCGGATAAACGTGATAAAAGGGGATCGATTCGATGCGGGATGTGCCGCAGGCGCTCCAGCGATGCGGAAACCGCTCCCTGATGCCGTTTTCATCGGCCGTATACATGCGGCAAAAACCCGTCTTGCCGCGCCTGATTTGACACCGTCTTTCACAGTAGCTGCAGTGCATGTGTGATACTTCCTCCTAAAGGTCTACTGCATTGGGTGCGAAAGTGGCTTCTTTCCATTAGCGATTGCCTGGGGCACGCAAAACCGGAACGAGCCATCGACCCTCACGACGTCCACCTTTGCGTTGTAGAGCCGAAAAAGGTTCTCGTTGTTCACGACATCGTCGCAGCTCCCATCCGCCATGACCGCACCCTCCTTGATCATGACCGCCCGGTCCGCGATCCAGAGGGCGTGCTCGGGGGAATGGGTGGACTTGATGAAGGTGTATCCTTCTCCGGCAAGCCCGCTGATCTGCTCGAGGAGCCGGAGCTGGTTCCCGTAGTCAAGGCCGCTTGCCGGCTCATCCATGATCAGAGTTCTTGCCTCCTGGGCCAGGGCCCTCGCAATGATCGTAAGCTGTCTCTCCCCACCGCTTATCTCGGTGTATGGCCTTTCCGCAAGATGGAGGATCGACAACCGCCGAAGGGCGTCATAGGCGATATCGAGGTCGTGCTTCGAGTACTTGAAGAAGAACGTCTTGTGGGGTATCCGCCCCATGAGGGCCACATCGATGACCAGGTAGGGGAAGGCGCTCCTGTGCAACTGCGGGACGTAGGCGATCTCGCGGGCGAGGTGCCTGGCGCCCAGATGAGAGACCTCGGTTCCCTCGTAGGCGACTCGACCCTGAGAGGGCTTGAGCATACCGAGCATCACCTTGATGAGCGTGCTTTTCCCGCATCCGTTGGGACCCAACAAGGTGACGATCTCGCCGCGTCCGATGGAGAGACTGATGTCCTTGAGGACCGGATTTCTCGTATAGCCGAATGAGACGTTTTCCAGACTGATAAGAGGTTCCGTCAGCTCCATCCCCTCCTGGATTTCCTCAAGATAATTGCAAAAAAGGGTATGCCGATCAGCGCGGTGGTAATACCGATAGGAATCTCCACATCGAAAAGCAGCCTCGATACATCATCAACGACGAGCAGGTAGATAGCGCCTATGAGGGCGCTCGCAGGAATGAGCGTCTTGTTGTCGGGACCGACGAGCATCCGTGCGATATGGGGGATAATGAGGCCCACCCAGCCGATCATGCCCGCCACGACGACGGTGAGGGCGCTTGCGATGGTTGCAAGGAAGATCAGGAGCATTCGGACCCATTCAACGGGGATGCCGAGCGCCTTCGCCTCTTCGTCACCCATGCTTAAGGCATTGAGGTAGCCGGAAAAAAGGGCCAGCACTATAATGCTGCCCACCTGGGGGATGGCGACCAGGGTGAGGGTGTGCATGTCGACCAGGGAAAGCCCTCCCATAAGCCACACGGTGATAGCCGGAAGTTGGTTATAAGGGTCGGCAACGTATTTTACGACCGATAGAAGCGAGGTGAAGAGGGCTGCGCTGATCACGCCGCCGAGCACGAGGAGAAGGACCGTATTCCCCTTGTACATCTTGGCCATGCCGACGGCTATCACTACGGCGGCAAAACCGAAGGCAAAGGCGCTTATCTGCACGGCGACCCAACTTTTAAAAAACACCATGCCGAGCGCCGCCCCGAAGGACGCCCCGGCAAGAACGCCGAGGAGGCTTGGGGATACAAGGGGGTTGACGAACATGGCTTGAAAGGCCGCTCCCGAGACGGAAAGGGATGCCCCGACCATGACTGCCGCCAGAATGCGGGGCAGGCGGATGTCGAGAAAGAGGTTCCCGAGAAGATTGTAGGCGTCGGGGGTCACATGGCCCACGTTGAAGGCTTTGTGGAGAAAGAACCTCACCATGTCCCGGATGGTGACGGGGTACTTGCCCAAGGTCAATGAAACACCGGCCGCCACCACGAGAATTGCGGAAAGAGCCGGGAAGAGGTTTTTCCTCATCGGAATTCCTTATTCTTTCTCCCACCATATCACTGCCCACCGGACCACCTTGTCATAGGAAAACTTCCAGCATTTGTCGCGAAAGACCAGGTGCGCGTTGACATAGGCGCGAAGCTTCTCCTCTTCCCGGGAATTCAGCTCGCCGAAGAACATCCACTGCACCGACGCAAAGGCCTCTTCCGGGTCGCTGTATGTCCTGTTGCGCGTCTCTTCAATAAACGCTACATTCGCGAGAATACCCATCTGATAGAGCATGTTGTAATTGTAGATGTAGTCGGGTCCGACATTGAGGGGCTTGCCGATTGTCTCGAAGAGACGGCGGTCGTAGGGGCCGTCCCCCACCAGGGTGACGATGTAGACGCGCTTTCGCGCAACCGCATCAAGCTTGAGAACGGAGCCACGCAGGTCATCGGCAACCATTGACCGGGAGGCTATGGCCACGTCGTGGACGCCTATGCCAAGCTCCTTCCAGTTGTCTTCCCATCGGCCCTGGAGGGTCCTGACATTGTCGATGCCTTCCGCCTCACATCGTGCGCGCGTCAGAGCCAGCATTTCCCCGGAGAGATCGACGGCAGTGACGGAAGCGACCGATTTCGCGAGTGGAACCGCAAGGGTGCCGCTCCCGCAACCCATGTCAAGCACGCTCCAGTGGCTTTTCGGGTTCACAATGGTCAGGAAACGGTCGGGAAAGCCCGAATCCGCAACGGCCTTGGCGAAGGAGGCGGCCCTGCCGTTCCAGAAGTCGGCACTGCGTTTGGGTGAGCTTCGCCCGGCGCGCCGGGCCTGCCACACGCGGTTCCAATCGATCAGGCGCACATCGATCACGTCTTCCCGCAATGTAAGCTCCTTAACGTGTGCGGCTGCGGCTATCTCCCGATCGACCTCCCGGCTCACGAGGGTGTCCCCGTCACTACGTAGTAGCTCGTCCCGCTCGCGCAGGGCCGGCAGAGGACTTTTCCGTCCTTCCGCTCTTCCCGCATGTCCATGACCCGCTCGCCGCAGGCAGCGCAAGTGACGATGCGCAGCGGCTTCCCCGGCATGTCTTCCGGCTTAAGCTCCACGTGGACTTCCTTTGCCTCAAAGAGGTCTTCGAGAGGGATCATGGCATATGCCTCCGTATGAGGCGACTTCTCTATATCCTCTCTCGTCAGGACCTTGTCCCCGTCCCTGTTTTTCGCGGCAACCCGGACTGCCCTGCCTGTCTTCAGATTGATAAAGGTCGCCGCCATCTTGCCGTGATCGAGGATCTTCATGGTGCGCTTGCCCGGGTGGCAGCCGGTCACCGCCAGGATGGCGTCGCTTGCGCACCTGTCCGTCTCTACATAGACGATGAGGTTTTTCCTGTCGGCGCCCTTCGGATCGTCGATGCCGATAGCGTTGAGGCCAAGAATGGCCATGCGGGTCCCAAGGACGATCCCGGCACAAAGGTCCCCATGAAAGGATTTGGCTTCAGCTATGCAGGTCTCGAAATCCAGCGTCTTCATCTCCATATGTTCTTTCTCCTCGATTGTCCGGTCATTCTCGCACCGTCCTCTTTTCAAAGCATGGATGACGGGTATGACGCGTTCACTATGTTCATCTTCCTCAGGCAGGTATCGAACAGGTGGTATGCACCTACCCCTTCGGCAAGCATATCGAGGGCCATATCGGGTTCGGTGACGCACACGCCGCTCACCGCGCTCACATTGTGCTTAAAGAGCACGCCGGGGAGCATGCTTGCCGTCGGCCCGGTCACGATTACCCTGGCCCCCGGTCTCGTGTACCCGAGAAGCTCGTCTATCGTTCGATTCGCCATGGACGCGCCCGTGATGATTACCGTGTCGCATGCGGGGAGCACGTCGCACGCTGTCTCGGCAGGTACATAAAACCGCATCTCCTCGGGCTTCAACGTCTCGGGTCTCCTCTCTATGACCGACAGGTCTATCTCCGGAACCATCTTGAACTGCTTCAAAAACGGGATAAAGGCGCCCACCATCCCAATTTTTCCCGCGCTCCTCACATCGATCAGCTCAAGGGCGTCGGCGTCGTAGATGATCCGGTAGCGGTCGGGCGTGATGAGTCTCGAAGAAAGGGCGTTCATCACGACGAGCTTGACCAGATCGGAAAGCAGCGACGATCCCCGTTGCTCCAGCACCTCGGATGCATACATACCTTTGAGGGGCACAGGGGCAGGTCGCTCCGCAGCCATGGAGGGACAACAGGTCACCCCGTGGAGATCGTCGGTAGGGGTGTACGCGACACCTCCCGACCCGTCGGAGAGCTTCACCCCGGTGAAGAACAATCCGATAACTATCCTCTCGATCCTTATGTTTCCTATGTGCTCTCCGTAAAGCTCTCGCAAAAGGTCGGCCGTCTCGTCAACTATCATCACATTCTCCTCATCTCTACCAGGGCTTTTGCGCGTTGCCGTCTGTCGTTAGATAACACTATGCATAACGCAAAGTCAAGCATTATCGTAGCTCTCTTTTTTTCTTGACCTGGCGTTATAGGAGATGGTATATAGCGATAGCGTTCTTCCCTGACTAATATAACCAGGCCGCAGCAGCCCCGGAAGTGCTGCGTCGGAGAGCGCGTGCGGACCTGTTCGATACAGACAGACCAAGACCGGCGCGTTCCGCCTTTGGATACGCGTCATGAAAAAAGAGAAAAGGAGGAAGGTATGAAGCGGTTAATGGGATTCATTGCGGCATTATTGTGTGTTCTCGCATTAACCCCTGGTGTCCGGGCAGAAGAGGTCACCACGCCGGCCGGCGCAGGGGTCCAGGCCCAGTCCCAACAGGGGCCGTCGGGTCTGGCGAAGAATTACCAGGCCTACGATTTGGGTGAGCTCTATGTGAAGGGAGAGAAGCTGCCCACTTCCGAGCAGGTCACCCAGGAGACGGTAATAACCCAGGAGGAGATCGAGGCGACCCACAGCCAGAACGTGGCTGACGCCCTGAGCCACGTGCCCGGCGTCACCGTCTTTATGGGCGCAAAAAACCAACCAGCATCTCCCTGCAGGGGCTCAACCAGACGGAGACCCTGATCCTCATCGACGGCGTCCCTTACTACGAGACGAACTACGGACTCCTCAACCTGAGGACCATCCCGGTGACCATGATCGACAAGATCGTCGTGCAAAAGGGTGTCTCCTCCGTATTGTACGGGCCGAACAGCCTGGCGGGCGTCATCAATATCATCACGAGGAAGCCGACGGAGACGCCCTCCCTCGAGCTCAGGGCCGAGTACGGGGATTACCGGGCAGACGAGGAGAGCATATCTCACGGCATGAAGGTGGGCATGTTCAGCTACTGGTTCGGCTACGATCGCCAGGATTCGAAGGGATGGTACCTGTCGAATGGCTTTCGAACCCCAGGTGACGCAACTCATGTACAAAGGGCCGGGAGGGAAAACGGTTAACGAGGTGATCGAGTACGGCGGTGTCCGCGACAATTCCGATTTTCACATGGACAGCCTGTGGGGCAAGGTCGGCATCGAGCCGACGCCCGGCTCCGAGTACTACCTCAATATGAATTATACGAGCGCCAATTTCGGGGCCCCCGCCTCCCTCTATCAGGATATGATCTTCACTCAGTCCCGGGGTCCCAGTTTTCGCAGCTCTGGACGTGGCCTGCCTACAACAATTTCGGGCGCCGACCTTTCCGGCCAGCAGAAGGTGAACGACTGGGTGACCCTCAAGGGAAAGCTCTTCTATCACAGCCATGAGGACGTGGGCGATTTCTTTTACAATTCTGCCCTGACCCAGGAGATAGCGAGGAGCACGTACAAGGACAGCACGATGGGCGGCAACATCCTCTCGGAGATGAACGTGGCCTCTACAGACACCCTGAGGGCGGCCTTCAACTATCGCCGGGACGACCACCAGCAGACAGCGTTGACCTACCTGCCCTTCCAGGAAGCAGTCTCCTATACGGGCTCCCTGGGCATCGAGAACCAGTTCGACCCCATAAAGCCCCTCTCCATCGTAACCGGCGTGGCTTATGACTGGTGGGACGTGACGAAATCGAACCAGGACGAGACGAACTCGTCAGGTGCCTTCACGGGCTTCCAGGACCTGAAGACCCCCAGCGCGAACAGGGTAGACCCCATGGTCGGCGCGACGTATACCTTTGACGACAAAACAAAGCTCTTCTCTTCCTGGGCGGAGAAGATCAGGTTCCCCACCCTGCAGCAGCTCTATTCGGGCGAATATGGGGGCAACGTCAATTTGAAGCCTGAGAAGGCCGACAATTACATACTGGGGGCCTCCCGGCCTATCACCCAGTACGCGACGGCAGAAACCTCGTTCTTCGTCCACGACGTGGCGGACATGATCAACAGGAACGCCCCCTCGCCCGTCGCGCAGTATCTCAATTACGGGAGGATCTTCATCTGGGGCGCGGAAGCGACCGCCAGGATTTTCCCCATGAAAGACCTGAGCTTCGGCTTGGGGTATACGTATACTAATGCAACGGACCAGAGCCCTAACACCCCGACCGGCAGGGTGGACTATGTGCCGACGAGCAAGGTCGACCTGAGCGCGAAGTACCTTATCCCGGTGATAAAGGTTCAGACCGATTTGACCGCCACCTATGTGGGCCGCATGTGGGACCAGTTGCCGACCCAAGCAAACCCGACGACCGAGGCACTCAGGACAGGCGATTACTTCATCGTGGGGGCGAGGATATCGAAGGTCTTCTGTGACCATTATGAGGGTTACTTCGTCGCCCAGAACCTCTTCAACAAGAACTACGAGACGCAGGTCGGATTCCCTGCGCCCGGCAGGATGCTTTTTGTCGGCCTGAGATACAGCTATTAGGGGAGGCAGAAGGCTTAGCCGGCCCAAAAAAGGACGCCTAGGGGCGGCTTCTCGCAGCAGCGGAAGCGCACGTCGCCTCCGCAGCTGCCCTGCCCTCAAGGCGAAAAGTGCAGCAAAGGATGGCCGGATTGGCTGTCGAACACAACTGGATTAAGTACGGCCTGGCAGCCCTGGCCATCCACGCGGCCATACTCGCGATGCCCGTGTCGGAGAGGGTGCGTCAGGCAGCCGAGCAACGGGTCATCGATATCGTGGTCATGAGGCAGGAGGCGCCTCCGGCTGAGGCAGAGCGGCCGAAGCCCCTGCCCAGGCGCCCCGTGCCTCGGGAGATCGTTGCCGGGATCAGCCGGCAGGTTCCAGCCCAGGTGCCCAAGGCAGTTGAAAAAAAAGAAGAGCCCCCATCCTCCGGGGCAGGGAACGTCCTCGACGAGCAGATTCTATCCCAGGCTGAGCCCGGCCCGACAGGCGGTGAAAGCGTCGCCATTGCCGGCGTCAATGTTGGTGGGGGCAAGGTAGGTCTCGGCGGCGGCGGTACGGGCATTGGCACGGGCGCAGGCGGAAAAGGCACGGGCTCGGGCACGGGCGGTGAAGGCGGGAGCGGCCCCGTGGATGCGCGATTCGGCGACGCCGACGGTCCGCAGTTCATCTATCAGGAAAGGCCGGAATACCCCTTTGTGGATATACGGCTTCAGAAAGAAGGGAAAGTCACCGTCAGGCTGACGATTGACGAGAAGGGCAAGCTACAGAAGGTCGATCTGGTTGAGGCGACGGATCAGGCCTTCGCCGACTCTGCCGTCAAGGCGTTGAAGCGGTCGAAATTCCGGCCCGCCAGGCGAAAGGGTGTGCCCGTCGCCTGTCGGGCGCCCTATACCATACATTTTGGCTTTTAAGGGGAAACCCTCCTTACCCTTGCGGCTGCAAGCCGACACGGGCGCCTTGTTTTTCTGGAATGGCCTTTGGGACCGAGACCTACATCCACACTCCCGGCAAACCCTGGATGTTTCAATCCTTGTTTTTCTGGAATGGCCTTTGGGACTCAGGGGACGGTGGTCGACGCGGCGTTTCTCAATGCGAGTTTCAATCCTTGTTTTTCTGGAATGGCCTTTGGGACTCACTATACTTTTTTGGTTGGCGTCTCATCATGATGTGTTTCAATCCTTGTTTTTCTGGAATGCCCTTTGGGACCCGAAGGCGCGCGGCTCTTGCGGAACCACATCCTGGGGTTTCAATCCTTGTTTTTCTGGAATGGCCTTTGGGACTCTTGCCGGGAGCGATGGCAAGCGGGGTATTAAAGAGCGTTTCAATCCTTGTTTTTCTGGAATGGCCTTTGGGACGCGAAGTCCTCGACTACATAGGAGTCGGGTGGGAGGAGTTTCAATCCTTGTTTTTCTGGAATGGCCTTTGGGACGGGGAGATCGTTGCCGCCTTCGACAGATTCTGCAAAAAGTTTCAATCCTTGTTTTTCTGGAATGGCCTTTGGGACACGGAGCTGCTCATCATGACCTATAACTGATGAAAGTTTCAATCCTTGTTTTTCTGGAATGGCCTTTGGGACGCGGGAGAAGTGGCGGATCCTGAAGCCCTGGATCTGTACAGTTTCAATCCTTGTTTTTCTGGAATGGCCTTTGGGACGAGAGAAGTCGGGTCTCATCTTTAAGCGCATCGCCCTGTTTCAATCCTTGTTTTTCTGGAATGGCCTTTGGGACGACCATCACCATCACCAGCGCCTACATCGAACTTCAGTTTCAATCCTTGTTTTTCTGGAATGGCCTTTGGGACACGAGCTTTGTGAGGCGGGTGTCGTTGGAATTTCCTTTGGTTTCAATCCTTGTTTTTCTGGAATGGCCTTTGGGACCTTTGGCTTCAACAAGGTTCCGAGCCCGCTTCTCTAGTTTCAATCCTTGTTTTTCTGGAATGGCCTTTGGGACCCTGCGAGGAATGTCAGGCCCTGGAGGGCGAATACGACAGTTTCAATCCTTGTTTTTCTGGAATGGCCTTTGGGACACGTCCACATGCTCGACATAGCCTATGATAATTTTTGTTTCAATCCTTGTTTTTCTGGAATGGCCTTTGGGACTCCGGCGCTACGCTCTACTTCCTCAATCTTTACACCGCGTTTCAATCCTTGTTTTTCTGGAATGGCCTTTGGGACCCTCCTGTCGGCGCAAGCCCACGAAGTAGAGCAGACGTTTCAATCCTTGTTTTTCTGGAATGGCCTTTGGGACTTCTTAGAAGACATACCTATTTGTATATACCATTGGTTTCAATCCTTGTTTTTCTGGAATGGCCTTTGGGACAATCATGGACGTCTAGGAAAGGGCTAAAGAGATTGAGTTTCAATCCTTGTTTTTCTGGAATGGCCTTTGGGACGAGGACCTGCAATATCGCGGCATGCCTGGGCCAGAAGGGTTTCAATCCTTGTTTTTCTGGAATGGCCTTTGGGACGCCGCTCATATAACCTCTTCCTGCCGCACAACTCCGTGTTTCAATCCTTGTTTTTCTGGAATGGCCTTTGGGACGGCTGCACCGATCCTGTTCCAAGCCGCCAATCCGGGGTTTCAATCCTTGTTTTTCTGGAATGGCCTTTGGGACGAACGCCGGCGACAGTGACGGGGCCGCGACAGAACTCAGTTTCAATCCTTGTTTTTCTGGAATGGCCTTTGGGACTGGGGCCCATCGCCGGTATCGCCGAGGCCATGGTCAAGTTTCAATCCTTGTTTTTCTGGAATGGCCTTTGGGACTAATGTCCGTCAATTTCGAGAATCTGAAGGAGCGGAGTTTCAATCCTTGTTTTTCTGGAATGGCCTTTGGGACCTGAGTTATTTTTCAACGTCCAGTGTGCTATTTTCAGTTTCAATCCTTGTTTTTCTGGAATGGCCTTTGGGACGTTTACGATATTGACGATCCTGATTCGCCCATCCAGTTTCAATCCTTGTTTTTCTGGAATGGCCTTTGGGACGTTGCAAGGACAAGGAAGTGGCCGCACGCATCGATGTTTCAATCCTTGTTTTTCTGGAATGGCCTTTGGGACGCAATATGGCAGTCCCTGTGTGACAGAAACACAAAAGGTTTCAATCCTTGTTTTTCTGGAATGGCCTTTGGGACGAGGGGCTCAATGATGTCGTTGTTGGCGTTGTGAGGTTTCAATCCTTGTTTTTCTGGAATGGCCTTTGGGACGCCCTGCCCTGATCGGGCCAGGGGCCTCGAGAGACGAGTTTCAATCCTTGTTTTTCTGGAATGGCCTTTGGGACTTGCCACAGCGCTGAGCGTAAACAATCAGACGGTGTAGTTTCAATCCTTGTTTTTCTGGAATGGCCTTTGGGACTCATAGCGAGCACTCTTGAGGCGCTTCGCTGCCTTGGTTTCAATCCTTGTTTTTCTGGAATGGCCTTTGGGACAATAAAAGCCTCTTCTCCAATGGTAGCCCATTTTTCAAGTTTCAATCCTTGTTTTTCTGGAATGGCCTTTGGGACTCACACTAGGTGCGCTGTCTGCCGAAAGGCCGAGCAGTTTCAATCCTTGTTTTTCTGGAATGGCCTTTGGGACTCAACCTCGATGGCATCGCCATTGTTACCTATTCCCGGTTTCAATCCTTGTTTTTCTGGAATGGCCTTTGGGACCACAAGCTCTGCGGCGCACCTATCTGTATCGCCAGGTTTCAATCCTTGTTTTTCTGGAATGGCCTTTGGGACAAATTGCCCGCTTGTTTCTATCGCCCGTCATAATCTTAGTTTCAATCCTTGTTTTTCTGGAATGGCCTTTGGGACACCGCCGAGGAAAAAGCGCTCTCCACACTCTCCCGGGGTTTCAATCCTTGTTTTTCTGGAATGGCCTTTGGGACACAAGCTCAAGATCTGGCATCACCTCTGCAATACCATGTTTCAATCCTTGTTTTTCTGGAATGGCCTTTGGGACATCGCGGAAATCTATCTGAGGGCCGAACGATGAAGGGTTTCAATCCTTGTTTTTCTGGAATGGCCTTTGGGACAGGAATCTCGGTTGGCGGCCAGAGCGTTACTATCCGTCGTTTCAATCCTTGTTTTTCTGGAATGGCCTTTGGGACGCCACGCCGAACCCGGCCTTCCCCGCCGATATCCGGTTTCAATCCTTGTTTTTCTGGAATGGCCTTTGGGACGGAATTCGGCTGGAGCGCCTACATCTGGCACGCGAGTTTCAATCCTTGTTTTTCTGGAATGGCCTTTGGGACACAGAGTCGAAGTGGCAGCGCGCTCTTAACATATAGTTTCAATCCTTGTTTTTCTGGAATGGCCTTTGGGACCCGCGCGGCCCTCGAAGATTCGCCCGACCTCTTCCAGTTTCAATCCTTGTTTTTCTGGAATGGCCTTTGGGACCATCCGATGCAAATCAGGCCCTCCAGGTGGTCTATAAGTTTCAATCCTTGTTTTTCTGGAATGGCCTTTGGGACGGGCGAACGAAGCGGGAGACAGCATCATTGACCTTTTGTTTCAATCCTTGTTTTTCTGGAATGGCCTTTGGGACTCGGCCTCTCTATCCGTGTATGGGCGTAATGGAGATGTTTCAATCCTTGTTTTTCTGGAATGGCCTTTGGGACGCGAATAATTGACAATTGGAGGTTGCCCCAGGCTGTTGTTTCAATCCTTGTTTTTCTGGAATGGCCTTTGGGACGTCCTACAGGCTGGTACGGGTTCCTCTGTACGGCGTCGGGTTTCAATCCTTGTTTTTCTGGAATGGCCTTTGGGACGTTTGTCATTGCCTTCTCTTTTACTGCAATAATCCTATGGTTTCAATCCTTGTTTTTCTGGAATGGCCTTTGGGACCAGCCGATCATCATGAACGGCGCCTCGACGGTCACAAGTTTCAATCCTTGTTTTTCTGGAATGGCCTTTGGGACAGATGCCCCCCGGAAGCTGGAGTAATTCGTTTGGCGTTTCAATCCTTGTTTTTCTGGAATGGCCTTTGGGACCCAATTTTCAGAAATCGGTGTTACTTTGGGGGATGCAGTTTCAATCCTTGTTTTTCTGGAATGGCCTTTGGGACATGGGCGTAAAGTGTCGTGTCCCGGTCAGTGACGCCAGTTTCAATCCTTGTTTTTCTGGAATGGCCTTTGGGACTTTTGACTACCGGAAGCGGAAGGCCGGTCACGTCACAGAGTTTCAATCCTTGTTTTTCTGGAATGGCCTTTGGGACGAGGATCAGGTTTGACGAACTTGAACCGGAGACGGGTTTCAATCCTTGTTTTTCTGGAATGGCCTTTGGGACGACATCTTTTTGAATGGGGAATATACGAATCATGTTGTTTCAATCCTTGTTTTTCTGGAATGGCCTTTGGGACGCGAATAATTGACAATTGGAGGTTGCCCCAGGCTGTTGTTTCAATCCTTGTTTTTCTGGAATGGCCTTTGGGACTCATGCCGTCAAACTGCGGTGCGTCCATAATTCCTCCTGTTTCAATCCTTGTTTTTCTGGAATGGCCTTTGGGACGGTCGAGTTTCGTGTTGATGACAACCTCGTGCCTGAGTTTCAATCCTTGTTTTTCTGGAATGGCCTTTGGGACTTAAGATAATGACTCGCCGTGGGGTCGCAATGGAGGGTTTCAATCCTTGTTTTTCTGGAATGGCCTTTGGGACTGATGGTGACGGTGTAACCGCTGCTGTTATAGACGAGTTTCAATCCTTGTTTTTCTGGAATGGCCTTTGGGACAACGGCTTTGATCATGGCCTCAGGCCCCCGCAGATAGTTTCAATCCTTGTTTTTCTGGAATGGCCTTTGGGACGATGTTGGACAGCGCGTACGGAAGCTTGTGGCACAGGGGTTTCAATCCTTGTTTTTCTGGAATGGCCTTTGGGACCACCGGCGCAGATTACATGACGATGGACGAAATGAAGTTTCAATCCTTGTTTTTCTGGAATGGCCTTTGGGACGTCTGGCCGAGGCCGAAAGTACCCTGGCCGCCTATGAGTTTCAATCCTTGTTTTTCTGGAATGGCCTTTGGGACGTGATTCCCTCGGGGCCCTGATTGCGGGCCTCCAGGGTTTCAATCCTTGTTTTTCTGGAATGGCCTTTGGGACGCCCAAAAAGGTGGATTATGGCGATGCGCTGCTCGAGTTTCAATCCTTGTTTTTCTGGAATGGCCTTTGGGACGACGGAGTATTGCCCCGCCGTGCCGACGCCGTCGAGTTTCAATCCTTGTTTTTCTGGAATGGCCTTTGGGACAAGCGTCCATGTCACTCCTTCGGGAACAAGCTGTTCGGTTTCAATCCTTGTTTTTCTGGAATGGCCTTTGGGACCCCTGGCCGTGGCGCGCGGCACCGGCAAGATAGACTGGTTTCAATCCTTGTTTTTCTGGAATGGCCTTTGGGACTCCGTTGTTTCTAGGGCGAAATCTTCCTACACCGAGTTTCAATCCTTGTTTTTCTGGAATGGCCTTTGGGACACACAGGTCGCTGCTCTTACCACAGGCCAATCCATCATGTTTCAATCCTTGTTTTTCTGGAATGGCCTTTGGGACGATGGGCTGGACGTGGGAATATATAGACGAGTTCGGTTTCAATCCTTGTTTTTCTGGAATGGCCTTTGGGACGCCGTTTTCGCGCTCATAGATGCGCCTACTTGTTCTGTTTCAATCCTTGTTTTTCTGGAATGGCCTTTGGGACTCTCCATCATCAACGAAGGACCTGAAATCATCTCGAGTTTCAATCCTTGTTTTTCTGGAATGGCCTTTGGGACGGCGAAGGGCGGACTCGATACTTCGCCGTAGACGGCAGTTTCAATCCTTGTTTTTCTGGAATGGCCTTTGGGACGTGATTCCCTCGGGGCCCTGATTGCGGGCCTCCAGGGTTTCAATCCTTGTTTTTCTGGAATGGCCTTTGGGACAACAATACGACCCAGGACAGCAACACCCTAAAAAAGTTTCAATCCTTGTTTTTCTGGAATGGCCTTTGGGACGGCCAAGACCAACCTCACCCAGGCAGATCAATATTTGTTTCAATCCTTGTTTTTCTGGAATGGCCTTTGGGACTCGATGGGCTGGACGTGGGAATACATAGACGAGTACAGTTTCAATCCTTGTTTTTCTGGAATGGCCTTTGGGACGTCATTATACCTCGCGCGGTCCTCTCCCGAGGGATTTTGTTTCAATCCTTGTTTTTCTGGAATGGCCTTTGGGACGCGCTGAACCAGTGCCGCTGCACATCCCCGATATCGGGTTTCAATCCTTGTTTTTCTGGAATGGCCTTTGGGACTGAATCGCCTACCCATGAGCAGGTCACGGTGACGGTAGTTTCAATCCTTGTTTTTCTGGAATGGCCTTTGGGACGCGATGCCATCGAGGTCGACAGGGATAAAATCATTATGTTTCAATCCTTGTTTTTCTGGAATGGCCTTTGGGACTCAGTTCGGGAAGCTGGTCGAGGACGAGGAGAGGAAGTTTCAATCCTTGTTTTTCTGGAATGGCCTTTGGGACGGTACAGCGTATCTGGTTTGCGCTATTCCTGTCGAAGTTTCAATCCTTGTTTTTCTGGAATGGCCTTTGGGACCGCGAGCGGCCGCATCCGGCTCATCTTCACCCTCAATGTTTCAATCCTTGTTTTTCTGGAATGGCCTTTGGGACCCGAAAAGAGGAGGCCGGTATGCCAAAGAAAAAAGGTTTCAATCCTTGTTTTTCTGGAATGGCCTTTGGGACCATCCGCCGACGGGTACCGCAGATATTGCCTTGCAGGGTTTCAATCCTTGTTTTTCTGGAATGGCCTTTGGGACGATGTACCAAAAAATCTGAGGGGACATTCCTGACGAGTTTCAATCCTTGTTTTTCTGGAATGGCCTTTGGGACGCGGCCAGAACCAGGACGGCTTCAGCCAGTTTGCGTAGTTTCAATCCTTGTTTTTCTGGAATGGCCTTTGGGACCGTCATCCCGCTTTGCCACCATTGCCTCTCAAATGTTTCAATCCTTGTTTTTCTGGAATGGCCTTTGGGACAAGACCGTCTGGTGCCCGATGACGGTCCTGTCCCCAAGTTTCAATCCTTGTTTTTCTGGAATGGCCTTTGGGACGGGGGTCAGGACGCCGGAGACGTGCAGGCCCAGATGTTTCAATCCTTGTTTTTCTGGAATGGCCTTTGGGACAAAGAAAACTTATAGACGATGAGTATCGTGCAAAAAGTTTCAATCCTTGTTTTTCTGGAATGGCCTTTGGGACGCCGGACTCGCTGTTGCTCCTGCATAGGGCAGTACAGGTTTCAATCCTTGTTTTTCTGGAATGGCCTTTGGGACGCGAGCGCCTGCTTCGCCAACGCAATCGTTTCTTCCGGTTTCAATCCTTGTTTTTCTGGAATGGCCTTTGGGACACTGATCGGTCTGATCCGACGGATCGTAGGACTTTTGTTTCAATCCTTGTTTTTCTGGAATGGCCTTTGGGACAAGAGATGCCCCCCGGAAGCTGGAGTAATTTGTTTGGCGTTTCAATCCTTGTTTTTCTGGAATGGCCTTTGGGACATCTGCCAGGGGTTGCTCAGACGGTCAGGATCGACGTTTCAATCCTTGTTTTTCTGGAATGGCCTTTGGGACGTCGGCCAGGCTCTGCTCGGCGCCGCCGAATTGGTGTTTCAATCCTTGTTTTTCTGGAATGGCCTTTGGGACTCTCCGCCGCGGCGAGGCTGACGATCTCCATCGCAGGTTTCAATCCTTGTTTTTCTGGAATGGCCTTTGGGACGGGTGTGGACCTACTTGCGGACGCTATATTAAGGTGAGGTTTCAATCCTTGTTTTTCTGGAATGGCCTTTGGGACGTTTGGTTAGGGGATGGAAATTATGCCGAATATCGGAGTTTCAATCCTTGTTTTTCTGGAATGGCCTTTGGGACCCCCCGGCCGCCGCAGCCACGGCAGGCCCCATCTCCAGTTTCAATCCTTGTTTTTCTGGAATGGCCTTTGGGACCTCAAGATCGCCCACCAGGGCGTAGGATATGCCGTGTTTCAATCCTTGTTTTTCTGGAATGGCCTTTGGGACCCTATGCCGGTTTTGCGCCGTGGACGGTAGGGGATATGTTTCAATCCTTGTTTTTCTGGAATGGCCTTTGGGACGCGCTACGACAAGCCCCACACGGTATTTTACCTCGAGGTTTCAATCCTTGTTTTTCTGGAATGGCCTTTGGGACGCCAGAAGCCTCAGGGGGGAGTGAACGGAATTATTTGTTTCAATCCTTGTTTTTCTGGAATGGCCTTTGGGACCACATTCGCCCCGCTGTTCTATAGCGGTGAGTCCGGGTTTCAATCCTTGTTTTTCTGGAATGGCCTTTGGGACCTTTGTCATCTACCATAGTAGCCCTCGTTCTCTACATAGTTTCAATCCTTGTTTTTCTGGAATGGCCTTTGGGACGCCTGCATGCTGAGGTCCATGCTGTAATTTGTGCTATGTTTCAATCCTTGTTTTTCTGGAATGGCCTTTGGGACGCTTGTAGAGGCCATCGCCAAGGGCATCATCGAAGGGTTTCAATCCTTGTTTTTCTGGAATGGCCTTTGGGACGCTGGCATCGCGCTTTCGTCGCGCTGCCCCTTTATCGGTTTCAATCCTTGTTTTTCTGGAATGGCCTTTGGGACGAGAAGCCCTAGCAGCGGCGATGGCCCGTAGATGTCGTTTCAATCCTTGTTTTTCTGGAATGGCCTTTGGGACGCAACTCGGGGTGCCTTTGCCTGATGACGTCCAGAGTTTCAATCCTTGTTTTTCTGGAATGGCCTTTGGGACATCGCGCCGTGAAAAAGCTACAGGCCGGAATACCTGAGTTTCAATCCTTGTTTTTCTGGAATGGCCTTTGGGACCCAGACCTCGAAGGCCGGCGCCCAGGTCCCTCCCGCAGTTTCAATCCTTGTTTTTCTGGAATGGCCTTTGGGACGACGACCTGGGGATGTCGAACGGGTTGCGGGTACTCAGTTTCAATCCTTGTTTTTCTGGAATGGCCTTTGGGACGGAGCGGCACGGATTAAAGGAGGTAAACAGACATGGCGTTTCAATCCTTGTTTTTCTGGAATGGCCTTTGGGACCGGAAACGACATAGCGCGTGCCTCCGCCATAAATGTGTTTCAATCCTTGTTTTTCTGGAATGGCCTTTGGGACACCGATTTCATCGGAGGTGAAGGTTTCGTTCATTTTGCGTTTCAATCCTTGTTTTTCTGGAATGGCCTTTGGGACGCAGCGAACGTTATCAGAGCAGGTGGGGCTTTACGAGTTTCAATCCTTGTTTTTCTGGAATGGCCTTTGGGACGATCAGTGCGGTGTCGCCCCTGCCGCCCGCCCAAAGGTTTCAATCCTTGTTTTTCTGGAATGGCCTTTGGGACCAAATACGGAAGGCTGGTAAGGGCCATAAAAGAGGGGTTTCAATCCTTGTTTTTCTGGAATGGCCTTTGGGACGTGATTCCCCCGGGGCCCTGATTGCGGGCCTCCAGGGTTTCAATCCTTGTTTTTCTGGAATGGCCTTTGGGACCGAAGGCATCTACAATGCTATCGCGGGGCATCCGGAGTTTCAATCCTTGTTTTTCTGGAATGGCCTTTGGGACGTGGTCCAAAGGCTTTTGTCGAGAAGGTCATAGCGGTGTTTCAATCCTTGTTTTTCTGGAATGGCCTTTGGGACGAGCGATGATTTATTCTGCGGTCCATCACCACCGACGGTTTCAATCCTTGTTTTTCTGGAATGGCCTTTGGGACCGGTCTGCCTCTTTGGCGAGTCCCCAGGCTACCTTGTGTTTCAATCCTTGTTTTTCTGGAATGGCCTTTGGGACAATATAGTATAGTAATACGATGGACTGAGATGATATGTTTCAATCCTTGTTTTTCTGGAATGGCCTTTGGGACGTTTTGTGTTCGTTCTGAAGATTATTTGTGAGATAGTGTTTCAATCCTTGTTTTTCTGGAATGGCCTTTGGGACCGAACGTGCATTGTGAGGCCGTGTAGACGATCTTCGTTTCAATCCTTGTTTTTCTGGAATGGCCTTTGGGACCTTTGTCTTCATCTCATCCTCCTCCGGAAGTTTGTGTTTCAATCCTTGTTTTTCTGGAATGGCCTTTGGGACCTCATCTACTTCTAGTGTGTCCCGTTGGATGAGGCCGTCCAGTTTCAATCCTTGTTTTTCTGGAATGGCCTTTGGGACCGATCGACAAATTTGAGCCGGGCATGGTCAAATACCTGTTTCAATCCTTGTTTTTCTGGAATGGCCTTTGGGACACACCATGGCCACGCCCTATATCACCGAGTCACAATGGTTTCAATCCTTGTTTTTCTGGAATGGCCTTTGGGACTATCGACCTTCGTGCTTGCCCTCACAACAGGAGGGTTTCAATCCTTGTTTTTCTGGAATGGCCTTTGGGACAGGTTGTTTTGGACCGTGGAATTCGGGCTGCATAAAGTTTCAATCCTTGTTTTTCTGGAATGGCCTTTGGGACGTAGACCTGGGCTATGGCCGCGAAGGGAGACAAGAGGTTTCAATCCTTGTTTTTCTGGAATGGCCTTTGGGACGGCAGTCTTTTCGTCCCCCTCGCAACAAAAACAATAGGTTTCAATCCTTGTTTTTCTGGAATGGCCTTTGGGACGATGATCTATGAAGATCGTCGCCACGAAGAGAATAAGTTTCAATCCTTGTTTTTCTGGAATGGCCTTTGGGACAAGACCGCAATAGCTGGCCGGGGACAGAGGAAATAGCGTTTCAATCCTTGTTTTTCTGGAATGGCCTTTGGGACACAAGGGACTTAGTGATGCTGGCGAAAAAGCAACGGTGTTTCAATCCTTGTTTTTCTGGAATGGCCTTTGGGACACGATCGACAAATTTGAGCCGGGCATGGTCAAATACCGTTTCAATCCTTGTTTTTCTGGAATGGCCTTTGGGACTCCAAAGGGACACACTGGAAGTAGATGAGGCGGAATGTTTCAATCCTTGTTTTTCTGGAATGGCCTTTGGGACGCGCTTCATTTCCTACGCCAACACGTACAAAAGGATGTTTCAATCCTTGTTTTTCTGGAATGGCCTTTGGGACGCGGCCTTGAGCTCCGAAATAGGCAGCTCCGTGATGAGTTTCAATCCTTGTTTTTCTGGAATGGCCTTTGGGACTTTCGGGCGGCAGATCGAGGACAACGCAGGGAATGGGTTTCAATCCTTGTTTTTCTGGAATGGCCTTTGGGACAAGCAAAAGAGTACGGCGAACTGGCCCTGAATCTCTAGTTTCAATCCTTGTTTTTCTGGAATGGCCTTTGGGACGGGATGAGGGAGCGTAGGACATCGCTATGTTTATAGTTTCAATCCTTGTTTTTCTGGAATGGCCTTTGGGACGCTGCACCGATCCTGTTCCAAGCCGCCAATCCGGGGTTTCAATCCTTGTTTTTCTGGAATGGCCTTTGGGACGTGTACCTCGCGGATCGACCGACCCGCAGAGGTACCAGTTTCAATCCTTGTTTTTCTGGAATGGCCTTTGGGACCACGACGACGACCTTGGCCTCTACGCCTTTGCTGTGTTTCAATCCTTGTTTTTCTGGAATGGCCTTTGGGACGGAAGATGAAGTTTGAGGGGGGCTGGTCTACCTCGAGTTTCAATCCTTGTTTTTCTGGAATGGCCTTTGGGACAACCGTCGAGAGAAATAACACAGCAATCATAGCAAGAGTTTCAATCCTTGTTTTTCTGGAATGGCCTTTGGGACGACCAGATCAACGTCACAACCCGTCCGGGCCTTTGGTTTCAATCCTTGTTTTTCTGGAATGGCCTTTGGGACAAAACACTACGCTCAAGGTTTCGTCAACCGAGGTCGTCAGTTTCAATCCTTGTTTTTCTGGAATGGCCTTTGGGACTATGGCACGATCCCGGGCACCCCGAAGCCGACCCTGTAGTTTCAATCCTTGTTTTTCTGGAATGGCCTTTGGGACACCAGCAATCTTTCCCCGGCGCAGATAGAGCTGGAATGTTTCAATCCTTGTTTTTCTGGAATGGCCTTTGGGACTCAACCGTCAAGACGGCGACGGGCGTCAATCAGGGTTTCAATCCTTGTTTTTCTGGAATGGCCTTTGGGACGATTCGTTACCGCGTGAAGGTACACGGCCTCACCGGTTTCAATCCTTGTTTTTCTGGAATGGCCTTTGGGACGCCGCGCCATGCCCTACCCGTTCGGGAAGCCAATACAGTTTCAATCCTTGTTTTTCTGGAATGGCCTTTGGGACGACGCGCGTCCGCGCTATGATCTCCGGTGCATCTTTGTTTCAATCCTTGTTTTTCTGGAATGGCCTTTGGGACCCAACGCAGAGGCCGGGATAGTAACGCCCTTGGTGCGTTTCAATCCTTGTTTTTCTGGAATGGCCTTTGGGACCCCATATACGCCGCTGTGCTTTGGGAAATGATGGAGTTTCAATCCTTGTTTTTCTGGAATGGCCTTTGGGACTAGGGCCGTCTTCACGCGCGGGCGAAGATGTTAGGAGGTTTCAATCCTTGTTTTTCTGGAATGGCCTTTGGGACGCTGGCCGGGTCTGACTTCTATTACTCGCCACAAGAGTTTCAATCCTTGTTTTTCTGGAATGGCCTTTGGGACGCGCACCGTATGGCCTGTGGGCGTGATGCTAGGATGAGTTTCAATCCTTGTTTTTCTGGAATGGCCTTTGGGACTCGTAACAACCCAAGCAGAGCTCGACGCACTACCAAAGTTTCAATCCTTGTTTTTCTGGAATGGCCTTTGGGACCGGTCGCTTGTAGGGCCGTTGGAATGCCTATAATGGGTTTCAATCCTTGTTTTTCTGGAATGGCCTTTGGGACACGCCAGCACGCCGAAGATAGGCACCGTCTGGAGGGGGTTTCAATCCTTGTTTTTCTGGAATGGCCTTTGGGACCACTCACGTGAAGGAAGGGGGATGAACCAATGGTAGAGTTTCAATCCTTGTTTTTCTGGAATGGCCTTTGGGACGGATAGGAACGACGCTCGGAAAGCTGCGCGATTACGGTTTCAATCCTTGTTTTTCTGGAATGGCCTTTGGGACCCCTGATAAAAGAGGTGGAGGACACTTTTTCCCCCATGTTTCAATCCTTGTTTTTCTGGAATGGCCTTTGGGACACGAGTTTCTTTATCGGTCTTAAAGTACCGCTTACGTGTTTCAATCCTTGTTTTTCTGGAATGGCCTTTGGGACGCATGGAAAGCGTATCGTGTGGCTCTCCGGGCAATCGTGTTTCAATCCTTGTTTTTCTGGAATGGCCTTTGGGACACGCGCCTCCAGGCAGCCATCGACGGCCACAGATCCAGTTTCAATCCTTGTTTTTCTGGAATGGCCTTTGGGACACGGATCAAACAGCTTAGGGAGAGTAAGGGATTATCTGCGTTTCAATCCTTGTTTTTCTGGAATGGCCTTTGGGACGGTCGTTATCGAAGCGGACACGGGCGGCATCACAGGTTTCAATCCTTGTTTTTCTGGAATGGCCTTTGGGACGTTAGCCAAGGCTTTGCGGGTGAAGGTCGATATCCTGAGTTTCAATCCTTGTTTTTCTGGAATGGCCTTTGGGACTCGCCCTCGCCGCCACACCGAATACAAAGGGCCTCACAGTTTCAATCCTTGTTTTTCTGGAATGGCCTTTGGGACCAAAATCCCAGGGCTATGATTGGGAAGAGGTAATCCAGGTTTCAATCCTTGTTTTTCTGGAATGGCCTTTGGGACTATGATCGCCGCCTGTGTCTTCGTCAACGGGCCAAATGGTTTCAATCCTTGTTTTTCTGGAATGGCCTTTGGGACTTTCCTCCAGGACGGTGGGGCTCACACTGTCCTGAAGTTTCAATCCTTGTTTTTCTGGAATGGCCTTTGGGACGCCGACGAACACAGAGGCCGGGATAGTAGACACCGGTTTCAATCCTTGTTTTTCTGGAATGGCCTTTGGGACGCATTACCGGATAACTTTGAGACCTACACGCTGATGTTTCAATCCTTGTTTTTCTGGAATGGCCTTTGGGACATAAGGAGAGTTTACGTGTTTAGGACAGAATCGTAACTGTTTCAATCCTTGTTTTTCTGGAATGGCCTTTGGGACGCATTGCCGACCAACGCAGAGGCCGGGATAGACACCGGTTTCAATCCTTGTTTTTCTGGAATGGCCTTTGGGACTATAAATGAGAGTAGCGATAACACAATTGGAATCTGGTTTCAATCCTTGTTTTTCTGGAATGGCCTTTGGGACTTTCACCGGGCGCCTCCTTATAGTTTGATCCAAAAAGTTTCAATCCTTGTTTTTCTGGAATGGCCTTTGGGACTCCATAGGCAATATGTGCAATATGCGCAATCCTCAGTTTCAATCCTTGTTTTTCTGGAATGGCCTTTGGGACCCGAGCTCGGGTTGTATTCCAACTCACCGACGAGAGCAGTTTCAATCCTTGTTTTTCTGGAATGGCCTTTGGGACGCAAAGACCCTGAGCTGATCAATCAATATGGCAGGAGTTTCAATCCTTGTTTTTCTGGAATGGCCTTTGGGACGCAGAACGAATTTGATGCTCTCGTGAGCCTTGTTTAGTTTCAATCCTTGTTTTTCTGGAATGGCCTTTGGGACACATGGGCCTCGTCGATCATCACGTGCTTGAACTGACGTTTCAATCCTTGTTTTTCTGGAATGGCCTTTGGGACGCAGCTTACCACGGCGGTAATGGCCGAGGTGCAAAAGTTTCAATCCTTGTTTTTCTGGAATGGCCTTTGGGACACCAGTCGTTCTGCTCGGCCTTGCGGATATGATAGGGTTTCAATCCTTGTTTTTCTGGAATGGCCTTTGGGACGTCGAACAGCATCGCCTGTGGGAAGAGCCCCAGAGGTTTCAATCCTTGTTTTTCTGGAATGGCCTTTGGGACGCCGTGGTTGCGCTTATCGCCTATCGAGACCCGATGTTTCAATCCTTGTTTTTCTGGAATGGCCTTTGGGACTGGATAGCGATAAGGGAAAACCGCAGGGGCAAGGAGGTTTCAATCCTTGTTTTTCTGGAATGGCCTTTGGGACACAAAATGAAGAAAAAAGAGAAGCATGAATTGATACAGTTTCAATCCTTGTTTTTCTGGAATGGCCTTTGGGACCAAAAACCGCACGGGCGGGTAGCCTACTCTCTGCACGGTTTCAATCCTTGTTTTTCTGGAATGGCCTTTGGGACTTCGCCCCTGTCTTCATATGGCTCGCCGAGAACCAGGTGTTTCAATCCTTGTTTTTCTGGAATGGCCTTTGGGACTTGTGGAGGAAGCGAGGTATGTGGCAGAACGGGTTGTGTTTCAATCCTTGTTTTTCTGGAATGGCCTTTGGGACTCAATGAAGGTCCTGGCGTCATAGGTTTGTTTATTTGTGTTTCAATCCTTGTTTTTCTGGAATGGCCTTTGGGACGCGGGTAGTTGGGCGGGCGCGTTGATGTCGGAGCTGGTTTCAATCCTTGTTTTTCTGGAATGGCCTTTGGGACGCTTGCTTTTTTATCTGACTGAGCGGCGGACGCGGAGTTTCAATCCTTGTTTTTCTGGAATGGCCTTTGGGACTCTCTCCTTTCCCTTTCCGTTACTTCCCCACCATCATTGTTTCAATCCTTGTTTTTCTGGAATGGCCTTTGGGACTACAGTCCCGGCAACGCGATTGGTAGTATTTCCCATCGTTTCAATCCTTGTTTTTCTGGAATGGCCTTTGGGACGCAGCTTACCACGGCGGTAATGGCCGAGGTGCAAAAGTTTCAATCCTTGTTTTTCTGGAATGGCCTTTGGGACTCAACGACGCGATAGATACAGCCGATGACGCCTGTGTTTCAATCCTTGTTTTTCTGGAATGGCCTTTGGGACAGAAGTTCGGGGCTGTGGGTGATGGTGATCTCCCGGGGTTTCAATCCTTGTTTTTCTGGAATGGCCTTTGGGACGCGGCCTTCAGCGCCGCGGCAGAGGCGTGGGCCTGGGGTTTCAATCCTTGTTTTTCTGGAATGGCCTTTGGGACGCGCCAGCTCGCATTCGGGAAGAGGCTATATCCCGCCGTTTCAATCCTTGTTTTTCTGGAATGGCCTTTGGGACCCACCAAGCCGCAGAATCTTGGCGTTTGAGCCACCGGGTTTCAATCCTTGTTTTTCTGGAATGGCCTTTGGGACGAGATAAATAAACCAGAGCCACAACCACAACCAAAAGTTTCAATCCTTGTTTTTCTGGAATGGCCTTTGGGACAATTCGTTCTGTGTGAGCGGTACCCTTGTCAGAGTATGTTTCAATCCTTGTTTTTCTGGAATGGCCTTTGGGACAGCGACTCCGGGGACGGGTACCGTTACGATCACAGCGTTTCAATCCTTGTTTTTCTGGAATGGCCTTTGGGACGCTACCCAGCAGGGGGCGCAGGATCAGAGGGCGATCAAAGTTTCAATCCTTGTTTTTCTGGAATGGCCTTTGGGACGAAGCTCCGCATCAGCGTCACCGGCAAGCGCATCCTGAAGTTTCAATCCTTGTTTTTCTGGAATGGCCTTTGGGACAAGCTCCAAGGCAGAGATTGGGAAGAGGTAATTCAAGTTTCAATCCTTGTTTTTCTGGAATGGCCTTTGGGACTCGGAGCGCTACACGGCGTCACGAAGCAGGCGGTCCTGTTTCAATCCTTGTTTTTCTGGAATGGCCTTTGGGACGGGCTCCGCTCAGGAAGAGGCTTGCGGAACTGGAGAGTTTCAATCCTTGTTTTTCTGGAATGGCCTTTGGGACGATATTGGTATCATGGCCTCCATTAAAACACCATTTTTGTTTCAATCCTTGTTTTTCTGGAATGGCCTTTGGGACCCGACGCCTCCATCGTCGAGGACGTGCAGGCGGGGGAGTTTCAATCCTTGTTTTTCTGGAATGGCCTTTGGGACTCATGCGCCTAATCCATACCGGTGATATACATTTCAGGTTTCAATCCTTGTTTTTCTGGAATGGCCTTTGGGACTCGACGGGTCAGGTAATGATAGGCAAAGACCTTGAGGGTTTCAATCCTTGTTTTTCTGGAATGGCCTTTGGGACGGATTCTGGCTCGTGGATGTAGACGGCGTGGAAACGTAGTTTCAATCCTTGTTTTTCTGGAATGGCCTTTGGGACAGCGACTACGATGTTACGAAGCTCCTCCTGGATCATGTGTTTCAATCCTTGTTTTTCTGGAATGGCCTTTGGGACGACATCATGGATGACGCAGCCGTTTTTCTTGCAAACAGTTTCAATCCTTGTTTTTCTGGAATGGCCTTTGGGACGCCCAACTTCGGGCTGGTTTGCGATGACGATAATCCCGGTTTCAATCCTTGTTTTTCTGGAATGGCCTTTGGGACCGGGCGTCGCTGCGACGGGGTATGTGGGCGTATCAAAGTTTCAATCCTTGTTTTTCTGGAATGGCCTTTGGGACCAGCGACGACAATTCGACCATTGCGATCCCTGGAGAGTTTCAATCCTTGTTTTTCTGGAATGGCCTTTGGGACGCTGCGTACACCCAGGTAGGCACGTGGTCAACAAGTTTCAATCCTTGTTTTTCTGGAATGGCCTTTGGGACACAACCGGTACTTTTTCAATGTCGGACTGCATTACGGTTTCAATCCTTGTTTTTCTGGAATGGCCTTTGGGACACGGACGGCGAACCCGTCCTATTCAAGGCGGCCAACAGGTTTCAATCCTTGTTTTTCTGGAATGGCCTTTGGGACACCAGCGGTATCCCCGCAACCGGCACCATTACCATGTTTCAATCCTTGTTTTTCTGGAATGGCCTTTGGGACGCCTCAGCGTCGCGGGCCTGAACAGTATGACCAAGTTTCAATCCTTGTTTTTCTGGAATGGCCTTTGGGACGCAGCTTACTACGGCGGTAATGGCCGAGGTGCAAAAGTTTCAATCCTTGTTTTTCTGGAATGGCCTTTGGGACCGGCCTCAGCGTCGCGGGCCTGAACAGCATGACGAAGTTTCAATCCTTGTTTTTCTGGAATGGCCTTTGGGACCACGCCCTTAGTGCTGTCCCCGGCCGTCAGTTTTCGGTTTCAATCCTTGTTTTTCTGGAATGGCCTTTGGGACGTAGGCACGTGGTCAACAGTGAGCAATGGTGCCGCCTAGTTTCAATCCTTGTTTTTCTGGAATGGCCTTTGGGACAATGGTCACAATGGCGTGTTTGTGGCTGAGTCGGCCAGTTTCAATCCTTGTTTTTCTGGAATGGCCTTTGGGACAATGGTCACAATGGCGTGTTTGTGGCTGAGTCGGCCAGTTTCAATCCTTGTTTTTCTGGAATGGCCTTTGGGACGCCGTTTTTCTCGATGTTCTCCGTTGCCTCCTGATATTGTTTCAATCCTTGTTTTTCTGGAATGGCCTTTGGGACTGAACAAGTCGAGCTTCAGGCCGATCATTATAGGCGGTTTCAATCCTTGTTTTTCTGGAATGGCCTTTGGGACGCCGCCTTCAGCGCCGCGGCAGAGGCGTGTGCCTGGGGTTTCAATCCTTGTTTTTCTGGAATGGCCTTTGGGACGCCTTCATCGGCCGATGATGCCGTGACGGTCCTGGAGTTTCAATCCTTGTTTTTCTGGAATGGCCTTTGGGACGTCGATACCTGCGGCGAAGTTCTCACCCTTGGGGAGTTTCAATCCTTGTTTTTCTGGAATGGCCTTTGGGACTTCTTCCTGGATGATGGCGGCGGACACACGCTTTTGAAGTTTCAATCCTTGTTTTTCTGGAATGGCCTTTGGGACTATTCACCCTGACGAGACGGTATGCTCGGAACTTTGTGTTTCAATCCTTGTTTTTCTGGAATGGCCTTTGGGACAACGACCCCTCTACGGAGTCCTTGACCTGTTCCCGGAGTTTCAATCCTTGTTTTTCTGGAATGGCCTTTGGGACACAACGGGGCGCTCCCGAAAGCGGCGGATGAATTTCTGTTTCAATCCTTGTTTTTCTGGAATGGCCTTTGGGACACTAACACCGTCGGGGCGACGTGGACCGAATATGTCGGTTTCAATCCTTGTTTTTCTGGAATGGCCTTTGGGACGCAGGTGTACGTGATTGTGTTGCCCTGCGTCGTGGAAGTTTCAATCCTTGTTTTTCTGGAATGGCCTTTGGGACCTGCCCTACCGCCGATGATGTGGTGTAGGCGTCAGGGGTTTCAATCCTTGTTTTTCTGGAATGGCCTTTGGGACGTTCTAATGATGGCCTTTTAGCGGTTTCTCTGCTCTTTTGTTTCAATCCTTGTTTTTCTGGAATGGCCTTTGGGACTATAGGGATGGGCTTGCGCTTGGATTTCAGCTTGTAATGTTTCAATCCTTGTTTTTCTGGAATGGCCTTTGGGACTGCGAAGGCTGGCGCATTCTGGCATTCGCCCTGAAAAGTTTCAATCCTTGTTTTTCTGGAATGGCCTTTGGGACGACGGCCCTTGATCTTATGGGCGGCAATGGCACCGGAAGTTTCAATCCTTGTTTTTCTGGAATGGCCTTTGGGACGGCCGGATTACCAGGCCGGAACCCACACGGAAACAGTGTTTCAATCCTTGTTTTTCTGGAATGGCCTTTGGGACGCCGCTATGCCGGGGATCATGGGCGCGACATAATCTCGGTTTCAATCCTTGTTTTTCTGGAATGGCCTTTGGGACTTCGGCCAACGCCTCGACACAGACGAGCATAGCGGAGGTTTCAATCCTTGTTTTTCTGGAATGGCCTTTGGGACACGGTCGCTTGTAGGGCCGTTGGAATTCCTATAATGGGTTTCAATCCTTGTTTTTCTGGAATGGCCTTTGGGACAAGGTCTTGGGACCTATCATTGCCATTCTCCTCCTCCTTGTTTCAATCCTTGTTTTTCTGGAATGGCCTTTGGGACGATAGGAATAGTCTGAATTACACGGTAGTTTATAAACCCAGTTTCAATCCTTGTTTTTCTGGAATGGCCTTTGGGACTCAAATTGTCAACCCAGTCTTCTTCTATAGGCTCATGTTTCAATCCTTGTTTTTCTGGAATGGCCTTTGGGACCCAAAACCATATCCACGCCCATGACCTGTTTACCGCAAGTTTCAATCCTTGTTTTTCTGGAATGGCCTTTGGGACAGAAACCACGCCAAAGGGTCCAGGTTCGTATTATCAGTTTCAATCCTTGTTTTTCTGGAATGGCCTTTGGGACCATGTCTCCAAACGCCTCATAGACCGTCTCAGGGGGAAGTTTCAATCCTTGTTTTTCTGGAATGGCCTTTGGGACAGACCCAGTCCCATTTATAGCCTATTTTAGCCGCTTTTTGCGGTTTTTTCAAGCCTTCTTTTTCGCCGAATTCTTCTCTAATTTCCACCGAAAACATATCCTTTTTCGCCCTCTTTTCATCCCTTCGGCGGGGCAATAACCCTTGCCCCGCCTTGGTTTTGTGACTTTACCCCTATCCGGCGTCAATAAATTACCACCATGCCGGGGGTGGGGTATGATGGATTTAGTGGACACCAAAGTTGAGGTACAATACAGAAGCAGACGGAGGTGTCACTATGGCGAAGGAGAAGATCCCCTATGGCGTCTATTCGAGAGAGTTCCGGGAGGAGGCGGTCAAGCTGGTCATAGAAAACGGCTTCAGCGTCAGGCAGGTGGGCGTTCAGCTATCAATCCCTTCTACCACCATAAGGTACTGGGTAAAGGCCCACAAGAAGGGTGAACTCGCATCAGTGGGGAAGACGAAGAAGACCCTCTCGGAAACAGAGCTGGAACTGGCACGGGTGAGAAGAGAACTGGCCGAAGTGAAGATGGAACGTGATCTACTAAAAAAGGCAGCCGCGTACTTTGCGAAAGGGTCGCTGCCCGGTACGCGCTGATGAAGCAGATGCGACTCACGTACTCCATCCCCCGGATGTGCCGTTTCTTCAGGGTATCGGCAAGCGGATACTATAAATGGCTCAATGCTCCTCCTTCAAGACATGCCAGGGAGGAAGCACGGCTGGAAATAGAGATCCGGGTCGCCCACAAAAGGACCCGTGAGACCTCAGGCTCATCTTCTACACCAACAAATTTATTCTTCTGCAAAATTAACGACTTATAGAGACAGAAAGAGGGCGTGGCACTACAAAAGAGGTTGGGGTTACGGGATCATGCCTCATCTGACTCTGTCCTGTTTATCAGTTTCACTGTAGAGGGGACGGCGACGCCCGCTGCCTGGAACACCTTGCCCGTGTCACCCCTGAGTTCCGTTCTGATGATCACGTTTTTCCCGACAGCCGACACTTCTATTTCCTTGAGATGATCGAGATCACGGATCAGCCTGTCCCATTCGAGCTTCCAGCCTTTCTTCGCAAGCCTGGTCTTGAGCTCTTTCATGAGGATAAGCGCCAGGAAGCTGCAAAAGACATGACCTCTTATCGTCTCGGTCCTCTTGTGGAAGATGGGCCGTGTGTTGAGCACGGATTTCATCGTCCTGAACGCCTGCTCCACCATCCAGAGGTTTTTGTACTGTCTTGCCACGTGCTCCGGTTTAAGGGACGTGTTCGTGGCGAGCACCCACTTGCCGTCGTAGCGCGCCTCATCGGCAATCTTGTCGTTGTCGATCGTCACTGCATTCCTCTCCATCCTGACGTACTTCCTATAGCCTTTATTCCCGATGAGGCCTTTCGTCCCCTTCGTCAGGCGCTCTTCGAGCGCCGCGACTATGGCCTGCCTATCATGAGCATCTTTCTTCGCCTGGTCTTCATTGACGCAGACGATATAACGCTTGCCTCCGTGCAGGACTTCCTTTACCTTCAGGTTCTCTTCCACCTCATGATAGCGTCCGGCTCTGGAGAGAACATCTGTTCCTATCTCCTTTTGGCTTCTCATCCTGACGCCCAGGATATAGTCGATGTGGTTTCTTTCGAGTTCGGCGATTGTTTCCCTGCTTATCATCCCCCTGTCGGCGACTATGCATATCCTGCCTATGCCGAAGCGCTTTTGCAGTCGTGTGACGACGGGGAGAAGGGTCTTTACGTCGGCCGTGTTGCCGGGCCACATCTCGGAGCAGAGGGGAGTGCCTGATCGGTCCAAGACGACGCCGACCACCATCTGCAACAGATCAGGCCGGCTGTCCTTCGAGTTACCATACTCCCCCAAGTAATCCCCCTCGCCCTCGAAGTAGATGCTCGTCGTATCGAAGAAGGCAAGGGTGAGGTCGGCAAAGAGATCCTTTCTTTTCTCGAAGAGCTTCTCCTCCACGATGTCCTTCACACAGCGGGGCGAGAAGGGCGTAGCGTCTGTTTGATCCGGAAGAGGTTCACCGAGCCATGCCATCGCCCGGTAGAGATGGTGAAGAGCGATATCTTCTGTCCCTTCTATCCGGTAGTCCTTCTGCCATTCGTCGCAGGAGCGGTCGGAACCGGTTTCTGTGAGACGGTGGAGCACTGTAAGAAAAAGGGCTCTTTCGAGGGGAAACTGGAACTGGCGGCGGGCAAGAAGATCATCGAGAACTTCCCGTATGCCGAGTTCGTTCCAGAGACGACCGAAGATAAGCAGTATGCCTATCTTCGTATCTTTCGCCGGAGATGCCTCCCCCTTCTCATAGGCATCCAGAAGGGCGAGTCTTTCAGAGAACCGGGCGCCCGAACGGAGGAGGCTGTCAATGGCACCGCTTTCTTTAAGGAGATCGGTCCGGCCGATGGTTCCGATGACCTCCTGTTTCACCTTTCCTTCATCCCTTCGATTGCGGACGATCTGGAGATACTCCCGGGGTCCCGACTTCTTGGTTCTGAAGAACATATCACCACTATACTAAATACTATTATCCTACCTGTCAAGCAAATAGTGGTAATAACGTGGCACTACGGAAAGGGCCGTTTTTCAGATTATTGCCCGAAAACCCGCATAAATACGTGGGTCGATTGGCAAAAATGGGGGAAAACTGTAGAAGATGAGTCAGGGCCTGAGAAGCTTCAGGCAGACCTTGCGGAACATGGGATAAGGGTGGGCATCTGCAGGATCAGACGGATCAGGGAGAAACTGGGGATACGGTGCAAACAAATCAGGAAGTTCAAGGCAACAACGCACTCGAAACATACGCTTCCCGTGGCGGAGAACCTCCTGGAACAGAACTTCAGGGTAGAAGCTCCAAACGAGGTCTGGGTCAGTGACCTGACCTATGTGCCCACCGAAGAAGGCTGGCTCTACTGCGCCGCTCACAAAGACCTCTTCAACGGGGAGATCGTCGGCTACGCCCTGGGATCGAGGATCATCACGGACCTAGTCAAGGAGTCCCTCTCCCGGGCAGTAGGGTCCAGGCGCCCGGCCAGGGGACTCATTCATCACTCTGATCGCGGTTGTCAGTACTGCTCCCACGAATACCGGAAGCTGCTCGAACGGTTCGGCATGAAGGCATCAATGAGCAGAAAGGGCAACTGCTACGACAACGCCCCTATGGAGAGCTTTTGGGGCACCTTGAAGAACGAGCTTGTCCACCACCGGCATTACAGAACAAGAGAGGAGGCACGCAGAGACATTACCGAATACATTGAAGTCTTCTACAACCGGCAGCGGCGTCAGAGACGGCTTGGCTATCTATCTCCCGTGGCATATGGGAGGCAGTTCCACGCCAGACAGGTTGCGGCATGAAAGATATTTCGTGTCCACTATTGACATCAGGGGTCAGGGTTCCTTCCGTTCACCATTCATTGATCGGCTAAGGCGTTGGCCGATCAACTCAAGTTGTCAAAGAGCGCGCGCCATTCCCGGTGCGCCTAAACACAGATATTGCGGTAACAGCAGTCAATACAGGAGTTCCTGGATTTTGTCCCCTTCGGATAGAACCCTTTTTGTGTAATGTCGATGATCTCGGCGATCATCTTCCGGAGTTCATCAAAATCCCTCTCGCCGATTGCTATCTCTTTGAGCAGGTGCTTGCTCCTGACGTAGCACACATACCCCCTGGTAACAGCCTTCCCGTAATTCTCCCTGATCAGGAGGCCATAGAACACGGACTGATAGCGCTGTGTTTTGAACACCTTATCGTGGTACTCCGCGTACTTGTAGTCGAAGGGCGCCATCGTCCCGTCTTCCAGTGTGAGCACTTCATCCACAATGCCATGAATCCGGTACTTGTCGGAGGCCATATATACATCCGTCTCCTTGCCGACACATCCTATCTTGCCTCTCAGGTAGCCCGTGTTCATTCTCAGTTTGCCCTCATGGACCTCCCTGCCTTTCTGGACCTTGTACCGCTTGTCTTCGTTTTGATCGATGCACAGGCAGTTCATGAAGTAGATGAAGCGGGGACAGAACAGGTATTCAAGAAGCACCGACGCGGTAATGCGGATGCCGAAGGTCTCGGCCGATGCGGCGATGATAGCTGAATCGGTCATATGAACAATGCCTTTACCTCGTCGGCCACCACTTTTTTATCAAACGGCTTACCTATGATGCGCACTTTGCGATAGTCCGCGTCGCACATGGGGAACACATAAACCGAATCGTCTTCTCCATCCACAATATCCTTGCACCTGAGCAGAAGCTCGTCTTGTTCGTTCTTGTTCAGATCGCCGAGAAAGGCGCTTTTCTGTACGCGGTAAAGGCCGTATTCCTTGCACATCTTGGCCACCCGCCCTCGCACCCTGTCATTTGATATGTCGTACACGACCCATGTCATCATGGCACGGCCTCTTTCCCGATGAGGCTGTTGGCGATGGCATGGCAGTCAAACTGGATAATGTGCCGGTTTTGAATATTCCTGCCCCGATAGCGCACCGTCTCATCGAATGTTTTGTTGAGGGCCTCAATGAGTGTGGCCTTGCCCTCCTTGTTCAGGGTGAAACCTCCCTTTACTTCATCGAAATGCTCCACCTTTACCTTTCTGCCGCTGAAGAGAAAGGTGACGGTCTCCTCCGCGAATATCCGGTACATCTCGATAAGGTCGTAGACGAGGGATTTCTTGTTGTAGTTGTCCGTGTGGAGCAACCCGACATAGGGGTCGAGCCCGGCGATGATGCATGCCTTTTCCACCAGCGAATAGAGGACGCCGTACGCGTAGTTGAGCATGGCGTTGAATTCGTCTCTGGCGGGGCTCCTGCTGCGGCCCCCGAACTTGAACCGCTCCGGCATGACGAGGCTCAGTGCATCGAAATAGACCTTCCCCGCCGCACCCTCGTACCCCATCACCGTGCCGCGCCGTTCCTCGATCGTGCCCGAAAGGCCCTTGATACTTTCCAGGTGTCTTTTCAGGCTCTGGAGCGAGTCATCGAGGATGGCCGCCTTTTCGGGGCGGGGCTTCTTAAGACGCTGTACAAAATCGGCCTGATTCTCGATTTTTCTGATAATCCAGCCCTTCGCCAATTCGAAGCCCTCTTTCTCATTCGCCACTTCAAGCTGCTTCCTTCTGATGAGGACGGTACTGCCCAGCTTTGAATGCCACACGCGGCCATAAGGGTCGCCGAATTGATCGAGGAATACCACATCGATGTTGTTCTCCACGGCCATTTTCAGGGCGTCCGTCGAGAGATAGGCGCTTGTGGTGATCATGATACTCTCCACCTTTCGGACTGATATCTCGACGACCTTGTCCTCGTTCTTCACGAGAAAACAATCGCCCGCTTTCCTCAGGTAAGAGCCGAATGTATTGATAACGAGCTGCATGACGCCACCCTTCGATGCATCCGGGGATTAGGGGATGTCACCCCACCAGTTCCGTCTTGATCCGTTCAAAAAACTCCCTTGCCTCCTTCACATATTTGGCGGCTTCCTCAAAGGATACGGCAAAAAGTTCCTTATAGTCGCTTTCCAGCCTCTCGTCGAAGGTATTATGGAACATCTTTGAATAGCGCCTCTCTATTCGCCCGCTCTTCACGAATTCCTGATCGAACAGCGAGATGATACCCTTGTGCTTAGATGTCTTCGGGTTTATCCCTGTCTTTATGAAGAGGGCCAACGTCACGTAGAACATGGAGTAATAGGCCCTGTTGACAATTGATCTCGGAGTGAGCCGCTCTGCGAGCATGTTTTCCGCATCCCGAAGGGTCTCCTCGGCCTGTTGGAGTCTGTACAGATAGAGCGCCTCTTTGTCGGTCATACTTCTACCCCTTCTTCGGCAATGCTCTCAACGATGGGAGACGCTCTAAGCGGAGAATCTTCGGCCTCTTCCCGGGTAAAAATGAGCGGTGAAATATGAATCAGGTGCTCAAAACCAACCTCCCAGGCAATATCGCGAATTCTCTCTTTCAGATCTTTGTCCAGCCGTTCGACCTTAATGTATACATCCATATCGGAGTACTCATGTGCGTCGCCCCTGGCGCGAGAGCCGAAAACCTTGTAGTCCAGCAGAGGCACTGCCCGAGAAAGCCGATGTTTAAATTCCAACGCGATTTGACGATCGTGCTCATTCATGGGTGCTCCGTTATGCCGCGCCTATCCGGACATCGTTTCACCGTGCCCCCCGAGAAAACAGATTCTAGTAAGTCTATCGTGTCCCTTTTTAGTCCCTTTACGGATAGGAAATCTTCTTTGTTCATATCTGGTCTATAGTTTCAATATGGTTCCGCAATAGGCCCTAAGCTGCTCTTCTTTCATATATGAGTTTTGCCTCTCTTACCACGATGCTCTTGAACTTATTCATCTCGCCGGAAAGGTCTATCAAGTCGACGCTTTTGGGCATGGCCATGTACAACTCGCCATAGAATTTGAAGAAAAGCCCCTCGGGGACACCGTCCACCGCAAAGTCATAGTCATGGGCCTTTTCAGGCTCCCCTCTCAGGGAAGACCCTATGAGATACAGTTTTCCTACACCGTACTTCTCCGCAATTTCAAGAACCTTGTCAAGTTCCTTCTTTGGCAGCATCTGCGCCTCCTTTGCTGACTGACCGCTTTACCGTCCCGAACCCTCTAGACACCGATTTTCCTATGCCCCAGTAGTCGGGTATCTCAAAGTTTACCGAAAAATCACCGAGAAAGCCAAGCATAGGCGTGCCTAACATATTATAGTTGATGCCTTATCACTTTGGCTCAGCGTCGCTCCGATAAACGAATTGTACTCGATATCGCAAAAAGTAATTCCCTTTATATCTTCTCTGTTTCGCTGTACATACCATAACGGTAGTTTTACCTCATACCATTGCCTTTCAAACGGCTTCAATTCCAGGACGTCGTTCATGAAACACTTAGGTATAACGGAAATAGTTTCGTATTTGGATTGACGGGTGACTTCCAGTGTATCCTCCCTTGTTCGGCTATCCAAAATCATGCTTCTGTTCTTTTGGGAAAGCATATATTGTTGCATAGCATCTCGAAAGGCGTCAGATGTCTCGATATCATAATTATCGTAGACCCGCTCTACTATTTCTATTAGATCATTTTCACTGGGGTTCCGAGATGACGTCTCAAAAGCATTGAATGAACGGTCGAGCAAAGACCAGTCGTTTATCGGATTATAGATTTTCTCCGCTTTTGCGCTGGCCCTAAAAATAAAGACTCTGCTGTCTCTATCTATGTTCCTGTATCGATTCACTCTCCCGGCTCTTTGGACAACAGCATCAGGAGGAGCGCATTCGGTAAACAGCCAATCATAATCAATATCAAGAGAAACCTCCACAACCTGTGTGGCGACTACAAGCCGAGCGTCCTGCATCTGCTGTTCGATTGATTTGCGATCACGAAGAATGAATTGCGAATGGTAGCATAGAGGCCCAAGATCGGCCATCTGCCGAGCCAAATCCTGGCAGGATCTTACGGTGTTCACCACAACCAGCACCCTGACTCCATCAAAGACGGCTTGCCTGATATCGCTTACCGCGCTCTCAATGAAATCGTCCACGACGAAATACCGGCTTCGCACCGAGTTTGCCAGCGTATCGTCTTTAATAAAGCCTGCGCCGGTGAGCCGGCTGGATAGCAAATTCCGTAACATGCGGGGAAGAGTGGCACTCATCACCATGAACCTTGCGCCGAGTTTCGAAAAATGGGTGATAGTGGAGACGAGCAGCCCCAATGTCCAACCATCGTACGCGTGGACCTCATCGATGATGATGACTGCATTAGCAGCATTTATCTCTTTCAAGGCCCATCTGCCTGCATTAAAGCCGGTCGTGAGCAACTGATCTACAGTCCCAACGGTTACGGGCTTAATGAAAGACCGACTAAACAGGATATTTCGCCTGTTTTCCCATTTGGCTTCCTCATCTTCGGCAGATTCATCGGCTCTTAGCAACAGATTTGCGGAGGAATGTGATAATCCGACATTCTCCTGCCCAAAGAAGTCAACAAGTCTATCCCATATGTTGTTCGCCGTTACCATAGTCGGCAGAAGATAGATGATTTTTGCCCCACCCATTTCTTCAGAATTCCTCAAAGCCCAAAGAATGGAAGCCTCCGTCTTGCCGCTACCGGTTGGGGCGATAACGGTAAGATGTCCCGACAGCTTGCTGCATGCTTCTTGAAATAGCGACAATCCTTTGAAGTCTATTCCTTTAGCCTTGCACCTATCCCTCACGTTCTCAATGATTGCCGGAACGCTCTTTTCGACCTGATACACGACCTCTTGTTTGCCAGACCCATACCAGTCCGCATAGTGTAAAATTCCTTTTAAGAGAGAGTAGACTACTCGGTACTTGTCTGCTCCATCCCGTGTGATTCCTTTGTTCAAAGCATTCCAGATGAAGCCGGCCAATGACTTAAAGGGGTCTATCTGCCTTCCATCCTGCTGCATTGATGGCAGAGATAGGCCTTCTGCCCTAAACAGGCTTTCCGCTATCGCAATAGCTTCCATCACTCCGTCCCGCAGTATCGGCGGGCTATCTTGTCCGCTTTCTCTCACAAAAGAAGTCAAATCGGAGTCGAGAGGCCTGTGATGACCGGCAACCGCGACGGCCTCTAACGGTACTGTGCATAGAAACTCGTCCTTGTTGATCAGATGCCAGTACTTCGCAGTATATACGAATGACACAAGCTCGTGGCGATAGTTGGCTCGTTTGTTGAATGGACGGCCTTGTCTGATGTCACTCATCATCTGCTGGAAAGGATCAATCATCTTCCCGATATCATGAAAGGCAATGGTGAGAAGTGAGCCCTTTATGAACCGGTCCGGCGAAAATCCATACTGCTCTGCGGCTCTGTCTATTAAGTGCTTCTTGGCCCGTATTGTCGCTTTCCACGCTGTGTAAACTGCTTCTATATGCTCACTGTAGGTCTGATCGGGCTTTGCGTAAAATATCATAATAAAGGATAGGCAGTATCTTCTATTTGATGCGCCGATATTGGGCTTTTTAGCTTTATTGGGGACCCGACAAAAGTGAAATGCCTCCTTTCTTTTACTCTTCTTTCTTCCCCGTCAAAGGTAAATGCTGTGGGGAGGAGAAAAACCTGCGGTGCTCGGACCCTATAAGTTATAGGTGTCTTCTCTAAATCGAGAGGCGACTCATAATCCAAGGTGTAATCTCCGGCAAGAAGTGTATTCTCAAATAGCGAATTCTGGATGTCATTTGTCGGAACAACCGATCCAACACTTTTTATTTTAAGCAGATCATCACTATTACCAAGGGTGAGAGCGTACCTGGGGTTGCGAAAGCCATCACGCACCACAGATAAAGCATTCTCGTTCAACGAAGCTACTGCAAGGGTCAGGGAAAAATCGGTGAGGTACTCGCGTACCAGCACGTCCTTCACGGATTCCCCTGATTTTATCTTATTGTACTTCCATAGATCCTTCATTTCTCCTTTGCTTGTAGCCTGCAAGCCGAACAGGATTCCGTTCTTCTCCTTGAATGCCATTGCGCTTTCGAAATTCAGCCCTATTGCAGCGCCCATTAGCCCCGTCAGTGTGGTAACGGGTGGCATGGGCAAGGTCTGTTGAAATGTATGGCTTTCCGGAATTCTAAAAGACGCAGTGACCGCAAATCCTCTCACAACAAAGCCGAGCACGATGCACCTCTTTTCATTTATAGTATTCGTCGATCCATGTGGCGATCGTCTCAAAGGCGCTGCCTATGGTCACTTTATCTCCAGGAAGCTGTGAAAACATGCCTTCTCTTGCTCCAATAACGCTCGCCCTTATCTCGTCCTTGTAGTCTTGTATTGTCTCGTTTAGGAGTGCCGCATTGATGCCGCCGTCAACGGCTATTACGGATTCAAGGAATATCGGGTTTTTGGTGGTCAGCATGGCTGCAACTAGGAACTTAGGCGAAATATCCGCTAAGAACCTTGTTTGTCTCCCTGATGTCCACAAGTTCTTAAAAGCTTTCATAAAATCCTTCGTCCTTTCGGCCTTGACAGCTTTAGATAATTCTTGTTTGAATCCTTCCCCGCAGCCAATCCTATCCAGCTCGATGAGTATTGTTCCTCTGTACAGGCCCGAGTGTATCTCTGTCTCAAAGATGTTCGGGTCGCCACCGGCTTCGACACCCATAAAATTTGTAGCGAAATCGAGATCGCCTTCATATTTATGCAGGGATACCAAAGGGGACACGCGGACAGGGGAAGTTCGTTTTGTGGATTTACCTTTCTTGCCCTCCTTGGCTTCTTCGGTACCCATATAGCCGAAGAGATCGTCGTCTATATATTGATCCGGGTCCTGCTGCGTGGTGGCGGCCCCTTTCCTCATCGTTGCAGCCGCCCCTTCAGAAGTGGTCTTTCCCATAACTGCTAACTGGTCTCTCAAGGCCCGTCTTACAGCTTGGGCGGAGACATAGGGAAACTGATCGGTTTCTCGGGTGATCTTCTTAATATTTGAAATGTTGTCCGCCTCTTTATCTGAACCGTTCAAACTGGCAAACGAAACAGGGGTCAGATACGTTATGGTTAACGCCCTTGCAGATTTCATATGGCTCCTCCTCTATTCGATTGGGTCGCTGCATAAAAGCTGTTCAGCGCCGTTATCATGCAAAACTGTTTGAATTCCACGAAATTTGTGTCGGTCAACTTTCCTTCATACAGATCGGGAGGCACGATGAGCCTGCATTTGAATTGAAGCCTGTTCACTTCATTCAAGAAATCTGTCTTTCGCCTCGCTTTTCTCAAAGCAAATAAATCTCCTTTCTTTCCGTTTTCTCCAACCGTCATTCCTATTCGCTTTCCAAGGACGACAGCCGCTTCCTGGGCATCCATGGTCATTGTCTTTTCCTCCTTCCTTATGGCAGGCTCATATTTGACTACAAAATCAGCCAAAGGCTTCATGAAAGATATGCCAGAACTAAACACGTGCGATTCTATCAGGCTAAGAATCGACTGCTTTTTGAGTATCCGTTCACAGACTCTGTTTCTACGAAGAGTCCTGTTAGCGTTCTTTTGTGAGAAATCTATAAGCAACCTCATTACTTCTTTTATGTTTACTCCAGATTGCTCCAAGTTCTCCATTAATCGAAAAAAATAGACGGAATCCCTGAACGGCCAGACCATCTTCCCCATGTGAGTCTGCCCCTTCGATTCAGCGTGGACCACCACAAATTCCAGCGGTGCTTTGGCGGTAACGAAGTTGCACATTTTGTCCCAATCAAGCGAACCTTCGTCCTCATCGGCTTTTTTACGTAACAGAAGTTTTCTGTAAAGCGTATAGAGAAACGCGAATGTGACTTCGAACGCTTTCTGGAAGAATCCATCTGCATATTTCTCGAATCCCAGTGGATGCTGGAAGTTCTTAAATAGTGTGGGATCCTCATGCTTGGCGTCCTGTAGAGGTCCATAGACGTCGAACATCTTCAGAAAGGAAACAGAATAGGGAAAAAAGGCAAACAAGTCATCACCTTGCATAAGATAGAAACTGCTCGCTGGCACGAATTTTCCAATGAAAGCGCACTTCCAGCAAACCTTCTCAGGCCTGGCGCATTCCGTATTGAAGTTCAATAGCCCGCTTGATCCCGTAATGAAGGGGAATATGGTTTGCCCGATCTCCTCCAATGCATGACTGTCATCCCCACACAAATAGCATTGCCCTTTCTTATCGCCAAAGAGATGTTTTGGTATCGTTGCGTTTGGTTGCACTATATTGGGTCCGTCAATGAGAAGGCCCGATGTGGTAACAGTTAGACCGAGCCCGCTCAAAAAGTCGTCCATTGGTTTTTGCAGCCTTTCATGCGAGAGCGGGAGTATATGCCGCACTCTTGTTGCTTGGTCCTTCGGCACTTTTTCATCGTCGTCCACTTTTACCCAGGCATTATCAACCCACTTCTCCTTGATTTTGCCGACCCATTTTGCAGACGATCCTTTGGGCCTTGGGGCTTTGTTGAATATTAAACCGGCTATGCCGACTGATTTCTTTTTGGGGAAGGCAACGAAGTTGTCAGCCTTGCTATCATAGTAGAAGTTATATGATGTTTCATCGTCGATCTGCTTCTTTGTTGACGTGTCGTAGTATCGGGAAATGAGGAGACCGTAAGCTCCATCAAGGGCTGTTTTTATGTCATTCTCGGTTCCTTTTAGGCTCAACCCATCATCATTGATGGTTCTTTTTGCCTCGCCATGCATGTCGTTAAGGAGCACTGAGAGACCCAACAACCCTGCGTCGAGCCAGAAATGATTGAGTTTTGGGAAAGTTATTTCGATAGACTTCGTCAAATCTTTCCTCCATTTAAGGGTTTCACTGTTCCGTAGCCCAGCGAAACTTTGCCGCCTATTCCCCAGAACTCGGGTATCAAGAAATTCGCTTCGAATTCGCCGGCAAAGGAGACTAAATTGACATCCTTGATCGCTACCATTGTGCTTTCTCGCAGATCAGACTCCACATATAGCGGGTGATCAACCGTATACCCAAGCGATTTGCACATCGAGAGGATGTTGCCGACAATGATCTTATCGCATAATTCCGTTGTTTCTCTTTGGCGATCTTTCAATGTGACGTAAGCTTGGTAGTTTTTTTCATTTAATCCGATCCATGGAGTTGTAAATTTATAACGACTGCCGGCTGAAGTCAGGCCTATCGGCACAACGCTATCGATCATGGTTCTCTTCACGACGGCGTTTTTGAGGTGATGTAGCTCCAAATATTCGATCTCCGGAACGGCCTTTAGCAGGTAGGCTCCTTCTTTCAGGCCAATCACAAGGGCTGAGCCTCCGAATATCTTGTATTGAATGAGCGGATGCCTGTAAATGAGTCTTTGTCCAAGATGGTTATGAAATTCGGGTCTGTTTCGGTATAGGTTGCCGAAGAATCCCCTGATTGCCCGTCCGTCTCCTTCCAGAGGTTTTTCGCAAACTATCCAGAGTTCAGTCTTCTCGACCATCTGTGTTTTCTGGACGAGATATTTTTGCGAGACCTGATCCATATTGGCGTTCCGTCCATGGTCTGTGGAGACCATATCAAAAGCCCCATCTGGTTATCTTATTTTGCCGGTCCAGCGTTTTACTATGCAATTATAACCGTAAACAGTTTTGTAAAATACAAAAATCTCTTGCGAAGCGAATGGGCCGGTTTCTCACCTCACCCTCTTCAACTCCTTATTTATCTGCTCCAGGTCACATTCTTCCGGGTCGAAATAGTCGCCGAGCCGTTCCTTTGTTTCTTCGTATTCGGGGTGGTCGGGATTTTTCAGTATTGCGAGCATGCTATTGTAGTCGAATATACCGCCGCAGTCTTCCTGCGGGCCGGAGAGGGCGCCGTCTATGCAGACGGCGCGGCCGGAGAATCGTTCATCTTGATCGACAATTTTCTCTACGGTAATTTTGTGCTGCCAGTCATCGCCGAAATCATAGATGTACAGGAATGAATTTCTTGCTTTCGGCGCTATATCCTGGAGGCGCACCCTGGCTTCATCTTCCGACTCATCCATCTCCATTTCCGGGTTCTTATCGGCATAGGAAATGCCCTTTACAGAAAACTCGTGGAGATGCGTATCGGTCCACCCGAAGGCAATCTGCATTACCTTGTGGAGGTCGGCAAGGGTGATGCCGCCCGGCACCAGGATCTGCCGCCAGATCACGGGCTTGCTCCCCACGATTGTCGCTTTCAGTTGATAAATTCTGCCCTTCTCATTTTGGACATGTCTTCCTGAATTACTGCTCATGAATATTTCCCTCCCCTCCTCACCATGAATTCCCGGATGAAAGAGACACTAGGAACACTACCATGACGTCAGGAAAATGCAAGGAAAATCGTGACAATAATTCCATTATTCTTTGTAGAGCTGCATTTTGTCACTCCTGGTTGTCAGCCCTCCTTGTCACTCCTTATTGTCGCCTCTCCTTGTCACTTTGACAGGATGGGGGGAAACGCAGGAAAATGTTATGAGACCGGGCCGTCATTTCGAGAGGCGGAGAGACAACAGACGCCCGGCCCCACTTTTAGCCGGTTTCCCGTAAGCCGGCACCGCTCTTTGACAATTGAGCCGCAAGACCCGCATCCGACGGTGGTGGTACCGCGCCGGAGTATTGTACGCGAGCTTTTAAGGGGCCGGGAAGAATTTCGATGGATGGTCGCGACCCCCCACCCCCCCCTAAAACCGTCCAGTTTCGTCCACTTTCGTCAACCCGCCTTCGGGAAGGCTTGCGAGAGAAGGGAATCGGAAGAGGGGTTGTGATTCCTCCCTACCGGTCGAGTGGGTACCCGGGTACCCGTACATGATGTACGCACCAGAAGGAGGAGCATCTTTTCCGCCCGCCCGGCACCCTTGATCTTTGCCCCCATTCACTCTATAGTATGGCCGACATGGATAAGATATTTTTGGAGATGCTCCCCGTGACGAACGAGGGCGACGGCGCAAAGAGGTGGGAGGAGGAAAAGGGCGAGTTTGCGCAGATCTGCTATGGGGAAGAGTCCCGCCATATCGCCTTGTTCACGATCAGGAAGGGGTTCTGGCGGGGTATGCATTATCACGAGAAGAAGGAAGAGCGATTCTACGTGGCACGCGGCTCGGTGCGCGCGGTATTTATTGATATGGACACGGACGAGAGGGTTGAGCACCTCCTGACCAAAGGGGCGAGGCTCCGCGTGGAGCCGCGCTGTTGGCACATCTTCTATGGAATCGATGAGGCAACTGTTGTAGAATATAGTCCGCAGGTTTATGAGAGTAATGACACCTACAGGATCGACATGGGCGCGGTGTAGTCATGGCTAAAATAAAGAGCGCCATAGAGCTCGCCATGGAAAAAACGAAACACCTTGTCATGGACGAGAAGGAGAAAGAAGAGTTCGCCCGAAGGGGTCTGGAAGACAAACTGAGAGCGGTCATGCGCCGGTTCCTTGAGGGGATGATAGGGCGCGAAGAGCTTCCGGCCGAGCTTGAGGGCATGAAGGCCGGGAAGCGGGAAAAGAGGCTGCTCCTGGTCGATCTGATCCTTGAGGAATTCGATCTTCCCGGTGATAAGGAGAGGCTTTTTGACCTTCTGGAACTGGTGGGCGAGGAGGCGGGAAATGGTCTGGACGGTGATGCACGGAGCCTGAAAGACCGGTTCCGGGAAGAGTTGAGAGCCAATGCCGCCGGTGTCAGGGCGGAGATAACGAAACGTCTCGAACACATGGGGATCTCGGGCGGAAGTCTGGAGCCTAATACTGAAGAATGGGAAGAATGGAAGGATACGGCCCAAAAGACCGGGATTCTCTTCAAAGGCTGGCTCCACGAATGGAAAAACAAGGCTGACAACGCCCCTGCATAGCTTTTCGAAAAGCAATTCTTAGAAACAAAAAGGGAAACGCCATCAATCTGCAGGCCATATATGAGAGGGAAAAGGCGGGGCTCGTCGCGCTCGTCGGGAACGACCCGGTCGCCTTCCCGCACCGGTTTACGCAACCCCTGGACATCGAGCTGGCCGGCTTTATCGCCTCGCAGTTCGCCTACGGCCGCGTGGAGCAGATTACCCGTTTCCTCGACGGCCTCTTTCTCCGCATGGGAAAAAGTCCCTTTGCGTTTATTGCTTCCGGCGACCTCGCAACCCTCGGCGACCTCTATTACCGCTTCCACAAGGGGCCAGACATCATACGGCTCTTTACTCTTCTCAGGGGCATCGTGGAAAGGTACGGAGGCATCGGCAGCATGATCGAGCACTATTACGAAGGGGATTTGAGAAAGGCCGTCTGGACGGCGCGCGCCGACCTGATCGGCTCATCCGACGATCTTCTTTTCTTTTTCCCCAAGGAAGCGCCTGCAAGCCCCTTCAAGAGATGGAGCCTCTACGCACGCTGGATGGTGCGCCGCGACGGGATTGACTTCGGCCTTTGGAAGTTTGTCGGGAAACGCGACCTGGTCATCCCGCTGGACGCGAATATTTTCAAGATCGGCAGGTGTCGCGGCTGGACCGACCAAAAGACGCAGAACTGGAAAGCCGCGTGCCAGATCACGGACGAGCTAAAGAAGCACTGCCCGGAAGACCCCCTGAAGTATGACTTTTTTCTCTGCCACGTGGTAGGCATAGGCGGGGGCTGCAGCGGAGTGAGAAAGGGCGATTGTGTCAAAGGATGTCTGCTCCATGAAATATAGGATTGTGAGTCTCGGGTGTCCCAAGAACCTTGTTGATTCCGAATATATTGCCGGAAGGCTGGAAAAGGCGGGCCATACGCTCGCGGACGATGCGGGCCTGGTTGTCGTGAATACCTGCGCGTTTATAGCCGACGCGTGCAGCGAATCGATAGAAGTCATACTTAGGGAGGCGCAAATAAAGGCGGACCCCGGCGCGAGGCTGGTAGTCACCGGCTGCCTCGTGGATCGCTATGGCGACGAATTAGCCGGGCTCCTGCCCGAGGTCGACCTCTTTGTGGGGAAGGACGCCGGCAGGAACATCGAGCGTCTTGTCGCGGAAAAGGGTTTCTTTAAGAATAGCGCCGAGGCGGAAGACCCCGCCCTAGCCGCCTGCCTTCCAAGAAAAGTCCTGACTCCGCCCCCGACGGCTTACCTCAAGATCCAGGAGGGGTGCAACAACCGCTGCAGCTATTGCACGATACCTTCCATCAAGGGGCCTTTGCAGAGCCGGCCGCCTTTATCCATCGAGGAAGAATTCCGGGAGCTGCTCGCGAGAGGTTACAGGGAGTTTAACGTGATAGGCCAGGATGTTACCTCTTACGGCAGGGACTCGGGCACGGACATCGGGAAGCTGCTCGCACGACTTCTCTCGATAAGGGGCGACTATTTCATCAGGCTCCTCTACCTGCATCCAAAAGGCATAGACGACGGACTCCTTGACCTGATAAGGAGCGATGACCGGATCGTGCCGTACCTTGACATCCCCATACAGCATACGGAGGACAGGCTCCTGGCATCGATGAACCGGGGCTATTCGCGCAGCGCCCTGGAGCGTCTCTTCGGAAAGATCAAGTCGGACATGCCCGATGCCGCACTCCGCACCACGGTTATGGTAGGATATCCGGGAGAAAGGGAAGACGAGTTTTTGAGCCTTTGTGCCTTTATTTCCGAGTGGGAGTTCGACAATCTCGGGGCGTTCATCTATTCCCGGGAGGCGGGTACAGCTTCCGCCCGCATGAAAGGTCACGTGCCGAAAGGCATCAAAAGGCGGAGATATCAGAAGGTTATGGAGCTGCAGAGGGAGATATCGAAAAAACGGCTGATGCGGCTCAAAGGGCGGGAGATGCCGGTCGTGGTAGAGGCCAGAGAGGCGGACTCCATGACAGGGCGCCTTCTGCTCCAGGCCCCGGACGTGGACGGCATTGCCTTTATCAAAGGCGACTGTGCAGTGGGACAGATAAGGACGGGCGTGGTGACGGGCACGACCGATTACGATGTGGTGGTAGAGCTGGGGGCAGCGCTTTTATGAGGGGGGAGGCTTCGACGGCTCCGCCGGTGGAGGGGGTGCTGAACCCCGGTAATTGCACGACCGATTACGATGTGGTGGTAGAGCTGTGAGGAGTCAATAATGGAACCGATCAATGAGCTTTTGAGCGTCCGGAAGGAGAAGCAGGAGCTTCTCAAGGCAGCCGGCATAGACCCCTATCCCCAGGAAAGGGGCACATTCCGGGGGAGCACCGATATCCACAAGGAGTTCGGCGAGCTGTCCGCCGAGGAGATCGAGCAGAAAAACGCTTTTGTTTCCTTCGCGGGCCGGATCGTCGCCTTCAGGGACTTCGGCAAGAGCTGCTTCCTCCACGTGCAGGACCGGGAGGGGCGCACCCAGGTCTACGCGAGGAAAGATACGCTCAAATCTCCCGACTACGACCTCTTTAAGAAGTTCGATGTGGGCGACATCGTCGGTGTGGACGGAAAGGTCTTCAAGACGCGGACGGGCGAGCTGACGATAGTCGCCGAGCATATCAAGCTCCTGACGAAATCGCTGCGCCCCTTGCCGGAGAAGTGGCACGGCCTCAAGGACGTGGAGGAGCGGTACCGCAGGCGCTACGTCGACCTGATCGTCAACCAGAAGGTGCGCGAGGTCTTCCTGAGGCGGGCGCGCATCATCGAATCCCTACGCGCCTTTCTCACCGACCGGGCATTTGTCGAAGTGGAGACGCCCATGATGCAGGTACTCCCGGGCGGGGCGGTGGCGAAGCCCTTCAAGACCCATCATAACGCCCTGGGTCTCGACCTTTACTTAAGGATCGCTCCCGAGCTCTATCTGAAAAGACTGATCGTGGGAGGGCTCGAAAGGGTCTTCGAGATCAACAGAAACTTCAGGAATGAAGGCATCTCCGTGAGGCACAACCCCGAATTTACCATGCTCGAGTTCTACCAGGCCTATGCGACCTATGAGGACCTGATGGACCTGACCGAGGAGATGATCTCCACGCTGGTTTTCACGCTCTTCGGGAGCTTTACCGTGATTTACAACGGACAGGAGATCGATTTTGCAAGGCCCTGGAGGCGGCTGACCATGGAACAGGCCCTCGTCGATTCCGGCTGTTTCGTCCTTGCCGATGACGACGATACGCCCATCATCGAGGACGAGGAAACGCTCAGGAAACGCGGCAAGGAGCTTGCCATTGAAGGCATCGAGACAATGTCGAAGGGAAAGATGATCACCGAGTTGTTCGAAAAGCTGTGCGAAGACAAGCTGGTGCAGCCTACATTCATCACGGAATACCCGGTCGAAGTCTCCCCTCTGGCAAAACGGTCAAAGGAAAGACCGGAGGTGACCGAGCGGTTCGAGCTTTACATGAGCGGTATGGAGATTGCCAACGGGTTTAACGAGCTGAACGACCCTGAAGACCAAAAGCGCAGGTTCCTCGATCAGATAAAGGAGAAAGAAGAAGGCGCGGCAATGGATGAGGATTATATCATGGCCCTGGAATACGGGCTGCCGCCGACGGCGGGCGAGGGCATCGGGATTGACCGGCTGACCATGCTGCTCACCGACAGCCAGTCGATCAGGGAAGTGATCCTCTTCCCGCTCCTGCGGCCGTAAATATCGCCATGGACTACGAAACGACCATCGCCCTGCGTTACCTCAGATCGAAAAGGAAGGATAAATTCATCTCCTTCACCACGTGGATCGCTATAGTGGGCATAGCCATCGGGGTGATGGCTATCATCCTGGTCATCGCGGTGATGACAGGGTTCCAGGACGAGATCAGGGAACGCCTCCTCGGCATCCGCCCCCATATCGTCTTGATCCCGGACTGGGGGGTGAAGAACCCCACACAGGTCGTGGAGCGCATAAAACGCATCGACGGCGTGGTCTCCGCATCTCCCTTCATAGAGTTCCAGGCGATGGCTCAAGGGCCTGCAAGGGTAGCCGGGGTGGTGGTCAAAGGGGTTCAACCGGAGGACGCAGCCTATCTGGGTCGTCTGATGAAAGAGGGGAGTGTCGATGCCCTTAAGACCAGGGGCGTCATCCTTCTGGGAAAGGAGCTTGCGAGGGAGCTTGGCCTTCTGCCGGGGGACCTGTTTACCCTCGTCGTTCCCTTCGGCGGCTTTTCCCCGGCGGGCGCGGCACCTGAAACGGTGCAGGTCAGGGTGGGCGGCACCTTCGAGACGGGTATGTTCGATATCGATAGCCTTGTCGCCATCATGCCTCTGACCGACGTCGAATCGACGCTGGGGGCCGGTGTGACGGGGATCGAGGTAAAGGTGAAGGATGTCTACGCCGCGGGCGCGGTGCGGGACCGCATCGTCAGGGAGCTTGGCCCGGGTTATTTCGGAAGGACGTGGATGGAGCAGAACAAAAATCTTCTCTCGGCCCTCAGGCTGGAGAAGCTGGTCATGTTCATCATTCTGGCCCTCATTATCCTGGTGGCGAGCTTCAACATCATCAGCGCGCTGGTGATGACCGTCATGGAGAAAAAGAAGGATATCGCCATTCTCAAGGCCATGGGCGCCACGAACAGGAGCATCATGCGCGTCTTTGTTGCGGAAGGCCTGACAATCGGTGTCTTCGGCGCGTTTCTCGGCACGCTCGTCGGCTACGGGCTCCTGGAGATCCAGAGATACTTCGAGATTATCAAGCTTCCGAGCGATGTCTACTACATAAGCACCCTGCCCATGAAGATCGACCACCTCGATGTGTTCCTTATCGCGGCCGTGACCGTACTGCTCTGTCTGCTTTCGACGCTCTATCCTTCGTACAAGGCCTCGACGATCGATCCTGTGGAGACCCTGCGATATGAATGATCCGCTTGTTTCAGTGCGGGGATTGAAGAGAAGCTTCCACAAGGACGGCGCCATGGTCAGCGTCCTGAAGGGGATCGACTTCGAGGTGAGGGAAGGCGAATTTGCGACGATAATGGGTCCCTCAGGGGCGGGCAAGACCACCTTCCTTCACGTCATCGGCTCCCTTGATCGGCCCACGGAAGGGAATGTATTCTACAGAGGAAGGGACATCAGCCTTTTCACCGGCGAGGAGCAGTGCCGGTTCAGGAACGAAAAAGTGGGGTTTGTCTTCCAGTTCTACCATCTCCTGCAGGATTTTACCGTTCTGGAAAATATCATGATCCCCCTCTGGATCAAGCGGGCAAAGGCAGCGGAGGCGGAATGCGCGGCGGAAGAATTCCTGGGGATCATGGGTCTGGCCGATCGAAGGCATCACAAGCCCGGCGAGCTGTCGGGAGGCGAACAGCAGAGGGTGGCTATCGCAAGGGCGCTCATCAACCGGCCCGAGCTGATCCTCGCGGACGAGCCGACGGGGAACCTGGACAGGAAGACCGGCAGAGTTGTCCTCGACTATATCCTGTCAGTGCGGGAGAAGATAGGCGCGGCCCTCATCCTTGTAACCCATGACCCGGAAATCGGCGCTTCCGGCGCGCGCAGGCTCACTATGGTGGATGGAGAGCTGTTCCCGGCGGAATAAAGGTTTTTGCAAAGACAATTGTCCCCGGGGAGAGTCAGCCCGGTCCGGTGCAAATTTAGAGGGCCGGGCATCGATGTCCGGCCCCGGGAGGAGAGAATGCCCACAGGTGATGAAGACATCCCCGACCTATTGAAATCATCTCTAGCAACTACCGTGCCAACATCGTGGAAAGGGCGTGGGAGGCTGCAATAGATTCGCAAAGGCATAATAACGACAGGTAGTTGGACTTGGGGAAGGCAGGGTGAGCCCGCGTGTCGGACTGAGGCAGAACCTGGAAGGGGAGGTTACGAAATGGTGGGAACGCCTCCTTGCAGTCTACGTAAATGTTGTTTCGACAATCACTCCTGATATTCCTTTCTCGCCTCTTTCAATATCCTTGTCGCGGCCATTTTTGAGACGACGACGATATCTTCGAGGGGCAGGTACGTGTGGATGGATTGATCGAAGAGCACCTTGATCGACGGAGGAAATTCCTCCTCACCCTCCCACAAGATGAAGGTGATGGGCAGCCTGGGGAATGCCGACAGTGTGAACGACCCATGGCCGTATTCCTCTTCTTTGCCGCCAAGCAGATTGCCCGCTGTCAGAAAGGCATCCCTGGAATAGCCGAAGGCGCTTATCAGCGGCTTGACCACGCGCCGCTCGAATACGGGCAGATACGTGCGGCAGCCGGGAATATCCTCGTAGGGCACGAGCGAGGCTCCGACAGGCATGCCCGACGCCTGGATAAGGTAGTGGAGGATAATGATCCGCGTCACGAGCGTGATATTGGACCCTTTGAGGCTCTTGAAGGAAAAGCCGGGCACGGCAAGCTCGATCGTCTCGTTGAAAAAGGGTATGGACACGTAAGAGAGGTCCTCTTTCTTCACCACACCGAGCCCGGCTTTTGTCGCCTGCTCTTCGAGGGGAAGGTCCGCAAGCCGGCTGCACGCCAGATCGAATGTCCTGTGGTACGCCTTCTGTCTCACGGCGTCCATGAACCGACCCTCCTCCTGACATCCTCAATTTTGGCCCGGTAATCACCACTATGGAATATCTCGGTTCCCATGATCAGGATGGTCGCGCCCGCTTCCGTGACCATCCGGCTGTTGTCCGCCTTGATGCCGCCGTCGACTGCGAGTTCTATCGGCCTTGCGGCCGCGTCCAGCATGCGCCTCGCATTTTCTATTTTCCCGGTCATCGAAGGAATATAAGCCTGACCTCCAAATCCGGGATTTACTGTCATGACAAGGAGGAGATCGATCTCCGTCAGCACTTCGGACGCGGCAGACAAGGGGGTGGCGGGGTTCAACGCGACGCCTGCCTTCTTGCCGCACGATTTTATCAGGTCTATTGTCCTGAAAAGGTGGTATCCCGTTTCCACATGGACGGTGATGATGTCGCCGCCCGCATCGGAGAAGGCATCGACAAACAAATCGGGGTGCTCGATCATAAGGTGGATGTCGAGGGGCAGGCTCGTCACCTTCTTTACCGCCTTGACGACCACGGGGCCGATGGTGAGGTTCGGCACGAAATGGCCATCCATCACGTCGACATGTATCATGTCCGCCCCCGCTGCCTCAACGGCCTTTATTTCCTGCTCCAGGCGGCCGAAATCCGCCGAGAGAATAGAGGGGGCCAGTCTAATATGCATAGTTAACCTCCGCTTCCTGCCTGTAGTTCCACTACGTCGTCTTCAGTGAATATGGTCCGGGACGGGATGTTGCATTTGAGGACCCCACCATCCGCGGCATCGGGAAGCCCGGTGGATGTCGCGGCATGCCTGATATGCTTTTCATCCATCTCCTGCAAGATGCCGGCATAACCGCCGGGGGCGACCTCGGGCATCACGTAAAACCGCCTCTCCCGTCCGCCCACGAGCAGCACCATCCCCTCCTCATTGAGGACATTTTCGCCGCTGCCCGGTATCTGGGCAACCACCCGGTTCGCATCTCCACCCGGTACGTTGATGACCTTTTTCAATTTCATTCCCCGGTCGGCCAATGCAGCCTGGGCCTCTTCAAGGGTGAGGCCGACAAACGCAGGGATTATGACCGGCACCGGTCCATCGGAAAGTACAACAGTCACGGTCCTTCCCGCTCTCACCGGCATGGCCGGATCAGGCGTCTGGAAAAGGACACGGTTATAAGGCACGTCCTTTTTTGTTTCATACTTTCCGATTATGAGGTACAACCCTTTCTGCGCCGCCTGTTGCTTTGCCTCCCCTATGTCAAGGCCCGTCACGTCGGGACAGGCAACCGTTGATTCGTCGGTCACAAGAAACTTTACGGTATAGGAGGCGGCAAGAATGAAGACAGCGGACGCCGTCAGCGCATAGAGGGGTATTTTGAGCCATTTCATAATTTTTTCAGTCCCGCAATGAAAAAACCATCCATCCCCGACACGTGGGGGAGAAAAAGAAAGCATGCATCATGACCCGGCAAGGGCAGGAGCGCATCCGGTGCAAAGAGTCCCGTCTTCTTCGCCTTCTCCACCACGTCTGTTGTTTCTTCCGGCTCAAAGGAGCAAACGCTGTAGACGAGACGACCGCCTTGCCTCAAATTATCCCCCAGGGACTTGATCATCTCGAACTGGAGACCGCCGTACATCGACATGTCCCGTTCGCTCCTACGCCACTTTATCTCCGGGTGTTTTCTTATAATCCCCAGGGACGAGCAGGGCGCATCAAGAAGTATACAATCAAAACACCCCTTTTTTAAAGGATTTTTCAGGACATCAGCCCGTACAAGACAGGTCGTGCTGCGGATTGAGCCAAGTTTTTTCCCATCCAGGTCCATAGCCAGCACGTGCGCGTACGGCCATTCTTCCTTTATCTGGTCCGTCTTTGTGCCCTGTCCCGCGCATGCATCGAGGACGAGGTCGGCGGACCGTGGCGCGACCGCAAGGCCGGCCATCTGCGATGTCTCGTCCTGGACGTGGAGAGTATGGCTCTTCAAAAGCTCGCTGTCGAGGAGGGGGCCGACCTTGTCGACGATAAGCGCCTGCTCTAGGAGCCTGCTTTTTACGGCCTTCACGCCGAGATCCGCAAGTCCCCTTATAGCCTCTTCCCGGGTGATCTTTCGGGCGTCTATCCTCAGGGCAAATTCGGGACTTTTGTTGAGGAGACCGAGGAGTTCTTCCGTCTCCTTTTCCCCTAACCTGGCGCACCATCTTTGGACGAGCCAGGAGGGGAAACTGTACGAAATCGATAGGCGCGAGACAGGGTCGCGCGGCATCGGCAGATCATCCCTCTCCCTGATCGCCCGTCTGAGCACGGCGTTGACAAAATTTGCCATTCCCTGACCTCTTTCCTTTTTCGCGTAGTCTACCGCCTCATTGACCACGTGATAGACCCCCTTCTTCATGAAAAAGACCTGGTAGAGGCTCATCCAGAGGAGGTGACGCACATCCTTTTTTAAGCCCTCTTTCGCCAAATGAGAGAGGACCCAGTCAAGATAGAGCTTCCACCGGACCACGCCGGAAGCGATCTCGTAGATTAAGGGTTTGTAGGTGGACGAGACCCAGGGAGAGGAAAAATGTCTGTCGATCGTCTGATCGAGCAGCCCTCCTTCTTCCACCTCATCGATGATCTTGAGGCATAAGGACCTGACAGGACGGAAGTTATCGTCTATGCGCCATGTCCTCCAATCGCCTTATCCTTTCTTCCAGCGGAGGGTGGGTGCTGAAGAGGGCGAGGACGCCACGAGCGGAAAAGGGATTGACGATAAACATGTGGGCCGTAGACGGATTGGCGTCTTCCATGGGGTTGCGGGCAACTCCCGTCTCCAGACGTCGCAGCGCGTGTGCCAGAAAGAGAGGGTTGCCCGCGAGATGCGCGCCCCCCTCATCGGCGAGATACTCTCTGGACCTCGATATGGCGAGCTGGATCAGCATGGCGGCAAAGGCCGCAACCATGGAGAAGAGGATCACACTCACGATATTGCCGCCCCCCTCGTCGTCATCCCTTCCTCCGAAGAAGAGCGAAAACCTGGCCCAGTTGGCGAGCATGGTGATGGCCCCGGCCAGCGCCGCGGCCACTGTCGATATGAGAATATCCCGGTGCTTTACGTGAGAAAGCTCGTGAGCGAGCACGCCTTCAAGCTCCTCTTTGTTGAGGATCCGCAGAATCCCCGTGGTCACGGCGACCGCGCTATGCTCGGGGTCCCTCCCGGTTGCAAAGGCGTTGGGGCTGTCATTCTCAATGACGTACACCCTGGGCATCGGGATAGATGCGCGCTGGGATAAAGTCGCGAGGATATTCCAGAGGTCCGGCGCCTGGGCCTCGGTCACTTCCTTCGCCGCATACATGCGGAGCACGATCCGGTCGCTGAACCAGTAGCTGACAAAATTCATGGCCATGGCCACAGCAAAGGCGAGCATTGCGCCGTTCTTCCCTCCGATAACGCTCCCCAGGCCTACCAAAATGACGGTCAGAATCACCATCAGGAAGAAAGTCTTTACTTGATTCATTCTCTCCCCTTCTATTCACCCGGCACTGCAAGTACTCTAATTGTATCTCTTTCCGGCTGTTTGTCAAGGTGGGGGGCGGCCGGGTTAATTTCGCGCCATGCACCTGTATCGAGGGGCCGCCGGTCCTCGACGTACGAAAGAGTACGCCTCCGGGCGGCGGCCCCTCGATTTCGGCACCTTGCATCGAAATTTCCTCCGGCCGCGAGAAGGACCCTTGCTTGCTCGCTTCACCTGCAAAGCGCTGAGGCATGTTGAGATTAAAACTGTAAATTTACAATTGAAAGTGCGATTTTCCTTTACTGCTGTTTCTCCTGAACCTCCTCCTGATTTCTGACAAGATGCAGGCAACACCGAATAGTATGCACAAGCAGCCAAAGAAAACGTTGTAGCCGGTCAGATCAGCACAATAACCTCGACAGTACACGGGGTTCCTAATTATCGCAATTCCAAAAAGTATGAAGATGATACCGCCTACGACGAACACAGCAACACCTCTCACTCTTTCTGCTTGTACTATTGCATAAACGGAGCGTAAGGTAAAGCGACTCTTACAGGAAGCTACACGCGGGTGTGAAATGTTGATAAGACATGAAGATTTCACTCTCCTCGACTCCTGGTTACACCGTATGTACCCCACAGACGATTCTGTCGACGCGCTTGGACTTCGTATGCCAACGGGTGATAATCAGGCTACGTCCTCAACTGTTCAACTTGATGAGCTTCATCAGAGTACCTCCGGGGTTTTTCGGGTTTTCCCCGGCGAGGAGACTGTCCATCCTCATCTGGATCACCGGGGCGAACTCGGGATGCGTGAGGATGTAAAACTTTTCCTGTTTGATGGCTTCGAAGACCTGATCGGCCACCTGTGCGGGAGAGATGCCTGCCTCGATGAATGCGTTCATGAAAGCCCGAAACTCCTGCGCCTGGGCTGGTATCTCAGCCGGCTCGTTCTGCAGGGCGACTGGTCTGTTGCGTTCAAAGTCGTTGATGTTCGTCTTCACGTTCCCTGGACAGAGGACCGATACTTTGATGCGTGCGTTGCGCTGTTCGAGCTCCAGGTAAAGGCATTCGGAGAGGGCCACCACCGCGTGCTTCGTCACGGCGTAAGGCGCGCCAGGGTAGCCCGCCATCAGTCCCGCGAAGGAGGAGGTGTTGACGATGTGGCATTCCGTGTTCTGGGCAAGCATGAGTGGCGTGAACACCTTGACCCCGTTGATCACTCCCCACAGATTGACGCCGATGACCCACTCCCAGTCGTTCCACGTGGCCTCCCACGTTGACATGCGCCCAGGGATGCCGGCATTGTTCACGAGGAGATGCACGGCGCCGAAGGCGTCGAGCGTCTTTCGAGCCAGGAGCTCTACGTCGCTTCGCTTCGAGACGTCCGTCGGAACGCTGATCGCGGTCCCTCCGGCTGACTTGAGCTCGCTTTGCGCCTTCACGAGGTTTGTCTCGTTGATGCCCGCGAGCACAACCTTCATACCCTCCTGGACGCACCGTTCTGCTATTCCCCGACCGATGCCGCTCGACGCCCCGGTAATCACCGCGACTTTGCCCTTAAACTCCTTCATGGTCCCCTCTCTTTTCTGATCGGGGGGACAACGGGAACGACCATAAGCAAATAAGTAACGAGTGTTCCCCCTTTTCCCACTTGTACAAGGCCAGAAACTCTTCAACGGTCATGTCGGCCTTGGTGATCTGGTCTCTCAGCAGACCCTGCTTTACGGCCTTCCTTTATGAACCGGGATGGATAGAACATGGGAGTTGCCTTCTTTGGTCATCGGAACGTGACTTCCTCTCTGTCCTCGTGTTTTCCATCCGGCCCGCTCGAACGCCTTTATCACCCGTTCGGGCCTGAGATTATTGAGGCCGCTCATGAAGCCCGGCGTTTCTTCTGGGTCTTCCTGTCTTCCTCCAGGACCGCAATATGTCCCTCTATCGCGTCCTTGATCATCTCCAGGGCTTCTTCCACGGTGTCCCCCTGCGAGGCGCATCCGGGAAGCTCGGGACACTCTATCCAGTAGCCGCCGTCCTCCGTGTCCGGATGGAGAGCGACCCGATATTTCTTACCTTTGACGCTGACGGAGTACTTCCTCTCCTTCTCCAGGTCGACAACGTCACCGCGGAGTTCCTCGATCAGGGCGCCCAACGCGATAGAGAAGACCAGTTGCCCCTGTTTCAAAGTGTCAATGATCCGCTTATCGTCCCGGGTGATCACGAAAATGGTGCTTCCATCGGTCAAGAACCGCAGCTCTGACAGAGGCTTCTCGATGTCCGGCATATTCTTCTTGAGATACCCGATGGCCTTCCTGATCTTCTGGAGGGTAATTCCCTTGTCCATAAGCGTCTTGGCGACTTTCAACTGAACGAGATCGCTAAAGGAATACAGGCGGACGGACCCCGTTCCGGTCGCTTCGCTCACGGATGGTTTGATGAAGTGCGTTCGGTCCCAGTAGTCAATCTGCCGGATGGTCAAGCCCGTGGCCCCCTGGACGGCCTTCGTGTTGAAGTTCACAAGATCACCCCTGATAAATACATTAGTGTAATAATAATCGCCATAAAAAGATAAGTCAAGGCCATAGGGGTAGGGCATAACGGGGACATCTTCATCACTTTCGCTTGCTGAGCTGTTGACCCCCAGTCTAACCATCTATGGGTACCACTCGTACGCGGAGAATGCACGAGAAACTCGACCCTTATCGAGTTCAGCCTTCTCCCGGTAGGCTGGAACAGGTATCCGGCCCCGGTTGAGCTATCGCATATCGGAGCGCAATGGGTCGCATCCATGAAGACGCTCGTTCTGGCCGTCCCTTCCGCACTTGTGCATCGGGAGCGCAATTATCTGATTAATCCCGGGCATCCCGAAATGGTCCGCGTGCGGATGGACGAAATCGAAGAGTACACCTTCGACCGGCGGTTGTTGTCGTAAACCAGGGCTCAATGGTGATGATGATCGGTCTCGTCGGGGGCGCCGATCTGACAGAAAAGACCGTTCACCTGGCACTCGGCGCACTCCATCTGCAGGACCGTGTGTCTTATGCCGAGCTCCGACAATTTGTCCTCGATCTCTCTTCTTATCATGTCCGTCTCGCTTATCTTCCTGTCATTCAGGAGTACGTGGGCGGAGAAGGCCGGCACGCCATGGCCGATAGACCATACGTGCACGTCATGGACGCCGAGCACGTGCTCCATCCCGCAGATTGTCTTCGAGATGTCTTCGGCATGGAACCCGAGGGGGCTCAGCTCCAGGAATATCCAGAGTGATTCCTTGATCACCCGGCCTCCTCCCAGGATAATGATGATGCCGACCAGCCCGCTTACTATCGGGTCTGCGATATGCCACGCCGTGAACTTGATCACAATAGCCGCAATGATGACGCCTGCCGTGGTGAACAGATCGCCCAGCACGTGGAGCCACGCGCTTTTCATATTCAGATCGCTATCGTCCCCTCTTAATAGCCGGGCCATGATGACGTTTCCCACAAGACCTCCCACCGCAACCAGAAGCATTACGTTCGAATCGATTTCGGGCTGGGAGAAGATGCGCTTGTAAGTCTCGACGAAGATAAGTACGGATATGACCACAAGGGTCGAGCCGTTGATGAGGGCGGCCAGGATTCCGATCCTCTGGTAGCCGTAGGTGGCACGGTAGTCTGAGGGACGCTTGCCTATGTAGACGGCGATGAGACTTAAGGCCAGTGCAAATACATCAGTGAACACGTGGCCTGCATCGCTCAGAAGGGCGAGGCTGTTTGCTATGATGCCGCCGGCCACTTCTGCGAAAAGAACGATAAGGGTGACGACCATTGCCCAGATAAGGCGCTTTTCACGGCTCGCTTTCAACGTTTGTCCCTACCGCCATCATTGGTCGCCCGCCTCTACATGCCGCAAAATGGCAACCGTCGTCCCTTGCAGGGCTATACTGTCGCTCTTTTCGCTTCACAGAATAAAATACTCATTGTCAGAACCCCGGTGCCGCTATACAATAAGAATGGTTTCTCTGTGTTGACGGCATCTTAATTATATTACCACAGATTTATAACGGCAAAAAAACGGCATGGAAGAAATATGGCACACATAATGATCATCGACGATGACGTGATCATGTGCGAGACGCTCTCAAGCATCGTGGCCCGGACGGGCCATGAGGCTTCATACGCCCATACGCTTCATGAAGGGATGAGGCAGATCGTCCAGAAGAATTACGACATCGTCTTCCTCGACATCCGTATGCCGGACGGCTCGGGCCTCGATGTACTCCCTAAGATCAGGGAGATCCCCTCGCCCCCTGAAGTGATCATCATGACGGGCTTCGGCGACCCCGACGGGGCCGAGCTTGCCATTAAGAACGGGGCCTGGGACTACATCGAGAAGCCCTCATCCATCAGGGAGATGACGCTCCCGTTCCTTCGCGCCCTCCAGTACAGGGAAGAGAAGAAGGCGCGTAAGCCCGCCGTAGCCCTCAAGTGGGAAGGCATCATCGGCTCTTCCCCCCGTATGCGGAGCTGCTTCGATATCCTCGCCCAGGCGGCAAACTCCGATGCCTCCGTGCTCATTGCGGGAGAGACGGGCACCGGCAAAGAGCTCTTTGCCCGCGCCATCCACGAGAACTCGCCCAGGGCCAACAGGAACTTCGTGGTGGTCGATTGCACCGCTCTGCCCAAGACCCTCGTCGAGAGCACCCTCTTCGGCTACGAGAAGGGCGCTTTCACCGGGGCCGACAAGGACCAGGACGGTCTCATAAGACAGGCCAACGGCGGGACCCTCTTCCTCGACGAAGTGGGTGAGCTCCCCCTTGTTATCCAGAAGTCCTTCCTCCGCGTCCTTCAGGAGCACCGCTTCAGGCCCGTAGGCTCCAAAAAAGAGATAGAGAGCGATTTTCGTCTTGTCGCCGCGACAAACAGGAGCCTGGATGAGATGGTAGAGTCCCGCCGCTTCCGTAGGGACCTCCTCTTCCGCCTCCAGACCTTCACGATCGACCTCCCCCCTTTAAGGGAAAGGAAGGAGGACATCAGAGAGCTCGTCATGTACCACATGGCGAAGCTCTCCGAGCGCTACGGCATAGGTACGAAAGGTTTTGCTCCGGAGTTCATCGACTCCCTTATCGCCTATGAGTGGTCCGGCAACGTGCGGGAGCTCGTCAATGCCGTGGAGAGGGCGCTCACCATGGCCCGCCAGGAGCCTACCCTCTTTGCCAAGCACCTGCCCACCCACATAAGGGTGAGCCTGGCCCGCGCCGCCGTGAAGAAGGAGGCGCCCGCGCAGGTCAGCGAGGCTCCATCCCCTCCCCCGCTCCCCACCTTGAAAGGCTTTAGGGAATCCGCTTTGAAGGAGGCGGAGCGCCAGTACCTGGAGGACCTCATGAGCATCGCGGGCAGCAACATCAAGGATGCCTGCCGCATATCCGGCCTCTCCCGCCCCCGCCTCTACGCTCTCATGAAGAAGTACCACATATCGAGGTACGGCTAAGGCACTCTCGATCAGCCGCGCGCCTTCACCGCCTGCATGCTCCGACAGACTTCTGTATACACCTTGACCCATCCGTCCAGATCGCGCCCGCCAGTCTGGCATCGGTAAGGTTGGTGTGGGACATGCGTGCGCCGATCAGGGTTGCCCGCCGGAGATTAGCATGCGACAGGCGCGCTCCGACCAGGTGTGCAGCGGACAGGTTCGCACGGGCCAGGTTCGCATCGGACAGGTTCGCATCGGACAGGTCGGCGCCGGCCAGGTTCGCGCCGGCCAGGTCGCTATCGGACAGGTTTGCCCGTGACAGCAGCGCGCCGGACAGGTCGGCGCCGCGCAGGCTTGCTCCTGACAATCTCGCACGGGAAAGGTCCATGCCGGTCAATGCCGCGTCGCTCAGGTCGCACCGGACGCAGCTTCTCGTTGCCTGGAGCTTGTGGACGTCACCCTCTTTAAAGGCCGACGCAGTGCCGGACGGCGCGCCCCATAACAAGAAGGCCAGGATGACGGTAATAGTGCCCCTCATCGCCTGCCCCTCACGTGCCTTCCGATCCGTCCCGTTGTTTTTCATATACGTATCATTATCACGCCGATGAGGGCAGGATGCAAGGGTAACGCCAGGCGACAACCAGGCATGACAAGGAGGCATGACAACCAGGCATGACAAAAAGCATCCCTGGCGATTTTCTCACAAAAATAATCACGATAGGCTGTGGGGAGCCGTCGCGGTCGTTCCGCACATGTGCTCGGGAAGGGCGTCATGCGCTCTCATTCAAGTTGGGGTCTCCAAATGCTCTTGCCGAATTATATGGCGGGCACATCTTGACAACTGGATCACCCGTGACTACGTCTTCCTATTGTAAGGGAACCCACGTCACCAAGCCCGGATAATCCATTGTCGTCCCCCGACTCGCCAGGCATGGAACTCGTGGACGTCATCTCGGTCTTCTTTCTACTTCAGGATATTTCGATCTAATTCCCACACGTAGAAAGAAGCCCCGCATGCGGTAGCATGCCCGATGTGAGGCAAGATGCCGTAGGGGATTCCTTCATGATCGATTTTGCCGAGCCGAGCCACTTTACGAGAATCTAGCGGCAGCTTTTTACGCATGCCCAAGAATACTTTCATGCCTGCGGCTGACCAGCGTTTGGAGCGGCAATGTGGAATGTCATGATTTCAGCCCAATTCATCAGTAGTATGTGTTCTCGATGCTCCATGTGTTTGAGACTGATTTTAGCATCCATATCTATTGGAAATCAGAATCGGGGCGCCAGGATAAGAGCCCTCTCGGGCTGAGGCTTTCTTCTGCGCTAAGGAATCTGGGGCTGTTGAATCATTCCCTATGGGTCGAGACAACTGATGATCGGGACTCCAAGTCCCGAGCAATTATGGCATCGGTTTTGGTCGAAGGCCGGAAGAATACGCTGTAATGGTCGGCGAAGGCCTGGATAGATGAAGGTTAAGGGAAAAAAGAGGAGGTACTATCATGAAAACAAGAAATATAGCGGCAGTCGCTTCGGTGCTGCCCCAATTTCCAGAGTTCAAACCCATCGCCATCGAGGACCGAGACCTCATCAATAGGAAGCTGGAGGAGTACCAGCCGGAGACGTCCGAGCTCACCTTTGCCAATATGTTCATCTGGAGGCTCCACTACGGCTTCCTCTGGTCCACGTACGAAGACTGGCTCCTTGCGATCGGTGAGAACGGAAAGGGCGTGCAGGCCCTTCCCCCCATCGGGCCGCCGTCCCGGGTGGAGGTCACCCGCATGCTCTTGCAATGGATGAAGGAAGAGAGGGGCGTAGCCGAGCCGGGGATAGACAGGGCCGACGCGAGGCTCGTGGCCGAGCTGGAAGAGAGCGGCGATTTTCTCGCCGAGCCTGTGAGAGAGCATTTTGACTACGTCTACCGGACGGAAGAGCTGATCCGGCTTTCGGGCGGGGCTTACCGCGCAAAGAGGAATCACCTCAACTACCTGCTGCGCTCTTTCAGGACAATCTATGAGCCGGTGACGAAGAGCAGCATTGGGTCCTGCCTGGGTCTGGCAGCGACCTGGTGCAAATTTCACCAGAGTGAGGAAGACCCGAACGTGCTCGGCGAGTGGGATGCTATCAGGGAGGCCCTCCATCACTTCGGCAAGCTGCAGATCGAGGGAGGGACAATGCTGGTCAACGGCCGCCCTGAGGCGTTTTCCTTGGGCGAGCGCCTCAACCGGCAGACCGCGGTGGTCCACATCGAGAAGGCGAATACGGAGATTCGCGGGCTCTACAACGCCATAAACCAGCAGTTCTGCGAGAGGCAGTGGGCCGACACGCCCTTCATCAACAGGGAGCAGGACCTGGGAGAACCCGGTCTGCGGAAGGCCAAGCTTTCGTACAACCCTGACCACCTGGTGGAGAAGTTCCGGATACGGCTCAAATGACCCTGTCATATGATTGAGGACAAACAGTTGGGCAGCACGACAATCTCATCGAAGGAGGAAAGGTCATGATCGCTGAAGAGAGAAAGGCCATCATCTCATTATTGAAAAAAGACGAGATCAAGAATATCACTATGCTCAATTTTATGGAGAGCTATCCTGTCAGAAGCCTGGAACGGATAGGCAATTCCGTGCTATTACGGGGAGTGAGTGACTGACTGTGGGTCTATATCAGCAGCCCCGGGGACCGGGAGCTGAAGAATGTTGCGGAAAGACTCACAGAAAAGGACAGGGATTTCGCCGCCATAGAAGAATGGATGCTTCCTACGCTGATCCGGGGCAGGACGTTCTCGTGGGACCTCTCTATGACGAGGCTCGTGCTGCCCGAGCACGTTGTCTTCCCGAAAGCTCCTCTGCCTCATATCGCTCCGCTGTCACCCGACGATGCAGAGTACATGTATGAGCATTCCATATATCAAAACGTGACGAGACCCGACTTCATCCGGGGGCGCATCCTGGGCGGCCCCAGCGCCGGTATCCGCGACTCGGGAAAGCTCGTGGCATGGCTCATGACCCAGGATGACGGCTCCATCGGTGTATTGCACGTGCTCGATGACTACAGAGGAAGCGGCTATGCCTACGACTTGACGGTCTATCTGATCGCCAGGCTGCGTGAGCAGGGGCGGATCCCCTATGTCAACATCGAAAACACGAACACAAAGTCGATGAGTCTGGCCCTGAAGGTGGGCTTCAGGAAAGATCAGAGGGTCCACTGGTTCAAGATCAAGCCGGAAGACGCGTCAGCCGACTCAGAGGGCTACTGTTGAGCTCCCGGGGAGCGGTGGAGTATCATGACGGAAAATGAGGGTAAGAAAGAAGATCTCACGGGCAAGAAATTCTTCGAGGAATTACCTCAAAAGAAATGGGATGAGCTCACTAGGGCTGTGGAGCATCGAGTAGTAACCCCGCGCACGATCATCTTCAGACAAGACGACCCTGGAGACAGTTTTTACATCATCCTCTCGGGGAAAGTAAGGGCGTACAGGCGGGACAACGATGGACTGGAAACGGAGATCTCTGTGCTGGGGGACGGGGAGAGCTTCGGAGAGATGGCCTTACTGACGGGCCACGCAAGATTGGCGACAGTAGAGGCTATCGAAGAAACCCGTTTGATGGTCCTTTCTAAGGAGCGGTTCGAGCGGGTCCTCAGGGATTTTCCCTATATCTCTCTTGCCTTTGTGAAACAGATGTCACAATGGCTTCTGAGGGATGCAAAGATCATCGAGAAGGAAGTGCGACAACAATATCTCGCACCCCGTCTGTCTTGGTTTGATTTTCTCCTGGTGATCGGCGTGAGTGTTATTCTGACCATCGTGTTCAACAGGGCCAATCCTAGCGGGATAGATCTCCTTCCTAATTTCCCTGACAGGCATGCCATTTCCGAGATCAGCGCGGCTAGCGCCATGGAATAGGTAAAGAAGGGGGGGACCGTCATTGTGGATGCAGGGCCGGAGATCTTCTACGAGACGAAGCATATCCAGGGAGCGGTCAGCATACCTCTCGCTCTTTTCGATATTGTGTACACAACGGCCTTTGGCGAGGAAGAGAAGGGAAAGAACGTGATCGTCTATGGAGGTACGGTCAGTAAGCTCTATGATTGGGATCTGGCGGAAAAACTCCTTCAGCGGGGCCACAAGGATGTGAAGGTTCTCGATGGGGGGGCGGCGGCTTGGGAGAAGGCGGGCTATCCAGTGGAAACGGGGGAAGAAAAGAAGTGATCTGGAAACTCCTCAGACGGATTGCAACAAGCCCGTATCTGGCCCTTGTCTTGAGGGTGTATGTGGGGTATTTCTTTCTCTATGCCAGCGTGAGCAAGATAACCCACCCGGCGCAATTTGCGGAAGCGGTGGCGGCCTATCGACTGATTCCTTACTGGTTCCTGAATATAGGATCTCTGGTATTGCCGTGGATCGAGTTCGTGAGTGGGCTTTTTTTGATCATCGGGCTCAGGACGAGGGCGGCGGCAATCTTGACTGGTTTAATGTTGATAATGTTCACCGTGATGGTACTGACCAACATGTATTGGGGCGCGTCGATCACCTGCGGATGTTATGATACGGTGGGCGAGCCTATCGGGTGGAAGAAAGTGAGTGAGGATCTGATGCTCCTCCTTTTCACGATACAAGTTTACTTTCGTGACAGACTATTTAGCTGGGGAGGCTTGTGATCCGGCATGAGAGGCGCGGCCGCCTCTCCCGCGGGGTCGAGATAGGTAAGTCCATGATGAGAAGATCGAGATTTCAGGCTTATGGATGGATTGTTGGTCTCTGTATATTTGTGACGTTCCTTGTCTCATGCGAGTCCGGCGACAAATACATGGGAGTTTACCGCGTGGAGGCGAAGGGCGCTGCAAAGCAAGAGGAGATCATCCTCGAGCTGAGAGCAAATGGGGGTGGTCTGTGGAGAGTGAGTTCTCATGAGATAGCGGGCACCTTCGTAGAGGTTCCTTTTGAGTGGTACATCAAGCGAGGGCACCTGCGGGTGAACACCAAGGGAGGGGGAGTGATCGCAGGAAAGATAGACAGAGATACGATTCAGATGACCCTGCCCGGCTCCAAAGCGTTGACCTTCAAGAAGATCCAATAGGTTTGCAGTTTACCGGTCCCTTCCCGGCGTCCAGGCCGAGACCGAGGAGGCCTGGCGGAAGTCGCTGAAAGGTGCTACTTGGGCTCCGTCGGGTACTTGGCTGCGACCCAGTCTCCCCAACCGCCCTTCAGCGCATAGACCTTCTGGTAGCCCATTTTTGTATAAAGCTGTGCCAAACTGACAGCAGTTGAATCATTGAGTCAGGCACAGTAGAGAACTACGATCTTATCCTTAGGATATTTGTCTTTCCAGGAATCGAATTTCAAGCCGTCTTCCCGCGCGGCCCCCTTGATCTTCCAATGGCTCCCGTCCCAATCATGGGCAGCTCGTACATCTATGACGATGAGGTCGGGGTTCCCAAGCTGCGCTTTCAAGCCGTCCTTAGATATCCAAGCCGTTTGTGCAAAAGCGGTAGCTCCAAAGAGACTTACTGCTACTACCGCCAAGGATGCAAGGAACGCTGTTTTCCTCATTTTACCTCCCTTCGCAATGGCTCGTTAAGAATAATATAGGCGGTTGATATTGGCTTTTCAACACATAAAACCCCGGGAAACGCGGCAAACATTTGGAAGGGCTTATGGAAGGGCTTATGGGTAGAGTAGAGAGCTGGCGCTTGGCTGGTGCCGCTTCTGGTCCTTTTGACGCACGCATCTACCGGGACCTATAGCGGTCAGGGGACGAAGGGGGGGACGACCATAAGTATAGGAAGTGGGGGGACGACCATAAGTATATGATTCCTGAGAAGTAACTCCCCACAAATAACTATTGTATTTAATTACATACAATGATAGAATATGTCATGTATAAGAAAACACCACCTCAACAAAAACTACTCGGCGTGGAGACGCAGGTGTCCCCCTCTTTGCGGAACCGTCTTGAGTCTTCATGGGCTCACCTGTTTAGAGGCGAGGTATTTCCAATCCTGTTCAGGAACGAAGATCGCTATGCGATTCTGTACGGCACAACAGGCCGGCCTAATTTCAGCGTTGCGCGTCTTTTGGGTTTGTGTCTCCTTCAGGAGTGGAGCAACTTGAGTGACCAGGAGGCCCTCGACACCTTCAGCTTTGACACCCGGTGGCGATACGCCTTGGATGTCAGCGATGAGGAAGATTATTTGTCCCGTCGCTCTCTTGTAGAGTTCCGCAGGCGATTGGCCGCCAAAGACCCGGAGATGAAGCTGGTCCGCCATGTATTCGACAATATCAGAGATTCAGCGATAAGCAAACTTGGCCTCTCGTCTTCCAGCCAGCGGCTTGATTCTACCCACATAATCTCGAACATTCGTGTACGAGGCAGATTGGCTCTATTCTCGAATACGCTCACCCAGTTTCTCAAGAGTCTGAATGAAGATCAATTGTCGAGAGTCCCGAAGGCAATTCAGGAATGGCATTCAAGCGAACCCGAGGGTTGGTTCGGATTGGGTCCGGCCGAGCAGAAGATCAAGCTGGAAGAACTGGCGCAGTATCTCTATGACCTTATTGTTATCTTCGAGAAGGATAATGAACTTACAGGCAATGAGCCGTACCAATTGTTGAAGCGCCTTTTCTCCGAACAATGCGAATTCACCTCAGACCAAGAATCGTCCAAGGTCCAGGTGAAGAAAAAGAGTGAAGGAGCAACCCTTCAATCCCCTTACGACCCGGATGCGTCCTGCGGACATAAAGGGCCGGGATACAGCCTTCATGTTACGGAGACGTGCAAGAATACCGGAAAAACCGAAATCATCACAGACTATGAGGTGCATGGCGCCGCCAGATCCGACATCGGCAAGGCCCTTCCTGTTATCGAACGTTTGGAGGCTGCCGGGTTGAAGCCCGAAGCGCTCTTTGCCGACGGCGGTTATCCGTCTGTCCCTTCAGCGGCAAAGGTCATAGAGCAAGGTATCGAATTCGTCACGCCCGTCAACCGCAGCAGGCTCTCCGACGATATCGTGGGCAGAGACCTTTTCTCCTTCGACTCGGAAGGTTTGGTGACCCGATGTCCCATGGGTAATAGTCCCATAGACCATCGCATACTGAGCGGCAACAACAGCACCCGTCGTTCTCTCCATGCGATCTTTGACGGAAACGCCTGTCGATCGTGCACGATGCTCGATAGGTGCCCGGTAAGAGCTCCGAACCACCGCAACAAAGGCTGCCAGGCCCGTGAAACGGTCGGGGACTTTCGTCTGGAGATCACTGCCGAGCTTCGCCTGCGGGATCAGATGTATGCCATCCAGCAGACCACTGAATGGAAGGACCGGTACAAGATTCGTGCAGGGATCGAAGCAACGAACTCCGAACTGAAACGAGCGCACGGAATCGGCAGACTTCGGGTGCGCCGGCTGGCAAAAGTATGCTTTGCCGTGGCATGCAAGCTGATCGCCTGCAACATAAAGAGGTGGGCCAAGGCCCCTTGGGCCTTGAAAAAGACCCTGGAAGGCTGCATATCGTCTCTTTGTATTAGCATGAAGGTATTCTTGGCCCAAATAGTCAGCGTGTCCTTGCCTAAGAAGTTCATCTTCACGATGGTGGTAACACAACGATGGTGACGATTGATCCTTTCAGAAAGGGCACTTTCTTCTCAGGAATCAGTATATAAATAAGCCTTGAATCTGTTCCTTTCTTCTTGATACAATTGGCCATGCCTCGCCATGCCCGTCTTGACGCCGAAGGCGTCCTCCATCACATCATTATCCGCGGCATTGAGCGCCGCTTGATCTTCCGGGACGATGTAGACAAAAACCGCTTTGTCGAACGGATGGGCAAGATACTCACGGAGACTGGCACGCCCTGTTATGCATGGGCTTTCCTCGGCAATCACGCGCATTTTCTTCTGAAGACCGGCAAGGCGCCTCTTCATAAAGTGATGGCTCGTCTTCTCACCGGCCATGCATTGGCCTTTAACAAGCGGCATCGCCGTCACGGCCAGCTCTTTCAGAATCGGTACAAATCCATACTCTGTCAGGAAGACGCCTATCTATCAGAACTTGTCTGTTACATTCATCTCAATCCGCTGAGAGCAGAAATAGTGAAGAACCTTGCCGATCTCGGTGGCTATCCCTATTCCGGTCATCCCGCCCTCATGGGTGAGATCGTCCGTCCCTGGCAGGACGCCGACTATGTGCTCCTTAATTTCGGCGCTTCCGCGCGCTCTGCCAGACAAGGGTATCTTTCCTTCATGGAGAGCCGATTTGCCAGGGGAAAAAGGGCGGATCTTACCGGCGGCGGGCTAATGCGAAGCTATGGGTCATGGACGGAAGTGAGAAAGGAAGGCCGACGGATCAAAGGCGATGAACGCATACTGGGAGGGAACGCATTTGTTCAACGCATCCTTTCTCATGCCCAAGAAAAGATGCGTCGCCCGCGCGCCCCAAAGATGTCGCTCAAAACGCTCGCACAACGCGTAGGCGCCCTTTACGAAATAAATCCTGATCTTTTTTTGGAGAAAAACCGAAAAGCTCGCCTGGTTGAAGCTCGGAGCCTCTTCTGCTTCTGGGCGGTGAGGAATCTCGGTTATGCCGCAACAACAGCCGCTTCTTTTCTCCGCATGACCCAGCCGGGGGTAGGCTACGCGGCCGACCGGGGCGAAGCGATTGCGCGGGAAAAAGGCTTCGTGCTTGGCGAGGCATAGTTCAGTTATTTATTTGCTTTGGTCGTCCCCCTTGCCTCCCTTTGCTTATGGTCGTCCCCCTTGCCTCCCGTCCCCCTTGCCTCCCTACCACATGGCATGGCCGCCGTCGATAACCAGGGCCTGCCCGGAGGTACTGTCCGCCTTGCAGAAGTACAAGACCGCTTCTCCGATTTCCTCGGGCGTCTGCGGCCTCCCCAGGGGCATATGGATTTTCGCGATTGTCTCGATGAGCTTCGCGGGCTCGACGCCGAAGGCGGGAGCATACGCGGGGCTCAAGTGCTCGCTCCACATGGGTGAATCGATAAAGCCGGGGCAGACCGCATTGACGGTGATGTTGTAAGGTGCCAGTTCCTGGCACCAGACCTGGGTAAGACCGATGAGCCCGTGTTTCGTGGCAGCGTAAGCGCTTTGGAGGGGTCCCGGCCTCTTTCCGGCCACGGACGAAATATTGATTATGCGCCCGCTCGTGTTCCTGATCATGTCCGGCACGACCGCCTGGGCACAGAGAAAGGCGCCTTTCAGGTTGACAGCGATCACCTTGTCGAAGTCCTCTTCCTTAAAATCAGCAAGAGGCGCGACCCTTATGATCCCCGCATTATTCACCAAAACATCGATCCTGCCAAAGGCTTCGAGCACGGTGCGCGCCATTTTTCTCGTTGACTCGCGGGAAGCCACATCCGTGGCCACCCCTAGGGCGCTCGCCCCCGATGCCTTGATCTCGCCGGCGAAGCGGTCGCATTCTTCCTGGAGCAAGTCGGCTACTACAACGCGCATGCCGGCGGCAGCCAGCACTTTGCAGATACCGTGGCCTATGGCGCCCACTGCGCCTGTGACGATTACTACCCTTCCTTTCAGATCCATCCCCTTACCTCCCTTTTTTTGCAGGCCGCTCGCTATCTCAACTGATAACCGCAGATCCATCCGCCATCGACAACAAGCGTGGTGCCGGTGACAAAAGACGCAGCGTCGGAACAGAGCCACGTGACCGCTTCGGCTATTTCCTCCGGTTTCCCCACGCGTCCCGATGACGAAAAGCCGCCGAGGGCGCCGTAAAATGCGTCCTTGGGCACCCCCCCTATCTGGGCCGCTTCATCCATCATGGGTGTCTCGACAAAACCGGGGCACACGGCCGCCACGCGGATTCCCTGGGTGGCATACTCCATGGCAGCAACCTTGGTGAGCCCTACCACTCCGTGCTTCGCCGCCGTATAGCCGCACACCAGGCTGAGACCCGTGAGGCCCATGGCAGACGCTATATTCACGATCGCCCCCTTGCCAAGTGTCAGCATCCGGGGGATTTCATACTTCATGCACAGCCAGACCCCGGTGAGGTTGATGCCGATTATCCTGTGCCAATCCTCCTCCGAATAATCGGCGGTGGGCGCATTGGCACCGCCTATGCCGGCATTATTGACCGCGTAATCCAACCTGCCGTAGGTCTCGATGGTTTTCGCCATGAGGGTCTGCACGTCGGCGGAGCGGGATACGTCGGTTCTCACAAAAAGCGCTTCCCCACCCTTCTCCCTGATCAGACGGATTGTCTCCTCCCCCTTATCGACCTGCACGTCGGAGGCGACCACCCGCGCCCCTTTCTCCGCAAAGGCCAGTGCCGAAGCGCGGCCGATCCCTCCACTTGCTCCTGTCACCACTGCGACTTTTCCCTCGAATTGGTTCATTCGCGTTCCTCCTCCTTCAGTTATTGGGGCGACCGCGGCTGCGCTGCCGGCCGCCCCTAGCTCTTCGTGTCTCTTCCGGTCGGCTCCCGCCCCTCCTTACTCCTCTATCTGCGGCCCTGCGGAGCCGGGGCGGAACCACATGACCGGGCGGTACTGGCGTGGAACTGTGCCCGCCTGCTTGAACTTGGGATATCCAAGAATAGCCGCCGTGCGTATCGTCCACGAAGGGTCTCCGAAACCGAGTTTCGCCTTCAGGTCTGGGATCATATTGGCCCCCTTTCCTGCAAAATTGCTCCAGCAGAAGCCGAGCCCCAGCGATGCGGCTGCGAGATTCATGTTTTGTCCGCAGATTCCGATTGATAGGGCAGGATCATTCAGTTTTTCGTTGCTGCCCAGGAAGATGGCGCAGGGGGCGTCCATAAATACAGGAAGCTCCTTCATAGCGGTGCAGCGAAAGCCTTGCTGAGTGCGGGGCTCAAAAACGCCGGTGTCTACCACCCCGACAAGGTTCATAATGGCATCATCGTTGAGGAATGCAGGGTACATGCCCGCGTACAATGCCTGAAGCGCGATTTCAAGCTCGTCGATAAGGGCTTTGTCCGTAACAACGGTGAACTTCCACGGTTGGTGATTACCGCCGCTCGGGGCAAACCGCCCTGCTTCCAACACACGGCGTATGAGATGGTCGGGCACGGGGTCCTTCTTGAAGTTTCTCACGCTCCGCCGCTCCAAAATGGTCCTTTCGACCTGGTTCCACTCGTCGGGGTTGCCGTCTTTGTTTTTGGGCTCCAGAGGCATCTTTATTTTTGAGAACCCCGTGTCGAAGAAGCCGCCCTTAACTTCATAGGGGCTGACAACAGAGATAGCGTCCTTAGGGCAGGCTACCATACAGTTAAAACAGGAAAAGCAGAGATGGGTGTCGTTCATCCTCGGATGTTTTTCTTCATCCATCTCCCAGCATCTGTACGGACAGTTCTGGAGACAAAGGCCGCAGCTCGAACATTTCTCGGGATCCACCTTCATCACTCCGCTCATGACATCCGTAGGTCTCAGCATCGGTTTGAGTTCTTCAAAGGTCGGGGCCTTTGGGGCTTCTTTTGCGTCATCCATCGCTTATCCTCCCATTGTTTTTATCACGAGGTCTTTTGCCCTCATGTTGTGCAGGGGTGGGTGACTCACGTCCCCCATCCCCCCTTCGGCTCTATGATCTCCGTCAGCACGCCGGACATGCTTTGAGGGTGTATGAAGACAGCCCTAAAATCCTTGGTGTCCGTCTCACCCATCAACTTCATCCCTTTGGACTTGAAGTGGTCGATCGTCTGATCGAACTCATCCACTTCCAGAGAGACGTGGTGGATACCCTCTCCCCTTGTCCGGATGAACTTGTCGATAAGGCTTCCAGGCTCTATGCTGCCCAGCAGCTCGAACCGCGCTTCTCCGATTGCAACGAGGACCGTCTCGAATTTCTCGTCCTCAAACCTCTTCCGCCACACCTCCCTGGCACCGCAGGTCTTCACGAAAAAATCGAGGGTCGCCTCCAGGTTCTTCGCGGCGATACCCACGTGGTTGAATCTCGTTATCACGCATCACCTCTATCGTGCAAGTATGTGTATGCCCGCAACGGCGCCATGCTCCAGGTTCGTCACGAGCCCCCCCAGCATCTGGGCCAGGCCCACCTTCGCATTCGGCGTCTGGCGGGCCCCTGCCTGGCCTCTCAGGTGCAGGACGACCTCACACACGGTGCGGACGCCGGAGGCACTCAGCGGGTGTCCCAGGGCGAGGAGGCCACCGCTCGGATTAACGGGGACGCGGCCGCCTATAGCCGTCGCACCCGACCTGAGAAACTGTATGCCCTCCCCCGGCTTACAGAGCAGGAGGTCCTCATATCTCAGTATCTCCTCGTTCGCAAAGGCATCGTGCATCTCGACGAGGTCTATGTCCTTGGGATCGACCCCCGCCATCTCATATGCCAGCTTCGCAACCTTTACCCCCACGGGCGATGCGCAGATGTCTTCCTGGGCATACTTGTAGTCCGCGGAGCAGAGCGCCGAGCCCAGGACCCGTATGGGCTTTGTCGTATATCTTCTCGCCACGTCCATGGAACAGAGAATGGCCGCCGCCGCCCCGTCCGTATTGGGGCAGCACATGAGGAGAGTAATGGGGTCGCAGATCATGCGCGAGTTGAGTATCTCCTCGACGGTGAACTCCCTCTTGTACTGGGCCTGTGGATTGAGACAGCCGTTGTGGTGATTCTTGACCGACACCAGGGCGAAGTCCTCCAGCGTCGCCCCCGCCTCCATCTGCCTCCGCGCCACCATGCCGAACATGGCGGGCATGGTCATGCCGATGTGTCCTTCGAGGTCGTCCTTCTCAGGGGAGATGAGCTTGCCTGCTATGGGGCTTGTTGTCATCGATTCTACCCCCATGGCGATCCCGACGTCGTACCTGCCGTCGGCGATCTCCTTCCAGACCCCCCGAAAGGACGTCGACCCCCCGGCACAGGCATTCTCCACGTTGATCATCTCGATGCCGCGTATACCCACTTCCTTTAATATCTGTTGGGAGGTACAGTTCGCGTCGTACTGTCTCGCGCAATAGGCGACCTGAATTGCCCTCGGCGGGATACCGCAATCGGCCAGGGCCGCCTTCACCGCTTCCGACCCCATGGCCGCGGCAGATTTCCACGGGAACTTTCCGAATTCGCTTTGTCCTACTCCGATTACTGCTACTTCTCTCATTGAAGCCTCCTCTAACGTGGGGTCAGCCCTTGACAGAGGACAACGTCTCCCTATACAGTCTCATAGCCGGCCCTTTTTGAAGTTGTCCTCTGTCAAGGGCTGACCCCGTCTTTCACGGGTTTGAACTTGTACCCCATGATCCGTCTGCCGTCCTCTTTCCAGAGCTCGTCTATATAGACCTCCATCTCCGCGCCGATCCGGTAGGTCAGATCCGCGGTCGTCATGAGCGGGGCAAACACGCGCACCCCCTCGGGCAGGTCAACAAGCCCCACCGCGTAAGGCGGCTGAAAGTAGGTCGAAGCCATGCGCCCGATGCTGTAAGAATAGAGCTTCCCCCTGCGGCTGAGCGCCACCTCTTCCATATCCTTTGCCAGACATTCGAAGCAGAACGGCACTTTCGGGAAGAAGATCCTCCCGCACGCCTTGCATCGACCGGCAAGCAGCCTCCCGCCGCCTGTTTCATCGAATAGGCCTTCTTTTACAGGTATCGCATCTTCCGACATGTTTCCTCCTGAAGTATTTCCCTATTTCTTTACCTTGAAGCCCGCCTTCTCCCTGTCCCAGGTGGCGGGGGTAATGCCCGCTTCCCTGAGCCTTGCCTTTTGCACCTTTTCGTTCGCTGTCTTGGGAAAGCCGTCCACGTATTCGACGAACCGGGGCACCGCGAAATAGGGCATCCTCTCTTCGCAAAAGGCGAGCAATGTCTCCGGCGGCAGCTCCTGGCCGGGTTTCAGTATAACCACGACCTTCACCTCGTCCTCGGACAGCTCCGATTTCACCGATATGGCGGCGGATTCGGCCACCAAGGGGTGCGAGTTGACTACCCGTTCTATCTCGGCGGAGGAGATATTTTCTCCCCGCCTGCGGATATAATCCTTTATCCGGTCCCGGAAGAAGAGGTAGCCCTCCTCGTCCAGCACACCGGCGTCGCCTGTGTGGTAAAAATGGTTCCTCACGAGCTCGACGGTCTTGTCCGGCATGTTCTGGTACCCCAGGGCCGTGGCCCAGGGCACCCTGCCCCGGGCAACTATCTCTCCCACCGTGCCCGTGGGCACCGGCCAGTCGTCCTCGTCGACGATCCGCACCTCGAAGCTCTTCGTCTCCTTCCCGCAGGAGCCCATCTTCGGCGCATCCCAGGGGTTGTAGGTGATGATGGCCAGCTCCGTCAGCCCGTAGCCCTCGACCACCTTCAAATTGTACCGTTTCTCAAAATCGGCATATATTTCAGGCGGCATAGGGAACGCGGCGCACACGCGCACGGGGTTGTCCCCATCCTCCGGTTTTCCCGGTTGACTGTATATGAACTGCGCAATGGCCCCAAGGGAGTTGAACATGGTGGCCTTATGTTTCCTGACCTGGTCCCAGAACCGGCTCGCGCTGAACTTCTCATAGATCACTGCCTTCGTGCCCAGAAGCAGGGTAGGATAGATGCACAGGATACGGGCATTCGCATGGAAGAGGGGGAGGAACGTGAAGAACACGTCCTTCTGGGTAGCCCGTGTTGCCTCGATATACTCGAAAGCCGAGAGGTAGATCATGGAGTGGCAGTCGAGCACCCCTTTTGCCGCTCCCGTTGTACCCGAGGTATAGATGATCATTTGCGGGTCACTGCTCTTCACCTCAACTTCCAGGTTCTTGGGAGGGTTGTCCAGAAGGTCCCTGTAGCTCAGGACATTGAACCTTATCTTCGGAAGTGCTTCCATGTTGCCCGTCTTCGACCAGACCACCACTGTCCGGAGTCCCGGTACGTCATCGGCGATGAACTGCAGCCTGTCGAGCAGGTCGCGGTCTATGATGATGGCCTTGCAGTCGGAGTTGTTGATCATGTGGGAAAGGAAGTTGCCTTTGTTCGCGAGGTTTATGGGAACTTCTATGATACCCGCCTTCGCCGCCCCGAACCAGAGATAGATGGAATCGATGCTGTTCGGCAGGAAAGTGGCGAGAGTGTCCCCCTTGTTCAGGCCGAGCCGGCGCAGGCCGTTCGCAATGCTGTTTGTCGCCTCGTTGCACGCGCCGTAGGTGACGGTGGCGCCGTTCTCAAATTCGAGGAACACCTTGTCGCCGCGTGTTGCGGCCTTATCCATGAGGATGTGTCCCAACGTCTGTTCTTTGAATGGATAGTGCTTCATAGCGTGACTCCTTGGTTGGATCGGCGCCCCCTTGCGAAAAGGGTTATGCGCGGGGGCGCGCATGGGGGGCGCAAGGGGGCGCCGATCAGTATCCTCTTAGGCCTTCCTTGGGTACGTTTTCGCGACGGTGAAACCTCCGGCGATCGAGAGCGAGTCGTTCGATCCGTCGCAAATGGTGGTAGTGCGCGCATCCCTGTAGAGTTTCTCGATGAGGTATTCCTTTGAAATCCCGTTGCCGCCGAAGGTCTGAACCGCATCGCCCGTCACCTCGACCGCGGTCTGTGTCGCGAACGTCTTGGCCGCGAAAGAATATTCGGGCACGCGGTTTTCAGGCGGACTGGTCCAGTTGTAGACAAAGGCAGAGCGGCACAACTGTCTGGACGCCTCGATCTTGCGGAACATGTCAAAGAGCCTCTGCTGGATATTCGGGTGGTCGATGAGGAGTTTTCCACCCTGCTCCCGCTGCCGCGCATAGTTGAGGGTCTCTTCGAACGCGGCCCTCGCCAGACCGGTCGCCCAGACGCCCACCATGGGTGTGGTCATGGAAAGATGGGCCGCCAAGGCCCCTTCGTAGCGGTCCGGCCCTATGAGCATCGCCTCTTTCGGCACCCGGACCTCGTGAAAGTAGATCTCGCCCTGGGGGAGGTCCCTGGTGCCGACCTTGTTGAGGGCTTTTCCCTTGGAGACGCCGGGGCGGTCCAGGGAAAAGACAAATATGCCGCTTCCCGCGTGGCCCATAGAGGGCTCGACCTGGGCCATGAGGAGGATAGTCTTCGCGATGGGGCCGCCCGAGACCCACGCGGCTTTCTGGCCGTTGATCACGTATGCGTTCCCGTCCTGACGGGCGCGGCACTGGGCCTTGATGTTCGGGTCGTGGAAACTCGGATAGCCGGCCATCAGGGTATCCGATCCGTGGTCCGGCTCGGTGATCGCCCAGCAGCCGATATAGCTCGCGTCCGTGTTCTGGCAGTAAGGCACGGTGAAGTTCTTGATGAACTCTTCACCGCCCTCGACCGCCACCGCGGCATCGAGACTGGTATTGAGAGTCAGGGTCAGGCCGAAGCTCCCCCAGGCCAGCTCTTCCATGACAAGTGCTATCTGCCAGGGGGTGAGGCCTGGACCGCCGACCACCTCGGGGAAGGGGAGCTTGTGGTACCCCAGCTTGTATGCCTTCCGCATAAAATCCCAAAAGGGCGACTGCGGGGCAAAGGCATCCTCCACGCTCATCTTATCGATCTCGACAGAAACGGGGCGCATCACCGTCTCCGCGAATTTGTGGGCGGACGCTTTGAGGGTCTGATCTTCCTTCGTTAGGTTTAAGTCTAAATTGCAGTATTCCATTGTTCATGTCCTCCTTTAGTGAACAGTTAGAAACGCGTATTTTATCATGATTACGCCAATTCCACCCGGACCTTGGCCCTTCTGGCCAAAACCCTGGGAGCGGTTTCTTTCAGGAACAGGCTGATTATAAAGCACGCGGAGCACGACGCGATGACCATGTACATCGTGTGGGTCAGGCCGTACGTATCGGCTACCCACCCGCCGATAGCGGGGAAGACCGTGGCGCCTATGACTTCCCCCAGGCCCTGGGGCAATGCCACCGCTGTCGCTGCAATGGTGAAAGGCACGCTCTCCGTCGGGACGAGGGCCAGGAACACGGGGTAGCTGGACAGACCCGCGCAAAAGATGGCGAAATAGAACGCGAGGAGACCGGCGCTCGTGCCGGCCGGCGCCATGGCGAAAAGAAACCCGCCGAAAGCACCGAGCGCGAAAGCGATCAGCAGGGACGGCTTGCGGCCTATCACGTCCGAAATGCGCGGCAGATATATCTCGCCGAGCCACACGACAAGACCCCCGCCGGACATAACCCAGCCGGTCTGAACAGGACTCATGTGGTGTATCTTCCCGAAAAATACGGGCACGAATGCGAAAAGGACGAACAGATAGGCCATGGAACAGATGCTGGTCAGGGTTGCGAGCAGAACGTTTCGATACTTGAGCACGTCCCAGATGTGTACTTCCTTGCCCTCATGCATCAGTGTGCTCTTTCCGGTTTCCTTTCTTCTCTTAATGTTATCCGCGACGGTTTTTGGCTCCCTCATGAAGCTTGCGAGATAGAGGGTAAGGATGATGCCGGGGATCGCCACCAGGAAGAAGGAAAAGCGCCAGCCCACTCCGGCCAGGAGATAACCGGCGACTATCGGGCCTATTCCCATGCCTATCAGTGGCCAGAAGGATTGGGCAAAGCCGATGTAGTGGCCCCTCTTCTCAGGGGGCGACTCTTCGGCGATAGCCGCGTAAGAGGGGCCGTAAAGAGCGCCTACACACGCGCCCATCAAGCCTCTCACGCCGAACATGGCCCCGAAGGAGCCCACGAGGCCGCTCAGCCCGCTAAAGATGTGCTCGGCGAGGTTTCCCCAGATTGCGCCCAATCTGCGGCCGTACATTTCAGAAAGAGGTCCTATGATCCAGGCGCCGACGGCGACTCCCGCACCGTTTGCGGCAGCGATAAGCCCGAGCTGAGAGAAGTTGAGCCCGAGCGCAGGCATGTAGCCCGGAGCAGCAAGGCCGACCATCAAACGATCGAGGCCGCCCAGGCCCCATGTAAGTCCAAAGACCAACGAAAGTTTTCCCACGTAATTCATCTTCATGCGTCCCTCCCCTTTAGTCTGCGTGTCAAACTTCTTCCGAGGAAATAGGTTTTTAGAATTCTTCAGGCTCGAAAACCCAAAGGCGTCCACACCTCACATCTTCCGCCTTCCCTGGTCTGTTTGTCGTGTTGTGTTTTTCATCACCCCCTTGTAGGGTATTTTTCGAAAACTAAGGATGGGTCTCAACAGAAAGCGAGCCCAGAGATTTTTAGTCTCCCGGCCGGTTCGCCGGCCCATTTCATCCTAGCTCCTTGTGCCCCTGCATGAGCTACGACCTGTAATGATTGAACTTTACATTTTTATCTCTATCGATTGATATATGTCAAGAAAAATTTATATCGAGCGATGGATATGTCTGTAGTTACAGGCATTTCAGTTTTTCGATAAGTGAGCAAGGGTATGTATGTACGAGCCTGCACTTTACGGAGTTTTCCGGAGGGATACGCTCCTTTCCCATCGAGTGGCACAAGCGCTAACCCAGACCGTTACTAAGCCTGCCGCGGAATGCCCGTATCCTGGTGTGAAAAAACGGGTCCAGAAACCTCAAATTGCCCTGGATACCGGCCTCCACCGGTATGACGAATTGTAGCATGGAACTCGCTTGCCCCTTGTCCTAGCGCTTATGCCGTCGAGGGGAAGGGGAGCACCGCGCCAAAGGCATGGTCCTTGGGGGTGAATGGATGCTTACACCATGCCGAGACTGCTCATTAAGGCGGAGGGCGGCAAGAAGGCCGTTGAAGACCATACGGCCATTGACGGGAAGACTCGTTCGGCGCCCCTACGGAAGCAAGGCGTCCTTCGTCGGCCGGGGACCGGCCATTCCGTAGAACAGAAACGCCACCATCTCGTCCTTGACCTGATCGAGAGTCATCTTTCCTCCGGGCTTATACCAGCGCAGATGCCAGTTTATGACGCCAAACACGTTAAAGGCGAGGACGGTGAGGTTCTCCTGGCTCACGTAGCCGAGGGACTTGAGAGTTTGCAACTCTTTGCGGTAAATATCGAGGAGCTCGATTTGAAAGGGCTTTCTGAACCTGGAGACACGCTCCTCTTCGAGGAAGAGGATCTGGGCCTCCTTCCTGCCAATATTGATAAGGAGGTCGAAATGTACTTTGAGCAGCAGCTTGAAGCGCTCCAGTGGGTCGATGTCGCGATTCACAACCTCGGTCAAGCCGTCTATGATCTGACGGGTCGCCCTCTCGAGGATAGCGATAAGGAGTCCTTCTTTGCTGCCATAGTGATAGTAGATGTTGGTGATCGTCATCCCGGTCAATCCGGCGATATCCCGGATGGAAGTTGCATTGAATCCCTTGACGGCAAAGAGATCCACTGCCGCGTCGAGCAGCTTCTCCGCGGTATTCATCGAGTGGCTTGCCGGTTTTCCATGTTTCATGCGCATGCGGGCCTGTTTTTTCATACTGTCCCGATGATTCGAGTAGTTAAGAAGCAGAATATATATCAACTGACCGAGAGAATCAACGAAATGCTGCGACGCCACAGAACAGCCGCATTTGAAAACTGTACCCCATGCCTCCGGCTCCCTCGTCGATCCAGTGTCGGGCCACCACGGTTCTGAGCAGTTCTGTTCATTGCTCGTAGGGCAGCAAAAACGAGACCCAAAGGAGACGTCACTCACCCTCTCAGCGAATGTCAAGGCAGAATTGTTTGCACCGGGGACATTATTCCCCAAACGTTGTTTTGCCGACCGCAGCGTCCATCTTTCTACTTTCCGTAATCCTCAGTTCTTCGCCATATGCCTTATGCTAGCCTTCGTAGGTGAACGCGTTGAGCAAGGGGTCGAGAACAACTTCCTGTAATTGTTACGGGTAAAGCCCTTCGCTTGATATCACAATGGAACTGGTAATCATTGGCCCTCCCGGAAACGGGATCAGGCAGGCGCGACGCAATGTGTGCAACCACGTTCCCACCTCCCCCTACGCATGTTATTACATCACCATAGGGCCCGGTGAGCCCCGTGAGAGGGCCTACCGGTCGAGTATGTCCCGTACCCTGTGAAGGAGCTCGTTGGGCGCAATCGGTTTCGCGATATAGTCGAGGGCTTTGTCGAAAACACCCTTGTCGAGGACTACGTCGGCTGTATAGCCGCTCATGAAGAGGGCCTTGGTGTCGGGCTTCATCGTCCGCATCTCTTCGTAGGCTTCCTTCCCGTTCTTCTCCGGCATCACGACATCGAGGATGATCAATCGTATCTCGTCCTTGTGCTCCCTGAACTTTTCGACTGCATCCCGTCCGTTCACCGCGGCTACGACCGTGTATCCCGACATTTTCAGGATGCCGGACATGACCGCGCGGATGTCGGCGTTATCCTCCGCAAGCAGGAGGGTCTCGCTTCCCCCTTTTGCCTCACGAACGGCGCTTCTCGTTTCCCGTGGTTTTTCTTTCACCTCAGGCAGGTAGATGAGGAACGTGCTTCCTTCCCCCGGCCGGCTGGAGACGTTTATGTACCCGTTATGCTGCTTTATGATGCCGTAGACGATAGAGAGGCCGAGACCCGTACCCTTTCCCGGCTCCTTGGTGGTGAAGAAGGGCTCGAAGATCTTTTCCTGCGTCTTCTCACTCATGCCCATGCCCGTGTCCGTGACTAGGATGAGGGCGTAGGCGTCCGGTTTGCCGTACCCGTAGGTCCTCCTGAACTCCTCATCGATCACGACCCGCCCCGTCTCGATCGTGAGCCTCCCGCCCTTAGGCATGGCATCCCTGGCATTCGTGGCGAGGTTGATGAGGACCTGGTCGATCTGCGTCATGTCCGCCCTGACGGTCGCATCGTCGCCCAGCTTTACCGTGAGATCTATGTCCTCGGGCATGAGCCTTTGCAGCAGCTTCTCCACATCCTTGACTATGGTGGTGACCTTGTGGGGTTTCATCTCCATGATCTGCTTCCTCCCGAAGGCGAGCAGGCTCTGGGTGATATTGGCGGCCTTGGCAACTGAGGCAAGGATCTGGTCCACATAAACCCGCGAGGGATCGTTCTTCCCCATCTTCATCTGGAGCAGGTTGGCATAGCCCATGAGGGCCATGAGGATGTTGTTGAAGTCATGGGCGACACCCCCTGCGAGGGTACCGATGGCCTCCATCTTCTGGGCCTGGCGGAGCTGGGCCTCAAGGTTCTTGCGTTCGGTGATGTCCCTCAGGAAGACGAGGGAGATAGGCTCGCCCTGATAGGTGGTGAGCGCGGCCGACGCCTCGATGTAGACGATATCGCCGTCCTTTCTCAGGCCCTTGAACTCGTAGCGGTCCGGGACTGCTTCGCCCCGTTGTCTCGCGCGATTGTAGCCGACGACCTTTCCCAGGTCGTCAGAGTGAACGATAAGGTCATGCGTTTTCCCTACTACCTCTTCAAGGTTGCCGTAGCCGAAAATCTCCAGGAACTTCCGGTTGACATAGATGTGGAGACCCCCCCTGACAAGGGCAATCCCGTCATTGGAGTTCTCTATCGCCACCCGGTAGCGCTCCTCGGATTCCTGCAGCGCCTTCTCGATGCGTTTCTGCTCGGTCGTGTCCCTGACCGATTCAATGGCCCCGACGACATTGCCTTCGCGGTCGAAGAGGGGCGATGCGGTGAGGGAGAGATGGGCGCCCCTTCCTTGGTATGCCCTCGGTACGTAAATCTCCATGGAAAGCTTGTTGCCCTCCCTCTGCACGTGATCGTAGGTCTTCTCCATCTCCTCGTTCCTCTCGAGTACGAGATTGATGGCGATGGGCCTGCGCTCTCCGTGAAGGGAGACCGCATATGCGTAATCCCCTTTCCCGAACATCTCTTCCTTCTTCACCCCCGTCAACTCCTCGATGGCCTTGTTCCATGCCACGACCCGTTTCTCCCGATCTATGACGAAGGTCGCGTCGGGGAGGAAGTCGATGATGTCGGAAAGGCGTCGGTGGGCTTTTTGGAGTTCTTCTTCCGCGCGCTTCCGCTCGGTAATCTCTGCAACAACAAAGACTATGCCTGCCGAGAGATCGTCGGCGTCTACCGGGGCGGCGGCGAGCTGGAAGTCCCGTATCTGACCATCCTTGCCCAGAAACTTGGTTTCCGTCACCATGGCACGGCCATGCCAGGCCTCGCTGCATATGATCTCCCCCACGCGGGCGAATTCCTTCTCCGACCCGTAAAAGACACGGGACGATCTGCCCTCAAGCTCCTCCCGGCTGTAGCCTGAGTTGCGGACCATGGCGTCGTTTACCCAGACGATCACCCTCTCAGCGGTTGCGAGGGCGATGCCCACCGGGGAGGCCGACAGAATGGACCGCAACAGGGCCTCGCTCTTTTTGAGGGCCTCTTCGGCCTGCTTGCGCTCGGTAATGTCCTGGTTTGCGCCATATATTTTCACGATACGGCCTGAATCATCCTTAAGGATCCTTGTTCGCGCCAGGATATGCCGCACTTCACCATCGCGACGGATAATGCGGTGTTCCATGTCCGCAACGAATTCGGGGCCGGGTCTTGAGACATTTTCCTCTCCAAATTGATAGTAAAGAGGCAGGTCGTCGGGGTGTATGAACCGTTGTCCGTACTCCTCCCTCGTCATCCGGTATCCTCCTTCCTGCTCTGCGGTGGTGCCGTAAAAAGCATAGAAGAGGTCATTGAAGATAAAGGTTTCTACCACGGGATCAGCATCCCAGTACACGATATGCGCAAGGTCCATTGCCTCGGACAATTGAAGCCGGCTGGCGCGCAGGGCTTCTTCCGATCTCTTACGTTCGGTGATGTCCCGGAACGTCCAGATTCTCCCGTAGTACTTCCCATCCTTGCCGATCACGGGCCTCGTATATCTGTCAAGGACCGTTCCATCCTTGAGCTCAAGCTCGTCCCGCATTGTCTCGCCACGATGGGCTAACATATACGCGGTCTTCTCGTAGAAGTGTTCAGGATCTTTGGATAGGCCCCTGACCCATTCGACCTGCGCCTCATCGTCATCGTTCTCGGCGATGTGCCGGGGGATCTTCAACAGGTCGTTGACCTGTTGGTTTTGAAGGATCTTCCTGCCCTTTCTTACGACGATGATTCCATCGAGCGACACATTTACCTGGGCCTCAAGGAGTGCGGTCTTCTGTCGCAGTTGTTCTTCCGCCCTTTGCTGTCCGGTGATGTCATAGACGGCGCCGGAAATAGCCGGTCTGCCTTTATAGATTATGCGGTTCCCAAGGACATTCACGGTAATCGTCGTGCCGTCTTTCCTGATAGCCCTGTGTGTAAGTCTTCTCATACTTAATTTGCCGGCTAACAATTCCGTCACACGCTCCTGAACGACCTGTTTCTCCTCGGGATGCGTGATATCCATGGCGCCCAATTTATCAACTAACTCCTCATAGGAGTACCCGTAAATCTCGCAGAATCGCTTGTTGACGAAGCGAAACAGACCTTCCTGGTAGATGTAGACGCCTGCGAGAGAATTCTCCACTATGGTACGGTATTTGATCTCCGCGGAGAGAAGCTTCGTTCTCATTTCGTCTTCTTTAATGGTCGTACAGGGTCTTCCCTTGTCGCTCCACAAATAGGACGGACTCTGTTTTCTCGATTCGTCCGCGTCAATTGGTTGTGTCCGAGGGAAAGAATCAGGATGCCAATCACGGTTTCTCTGTTGGAATCACTGACGTGCGCAATTTCAGCCACGGCCGGCGCCATCTCTTTCAAAAGAAGGTAGAGTTCCTCATTGGACATGTTCTCGTAGTCCATTGCCAGCTCTCTTGGGTTTCCGAATGGCAACCTCTCGTATACAGCCATCTTGTTTGCTCCACTTACGAGGTCAATTTTACTTTTCATCCTTCTGTTCTCCTTTTACATTGCTCCAGTTTTGCGGTATACCTCCCGGGACTTGGAGTCCCGATCACCGGGCGGGAATTCGGCGGCAGTTGTCTCGACCCATACGGAATGATTCAACAGCCCCAGATTCCTTAGCGCAGAAGAAAGCCTCAGACCGAGAGGACTCTTATCCTGGCGCCCCGGTTCTGATTTCCAATAGATATGGATGCTAAAATCAGTCTCAACTACGGAATGATGATATATCCTTATTTCGACCAGATGTGGCGTATCGGTCGGCGAATCAGAGTCAGGTACCAGCTTCAGAAGCTCATCCACTAATTGTCTATTGATTTTTCCAGATGAACGCAAAGTGATAATCTCAACCCATTTCATGTCGTCTATCCTCCGGTAACACCTGCTCATCCTACTGCCAGAAGCGTGCCAGCATGGATTGTATTGTAAAATCAAGTGTTTACATAAGAACAGTGTGTGATGATTTACGGCATAACGTAAAATGTGGTACGATATGCAGTAATTCTACTTTTAACCGTAACGTAGCCTCTGATGCTCGGGTGCTTGCGGCCACCGACCGTTCCGCCTCGCAATTCGGAACGCGCGTAAAGGAGAAAACGATGAACGTGGATGAAAACGTTTTTTTTCGAGAGGCAACCCTGCGCATATGCAGCAGCCTCGACATTGTAACGGCTTTGAAGCGCTGCTTTGAATACATACAAGCTTTCATCCCCGCGAATGAAATGAGCCTGCATATACTGGATTATGATCTGAATCTTTTGAAAGTCGTGGCATCAGTCGGTCTCAAGCAAGTAAATGAACGAGTCCTGCCCTTGTCCGAGAGAGGCCGGGATAAAAGGGCATCCGATTTACAGGCGGCCCTTTCGAAAAATGAAGCATTGGTCCTAATTATGAACCAGCCCGATCAGGAGGTAGCCCTTTCAGAGATTCTAGGACAACTTGGGCTCAAATCCGATGTATCGGTAATAATCATGTTTTTGAAACTTGAAAGCAATTTGATTGGTATGCTCGGGCTGGCGGCAGATGGCCTGAATCGATACAATAACGAGCACGCTCACCTGCTTAAAGTGCTCCATGAACCTTTTGCCATTGCCATGTCCAACGCACTAAGATATCAGGAAATCATTCGATTCAAGGACATGCTGGCCGATGACAACCGCTATCTCTATGACGAACTGCGGTCCGTCTCGGGGGACGAGATCATCGGTTCGGATTTTGGTCTAAAAACGGTGATGGAAATGGTCAGGCAGGTGGCACCCCTCGACAGCCCTGTGCTGTTGCTGGGAGAGACGGGCACAGGAAAAGAGGTCATCGCCAACGCGATTCACTATTCTTCGCCGCGCAAGGATGGGCCGTTTATCAAGGTGAACTGCGGTGCCATCCCCGAGACCCTCCTCGACAGCGAGCTCTTCGGTCACGAGAAAGGGGCTTTCACCGGGGCAATCAGCCAAAAGAGGGGCCGTTTTGAACGGGCTGACAAAGGTACGATCTTTTTGGATGAAATTGGAGAACTGCCATTGCAGGCCCAGGTGAGGCTGTTGCGCGTCCTCCAGACCAAAGAAATCGAACGCGTAGGAGGAACAAGTCCCATACCTGTGGACATCCGCATTATATCGGCCACACACAGAGACCTCGAGGAAATGATCGCCTCTGGCAGATTTCGCGAAGACCTCTGGTTCCGACTCAATGTCTTTCCTATAACGATCCCGCCGCTCAGGCAGAGAAGAGAAGATATTCCGGCCCTGTTGCATCACTTGATGGAGCGCAAGTCCAGAGAACTCAAGCTCGCGGAGAGACCTGTGCTGTCACCGGGCGTACTTGACAGGTTTATGGCTTATGATTGGCCGGGCAATGTGCGGGAGCTGGAAAACCTGATCGAACGGGCTCTGATCCAGAGCAGGGGTGGCGTGCTTTCATTTGAGACCCTTTTCGAGACCCAGATTCCAGTGAGCCGTGAAGTGATTCGTGGCGAGGGCCAAAATCGCACTCTGCTGTCGTTCGACGAGATGACTGTCCAGCACATCAGGCAGGCTTTGCAGATGGCCGGTGGCAAGATCAACGGGCCGGGAGGAGCTGCGCAACTCCTGGGGCTTCACCCAAATACTCTCAGGACGAAGATGAGCAAGCTGGGAATTCCATACGGTAGGAGAAGCCGGCTAAGACCGTAATTAAGTTGTTTGGCCATTTAGAATTTCCTTCGCGCAGGGAAACGGTTCGTTATTAATTGAAGAGCAGTACATCACTAAGGGGTATGGATATCAGGACCATCCACGGAGTTACTTGGCCATTAGAACATTCAGACGACCATGATCTACATTCATGTGGCCAAGGCAAACTTCTTGGGTGAAGAGTCCTCTTGATGAGAAGAAAGGCTAGCGACAGAGCGGCGCCGTCGCCATTACCATTACAAATGTCGCCTGACACTGTGGCTGTGCGGATCCCCGATTACACGAAGGCGTCCTCCGCCGCCCCATCCGGACCAAACCTCCAAGATTACACCCAGTCGGCAACGGGATCCGGGCGTCCACCGTTTGCCGTGGCATTCTTTCGAAGGTCGCTTATGCCGCGCCTCCTTGGCTTGGTGGCCACCTTACTCATGGCATTCCGTAAAAATCTTGAAACACCAAAAGGCACAACTTGGTGAAGTGAGCAAGCTCCTTTTCCCGGCCGGAGGAAATTTCGATGGATTTCGCCGTGATCGTCGGCGTCGCGAGCCGGAGCATAAGAGGATGGGGGGACACTCCTCTCGCCCCCTTGCTTTCGGAGGGGTGTCCCCCCTCCATTTTTCGACTCGCGGCGGCGGCGAGACAGGCGAAAGGCGCGAAATTAACCCGGCCGGCGTTGACAATTGTCGGTCGAATCGGTATATTGTGAAGATCGTAACTACGAGTACCGGTGATGTTTTTTCGTGGAATTCCTCACATCGATCAGGCCAGCGGAAGCGCTCACGCTCATCATGTCTTTTCCTGTCGCGCCCTTGGGGGGAGAAGAGGTTCCCCTTGAGCAGGCACTTGACAGGGTGCTCGCGGCAGATATCACCGCCCGGGAAGATATACCGCCTTTTCCACGGTCTCTCGTAGACGGCTACGCCGTAAGGGTAAAGGACACCTATGGGGCACGGGAAGGCACGCCCGCCTTCCTCCAGGTGGAGGGAGAGGTGTTGGTCGGTGAGGTCGCGGAAAAGGAGGTCGATGACGGCCAGGCAGTTTACGTCGCGACCGGGGCCATGATGCCTGACGGCGCGGACGGCGCGGTCATGGTCGAGTATACGAGGCAGGCAGGCGCGGCCATCGAGGTGACCCGCACCGTCCGCCGGGGAGAGAATATCTGCTTCAGGGGCGAAGACCTGCAGAAAGGGCAGGTTGTGCTTGAAAAGGGGCAGGTCCTCTCGCCCTTCGACTTAGGCGTTCTGGCCGCCCTCGGGGTCACCCGCATTCCCGTCCGGCAACAACCCGTGTGCGGCCTCATCTCCTCAGGCAACGAGATCATACCGGTGGACGGCGTGGTGGAAGCGGGCAAGGTCAGGGACATTAACACCCATACCGTATCGGGTCTGATAAAAAGGCAGGGTTGTCTCGTCCGGTTCGGAGGCATAGCCAGGGACACGGTTGACGATATAACTTCGAGGCTTTCTGCTCTCAGGGAGTGCGATGCGATAGTGCTCTCGGGCGGGAGCTCGAAGGGTCAGAGCGACTTCATGACCACGGCGGTCGAGGGGCTTGGTGGAAAGGTCCTCTTTCACGGCCTCAACATAAAGCCGGGCAAGCCGACGGTTTTCGCCTCCTTGTGGGGAAAACCGGTATTCGGCCTTCCCGGCCATCCCGTCTCCTGCGCCATGGTCGTCATGAGGTTCGTGCAGCCCCTTCTGGCGCGCATGAAAGGTGAGAGGCGCTCCGGTCTGCCCCGGACCATATGGGGGACGTTGACGACAAATATACCGTCGGCCTACGGGATAGAGGAATACGTGAGGGTAAGCGTGGAGAGAAAAGAAGGTCTGACGCCTCTGGTGACGCCCATCTTCGCAAAATCGTCAGTCATCTCCACCCTTTCGAAAGCAGACGGCTACGTCGTTGTGCCGGAAGGGCAGGAAGGCATAGAGGCCGGCGTCGAGGTCGAGGTACTCTCCCTTGGGTAACAGATATCTCACCACCATAAGCAAGAAAGAGGCCATCGAGAGGGTGCTGGCCGCGATCGGGCCCCTTGAAGGGCATGAAGAGATTCCCGTGCCCGCGTGCCCCGGCCGGGTGACATCGAAGCCTATCTTCGCGGCGCGTTCGAACCCACCCTTCACCTCCGCGGCCATGGACGGATACGCGGTCTCCTTTGAGGCTACACTCGACGCGGACCTCGGCAGCCCTGTAACGCTTATGCGGGGGACGGAGGCCATACTCGTCAATACGGGCGATCCACTGCCCAGGACCATGAACGCGGTAATCATGGTGGAAGAGGTGGAAGAGAAGGGTCCGGAAATAGTCATCAGGAAGCCCGCGTCATTATGGCAGCACGTGCGACTGACCGGAGAAGACATCATCGAGGGCGACATGCTCTTCCCCGTCAACTACAGGCTGGGGATACTCGACGTCGGATTGCTGCTCGCAGCAGGCATAAGAGCGGTGGAGGCACGGAAAAAGCCGAGGCTTCTTATCATCCCGACGGGGCAGGAGCTGGTCGATATTTACGAACAACCCGACCCGGAGGTCCTTCCCCATAGACTGATCGACTTTAACTCCTATACGCTCATGGCCCTAGGCAGGCAGATGGGCTATGACGTGACAAAAACAGAAATAGCAAGGGATAACGAGCACCTGCGGGCCATCTTAAGGGAACATATGCCGGCCCACGACGTGCTTGTCATAAACGCGGGCTCAAGCGCCGGTACGGAGGATTTTACGGAGGTCGTTATCCGGGAATTCGGCGAGCTTGTGTTTCACGGCATCGCCATGATGCCGGGAAAGCCTACCATCTTCGGGTTCATCGAGGGCAAGCCCGTCTTCGGTATACCGGGATACCCCGTCTCCGCGGCGATAAGCTTCAGTACTTTTCTCCAGGTAGTCTACGAGCGCTTTTGCGGCTACGGTACCCCGGAGAGGTCCGTCCCCTGCATCACCCCCTACAAGCTGCCGTCGAGCATCGGCGTTGAGGAAGTGCTGCGGGTAAGGCTCATGGCAAAGGGCGGGAGCTATTATGCCTATCCTCTTCCGCGCGGCGCAGGGGTATTTTCCTCCCTTTCCCGTGCCGATGCGCTTGTCACGATACCGGAAAACGTGGAGGGGTACGACGAGGGAACGGTGCTGCCGGCTCACCTTCTGAGGCCGGAGGACGAGCTGCAGCACAGGCTCAATATCGTGGGAAGTCACGACCTTTCTCTTGATGTGCTGAGGGACATGATAAAGACCCGTTTCCCCGCCATGGACCTCATATCCGTCCACGTGGGCAGCATGAGCGGGATCAATGCGATGCAAAAAGGGATTATAGACCTCGCCACCACACACATACTGGACGAGCAGGAATTGGTGTATAATATACCGGCGATAAAGAAGTATCTGGCTGGCAGGCCCGTGCTTCTCGTGCATATCACAAAGAGGATACAGGGATTGCTCGTGGCGAAAGGGAACCCCTTGGGAATAAAGGGGTTGGACGATCTTACGCGGCAGGAGGTGAGATTCGTCAACCGGCAGTTCGGATCGGGCACGAGGATACTGCTCGACATGATGCTCAAGGAGAAGCGAATCGATCCGCGCTCGATCCGGGGATACGACCGGGAAGAATCGACACACACGGCAGCCGCCATCCTGGTGAAGGAGGGGATTGCGGACACCAGCCTGGCCATCTACGCGGTTTCCCACAGTTTTTCTTTGGATTTCATCCCTCTTATGGAAGAGGAGTATGATCTCCTTGTCACCAGGGAATTCAGCGAAGACCCGAGGTTCAGCCTCCTCATGGAGCTTATCGCGTCCCAGGAATTCGCCTCAAGGCTGAGCGGACTGGGGGGCTACACGACAAAAGACAGCGGGAAAATCAAATATGCTAACGGATAACTTCAACCGGGTGATCAACTACTTAAGGGTGTCGATCACCGACAGGTGCAACCTCAGATGCAAGTATTGCAGCGATAACTCCTTTTCCTTCATACCGCATCAGGAGATACTGCGCTACGAGGAGATCATCAGGTTCGTGCGCATAGCCGCCTCTTTGGGGGTAAAGAAGGTCAGGCTTACCGGCGGTGAGCCGCTCCGCAGGAAGGACCTCCCTTTCCTGCTCGAAGAGATCGATGCCATCGGGAGCATAGATGACATCAGCCTTACCACGAACGGGGTCGAGCTGGGGATGTGCGTGGAAACGCTGCGCGATGCGGGCTTGAGGCGCGTCAACATCAGCCTCGATTCACTAAAGCCCGAAAGATTCGCCTATATTACCGGCGTTGACGCCTTTGACAAGGTCATAAGAAGCATAGATGCGGCAAAGCATGCGGGTCTCCATCCCGTAAAGATCAATACGGTGATCATCAAAGGCTTCAACGACGACGAAGTGCTCGATTTCGCCGAATTCGCCAGGATTTGGGAGGTGCAGGTACGGTTCATAGAGTTCATGCCCTTCGGAGATGAGGCCCTTTGGGACCGGTCCAGGATCATTAGCTCAGCCTCCCTCGAAGAGCGGATACGCCAGGCGCATGAGCTTCACCCGAGCGTAAATTCCGATAAGGGGCCCGCCAAGATGTTTCACATCAACGGAACTGCCGGCCAGGTCGGCTTCATCAGTCCCATGTCCTCCCATATCTGCCACGAGTGCAACAGGATCAGGCTGACACCCGACGGAAAGATCAAGCCCTGCCTCTTCTCCGACACGGAGTATGACGTGAAGGCCCTGATTCGTGGAGGCGCAAGCGACGACAAAGTGGCTGATTTCGTGAGGAGCGCGGTAATGGCAAAGCCGGAAAGAAAGGTGGAGGCGGAGGGCGCGATCAGGAAATGTCAAAGAAGTATGCGCCATATCGGAGGGTAAACGGAGGGGTGCAGCGGCTTTTATGAGGGGGGAGGCTTCGACGGCTCCGCCGGTGGAGGGGGCGCTGAGCCCAATAATAGCAGTATGCGCCATATCGGAGGGTAATAGAAGATGGGGCTGAGCCATGTGGACAGCGATGGGAAAGCGCGGATGGTCGATGTCAGCGAAAAGCGGGAAACCAGCCGCGAGGCGCGGGCCTTCGGCACGGTGCGGATGTCGGAGGACGCCTACGGGGTAGTGCGCCAGGGACAGGGCCCGAAAGGCGATGTCTTTACAGTGGCGAAAATCGCGGGCATAATGGCGGCGAAGAAGACGTCCGAACTGGTCCCGCTCTGCCACCCTTTGCCCATCAGTTTTGTCGACGTGGCCTATGCCTTCCGGGACGAAAAAGCCCTTATCGAGATCACCTCGACCGTGAAGGTACAGGGCACGACAGGCGTGGAGATGGAGGCCATGACGTGCGTCATGGTGACTGCCCTCACCATCTACGATATGTGCAAGGCAATCGATAAGTCCATCGAGCTGGGGCCGTTCTACCTGTTAGAAAAAAGCGGGGGAAAAAGCGGGGTGTTCCGCCGGAAATCGCACCCCGAAGCAGCACGTGAATGACATCCATCCGGGAGATACAATGAAAGGCAAGGTTATTTCAGTCAATGTGAGCGACAATAAAGGCGAAAAAAAGCACAACATAGAGCGCTGCCGGTTGCTGGAAGGTCATGGCCTCGACAGTGACGCCCATGCGGGCCCCTGGCACCGGCAGGTGAGCCTGCTCGCCGCGGAAAGTATCGAGAAGATCAGGAAAATGGGACTTGACGTGAAGCCCGGTGATTTTGCGGAAAACCTGACAACGGAAGGCATAGAGCTCCCGACCCTCCCCATCGGGACAACGCTCCGCGTGGGCAAGGTCTTGATGAAGGTGACCCAGATAGGCAAGGAATGCCATACGAGGTGCGCCATCTTTTATCAGGTGGGCGACTGCGTGATGCCGAAAGAGGGCATATTCACCGAGGTAGTCACGGGCGGTGAGGTCTGTGTGGGAGACGAGGTAGAGATACTCCCGTGAAGTACAGGGCCGTGGTCATCACAATCAGCGACAAAGGCTCCATCGGGGAAAGGGTCGACACGAGCGGTCCCGGTCTTCGGACGATGCTGCAAAAGACCTATGAGGTGACCGAAGTGGTGATCATACCGGACGAAACCGACCTCATCGCAGAAACCATAAGGGACCAGGTCGATCGAAAAGGCATAGACCTTGTCGTCACCACAGGGGGGACAGGGGTCGGCCCAAGGGACGTCACGCCCGAGGCAACCCGCATGGCAATAGAAAAAGAGCTCCCCGGATTCTCAGAGGTCATGAGGATGGAAAGCTTCCGCATTACGCCTTTCGCGCTGATTTCGCGCGCAGTCTGCGGCATCAGGCGGCAATCGATCATCGTCAACCTGCCGGGCAGCCCCAAAGCCGCGGCGGAATGCCTTTCATTCATAGAGGCGGCCCTGCCTCATGCCCTGGAAAAGGTAAAGGGCGATCCCTCGGAATGCGCCAGATAGCACGCATCAAGATTCATTGACAGTTTATTGCAGTTTCTGGTTAAATGAGCACCATGGAACGCCGCTTCGGCCTTGAGGGCAAAGGCCTCTTGTTTCTTTCCGTCTTCTGGTTTTTCTGGTTCACCAACATGATTGTGAGGCTGAGCTTCGCACCTGTCCTGCCGCTCATTGAAGACGAATTTCTGGTCACCCATGCCCAGGCGGGCAGCATCTTTATATTCCAGTCGATAGGGTACGCTCTGGCGATGTTTTTTTCCGGGCTCTACGCGGGCAGATTCGGTTACAAGAAGTCTATAGTCCTTTCCCTTGCCGCGACGTCCCTGCTGCTTTTCCTCATCCCCTTCGTCAAGGCCTTCCCACTCCTTTACGTGTTCAGCTTCATGACGGGTGCGTCGATCGGCGTCTATCTGCCGGCAGTTTTGCCCCTGATCACCGAATACTTTGCGGAAGGCTACTGGGCCAGAGCCATTGCCATCCACGACTCCGGCGCCCCGGCCGGGATATTCTGCTGCCCCTTGATCGCCCTTTTCTTTCTCCAGTTTTTCGGATGGAGGGGGACCTTCCAGGTCTTCGCCGTGGTAGTCCTGGTAAATGCCGTAATGTGCTGCTTTATAGGCCATGAAGTGAAGGTCGTCCGTTCCGAAAAGAACGCCTTCGGCAACCTGTTCAGGATGCGGTCGCTCTGGATAATGACCATCCTCTTTATCCTTGCCACAGGGGCCAACCTCGGCATCTTCGGCATAATGCCGCTCTATTTGACAAAAGAGTTGTCATTGAGTATCGCCTATGCCAATCACATAGTAGGCCTATCGAGGCTCGGCGCTATCGGGGTCGCGGTGTCGGTGACTTTCTTCGTCAACAGGATCGACCTGAGAAAGGCCCTGTTCGTTATACTGCTTGCGGCGGGTATACTTACGGTCTTGATCGGTCTAGCTCCCGCCGGATATACAGGCATTCTTCTCTTTTTTCAGGCGGTGGTGATAACGGAATTTTTCCCTTTGGCACTCGTGTCCGCGGCGAAGATATTCTCCAGAGAAACGAGAAGCCTGGCAACCGGCGTTGTCGTGGCCCTCGGCATCCTCTTCGGAGGCGGCCCAGTCCCCTACCTGCTTGGTCTTTCCGGTGATCTCGTGAGCTTCAGGCTCGGTATTTCGATGCTTGGGCTGGTGGTCTGCCTGTCAAGCCCCCTGGCCTTTGCCTTAAGAGAGCACGAGCAACTCAAAGAACGCGGTCGTCCTCCCGCTACCACTGGTCCGTCTTCAGTTTGAGGGGTTTTGCCTGCTCGACCTTCTTTGCCCCGGAGACCTTTATCCTGATCCTCAGGTCATTGGGGCTATCGGCGTAGGCGATGGCGTTCTCGTAGCTGATCCTGCCTGTCTGATAGAGGTCGTAGATATGCTGGTCAAAGGTCTGCATGCCTTCCTGATAGCCGAGGGCCATGGTTTCTTTCAAGAGCCCGATCTCACCTTTCATGATGAGATCCTTGACCCTCGGTGTGTCGAGCAGTATCTCGATTGCGGCGACCCTTGTTCCATCCACTGTGGGGATGAGTCTCTGCGAGATGATGGCCTTGAGGTTGAGGGAGAGCTGCATATAAATCTGAAGATGCCTCTCGATGGGGAAAAAATTGAGTATCCTCTCGAGCGCCTGGTTGGCGTTGTTCGAGTGGAGCGTGCCCAGACAGAGGTGGCCGGTCTCGGCGAAGACCACGGCGTCTTCCATGGTCTCGGTGTCCCTGATCTCTCCTATGAGAATCACGTCGGGGGCCTGCCTCAGGGCATTCTTCAGGGCGTTGTAAAAGGAGTGCGTATCAAATCCGACCTCTCTCTGGGTGACGACGCTCAGCTTGTGCGCATGCACGAACTCGATGGGGTCCTCTATGGTGATGATATGCCCCCGCTGGTTTTCGTTCCTGTGGTCTAACATAGCCGCCAGGGTTGTCGATTTTCCGCTCCCCGTTGCGCCGGACACGAGCACGAGACCGCGCTTGCTCATGGCGATGTCCTTCAGTGTCCGGGGCAGACCCAGGTCGTCTACGGTCTTCAGGTGTATCTTGATCTGTCTCAGCACGATGCCCACGTTCCCGCGCTGCCGGAAGATATTCACCCTGAACCGGCCCAGGTCGGGGAAGTAGAGGGCGAGGTTCATTTCATGCTTCTCTTCAAAAACCTTCTTTTGCCTGTCGTTCATGATCCCCGCGGCAAGAGTCCGGGTATCGTCGCCGGACAGGACCTTCTCTCCGTGAGGCAGCACATCCCCCTGAATCCTGAACATGGGTGGTACGCCCTGGGTCAGATAGATATCGGAGGCGTCCTTGTCTACCATGTACTGCAGCAGGTCCATGAAAAACGACGACATGGGCATGACTCACCTCTAATATTTCGACATGTAGAAGGCCACTTCTTCCTGGGTGACGAGGTTTCTCGCAAGGAGGTCTTTCACCGAGGACTCCATGGTCTGCATCCCCAGTTGTCTGCTCGTCTGCATGGCAGAAGGGATCTGGGCGATCTTGTTTTCCCGGATCAGGTTTCTCACCGCCGGCGAGCCGGTCATGATCTCAAACGCCCCTACCCTGCCGTTGCCATCCCTGTGTTTGAAGAGGGCCTGCGTGACGATGGCCTGGATGGATTCGGAGAGCATCGAGCGGACCTGGTTCTGTTGCGCCCCGGGAAAAACGTCCACGATCCTGTCGATGGTCTTGGGGGCACCGCTCGTGTGGAGCGTCCCGAGCACGAGATGGCCTGTCTCGGCGGCAGTGAGGGCAAGGGATATCGTCTCCAGGTCCCTCATCTCGCCAATGAGCATCACGTCGGGGTCTTCCCGGAGCGCGGATCGAAGGGCATTCGCGAAGGTGTGTGTGTGAGGTCCGAGCTCCCGCTGGTTGACGAGGCAGCTCTTCGAGGAATGAACAAACTCGATGGGGTCCTCTATCGTGATGATATGCCCTTTGAGCTCGGTGTTGATCAAATCTACCATTGCGGCCAGGGTCGTCGATTTTCCGCTGCCTGTCGGCCCTGTCACGAGGACAAGCCCTCTTTCCAGCCGGCACAGGTCGATGAGCAGTTTTGGAAGACCGAGGGCGTCGAAAGTGGGGATAGCGCCGGGGATGGTCCGGAAGACGGCGGCATCGCCACGGTTCTGTTTGAAGACGTTGACCCTGAACCTGCCGTATTCTCCCAGGGAAAAGGAGAAGTCTATCTCTAGCTGCTCTTCGTAGATTTTTCTCTGCTGGTCGCTCAGGATGTCGTAGATCATGTCATGGATCTCTTCCCTGCCGAGGACCGGCGTCTCAAATTTGCGCATCTCTCCGTGGATCCTTACATGCGGCGGCTCCCCCGCACTCAGGTGAAGGTCCGATGCCTTGTTATTGACGGCAAAGATCAGGAATTCCGCGATGTCCATGAGATGCTCCTATTTTTCTAGGGCTTCCAGCTCTTTCAGGGTAGGCAGATCGCCGGTGTCGCGGAGACCAAAAAGCTCGAGGAACTTTCTCGTGGTCCGAAATACCATCGGACGGCCCACGTCCTCATTTCTCCCGGCAATCTCGATCAGCTTCCGGTCGAGGAGCTGCCTGACGCTGCGCGTGGAGTCGACGCCCCTCAAGCCGTCGATCTCGCGCTTCGCGATCGGCTGCCTGTACGCAACGATGGCCAGCGTTTCGAGCACGGCCCTCGTCAATCCGACTTCTTTCTCCTTCACGAACCGCTTCACCCAATCCTTGTAACCCAGCCTGGTCCTCATCTGGTACGCCGCCGAGACCTCCACGATCTCCACGGCCCGGTCAGACGCCGCATATGCGGTCATAAGGCTGGAGAGCGCCGCCTGAAGCTCCAGGACGGTAAACTCAGGCAGCCCCTTTTGCAGCCTCTTGAGTGTTATCGGCTTTGACGATGAAAAAATAATAGCCTCGATGATGCGCTCTAGCTCTGTCAACCCAGGAAATCTCCTATCTTTTCGAGAACGGCCTCGCGCTCTTCAGGATAACGGCGCCAGTCTATCCCCTTTTCTTTGGAAAACCACGTGAATTGCCGCTTCGCATAGCGACGTGTCGCTCTTTTAATGACCTCAACCATCTCCTGATGCCCCATTTTGCCTGTCAGGTGGAGCACGATCTCGCGGTAGCCGATGCCCTGAAAGGGTCTGGCGGAAAGCGGGCAGCGCCGCAGCAAGCCCTCGACCTCCTCCACCCATCCCCGGCTGAGCATGAGATCGACTCTCCTCTCTATCCTCTCATACAGCTCTCCCCTCTCCCGGTAGAGGCCGATCTTCTGCACGTCGTACCTTTCGTCGCGAAACCCGTGGCTGCCGCTATGCTCTGACATGGTAACACCGGAGAGGCGATAAACCTCCAGGGCCCTCACCACCCTGATCCCGTCGCGAGGGCTGATGGAGTGGGCGTATGCCGGGTCAAGCCCTTCGAGCTCCCGGTACACTGAAAGGGGGTCAGCACGGTACCGGGTCCTCAGCCCGTCTCTCAGGTCCGCGTCCGTTGGCGCGTCGAAAAGGCCGTGGAAAAGCACCCGCAGATAGAGACCCGTCCCGCCCACTACCACGGGTACGCGCCCCCTCGCCCATATCTCCCGGACGGCCTGGTCCGCCATCTTCTGAAACCTGGCCGCGTTGAACGCCTCATCGGGCTCCGCCACGTCTATCACGTGGTGGGGCGCCGTTTCCTGCGCGGCCGCATCCGGTTTTGCGCTGCCGATATCGAAATGCCGGTAAACCTGCATCGAATCGGCATTGACGATCTCGCCGCCGATCTTCGGCGCGAGCCATAAGGCCAGATCGGACTTGCCCGTACAGGTGGGGCCGAGGATACAGACGACCTTGGGACGCTTTGCCAACACTAAGGATAGTGGTATATAATAACTATTCCCATGTCAAGGATTATAAAACTTGCCGTCATAATCTTCTTTTTCCCCGCGGCCCTGGGCGTTGCCCTCGGGTACAGCCTGATCAACTATCTGGAGATACCTGATGTCAAGGACCTCTCGCATTACACGCCGAGATCGGCAACCAGGCTGTACACCGATGACGGCGCGCTCTTCGCGGAGTTGTTTATCGAAAAAAGGGTGCCCATACCGCTCTCGGAGATGCCGGACCACTTGAGACAGGCCTTTATCGCCATAGAAGACGTGAGGTTTTATCAGCATTTCGGGTTCGACCTGCGGGGCATCGGCAGGGCCCTCTATAAAAACGTCCTGAGGAAGGGCATGAGCGAAGGGGCCTCGACCATTACCCAGCAGCTCGCGAGGAACCTCTTTTTGACCCCCACAAAGAGCATGAAGAGAAAGATCGAAGAGGTCATCCTCGCCGTCAACATCGAGCGGAGCTATTCCAAAGACGAGATACTCAGTATGTATCTGAACCTCATCTATCTCGGGGAGGGTGCGTACGGGGTTGAAGCGGCGAGCTACACCTACTTCGACAAAAAGGCGAAGAACCTTTCCCTTGCGGAAGCGGCCGCCCTCGCCGGTCTGACAAAATCGCCGTCCCGTTCTTCTCCGTTTAAGAACCAGGCCAAGGCCCTGGAGCGCCGGAACCTGGTCCTCAGAAAAATGTTGGAAGCGGATTTTATCAGCCAGGCTCAATACAGGGCAGCAGTGGCTGCGCCCCTTGTCCTCGCTCCTTTCCGGATACACGAGAAGCGGACGGGGTTCTTTATCGAGCAGACCAAACAGGCGCTGGAAGAGTATCTCCCCCGGCAGGAGGAGATCCTGACGACCGGCTTGAACGTGCACACCACCGTAAACCTGAAGATGACCGAATACGCCTATGACGCTATCGAAAAGGGGATGAAGCTCTACCGGGAGCGGAACCCGCGGGCGGAGGTGCTCCCGGAAGTCGCGCTTATTGCGATGGAGCGTCAAGACAGGCGAGGTCAAGGTGCTCATCGGCGGCAAGGACTTCGCGACCTCTCCCTACAACCGGGCCACCCAGGGAAAGCGCCAGCCCGGGTCCGCCTTCAAGCCCATCATCTACTTGACTGCCCTTACCCAGGGGTACGCGCCGGAGATGACGCTCATCGACGCGCCTCTCTCCTTCACGGATTCTGCCGGCAACGTCTGGCAGCCTCGGAATTACAACAATGAATACCACGGGGCCGTGACGATGAGGAGGGCTCTGGAGCTTTCCCTCAACACCGCAACGGTGAGGCTCCTTGAGAGCGTCGGCGTGTCGAAGGTGATCGAGCTTGCGAAGAGACTTCACATAAACAGCACATTCGCCCCGAACCTTTCCCTTGCCCTCGGCTCCACGGAGGTTTCCCCGCTGGATCTGGCGGCGGCCTATGCCGTCATCGCAAGAGAGGGTGCCTATATTGCCCCCACCACCATAAGGAATATCCTGACCGCTCAGGGTGAGGAGATGCGCCGGGACGCCGTGGAGGAGCGCGTCGTCGCTCCGGCGACCGCCTACACGCTTATCGATATGATGAAGGGCGTGATAAAACGGGGAACAGCCGGAAAGGCGGCCGGGATGCCTTACTTCCTCGCCGGAAAAACGGGTACGACCAATGACTTCAGGGACGCCTGGTTCGTCGGCTTTTCTCCCCAGCTCCTTTGTCTTGTCTGGGTAGGGTACGACAAGGGCACCTTCCTCGGCAAGAAAGAATCGGGCGGCACGACGGCGCTGCCCATCTGGATGGAGTTCATGTCTAAGGCGCTCCCTCTCTATCCGAACGAGGACTTTCCGGTCCCGGAAAAAGAAGCGGCGACCCGCTATGTGTATCCCCCTCCAGGGGATGCGGGAGGCACCATGCCTACCACAAGCGGACCCGCGCCCACTGCGCCGTCTCCCGGTGCCGCGCGGCCTGACGTGCGCACACCAGGAGCCCCGCGGCCTCCGGCGCCGCCCCCCGCCGCGCCGCCCCCCGCCGCGCCGCCCCCCGTCATCCCCGCTATGCCCACCCAAAACAGCAGAACCCCCGGCTTTTAGCGGTTTCGGCGAAACCCCATCCCTCAGGCTTTGCTTGACAATCCTGCCTCCTATCTGTTCTATATAAGCGGCAAATTTATCATTTTTTTAGAAAGAGGGCTGAATGAAGAGGATAGCCATTACAGGGACCGGGTCATATGTGCCGGAAAAGGTATTGAGCAACCACGACATCGAGAAATTCCTCGATACGTCGGATGAATGGATATATACGCGGACCGGCATAAGGGAGAGGCGGATTGCGGACCCTGGCACGGCCACGTCCGACCTGAGCAAGATCGCCTGCGAGCGCGCTATGGAAATGGCGGGCGTGACGAAGGACGATATCGACCTCATTGTCCTTGCCACCATCACACCGGACACGCACTGCCCTGCCGGGGCCAACTGGCTGGAGGCGAAGCTCGGCTGCGGCAATGCGGTCTCTTTTGATATCACCGCGGCATGCTCGGGGTTTATTTTCGCGCTTCACGTGGCCGATAAGCTCATACGCTGCGGCGCGAACAAGATGGCGCTCGTCTGTGCGGGCGAGATCATGACAAGGGTCGTCAACTGGGAGGAAAGGGAGAGCTGTATCCTGTGGGGCGACGGCGCCGGGGCGGTAGTCCTCACCGAAACGGGTGCCGGCCATGAAGTCCTTTCCACGCACATCCACACGGACGGGGCAAACGGTGACACCCTCCTGATGCCGGGAGGCGGCTCAGCCACGACCCCTATTTCGCACGAGAGCGTCGACAAAAAGCTACACGTGCTCAAGATGATCGAGGCGAACAAATCGTTCAAGGTCGCGGTGAGCAGGTTCGCGGAGGCAGCAGAGGATGCGGCCGCCTCGGGTGGCTACACAATGAACGACATCGACGTGATCATCCCCCACCAGGCAAATATCAGGATCCTCCAGGGCATGGCGAAGAAGCTGAAGGTCCCCGCGGAGAAGGTTTATATGACCATCGAGCGGTTCGGCAACATCTCTTCCGCCACCGTCCCCATAGCGCTCGATGAAGCGGTCAGGAACGGTACCATCAGCGCCGGCAAGCGCGTGGTCCTCACTGCATTCGGCGGCGGCCTCACCTGGGGGAGCAGCCTGATACAGTGGTAAATACTTTCCATGACAGTGGGGTATCGCTATAATCTCTGGATCAGGTAGAGAGAGGTAGGGAGGAGGGTTGCCGTCTTGACCCTGTCGAATTGGGCGAGCAATGCCCTTTTTTCTTCTCTTCCGGTCCTGCTGTCCCGGACCATGGGCGAGATATAGAAATGCCCTTTGCCGCAGAAAGGCTCGGCCGTGTCTTTTGCCAACTGTGACAGAGAACTGAGATGGCCCGGCGGAAGGTCGAGCCCGATGACGAAATTGGCGCTCACCTCGATGCGCTCGTATCCCCTGTTGATCGCAGCCATGCGGGCAAAGGCGTCCCTGATCCGCCCGACGGAAACCGGTTTGTTGAGGAACTGCAGGGTCGCGGCGTCGGACGATTCCAGGCCGATATTGATATAGGTGTCAAAGGGCATCCGGTCGAGCAACTGGAAGACGCGCTCTTTCGCACCGAGGAGGGAGTCGGCGCTCCCGAAGAGGAAGAGCCTGGGCCTTTGCATGAAGGAGTGCTCGAACCCCAGGGAGTCGTAAGCCGACTCCAGGGTGCACTCGATCAGGTCGGCCCCGACAGCCAGGGCATCATGCTGTCCCAGGAAAAGGGCGTTGTAGTTTCGCAGGTCAGCGCCGTAGAACCGCTTGAGGCCGGCGATCTGCCCGGCCACATCCGTCCGTGATCGGGCACTCAGCTCCCGGCCGGCTTTGACGCTGCAAAAGCCGCAGTTGTAGAGACAGCCGTCAGCCAGGATGAGAGGGATCACCTCATAGTCGGCGTGGCGGGCGTCGGGGGGCAGCACGCTCACCCGGCCCCCGATGATCCGGTGAAACTGCCGTGCCCTCCGGACGAGGGCCTTCTCATCGTGTGCCGCACCACGCGCAATGAATCTCCCGATCTCCGCAGGGACAGCTCCCAACCCGATCCGGCTTATCCTCTCCAACAGCCGTCCGGCCGCAAAAAAAGCCTGCTGCACCCCTTTGGAAAGAAATGGCTTATCCGCCATGATGGAGTTGCTCGGGTAAGAAAGGCAGGGGAAATAGTATTCTCCGAAGCGGCCCACTATCCCGTTGTAGTCGCCGGAGGAGTAGTAGATCCAGTCGTTGCCCTGGGTGCGCTTCAGCCACTCGCCCGGATTGGGCCAATCCTCACGGCGCCCCTGGATGTATTTGATCTCTCCCCTCAGGTCGAACTGGAAGATGTAATCCCTGGTCCTTATCTCGTCGTAGACGCCGTAACGGATGGGGTAGCTGACTTTTGCATACTCCCTGGCGCCGGTCTTATCGGTAGTGATGGTGAGCTCGTCGACGTAGTGGATCATGCAAACTACCCAGCCGCGCCTTCCGATGAGCTTCCTAAAAGCCCAATGGCCCAAGGGGGAGGCTTTCATCGCCACCAGGTCGTGAGTTGCCTCCAGGCGCTTCCCTCATCATTATAGAGTCAAAGTCCGCGCAATGGCAAGATTGTCTTCTCTGCAAGGGTATCGCGGTCAGCCCACCCCCGCCTTACCCCTCTCCAAAATTTCAATTTGTGGATAAGATGGATATACTATATAATATATATAAGGAGGCAAAAGTGGAAAAAATACTTGTATCGTTGCCTGAGGATCTTGTAAAGCGTATGAAAACGGTAATTCCAGCCCGAAAGAGAAGCCAGGTTGTCAAGGAACTCCTCGAAGCAGAAATCGAAAAAAGAGAGGGGGCGCTTTTTGAATGCGCCAAAGCTGTCGAGAGCAACGAAGCCCTGAACCGGGAGATGGCTGAATGGGATGTCACGACAGGAGACGGCATTGAGCCTGAGACGTGGTGACATCTATTGGGTCGATCTCGCCCCGACGGTCGGCTCTGAGATCAGGAAGAAAAGACCCTGCGTCCTTATAGGGGTCACGCCGATTAACGATGCCAGGAGGACCGTTCTTGTAATTCCCCTGTCAACCTCCGGCATCCCGAGGCCTCCGTTGGCCGTCGAGGTCGAGTGCCTCGGTCGCAAGGTCGTTGCCGTGTGTGACCAACTTCGGGCAATAGATAAGAGCAGGTTGCGAGAGCCTGCCGGCACCCTTAAGCCTGGCGACCTCGAACAGATCGAGGATGGCCTGCGACGAATCCTCTCACTTTAAACCATTGCCTTTTCTACGCTCCCCGGTTTCACAAGGCCTCGCCCAGAAGCTCAAGCATCCGGTCAACGCCGGATGTGGGCAAGGCGCAGGCGTTATTGGAGCAGACGTAGGCCAGGGCCGCTGTCTCCCCCGACCGGTACGCGCTTAAGAAAGGGGCCAGCTCCGAAAGGGGCGGCCCTTCCTTGCTGCCTGTGTCTTCGCGCCGGAGAAGGACCACCTTTTCCGGTATGAAACGCGATCTGAGGGCCTGAAGCATTATCTGCATCTCAACGGATCCCGGCGGCCCGGCCAGTACCACCTCGTGCGACGGTCCCAGGGCGAAGGATAAGGCGCAGAGGAGCTGGGTAAAGCCTGCCGGAAATTGCGCCACCCTGCCGGACAGCGCGTCCCCGAGCCGGACCGCCTTGTTTTCCAGCTCCCCGTCACCGGTCATCCGTGCCAGCCGCAGGAGGTTGAGCATGGCCACCGAGTTGCCCGACGGCACGGCGCCGTCATAGGCATCCTTCTGGCGGAGCAGAAGCTCCTCGCCGTCATCGGGAGTGAAAAAGAAGCCTCCCCCGGTCTCGTCCCAGAAATGCGCCAGTTGATCGCGGTTAAGCCGAAGGGCCTCGGCGAGGATGCGGGTATCGAAGGTGGCCTCGTAAAGCTCGATGAGCCCCCAGACCAGAAAGGCGTAATCGTCCAGGTTTGCCGGTATCGATGCTTCACCGTCCCGGTAGCGGTGCAGGATGCGTCCGTCCTCCCCGGCCATGCGGTCCGTGATAAAGCGGAGGGCCTTTTTGGCTGCCTCCGCATAACGCGGCTCTCCGAGCACCTGGGCGCCCCGCGCCAGGGCGGCTATCATGAGTCCGTTCCAGTCGGTCAGCACCTTGTCGTCCTTATGGGGATGGACCCGTTTTTCGCGGCACTCGAAAAGGAGCTGCCGCGCCCGTTCCAGGTCCGCACACAGTGAGGAGGGTGCAGCGCCCTTCTCCGCGGCCATATCCGTGGTCTCCTCTTCCAGGTGGAGTATGTTGCTCCCCGCCTCGCCATGCCCTGCCGGGTCTACCCAGTTTCCCTCCGGCAGGACGTGGAAGCGCCGTATCACCATATCCGCGTCCCCGGCATCGAGCACATCCCGGATCTCCCGCTCCGACCAGACGTAGAATCTGCCCTCCACCCCCTCGCTGTCCGCGTCTTCCGCGGAATAAAACGGACCCTCGGGAGCGGTCATATCCCTCAGCACGTAGGTGAAGATCTCCCTGGCGGTATTTGCGTATTCGGCGTTCCCCGTCGCCTGAAACGCCTCCAGATAGGCCAGGCTGAGCAGGGCCTGATCGTAGAGCATCTTCTCAAAGTGCGGCACGAGCCAGCTCTGGTCCGTGGAATACCGGTGAAACCCGAACCCCACGTGGTCATAGATGCCCCCCCGTCGCATCATTCTGAGGGTGCGTTCTACCATGGCCAGGCTGCGGGCGTCCCCGGTCCGTTTCCCGTACCGCAGTAGAAAGCTCAGGTTGTGGGGTGTGGGAAACTTGGGGGCGCCGCCAAAACCGCCGTGGCGCTTGTCGAAGCGGCTGACAAAGCTCTTGAAAGCCTCGTGGAGCGTTTCCGCGTCCAGAACGGTCGCCTCCGGGGTCTCCATGAAATGGCGGAGCCGCTCCATGTGCTCCCGCCCTGTGCCGAGCACCTCCGCCCTGCGGGTATTCCAGAGCTGCTTCACCTGCGGCACGAGTTCCATCAGGCCGCGCCGGCCGTACCTGCCCTCCTTCGGGATGTAGGTCGCCGCATAGAAGGGGGTTTTGTCCGGAGCCATAAGTATGGTCAGGGGCCATCCGCCGCTGCCTGTAACCACCTGGCATACCGCCATATAGATATTGTCGATATCGGGCCGCTCTTCCCGGTCCACCTTGATGCAGATAAAAGTGTCGTTGAGCATGGCCGCCACCTGCGGGTCTTCAAAGGATTCCCGCTCCATGACGTGGCACCAGTGGCAGGTCGAGTAGCCTATGGACAGGAAGATAGGTTTGTCCGTCCCGGCCGCCGCCTCGAAGGCGGCCGTCCCCCAGGGATACCAATCCACGGGATTCCCCGCGTGCTGCAGCAGGTAGGGACTCTTCTCATACTGAAGCCTGTTCCGGTGCCCCTTATCACCCCGATGCTCCATCTTCGCCCCTCCCTGGCCGAGCGCATAAATCCTCACCCGGCTCGTGGTGATAATCTATGTCTCCCCTTTCGGATAAGCCAGCGCCCTTTCCTCGCAAACCCTCTTCACCGTGATGACTCATTTCTTGAGGTGGAATGCCACGGGTACCTGCACCCATTCATCCACGGTAGAGTCCCCGTGACGGGCCGGGACAAAGCGCCAGCTCTTCACGGCCTCACTCGCCGCCCTGTCGAGAAGCTCATAGTTCGAGGATTGGGCAACCTCCATCTCGAGTACGTTTCCTTTCCGGCCCACCAGGACTTTTAGCATGACCGTTCCTTCCATGCCCATTTTCCTCGCTGCGGGCGGATAAACGGGCCGGGGGTTGTTCAGATAAGCAGCTCCGAACATGGGAGGGGTTGCGGCCGATCCCGTGGAGGGAGCGGGAGGCATCGAGGGGCGGGTTTTAAAGGCGGGCAACCCCGAATCCCGGGACGCGGTGTTTCCGGAGGGCAGGCTCGCCTCGGGGAGAGAAACGGGTGTAAGTGAGGCTGGTGCCTCAACAGGGCGTCCGGGAGGGGAAGGGGTGTCAGCCACAGGTTGCGCAGGAGACGGCGCGGTCCGTGCAGGGGGGACAGGGTTGGCCACGCGCACAGGCCGGGGCCGCGGCTGCATCGGGTGCGGAGCGGGCTTGGGGAGGACGCGCTCTTCGATCAGCTCCGCATCAATTGGAGCCAGGACATCGGGTACGGCCGACATGTGTCCGAGCAAGAGGGCAAAGGCGTACAAGAGTGCGCCCCAAAACAGCAGAGCCGTGCCCATTACCCAGGGCAGGCGATGGCGGGGATCATCAAAGCGCGCAGATTGCGGCGGCATGCATCTATTCATTGTATTTTACCGCAATCAGAAAATGCTCCGCCCCTGCATAACGGGCCTGGAGCATGGCCTTGACTACCACCCCTTGCGGCGCGGCGTTGTCTGCGGCAACAATGATGTTGCCGTGGGAAACCTCCATCATGGGTTTCAATGTCTTGGCCAGGGTGTCGAGTGTGACAGGGGCGCTGTCCAGGAACAGGGCCTTCTCTTTTGTTACCGTCAGTGTGATCGGGGCCCTCGCCTGGATCGGGGCGGCCTTGCCCTGGGGAAGATTGACGGGCAGGGAATGGAGGTTTTGCAGCGACAGCGACGCGAGCATGAAGGTCGCTAAAAGGAAGAACATCACGTCGATCATGGGGATGATCTCTATACGACCCCGGCGGGACTGCCGGGACCTGCGCACTTTCATCATACACCCCCTGCGTCTGCCTGATACCAAGTCGCCTCCTTCGCCTCGTCGTTGGCGGCTCCTGGTTGCTCTCCCTGACGTGTGCCGTCCGGCCCTTTGCTGCGGAGGCCAGCCATCTGTTGCCACCCGGCCCTTTGCCTTACCGGGTCGCTCTCTCCGGGAGGTGTCTTTGAACGCAGCTCGTTATGATCCCTGCGAATATGGTCAATGAGGAGTGTGCCCAGGCGTTCCATTTCATCGATAGTCCTCGATTGGAGGTGGGAGAAAAAGTTGAAGGCGAACAGCGCGATAAGGGCGATAATGAGACCGAGGGTAGTTGCGATCAGGGCCTGAGCCACGCCTCCCGTGATGCCCGTTGGATTGACGAGCCCGCTACCGCCGATCAGCCTGAATGACCCCATCATGCCCACGATTGTCCCTACGAGCCCCAACAGGGGCGCCGCCGTCACGATGGTTTCCAATACCCATAACCCTCTGTTCAACGCCTTCTCTATCAACTGTGCCTCGTTCCCGGCCCTGGACTCCAACCACCATGCGGGGTGGCGGCGGTTTTCGAGGACTACCCGGAAAAAGCGGCCGAAATAGCTTCCCGGCACAAGGGACATCGCCTCTTCTTCCAGTTCCTTCCAGGCGAAACGATACGTTTCCAGCAGGGCCGGCAGCGTGCCCGGCAGCCGCGCGTATCGCCAGTAGACGAACGCCTTGTCCACGATAATGACCAGGGTTATAAGCCCCAGGAGCAGAAGGGGGTATACCGTGGCGCCGCCGAATTGCAGGGCCTTGAGGGTACTGGTGAAATCTTGCATGGGGAGACTCCTTTATCTAAAAGTAGTACGTGAAACCCAGGCGAAAGTTGATCGGCTCCTCGGGATGGAAGTGAACGTCGTTCACCCCGGCCGCAGGCTCTCCCGGCAGCCTGGAGGCATAGTAGTACTCGATGTTGCTCGCCTTGCTGTTCATGAGGTTGAATCCTTCCAGGGTGACGACGAAATTCCTGGTAATCTTATATCCCAGGCGGCTGTTCAGCAGCGTGGTCGAGGGCGCTCGCTCGGTGTTGTTCTCGATAAGCGGATATGGCCCCTTATAGCGCAATTGCAGGCTGCCGAACCAGGGCCCCAGGTTGTTCACCTCGACGCTGAGAGAACCGACGCCCTCTACCGCTCCGGGAATGTGGTATCCTATCGGGTCGGACGAGGTGAAGCGTGCCTCCACGTAGGCGTAATCCGCCCTGATGGCTAGCCACGGCGTCGGGTTGTACACATTGGCAAATTCAACGCCGTCGCGGCGGCTGGGACGGCCTGGTGTCGTCGTGCCCGCATCACCGTCAAAGACCAGCTCCGACGCGAAATCCAACTGGTAGACCGAGAGCGTGCTCTGGAGCCCGGGTATGATCGAGGTGCGGGCCCCTATTTCATATCCCTTTGTGCGGACCAGGGGCGTCACCTTTTGCGCGGGAAGGTTTGCATCGGGACCGGTGGTCGGGGATTCCGTCAGGGTAGTACCGCGGGCATCGTTGCTGTGAAAGCCTCCGCCCGCGTTAATGAAGTATTCCGTCTTGTCCCAGGGCCCGAATATCACGCTCAGCTTGGGATTCTCGATGTGGTCGTTGGCGGTGCCTGAATTGGCCGGATTGTTGCTGTTCACGTCGAACCGGTAAAAATCGGCCCTCACCCCCGCCTCGGTGCGAACTTTCTCCATCCACTGTATGCTGTTCTGAAAATAGACCGCTGCGCTGGTCTCCACAATATGGTCGGACCGCACCACGGAAAGGAAATGGCCGTTTTGCGTGTTGTTCAGGCCGAGGCCGATGGTGTCGTTCTGCGCTTCAAACCCCATGGTGTTCTGTACCGCATGTCCGTACCACGTGCTGAGCCAGGAATGGGAGAGGTTTATCGCTTCCGTGACGCGCCTGTCTCTCTGCTCGAACTGGTCGCCGTGGACCGGATCGTTAAGGAAATAGGTGAAGTCGGAAAAAAGGTCCAGGTGACTGGCAATCACGTACGCGTTGGCCTTCGTCACGGAGCTGTCCCCCGTGTGCTGCCACGCCCCCGAGAGGCTGTAGCGGCCCGTGTTCGAGCCGTCAGTGGGATTGAGGGAGCCGAAGCGCGTGATGAGACCCTCCTCCACGGCCCGCATGGGGATCTGGTTGGTTGCGGTCCCTTCACTCCCATAAGCCATTGCGGTCACATTGAAGCTGTTTTGCCCGTCTATCACGCTGTAGCGGAAGACGCTGTTGAATTTTCGGAAGTTTTCCGGAATCGTCCAGGGCCCGTTGTTGTGCACGTACTCCAGGCCGTAGAGGAGCGTTCCCATTCCCAGTTTTGAGGAATCTGCGAGGAGTGCGCGCTCGTAGCCGTCCTGGCCCACTGTCACCTTTGCGATTCCCCGCTCCAGGGTATCCACATAGCCGACGTGGATGGCGCCCACAGTGGAAAAATCGCCCTCATCGGCATAATAAGGCCCCTTTCTGTATCCTATGCTGCCGATCAGCTCGGGTATCAGGAAATTGAGGTCCGCATAACCCTGGCCATGGGCGTGACTGCGCTCATTGACGAGCATGCCGTCAACCGTGACCCGCAGGTCGGTACCGTGGTCGAGATTGACGCCCCTGAGAAAGTACTGGTTCGCCTTGCCTTCCCCGCTATGCTGGGTCACGCTTAAACCGGGCACATCTTCGAGCACTTGTCCCGGAGCGTACGCGACTTCCGCTTCCACCGCCTTCCTGGGGATAGCCCCCTCGCTCGCTGAATCGGCCGCCCCGGCGACGTTTTCCGCGGAGTCGGTGACTTCCACGACGCCGAGTGTCTGGATGTCTGCCGCGCACGCCCTCCATGCGACCATAAGAATGCATACAAAGACGAGCAGGTCCATGCTGCATCGGGGGACTTTCCGGAGCCATTTCACCTGAGAAACCACCTCTCCTCTCGACACGGAAACCGCGAGGGACAACAAAAAAAGGCCATGAAGACCCAGCACTTCTGGCTGGCGGGCCTTCATGGCCTTTTCATTCCTGTCTTTTTTCGTTGCCCTTCGGGGCCTCTTATCTGTCTTTGCGGCAGATAAGTGTCTCTATTTATTATCACGGCCAAAACATCTAAGTCAAGCCTATTCGGTCCGGAAGGTGGAAAATATGGCTCTCATGTCCCCCCGAGGCATCGCGCTAGAACAGCAGCTTCAGGTGGAACAACCGCTCGATAAGCCAGGTAAAACCGATAAAAAAGATACCCACGGACGTGCTTACGGTTACTATTCTGAATTCAATCGTTTTCCTGAGCAGATATAAAATGGGAAGCATGACGAAGAACAGGGTTAATCGTAGTACGGGGGCCCAAAGGCCCCCGTACTACGATGATGACGAGATGCTAGCCTAACTTCTTGGCCCTTTTGCGGAGTCCGACCAGCCCCATCAGACCGGAGCCGAGCAGCCATGCTGCGGCCGGGATGGGAACCGCGCTGGCTTGAGTTGGATTTACCAGCACCTGGCCTGATACGGCGCCATTGTTGTCGAGAGTGACCGTCAACGCGGTCCCCGCGTAATTGCCGCCACTCAGATTAACCAGCGGAGTCATTCCTAATGCATCGGCGAACAAGCCGAGAGAGAAGGTGCTGCTTCCGCCGGCTACGCTGGACGCCGGCATGTTGAAAGTGAGCAGGAAGCTTATTGTATTGCCGAAGGTGATGGCCTGGTTATAATCGTTGACAACATTGGTGTTTGCGAAGATAACTGTTCCGGGAAGGGTACCGGTTACATACTGGCCGCTGGTTGGAAACGCACCGGGCGCCGTGGCTCCGAGCGTGCCATCGGTCGCGAAGCCGGAAACCGTTGCGGTGGAAGGGACGGCCATAAAGGGGACATACTGGAGGTAGAGATAGCCGCTCTGGCCGGCGAGGCCGAGGCTGTTGGTGTTGACCGTCACACTTTCGTAGCTGAGGCTCGCGAAGGCCGAGCTCGCCGCGAACATGACCAACGCAATTACGAGCAGTTTGATTTTAAGAAACTTCATGGTATTCCTCCTATTCCTGGTAGGTCACAGGGTTGAATGTGATCTTCATTTTCCCATCTCCCAAATTACCTAAACTCCTCGAGGTCTGCTCCTTACCCCAGATGTATCACCCCCTTTTTTTTGTTTGACCTTTCGTAATGCGATGCGGGTCTCCCGAATCCATATTCTCCTGGTCAATTCTGTTTAAAACTCGCCTTTAACTCACCGCACTTCACCCTCTGGTGCCCTCTTTTTCTGCGAGCCACCCCCTTCGGCAACAGGCCCTTTTTCAGAGCCGGCTTGCTCGTTACATAGAATTCTAAAGAATGATGATGAACGCCCACAGCTTACCGTGAGGATATTTCAGACAGGCAAATAGTGAGTTAAAAATCGGTGAATACGTCGGGACGGAGAGAGGAGGGCAAGGGGAATCCCCGTCGATCGCACAAATAAAGACGGGGCCGCCCGATGCGGCCCCGTCTTTATTGCGTCGGGTGACGGTGTTTAGGACTTAAATCTTTTCCTCAGCACGGCAATACCAGCGAGGCCCGGCCCGAAGAGCAGAAGGGCAGCGGGGAGGGGAACAGCCGATACCTTGGTGATGTTGATCGTGGCCGCGTCCTGCAGAAAGCTGAAGGCGAGCGTGTCGCTGCCAGTGCCCGTTACCATAAACGCGTACTGCGTCCAGGCGGAAGACATAGCGGCGCCCAGCAGGTCGATCTGCTTCACCCCGTCCCACAGGGCCTGGAACTCGTTGTTGGGGGTGGATGCGGGCAGGCCGTTCATTACGTAGAAGCTCACCGTGTAGGCCCGGCCCACGGTAGTGGCGAGGGTTTGGGAGATGGTAATGGGTGCGCCGGCCGTGCCGAACTGCGCATAAGTTGCGCTCGGCGCAGGCGGACTGAAGCTGAACCCGTCATTATTGACGGCAACCCATGCTGCGGGGTTGAGGTAATCCCCGCCGAGAACCCAGCCAGTGAAATCACCCGTGGCAAAGTTGCCGTTGGTGACCGGATCGGCGTTCGCCCTGCCCGCCTGCACGGCGAGGAAGAGCATGGCAATCATTGCAAACAGAACTATTCTCTTAAACATGTTATTTCTCCTTTTCGCCATGTTACGGTTGAATAACGGCAAAATCGCCGGCGTTGTTGACGACTGCCCAGGCGGTGTTCGTACTCGTGTCGAGGCCGTAGTAGCCCAGGGGGTATTTCGCATTCCACGGGCCGAGGACAAACCTCCCGCTCGCAGACTTGACCCAGCCGGTGATGTTGCCGTTTGCGTCCTTCGTGGGTGTAGCCAGATAGGCGGGATGACCCGCGTTGATCGTGGCGGTGGTCACGGTGGCCGGGTTGTAGGAGACGGAGACCGAGTATGTATCGCTCGTGGCAGCAGCTACGTCATTCATGCCCCAGAGGGTGAAGATATCGCTTATCGTGCTGCCGGAGATGAGCGGGGCCCAGCCCGTGTTCAAGGCCTTTGTCAGCTTGCGGCTACTCTTGTCTTTCACGGTGCTCCCGTTCGTGCCGCTCAAGATCGCGGCGCTCGTGCCGTAAAAGGTGCTGCCGTAAGAATCCGTGCCTTTCGCGATGCTGTCCTGGACGGTCGTGTAGGGGCTGCCCTGGGGTACCATGAATTCATGGCCGTTGAGGCTGTAGCCGAAGGTCTCACGCTTCGCCCAGTTGCCCGTGAGGGTGGGTGTGGTCGTAATATTGGCTCCGCCTACACTACCCGAGTTCACGGCGTAGTAATCGATCTGGACCTTGGGTCCGTCGACGGTCACAATGTAGTAGGGGATATAGTAGAGGTCCTGTGAAATCTCCACCTGCCGCGTGTGGCCGAAAGCCGGCACGTTATAGGTGACGTCGTTCGCGGTAGCGGCGGGCGTGTAGAACTTGTTGCTGTCGGAGGCGCATGTCAGCTCGGTCACGTAATTCGCAAGGTCCGTCGTGTAGATCCTGGAGTGGTCGTGCATGTGGTCATGGCCGTTAATGTACCAGCGCACGTTGTTCGCGACGAGAGCATTGATAAAGGCGTTCGTGCCGGTAGAATCCTGGGAGGGGTCGGTGCCCAAAAGCACATCGACGTGGTCCTCTGTGATCAATCCCTTGTGACTCATGACGAAGGCATGGGTGCCTGCGGGTCTCGTTGAGAGAACGCCATTGATCCATGTCTGCTGGTTGTCAACCAGGTTGTCGCCGCCCGCGCTGCTCACCGCGGAGGTGCCGGATAAAGGGGTAAACTGGTCGATGAGCACGAAGGTTGCGTTATTGGCGCTAAAGGCGTAGCTCAAGCCCGTAAGCCCAAGGCCGGTAGGGCTGGAGAAGTTGGACCCGACCGTGAATGGACTCCCCTTCTTCACGGGCATGGTGAAGGTCGAAGGCTCGGGGTTCGGCACGGTGTACACATCGGCCGGCGTCGCGTTATTCAGGCCGTTCTGCGTCTGGGGATAAAGATAGGTAAACCATCCGGACACCTGCAGGTCATCATCATGGTTGCCGCGGAACGGGAAGAAGCCGATGCCCGCGTTGTAGAGGGCCTGGGCGGAAATGGCCCTGACGGCCTCGCTGGCCATGCCAAGGCCCCACGTCGGCGCGCCGCTATACGTAACGCCTGAAGCGTAGGGGCCGGTGGCGCTGCAAAGGGGCGATAAAGCGCAGCTTGCGGCAATGGTCGCGTTGTTGAAGAGGCTGGTGGTGGTGTACGTCGTGCCATCAGGGCTCTTTGCGGTGAGCGCGGTATTGCTCGTAGGTTCATCCGCAAGGTCCCCGACAGCAATCACGAACTGGACTTTGGCGGCGATGAAGGCCGCGTTGGCCTGGTTGATGATGTCGGCTGCGCACTGATATGGGTTTTTGCCGTCGTCGGCGACCACCCACTGGGTATCGGACAGGACGCCGAACTTCCACGGCGTCGCCGATGCCGCCGGGACAAAGGCAAAGACAGCGACGGCGACGGCGCATAATAACGAGAGTAATTGTACTTTCTTCATTCCATTCCTCCTTATGAATTTGTGAAACTTCATCTTTAACTCACCCGCACTCCACCATCTCAGTGCCCTCTTTTTCTCGAGCCACCCCCTTCGGCAACAGGCCCTTTTCTCAGGCCGGTCCCCTCGTTACATAAGATTTTAATTGATCGTGATGACGCCCACAGATTACCGCAGGGATATTTCAGTCAGGCAAATACTCGGTTAAAAATAAGTGAATACGTCAGGGCGGTCCCGCCTGCGCCGGGTCGGCCGCCTGGTTCTTTGCGTTTACACCGGTCGATCCGGCATCTGGCTGCTGCTGTTCGCCCCCCTGTTTTTGGCCCGCCTCAGCCGCTTGTGCCTTCGGAGGAGTCTCCTCCACTCCGGTGAGCCGGACCCGCCCATCGTCATCAATCATGTGCGGGAGAGGCTGCCCATCCTTGCCGACCGGGACTTTCGGCGACTCGCGAGGCACAGGCGGAACGTAGCTCCTCGATTCGGGCTCCGGCGGCAGAAAAGGAGGGGTTTCCGGTGCTCCGGAGGCTTCCGGCCTGCCCCGCATGATCTTTCCCAGGACCGTGAGCAGAGGCGCCCGCGTTTTTCCCCGGTCGACCACCACGTAATTGTAGCCCCGCATGATCTTGGAGAGGGCCTCATCAAGGGTAAGGTGCGTGAAGTGCAGGGTCAGGGGCTCGCCACCGGGCATCCGGCCGTCGATCTCGATGATCCCTTTCTCCGCCATGTTGCGGAGTGCCTCATTGAGGGGCCGGTCTTCCATGTCGGCGCTCATCGTCGAATCCGTCGAGGAGAGGTTGAGGACGGGTCCGGTCGCGGCCGCCAAAACCGGACGCATCAGAGCACCTGCCAGGAAGAGAGGCAGGAAGAAGCGGATCATTGTGTCGACCTTCAACAGCACAAAGCCCTCCCGTGGAAATGTGCAAGAGAAGGAGCACCGGTCGTCCTTATGGCCGCAACAGATAATGGTACCAAGATAAAGGAATTTACCGCCCCCGTGTTTCAGTCCTGCAAAGAGTGAGTTAAGAATCGGTGAATACGTCCGGGTAAAAGGATACTATATGAGCCATGGGCCCGGGGAGACCCATTTTTTAACTGAAAGCTCACACGATGATAACAACCCTATGATACAATTCGCGACATCCGGGCAGGGGAGGAGAGGTCAAACCACGCCTGTGGACTATTTCCGGCTCGCAAAAAAAGCCGCATGAGGTTACGATGAAAAAAAGAGCTTCCCTTTTCCTGCTCCTTTCCGCAATCGCCGTCCTCCTTTTTTCTCCCCTCTGCTCTTCCGGGGCGGACACGATCAGGGTCGGTATCATCGATGCCTATCAGGCGGCGCCTTCCCTCCTTCCCGCAGACGTGCTCGACGGGTTCTCACTTGCCGCGGGGAAAATCAACGGCGAGGGTGGTGTCCTGGGCAGGCAGATTATCCCAGTGACGAGGGGTGGGAAAGCGCAGCCGGGCGGCGGTCTCGCGGCTGCGCGGGCCCTCGTGGCCGGGGAGAAAGTAGATATCCTCGTCGCCACGACCGACCGGACAAGCGCCCTCGACCTCGCCGATTTCGCGGCAAGGGAGAAGGTCCCCCTCTTCGTCGCCTTTTCCGAGCGCCCGATTGCAGGCGGGAGAGAGGGAAACCGCTACGTCTTTAACATGAGTGAAAGCCCTCGCATGGCAGGGCTGGCCATCGGGGTCATGCTCCACGAGAAGCCCTACGAGAATTACTGGATCGCGGGTGAGGACGACGACTTTGGTCACACCCTCGCCAACGCCTTCTGGACCAGGCTCAAGAAGCTGGAGCCGACCTTTGTGCTGGTGGGTCAGTCATGGTGGAAGGCGGGAGAAACGGATTTCGCCCCCTATATCGCGCAAATCATCGCGGCACAACCGGATGTGGTGGTCGTCGCGACCGGGCCGTCGAATATTGCCCGCTTCCAGAAGGCCGCGAAAGCCGAGGGTCTGAGCGGGGAGATCCCCTTCTACCAGTACTGGGCAAACGAGCGGACCATGCTCGCGGAACTGGGCAACGGTGCCGTTGAAGGCGTCTACGGCACAACTTCCTATCTCTTCTATTATCCTTCCACACCGATGAACAATGCCTTCGTCGACGAGTTCCGAAAGACTTTTCACCGGTATCCGGGCAACGGCGCATTCTATGGCTACATGACAGCCAGGTTCATCGCCGAAGGGTACAGGAAGGCGGGCAAGATCGACAGGGAGCAGTTGATCTCCTCCCTCGAAGGCATGAGGCTCGACAGCCCCGTGGGGAATGTCGCGATCCGCCCCTGCGACCACCAGCTAGAGTTGCCCGTATTCCTGGGCCAGACAGGGATAGACCTCACGCACCCCGATATCCTCACCTCGGCCAGCCTCCAGTCGCTCGCCGCGGGGTATTACATGGAGGGCTGCAGGGAAGGGGCGAAGGCGGGGAAGTAGCCGGGGGGCGAGGCGTGCTCCGGCAAAGGCGGAGCTGCCCCGCGATAAGGCAGATCAGAGCCTGAACATTTCTTTTGTGTCCCTGTCCCAGTTATCCCAGAGGTAGGCGGATTCCTTCTGGTCCGCTATGAGCCTCATGGCGTATCGCACCTGATGCTCATAGAATTCGCAGAAGGCACCTCTTCCTTCCATCGATCCGTGGGCCTGATAGGCCTCCGCCGGGCAGGGCGCCCCGCAGAAATGCCTTATGGCGCAGCGGCTGCAAGGGGTGATATTCTCGACTTTACGGGTGGTCACCAGCGTGAAGGGTCCCGAGGCCAGTATGGCAGGCAGATCGTCCTTAAAGAGGTTGCCTCCCTTGAACCCGGGCATCCCTATGAACTCGCTGCAGGGATAGACATCGCCTTCTGCCGATACGGCAAAGAAACACCTGCCTCCCCCGCAGGGGCTGATGTCGCACATAAGCCTTCGGCTGGTCGGGGCAATAATGCTGAGAAGGATGTTGGCAAAATTCCCGATAATGAGCTTGCGCCCTGTCTCCCGGTAAAGCTCAAAGGTGCGGTCGAGGGCTTTAATAAACATGCGCGCCATCTCCCGGTCCGACGGCTTTGCCGCTCTCCCCCCAACGAGTGTGCAGCGCACCTGGTTCACAAGGCAGTTCTCCAGCCCGCATTTATGGAAGAATTCAACTATCTTGACCAGGCTCCTCACGTTTTGGCTGGTTACCGTGCAGATAAGATTGAACAGCGGGTAGTCCCGGCACATCTCTACGGCCCCCAGGACCTTTTTGAACGTGCCGTTCCCGGCCCAGTTTTTTCGATGCTTGTCCGCGACGATGGGGGTATGTCCATCGAGAGAGGCGCCGATTGCTACCCCCTGGGAGACAAGGAACTGCACGTCCTCCTTTTCGAGGAGGGTGGCATTCGTCTGGATGCCGAAGTCAAACTCGCCGGCAAACTCATCTATGGCCCGGAAGACCGCCTTCTTGTTCATCAGGGGCTCCGAGCCGTGAAATACGATTTGAGGCTTCCGGCCCCCGGAGGGCATTGTGGCAGAGAAGTGATCGCGCAGGATGAGCAAGGCCCTCTTCATCTCCGCCCACGCCATATGCCTGCCGTTCTTCCTCTGTGCCTGGGGGATGTAGCAATAGGTACAGTTGAGGTTGCACTGCTCCGTCGGATTGAAGTAGACCGCCGATGGGGTGAGGCCGAACCTGAGCGTCTCCATCTCCTCACTCATGTCCTTGAGATGCCGCTCCAGCTTTCCGGCGATTTCTCCGCTGCTCAAGGCGTAGCCGAGATGGCTCTTCTCGATGAGGCTCCAGAAGGCCGTATTGGGCTCAATGGCGGCCACGTACACGGGATGCTGTATATCGATGATCTGCAGGCAGTTGCCGTCACCAGTGTTGAGGAAGCGGCCGTGCTTGGCGGCCGCTTCCTTTGACTCTGAAGTTCTTTCCATCTCACTCATTCCCTATTTTTTCGGGTCCTTGCCGATAAGGATATAGTGGGACAGTCCGACGCCTTCGGCTTTACAGCTTTTCCGATAACCTATTACCTTTTTCGCTGCCTTTTCCTTGACTGGTTTCTTCATAATAGCGACCTCCTTTTTTTTGATCTACCTCCACGGCGAAGAGCCGCACTGCAAACAAAAAGGGTTCCGGCATGAAGCTCATGCCGAAACCCTTTACCTTCGAGTTTCGCTCTGTCTACCTGTCAGCAGGTCTTCTGGCTTAGGATCATCCCGAGCGCTGCGGCCTTCCCGTATGTTGCCGTTACCGGCATTACAGTGGCCTTGTCTTGCAGCCTCAGTCCCCTTTACAGCGGCGGGTCCGCCACGGAATTTCACCGTGTTCCGAGATACTGACCATATAATTATAGGATATCCTAAGAATCCCTGTCAACGAAAAAATGCAGGGCAAGGGCCTTTGGAAATCCCGCCACGTTTAAAATACGAACAGATCCAGCCCGCCCAACATATTCATCGTTGCGCCCGTCATATATGCGGCCTCATCGGATGCCAGATAGACGATAGCCCCGGCAATCTCCTCGGGCGTCGCAGGACGGCCTATGGCGGTCTTCTTTTCAACTTTTTCCAGCACTGCCGGGGGCAGCTTCGCAGTCGCATCGGTACTGCTGATGCCGACGAGCACGCAGTTTGCCGTGATGTTGAACCGGGCGCCTTCCAAGGCGACGGACTTTGCCAGGCTGATCAGCCCCGCTTTGGCCGCCCCGTAGCTTGTCTGTCCGAAGCCGCCCAGGACGCCCGCAACGGACGTGATATTCACGATCCTCCCCCACTTCGCGGCGCACATATCCGCCCATACTTCCTTGATACAGTAAAAGGCGGAGTTGAGGCAGAGCTTCACCTCATAATCCCATTCTTCGATGGTCGTCTTGGCAATCGTCACGTTATGGTTCATCAGGGCGGCATTATTGACCAGGATATTGACGGGGCCAAGCTCGTTTTTTATGGTCGCGAACCCTTTCTGCACGTCGGCATAGTTGCTCGCATCCATTTTTATGGCCAAAGATTTCCTGCCCATTGCCTTTATCTCTTCGGCTACCGCTAGTGCACCTTCCATATGGTTCAAGCCGCTAACTGCGACATCGGCACCCTTTCTCGCAAGGGCAAGGGCTGTAGCCCTCCCGTTGCCAAGGGGCCTTGAGGCGCCGCTCACAAACGCAATTTTCCCTTCCAGCGACATACGACCCTCCTTTATCCGGTTCTGTGCTCCCGGCGCTTCCTCCTTGCGCGGCATCTTACGCCGCCTGGTCGGTCCGGGTCATCCTGAGCATTTCACCTGCGGACCGTGCAAGCCCGGCACCGGGAAAGTACGGAAGGCCCATCAGGCCGCCACGGGCCGATGGGCCTTCCGTCAACATGCATCGTATTCTTTACTTTACTTCTTTACGGGCTGGAACGCGTAAAAGACGCGCTCCGCCATGATCGTGCCCGCTCTTCCCTTTTCAATAGGCATGGCGGGGACGTCAAATACGACGAACTCCACCTCATCGCCGCGCTTCAGGGTGCCCACCGGGCAATTGACGATCTTGCTGATCATCCTTTTCACCGGACCGTCAAACTCGATGACGGCATGGATCAGGGGCGATTCGTATCCGAGAGGGACGCCTTTTACCTCTTCGGACAAGACGACGACCTTACCCTTCTTGGGCAGGTCCACATACTCGAGGTTTGTCGAGTAGCAGGCCGGGCAGATGACGCCCCTGGGAGGGAAGGCAATATGACCGCAGTCCTTGCACTTCGTGGTGGTAAACCGGCCCTGTTTCAAATTTTCATAAAAGGGCCATACCATATTGAATTCTTTCGCCTCTATAGGCCAAAGGTCCATCGATACCGGATAGAGATTGTCAAGTATTGGGATTCCTACTACGGACATTTGTCGACCTCCTTATTTTACTGGTTCCAACCCATATATGAGGATGGTATGCTCGGCGTTCGCTCCGCTCAGGTTGTGCGTGAGACCGATGTCCGCGCCTTTCACCTGGTGGCGTGCCCTGCCCTGGAGCTGCTTCATGATCTCGATGCCCTGCCTGATGCCCGTTGCACCGAAGGGGTGACCCACGGCCAGAAGGCCGCCGTCCGTATTGACGGGGACTTTGCCGCCGATCTCGATCTGCTTCGAGCTGCAGAACGCCCCACCCTCACCTTTCTTGCAGAATCCAAGGTCTTCCACTTCGATGACTTCCGAAATGGTAAAGCAGTCGTGGGTCTGGGCGACTTTGACGTCGCTGGCGGAAATCTTTGCCCTCTTGTATGCCTTCTCCGCCGCTACCCTGGTGTGCTTCCAGTCGGCAAGGTGCTCGCCCGGGAAATTGACCGAAAGGCTGGAGAGCGATACCTGCGCACAACCCCTCAGATAGGCAAGGGGTCTATTCGTGTATTTCTTCGCAATTTCATCGGTGGTGATGATGCATGCCGCGGCGCCGTCCGTAATAGGGCAGCAATCGTAAAGTGTCAGAGGCGGCACTACCGAAGGTGCACCCATCGCCTCTTCCAGGGTCAGGGTCTTCTGCATCTGCGCAACAGGGTTATCGGATGCGTAGTTGTAGTTGGCCACGGAGACGGCCGCAAGGTCTTCCTTCTTTGTCCCGTAGTGGATCATATGTTCCTGTGCGGTCAAGGAAAAGAATGGCGGCGGCAGACCCATGCCATGGGTAGCTTCCCAGTCATGGTCGACGGATGCGAGCTCGCTGTAGAAAATCTCCCATTTCTGGGGTGTGTACAGTTTTTCGCCGCCGGTCACCATAACGATATCCGCATTTCCCGACTCGACAAGTCCTTTCGCGAGAATAATGGCCGTGCTCCCGCCCGCGCAAAGCGTGTCACATCTCGTGCAGATGGATGTCGGCTTCAACCCGAGCCTCTCGGCGACCACCGGTGCGGTGTTGACCTGGAAAGAGCACCTGCCCGCGTAAGAAGTGGCCACAATAAGGCCGTCTATATCCAGAGGCTTAAGCCCTGGTATGTCATCGAAACATGCCTTGCCAGCTTCCTGGAATAGGTCCATAATGTGGGCTTCTCTTACCCCCCACTTACACTGACCGCCTCCCAATATTACTGCGTTTCTCGACATGAAACCCTCCTTGATTTCTTTCTATTTGCCCTTAAAAACCGGTTTTCTCTTCTCTATGAACGCCTGAAAGCCCTCTCTCCCGTCCTCGGACAGGTAGGTAGTGACAAAGCACTCATTCTCGAACGTGATCGCCGTGGCGAGATCCATGTTTATGCCGTTATCGATAGCGCTCTTCAGCACGCTGAGGGCTACCCTCGGCTTCGCTGCCAGCTTCTTCGCCCAGGCCTTTGCCTCGTCCAGCAACGCTTCTTTTGCCACGACCTTGTTGACGAGACCTATCCGGTAGGCTTCATCGCCGCTCACGATATCACCCGTGAACAGCAGTTCTTTCGCCTTCCCGATCCCCACGAGCCTCGGCAGCCTTTGGGTGCCGCCGGAGCCGGGAATAATCCCGAGATTGACCTCAGGACAGCCCATCTTTGCATCACTCGTGGCAATCCTCAGATCGCAGGCGAGGGCAAGCTCAAGGGCGCCGCCGAGAGTGAAGCCGAAGACCGCGGCGATCGTGGGTTTGCTGATACCTGCAATCTTATCGACGCACCCTCTGGAGATCTTTCCGAAGGCGTAATACTCCATTACCGACTTCCCTGCCACTTCCTTGACGTCGAGGCCCGCGGTGAAGACTTTCTCGCCCACCGCTGTGAAAACAATGGCCCGTACCGAGTCGTCTTTTTCGAGCTCGCAAAAGGCGTCATAGAGTTCCTGGTATGCCCCGACGCTGAGCGAATTGACCGGGGGCCTGTTCAGCTTGACTATCGCGACGGCCTCTTCTTTCTCTATAAGCACCGATTCATACGCCATATCGCCCTCCTAAGACTATTTGTTATAGTCGTACCATCCTGCGCCCGTTTTCCTCCCGAGCCTGCCTGCCTTGATCGTGTCTTTCAGAATCCGGGGCGCCACCCACTTCAGTTCCTTGTTGTGCTCCTGGTAGAAGTAGTTGACGACGTTCAGGAGGATATCGACGCCCGTCAGGTCCATCAGCTCGAAAGGTCCCATCGGGTAGTTGAGTCCCAGTTTGGCCGCCTTGTCGATATCTTCCTTCGACGCGACGCCTTCCTGAAGGAGGCAGATGGCTTCAACCAGGTGCGGGACCATGAGTCTGTTCACGACAAAGCCGGGTATATCCGTCTTCACTTCGATGGGTTCCTTGCCGAATTTTTTGGCCAGGTCAAGGGAGACCGCCACGGACTCGCTGCTTGTGTAGTAGCCCCTGATCACCTCGACAAGCCTCATGAGGGGGACAGGGTTGAAGAAGTGCATTCCCAGCACTTTGTCGGGTCTTGTCGTTGCTTTTGCGATCTCGGTGATCGACATCGACGAGGTATTGCTCGTAAGGATGACGTCCTTCCGCGTAACCTCATCCAACTGCTTGAAGGTCTTCTTCTTTACTTCCATGTCCTCGAAGACGACCTCGACGACGTAGTCGACATCCTTCATGTCCTCGATCTTCGTGGTGCCCTTGATCTTCCCCATGATCTGCGCCTTGACTTCCGCAGTCATCTTGCCCTTTTCCACGCTCTTTGCCAGAAATTTGTCGATATTCTTCAAACCGTTCTGCACGAACTTTTCCTCGATATCACTGATGATGACATCAAAGCCTGCCTGTGCAGCGACCTGGGCAATGCCATTGCCCATAGTACCCGCGCCAACAACACCGATTGTCTTAATTGCAGCCATACAAACACCTCCGGAATTTTATGAGATTAGCAATTAAATCGCGCCTGAGATGTAACTATATAACTATAATGAAAGGGGGATGTCAATTGTTATTTCTTGCACAAGCCCTTTTTCATCTCAATAGGGCTATGTTTCCTCGAAAATAATATATGCTTCGGCCATTGCGAGGGAACTGCTCTATGTTCATGATAGTGAATACATCAAACTTGAATGGTTTCACATTGTACGAATCATCTCCCCTCGGGTATACTGTGAAGCACGGGGAAGGCGTTTCCTCCCCCCAGCGGTTCATGCGGGTGCGCTCGAAGAGCCTTTCATCATTTCCGACAGGGTAAAGGGCTTGAAAGAAAAGCAGCATTTCGTGATCTTCGGGAGGTAAAGGCATGGAACAGTACGGCAAAGAGATTATGGGGAAGGTCGGGGCCTTCCAGCAAGGCCGGGTAATTCTGACGGGGGCCGAGCTTGATGTGTTCACGCGCCTGGACGAGGCCGCGGCTACCGCCGCCGTCCTGTCAAAGGCGTTGGGCTGCGACGGCCGGGCCATGGAGCGGCTGCTTAACGCCCTCACCTCCATGGGCCTCCTTCAAAAGGAGGGAAGCCTTTTCAGCCTGTCGGACCGGGGGAAGATGCTCTCTTCCAGACATCCCGAGACCATTCTGCCCATGGTCCTCCATTTAAATGAGTTATGGGAAAAGTGGAGCGGGCTGACCGAGGTCGTGCGGACAGGCAAACCGGCGGAAGGGAAAGGAGGGGAGAGGGGAGAGGCAAACCGCAGGGCTTTTATCGGGGCCATGCACGTGGTAGGCCGCAACCTCGCGGCGGAGATCAGCCGCGCCTTTGATGCGGGCCGCTTCAGGCGTCTTCTCGATATAGGCGGGGGGTCGGGGAGTTACACGATCGCCTTTCTTCGACGTAACCCAGCCATGACAGCGGTCCTCTTCGACCTTGCCCCTGTCATCCCCATGGCCGGGGAAAGACTCCGGGCCGAGGGACTGAGCGACAGGGTGACGCTCGCAGCCGGAGACTTCTCCGGAGACGAGCTTCCTTCTGGGTGTGATCTGGCACTCCTTTCTGCGATCATACACCAAAACAGCCCTGCCCAGAACCTGGACCTCTACAAGAAGGTTTTTCGCAGCCTTAACGCAGGCGGCAGCATACTCATCCGCGATTACATCATGGACGAATCGCACACGCTGCCTCCCAACGGCGCGATTTTTGCCGTCAACATGCTGGTCGGCACGGCCGGAGGGGATAGCTACACCTTCGGGGAGATCAAGGAGGGCCTCGAAAAAGCAGGATTCGCCGAGGTCTGCCTAGTCCGGCCGGGTGGGGAGGAGATGGACGGCCTTGTAGAAGGCAGGAAAGCGGGGTAGCGAGCTTTTGTGAGGGGGGAGGCTTCATGAGCTTGCTCATGGAGGGGGCGCTGAGCCCCAACCTTGTTGGACGGCCTTGTAGAAGCAAGGAAGGTGGAGTAGATCGGGGTAGGCTCTATACCCCTTAAGCGCTCTTGCAAGACGTTTTTTGCGGCCAGGCACGGGGCGGAAGTCATCGCCGGGGTCCGATTCTTGCTAGGAGAGCTGAATACGGCTGCCCTTCCGGCTTCAACACCATGAGTCCGCCGGTGTCGCATGAGCAAAATCTTCCGCTTTGGGAATTATTTTCCCAGTCAACACCCGGCATATCCCCCCAACCATAGGGTATCTATCTTAAATTACTGGGTACGTAAAAGCCACGCTTTCACCATCAACGCGGCACGTCCGTTGCATCCGCACTTTTATCTTCATACATCATTGCTCATGGGGGCGAGCCAGGACCTACCTTACATCAAAAGGAGGTTACAATGAGTAGTGTCAGTAGTATCAGTGGATCGGGTTCGAGTAATTTATACTACCTGCTGCAGCTCATGCGGCAGGCAAGCTCCACGTCATCGACTTCATCATCTTCGAGCCTTTTTAGCAAAATCGATACAAACGGGGATGGCTCGATAAGCAAGTCGGAGTTGACGACGTACTTAGACGACCTGGAATCGAGCGCCTCAAGCTCTGTGACGAGTTCGAGCGCCGGCTCTACCCAGTCTCTGCTGGGCCTGATGGAGGATGCGGCTCAGCTCGACTCGGCGACGGGCACCACTACGGCGGCCGATGCGCTCTTCAACGCAATCGATACGAGCGGGACCGGCTCGATAACCGAAAGCGAGCTTGAAACCTACGCATCGAGCCTGCAAAGCGCCTTGGGGAGCACCGGCAGCAGCTCCGATGCCTCGGCAATCGATCAACTCTTCAGCGCCCTCGACACGAGCGGGGATGGCTCGATAAGCAAAAGCGAGTTTGAAGCGGACATGTCGACGCTTGCGTCCGCGATGTCGGCACCACCACCCCCACCGCCGCCGCAGGATTCGGCGTCGTCTCTGGACGGGACAAGCAGCACGACCAGCAGCTCCAGCAGCACGACGGCCACCAGCTCAAGCAGTACAACGGCCGCCACCTCAACTTCCGACCAGCAGAGCTCGATGAGCACTTTCATGGCTCTCATGCTGGAGGCTATAAGCAAGTACATGCAATACGGACAGAGCGGCCAGAGCAGCACGGGCGCCCTGAGCGTCACGGGGTAAAAGATGGCGCATCGACCCGAGAGGATACTGCTTCGCCTGCGTAAGTGGGGGACGAGGCCTATGTTCTCTCAGGCCACAATAACCTTGCGTGGTATCTAGACTTGAGGCGGACCGGCTCGCCCCCCAAAACTAGCCGTGAAACCTGCTCTCTCTCGCAAAAGATATCCGAAACAGGCAGTACTGATAAATATGCCACTTCCATCGACACTTTGCAATGCGTCACTGCTTCGACAGCCGCGAAAGCAGCACGGCGGTGAGCGCATCCCCGGCGTGAGCTTCCTTGAGGCCCGTGAGGCCCACCACAAACCTGCCCGACCGGCGCAGCACCACGCCCTTATACAACGGGTCGATCACGTGCAGTACAGCGCCTTTCTTCTCGTCGGTGATCGCGGGTACGACCCCCGCCCCCTTAAGGTACTTCCCGTAATCATCAAAGATCCGCGCGGCGGCCGCATCCGACGCACCGAACATGACAACCGATTTTACCCGTTCCCCCCCGAGCATGACCTCGGCGGTCATTCCCCTTCCGAAGAAGCCGTGGCCGAGAAGGCCCCCTGGATAATACCGGTCGGTCAGGGGAATAGTGCCGGGCACCTTGAGGAAATCGAGCTCCCGGGGCTTTTCCTCACCCGGCGGGAGGTTGCGGGATATTGCCTCGGCGCACGACCGAAGCGCACCCGCCGATGCGGGTACGGCGCCTGAGGCTTCGATTCGCACGAAGTAACGGTCCTGGTAAAACATCAGCTGCGCCTCATCGATAAATCCTTCCGCACCCAGCGTTATCTGCTCCGCCGTCGGGTCTCGATAGCTCGCGAAGATGCCGAAGGCGTCCAGCAGCGATCCCATCCTGAAGATGTTGGCCACAATCCCGTGGCCCACGCCGTCCGGCTGCGCATACATCGCCACGGCGGCCTCCTCGAACCCGTAAGGCAAATAAAGCTCCGCCTCTCCGTCGATGTATTTGTAAAGGTTCTCCGGGGTGTAGGTTGCCGCCTTGCCGTCCATTGCCCAGCCGGCCGCGCATGTCGCCGGGAGTGACGCCTCAGGCGGGTTCTGTGCGGCAGACAACGGACAGGCAACAGACAGGAGCGCCACCAGGATGGAGACAACACGTATCATGCAAAGAGGCTCCCCGCCTGACGCATCTTCCCGGCGATATCCAGACCGTTTACACACCGGGCAACGCATCCGGTGCAGGTGGAGCAAAGGCCGGCCCCGGCAGCCTCGGAGAAGGTGGCCTTCGCGAGACCATATTCTCCATAGCCCTGGGCATACATGAGGGCGCGATTGACAACGCTGATCCCTACCCCCTTGGGACACGTCGGCTCGCATTTCGCGCAGAGCCTGCAGTAGTAAGTATCTATGGCCCGGCTATATCTTTCCACGATACGCGCATCGGCGCTCGTCAGTTTCAGTCCCATCACAGGCATCATCTGCTTCACGTGCTCCAGGGTCTTCATCCCCGCGATCACGGTAGTCACGTTGGCATCCTGGAGCACCCATTTCAACGCGGCGGCGGCCTGCTCGGGGCTTATGGGCTTGGCTTCCTCCCTTCTGTAACTGCCCGCCTGGATCTTCATCGCGACCACGCCGACACCTGCCCCTTTGGCCTTGGCGATAGCCTGTTGAACCGTGGGCTCCGACTTCATGTTATAAGCCACAAGCACCGTGTCGAAGAACTTGTCAGGGTCATCCACCACGGCGTTGATCACGTCCGCCTGGTTGGTATGGGTCGTCACCCCGAAAAACCTGACTTTCCCCTGCTGTCTGAGCTTGACGTATGCTTCGCGGACCTCGGGGATAAATGCCCGCTTCGGGTTGTCGAGGTTATGGAGCTGAATGACATCGATGTGGTCCGTCCCAAGGTTCTCGAGACTTGTCTCCACGTCCGTGATGATCGCATCCCTGGTGTTCGAGTCAGGTTTTGTCTTTGTCGCGACATACACCTTGTCACGGACCCCTTTGAGCGCCCTGCCCACAACCGCTTCGCTTCTCCCATTGAGATAGCGGCGGGCAGTATCGATATAGTTGATTCCCATATCGATGCCCACCCGTATCACTTCATAATCAGGAACCAGCATGGCGCCGAAGCTGAGCGTCGTTACCTTGAGGCCCGTCCTTCCCAGGGTCCGGTAGACAAGCGTTTCCGTGGGCTGGGCATGGCCGAGCCCGGCCAGTCCCGCAAAAGCCAGGGAAGCGGCCGCACCCGTCACCCCTGCTTTGAGGAAATCCCTCCTGTTCATTCCACGCGCGCCATCCCGGTTCTTCATATTACTCTCCTGATCTCGCGACATTATAGGTCCTTATTGCCAATATACACCTCTCCCGCTTCCCGATCAAGCGGCGAAAAGCAGCTTACCGTGATCGACACGACCTATGTGGACTTTATCCCGACCACGCCGTTGCCAGGGAGCGTGTCCGCATGTGAAGAAATGCCTTTACCTATTGCACTGGAATAGACGGTGTGCTACTCTTTGCCATGCGTATTTTGGCCGTTGATTTCGGAGAAAAGAGAATCGGCACCGCCCTTTCCGATGCGGGAGGCACAATAGCGCAGGGCTTAAAACTCCTTGCTTCATGCGGGTCCCTGGCCGGGAACATTGCGGCCCTCGCAGAACTGGCCCGCCAATTTGAAGCCGACCGCGTGGTTGTAGGTCTGCCGAAAAACCTGGACGGCACTATCGGACCAAAGGCACAACGGATCATCGCGCTCGCAAAGGGCATCGGGGAAGCCTCCGGCGTACCCGTAGAGCTGTGGGACGAAAGATTCAGCACCGATGAAGCACACAGGATTTTTGATATGGCGTCCGTAAAGAGGAAGAAGCGCAAAGGCGCGATCGACATTATGGCTGCGCAGATCATTCTTCAGGGGTATCTGGATGCCCAAGGGCAGCAATAAGCCTCTTACCGCCCTCACAATCCTGATATTCGTCGCCGCGCTCCCTTTCCTCTGCGCCACTATGCCAAGAGGCAGCAACGGTACACCCGGGAGTTTTGTCGTGAAAAAAGGAACAAAGATAGGCGCGGTTGCACACGCCCTTAAGAGAAATGAACTCATATTCTCCGAGTATCTCTTCCTGTTCTGCTCTCTGGTGGTCTATAATGGCAGAATAGTGGCCGGGGAATACGAGCTTGCACCCGCCATGTCGACGTTTCGGATAGCGAAAAAGATGGCCCGTGGCGAGAGAAAGGTCTACACGCTGAAAATCGTCGAGGGTTATAACCTCTATACGATAGGTGAGACCATTGAGAAGGCGGGGATCATGGACGGCAAAACGTTTCTTCAATTGGCACACACGCCGGAGTTTCTTAAATCCCTGGGCATCCCCTCCGATTCATTGGAGGGCTACCTCGCCCCGGATACCTATTTTTTCAGCAAAGAGACAGGGGTCGACGAATTCCTGGGGAAAATCGTCCGAAGGACCTTCAAGTTTTTTGAAAAAGAAGATATCAAAAAAAGGATGCAGGAGCTGCACATGGATATGTTCCAGGTCCTGTCCTTCGCCTCAATCATAGAAAAGGAAGCGCGACTGGAGAAGGAAAAGCGCATTATTTCTGCCGTTTTCCACAACAGGCTGCGCCTGGGCATGACCCTGGACGCAGACCCGACCGTGATCTATGGCAGGGGAAGCTTCAACAGGGACTTGAAAAAGGCCGACCTTTCCGCCGAGACGCCGTACAACACTTACCGGGTGAAAGGACTGCCGAAGGGACCCATATGCAGTCCTTCAAAGAGTTCGATCATGGCTGCCCTCTACCCGGACCGAAGCGATATGCTCTATTTTGTTTCGAGAAATGACGGAAGCCATGTCTTCTCCGGGACAGTGCAGGAACACAACCGTTTTGTGGCACTTTATCAAAAAAACAAGAGCAGAAAACAACAATAGGAATAAAAGGAGGGGTTCTATGGAAAAGGATGTAGCAGTGATCGGTGTCGGTCAGAGCTCATTCGTGCGGGGGTACGAAGGCTCCATCCGTGAGTTGGCCTTTGAGGCTTTCAGGGAAGCCATGCAGGATGCGGGCATCACGCAGAAGGACGTCGATGCCTCCGTCTTTTGCTCGGCTCCCGAGTACGACAAGCAGAGGTCCCCGGCAGGGGTGCTCGCGGAATATCTTGGCCTCATTCCGCAGCCCACGTTTTATGTCGAGACTGTCTGCTCATCGAGCAGCACCGGCGTAAAAGTCGGCTACAGCATGGTGAAAGCGGGACTTCACGATATCGTGGTGGTCGTCGGCTTTCAGAAGATGTCCGAGATAACCTCCGCGGAATCTCAGGAGAGGATGGGGCGGGGCGCGGACATCCAGTGGGAGGCGCCCTTCGGCACGATGATGCCGGCTTACTACGCGATGTACGCCCAGGCTTACATGGCAAAGAACGGTCTCACCCACGACGACCTCCGGGATGTAAGGCTGAAGTCCGCCACCTACGGGACGACAAACGAGAGGGCCGTCTACAGGAAAGGCGTTAAGGCCGCAGATTTCGACCCGAACAATCCCGAGGCAAAAATGGCCGGTCCCGTTGCATGGCCTTTGAGAGTCGGCGATTGCTGCGCCAATGCGGACGGCAGCTCATGCATTATCCTCGCGAATAAGGAGAAGGCCAAGGCCCTTTCCAAAAAGCCCATCTGGATCATGGGCATCGGCGCCGCCTCTGAAGCGGTCAACATGGCGGCAAGACCCGAGTTCGCCAAAGGGCTCAGCGTTGGCTACGGGGCAGCGGCACAGGCCTACAAGATGGCAGGCATCACCGCCAAGGACGTCAAGGTGGCCGAGGTGCACGACTGCTTCACGATCGCCGAGATCATGGCGTATGAGGGTCTGGGATTCGCACCCATGGGAGACGGCAAACAGTTGATCCGGGAAAAGGCGACGTACAAGGAAGGCAGGATACCCGTAAACGTCGATGGCGGCCTCCTTTCAAAGGGCCATCCGATCGGCGCCACAGGCGGCTCACAGATACGGACAATCGTGCTCCAGCTCCGCGGCGAGGCCGGTCCCATGCAGGTTCCGGGCGATCCCGGCATAGGTCTTGTACACAATGTCGGCGGCGTAGGTCTCTACGGCAACGTCACAATATTTGGGAGGTGAGATATGGGTTTCGAAAAATTCGGAAGAAAAAGCTTTACCGCGGTAACAAAAACGGGAAAATTTGTCGATCTGCTGCTCGAGGGCAAGGTTGAGGGCACCGTCTGCAAAAAGTGCGGCGCCAAGTTCTTCCCGCCGAGAGCGGACTGCGTGACCTGCCTCTCGAAAGAGATGGATTGGTTTGAAATGCCGAAGAAAGGCACGCTCGAGACCTTCACTACCGCCTATTACGCCCCCTTCGGCTTCGAAGCCGACCCGCCCTACACCATGGGAGTAGTCGATTTCGACGGCGGGATCAAGCTCTTTGCCCGCATCGCAAAAGAGATCAAGGTCGAAGACGTGAAAGTGGGAATGGATGTCACCGTCAGGCCGCTTAAGTACGACGACGGCCAGGTCACATTCGAAATTGCAAAGGCCTAGAACAACTGCACTACGCGCAATAAAAAAGGGGCTTGCATGCAAGCCCCTTTTTCTATCCCATTTTTCCCGGTCCGGTTTGGTATTAAGGGAAACAGCCCAGTTGGCAGGAATGAATCTTGATCTTCATATCGTTGAGAAGGTCGCCAACCTCCTTCGGGGAGACACCCATATCACGTGCTATCCCGAGGGCCTGCGTGCACGATATCTTGCCGTCTTTAGTCGCTGATTTGATTTTTTCCACAACCTGTTCTTTTTCCATCGGCTGCCGTCTCACCCTTCGATACGTGTGATAGCGTGGGGTGAGTGAAGGGGTTCGAACCCTCGACACCCGGGTCCACAGCCCGGTGCTCTGCCGCTGAGCTACACCCACCATTTCTTTTCAATGTTTAGCACATGTGGCAGGCAAAAGTCAATTCAGGCGTTGCCCGGCCGGGGAAAAGACCTCACTCACTGCACCTGCAAAGAGCTGAGCCGGCTTGATAGTCTGCCTCTTTGTAATCCAAAATCAAGCCCTGCTGCCGGCACAGTTCTTGACAATGCGCGCGCAAAAAACTAAAATCTAGACAGCCTGGACAGGAGGTGTGATACATGAAGAAAGTCTGGCAACTCCAAGAGGCCAAAAATAAGTTGAGCGAGGTCGTGGAAGAGGCACTGAAGGGCGACCCGCAAATCATTACCCGACGCGGGGAAGAAACGGCCGTTGTCCTGTCGGTATCTGAGTATCGCAAGCTGCTCATAGATCGAAAAAAGCTTTCCGAGTTTTTCCGTGATTCACCTCTCGCACAAGTTGAAGACCTCGATCTTAAGAGGGAGAGGAGCAGCTTGCGGGCTGACATTGACCTATGAAATGGCTTCTCGATACTTGCGTGATTTCAGAACTTGTGTCACGGCAACCGAGGGAGAAGGTAGTCGACTGGATCGACAGCGTAGAGTCTGACTGCCTCTACCTCAGTGTGATTACAATCGGGGAAATCCGCAAAGGCATCGAAAAACTGCCGGACTCAAAGCGGAGGAATTTCATCCACGACTGGCTAACGGAAGATCTTTTTCTCCGATTCAAAGGCAGGATCCTACCTCTTGACATAGAAACCCTCCTCACCTGGGGAATTCTCACCGGGAGACTTGAGAAAGAGGGCCACACAATATCGGCCATTGATTCTTTGATTGCAGCGACCGCTCTCCAAGGCGATTTCGTTCTTGTCACACGAAACGAACATGACTTTCTCAATTCGCAGGCGAAGATATTCAATCCCTGGAAGGATTGACTTTTCACCGGGGTGACGACTAACGGTACAGCACGCAGCGGACGCGGTGGCCCGCCGCTACTTCCACCATATCGATCTCGCCTTCCCTACATACCGGCGCGACGTGGGGACACCTGGACGCGAACCTGCAGCCCGGAGGTGGGTTGACAGGCGAGGCCGGCTCGCCCCCAAGGGGCGCGAACCCCCGCCTTTTGGCGGGGTCAAGTGAAGGGATAGAAGAGAAGAGGGCCTGTGTGTAAGGATGCAGGGGGTGGCTGAAAAGCTCTTCCGTCGCGGCCTCTTCCATCAGCTTGCCGATATACATGACCGCGATCCTGCCGGCGATATGGCGCACTACGGACAAGTCGTGGGCGACAAACAGGTAGGAGAGGGCGAACCTCGCCTGGAGGTCTTCGAGGAGGTTAATGATCTGCGCCTGTATGGAGACGTCAAGGGCGGAGACGGGCTCGTCGCAGACAAGGAAACAGGGGTTCACCGCCAGCGCCCTGGCAATCCCTATCCTCTGTCTCTGCCCGCCGGAGAACTCGTGGGGATACCGTGAGGCGGCTTCCAGAGGGAGTCCCACTACATCGAGCAGCTCGGACACCTTTTCCGCAACCCTGCTCTCCCCCATGATAAGAAGACCCTCGCCGACGATATCGGAGACGGTCATGCGGGGGTTGAGCGACCCGAAGGGGTCCTGGAACACCATCTGTATCTTTTTCCTGTAGCCTGCAAGCTCCTTCGGCTGCAAAGAAGCAATATCGTCCCCTTCGAAGAGTATCCGGCCCGCTGTGGGCGCAAGCAGCCTGACCACGCACTTTCCCACGGTAGTCTTTCCGCAGCCCGACTCGCCCACGAGCCCCAGGGTCTCCCCCCTCCCGACAACAAAGCTCACCCCGTCGACCGCCTGCACATAGCCTCCCACACGGCGCAGGAGACCGGCTACAACCGGGAAATACATTTTCAGGTCTTCGACCTCAAGCATAAGGCTCCCCAACTCCAGCCCTGACCCAGCAGGCGCAACGGTGACCGTCGCCAACCGCGACCAGCGGCGGCTCGTCATCCGTGCATCGGTCGATGGCCAGCGGGCAGCGCGTATGAAACCTGCATCCCGGGGGAAACATGAGGGCCGACGGCACCGTGCCGGCTATGGTATAGAGCCTCTGCCCGCGAGCGCTCCTGCCCGGCAGGCTTTTGAAAAGCCCCTCCGTATAGGGGTGGCGGAAAGAGGCAAAAATGGACTCGCAGGGGCCGTATTCAACGATCTTTCCGGCGTACATGACGGCCACTTCGTCGGCCATCTCGGCGATTATCCCGAGGTCGTGCGTGATGAGGAGCACGGCCGAGCCCGTCTCATCCTGCATGTCCTTCATGAGCTTCAGTATGCCTGCCTGGATCGTAACGTCCAGCGCGGTTGTCGGCTCGTCGGCGATCAGGAGGGCGGGCCGCAGACACAAGGCCATGGCGATCATCACCCGCTGCTTCATACCACCCGAGAGCTCGTGCGGGTATTGCGACATCCTCTGCCGGGGCGCAGGTATGCCCACCTTCGACAGGTAGTCGACGGCGACCTCGCCGGCTTCCCTCCGGCCCATGTCGGTATGGATGCGCACGGCTTCCATGATCTGCGACCCTATGGTGAAGACAGGGTTGAGGCTCGTCATCGGTTCCTGGAATATCATGGACGCGAGCTTTCCCCTGATGTCGCGCATCTCAATCTCCGGCAGCGTGCGTATCTCTCTGCCCGCGAGCGTGATGCGCCCGTCGACTATCCTTCCTTGAGGCTCCGGCACGAGCCTCAATATGGAAAGGGCCGTGATCGACTTGCCGCAGCCCGACTCACCCACAAGCCCGAGGGTTCTCCCCTTTGCCACGGACAAGGAGACGCCGTCCACGGCGCGGGCCACGCCCTCGTCAGTGAAGAAGTGCGTCCGCAGGGCCTCTATGCGCAATACTTCTTCCATATCAGCCTGCCCTCAGGCGTGGGTCGAGGGCATCCCGCAGTGCGTCGGCAAAGAGATTAAATGCGAGCACAAGGAGGAACAAAAACACCGAGGCCCCTGTCAGGTTCCACCAGATGCCGTTCGGCAGCTCCCTGTCCGCCGTCATGATCATTCTCCCCCAGCTTCCGGTACCCGGCTCGGCCCCCAGGCCGATGAACGTGAGCACTGCCTCCGACATGACAAGCCCGGAAAAATCAAGGGTCATCTCGATGATGACCAGATGCATCACATTCGGCAGTATATGCCGGAAGAGCAGCCGGCTGTCGCTCGCCCCCAGGCTGCGGGCCGCCTCTATATACTCCATCTGCTTCACCTTGAGGGTTTCCCCCCTGATAAGCCTGCAAAGACCCACCCAGGAAGTGACCCCCAGGGCCACGCAAAGCTGCCAGAGTCCCCTTTCCATGATCATCAGCATGGCAATGAGGAGGAGTATGGCCGGAATGGACGAGAGCACCTGGTAGACGTACTGGATCACGTCGTCGATCCAGCCGCCGTAAAAACCTGCAAGCAGGCCGAAGAGGATGGCAAAGACCGCCGCGATCACCGACGGGACTATGCCGATGATGAAGGCCGTCCTCACCCCCTTGAGGGCGTTGTAGAGCACATCCTCGCCAAGGTTGTTCGTCCCGAGGAGGTGGCGCGCCTTCAAGGGGAACTCCTGGCGGTTGAGGATGCCGGCGCGCGCAAATGGCGGCGAATAGGATTTTTCCACATCCTTTTGAAAGAGCACGTCCAGAGCCGTCCTCCCCCATCTTACGCCGCCTGCGTCGTGCGCCGGCACAGGCACCACGTCGAGAAGAGCGACAAGCGCGAAAAGGCATACCACGCAGAGTCCCGCTTTCGCGAGTGAGTCTCTCCTTATCCTCCCTAGGGCAATCGACAGATGTGATGAAGCCACGTGCGTTACCTCATTTGAACGTGATCCTGGGGTCGACCAGGGTATAGCTTATATCCGTCAGGATGCTGCCCGCTATGTAGAGCAGGGAATAGACGTAGACCAGGACCCTGATGACGGGATAGTCATGATTGGAGATCGCATTGAGCATCATGTTGCCCATGCCCGGTATGCCGAAATACATCTCAAGCAGAAGGCTCCCGGTGATCAAAAAGGGTATGGAGAGCACCGTTGCCGTCAGGACAGGGATCATGGCATTCTTGAGCACGTGCTTGAAGAGGATCATTTCTTCGCTGACCCCCTTTGCCATGGCGGTCCTCACGTAGTCCGCCCGGACCTCGTTCAGCATGACGGTCCTGTAGAAACGCAAGCCCCCTCCCAGCCCGGAGGCAACGGCGAGGATTACGGGCAGAAGCACGAACCGCCATGCGCCCAGTCCGAACTCATAGCCGTAGACCGGGAAGTATTTGAGGACGATACCCAGGAAATACTGGCCGAAGATGATATAATTCAATATCACGATGCTCATGAAGATCACACAGACGAAAAGCGCCGTCCTGTCGAGATAGGTGCCCCGGTAATAGGCGACAAAGAGGGCAAGGGGCAGGGTGATGAGAATGGAGAGCAGGAAGGCGGGGACGGTAATGGTCAGAGAAGGCCCGATCTTCTCTTTGAGCAGACTGCTCACCTTTTCGTGGAGGTAATCGGACTCGGGAAACTGAAAGAACACGAGCTCCTTCATATGGTTCCAGAACCTGCTGTCGAAGGGATGGACAGCACTGTCGCGGCCGCGCTCAAAGTTGAAGAACATGGGCTTGTCCATGCCGTGGCTGCTGATCCACGTCTTCACCTGCACGGGCGTGGGGTTCTTCCCGAGCTGTTTTCTCGCGATCGCCTCGGGAGAGGCGAATACGTTAAAAAGCAGAAACGTGAAGAGGCAGACACCCAGCACGGTAGGGACGGCAAGGAGGAGCCTGCGCACTATATAGTAAGCCACTCTACCTTCTCCTCCTTCTGTATTTGACGACGACAGCGGGAAATGAGAGCATGACAAGCAGTATCAGGCCGTAGACCGCTATTTTGTAGTCGGGCCTGTTCTCGGCCTCCCGATAGGCGCGTCTGTCCCTGGCGTCAATCCTCAGGTATTTCTTGTAATTTCCCGATATGCTGTGATTTTTGCCGTTCTTGTACCACGAGTGGCGCAGCACGTAGGAGGGGGTATGGACGTTGAATATCCAGGGGCACTCCCCTGCGACGATCTCCACCATCCTGTGGATCAACGCCAGCCTTTCCGGCGTGTCGTCCATCGTCTTTATCCGTTCGTACAGCCTGTCATACTCGGGGTTGGAGAATGACGCGGAATTGGGGTTTGGAGGCTTGTTGGGCCCGTACAGAAGCTGGAGGAAATTCTCCGGGTCGGGATAATCGGCGAGCCATCCGCCGGCCGTCATCTGAAAAGTACCCTTCATGGTCCTCTCCAGGTACTGTGAAAATGTATTCACCTGAAGCCGCATTTTAATGCCGAGCTGCTCGAAGCATCGCATGTCGAAAGTGGCGGCCTCCCGGGCGCGGGTCGAGTCGGAGCCTATGTCATAGGTGAGCTCAAGCCGCGCGCCCGTACGGCTGTCAACGCCGCCGGGATACCCGGCCTTTGCGAGAAGCTCTTTCGCCTTCCCGATGTCGTGGGTCTTGTAGGGATTCCGGAAGTCCGGGTCGTAGCCAAACACGCCGGGCGGCAACGGCCCTTGAGCGTTTATGGCCCGGCCGTTGAGGTATATCTGGTTGTACAGGTCGCTGTCATAGGCGAGGGAGAGGGCCTGGCGCAGGTACGTGTTCTTTCCGAGGACAGGGTCGCGCATGTTTAAAGTAATATAGTAAATGTCGAGATCGCTCCCGATTTCAAGGGATATGCCCTTTTTTACAAATGCGTCGGACAGGTCCAGCTTACTTGTGATCACCCTGTCGAACTGCTCCTGGGGGACGCCCGAGGCATCAAGGTACCCTTGCAGGAAGAGGAGCCATATGGGCTGGGCCGTGGGAATAATGGTGTACCAGACCTCGTCGAGAAAAGGCAGTTGCTTGCCCGCATCGTCGAGTAGTCCCTTCTCCCTGTCTCCGGGCGCCCCATGGTGCGGGTAATACTCCTTCCTGAAGGTGGGATTCCGTTCCAGAATAATTCTGTGCTGTCTCTCCCACGACTTGAGCCGGTACGCGCCTGTGCCGACGGGGTGACGGGAAAGGCCCTCCCTCCCGTGTGCGTTGTAGTAATCCACTGCCTCGTGCGCCACCGGTGCGGTATAGGGCATGCTCATGACATAGATGAAGGCCGGGTACGGTTCTGTCAGGGTGATCTTCAGCGTGCGGTCGTCGGGCGCAGATAACCCTTCGACATCGAGGGTATAGTCGGCCTTACCCCGGGCCGCCGCCTTCTTGAAAAATACGTCCATGCCCTTGATCTTCCCCGCCACAAGCCAGTATCCCGTCGCCTGGACCGCCGGGTCCGCGAGCCTCTTGATGGCATAGATGACGTCGGGCGTAGTCACGCGCCTCCCCTTGCCTCCCGGGAAGCACGGGTCATCCTGAAAATAGATGTCATCCCTCAGCCTGAACGTATACTCCATCCTTGCCACGCTTTTCGCGACCCCTTTTTCCTGCACCTGCTCGTAGAAAATGCGCTTCTCCGGATAGCCCGCAGCGAGCGCCGGCTCCACCTTGTACGGCCTGTCGAGGTAGGCGTTCTGATAGAGGGAGTCGCAGATCTGGTCGAGTATCTCCGCAGACGTCGTGTCGGAGACCTGCGCGGGGTCGAGGGTCCTCGGGTCCTCCGCAAGAGCCGTGTAGTTTATCGACTTGCCCTTTTCTGCCGGGTAGGGGTTGTTCCCGCAGGCAGTCAGACCGGCGGCAAGCACGCAGAAAAAGGACATCAGCATAAAGCGTTTCAGAAGGGACATGCGCGGTGGGGGTATTTTATCAAAGGCGGCAACCAAAGTAAAGTCCCGTGAGGGGGCAGGGCGGCCGGGCGCTTTTTACGGTGCAGGCCGAACACGATTTCGCGTTATCCATCACAAATCACTCCGGCCGGAAAAGACCTTACTTAGTCCACCTACGAAGAATTGGTTTGCCCTCTCTACGCTTCATCCATTAGACCGGGATTAAGACCCTCCTTTTTCAGGATTGTAAGGAATTTCTTAGCCGGGGGCGACAGAGATTCCCTCTCCAGAAAAAAAATCCTGAACGGCAGGAAAAGCCTCTCTGATGACAGACGTAAGGGTTTAAAAATCCCGTCTTCAATTTCATCTATGATAGACATGCGGTCCAAGAAGGAAATTGTCTTTCCTGTCTTCACCATTTCTTTGATAAATTCGGTAGCTCCTTCCAGGAGTATGTTTGGAATAACATTGTGCTTCTTGAGTACTTTGAGGACGAGTTCTCCTATGGCAGAACCGCTTCCTCTAAGGCTTAAAGTCTCCCCTGCCAGCTCGTCAACATCTATCCGGCTCTCTTTTTCGAACCATTTATGCGTTTTACCGACTATAAGAAAGACCTCCTCTTTTCGAAAAGGAATTGAGGATATGCCTTTTGTGGCTCTCAGGTGGGGCACGATGGCCAGCTCATTTTCCATCTTGAGCACGCTGTCGAACATCTGGGAAGCAGTTCCGTCCCTGACCACAACCTTGACCTGGGGATTTTGACCTTGAAAAAGAGATACAATCCCTGGCAATACGCGCTTGGAATAGTTCGGGGTGGTGCCTATCGTCAAAACGCTTTTTCTCTTCCCTTGCAGGTCCAACAAGTGATTTTCTGCCAAGGCGGAAAGTTCAAATATCTTCTCCGCATCCGCGTATAATGTCTGCCCCTCTTCCGTGAGCTTCAGATCTTTCCCAAGCCTCATGAAGAACCTCACACCGTAAAAACGCTCCAAATCCCGAATTTGCATACTGACAGCCGGCTGACTAACCAGTAATTTATCAGCTGCTTGTGAACAACTGCCGTACTTGGCGGTGAGATAGAATGCCTCCAGCTTCTTAAGATTCATAGCTGCTCCTTCGCAAGTCCAGTCTGAGTTGAGCTAATTTCGTATCGTCCTTATTTCGTCAATTATAAGAAAACGTTATGTGAAAAACAATTTATTTGTCTTCTTGTCATTGGCCGGATGCGTGTAAAATAAAACTTAGGATATCAAAAATTGCATCTTGTGATTGCGTACCGGATGATCCCTAACGCCACTATACCGAGAAGAGAGTTCCGGATAGCCGGGAAAGCACACATGTAGGATGACTCTTCGAAGGAGGCTCACCAATGGCTAAGCTCAAGGCAAAGATCGGTTCTGGGGAAGCAGGACGCTTCGACCAGAGAAACACCATGTATTCGCGGCCAAGGGACCCCGAAAAATCTGATGCCAGAATACTGGACATCGGTAAACGCCACTACAGCGCGAAGCACTTTGGAAAAACGCCGGGCTACACCATGAGGGATTGGGCCTTCAGCATGGCCATGTGGTATATGGAGCGATGGTGGGGCTTCGGGAATATGGTAGGGAACGAGGGTCTCTTCACCTGGTTCCCGGACCAATCGGAACGGGCATTACGGGACCGCATGGAACCCGGGGGTAAGTGGGAAGTTTCTGACCCTGAGGAGATGAGCCGGAACATCAAGAAGGCGGCCCTGCACCTGGGAGCGTCCCTCGTCGGCATCTGCAAGCTCGACCGGCGCTGGCTTTACTCTCACAGGTTTCATCCCCATACGCATGAACACGCCCCCGTAGATATCCCCGAAGAATTTCAGTATGCCGTCGTCATGGCCCACGAGATGCCTTACGAGCTGATGCAGACGTCCCCTGCCTACGGCGGCTTCGCATCGACAGGCCGGGGGTATTCGATGATGGCCTTCGTCGCATCATCGCTATCCCACTATATCCGGAGTCTGGGATATCAGGCAATTCCTACCGGCAACGACACCGCGTTGAGTGTACCCATCGCCATTGACGCAGGCCTTGGGGAACTGGGCCGTAACGGGATGCTGATCACGGAGAGGTTTGGCCCCAGGGTGAGGCTCAGCAAGGTGTTCACCGACATGCCCCTCGTGCCCGACAAACCCATCGAATTCGGCGTCGCCGAATTCTGCGCAAGCTGCAAGAGGTGCGCAGAAGAATGCCCCTCGGGCGCCGTCAGTCCTGGCGAACCGACCACCGAAGGACTCACCATCTCCAATAACAGCGGTATATACAAGTGGTACATCGATCCCGAGAAATGCCTCGACTTCTGGGCGCGAAACAACGGAAGCTGTGAAAACTGCGTCAGGGTCTGCTCCTTTAACAAGCTACCGGGCAGGCTGCACGGCGCAGTCAGATTCTCTGTCAAGAACACACCAAGGTTGAATCCGTTGCTTGTCCGGATGGACAAGCTCTTTGGCTACGGCAGGAGGGTCAAGACGGAGGACGTCTGGAAGTAGGATCGAGGACCTGTGTTGCTCAGAAAGCAGAATACGCCTTTCAGTCAACCATACTTCTTTCACCTACTTATGTTCAACGGCGAAGTCATCTCGGAGCCGACCAATACCGATTGAAACCTGTGGAAAGGGAAAGGCAGGACCATCTCCGACCCTGCCTTGCGAGATTGTTCTTGAGTTACATAGCGCTCTTAGCCGAGATCATTTCTGCCGCAATTCTAAGACAACTCATCTTCTATTTACTTGGGGCCGATTGCTGCGATGAATTTTTGTGTTAGCTCGACAGTTCTATCTTGTACGTGCGACCTTGGATGCAATGCCCATTCCTTTTCAAGAGTAGGACAAGCCCCAGAAGTGATGATTTTGCCATCCTGAACGACACCCGCGCCGCTATAAATAGCACCTCTGAATCTAGGATCCGTTCTTTTCCGCCATAGTGAAGTCTCCAGAGGATTTGAGGAGTAAGCGTATTTCTTTCCTTGTAAGAGACCTGCTTCTGCTAAGATAATGGAGGAGTGGGAGGCGGCAGCCACCGGCTTCCCGTCTGATAGAGCCTTCTTCACTACCGCAACCGCTTCAGGAGACACCAGCGGCCCTGGAAACGCCCCGACGCCCATAGATGGCACGATCACACCCACATAGTTATCCACGTTAATTTCAGACAATCTCAACACTTTTTCGATTTTTTCCGTAGGACCTGAGATCGGCTGACCCGATGGCGTGGCTATATCCACATCGAACCCTGCATTCTTAAGAAGTGTGGTCATCACACCCACTTCCATTTTGATCGCGAGGTCCAGATCTGGTGCGCGTCCTTCACGGGGAACCAGAAGAACTTTCGGGATAGTCTGTCCGAACGCCACCGCAGGCCCTAACGAGAACAGCGATGCAAGTGAAATGACCGCCGCCATCATTACCGCCATTGTTATGAAAGCATTAACTTTTCTCATTGTCTCCCTCCTATTGACAACACATCCTTGAGGGCTGCTCCGTGGGGAGAAGCCCTGCCTCGCTTTCCCTGCACAGGAAGTCTCCTGTGCTCCCTCCGTCCTGAGTGACGCATGTGCCTCACGAGGCCCAGGAGCATATTTGAGGCTTTGACGCGCCAACCAACTCCTTTCCTCAAGATAATGTCGGTCCTTTGCGTCCGCGCAGTGTTGCGATGGGTCTGTTTCCTTCATATCAGAAGTCTATCCTACTTGTCAACAGGCAGTAGTGCTCGTGAAGTCAACCTTTTGCACAAGAAGCTCATGGCGGCGGTGCCGTGCCATGCTGGTACGCGGTTGCCACATGTAATGGCGCACGGCGGAGGAGGCCCTCAAAAACACGATTCCAGGAAGCTACACGTAACAAAACCTGCTTTCTCTTGTGTTGTTGGTGGGTTATACTGCGGTTTCCTCAACCACTTTTCTTTCGTCTTCATCGCGCCTTTTCCCGTGTCGAGGTTCCTTTAGATTCCATCAATCGATCTCCCCTGTCAAGACATTTTTGTCTTTGAGGACATGCGGCTCCCCGAAGCCGTGGACGCCCGAACTCGTTCATTTCTGGGCGCCGCCCAAAATGTCGACTTTGTTCCCATGCTTCAGGCATCGTATCCTGTCGACAGGCGGGGCTCTCCCGTCGCCGCCGTAATGTGGGCAGTGTGGGAAAGGGCTTTTCCTTTTCCATAGTGCCCACATTCGTTTTGTGATGAGCCTCCCGTTATCGGGCCTCGTCCTGGAGCGCATTTGCCAGGCACTTTCGTTCTTCCAGGGTAAGACCATCACCGTTCGGTGCACGTGATAGGCTCCGTATCCTTCCCTCGGGAAGACTCTCTTCAGCGAGATCCTCTTCTTCATAGCGCCTCTGAGTCCGCTGCATGACCACCTCGATCGCGTTGTAATAGTCGCGCTGAACTTTCAGGTTCGACACTCTGCAGTAGCGCTGGGTCGTCGTGATGTGGGTATGGCCGAGGAGGTCCTGGATGGATGCAAGGTCGGCGTCCGCGTTGAGGAGCTGCGTCGCCATGGTGTGGCGCAGACTGTGGCATGATGCCTTTACCTTGCTCTCCCGGGCATAGTATTCGATCCTTTTCTGGATGCCCCGGACTGACAGCGGCGTGCCGGTCAGGGGTCCCTTCCGGACGAGAAAGATACGTTTTACTTTAGAGGAACGGATGCCCAAATACGCCTCCAGGGCGGATCGGGCATCGTTGCTCAGATAGACAACCCTGTCCTTGCGGCCCTTGCCGTTGGCGACAAAGAGCCTGTTTCTCAAAAGCTCCATCCCTTCTATGGTGAGCCGGGAGACCTCTTCCACCCGAAGACCGCATCGGAGCATGAGCATGAACATGGCCCGGTCCCTAAGATCGGTAATGACCGCGAGGAACTTCCCCACCTGGTCGTCCTTGAGATGGCGGGGCAGAGGCTTCGGCAGACGGATCGATATCTTCACGACGGGGTTTGCTATCTTCATCCCCTCGTCGTCGATGAGATAGTCGAAGTAAAGCCGTATGGTTTGTAGGTGACAGGTCACGGTCTTTGCCGACAGCCGTCTTCCCATGAGATGATCGACATACAACCCCATGTCGTTGCGGGTCACCTCGTTCAGGGGTAGGCTGAGCCAGCCGGTGAACTGGGTGAGCTTATTCATATAGGACTTCACCGTGTGGGATGAGAAGTTCCTTCTTTTTAAGTATCTCCGGTATCTGTCAATACTCTCCATCGATCTCTCCTTTCTCGATCACCGCCATGGCCTTGAAGTATTCTTCTTCTCGTGTCCTGTCGGTGAGTCGTGCATAGCGCCGGGTCATCTCGATATCCTGATGGCCGAGGAGTTGCTGAAGGACCTCCAGGTGCATGCCGGCGTTGAGAAGCTCGGACGCGTAGGTATGCCTCAGACAATGGACGGTGTAACCCTTACGGACAAGGCCCGCCTCTTCGAGATACTTTACAAACCGGCTGCGGGCGGTGCTGTAGCAGATGGGGGCATCGCCCTTGCCGTAGAAGACGAACCTCTTCTCCGGGTCCCTGTATCCGAACCACCGGTTGAGACAGAACATGGCGTCGGTGCTCAAATAGACCACCCTGCCCATGTCGTTCTTCTCCCCCTGGACGATGTGGACCTTTTTCTCCCTGAGGTCGATGTCGTTCATGGCGAGCGCGAGGGCCTCGCCGATCCGTATGCCAGTCCGCAACAAAAGGAAGACGAGAGCCCGGTCTCTTGTGTGATCGATAGTAGATAAGAGCTTCTTCACATCCTGGGGGTGCATGGCCCGGGGCAGCGTCGCGGGGAGCTTTAACCTGATCCGCTTCTTGAAGACCGCACCCGGGATGAGCTCCTGTTCGAGGAGATAATGAAGGAAGGCGACAATGCAGACGAGCCTCGTCCTCACCGTCGAGATTTTGAGGCCCCGGTCCTGTTCGTGTTCGATGAATGCCTCGAGGTCCGCGCGTTCGATCTCCTTCAACTGCTTCTTGCCCGACTTCTCGTAAAAGGCAAGAAAAAATGCGATTGAGGCGAAGGCGCCTTCGATCGTGCTCGGCTTGTGGTTTGAACGCCACTTGTAGCGCAGGTAGCTCTCGAAGTACTCCTTTTCGGGAAGCTCCAGGGCAGAGAGCCTCCGGAGGATATGGGCAATGAAGGTACATCCATGCCCGATCCGATCTTCTCCTTCATACCCCTGACTGCGTGTCTCGTTGTCAACTACGTTCGTGTCGGCCATCACTTCCTCCTTTTCTTTTCCAAGAAAAGCAGGTAGATGATGACCCCGAGAGGTTCTGGAGGTCAATCAATTTTGTTACGTGTAGCAGGAAGAAAGCTCGGGAACAGGTCCCGGTTCATATCGCCTGTTAAATACGTGGGTTTGCCTCTTTTTTTAAAAAATCCACCGGGATGCTTTTTGTCATGCCTGGTTGTCACGTCTCCTTGTCATGCCTGGTTGTCATGCCTCCTTGTCACTTTGACAGGAGAGTGGGAAAGACGGAAAATATTATGAGCACCCTTCCCTCCCTGCCGGTCGGGTGGTGCCACCCATGGCGCCAGGTGATTTTGAAAGACCTGGAGAGAAGGCAGACGCCCGCGCCGTTTCAGCCGGATTCTAAGGTCCGGTAAACCGGCATCGCTCTTTGACAATTGAGCCGCAATGGCCGCATCCCGCCCCCTCACTCCGCACCCCCCCTAAAACCGTCCAGTTTCGTGCACTTCCGTTAACCCCTCTTCCAAAAGGCTTGTGAGAGAAGGGACTCCTAAAGAAGGGCGCTGAGGCAGTGGGCAAGAAATACGTGCAAAACAGGGTAAAAAGGGTAAAAAGCAGCAGAAAATGCCAAAAAACGAACGTTTTTGACTTGTTTGTTCACGATGGCGCGGGGCATAGCGGACGCGGTCGCATCGAGGGCCGGCGCTTTCCGCGCCCCGCGACAATCAGTACGTACCGCTCGACACGCGCGGCAGGTTCCAGGGATGGAGCCCCTTCAACTTGAGCCCGAGCTGCAGCCTTCCCGACACGTTATATTTTCTGAAAAGCCTGTTGCAGTGCGATTTTACCGTGGCTTCCGCAATCTTAAGCTCCCGGGCGATCTCCTTGTTGCAGTAACCTCTCACGATAAGCTCCGCTATCTCCGATTCCTGTCTCGTCACGTTCTTTTTGACAGACATAGCGTGGGCAAGGATATTTTTGACGGTCAGGTGGTCCAGCCAGAGTTCCCCGCAGGCAACCACCCTCACAGCCTTCTTCAACAATTCTCCGTCCGCTTCAGCAGAAAGAATCCCCGTCATAATGCCTTTTGAAATCAGTTCTATGAGATCCGCGTCGATCGAAGACGGTTCGGTCCTGCTTTCCGCCATGATAAGCTTGGCGCTGAGGCCGCCCTCTGTCAAAGCGTGGCGGGGGATGGCGAAGAGCGCCGGCTGGTCGATGAGCATCACGTCGCTCTGAAGATCGACCAGGTCCTGAAAGTCGGCGACAGGATCGGGCTCACCGACAATCACTATTTCAGGATCTCCCTCGACCAGTTTCCGCACCCCTTCGCAAAAAAGACGATTGCTCGACACGATGGCAAGCTTGATTGTCATCATCCGCCTCCTGTTTTTGAAACAGCTCTCCATTGTTGTTACTGTTTAAAGAAGGAAACCTTACGCAATGTGTAAATGGTTATGAATGACTGTCAGGGATATTTACAATAATCATGCCATATACTGATCTGCATGCCCCTCATGCTCTTCTCTCCTATTTCTTCAGTCTATCCGCGGGTATTGCCGATGACTGCGGGCAGGTCCCGGCCTGGGTGATGTCTTGCGAAATGAGATAAGTGTCTCGTCATGTGAGTCAAAGGTCTCGCACCGTAAGACGGAACTCAGGGAGGGTGGGCAACGGGCCTTGCCTCCTTCGCGGGGCCTTCGTCCCACAGGATGATCTTCCCAGGTTGGCTATGCGTCACCAGGTTGAAGGGTTGAGGCCCCCGCGATCCTCGTCCGGCGAAAATCGCCTCCATTGCCTGCGTGGATAAAACCTCTGACGGACCACGCACATGCGACGGTGCCTCAGCCCTCTCAGAAAGAAGAGGTCTTTCCGCAGTAAGAACCGCCGGAATAAGGCAGAGAAAAAGGAAGATAGACAGGCCGGAAAAGAAACGGATAGCATCGCCGGCTCTTACTCCCATGTCTCGGCACACCTCCTTCCTGCGTCAAGGACTCCCATCCTCACCTCAACCACGGACTAAACTGATGAGCAAGGGACGTGCCAATGTCAACCAATGGATATTATTAACGATATTTTTGAGTGGAAACTGACGGGTGTAACACAAGGCGAACAGGTGTAAAGGGGAGGCCGGGCTTGAGCCGGATAAAATCCGGCGTGATAATAATGTTACAACTTTTGTTGATGAAGGCTTATTCATCTACGGTTATATGACCCGGCCTTCGTCGTGCTACCTCTGAATCGTTGACAGACCTCCGGGAACCAATTATCCTTGTCTCAGACACATTGTTAAAAGGAGTGTCACCGTGCGTTTCAGTCCACGAGTTGAGATGAAAATCCCGGCCGAAATCGAAATAGGCGCTGAGAAAAAGGACGTCCTCATAGTAACCCTTGGTCTCCACGGCGCCTTCATCAGGAACTCCATCCCTGCTTTCGACGAAAAAGCCCTCCCGAACGGATTGGTCATACGCTATGAGCTTCCCCAGCAGGGCGTTCTTGAGCACACTGCTAATATCGTGAGAAAGGACGCGGACGGTTATGCCCTATCTTTTTATGATGTTGCCCACGCCACAAAGCTTAAGCTCTGGCAGTATATTGTCGACAATCTGGCTCCCGCAGGCGTGTGCTTTTTCTGCGGCCAACGGTATACGGTCATCCCGGAGGTCTGTAAAAACTGCGGCTGGGATCTGGTGATCGACAAGCAGGGTTACTTTGAATACCATGAGAAAATGGTGGTGGTCAAAAGACTTGAAAATAAGGTGAAGGAGCTGAAATTGGAGCAGTTGCAGAAACTCGTCAATTTCGTGGATGTCGATCTGCTGAAGGTCAGGGCCAGTGAAGAGATGCAGGATTTTGTGGGCACCAGCCCTCGCATGCTTGAGATATTTTCCAAAATACGGAAGGTGGCAAAAACCGAGCTGTCTGTATTGATCCTGGGCGAAAGCGGCACGGGCAAGGAGCTGACGGCGCTCGCCATTCACGAAAGGAGCACAAGGAAAAATAGGCCCTTTGTCACGATCAACTGCGCCGCGATACCCGAAAACCTTCTAGAAGCGGAGCTTTTCGGTCATGAGAAAGGTTCCTTTACCGGGGCGTATGCAACCAAAAAGGGAAAGATGGAATCCGCCGACGGAGGAACCGTTTTTCTCGACGAGATAGGCGAAATGCCCATGAGCCTTCAGGCTAAACTGTTGCGATTCCTTCAGGACAGGATTGTGGAGCGCGTAGGCGCGACGACCGGGAAAAAGGTGAACGTCCGGGTCATTGCAGCCACCAACTGCGACATTGACCTCGCAATACATGAGGGCAGATTCAGAAGTGATCTGTACTACCGGCTGGACGAATTTGCGATTAATCTACCTCCCTTGCGGGACCGTGGGGAGGATATCGTGCTCCTCGCCAAATTCTTCCTTAACAGGTTTTCGGCCGAGATGGGGTTGACAAAAGCCTTCACCAAGAAAGCCCTCGACGCGATAGAGTCCTATAGCTGGCCGGGTAACGTGAGAGAAATGATCAACAAGATACGCCGGGCCATAGTGATGTCTGACGGCACGACCATCAGCCTCGCCGACCTTGGCCTCGACGGTTCCAAAACCATCAAATCACCGGGGGTTGTCCCCCTGAAGGAAGAGGTAAACCACGTCGAGGCGCAGAAAGTGCGAGAGATCCTTCAACTTTGCAGCAACAATATCTCGAAGGCAGCGAAGCTTTTGAAGGTAAGCAGGCCGAGCCTTTACAGCCGTATCAAGAAATATAATATCGATACGTCGGCCATACAGCCTCATGCCCTGCCGGCCAAATAGGCGCAGTTGCTTTTCTCTACGTCTCTTTGTTCGGTCGGACGACCACATGCCTTGCTATGTGCCCCGGTTAAGTCTTGACGCAACGTCGCTTGTGATCGTAAAATGGGAACAAACGTGTGATAAGCTGAAAAAGGATGGTGGGGTCGGAATGATTATGAATATGAAAAGCCTTATAATGTCTCTCGGCTTGCTGGCTCTTCTTGTGGCGTTACGGCCTGTCGACGTGAAGGCGGAAGAACAAGAAAACGCAATCCTCGCTCAGGTGCTGCAGCGGCAGAACGAAGACGGCGGCTTCACCGTTGTCAGTCCCACCACCGCCTTTGGACGTAGAGAGCCTAACGCGGCGAACATCAAAAAGAACGTGAAAGATAAAATCAGGATCGAGGGGTACGATATAGGTCCGCTCGTCGACAAGTTGATCGAGAAGAACAAAGAACGGATTCCTCTTTCCCTCAAATCCTCCCCTGAAAAGGGCTACATAGTTGACTACGACGGGAAATTCAAAAAGTATTTTGACGAAGGCGGAGGCGGCTGGGAGAAGTGGTACAAGGATAATCCCGCTGCCCATGGTTACACCCGTGTTTCTTTGCCGGCGTATGACGAACAGGCCGGGGTTGTGCTTGTTTACATAGGCAGGCAATCACATAGGCTTGCAGGTGCCGGCTATATCGTCGCCTATAGATATGAGGATGGTCAGCTCAAGGAACTTGGACGCGTGATGCTCTGGATATCATAGCGCAAGCGAAACAATCCGGCCGGTCTCGTAAACTCGGCGGCTGAGCTCTTATGTTCTGCCTCCCCGATTCCAACCGGTTCTGCATCGGATCGGCCTTAAGGAAAGAGGATGCTGTCCGATAAAAGTAGGCGACGAGATGGTGAAGGCAGGAAGTGTCCGGCCTGCATCTTTATCGGCAGTAAACGCTAAAAAGCCGCCCATCACTTGTGTGTCACCATCCCTGTAAAAACGGCTGGTAAAAAGCGACAGTGTTTCTATCCGGGAGGACGGGTTGAATCTTACCTACGGAAAGAACGATCAGACGCAGACCTTATCACCAAGAGAGGACCTTCTCGAAAAGGCGGAGACACTGAAAGTCCTGCCCACCCTGAGCACGATTATCGACGAGGTGTTCCGGGTCCTGGCGGACGAGAATGCGTCGTTCACAAGTCTTTTCGGTGTCGTCAAGTACGATCAGGCCATTTCCGCGAAAATCATCAGCATCGCCAACTCCGCCTACTTCAGCAGGGGAACGCGCATAGTCACCCTGGACAGGGCCATGGCAGTCATAGGTTTCGACGAGATAAGGAGGATCATCATATGCCTCGTCTTCCTCAAGGAGATGCTGCACCAGTGGAAGCTGAGCCAGGCCGACCTCATGACCCTCTGGACGCACACGCTCTCCGTCGCCTGCGCGGCGAAAATGCTCGCCACAAGGACGTTGGCCGAGGACGGGGAGAAGGTCTTTACCGTCTCTATCCTCCATGACATAGGCAAAGTGCCCCTTTTGATGTACGGCGGTCGGTACCGCACGCTCACCGAGGAGGCGCGGGATAGGGGGAAGGACATTGCCTCCCTTGAAAGGGAGGTTTTCGGCATCGACCACCAGGAGTTAGGCCACTTTATGTCCATGAAGTGGAGGTTCCCCGAAGAATTCTCCGAGGTCATCAAGACGCACCACGGGAGGCCGGAGGACCCGACGGCCCTGGTCGACCTCGTGACGAAGGCGGACAGGTTCATCGACAACACGCCTGAAGACCTCGGCCCCGAAGGCTTCATCCTCAGCAAGGAGGCGGACGGGATCAAAGCGGAAATAAAAAGGGTTACCGGACTTCTGGGGGTCGCGTGATGGAGGAAGGCCGGTGAGTAAAGTCCTTTTCGCGGCCGGAGGGATTTTTGATGAAGAGCGCGAAGCCTGGGTGTGTCCGGGCCGGAGCACTTTGTGCGTATGTGAGGACCCGGACACACCCAGGCGACAAAGCTATTCGCAAAAAGCACCTGGCCGCCCCCCGGCCGCTGCCCAAGATATGATAATATGAGTGTATGAAGCCCCTCACCATAGTCGCCCCTAGCACCCCCGGACCTGCTTCCGACGATGCCTTACGTTCCCTGGCAGGTTCTCCCCTCGTCGATGCACTGCTGCTGGTCGGCCCGGAGCCGGTCGACCCACACATAGCCGGCGCCCGTCTGCTCCCGGCGGAATCGCTATTTTCGCAACGGACCCTCGACATCGTCCTGGACGCGGTTCACACACCCTATCTCCTCCTCCTGCCTGACGGCGCCCCCGATTCGATCGAGCCTCGCGCCCTGGAGCGCATGACAGGCGCGGCAGAATCGACGGGATCAGGCATAGTCTATTCGGATTACCGTGAAAGCGGCAAGGAAACACAAGTCCTTCATCCTCTTTGCGACTATCAGCCGGGAAGTGTCCGGGACGACTTTGACTTTGGGCCCATGCTCCTTTTTTCCGTCTCCGCCGCCCGCAAGGCGCGGGAGACATACGGCCTGGTCCCGGACGTGAGGTTCGCCGGCCTCTACGATCTCCGCCTTAAGGTCTCAATCGACTCACCCGTCACGCATCTGCCGGAAGCCCTCTACTCGTTCCCGGCAAGGGCGGCCGGACCGCTCGCGGGGGAGCAGCTTTTTGCCTACCTGGACGCCGGCAACAGGACCGCCCAGAAAGAGATGGAACAAGTCTTCACTGATTACCTCAAGCATATAGGCGCATACGTGCCGGGCTCCCGCTTGAAGCGCTTCGATGCCGGCCGCATGCCTTTCCCTGTTGAGGCCTCCGTGGTCATTCCCGTGCGGAACCGGAAAGAGACGATTGCCGAGGCGGTGGCAAGCAGCCTTTCGCAAAACACCGATTTCCCTTTCAACGTGATAGTCGTGGACAATTACTCCACCGACGGGACGACCCAAGTCCTCCGCGACCTCGCTGCGCGGAATCCTACTCTTCATCACGTCGTTCCCGCGAAGACCGGCCTCGCCATCGGCGGTTGTTGGAATGAGGCGCTTCGGTGCAAGTCTTGCGGCCGCTATGCGGTGCAGCTCGATTCCGACGACCTCTACGGGACCCCTCATGTCCTGAAGCGGATAATCGATATGCTCCGTGACGGGAGCTATGCCATGGTGATCGGCGCTTATACGCTCGTTGATTTCACCCTTGAGGAGCGCGCGCCTGGGCTCATCGACCACCGCGAATGGACCGACGGGAACGGCCATAATAACGCACTCCGCGTGAACGGACTCGGCGCTCCCCGGGCCTTTGCCACGGCCCTTATGCGCGAGACCGGTTTTCCCGATGTAAGCTACGGGGAGGATTACGCGGCTTGCTTACGGATCTGCAGGGAATGGAGGGTTGGAAGGATCTACGAAAGTCTTTACCTGTGCAGGCGCTGGCAGGGCAACACGGACTCAGGTCTTGGCCTCGACGCGGCAAACCGGAATAACACCTTCAAAGACGGGGTCCGGACGGCTGAAATCCTTGCCAGGCAGAAAATGAACCAGGCGAATAGCTAAAAAACACCATGGGCATCGGCAACCACCCTATCCTCAACACCGGCACGATCTATGACGCCTTCGAGGGCACGCAATGCCCGGGCCGTCTTCCCGAGCTTTGTCTCGAGCTCCTCGCCCGGCAAAAGGAGACGTGGCCTGCCGCGGGTGCGGGCTATGAATCGCTCCGATACGTGCGGGAGAGGGAGCTAAAGTGCCGCGGATTTTCCGTCCGTGTCCAGCACAACCCGGGAAGAATCAAGAGCACCCTTGCCGACGTGGGGGAAAAGAGCGTGGCCGAGCGGGCCTGCTTTCTTTGCCCCCCCAACCTGCCCGAAGAACAGAAAGGCATACTCTACCGGAAGGACTACCTGATCCTCTGCAATCCGATGCCCGTATTTTCCTCCCACTTCACCATTTCCCACCTGGACCATCGCCCTCAGGAACTCGCCGGGACCGTCGCCACGCTGCTCACACTCCTGTGCGACTTCGGCCCTGGTTTTCTCATCCTTTATAACGGACCTGGGTGCGGCGCATCGGCTCCGGACCACCTCCATTTTCAGGCAGTGCCGTCCGGCCTGATGCCGATTGAGGGGGAAATCCGCGCCACACAACGGGCCTCGGGAAGACGGGCCGGGGGTGTTTCCGTGCATCGGCCGGGAGGCTTGGGACGGGAAGTCGTCATACTCGAAGGAGCCGAGCCGGCTGCGGTGGGGGATGCGCTTCACGCTCTCGTGCAGGGACTTAAGAGCGTGCTCCTCACGGACCGGGAGCCGATGATGAACCTTATCTGCATCCGGGAGGAACATATCTACAGAGTGCTGGTCTTCCCCCGCGCAAAACATCGCCCCGACGCCTTTTTCCTGGAGGGGGACGACCGCTTCGCGATCAGCCCGGCTGTTGTTGAGATGGGGGGCATCATGGTGACGCCTCTCGAAAAAGATTTCGAGCGCCTCGACAGCGCGTGGGTGGAGCAGATATTTGAGGAAGTGTCGCTTAATGCGGCAACAGTCGAGCGGGCCATCGACGCGATGGGGTAGGCGGAGTTATGAAGAAAGCCTCACCCAGCCGGCTCCGAGGAGGCGACACAGTAAAACTCCTCATGCCGGACGCTCGCCACAATCACCTGCCTGCCTCCCGTATGGCGGCTCACGGCCCCGGCCAGCCGGGGCACCGACTCCCGATCGCCGCAGGCATCAAGCTTGTTGAGGACAATGACGCACCCGGCCCTATCGACGCCCTTCATGAGTCCATCCCCTTCAAAAAGTCTCACGAAGACCTGGGTCGTGATCTCCGCGCCGGACAGTAATCCCGTCGCCCGGATGAATTGCTCCGACCTGAACACTTTTTCCGCGATCGTGCGGCCCAGCGCATCGAGGCCCGCAACCACTACCGTGCGGCCCGAGCAGGGTGGAATTACGGGCTCGTGGGCCGCGGGGTATTTCAACGGCTGCCCTTTTGCGCCATCCGCCTCAACGAGCACGAGGTCGTAATCCCTTCCGAGGGCCTCAACCTCGCCGGCGCTGAGCCCGGTCAGTTTTCCCCGCTCCACCGACTTGCCCATCCGAATGAATCGCCCACTCTCCACGCCTTTTTTCCGGCCGGGGTCGTCGAAGGTCACGTATGGTTCCGTCGCCCATATCTTTGTGGTGGTTGTCATCACTACCCGCTTTCCGCTCGCGGCAGCCGCCCGCCCAAGATATTCGGCAAGCGATGTTTTTCCGCCCGCGCCGACGAAGCTTATGAATTTTTCACCAAGCAGGGAGGGGAGAGGATCGATCCTTTCAAGATACCACATAGGGCATGTTCTTGATCTGTGTGATGATGGCAGCAACCCGCGTCTCGTCCTTCTCTCTCACGAAGAGCGACGCGTAACCCTTTTGAAGGATGAAAAGACCGTCATAGGCCGTATCCTTATGCTCTTTCAGGGCATACTCGATCGATTCTCTCGAGAGCGGCCTTGAGCACATCCATCTCAAAGATGCTCTCGACGGTGTGCACTTTAACCCACTTATCTGAAGCCATTTTCCTTCGAAGGCAGCGGCGCGGCCCTGTCTACGGGACCGACCCATATCTCGACCTGGGTGCTGAAACTTTCTTTCGTTGCCCTGATGCTGGAAGTGCGGTCTTCCTTGACGAAGTTCAAAATCAAATCGCCATATTTGTAACTATTGGTAAAGCGCCACCCGTTTTTGACCATGTTGATCTTAAAGTAATTCTCCAGGGAGCCTATGTCGATGTTGCCGCTTAACACGAGCACACCCGCCTTTACGCTGGGCGTTTCATAGATAAAGCTCCTTTCCCTTTGAAAAGTGAGTTCTTTGGGAACGGGAATATCGGGAAACGTGTAAAAGGCCGTATTAGACACCTCGTTCTGAGACGTTGCCTTCTGCTCCTGCACCGTCGCCTGGCGAGACGTCGCGCATCCCACAATAAAAACCAGCGCTGTTGTAAGAACAACCATCCACATCCTCATATCTCCCCTCCCCCGTTTTCTCTTTCCAAACATGCATAGGCGCTATGGTTATGGATGCTCTCGAAATTCTCCGCCTCTATGACAAAATGGGTAATATTCGCTACGCTGCGCAGCTTTTCCGCCACATCCCTTGCCACGTCTTCCACGAACTTGGGATTTTCAAAGGCTTTTTCCGTGACGAACTTCTCATCTTGCCTCTTGAGTACCGAGTAAATTTCGCAACTCGAACAGCTCTCGATGAGGGATATCAGATCTTCTATCCAGAAGAAACGCTCAAACTCCACCGTTATGGTCACCACGCCTCTCTGGTTGTGCGCCCCGTAATCACTTATTTCCTTCGAGCAGGGGCAGAGCGTTGTCACGGGGACCGACACGGTGACGGTGAAGTCTTTCATCCTGTTTTGGCCGTCCATGTGGCCGGCGAAACCGCACATATACTCGAGGTAGCCCGCCGTGCCCGATACGGGCGCCTCCTTTCTCACGAAGTAGGGGAAACGGACCTCCATATGGGCCGACTCGGCATTGAGTTTTTCCTTCATTTCCCTCAAAATCACAGGGAGATCCTTCATGTTGATCATGTTTTTGTAGGCATGCAGTATCTCGACAAATCGGCTCATGTGCGTCCCCTTATACTCCTGGGGAAGGCTTACGTACATGCTGATGTCGGCAATGGTATGCTGGAAGCCATTTTTCTTGTCGAGCACGACTATCGGGTACTTCACGTTCTTGACTCCCACCTTGTCTATCTTGATATTGCGGGAGTCGTACATGTTCTGCACGTCTTTCATTTGACCTATTCCCTGTACGCCGCATAGGCATTATCCGATTCCCATACGCGTACTTCTTTCACCGCGATGTTTTCTTTGCGGACCAGCTCAGCCATACGGCCATATATGTAAAATGCGAGGTACTCGGACGAGCTCGCCCTCTCTTTGAAAAACGGGATATCGTTTATGTATTTATGATCCAGATCGGCGACTACTTCCCGGAGCATTACCCTGAGGGCCGCGAAATCGAGAAGCATTCCGTCTTCGCCGATATGCTCGCCCTCGAAGAGGGCCTCCACCCTGAAATTGTGTCCGTGCAGGTTTTCGCACTTGCCATGATACAACTCAATCTTGTGGGCAGCAGCAAAGGTTTCTCTCACGAACAGGGTAAACATCGGCAATAATCTATATTTTCCCAGGAATATTGTCAACATGGAACGGCACTCATCAGCGGGGAACAATAGCAGTTGTAAATACGCTTTCTTTTAGTTAGACTACGACATGTTCGTTACTGACGGCGAATCAAACTATGACAGGGTCTGCGAGGAGTTGCTCGAACTCGTGTGGAAAACCGGGGCCGTTGCAAATGCGCCCATGCTTTTGGGAAGTGTCGAAGAAGAGGCTGCCCGCATCCCCCTTTTCGGTGAGAACTGCGACGTCCGGCGGGACGGCGTGTACAAGGATGCGGGGAAGCTGGACACTATCGGCTCGATCCTTGTGGTGAGATACCTGCTCACGGCAGGAACCGGGCAGATCCGGCATATTTGGCTGCCCTACCGGGATTTGAAGGACGGGGCGCAGTTCTCGGGATTCATCAAGACCAACATAGAGGATAAGATAGCCGGGGCATTCCAGGGAAAGCGCGACACCTTAACTGAGCGGCTGTCAGCCCTCGGGGCGACCCGGTGCGCGGAAGAGGTGCAGGGGGATATCGCGCTTGTCCTTCATCCCCTGCCGAAATTGCCCGTGCTCTGTCTTTTCTGGGACAGGGACGAGGAGTTTCCCGCGTCGTTCCAGTTCCTCTTCGATGGCTCCGCTCCCTCATACCTGGATTTGGAGGCCCTCGCCGCCATGCTCCAGTACATCTATCTGAAATTGATTGGTGAAGCATGACAAAAGTTCTTATAATCGATGACGAAAGAGCCATTCTCGAAAGTCTTTCTTCAATCCTGCTCGATGAAGGATTCGCCGTCTGCACCGCCAAAGACGGCAAAGAAGGACTGGCCATTTTCAAACAGGAGAGGCCCCGGATTGTCCTTCTCGATATATGGATGCCCGAGATGGATGGTCTTGAAGTATTGAGACTGGTGCGGGAAACCGACCCGGAAGCGGTGGTCATCGTTATTTCGGGCCACGGCACCATCTCCACTGCCGTCGAAGCCGTGAAAATGGGGGCGACCGATTTCCTCGAAAAGCCCCTCTCCATAGACAAGGTGCTCGAGGTAATTTCGCGGGGACTCGCAGGCAGGGGTAACGGAAAGGAAAAGGCAGGCGATGACGTCCGGATCGGGATCTCGGGGGATGTCGAGGGGTGCAGGCAAAAGACCATCGGCAAGAGCATCGTGGCCTATGGGATGGGTCTCTTTTCAGGTGTGAAGACCGGGATGATCCTCCTGCCCATGCCGCCCGGCACGGGGATAATCTTCGAACAGGTACCGGAGGGCGAGCGTATACCTGCCTTTGTCGACTATGTCTACTCTTCCGGCAACGCATCTTCCATAAAGGGCAAAAGCTGCACCATTACTACGGTCGAGCATCTCCTCGCCACGTGCCATATGTACGGGATTACGAATCTCCTGGTGAAGATAAGCGACGAGGTGCCCATTTTTGACGGGTCGGCACAGGAGATCTGCAGCAAGATAGAGGAAGCGGGCATCATTGAGCAGCAGCAGGGCATAGAACCTCTGGTCGTAAAGAAAAAGATCGTCCTCCAGAATCTGCCCGAGGGCAAGTATCTCTCGATAGAACCGGCCGGGGAGCTCGAGATCGATTTCAGGCTGGAGCAGCCGCGGCCCATTGGCGTGCAGCAGTATGTTTTCAAGGGTGGGAAGGGCACCTTCCTGCGGGAGATCGCCCCCGCCCGCACCTTCGGCTCCATAAAAGACTTCGAAAGACTCGAAAAGATGGGCCTCGCGGCGGGAAGCCGCGTAAGCAGCGTAATAAGCAACGTGATACTCCTCAACAACGACGAGGTGATCAATACGGAATTGAGGTTCGCCGATGAGTTCGTGAGACATAAAATCCTTGACCTGATCGGAGACCTTTACCTTATGACCCGTCCCGTCATAGGGAGAGTGGTTGCGCGCCAGACCGGGCACCTGGAGAATATTGCCCTGGTAAAAGAGATGAAACAGGCTTTTTACCGGTAACCCCGGCCCTTTCCCCCTCGCTCTACGCCCCCGGCGACTGCATGCCACAGAGATACCGGTAGTCACAGAAGAGACAGGAGTCTTTTGCCCTGTACTGAGTGCTGAAGGGTGTTTCGGAGTCGGTGATCTCCCTGACGAGGCGGAAGATCACCTCCCGCGCTTTCTCACAGTCGGCCCCGGCGCGCTCTCTTTTTCGGAAAAGAGGCGCTTCTATCCGTTCATCCGCGTGTGTCCGCCCAAGAAGCAGGAAAAACGCGTCGAGGTCGTCGATGGCTACCGGCTTGCTCGCCTGATAAAGGAAGAGATAGAAAGGCAATTGTATACTGCCTATCGCCTCGCTCCAGCCCACCCGGACGTCCGGGTCGAGATCGTCGAAGTCTATCGCCAGGCGCCTGGGGGAAGCTGAGGTCTTGTAGTCGACGATGCAGGTCATGTCGCCTCGCGTCTCTATCCTGTCGATCACACCCTTAAACCTGAAACCCCCGGCCGATGCCTCGATGCGCTTCTCTAAGCCCCGGATCGTGACCGGCACACGTTGAAGTACGGTGCTCTGATAAGAGACGAGAAAGGCCTCCATCCGGCGCATAATCTGCCGCCTGAGGAGGTAGGCAGAGCCGACCAGACCCCCCGGTCCATAGGCCGCCTCACACAGGCGCGCCACAATAGCTCGCATCTCTGCCACATCGATATCTGTCCCTGTCAGCCTCCGCCCCACCCTTTTCTTGAAATACGTGAGGAGCACCCTGTGGACAAGCCTGCCGATATCCACCCTCTCGATATCGGGGGAAACATTTTCCTTCTTTGCAAGTTCAAGCACGTAGCGGTAATAGAACTGCACGGGGCACGCGAGATAGACGTCGAGAGACGTGGCGTCATAGGGACGATCCCGCAAAAAAGCGGCCATGGAAGGTGTCTTCGGGATCGGGTCAGGCTCCTTGTTCTCCAGGCTCAACCGGTAATTGATGGATTTGACATAGCCCCGGGCAGTTGCCGCCTCATCACTCTTCTGTCTCTCCCAGAGGAGCCTCTCCACGAACCTGCTCTTTTCCTTCCTTTCATTTTCTATGAAGAAGATATGCACCTCACCGGACCCTTTCACCAGGGTCTCGAAGTAGTAGGCGCTGAGCATATCCCTGTCGATGTACGTAGGCAGTCCCAGTATCTCCCGCACCCCGAAGGGCAGAAGGGTCTCCTCTTTTCGCGTGTCGGGGAGCACGTCCTCGTTGGCGTCGAGCAGGTAAACCCGCTCGAACCGCAGCGCTCTCGTTTCCAGGAACCCCAGTACCTGCACACCCTGGAGCGGCGTGCCCTCGAAAGGGGTAAAGCAGTGGACAACGTACTTCCTCAAGAAATGGAAATAGCTGTTCCGTTCGGCGAAGGAGAGACAGCCGACGCGGGACGTGCGCAGCACGTCGAGCTCTTTGAGGAAGGATTCGGCAAAAGGGTGGAAAAACGGATGGAGACGGGCCGAGCTGCGCTCATAGATAAAGGTGAGGACCCGGCTCATTTTTTCGGCAAAGTCGCTCACATTATCGAAGGTGCACGTCCTTCGGATAAGCTCGTCATGGATCGTCACCAAATGCTGCCCGAGCTCGTCCGCCTCCACGGATTCTTCCGTGCTTGAGAGCCTTTCCGCCGCGAGCGTGAAAAGACGGCCCAACCCCTCTATCTCGTCGAGGGAGATGAAACAACGCGTTTTATCCGCCGCGAGCAGCTCTTCCAGGGTATGGAAGAGGATCCTGGTGGTCTCCGTCCTCCCGTTGAAATAAATATTCTTCGTGTACGGGTGCAGCACAAAGCTGAGGTAATCAGGGATGTAGAGCCTGGAATCTTCCATGGACGCGACGAGCTGCATCAGGCTGCTCAAAAAACCCCAGGTCGGCGTTCGCTCGAAGGGATAGCCGAGGGAGATATTGTAGCCGCTGCCGGCGACCAGGGGCAGGCTATGGTAGAGCACGGGGAAAAGCGTCTCCGGAGTGGGGAGGACAATGACCGTGGAAAGCCCCGCCTGCGGGACGAGCCGATCCTCCACCTGAGATTTAAGGACCCTGCTCAGTGCAAAGACCTGGCCGTGGGCATCGGGGCTTTTGTAAAAATAGCTGCGGTCCGTGCCGGCACCTCGCGCCACTCCGTCTGCCTGCCTCGGGCAATACGCTATCCCGAGAGACGCAAGCCTCGCAACAAGCCCCGCGCCTTCATGAAAAAGGAAGCAGGCGTTCTCCCAGGAGAGCAGCTCTGTGAAAAGCCGCTTTTCACACTCGGTAAATGCATAAAACCCGGCGAAGACAATCTGCCTGTAGGGGAGCACCTCTCTCGTGATCCCGGAAGCTGCCCGGACGTACCGCTGTGACCTCGAAGAGTAGCCGGCTTCCGTGATGGCCTGGTAAAACCTGTCGTAAAAGAACGAAAGAGACTGAAGGCCGCCGCCGGTCCGGGGAGGGAGAGGTGTCTCGATGAGGGGCTCCACGGTCCGGAGTCGCGCACTTTGCACACCCTCGATCAGCAATTCCTCAAGATCGCGATAGATCCTCAGTCCAAGCGGAAAAAATGCCTCCAGGCTCAGGAATTGATCGCCTCCCAGGGGCCTTTCCATGGCGTTGTGTATCTCGAAGAGGAAGGCGATCGCGTCTATGGCCTCCAGTTTCCTGGTCGGGGCAGGACCGGCCTTGTCACATAGGTGGTCTACAAACTCTTCCATTGAGAAGATGACCGGGGGGAGGAAGCCCGAGCCGCGCTTTTCGGCGACGGCCTTCCTGAGGAAATGGGCGGGCCGCTTTCCGGGAAAAACAACGAGGTTCCGTGAAAAATCGGCGCCTTCCGGTTTGATGCGGGCCGCCACCTCTTCCACGAGAGGGACCGACGGCGGAAGCACCACGTACCTCAACGGATCCCCTTTCTCCTGCTTATCCATGTCTGCTCATTCCCTGCCGGTCACGCGCCTCACAACCTTTGCGTCCACGTAGGCGATAATGCCCTCTACGCGCCTGTCCTTGTAGACTTCGCCCATGATGCCCAGGTAATTGGCCATCTGGGCAATGTGCTTTTCCCCGTCGACTTCCGCCCTTCCTGTCTTGTACTCGATCACCGTGACTACTTCCGGGTCGACAATGACCCTGTCCACCCGGAAGAGACGACCTTGGCTATCGGCCAGCTCCTGCTCTTTCATTACCACCCTGCCCGGTCGCCGCTCGTACCATCCGGCAATCGGCTCATCCTTGAGAAATGCGGCTATCGTCTCCTTAAGACTGTCCGGGGCCGCATCGGCACCGGTTTCCGCCCGCATTACGGGGATGATCTCATCGAGCCTTGATGCGATACCACCGTCCGCGTAGTCGATCAGGGAAAGGATCCTGTGGACCATCTCTCCCCTCTTCTTTTCCTCAAACCGCAGGGGTTCTACGGAAGGCGGAGGAGCCTCCGGCGCAAGGGCGTGGTGAAACCCCTCGACGGATCCGTCCGCGTCCGCCTTTTCTTCTTCTTTCGCCTTTCCGGCGAACACGTCCGGGGGCGCCCCGCTGCAAGAGGCCGTGTCTTCAGGAAAAAGAGTGAAGGGGAACGAGTCCTTTTCGCCCTTGACGCCAATGACGTACAGCTCGGCGCCCGCCCTGGTAAAGGCCACATAGAGGCTGTTAAGCCTCGCCACCATCGCTTTCGTCTCCTCTTCCTCATAACGCCTTTCGAACTCGTCCTCTGCCCACAGCATGCCTTTCTTCAGACGCAGCAAGGTAACCGACTCTTCACCCTCCTGCACTATATAGCGGAACCCCTTGTTTCTCTCCCCATAGAGGAGCAGTATCACCACCGGGAAGCCCAGCCCCTTTGCCTTGTGCACGGTCATCACCTTCACCGCGTCGATCCCGTGGGGGATATCCAGATTCCAGTCGGCCTCGTCGCCGCCCTCCGGCAGGGCGAACTGGAGAAAACGTCTCAGGGTGCTGCCGCCTTTTACCTCGAGGTCCTTGACCACTTCGAGTATACGCGCCAGCGCCGCCTCCTCCGGCACGTGTTGGCTGAACACCTCGAACACCCGATATATCTCGACGACCAGGTCATAAAGGGGGAGATAACCGGAGAGCCGGAAAAGCCGGTCGAAATAGCCGTCCCACACCGTGCCCATCTCCTCCTGGAAGACCTTGTAGAGCGGCCTGCTCCGGCTGCGCCGGTTCCTGAAGCACATGTCATGGAGAGCGGCGCGGTCGACTTTAATAGCGTGCTTCTCAAGGACGGTCCGCAAGGTGTCGCCGAGGATGAACGTCGCGAAGGACAGGTTGTCGAGGGGCGAATCAAGAAACGTGAGAAGCGCGACGATTTCCCCGGTGATCTTCCGGCCCCTTATGTCGAGGCTGCTGTAGGAGACAAAGGGCACCCCTTTTGCGTTGAGCCAGGTGGTAACCCGCACCACATCGTCGTTCCTGGGCGCAAGGATCGTGACGTCCGAGTAATGGTACCCCCTCTCAAGAAGGGAATCCAGGAGCCGGTACACTTTCTCTTTCTCGGGGGGCTCACGGTCGTCCCTCCGGAGCATGCAGGTCTCGACGAACCCGCGCTGCTCCCGGCCCTTCCCGGCTACCTGTCTGTAGGCAAGGAGGCCACTTTCCTCGCCCGCCTTCCGGTAAGCCGGAAGCCCTGGAAGCATCCGTTGAAAGATTTGCTCGGTGAAAGCGATAATCGCGCCGTCGCTCCGGTAGTTTGTGTGAAGCTCCTCCACCCGCTGACGGGCGGAAGGAAACGGGTTTTGGGCCTCGACACCTCTCATGATCCTGTAGTCTGCATCTCTGAACCCGTAAATGGCCTGCTTCGTATCCCCCACCACGAAGAGGCTCCCCCCCTGGGAGAGAGAATTCTCTATCAAGGGCAAGAGATTACGCCACTGGATGGGGGAGGTATCCTGGAACTCGTCAATGAGATAATGGAATATCACATCCCCGAGCCGGAAATAGACATCGGGCACCATATCGCTCTTCAGATATTCAGCAAGCCTTTTGTTGACGTCCTCGATGAATATCCGCCCTTCCTGTCTCTTCACGCGTTCCAAAATGGCGCTGAACGCCTCATACGTCCTGAGGTAGGGCGTATAATAACTGCACGCGAAAAGCCGCGTGAGCGACGCGACATGCAGGCGCAACCGCTCCCATTCCTCCATGACCCGGCAGCATGCCTCCTGCTCTTCTGCCGCGCCCGGCTTGCATACGGGGGGCATCTTCATACCCCTCTCGAAGAGGTCCGCGAACCTCCCCGCCGACACATCCTTGCACAGGTTCCCGTAGGAGCTCGATTTGCTCCTCGTCAGCCCTGATCCATCGATGAGCTTCTCCATCTCTTCTATCGAAGAGCATATATCCCTTTTTGCCGCTTCCGTGGCTTCGGAATAGTCGGCCCGGCTCACCGGCTTGCCGGCCGATGCGACCTTCCGGTATATCTCTTCTATCTCATGCAGGATCGCCCCCGTGGCTTCCCACGGATACGGTGCATCTCCGCCTGTGTTCTCCACGATAATATCGACTACTTCATCCATTAGCCTCCCTTCTTCCGTGCCCTCCCGCACCTTCCTCAAAAATAGATCGAAGGCGTGTCCCATGAGGCCCTCGTTGCTCATGAGGATCTCGAAGTCGGGATTGTAGCCGAAGTCTATTGCGGAGGCTTTGAAGACCGTGGTCATGAAACTGTCTATTGTCTTTACCTGGAAATCGCTGTACCGCGACAACACAGCCTCTATCACCTCACCTGCCCTTGCTTTCAGGGCGGGTGAGGTGAGCGCAAGCTCCCGGCTGAAGTCGCTTACCACCTCTTTCTCCCCAAGATAGAGCTGCTTCAGCAAGGCCAGGATCCTCTCTTTCATCTCCCTGGCCGCATTATTGGAAAAGGTGATCGCGAGGATGTTGTTCAGGTTGTTCTTCGCAACCGAGCGGGAGAGCAGAAAAAGGACGAAACGCCGGGCAAGGGCATAAGTCTTCCCCGAACCCGCGGATGCCCGGAGTACGTGAAAATGGGGGAACGTAAATGGTGTGTCGTCCGGTGACATGGACGACCTAGGACCTCCGGCCTGCCGCGTCCCCTTCAAACTCGTAGACATAGATTGTTCCGTACACCCTTCTATCTTACGCCAGGAGAGGAACGAAATCCACTCCGACCGGGGAAAGGAAGGAAGTGAGGTATTGACAGTTTTCACGGTTTTCACGGTTTGTCTTGTAATGCAAAGGCATCGGTGGTAATGAATAAGGGGTAATGAGCCAGGGCTGAAATTAGCGGGAGATTTACCGGTGAACAAAAGAACATTTATCGCCCTTACGATTGTATTTACCGGTGCATGCGCTTTTCTCTTCAACACCTTTTACAAGGAGGCCAAGAACACGGCAATCACGAAGCTGAATGAAGAGCAGATGATCCATGCAAAGCAGGCGGCCCGGGGAATCGAAGACTTCTTCGCAACGTGGACCCGAAGCTTGAGCTCTTTATCAAAGATGGATGAGGTCATCGATACCGACGCCGTCGGTAAACGCTATATGAAGCTTTACTATGAGGCCAATCAGGATCAGATCAGGTCGATCACCCGCCTGGATGAAAGAGGCGTAATAATCTATAACTTCCCCCAAAGCAACTCCGTGGGAGCTGATATCTCAGGTCAGAAGCACGTGCGCGAGCTGCTACGGGATCACAAGCCGGTTATAAGCGATGTATTCAGGGCAGTTGAGGGATTTGACGCGATTGCCCTCCATTTGCCGACCTTCAGGGGGTCTGAATTCAAAGGGTCAGTCGGAATACTGATAAACTTCGAAAGCCTCGCGAACCGCTATCTTGATGTGATAAAGATCGGCGAAACAGGATACGCCTGGGTTGTCAGCCGTGACGGGACGCAGCTTTACAGCCCGATACCAGGGCTCACCGGAAAATCCGTGTTTGAAAACATAAAGGATTCCCCTTCACGTTTAGTCATGGTGAACGATATGCTCAAGGGCCATGAAGGCACCGCAATATACACCTTTGACAGAATAGGCGGCCGGAATGTCGGGCAAATTACGAAATACGCGACGTATATGCCGGTCCATGTCGGGAATACTTTCTGGTCTATCGCCGTGGCCTCTGCCGAACAGGATGTGCTTTCAGGCCTGAACTCTTTCAGGAACAAGCTGGTATTGGTGATCGGTGCCTTATTCATTTTTGGAATAGTGTTTTCAACACTGGGGGCAAAGGCATGGTTTATAGTCAAAGAGGAAGAAAAGCGCAAACAGGCAGAAAGAAAGCTTCATGAAAGCGAACAGATCACAGAGAAGCTGCGGCTGCTGGTAGAAGGCGCTCAGGATTACGCCCTCTACATGATAGATGATTCCTGAGAAGAAAGTGCCCTTTCTGAAAGGATCAATCGTCACCATCGTTGTGTTACCACCATCGTGAAGATGAACTTCTTAGGCAAGGACACGCTGACTATTTGGGCCAAGAATACCTTCATGCTAATACAAAGAGACGATATGCAGCCTTCCAGGGTCTTTTTCAAGGCCCAAGGGGCCTTGGCCCACCTCTTTATGTTGCAGGCGATCAGCTTGCATGCCACGGCAAAGCATACTTTTGCCAGCCGGCGCACCCGAAGTCTGCCGATTCCGTGCGCTCGTTTCAGTTCGGAGTTCGTTGCTTCGATCCCTGCACGAATCTTGTACCGGTCCTTCCATTCAGTGGTCTGCTGGATGGCATACATCTGATCCCGCAGGCGAAGCTCGGCAGTGATCTCCAGACGAAAGTCCCCGACCGTTTCACGGGCCTGGCAGCCTTTGTTGCGGTGGTTCGGAGCTCTTACCGGGCACCTATCGAGCATCGTGCACGATCGACAGGCGTTTCCGTCAAAGATCGCATGGAGAGAACGACGGGTGCTGTTGTTGCCGCTCAGTATGCGATGGTCTATGGGACTATTACCCATGGGACATCGGGTCACCAAACCTTCCGAGTCGAAGGAGAAAAGGTCTCTGCCCACGATATCGTCGGAGAGCCTGCTGCGGTTGACGGGCGTGACGAATTCGATACCTTGCTCTATGACCTTTGCCGCTGAAGGGACAGACGGATAACCGCCGTCGGCAAAGAGCGCTTCGGGCTTCAACCCGGCAGCCTCCAAACGTTCGATAACAGGAAGGGCCTTGCCGATGTCGGATCTGGCGGCGCCATGCACCTCATAGTCTGTGATGATTTCGGTTTTTCCGGTATTCTTGCACGTCTCCGTAACATGAAGGCTGTATCCCGGCCCTTTATGTCCGCAGGACGCATCCGGGTCGTAAGGGGATTGAAGGGTTGCTCCTTCACTCTTTTTCTTCACCTGGACCTTGGACGATTCTTGGTCTGAGGTGAATTCGCATTGTTCGGAGAAAAGGCGCTTCAACAATTGGTACGGCTCATTGCCTGTAAGTTCATTATCCTTCTCGAAGATAACAATAAGGTCATAGAGATACTGCGCCAGTTCTTCCAGCTTGATCTTCTGCTCGGCCGGACCCAATCCGAACCAACCCTCGGGTTCGCTTGAATGCCATTCCTGAATTGCCTTCGGGACTCTCGACAATTGATCTTCATTCAGACTCTTGAGAAACTGGGTGAGCGTATTCGAGAATAGAGCCAATCTGCCTCGTACACGAATGTTCGAGATTATGTGGGTAGAATCAAGCCGCTGGCTGGAAGACGAGAGGCCAAGTTTGCTTATCGCTGAATCTCTGATATTGTCGAATACATGGCGGACCAGCTTCATCTCCGGGTCTTTGGCGGCCAATCGCCTGCGGAACTCTACAAGAGAGCGACGGGACAAATAATCTTCCTCATCGCTGACATCCAAGGCGTATCGCCACCGGGTGTCAAAGCTGAAGGTGTCGAGGGCCTCCTGGTCACTCAAGTTGCTCCACTCCTGAAGGAGACACAAACCCAAAAGACGCGCAACGCTGAAATTAGGCCGGCCTGTTGTGCCGTACAGAATCGCATAGCGATCTTCGTTCCTGAACAGGATTGGAAATACCTCGCCTCTAAACAGGTGAGCCCATGAAGACTCAAGACGGTTCCGCAAAGAGGGGGACACCTGCGTCTCCACGCCGAGTAGTTTTTGTTGAGGTGGTGTTTTCTTATACATGACATATTCTATCATTGTATGTAATTAAATACAATAGTTATTTGTGGAGAGTTACTTCTCAGGAATCATAGATGAACAGGGGTACGTCGTAAGCTGGAACCCCGGAGCCGAGCGGGTCAAAGGCTGGACGTCGCAGGAGATCATCGGCCGGCACTTCTCCTGCTTCTATCCGCAGGAATTAATCGAGCAAGGCGGGCCGCAGCGGCAACTGGAGATTGCCGCCGCCACCGGGCAATATCAGGAGGAAGGGCAGCGTCTGCGCAAAAACGGATCGAGCTTCTGGGCCGATATCACCATCACCGCCCTGCGCGACGCCGACGGGCGTCTGCGCGGCTTCGCCAAACTCACGCGGGATATCACCGACCGCAGGCGGGCTGAGGAGGCCTTGCGCCAGAGCGAACAACGTTGGGCCACGACCCTTTCGAGCATCGGCGATGCGGTAATTGCCACCGACGTTGAAGGAAAGATCGTGTTCATGAACGCCGTGGCGGAAGCTTTGACCGGCCGGACGCTCCGCGATGCCTTAACGATGCCGGTAATAGAGGTCTTCAACATCGTCAACGAGCAGACCCGCCGACGGGCTGAAAACCCTGTCGCGAAGGTGCTCCGGGAAGGAATGATTGTTGGTCTCGCCAATCATACCATCCTCGTACGGCAAGACGGAACGGAAGTCCCCATCGACGATAGCGGTGCGCCCATAAGGGACGCGGATGGCAAGACCATGGGTGTCGTGCTCGTTTTTCGCGACATCACCGAACGGAGGCGCACCGAGGAGGCTTTGCGGGAGGTCCGCGACGACCTGGAGAAGCGCGTTGAAGAACGCACTGCCGAGCTGCAGCAGGCCTATGATAAGCTAATTGAGGAGACAAGGGAACGGGCTCAGGTCGAAGCTCAACTCCGGCAGGCGCAGAAGATGGAGGCCCTCGGAACGCTGGCCGGAGGCATTGCCCACGATTTCAACAACATGCTGGCGGCGATTATCGGGTTTTCTGAAATAGCCGCAGGGAGACTTCCCGAAAAATCAGGGGTGCAGCGCCAGATAAGCAGAATTCTCGAAGCAGGCCTGAGGGGCCGGGACCTGGTAAAGCAGATGCTCACCTTTTCCCGGCAGACCGAGCAGGAGAAGAAGCCGTTGCTGGTGGGCAGCATCGTGAAAGAGACCGTCAAGCTCTTGCGGGCTTCCATACCGGCGACCATTCGCATCAGAGTCAACGTGAAAGGCGAGTCCAGTCTGATTTTGGGCGATCCGGCGCAAATGCAGCAAATTCTCATGAACCTGTGCACTAACGCCGCCCATGCGATGCGGGAAAAGGGAGGGAGTCTGGAGATCGACCTGAACGATTTCAGCGTCTCCCCGTCGAATAGCGACCCCCCCGGGATTAAGCTCGGCCTCTACGTGCGGCTGACTGTCCGCGATACGGGCACCGGGATATCCCCCGACATCATGGACAAGATGTTCGACCCCTTCTTCACGACGAAGAAGTTGGGAGAAGGGACGGGCCTCGGTCTCTCCGTCGTCCATGGCATCGTGAAGCAACACGACGGCTATATTACGGTCGAGAGTGAACCGGGCAAGGGATCCACGTTCACCGTGTACCTGCCAAAGATCAGCGAAGCATCGGAAACAAATGCGGGCGATGACGACGAGGTCCCCACCGGCACCGAGCGGATCCTCTTCGTCGATGACGAAGAAGCCCTCGTGGAGATGGGTGAAGACATACTCGCCGAGCTCGGCTACGAGGTGACATCCCGGATGAGCAGCAAGGAGGCCCTTGCGCTCTTCAAACTGGACCCATCCCGGTTCGATCTTGTCATTACGGACCAAACCATGCCCGAGATGACGGGCCTTGAGCTTGCGAAAGAACTCCTCTCTATCAAGGCCGACCTGTCCGTCATCCTGTGCACCGGCTTCAGCCATCTGGTCGATGCCGACAAGGCCATGGCAACAGGTATCGATGCCTTTGCCACGAAACCCCTGACGAAGAGGGAGATTGGAAGGATCATCAGGGACGTGTTGGAAGGGTAAAAGCTTGGGTAAAAGGCACGAGATGTGGCGTGCCGCGGCGTTAACCGATGGCTGTCACGCCCCGCTCCTCCGTCCTTATGCGGATGCATTCCTCCAGGGGCATCACAAATATTTTGCCATCGCCGATCTCGCCCGTCTTCCCGCCTTTGATAATGGCCTTGATTGTCGGTTCGACGAAATTGTCATTCACGGCAATCAGGAGCTGAACTTTTCTCAAGAGATTTCCCATCTCCCTGGCGCCGCGATAGACCTCGGTGACGCCCATTTGACGACCGTGCCCGAGTACCTCGCTCACGGTTATAAGGTTCACGTCCACCTTGTAGAGCTCCTGTTTCACCGCCTCCAGTCTGTCCGGTTTTATGATGGCAATGATCACTTTCATTTTTGTCCTCCTAGTCCAAAAAAGTATATGCCTTCCCGTTATACTGTCTCAGGTCCGGGCTCATGATTTCGTCCTTTTCATTGAGGTACTAACCGAGATGTGCCTGCCGGATGGTGCCCAAGACCATCTTCCATACCCTCATACGCTACATGTTTTATTGGGTGGAGTCAATTGATTGTTACGATGACTGTGGATAAAGATGGTCTTTTCGGTTACCATAAGCCGCTTATTACAACTTGTATTACGGGAGTTTTATCTCAGACCGGAAGGTTGACACGCTGATGTGTCACGAAGTAATGGTGTTTCCCAAAAAGGGAAGCACTTTTTTGTGTCGGGGATGGCCCAGGTGGAATGTTTCTCGCACGGGGAGCGGGAGATTCCATACTATTACTTCGGGAGGAGAGGGAATGGTGAGCGCAGGAGATACGGCGTGGGTGTTGACGTGCACCGGGTTGGTTATGCTTATGACCCCGGGACTCGCCTTTTTTTATGGCGGGATGGTAAGGCGCAAGAACATACTAGGTATTTTGATGCAGTGTTTTGTGGTGCTCTGCGTCTTGACGCTGCAATGGGCCCTCTTCGGCTACAGTCTTTCCTTTTCGCCCTGGAGCAAGTTTATCGGCAACCTGAGCTGGGTCGGTCTTCAAGGCGTGGGAGCCGCCCCGTACCCTGACTACGCGCCGACGATCCCGCACGAGGCGTTTATGATCTTTCAGGCCATGTTCGCTATTATTACGCCTGCCCTGATCATCGGCGCTTTTGCGGAGCGGATGAAGTTTTCGGCTTTTCTCATTTTTACCATACTCTGGGCTACCTTCGTCTACGACCCGGTCTGCCATTGGGTCTGGGGCGCGGGCGGATGGCTCAAAGAGCTTGGAGTGATCGATTTTGCCGGGGGGAGCGTTGTCCACATCAATGCGGGTATCGCCGCCCTGGTGACCGCCGTGGTGATTGGGCGAAGGAACGGGTACAGCGGCAGCCCCGTACCGCCTCATAACCTGCCCTTCACGGTGCTCGGAACCGCCCTGCTCTGGTTCGGCTGGTTCGGCTTCAATGCGGGAAGCGCGCTTGCGGCAAACGGCCTGGCCGTTCATGCCCTCGTGGTCACTCACATAGGCGCGGCGACTGCGGGGTTGACCTGGGCGCTTCTTGAATGGGTTTTCACGGGCAAACCGACCGTGTTCGGGACAATCACGGGCTCCATCGCGGGCCTTGCGACGATCACCGCTGCGTCAGGCTTCGTCGGCGTCTTCCCGGCCATGGCCATAGGTTTTATCGCAAGCATCGTCTGCTTCGTGTGCGTCAGCATAGTGAAACCAAAACTCGGCTATGACGATTCGCTCGATGCCTTCGGCGTTCACGGCATAGGCGGCATCCTCGGCATGATCACGACAGGCATTTTCGCTTCCAAAGCGATAAATGGCGCGGGACCGGACGGCCTCGTTTTTGGCAATGTCCATTTGTTCCTGGTGCAGTGTTTCGCCGTGCTCGTGGTGGCTGTATACAGTCTGGCCGCCACATTCATTATTTGCAAGGTAGTCGACCTCCTCGTCGGAGTCCGCGTACCATTGAAAGAGGAGATCATCGGGCTTGACCTTACCCAGCATCATGAAACCGCGTATACGGTCATGGAGTAAGATCGGCCTGTCTCGCTTCCCTCGGGAAATCTTAATGGCATGGGGCGCCGAAGATCGGGAATACGCTCACAATCTCTGAGGCCCGGCCCTATACCGAGTTGCATTCAAAAGCACCATCCGGAGGTACGGCCCGGCAACCCGTCTGCCCCTGATGTTGCATCTCCTTTCCTTTAGGCAGGGCAAGGGTTTTTGGCCCCGGGCCGTGGAAACACGAGACAAGCATTTCTTGTCCCTAAGGGAAATTGAAAAAAAAGCGGATTGGGTATATCGTGATGAGGCGCGAGAAACTAGGAAGGGGCAAACATGGCCGATCACAAACACTATTGACGAAGATGTAACCTATCCTGACGAAAACCCGACTTGTCATGAAGAAGATTCGCAGCGGAAAGCTGAACAAATAGGCAAGATACTCAAGGAAAAACAGTATTAGCCCATCAACATATTATCGATATCTCACATTGCAGGATTAGCGTGAAAAACAGCTACGTCGCCTCACCGTCGAGTTTGCACCTTGGAGCAGCTTCGCTGATACTGTGCCTCGTTGTCTGCCTTTGCTTTTTTCCCTACATGGTCTTTGCGGGTCCGCCCTTCGTCACGGATGACCCGGAGACGCCGGAATGGCACGGGTTTGAGATCAATAATGCCCTCACCCTGCAGCAAACCGGACATGATCGTACCATGCAGATGCCGCTTCTCGACATCAACTATGGTTACAAGCCCAACGTGCAGCTCAAGGTTGAATCTCCTTACCTCTATGCCAGTCCCGAAAACCAAAAACAGCCACCGGGGTTACCAGACACGCTTGTTGGCGTCAAGTGGCGTTTTTACGAACAGGATGACAAGCTTTTCCTTCTGGCCACGTATCCCCAGATCGCCCTTCCGACGGCTATCGGAAACAAGGGCCTGGGAGATGGAAAGCCCTCCTACCTCGTGCCGCTTGTACCACAGAAGACGTGGGGCGAGTGGACGCTTTACGGCAATCTCGGCTACTGGATCCAGACAGCGAAGGATACGCGGGATTTTTGGTATGGGGGCGCCGTCCTCAATAGAAGGATCAACGAGTGGCTGGAGCTGGGGGTAGAACTGTACACCAATACCGCCACGAATGTGGGTGACCCCTGTGATACAGGCTTCAACCTGGGCGGCACGTTGAAGTTGAGTAAGGGGTATAACCTGCTCTTTTCGGCTGGCCGGAGCCTGCGCTACGGTCCCGACCTACAGTGCTATATCGCCCTGCAGGTGGTCACCGAGGGCTGGACCGATGGAAGACGAAAGTAATTCTCGATCGGCGGCCGTTCCTTGCAATTGCCGCCCTTTCTGATATATCATTATTTTCCGGTCTAAAGAAGGAAGGCCGCTTTCGCATTATCAAAAAAATCAATGCATCAAAGGAGGAAATATGAGAATCGTTTTGTTGGGGGCGCCGGGAGCCGGCAAAGGCACGATCGCAAAGCTGTTGAATGCCCACGACGGCTCAGTGCAGATATCAACGGGAGACATTCTCCGCGGCGCCGTCAAGGCGGGATCGGAGCTGGGGAAAAAGGCCCAGGGGTATATGGAGCGGGGAGAGCTTGTGCCTGACAGCCTCATCATGGAGATCATGGAAGCGAGACTCCAGGAGCCGGATGCGTCGAAGGGTTTCATCCTCGACGGCTTTCCGCGCACCATCCCGCAGGCCCAGGATTTGAAGAAACTCCTTGGGAAGCTCGCCATAAAACTTGACGTCGTGGTCGATATCGAAGTGCCCAGAGACGTCATCCTCGACCGCCTCACCACGAGGCGGACCTGCTCGAACTCCGACTGCCAAGAGATCTATAACGTGAAGAGCAAACCGCCGTCAGCGGAGGGGAAGTGCGTGAAGTGCGGCTCGCCCGTCGTCCAGCGCGCGGACGAAACAACGGAGGCGATTACGCAGAGGCTTGAGACGTATAACGAGAAGACCGCGCCCCTCATCGATTTCTATAAAAAGGAAGGTTCCCTCAAGACAGTCACCTCCATGAACAGCGAAGAGATTGTCCAGGAAATCATACGTACCATAAAACAGAAATAGCCTAAAATGGGGGGCAGCGCTCGTTCTTTCGACGGGTGCGCCCCTCATGAAGACCGCTCGTGATCCTCATCCATCCACCCCTTGTCAAACCTTCCGAACCCCCCGCCGGTCTGGCGGCGCTCTCCGGGGCACTCGGCGCCTTCGGACTGAGTCACACACTCCTTGATGCAAATCTTGAAGCCATGCTCTGGCTGCTTCAGGGCGCATCGCCCGGGCCGTCGGACACCTGGACCAGGCGCGCCCTCCGCCACCTCCCGGCAAACCTCGCCCTGCTCCGGGACTGGCAGGGGTACGCGAATAGCGCCCGGTACAGAAGGGCGGTTTCCGAGGTAAACAGGGTCATCGAAGGCTCGGCCCCGCGAGGAGCGCATCTCGGTCTCGCCGACTACAGCCACGACCGTCTTTCGCCGGTAAAAAGCGGTGATTTGCTGTACGCCGCCGGGCATCCCGAGGAAAACGTCTTCTATCCATACTTCAGCGCGCGCCTCCCGGTACTTCTCGAAGACGGGGAGGGCCATTCCGTCATCGGCCTTTCCCTCAATTACCTGAGCCAGGCCCTCTGCGCCTTCTCAATCATCGGGTTTCTCCGGCTGAGGTATCCCCATGTACGGATCGTCCTCGGAGGGGGTCTCGTCACCTCCTGGACGAGCAACGCGGCCTGGAACAATCCTTTTGAAGGACTCGTCGACCTACTGGTTTCGGGGCCCGGAGAACTTCCCCTGCTCTCGCTCTTCGGCGTTGAGGAGCTAAAGGAGGAAACCTGTCCCTCCTTTGACCGCCTTCCCCTCGATCTCTACCTGGCGCCCGGGCCCATTCTCCCCTATGCAGGCTCTAGGGGCTGCTACTGGCGCCGCTGTTCCTTCTGCCCGGAAAACACACAAGGGCAGACGTGCTCCCCTAAGCCGGGGAGCCGGGTAATCGCCGACTTGAGGCTTCTATCCGCCACACACCGCCCCGCCCTCATCCATCTCGTGGACGATGCCATAAGCCCGGCCCTCATGAAAGCCCTCGCCGCATCCCCGATGGATACCCCCTGGTACGGCTTTGCACGGATCACCGCCGATCTCGCCGACCCGGAGTTCTGCCGGCAGTTACGGGCGTCCGGGTGCGTCATGCTCAAGCTCGGCCTTGAATCCGGAGACCAGCGCCTGCTCGACGCCCTGGGGAAAGGCATAGACCTGGAGACAGCGGCGCGAGCCCTGGCAGCATTAAGGCACGCAGGGATCGGTACGTACGTCTATCTGCTCTTCGGCACCCCGAAAGAAGACCTCGCCTCTGCGCGAAAAACGCTCGCCTTCGTGGCCGCGCATAGTGATTTTATCGATTTTCTCAACCTCGCCGTCTTTAACATGCCCATCAACTGCGAAGAAGCGTACGAACTCGATCTCCGCGCTTTCTACGACGGAGACCTGTCTCTCTACACGGACTTTGTGCACCCCCGCGGCTGGGGCAGGCGGGAGGTCAGGGCGTTCCTTGCCGGGGAGTTCAAGGGACATCAGGCCATCCGGCCCATCCTGCTGCGTCAGCCTCCGCTGTTTACGTCGAACCATGCGCCGCTGCTCCATATGGCTCAATGGAGAAGGTGAAAACCCGCCTGCTCTTCCAGGAAGGGGAGATGCTCCTTCTTCCTATAGACAAGGGCCTGGCAAACGGCGATAAGGCCCTCGTCGTCCTCCACCGTGATCTGGTAGGATGCGGTTTTTCTCCCCCTGCTTATTTCCTGCGATCTTGCACGGAGCATGCTGTTTTTCTTCGCGGATTTAATATAGGTCACGTTCATGTTGAGGGCAACGGCAACAGTGCCGTGGCTGTTCGACGAGATTTCAAAGGCCTCATCGATAAGGGAGAAGATCGCGCCGCCGTGGGCCATCCCATGCAGGTTATCCATGGTCTCCCTGTACTCCATCTCGCACACTGCATAGCCTTCGCCGACTTCAGTCAGCCTAATCCCCATGAACCGCGCAAAAGGCTCCTCCCCGACACTTTTCACAAATGCACCGATCCTGTCCTGATTCATTGCAGCGAAACCTCCTTAAGATAAGGGTCCGGGCCGGCACCCAGCAAAGGGCGTAGTGCGCCCGAAAACATATAGGCCATCGGAACGCTCAGTTTACCATACCCCGGGATCAGGTCAAAGAAATTTGAACCGGAATCCCAGGACGAACACATTTGGGAATTGTCTACCCGCCGGACCGCATGACACCCGTTCCCTCGCACGTTAAGGCTCCCTGACCTGAACTGTAGTATTCGTGCACTTCTGCCAACGTCACAATCCGCTGGGTGACCCATTTCAGCACCGTCGCGAATCATCCGTAGGATGTGATAGTTGATGTAATCTTCTTGCAACTGCGTCAGGCTATCTCCGTGACATGTTACAGTTGCAAAGGGACGGTATGGACTGCGTAGCGACTTGCGGACGCGCGAGGTTGCGGCATGGTTTATGCTTGTTGAGGTATGAACAAGAAAAAGAGGAGACCCGAAGGGTCACCGTGAAGGGAGAAATCTACCTGGACAAACCTAAGAGAACACCATTTAAGGAGGCCTGCAGATGAGAAGTCCCATCCCTGCGCCGTACAGCCCCTCCGGGGCGGGTGTGCGTCCCTCGCTTCTCTATGAGGTGAGGAAGGTCATTAAGTACGAATCGGAACTTAACCCGGAGTTCGGTCAGGAGGTTGCCGCCAAGGCCCACGGGGAAAACCTGTTTTCCTGCATCCAGTGCGGCACCTGCTCGGGTACCTGTCCGGTGAGCCACTATATGGACTACAGCCCCCGCAAGATCATCGCCATGGTCCGCGCGGGATTCGAGGCCGAGGTCCTGGGAAGCTCCACCATCTGGTTGTGCGCCTCCTGCTACCAGTGCACCGTCGACTGTCCGAAGCAGATCAAGCTCACCGACATCATGTATGCCCTGAAGCAGAAGGCGATAGCGAAACACCTCTATCCGGATAAGTTCCCCATCCCCGTCATGGCCGAGGAGTTCTACAAAGGGGTCGCCAGGACCGGCAGGAACTCGGAAGGCACCCTAATGTTCAAGATCGCCCGGAGGACGAGCCTCTTCAGTCTCTTCAAGTATACCCGTCTCGGCATGAAGCTCTTCACCACAGGCAGGATGGCCTTCAGAGAGGAGGGGATAGAGAACAAGGAACAGCTCCGCGCACTTCTGCGGGGCGTAGAAATGGCTGAGGAGGGAGCGAGATGAAATATCTCTACTATCCGGGCTGTTCCCTGAAGAGCACCGGCAAGCCCTACGAAGAATCCTTGAAGGCCGTTTTTTCCACGCTCAACGTCCCCCTGGAAGAGCTGCACGACTGGAACTGCTGCGGCGCCACGGCCTATATGGCGGTCGACGAAGTCAAGTCCTTCGCCCTGTCCGCACGGAACCTGGCCCTCGCGGAAAAGCAGGGTGAGCCCGCGGAAAACGGCCATGTCCAGCTCGTCGCCCCCTGCTCCGCGTGCTACGCGCTCTCGTTGAAAACCCAGCACTACCTGGCGGAGAAAGAGGATATACGGAAGAAGGTCGAGGCCGGACTCAAAGAGGCAAACCTCACCTACGGAGGAAGGGTCGACGTGCGTCACCCCCTCGATGTGCTGATGAACGACATCGGGGTCGAAAAGATCAAGGAGAAGGTCAAATCGCCCCTCGGGAGCAAGATCGCCTGCTACTACGGCTGCCAGATCGTCAGGCCCTATGCCACATTCGACAACCAGGCAAACCCCACTACCCTCGATACGCTCATGGAGGCCCTGGGCGCAACCCCCGTAGACTGGGCCATGAAGACGCGGTGCTGCGGCGGGACCCTCGTCGGCACCATCAGGGAGGTCGGCTTCCGTCTCAACTATCTCATCCTGAAAGAAGCAGAGAGGAAAGGGGCCGACGTGCTTGCCACGACCTGTCCCCTCTGTCAGTTCGGCCTGGAGTGCTTTCAGCCCAACCTGAACGCGAACTTCCAGGCACATATTACTCTGCCCGTTGCCTACTTCACCCAGTTGGTGGGTCTGGCCTTCGGCATATCCGAGAAAAAGTTGGGCATGCAACGGCTTTTTGTGCCGTTCAAGTCGGCGTCTATAGGAGGTTAGCGAATGGCAGCGAACGGGATACCAAGAGTTGGGGTCTACGTGTGCGACTGCGGCACGAATATCGCGGGCACGGTCGATGCGCCATCTTTGGCGGAATTTGCCACAACCCTCCCCGGTGTGGTCGTTGCCCGGGAATATAAATACGTCTGCTCGGAGCCGGGCCAACAGTTGATCCAGCAGGACATCAAGGAACAGAAGCTCGAGCGGGTCGTGGTCGCCTCCTGCTCGCCCCGGATGCACGAGCCGACCTTCCAGGCAGCCGTAGCAAAGGCAGGGCTCAACCCCTTCTATTTCGCCATGGTCAATATCCGGGAGCAGGTCTCGTGGGTGATCAGGGATAAGGAGTTGGGGACCGCCAAGGCCAAGAGGCTCATCAGGGCCGCCGTGGCAAGGGTAGTCCTCCAGGAGGAGCTCTTCTCCCGGACGGAGTCGGTCACACGGGCGGCCATGGTGGTAGGTGGAGGTATCGCCGGCATCCAGTCGGCCCTCACCATTGCCGACGCCGGCTACAAGGTCTACCTGGTCGAGCGGCAGCCCTCCATCGGGGGTCACATGGCCCAGCTCGACAAGACCTTCCCCACCCTCGACTGCAGTACCTGAATTCTCGGCCCGAAGATGATGGATGCCGGTCGGCATCCCAACATCACCCTTCTCACCAATAGCGAAGTGGCATCAGTCTCAGGTTACGTTGGCAACTACAAAGTGGCCATCAAGAAGAAACCCCGCTATATCAAGGAGGACCTCTGCGTGGGCTGCCTCCAGTGTATAGACGCCTGCACGTACAAGGAGGCGAAGTTCGCCGACGAGTTCCAGATGGGGCTCGGGAAACGCAAACCCATCTACCTGCCCTTCCCCCAGGCAACACCCCAGGTGGTGCTCATCGATCCCGAGCGGTGTATCCAGATGAAGACAGGCAAGTGCAAGAAGACCTGCGCGGCGGCCTGCGACAGGAAAGCCATCGACTTCGAGCAGAAGGAAGAGACCGTCGAGGTCAATGTGGGCGCCATCATCATATCCACCGGCTTCGAGCCCTTCGATGCAACGAGGATCCCCGCCTACGGCTACGGCAAGTATCCGAACGTCTATACGGGCCTGGAGGTAGAGAGGCTCACCAGCGCCTCCGGTCCCACGGCAGGAGAGGTGGTCTTACGGGACGGCACACATCCGAAGAGCGTGGCGATCATCCACTGCGTGGGCTCCCGCGACGAGAAGACGAACAGGTACTGCTCCCGGGTCTGCTGCATGTACTCCCTGAAGCTCGCCCACATGGTAAAGGACCACACGGGCGCCCAGGTCTACAACTTTTACATCGATATGCGCACCCCCGGCAAAAGCTACGAGGAGTTCTACGACAAGCTCCTCTCCGAGGGGGTCCACTTCATCCGCGGACGGGTGGCAGAGGTAACCGACTGGGCCATAAAGCCGGAAGAAGAGGGCAAACTCGTGATCAGGGCGGAAGATACTTTGATCGGCGTGGTGAGAAGGATACCCGTTGATATGGTCATCCTCTCGACTGGGCTGGAGCCTCAACACGATGCCGCATCGGTGGCATCGATGTTCGGCATAAGCCGCTCCGCGGACGGCTTCTTCGCAGAGGCCCATCCGAAGCTCAGGCCGGTGGAGACGAATACGGACGGCGTATATCTGGCGGGATGCAGCCAGGGCCCTCGGGACGTGCCCGATACGGTCGCCCATGCAGGGGCAGCGGCTTCCATGACCATCGCGTTGCTCAACAGGGGGCAGGTGACCATATCTCCCACTGTCGCCGCGGTGAACGAGGCGCTCTGCTCTGCCTGCAAGACGTGCCTGTCCATATGCCCCTACCAGGCCATCGTCTTCAATACGGACAAGAACGTGGCTGTCGTGAACGACGCCCTCTGCAAGGGCTGCGGCACCTGTACAGCCGCCTGCCCTGCGGCGGCAATCACGGCCCGCCATTTCTCGGACGAGCAAATTGTTGCCCAGATCGAGGGGCTTCTCAGGGAGCCTAAAATCGCGGAAGGAGCACGCCCATGAACTTCGAGCCAAAAATCATCGCCTTCCTTTGCAACTGGTGTACCTATACCGCCGCCGATGCGGCGGGCGTCGCCCGTATGGAGCAGCCTGCCAACGTGGACGTGATCCGCGTCATGTGTACCGGCAGGATCGAGCCTATGTTCGTGCTCAAGGCCTTTGCCGAAGGCGCGGACGGGGTCATCGTCTCCGGCTGCCATCCACCGGGAGACTGCCACTACACGAACGGCAACTTCAAGACCTTCCGCCGCATGCCCCTTTTGGAGAGGGTACTTACCCAGTTCGGCATCGAAGACGGAAGATTCCACTGGGGTTGGATCTCAGGCGCGGAAGCGCCAAAGTGGGCAGAACTGGCACGCACGTTTACCGAACAGGTACGCGGTCTGGGACCACTCAACTGGAAGGACCAGCTCGCGAGCAAGGAGGACTGATATGGCGGACAAACTGAAGCTGGCCCTCTACTGGGCGGCATCGTGCGGGGGCTGCGAGATTGCCATTGTCGAGCTGCGGGAGAAGCTCCTCATCGTCGACCAGGTAGCGGACATCGTCTTCTGGCCTGTTGCAGTCGACGCGAAGTATAAGGACGTGGAGGCCATGGCCGACGGCTACATAGACGTCTGCCTCTTCAACGGCGCCATCCGCACGAGCGAGAACGAGCACCTGGCCCACCTATTGCGCCAGAAGTCGAAAGTCCTCGTCGCCTTCGGCTCCTGCGCCAACGAGGGCTGCATGCCGGGCCTGGCCAACCTCTACGGCAGGCAGTCCATCTTCGACTATGCCTACCTGGAGTCCCCATCCACGGACAACCCGGGCCGCGTCATCCCCCAGACGCAGAACAAAATGCCCGAGGGGGAGATCCGGATACCGAAGTTCTATCAGACCGTAAAGACCCTTCCCCAGACGGTGGACGTGGACTACCACATCCCGGGCTGTCCCCCCCAGGCCCCGCAGATATGGGCGGTCATTGAAGCGATCGTCCAGGGGAAGCTCCCGGCCAAGGGGAGCGTCGTGGGCGCCAACGAAAAAACGGTCTGCGACGAGTGCAAGCACGACCGCAAGGAGAAGGCGATAAAGCAGTTCTACCGCACCTACGAGATTATCCCCAGCTCCACGGAGTGTCTCTTCGACCAGGGCCTGATATGTGCGGGGCCGGCGACCCGCGGAGGGTGCGGCGCCCTCTGCACAACCGTCGATGTGCCCTGCCGCGGCTGCTACGGTCCTCCTCCCCATGTGGTAGACCAGGGCGCGGCCCTCATGAGTGCCTGTGCCTCCGTGGTCGATGCGGACACGGAACAGGAGGCGGCCCGCATCGTCGGCGGTATTGCCGACCCCATAGGTACCTTCTACCGCTTCGGCCTTCCCGCATCGCTCCTGCACCGCCGGAAAATATAGGGAGAACGCCATGAAGAAGATCACTATCGATCCCGTAACCCGTCTCGAAGGACATGGGAGAATCGACATCTTTCTCGACGATCAGGGAGACGTGGCAAATGCCTATATGGTCATCCCGGAGCTTCGAGGGTTCGAGAAGTTCTCTCAGGGCAGGCGCGTCGAAGAATTATCCGACATTACCCCCCGCATCTGCGGTGTCTGCCCCGAGGCGCATCACCTCGCCTCAGTCAAGGCCAGCGACGCCGTCTTCCACGTCGATCCGCCGCCCGCGGCAAAAAAGCTCAGGGAGCTCTTCTACTCTGCCTTTTATGTGGCCGACCACACGGTCCACTTTTACATCCTGGGCGGACCCGATTTTGTGATGGGTCCTGATGCGCCCGTGGCCGAAAGGAACATCCTGGGCGTAATCCATAAGGTCGGTGCGGAGATCGGGACAAAGGTGATCGAAGCCCGGGGGAAGGCCATGGATATCATCGGCATGCTCGGGGGCAGGAAAATACACCCGACCTTCGGACTGCCGGGAGGGGTCGCAAAGGCCCTTTCCGAAGAAGAGCGCAAAAAGGTTGAGGCAACCGCCAAAGATTCGATAGAATTCGCCCTTTTCACCCTGAAGCTTTTCAAGGATATAGTCCTTGCCGACAAGGGGTACCTCGACCTCATCATGTCCCCCATCTTCACCATGCCCACCTACTACATGGGTATGGTGGACGCCAACAACAAGGTTAACTTCTACGACGGGCGGATCAGGGTTGTCGACCCCGACGGGAAGGAGTTCGCCAAGTACAACCCCAGCGACTACCTGGACCACATTGCCGAGCGCGTGGAGCCTTGGACGTACCTGAAGTTCCCCTACCTGAAAAAAGTCGGCTGGAAGGGACTCACCCTGGGCAAGGACTCGGGCATCTATCAGGCAACGCCCCTCTCCCGGCTGAATGCATCGGACGGCATGGCGACGCCGAAGGCCCAAGAGGCCTATGAAGAGATGTACAAAACCTTCGGCAAAAAGCCCGTCCACAACCTCCTGGCCACCCACTGGGCACGCCTGATCGAGCTCCTCTATGCAGCGGAACGCCTCTTGGAGCTGAGTCAGGACCCCGGGATCACCGACCCCAAAGTCCGCACCATCCCTACAGAAAAACCGACCGAAGGGGTGGGCGTCGTGGAAGCGCCGAGAGGCACCCTGACCCACCACTATATCACCGACGAGAAGGGCATCGTCACAAAAGCGAACCTCATCGTGGGCACTACCAACAACTATGCCCCTATCTCCATCGCAGTGAAACAGGCGGCCCAGGGGCTGATCAAGAAAGGCGTGACCGTGACCGAAGGCATCCTGAACCGCGTGGAGATGGCATTCCGCCTCTACGACCCCTGCTTCGGCTGCGCCACCCACACGCTGCCCGGAAGGATGCCCCTCGTCATCAACATCATCGATGAGGCGGGTGAGATGGTGAGGCAGATCAGGAGGGACTAAGAGACAGCCGATCGCACGTTTTGTCCACCCTATCCGGGCTCTTTTTCCCAAAAGAGCATCTGCTTGATCCTCATCATCAGGGCCGGGATAACCGCAAAATTCTTCACGGGCTGAAGCTCTTCCCACTCCTGCCAGTCCCCCAGCAATTCCTGGTGCAGTTCCACACAGCCCCTGTGAAACTCCACTTCCGAGCCCGGGTTCACCTCCCGTGCGCATATCTCTACCTCTTCGAAGAGCCTCTCCTTTTCCTTCTCCTCGGGCACGTTGAAGACCACGACCCTGGTTGTTCTACCAGGGTCTCCGGAACCGAAACGCCCCCTGAGCCTCATCTCACCCAGGAACCGGCTCTCGAATTCGCTGATCAGACGGAGGCACTCCTCCTCATCTTTCATCACTGCAACCACCTTCCAGCACGTGAAGGCATGGCCGAGATGAAGCACGCGCTTTCCTTCCCTGAGCTGGTCGTAGAGAGAGGTAATGCATGGCACGCACCTCCCGTAGATCGCCTGTTTAGTCGCGGCCAGATGAGGGTCGCTTTCAAAGCTGACCCACTTCAATGCTTTATCTGTGTAGTATCTCCTGTCGAAGTAAAACCTTCCCATAACTTTCCTTTCCAGTATGGTACCATTTTTCCCGGACTCTTTCTTTAAGCGGCATGCCGCACAAGCTCGTATCAGGGTGATCTCTTCGGGGAATCGCCCGGCGCCTTTAGACCCAGGCTTTCATCAGGTGCGATAGGCTCCCGACTTGGAGTCCGTCTTTTCGGTCCTTGAAGTACTTCATATTGATCTTTTCCTGCCCGCTGTCCTCGACATATCCAAAGCCCATGGCCCTCAGGTCTCTCGTCAGCAATGCGGGATCGAAGCATGCCTGCCACGGCTCCCCGGCCGACGCTCCCCGCCGCGCAAGCCCATCGAAGCGCGACCGCTGGGCAGCAGTCAACAACGACGGCGAGAGCATATAGTCGAAGACGACTTCGCTTCCTGCCGGTGCCGACGCGATAAAACGCAACGTCGCCATCACCGCCCCGGCCGTCAGGTATTGCGTAACGCCGAGCCAGGAAAAGAATGTGCATTTGTTCGGATCGTAGCCTGCATTCCGCAGCCCCTCTTCGAGCGTCTGAGTTTGAAAGTCAACCGGTACGAACGTGAGCTCCGCCGGCAGTGCGATACCAACCTCATCCAGGCGCGTTCGCTTCCATGCCTGCGTCGCAGGGTGGTCGACTTCAAATACGTGCAGCGTACCCTGAGGATGCGGGTTTCGGTAGGCGAACGTGTCAAGTCCTGCGCCCAAAATCACATATTGACGCACCCCCCGCCGAACACCGAGGGCAAGCTCGTCCTCGGCGTATTGACTGCGTGCGGCAACAAAAGCTCGCAGGTAAGGCGACAGCGGTGTGGCCTCAGTTTGACGCGGGTCCGCTTGCAATGCCGAAGCGCTCTCTTTGCCGATAATGCGAAGGCTGAGGGGGTCATCAAAAACCTTCGGATCATCCAAAAGCTGGTGTGCCGCTCGTCGCATTGCAACGCGTTGCGCCGTTGCACTCGGCCGGTCATGTTCCATACACAACATCCTCCTTCCGCATCCATATAAAATACCGGAACTTTTCCGCACCGGAGCATCTACTCAACAACATCCCCTTAATGCTTCCAAATGTCAATATGTCCGGTTACGTCCGCTGCAGCCCCCCTCTCTTTCAGATTCCCCACTCCTGCAAGCCCTCACGTTGAAGCGGTAATCGTGAAAGCAGGAGAAATAGAAAGGGCAGGATCATTTCTGACCCTGCCCGCGATATTGGGTGAATGACGCCTACTTCCTGAACCTTCTCCTTAATGCCGCAAGACCCACGAGGCCCGGGCCGAGGAAGAGCAGGCTGGGGGGCAGGGGCACAGATGAAACCGAAAGGCTTCCGGTGAGGGGATTGAACTGATACCCTAATCCGGGACCCAAGCCGACTTCCGTGAAGTCAACTGTATTTCCACCGACGAGTGAATTGTAAAACAAAAGATGCCAGGAATTACCCGGCGAGGGAATGTAGCCGCTGATGAAATCGAATTCGATGGTGCCTCCGGTAAAGGTTACCGTGCCCGTGCCCGGGCTCGTGGAATGGACGTCCAGCACGCTGTATTTCCCGCTGGCCGTGCCCGCGATCTCGAACAGCAGGGTGCCACTGCTGGTAAGGTTGCCATAGATGGTGAGCGTGCCCGGAGCGTCGCCCGCCTGTAGGGTTCCCCCGGGGCCGACGGCCACAGGGCCTGTGATGGTACCTGTTCCGTCCAGGGTGCCGCCATTGATGGTGATGGATGATTGGGTCAGGGAGCCGTTGACCTTGATGAGACCGGCTGTCTGGGTATAGGTACCGGCGCCGTTGATGAAACCATAGTCGTACACCGTGCCGGAGTTGGTCACCGTGCCGTGGTTGGTCAGCGTGCCGCTGACGGAGTTGGTCAGCGTGCCGCCGGTGTTGTTGTTCAGTATGGCGTTGTTGATCAGGGTGCCGGTGCTGGTCAGCGTGCCGCCGGAGTTGTTGTTCAGGGTGCCGTAGTTTTCCAGCAAGTTGAAGTTGTTCAGCGTGCCGGTGTTGTCGAGCATGTCGGCGGTGTGGTTACTCGCAAAGCCATAAGCGGGCGGTATAGTGCCGTTCCACAGCGAGCCGGAGTTGGTCAGGGTGCCGGAGTTGGTCACCGTGGTGTTGTACGGGCTGCCCCCCACGCCGGTGCTCCAAAACTGGCCGTTGTTGGTCAGCATGCCGCCGGAATCGATGGTCACCGTGCCGCCGCTGACGTTCATCGTGCCCTGGCTGTTGTTGGTCACCGTGCCGCCGGACTTGATGTTCAGCTGGCTGCCGATATTACCCGCGGTCACCCCCCCGTAGTAAGTGTAGGTGGGGGTCGTCTGGGGGTAGAAAGAGTTGTTGGTCAGCGTGCCGCCGGAATCGATGGTGAGCGGAGCGTTATAGATCAACCAGCCGCTGGATTCGATGGTCACTGCGGTGTAGGTGTCAGCGCCCGTCGTGCCGACACCTAGCGAGCTTTGGATATAGTAAGGACTATTACTGCTACTCACGTCCAAGGTCGACCCGTGCGCCCCCGCCGGCATGATCATCGTCATGGCGCACGCGGCCCATGGCAGCACAAAGAGAAATAGGCTGTTCTTTTTCATCATAATACCGTACCTCCTTTTTTCCTACCACGCCCGTATGGTTCTATTCCCCACCGTGACGGATATTGCGCCATCACTGTTGTTGAGAAGGCTCGGGCTTTTGGTTACACCCTTCCTTAATGAGCTGCACCACACGAGAGATCTCCTGGCAGCTCACCTGTCTACTGATGAAGCTTATTAGGAAGACTTTCTAGAAAATCCCCTGTTTTTCACCACACCAACCCCGGCGGGTGGTGTGGCTTTTTCAGGTTATGTCCTAATTAATTAACTAAGTAATGCGGCGCATCACCCCTGTCAAGATAGGGACGCACGGGTCCTGAAAAAATAAATTCCGCTCGCTTACTGAAAGCGAGCACCCCGATGTTTTTCTTGATAAACAAAAGTACAAGTGGTAAGTAAGTAGCCATACTGAAGAGAACAAGCTTATAATGGAAAAAGGGGGAACCCGGATAAAAAAGGAGAGAAATGCCTTTTGACCTTCGCAAGATTGGACAAATGCTGAAAAATGCCCGGGAAGAGAAAGGACTCACTTTTGATGAAGTGGCAAATGCCCTCTTCATAAAGAAACGGGTCGTCGTGGCGATCGAGTCGGGGGATTGGGACAGTCTGCCGTACCCCGTTTACGTCAAAGGGTATGTGAATCAGTATGCCGCCCTTCTTCACGTCACGGATCTGCTCCAGGCCGAGATGATTTCGTCGGAGAATCAGCCCTCGTCAGAGGTGCAAGGGGTCGCGGCGGCGGCAAAGCATGAAGGGGCACCGAAAGGGTGGAGACCGAAGAAGCAGGTGATAGCAGCATCAGTCGTGGGCGCATTAGTGGTAGGCTTCCTGGTTTTTCAGAACCTGCCCAAGAAAGCCCCCATCGCTCCGCCGGCCCAAAGTCCGGCAAGCAACTATCAAACACCCCGGACGAGCACCAAGACCCAGTCAGTTGAGGCGAGCACCAATAGCCAGCCGGTCGAGGAAAGCCCGGTTGCGGCCGCACAGAGCGAGGAGCCTGTTGTTGAGTCAAAGAAACTGGCCATCCTGTGTCAGGAGAGGACGTGGGTACGGATCGTCATCGACGGCGCCGAGCGGAAAGAGTTCATGCTGAACCCGGAAGAGATGGTCACGCTCAACGCAAAAAAGAACTTTGACCTCCTTCTCGGCAACGCAGGGGGAGTAAAGCTGTTCTACAACGGCAAAGATACGGGCTTTACGGGAGAACACGGAGAGGTCAAGCATATCAGCCTTCCTTGAAAGGAAACCCGGATTGCCCGCAGACTCGTGCCTGCGGCCGAAGGCGGAACCAAAGACCAGATGGAGCCGGCCGCGCCAAACGGGCACGAATGCCCGCTTAGCTTTCCCTTATAATGCGCCGGGCTTTGCCTTCAAACCTCGGCAGGCTGCCTATTGCCGTTACCTCCACCTCCGGCGTGACCTTTATATTGTACGTGACGGCATCCAGGAATTTCTTCACCGCTGACTTCAAGCGGTTGCCGGAGACATCCGATGACGCGGGCTCGACCCTGACCCCGAGCCTCTTCCCTGATCCCCGACGCAGTCGACCACGACAAAAGGCTTCCAGCTTCTCGGACTCTTCCTGTGAACCGCCTTTGCCAAAAGGCCCTTCCCCGTTCCGCTTTCGCCCTGGATAAGGACGTTGCAGTCAATGGGTGCAACCTTTTCGACGAGAGCATAAATATCGCGCATGGCCGCGCTCGTGCTGATCATGTTGTATGCCTGGAATATTCCTTCAGACGGTCCTTGAGAAGACGCACCTCCTCGATCAGTGCGAGGTACTGGGTTGGTTGCATTGTTGTTGCAAGGTGGCTCCTTCGGCAACTGACAACCTTGACCGTTTACGGCGCGGGTCGGACGCTCACTTCGTAGGGGAGAAAGCAATTGCGGACCGTCTTGAAATGAATCGGGCTTATGCCTTTCCGCGGGTCTCCAAAGGGCTGCAGGAAACTCTCAACCATGCCAGGAATGCGCGAAAGAATATCCCCGTCCCGAGACCCCAAGCGCCATTAATGAGCAATGCGGTCAGAAACAGAGGGAAATGCGAGCCTCCCCCCATGGTCAGTCCTTTCAAAGGAAGGACCACCAGGAGGGCCACCAACGAAGGAAGGATAGCTCCAAATAGAATTGCCGTCACCCAGTAGCCCCAGCGGCGGGGAAAAGCGACCTCGATCAGCGCAAACAGAATACCCCAAATGCCGCCCCAGAAGGCCAGCGAGATCACCGCCGGGACCCTGAACGGATGGGTCGGCGCACTTGGGAAAGGCCCGAATGGGGCTATACCCGCCCCCAGAGCAGGGCCAACGTCAACTGATGAAAGACGAGGGTGGCAAAACAGCCTGCAACAAAACCGAAGAAAACCCGTGTCGGAACAGAAACAGATCCGTCGGCCATGAAAACCTCCTCGGCAAAGCCGGCACGTGGCTGCGCATGGTTTTTCCATGGCTTATCCGGCTATGGCACATAGCTTTGTTCTAATCATGCAAGATAACAAATGCAACGAGTTGAGGCGCAGCAGGAGTCGAAACTCAATATCCTGCTGCCTTTCCTGTTACAAGCCGAGGTGCCGCCCGACGGTCTTTCGCGGCCGGAGGGAATTTTGATGCAAGGTGCCGAAATCGAGGGGTCGCCGCCCGGAGGCGTACATAGGCGGGGTAGAAGCTGTGAAATAATCCTCCGATGGCTCGCCGGAGGATCCTTTCGCTTTCGGCCGCGCTATGTCCGTCAGGCAATCCCGGCTTGAACGGCGAGGCTCGAAAGGTGAAGATAGGCGAACTATGTCAGGGCAGTCTCAAACAGTAAAATAATTCCTCCAACCCTTGCTTTTTGTGTGGATTGCCGCATTTTGGTTTGCTAGAATTAGCAGGCAAATACAGGGGCATTGGAGGTTGTCGTGGCTGAAGAGCATACAAGCGAAGGACGTCTTCCCGGATGCGATGTTGAAGCCAAGAAGCCGTTTCGTCAGGACGATTCAGTCCCGGAAGTGCAAAAGGTTCCTCGCTTTCGTTCCATCAATAGATCTCAGATGTTTTTTCACCCGATGGATATCGAAGCCCTCATCCCCGAGGACCACGAAGTCAGGGCCATATGGGACCTCGTCGGCTCCCTCGATCTCTCCGGCTACTATGACAATATCGATTCCGTTGAAGGCAGTGCCGGAGCTCCCGCCTTCGATCCCCATCTCCTTATCAGCCTCTGGGTCTATGCCTACAGCAAAGGAGTCAGCTCGGCCCGCGAGATTACCCGCCTGTCGGAGTACGATCCCGCCTTTCAATGGCTCACGGGCGCCCGTCCCTTCAATTACCATACCCTTGCCGACTTCAGGAGCACCCACGGCGATGCTCTCCGCCAACTCTTTATAGAGGTATTGGCGATGCTCTCGAAGGCAGGACTCATTACTATGGAGCGGGTGATGCACGACGGGACGAGGATCAGGGCTCACGCCGGGAGGGATACCTTCCGAAAGGAAGAAGCAATCCGCGAGCACCTTGCCCGAGCGGAAGGCCAGGTGAAGGCCATGGAAGAGGCCTCTGAAGAAGAGACGACCCCCCGGATTAAGAAGGCGAGAGAACGGGCGGCGAAGGAGCGGAAGGAGCGTTTATCTCGCGCCATGGACGAACTCAAAGAGATGAAATCGCAGAAGAGAAGCACCGAACCGAGAGTGAGCGCAACCGACCCGGAGTGCAGGATCATGGGGCAGTCCGACGGAGGCTACGCCCCGAGCTACAACGTGCAGATCTCCACCGACGCCAGACAGAAGGCCATTTGCGCCGTCTCGATCTCCCAATCCCCCGCCGACCAGACCCTTCTCCCCTCTGCTATGGATGAGATCAAAAAGACCACCGGCGTTAACCCGGAACAACTCGTCGTCGATGCCGGCTTCACGACGAGAGAGGCGATCGTTACTGCCCATGAGAGGCACATCGATCTTATCGGGTCCTTCAATGAAACAAACGCCGGATGGAAGGCCTTCCTCCGCAGCAGAGGCATTGAGGAAGCTTTCTGGCCGGAATGCTTTCGTTTCGACCCTGAACGCAATGTCTACGTCTGCCCCGAAGGAAGGACTCTTGTCTATATCAGCAAGAAGACTGAAAAGGGGAAGACCACGTTCAACTACAGAGGAAAACATTGTAAGGATTGCCCCTCCAGGCTTTCGTGCTGTCCCCAGTCAACCAGGGGGCGTTCTATCTCCCGGATAGAGAACGATCCTCGCGTCGACGCCTTCCTCAAAAAGATGAAGACCGACGAGGCGAAGGCAATTTATAAGCAGCGGGCGGAGGTCGCGGAGTTCCCCAACGCCTGGATCAAGGAGAAGTTCGGATTGAGGCAGTTCCGCTTAAGAGGCATTGTAAAAGTCGGCATTGAGGCATTGTGGGCATGTTTTAGTTACAACATAAAGCTCTGGATAAGGCTTTGCTGGAGGGGCCGAGTTCAAGCGGCCGAATAGGATGCGAGAAAGAAGGAAGAGATCAGAAAAGGAGACAAAGCCGCCCACGAGCGGGTTGCGAAAGGAGTAGCCATGTCGCCGTAGAAGACGCTTTTTCCCGCTGATTGTTGAAAAGCCCCGCGGCATCAAAAAGAGATTTGCGAGAAAAGCGATTTCTTCACACGTCCGCACCCAGCTCCATATTGCCTCGGTTGGGTCGCAAACGTCGAGGACGCGCGGCCCCTCGATACAGGCGCGTGGCGCGAAATTCACCCGGCCGCGGAAGACCGTTACGCGAGGCTTCGAAGGATCGCTATCCCCTTCTCTATGGCCGGAGCACTTGCGGCGAAGGAGATGCGCACGTGGGATTTTCTCCTTGAGAAGACGCTTCCCGGTATGATGAAAAGTTTCTTCTCCAGCGCCCGCTCCACGAAGGCATCTCCGTCTCCGTCCGGCACTTCAGGAAATATGTAGTAAGCGCCTTTCGGCTTGGCTACGCGGTACTTGTCCTTTATCCCCTCGTAGATAAGGTCCCTCTTTTGCCTGTATCCGTCGATAAGATCGTCCGTCGGGTAATCGAGGGCAAGGAGCGCCGCCTTTTGGCCCACCGAATTGACCGCGCTGAAGACATACTGCTGCATGACGACCATGCTGTCGATGATCTGCTTCGGACCCGCGACGAAACCGACCCGCCACCCCGTCATACCCCAGGTTTTGGAGAAACCGCCAAAGGTCAGGGTGTTTTCGTAGAGCCGGCCGAGATAATCGGGCGATCCGTCCCCATCGTAGGTAAAGCGGTCGTATATATCGTCCGAGAAAACGAGTATATTCTTCTCCCTGGCAACGCGCTCGACCACTGCCAGCTCATCCCGTGAGTAGACCGTGCCGGTGGGGTTATTCGGGCTGTTGATAAGGATGATCTTTGTCCTGTCCGAAATGGCGGCCCTCAGCCTGGCCTCTTTTAACGTAAAATCGGGATATGTGTCGAAAAAAACCGGCTTGCCGCCGAGGAGGAGTATCTGGTATTCATAGAGAACAAAATAAGGGTCGGGGATGACCACCTCGTCACCGGGGTTGAGGAGAACCATAAACGCGAGGAGGAGGCCGCCGGTGACGCCGGGTGTGACAATCACGTCTTCACAGGCGACTCCCAACGCTTGCAGATATTTGAGAATCTTCTCCCGCAGCTCCGGGATTCCCCCTGACGGCGTATACTTGTTGAATCCCTGGCGGATCGACCTGATGCCCTCTTCCTTTATGGTGAGGGGTATATCGAAATCCGGCTCGCCGATGCTCAGGTCCACCGGGTCTTTCACCCTCCGGGCAAGATCGAAGATCTTTCTCACACCGGAAGGTCTTAGGTGCAGCATTCGCTCCGAGAGCCACATCGCTTCTTTTCCTTTTCGTTCTTTATCCATTTTCACTCCAGGCTACTACGTCCTCCTCCGGGAAATCCAGCACAAACAGATTTACCCAAAACAAAAAAGGCCATGAGGAGTTGCGAAACCGCTCATGGCCCGGTACCGGAGGTCTCACGACCCCGAGTTAAACCACCACCATGCACCGTCACGTTTCATGCTTTTTATCGCGAGCATGAGCCTTTGTAACATGAGGGTTGTTCACGTGTCAAGAGATTTCCGCTGGAGGGCTAGCGCTCCCAATAACATACACCCAAGGTTTCATCCGTGCGCAATGCCATGTTGTTTCCGCCAGAGAGACGCGGCCGGGCACCCTTGCGTCCCTGGGGCACCATGCGGTAGGATATATCGTGCTCTCTCTCGTTATCATCACCAGAAACACGAGTCACCTTGTTGCCGGTCTCCTCTCCTCCCTGGAGGCCGACGAATCGATGACAGTCGCAACAAAAGAGGTGATCGTGGTCGATAACGGATCGACGGACGGAACGGAAGACCTGATAGCCTCAAAATTCCCCCGGGTTATCTACGTGAAGAATGCCGAAAACGCGGGGTTCGGGGCCGCCGCAAACATGGGTTACCGGCTCGCATCCGGTGAATTCGTCCTCTTTTTGAATTCCGACATACGCCTGTTGGGAGGGGAGACGACAAAAATGCTCGCCTTTATGGAACAGGACCCATCGATCGGCATTATTGCGCCGCAGTTAGTCTATGAGGATATGAGGCCCCAGCGTTCCTTCGCACAGATACCCTCCCTCGCCCTGGAGCTTGCACCCAAGGCGGTGCTGGAGGCCCTCTTCCCCAGTTTCAGGACAAAGGGCGGAGCCCACCATTCCCCTCTCGACGTGGCTTCACTGATAGGCGCCGCCCTGATGGTGAGAAGGCAGCTCTTTGACCGCCTCGACGGGTTCGATGAGAGATTCTTTTTCTTTTTGGAAGAGACGGACCTTTGTCTCCGTGCGAGAAAGACGGGCTCCAGGGTGGTCTTCTTTCCCGCATCGAAGCTCGTCCATTTTCAAGGGAAAACAGTAGCGCAATCCTGGATCAGGGGCAGGATGGAATACTCCATCTCCCTCTATAAATTCATCAGGAAGTACCATTCAGGAAGCTATTACGGCGCATTCGTTCTCGTGAGGGTATGCAAAGCCCTCTTGTTTCTTCTGCCGGCGACGATAGTGCCTTTTGTCCTCTGTAGCAAACCTATCAGGAGGAAGTACCGTTATTACGCGCAGCTTCTTTTGTGGCATCTGCGCGGGTGCCCGGCCGGGGCCGGACTCCGCGTCAGCTCTCAAGGATAAATAATACTTCCAGCGTCACCCTGTATTCCACGATCTTTCCGTCTTCTACCTTCGCCCTCCAGTCCTTAACCTTGATGCCCGTTATGCCCCTTAATGTCTTTGAGGCCCTTCTGAAACCGACCATCACCGCATCGTCAAAGCTTTTCGGAGAGCCTGCAAGAACCTCTGTCACCCTCGCTACCCTTCCATCCATTCCTCTTATACCCCCTCGTGGTCACTTACGCCTCTTAAAACCTAACAGTGTTGCAGGTGTATGTCAACATTTTCCGCACACTTGACATTATCCCGCTCTCCCTTTAGTATATAGTGGTACATTGAGAGGAAAAGCCAGAGGGAATTATGCATAAAAAAGCACGGATATTTGTTCCATTAGACTGACAGGCGCACCGGGGACCAGTCTGGTCTCCACTTACGACCGTGTCCGCAATTTCTCCGCCTTAAGCCAGCGCAAGCCTCCTTTTGGAATCCGGCGCAGAAAGTGTGCGACCGGATTTTTTATTTCACAGGAGGATTCTATGTCGGATTACACGCAAATGTGGTTGGACCTGGGTCTTGACCTTAAGGCCCACGATGCGCTCCTTTCCATGCTGGGAGGGGCTTACCAGGACATTTTCCTGTCTCAGAAGGACCGTCCTGAAGGAATGAAGTACTTCGACTTCGTCATGAGCGAAGTGCACGGTCTCCGGATCAAAGAGATCGTGGACGCAAAGGCGGAAGGCCGCATAGTAGTCGGGTCATATTGCGTCTTTGTGCCGGAGGAGCTGATCCTTGCCGTCAACGGCGTCTCCGTGGGGCTTTGCGCCGGCGCGGAGTTCAATTTTGAGGCCGCCGAGACGGTGCTCCCCCGCAACCTCTGCCCTCTCATCAAGTCCGCGTTCGGCTTCAAGCAAGGCCGGGTCTGCCCTTACGTCGAGGCGAGCGATATTGTCGTGGGCGAGAATACCTGCGACGGCAAGAAGAAGGCCTATGAAGTCCTCGCGCCCATGGTCAAAGACCTTTACGTCATCGACCTCCCCCAGATGAAGAGCGACATCGGGCACGACCTGCTCAAGGCCGAATACCTGAAGTTCATGAAGAAACTGGAGGATAAGAGCGGTAGGAAGATCACCCTCGACGCGCTGAAAAGCGCGATAGAAACAACAAACGCAAAACGCAGGGCGGTGAAACGCCTCGCCGAGCTGCGGAAGGCCGATCCCGCGCCCATATCGGGTCTCGACGCGCTTCTCATCAACCAAGTCTTCTTCTACGATGACCCGGGCCGATTTACGGCTTCCGTCAACGCCCTCTGCGACGAGCTTGAAGGACGTGTGAGAGACGGCAAGGGCGCCTTCCCGAAGAAGACGGCCCGTGTGCTCATATCCGGATGTCCCATGGCAGTGCCGAACTGGAAGGTGCCTATGATCGTCGAGACAAGCGGCGCTGTGATCGTGGGTGAGGAATCCTGCGTCGGCGAAAGAGGCACGCAGTGGCTGACCGACGATAACGGTAAAACGGTCGATGAGCTTCTCGGGGCGATCACCGAAAGGTATTTCAAGATCGACTGCGCGGTCTTTACCCCGAACCCAACACGAGTCGATCATGTAAAGGATATGTACAAACGGTACAATGCCCAGGGCGTCATTCACTACAGCCTCCAGTTCTGCTCTCCCTATACAATCGAAAGCGGTCCTGCAGAAGCGGACCTGGAAAAGGCGGGCATCCCCGTCCTGCGCCTCGAAACCGATTACAGCCAGGAGGATGCGGGACAGATCAAGACGCGTGTGGAGGCATTCCGCGAGAGGATAACGGCTTAGGTGAGGGCAGCAGGCATCGATATAGGGTCACGGACGGTCAAGCTCGCCGTCATCGACGGCGGCGAGCTTGTCCTCAGCCGCAAGGCCCTCACCCTCCACGACCCCTTCGAGATGGCCCGCGGGCTTCTTAAGGGGGTCGAGTACGAGGGCATCACTGCCACCGGCTATGGCCGCCATCTCGTCAAGGATTTCCTGGAATGTACGGTGATCAGCGAGATCAAGGCCTTCGCCTTGGGGGCACGGGCCATCCTGCCCCGGTGCAGAGTCATCCTCGATATCGGGGGGCAGGACACGAAGGCCATTTCCCTCGCCGAGACAGGTGAGATGAATAAATTTGAGATGAACGACAAGTGCGCAGCGGGGACGGGCCGCTTTCTCGAAGTGATGGCCGCCGCCCTCGGCTACAGTCTCCATGAGTTCTCGAAGGCGGCATTGTCGGCCGGAAAGGCGGAAAAGATCAACAACATGTGTACGGTTTTCGCCGAATCGGAGGTGATATCCCTCACCAGCCGGGGTGCGGCACGCCATGAAGTCGCACTGGGCATTCACAAGGCCATCGTGAGCCGGTCCATCGCACTCCTCAGGCGGGTCTCAGGGCCTCAAGAGGTCTTTTTTGCGGGCGGCGTGGCCCTTAACGAGTGTGTAGCCAGGCTCATCGGCCTGGAGCTTGACGCACCAGTGTTTGTGCCGCCTGAACCCCAAATTGTGGGGGCCTTCGGCGCCGCGCTCCATGCGGCCCACGCCCTCGGGTGACTCACGCGATGATAAACGGTCCGGCTTATAAAAGAGGAGGACCATAAAGGGGCATATATGGAAATGCACGCAGTAGCTGAACCGCTTATTGATGACGAATACACGGGCGAGCCGCCTGCAAAACGGCTCCTCGCATACCTTCAAACCCAGCGGGAGCGTGGAACGAGTATCGTGGGGGTCTATTGCGGTTATGCGCCCGTGGAGCTTATCCGCGCCTTCGGCCTCGTGCCTGCATCCCTTTGCGCGTTCTCCAATGCGACAATAGAGACCGCCGAGACGGTCCTTCCCGCAAATCTCTGCCCCCTCATCAAGTCAAGTTACGGCTTCATCATGAAAGATGCCTGCCCCTTCTTCGCCGTCTCCGATGCGGTGATCGGCGAGACCACCTGCGACGGCAAGAAGAAGATGTTCGAATTGATCGCCGACCGCAAACCCATGCACGTCATGGACCTCCCCCAGCTTCCCGATGAGCCCGAAGCCATCGACGACTGGGCCACGGCGATCCGCAAGGTCTGGAGATTCCTCGAATCGGTGTTCGGCCGCACCACGACGGACGACCGGATTGAGGCGGCCATCCGGGAGACAAACGCAAAGTCGCGTCGCCTGAACGAGGTTTTTGCATATGCCGCCCTGAACCCACCGGTGATCGGGTGGCCGGAGCTCTACGACGCGCTCTTTCTTGCCCAGGGCGCTTCCGGCTCTGATTTAGCGCCCATACTCGACGGCGTGCTGCAAAAGCTCGAAAAGCGGAAGCGAGAGGGATATGTCTACGGCAGGAAAGGGGCGCCCAGGGTGATGGTAACGGGATGTCCCGTAGGAGGCGATTCACTGAAAGTGCTGCACATTATCGAAGAGGCGGGAGGGGTAATTGTCGCGCTGGACTCGTGCTCGGGCATGAAGCCTTACGCGGAAGCCATCGAAGAGGGCACGAATGATCCCGTGCGGGCCATGGCGGCGCGCTACCTGAAGATCCCCTGCTCCTGCATGACGCCGAACAACCGCCGTCTCACGGAGATGGACAAGCTCATCGAAAAGTTCAAGCCCGATGCGGTGGTCGACGTGGTGCTCCAGGCCTGCCATTCCTACAACATAGAATCCATCAAGGTGGGTAAGAACGTCCGGGATAAGCACGGTCTTCCCTTTTTGAAGATTGTCACCGACTACTCGCAGAGCGACGTGGGCCAGATCCGCACCCGCGTTGAGGCCCTTCTGGAGATGTGCAGGCAATGAAGCCCATCTATTTCGACAACGCCGCCACCTCGTGGCCGAAGCCTCCCGCGATGATCGAAGCGATGGGGAGGTTCAATGAATCCGTAGGCGCGAACCCCGGTCGCTCCGGCCATCGTCTTTCTATTGATGCGGCGCGGGTCGTCTATGAGGCGCGTGAGCGTGTAGCCGAGCTTATCGGCTCGCCGGACCCGCTTTCCATCGCATTTACGAAGAACGCCACCGAGGCGGTCAATTGCGCTCTTTTGGGGTTGCTGAAACCGGGTGACCATGTCGTGACGTCAGGCATGGAGCACAATTCGGTGATGAGGCCGCTGCGCTTCCTTGAGCGGCAGGGGGTTGAGCTGTCGGTAGTCCCGTGCTCGCCTGCCGGAGAACTCGACCCCGGCGACGCGCTGCGCGCCATGAGGAAAAACACGAAGGTCATCGTGGCAACCCATGCCTCGAACGTCACGGGGACCCTCCTTCCCTTGGACGCGCTCGCAAGGATAGCCCACGAACGGCGGGTCATCTTCGTCGTGGACGCCTCCCAGACCGCAGGGAGCATTCCCCTCGACGTAATTCGGACAGGCATAGATATCCTCTGCTTCACCGGACACAAATCCCTCCTGGGTCCCCAGGGCACCGGCGGATTCTATATTCGGGAAGGGCTCGAGCAACGCGTCCGGCCCCTCATGCGGGGTGGTACGGGGAGCGCATCGGAATTTGAGGAACAGCCGGATTTTCTTCCGGACAGGTTCGAGTCGGGGACACCCAATGCGATAGGGCTCGCGGGGCTCGCCGCGGGCATTCGGTTCGTCCTCGACTTAAGGGTAGATCGCATCCGCGAAAAGGAGATGCACCTTACCCGGCTATTTTTAGAGGGGATGGCAGGGATACCGGGCACACGCCTTTATGGGCCGCAGGATGCCCGGCAGCGCACCGCGGTTGTTTCCTTCAACATCCGGGGAGTAAGCCCGTCCGAGCTCGCTTTCGAGCTCGACGAGCAGTTCGCGGTTCTCTCCCGTCCCGGGCTCCATTGCGCGCCTGCGGCTCATCGCACCATGGGGACCTTCCCCGAAGGGACGGTGCGGTTCAGCTTCAGTCACGCCACTACGGAAGATGAAATCCGGCGCGGCCTGGAGGCCGTGGCGCAAATAAGTGCCGCATATCACACTGAGACAAGGAGGAAGTGATGTCTGAATTGGTGGACGCAAAAGGACTCGCCTGCCCTGAGCCGGTCATTCTCACAAAAAAAGCCCTTGATGCACACGATGAAGTGACGGTCCTGGTAGACAACACAACCGCCCTTGAGAACGTGAAGCGCCTTGCGTCGGTTTCAGGGTGCGCCGTCGACGTCAGCGACGAATCAGGCGGCATATTCCGCATCGACATCAAGAAACGACAGGGCAGCGGGACGGCATGCAAAGCATCACCGGAATGCCCGCAGCCTGAAGGCGCGCCGCACGCTCTGCCCGGACCCACGATATTCCTGATCGCGTCACACGTCATGGGGCATGGAAACGACGATCTGGGGGCCCTTCTGATGAAAGCCTTCATCCACACCGCTGTCGATCTGGAACACCGGCCCGACATGATGATCTTTTACAACACGGGGGTGAGGCTGGCGGCAACGGACTCCGGCGTGGTGGACGACCTGAAGGCACTCGTTGAGAAGGGAGTCAAGATCCTCCTATGCGGTACCTGTGTGAATTTCTTTGATCTGAGCGGCAAGACCGGCGCGGGGACCATATCGAACATGTACGACATTGCGAGCGCTTTGTCGACGGCGGGAAGAATCGTTAAGCCATGAGAGAGGATATAACTTACTGGGTGGCGCTATTCGACTCCGTCAGCCATGTGATGAAGGCGGAGAAAATACTGAAGGAAGCGAACATACCCTATAAGATCATTCCGGTGCCGAAGAGCATAAGTGTCGATTGCGGAGTATGCCTGCGCTTCCTCACCGAGCAAAAGGAGACGATCGTGGAGGCCCTCCGATCGTATGTCCACGTGAGCGAGATACGCGAACTGCCGCGGTAAGTCACTTCAAGATCGAGATTCCATTTTACTACAGTTTTGGTGTATACTTTTGAACACGTTGCGCCCGTGGCTCAGTTGGATAGAGCGTCGGCCTCCGGAGCCGAAGGCCGCAGGTTCGAATCCTGCCGGGCGCGCTTAAAATTTCACTTGTCCCATTCATTTTTGCAAGGCGAATTCCGTAAAGGAGAGGTATCACCATGAAGCTGAATGCGATAATCTTTGCCCTCTTCCTTGCCTTCATCACATTACTTTTTTCCGGTGTGTCGTACGGGTTCAAGCAGGCAGACATCGACAAGCTCCTGGCAACGAAGCAGTGTGCCTTTTGCGACCTCAAGACTGCCCGCCTGGTCGACGTGAGCCTGCCCGGCGCCAGGCTCTCCGGCTCCATCCTGTCCGACGCGGATCTGAAAGGCGCGGACCTTTCAGAAAGCAACTTGCGAAACGCCATGCTGGCTCGAGCAAACCTGTCGTGGGCAAACCTGTCGGGCGCTGATCTTTCCCACGCCAGCTTCTCACACGCCAGGCTCCTGCACGCCAATCTCTCACACGCCAAACTACTTGGCGCCGACCTCCCCAACGCCGATTTGTCCGACGCCGATTTGTCCGACGCCGATTTGTCCCGTGCCAACCTCTTCGGCGCGGACCTGTCACGGACAAACATCTCCGGCGCGATCTTTGCGGGCGTCCGCTGGCCGGATGGAACAAAGTGCTCCGATGACTCGGTAGGAAAATGCATCAAGGCGCCACCGCCAATTCCCACGGGAGGTATGTTCTAAGAGCCTTTTTATTTAAGGCCGGCCCCGCGTCTTTCGCACCTTGGCAGTGCGGCCTTCCCCCTTCCCGGCCTTATGAAGCGGATGCCGGTCAGCCTTACGCACGACGTGTTTTGCAAGTCCCGGCTTCGCGTCCAGGGAAATACGGTGTCTCCTGGCACTCTTCAGGGTAACGATATCCGTTTCGTCATCCGCCGAAAAGGCGATCCGCTCGCTACCCCCATTACCGGCGACCCTGACATCGGAGCCGGCATCCCGCTTTCCGGGCGCGAACTGCGGGATGTAGAGGACTCGTCCCCTTGCAAAGATCACGTGATCTCCACCTTCATTCACGAGCATGAGGTCTGAGCACGAAACCCCGTAGCGCTTCATGATGCCTGCGAGGGAATTCCCCTTCTTCACCTGATATTTCACTACCCCCACCACATTCCCGCCACTTTCCAGTTCTGCATCGAGTCTCTCCCTGACCGCATCAGGACTGGCGATTCCGGGAAGCGTAATCTGATACTCCTTCCGATTGGGCGGCGTAATACCTCTTACAATTTCGGGGTTAAGGGCCTTCACTTCACCGACATCCAGGGACAGGGTGTGGGCGATTCTTCCGAGGGCCACGCCACCGGGAACTCCGACTTTCATCAGCTTGTTGACAACGGGATGGCCGGTATCGGCAAAGCCGTACTTTTCCGGATCTTTCGCGATAAGCGCGGCAGCGATCAATTGAGGCACATATTCCTGAGTTTCTTTCGGCAATGTTTTACATGCCCTCAGCTTCCAGAAGTCCTTCGTGTCATGTTTCTCAATGGCCCTCTCCACCCTGTGCTCTCCGGCGTTGTAGCCGGCCGCGGCGAGATACCAACACCCAAACCTGTCAAAAAGCTCCTTCAGATACCTGGCTGCTGCCACTGTCGATTTATCGAGGTTGCACCGCTCGTCCACCCAGAAATCCACCTTGAGACCGTACCGCTCACCGGTCTCGTGGATAAACTGCCACGGTCCCCTTGCCTTCGCGGGCGAATGGGCCTTCATATTGAAACCACTCTCTATCATCGCAAGATAAACGAGATCCTCGGGAAGCCCGTTTTCCTTGAGGATGGCCCTGATCGTCGGCACGTACCTCTTGGCGCGCTCAAGCCAGCGCGCAAAGACTTTGCGCCCGGTCCCGGTAAAGTATTTTATGTAGAGATTGACCGCATCGTTAAGGACAACGGGTATGTCGAAACCATCGGAGACGCCGGACGCGGCGAGCGACTTCTGGACTGTCTCAATAATCCCTCTTTCTTCCTCGGTAAGCTCATTCTTCCCATATGACGCATCCTCGCCTGCCTCTTCCCTATCGTCATTCTCTATGGTCCGCGCCCACGGCGCGCGGGAAAAGAGAGGGCTATCGGGAAGCGCATCCTGAGCATCCTCGCGCAGCCCGTTTCCATAATCCACCGGGCAAGACCCTCCCTCGGCCGGCCTGTCCTCCCCATCCTGCAGACAGAACGCCTGATGAGGACAAACCAGGAGAAAAAGGGAGACGATCATAAAGGTAACAAAGACGGGCCTTGTCATACTCACGCCATGGAGGATATCAGATGCGCCCCGATGCGTCAAGAAAAAAGGGCCGGGGAGAGACCCCCGACCCCTTGGTGATCATCGCTGCTTCGCACCGCGAAGCTACATCGGAACCGGCCCTTTTCCGGCTGTGCGTTCACTGCAATCAAGGCACCGGTACGCCTTTTTGTCGAAATATTTCATGACGCGCTCTCTTTCAGGTTTCTCCTCCGGCTCCGCTTTATGCGGCTGGATCCGCGGTGTGGACACACGGTCTTCGTCTCGTCCTCCTGTGAGGCCTGGGGAAGTAGATCCGGCTTTTTATGCCCCTTATTGTTTTTCCACATACTGCGCCGGTACGCTCTTGCCATGTGCTGTCAGAAGATCCCGATATCCTTGCACGGTCCATGATAAAACCTCCCCTTTCGGCCTGAAGGTGGGCTCCTTGTGCAGCCGTCCCCATTCTCCGACCCATAGCCAGCCATCCCCCGTCTTCACCCTTGCCTGGCAGTGACTCTTCCAGACAAAGGCGCCCCACAGGAGTCCGTCGAGGTGAAGGGCATAGCAGGCTACCCTTGTCTCATACCCTTCCGCGGCATATCGTTCTGCGTCGATAATTGCCTTCCAGCGGCACGTAGAGCACGAGGGAGCCACGAAGAGAACGAGAAATAGCAAAACCCATATCCAATTTCTCTTTTTGCCGTTTTTCATAAGTATCTCCTCATATCAAAGACTCCGCGTAGTATGCCCGTATGCATGTGCTTCTCAACGTCACTGGTCTTCCCTCGCTTCCTTTGTCTTTCCCATGACCTATCTGTCAAGCCCGTTCAATTTGACAACCCTTCCCATCTTCGAGGACGCGTACAAGGCTTCTACCACTTCATGTGCCCTCAAACCGTCCACGGCATCGCCCAGGGCGGTGCTGTTTCCACGGATCGCTGAAAGAAACGCCTTCCACTCCGCACTCCAACTGACGTCCTCAACAGGAAAAAACTCATGCTCGATGTCCGGCACACCCCCCCCTTCCCTCCTTCTGCCGAATTCAAGGGACTCCGTGCCGCAGCTTCCCCCCAGGCCTTCGGCCCTGAGATAACCCGCGTCGCCAAAGATCTCGAAAGAAAAGATATCCCTCCAGTTCGTCCAACCGACGTGAAAAGCGGCGGTGATGTCCTGGCTGGTTTTCATGATCCCGTATGCATTATCCTCAACTTCCATAGGCCAACATTGTGTCTCCACCCTGCCGTAAACCTCAGTGACCTCACCACCGAACCACCTGATCAGATCGATCACGTGAATACCCTGATCGAGGAGCTCACCGCCGCCGCACAGGTCTCTTGAGGCACGCCATTCCTTCTCCATACCCGGCCGTCCCCCGTGGCCGTAACGAGCCCTGATGCTGAAGACCCTCCCAATGCCGCCGCTCTCGCAGACCGCCTTGGCCTTCCATATGGCGGGGTGAAAACGATGGTTGGAGCCGACCTTGAGGATCAGCCTGTTCTTCACCGGTCCATCACCCGGGCAAGGGATCCCGTCCCCCTGGGCAGGCGCTTCACCTGTTGCAACACGGCGGCCGGTTGATGCATGCGCCGCCATCTCAGCCGCTTCCCGTACGTTTCGTCCGAGCGGCTTCTCAACGAGCACATGTTTGCCGCATGCCAGCGCATTGATGACAATCTCCCGGCTGAATTTGTTTACCACCGAGACGATGACCGCCTCGGTCTCCGTGTCGCACAAAAGGGCGTGGTAGTCGTGAAAGGGCTCGCAGGAAAATTCTCCGGCAAGCCTAAGGGCGGCTTCCACATTCGTATCACAACAGGCAACCAGCGTCTCCTCCGCGCCGACCGCCGAGGCCCTCTTGCGGCCGATCAAGCCGCATCCGATGATGGCTACGCGCATGTTTTTCCTCCTATCCTCGCGGCGTGCAGGAAAAAAAGTACTTAATTGTCTATCAGACTTTTCCTATCTCCCCGGCAACGTTCTTGTGGGGATAAGGGCAACACCCGTCCGGGCCGACAGGCGGCGGTTCTCAATTGTTCGGAATTAGCGGGGCTTCACACGATTATCCACGGAAAGAACATCGTTCCCGTTGATCAGTCTCAGGATCGAATCCCGGTATATCCGCAAAGACCCCTTGACCTTGATGCCTTGAATTGTCCCTATCCGATGCCAACGATATACTGTCTTGAGAGAAACGCTGAGGAATGAGGCGACGTCATGTGGTCTCAAGAGAGTTTTATCAGGCAGGTCTTGATACTTCTCGTTATTCACGACACCTCCGAAAAACTGCAATAGGCTTTGTCACGCATGCGGAATCGGCGTTGTGTGAAATAGTGCGGAAGCGGCGAGCGCACTCACTTGTTCCCCGGCCGTGCCCCAGACGTCGAAGCGGTAATGAGGCGCAGCAGGCTCTCGGGATCAAAAGGCTTGGCAAGGAAGGCGCACGCACCCCTCTGAATCGCATCTTCCCTCACATAAACGTCTGCCGCACCGCTCATCATGATTACAGGGATATCCAGGTTCTCTCTCCTGATGCCTTCCAGCACTCCGAACCCGTCAGGAGCCACGCCCAGGTCCACATCCAGCACCACCGCGCTGAACGCCATCAACCGGAATTTGTCGATAGCTTCCTGGCCGCTCGATGCCGTTACCGATTTGAGACCGGCTTCTGTCAGCCAGGAAGAAAGCAGGTCAGCAATCAAATTGTCGTCGTCTACCAGCAATATGAGCGGCTCGTTTCTTTTCCTCACAAGATCCCCCCGGATACGGTCTCGAACGGCGTATTTTTCTACCCGCTGCAAATCGGGGCCGCTTCCTTTCGATGAAGTCCCGGACATGGGACGCTCCAGCCACGGGTTCTGAGCTACGGCGGTTGCCGTAATAGCCATACATGACACATCGGCCGACCAGCTTTCGGAAGGGCACCGGAGGCGGTGGCCGGACAGCGCGGTCGCGGGCATCCCGATGGTGGGTAAGCTACCGCATGGGATAGCAGTCGGCCTCCGTAAACACCTGGGTTGCCGCCCTTGCTATCTTTCGCCGCTAGACCTTTGCAACAGAGTCAGGATCGAGCCGCGGGTTATTCGCAGGGACTTGTTGATCCTGATCCCATCGAGTAAACCAAGCTCGAACCAACGGTAAACAGTCCTCTCGGAGACACGTAAGAACGATGCCACTTCGCTCGGCCTTAACATGGTCCTCGGCGGCAATTCCGTTCTCGCGTTCGGTTCTCCCATCCTGTCCTTTTCTTCTGATCCAAGCATATCGTCACCGCTGAGGGAGTCATGACCACCGGCAGAGCCGGTGGTTCACCTTTAATGAGATGATAATACCCAACGGAAAACCGTGTCTAAGACGCATGGCGCCAATGTCACTGCTGTCTAAAAAGTTTACAAAAATCCGCGATGGGTACGAGACAGACTATGAAGAGACCTTAAGCCCAGCATTCACCACCCCTATCCCAAAGAGAGCAACCTGAATTTGCCCGCCCTTTATATAGACTCTCCGGCGCACGGAATTCTTCCCTAAATTTCGCCCCCTCTCTTCTTCTTTGCGTTTTTCTCTTCACGTCAACATTCTTTACAGATGTCAACGACGCCGGTTTATGTTGCGGCGGCCTTGAATTTTTTCTATGAAATCGTTGATACAGTGGTGACGGAGACCCACGGCATGACGTATGCCGTAGATGCCGTCGCACCCGATAAGCATTTCCCGTGTAAACTTCGTCGACAGTGTTGTCACTAACCCTGCTGTCCCTGTAAAATGACTGCCCCCCGGCCCGCTTGCCCGAACTTACCCGGGCACCTGCCTTACTTCAGAGCAGGACGCGTGTAAAGGACCGGGACACAACCACGATGTCGCCCTCGACTTTTTCGCAAACCGTTTTCCGGCCCGAAACTACAGCTCGCAGTGATTTCAACCACTTGGACGAGTGAGGGCCTTACATGTATGAGAACCTCGCCATGTGGCATGCTTATTGTAAAATCCGGATTCAAGCGCAAAGGCAGTCTGCCAAGGTCGTTCATCTTACGCGCTCTCTAAGCTCCTGAAAGCGAAAGCAGTTGTGGCGAGCTAACTGCCGCCAATGAAGATATCCGGCAGGGGGTGGTCTGTGCTTCAGCGGGAGGACCGGGGCTTACATCGGAACCACGTAACGCACATGCATCACCCACAGATGGGCATCCGGCATGTGGCGGTAGCCTATCCTAATTATCTCATCTTCTTAAGGACTTAGCATATGGAGCCTACTACGCAGGCAGAATCTTCGAGTCTGGTGGTCGATCAGAGGGACCCCAGCGAGAACGAACTCGCCCTGCTGGGTTTTCCCAGGCAGAAGTTGTTGCTTCTCGCGGGTGATCTGGGTTCGATCCTGGCGGCGGGCCTCGTGATGTCTCCGGCCGCCACGGGGTCCGTGGCAGCCATATCGTCCCTGTTGACGATTCTGGTAGTCTCGCTCATCTGCTATCCGGCCGCCCTCTATGTCTTTGACATGTACAACGCGGAACGTTCTTTCCGCCACGGAGACATGGTAAAGCGATGCCTCTTCGCGATACTCCTCGGCGGCGCCGTTTCAGTCCTCTTTAACGCGGTCGCCGGAGAACACGCCATCATCAGGGGCCAGCTTCTCCATATGGCCATGTTGTGGGCCCTCTTCGCCGGTTGCCGCTACGCCTATTCAACGCTTTCGCAAACCACCTTTGTGAAGAAAGCTGTGCTGATCGTCGGCGCGGGCGCTACCGGCATGGCCATCTATAATATCCTTCGCTCTCCGGCGTCACCCTATATTGTGAAAGGGTTCGTGGACGACGACGGAGCGTCAGCGGCCCGGGTCGATCCGAAAATAGTAGGCACCACCGACCGTGTGACAGAAGTTGCCGGCAATTTCGGGGCCGCCTCCGTGATACTCGCCATTCCCGGAGACCGCTCATCCCGGCTTACCCGAAGCATCCTTCAGGCACGGTTGCAAGGGACAGTAATTGAAGAGATGGCAGACGTGTACGAGCGCCTTACCGGCAGGGTCCCTGTAGAGCACATCCAGGACGGGTGGCTCCTGTCCGCTCAAGGGTTCGACATACTCCATAAAGCATATATCCGTCATGTCAAGCGTTTTCTGGATCTGGTGATATCGGGCTTCCTGCTTCTCCTTGCCGGCCCGGTGATCCTGCTTGCCGCCCTCCTGATCCATTTAGATTCGACAGGTCCTGTCTTTTATACCCAGGAGCGTGTGGGAAAGAACGGAAAAGTATTTAAGGTATGCAAGTTTCGCTCCATGAGAGTCGACGCCGAGAGCCAAGGCGCCCAATGGGCCGCCGGTGACGACCCCAGGGTTACGCGCGTGGGGAAGTGGCTGCGTCTCTACCGCATAGACGAGCTGCCGCAGTTGTGGAACGTGGCCAGGGGCGACATGAGCCTTGTGGGCCCGAGGCCGGAGCGACCTGAGTTCTTGCGCCTCCTGGAGCAGAGGATCCCCTACTATAGCCTTCGGCACTATGTCACACCGGGGATCACGGGTTGGGCCCAAGTTACCTTCAGATACGCATCGTCGATAGAAGACGCGCTGAACAAGCTTGAGGCGGACGTCTACTACATAAAGAACATGTCCCTCCTCCTCGACCTCAAGATCATACTAAAAACGATAGGGGTGGTGTTCCTTGCACAAGGGTCGCGTTAAGCCGGAAAATGTAGTGCCCGTGCGGAGTATGGAGGTCCGGTGATAGGCCCCGTGAAAAACACTGCCACTCCCATCGTGATGACCGTCGACCTCGAGGATTGGTTCCAGGTCGAAAATGCGAGGTCCGCTTATCCGGTCGCCACATGGGACTCTTGTGACCTCCGTGTAGGTCTTTATACAAAAATCCTCCTTGATATCTTTGAGTATTACGATATCCGCTGTACCTTTTTTGTCCTTGGCTGGCTGGCCGAAAGATGCAAGAGCATGGTCCGGGATATCCGGGCCAGGGGGCATGAGCTGGCATCTCATGGATATGGTCACCAGCTTACCTATGAGCTGTCGAGGGAAAAGCTCCGCGAAGACCTCTATAGAAGCAAGAGTCTCCTCGAAGATATTACGGGCATGCGCGTTCTTGGCTACCGTGCCCCCAGCTTCTCGATCACAGACAGGGTCCTTGAATGTCTGAGAGAACTCGGTTACGTCTACGACTCCAGCTACAACAATGCGGCCGTCAACAAACGCTACGGAAAAATCGAAGGGCAATGGCACGCATCGTCGGCAGGCCACCTGATGGCGCGAAACGGCATTTACGAGCTGCCTGTCAGCAACCTGAGTATCGACAGGATCACCTTGCCCTGGGGCGGAGGGGGTTACTTCAGGTTCTGGCCTTTCCCCCTCTTTAAGTGGGGGGTCGAGCGTATCCTGAGTACTCAGGGCAGTTACCTCTTTTACTTTCACCCCTGGGAGCTCGACTCCGTTCAGCCGAAGATCAAAAATATCGGCATCGCAAAAAGGTTTTGCCACCGCGTAAATCTTGTCAACACATTTCATCGCATTAATCTGCTGTGCTCTACCTTCAAATACTGTCGGTTCATTTCATGCGCCTCCTTTCTTGAAACGCCTTCTCGTTGCGCCTCCCTTCAAAGCTGTAAGGATAGCGGACACGCTTCCATGAAAGTCTCCGTTAGGCCTTATCGAGCCTCACGCGCTCCCTATCGGGTCCACTTGAGTGATTCCCGTGAAAGCCACATTATTTAGCCCCGGCCGAACGCGGCCGGCCGATCGTGCTGCTGTAAAGCAATCGGACACTGTAAGAGAAGCCGGCGCATGCTTCTTTGCAGCCGTACCCCGGGCCGTACCGCTCATCTCATGTAATATCACGTACTTAGAAATGCGGCAAGGGGCATCTTTGCCAGAGTGGCACCTGGCACGGTTATTGTAATCAGGTGGTCAAACGCGCGGAGACTTAACTTGAACGAGCTCGTCTCACGCGCCATCCAAAATACCGTCCAACCCTTTCCAACGGCGGTAGCTTGCCCGCGTGAGACCTTTTTCAAGAAATGAATCCATGCAAGAGAGGTGACAAATGAAAGTCATGGTAACGGGTTCACACGGCTATATAGGATCGATTCTCGTCCCCATGTTGCTGAAGGAGGGACATGAGGTTCTGGGACTGGACAGCAATCTCTATGAAGAGTGCGTTTTCGGCGACGCAAAGCCTAGCGCGCCCGCCCTCAGGAAGGACATCCGCGACGTCGGGCCTTCGGACCTGCGGGGAGTCTATGCCGTAATCCACCTGGCTGCCCTGTCAAACGATCCGTTGAGCGATCTCAACCCCGAGCTTACCTTCGAGATCAATTACAAGGCTTCGGTGCGTCTGGCGCGGCTCGCAAAGGAGTCAGGGGTCCGCCGCTTTATTTTTTCCTCGTCGTGCAGCACCTACGGGGCCTCGGGGGACCAGATGCTGACGGAAGCGGCTTCCTTCAACCCGGTCACCCCCTACGGCGAATCAAAGGTGCTCGTGGAAAGGGATGTGGCGGCCCTTGCGGATCCGGCATTCAGCCCCACCTTTCTGCGGAACGCGACCGTCTACGGCGTCTCCCCCAGCATGCGCTTCGACCTCGTACTGAACAACCTGGTTGCCTGGGCGTTCACCCGTGGTCTGGTCTACCTGAAGAGCGACGGGACCCCCTGGCGCCCCATCGTCCATGTCGAAGACGTGTCGCGCGCCTTTTTGGCGGTCCTGAACGCGCCCCCCGAGACCGTCCACAACCGGGCCTTCAACGTGGGGAGCAACAGTGAGAACTACCGGATCAGTGAGTTGGCGGACATCGTGAAAGAGACCGTACCCAATTGCCGCATCGAATTCGCGAGCGACGCGGGTCCGGATAAGAGGTGTTACCGGGCAGACTTCACTAAGTTCGCCGGGACGTTCCCCAACTACCGGCCCAAATGGACGGCCCGCCAGGGGGCGGCAGAGCTTTACGCGGCGTATCGGAAAACAGGGCTCAACCTCGACGACTTCGAGGGACCCCGTTTCAAGCGCATCGAGCACATAAAGCAACTGCTGGCCGCCGGGCGCCTGGACAGTACCCTCAGATGGACCGGATCGACCCGGTCCCCTTCGGCATGGCACACAAGGGCAAATATTCGCCAGCAAATCAAATAAATGGGGGGCTAAAAGACGATGAATTTCACTGAAACGAAACTGAAAGGCGCATTTGTCATCGATATCGAGCGCAGGGAAGATTCGCGCGGTTTTTTTGCGCGAGCGTTTTGCCAGAATGAGTTCAAGGCGCAGGGCCTCAAACCGATTATCGCGCAGGCGAACGTGGCCTTCAATCATCTGAAGGGCACAATGCGCGGGATGCACTTCCAGTACCCGCCCGCGGCCGAGACAAAGTTCGTGCGCTGCACGCGGGGAGCGATCCTTGACATCATCGTCGACCTTCGTCCGAAAAGTCCTACCTATCTCGACCACGTCGCCGTCGAGCTGACTGAAGATAATCATCGCGGTCTCTACGTTCCTGAACGCTTTGCTCACGGGTATCAGGTGCTGCAGGACAAAACGGAGACAAGCTACCAGGTGGGCGAGTTTTATGCGCCCGGCGCCGAGAGCGGCCTGTCTTATTGCGACCCCCGTCTGGGCCTCCAGTGGCCGCTGCCGGTGTCCGTCATATCACAGAAGGACCGGGAGTGGAAGCTCCTCGACGAGATCGAGTTTGAGCTGAGGCGCCGGATGCGCATCTCGGCCAGCGAAAGCGTCATATATGGTCCGTTAACGGCTGCGGGTCCGAAAGGCGGGATCTGAAAGGCGCTTGTAACAGGAGGGCATCACCCATGATTTTGATTGATACTGCATTGAGAAACCGGGAGGAGCAGGGAAAGCCCATCCGCGTCGCTATGATGGGTGCAGGATTTATGGGGCAAGGACTTACGAATCAAATCGTGAACAGCTTCCCGGGCATGCGGATGGCAGCCGTACAGAACAGGCATCCGGAAAAGGCGTTCCACGTTTACCGATATGCCGGAGTTGAGGACATTGTTGAAGCGACCACACAGGCGCAAATGGAGAATGCAATTCGTGCGGGAAAAGCGGTGGTCACGCAAGATGCCTTTCTCCTCGCAAGGTCCGAACAGGTCGACGTAGTGGTCGATGTAACCGGTTCGGTAGAATTCGGGGCGAATGTCGTTCTTGAAGCGTTCCGGCACGGGAAAGACGTTGTCCTGGTGAATGCCGAGCTCGACGCCACAATCGGTCCCATTTTGCAGGTTTACGCGAAAAAATATGGAGTCATCATGTCCGCGTGTGAAGGGGACGAGCCAGGCGTGGAGTTGAATCTTTACCGGTGGGTCAAAGGGCTTGGGCTCACCCCGAGGGTGCTTGGCAACGTGAAGGGCCTCCAGGATCCGTACCGGAACCCCACGACCCAGAAGGGCTTCGCCGAGCGGTGGGGCCAAAACCCTGCCCTGGTGACCAGCTTTGCCGATGGCTCGAAGATCAGCTTCGAGCAGACCATAGTGGCGAACGCAACAGGATTTGCCGTAAAGTCGCGAGGGATGTCCAGGGGCCTTGAGTACCGCGACGATATCACAAAAATCGGGGCGCTCTACGACATCGACGAGCTGCGTGGACTCGGCGGCATTGTGGATTACGTGGTCGGCACTCCAATGACGAAGGTTTACTGCCTGGCCGAGCACACAGATCCCAAGCAGCGACATTACTTAAATCTGTACAAAATGGGTGAAGGGCCGCTCTATTCCTTCTTTTCTCCATACCATCTCGTTCATTTTGAGACGCCAAACGCTATCGCCCGGGTCGTGTTGTTTCGCGATTCCGTTGCCCCGGCTTTGGGCGGGCCTGTAGTCGAGGTCTGCGCCGTTGCGAAGCGCGATCTTAGGGCGGGTGAAGTCCTTGATGACTACGGCATGTACATGACCTACGGCGAAGCAGTGAATGCAGACGAAATGAGCGAAAAACGTTACCTGCCGGAAGGCCTGGTGGAAGGCTGCACCCTCAAGGCCGACAGGAACAAAGATGACGTCCTCACCTATGACGACGTCGAGCTGCCGCCCGGCCGTTTGGCGGATAGACTTCGCGCAGAGCAGTACCAATACTTCCGCGGCGACACCTGGCTGAAAGAGCTGCTTAAGATGTAGGCCCGACTTTTCTTGGCCATCCAAGGTCAAAAGGAGTTCCTTATCAATGGTGAGGAGGATACTATGGATGAAGTCTTCTACGATTCACACATGTCGGACAAAATCAAGCAATACTGGAGCGACCGCGCGAGGGCCACGGAACCCGCCTCGGTACAGGCTACTACCTACGATGTTTTTCTCCGTGAACTTGAAATTTCCACATTGAAAGACAAGATTGCCGCTGCGTCTCTCCCCCAGGGCGCCACTGTGGTCGATCTGGGCTGCGGCGACGGCTACGCGACGGTGAACCTTGCCGCTGCCTTCCCGACGATCCGTTTTATCGGTATAGACTGGAGCGAGGAGATGCTGGCTCTCGCCGGGCAAAGACTCTCGGCTCAGAAGCTGCCTCCCGGCAGGGTCTCGTTTCGCGTCGGGGACATGCATCGTCTCTCTGACGGCCTTCAGTCCGGGAAATTCGAAGTGTTCCTGACCGTGCGCAGCTTAATAAATCTCATGTCCTCTGAGGAGCAGTACCATGCGATAACGCAGATTGCGAAGCATTTGGTGCCCGGCGGCTACTATTTCGGCATAGAGAACTTTATGCAGGGACAAAAGAATTTTAACTACATGCGCGCGGCCGTGGGACTTCCGGAAATCCCGGTACGATGGCACAATCATTTTTTCGATGAAGAAGTATTCCGGACAGAAACCGGGAAATTATTCGATTCGGTGGCAATAGAGAGCTTCTCCAGCTCATACTACCTCGCGACGCGGGTCATTTACTCCGCCGGGTGTCACCTGATGGGAGTGGAGCCGGATTATTTTCACCCGATCCACCAGACTGCCGGAAGGCTCCCGGCTTTTGGCGACTTCAGCCCGATCAAGCTTATAAGTGCACGGCGAAAGCTCTAAGAGGAGAGACTATGCGCATCCTGCTCACCGGACACAAAGGTTACATCGGTGCCGTAATGGCACCAATCCTGCTCGATGCCGGCCATGAGGTGGTCGGCCTCGACAGCGACCTCTTTCAGGGGTGTACGTTCACTCCGGGCCTCCGCCCCATTCCCGAGCTGCGGCTGGATCTCCGGGATGTCCGGCAACAATACCTGAAAGGATTCGACGCGGTCGTGCACCTCGCGGCGCTCTCCAACGATTCCCTGAGCAACCTTAATCCCGGGATCACGTACGACATCAACCACGCCGCCTCGGTCCGCCTTGCGCGACTCGCCAAGGATGCCGGCGTGCGACGCTTCCTCTTTTCCTCTTCCTGCAGTGTCTACGGCACGCCGGACGGCGAGTGCGTTACAGAGACGGCCCGGCTCGATCCCATCGCTCCCTACAGCATCGCGAAAGTCCGTGTAGAACAGGACGTCGCGAAGCTGGCCGGCGAGAGCTTTAGCCCGACGTTCCTCCGAAACGCGACGGCCTACGGCGTTTCGCCGCGATTCAACGTCGAGCTTGTATTGAACAATCTCGTGGCCTGGGCCTATGCAAACGGCAGCATCTACATCAAGAGCGACGGCGCCGGCTGGCAACCGACCGTCCACGTGGAAGACATTTCCCGGGCATTCCTGGCCGTTCTGGAAGCGCCGCGCGAGGTAGTTCACAACCAGGCGCTCAATGTGGGCCGAACCGGGGAGAACTACAGCATCCGCGAGTTGGCCGAAATCGTCCGAGAGGCCGTCCCCGGCGCGGGCATTGAGTACGCGAAGAACCCCGTCCCAACCGCACGGTCCTATCGGGTGGACTTCGGGAGGATCCAGCGCCTCTTGCCCGAGTTCAAGCCGCGTTGGAACGCCCGGCTGGGGGCGGAGCAACTCTATGCCGCTTACCGCAGCGCCACATTCGCGGTCGAAGATTGCGAAGGACCGCGTTTCAACCGGATCGCCTGGTTGAAGCAACTCCTCGCCTGCGGCCGGGTGAATGCCGAGCTGCGCTGGGCGGCTTGAGACGGCCCTGGCCGGCCGCATGCAACGGCAGTAGCGATGGACACCTTCGAAGATACACAGTTTTTAGACGAACTAGTTTCCAAAGGCAGTGCGCTTTGGGAAGCGTTGAAGAATGCAAACGGCAACAAGCAAGGGCGCAGAGAGGAGAGGAGAAAACAAGGGCGGAGGAAGATCAATGCCTCAGACGTTTAAATCCAGAATTGCAGACTTCACAATCTTTGGAAAATCTCCGGCAAATGCCTATTTGCGTCTGAACCGACTAATTTGGTACCACCTTCCCCATTTCTTTAATTGTTTAGACAGTCTGGTTTCTTCGCGCGGTACATCTTACCAATTAAATATTCCGGCGTCGCCGTCATTCACCGGGAAAGGGCTAACGGGATATACATTTGATGGACTAAAGAACCGGCGGCTTGAGATCCTATTTGCAGATGTTCAAAAAGGACATGACACGTTTATGATAAGCAAGAAAATCACTCGTATTTACTACGTGGTCGAAGGAAACGGGTTTTTTACAATAAACGGTGAAAAATTGGGCGTATATTCCGGCATGCTTCTCGAAGTTCCGCCAAAAGTGGAATACTCGTACTCAGGAAATATGAAACTTATCATAATCTCAAACCCACCTTGGCACGAAGGAAATGACATATTTACGAAGCCAAACCCGGATGTGTTCACTGCATAGGGGTGAAATCGCTGCCTGACCAGATTTCGAAAGGAGGAGGGAAGCCTTGCTCAATGACATACTGACGGAATAGGGTTGCACGTGTTCTATCCGTAGAAGAAACACCACGTGCTCGGACTGTGAGGACATTGCAGGAGGAGACCTGATGCCTCAATCATTTTTGACTAGAATAGCAAAACTGAGAATTCTTGGAAAATCTCCAACAAATGTCTATTTGCGGATGAATCAAAGGATTTGGAACCATATTCCCTTTTTCCTGAGCACCTTCGGCCCAATACTCGGCTACTTTAATTTTGTGAATACCGTCGCTCGTGCGGGAGGTGAGAGAAAACAAGCTCTTTATACCGTATTTTTTCGAAACCGTCCGGAACTGGAGCTGGTCCGTCGCCTTGCAACTCGGAGAGACAAAGGTTCGACCTTAAAGATCGCGGTCGTAGCATGCAGCTTCGGAGCCGAAGCTTATTCTATTATCTATACAATTCGCTCGGCGCGGCCGGACTTGAAGATAATCATGCGTGCCGTGGACATTTCAGAGGAAGCTGTGAAGCTTGCAGAGCAAGGGGAGTACTCGGCGAGGAATAGCGAATTGATGAATACCGACATTTTAAAACACGTTTCTGAAGAAGAGATGTGTGGGATGTTTGACAGGCACGATGATAAGTTGAGAATCAAACCGTGGATCAAGGAAGGGATCATCTGGCATGTCGGGGACGCCGGGGACCCCGCGTTACGGAATTTCCTGGAACCTCAGGATATCGTTGTGGCAAGCAACTTTCTTTGTCATATGGATCCACCGGATGCAGAAAGATGCCTCCGGAATATTGGACAGATAGTAAAACCAGGCGGTTACCTTTTCGTCGCGGGAGTGGACACCCATGTCCGGACCAAGGTCGCGCGCGATCTACGGTGGGAACCGGTACAGGAGTTGATAGAAAATATTCACGAGGGCGATCCTATCCTGAGAAGGTACTGGCCCGGACACTATTCCGGTCTGGAGCCTTGCAATAAGAAAAGGCGCGACTGGATGGTCCGCTATGCCGCAGTCTTCCGGCTGGGAGAGGAAGTTGATGGAGCCTTGTTTTCGCCCTCGCCCGCCGCGCCGCACTATCTCCGCGAGAAGAAGGCTGACGGAAACGCCGAGGTACATGAGCTACGGCAGAGAAGGGGGGTTGCGTGATATGTCCCGATCGCTAAGCATTCAGTCCTGCTCCTCGCAACCGGAGCTGAAGGAAAAACATTTGAAGGAAGCGGAAGAGAAGCGGAAGAAGATTTGCTTTTTCGGCCACTTCGGACTGATCAACTTCGGGAACGAGAGCACCCTTCAAGCAATTCTTTACCATCTTCGCCGCCGCTTCCAGGATGCCGACATCACCTGCATCTGTACCGACCCCGAGGCTGCCGCAGCGACCTACAACATCACAGCCCTTCCTATAGGCGGGATAAACGCGAAACGCCCGGCCCTGTGCAATCCGCCGGCCGGATTGGCGGAGAAAGTGCTTGTTGGAATACTAAGCGAGCTTTCCGGATGGCTTCATGCCTTTATGGCACTGAAGGGCGCAGATGCGCTCATCGTACCGGGAACGGGATTGCTGTCGGATGCTTTCGGCCTTTTGCGGTGGGGACCCTACAATGTGTTCAAACTTTCATTGGCGGCAAAACTGCGCCGGTGCAAACTGCTCTTTGTGAGCGTCGGGGCGGGTCCCATTTTTGGCGCACTCGGCAGGCGGCTCGTTGCATCAGCCCTTTCCATGGCAGACTTTCGGTCCTATCGGGACGATGCAACAATGAAATATCTTAAAGGTATCGGGGTCCGGACAGATGATGACCATGTCTATCCTGATTTGGCCTTCAGTCTCCCTGATGCCGCGATGCCGCGCGGCGTCTCCCGCAACGGGCGCAGACGCGTTGTCGGCGTCGGTCTGATGGCGTATGCCTGGAGATACAGCTCGAACAACCCCAGTAAGGCGATCCACCAGGCTTACCTGGAGAATCTTGTGGTCTTCGTGAAGTGGCTGCTGGACCATGAGTACGACGTCAGGCTGCTGATCGGCGATATTTGCGACAGGCCCGTGACGCAAGAATTCAAGGCCCTCATGAAGATGCGGTCATTGACGTATGACGAAGGGCGTATTATCGACGAGCCCATCTCTTCCGTTGAGCAGTTGTTGTCACAGCTTGCGGCAACCGATGTAGTAGTGGCAACCAGGTTTCATAATGCGCTGTTGGCTTTGGTGCTCAATAAACCCGTTATCTCTATCTCATTCCATCAGAAATGCGCTTCTTTGATGGCTGCGATGGGTCTGTCCCGCTACTGTCTGGACTTTAATCATTTGGATAGCACCGGGTTGATCGAACAATTCTGCGACGTCGAGGAAAACGCAGAAAAGGTGAGGTCCCTGATCGGACGGAAGAACAGGGCGTTTCGTATAGCCTTGGACGAGCAATACACGGTGATTTTCTCCAATTTCCTGCGTGGATAATAACCAGGAGCCATCGCCGGAATCCGTCAAATCAGGATTTGCTGCAATAGTTTCGGGAAGACAAGGTGTCCAGCACAACCCAGGGAGACCCGCATGAGCGAAGGTGACTTGGCCGGAAAGCCGTTGGTCAGCGTGGTTACGCCGGTCTACAACACGGATATGTACTTAGCCGAGTGCATAGAGAGCGTACTGCGCCAGTCCTACACGAATTATGAATATATAATTGTCAACAATTGCAGTGCCGACGGTTCTCTCGACATCGCCCTGAGCTACGCGAAGAAAGACGAGCGGATCCGGGTTGTTAACTGTGACGCCTTCGTAGGCCATGTTCAAAACCATAACCGGGCCCTGCAACTCATATCCGATAAGAGCAAGTACTGCAAGATGGTGGCGGCAGACGACTGGATTCTTCCGGAATGTCTTTCGAAAATGGTAGCCCTGGCGGAGACCGCGCCCTCGGTCGGCATCGTGAGCTCCTATTCCATTTTCGGCCCGGACGTCCGTAACCTCGGCTTGCCGTTTCCCAGAAGCATGCTCTCCGGCCGGGAAACCTGCCGCATGCATCTTATCAACGGGATCTATCTGTTCGGCTCGCCGACGTCCCTGTTAATTCGCGCTGATATTGCAAGAAGGCGTGCTCCGTTTTTTTCTGAGAGGAGCTACCACCCGGACACCGAAGCATGCTACGAAATACTGCGAGATAACGATTTCGGCTTCGTGCATGAGATCCTGACTTTTATGCGGAGAGACAACGATTCAATAACCTCTGCCCGCCGCCGGTTCAATCCCGATTCCTTAAGCGCTTTTGTTTCGATGTATAAGTATGGCAAGGTGTATTTGGAGAAGGACGAGTATGCGCAGTATTACAGGCGCGTGAAAGAGCGATATTTTAAGTCCCTGGGACACGCATACCTGCGAAATCGCGACCCGGACTTTTGGGCTTATCACCGGGAAGGGCTCCATAATATCGGATATGCGCTAAGGAAACGGGAATTGGTCAAATATGCTTTGTTGTTTGTTTCAGATATCATGTGCGATCCCAGGACAATAGTTTCCAAAGTCCTGGGGCGCTGTGAGAGAGCCTGGCATAACCGGCGCGGCCGGAAGTTGCAAAGGCGCGCCGTGCCTGCCTGAGTATACGCTGCCGCACCGCTCTTTCTCTCCTCTCCAGGTTATTGATGTTGCAGACAAATAATGTTGCCGGGGAACCGCTTTTCGCGGAAAGGAATTGAGGATACTATGACTGAGGTCGCTCTTGAAATGGATCACGTATCGAAAAAATTCAGGAAGGGAGAGATTCATGACTCCCTGCGGGACCTGATACCCGCATTTTCCCGTAAGGTCTTGAAGGGCTTCGCACGCGACGCACTGAAGAAAAACGAGTTCTGGGCGTTGAAAGACATCTCGTTCCAGGTTGCCAAAGGAAAGGCCCTCGGGATCATAGGGGTGAACGGCGCCGGGAAGAGCACCATCCTCAAGGTGTTGTCTCGGGTAATGAATCCTACCGAAGGGCGCATAGTCAGCCATGGCGTCGTGTCGGCTCTCATCGAAGTGGGCGCCGGTTTCCATTCGGACCTCACCGGCCGCGAGAATATTTTTCTCAACGGCACGATCCTCGGGATGAAGAAAGACCAAATCAGGAAGAAGTTCGACGAAATTGTGGAATTCTCGGGTCTCGGGGATTTCATCGATACCCCGGTCAAACGCTACTCTTCCGGCATGTATGCGCGCCTTGGCTTTTCCGTGGCCGTGCACGTGGACCCCGAAATCCTTATCGTCGACGAGGTACTGAGCGTAGGGGATCATGTCTTTCAAAAAAAATGCGCGGAAAAGATGAAATCTGTGGTGAAAGACGGCGTAACCATCGTATTTGTGTCCCACAATCTGAGGGCCATAGTGGAGATGTGCGATCAATGCATCCTCCTGGATCACGGAAGCATAGCGGCGCACGGGCCTGCACCCGAAGTAGTGAACGCACATCTCAACAGAGGACAAACCACCGGGACCGCACAGAGGAAAGCGGACGGCGTATCCATCTCCAGGGCCGTTTTTCGTGGACAGAACGGGAAAGCGTTGCAATTCGAATCCGGCGAAAAGGCGGTGTTTGATGTCGATATCACGGCCAAGAAGGCGTACGAGCATCTCACCGTCGCCCTTGCGGTGCACGACGCCGGCATGTACACCGTCTTCGAAACCTCAACGGAGCTGCTCACCTGTTCCGGCATTTCCATTAAAGAAGGGCAAACAAAGAGGGTCACCTTCGAACTGAATTTGCATCTCTGCCAAGGGACCTACCATTTTAACTGCTACGTTGGCGAGCACGCCACGGACCGGCTCTATGACGGGCTCTCGCCTGCGGCGACCATATACGTGCAGTCCTGCCGGGACATCTTCGGCATCGCCAATCTCTACCCTACCGCCATCGTGGAATAACACTTTTCTCCAGAGGGCCTATGGAAACCGTGTCAAGAAGATTCATTGCGGCTCTTCTCCTGGAAGTGAGCCGATTCGCCTGGCATCATCTCCCCTGTCGTCTGCTCGCCTCCCGTCCCGGAGCGCTGTACGGTGATTGTCTGCTCGCTCTCACGCGATTGCAGGCCGCGAGAAGATCGAACTTCGGGACGCTGTTTCTCCGAAACCGCCCGCAACTGGAATTGATGCGCCGCCTTGCTGCAGGACAAGACGCAAGACGCTCCGGGGTGAAAATGGCTGTTTTCGGATGCAGCGGCGGCGCAGAGGTTTATTCCATCCTGTGGACGCTCCGTTCAGCGCGGCCGGCGCTAAAGGTCTCCGTGGATGCGGTAGACATCTCCGGGGATATTCTGGAATTTGCCCGTAAAGGGATCTATCAGAAGACCGAATCGGGTCGCATCCGGCTGACCGGCACTATGAGCGGGAAGGAAATCAGCGAGTTCTTTGACGTAGAAGGCGAGTATCTCAAGATCAAGCCCTGGCTCAAGGAAGGCGTCACCTGGCGCCGGGGGAGCGCTGAAGATGAGAAAATGATCGATGCCCTGCAAGGTCAAGACATCGTTACGGCGAATAATTTTCTCAGCCACATGGATCCGGCCGATGCCGAAAGGTGTTTGCGAAATATTGCAAGGTCGGTCAAACCGGGGGGGTATCTTTTCGTCTCAGGGATAGATCTGGATGTTCGGACAAAAGTTGCAGTGGAACTGCATTGGGAACCCCTCCTTGAATTATTGGAGGAAATGCACGAGGGAGACCCTTATTTGAGGGAGGACTGGCCTTTTGAATACTGGGGATTGGAGCCTATCAATAAGAGAAGGCATGACTGGCGCACACGTTATGCGTCGGCCTTTCGATTATAGGGGTTCAGCGCCCCCTCGACGGGCAAGCCCGCCGAGCTTCCCCGCTCGCCTCGCTTCGCTCGTTGGGGGGTCTGAACAGAATAAGACTTTCTTCTCTCAAGGAGGAGATGCTCAATGAAAGTGGTGCTCTTTTGCGGCGGCCTCGGAACAAGATTGGGAGAGTTGACTGAGGATGTGCCGAAACCGATGGTGAAGATCGGGTACCGGCCCATACTCTGGCACATCATGAAGTATTACGCCCATTACGGCCACAACGAGTTTATTCTTTGTCTCGGCTACAAGGCCGACAAGATAAAAGACTACTTCCTTAACTATAACGAGTGTCTTTCGAACGACTTCACCTTGTTGAACGGCGGCAAAGACCTCCGCTTGGAGAACTGCGACATTTCGGACTGGAGGATCACTTTTGCGGACACGGGCTTGCGGTCGAACATCGGCCAGCGCCTCAAGGCGGTCGAAAAATATCTGGACGGGGACGATATCTTCCTCGCCAATTATTCGGACGGACTCACAAATCTCTACCTGCCGGACATGATCGATTTCTTTACGCGGAGCGGCAAAACAGCATGCTGTCTGTGTGTGAAACCCGCGCAGAGCTTTCACGTCGTCTCCCTCGGGAATGGCAATCTCATAAACGACATCCGGTATGTGGCCGATACGGGCGCCATCATCAACGGCGGCTATTTCGTATTCAAGAGGGAGATATTCCAGTATATCAGGGACGGCGAGGAACTGGTCGAGAAGCCTTTCAGAAGGCTGATCGAGAAAGGCCAGCTCCTTGGATACAAGCGTGATGACGGGTACTGGTGCATGGATACCTTCAAGGAGCACCAGGTGCTGACCGACATGTACAATAGCGGCTGCGCGCCGTGGGAGGTGTGGAAACCCACCGGCGAGTACGCAGGCAGAGGCGTCGCACATGCTTAGATTGGCTTTCGGGCGGGAAAATGGCTCACCCCGAAGGATCCTTTGCCTCGGCGCCCATGCGGACGATATTGAGATCGGGGCCGGCGGCGCCGTTTTACGGCTGTGCGAGGAATACGGGGATATAGAAGCATGGTGGGTCGTGTTCGCCGCTTCCGGGCCGCGAGGGGCCGAAGCAAAGAAAAGCGCATCCATCTTCCTTGAAAAGGCATACCGGAAAACGGTCGTCGTGAGGTCGTTCCGGGACAGCTTTTTCCCCTTCCAGGGCATCAAAATAAAGAAGTATTTTGAAGACTTGAAGAACTCCTTTTCCCCGGACCTGATCCTCACCCACAATCGGAACGATCTGCACCAGGACCATCGTTTCATTTCGGAGGTGACATGGAACACCTTCCGGGACCACCTTATCCTTGAGTACGAGATTGTCAAGTACGATGGCGACCTCGGAAACCCGAACTTTTTTGTCGGTCTCGATACGGAGACGTGCCGGAAGAAGATCGGCACGATCATGACGTGCTTCAAGACCCAAAACAGCAGGAAATGGTTTTCGGAAGAGACGTTCCTGTCAATCCTGAAGCTCAGGGGTATTGAATCGGACGTGGCAAATACTTATGCCGAGGCCTACTATTGCCGAAAAATGGTGTTCTGACATGCAAACGAAAGAGGAGACTGTATGAAGGAATCGATCAGAGAATTCATCAAGTACCGCGACCTCCTCTATATGATGGTCTGGAGGGACATACGGGTAAAATACAAGCAGTCCGTCATCGGGATCATGTGGGCCGTCTTCATGCCGATGGTCATCGTCGGAGCGGGTATACTCGTGAGGTCCGGTTTTGCGCTGGTGTCGCACGTGCCCATCGACGTCAAGGACCTGGCCGCGGTCTCCGTAAAGGCGGTACCCTGGGCATTTTTTGTCGCTTCCATCCGCTTCTCGACCAACAGCCTCATAGGGAACCCCAATCTCGTGACGAAGATATACTTCCCGAGGGTCATTTTTCCGATTTCCGCAATGCTTTCACAGATGTTAGACCTTGTAATTGCCTCGGTCCTTCTGGTGGCAGTGTTGGCTTTCATGCACATCGGGTTGAGCATCTACGTGCTGTGGGTCCCCGTCCTGCTCGCCCTCCTCGTGCTGCTCACGACGGGCGCGGCAATACTGCTCTCCGCCGCCAATCTCTTTTACCGGGATGTGAAATATCTGGTGGAGGTGATTGTCACCTTTGCCATCTTCTTTACACCGGTATTCTATGATGTGTCCATGTTCGGAAAATGGGCCGACGTCTTGCTGCTTAACCCCGTGGCCCCGATCCTTGAAGGACTGGGCGCCGTCGCGGTCTATCACCGGGCACCAGATGTCCCGTGGGTCTTCTACAGCGCGGGTGCGTCCCTGGCCGTATTCGCGTGTGCCTTCACATTCTTTACGAAATTGGAACCCCTTTTTGCGGAAAGGATTTGAAATGCATACCTCTTTATGGACCGGGCACGCCATTGCCGGCCCCGGAAACAAAAAAGGAGCCGCCTATGAGCAATCCGCGCATATCCGTCATAATCTGTTCCTTTAATCGCGCCCCGCTTATCCCGGATCTGCTTGCAGACTTCAGGGCAAAGAGCGCGGCCGCGGGCGGCGCCTGGGAGCTTCTGTTTGTCGACAATGGGTCGACGGACAACACCGCGGAGGTGGTCGACGGCTTCGTGAAAGAAAGAGCCCTGCCGATCCGTTACATATTCGAGCCGGCGAAAGGCAAATCTTTCGCATTGAACAAAGGCATAGAGGAGGCGAAGTCCGATTTTCTCGTCTTTACGGATGACGACATCACACTCGACGATGCATGGTTTGCCGCGGTCTTTGAGGCATCGGACCGCCGTTCCTGCGGCATGTTCGGCGGCAAGGTCCTTCCGGTACTTCCGGCCCATATGCCCCGATGGCTTCTCTACAGGAACAACCGGCCCGTTTTCGGCGGCCCTTTAGTAATCCATGACCACGGAGACGTCGAGCGCGATTACGTTGCGTCAATGGACAGGCCCGTAGGCGCGAATATGTTCGTACGAAGGTCGCTCTTTGACAGATACGGCCTGTTCCGCACCGATCTCGGCCCTGTCGGGAGTGCCACCATCGGCGGCGAAGACAGTGAGATAAGTTTCCGCTTCATGGCGGCTAAAGAAAGGGTGATCTACTACCCCGGGGCCATCGTCTACCACCCCATCCGGCAAGAGAAGCTCAGGAAGAGCGTCTTTTGTCGCTGCTATTTCAACTACGGCAGGGGGTGGGCGCGGTTCATCGCCCCCCCACCGGGGACAGTCCGCTACCGGAACATCCCACGGTACCGACTGCGCCACGCCCTCACCGAGATCTCCAGGTTTGCGCTCTCGGATGTATTCCTTCCTCCCGGCGAGCGGTTCCGGCGCAAAATGCAGATCCTCTTTCTCTTCGGCATGATTGCGGAATACTACGCGGGCAGACACCGCCGCGTCTCCCCTGCCGTCGCCGAGCCGCACGAAGGCACCGGCTCCCCAAAGAGCGTGGCCACGCCGCCTCGGCCGGCTGCCGGGCCCCTTTTCCCCTCCATAGGGGTGATAGGTCTCGTGCCTGACATCTGGGGGGATTACTGGCAGGTGCGCCAGCACGTGCTTACCCGTCTTGCCTCCTACTTTTTTGTCGTCTGGGTGAACCCGAGCCGCTCCATTCCGGAGGGCCACGAGAAATGCGAGGCGGCCGGGGGCGTTGACGAGGGGGGGCGGCCCGCAGGATTTCATGTCTACACTCCACCATTCTGGCTGTCCGGGATGGGCCGCCCCGGACTGCTCGCGAACTTTCTTTTCGATCTTCGGCTGCGACAGGCACGCAAAATTCTCGAGAATAGAGGATGCAGGCAAATAATTACCTATATCTGGCGGCCCGAGTACGAAAGGGCCCTGCTCTCCCTGCCCGGCAACCTCGCCTGCTATCACATCGACGACGAGTATACCTTTTCCGAGAAGGAAGTACCCACGGATCTTGTAGAAACGAGGTTGATCAGGAAAGTCGATCAGGTCTTCGTCCATTCCCAGGGGCTGTTTGAAAAAAAGGGTGGGCTCAACCCCCGTACGATGGTTGTACCGAACGGGGTAGACTACGACGCCTATGCACTCCCCCACGCAGAACCTGCCGATTTGCGGTCTGTTCCGAAACCGAGGATCGGCTACACGGGCATACTCAAGGCACAGCTCGACTGGTCCCTTCTCCTGCAACTGGCGCGTAAGCATCCGGAATGGTCGTTTGTGTTTGTCGGCCCTCGCAATGGTGCGCAGACCGAGGTCTCACGCTGGATAGAAGCACTCTCAAGCCTTGAAAACACCTACTTCCTGGGCGGCAAATCGCCCCAAACGCTCGCGGCGTATCCCCAGCACTTCGACGTGGCCGTCATGCCGTACCGTGTCAACAGTTATACGAACCACATCTATCCCTTGAAATTGCACGAGTACCTGGCGAGTGGCTGTCCCGTGGTCGGCTCGAAAATCAGGTCACTCTCCCTTTTTCAGGACGTAGTGGGGCTTGCCGGGACGGTTGACGAATGGTCCGGCGCGCTTTCCGATGCGATCTCGCCTTCTGCCCGCTCTGAAAAGGCGGTGGAGAGGCGCCGGATGGTTGCGAGGAACCACGACTGGAACCGGATCGTGCACACCATTGCACGCACTTTGCGCGCCCTTGCGGAGCCGGACAGGGCGCAGCTCCCGGAGTGGGCCTCCCTCCGGCAATAGAAGACATCCCGAACAACAAGGAGTTCGAACGGTCCATGAGAGTTTACTCCCTGCCCCCGGTACAGAACAAGGTATCCCTGTCCGATCTTATGGGCGCGTATGCGCGCGCGCCTGACCAGGAAGGGGACGGCTTTATGGAATCGATGAGGAGTTTCCTGGGCACGGAGCATCTCTTGTATGTTTCTTCAGGCAGGACGGCCTTGTGGCTTATCATGAAGGCCCTGTCCGCTTTGAGGCCGGAAAAGGAAGTCCTCATTCCCGCCTATACGTGTCCTGCCATTCCCGCGGCTATATTGAGGGCCGGTCTGAAACCCGTCCTCGTCGATATAAACCTGACGGACTTCGGGTTTGAGCATCGGGACCTGGAGAAGAAGATCGGAAGGGACACCCTTGCCGTCATCATCGTTCATCTCTTCGGCTATCCCGCGGCCCTCGATCTCGCCCAAAGACTGTGTCGCGAAGCAAATATCTTTCTCGTGGAAGACGCGGCACAGGCCTTCGGCAACACCGTGTGCGGTTCTTCCGAAAAAAAGCTCGGGCTCCTGGGTGACGCGGGGTTCTTCAGCTTCGGACGGGGCAAACCGATAAGCACCCTCCACGGCGGCCTCGCGGTGACCGGATCTGCCGGGATCCACGAGCAGGCGAAGACCGTATACGGGCAACTGGAAGGAATTTCTTCCGTTGGAGGCGCCACTTCTTTCGCTGCCCTTCTCCTCTCTTCCTGTCTGTCCGATCCCCGATTGTACTGGATACCCCAAATGATGCCGTTCCTCCATCTCGGGGAGACCCAATTCAACCCGGACTTCCCCCTGAAAAAAGGATGCAGCCGTGTTACACCGCTCCTCAATCTCCTTTTCCGTTCTCTCCAGGAGGAAAAGCGCATCAGGGAGGAGAATTCGTCCTGGTACCGGCACAACCTCCTGCCTGCCGGCCTCTCTTTAGCCGACCCATACCCCTTCCTCAGGTATCCCCTCCTCGTGAAGGACCCGACCTTGAGAGACAAGCTCCTCGGTCGCCTCTCGTCGGAAGGCACCGGAGCCGCAGGTTTCTATCCCTGTGCCCTGAATGAGCTGCCGGGTCTCAAAGAACGCCTGGACGACAGAAGACCTTATAGGAATGCGCGGATACTGGCCCGGAGTCTCATCACCCTGCCCGTCCATGCGGGCGTTACCCCGGCGGCTCGCGAAAAGATAGGACGGATCACGCATCAAACCATAAAGGAGGCTTCCACGCGATGAGCGTCCGCATCGCAACCGCCGGAGATAAGGCGGCATGGGACAGCTATGTAGCCGCGCACCCGCGATCCAGCACATGGCACCTGTGGGGATGGCGGGAGGTGATCTGGAAGACCTACGGCCATACACCCTATTATCTCCTCGCCACAGGAGTTTCAGGACTTGAGGGCGTGCTGCCGCTCTTTCACATGAAAAGCCTTCTCTTCGGGAATACTTTCGTGTCGATGCCCTTCCTCGACGGCGGGGGACTCCTCACCGACACGGACGATGCAGGGAGGAGCCTGCTTTTGGAAGCCGTCAGCGTCGCCCGCCGGACAGGTGCGTCGACGATTGAGCTGAGGCACCTTGAGCCCCCGACGTGCACAGCCGACGCGCTCCCCGGCGGGATCTCGACCCATGGTCCGCAGGCCCGGAAGGTGCGCATGCTGCTGGCGCTCCCCGGCTCATCCGAGGCGCTGGCCGGCTCTTTCAAAGCAAAATTGAGAAGTCAGATCAAGAGACCCTCGAAGGAAGGGTGCCGGGCCGTCGTCGGCGGCATGGAGCTTCTGGACCAATTCTATCGCGTGTTCCTGATTAATATGCGTGACCTCGGGTCTCCCGTTCATTCCAAAAAGCTTTTTGTCCGGGTGCTTCAGGAATTTGCCGGGAATGCGCGAATCTTTCTGGTGACGAAGGAGCAGGCGCCGATCGCCGGCGGCCTCACCATCAGCCTGGGCGACACCGTAGTGAACCCCTGGGCTTCCTCGCTCAGGACATTCAGCGCGTTGAGCCCGAACATGCTCCTGTACTGGACCATGCTCGAATTTGCCTGCAACAGCGGCTTCAGGTTTTTTGACTTCGGCCGGTCCTCGCCGGACGGAGGGACCTACCGTTTCAAGGCCCAGTGGGGCGCCGCTCCCGTCCCGCTCAATTGGGGTTACATCTCTTTGACCGCTGATCCGCCGGCGCCGGCCTCCACCCAAAGGGACGGGCTCGACAGGTTCACGAGGTATTGGAAGCGGCTGCCCGTCGCTCTGACCTCGGTCCTGGGTCCTGTGATCAGAAGACAGATAAGTCTCTAGCCTTCAAGGACGACCATGGAAAAACTCTTGATCATCTCCTATCACTTTCCACCCGACTCGGCCATAGGGGCGGTCCGCCCGGCGAAATTCGCCAAGTACCTGCCCGAATTCGGCTGGGAACCCATAATCTGTACCGTAGATGAAAAGTATTACGAGTCATGCGACGCCTCCAAGCTCGAAGAACCGCTCAGGGAGATTACGATGTACCGTGTCAACCCCCTCCCGGGTCCTCTTCAGCTCTATTCGGGAATAAGGTCCCGGAGCACGCCCGCGACAGCTCCGGATCGCGAAGCCGCAACGCATGAGATGAGCCGTCCGGGCTTTTCCAAGAGATTCATCAGCTCCCTGCTGCGTCTGCCGGACGAGCATCAGGGCTGGATCTTCAGCATAGCTGCTCATGGAAGGCGCATTTTGAAGGCGCACGGCATCAGCGTATTTATGACTTCCGGTCCTCCCATGAGTACACACCTCGGCGGGCTTCTGCTGAAGAAGATGACGGGGGCCCACTGGATAGCCGATTTCCGGGACCCGTGGACAACCATGCAGGAGTGGAAAGCCGATGCATTTCGATCGGACGCGGCCTTGCGGATCGAACGATGGCTTGAAGGCAAGACGGTGAGCGCAGCGGACGGCATCATCACCACGGCCCCCAGTGTCACCCGGTACTTTCAATCGCTCCTCCCAGGGAAAGAGAGGGGGAAGGTCATCACGATCACCAACGGGTATGACGACTGCGATTTTCAGGGGCTGCCGGGTGATGATGGGGCAAACCCTCCCGGAATGCGCCTTACCCATGCCGGCAGTCTCTACCTGGGCCGCAACCCCGAGCCCCTCTTTGGCGCCCTCCGGAACCTTATCAGCAGGGGTGCGATAGGCTCATGTGAGGTCCGGGTAGACTTTATCGGCGATCCGCATTACAGCGGCGCCCCCCTTTCCGCCATGGTGCAAAAGTACGAACTCAGCCACACCGTATCGCTCCCGGGGAAGATGCCCTTCCGTGAGTGTTTTCAGAGATTGGTGGACTCCAGGGGCCTTCTGCTCCTCGCCCAGGGCCAGCCGCAGGAGATCCCCGGAAAGGTATTCGATTACCTGCGCCTGAACAAGCCGACTCTGGCGATAACCGACGAGGGTGACACGAGGGATCTCCTGCGGGCGTTCCCCAATTTCTTCCTTGCCGATCCCTGTAAACAGGGAGAGATAGAGGAGAAATTACTGGAGACGATAAGAAGCATGAGAGACAAAGGGCCCTCACGGCCGCACATCGGGATCACGCGGTATGACCGCAGGGCGCTCACAGCCGAACTCTCTTCATGGCTATCCGCGAGGACGTCCCCGTGATGGAATCGACCTCCCCTCAAATCCCTCTCTCCTTCGGCCCGGAGAAACGGTCCGCCCTGTTGGGGTTGTTCTATGTATGGATGTTCATAGTGCTTGACAGGCCCCAGGATTTCTTTCCCCAGTTGCAAGCGGTCAGGCCTGCCCTGATCCTGAGCTGCCTGCTCGTGCTCTTCTTTCTGCCTCAAAACCCGGCAGCCGCATTCAGGTCGGTCGTCACCTGCACACAGGCGCGCCTTTACGCATGTCTCCTTGTCGTAATGGTGCTCGGCATCCCCTTCTCGCACTACCCTACGCGCTCTTTTAAAGCCGTGTTCGTCGGGCAATCGGGCAACTGGCTCCTCTTTTTTTTCTTCTATGCCCTGATCGATTCGGTGGCGCGGCTGAAGCGCGTCCTCTTGCTCGCGGTCCTCGGCGCAGGGCTCTACTCCGTATATTGCCTGGCCAAGGGCTCCCTTACCGACGAGAGGCTTTTTTTCGGCGACATGTTCGATCCGAACGATCTCGCCTTCTTTGCGCTCACCTTCCTGCCCTTCGGGTGCCTTTTCCTCACCAGGGGAAGCCGTCTTTTCAGGCTTCTCTCGGCCGGCGCCATTGTTTCCGGTCTCTTCCTTACAGTACGTACAGGCTCCCGCGGCGGCTTTATCGCCCTTGGCCTGGTATGCGCCGTCATGCTGTTCTCAAAAAGCAGCGCCATCGCGAGGTGGATGAAGGGCATGCTTCTGATCGCGGCCGTGCCCTGCCTGTTGTTCATGCTGCTCGGCACAAGCACGTCCCGGTATTCCACCATTTTGAACCCGGAAGGGGATTACAACTACTTTGACGAAACCGGGCGGCTGGCTATCTGGGAGAGAGGTATCGATCTCATAGTGTCACATCCCCTCACCGGCGTCGGCGTCGCCGGTTTCGATGAGGCGATTGCAGATGAGAGAACGGCGGCAGGGCTTCCGCCCAGATGGCAGTCGGCCCACAATGCCTTTATACAAATAGGGGCGGAAACGGGGATCCCGGGTCTGCTACTGTTCATTACCATGATGTTCACCGCATTTATCGGTTTTATGCAGGTGTTGCGGTCTGGGGCGTCGGAGGACCTGATCAGGATTGCGGAAATGGGATTTATCGGTCTTGTGGGTCAGGTCGCGTCGATCATGTTCCTCAGCCAGGCATACTCTCCTTATTGGGTATTCTACATGGTGCTGCCCACCGTCCTGCTCAGGCTGTCGGCTCGGGAAAAATCGGGGGTCCATCCTTGCTCGTAAATGCGAGAGTAAAACATACCGCGAAGAACCAGTCCGGCGACCTGTCGGCATGGGGCCTGAAGAAGAACGCGGAGGGCCATCTTTCGGTAAACGGGCGGGACGTCCTCGAACTCGGAGGCCGGTTCGGGTCGCCCCTCTTTGTGGTAAACCGCCCGCGCCTGGAAAAGGACGCCCTTGAGATAAAGAAGGCGGTCGAGGGGCTCATTCCCGGTTCCATGGCGCTATACTCCTACAAAACGAACTGCGTGCCGGCCATCCTTAAAGAGCTTCATACGCTGGGCTTGGGGGCCGAGGTGATTTCCCCCTATGAGCTGTGGCTCGCCGCACGCCTCAATGTCCCCGGCCGCATGATCGTCTATAACGGCGTGAATAAAACGGAAGAGAGCATCGCTATGGCGGCGGAAATGGGGGTGCTCGCAGTCAATGTCGACCACCTGGAGGAAATTGAGAGGCTCTATGGAGTGGCGAGAGCACGGAAGAGGAGGATCGGCGTCGGGCTCAGGCTCGCCCTGAACGCGTCACAATTCGGCATGGAAATCGCGGATGGTGAAGCCATGGAAGCGTGCCGGAGAATTGTGCGGCTGCCGGACTATCTCGATCTCAGGTGCGTCCATTTCAACGTGGCGAGCAATGCGAAAAACGCTGCCTTTCATAAGTCCTGTGCCCTTCGGGCAATGGAGTTCATCGCCCAGATCAAACAGGAAACGGGAAGGGAGATCGTCTGCCTCGACATAGGAGGCGGCTTCGGGATACCCACCAGCAAGAATATGTCCGGCGTGGAATACGCCCTCTACCGCACGCTGGGCCTGCCACCCTCCTCCCCAAAGCAGGAAGACGCACAGCCGATCGGCCTGTTCATGGAAGAGATCGCGTCTGCCCTCAAGCGCTTTTGCGCGGAGCGGAAAGTGTTGTTGCCCAGGCTCCTTGTCGAACCCGGCCGGTTTGTCACGAGCAGGTCCGAGATACTCCTCACCACGGTCCTCACGATAAAGAAGAAGTCCGGCGGCAAGACCTTTGCAATAACTGACGCGGGCAGGTTGTCGGTGGGGTTCCCCTGCGATTTTGAATATCACCGGCTCTTCGTCGCCGACCGGCCCCATGCGCGGATAGACCGATGCTATCAGGTGATGGGGCGGGTATGCACCTCGGCTGACTGGCTCTTCAAAAACCTCTACCTGCCTGAATTGAAGGCGGGGGACGTACTGGCGATCATGGACGCCGGCGCCTATTTTTCTTCCTATTCATCCAATTTCGCCTTCCCTCGTCCCGCCATTGTGATGGTCTCGGACGGCGAAGAGCGCGTCATCAGACAAGAGGAAAGCTTCGAGCACCTCACTGCGATGGACAGGCTTGACCGGGGTGTGGAGGCGTATTCCCCGTCCGTGCAGCCGGCTGCAATGGAGGAAACGTGTCATCCGTAATCGTGACGAACGGCAGGAACAGGATCGCCTACAACATCGTGCGAAGCCTCGGAAAACGGGGGATAAAGGTCTACTCCGCCGATTACGTGCCGCGAGCCATGTCTTTCGCATCCCGCTTCTCCAGGGGTCATTTTGTCTACCCCTCACCCTTCCGCGATCAGGCGGCGTTTATCGAATGCCTGGTTGAGAATAGCCGTCGCCTCAAGACGGACGTGGTCATACCCGTGTACGAGGAAACGTTTGTGCTGGCAAAATTCAGGCATCTCCTTCCGAAAGAGATGAAACTTGTGATCCCCGATTACGAAAAGATTCTCCTTGCCCACAACAAGGACAGGTGGACCGGGATTGCGCGCGACATCGGTATCCCTGTCCCGCCCTCCTATTCCATCGATGAGGTGAGAAGGGCCAACGGAATCACCGGAGCTTTGCGCTTCCCCGTCCTTATAAAGCCCAGTCAGGGGGGAGGAGCGTGGGGGATCACGCAGGTCGACTCACGGGATGACCTGCTTCGCGCGGTCGAAAAGGAGACGTATCTCGACCGGCCGTGGGACCGCTTTTTCATCCAGGAAAAGATAGAGGACCACGATACGGTCTGTGTGGCGATGCTGGCAAAAGAAGGCGGAATACGGGCAAGAATCGCCTACAGGCAGGTCAGGGACTTCCCTGCGAGCGGCGGTCAGGCCACTTTCCGGATAAGTATGCATCACGAGCAGGCGGAACACTACTTCCAGCGATTGCTGGAGACGCTGGAGTGGCATGGAGTCTGCCAGGGGGATTTCGTTGTCGACAGAAAGAGCGGCGTCCCATATCTTATCGATATCAACCCCCGATTTTGGGGATCCCTTACCCAAGCCATCGCCTCGGGCGTCGATTTCCCCTATCTCGTCTACCGGATTGCAACCGATGGCGACGTAGCGCCGGTCGGGGATTTCCGGGAAGGAGTCATGACGCGGTGGGTAGGGGGCGACCTCATGACCTTTCTCCCCTCCCTGCGCCTAGCGAAGGAAAAGCTGAGCTTCCTCCACACCTTTTTCTTTCCCGGCGCCGGCCGGGTTGTCTACGACGACTGGAGCGCCGCCGACCCTCTCCCGTTTTTTGTCTGGGGTTTCGATGCCCTTGCCAGGATGGCCGGCCGCCGTTCGCTCACTCCAACCCCGCACGACTCCCTGGAGGGGGTGTGGGCATGACGCCGATGGAAGAAAACCGCCCGAGGATAGCTTATATGATCACGCCGGTTACCTTTGGCGGCTGTGAGCGGGTAAGCATGAACTATTTGAAGGTCGCGGACAGAGGGAGATTCGATATCGTCCCAATCCTGTTTATCCGTCCCTGGGAGGATGAGCCCCGGTTTGCGCATGAGCTGAGAACCATGGGCTACTTCTTCCATTCAGTCCCTGTCAGCATGACGCTGATGGGAGATTACTTTCGCCTTGTCCGCGCCGTCAGGATGGTTCTCGCCATAATCCGGCTGTACAAAATGGATCTGCTCCACACTCACGGCTACTTTGCCGACATTGCCGGCTGCATCGCCTCCCGGATTGCAGGACTCCCGCACATTGCCACCTCTCATGGATTCATCAATACGGAGAAAAAACTGCGGCTCTACAACCGCATCGATTGCCTCGCTCTCAGGTTCGGCACAAAAATAATCGCCGTGTCGGAGGGCATACGTCGCGACCTGATCAGGACGGGTATCCGTCCTGAGCGGATCACCACGATCCCGAACGCGATCGGCCCCGGTGCCCCGGCGGGCGAAAGCGGCAGAATCAGGCGTCTCCTCGGGATCGGCGAAGGGGAAACGGTTGCCGGATACGCGGGCAGGCTGAGCGTCGAAAAGGGGTTGGCCTATCTTATAGAGGCGGTCAGCATCCTGAAAGGCCGGGGCGAGAGGCTCAGGCTGCTTATCGTTGGGGACGGTCCGGAACGGGGCAGCCTCGAGGAGATGACCAGGGCAAAAGGTGTTGAGGACATGGTGATCTTTGCGGGTTTCCAGGCTAATGTAGAAGAATGGCTCGGCAATATCGATATCTTCGTCCTCCCCTCCCTGACCGAAGGCACTCCGATGACCCTCCTGGAGGCCATGTCGGCCGGACTTCCCGTGCTCGCGTGCGCTGTCGGAGGTGTACCCCTCATGGTAGCGCATGGAGAAAACGGCCTGCTTGTCGCCCCCGGAGATCCGCAAAAGCTTTCCGAGGGGCTTTCTTTGCTCCTCCGCGATCCGTCTTTTCGCGCGAGGTTGGGCCGGGCGGCGCTCGACTTCACGACCGCCCATTGTGACATCATTGACTGGCGGGAACGGATAGAACATGAGTATGCATCTCTCCTCACCAGCGCACATCAACCTGAGAAGGCGGTGACCACATGAGTCTCCAATCCTTTGCGTCAGGCGGGCTCCAGTTCCTTATCGCCAGCCTTTCGGCTTACCTTGCCGCGAGCACCGGCTATCTGCTGGCCCTCGCCCTTGCGTATCGGATGGTGCGGGAACCGGAAAAGCGCACTGCCCGAAAGACCTATACCTTTGCCGTCCTCGTTCCCGCCCATGACGAAGAGCTTCTCATTTCCGGCCTTTGCGAGAATCTGCATGCCCTTGACTATCCTCAGGACCATTACCGGGTCTTTATTGTCGCAGACAACTGCACGGACCGCACGGCCGATATCTGCCGTGCCTATCCGGTGAGTCTCCTGGTCAGGCAAGACCGGTCAAAAACGGGGAAGGGGCACGCCGTCGCATGGGCCCTGCAACAGATGCCCCTCGACACCTTCGATGCCGTCTTCCTGATTGATGCGGACACCCTTGCAGACACGCACGTCCTGACCGAGCTCGGTATGCTGCTGGACCGGGGGGAACAGGCTATCCAATGCTGCAACTCCATCGGCAACCGGGACGAGAGCTGGTTCACCCGCATCCTCTTTGTGTCGCGGACTATCAACAACCTCCTCTACCATCACTCCAAATACAAGCTCGGCCTCTCCTCCCACCTCATGGGCACCGGCATGTGCTTCACCACCGCGTTGCTCAAAAAGAAAGGCTGGACAGCGTTCACCATCGGCGAGGACTGGGAATACTCGACATATCTGGCGGAAGACGGGGTCAGGATAGCCTTTGCAAAGGACGCGGTCGTCCGTCATCAGGAATCGAGATCGCTCAACCAGGCAACTAGCCAGCGGCTGCGATGGTCCCGGGGCAGGTTTTATGTTTCTGCCAGGTTCGGCACAAGGTTGTTCTGGAGGGGTCTGTCGAGAAGGGACCCGATTCTCCTCGATGCCTCCCTTCCCCTTATCTTCCCCAATTATTCTCTGCTTGCGAACCTGACGTGCCTGACGCTGATGCTCTGTCTGCTCCTGCCCCCGGGCCTTTTCAAGCTCCCTGCCCTGGTCCTGGCCCTTGGCCTCATCACAGGACAGGCTGCCCTCTTCATCACAGGGGTGTACCTCGCGGGGTCGTGGGCGGCTACGTTGAAGGCCCTGTTGTATGCCCCGCTCTTCCTGTCGTGGAAGTTCCTCATCGATATTTTAAGCGTGACGGGGATCTACAGCGGCAAACAATGGGTGAGGACCGGAAGATACGCGGTAAAAGACTATCGGGGCTGCAACAAAAGCCCGGCGCCAACGGAAAAACAATGGACATGACCGGAAACGGCAACAAAATCAATCTCCTTTTTGTACTGCTTCAGATGGCGACCGGCGGGGCTGAAAAGGTGGCCCTCACGATCGCGGAACACCTCGACCGGTCACTCTTCAGGGTCTACGTCGCCTGCTTTGAAGGCGGCGCATTGAGTGACAGATTCAGCGAGGTGAGCGAAGCCGTCTTCCAGGTTCCGAGAAGAAACGGCCGGGATCCCAAAACCGTGCTGCTCCTCTCCAGGATCATCCGGGAAAACCATATTGAGGTCATAAACTGCCATCACTACGCCGCCTTCTTCTACACCTGGCTCGCGACCCGTCTGGCAGGCGCGGGCACGATCGTCTACACCGAGCATTCAGCCGGTGAAGTGGAAGATATCCGCCATGTCCACAAATTCCTGTGCAACTCCCTATTCTTTAAGAAAACCGGGGCAATAGTGGGCGTCTCCCAGGAGATAAGCGACACTTTCAACACCCGGTTCCCCGGCTACGGGAGATTGGTGACGTCCATCTCTAACGGGATCGACGTGCAGAAATTTGCAACTGCCGCGGGCAGAGACCGGGTGCGGAACGCTTTCGGGTTCGCGCCTGATGACTTTGTGATAGGGACAATCGCAAATTTCCGCCGTGTAAAAAACCACCTCTGTCTCTTGCGGGCGTTCACTCTGCCGGGGATGGCCCGTCCAGGAACCAGGCTGGTTTTCGTGGGCAGGGGTTATGCGGGCGACGGGGAAAACTCTGAGAAAGAGGCGAGAGATTACGTGCACACCCATGGATTGGAAGACCGGGTGCTCTTCGCCGGATACCGGGAAGATATAGCGGACATCCTCAAATCACTCGACCTTTTCTGTCTTCCATCCCTTTCGGAAGGTCTCCCCGTCAGCGTCCTCGAAGCCATGGCCGCCGGCGTCCCCATAGTGGGAAGTGATGTGCGGGGCATAAGAGAAGTAGTGCGCCACGGCCACACGGGGCTTCTCTTCCCCTCGAACGATGAGGCGAGCCTCGCCCGCGCCATCGAAAGCCTGAGAGCGGACGTCCGGGCGCGGAGGCGCCTCACGGAAGAAGCCTTTTCCTATGTGCGTCTGGAGCACGACTTGCGGCCATGGATAGCACGGTACGAAGACCTTTTCCAGCGATCCTTTCAAGGTCACGATCCCCAGAATAGGGGATGCCGGCCAAGCCTCCATCAGTAACATGGTGATTTAATTAGTGAATCACAATAGTTGACATTGTCTGTCTAGTATTGTTATATACCACCTCGTGTTTGGCAACAGGTGTGACGACAGATACCGAGGTGGAGGAACCACGAAGCAGAAAGGCTTATTTTCGTATTCCCCTTGAAAGGTTGAGTTAGCCGGTTTTAATGAAAGAGACACTGCACCAACCTCCTTCGCCCACAATGTTTTGCTTTCCTTACAAGGAGGAAGTTGATGCAAGGTTTCAAAAAGGTCTTATTGGTATGCGGCTTCGTATGTTTCTTCCTGGTGAATTACGCTCATGCATATCCGCCGGCCGTCACGTTGCCCTGGTCGACGACGTTCAATTTTCCTGATATTTACAACACCGCGAATAACAACGGCATGTATCCCCCACCCCAAAGCTCCGCCTATGTGTTATGCGGGAATATCACCCAGGTGACCCCGGCTGCCAACTACCCGGGAGGCGGGGGCGGCAACGGACTCCGGTTCTGGGACGGAGACGGCAACAACTCGCACAGTGCCTTTCCGGAAGTCTTCTTTCCCGCACCCCAGAAGGAGCTGTGGTTCCGGTGGTACATGCGATACCAGCAAGGCTATGTGTGGAACCCGCTTAACTATGCAAAACACTTATATGTGTGGTCGGCAGCGGGAAGCTCATCGAGCAACGGCGCCATACCGGAATTTGCCTGGGCAAACAACTACCGCATCTACGCAGAATCGCCCAGCGGCGGCGCAGCGTATACCGGCAACAGCGGCTGGCAATCCTTGTACGGGACGGCCAGCAACGGGAGCTGGCACTGCTACGAGATCCACATCAAAATGGACACGAACCAGTCAAACGGCATAGCCGAGATGTGGCTCGACGGCGTCAATCAGTTCAGCGTCACAAATGCAAATTTTTCCGGGGGCAACAGCACGGCCGGCCAGGGATGGCTCTATGTCGATATCAAGTCGAACCAGTCGAGCCCATCAAACGGGACATGCATGTATGTCGACTACGACGATATAGCGATCAGCACCACAGGCCGAATCGGCCCTATCGGCTCGACACCCCCGGACACGACGCCTCCGTCGGTCCCCGCCAAGCTGACGGCTACGGTGGCTTCATCCACGCAGATCAACCTCACCTGGACCGCCTCCACGGACAGCGTGGGCGTTGTGGGTTACCACATATATCGAAATGGCGTCCAGATCGCGACCACGCCCAACACGTCGTACCAGGATACCTCGCTTTCTCCCGATACTGCCTATACCTATACGGTATCCGCCTATGACGCGGCAGGGAATCAATCGGCCCAGTCGACCGCGGCTTCCGCAACTACCACCGTGGCAAAGGACACGCAGGCGCCCACTGTGCCGACAGGCCTGGCTGCCAGTGTAATCTCTGCCACCCAGATCAACCTGTCGTGGAATGCCTCGACCGACAACGTGGGCGTCACGGGCTACAACGTGTACAGGAACGGGAGCCTGGCCGGCTCGTCCTCGAAAACCAGCTTCAGCGATACGGGTCTTACGCCTTCCACCACCTACAAGTATACGGTGGCGGCCCATGACGCCGCCGGAAACACGTCCGCCCAGTGCGCACAGGTCTCGGCGACAACACCCGCGAAAACCTCTACCGATACGACCCCCCCCACGGTCCCGACCAATCTGAAAGCGGTGGCGGCCTCCGGAACGCAGATCAACCTCACCTGGACCGCCTCCACGGACAACGTGGCCGTCACGGGCTACAATGTATACCGGGGCGGCACAAAGGTCGGAAGTGTCGCCGCCACGTCATACAGCGACACCGGCCTTGCACCATCGACGACCTATAGCTACACGGTCGCCGCCTATGACGCCGCAGGGAACCTGTCGGGACAATCCTCACCCGCTTCCGCGACCACGACCGCGAGCTCCTCGACGCTCCTCTTCGAGGAGGATTTCAACGACGCCAATTTTACCAGCAGGGGTTGGTACGATGGTACCAACGTCGTGGTCACCACCGCGCAGCATATTCCGGGAAGCACGGCCGCTGCCCAGTTTCACTACCTGAAGGGCGCGACCACGCCGACCTCCGGTGGGGCCATGAGGAAGCTCTTCTCGCCGACAAGTACCATCTACGTGAGCTACTACGTCAAATACAGCACAAACTGGGTAGGCTCCGGCGTTTCTTATCATCCCCATGAGTTTATGCTTCTTTCGACTCAGGACGGGGAATGGGACGGGCTGGCTTTTAACTACCTTGCGACCTACATCGAGCAAAATGCAGGGATACCGCGCATCATCATCCAGGACGGGAAAAACATCGACCAGTCGCAGATCAACGTGAATCTCCTGAACGTCACTGAAAACAGGGCCGTCGCGGGCTGCAACGGGTCGAGCGACTCCTACCCGGCAGGTGAGTGCTATGTCGGCTCGGGGTCGACTTACTACAACGGCAAGATGTGGAACGCAGACAGCGTCTATTTTCAACCTACGCCCGGTCCCTATTATATGAACAACTGGCACTTCGTCGAGGTCTACATGAGCCTCAACAGCATCCAGAACGGAAAAGGCGTCGCCGACGGCCTGATAGAGTACTGGTATGACGGCACCCTCATCATGCAGGAGAAAAATGTCATGTTCAGGACAGGGGAATATCCGACCATGCAGTGGACACAGTTCGACATTGCTCCTTACATTGGTGTCGGCTCACCGGTCGACCAGTATTTCTGGATCGACAATCTCAAAGTAGCCACCGGAAGGTGACAAAAGGCGGTCCCGGGCCGGTTGGCCCGGCCCGGGACTTCGCTCAAACCTGATTCTTTGCGCCGCTTTCAAAAGCCCTGACAAGCTCCCATATTAGTCCCACAAAGAAAGACCTTTCCCAGCGATCCTCTCAAAAGCAAGGGCCCCATAAGGAGGGAATTGATGCAAGGTTTGAGGAAGGTTTTATTGGTGTGTGGCTTCGTATGTTTCTTCCCGGTGAATTATGCTCATGCATATCCGCCCGCGGTGACCTTGCCCTGGTCGACGACCTTCGATTTTCCCGATATTTACAATACGGCTCACAACGACGGTATGTATCCCCCGCCCCAAAGCTCCGCCTATGTGTTATGCGGGAATATCACCCAGGTGACCCCGGCTGCCAACTACCCGGGAGGCGCGGGCGGAGGCGGGCTCAGGTTCTGGGACGGAGACGGCGGCAACTCGCACAGCTCCTTTCCGGAAGTCTTCTTTTCCGCTCCCTCGAAGGAGTTGTGGTTCCGGTGGTATATGCGGTATCAGGAGGGCTACCGGTGGAACCCGCTCAACTACGCCAAGCACCTGTATATCTGGACGCAGTCGGCGAGCAACGCCGTGATACCGGAATATGTCCGGGCCAACAACTACCGCATCTATGCGGAGGCGCCCGGCGGCGGAGCTTCATACACCGGCAACACCGGTTGGCAATCCTTGTTCGGGACGGCAAGCGACGGGAGCTGGCACTGTTACGAGGTCCACATAAAGATGGACACGAACCAGGCAAACGGCATAGCCGAGTTCTGGATCGACAACGTCAACCGGTTCACCACCACAAATGCAAATTTTTCCTGGGGTGACAGCATGGCCGCCCAGGGATGGCTCCACGTCGATATCAAGTCGAACCAGTCGAGCCCGTCGAACGGGACATGTATGTACGTTGACTACGACGATATAGCGATCAGCACCACAGGCCGCATCGGCCCTATCGGCTCAACGACCAAAGACACGACCCCTCCCGGGGTCCCCGACAATCTGAAAAGATAGACAAAATCTAAGCACAGCGAAATCGTCTATGAAACGCAATTCAACAATTGACTGCATCCGTGTTTTTGCGATCATCCTGGTGATTTTTTTCCATGTGGAAAGGGCACACATTCCTTTAGAGCCGGCTATGAAGTTCATCACCCATATGCGCTTTGCGATTGCCTTCTTCCTGATCATCTCGGGATACCAGTGGGGCAGAAAAACTCGGTCAGGCGCTGCGCTGCGCCATGTGTACGCCAACCAGGCTTCCCGCATCCTGAAGATGTTTGTGTTCTGGTCCCTGGTCTACCTCGTTATGCCGCTAAACATGCAGGGCCTATGGCACTACACGCACATATTCTCGCAGCATAGCGCGTTATCCCTGCTCAAGATCCCTTATTGGCGTCTTCTGAATGTGATCGGAGAGCAGGGGGGTAGTATGCCGGGGGCGCTCTACGTCCTTCTCCTCGGGGGCACAAAATACCACTTATGGTTCTTCATGGCCCTGGTGTGGGCGTCGACGATAATTACACTGCTGCTGAAATGGAAGCGCGAGAGCTGGCTCATGTGGGTTGCCGCCGGTCTCTACCTGTTAGGGCTTTTTCCCCCGTTGCTGCCCGCGCCTTTCCCCGGTTCTTTCATCTCTTTCTGCATGAAGTGCGCCTTATTTTTCGCCAACATACCCTTCTTTGTGATCGGTTGGCGGCTCTCCTCGGCCACGCGCGCTTTCAGCCTGAAGCCGGCCGTCGCCCTTCTTTCGGCGGGCGTGGCGGTGCACGTAGTCCACACGCTTGTGGCAGGAGATCATTTTGGCGCCACCATCGTCCAATCTTTCGTGGAAATAACGGTCGGGGTCGGCTGCGCCTTGCTCGCCCTGGCACGCCCATCGCTCGGGGCTCACACTATCCTCCCATCGCTCGGGCAATATGTGCTGGGAATTTACGTCATGCATCCTATCTTTATAGGTTTTCTCAGGCCCTTAGCCTATCGCATGCCCGGCGTTGTTCGGGGCCTGGCGTTTCCGGCTCTCGTATTTCTGTGTTCCTTGCTTGCAACGCTGGTTTTGCAAAAAACCAAAGTACTGAGAGCATACGTCGCAACCTCAAGAACTCCGGGACCCAAGGAGCAGGAAGTACGGCCGCCGGACCTTGAGGCTCGTTCGATGAACTAGTTATCGAACCCATAGATAAAGGAGATGCATATGTGCGGTATCTTCGGAATAGCAGGTGATGCTCCTCTCGAAGCACAGCTCAGGCGCTCCCTGGCAACACTGAGCCATCGCGGCCCCGACAGCAGCGGGATATTTATCGCACCCGGCATAGGGCTCGGCCATCGACGCTTGAGCATCATAGACCTGGAAGGCGGCACGCAGCCCATGTTCAACGAGGACCGCACCAAATGCGTTGTCTTCAACGGAGAGATTTATAATTTCCAGGAGCTGCGGAGCGAACTGCTCTCATCAGGTCATCGCTTCACCACAAGGAGCGATACGGAGACGATCCTTCATGCCTACGAGGAGTGGGGAGAAAGCTGCGTCGAGCGGATGGCGGGCATGTTCGCCTTCGCCATATGGGATCAGAGAGAAAAGGCGCTCTTCCTGGCGCGGGACCGTCTGGGCATCAAACCGCTCTTCATCGCGGATTACGGGGGCAGGTTCTATTTTGCCTCGGAAATCAAAGCCATCCTCGCCGACCCGGCTTTCCCCAGGGATATGGACTACACAGGGATCGCCTGCTACTTTTCCCTATCCTACATTCCGGCGCCCCTGACCGTCTTTCGCCGCATACGAAAACTCCTGCCGGGGCATACCCTGACCTTGCGCGACGGCCGGGCATGCATCAGAAAGTATTGGGATATCCGGTACTGCCCGAACAGGGACAGGAGCGAGGCGAGCACTATTGAAGAGCTGATGGCGCTGCTCGCCGACGCGGTCAAGAGCCACATGATAAGCGATGTGCCCTTAGGCGCATTCTTAAGCGGAGGGGTGGATTCGAGCGCCGGCGTTGCTCTGATGAGCAGATTCAGCACCCAGCCCGTAAATACCTTCTGCATCGGCTTTGGCGGGAGCACCGGCAGCTACCTTGACGAGCGCGGATACGCAAGGATGGTGGCGGCGAAGTATAGGGCGAACCACCGGGAACATGAAGTCAGGCCGGAGGTATCGAGCCTCATCGACACCATGGTGCGGGCATTCGATGAGCCCTTCGCCGACGATTCAGCCATTCCTTCCTATTTCGTCTGCGGCGTGGCCCGCCAGGATGTGACGGTGGCCCTCTCCGGCCTCGGCGGCGACGAGGCATTCGCGGGATACGAGCGATATTTGGGGATGAAATTGCGACGGATTTACCGGAAGATACCTGCTTTTTTCCGGGAAAACATGATCAGGCAGGTCATCGAAGGGCTTTCGGAGGCTCCGGGCGGACATTACACGGTGAACCACATGAAGCGTTTTGTCCGGTCGGCATCCCTTCGCGCCGATCAATCCTATTACGGCTACCTGAGTATCCTCAGTGACAGGATCGAAAGCACCTTCTTTTCCGACCCGGCGGCGTTTCGGCCTCATCTCCAGGCATGCCGCGACATGATCTCCGGCTATTTCAACAGCGACTGCGTCGCCGGCGGTGCGGATTCTCTTGACAGGGCTTTCTACTGCGACATGAAAACCTATCTGCCCGAGGATATCCTTGCGGTGACGGATAGAATGAGCATGTATCATGCCCTGGAGGTGCGCGTTCCCTTCCTGGATCACAAATTTATGGAGTTCTGCGCCACCATCCCGCCTGAGATGAAGATCAAGGGGTTCGCGAAAAAGCACCTCTTGAAAAAAGCGGCCGCCCCTCTTCTGCCGAAAGCGATCCTGTCCCACCGCAAACAGGGGTTTGTGGGGCCGATGACCATGTGGCTCAAGACCGATTTGAAGTCTTATGCGCTTGAGGTGCTGTCGAAGGAGAACCTGGACAAGCATGGCATCTTAAACTACAGGACGATCAGGCAGGTCATGGACGAGCATTTCTCCGGCAGAGAGATACACGATACCCTGATCTGGGCTGCCCTCATGTTTCAGAAATGGTTCGACCTCTACATAGAGCAGTCGGAGACGGAGGATCGTCTTGCCGTCGCGTAGAGGAATTTCTGCAATTTCTCAGAAGGAGTCCCCATGCTGACACGTACCCTGGAAAAAATTGTCCCCTATGCGGAATATCTTCGGCTGCCTTCCGTCCTCAGGAGAGAATTTCGAAAGGATTTGAGGGAGCCGGGGAAAAGCGATCCGGGTGCGGAGACGGCGATCGACCTTGGGGTGGAATGGCTTTTCCGTGCGCAGGACCGCTCCGAATCCGGGGATGGGGGAGTCGCCCGGCACTTCGATATCCTCTTGGGCTGGGGCAGCTCTTATCCCGAAACCACCGGCTACATTATCCCCACCCTACTCGATTATGCGCGCGTATTCAAAAACCGGGAGGCCCGGGCCAGGGCGCGCCGGATGATCGATTGGCTTGTCTCCATTCAGTTCTCCGACGGCGGGTTTCCGGGAGGCGTCGCAGGCTCGGTACCCCTGCGGCCCGTCACCTTCAATACGGGCCAGATATTGCTCGGCCTGGCCGCGGGGGTTCGGGAATTCGGAAACGCCTACCTGGACCACATGGTACGGGCGGCAGACTGGCTGATGAAAACCCAGGACCCGGACGGTTGTTGGCGAAAGTACCCGACTCCCTTCGCAACGGCAGGAGAGAAATCGTACGATACCCATGTCGCGTGGGGTCTCTTCGAGGCAGCCCGCCTCCAACCCGGAAGGGGATATGGCGAAGCCGGCATGGGGAATGCTTACTGGGCCGTCACGTGTCAGCGGGAAGACGGGTGGTTCGAAAAATGCTGTCTCACCGACCCTTCCAGGCCGTTGACCCACACCCTTGGATACGCCCTGAGAGGACTCCTGGAAGCTTACAGGTTTTCCCGCGACGACCGTCTGCTGAAGGCATGCGTCAAAACCGCGGACGGGTTGGCGAGGATGGTCAGGGAAAACGGTTTCCTCACCGGGCGGTTCTCTCCGGGCTTTAAGCCCGCCGTATCCTGGTCGTGCCTCACGGGCAGTGCGCAAATCAGTTGCTGCTGGCTCATTCTCTATGGAATAACGGGGATGGATTGCTACAGGGATGCCGCCCTGAAGGTAAACCGCTTTCTCAGGCGGACCCTTGATACGGCGGGACCGCCCGACACGCGGGGCGCCTTGAAGGGTGCTTTCCCTGTGTTCGGTGATTATTGCAGGTACCAGTACCCCAACTGGAGCACAAAATTCCTTATAGATGCGCTCATGCTGGAGCTCACTTCCGCGAGTAAGCTCGCCGGGGCCGGCAAGGTCCGTCAGGACCACAACGATTCGAAACAGATGGAGTGGCTAAATGCATCAGTTTCTTGAGGTGCGGCAAAAATACGGCTTGCGGCGCTACTCATACAGGCTGCTGGCCAAGCATGCCGAAAAGTTGTTCTCCCGCCTGGATAAGAATGCCTTCGTTGCCGCGTTTCGCGAACTCGGGATTAAAGGGGGCGACAAAGTTTTCGTCCATGCGTCGATGAACCGGATGGGCTATATCGAGGGAGGGGCAGAGACGGTGATCACGGCCCTGATGGAGGCTGTGGGCGACAGGGGGTCGATATTCATGCCCACTTTCTCTATGGCCGGATCGATGGAAAGCTGCCTGAACAGCGGCCGCGTCTTCGATGTGAGAACGACGCCGTCTCAAATGGGGGTGATATCTGAGACTTTCAGAAAACGGGAGGGCGTGCTCAGAAGCCTTCATCCCACACATTCCGTAGCCGGTTGGGGCAAGGACGCGGAATGCTTTCTCCGGGACCATGATAAATCGCCCACCCCCTTCGGTTATGACACGCCTTTTGGCCGCGCAGCAGAGGACGCGGACACATATATCCTTATGATCGAAACACACATTCACAGCCTGCTCCACCACTTGCAGGAAAGGGCCGCGTTCCCCGATCTTTTTCTTCCGGGCCTCAGGGAGGTCCCCGTTATCGGATGGAACGGCGATCGAACGATAATCTCCACCAGGGTAATGCGCCCCCGGACTCCCTATTTCATCGCAATTCCGTCATCCCGGCCGGAGACGTGCGCGTGGGTCATACTCCACGACTTCGGCCTCATCTTCCCTCACCGCCGTCTCGGCGAGCTGAAGGAGATGGGCTATCTTCTTGATGGTTATCCGGGGCTTTTGACAAGAAGAGAACAACTGGAACGGGCGGGTATCTTCCGGTCCCTGAAGGTCGGGAGGGGTGAGGTCGGACTGCTCCATATACGAGGGTTCTTGAGAGAAGTAGAGCCCGAGCTGCGGGGCCTCCTGGCAAAATTCTCGCACTGCTATGATACCGATGAGATTGATGCCCTCAATCTCCCCTATTCCTAGCTAGGACCCATGAAAATCCTCTTCTTCATACTCATTTTTTTGACCGCCTACTCCTTCGTGGTATATCCGGCGGTCCTCCTCGTCATCTCCCGGCTCGTCCGTCGTCCGTGGCAAAAGGGGGAGATACGACCGTCAGTCACGGTCATAGTCTCAGCCCACAATGAAGAGGCGGTAATAGCCCAGAAAGTGCGAAACTGTCTCGCCCTCGATTACCCGGAGGCCGGCCTCGACATCATGGTCGTCTCCGACGGATCGACGGACAGGACCGACGAAATCGTCTCCTCCATAAAGGACCGCCGCGTCACCCTGGCCGTCTTTCCGCGGTTGGGCAAAACAGCGTGCCTCAACAGGGTCGTCCCCTCCGCCCGTGGTGAGATATGCGTTTTTACCGACGCAAATTCCATGTTCCCTCCTCATGCCCTCGCGACCGCGGTCAGAAGCCTCAAAGATCCGATGGTCGGGGCCGTCACGGGATGGACGGAATATGTGGACCCGGAAAACGGGAGTACCGTGACGGGACTCTACTCCGGATTCGAGCGATGGATGAAGGGCCGGGAAAGCCTCGCAGGCTCCTGCGTGGGGGCCGACGGCGCGATTTTCGCAGTCCGTAAGAGCCTTTTCCGGCCTTTGAGGGAGGATGACATTAACGATCTCGTCATCCCCTTGAACGTCCTGAAAGCGGGTAAAAGGGTAGTGATGGATCCGGGGCTTTTTTGCTATGAACAATCGGCCTCGGGGGCCTACGGCGTGTACGGGCGTCAGGTAAGGATCACGGCCAGGACACTCACGGCGCTGTGGAGGAACCTGGCGTGCGTGAACCCTCTCCGATTTGGCCTATTTTCCTTTTTCCTCATAAGTCACAAGTGGATGAGGCTGGCCTTTCCCTTCTTCATGCTTGGCGCTACGGTAGCCTGTGCCCTTCTTTACGACGGTCCCTGCTTCTTCAAAGTTTTTCTATGGTCTCAAGGCTTCGCGGTCGGTGTGGCCGTATACGGACTGCTGCGGAAAACAGAGAATCGCTTCATAGGCATCATAGCTACTTTTCTCCTTACCGCCCTTGCACAGATCGCCGGCTGGGTCCGCATGATCCGGGGGGCATCGGACGTCATTTGGCTGCCAAGACATTGAGAGACAAGGTGATGAAGGATCCGCCGCGGAAAGGGCTTGCGTTAAAACCCACGAAGCACACCGAAGGAGGATGACGTGGAACAAAATCCCGGAGTAAGGGACGTGATCAATCTGTTCTTTAAACACAAACGCAAGATAGTCACCATCTTCTGCCTGGCAGCCGCGGCGTCGTACGGCGTCTCGAAAACAATCCCAAGGCCTTATATCGCAAAGGCAGTCATCATGGTCAATCCCGGAAGGGAGTCCACTCCTCTTGCCGAGGTAGGGGAGACGAGGCCGCCGGCACTGACCCCGGAGACGATCATCAATACCGAGATGCAGTTGATTGCCGGACGGGAGCTGACCAGGAAGGTGGTGGCCGCGATAGGCGTCGATAACCTCTACCCCCGGCTGCCAAGAAACGACGTACCGGCGAATAGGACGCAGGAGCTGGCCGTTATAGAATTCAGCGAGAACCTGAAGGTGCAAAACGTCAGCAAGAGCAATCTGATCGAGGTCGATTTCCAGCATGAGAATCCCTACATAGCGGCAAAGGCATTGTCGGCCCTTGTCGAAGGGTTGAAAGACCGTCACCTTCAGGTGTTCAGTAGGCTCAACTCCGGATTCCTGGAGGAACAGCTCGAGTCGTACGAGGAGAAGCTCCGGAATTCGCAGCGTGCCCTGGGCCGGTTCAGGCAGGAACACCAGCTCGCGAGCGAAGAACAAGGAGAGCTGCTGGCCACCAAGCGAGCCGATGTGGATTCGACACTCACCCAGGAAACGGGCAGGCTGGCTGAACTGCATCAGAAACTCGAATTCCTCAAAACCAGGCCGGGCGTCTACTTCACCAGCACCAGCGAGCTGAGGAGTCAGCTCAACCTGCTCCGTAGAAAGGAACAGGAGCTCAGCCGGAAATACAATGACGGCAGCCAGCCTTTGATCGCCCTCAGGGACGACATCGGGGTGGTGGAGAAGCAATTGAAAGAACAGGAAGACAATATGCGCAGTACGGAGTGCTTCAAGGTAGAGTCGGAGATAAAGCCGCTTCAACTCAAAATCGCCAACCTGAAAACTCAGGTCCAGCAGGTCGAGAGCGAGACCCTGACCTTCGGCAAGAACAGTGTCCAACTGCAAGACCTCAAGCGGGAGGTTGCCGCGAATGAGGCCAACTATGAGATATATCTTAAAAAGGTTGAGGAGGCCCGGATCTCGGAGAACATGGATGAGCGGAGAATCACAAATATCACCATCGTACAGCGGCCGTCGGTCCCCGTTATACCCGACGTGCAGAAGAGACAGAAGGTCTTGGGCATCGGGCTGCTTATGTCGCTGGCGCTCAGTTTTGGCGCCGCCTTCATCTTTGAATTTCTCCCGCAGACATTTTCGACGCCCGAATCCGTTGAAAGAAGACTGAGCGTCCCTGTTCTCGCAACGCTGGAACACAGGAAAATCAAGGAGGTGTGACGTGAAAAGACTGGTGCTTCTGCTCGCAATCGCATGTATGCCGCTGGCCTGCTCCCCTATTGCGGTCAATACGACCGATCATCACCTGTTCGACATGGAAGCAAAGCTCTCATCCCAGCCGGAGTACAGGATCGGCGTGGGCGACGAGCTCGATGTCAAGTTCGCCTATAACCCCGAGCTGAACGAGAAGGTTCCGGTGAGACCGGACGGCCGCATCTCAGTACCTCTCGCCAAGCAGATAAAGGCCGCAGGGCTCACCACGCAAGAGTTCGAGGACCTTCTTTCCCAGAAATACGCGACCGAGCTGAAGAGGCCCGAGGTGACGGTGATCGTGCGCGGCTTCAACGCGCAGAAGGTATTTGTCGACGGAGAGGTTTTCAGGCCGACCCTCGTCCCCCTCATGGGACCTCTGACCACCATTCAGGCTATAGCTCAATGTGGTGGTTTTAAAGACACCGCACGCCTTTCCGAGGTGATCGTGATACGAAGGACGAAGGAGAAACCGGAGGTCACCATTGTAGATTTGAGAAAAGCCCGCAACCACGAAGACAGCAGCCAGGACATATTACTGATGCCCTTCGACATCGTGTACGTGCCGCGCTCGAAGATCGCCAACGTCGATCTCTTTGTGGATTTGTATATACGTCGCATGATCCCCTTCCCGCTGCCTGCGGTAATCCCCCAGCCGTCTTACGTCTACCCTGCCACCGCACCGGTGTACTAACATGTACCTCAACTTCTACCACTTGGCCAAGGAACCCTTTCACGTCACGCCGGACCCTGAGTTTCTCTTCCTGAGCGAGAGCCATAAGCAAGCGTTGGCGGCCATTATCTACGGCGTAAAAGAGAGAAAAGGGTTCGTGACTATCACAGGACCCGTGGGCGCCGGTAAAACCACGATTCTCCGCACCTTCCTGAAGCAGTCGGACCCGGCCAGGTTCAAGGTTATCTACGTCTTCGACCCGGCAGTGCCTTTCTCCACACTCGTGGCCAATCTCTGCCGCGAATTCGAGGTGACGCCCACGCCCGACGACGTCCCTCATATGACGGAAATGCTCTACCTCGCCCTTGCCGATCAGTACAGCAAAAACCGCACCGTTGTGCTGGTAATCGACGAAGCGCAGAATATGCCCATCGCGACGTTGGAAAGGTTGAGAATGCTCTCGAATTTCGAAACGACCGAGGAGAAGCTCGTGCAGATCGTTCTTGCCGGACAACCGGAGCTCGAGGAACTGCTTAAGATACCCTCCCTCGACCCTCTGAGGCAGCGGAGGGCCATACGCGCAGTCATCTCCCCCCTTACAAGGAAAGAAAGCATCGGCTATATCGAATACCGGCTCTCAAAAGCCGGGGCAGCCGATACCGGCATTTTCAGGAAAGCGGCCCTGGAGATTCTCGTGAAGCAGGCCCGAGGCATACCCAGGACCATCAACATCCTTTGTGATAATGCCCTGGCCACCGGCTATGCCTATCAAAAAACGCGTATCGACACCGCTATAGCCCTGGAAGTCGTCAAAGATATGGAAGGCGGTCGGCGATGGATCTTCAGAGAGGTAAGACTCGTAACCGCCGCAGCGGTCACGGCAGGCTTGTGTGTCGCGGGCGCTTTCATGCTGGGCCCCTCCCCTCTTGCCGTCTTCAGCAGACAGGAGCGGCTGCCGATCTCTTCCGCTGCCGACATAAAAGCGCCAGAGCAGTCTACGGCCCAGGGGAATGGTCCGAGACCGGTGAACGCCGTCATGCAAGAAAAGGTTGCTGCAAATGTCAGGACGGGCAGCGGAGTGATCAGAATTGTCAAGCGCGGTGACACGATGATCGATCTGATCCAGGATGTGTACGGTGCGCGGGGGCCAAGGCGAATCACCTTCCTTCTTGCCTGGATAAAGAAGAGCAACCCGCACATTAAGAACCTGAGCTTCATTTTAGAAGGACAGGAAATATTTTTCCCGGACGTCAAACGTGACACAACGGAGGCCTCTCAATGAGCAAACTCTATGAAGCACTTGAAAATGCCAGCCGCGAGCGGGAAAGGCTGGAGATAGCCAAGACGCCCGTAATCCCTCCATTTGAGCCTCCAAGCTGGAAATGCGACTTGGAGATGATGGGCCTTTACCAGGCGATGAATACGGCCCTCGGCAGGAAGAAAAATCGGGTCGTCCAATTCATCGGGACACAGACAGGGGAAGGCTGCTCGACAATGGTGCGTGATCTTGCCGGCGCGGCAGCCGCAAAACTGGAAGAGTCGGTGCTTCTTCTCGATCTTGACACCCGGCCTCCATATAATGACATGACCACCGATGTCACATTCCAATATCACCTGGAAAAGCTCAGCATCCGGGCGGCGCCGCTCGATAAGGCATTCTGCCGGACGGAACGGGGAAATCTCACCATAAGCACTTTTTCCTTAAAGTCCGACCCTGTCCTCGCCCTCCTTGACATGTCCCATGATGATGCTTTGTGGGAGGGTTTGAGAGAGCAGTTCAGCCTGATCCTGATCGACGCCCCGCCGGCCGCTGTTTCGCACATGGGGTTTTCCCTCCTCGGAAGGTGCGACGGAGTTGTCCTCGTGGTAAGGGCAGAGAAGACGCAATGGCCGGTGGCGGTGAAGGTAAAGGAAAAGATTGCCCGGGAGGGCGGCAAGATAATTGGAGCGGTCTACAACGACCGGCGCCTTTATACTCCCGGCTGGTTGCGGAAATACCTGTAGGAGGCAAACAGGCGCCCCAGCCCTATGCTGCACACTTATTGACAATTCCGGTCTCTATGATATACTAAACCCGACGTGGGGCTGTAGCTCAGCTGGGAGAGCGCATGACTGGCAGTCATGAGGCCGAGGGTTCGATCCCCTTCAGCTCCACCAATTTTTTCAAGGGTTTTCGCCCCTTCCTTCAAACCTCCATTTTCCCAGGTATCCGCCTGGGTATCACACACCCTTGACCCGCCAACGAACGGTTTTACCGGGCAGCAGGCTTTCATGCCCGTGTCTAAGCCCGAAAGCGAGCCACTGCACATCCCATCCAGCCTCTTTATTACTTACTGTTCGAACTCGTCAGGAGATACCACGTAGTATTTCATGGTGGTCTTTATCGACTTTCAGCCCCCGGCATAGTGAGCTGATGTCAGCTTGTTGACGAATGAGCCCGCGCGTTGACACCTCCCGTCACCATCCAACCGTTCGTACGTCCCCTACGCACGGGCTGAAGAAATGTTCCGCGCTGTCGACAAGACGTTTCCGCGGACTGTCCCGGACGGCGTCTTAGAGCGCTCTTCCACGGTCCTGCCCCTTCCTGAACACCCTAAGAATTCAATGTGACTTCTGCTTCGCATGAACTACACGGTTATGCCATTCCGAACCGAGCAGCATACCGGATATCCTTCTATGAGAGGCGTATGGCCCAGGGCAAGGAACGAAGGTTGCCCATGGAGGAGCTGCAGGGAGTAGTACGCTTCACACCATGCCGGTATATTCATGGACCGGCGCTGGCAGCCTTTTTGCATACAGTGGCATGCAGACGAACACCGGTGCGCGAAGACGGCCGGAAAGCGAAACTCGGTAAGGGCGGTAATCGCGGAACACCCCTACAGTAGGCTTGAAATTGAGACTATGTGAAAGGATCAAAAAATATGGCTCACGAAGGAGAAGTTTTGTGAAAACATTTTATCAATTCAAAAACGCGTGTTTAGTCTTTTTGACGGGCATGCTGGTTTTCTCTTTAGCAGGATACTCAAAAGGCTACGCCGGACAGCAGGCTCAGCCGGAAAGCTACCCGATTGCTTCCGATGTTCTTACAACGCGCCAGAGGACGGTCATGCCTGACCCACCTTCGGGTTCGGGTACGATTTCCCCTTCTGAAGTTTCAAAATACAAGCAATACGGCTATGGCAACTGGCATTATGGCAAAGGCATCGATGATGGAAAGCGGACCGACATCATGCCGATTACTTATAACGGTGCATCGGTCGCTAAAAAAGCAAAGCTGTTGAATTTCTTTACCATAACCGACATCCATATCACCGACAAAGAATCTCCTGCGCAGGCGATCTATCTTGGCCTCAAAGACCATATTTCTTCAGCATATTCTCCGGTTATGTTCTACACAACGCATGTCCTCGACGCAGCCGTCCAGACGATCAACGCCCTTCACAAACAAAATCCGATTGATTTCGGTATCGCTCTCGGCGATGCATGCAACAGCACTCAGTACAACGAACTAAGGTGGTATATGGATGTCCTTGACGGCAAGGTCATCACCCCGAGTTCCGGTGCTCATGTCGGAGCCGACACCATCGATTATCAAAAATCGTACAAAGCGGCGGGGCTTGATAAGACGATCCCTTGGTATCAGACTCTCGGCAACCACGATCATTTCTGGATGGGTACAACCCCTGTGAACGATTACCTTCGACAGGCATATATCGGCAAGGATATCCTCAACCTGGGAGATATATTCACCAACCCTCGTGGCCTGGATAGTCGTGGTTTCTATATGGGTACAATTGACGGCCGGACGCCTTACGGTGACATTATAGATGTGGGACCGGTCAACGACTTCGCAACCCCTCCCAAGATTGCAGCCGATCCGAACCGTCGTTCACTTTCGAGAAGGGAGTGGATGAGCGAATTTTTTCATACTTCTTCCAATCCGGTCGGTCACGGTTTCACCCTGACCAACATCAAAAAAGACTTTGCCTGCTATAGCTTCGAGCCGAAGTCGAATCTGCCGATCAAGGTTATCGTGCTCGACGATACCCAAAGGGAGGACGATGCCAATGTTGAAGGCTATAAATGGCATGGCTCTGTTGACAAGGAACGTTATGACTGGCTTGTAAATGAACTTGATAAGGGTCAGGCCGAAGGTAAGCTCATGATCATCGCTGCGCACATACCGATCGGCGTCGAAAAACCGGGTGCTTTTATGAGTTGGTGGTCCAATGCTTATGTATCCGAGGCGGCGCTATTTGCCAAGCTTCATGAATATCCGAATCTCATCCTGTGGATCGCGGGACACCGTCATTTCAATACGGTTACCGCATTTAAATCACCTGATGCCACCCGTCCCGAACTCGGCTTCTGGCAGGTTGAAACCTCATCGTTAAGGGATTTCCCTCAGCAGTTCCGCACTTTTGAGATCTACCTCAACAGCGACAATACGATTTCAATCGTGACGACCGACGTTGATCCGGCAGCCGCGGACGGGTCGCCTGCTGCGATATCGCGTTCGTATGCCATCGCGGCTCATCAGATAATCTCCAATCCGAATATATCCACGAATCCGGGGCTACTGCTGCCTACCGGTTCGTCCAATGCAGAGCTTATGAAACAATTGAGCCCTGGAATGGTCGACAAGATCAAGAACTCGGGAACACCGGTAGGGAAGTAAGTGCTTTTATAAAGGAGGATATTTGTGAAAAGCCTGCTTAAGGCAAGTTTACTTACGAAGAGCCTGCTCGTTCTGCTGCTGTTCGCGAACACGGCCTTCGCCGCCGATCCCCTGCCATCCTGGAATGACACGGCACCGAAGAAGGCCGTCGTCGCCTTCGTCGAACAAGTGACCAGGGAAGGCTCGCCGAGCTTTGTGCCGGTGCCCGAACGCATCGCCACCTTCGACAATGACGGTACCCTGTGGTCCGAGCAGCCGATCTATTTCCCGCAAGCTTTCACGTTTGACCGCATCAAGGCTCTCGCGCCGCAGCACCCCGAATGGAGGGAAAAACAGCCGTTCAAGGCCGTGATTGAGGGCGACATGAAGACGGTCTTCGCCGCCGACATACAGACGTTACTCCAACTCGAGAGTGCCACGCACGCCGGCAACACCACGGAAGAGTATGAGCAACTCGTCAAAGACTGGTTGGTCAGTGCAAAGCATCCTAAAACGGGCCGGCTCTATACGGAAATGGTCTATCAGCCTATGCTGGAGCTGCTCGCCTACTTGCGCGCCAATGGTTTCAAGATCTTCATCGTCTCCGGCGGTGATGTGGAATTCATGCGCCCGTGGACGGAAAAGGTCTATGGTATCCCCCCCGAGCAGGTCGTCGGCAGCAGCATGAAGACGAAGTTCGAGTTACGCAGCGGCACGCCTGTGATCGTGCTTTTGCCGGGAATCAGCTTCATCGATGACAATGGGGGAAAACCGCTCGGCATCAACGAGCACATCGGCCGCCGTCCCATCGCAGCATTCGGCAATTCCGACGGCGACCTGCAAATGTTCCAGTGGACGACCGCGGGCATCGGCGCAAGGTTCGCCCTCCTCGTCCACCACACCGACGCAAAGCGTGAGTGGGCCTACGATCGAGCGTCCTCCATCGGTCACCTCGACAAGGCCCTCGACGAGGCGCGGGCGAAAGGCTGGACAGTCGTAGACATGAAGAACGACTGGAAGATCATCTATCCATTCGAGAAGAACTAAGCACAGGAGCAATGAGTTGTTGACAAATCAATGTTTTTCGCTCGAACGACCTTGTGGCGGTGGAACGCTCAAGAACAAAATAGCACTGGAGGCAGGTATGAAAGGAGCAGTACGGATCGCGTTGGCGCAAATTTGTCTCACAAGATGAGGAATTAAACATGTGCTTCAGAGGCTTCAGGTTTCTTGGCGTGCTTTTCGTCCTGATGCTCCAATTACAATTGGCTGCGTGCGGTGGTGGTGGGAGCAACACCGCCCCCCCCGGCGACAACTTCCAGGTGGTTGTCTTCACGGATGTTCATTTCAATCCTTTTTATGACACCACCCTTTTTTCACAGCTTCTCAATGCGGATGCCAGCGGGTGGGCGACTATTTTTCAGACATCGAAAATAACAGCCCCCTCGCTATGGGGTAACGATACCAACTATCCTTTACTTGTGCTTGCACTCTCAAGCATAAAGCAGAACCTGGGAGCAAGCCCGCTCATTATTTTTACCGGCGACATGCTTGGGCATTACCTTATGCAGACGTTTTACGGACTTTATGACCCCCAAAACGCCCAAAATCCAACCGCTGCAGACATTACAGCCATGCAGGCCTTTCTGGACAAAACGGTTGCCTTTTTTATGCAGCAGGTAAGGTCGTCTGTCGGAAACATTCCCGTCATGTTCGCTCTTGGGAATGCCGATTCATACGAAGGCCTCGGACCTGAACCCACTTTTCTTTCCAATAACGCGGACCTTTTTTACACACTATTCGTGAATGGCACCGTAGATCAAGCGACATTTCTTAGCACGTTCGAGAGTGGAGGATATTATTCCGCGGAGCCGGCGGGAACGAATTTGATGGTGATAGGACTCAATACTTTCGAGTGTTCCCCCGGCCAGTATTTCGATAGTAGTGCAGCAACCGCTCAGCTTATCTGGTTGGATTCGACACTCGCTTCAGCCCAAGCCCAGGGCAAAAAGGTGTGGCTCTTAATGCATGTACCTCCCGGCGCAAATATAACTGCAACTGCCGACGCCGCTGATAGCAGCGGTCACATTACGACTGCCACGACCACGATGATGTGGGACCAGGGTTATCAGGCAAATTTTCTGTTTACACTTTCGAAATATCCGGGCCTTATAACCCAGACGCTTGCTGCGCATACTCATATGGACGAATTCCGTATCATGGCGCCTAATAGTGTGCTTGATATAACGCCCGGCATAACTCCCTACTTCGGCAATAACCCCGCCTTTAAGGTCTTTACATTTTCTCACGATACCTTAACAGCCACCGACTACACTTCCCTGAACTATGACCTCGCTACTAACCCGGGACAGTTCAATAGCTATTATACTTTTTCGACAACGTATCCCATGCAGAGTCCTTCGAGCTACTATCCTTTTTCGGCAGCGTCTTCCACGCAAAATCTTTTGAACAATGCTTTGGCGCAACTTTATCCGCTACTCGTCACGAATAATGCTGAACAGGCACTTTACAGGGCGCACTATTTGTCCGGACATAATTACACTATTCCTGATACCAATACCATAAATCCGATTACCAACACGACCTGGCCGGTATTCTGGTGCGGCATTGGAAATATGGACGAAGCAGGGTTTATCAGTTGTGTGAACTCCTATTGATGTCCGCACATAATTGTTTTGACTCGAACACTTTTGCCGGCGAAGCGCGCAAAAGCATCATCCGGAAAGGATTATGAGTATGAATAGGATTTCCGTCGTATGGCCGCTGCTTCTGGTTTTTGCCCTGACGCTGCTCGCAGGATGCGGGGGCGGTTCCAGTCCCGATTCAACCGCTCCGCTGAGCGCCGACAACATCAATCTGATCTTCGTGGTAAGTCCGGATTTGGCTTATAACGCGCCCGGTGACATCAATCCAAGCACGGCAAATCTCACCAATCAGGGTTTACAGCGCTCGCTCCTCATGGCCACGTACCTGAAACAGCAGGTGCTGGGGACAGCGAACGTAACCGGCATTTACGTGCTCGAACCTATGACCCATTTGCAAACCGCACACAATTACCCTGACATGGCAGGAATTTGGTACATTCAGCAGTTCGCCCTTCTCAACCAAATCACTCTCACCGGTGCGGGCGGTCCGGGCTCGGCCTTAGTTACCGGCAACAGCTACCCCCTCAATGCATCGTATGCGTCATCAGGGTCTCTACCCAGCGGAGTTGCTGCGCCCTTTGCATCCTGCCCTGGTTGCCAGGGGCTGGATTTCAACGACACGGAAGGCAACAACACTGCCCTGGTAACCGGTATCATCAGTGCAAAGGCCCCGGGCTTTTATGTCTTCTCTGCGCCCTGGGAGACCATCAGCGCCCTGTTGGCAAATATCAAAAAGACCGAGGGTTATAACCTGACTCTTCCGGCGACCTATATGGGTCCAAACTATGTCTATGCGATCTCCATCCCGCCGTTGGGAAATGCCGGCCTGGCCATCTACAACAGCAATCTGAACCCGCCTTCCACCTACCCTGTGCTGTCGGTGCCCAGCGCTTCATGCACGGCACAGGTACCTTTTGTCGTCACAGGGACCGGATGGATTGGTGGCGCCCAAAGTCCTGGGGGAATCAATACCAACGAAACGGTTTACATGATCCGGCACGCAGAGGCGCATCCGGTGAGCGGTTGGGACGACGGCAACTTTCTGGGTGCGGGTCAATGGCGCGCGCTGGCCCTTCCGAACGCACTGAAAGGCAAAATATTAAGTCCCAACCAGGTTTATTCGATCGACCCCGCACAGGTTTATCCCGGCGCTCTGGCCGTTTCGGGTAATTACAATTTTTCCTACGTCAGGCCCTCATTGACGGTCGAGCCCTATGCAATCGCCAATAACTTGCCCTATTATCTGGTCTCGGGCTTCGAGATATTCGACCCGAGCTCGCCCCAGGCAACGAGCAACTTTTTCTTCACCGGCGGTACATTCTCCAATCAGACCGTGCTGCTGGCGTGGGAGCACGACCACTTCCCCCTGATAGTAAATGCGCTCCTCGCGAGCTATGGAAGCACCAGCGGCCTACCGCTGTCCACGTGGCCGGGCACCGACTACGACACCATCTGGACTGTGACGCTTGACGCCCAGGGCAACGTGACGGTGAACAACACGCTGTGCGAAGGCATCGATTCAGCGCAACTGCCGCCTACGGCTCCTCAGTTCTGACCGTCTCTACGGCCATCTCCGCCTGCGGCATATCCTAGAGGAGTTTACCACACCTTCGATATTCCTTTTTACTACTACAATATTCGGGCAAATGCCGCCAACAGAGTGAGCACATTCTTAGGCGACCATTAGTGTTGATTACTCAATTTTTTCGGCACAACTCCATTCCTCAGCGGAACCTGTGTGATTTCTTTACGGGTGTTCCCGGGTCTTGCATTCATACAGTTCCGGCGCGAATCGCGGCTCTGTTACGCCGGTCAATTAAGACTTGGGTTTCAAAGAACTCACAATGAGCATGGCAGCCTTCCATCACAGGTCGCCGGCAGGCCGGGGGCGCTTCATGGCTGAGAAGATGCATTCTGAGAAGACGGATAAAGAAGAGACCATTCCCCAGGATGTATCTGTGAAACAGCTTAAAAGGATGGCGGCTGAACCGGGCCAACCACTCAAAACCGTGGTCCGTTACGAAGCGTGGTGCACGTTTCTCAACCCCGGAGTACCACCTGAATGCGGCTCCCACAGGCACAAATACCTTTGCGTTTAGTGCACCCATGCTCTCATCAATCCAAAATTCCTGCATTGGCATGCCCATTCCCACCAAAAGGATGTCGGGAGCTGCGTCGTTGATTTCTGATAGCACATAATCGTTTTCTGAGCCTTTCCTGCTAAAGAAACCATGATGGATGCCGGCGATACGTAGACCTGGGTGTTTTCCGATCATAATTTCGGCGGCCCTCGCAGCAATACCTTCTTCGTCACCGAGAAAATAAAGGGTGATGCCTTCCGAACTAGCCGACTCTGCAAGGTCATCGAGCCAGTCAGGAGGTGTATTTCGATACAAGAGTTCTTGACCCACTAAAGCAGCGCCAAGCCGCACTCCGAAGCCGTCACAGAATGATAGACTGGCTTCTCTTAATGATTTACGGAAACGAGGGCAGCTATACGCAATGTTAAGACCGTGCAAATTGACGTAGCAGACCTTCCCCTTCCGGCTATTCTTTGCCATCTCTACGATTGAACTGACTAGATCCATTCGCGAAATGTCCGTAATATCAACCCCAAACAACTGAACTACCGGCTTGAAATGGTTATTCACCTTGGCCGAAGGTACATTCATCTCCCCCTATCTCCTTTGATCGCTTTCGGCTCTCGCGTGCCCGTCGCCTGATTCACTCGATTCTGATGTGTGGTAACGACGAAGACTTTGCAGTCGGTGAACTTCAGAGTGCCGCCTTTGTAGACACTTAGGTACAATTCGATCTGCTTTTCCGATCTCACCACCGGGGCGACAAATGATATAACCTGTTCCTCATGAAATCCAGGCTCTATCTCATTGATGAAGTTCCCCGAAACAATAGTATTGCCGTCTACCATAGCTTGCCATTTTACCACCAGTTCTTTCCCAAAGAACTCATCGTTGTAGATAACCAGTGTGCGCGATATCGGGCTGCCTTCTTCATACACTGGTGGGGGAGGCTCAAAATAGCCGTCCGGGCCTTCGACTAATTTCTGGTCGTCGTAAGCTTTGTCGAAGACCGCCACGGGCGACATCGAGGAACGGAACCAGTACCTGATCTTTTCAGGGTACGTGGATTCGTATATCCAAAACGGCCTGATGTCGAAGAAATCACAATAGCGAAATCCCCTTATCATCAACGCTCTTTTGGGCGACCACTCTTTATCCCATGGATGTGCCATGTCGAATTCGCCGACTCCTAGTGGAACGTCCCACGATGCATTTCTCCACATGTAGATGCTATAGCCGTTGTCGGGGGGGAACCAGTGCGGATAGGATCTGTATCGACCATTACTACCGGCAACTTCCTTCGAGGAGACCCGGACCAGGTCATCATCCGGGTAATGTACGTTTCGAAGCTCGGATAACCCGTCAATCTGATTATCGCCATCATAATTCACCGGACGTGTGGGATCTACCGACTTGATCACTTGTCCCAACGCTGCCAATTGCGCGGAGCTCGCTTTGTTCTTGCCGTGATCGAAATAGCCCATGTAGGCGACCTCGTTTTCAGCGTTCCAGAAAACGATGCAGGGATGGTTGCGGTCGCGTTTCACCATTCGGCGCAGATGGTCGGCCATGTTTTTCCAGAAGGCGGGATTCGCGTAGTCCCCGTACTGTCCGCGAAGCGCCGATTCCTGAATAATCAACACGCCTTTCTCGTCTGCTGCGTCCAGGAACTCCGGGTAACCGGGACCCATATGAAACCGCACGACTCTCGCATTGATGTCCTTGAAAGAATCAATGATTTCTTCAAAATGTCGCTTCGTCACAAAACGATGATCTTCCCTTAGCCACCACGGCTGGATCGCCTGAACGTGGTCGCCCCACATATTCAGCCTGACCCCATTCAACCGCAGATATTTGCCATCAGTCCAGAACTCCCGAAACCCGAACCGCGTTGGGAGCGAATCCAACATCACGGCGCTTCCCGCCTCTCTTAATGCGGTCGAAAGCCGGTAAAGATTGGGGTCGGTAGGCCACCAGAGCCTCGGGTTGTCCCAGTGCTCCTCCAAGACTATCGTCCTTGAGATGTTGGCCCCGACCCTGGCTGTTATATTCGGAAACAGTTTGGCGACCCCATTGTCCTTGTCCAGTACACAATTGTCCACCTCGATTTCGCGCGGCACAGAACTCTCGTTCCGAATCGAAATATCGAGCCGAATCGTTTTGTTACGGTAGGACGTCTGAACAAATACGTCTTCGATGTACGTTGCCGGAACCGCTTTGAGCCAAACGCTCTGCCAGATGCCGCCGGGCTTTCCGTTGAAAATGTGATCGTTTCCGCCTACCGGGTAAAGAGTCCTCGTAGGATCTGTGGGTGACCGGGCAGCCTGCCAGCTTTCCTGGCGGACTTCAACCGTATTGGCAGTCGAAGGCACGCTCACCAGATCTGTGATATTCCGTTCAAATGGCAGGTATCCATCCATGTTGGGGTCGCCGGCCTGCCGGCCGTTCACAAAAACTGTCGACTTGAAATAGACAGCGCCGAAGTGAAGGATGATTCTCCTTCCGGCCGCGGATGCGGGTACGTCAAACCGCCTTCGGTAGACAGAACGGCGAGCGCCGCCCAGGGGCATGCTCGGGACTTCAATTGTCGTCCAGGGGCTATCCTCGATCCTGACTTGCCAGGCGCCGTTCAACGACACTTGATACCGACGCTCAGGTAAGTCCCGGGAGTTGGCCGACAAGGTGGTGCAGCCCGTTGTGACCGGAATCAGCGATAAGGAGAGAAGAGTGGCTATGGTCTTAACAGACCTCACGGTCGAACCCCCTTGCCGACGCCGCCGTTTGTCCTACGGTTCTCTTCTCTGCGCGTGGATGTGTCACGGTTTGCCTGGATGAGACCTCACCATCAATGTCACCACCAGCCACATCAATAGTACGTGTTTTCTGAGGTCCAGAAGGAAACTGCTTCGCCCTCTTGACCGGGGAATGGAAAGCAATCCACTAAGCAAAATCCTCATGACTGCGCCAATTTCAAGCGTAAAAGCCAGCATCCACGTCTTAATCGGTCCGTAGTGTTTTGAGAAGAAAAGGAATATCCCCGTATACCAATGCAGAAACAATCCAACGTCATCAAAGCTGTTCACGTTTTTGCTTCCACCGTAATGGATGGCTCTCGCTTCCGGATAGAAGATAACCTTCCATCCATCTGACTTGAAGCGGTAAAACAGTTCGCGTTCTTCATTGTACATAAAGAAACGCTCATCAAACTCCCCACACTCCCGGATCGCCTTCCTTTTTATCATTACACAAGCTCCGGTTAGGCCATCAACCTCAGCTAACTTGTCATGTTCCCAGTAGGGACCAAAATTCCTCGGAGAAACCCTTCGGAGCAGGCTCAAGCCCCTACTTGAGCCTGCTCCGAGCAGGTACAGCAGACGGCCGCCGCCGAGTATGTGAAAGAGTTCTTTCGAAATGGTTGGGTAGCTGAAGGTTGATCTCTGCGTCGTGCAGTCGGCGTTGAGCAGTCGGCAGCCCACCGCTGCCGTATTCTCCGACTTTCTCAAGAACCTCAACATTGACGGTATTGCGTCTCCAAGAATGACAACATCAGGATTCACCAACAAAAGAAATTCACCTTGGGAACGTCTCAAGCCTTGGTTGTTAGCACGCGCAAAACCGCAGTTCTCAGAATTCGATATGAGATGTATATCGGGAAAATGTCTATGAACCAGCGCCAGGGTGTCCTCCGTAGAATGGTTATCGACCACAACGAGTTCAAAGTTGACATCGCGGGCGCTTTGCGCTATTGAACTAAGACATTCAATGACATACCTTGATGAGTTGTACGTAACAACAATGACGGATAACTCGGGCTTTTTTACCATTTGTCTCGACAAGCCTATAATCTTCTTAACCCTCGCATCACTTTCTTCAGAAGACGTCTCCAGGATCTTTCCTTAATATCCTTAAGAATTGTTTTTGTAATATCTGCGACACGTCCTGGGGCAATGTATTCACCTACAGCTTTTGCAATGTAAACGTCCTGGTGTCCCCACCAATATCCCTCATGAAAATATTGTAACGGCAAATTTGCTATTTGAGTTAGTTTACCAATTACATATTCCGGGGTGACAAATGTTGATCCATATTCTTTTGTGCTCAGATCCATTTGCTCACTTGCTGGTCGAAAATAAAAGCCTTCGTCATCGAACTTAAAGCTCATGCGAAACATCCGTTGGCTTCGCAGCCCATGTGTTGTAAAAATTAGATAACCCTCCGGCTTAACAAATGACGCCAATCTCTCCAACCATCGGGAAAAAGTGTCTTTGGGCATATGTGAGAAGAAAGACAATGCGAATACGACATCAAAGGTTTTATCAAAAAAGAGGTCTTCAGGTTCGGATGCAGAAAGAACTGCCTCAGTCACTAAGTTGTGCTGAATGAACTGAACAGCCTGTGGATGTATATCGCAAGAAGTAGTTAAACAGCATGGCATGAGATTCTTGATGTGTCGAGTTACCATTCCATATCCTGATGCAAACTCCAAAAGCTGTACTTGGCGATCGCCAAAACCACAAACGTCCCTCAAAATATTATCTAGTTTCCGGGCAGAATTGGCACCATCATTAAAATATTCTTCAGTGGCCTTTTCATCGGTATCAAGTCTTCCGCTGTCGCGTATATATTGAAATAAAAAGTCTTGTGGATGGATGTCCGGGCAAACGTTGTATCGCCGGGCTATGCTTTCACATATTGACTCTGATTCACGCACGAATATACCTCCGGATAGAGATCGCCCACACAGCCTCCGCTGCCCGGTTCAGCTCACCGTTTCCGGTGAAGATTCGCACATTTCAATGGTCGTTCAATTACGTCCGCGTTTCACGATATCTGAGATCAGCCGGCCGTGTAAGGTGGTTATTAACGAGTTCTTCCAGTCTATCCGCGAATTCTTGTCCTTTACCCTTGATAGGGAAGGAGGCCTCCAAATGCCTTTTGCCGGCATCCGCCATACGTTCGCGAAGCTCGCGATTTTGGAGCAATTCGTCAAGTTGTTGTCCAAATTGCTGCGTGTTGCCGGTTTCAACCGCGTAGCCAACTATCCCATCGGAAAGCCATTCTTCGATGGCGCCGCAGCGAAAGGCCACCAAAGGCTTTCCCCATATCATAGCCTCAATGCCGGAAAAGCAAAATGCTTCCGGCATGCGAGAGGGAACAGCGATGATGGCTGCATTGCGGTACTCATTTTCGACGTCTTCGCCATACAGTCGGCCCAGGAACGTGGTACTTTGCGCGAGGCCCCTCTTTTGCGCGAGTCGTTTATACTTGTCCAGATCCCTGCCATCCCCGATAATGCGGAGTTTATATGCCTGTCTCACGTGACTAACTGCCTCTAACAGCATATCAAGCCCCTTGCCCCGGTCGATACGACCGCAGAACAAAATGGTGTTTCCGTCATTTGACCCATTCCCTGTGCCGGACGCGATGTTCAGCAGCGGTGGAAAAACATGCACGTGGCCGGCATCGAGACCATTTTTGATGAGCTGGTTTCTCATGTAGTCGCTCGGGGTCAGCAAGAAGCTGAAGTTGCCCAGGAGCCTCAACCCCCATCTTTTCCGGGCCAGGCTATGGAATCTCATCCGTCCATCCCGATCTCTTCCCAAGCCTCCGCATCGGAGTAAACAATGAACTCCTATCGGCCGGTCACAAGTCTTCCCGCTGAGAAGCTCGAAACCGTGTCCGCGCAAGCACACGAAACTGTTATCATGTATGAATTTTGCAGCAGGAATCCCCCTTTCAATCAAGTCATGCTCAGCCTCAATGTCAAAATTATGGAACACTACCAGATCGGGAGTAAACTCCGTAATGGCTCTTAGCGTCACACTGCTTTTTTCAACTTGGTCCCTGCCGGTGCATAGCTGGACGGCCTGCTTGGCAAAGAACTGTAACATGTGTTCGGATGACGTGCAGCCGGGCATCACGAATTCGACGATTCTGTTTGTGACGCCGGATTCTTTGCTCCACTCATCCCAGCATTTCAAATACCTCTCGATACCGGATATCCCGCCGTAGTTCTCATTGATGTGCAGAACCTTCATCTGAGCCCCCCGTCCGGAGTCCTGACGGCGCCAATCACGTATTGAGTATTATTCAAATATGTCACGTCCGGCCTCCCGGAAACGAATTCAAATACCTCTTCAAGGCTCTTCCACGTCCTGTACTTCTCGATCTCCCACGAATGCCCCCAGAGATGAAAGACCCTTCCTTCCCTCAGAGTGAAAAGAAAGACCTCCTTGACCAGGTTCTTCCAGCCCCCCAAGGACCTCGGAGGTAACCGAAGGCGGCGGATGGCAGGGTAAGCCAAGAGGAACGGTCGAATCAATGTACGCGAAAATGGATACTTCCAAGTAGACTTGCGTCCAAGGGGAAAGGGATAGACGTTGGTCGTTACGCCGAACTCGAAGGGATCGTCGAAGGAAAAACGGAAAGGGTCGGTGGTGCGCGCTCCCAAGAAGCCACATGCCCGGGCACATCGCTTGACGGTTTCATTGAAGCAGCCGAAGGGATAGCAGAAGACGGTGATCTCGCGCCTTAGAAGCGATTCGAGGGAGAGCTTGCTATGGCTGATTTCCTCCGCCATTTCTGCCCATGGCAACCGTGTCAGATCTTTGTGATTCACCCCGTGCGCGCCTATCTCGTGTCGCGCCGCGATGTCCTTCAGGTCGCGCTCAGCCAATGCGTCGTGACGGTAATTCACCGGCACATAGAACGTGCCGTGAAGCCCATATTTATCGAGCAGCCGGGCAAGCCTCAAATCAAGCGCCGAGCCGTCGTCCCACGAGGTGGTCACAATACATGCCGAATTCACCTCACGCTTCCTTTCCGGCCTATCCCTTATCCCTGAGGAACGCACGGGTTGCATATGCCATTCTGCACACAAAGTGAACTGCCCGATGTCCGGCTGCGCAATACCTAAGCCATTCTTTCCACGTGAATGACTTTTGTCTCTTTCGCACTTCCTCAGCTAACTTCGCACTTCTTCTATGAAAAGCGAACCAGAGTGAATGATTGCACCACGTCGCCTCCATTTCATTTCTAATACCGGACGGAAGGTTGTACTTATCGCAAAGATAGTGGAGAAGTTCTAAGTCTGCAATTTTGAAGCGCACCATTTTCGTGACATCCTTGCTTCTGGTAGCCGATTCCTCCGTCTCGTTATAGGTTGCCAATGACTCAGGAATATAATGCAATCGGGACATAGTTGATATCTCTGCCCAGAGTTGAGTGTCACCTCTGAGAAAGGCGCCGCTTTGGTGGAGATAACGATCAGATTCAATAATCTGCTCATAAAGATTCCCCCGGACCATAACGGTACAAGTCCGGATCGCGTACGTCCTTCCCAGAACGAAGTCGACTATGCCGGGCGTTTCCGGCGTTTCCCACTTACAATATTGTATAAAATCGCTAATCCTTTTCTTAGATGTGACCTGGTAGACGTCAAAATTCGAATAGACCAACCCGCATTCCTGGTGGTCTTCCAGAAAATCCGCCTGCTTCTGAAGTTTATCAGGACTATGCCAGTAATCGTCCCCTTCGCAAAAGGCAATGTATTTTCCCCCGCAGGCTTTCATGACGCGGTAGCCATTTTCATTCATACCCACATTATGGGCCGAGGTAATCACCCTGATGACATCCGGGTACTTTTTCTGGTATTCAAGAACAATCTCCCCTGTTCCGTCGGTGGAGCAGTCCTCCCCGATCACCAGTTCAAAGGGAAAATCGGTCTTTTGCCGGATCACCCCTTCGATCGCCTGAGCGATATAGGGCGCATGGTTGTAAGTGATCATTTTCACGCTGACCAGGGGTTCTCTCATCGGCATTACTTGCGTGTCACGATCGACGGCCGAGCGGCTACCTGACCTGCCATTCCGGCCTCACAAACAGCAATTCAGCCCGGCCCACCTGCCATACGTCCATGAACGCCATGAGTCGAAACAATCGGCACAGGCCGCAATAGGTAACTATTCCTATGGCCGTTTGGGCCAGAAGCATTGACCGATAGGTGGAAAAGGGCAGCGATCCGGCCGCGTATACCGCTATCCCCATGAGTACTGCCATGATGAGGTAGGAGAACCAGTCGCGCACCTGCTGCCCGATCGGGTAGTCGATCAGCACCCCCGTGTAATAACTGTTCAGGTAATAGAAGACGACCGACAGGACTGTTATGCCGCAGATCATTGCCGGTATGCCCCATCGCACCGTAACAGCTATGTTGATGATGATCAAGACCTTCTTAGCGATCTCCAGGCGCAGAAAGAGGTCAGACCGGCCCAGCGCCTGCAGCACGCTTAAGTTGATCGCGTGGAGGGGAAACAGCAACGACGAAAAGCACAGCAACTGAAGATAAGGCACGCATCCTGCCCACTTCTCCGTGAGCAGCACCAGTACCAGCGGATGAGCAATTGCCGCCAGGCCGATCATCATCGGGAAATTGAATAGAGCCAGAACGCGTGAAGCCTTCTTCATCCCTCTTTTCACCCGGGCCCGATCATCCTGAATAGCGGAAAATACCGGAAAAACTACGCGCCCTACCATGCCGGACAAGGTTTGAGAGGGAAGGTCCTGCATGCTCCTGGCCCGTGTGAAAAACCCCAGCTCGATAGCGGAAAACAACTTGCCAATGACGAGGAAATAAATGTTCTCGAATATCTGATTGAGCACCGCCGAAGCCAGGAGCCGTGAGCCGAAACCGAACATCTCCCTCAGGGATCCGAGACTGAAGACCAGACCAGGCCTCCAGGCGTTCAGGAGCCACAGGAACAGGGTCCGAAAAAACGTGCTCGATATCTGCTGGACGGCCAAACTCCACACACCGAAACCCGTGGCGGCTAAAGTGACGCCTATGATGCCGGATAGCAGACCGGCAATCAGACTCACCTTGGTCTGGGTCTTAAAGTTGATCCCTTTTGTAAGGATAGTGTTCTGGATCAGCCCGAACGCATTGATCACAATGGTCAACGACAACGCCCGGGTGAGGGAAGTCAGGACCGGCTGGTTGTAAAAGGCGGCAATCCAGGGGGCAACGAGCCATAGCAGACCCGTTACCGTCAGCCCGGCGAGAATGTTGAAGTAAAAAATGGAGCATGTGTCGGTCGCAGTTACCTCGCGTTTCTGTATCAGCGCCGCCCCGAACCCGCTATCGAGGAACGACTGCGCCACCGCCATGAAGATAGTCAGCATCCCGATCAGGCCGAACTGCTCCGGCAACAACAGCCTGGCCAGAACAATCCCGATGAGAAACTGTACGCCCTTGAGTCCCACAGACTCGAGAAAACTCCATGAGAGCGCATGAACGGTTCTGGATCTCAGGGAATTAGATTCCGGAAACGTCATCCCGCCACGTCTCCGATGCACATCAACCGCTGGCCCTTCTCGAGGCCCTGATAGCGGCCATAAAAGCGATAGGCCCAGCGAACGACTCCCGGCGCCGGACCACGGCTAATAAGCCGGTCCATCCGCGGACCGGTCACCGGAAGAACCGTGACATGCCGGCAAAACGGACGCATCAGACTCATAATTTCATCGGCCTCGAAGAACCGGATCCTGAAAAGCACATCTTTCCCGCTCCACACCGCAAATTGCTCCCTGAAAGAACGGTTGTGGGCGTTGTGAACCGTAGCGACTATACGGGATGCCGTAACCCTCGCCTGCTCCGCCCCCAAGGCTGAAATCTGTTCGTCATCGAAGTACCCCCAAAATCCGGCGTGATAGGTGAGGTCGAATGCTCCGTCGGGATAATCCAGGCGGCCGGCGTCCATTTTCTTGATCCTGTCGCAGAGGCCCGGCAACATTTCCCAAGCCCTCTCGATGGATTCGGTTGAAAAGTCTATCCCTTCGCAGAAGAAACCCCAGCGATTGAGCGCTGCCACATCACGAAAACTGCCCGCAGCTATTTCCAGTATCCGGCGTTCCCTCCTGCGGCGCACCGCGGCAATGTAATAGGCATGGCGGACATCGCCCTGATATTCCTGAAAGTGCCGCTTCCAGAGAGCGTCCCACGTTGTTGGTTCCCCAAGTGAATGATCTATGCCAGGGCCTGACCACACGTTTCTCATAGAGATACTCCTCTTTTGTGCAGTCGGTTGGTTGCAACCGGGCCGACCATCCTACCTCCTCCGGTCGACAACAAGCGCGAAATCCTTAAAGGACTTTACACCGGCCCGCACGCGCAGCCAGGAAGGGTCCGGCTCTACCCCTAACGCCCAGGCCACGTAGGCAGCAGGGAGATTTGCTCCTGCCATGTGCGAAAATGGGTAGCAGCCGCCAAACCTTGGGTTGAACTCCAGGACATACAGGATGCCGTCTTGATCGATGACGTCGACATCCAGCACTCCGAGGTGACCCATCTTTGATCCAATCTGACTGCCGAGCTCGGTTAATCGTTCCTCCTCGACAGTTTCAGCCGACTCACATTCACCGGAACGCGACGCAAGCTTCCTCTTGGCCATCACACTGACATACCGTCCGGCAAGATCATTAACAACTTCCAGGTCATAATCCACTCCGGACAGGTACTGCTGAATTATGAGCGGCTCAGGTTGACGCGTAATGCCATTACTCTCCATCCTGGCTGCTTTCACCGAAAGTAACTTGTAATGGGCTTCCAACTCTTCCAGATCGTATGCCACTTCAATGCCCACCGAGCCTTGACCGCGCCGGGGTTTCAGAATAGCTGGAAACCGCAGGCGTCCTGTTTCCAGGGCCTCTTTGGCCGCTTGCAGCGATACAAAGGATACAGGTGTGCTCCACCCCATCCTCTGCACATAATCGAATGTAGTCCACTTATCGAGGCAAATCTCCAGGACGTGAGGTTCGGAAATAACAGGAATAGTGCCGATTTCTCTAAAACTCTCAAGTCGTGCGGCAATAAACGGTGCTTCCCAATCATGGAGAGACATAAGAAGCCTGACACCGTATCTCTTGCAAAGATCGAGCATGGACTCTATGAATCCAGGGTCGTCTGCTCGGGGGACAACGCAAGCCACATCGGCGGCGAGCATACCCGTAGAGTCCGGGTGACTGTTGACAGCGATCACTTTGCCTTTATCGCCAATGGCTTCCTTAAAGTAATTCACTAAATAGGCCCTGCGTCCAACGCTGGTCAACATCACGTTGATTTCGGTCTTGCCAATCGATTCTACAGCCACAACCTAACCTCCGGAGTTATGGTTTTGCCGTTCATCATAGGAGGGATGTGCCGGAACTATTTACCGTTCTAAGAGGCCGTCTTTCCCTGCTCTGAAGAGACATAATGACATCGCAAATGGTCTCAACGTCAGACAGATCCAAGCTATCGTAGATGGGCAGTGTTAATATGACATTAGCCGTCCGGCGGGCGATGCTCAGCGGGTCTTTCACCGAAACGCTGCGGTAGCAGGCATAGTCGCAGACCAAGGGATAAAAATAGCGGCGGGAGTGTACATTGTATTGCTTGAGCTCCTCATACAGTGCTTCGCAGGTCATGCCAAATTCCCGTTCATCCACCTCGATCGGCATGAATGCGTGGTTCTGCTTTACTGCTGAAGGGAGGGCCGGTACGAGGCGAATGCCGGGAACCTCCTTAAGGAGCTGCCGATATAGATCATTGACCTTTGCGCGCTTCTCTATTATCCCGTCGAGGTACTTGAGGACCTGAATCCCCATCAATGCCTGCATTTCATTCATTTTGGCATTGGTACCCGGCATCACTACCTCAAACTCATTTTTGAAACCGAAGTTCTTCAAGTAATTGAGTACGCCCTTCAGTCCCGTCTCACGGAAAATTAACATCCCCCCTTCCAGCGAGTGGAAGGACTTTGTTGCGTGAAAGCTGAACATGCTCATGTCGCCAAAGTCGGCGATAGATTTATTGCCGATCCTTACACCAAACACATGCGCGGCGTCGTAGATCAGTTTCAAATTGTGTCGCCGTGCAATGTCCGCCAGCGAATTGAGTCTGCATGGATGCCCGTATACGTGAACTGCCAGAATTGCTGTTGTCCAGGGGGTGATGGCAGCTTCAACTTTTTCAGGGTCAATGGTGTAATACTCAGGCTCGATGTCTACGAATACCGGCCTGACCTTGTTCCAAAACAAGGCGTGGGTTGTAGCCACAAAGGTGAACGGGGTAGTGATGACCTCCCCCGAGATCCCCATTCCCTGCAACGCTATTTGGAGAGCGAGAGTGCCGTTGTTGAAAAGGCAGAGATTATCTGTTTCAAAGAAATCGCATAGTTCCTGAGCGAAACGCTTGAGTATGGGGCCGTCATTCGTTAACCATCGGTTCTCCCATATTTCCTCAAGCCCCTTGCAGAACTCTTCCAGGGGTGGCAAAAAAGGCCTGGTCACATAAATGGGTTTTTCAAAGGGTCTTAACACATGCGATCTCCTTCAAGTCGCGCTCGGCAGCCTCTCCTTAATGCGTGCATATCGTTTTTGCCAGCTATTGGCTCGGCCGAACTGCACATATTCAGCACGGCCTCGTCCATAATCACAAGCCTGCTTTAGGGCATCAACAAATTCAGCCGGGGTCTTGGTTATAAGCGCCGGTGAATGTAATTGTTCTACTTCATACATATTTGTCGAGACCACAGGCAGACCGGAGGCAAAATACTCAAATATCTTGACCGGGTTGGTGTTATCGGTCAGCGGTGTTTTAAGGAATGGAATAATCCCGATATCGCAGTGATACAAATAGGGTGGAAGCTGAGCGTAAGGACGCACCCCTAAAATATGAATGTTCGGCATCGCTGCGGCCCGTTCGATGTGCATATGCGGCCCGACGAGTATAAAGGAAAACTCAGGCAGGCTCTTGGCGGCACAAATAATCAGGTTAAGGTCAAACCATTCCTGGATCGTGCCGACGTAAAGCACCCGTGGGTGTGGAATGGCAGCAATGTCCATAGGCTCGGCTGGTGTTGGAATATCGAAGTGCGCCAAATCGACGCCGTTCGGCAGGTAAAGCACTTTATCGCCGGCGCTTGCGCGGACATTTTCATAAAGTTTGCGGGAGGTGACAAAAACCGTATCCGCACGCTCGATAATCTCCGCTTCGGCTTTCTTCATGTTGGAGGGAATGCCCTTAAATTGCAAATAATCGTCAGACATGCGGTAAATCAGCTTTCCATATCGGACATATCTTGCTAACGATAAAGAGTGAAGCGATTGTGATAACCACAACAATTCAACGTGTTCAAAGCCGCGCCGTTTGAGGATCTTACGCACCGGCGGCAAGGTGAACTGCAAGGTGTGTTCCTGTACCAGTTTGCTCGCCAGAAATACAAAGTCCCGGTACGGCAGCAGCGTCAATGGATGATAAGTCCAGAAGTTATCACGAATCTTGATCCCACCGGCTTGCCAGGAAGCGATCAACTTCTTATGCAAGGGATGTCTCATGGAGGCCCGGACGATATCCAGGGGATGGACCGTGCGGCCAAGCCAGAACACTTCGTGTCTATCCTGTACAAACAAATCCGCATAATTGTGTGAACCGACATGAATAGGGCTGCCGTATTGAAGTTCCTCACTCATGAGTATTTTCATCGGAAATTACGCCCTTCTTGAAGAAGCATAGTGGATCACCGCCAACGTGTACTGGTCAACGACGCGCTCAGCGATCCGATCCCAGGAGTACTTCAGACCGGCCTCACGAATAGCGGCCTTTTTCCAGTCCTTGTTCAACGCATTATCCACCTGGACCGCAAGATCGGTAGCATTGCCCGGCTCGAATAACAACCCAAAGTCATCAGAAGTAATAATATCGGCAATCCCGCCGGTTCTCGCACCTATGACCGGCACACCCGAAGCCAGGGCTTCAATCAGGACGACGCCAAAGCCCTCCTCTCTGCTGGGGAGACAGAACAATCTCGCCTTGGCCATAACCTGCGGTATCCCGGAGTTTGGCCTTGGCGGCAGGAATTCCACACGGTCCGATAGGCCCGCGCGAAGTGTCTGTTCTCTAAGCTGCTCCCGCATCGGTCCGTCCCCAAGCAGTTTCAACCGAAGTCCGGGGTGCTTTGAGGAGACCCTGCTGAAGGCCTCGATAAGCAAGTCGACCCCTTTTCGCTCGATAAGACTCCCCACAAAAAGGATGCTGTTGTCGCTGCCTTCTTCACACCGGGGAGAAAACCGCGCCGTATCGACACCGTTGGGGATTACCACGCATCTGTCAACAGAAACGCCCAGGTTAATCACACCGTCTCTGAGGCTGTTGCCGACGCAGATGACTCTATGAGCTTTCCGCAGCCCGAAATCCCTGTGGGCTCGCCTCGTCTTTACCATCTCCCCCTCAACGAAGGCCTCCAGGACATCGGAGCCATGCACGGTCAGGGCGTAGGGTTTCCGAAACAGCTCGGAAATGGAGGCCGCAATAAACCCTGCGGGGTGTGCGAAGTGACCGTGCACTAAGTCGAACCGAACCCCGCGACGCCATATTGTATAGAGAGTAGCCCAAAGAGCAAGATAGTCTGCCAGGGGCTTGTTGAGTTTCGGAAAATATCGAAAGACCCGTGGGAAATATGTAACGTAATTATCCGTGTGCAATAGGGCAGGGAATTTTCTGCTGAAATCCAGGTGTCTTACGTGCCTTGAGATAGGGATATGTTTTTCTATCGGTACAATGATCTTGATATCTATTCTTTCTGAAACGGCCTTGGCCTGCTCGGCTATGAAAGTGTAAAAATGGGGTACCCCCGGGCACGGATGACCGTTGGAAATAATCAAGACGCGTAACCTGTTCGACCCCTTATTTGTGTAATCCATGCACAGTCCTTCCCATGACTTCAGGAAGGCTTGCCTTAATCCACTCCTTCAAGACAACGGTCATTGCGAGCAGGATCCAGAGAGCCGTCCATATTTGGTCGGTGTCGATCAAGGCATCGGCAAGCCCGTGAATGCACAGTCCGATCGCGCTCCCTGCAACACCTAAGGCGACAACTTTGTGGAAATTAATAGTCGACAGCCGGAAACTCCGAATACTCTCGTAGATTAGCCATCCCAATAAGTAGGCGAGTAGCAACGCCGCGGGGACCCCGTACTTAACGGCAAAAAACAAATACAGATTGTGAGGCGTTTTGCCCCATTCACTACCTGTCTTTTTCAGATCATCAAGGCTGGCTTCCCCTACTCCCAAAAACACATTTGCTCTCACAATCTCAAGGAACGACTCCCAGCGCTGTTCCCTGAACACCAACTCTTCCACTTGTGAGTATTTCCCCAGACTTGCCGCGCGGGACGTAAGGGCTTTCGTGGAAAACAATGCAGTCGCCATACCGAAGACCAGCAAGAAGGCTACTCCCAGTATTATCACCCGCTTTTTCATTGCCAGTGAAGACACGATAGAGAAGGAGATTATGGATGCGACCCATCCCCCGCGCGACATAGTGCAGGCGAGCGCTATGATTTGGAGCAATCCGGAAACCGATGCGGCATACCATAGTAAATCTCTTCGTCCGAGTAGAATGATGGCCAGGCTAATTGGGGCAAGGACTACTAAGAAACCTGCCAGCCCATTAGGATGCGCGAAGGAACCAAAGGCACGCAAGACCCCGGTGGCAGGGTCAGATGGCATAGCGTCCGTGCGAGCAGTGAGCATTTTGAGTGCGATACCAAAATGCAATGGGTGCCACGGAGCGTTTAAAGCAGTTTGCGCAATTGCGACTAGTGCCACCAGACCGGTGGAAACCAGTACCGCCACGAGGGCATTCCTGACAGCGCTTTCACGTTCAATTCTGAACACAAGCAGGAGCAGGGGATAGATCAGAAGATACCGAAACACCGTCCGGTACAGATGCCACGGTATCTTCGCCGGGTCAGGAACGAAGTAGGGCCCGTGGATATAGGCGGCACACATGAAGCCGGAGAGCAGCATCCAGGGCACGAGATGGGGAATCCGGGGGAACCTGGTTCCACGATGCAGGAAAGAGTGTATCAAGACGCCGAAGAGAGTACCCACGACCAAAAGAGACGTGGTACCGACTTTCATGCCGGACCCCAGCGTTTCCCATTCAAGGTAGAACGGGAGCAGGGCAGCGATGATCACGGCAAATAACCCCGGTCTGGAACAGCCGAACAACACAAGCAGCCCAAAGAAACAAATGGCCAAGCCTAAGGGAACCGAGAATCCTGTCGCAAGTATCCCAATCAATGTCCCTGCAAAAAGGTACACCATTGTGGTTACGAATGACGTCCTTGGCACCATTTTCTATTTCCCTCGGAACGGCAAGGGGTCTTCAGTTTTAAGTCCGGCCGCAGTGGCCACCCGCAAGGCAGTTAGGGGTTTGGTTGTTCGGTAGTTGAGTAGGTCATACTTTTATGTTGCTCCTGAGCCTTTCAGGACTGCCGGGATTGTCATCAGCAGAATTTTCACATCCAATCCCAAAGACCAGTTATCGATATACTCCATGTCCAGCTTCATCCAGTGGTCGAAGGACACATTGCTCCGGCCGTGGCACTGCCACAGACAGGTGATGCCGGGGCGGACGCTGAAGCGGCGGCGATGCCGGTCTTCATCAAATCCCTCGTAATCGCGGACGGGCAGCGGACGGGGGCCGACGAGCGACATATCGCCCTTCAGCACATTAAGCAGTTGCGGCAGCTCGTCAATACTCGTTTTACGAAGAAGCTTTCCGGTCCTGGTGATGCGCGGGTCATTCCTGATCTTGAACGCGGGGCCTTTGACTTCGTTGAGGTGCTCCAGTTCATGGATCTTCTTTTCTGCGTCGGACACCATAGTCCTGAATTTGATCAATCTAAAGCGATGCTTATTGATTCCGAGCCTTTCCTGGATAAAGAATACATGACCGGGTGATGTTGCCTTGATGAGCACTGCGACCGCGAGGAAGAGAGGCGACGCGAGCAGAAGGAGGGCGGAGGAAGCGAATACGTCCACCAGCCGTTTCACAAACAAGGGCAGCTCACTCAGACTACCGGTAGAGATAGTGGTGATCGCCTGACCGTCAATAAGCTCGGCGTTGGTCCTGGCAATGCGCACGTTGAAAAGGTCGGAAAGAAAGCGCGCCATAATCCCCTGCTCTTCACATGTAGCGACGATGGCGGCGGTTCGCGCATAAAACGATTTTATGGGCAGGGCAATGACGACCTCGTCCACCACATTCTGTCTCAAAAATTCGGGCAGGCTGCTGAGGTTTGCCACCAGGCTGCAACGATCCGTCCCTATCTCCCGGCTTCTCACCTCATCGTCAACGAAACCTTTGAGCACGTAGCCCAAGTCGGGCTTCGATTCGATCTTTTTGGCAAAGGCAAGGGCCCGGCTGTTTGTGCCGACTATGATTACGTTGCGCAGGTTCCGGCCTCTGCTCCTGAGCTGCCTGAGCATAGAACGGAGTGTCACACGGCTCACCACTGTACCCAAGGTCGTTGATGCCCAGAAGAACGCCAGAAAGACGGGCGTGAAGAGTTGGATATGAAAAACCGATACCCCGACGAATAGGACTGCGGCGCCTGCGGCCGTGGCCTTGATGACATCGGCAACTTCTTCGCGGATCGAGGAAAGCCGGCGGGAATGGTACAGCCCGAAGAGGGAAAACACCACGTGCCAGGCAATCATGAACCCGATAAAGATCGCGAAATTGGGGAGCCTTATGCGCATGTCAAAGAGGCGCTCGAATGAGCCGACTCTCAGGTTCGAAGAGACGACCAGGATGGAGAGTACAAAGCTCACCAGCATGAGAGCAATGTCGAAAAGCTTGAGACAGTTGAGGAGTATCGTGCGACGATTCATGTTTTTGAGTAGGTGGGCGTTACAAGCGCCGATAAATCCATCCCGGTATGTGGAGCTTGCGGTTGTTGAGCACGACGCCGAGGATATTGGCCCTGGCATCTTCGAGCCGTTCTTTGGCGCTCCGGGCCACTTCCCATCTCGTTCGCTCAGCCTCTACAACAAGCACTACACCGTCGACTTTCTTCGAGAGGGCAACAGCGTCATTATAGGCATTGACCGGGGGCGCCGCGAGAAGTACCCAGTCCGCCTCTTTCCTCATCTGCTCGATAAGTGCGTTGACGTGTGCGGATTCAAGAAGGGAAAACGGGTCGGCAACAGGCCTCCCCGCCGTCACCATGAGAAGCCCTTCGATCTCCGTCCTGTTCATGACGGTAACAAGGTCGCCCATCCCCGAGAATAACTGAGTCACGCCGGGCCCTCCGTTCATGCCGAATAGCCCGTTGAGCATGGGGCCTCTCAGGTCCGTATCGACGAGGAGGACCCGCTCCCCCGAGCGTGCGAGCACCCGGCCAAACGCGGCGAGGACCGTTGCGGCTTCTCCGCCGTCGGTTGCGCTGATAAAAAGAAGCGCCCTCGTCTTCAGCTCAGGCAGCGCAGCCAGGATACTCTGCCTCAGGCGGTTATATTCGTCTGTCATGCGGACAGACGCTTTCGGACCGGGCGGCCTTTGTGTGATGACGGGCGGTGAGTCAAACATGCGCCTTACGTCAACATCCGCCTGAGCCTGCGCACTGATTGCCTTTTCAGCTTTCTCTAAAGCATCGAATGTACGAGCCATGTCTACCCCCTTTCCATCCTGTGCAACATTGCGAATATCTGTTGCTACAGGCTATCCGAGTGATCGAGCAATGCAGCTTCGTCCCTGTTGCGCTTTCAGCTTGCTATCTCTGCCTCACCCTCACACACGCGAGCAAACGCCGGAGCACGTCAAGCTTGCGGCCGGCCGGGATCTGCGGCGCTGCCTCGACGGCAGGCACCGGAGCCGCGTGAGAGAGTGCGCCATCCATGTCCCTGATGACTTCGAGCATTGTGGCCTCATCGATCTTCTTGCATGAGGCGGCGAAGCCGATGAGGAGGGCGTTGTCGCACATCACGTTGATGATGCGGGGGATTCCCCGGGAATGCGTCCGGAGCAAGGTCATGGCGCCGGACGTAAACAGCCTGGCTGCATTGCCGCCTACTATCTTCAACCTGTGCTCCACATAATCCCGGCACTCGGCATCACTGAGCGGTCCGATGCGCCGAAATATCGCTATCCTCTGTCTGAGCTGCCTCAGACCCGTCGCGTTCAGTTTTGCCGCAAGCTCCGGCTGGCCGCAAAGCACAATCTGCAGGAGCTTCCTCGTGCGCGTCTCCAGATTCGAGAGAAGACGGATATGCTCCAGCGCCTCTTCGGAAAGGTTCTGCGCTTCATCGATGACGAGGGCCACGATTTCGCCCGCAACTGCCCGTTCGATCAGATAGCGATTGAACTGGTTGATAAGGAGGAAACCGTCATCATCCGTCACGGGCAGCCCCAGCTCCGACATCATATTTCTCAGCAGCTCTCTGAATGTGGTGTTTGTGTGGAATATGAAAGCCGTGTGTACCTTCTCGTCCAGGTTGTCCAGCAGCCGGTAAAGGAGCGTGGTCTTGCCGGTGCCTACCTCGCCGGTGAGGGCCACGAAGCCCTTCCTCTCCCTGATGCCGTAGAGGAGCGCCGCAAGCGCCTCGCGATGGCCCGCCGTGAGGTAGAGAAACCTGGGGTCGGGGGTTATGTTGAAAGGATTTTCAGAGAAATTGTAGTATTGGGTGTACATAGCCCCTTTAGAGGAGGAGGGAAGATCGATAACACGCTCTTCCTTCTTCCATCGGTATTTTCTGTGTTCATGAACGTGATGCGGTGACGGCGGTGAGAACGGGCAGGCCGAGCCGCTGCTCCACGTCCTGGGCCGTGTTAAAGGTGCGGCCGAGATATTCGGAGGAGAATGCAGCGCCCAGGGCGGATACGGCGCCCAGCATTATGGAGAGCGATAGGTTGAGCAATTTCTTTGGCTTGACCGGCTTCGTTGGGACGGCTGCTGCCTGGATGATGGAGATATTAGCCATCTTTTTGCGGTTCATGTCGTCGGAAATGCGGGCCTCCTCCCATCTATCTTTGTAGGTGAGGTAATCCCGCTCGTTGGTCGCTGTGTCCCGTTTCAGATCCTGGAACTGCTTCTCCTGCCTGTCCAGATTCTTGAGGGCGCTGTCGACCCTGGCGATCTGAGGGCCAAGGGAAGCGAGCTTTGCCTCCTGGGCGCGAAGGTCCGCTTCTGCCTTAATGCGCTCTTTCTCCGTCTCCTGATAGACAAGGTTGCCTGTCCTGACTTTCGAGGTTACGTCCTTTTCCTGGGCAGCGAGGAAGTCCTCCGCCATCCGGATCTCTTTGCGCACGTCCTTGACCGGGGGGCTCTCCTCCTTGTATTTGATGAGGAGCTCGTGTTCCTTGAGCTTAAGGTCGAGCAGCTTGGCTTTCGCATCGGTGAGGATGTTTCCCTGCTCCGAAAACACAAAGGTATTGCTGTCCTCTGCAATCGTGCGGGACTGCGCCTTCAAAGAGCGCAATTTCTCTTGCAGCTCCTGGATATTGTTCTGCGTTCCCTTGTAGGCAGTGTCCAGTTCCATGCGCTGCCTGAGCATGAGGTTTCTCTGCTCGTCGAGCGAATAGACACCCTGGGTCTGTTTGAAGCTTTGAAGCACCTCTTCAGACGTTGTGAGCTTCCGGCGGTATTCCGCGAGCTGCTCTTCGAGGAAGGAGGACTTGGGGTCGCTGTAAACCTGCAAGTGCTTTTCCTTGAAGTAGTCAACCAGGAGATTTACCACCCGGGCTGCCAGGTAGGGGTCCTTGTGTTGGAAGCTGACGTCGATCACGTTCGATTTCTTGACGCCCTCGACCGTGAGTTTTTTGCCGAACTCAATTATTGCTAAATCTTTTGGGGTGACAGTAATCCCTTTAGGGGCGAAGAACATACGTACAGTCGAAGCCCAAGAGGGCGGCTCAACCAAATCAGGATAAAGCTTCCCGACCCCGATAGCGGTGATCACCCTGTCCGCCAGGTCCCGGTTGGTAATGATCTCTATTTCCGAGTTGAGGATCTCCTCCACCTGATTTTGGCTTGACTGGCCCAAGGAAATGACCGGGCCCTTGTCGCCCACTTCCGGGCGGTACACGTACTCCCTTCCGAACTTGACCAGTATGCTTGATTTCGCTTCAAAGGTCGGTGCAAGGAGAAAAGAGCCGACGGTCACCGTGACGACAACGCTGAAGAAGACGGCGAGGACCTTTGTCTTATGTTTGAAGAGGACGGCCAGAAAATCCCTGAGTGTTCCGGCCTGGGCTCCTGTGTCCTGTCTCTTGTCGATCATAGAGAGCCTCCTACTGCGATATGGAAAAGTAGTATCCAAAGCCGGGGTTAATGGGCAGGTTGTTCTTGATATACAGTGTAATCCACTTGTTCACATTACCGATGGGAGATTTCGGTAGATAGACGATGTCGAATGGGAGGAGAAGGATGTCCTGACCCATGTTCTTGCCGTTGATGATTGCCCACAAATCGATTGGAATGGCCAGAGGCTCGTTCGAAGGACCGCGCCGGATGAGGATGAGCTCATGGAGGCGCGCACTGTCTTTGTACCCCCCTGCCATAGCGATGGCCTGCATCACGGTCACCTGGCCCGTAAGAGGGAAGAGGCCCGGCTTATTCACCTCGCCGTCCACGTAGATCCTCTGGCCGGCAAATACACGCATCGTGACCGTTATGGCGCTGCGTTGTATCATCGATTCGTAGCGCTGCTGCAGTGTCGACGTAAGCTCGCCGGGAGTCATATCGATGACCATCAGTTCCCCGATGAGCTGGAGCGAGATGAAGCCATCCGGGCGCACTATAACCCGGTCATTCAATTCAGGGTTGTAGAAGAACCTGACCTCAAGCTCGTCGCCCGCCTGGATGCGGTACGCTTTCTGCGGATAGGCATTCGCCTGGACCCGTGGGTCCGTCAGTGACACCGGGTTCCGGACCATTGCGCCGCACGACGCGAGCGCAAGTACAAGAAAAAGTATTGAACAGACGCGCATCATGCGTAACCTCCTCGTGTAAAATGGCATGAGTTCTTAGACGAGCCGGGGGGGTGGCTCAAGTGAATCTTATGTAGGCTACCGCCCTCTAGGGTCTCTATTTGTGCGTTTGGGATCTTTTAGGACTTTCATAATTAGCCGGATACCAATCCTTCTACCGCAAAGCCCTTCATTTCAACATGTGAAGAGGGCATGTCACGATAATTATGAGACCCTTAATAGATCGAATGCCCCCCGGAATTCTCTGTTATAGAGATACGTAGGTACGGATGATGCATGTGTCAAGACCTGTCCGCTACCTAAATCCACTGCCTAAAATAAATCTCCATCGTTATTGCAAAGGGTTATATGCGGAGGATTTTAGGTCCGGTCTCGGGTCTCGCGCCAGGACCTCTGGTAAGTTATGCGCCGGAGACTGAAGCGCCCCATATCCGCAGAATTCTCTGACAGAGACTCAACAAACAAGAGGAAGCCCAACCCTGAAGATGATATAATGAACCGGCGCAGGTCAGGCACGCCGCATAGGGAGATGCCGAAAACGGATGAAACAGACGCCGCATAAAATCACAAATAGCAAATTGGCACACTCGATCAACACGCTCGCGGCTTTGTTCAACCAGGGTCGTTACGCAGAGGGAGCAGTCCTCGCAAAGAAGCTGACCGTGCGTTTTCCGCAGAATGGGGTCGGCTGGAAGGCGCTGGGGGTGATGCTCGTGTTGCAGGGAAGGAGCGCGGAAGCGCTGGAGCCTATGCGGAAAGCGGCAGAACTTTTACCGGGAGACGCTGAAGCGCATTACAACCTGGGCGTCACCCTCCGGGACCAGGGCCGGCTCACGGAGGCTGAAGCCAGTTACCGCCAGGCGCTTTCGATAAAGCCGGATCACGCTGAAGGACATTATAACCTGGGCAACACCCTCCACGACCAGGGCAGGCTCGCGGAGGCCGAAGCCGGCTATAGACAGACGCTCTCCATCAGGCCGGACTACGCTGAAGCGCATAACAACCTGGGCGTCACCCTCCGGGACCAGGGCAGGCTCACGGAGGCTGAAGCCAGCTACCGCCAGGCGCTCTCGATAAAGCCGGATTTCGCTGAAGCTCATAACAACCTCGGCAATGCCCTCAAGGAACAGGGCAGGCTCACGGAGGCTGAAGCCAGCTACCGGCAGGCGCTCTCGATCAAGCCGAACTACGCTGAAGCCTATAGCAACCTGGGCAACGTCCTCAAGGAGCAGGGCAGGCTCACGGAGGCCGAAGCAAGTTACCGCCAGGCGCTCTCGATCAAGCCGGATTCCGCTGAAGCCTATAGCAACCTGGGCATCGCCCTCCGGGCACAAAGCCGGCTCACGGAGGCCGAAGCAAGTCACCGCCAGGCGCTCTCGATCAAGCCCGATTCCGCCGAAGCCCATAGCAACCTGGGTAACGCGCTCCAGGACCAGGGTAGGCTCACAGAAGCCGAAGCTAGTTACCGCCAGGCGCTTTCCATCAAGCCGGACTACTCTGAAGCGCATAGCAACCTGGGCAGCGCCCTCCAGGAGCAGGACAGGCTCACGGAGGCCGAAGCCAGTTACCGCCAGGCGCTTTCGATAAACCCTGACTATGCTGAAGCGCACAGCAACCTGGGCAACGTCCTCAAGGAGCAGGGCAGGCTCGCGGAGGCCGAAGATAGTTACCGCCAGGCGCTTTCGATAAAGCCGGACTATGCTGAAGCGCATTACAACCTGGGTAACGCGCTCAAGGACCAGGGCAGGCTCACGGAGGCTGAAGCCAGCTACCGGCAGGCGCTCTCGATAAAGCCGGACTACTCTGAAGCGCACAGCAACCTGGGCGTCACCCTCCAGGACCAGGGCCGGCTCGCGGAGGCCGAAGCCAGTTACCGCCAGGCGCTTTCGATAAAGCCGGACTATGCTGAAGCGCACAGCAACCTGGGCAACGCCCTCCAGGAGCAGGGAAGGCTCGCGGAGGCCGAAGCCAGTTACCGCCAGGCCCTCTCCATCAGGCCGGATTTCGCTGAAGCGCACAGCAACCTGGGCGTCAGCCTCAAGGACCAGGGCAGGCTCGCGGAGGCCGAAGCAAGTTTGCGCCAGGCCCTTTCGATAAATCCGGATTCCGCTGAAGCCCATAACAACCTGGGCATCACCCTCCAGGACCAGGGCAGGCTCGCGGAGGCCGAAGCAAGATATCGCCACGCCCTCTCCATCAGGCCGGATTTCACTGAAGCGCACAGCAACCTGGGCGTCAGCCTCAGGGACCAGGGCAGGCTCGCGGAGGCCGAGGCAAGTTTGCGCCAGGCGCTCTCCATCAGGCCGGATTATGCTGAAGCGCATAACAACCTGGGCGTCGCCCTCAGGGACCAGTGCCGGCTCACGGAGGCCGAAGCAAGCTATCGACAGGCGCTTTCCATCAAGCCGGATTATGCTGAAGCGCACAGCAACCTCCTATTCAGCCTGAACTATATCCCGGGTCATCATGTTTTGCATCACCTTGAAGAGGCTTCCAGATACGGACGGATGGCGGCCAAAAAGGTGGGGGCACGCTTTTCCGCCTGGCAGTGTGCGCCCCGGCCGGAACGCCTGCGGGTAGGGTTTGTGTCCGGGGACCTGCATAACCATCCTGTCGGTTATTTCCTGGAAAGCGTCCTGGCACAGATCGATTCGTCCCGCATGGAGCTGACCGCCTACCCCACCGACCACAAGGTGGATGATCTAACACTCCGCATCAGACCATACTTTTCCGCCTGGAAACCGTTGGTCGGCCTGAGCGACGAAGCCGCTGCCGCTTCGATTCACGCGGATGGCATACATGTGTTGCTCGATTGTTCCGGCCATACGGGCAAAAACAGACTGCCCATATTCGCCTGGAAACCGGCTCCGGTGCAGACCAGTTGGCCGGGTTATTTTGCCACCACCGGTGTGGCTGAGATGGATTACCTCCTGGGCGATCCGTATGTGACGCCAGCCGGGGAGGAAGGGCATTTCACGGAGACCGTATGGCGGCTGCCGGAAACCTATCTCTGCTTCACCCCGCCCGACGTGCCTCTGGAAGTGGGACCGCTGCCGGCACTCTCTTCCAAGTCCATCACCTTCGGCAGCTTTAACAACCTCGCCAAAATCAATGCTGCCGTAGTGACCCTGTGGGCGAAGGTGCTCCAGGCCGTACCTCATTCGCGTCTGTTCCTCAAAGCCAACCAGTTGAGCGACCCCGGCGTCCTTGATGCCACCCGCCGCCGGTTTGCCGCGTGTGGAATCACCCCCGACCGGTTAGTGCTGGAAGGCGCGTCTCCACGGGCAAAGATGCTGGAGGCATATAACCGCGTAGACATTATCCTCGGTCCTTTCCCGTACGGCGGTGGAACCACCAGCGCCGAGGGGTTGTGGATGGGGGTGCCGGCTATTACCCGCCGGGGGGATTGTTTTCTTCCTCACATAGGAGAAAGCATTGCCCATAACGCCGGATTGGCTGACTGGATCGCTGAAAATGATGACGACTATGTGGCGAAAGCCATACTGCACACGGCAGATCCGGGGCGTCTGGCCGCCCTGCGCAGTACGCTGCGCGCCCAGGTGCTGGCCTCCCCGCTCTTCGACGCCCCCCGCTTTGCCCGGCATCTTGAAGCAGCGCTGTGGGGGATGTGGGAACGACGGCAGAGCCTGGGAAGCGGGACGGAGGACCGGAAGGAGCGCACCAACTCGTCCCGCTGCACCAGGGATGTCATCGAAGTGGAAACAGGAAAGATCGAGATAGTATCCGCCACCAGATGCAACGCCGAGGAATTCACACAAACCCCCCTGGGTCAATCCCTCGGCAGGCTGGCCCAGGATCCCAGGCTGGTGTTCCATGTCACCTTCTCCAATTCCGCGGGTCTTCCGGAGATATACAACCGACGCATTCGAGAGTCTGCCAACGACATGCTTGTCTTTGTTCACGATGATGTGTGGATTGATGACTATTTCTTGGCAGATCGCGTGATTGACGGACTGGAGCTTTATCACGTGATCGGGGTTGCGGGAAATACACGCCTCATCGATTCACATGTTGCGTGGCATCTCAAGAAAGGGGAATGGGATTTTCCCCATCTTAGCGGCTCTGTCGCTCACGGAGCCGGACCATTTGGCCAAGTATCCCACTACGGTGATAGTCCTCGAAAATGCGAGCTCTTGGATGGAGTGCTTCTCGCGGCTCGACGGTCTGTGCTTCGGGAGAAAGGCGTGTCCTTCGACACGCGATTTTCTTTCCATTTCTACGATCTCGACTTTTGTCGCGCAGTACGACAAAGTGGTCTATCCGTGGGAACATGGCCGATCGCTATTACCCATAAAAGTGGAGGGACCTTTGGCTCGGCTCAGTGGATAGAGGCGCTTACGGTCTACAAAGCCAAGTGGCCGGAGCCCTGACGACAAGGAGCGATCGAGACCCTGCGCATGGGACCGGCCGATAACTGAAACCCGTGACAACCTGGGCAAAGTGAATTCATCCTAAAGCTCATTTGACTATCTTCAGGCTTTGTTTTGCAGTGATGCCATTTTCACCGGTTTCTCCTTCGTCAATTCTTGTAGTTATATTTGACAGGATATTTCGTTTATTACAGGAAGCAGTACTCGCCAGCTCCCCCTCCGGGTGCGACCCGGCAAGGCAATATGGAGCCGGGTACAAAGGCCCTGTCGTCTCACTTTTTTTCAAGAACACCGCGGAGAATGCTCCTTGTCACTGCTATTTGTCACGCTGCCTCAAGGCATTCCTGGGGGGATGATTTTGGTTCATCTCCAGGCCCGCGCAGCTCTTATAAGGTCTGTCATCAAAATTAGAAAAAGCTAAAAAAGGCTTGACATACCGTTAACTTTTATGGGATATAACGTACGTTATATAAGCATGAAGCCAACGTGTCCGGCATGGCGCGGAGTCCGCAAATCTGCGTGCCCCTGCCTTGATGCACCAACCATGAGCCGCTATACGGTGCTCGCAGGAGCTGTGCACGTTATCCGGAAGATGTCCTTACTGAACGCCAGCGGCGAGCAGTGAGCCAGTCCGATTGCCGCGCATCCTGATGGTTGCTCTATGTGGCATACAGGTGGGTCGAAAACCGGCCGGAAAGTCGATAGACGGGTGAAGGGAGTGTGGTCCTTCTGAGATATGACCGCACCGGGAAATGGTGGGGTGAGAATAAAATAAATGGGGAAGGAGGAAGGGAACGTGAAAGGCAAGACTCGATTGTTATTGATTTCAACAGTACTTATCCTCGGCATGTGCTTCGCAGGGACCGGTGCCTTATGGGGGGCTGATTCAAGCCCTCCCCTGGCAGGGGCTTCGCCCGATGGGCAGACCGTCCTGGCGCAGACGGATGCGGCCGCACCGGCACCGACACAAACCACACCGGGAGCAACAAGCACCACCGCTCCGGATAACAAGAGCGTGCCCGTAACCGAGGTGACGGTAACGGCGCAGAAGCCAAAGGAAGGCAGGCCGGAGGCGGGGAACGGGTTTGTCGAACGTAAACAGAATGAGACGGCGACGCAGGACACAGTGACCAAGGAAGGCATAAGCTTGGTCGGTGGTCCGGGCCAGACAAACATCTTGAAGGCGCTCGATTTGCTGCCTTCAGTGAACTTTCAAGCCTCCGATCCTTACGGTTTTGCCTTCTCACCCATCTCGATGCGGATAAGAGGACAGCAGGCTATCAGTCTGGGCACTATGATCGAAGGGATACCCGTCTGGGGGATCCAGCAGCCGGGACCGCGTCTGGACACATTCGACCTGGAGAATTTTCAATCGATAACGCTCTACCGGGGCGCCGCGCCACCCGACAAGGGGCTCGGCGGAATGAACACGGCCGGGGCCCTCGATATCGGCATACTCAAACCCTCGAGCACCTTCGATGCGACAATCAAGCAGAGCTTCGGCTCTTTTGATCTCATGCGCACCTATGCCCGCATCGATTCCGGAAACCTGCCCACGGGCACCGCATTCTTCATCTCCGGGTCCACCACCGACGCCGACAAATGGAAAGGCGACGGGCAGGCCCCCGAGTACCGCGACCACCTCTCTTTCGGCGTGACACAGGTCTTTTCTCCTTTCGTCAAAGCCGAGCTCTACGCCGACTACAACAACCAGAACCTCTATTCCTATAGAGCGCTCACTTACGCGCAGTCCAAGGACCTTTCCGTTTACAACCGGTATGACTACAATGAGGTACTTACCGGTAAAGCCTCTCAAGACGTCAACTACGCCGGTTTCAATTACACTCAGCAGAAAGATTTCAATACGATGGGCACCCTCTCGATAACGCCCACGGAAACGACGTCTATCACGTTCAAGCCTTACTACTGGTACGAAGATAAACCGGCATGGGCGGGGGTAACGTCGATACCGGGGATTTCAGGTACAACAAATGGAGTCCAGGACTGGGAAAACAAGTTTAACCGTTACGGCGGCGTCCTCGAGTATAAGACCCTGCTCGCCGGCACTACCGTGAAGGCGGGCTACTGGTACGAAAGCTTTAATTTGACTACAATCGACAATTACTATACCGTGCAAAACGGGGGACTCGTCTATAATCGGACACTTAATCCATCCCCTGATGGAAGGGGGACTATCAACAGTCCTTACGTAAGGGTGCAAAGGGATTTCTTTAAGGATCTCCATATTGATGTAGGGGTCCGTTATATGGATATGCAGACACCGGGTGAGACCGCCATCTTGTCATATACGGGGCCCAACGCCAATCTCAATTACAACAGCAGAACGAACGAGAAGTGGCTCCCCTACGCCGGGGCGAGCTATTCGCTTAATTCAGAGACGAGTATCTATGGCAACTACGGGCGCAACTACGCCTTTCCCCAGAGCTGGCCGAACCTGCTCTCCAACTTCATCGCCTCTCAATCGGCTTACACCAAGGCTGGCGAGAATATCCAGTATCTCGCGAATCAAATAAAGATGGGGGCGTCGGACAACTGCGAGCTGGGTGTCCGTTACAACAACAAGAGGTTCTCGATCATCACGGACGTTTTCTATTCCGTCTATCAGAACAAGCTGTTTAGCGTGTATGACCCCGCCTCCGGCCTGAGCATCCCGCAAGCCGTCGGAGACGAAAGGGTCTACGGGGCCGAGCTGGAGCTAGGCCTCAACGTTATCGATAACCTGAGGGCCTTCGCCTCCATTTCCTATAATAAGTCCCAGATCGAGTCGAATATCGCGACAGGCGCGACCACGTTTGTCGCTGCCAAGGGAAAAGAGGCGCCCGACACCCCGCCAATTCTTGCCAAGATCGGCGCCACCTACAATCTCTATGGCGTGAACATAACCCCCATGGTCAAATATGTAGATGCGCGCTATGGCGACGTGCTGAACGAACAAAGGGTTTCTCCGTACTGGGTAGAGGACCTTTATGTGAACTATAAATTGCCGCCATCTTATACATCATTTGTCTACCTGAAGGAAGCCACCCTGGGGTTAGCCATTCTTAATGTCTTGAACGAGCGGTATATCTCCGCGATCACGGCCTTTGATTACTCTCAAAGCGGCTCGTACATGGTCGGCGCCCCGAGGGCATTCGCGCTTACCTACATGGCGAAATTCTAAGGGCGGCATTTCAGCCGTCATGACGAAATCATTACGAGACAGTTAACATCAAGAAACAGAGGAGTCAAGGAATGGCGAGTTATCAAGAGGCGCTGGAAAAACTGCTCGGGCACATCACGATCCTGGATGTCGAGGAGAAGCCCCTTCTCGGGTCCCTCGGGCAGGTGCTGGCCGAAGACGTCCGTGCCGGTTTCAACTTGCCCGCATCACGCACCTCGGGTCCCGACGGATATGCGGTGAGATCTCAGGATGTCAAAGGGGCCTGCAAGGAGAGCCCCGTTGTCCTGGCCGTTACGGAGACGGTGAGGGCCGGCCGCCTGCCGCGAAGCCGGGTGAAACGCGGCACGGCTGTCCGAATTATGACGGGGTCCGTTGTGCCGGAGGGGGCCGATTGCGTGGTTCGGTTCGAGGACACGGATGAGCCGGGAGACAAGAACGGGCCGAGCCGTCTGAAAATTCGTGAAGTGCGGATATATGTGTCGCCGTCCCCGGGCGCGAACATCCGGCCCGCCGGGAGCAACGCGCGGGAGGGGAGCCTCATATTGTCCAGGGGGACGGTCATCGGACCGCCCCAGATCTCCGCGCTCGCGGCGTTGGGAAGAAGGAGGGTCAAGGTTACCCGTCGCCCGGTGATCGGAGTAATAGCTACAGGCGACGAGCTGGTCAGCCCGGGAAGGGGCCTTAAGCCCGGAAAAACTTATGACTGCAACACGGCCGCCATGGCGTCCCTCGTCATGCATTATGGGGGCATACCAAGAATGCTGGGCAGGGCCCGCGATAACGAGGCATCCGTTCGGGCCAGGATCGAGAAGAGCATGGCTTTGGATGCCCTCATCACTACCGGCGGCGTTTCCATGGGAGACTTCGACCTGGTCCGGCTCACGCTCGGTAAGCTTGGGAAAATAGTCTTTTCCAGAATTAAGATGGGACCGGGGGCGGCCCTCGCCTTCGGCGTGATCCAGAGATCGTCAAACAACGAGAGCACTTCCCTCCTGCCCGTATTTGCCTTGGCCGGGCCGCCGACCGGGTGCCTTATTAATTTCGAGACCCTGGTAAGACCTGCCCTTCTTAAAATGCGTGGTTTCGAGAGAGTGGACCACCCCACAGTCGGCGCAATAGCCGTAGATTCCGTCTCCGACAGAAAGCCGATGGCTTTTGTGAGGTGGACAAACCTAACAGGAACAGAAGGCAAATATCGGGTCGAGCTCAATGTCGCAGAGAGAATGGGGGCTCTTGCCTCGATAGCGACCGCCAACTCGCTTACCATTGTCCGGGAGGGCACGGTGGTCGACGCCGGCGACAAGGTCGAAGTCCTGCCGCTGGACTGGTGCGGGCCTGATATCCGTCCGTAAAGGGGGACCCCTGTGCTTAAGAATTTCAAGGCGTACCGCAGCGCATGGTTAAGGATCGAGATCGGATTGGGGGCAGTACTCCTTGTTGTTTTTGGACCATGCGGCGTGGCGCAGAGCCAGCAATCGGTTCTGAGGGCTGAAGGTACACGGTACGTGACCGATATGGCCGGGAGAAAGGTTGCGCTTCCGAAGCAGGTGAAACGCATTGTCACCCTTGGTCCGGTTCCGGTGCTCAACAGCTTTATCTTCGCCCTGGGAGAGGGAGAAAGAATCGTCAATGGTCTACCCTTCTCCTTTGCAAGATCGCCGCGCTACAAGTACCAGACCCTTTTCGCCCCGGTGCTGGCCCACGAGCCGGATTTGCAGGGGAGCGGCGGAGGACAAGTCGATATCGAGGCATTGCTCAAAGCACGCCCCGACGTGATATTCGCCATGGACCGGTTGACAACCGACTCGCTCGAAAGAAAAGGGTTTGCAGTGGTCTTTCTCTCGTGGCGGCAGCCCGAGGATGTGAAGGCGCTGATGCGGCTGGTCGGAGAAGTTCTCAACCGGGAGGATGCCGCGGCTGAATACATCAGGTACTTTGACGACACGGTGAGGCGGGTCAGGGAAGTGGTATCCCAGGTTCCGCAGAAAGAGCGACCGAGGGTCCTGTTCTGCACCGTGAGAACCCTCACTCAGCCGCACCTGATCGCTGAATGGTGGATCGAGGCGGCCGGAGGGATTAGCGTGACAAATGACGGACGAAGGATGGAAAGCTTTACCTTTTCCCTGGAGCAGATGCTTGCCTGGAACCCTGACGTCTTGCTTGTCTCGGGTCAGGAAGACTTGAAAGAAGTTTACGAGGACCGCCGTTTCGGCGTAATCAAGGCCGTAAAGTCGCGCAGGGTCTATGTCGCCCCCATCGCTGCCCACCTGTGGGCAAACAGGACGGTCGAACAACCTCTCACCGTGCTTTGGGCGGCGCAGATATTCTACCCGGAACTGTTCAAGAACCTGGACTTCGTGAAGGAGATGGAGTATTTCTACGGCCGGTTCTTCCATTACCGGATGTCCGATCTGGAAGCGCGAGAAATCCTGAACAGAAAATTTTAAATAGACTCACGATTATGCAAGGAGGAGCCTGTCATGTTTGAGCAATTGCTGAAAAACGCCCGCGCCGGTGATTTGACACCGGAATTGGCCCTGAGGATTCTTGAAGATTCACGCCGTCCGGAAAACGCCCTCAAGCTTTTTGGGATTGCTTCGGAGCTTAGGGACAAATACATTGGCCGCGAGCTCTGGTGGACAGCCGCCATCGAAGGCATAATGCCATGCAAGCTCGTTCCCCCGTGCTCGTATTGCAGCTATACCAATCACGAGATTATGAGTGAAGAGTCGCTGCTCAAGGCGCTCAGAGCGTTGGAACAACTCGGATTTAGACACCTTCACTTAAGCGGAGGTACAAATCCTGCGGGATACGACAACGAGATCATCGGCATGGTCAAAGCCATGAGGGCGGTCTCGGACATCGATATCGAGGTGAACCTTGGCCCATCCATCACGCGCGAAACAGTGAGGGAGCTGAAGAAACTCGGAGTATCCAGCATCACCAGTTCTTTGGAGACTTTCAACGAGGAGATATTCAAGGCCGCGAAACCCGGAGACAGTCTGGAAAAACGGAAAGAGCTTCTTGAGATATGCGAGGCGGAGGGTATGCCCACACGGGGCATGATGCTCGTGGGGCTTGGCGAAAGCTATCAAGACCGCATCAATCAACTCTTCTATCTAAGGCGCTTCAAAGGTCTCCTCCATGTGCGGTTCTCACGCTTCTCCCCGTCTCCGTCAACAGCATACCGGGATCGCCCGCGCTGTTCGCCCTGGGAGCTCGCCCGCACGATCGCGGTGGCGCGGCTGATCATGCCCCGTGTGCAGCTTGGACTGGCGGCGGGCAACAGCCACGACGACATCCCGCTCTGGTTCCTGGCCGGAGGAGGAAATCAACTCCTTGGCGCGGGAGCGGGGAGGAAAAAAGCAGCGGAGCGGTCGGAAGCGGGGGTAACGCATCTCGCGGAGGATGTGGCCGTTCACAGCCGCATGGAGATCCAGGAACGCTACATCCGGGAAATGGGCCTCAGTATCACCAAAACACCCGGCCATACAAAGCAATGAAACGGTTGGAATCTATAACCTATCGGCCTGGCGACATTCTAAGAGATACCGTCCGCGAGATTCGGGATATTCTTGGGGACACCCTTGAAACCCTGACGCTCGAAAGAATTGTCATAGGGCTCTTCTTCACGGGGGTCAAGCTAAGTGGCGGTGCGGGAGGGTTGTGCTTTACCCCGATAAAAGCCGTACCGGACGCGGTATGCTGTCCGAGTTCCGCACGGGCCATGCCTGCTTCCGGCAAGCTCAGGGGGAGGAAGGCTATGGAGTTTGTGGATGAAATACTGGGCGGCAATCCATTGAAAAGGGCCATGGGCATTGCGGTAGTGAACGCGCTCTCCGTGATGTGCTGGAAAGAAAGACCTCCGGTCGCCTATTCGATCAAGACGGGTGTGGATGCAACAGACGAAGTGACGATTCCGGACGATGATTATGTCGTCGTGGTCGGCGCCATCATCCCCATTCTAAGAACTCTGAAACAGCGCAACAAACCGTTCGGCATCCTGGAACTGGACCCTTTGACTTTAAAAGCGGATGAAATGAAATATTACATACCTGACGTCCTCGTCCCGGAAAAGGTCCCACGGGCAGGCGTGCTCATTATCACGGGGACGACGCTTATCAACAATACCCTCGAAGAGCTTCTCAGGATGAGAAAACCGGATGCCCGGGTGATCGTTATGGGTCCCACTGCAAGTATGCTCCCCGGGGCCTTCTTCAGGCGCGGGGTCAGTCTTCTGGGGGGTGTCATCGTGACCGAGCCGGACCGAGTCCTCGACGTTATTGCCGAAGGGGGTTCCGGTTACCACTTCTTTGAAAGGGGGGCGGAGAGGGTCGTTATACGGCCTTCCTATTAAGGACTTACCCGTAAATAGAGGCAAGGCGGCAGAATGGGAAATGGTCGAGAAAGAAGCGTTGAAGCGGGTCCGGAAGGTAAAACAACCCAAGGAGGACGACAGGCGTGTGCGGTATCTCTGGAATGAAGAGTGCCGGCCGCTCGTTGAAGCCCCGGCAACGGAAGGGGCACATGAGACCTCGACTATGAGCCACTCTTATACTAAACCGGCCGGCATATCACTGCTTGTCCACATCATCCTGCTCTGCCTCGCACTGCTCCTGACGGGACAGGCTGCATCATCTCCTGTCCCCGGCCCTCCCCCCATCGAAATAGAGATCGAGCCCTCCCGGCTCATCGATATGGGGAGCGGCACGCTGCACATTACGTCGGGGTCTCCGCCTCCCATGAAGGCAGCGAAGCCCAGGACAAGGATGGCCGCGACTGCTGTCCCCAAACCCACACCCTCCGAGCCGGCACCGCCTTCAGCCCCTACAAGTCTCGATCCGCCCCCTCCCCCTCTGCCGGGAGAGGTAAATGCGACATCGGTAACCCTTCCTCTGCCGGGGGATAAGGAGACAACAGGGGGCGGAACAGGATCAGGCGCCGGGGGTGCATCCGGTGGGGGGAAAGGGACAGGTGGTAGTGGCGCCGGGACAGGCAGCTCCATCGGAGACGGAGAAGGCGGTGGAGACTATGCAGGCAACGGCCTGCGGTATGGGGCGCTTCCCAGATATCCAGGTTCCGCCAGAAGGGCGGGCCGGGAGGGCATAGTGACGGTCCGGGTCCTCGTGGGCGCAGACGGGAATGCCGCATCGGTGACGGTGCGTCAAAGCAGCGGCCGTGAGGATTTCGATGATGCCGCGGTCCAGGCGGTGAAGAAATGGCGCTTCTCCCCCGCCCGAAGGGGAAAAGAGCCCGTGGCGAGTTTCCACGACGTGAGGATAAGGTTCCGCCTCGATGAGGGGCGCTAAGGAGGCAACACAATGTTTCATGCACTTATGAAAGGAGGATGGATGATGCTCCCCCTTGCGGTCTGCTCGCTCGTGTCGGTGACGATCATCATCGAAAGGTTTCTCTTCTTCCGCCGCATCAGGGGGGAACACCGCGCCGAAGAAGTGCTTGCCCTCGTCCGTAAACAAAGGGCCGATGAGGCGCTCGCCATCGCCGATGAGGCAGCGCTGCCGATCATGCGGGTATTGCGGACAGGCCTCACCCACGCCCCCGAGCCCTCGGGGGCCATGGAGTCCGCGGGGGTTGCCGAGCTCTCCCTCATGCGGCGGGGCCTCCCGGCCCTCGACACCATCATCACTCTTTCACCCCTTCTAGGACTTCTCGGTACCATCATCGGCATGATGAACTCCTTCAACCTCATGGCAGTATCCGGTCTCGGACAGCCCCACGCGGTAACGGGAGGGGTGGCGGAGGCCCTCGTCTGCACTGCCGCGGGCATCACCGTGGCGGTGATCACCCTCATACCCTACAATTACTTCCTTGCGCGCATCGAGCGGGAGGCTGAGGCAATAGAAGCCTATGCGACCCGTCTCGAAATCGCGCTCCCCGCAAAGGAGTGCCAATGAGGCTCCCGCGAAAATACAGGAAGAAGGCGCGCATCGAGATCATCCCCATGATCGACACCATGTTCTTCCTCCTCGTCTTCTTCATGGTGGCAACCCTCTCCATGACGGTCCAGCGGGGGATCTCCGTAAACCTCCCCCATGCGGCGAGCGCCCGTGATGAGATCAAGCAGGTGGTGACGCTCACCCTTACCAAAGAGGGGAAGCTCTACTTCGATAAAGAAGAAGTTGCCTCCCCCGCCGAGGCGGCCCTGCGCCTCGCCTCGAAAAACAATGCCGATGGACAGGTCTCGGTGGTGATCAACGCCGACCGGGCCGTGGAGCACGGACACGTGATCGACCTCATGGACGCGGTGAGGCGGGCAGGGGTGAGCCGGATCGCGGTGGCGGTGAGGCCGCTTGCTCCGTAGGGCTCTTCCTGCATGAGTCGATATACGATGAGATCCTGGAGCGACCGTCTTTCTTCCCTAGACCTTCACGATCTTGTACTCTCTCTCGCCCAGGCCCATCTTTGCCGCATGGTCGAGCTGCACGTTCCAGTCCACATCCGGATAGAGGGCGCGGAACAAGTCCTGCCCGCCTCCGGCTCGATGTTTGACGGCCGTGCCGGGGAGCGCATCGGCCGCGTTGACGAGGTCGACGGAGGCCGCGTCGATCGCCACCGGGTCGACGGACGCGAGGATCCCTATATCCGGAACGAAGGCCGCGTCGTTATTCGGGTAGCAGTCGCAAGCCGGGCTTATCTGCATGAGGAAGTTGAGGAAGACCGACTTGTCCGCCTTCCCTTTCAGTACCCCGGCCGCGTACTCCACCATCTTTTTCTGGAAATGGCCCGCGTCTCTACTCCACTGCACCTGCGGGGCGCCGTGAGGACAGACCAGGATACATTCGCCGCAGCCGATGCATTTGTGCCCCTCGATCATGGCCTTCTTGCCGTCGAGCGCGATGGCGCCCGCGGGGCAGTAATTGATGCAGCGCCCGCAGCCTTTGCACTTCCCCATGCTGATCGCGGGGCCGACCGTGCTGTGCTGGATGAGCTTCCCTTCCCTTGCCGCGCAGCCCATGCCTATATTCTTCAGGGTCCCGCCGAAGCCGGACAGTTCGTGCCCCTTGAAATGGCTCACCACGACAAGGGAGTCCGCCTCCACGATCCCGGGGGCGATGCTCACCTCGGTCAAAAGCTCCCCTTCGATGGGCACCTTGACGCCGCTCTTTCCCCGGACCCCGTCCGCTATGATGACCGGGCAGCCCACCACCGCGTAGTCGAAGCCGTTCCGGACGGCCGTCTCGATATGGGCGACCGCGTCGCTGCGCGAGCCTTTGTAAAGCGTGTTCGCGTCGGTGAGAAAGGGTCGGCAGCCTAAGGCCTTCATATGGTCTGCCACCACCCTTACCATAACGGGCCGGATAAAGGCGCAGTTCCCCTGCTCCCCGAAATGGACCTTGATCGCGGTCAGGTCGTTTTTTTTCATTCTTTTTTCGGCCTTCACCCTTTTGAGCAAGCCCTCTATCTTGTCGAGGAGGCTTCGGCCGGGCCTCGTCCGCACGTCCGTGAAATACACCGTCGCCATAGGCAAACCCCTTTTCTGTTTAAATCATGCCTGAATTATGGTACAAGTATACCGCGATTTCTTGGGAAACAAAACCGGTGCCCCTTAAGTGTAGGGAAACTCCCGAAACTTAAGGGACGCGCCTTTTTTCAGAAAGGAGATTTTATGCTTAACCTATCGGAAAAGCACCTATTAATCCAGAAGATAGGCGAGAAGATAGCAAAAGAGAGGGTGGCGCCGAGGGCGAAGGCAATAGACACGACAGGGGCCTTCCCCTGGGACCTGGTAGACATCTTCAAGAAACACGGGTTCCTCTACCTCACCATGCCTGAGCGGTTCGGCGGGCTCGACGGCGACATCACGTCGCTCTGTCTCATCATAGAAGAGCTTGCGAAGGTGTCGGGCGCCTCGTCCCTCATCCCGCTGGCGAATGCCGTGGGGCTCATGCCCACCATGGTCGCGGGCACCGACGAGCAGAAGGAGTACATCTACACCAAGATGACCGAGCCGGACAAGCCCTATATCTGGGCCTTCTGCCTGACCGAGCCGGAGGCGGGTTCGGACGCCTCCCATATGAGGACCTACGCCACAAAAAGCGGGGACTATTACTACCTGAACGGCAAAAAAGCCATGATCACGAACGCGGCAGAGGCGCAATTCTTCTCCGTCTTCGTGTCGACCAACCCGTCCCTGCGCACCCGAGGCATCTCCGCCTTCTATCTCGAGAAAGACTATCCCGGTGTCATCCTCGGCAAAAGCGAAGAAAAGATGGGCATGATCGGCACCGACCTGAGCGAGGTGATATTCGATAACGTAAGGCTCACCAAGGACAACCTGATCGGAAAAGAAGGACAGGGCTGGGACCTCGCCATGGCCACCCTCAACCTCTCGCGGCCTGCGGTCGGCGCGCAGGCGGTCGGCATCGCCCAGGGCGCGCTCGACTTCGCCGTCGAATACGCGTGGAACAGGGTGCAGTTCGGCCAGAAGCTCGCCGACTTCGAGGGCATCCAGTTTATGGTGGCCGACATGGCGACCGAGGTGGAGGCTGCCCGCGCCCTCGTCTACGATGCGGCCCAACTGCTCGACATGAAGGTGTACGAGCGCGACAAGATGAGCGCCATAGGCGTCGACAAGCTCTCTGCCATGGCCAAGGTCTACTCGGCGGACGTCGCCATGAAGGTGACCACCGACGCGGTCCAGATACTCGGCGGCTATGGCTACACAAAGGAATATCCGGTGGAGCGCATGATGCGCGACGCAAAGGCCACGCAGATATACGAAGGCACCAACCAGGTCCAGCGGGTGGTGATAGCGAGGGATATCTTCAGGCGGTATATACCCGGCCACTAGAGGCGGCCGGGCGCTTTTTGCGCCTGGCACGGAAGCCGGGACGTGTCCGGGTCCTCACATACAAAAGAGTATGCTCCGGCCCGGACACGTCCCGGCGACAAAGCTATGCGCAAAATTCACCCGGCCTGGGGCAGACGGCGCTCCCAGCCCACATATGGACACGGCCTCGTGCAGTCATAGCGCGAGGGGGGACACATGATGTCCTCATCCACGATGCAGCGCCTCGTTTCTTCTTCCTCCGGCCCTTCCCCTCCGCCGTTCACGGCGGGAGGTTCACCCGCATGTCGTCTGTTCGGACACCACATGAATCTTTCCTGCCTCTATATTACCATTATGGGATATACTGTGTCAACATATTACTACCTGTAAGGTAATATTATGCCGGCCCATGTCAGTCAACATTGCGGGAAAGTTGTACGCAGGTGTGGTCGGGGCTTGCGAAGGGATTGAAGGTAGCGGGAGCCTTGCGGCGGGGCTCCATATTTGCGAAAAACTATCTACATACCGATGAAGACGACTTTGTCCAGTGTGGTTAGCTCGCTTATCTCTTTGGTGATGGTGCTCCCCCTGCCGAGGCCCTTGAGCAGGATCCTCCCCTTGGGGAGCAATTCAACTTCCTTGACACTTGCCGCCTCTCCGTCCTCCGCGTAAATCACGAGGTTGTCATTACGGATGACAGATATCGGCATTCTGTTGACATAGAGGGTGGAATCCTTGCGCAGGTGCGGATGGAGCGCGTCCGTCAGGACCCTCAGGCAAGTCATGCCCTCTCTCTCGGCGTCTTCCTGCGTGCAGCCGGGAGGCAGCGGGACATACTCTACCCCCCCGCCCTCGCCTGATTCGTGATGCCTGACAACTCCTTTGTCCATAACCACTCCGATGACCCGGATACCGATGTCAGGTCTCTTAAGAAATTGAGTCCTGTCTATGTTGAATATTCTAGACCATTTCTGTTGAGCTCTCGTCCCGAAGCTTACTGCGGCGGTCTCGACTTTTCCGACATAGCCTACGGACACATCTCCTTTTACGGCGGTCTGCTCCTGAGTCAGGCCCAGGCGCTCACGTATTCTGATAAAGTTCCAAGCAATTACTATGCCATCATCTGCCCCCGTCAACTCCTGGGGCGACATCTCCTTTATCTTCTTTTTTAACTCTGTTCTTACCATAACACTCTATTATCAGTTTTTCCACTAAAAAAACAATGCATTGTAATGGGAGTAATATGTGCTAATTCTGTTGACATATTATTCCCATAATGGTAATACTGGAATAGTGCAGGGCGGGAGAGGAGAAATGAGCAGGGACGGACAAAAAGAAAGCCGGACTTTCACAAAACCGTTCAAAACGAGGAGGGCTGCGTGCTGACCTGTGACAAATGCGGTGCCCGTGGATTTATCACCGTGGAGGGGGACGAGTTTCATTGCTGTCTTTGCGGCTTCGTTTGGTACCTGGGCAGGAGTACCGGGAAGGCCGGTGAGGAAACCGGGAGTAGGCGGGGAAAGCTGCGCTCCGGCACGCGCATCCCGCGGCAAAGGAGGGACACATGGCCAGGAGCAGAATAATCAAGCCCGAATTCTGGAGCGACGAGAAGCTCGCGAAACTCAGTTTGCAAGCCCGTCTCCTCTACATAGGCTTATGGAACACGTCTGACGACGCCGGCACCACCCAGGGGCACCCTCTCTGGCTCAAGTCGCAGATATTCCCCTACGACCAAATCTCGACCAAACAGATCGGGCGATGGCTCCAAGACCTCGTCAACCTCGGCCGCATACTCCCCTACACCGTGAAGGGCGAGCAATACTATTACATTCCGGGCTTCCTGAAGCACCAGAAGATACAGCACCCGTCGCCTGCGAAGAACCCCGCGCCTCCCCTGGAGGTGTGTGATCTATTCATGAGTGGCTCACGAGCGGCTCACGAGCAAACAGAAGCTGAAACTGAAGCTGAAACTGAAACTGAAGCAGAAACTGAAGCAGAAACTGAAGCTGAAACTGAAGCTGAAGCAGAAGCAGCGCCCGGGGCGCGGAGTCTCTTCAACAGATTTTGGCAAGCCTATCCGAAAAAGAAATCGAAAGGCCAGGCGGAAAAAGCGTGGTCAGCCATAATGCCCGACGAGCAGATCCTCGACCGCATGCTCGACGCGCTCCGGCAGGCCGTGCGTTCGCCCGGCTGGCAAAAGGAAGGCGGCAAATACATACCGCACCCCGCCACCTGGCTCAACGCCCGCGGCTGGGAGGACGAGACAGGGCCTCCAGCCGCTGCCGGTGCCCTTCCCGGCATGTACGGGCCCGTTCGGCCGCTTGTCCTCGAGGAGCTGAAAGGCCCGCCCCGGACATTCACCGGACCCGAAGCGTTGAGGCTGATCATGGAGCGTCACGGCGTACCCATGCAAAGTGACGAGGGCGAAGTGATGAGTGGAGAAAGCGGGAAAAACGCACATGGCTGAACCTCGTCTTCAAGGGTGGGAACGCATAGCCCCGGTGCTCGGATGGACGGTGCGGACGGCGATCCGGCACCGATTGGAATTACGGGAGCATAAGGCCATCTTCTACCAATGGCTCGGCAAGCCCCGCGGAAAACAGTCTGCTCCTACGAGTCCCTGCTCCGGCTTTTCCTCCTCACGAGGGAAGACGGCGCGGCGCCCGCAGCCCGGTGCGACCCCCCACAGGGCGACTCACAACGCGGATCGAAGTGAAAACGCCCGCGGCCCCGCCGTCACCTGGGCGACAGGCCCTGTCTTTGCGACAAGCCCCTATCAGCCTCCTGAGCGTCTCTTTTGACGGAGAAGCGGTCCTTTACCAGACCTTCCGCGTCCCTCACCTCGAAGGAATAGAAGTCACCGGTCCTCTTTGCCATGATGTAGCGCATCGCGCTCCCGTTCTTCGTCGGCCAGGCATGTCCGCCCGCCCGCCCGCCGATCACATAGGTAATGCCGTCCCTCACGCTCCTGTCATAGAGATGGTCGTGGCCGGCGACGACGAGGGAAACGCCGCTTCGGACGAAGAGCAGGTGCAGGTTGTCCCGCTCCTGCGCGTGGCGGTCAAGGCCGTGGTGATGGATGACCGGGAAGAGCGGCTCGTGGAGGAAGACGAGCTTGTACCGGAATGGTTTTGCCAGCTCGTCGCCAAGCCAGGCGAGCTGCTCGCCCGCTATCCTGCTCTCCTCGCCGGGCAGCTCGGTATTCAAGAAAACCAGGAGCGTATCCCCGTCAGATGTGGAAGAGTAAGGGGCGCCGAAGAAGCCCACATAGATGTCGAGCGACCTCTGCCCATTGATATCGTGGTTGCCGGGTGCGAGGTAGAGCGTCTTGCCCCTCCCCGTGATATCGAAGAACTGCGCCCACTGAGACAGGTTGCCGGGGGTGTCTATGGCGTCGCCCGTATGGACGATGATGTGCGTCCCCTCTGCCTCGATGTTCCGGATGAAGGCGGGGTAGACCGAACCGGGGGCGCCTATGTGCGTGTCGCCGACGATAGCGAATGCCGCGTATTGGGCGCAGACAGACAAGGGGGCCAGGAGGATGACCAGGCCGGCGACGCACAGAACGGCCTGGCGGATGAATACTTTCGGTTTCATGGGCGTTACTATACCTCAATAGAAGGGGAAAGTGAAGACCACTCTTAATAAAAAACAGGCCGGCAAGAACGCTACAGACGGGATCAACGGCTTCGATGGGCCCGCGGAATATGCCTCATTTGAGACGCATGTCCAGCATGTGCAAGTATGTCTGACTTTTTATACAACGCAGCACATATTTGCTGTCATTTGCCTGTCTCCGTATGATATACGATATATAAATACAGGCGCAAGACGGCCGCTGCCTGTCAACCAGGAGGGGACAATGCGACATTCGGTTATATGCTTCCGCACAAGCGATAATTTGCGCAAGGCCCTCGAAAAGATTTCGGTGACGGACAGGAGGACCCTCTCTTCGGTCATCGAGAATATCCTGCTGGACTATATCATGTGTAGAGAGCCGGAAGCGGTGAACGGTGAGAAGCGGCGCCACCCCCGGATAAGGATCTCCGCCCCCGCACTCGTGAGCGGTCTCAATGGGGACGTGCATGCGGGCGTGGTCAACGACATCTCCCTCGGAGGCATCAATTTCTCGGTCCCCAACAGTTTCCCCCACGACATGCGGCCCAATTCCAGGATATCCGTCGTCTTCACCATGCGTCAGAGCGAAAAACCCCTCACCATGCAGTGCAGCCTCCGGCATGTCCACTCCAACGACCGGAAAAGCATCGGCGCATCCTTGATCGACACCGATTCCAGCAGCTACCACGTCCTCCAGGACTATCTGGCAGAGTGTCACGTGACGAGAGACGACGGACAAGGGACAAGCGGAAAGGAAACCCGGAGCTTCACAGTCATATAAGCCCCACTCCGGTCACGCGATCCAGGATATGCCATATCCGGTCAATCCACTCCAGGTGGTCCGGCTTCATGAGCACGGAACGGAGGCAGGTAATCGTCGGCTTGTCCTTTTCGATCTTTCTGTCGTCAAGATCGTAGAATTCCAGGGGCAACTCGGCGAGCGCCAGGTGCAGGTTGTGGTCGCCGGCCTCGGTAAACACCCGCCTCGCCAGCTCTGACGATTGACTCACTTTCGGTGCGCCGAGGGCCCAGACAACGATGTCAAGCTCCGGAGAAAACGGCGTCATCACCCGCCCGTCAGCCACGAGTTTCTCGTACAACGCCATGGCTGCCGACCGGCATTTCCGGAGGCCTTGAGCAAACTCTCCACCTTTGGTCAGGGGGAGCAATCTCTGTGTCGCCCAAAGGGCAACGGCGGCTGCCCCCGGACGGGAGCATTCAAGGCTGATCTCCCCCAAATGAAGCTCATTTGAGCTGAAGTACGTGTATGGCGAATCATGCTTGTAGAAACGGCCTACCGCAGGATCGCGGAATAGCACGCAGCCGCAGCCGTAGGGCTGTAAACCGTGTTTATGAGGGTCAATTACGATGGAATCCACCTCGAACAGGCGGTCATAGGTACGACGCGCCGCGGAAGAGAGGTTGTCGGCCAGGCAGAAATATCCACCGTACGCCGCATCGGCATGGAGGCGGAAGCCGTAGCGGTCGCGTAGCTCAAGCAGCTCGGGCAAGGGGTCGATGGAGCCCGTGGCAGTGGTGCCGATGGTGGCAACGACGGCGCCAACGTCGCCTTTTTTCAGGCGAAGCTCAAGGGCTCCCATGTCCATGCGGCCAAAGCGATCGCAGGGTATCGTTGCGAATGGCAGCTTGAGCACTGCGCTAATGCGACTGTGGGTATAGTGTGCCTGCTGAGAGGCCGCCACCGTGGATGCGGGACGAAGCTGTCCTGCTACCCACAAGGCCTCCAGGTTCGCCATAGTTCCCCCGCCGCACAAGTGGCCGAGATGCGTATCCCACCCGATCATCCGGGCGATCTCTGCCACTGCGTGCTTTTCCATGGCAGAGCTGGCCCGTCCTCCGTCAAGGGCATGGTTGTTGGGATTGATCCACATGGCAAGGGCGTAAGCGAGCCTCGCCACGGGATGCGGAGGCTTAAGCATCTGGCCGGCATAAAGAGGATGAAAGTATGGATAATTGTCCTGGAGACGATCGGCTACCTCTAGAAGCACTTTTTCGATAGCCGGGGCATCCTGGAGCTGGGATGCCAGGGCCGGCAAGTCCCTGAAGCCGGAATCGAGCCTGTCGAGGGCAGACCGCAATATAGAGAGAGAATCTTTTTCCAGCACCGACGATTCGCTGTCATTCATCTATGTGCTCCTTACTTACATGAAGTGGGAGGAGTAGTCTGCCGGGGCCATCACTTATTGATAGGTGTTCATTCCATTGACAAATGCGCGGACATCTCCGATAGTTCTATCTCTTTCGCACCCTCCGGCCCGAATTTCAAGACTTTGCTGCCGAAATCTCCCTCGTCAATTTTCCCCTTAATCCATTTGTCCCAGGACTCTTTCCGGGCGGAGACAATAGAAGCAAAATCTCCGGGCTGTTCAAAGCGAGACAATGCCTCATCCTCTATCCACACGCAATAGTTGCACCTCTTTTTCCCCTCTTCTGACACAACATAAAAGTACTGGAAGTGTGTGGCCCCAGGTTTCAGCCCGTCTTTGATCTGATAGTTTTTGTAGGACCATTGGTTTTCCATCACTCTTCTCCTCCTGTCATGGGCTTGTTCAAGCGGAGGTGCTCTAGTGCTAAGATAATATCGGATGCTGATGAATACAAGCAACAACGCGCTTACAGAAGGACCCGGGAATGTGTTATCGCTTTCTCGACCGAAAACTGCAAGTGTTTCGACCAAAGCCGTGCTGCCCGATCTTTATCAGGGCGGTATCCGCGAAGGTGATGTTCCTTTCCGGGTGGAACTACATGCCCGCGAACGCATCTGTCTGTTACGGAACGGGGACCCGGTCAGACTCTTTCCACGCGGGCGCGAAGACCTGAATGACCACTATGTCTACGCTGCCCGTATTCTTCACGGTATGGACTTTATTTATCGCGTTAAAATGAACGGTCCCCGGTTTTATTTCGATCGTCTTTCCATCGATCACCATCTGTCCGTTCCCTTCGATCACGTAGATCGTCTCCGAATGGGTTTTGTGGAAATGGGGCTTTGCTTCGAAGCCCGGCGCAAATCTCCCGATAAATAGCGTGGCTGTTTCATCCTCGGCCACCTTGATCGTTTGGGCCTTCGCTCCGGCCGGCATAGGATTAGCCTTGAGAACGTCTGCGTAATTAACAATGACCTGGCTGAACTGGTCGGCCGCATGGGCAGAAGCAACGAAGACAAAGAGCAAAAGAACGACAGTTCCGCAGAGGGCTACGTATCTTTTTGATCTCACAATCCCGCCTCCTGATCTCAGACTTGTTGCAAAATCAAAACCCGGTTCTTCTCTTTTGTCCAAATCTATCACAGCTTGCAGTCGACAGTCAAGGTGCGTTCTTTCGGTAATTTCGTTCTACACCCCCCACTTCACGCCCGCGTTGGTCAGGGTGGCGCCCGACACATCGACCACGGCGGAACCTCCGTCAATCAGGAGGACCGACCCTGTCATAAAGGACGAGTCATCACTTGCCAGGTAGCTGCAGATGCCCGTGATCTCTTCGGGCGCCGCAAACCGGCGCAGGGGGATGCCGGATGATACGACCTTGAATACGCCCTCCACATCGGTATTGAGCGTCTCTTTGAGGCCGCCCAGTGAGTGCTCTATCATAGCCGTCCTGGTACCGCCCGGACATACGACGTTGCTTCTCACTTTGTAAGGGCCGTAATCCAATGCAACCTGCTGAGTAAGCATGATCAGGCCTGCCTTTGACGACGCGTACGCCGGCATGCCGGGGAGGCAGCGCAAGCCCCCGAGGGAGGCGATATTTATGATCGAGCCTCCTCCGTTCCTGATCATATAGGGTAGTGCGGCTTTCATAAGAAGGAAGGGGCCGGTAAGGTTTATCTCGATGACCTCGCGCCACACCCCGGGGTCGAGGTCGGCGACGCTGCCGCCCGGGTCTATGCCGGCATTGTTCACCAGTACGTCAATTCTGCCTCCGAAGTTCACCGTGGCTTCTACCATGCGTGTGGCGTCTTCGTACTTTGAGACATCGCCGGCGCAGGTTGTTACCGAGCCTGATGGAAGCGAGCCGGCTATCTTGTCGAGCTTTTCCCGGCTTCGCCCCGTTATGCAGATTCTCGCGCCGTCCGCGACGAATCGTTGCGCAATCGCACTCCCTATGCCCTGACCTCCTCCGGTGATGAGCGCTGTTTTTCCATTCAGATTCATCTCTCCATCTCCTTTTGAGAATATAGGACCGAGACTTAAGAGTGTTCTCAGTGCCCCTTCTTTACAGCCCCAGATACGCTTTTCTTACGTGATCATTCTCCATGAGCGTGCAGCATGGCCCTTCAAGGGTCAGTCTGCCGTTTTCGAGCACGCACGCCCGGTCGGCCATTTCCAGGGCCTGTTTCACGTTCTGCTCGACCAACAGCACGGTAATCCCCTGTTCCGGCAATAGTTTGATCACCTTGAATATCTCGCTGACTGCCTTGGGCGCAAGGCCGTAAGAGGGCTCGTCGAACATACAGAGCTTCGGCCTCGACATCAGCCCCCTTCCTATTGCCACCATCTGCTTTTCGCCGCCGCTCAAGGTACGGGCGATCTGCTTTGTTCGCTCCTTCAGTCGGGGGAAGATCCCGCAGACCCGTTCGAAGGTCTCTTCCCTCAGTCGCCATGCGCCGGCTTGATACGCACCCATCTCCAGGTTTTCGCGCACCGACATGTCAGGAAAGAGCCTCCCTTCCTGAGGCACCTGGGAGATGCCCAGCTCCACGATCACCGGTGCCTGTTCAGCCTCTATCGGCTTGCCCGAGAACCGGATAGTGCCCGATGCCCGGCGCACTATGCCCGATATGGTGTTGAGGAGCGTCGTCTTGCCTGCCCCGTTCGCCCCGACCAGGGCGACAATCTCCCCCTCGTGGACCTCGAAGCTGACGTCCCACAGGGCTTGGACCTTTCCGTAGAAAGTACTCAGGTTCTTGACTGCCAGCATACGCTCATTCTCCCAGGTATACTTCGATCACCGTTCTATTCTGCACGATCTCCTGAGGTGTGCCCTCGGCGATCTTTTCTCCATGATGAAGCACGATTATTCTGTCGCATATGCTCATGATCGCCTTCATCACGTGCTCGATCATCACAATCGTCACCCCTTTCTCACGGATGCTCTTCACCAGCTCCATGGCTTTCGCCACTTCCGTAGGGGTGAGTCCCGCCATCACCTCGTCGAGAAGGAGTAGGTCCGGATGAGTGGCGAGCGCCCGCGCCACCTCGAGCCTCTTCTGGTTCGCGAGGATCAGGTCCATGGCACGGGCCTCTTTCAATCCCGCGAGCCCGACAAAATCGAGAATCTCCCCGGTCTCTCCCCGTGCCGGGTCCGAAAGGACCGACCCCTTGGCCCTGCCGAAAAGGTGGCCCAAAAGCACATTCTCGGACACCGACATCTTGGAAAAGATCTTGACCGATTGAAAGGTCCGCGCGATGCCCATCCTCGCGATCTGGTGGGGCTTGAGGCCCGCAATGCTGGCGCCTTTGAACCTTATGGCCCCCGAATCGGGCAGGAGGGCGCCCGACACGAGGTTGAATACGGTCGTCTTGCCGGCCCCGTTGGGACCTATGAGACCGACTATCTCGCCCGCTTCCACGTGGAAGTCTACCGCCGACGTGGCCGCCAGACCCCCGAAGTGTTTGCTGAGCCCTTCAACCTCCAGTAGTTTCATATCTTCTCCCCGTCGCAGGCGACATCAACAGGTCCTCCCTTTCCCCTTTTTCGCCATCTCTCGACAACCCCTTCCAGGCCGTAGGGCATGAAGACGATAACGATAAGCATGGTGAGGCCGAAAATAAGCATGTAGTAGTAAGGGAATTTCGTGGTGAGCAGCTCTTCGAGGAGAGAAAAGATGGTCGCCCCCAGGACGGGCGCATAGAGGTGTCCCATGCCCCCGAAAATGGCCATCAGCACCGGCATGAAGGAGTACTGAATGCTGAAGGCGGTGGTCGGGTCGATGTAGCTCCACCGCATGCACATGGTCGCTCCCGTGAGGCCCATGAAAAAGGCGCTCACCCCGAAGGTAACGGCTTTTACCCTGTTCACGTTCACGCCCGTATGGGCGGCGGCCTCCTCGGACTCGCCTATGCTCCGCAGGGCCAGGCCGAACCTGGAGCGCTTGATGAGCCAGGAGGCGAAGAGGACCGCAAGGAAGATTGCCACCATGCCGTAAAAGATGGTTATAGGCTCCTCGGAAGCGATCAATCTGCCGACCGTCCCCGTAATGTTGACCTCCCACCAGTGGACAAGATTCCGCACAAGCTCGACGAGGCCGAAGGTGAACATGGTAAAATACATGCCCCGTAGTCGCAGGGTTGCGGAGCCGACAAGATAGGCGAGGATGAAGCTTGCGAGACCGCCGATAAAGATCACAAGCGGCAGCGGCAGGCTCTCGCTGAGTATGGCCGAGGCATATACGCCCACGCCGAAAAATGCCGCCGGCGCGAGGGATATGTACCCTGTGGGACCGGAGAAGATCGCCCAGCTGAGCGCCATGACCACGTACATGAGGATATTCGTGACGAGTATGACCGTGTAGGATGACGACGACACATAGACAGGAAGCCCGACCAGCAGTACGAGCAGGCCGATGAGCATGATGGGTGAGCGGTACCTTTTCCCCGTGCTTTTCATGACCGATGTTTACCTCATTTCCCCAGGAGTCCCGTGGGCCTTACCAAGAGCAGGAACAGAAAGATCACGTAGTAGGCAACCATCGAGAGGCCCGGTTGGACGGAGCTGACTACGTAGCCGACAAGGCCAAGTATGAAGCCCCCGATGAAACTGCCCTTTATGTTGCCCAATCCGCCGAGGACCACCACTATTATGGCGATCAGGGTGTACTGCATGCCCATGACCGGTGTGAGCATGATCGAGGTCATGCTCAGCAGCAATCCGCCTAAGGCCGCCATCATGGTGCCAAAACCGAAGCAGAGGGCCAAAACCCTGCTAATGCGCACGCCCATGAGCTCCGCGGCGTCCGCGTCCTGGGCCGCGGCCCTGATGGCCTTCCCCGTGCGCGTGCTCATCAGGAAGACATAGAAGGCGCCGCCGAGGATCACCGAGGCGATGAGGGTGACGATGCGGTTTGCCGAGAAGACGGCCCCCAACACATTGATAGGAAAAGCGAGGTACGAATAGCCTTTGACCGGGGCCCCCCAGATAAGGAGGGCGATATTCTGGACGACGAAGAGCAGGCCAAAGGATGCGAGCATGGAATTGCCCTCGAAGACCGCGGCAGATTCGGAGGAAGTCCTCAAATGGTTATAGAGTATGCGATAGATGACAAAGCCCACGGCAAAGAAGAAAGGGGCGCAGATAACCATCGAAAACAAAGGGGTGATGCCTGCCCTGGTGAAGAAGGTCCAGGCGCAAAAGGCGCCCAGCATGATAAACTCGCCGTGGGCTATGTTCAAAACCCTGGCCACGCCGTACTGCAGGCCGAAGCCGACGGCGATGAGGGCGTATATGCCGCCCGTGAGCAGGCCGCCGATCGCTATGTCGAGGAACCGTACAATCATGATGACTCTCTCCTGAACCCTATCTCACAGGCCCGAAGACCCGGATTCCTGCTGCGATGCACGCCGCCTGTCTCCAGGCGGCGTGCATCGCGTGAGTCGCGAAACCCCGAAGTCTTGCTACTTCTTGGCCGGGGGCGGCGGCGGCGCCCAGTTGGGCTTCGGGTATATCGGTTTCGCCGTCCTCTTTGCCCCCACGTCTATGACTTCCCACACTCCGTTCTGCCACTGCCCGACGAGTCCGGGGAAGTTCTGGAAGACGTGGTTGGGAAAACTAAAATCGCCCAGGGCCGTATGGTAGGTCTTCTTTGCCATGACGTCCCTTATCTTCGTCTGATTCAGGGTCCCTGCCTCTTCTATGGCCTGTCCGAAAAACTGGAGAGCAGAGTAGTACATGAGCGTGCCCCAACCCTCAGGCTCGATTCCCCATCTCTTCGTGTATTTCTCGAAGAACTCTTTAGCCCCGGGGGAGGTCTTGGGGCTCCACGCGCCGGCGCCCATGACGCCGTCGATGCCTTTCGCGGTGAAGGCGTCACGATACCCTGCCAGACAAGGCCCGACGGTCATGTAGAAGGCCTTCGGGTTGTAGCCGATCTCCATGGCCTGGCCGGTGGCGGGGAAGGCATTCTGAGGGTAAAGAAAAGCGCAGAACGCGTCGGCGCCTGATGCCTTGGCATCTTTAAGAAGAGGCGTGAAGTCCTGCTGGTCTAGGGGAAAGCTCTTGGCCGCGACGATCTTGATGCCCTTCTTGGGGAATTCTTTCTGGGCTACCTCGTTATACTCCAGGCCGTGAAGGTCCTGGATATACGCTATGTACGCCGTCTTTACCCCAAGCTCGACAAAAAGGTCTGCCAACGCAGGTATGTGGTTGTCAGCACCATTCAACACGTGAAAGTAGTAGGGGTATTTGCTGATCACCTTCTTCAGCTTGACTGCTCCGCCGGACGCTCCCATAAGCACCATCTTGTATTTGTTGGCTATGGGTGCAGCCGCGAAGTGAAAGGCCGTATCCCAAGGGGCGAATATCAGGTCTACCTTGTCCTCCACTATGGTCTTCTCGAGGAGCTTCGTCATGGTGCCCACGTCGCTCTTGTCATCATACATGATGACTTCGAGGGGCAGCCTCTTCCCGTACTCCTTGATGTACAAACCGCCTTTCGCGTTGACCTCCTCGACCCACATCTTGTACACATTGCCGCTCGTGACCATCACACCCGGGGCGTTCACCCCCGAGAGAGACGTAACCCATCCCACCCGGATCTTGTCTTTTGCAGCCGCAGCATGAGCAGAGCCGGTACACATGAATGCGACAATCGTGAGCGCTGCAACCAACCCAAAGAACACAATCTTCTTCCTCATGATAGCCTCCCCTTTTTTGATTGGTCCCCGTGACCTGACACGGTCGTGTTCAGGCCCGGGGCAGTTCAAGCCAAAAGTTCCTTGTACGCCGCCCCATTAACCCGGTCGATCTCTCCCTCCTCCAGGTCGAAAACATTCCCCACGGACACACGTGCTCCCTTTCCCTTCATATCTTCCGCCGCCCTCACACGGGCTGGGCATCGGGCGGATAAAAGGCCATTGACAGTTTTGTAATCAGGGCGCCGGCAGGCGTGTTGGCCATAGCGCCATCTTCGCCGATCGCAAAAAACTTGCCTGTCTCTCTCATCTGATCCCAGTTATGAAAGAAGACGGTGGAAACAGGAAGGCCGAACTCGCGAAAGGCAAAGATATACTGGTTGTCGTCAAACTTGTAGGTGGTGTGAAAATCGACATCCGCCTCGCCGCGAAGGGGTCCGATGACGCAGTGCCACACGTAGCGCTGGGTATTGAGATAGACATGTTCGAAACATTGATTGGGGTTGTAATTGTAGAGGGCCCGCAAGCCTATCAGGTCGCGGGTCGGCGCCGGTGTGCGCCCCGCCGGAGGGCGTGCGGGGTCGCCGAGCACGCCCGGCGAGAATTGATGGACGGCCCTGGGTTCTCTCCCGACGTCGCCTTCGCGCATGATGGTGCGGACACCGAGGACGCGCCGTGTCTGGGTGTTCACTATGAAGGTCTGAGACTGGCGGGGTTCGTCGACAAAGGTCATATCGATAAAGTATGTGTGAGGTGCGACTTCGACCGCCTCGTACCAGTCCGTGCCTCCCTTGCCGCCCTCCTGCCACACAACTTTATTGCGATCGACGAAATTGAGATCGAAGGCCGACCCCGAGTCGAGGGTCAGCTTCATCGTCCGATTGACCAGCGCCTCTGTCTGAGGAAGACGGTGGAAGGCCAACTCGGATGCATAGTCTTCATACTTGTAATTTGTTTCACCCTCACGCTGTGACATGTTCATACCTCCATCAGGAAAAATTGCAACCCTTGATCCCTTCGTCAGAAAGGCAGTGCCCGTTTAGCCTTCAGAAATGTCACCCACTTGAGCTCGGTCAGTTTGTCCACCGAGTACCGGCCGCCCTCTCGTCCCTGGCCGCTTTCTTTACAGCCGCCGAAGGGGCAACAGGCGTCGGCGTCTATCGAACCGTCGTTCACATGCACCATACCGGCTTCCAGGCCTTCGGCAAGGAAAATGGCCTTTTCCAAATCCCTGGTGATGACGCCCGCGGAGAGCCCGTAGGTAGTATCGTTGGCCACATCGAGGGCCTCCTTTTCGTCATTCACGGGGATGATCGAAGCAACGGGACCGAAGGTTTCTTCGTAATAGATGCGCATATCGGGTCTGATATCGGTCAGGACCGTAGGTTTGTAGAGCCGGCCCTCGTAGGTCCCTCCGGTGAGCAGTTTCGCCCCCTTGGCAACCGCGTCTTTCACATGGGCGTCAATGCTTTGAACCTGCGTGTCGCTGATGATAGGTCCTATGAACGTGGTCGGAAAACTGGGGTCGCCCACCGGCAGATTGGCGGCCAGGCCCACGAGTCTTTTCGTAAACTCCTCAACGATGGGTCTTTCGACAATAATCCTGTCAACGGACATGCATATTTCGCCCTGGTGCAGGAACGCGCTGAACGCGGCAGACTTTACGGCGTAGTCGATGTCTGCGTCGGCGAGGATGATGAGGGGGTTTTTACCCCCCAGCTCAAGGGTATACTCCTTGAGCCTGGCTGCGGCCCGCTGCGCCACATGGCGGCCGGTGACCGTCTCACCGGTTATCGCGACAAACGAGCATCTGTCATCGTCGATGAGCGCATCGCCGAGCACGCTACCCGGTCCCGTGATGACATTGAGGACTCCCGGGGGAAGGCCCGCCCTCTCGAAAAGCTCCCCGATCTTGAGGCCTATGACGGGTGTTTCGCTGGCCGGCTTGAGGACCACCGTATTGCCCGTCGCCAGACCGTATGCCACCTTGTACATTGAGAGGATGAGAGGAAAGTTCCAGGGCGAGATGGCAACTATCGTCCCTCTCGGCTTCCGCATTGTCATGGAAAGCTTGCCGGGGTCGTTATGAAACGTTTCACCCAGGACATACCTGCTATCCGCGGCAGCGCACCCAAGCAAGTCGACGGTTTGAGAAATCTCGAACATGACCTTTCCGAATATGCCCCCTCCTTCCTGGGTCAGGACGTCTGCAAACTCCTGTCTGCTTGCCTCTAGGACCTGGGCAGCCTTAAGAAGTATCTGCGACCGCGCAGGCGCCGGCGTGGCCGCCCATTGCTTTCGGGCCGCGTAAGCGGCAGTCATCACCCGATCAACGTCGCGGGTGTCCCCTTTTGCCACGCGTCCGTAGAGTTCCCCGGTGTAAGGATTCATGTCGTCAAAAGTTTCGCCGGACAGCGCGTCCACCCATTGGCCTCCGATGAACATCTGATATGTTTTCAACCCATCTCCTTTTCTTGTGGGCAATTGCCCTTCACCGCATGATCGGCGGCGCCGACCCCGAATTTATCGAGGGTCTCCGTCCGACCGTCCCATAAGGCCGTTCCGTTCCCCTAGGTACGTATAACGGCTTTAATCGTTTTTCCCTTTTCCGAGTCTTCGGCAGCTTGATTGATCTGGTCGAAAGGATAGAACGTAATCATCCGGTCGAAGGGGAAGCGCCCCTGGACATAGAGATCGATCAACTGAGGGATAAAGATCTCCGGAACGGAATCCCCCTCCACGATGCCGAGAACGGTACGGCCGTTGAGGAGCGTTATCATGTCGAGGCTCACCTCGGCCCCCGCCGGCGCCGCGCCGATCAGTCCGGCCACTCCCCCCCACGCGAGGGAATCGACCGCCTGACGGAGCACCTTCGGGATACCCGCGCACTCCAGGGCATACTCCACCCCGCCCCCCGTCACTCGCTGAATCTCCTCTACCGGGTCCGTCTGGGAGGAATTCACGGTGTGGGTCGCCCCGAAGCCTCGCGCGGTCGTGAGCCGACCCTCCTTGATATCCACCGCGATGATCGTGGTGCAGCCGCACAGCACGGCGGCCATAATGGCGCTCAACCCTACCGAACCGGCGCCGAAGATGGCGATTGAACTGCCCGGTCGGGCTTTCAGGGAGTTGATTACCCCTCCCGCTCCCGTCTGGATGCCGCAGCCGAGAGGGCCCAGCATCTCGAGAGGGACGTCCTTTCTCACCTTCACCACGTTTCGTTCGGTGGCCAGGGCGTAGGAAGCGAAACTGGACTGACCGAAAAGAGAGCCGTGGATCGTCTCCCCGCCCTTCCGCATAGTCACTGAGCCGTCTGCCCGGGCCCCTCCGAATTGAAGGGGAAACCACGTGGCGCAATGGCTCGGGATACCCTTGCTGCATGCGGGGCACGTGCCGCAGGAGAGGTAGCTCATGACGACATGGTCCCCAGGTGCGACCTTCTTCACGCGCGATCCCACCTTCTCCACCACCCCCGACCCTTCGTGGCCGAAGACTGCGGGCAGGGGCGTAGGCAAGTACTGATCCCGGCAGACGAGATCGGTGTGGCAGACGCCGCACCCGACGACCCGGACCACCACCTCATCGTCTCTGGGCTCATCGAGTTCTATCTCTTCCATCACAAACGGGCCTGACTTTTCGCGTACAACCGCAGCTTTGATTTTCATGGTCATGCTCCTCTCCTTTCCTTCGTGCTAAAGACGGGGACTTCTCTCTACGAACGGCTGTCTTGTCGATGAGTAATGGTAGTATGGCCGGCGAGTCGGGTCTATCCGTGGTGCCACGGAAATCTTGCGAGAGCGGTACGGAACCGGCACCAGGGGGCTTGGATCTATGGGATTTGGGGATTGGGAGGCGATTTTCCGCTCTACTTCAGGCAGAAACCCCTTTTCAGGGCGTAGGCGATGAGATCGCCTCGCGAAGTGAGTGAGAGCTTCCGCATCATTGTCGCCCTGTGGGACTCCACCGTCCGCTCGCTTATAAAAAGCTTGTCCGCGATTTCCGCGTTGGTGTTACCCGCGGCAACAAGCTGGAGGACCTCTCTTTCCCGCGTAGTCAGGGTGTTGTACAAATCGAGAGAGACCCCTTTTGTCTTTTCCTTGTAGGCTGCTATTGCCAGTTCGGAAAGGGGAGAGCTGAGATAATGGCGGCCGGCGGCCACGTCGCGAATAGCTTTTACCAGGTCGGATATATTCGATTCTTTCAGGACATAGCCGCATGCCCCGTTTTGCAGCGCCTCAATCACATAGGCTTCATCCTGATACATGGAGAGGACAATCACCCTCGTATGGGGAGACAATCGTCCTACCTGGCGGGTCACCTCCAGCCCGTTGATTCCCGGCATTATCAGATCGACAACGAGTATGTCGGGCTTCATGCGGGCGGTAACCTTCACCGCCTCGAGTCCGTCGCCCGCTTCGGCGATTACTGAAAACTCCTCTTGATTCTCGAGCAACGCCTTGAACCCCTGTCTCACCACATGATGATCGTCGGCGAGAACGATAGTGGTAGTTTTCATGAATGTCCGCCCTCCATCTCTGTCGGCAGCTCCGCGGTAAGACGGGTACCGGCTCCCGGGTTCGCATCAACGGAGAATTGGCCGCCCAAAAGCATGACCCTTTCGCGCATGACGTTCAGACCGTTCGTTTCCCCGGCCTTAGAAGCGGACGGTAAGTCAAAGCCGACGCCGTGGTCCTCGACTTGTATGCCCAGGGTCTTCTCGTGAGACCACAGGCGTACGGTAGCCCAGCTCGCCCCGGCATGGCGAGCGACATTGGTCAAAGCCTCCTGCACAATCCTGTAGACCGCTGTCTCCACCTCGCGGGAAAACCGCTTCTCATCAGGTTGTGTATGCTCGAATCCGACCTGTACACCCGTGTGAGTCGAAAAACGCTCAAACAACGAGCGGAGAGCGGGAAACAGGCCCAGGTCATCGAGCATCGACGGACGAAGCTTGCGGGAAAGCTCCCGGACGAGCCCTGTGAGGGCGTTTGCGAGCGACTTCGCCTCCACCAGGCTTGCTATCGGCTCGACCGTCGATTCCAGCGCCATTTCTATAGCAAGCCTGAGCCCCGTGAGCAACTGTCCGATCTCGTCGTGAAGCTCTCGGGCAATATGCCGGAGCTCATCCTCCTGCACGCGCACCAGTCGAAGGGAAAGGGCTTTCATTTCTGCGTGTGATCGTCGTACTTCTTGAAAAAGACGCGCATTCTGCGTTGCTATTCCGACCTGCTGCCCGAGCGTTTTATAGAAGGCGATCTGGTCGTCGTTGAAGGTGTCCCGCTTCCTGTCCACGAGGAAAATCATGCCCTCCATCTCGCCTTTTGCGCGTAAGGAGATGCAAAGGTAGCTACGGAATCCGGACATTTTGAGCCTTGCGCAGGCTTTTGTCTCGGAGCCGCCCGGCTTGTGCCTGACCAGGGCAATATCGTTTTCGTGAAGCACCTGCCCGTCCTTACGGCACTGAAGCGCGAGAGCGCCGAAGTCTTCCTGCAATGACGCGGGTACCCCCCACGACATTTCGGTTTCTATCCTGCCGTCTCCTTCGCGGGGAAAGAAGATGCCGCCGGCGCTGATTTTCAGTTTCTCAACGAGGACCTTCCGCAAGGGCTCCAGAATTTCGGACAATTCGAGGGAACGCGTCATAGAGGCCATGATATCGTTCAGCACCCCGAGGACGAGGTTACGTTCCCGGATTCTCTGCTCGGCCTCTTTGTTCTTTGTAATGTCCCAACAGGCCATCAGGATCTCGTCCACCTGGAGTTGCACGGGGATAAACTTCATGTACCTGTGAGACCCGTCTTTACCGTTCAGCCTCCTTATATATGACCTGTCAACACCGGGCTTGATGGCCTTCAGAATATCGAGCCATCTCGATCCTGCTCTCCGACATACCACAGGTTCAGGGTATACCCGCGTCAGCCACGCGGCCATGTCCGGGACCTGTCGTATGTCACAGCCGAAGAGCTCCTTGAATTTGGGATTCATGTACTTGAACTTGAACGCGCTGCTTCCATCCAGTACCGCCATGCCTACGGGAGAACTCTCCGACAGGGTTTGAAACTTCTCCTTTTCTGCCTGCAAACCTTCTTCGGCTCGCTTTCGGGCAGAAATGTCACGGATGGTTGCGAGGATGCAATCCCTCCCGGGCAAAGGCAGCTTTGTCATAAAAGCTTCCACGTCAAATTGATAGCCGTCCTTCGGCCGCCTCCCCCTGCACTCGATAAACCTGTCTTCACCCGCCACGACTTTTCTCCAGATAGCGGGCAAGTCAGGACGGCCCTCCTGGACCGTATAGTCTTGCATAATTGAAAGACCGATAGCCTCTTCACGGGTGAACTGGTACATATCACACATTTTGTCGTTGACGTCCAGCACCCTTCCCTCAACGTCATGAACGAAGACGGCGTCGTGAATATTGTTGAAGACGGTGTTCAGATAGTCCTTGGTGGCAGTCAGCTCGCGCTCGGCCTGCTTACGGTCGGTGATGTTTCGAACAGTCGCAAGAATGCAGACATCCCCGGGCAAAGGCAGCCTGGTCAAGGACACGTCCACGTCGAACTCATAGCCATCCTTAGGCCGTCTGCCCCTGCATTCGAAAAACCCGTCTTCTCCCGCCGCCACTCTCTTCCAGATAGCGGGAAAATCAGGACGACCCTCCGGCGTAGTATAGTCGGGAATAATCGAAAGCCCGATAGCCTCTTCACGGGTGAATTGATACATATCCAGCATCTTGTCGTTCACGTCTATTACCTTGCCGTTGACATCATGGACGAAGACGGCGTCGTGAATATTATTGAAAACGGTCGCCAGATACTCTTTTGTCGCGTGAAGCTCCTTTTCCACTCTCTTTCTCTTGGTAATATCGTGAACGCTGCCGAGGATGAAATCCCCCTCGGGCAAAGACAATTTCGTCAAAAACGCGTCCACCATGAACTCGTAACCGTCCTTCGGCCGCCTCCCCGTGCATTCAAAATACTGGTCTTCACCGGCCATCACCTTTTGCCAGTAGGCACGGTGGTCTACCGGGTCGCCGGGGACCGTGTAATCCGGAATGATCGAAAGACCGATAGCCTCTTCACGGGTGAATTGATACATCTCCAGCATCTTGTCGTTCACGTCTATTACCTTGCCGTTGACATCATGGACAAAGACGGCATCATGTATGTTGTTAAAGACGGTGTTCAGATAGTCCTTGGTGGCGGTCAGCTCCCGCTCGATCCTCTTGCGGTCGGTAATGTCGCGGGTGGTGGCGATGACAAAATTCCCGCTCCCCGTAGCAGCGATCCTCACGCTCACCTCGACCCAAAAGATTCCGCCCCCTTTATGCTTTGCCGGCCATTCAAAGAGCTGTGGCCCTTCCTTTGCGGCCTTCACGATACGGCAATTTGCATCTTCCGCCGTGTATGGCGGGAAACCACCGCTTGTGTCACCCCACTTTATTCGAACTGCCTCCTCCGCAGAGTATCCGTACATTTCGCACATCTTTTGATTAACCTGACGAATGGCAGCGGTTTCGGTTTCAAGGACAAAAACCGCATCGCCCAGGGCGTCGAAAACCGCACAATAGTCGGCTTCCGACTTCAACGGCCTCTCGTGGGCCGCCATATTCCTGATTTCCTGGTTTGTCGCGTCGGTGTGCTTTTTACACAACATCGGATGCTCCTTCTGCTCCTGAGCTTCAACACCCTATGCTCAATGAACACCCATCAGGTAATATCTCCGGGAAGGTTTCTTCCGATGTGCCGGAGCGGGATAACCTACGGCCCTTCCTGACGGGAGACCCGGCGGTGATTGATGCGTTTTGCCGGATCTCCCGTCTTCTACTGCTTATCTATACACGCCATACTCTTTGGTGGCATCGATCATGGCGTGGAGGGTATCGGCCTTGCCTTCATCCATGGCGGTCCCCGTGCACATGAAATACCCGCCGCCCTTCCCTGCTATGCCGATGACTTCCTTGCAATACGCCTTAACCTCCTCCGGAGTCCCGGCGAGCAGCAGCCCCGACGGCACATTGCCGCCGATGCAGATCTTGTCCCCGATTGCCTCCTTCGCCTTGCCCATGTCCGTCCGGTCGAATATCCACATGCAGGACGATCGGGGTAGCTCCTTCAGGGATTCAAGCCGCGTATTGTAGGATCCCTCGCAGAAGCAGAAGGGCACGCAGCCCTCGGCTGCCAGTCCGAGGATGACTGCCTTGAGGGAGGGCCAGTAGAACTTCTTGAACTGCGCGTCGGACATGAAGCCGTCCGCGCCTTTGTGGAGCGGGATAAAGACGACGGGACAACCGGCAAAGGTTGCGCCTCTCACACCCTGGCTGATGGCAAGGGGCGTGAGTCTTTCCACGGCTTTCATCACCATATCCGGCTGGCGGTACATGTCAAGCATCGTGGCCCGCGTCCCTCGGAGCGTATCCGAGAGGATGTCGAAGGGTGCTTTTGTGGCGCCGCCGAAAGCGCCGGGAAAACCCAAACCCCTGGCCTGCATCTCATAGCCCATCACTTTCTGTATCCATGCCATCGCTTCATTCCCCGCGTCCAACAGCGCCTTTAAGGCGCTCTGGACGGGGGGGATGCCGAAGGGGATCATCTGGGCGGAGACGAGGACCACTTCCCACATGTCGGTAAAGGGGGCGATCATCTTCAAGGGATCGAGCGCTCCATACCCGCGGGGCATGAGGGTTCTTATCCAGAAATCCGTGGGGTCGTTGATAAGGGCGGTGTACTCATCCGCCAGCATATATTCACCTTCCACGTACTGGTAGACGGACTTCTGAGAGATCCCGTGGCCGGGCAGCCTGTACTGCTTGTAGTCGAGAATGTCGAACACTTTGCCGCAGCCGATGAGGGCGGGCGTGACGTAATAGTCGGGCTTGTAATCCTTGAGATAGCTCAGTTGAGCGGAGAGCATTTTGTCGGTGTCGTACATCGCCTCATAGGGCGTCACGCCGTAGAGCTGCGGCGCCATGAACGTTCCGAAGGGGAATACGGGCACCCTGTCGGGTTTTTTCTCCATGAGCACAACATCCCTGAACCTGGCGACTGCCGCAGTGTAGGCGGCCTTTGCCTCAGGGCTCACAAACTGCACACCCTCGGCAGCCCTCCACGTATCGAACCTTGCCTCTCTCTTTTCCGCCGGCGTCTTCTCCATGGCATTATCCTCCTATCCAGCCTTTGGCTAGCCGAACCGCTTCCATTGCATCCTTCCCGTAGGCGTCTGCTCCGGTAAATGTCTTCACCTGGTCATCGATCTGGCCGCCTCCGATCATGATTTTCACCTTGTCGCGCAACCCGGCAGCCTTAATGGCTTCCACGGTCGCCTTCATGTTCTCGAAGGCCAGGGTCAGAAAGCCGCTCAGGCCGACCACCGTGCTTCCGGACTCCTTGATTGCATCGACGAACTTCTGCACCGGTACGTCGATGCCGAGGTCCAAGACCTCGAAGCCGTTGACGTCAAGCATGAAGACGACGAGGTCCTTCCCTATGTCGTGGATATCTCCGGCCACCGTCCCCACAACGACCTTCCCGAGCTTGGCTGCGCCCTGGGTTTTCCTGAGATGAGGCTCAAGCTTCTGGATAATCTGTTTCAGGATCTCGCCGGAAAAAATCAGGTCCGGGATGAAGTACTCACAGCTCGCGAATCTCTGTCCCACGAGGCTCATTGCCTCCTTTGTCTCTCCCAGGAGCGCCGCGGCATCCATTCCCTTGTCCAGGGCCTGATCGACGAACTGTAATGCCTTCTCTTCCTCCAAATCCGCCAACAACTTAGCCAGTTCTCCTGCCATTGTGTTACCCCCCTTCATGCATTTGGATGTATGGCATCTACCCTTATAATTTCATGATATTCCAGGGTGCCCCCACTGTCAAGGCGACGCCGATATAATCTCAAATAATTCTGTTATTGCAACATAAAAATGTCACCCTTTTTGCAACGTGAATATGTCACCCCCCCTTGGCCCTTTTCATAGAGACGCTCTCGCTTCGCTCGCCGGCCCTGGGCGCATGTAGGACCCCGGCCGGACGCGTCCTTCGATAGGCTTGCAGGGAACCTCTCCCGCCGTATGATGAAAGACATGCCAGCTTCCGTCGAGCCAATGATTCGCCGTAACGGAAGCCTTGGCAAAGCTCAGCCTCGTCTTTGTCGGGAACAGTTGGATCGCCTGTCCGTCGACCGAGATCGTGTTGTCGTAATTGACCTTTGCCTCATATCGCTTACAAAGGATGTTCCGCATGTCCGCGTCTTGAGGAAGCGGTCTCCATGCAGGCTTCGGGTCTTCCGGGGCAACGCCGAAGAGCCGAGCGTACTTGGGGATGAAGGTTTCGTTCAGATACTTCGTCGCCCCTTCGCGGTCGGCGATATTCTTAAGCCGAAGCTCAGCGACAAGCCTGTCCTGGAAGGTCCTGTTGATCCTCTCGCCTCTTCCTCTGGCTTGAGCAGAATGGGCAAAGATGAGCCGTATCCCCAGCTCGCTCATGGCTCTCTGGAACTGGGTAGGCTCGACAGAATCGCTCTTATGCCGGGTGGTTTTAAACTGGGAGGCCCGATCGAGATAGAAGACCGAGGGCCGGCCGAAACGGGCAAAGACCTCTTTGCATACGCCAAAACAGCCCTCCAGGTCTTCTTCCTTTCGAAACAGCCCATAAAGAGGCTTCCCCGTCGAGTCGTCCGTAGACAGAAGGAGCGTTGTCTTTTCCTCCCCGAACCACGCATGGGGAGAGCCGTCCAAAAAGAGCATATGGCCTTCCTTCTCCGATCGTTTTCTTCTCTTCCTATGTCTGCGCTGCTTCCGGACCTTTCCTCCGAACCCTTCAGGACGAAGCCATTGCCGCAAGGTCTCGCGGTTGATCTTTATCCCTTCCTGCTCTTCCAGCATCTCCGAGAGGTGGGAGAAGTTGAAGTCGAAATACTTCTCATTGGCGAGCTTCATCGCCCGCTCTTTCATCCCGGCAGGGAAAGCTCTGCAGGAAGGGCGCCCGCTGTTGCCGTGCTTAATTCCGGAAGGTCCTTCCTTCTTCACTTTAGCCTTGATCCTCTTTAGCTGGCGGAGGGAGACGCCTAACGCCGCCGCAGCCTCTCCGTTCATCATCCTGCCGTCCAATGCCGCCGCTACCACGCCGTACCGCCTTACCTCTTCCGTCATGAACGTCACTCCTTTTCTCACCGGAGCACCTCCCCTCGGTGCCCCTTGTTATCGGCGGGGGTGACATTTTCATATTGCAGCTAAGGGGTGACATAATTATATTGCAGCAACATAATCTCAAATAATTCTTGACATCCCCTCTTATTTGTACTACGTGGTAATACAGATGGCTTCTCAGCTTTGGGCTGCTAAACCCGATTCCATTGACAGCACGAGCAGGGAAGCATTAGATATTACCTATGAACTGCGTGAGGTGAGGCCATGGAAAAGGCTGAAATGCAGCAGGTGATCAAGACACGGTACGGTATGTTCGCGTCGAGAGGCGGTAAGAAAGGGTCCTGTTGACCGAGCAAGGATGAGGCCGGGTCCGGCTTCGCGGCACAAATGGGGCTTTACAGCGAGGAAGAACTGGCGGTGGTGCCGGAAGCGGCCCTCAACCTCTCTCGCGGTTGCGGCAATCCTTCAGGCTTCGCAGATATTCGGCCGGGCGACACGGTTGTGGATTTAGGATGCGGTGGGGGGATAGACGTCATACTCGCCGCTCACAAGGTTGGGGCTCATGGAAGAGTGATAGGCATCGATTTCGCAGAAGCGATGATCCTGCGGGCCTACCAGGCGGTGAATGATGCAGGCTTGCGGGATAGGAACATCGAGCTGCGGGTCGCGGCACTGGAGAGGACACAGCTTCCCGACGCGTGCGCGGATGTGCTGCTCTCGAACTGCGTCATTAACCTATGCCCCGACAAGGACGCCGTATACAAAGAAGCCTTTCGCATCCTGCGGCCGGGTGGGCGGATCGCTATCTCGGACGTGGTGCTCACGGAGGGCATCGCTCCCGAGCTGCGGATGCGCTTCCAGGCCACCTGGGCCGGATGTCTGGGTGGCGCCGCTCAGGAAGAGGAGTACTGGCAGACCGTCGGGAGAGCGGGTTTTGCCGGGATTCGGGTTGTCGCCCGTTACTCTCTGAAGGGGAAAGAATTGCGTGCCATGGCTTGTTGTCCTGGTGAAGAGTTTACCCCTCCCCCTGCCGGGGAGGACCTGCGTCTTGTCGAAGGGAAGGTGGCAAGCGTCAAGTTCACCGCGACCAGGCCGCCCCGCGATTGACCGGGGTGCGCTTCACCTGCTCCTTCCCCGGCTGAGGGAGGCAAAAACACCGGTAAGGGAGATCAGGGCAAATACGGTGAACGCTGTTCGGGTGGTCTGCAGCAGCGACGCATGATACGCCGAGGCAATCATCACCCCTGCCAGGTGGAAGACCGCTAAGATCACCATCACCGCGCCCATGCTGAACATCTGTCCCGTAAGGCGCATCGTCCCCATCATTCCGCCTGCCACGCCAAAATGCTTCTTGTCTACCGAGCTCATGATGGCATTCGCGTTCGGCGAAGAAAAGAGGGCAAACCCCAGCCCGATAAACATCAGGTTCAGGATTATATAAAGAAGACGCGTTCCTTCGCTGAGAAACGCAAAGAGGAAGAGTCCTATGACCATGACGGCCATGCCCGCCGAGGCCACGATGCGGGGGTCCGATCTATCGGATAACCTTCCGGCCAGGGGCGAGAAAAGAGCCATCATCACAGGCTGCGACACCAGGATCAGGCCCGTGGTCTGGGGGCTGAACCCTTTTATGTACTGCAGGTAAAGACTCATAAGGAAGGTGACGGCAAAGGTGGCGCTGTAGTTGATGAGTGCCGCCAGGTTGGAGAAAAGGAATGTCCTGCTCCGCTGAAACAGCCGCATCTCAAGCACCGGGCTCCCCACCTTCAGCTCCCATGCCACGAAGCAGACTATGCCCGTCGCACCGACGATAACCAGGATGAAAGCAGGAAGTGCCGGCACGAAAGAAAGGCCGTACATCATCGACACGAGGGAAACCATATAGATAAGGGAACCGGCCGGGTCGAACCGCTCGCCCCGGGCCGGGGCCCACTCGCCCTTCAATTTCCAGAGCGTGGTCACGAGTATTATGATTCCGATCAGCACATTCGAGAGAAAAACGCTCCTCCAGCCAAGGTGGCCGGTAAGGAAACCCCCGATGAAAGGGCCTGTCGACAGCCCGGCGTAAACCCCGGCAACGTTAATGCCCAGGACCCTGCCCCGCTGCTCCGGAGAGAACACAGAGGTGAGGATCGTCACTCCGGTGGCGAAGATCATCGCCCCTCCTATGCCCTGAAATACCCTGGCGACGATGAGCATGTCGCTCGACGTGGAGAAAGCCCCCAGGAGGGAAGAGAGGTTGTCGAGCAGGATGCCCAGGAGGAATATCCGCTTCCGTCCATGAATGTCGGCCAGCCTTCCTATGGGGACGAGGAAGGCGGCGGCGGCAAGCTGATATGCCGTCGAGATCCAGCTCAGGGTGAGGACATTCATCGAGAGTTCGTGGCCGATTCTGGGCAGCGAGACAATAACCGAAGACCCCATGAACGGCGTGAGGAAAGAGCTGAGTGTGGCGACCAGGAGGACGTTTCTTTCAAGACTCGTATATTTCATCGGGGCAGCGCCGACCGTGAGACCAATGATGCCGGAGGCATAGTTTCGGGCTATATTACCGCTAAACTAAGGGGAGTGTCAACTGTCGCCATGCGGCCGGCCCACCCAAATGCGCCTTTCCCCATCCAGCGCATTGACTCCATTATGAGCAGATTCCGGCGCAGTGGTGGAATTGTTGATGACATCGATACCACCTTGTCTTCCTGAACTCGATAAGGGTCGAGTTTCTCGTGCATTCTCCGCGTACGAGTGGTTGATAGACGGTTAGACTCAATCGGTAATCGTTTTCCAGTGAGCCTTTTGCAAAAGGCTCTAGTGACTATTAAATTAAGGGGAGTCCCCAATAAGTCTATTTATTTTGCAAGGAGGTTAAATTCATGAAGCGATTAGTTATTATCTTGGGCATAGCCGTGGCTTTATCGGGTTTCATGACGCTAAGCGCACGTGCGGGGCTTATGGACCCCTCTTTGACATTTACCCTCACCAATTTCCCCGGGGGGGTCACCTCGATTACCTCGACAATAGGTGGTGGGCTCACTACGGTCGGCACCGTGCAGGTTTTTTCGGTTCAAGTTCCGACGGGGGGCGGCGGAGAGTGGGACTTTTTTTACTTTTCGACCTCAAACGGTGGACCGCTTGCAGCGAACAACGCTCTGAATTGGCAAATCAATGCCCAATTCACCTTGACCCAGGCGGTAAATTTCAATGGCATTGAGGATCAATGGACGACGGGCGGGGCGAACCCGCCAAGCGGCCTGGGTGGCACACCGGTCCCCCTGGCTTCCCTTACGCCATCAGGCTTTATAAACGTTGCGGGAACCGGCCCGCTCGGCGACGGCTATGTTAACGGCTACGGCACGACGGGCAGCCCATTTAGCAACCCTATCGCCTCCGGGCTCAACAATTTCCCCACATTCGTAAACCCTTACAGTTACGCCAGTACCGGCGGCGGTATTCCGACCAGCGCCGACGGCTTCAACATCGCTCTTCACTTCGACCCACAGACGCCTATCCCAATACCGTCCACCATGCTGCTCCTTGGCTCTACATTGATTGGGCTCGTGGGATTCAGGAGGAAGTTTAAGAAGTAAGTAAGTCCTAACCCCTTTCCTGATTCCCTTCTCTCACAGGCCTTTCAGAAGGGGGGTTGACGAAAGTGGACGAAAGTGGACGGTTTCAGGGGGGGTGGGCTGGTCAGGGGCTGGGCGCCTTTCGCGCCTAATGCGCTCGACTGCGGGGCCGCGCGATCCTCAACGTTTGCGACCCAGCAAAGCAATATGGAGCTGGGTGCGGACGTGTGAAGAAATCGCTTTTCTCGCAAATCTCTTTTTGATGCCGCGGGGCTTTTCAACAATCAGCGGGAAAAAGCGTCTTCTACGGCGACATGGCTACTCCTTTCGCAACCCGCTCGTGGGCGGCTTTGTCTCCTTTTCTGATCTCTTCCTTCTTTCTCGCATCCTATTCGGCCGCTTGAACTCGGCCCCTCCAGCAAAGCCTTATCCAGAGCTTTATGTTGTAACTAAAACATGCCCACAATGCCTCAATGCCGACTTTTACAATGCCTCTTAAGCGGAACTGCCTCAATCCGAACTTCTCCTTGATCCAGGCGTTGGGGAACTCCGCGACCTCCGCCCGCTGCTTATAAATTGCCTTCGCCTCGTCGGTCTTCATCTTTTTGAGGAAGGCGTCGACGCGAGGATCGTTCTCTATCCGGGAGATAGAACGCCCCCTGGTTGACTGGGGACAGCACGAAAGCCTGGAGGGGCAATCCTTACAATGTTTTCCTCTGTAGTTGAACGTGGTCTTCCCCTTTTCAGTCTTCTTGCTGATATAGACAAGAGTCCTTCCTTCGGGGCAGACGTAGACATTGCGTTCAGGGTCGAAACGAAAGCATTCCGGCCAGAAAGCTTCCTCAATGCCTCTGCTGCGGAGGAAGGCCTTCCATCCGGCGTTTGTTTCATTGAAGGACCCGATAAGATCGATGTGCCTCTCATGGGCAGTAACGATCGCCTCTCTCGTCGTGAAGCCGGCATCGACGACGAGTTGTTCCGGGTTAACGCCGGTGGTCTTTTTGATCTCATCCATAGCAGAGGGGAGAAGGGTCTGGTCGGCGGGGGATTGGGAGATCGAGACGGCGCAAATGGCCTTCTGTCTGGCGTCGGTGGAGATCTGCACGTTGTAGCTCGGGGCGTAGCCTCCGTCGGACTGCCCCATGATCCTGCACTCCGGGTCGGTTGCGCTCACTCTCGGTTCGGTGCTTCTCTTCTGCGATTTCATCTCTTTGAGTTCGTCCATGGCGCGAGATAAACGCTCCTTCCGCTCCTTCGCCGCCCGTTCTCTCGCCTTCTTAATCCGGGGGGTCGTCTCTTCTTCAGAGGCCTCTTCCATGGCCTTCACCTGGCCTTCCGCTCGGGCAAGGTGCTCGCGGATTGCTTCTTCCTTTCGGAAGGTATCCCTCCCGGCGTGAGCCCTGATCCTCGTCCCGTCGTGCATCACCCGCTCCATAGTAATGAGTCCTGCCTTCGAGAGCATCGCCAATACCTCTATAAAGAGTTGGCGGAGAGCATCGCCGTGGGTGCTCCTGAAGTCGGCAAGGGTATGGTAATTGAAGGGACGGGCGCCCGTGAGCCATTGAAAGGCGGGATCGTACTCCGACAGGCGGGTAATCTCGCGGGCCGAGCTGACTCCTTTGCTGTAGGCATAGACCCAGAGGCTGATAAGGAGATGGGGATCGAAGGCGGGAGCTCCGGCACTGCCTTCAACGGAATCGATATTGTCATAGTAGCCGGAGAGATCGAGGGAGCCGACGAGGTCCCATATGGCCCTGACTTCGTGGTCCTCGGGGATGAGGGCTTCGATATCCATCGGGTGAAAAAACATCTGAGATCTATTGATGGAACGAAAGCGAGGAACCTTTTGCACTTCCGGGACTGAATCGTCCTGACGAAACGGCTTCTTGGCTTCAACATCGCATCCGGGAAGACGTCCTTCGCTTGTATGCTCTTCAGCCACGACAACCTCCAATGCCCCTGTATTTGCCTGCTAATTCTAGCAAACCAAAATGCGGCAATCCACACAAAAAGCAAGGGTTGGAGGAATTATTTTACTGTTTGAGACTGCCCTGACATAGTTCGCCTATCTTCACCTTTCGAGCCTCGCCGTTCAAGCCGGGATTGCCTGACGGACATAGCGCGGCCGAAAGCGAAAGGATCCTCCGGCGAGCCATCGGAGGATTATTTCACAGCTTCTGCCCCGCCCATGTACGCCTCCGGTCGGCAGCCCCTTGTCTTACGCATTATCCATCGAAACTCGCTCCCGCCCCCAAAAACCAATGTTGAATTCTGAATTATGAATGTTGAATGAACGACCGCCGCCGTCCCCACTGCCATTGCGGCTCAATTGTCAAAGAGCGGGCCGGTTTGCGGGACCTCTCCAAACCGGTCGAAACGGGCCGGGTCATGTCATCTTTGCAGGTCTGTGAAAATCACTGCCCGGGTACCCACCCGACCGGCAGGGAGGGAAGGGTGCTCATAATATTTTCCGTCTTTCCCGCTCTCCTGTCAAAGTGACAAGGAGGCATGACAACCAGGCATGACAAGGAGACGTGACAACCAGGCATGACAAAAGAGCATCCCGGCGGATTTTTTAAAAAAGAGACAAACCCACGTGTTTCACAAGCGATATGAACCTGGACCTGTTCCGGGCTTTCTTCCTGAATTCGTTGCTGTCAAGGACTGGTTGTCAATAGACGATTTGAAGTGGCATCAATCGTCAGGTCGAGGGAGATAAAAAGGCAGGGCCATTTGCTGATCCTGCCCGTGTGGCATAGCGGATGAAGTCTACTTCCTCAATCTCCTCCTCACCAGAGCAAGTCCTTGCCAAGCCGGGGCTTAGAAGGAGGATGGCACCGGGAACCGGCAATTCTCACTTCTACTAATGTCCTTTTTGTAGCCTTCGCCCTCAAAAACCCCCGCCCTTGCAGAAAGTTGACATAAGAACAACACATTATCGGAACCATGGGTGCCCCTTGTAGTTGAAATATCCGTTGTCGACAAGAAAGCCGATCCTGAAAGGCTAATTTGAGTAACGTAATTGGCTTTGACGCGGGTGTACACCGGTGGTATAGTTCAAAAGAGGCTGCAGCGGATCGCACCGCGGGAAAGTTGACAGAGGAGGGAATCAATGGACTGGCTATTGGCCGCCCTGTTCATTGCCCTTACAAGCTCTCTCGTCCTAGTTTTCACGTACCTGAACCTCTACGTCCAGGAGCGACAAAAGTATCTTGCCCTCTGGTTGGCGAGCTGGTCGCTCTACGCCGCCAGGTTTGTCCTTGAGGCGCTTGTCGCCCTGCGGGTAGAGCCGGGCGTACTCCTGATAATGAACCAGTTGAGTCTGCTCTGGTCCGCAGCCTTTCTGCTCTGGGGGACCTGTCTCTTTTCCGGAAAGAAGTTGAACGGAACGTGGCTGGCCCTCTTCGTCGGAGGAAGTATTTGGATTATCACCGGTATATCTTTTCATTTGTCCTCCCTATGGACGACCGTCCCGATCTTCCTGGTCTCGGCATTCACGAATGTCTTCACAGGTGTCACCCTCCTCCGGTTCAGGGAAGCAAGGGGACCGGCGAAGCTCACCACGGGCTGGGTCTTTATTCTCTGGGGCCTCCATAAGGCGGATTACCCCCTGCTCCGCCCTCTGCCATGGGCAGCGCCCTTCGGCTACATTCTCAGTGCGGTTTTCGGCTTTATCTCTGCCGTAGGCATCATTCTGGTCTACTTGGAGAAGACGAAAAAGGAACTGAAAGCGAGCGAGGAGAAGTACCGGTCCATCTTCGAGAACGCTGTGGAGGGTATTTTTCAGACCACTCCGGAGGGCCGTTTTTTGAGCGCCAACCCCGCCATGGCACGAATGTGCGGACAAAAATGTCCGGAGTACATGATAGGGTCCGTCTTAAGTCCGACGACGCAAATGTATGTCGACCCTGACGACCGAAAAAGGCTCCAGGCGCTTCTCCAGGAGCACGGCTTCGTCGAGCAGTTTGAGACCAGGATGTACCTGGAAGACGAGGCGCGCTGGGTCTCCCTGAATGTCCGGGCGGTAAAGGATGGCAACGGAGCGATCCGCTTCTACGAGGGGTCCTTTCAGGAGATCACTGACCGGAAGCGGGCAGAGGAGACACTGCAACAGCAATCGCATTTGCAGGAATTGCTGATGAACATGTCCGCGACGTATATCAACTTGCCTCCAGAGGCGGTCGAATCGGAAATTGATATCTCATTAGGCGAAATGGCAGAGTGCGTTGGAGCAAGTCGGGCCTTTGTGTTCGAATACGGGTCTGACACACAAATCATGACGGCAACTCATGAATGGTTCCGTGAGGGCATGAAGCCACGGATCGCAGATTATCAGGCACTACCCCTGGCGGTGGTATATCCGGAATGGGATGTAGAGGCGCATCGCCGCGGCGAATCGATACGGATACCGGACGTGATGTCCCTGCCGCCAGGTTTTTTGAAGGAAACTTTGCAGCGCGGTGGTACGAGAAGCGGGTTGTATGTACCGTGTATGAGCGAAGGCGAGTGTCTCGGATTTGTCGGTTTCGCCTGGGCCGAGCAGCATGCTTTCTCCGCGAACGAAGAGCGTCTTCTTGCGGTCTTTGCAAATATGCTCATGAACATCCGGAAACGCAAGCATACAGAGGAAGCTTTGCGAGAGAGTGAGCGGAAGTACCATACCCTCTTTGATTCGGCCAACGACGCAATCTTCATCATGAAGGGCAGCCTCTTCATTGATTGTAACCGTAAGACGCTGGAGCTATTCGGGTGTGATAAAGAAGATATTATCGGCCGCTCGCCGATGGAATTATCACCTGAAGTCCAGCCGGACGGACTTCTTTCTTCGGAAAAAGCCAGTGTGAGAATTGATATGGCCCTGATGGGTGCTCCCCAGTTCTTTGAGTGGAGACACCTCCGGATGGATGGAACGCCTTTTGATGCCGAAGTGAGTCTTAATAGAGTCGAACTTGGTGGTGATGCCTATCTGCTGGCGATCGTCCGCGACGTCACCCAGCGCAAGAAGGCAGAGGAGGCACTATACGAATCCGAAGCGAACCGTGCCGCAATCATGGAAAGCACCAGTGACCTGATCTGGTCCGTGGATGCCACCGATCAGTTCAGAATTCTGACTTTCAATACTTCGGTGAGAGAAAACGTTGCCAGTTTAGCCGGCACCGACGTGCATCCCGGAGTAACGCCCGATGACCTCCACTCTCCCGAAATAAGCAACATATGGAAGGGGTTGTACACACGCTGCGTAACCGAGGGAAAGATTCAAACGGAATATAGCACCAGCAAGGGCTCTCGAACACTCCTTGTATCTCTCAATCCCATATTTCGTGACGGCAGGATCATCGCCATTTCAGTATTCGGGAAGGACATAACGGAAAGAAAGATGGCCGAACAAGCCCTTCAGGAAAGCGAGGAATACTTTCATCAGTTGTTTGAACAGGATGAGGATGCCCTCATACTATTCAAACAAGGCACAACGGAGATCATTGACGTCAATCCTGCCGTAGCAGTCCTCTACGGCTATCCTAAGGAGGAGCTCATCGCAAGCGGCCCCTCCGCCCTTTTCAGCCCCGATGATTTTCAGAGATTTCAAGGAATCCTCTTGAGCCTCGAAAAAGATAAGCCTTTCACCATAGAAAATATCCTTACCCATGGAAGGGACGCGAAGAGGATCAACGTTTCCGTCAGAGGACACATCGTGCGGCTGCAAAGCCAGGATGTGATCTACTGCGACATCCGTGACATTACCGAACAGATCCGCATGAAGAAGGAAACAGCGATTATGCAGTCAAAACTGATCTTCGCGAACAAGATGAGCTCTCTCGGGATTCTGGTATCGAGCGTCGCCCACGAAATCAATAATCCAAATAACTTCATCCTCTTCAACTCTTCGCTCCTCCAGGATGTATGGAAGGACGCAACAACGATTCTAGACGAATATCAACGGGAGAACGGTGAGTTCTTTCTGGCGGGGCTCACCTACGCGGAGATGCGTGAGGCAGTGGGCAAACTCCTGGATGGGATTACAGGGGGCTCGCAGAGAATAAAGGCGATTGTGAATAACCTGAAAGATTTCGCCAGGCAGGATACCGGGGGAACGGGAAGGAGCGTCATTATCAACGAAGTAATCGCCGCTTCCGTTACTATGCTCAACAATCAGATTGGGAAGCTGACGAAGAATTTTCGTGTGGAATACGGTAACGATCTACCGGAAATCCTCGGAAACTCTCAGCAACTGGAGCAGGTGGTTATCAACCTCCTCATGAATGCCCTGGAGGCCCTCCCTTCCAAAGATTCCGCCATCCTGGTGACTACATCATACGATTCATCGGCAGGCGAGATCATCGTGGAGATAAAGGATGAAGGAACGGGGATACCGGAGGACATGTTGGATAAGGTCATGGAGCCCTTTTTTACGACGAAACAAGAGACAGGCGGCACAGGACTCGGGTTACCTATCTCACACTCTATTATAAGGGACCACAAGGGTTCTCTGCAATTTCAATCGGCACAGGGCAAGGGAACGCGAACCTTCATCAGGCTCCCTGCACCCGGCGGACAACAAAGGAGTTGATCAATGAACGATACAGAGCGCCCTTCACCGGAAATCCTGATTGTGGACGACGAGCCTGACATCTTGTTCAGTTCCAAACTCGTGTTGAGGGGTTCAGGGTTTGAGGGTGTACACACCGTGGAGGACAGTCGCACTGTTCTGCCTTTTCTCGAAGCGCACCAGGGCGTATCGCTAGTTATCCTTGACCTCTTCATGCCTCACATTACCGGCTTGGAACTCCTTCCCCTGATTAGTTGCCAGTTTCCTCACATCCAGATCATTGTCGTGACCGCAGCTAATGAAATTGCAACGGCCGTTGATTGCATAAAAAGGGGAGCATCCGACTATCTCGTGAAGCCCGTTGACAAAGATCAGTTTCTTCTGAGCATCACGAGGGCTCTTGAGGTTTCCGATTTGAAGAACGAAGTAACCACCCTTAAGGACTACCTTCTTTCAGACTCTCTGAAACATGGGGAGCTGTTTTCATCCATCATTACCAAGAATAAAAAAATGCGCGCAATATTTCAATACATCGAGGCAATCGCAGGGACAAAAGAACCCGTCCTGGTCATTGGTGAGACAGGGGCGGGAAAAGAACTCGTCGCAAAGGCGATACATGAGCTCTCTGCCCGCCGGGGGCCGTTTGTAGCTACCAATGTTTCCGGACTGGACGACCACATGTTCTCCGATAGTCTTTTCGGTCACAAAAAGGGGGGCATACACCGGGGCGGATCAAGCACGGGACGGGCTCATCCTCCAGTCATCCGAGGGGACCCTCTTTCTCGATGAAATTGGCGATATGAGCGAGGCCTCCCAGGTGAAGCTTCTGCGGGTTTTGCAGGAGAAGGAATTCTATCCCCTTGGATCGGACATTCCGAAAAAGGCCAACACACGGATGGTCGTTGCCACGAATCGCGATTTACAACGGCTGATCTACGAAGGAAGGTTCCGGAACGACCTCTACTTCCGTTTGAGAACGCACCAGATCACCATTCCTCCATTGAGGGACCGACGTGAAGACATAGCTCTGCTCCTCGACTACTTCCTCGAAGGGGCCTCGAGGCAACTGAGAAAGAAGCAGCCTTCGTACCCCCGTGAGTTAGTGACCCTGCTGGCGAATTACAGTTTTCCGGGAAACGTACGGGAACTTCATTCTATGGTCTTTGACGCGGTCGCGCGACATCGATCGGGCATACTCTCATTGGAAAGCTTCAGGGAAAAAATTGGGGAAGAACTTGCTACCCATGTGTCGGATCATCCCGAAGACAGTGCTATCCTTGATGTGACCAAACGTTTCCCCACGCTCAAGGAGACCGAAGAGTACCTTATCAATGAGGCTTTGAGGCTTTCAAGCAATAATCAGGGTATTGCCGCAAGCCTCCTCGGAATCACACGTCAGGCCCTCAACAAAAGACTGCTGAGACAGTCCGACAAAAAGGGTTGAGACATTCTTTGCAGGGCAGACGATCCGCTGCTCGACTGAATGAACCCCTAAGCAGGACCACCGCATAGATTCGTGGGGAAACCTCCATCAACTTTTGTCTCACCCTTATGCATGCCCTTCGCGTACCATAACTCTCCATAACATACCGACATAACTGGGCAAATAGCTGAGAGTCTCAAACGGCATCTTTTGTGCATCACTCCTCTGGAGGTACGTGTTTCACCGGAGGATGTGCACATGGGAGCGCAGTCGGAAAGGCGGTTCGTGAGTTCGGCGAGCGGTGCAATCGAGAGGAGGGGATTCCTGCGGATAGCGAAAGCCCTCATTCTGGATATGAGAAACAACCTCGTCGATCCATTCGCCTGCATAGAGCAGAGTATCATCGAGGAGTTGGCCGCAATCGTTGGTATGGAGCGGTGTGTGATCTTCAAGGTCGGAGATGAAGAGGTGGACGGTGTATCGAGGGCGTTCTGTGAGATGGCTGCGGGGGTCCCGCAACAGGAGCATGGAAGGGAGCTGCATGAGAAATCAACACTCGATGCGCACCCGGATATAAAAACCGCAATCCAAAACAGAAGTCCACTTGTCATCAAGGATCCATCAAACGATGAGCGGACTGCCTACTTCAGTGAAATGATCGAAACAAAGAGCATATCGGAGATCGCCTATGTACCGCTTCCTACCGAAGGGGACAGGCGGTCGAAAGGAGTCATCGTCTTCGACGCTGTCCACGGAAAGTCGTTCACAGAAGACGAGATAAAGTTCTGCTCGGAGGTGGCTGAGCTTCTAGGACTGCTCCACGTCTGGGAAAGGATAATCCTCCAGCACTTCAGGGATACGATTATCAATAAGATCGTACCTTTGGGCGGTTTTGCCGGGAAATTGCACGAAAATCTGCGGACCACCCTTGACTACGTCGAGATTATCCGGAGGAGCGCCATAGAGATAAATTGTTTGCTCCCAAAGACCTTAGATGGAGGATTGTGAGGGAAGAATCGGTTCTCTGAAAGAAACGGGGACTCGTTTGTTGAGGAAGAACGACATCGCTTCGGGATTGAGGGGCACATCACAAGACGGGTTGTTGCTATGTTCGAGGGGCAGACAGCCGAAAGAGACGCACGTTCCTTTCAGTTTTACATGGCCATCTGCCCCTCACCCCTCACTCTCATATAGGCGCCAATGAAACGCATACTTATCGTAGATGATGAGCCCGACTTTCGTTTTTCTGCGGGTATCGCCCTCAGGAGGGCCGGTTATTCGACGAAAGCGGTTGCCGACGGCGCGGAGGCCCTCAACCTCATTCGGACAGGAAAGAAGCGGTCCCTTTTTGATCTTCTCATAGTCGATATCCGGATGCAGGGTCTATCCGGCATTGAATTGATTGATGAGTTGAAAAAGAGCGCCATAGATACGCCTGTAATCATCGTATCAGGCTTCGCAGATACGACACTGATGGACGAGCTTCTTAAGAAGGGCTGCAGGGCATTCCTTGCAAAGCCATTTGAGTTCCGGGAACTTGTACGGCATGTGGATGAGATACTCAGTTGACACCACAACCGCGCAATACCGGGTCAAGGAGAAGAGGGAGGCTCTCAGGAAAGTGTAATGAGCCATGAGATCCAGGGCGTATCGAAGAACGAAGGGGGAACCATGAGTAGTCAGAAAGAAAAAGCGATTCTCCTCGTCGAGGACAAAGCAGCTTTCGCGACGGGTGAGCGCGAGAACGATGTTCGGAAGAACAGCGGCCAAAATGCGGCTTCTCAACGCGCCCCCGTGTCGAGGGTTTCTTTCAGAGAGGGTTACATGGAGACACGTAAGGAATACGGCAAGAATGAACGATCCGATTTGCGGATCCTGATCCTCGGGAACATGGCGGAGGAGGAGCGGCTCGAAAGGCAACTCCGTCAGGCACAGAAGATGGAGGCCCTGAACACGCTTTGCGGCGGAGTCGCCCACTACTTCAACAACATCCTCGCGGCGGTCATCGGCTTTACCGAGCTGGTGGCCGACAACGTTGAAAGAGGGAGCATGGACGAAGGGTATTTGCGGAGGGTGCTGGAGGCGAGCATCCGGGGCCGTGAGCTGCTGCGACAACTGCTGGCCTTTTCTCGAAAGACGGAGCAAAAGAAGAAACTCCTGCTTCTAGGTACCATAGTCAAAGAGACGGGTAGGCTCTTGAGGGCGACCGTACCGGCCGCGATACGGGTCAGGGTAAGGATCGTGAAGGAATCGGGGCCCGTCCTCGGCGATCCCACCGAGATCCGTCAGATCCTGATAAACCTCTGCGCCAACGCCGTGTATGCGATGCGGGAGAAGGGCGGGGTGCTCGACATAGAGGTCTCCGATTTCAGCCTCTCCCCATCCTGTGAAAATGACTACGGTATGGAGCCGGGACTCTACACGAAGCTCCTGGTCCGCGACACGGGCGTCGGCATAGAACCCGGCATAATCGATCGCATCTTCGATCCCTTCTTCACGACAAAAAAAGTGGGGGAGGGAATAGGCCTCGGCCTATTCGTGGTGCACGGTATCGTAAAGCAGTCGAACGGGTATATCACTGTCGAGAGTATGTCCGGTGGGGGCTCCACCTTTGCCGTCTATCTTCCGAAGGAGGGGACCGATGATACACGGTGAGCCCAAACCGCATCTGCTCCGGGACGAGGTGCTGGAACGCGCAAGGACCGCAAAAGCCCTGCCGATGCTGCGCGGTATGATGAGGGAGGTGTTCAGAGTCATCGCCGATCCAGAGTCATCGCTCATTCAGCTCTATGGCGTAGTGAAATATGACCAGGCCATTTCCGCGAGGATAATCAGCGTCGCTGTTATTGCAACATAAAAATGTCACCCTTTTTGCAACGTGAATATGTCACCCCCCCTTGGCCCTTTTCATAGAGACGCTCTCGCTTCGCTCGCCGGCCCTGGGCGCATGTAGGACCCCGGCCGGACGCGTCCTTCGATAGGCTTGCAGGGAACCTCTCCCGCCGTATGATGAAAGACATGCCAGCTTCCGTCGAGCCAATGATTCGCCGTAACGGAAGCCTTGGCAAAGCTCAGCCTCGTCTTTGTCGGGAACAGTTGGATCGCCTGTCCGTCGACCGAGATCGTGTTGTCGTAATTGACCTTTGCCTCATATCGCTTACAAAGGATGTTCCGCATGTCCGCGTCTTGAGGAAGCGGTCTCCATGCAGGCTTCGGGTCTTCCGGGGCAACGCCGAAGAGCCGAGCGTACTTGGGGATGAAGGTTTCGTTCAGATACTTCGTCGCCCCTTCGCGGTCGGCGATATTCTTAAGCCGAAGCTCAGCGACAAGCCTGTCCTGGAAGGTCCTGTTGATCCTCTCGCCTCTTCCTCTGGCTTGAGCAGAATGGGCAAAGATGAGCCGTATCCCCAGCTCGCTCATGGCTCTCTGGAACTGGGTAGGCTCGACAGAATCGCTCTTATGCCGGGTGGTTTTAAACTGGGAGGCCCGATCGAGATAGAAGACCGAGGGCCGGCCGAAACGGGCAAAGACCTCTTTGCATACGCCAAAACAGCCCTCCAGGTCTTCTTCCTTTCGAAACAGCCCATAAAGAGGCTTCCCCGTCGAGTCGTCCGTAGACAGAAGGAGCGTTGTCTTTTCCTCCCCGAACCACGCATGGGGAGAGCCGTCCAAAAAGAGCATATGGCCTTCCTTCTCCGATCGTTTTCTTCTCTTCCTATGTCTGCGCTGCTTCCGGACCTTTCCTCCGAACCCTTCAGGACGAAGCCATTGCCGCAAGGTCTCGCGGTTGATCTTTATCCCTTCCTGCTCTTCCAGCATCTCCGAGAGGTGGGAGAAGTTGAAGTCGAAATACTTCTCATTGGCGAGCTTCATCGCCCGCTCTTTCATCCCGGCAGGGAAAGCTCTGCAGGAAGGGCGCCCGCTGTTGCCGTGCTTAATTCCGGAAGGTCCTTCCTTCTTCACTTTAGCCTTGATCCTCTTTAGCTGGCGGAGGGAGACGCCTAACGCCGCCGCAGCCTCTCCGTTCATCATCCTGCCGTCCAATGCCGCCGCTACCACGCCGTACCGCCTTACCTCTTCCGTCATGAACGTCACTCCTTTTCTCACCGGAGCACCTCCCCTCGGTGCCCCTTGTTATCGGCGGGGGTGACATTTTCATATTGCAGCTAAGGGGTGACATAATTATATTGCAGCAACAGGATAATCAGCGTCGCCAATTCCGCCTATTACAATAGAGGGACCTCGGTAATCAGCCTTGAAAAGGCCATGATAACCTTGGGCCTCAGGGAAATAAAGAAAATCGTCGTTTGCATGGTCTTTTTTCAGGGCATCATAGCGTCGTGGAAGCTCGCCCAGTCCGATGTGGCCGCGATATGGAAACACTCCCTTATTGTCGCGCACGCGGCAAGAACGCTCGCGGACAAAATAACCATGGAGGACCCTGAGGAGGCGTTCACCGTTTCCATTCTCCACGATGTGGGAAAACTTATTCTCTATACCTTCGGCGACCGCTATAGGGGAATAGTGAAAGAGGCAAGCCTTGGCGCCTATGACATCCGCGATCTCGAGCGCGCCGAATACGGCACCGATCATGAGGAGGTGGGCCACCACATGTCGATAGCATGGGGATTTCCACAAGACGTTTCCGAAGCCATCCTCACCCACCACAGCCCGCACGACGGGAAAGCATCGATCATCGATATCGTGAGGGACGCGGATGCGTTCGTATGCGGACGAGAGGGCTCTCTCCCGGAGAGAGAAAAGACTGTGCTGCAGAATGAAGAAGCACTAATAATGGCAGAGACGGAGCGGATCAGAGAGCTTGTGGGGGTGTAGGTGACCACGGATGGGAAACACGCCCAGGCTTCCGGCGATCCGTGAACCCTTGCCTTTGCTTGCCGAAGAGCAACGGGTTGAGCCCCTTATCCCTTTGCTGCGCGGTATGTTATGAGCGGGCTGTGTCGTCGATTACCACTATTTGAGATCGCCACCATAAAGGAGCCGAATCAATGGACTGGCTTATCCCTGCCATATTCCTTGCCCTGACGGGCTCTTTCACGCTTGTCTTGGTCTATCTTAACCTTTATCTTCGCGAGCGCCAGAAGTACCTTTCCCTGTGGCTGGCGAGCTGGTCGCTTTATGCCGTCAGGTTTATCGCTGAGGTACTCGTGGCCCTGCGTTGGGACCACAAAATGCTTGTGGTGGCGGACCTCCTGAGCGGGATTTGGTCTGCGGCCCTCTTGCTCTGGGGTACCTGTCTCTTCTCGGGAAAGAAGCTGAATAGCAGCTGGCTCGCACTCTTTGCCGGCGGAAGCCTCTGGGTCATTACCGGAATCTCTTTTTGTTTTCCACCCCCGTGGACGACGGTCCCGACATTCCTGCTTTCGGCGTGCGCAAGCATCTTAACCGGAGTCGCGCTCCTGCGGTTCAAGGGGGTGAGAGGACCGGCAAAGTTGACTGCGGGCTGGGCTTTTATTCTCTGGGGCCTCCATAAAGTGGATTATCCCCTGCTCCGTCCTCTGACGTGGGCAGCACCCCTCGGATATCTTCTTACTACGTTTTTCGGCTTTGTCTCTGCCCTAAGCATCATCCTCATATACCTGGAGAAGACAAAAGAGGAGCTGAAGGCGAGCGAGGAGAAGTATCGTTCTATCTTTGAGAACGCTGTGGAAGGTATCTTTCAGACGACTCCGGCTGGGCGTTTCTTGAGTGCCAACACCTCCCTCGCGCGGATGTATGGATATGAATCCCCTAAGCAGCTTGCAGGGTCCGTGGTAGATCTGACGCAGGTCTATGTTGACCCCAACGACCGGGAAAAGACCCAGGCGCTGATCCGCGAGCACGGTTTCGTCCAGCAGTTCGAGACCAGGATGTTCAGGAAAGACGGCGAAATGCGCTGGGTCTCCATAAATGTGCGAGCGGTCAAAGATGAAGGCGGAGAGATACGCTTCTACGAAGGGTCGCTTGAGGACATCACGGAGCGAAAGCGCGCGGAAGAGGATCTCCGTACAAGCAGACTTCACCTGTCGGATGCCGCCGATCTTGCACGAATAGCCTATTGGGAACATGACGAGGCATCGAACCAATTCATTTTCAACGACGCCTTCTACGCACTCTATGCTACTACGTCCGACCGGGAGGGCGGCTACCGGATGGCGAGGGACGAGTATGTGAAAAGGTTCGTGCACCCCGACGATGCGGCGGCGCTACGCCGGAGGATTGAGGAGAACCGGGCCCATCCCCGGAGCGATTATCTCGAGCAATATGAACACCGGGCCATCCGTGGGGATGGGGAGGTGATACACATCCTGGCCAGAAACAGGGTCATCATGGATGCCGAAGGACGGGTGGTCAAGACGGTAGGGGTGAATCAGGATATCACGGAACGGAAGAAAACCGAAGAGCGACTCCTGATCGCGAACTTTGCCATGCAGTCCTCCATCAGCGCCATTAGTTTCGCCGATCTAGGGGGCAGGATTACCTACGTCAACGATTCGTTTCTCAGACTTTGGGGGTACGACCGGGTCGAGGAGGTGCTCGGCAAAGATATCTCCGAATTCGCGATGCTGGGCATGGAGGAAGAGGGTATCAACACGGCACAATCGGGACGTGGTTACGTGGGGGAGGATCGAGCCAGGGGAAAAGACGGTTCTCCTTTCTATATTCAGATTGCATTGAACACCGTGAGAACGGATGAGGGCGAACCGGTCTGTACGATGGCCTCGTTCATAGACATCACCGCTCGGAAAAGAATGGAGGAGGCCCTTCGGGAGAGCGAGGCCAAGTTCCGCTCCTATGTCCAGTCCTCGCCCCTCGCGGTGATTGTGGCGGATCAAGACGGCCGCATCGTCGATGTTAATCGTACCACTATCGAGCTTTTGGGCTACGATGCGGCAACCCTGTCGCACATGTGCGTCTGGGAGTTGCATCCGGCTGAGGATCGAGAGGATGCTCTCCGTCATTTCACCGCCTTCAACCGGGACGGGCACCTTGAGGCCGAATTTCGCTTCCAGAGACAAGACGGGTCGCTCGTGTGGGTCTCTCTCCACGCGACCATGATCGCGGACGGGTTTTCTCTCGCTTATTGCTCTGACATCACGAGTCGAAAGGAGGCCGAGGAGGCGCTGAGACGGTACGACTTGTTGTCCGGGAGCAGCAGGGACATCATCCTCTTCACGGGAAGAGAGGGGGACATCCTCGAGGCCAACGTGGCGGCAGAAAAGGCCTACGGCTATAGCCGTGAGGAGATGTTGGGATTCAACGTCAGAGACCTGCGCGCACCCGAGACAATGGGCCTTACCGAAGCGCAGATGACCGAAGCGGACGAACAAGGCGTCCTCTTCGAGACCACCCACCGGCGCAGGGACGGCAGCATCTTCCCGGTAGAGGTAAGCTCCCAGGGCGCGACTATCAATGGAACCCGGACTCTCATCAGCGTTGTCCGGGACATCTCGGAGCGCAAGCTGGCGGAAATGGTGCTCAAGGAAAGCGAAGAATCCCTCCGGGTATTCTTGGATGCCGTTCCCCACCCCGCCTTTCTCATGGACCGGGACGGAACGGTCATTGTAGCAAACAGTGCTCTTGTCCGGTCTCTCGGTGTAAACAACAGTAATCTCAAAGGGAAGAAGATTCTTGATCTTATCGGCCCGGGCATTGCAGAACAGAGGAAGGCGTATGCCGCACGGATTGTCGAAACCGGTAAGGCAGTGATCTTTGAAGACAGCCGTGCGGGACGGGACTTCCTCAACCATATGTACCCCGTCCTTGACTATGCAGGCGCGGTAGCGAGGATAGCAGTTTTCGCATTAGACGTCACCGAGGCCAAGAGCCTTCAGGCCCAGCTTATCCACGCACAGAAGATGGAGGCCATTGGAACCCTCGCAGGGGGTGTGGCCCACGACTTCAACAATATCCTCACCGTCATCATGGGGCTCGGTAATCTGATTCAAATGAGCCTCGACCCCGGCGACCGCAACAGACCCTATGTAGACCAGATCGTTCTCTCATCAGAGAGGGCTGCCGACCTTACCAAAAGCCTCCTGGCATATAGCCGCAAACAGCGGATCAGTCTCGAACCTCATCGTCTGGGTAATGTCGTCGCAAGCGCCGCAAAGCTCTTGAAGAGGCTCCTTCCCGAGGACATTGAGTTGAAATTGGACCTCGCCGATGGCACTGCCGTTGCCCTACTCGACGTCAGCCAGGTAGACCAGGTGCTCATGAACCTCGCGACGAACGCCCGGGACGCTATGCCAAACGGAGGGTCACTTACCATTAGGACGGACGTGGCGCAGCTTGATGAGAAGTTTAAAGAAACCCACGGATTCGGAAAACCGGGGACGTACGTCCGCGTTTCTTTCTCGGATACGGGCTCAGGCATGGACGAGAAAACAATGGCGCGCGTTTTCGATCCCTTCTTCACCACAAAAGAAGTGGGGAAAGGGACCGGCCTAGGCCTCGCGAGCGCTTACGGCATCGTAAAACAACATGACGGGTACATCACCGTCGCGAGCGCGCTGGGTAAGGGAACCACCTTCAACATATACCTGCCTCTCGTCAAAGCGGCAGAGCACCCACAGGCAGCAAACATCGAGGTCAAGGGGGGCTCCGAGACGATCCTTGTCCTTGAAGATGACCCCGACGTAAGAAGAATGATGGCGAGCATTCTCTCGGGCCAGGGCTACACCATGCTGGAGGCAGCGAACGGAAACGACGCACTCAGAGTCTTTCACGAATATGGAGACAGGATAGGCCTCGTCATCCTGGACGTGGTCATGCCGGGCAAGAACGGCAAGGAAGTCTTCGACGAGATTGCCCGCACTGCCCCAGGTGTCAAGGCCATCTTCATGAGCGGATACACTGGGGATGTCGTCATCGGCAAGGGTGTTCAGAGAAACAGCGTAGACTTCCTGGAGAAGCCTCTTTCGGCGGCAAAACTGCTCGTTAAAGTGAGAGAGGTGCTGGATAGGTAGCACGCCAGCCGGTATTTGCGGTTGAAGTGTCCCGTATCGAGGAGGTCAGAAATGAATTCGCTAGTGAACAGGATCTTGGTCGTCGACGATGATGCGGCAACGCAGTACACCCTATCAACGATATTGAGCACATGTGGTTATACATGCGTTCCAGCATCAAGCGGGGCAGAGGCGATCGGGATGACCAGGGCCGGCGGGATCGATCTTGTGGTCTTGGATCTCATGATGCCTGAGCTAGATGGTATGGAGACGCTCTCCGCGTTGAAGAGGCTTGACCCCGAGCTGCCCGTCATAATGGTAACCGGATGCGATGATGTCGACGCTGTGGTCCGTGCGACCAAGCTTGGAGCTTATGATTTTGTAACCAAGCCGGCTCGAGCCGACAAGCTGACCCAGACGGTCCAAAGGGCGCTCGAGCGATTCGAACTCCAAAGATCGGTAAGGCAGCTCGAGGCGTCTCTTGAGTGGGTTTTCGGGAAAAGCGCGGTGGTGGGGACCGTTATTCGTCAGATACGGAGAAGTGCGTGGAGCGACGCACCTGTGGCTATCCAGGGCGAAAGAGGGACTGGCAAATCGGTGGCCGCCCGAATTATTCACAATCTGAGCAGAAGGGCCAGTCTCGCGTTCCAGGCCGTCAACGCAGGCGCAGCGTCCGAGTTCTTCTTCTGCGATAGATTATTCAAAGTGGGGGAAAGCATACCCCGGGTTTCGATTACCGCTTCGCCAGAACCACTCGAAAGGGCACAGGGCGGCACGGTCTTCATCGACGGGTTGGGTTGCATCCCCTTGTCCGCGCAGGCCAGGCTCGCCGACATCATATTGGAGCAGAAGGCGCATTCTCCTTATGGCACGAAATTCCCGGCTATGGGAATTCGCCTGATCCTGGGAAGCGATACGGATGTCGGAAGATTGATGTCCGAGAAGAAACTGAGTGAGCGGCTGAGTCCATTGCTCGCGGAACCCGCCATAATTCTCCCGCCCCTCAGGGAAAGGCCTGAAGACGTATCTTTCCTGGCACGCAAGTTCCTCTGGAAGGCAGCAATAGAACTTGGCAGAGAGGTGGAGGAGATCGGAGGAGAGGTGATAGATCTGCTTATGCACCATCCCTGGCCGGGCAACATCCGGGAGCTCAAAGATGCGATCAGAAAGTCCGTACTTCTCTCGGACGACGGAGTATTGACGGCGGAGATAGTAAGATCCGCTATCAACGGCGGAGGTCTTGCGTCCCCACGGCCTAGGCCAAGGTCGATCAGAGTCACAATAGATGCTAAAAAGACGACGCCGGGCCCGGATATTGTCCAGGCGCGTCTCGAAATTGAAGAGCGCTATCGCGACATCATTAGGTTGTCTCCCATGGGAATTGTCATACAAGTGGATGGAAGAATAGCCCTTTTCAATCCCGCCTTCGCCAGGATCATAGGTGCGGTGAACCCCAGAGAATTGTCCGAAAGGATCATCTTTGATTTCGTCCATGCCGCCTACCAGGACGAGGTCAGAAACAAAGTCAATAATGCCGCAACAGCAGGAGAAAGACCGCCTCTCATAGAAGTCAAGCTGCTGAAGGTTGACGGATCTACCGTAGACGTTGAGGCTACCGCCTTACCGTTCAAGTATCAGGAACGGGACACAGTGATGCTTATGATCCAGAACATTACGGAGCGTAAGCGATCGGAAGAAGCTGCCCCCTCTGTGCCAATATAAGTGAGACACTTCCCACCCAATAGTTTAGACTCTGAGGGCGGGAAGGAAAGAACGATCATGGAAGAGAAGAATTCAGTGATGGCACACCCGAAGGTAGTCCCTGATCCGGAGGTGCCGGAGAAGACGGTACGCAGGAAATTCACTGCGGCGTATAAGCTCCGTATCCTCAAAGAGGCGGAGAGCTGTACCGAGCCCGGCCAGATCGGAGCCCTTCTGCGCAGGGAAGGTCTCTACTCGTCGAGCCTCACCTCGTGGCGGCGTCAGGTTGCCCAAGGCCTCGTTCCTAAGAAGAGAGGACCTGCTGCGCAAAAGGCGGATCCCCACGTGCGCCGTATTACCGAACTGGAAAAGGAAAATGAAAAACTCGCGCATAAGCTCAAACAGGCGGAGCTGATTATCGATGTCCAAAAAAAAGTGGCCGAACTGCTCAAGGGGTCCAGCGAGGAGAAGTCATGAACATCACCGCGTCGCTTGCCTGTGAAGTGGGTATCCGGCCGGCCTGCAACGCCCTCGACGTATCCCGTGCGGGCTTTTACCGGTGGCGGCATCCAAGAGAGAAAGAGCCCTCACGCCGTCTTCCTCCGCTATCCCTCTCCTTCGAGGAACGGAACGAGGTGCTCGATATCCTTCACGCGGGTCGTTTCATCGACAAGGCGCCCAGGGAAATCTACGCGGCCCTTCTCGATGAGAAGAGCTATCTCTGTTCGGTGCGCACCATGTACCGGATCCTTGAAAAAGAGGGTGAGCTGAAAGAAAGGAGAAGGCAGGTATCCCGTCCCCGGTATGCAAAGCCGGAGATTCTTGCAAGAGCGCCCAACGAAGCGTGGAGCTGGGACATCACGAAGCTCAAGGGGCCGGTAAAGTGGACCTACTTTTATCTCTACGTGATCCTCGACATCTACAGCCGTTATGTCGTGGGGTGGATGGTGGCCCACAGGGAACTTGCCGCCCTTGCCCGTAAATTGATTGCGGAGACCTGCGCCAAGCAAACGATCCAACCGGATCAACTCCTGATCCATGCGGACAGGGGGTCGAGCATGACGTCAAAACCAGTTGCTTTGCTCATGGCCGATCTTGGCGTCACCAGGAGCCATTCGAGACCCTCCGTCAGTAACGACAACCCCTATTCTGAATCTCAGTTCAAGACCATGAAGTACCGCCCGGAGTTCCCAGAGAGGTTCGGTTCCATCGAGGATGCCAGGGCTTTTTGCCAGACATTCTTTCCCTGGTACAATGCCGGGCACTACCATTCGGGGTTGGGTCTTCTCACCCCTGCGGATGTCCATCATGGGAGGGCGTCAGGGATCATTGAAGATCGCAAGGACGTGCTGCGGGCTGCCTATGAAAAACATCCGGAACGGTTCAAGGGGAGGATACCGAAACCGGCGTCACTGCCTGATGCCGTCTGGATTAACAAGCCGTCGCTTACGAGCGATGGTGAGGTACACTAAATATTTGCTGGAAGTGTCTCATTTTCATTGACACGTTCCGCCAGGACTAAGCAGAAGGAGCTTGAGGAGAAAACCGTGAGCCTTGAAGAGGCGAACACAGCGTTAAAGGTACTCCTATCCCACAGGAACCAGGATAAGGAAGAGCTCGAAAAGAGAATCCTCACCAACGTGAAGAAACTCGTGATCCCTTATATCGAGAAGATGAAGGCGGGGCGTCTCACGGACGGCCAGGTTGCGTATGTAGACATCATAGAGTCAAACCTCAATCATATCATTTCGCCGTTCCTCCAGAAAATGGCAGCCGTGTACTCCCACTTTACGCCGACCGAGATCCAAGTTGCTGCTCTCATCAAAGAAGGGAAGACTACGAAAGAGGTCGCCAGCCTGCTGAACATGGGGACAGGTACCGTGAATACACACCGAAGCGGTATCAGGACCAAGCTTGGACTCAGAAATAAAGATGTGAACCTCTGCTCCTACCTCCTCTCCCTTGAGTAGCAGTATAGAGAAAGCCTATGTACTATCTCTATGAGAAATCGTCATCCTCTCGTCTTAATCTCTTGTCTGCCAGACCCGAAAAGTTATTCATGAAGGGAAGCAGTCCAGTACGTCAAGCTTCGGAAAGAGATCGGCGCCCCGGGTGGCCAGTTGGAGAGCCCCAGGGAGGACCGCGGAATCGGCAGGGCAATTTACCTTAGTGGAGGAGGGTACTTCATGAAGGCACGAGACATGCGTATCGGGATGAGATTGGCGGCGAGCTACGGGGTATTTATCTGTATCATACTCCTTCTTTGCATTATGGGTTTCAAGAACGCAATGGGTGTCAGCACCGCGGCGAACGAAATCACGAATATCGCCTTTGAGAAGGCTATAGTTGTGAACTCAATCCTCATTGACCTGCAGACGATCAACAAGGAGATAGGAAAAGCCGTCCACACGAATGACAAGGCACCTTTGAAAACAGTGGGAGAGAAAAGGGCAAAGTATCTCGCCTCACTCGACAAGTTGGAAAAGTTGGAGATAGGGAAAGAGGGCAAAGAGATCATCGGGAAGCTGAAGACAGCGGTCTCAGAAGCGAGAGAGGCGAATGTGAAGGTCGCAAAGATGGTGGAGGATGCAAACTGGGCCGACGCGGCGCCGCTCTATGATCGTGTCGTCGAGCCTGCCTTCGATACGTTCACGCGGATTGGCGACGATCTGGTCAAATTTCAACAAAAGGGCATCCAGGAAGACTACCGGCAGATCGTTCGGGATAGTCGGCACATGAAGATCATGCTCGCGCTCTTGGGGGCAGGCGCTCTCGCCTTAGCGGTAATGGTAAGCGTGCTCGTTACTCGGACCATCACGGTGCCCATCGGGAAGAATGTCGAGATCGCCAGAACTCTCGCAGAGGGGAATCTGACGGTCCGCACCGATGTCGACCGAAAGGATGAATTCGGTGAGGAGATCGAGGCATTTAAGGCAATGGCGGATAGATGGAAGGTGTTGATCACAGAGGTGAAGGCCTCCGCCGCACAGGTGGCTTCAGCGAGTGATCAACTGGGAGCGTTCGCAGAGATATTGTCAAGCGGTGCATCGGCCCAGGCAGAGCGCACGGTGCAGGTTTCCAGCGCCTCCGAAGAAATGTCTCAGGCAGCCCTCGACATCGCAAAGCACGCAAACGGCATGGCAGATTCGGCAAAGGCCATGGTCGATACGGCGGACAACGGGAGCGCTATTGTCAACAAGTCAGTGGATGAAGTGAAGCAGATTGCGGAGACCGTAGAAAAGTCCTCTCAATTCGTCAAGGATCTGGGACGCCAATCGGAGAAGATTGGCGAGATCGTGCTTGTGATCAACGACATTGCGGATCAGACGAACCTTCTTGCCCTCAATGCTGCCATCGAAGCGGCCCGTGCAGGTGACGCGGGCAGAGGTTTTGCGGTGGTCGCCGATGAGGTGAAGAAGCTTGCCGAAAGGACGGCAAAATCGACGCAGGAGATCGCCGGCATGATTGGCGCGATAAAGACTGGTGTGGGCAAGGCGGTCGCGTCTATGGACGAGGCCTCCCAGAGCGTCAAGACAGGCGTCGAGCTCTCCAACGAGGCAGGGGCGGCCCTCTCGGACATCGTCACCAGTTCGTTGAGCTTGCAGTCCATGATCCAGCAGATCGCGGCCGCTACCGAGGAGATGAACTCAACCACCGTGGAGATAGCACGGGATATCGAACAGGTGGCCTCCGTGACAAAGGATTCATCGAGCGCCGCAGAGCAGGTGACGAACGCTGCCGCGGAGCTTTCCGCTCTCTCGGCGAACCTTCAGCATGCGACCCGGGAGTTCAAGGTATGAGAACGAGCTCACGACCCGATTATCGGGGTATTCAATAACACTCACAGGAGGTAGGTATGGCCCAGTTCAAAGCATTTTCATCAGGTGTCGAAGTCAATGGTCAGACGGTCCTCTCCGTCGTCGCGGGTATGGCTATGATGCCGAGCTTCAAGAGTGCGGCACTCAAGATACTGGCGGCAAACGGCATTGAAGATCCGAAAGGGAACCAGTGGTATCCCCAGCAGGCCTGGCTGAACGCTTTCAAGGAGATCTCCGAAAAGGTCGGCGCCATGACGTTGAGCTCAATAGGCAAGAAGATACCTGAGAGCGCGCAGTGGCCGCCGTCCGTGAATTCGATCGAGACTGCCCTGGCTTCGATCGACGTCGCGTATCACATGAACCACCGGATAAACGGCAAGGTCATGTTCGATCCCGCTACAGGGAGGATGACGGAGGGTATCGGTCATTACGCGCTTGAAAAAACCGGCGAGAAGAAGGTCAAGATGGTCTGCAGGAACCCCTATCCCTCCGAGTTCGATCGTGGCATCGTAGAGGCCGTTGCAAAGAAGTTCGCCCTGGCAGGGGCTTTTGTGACGGTGGCTGTAACGGACGATGGGAGAAAAGCTGGTGGCGACAGCTCCACGTATTCGGTGGAGTGGTAGCACCCTTTAGAGGGGTCACGAAAAGCAGCGCGACGCCACCTTGACACACGACAGCCATATAGACCGGCTTCCTGTGGCAGAGAATATTCAAAGTCGACGTTCAGGGGCACGAGAGCTTGTCAAACAAATGGTGAGACACCAAACTCATACGGAGCCAGGACGGATGCGACTCTTCACGGATATAAAGATCGGTCTCAGGATGGCAATCGGGTTCGGTATCATTTTCGCCTTAATGACGGTCATCGTACTCGCGGGCATACGCTATCTGAGCAGCGCGGCAGGTGAGCTCGACCAGATAGCGCGGGTCAACAACGTAAAGCTCAAGAACGTCAACGACATACGAAGCGCCTTCTCGGACGTAACGTATCTCGTGGGGCAAATGGCCACCACTCAGGACAGCGGAGTGAGGGAAGAGGCCAAGAAGCGTATCGACGAGGCCCGGGCGAGGTACAAGGCCGCCATGGGAAGCCTGGAGAAGCTGGAGCAGAACGACGAGGGGAAAAGGCTGCTCTCGGAGCTCACGGAGGCGGTCAAGAGCGGCAAGGAGACGAACAATCAGGTCATCACCCTCGCCATGTCGGGAAACACCGGGGAGGCCTCCCGCAAGTACGGCGAGGTGACGAAGCTGGTCAGCCGCTACATAGAGGCGGCGGACAAGATCGTCAAGTACGACGAGGGGCAGATGCAGTCCAGGTTTGAGGAGGCGAGAGGAGACCTCTTCACCGCACGGATCGTCTTCGTGGCGCTCGGCGTGTTGGCCCTTGCCTTCGGCGCGTGGTTCTCCCGGACCACCACCTTGAGCATCACCATCCCCATGGCCCGCTCTGCCGCCCACATAGACCTCATGGCCAACGGCGATTTCTCCGTGCCCGTCTCTCCCCGTGCCCTCACGAGGAAGGACGAGATAGGCATTTTTGCGAAGTCCATGGACGCGATGACTCGAACCTGGGCCGGATGCTAAGGAAGGTGGCGTCGTCAGCCGCCAACGTGGCGTCGGCGAGCACACAGCTCGCCCTATCAGCGGAAAATCTCTCAAGAGGGGCTAATGAACAGGTGGAAAGGGCAACGCAGGTTGCCGCCGCTTCCACGCAGATGAGCCAAGCCTCGGAGGATATCGCCAAGAATTCGACTCGAGTGGCCGGTTCAGCGAGTGAAGCGGTGAAGGTTGCAAAAGGCGGCGAGGAGGTGGTGGATAAGGCGATACAGGAAGTCAACGTCATTGCCGAAACCGTGGAGGCGGCTCTGGGATTCGTACAGGACCTGGGAGCGCAATCGGAGAAGATCGGGGACATCGTCATCGCCATTAATGAGATCGCCGACCAGACTAACCTCCTCGCCCTCAACGCGGCAATCGAGGCCGCTCGCGCAGGGGAGCACGGGAGAGGGTTCGCGGTCGTTGCCGACGAGGTGAAAAAGCTCGCGGAGAGGACCTCCGCCTCCACCACAGAAATAGGTGAGATGATCAGCACGATCAGGGAGGGTGTACAGAAGACCGTGAAAATCATGGGCACAGCAAAGGGTAAGGTCGTCGCCGGGGTCGAGTTCTCCTCTCAGGCATCGACCGCATTGGAACAGATCATAAAGAGCACCGACAGTCTTTACGGCGGGACCCATCAAATTGCAACCGCTATTGAGGAGATGAACGTTACCACGGAGGAGATCACGAGGGACATGGATCATATTTCAGTGGTCACAAAGGAGACCTTTTCCACTTCTGAAGAGATATCAGGGGCTGCGACCAGCCTGTCCTCCCTAGCGAGGACCCTGGAGCAGGACGTGTCGAGCTTCAAGGTTTCGGCTCAGGGCTAAAAACAAGTCATCACTAATTGCCCCCGGGAAGAGCTGGGAGAAGCACGCCTCCCCGGGGGCAGTGCTCCGTTAAGCCCATGCCCTTACCTGCACTCGTAGGCCCTTTGGCCATGAGAAGCGGCGACTGACTATCCTGAAGCCGACCGTTCCGCCCCTCTCTATATACTTTCCGTAATCAGCGGCTCAAGATCAATGTGCCCTATGCTCGCTTTGTAGGTGTTGTGCGCAGTGTTTCCGTTTGATAGCAATCTACGGCACCCTTACCCGTCGGGGAAGTTATTTACGTTCGGCGGAATTTTGCTCGGAAGGAAGCATTGCCGGCCAATACGCAGTCATTTATTAGTTCCTGATGGTGCATTTATTCGGTCGCGTCACACCCCGGACAAACGTATCGGTCTGTGACCGCGAAAACTCCCGTGGCTAGCCAACTTTTACGCTACGTTAATTCCAGCATCGATCATGGTTGTGCTCGATGCCGGATCGGGTGGACGCGGGGCACCCGGACGACCAATCGGCGGGTCGATGTTCGGAATCGATGAGATTTGGATGCACTGTGAGGATCGTTGAGCGGAGCCGTACATGGGCGGGCGCGACCCAGCAAAGCAATATGGAGCTGGGCACCCCGCCTGTAGCTCCATATTGCTTTGCTGGGTCGCAACGTCGGAGGTCACAGGGCGAAGAGCGCGCCAAAGATCGCGATTCCGATCATGCCGTCGTCCGGCCGGCCGAAGAAGACCTATTAGGAAGAGAGAGAACCTATCCGCCGCCTAGGAGGATCAATGAAAAGCTTACCGTGTCCCCGTCATGCAGCGGCGTCTCCAGGTCTCCTGATAAGCGGTGATGCGGCACGTCGTTCACCCGCACATCCCACAGCGCGTCGAACTTGAGGTCCCCTGTGTCGGGATCGATGATCTCCCCGGAAAAATAGGTCCCGGCAAAGATCTTCAGCAGGGCATCGCGCAGCGTGCCGGATGCCATCTCCACTTCGGCCGGTATGTCGGGAATGTGGACATTCGTTTTGGTCCGTATCTTCATATCTATATCGGTGGGGTCAGCCCTTGACAGAGGACAACCTTCTCCTCCTTCGGGCCGGCCCTATTTCTCCCCGGAGTTGTCCTCTGTCAAGGGCTGACCCCCGTCGGGCCACCTGCCCTTTTCTTGCAGGGCCTTCACTATTTTTTCCGGCGTGACGGGCTGTTCTTTGAACCAGATGCCCGTGGCATCATGGAGCGCGGCCACGACGGAAGGGGGCGTGCTCACGTGGCTCCCTTCGGACGCTTCCTTTGCCCCGAAGGGACCGTCCGGATCGTCGGTGATGATATCGATCACCCTGATGTCCGGCACATCGGTCGAGCGGGGCATCTTGTAATCAAGGAATGTCGGGTTGAGCGTCCGCCCTCTGTCCATAATGAAGTCTTCGTAGATCGCCTGGCCCATGCCCTGCACCGCGCCTCCTTCGTTCTGGCTCTCCGCGCCGACCGGGTTGAGAGGCCGGCCGCAGTCGTGGGCAATGGTGAAGTCCGTCACCGTCACCTGTCCGGTCTCGAAATCCACGCCTGCCCTTGTCGTCTGGGCCGTAAAACTGAACGCCGTCCCCGCGTTGCCCTTGCCCGTGGTGAAATCGAGGGGCTCGAGCCCGTAGCTCGAATAGCCGTTTCCGATGATCACCGCCCCCGACCCCGAATAACAGGCCATCTTTGCGAGGTTCTCGAAGGATATCCGGCGGCCGGGATCGGACGCGAGAGAAGCAACGGAATTCCTGATCTCGATCTCACCGGGCGCAACAGCCCAGGAACGGGCAAGGATATCGACGAGCTGCCGCCTTGCGTCCCTGGCGGCTACCTGCACCGCCTGGCCGGCGAGCACGGTGACGCGGCTTCCGTAGCTCCCCGCATCGACAGGCGTATAGGCCGTGTCGACGCGCTTGAAGTCGATATCCCCGAGGGTGACGCCCAGCTCCTCTGCCGCGATCATGGCAAGCACCGTGTCGGAGCCCTGCCCGCAGTCGGTAGCACCCGTGATGAGGTTTACCGTGCCGTCCTCGCAGATCCTCACGATCGCCGCGCACGACTGGTGGCCGAGCTGCCGGGCGCCGCTCATGTAGGCGGTCGCGGACATACCCGTGCCGTAGCGGATGCTCCCGCTCCGGCGGGGCAGCCGCTCTTTCTCCGCCCACAGGGGGTCTTGCACGAGGGCCTGAATCGCCTCTTTGATGCCGCACGTCTTGATCGTCATGTCATTGATGGTCCGGTAGACCTCGCCCGGCTTCGGGTTGTCGACGGCGTTCCTCATGCGGACCTCCACGGGATCGATGCCCAGCACCGAAGCCATCATCTCCATCTGTATCTCGCAGGCAAACCGCGTGTGCGTCACGCCGTGGCCGCGCATGGCGGCGCAGATGGGATTATTGGTGAACGCCCTGTACGCGTCGTGCCTGAAATTCGGCAGCTTGTAGGGCAAAGGCGTGGCGCACCCGGTGAGGTACATCGTGAGGGGACTGACCGCCGTGTAGCCGCCGCCGTCCGCCACAACGCGGGAGTGGACGGCAGTGATGAGGCCATCCTTCGTCATCCCCATCTTGTTGTGCACGGTCATGGAGTGGCGTCTCTTCGAGACCGTCAGCTCTTCCTCCTGGGTGTAGACGAACTTCACCGGTTTTCCCGTTTTCTTCGACAGCATGACGGCACAGAAGTCGCCTGCCACCGAATCATTCTTCGTGCCTCCAAACCCGCCTCCGATGTACGGCTGCACCACCCGTATCTTTGAGAGGGGGAGGCGGAAACAGGCCGCGAGGTGGCGGTAATGAAAATAGGGACTCTGCTTTGCGGCCCAGACCGTGATGGCACCTGTTGGGTCATACCAGGCAAGGGAAGCGGGCGGCTCCAGGTAGCCCTTCGTGGCCCTGGAAGTCCTGAAGCGTGTCCTCCCTCACGAGAAAAGAGTCGGCAAAAGCCTTGTCCACGTCCCCGAACGCCCAGTGGTACTCGACGCTCACATTGTTCGGCCGATACGCGTGGATCACGGGAGCGCCTTCCTGCATCGCCTCTTCCGGATCGAAAACGGCCGGCAGCTCCTCGTAGTCTACCTTGATAAGCTCGCAGGCTTCCTCGGCAATCTCCTCGTCCGTGGCCGCGACGCCGGCAACGCCCTCCATAAAATACCGCACCTTGTCCATGGCCAGGGGAGGCTCATCTCTGGTCGTCGCCATAAACCCCCATGTCCAGCCGTTAAAGTCCGCGGCCGTCACGACGCCCTTTACGCCGGGCAGACGCTCGGCCCGGCTCGTATCGATATTGAGGATTCTCGCATGGGCAAAAGGCGCCCTTGCGACCTTGCACCAGAGCATGCCGGGCAGGGAGTAGTCCGCCGCGTACTTTGCCTGGCCCATTACCTTCTCTTTCCCGTCAACCCTGGCCACCCTCGTGCCGATGACGCTATACTCTTTCATCGCTCCCCCCGCCCCATCCGCTCTGCCGCAGCTTTGACGGACTCGATAATCTTCGTATAGCCCGTGCACCGGCAAAAGTTGCCTTCCAAACCTATGCGTATCTCCTTGTCCGTCGGGTTCGGGTTTTCATCAAGGAGCGCCTTTGCCGACAGGATCATCCCCGGCGTGCAGAAGCCGCACTGCATGCCCCCCACCTCCAGAAATGCCTGCTGGATCGGGTGCAGGCGGTCCCCGTCCGCGAGACCTTCGATTGTGGTGACCGCCTTGCCGCGTGCCTCAATTGCGAGGAGCGTGCAGGCGTTCACCGCCCTACCCTCCATTATCACCGTGCAGGCGCCGCATTCGCCGACTCCGCAGCCCTCTTTCGTGCCCGTGAGCCCCAATTCGTCCCGGATCACGTCGAGGAGCGTCGCCCAGGGGGCGATTTCCAGGTCGTACTCTTTTCCGTTGACCGTTATCTTCAGCTTCTCCATAATGTTAACCCTGCCCTGAGAATACGTGGTTGAGTGCCCGTCGCGTCATGACATAGACCATATCGCACCGATACCCGGCAGATGCCCTGTGGTCGTCGATGGGATTGCATTGCGTCGCCGCGGCCCTGGCAGCCTCTTCGATGATGCCGGCCGTCAAGGTTTTCCCGAGAAGGAGTTCTTCCGCAATGCGAGCCCGCACGGGCGTGGGGGCAACGGCGCCGAGGGCGATCCGCACATCCCTGCACACGCCGTCCTCCAGGTTCACCATCGCCGCGACGCCCACGACTGCCAGGTCCATGGAGTGGCGGGGAGAGAGCTTCAGATAGACGGACCTGGTTGCCGGCGGCGCAACGGGCACGCGTATTTCAACGAGCATTTCCTCCGGCCGCAGCACGGTAGTGCGGGGACCCGTAAAGAATTCATCCAGGGGGACAACGCGTTCGCCTGACGCGCCTCTGATAGCCACACTCGCCCCCAGGGCGATGAGGCCGGGAGCGCTGTCCGCCGACGGCACCGCATTGCAGATATTTCCCGCGAAGGTGCCGCGGTTCCTCACCTGTGGACAGGCCATGGCCCCGGCGGCCTGGAAAAGGGCCGGAAAGGCGCGCCGCACTATCTCCGACCGGCCTATTTCCGCAATTGTCGTGAGGGCCCCGATGGTCAGGCATGACCGGGCCTCATCATAGGCGAGGCCGTCGATGCCCGGTATGCCTTTCAGGTCGATCACGAAAGCGGGCGCATTAATCTCCCTTCTTTTGAGCTGAGGGACCAGGTCGGTGCCGCCCGCGAGAAGACACGCCTCTCCTCCATACCGGGAGAGGAGCGCGAGGGCCTCATCGATGGTGCGGGGTGATAGGTACGCGAATCGTGGTAACTTACGGTAGAACAGAGCCACTATCTCCACCTCCTCCAACTTCTCCCTCAGAAATGCCCGGGCAGGTGAAAAAGAACATCCGGCACATCCCGCACAACCGTCTGCCCTATTGTAAGATGATACGGCTTCGCCATAACATTTTCAAGCTTTCCGATCGTCACGGACGGGGGAATTAACGCAAACTTCACACGTATGGCGCCGCCCGTTTAACAAAGGATCGGGTATAATGAACCTGTGAGAAGGATCATCCTGTGTCTCCTCCTGTCCCTTGTCCTCATCCGGCCGTGCCATGCCCAGGAGAAACAGGTGCTGTTCCGCGAAGATTTCACGAGCCTGGAGAACTGGCGTCCCCTCTTCTTTCCCAACGTGCACAAGCACACGATGTACGGCATCGATGCGAAAGACGGGGAGCGCTGTCTGAAGACCCAAAGCGATGGGTCGGCGTCTGCCCTTGTCTATAAGGGGGAATTTAACCCCTACGAGTTTCCCCGCGTGAGGTGGCGCTGGAAGGTGGACAACCTCTACCAAAGGGGCGACCCGGAAAAGAAGTCCGGCGATGACTATCCGATCCGCCTTCAGATCGTCTTCAAGTACGACCCTGAAAAGGCGGGGAGGCTCAGGAAAATAGAATGGGGTCTCGCGAGGAAGATCTACGGCGAGTATCCGCCCCAAAGTACCTTGAGCTACGTCTGGGCGAACCGCGAAGACCAAAAGGCGATAATGGCGAGCCCCTTTTCACAGAGCATCAAGCTGATGGCCCTTAAAAAGGGCGGCAAAAACACCGGTACCTGGTGCGAAGAAGAAATCGATATCGTGAACGACTACAGGGAAGCCTTCGGCGTGGATCCTCCCTCCGTGGCGGGCATAGTCATCATGAACGATTCCGACAACACGGGAGAAAGCGCCGTGTCATACGTGAAGTCGATCGAGGTCTTCCGTAATACCCGCTAAGGTGATGTAGGCCCTCCCTTTTTCTTCTGCCCGATCAGCACAATGCTTTTACTTTTTTAGACCTTGATAGTATGATTTGATTATGAAACAAGTGGTGATAGGCACCGCGGGCCATATCGATCACGGGAAGACGGCGCTCATCAAGGCCCTTACCGGCATCGACTGCGACAGGCTCAAGGAGGAAAAAGAACGGGGCATCACTATCGAGCTCGGGTTTGCCTACTATCGCTTCGGAGAAGATATCCTTGTCGGTATCGTCGACGTTCCCGGCCATGAGCGGTTCGTCAGACACATGGTGGCAGGGGCATGGGGCATCGACATGGTGCTCTTTGTCGTCGCCGGCGATGAGTCGGTCATGCCTCAGACCAGGGAGCACATGGACATCTGCGAGCTTCTCGGCATAAGCAGGGGGATTATCGCGATCACAAAGAAGGACCTCGTCGATCAGGACATGGTCGATCTGGTGACCGAAGAGGTCAAAGATCTGGTGAAGGGGAGGTTCCTCGAAGGCGCCCCCATCATCCCCGTTTCCTCCACAACGGGCGAAAACATCGATCGTCTTAAGAGAGGAGATAAAGCGGAACGCGACGGAGATCAACGAAAGGTCGAGGGAAGGCATCTTCAGGCTTCCCGTGGACCGGGTGTTCACGATAAAAGGCTTCGGGACTATCGTGACGGGCACCTGTATTTCCGGCACTGTCCGCGCGGGCGAAGAGGCAGAAGTCTACCCCCACGGGAAAAAGGCCAGGATCAGAACGGTCCAGGCGTACCACGAAGACGTCAGGGAAGCCGGGGCCGGTCAGCGGGTCGCGCTCAACCTGCAAGGGATCGAGAAACAGGAGATAGAGAGGGGAGACCATCATAGGACGGCCCGAGACGCTGCTGCTCACCAGCCGCATCGACGCCACCCTCCGCTATCTGAAGCTCCCCTTCAAGCCTATCAAAAATAACACCATCCTCCGTTTCCATATCGCAGCCGCGCAGGTGGAGGCGCGCCTCATCCTCCTCGACCGGGAGGTAATAGAGCCGGGAGAAGAGGCCTTCGTGCAGTTCGTCTTTTTCGAGCCCACCGTCGTGCTCCCCGGCGACCGCTACATTATGCGGGGGTCCTACGCGATACAAACCCTTGGGGGGGGCACGGTCCTCGATATTGCCCCCGGCAGGCACAAGAGGCTTTCCGACGGCCTGGCCGGGATATATCTTCTGCTGCAGCAAGGGTCTCTCAGGCAAAAAGCCGAGTACCATATAGAAAAGGGCGGCTACAAAGGCGTAAGCAGGGATTACCTGGCAATGCTCCTCGGCGTGAGCCGGGATGTCGTGGAGGGGATCGTGGCTGATCCGGCCGGCGGCCGGTGGATGAAGGCCGTGGGAAAAACCCTCGTCAGGGCCGAGCGGTTCCTTACCTACAAGAAGCTGCTCAAAACATTGCTCGATGAGTTTCATGCCAAAAACCCGCTCAAGATAGGCATTTCCCGGGAAGAGCTGAGGACAAGGCTGCCCGAAGCAGAGACCCATGTCTTCCAGGCAGCCCTTGAAGACATGGTGGGGGAAGGTGTCGCGGAGATTGAGAAGGACAGGGTGAAGCTGAAGAGTGCCGCCCAAAAACCGGACCAGTCGAGGGTGGAGACGGAGATCCTGGGGATACTCGATAAGGGGGGGCTCACACCGCCTTCCACGGGCGAGATCGTAGAGGAGCTGCGGATAAAGGATGAACATGTGAAGGACATATTCGGGAAGCTCGTCTATGAAGGGAAGATCGTAAGGGTGAAGGGCGACATGTACTTCAGCAGGACCCACATCGAGGAATTGAAGAGAACCGTAAAGGAGTACCTCGGTCTGAAGAAAGAGATGTCCCCGGCGGACGTCAAGGCCATCCTCGGTCTGTCCAGAAAGTACATGATCCCCCTCCTCGAATACCTTGATGAGATAAAACTGACCATAAGAGTGGGGGATAAAAGGGTGTTGAGAACGGCTTCCTGATACCGGGTGGGCCTCGAAGCCCCATCTTACACCTTATCGCTGCCGTTTCATCCGCCCCATGATGCTGCGCAGGAATGACCGGTCCGCGTCCTCCTTTTCCGCGCCCTTTTCTACGCTCTTGTAAAGAGGACCTGCGTCGTGCCCCTTTCCGGACATGACGTGCATCGCCTTTGACACCTCCTTGAAGCCGATCCTTTTCGCCTGATACGTTGCGCCGATGAGGAGACAAAGGTCGCAGAGGGCGACTATGGTTCGGGGAAGCCCCCGGGAGAAACGCTGGATCATTTCGAGCGCTTCATCGGTGAACATCTCCCCATCCCCTTCGTGCCCTGCCCTGTCGATCCTGCAGGCAATAAGCTCCGTCGTCTCCCGGAGGGTAAGGGGGACCAGGTAAAACTTCACGGGAAGCCTCTGCCAGAACTCGGGTATGGCTCTCATCATCTCCCAGAGCGGCCTTTGCCCGGAGAGGACCATGGTAAAGAGATACTCCTTTTCGTGCGTCAGGTTGAGGAGCATACGCAAATCCTGCAGCACCTCGGGCCGCTCGCCCAGTACGTGCGCTTCGTCGATAATGATGAGGGCCTTGCCTCCGGCCTTCTTGAGCTGAGTCAATCCTTCCTTCATTTTTGCGAGGTTAAGAGATTTGTCGGCCTGCGGCTCCGCCGGCACGAGACTGCTGCTTATCTGTGAGATCAACTGGGCTACGGTAAGGGTCGGGTGATCGATAAAGGCGCAGCGGAAATTCTCCCCATAGCTCCACTTCATCTCCGCGACAAGCTTGAGGAGGATAGTCGTCTTGCCAAGTCCCGCCTCCTCGGAAACGAGGAGCGTGCCTCCCTTGTTCGAATGGACCGCATAGAGCAGCCGCTCGAAGCATTCATAGTACTGCCCGCCCAGATACATCATCTCGTTATCCGGCGCAAGGTAAAAAGGGTCCTTCTTAAGACCCCAGTATTCGAGGTACCCCTTATTCACGGCATCACGGTTTGCATTGCTTGCACGGCACATACCCTATCTGTATGGGATCGGCCCGGTCTCTAAAAATGATCCTGTTTTTTTCGGGGATCCTGTCAGCCAGAGGACAAAAAGGTTTGTGAAAGGTGTAGGTCCGTTTGTTCCCGACGTAGTAAGGGTTTGTTTGATGCTTCGCCTCCTGCCACAGACCCGCGCACTTCTCCTCTGCTTCCTTTTGCGAGCGCAGGAGAAGGTCCCTGTGCCTGATATTGGGCGGACTGACGGCAGCCTTTGCATACCCGAGCCGGACAAGCTCCCCGTTGATAAATACGTTCTTCACGTATACATAAGCCAGGAGCCTGCCCTGTGCGTCTTTCTTGTCCACATCGAACTCAAGGCGCACCTTTTTCAGCAGCACGAGGCCCTTATTAAATTTTGCCGCCTCTCGCGCATAGAACTGCGGTCCTCCGTCGCACTTCTTGAGGTGTGGCGCGTCAACCCCCAGATAGCGAACGATGTCGCCGTTCTCCAGCATAACGGTATCGCCGTCGATCACCTTCGTGACAACAACCTCTTTCTCCCTCGCCTGACCCGGAGAGGAACAAAGGGCAAAAAACATGAGCGCTATAACCAAAAGCCTGTGCATGCCCGGCAAAGTGTACACTATTTTGGCGGCGCAATAAAGGGCTGGCTTTGTCATCCTCGGGGGCGGCCGGGGGGTGGGCCGACCGCGAAAAAGACCTTACTCAGTTCACTTAACATTGACAGAAAACGGGATCGCCGGCATCGAATATTGCCACTTCAAAGGATGCAGGACCAATTTTCTTTCCATTGTGCCCAACCGCTTTTCTATTGCGACCGGATGGCCGGGGACTTAAGTTCTCTTTATCATGGGTAACCAGGAAGGCCACTATGAAAAACCTCGCTGTGTGGTTCGAAATTCCGGTGACGGACATGGAACGGGCCAAAAGGTACAGCGAGGGAAACAGGGTCGGACTCCACTCGATGACATAGGAGCAAAAGAGCAGTCATCCGGAAAAGCTCATCGAGGGGAAAGGGCCGCTTTTGACCATGGACAGGGCACGGGGAAATACTCCGCTGATTGATAATATGTTTCACAGATGATTCGTTACCGTGATTTCGATGGGCAAAGGAGAAATCGATGAAAGTAGGTTTGTGGATTGACCATAGGAAGGCCAATATCGTGATTGTTACGGACAAAGGGGAAGAGACGGGACTGATAATATCGAAAGTCGAAAAACAACCGCGCCGTTCCGGTGATTCCCCTCTTAAGGGTCCCTACGAGCCACACCAGGTACCAGCGCAGGACAGCCTCCAGAGAACCCTTACAGGGCATCTCAATATTTACTACGATGCGGTGATCGCGGCTATTCGCGATGCAGAATCTATTCTGATATTTGGTCCTGGTGAGGCAAAGGGTGAACTGGAAGAACGTCTCAAAAAAAACGGCCTTGGCGGGCGCATCATAGGCATTGAAACAGCCGATAAGATGACGGATCGTCAGATTGCAGCCAAAGTTCGCCACCGCTTTCCGAGTAGCGTTCGGCAGTAGGATGTTGTTACATCATGTATCGCGTATGCCCTTTTAAAAAGAGTCCGGGAACGATTCGTGTAGGTCGATGCAATAACTGGCCACTGATTATCACTTGAAAGGCTGGATATCCGTCAAAATTGCTGGGGCTCTCTTCCACGAAGATGTTCAGTTCTACCTTGGATGTGCAGAGCCTACAACGTTGAGTTGCTAGGCCGACCCCTTCATTCTGTTCTTGCATGTTTGCTGCAGACAGATGTCCAGGGAATTGCCTCAAGGCGCTCCATCTCGATTCCTTTTCCACAAACCTCACAGGAGCCGTATTCCCCGAGTTCGATCCTCGCCAGTGCCCTGTTTATGGCCTCGATGTCTTTCTGCTCTGTTGCGTCCAGTATTGCCAGAACATCGGCGATAGCCTCCTTCTGCGCTGTTTCTTCAGCTTCGATATCGTGCTCTGACAAGATAAGCCGTGCTTCATCGCTAAGCCTATGGGCCTCGAAGACTTCGTCACGTTTTTTGATCAACCGCTTGCGAATTTTCTCCATCTGCTCCGATCTGCTCATAGAGTCTCCTTCGACTCAAAGTGTCTCATGAGTAAGTATCATCACCGGCCTCCATCATTTCAACAATTACCGGAACGCCTGCGGGACAGGTCTTGCAATCACACATTCCCTTTTCTTTCTTCAATATCCCGTGCAGGGTCCGGGTGACGCAATAACAGACGGGGTCTTCTATGCCTGCAGGATGCGGCGTGCATAAGTCACGATGAATAGAGGCGTGAGAGCAGCCCCCAAGAGGGCCTCAAGACATACAAGCAGATTAGTCCAAATGCCGGAATGCCCTTCTCCAAGGCCGAGGGTAGTGAAAGATATGATTGAATAGTAAAAGCCTTTGCCCGTTGCCTGCATGATGGAGGCACCCCCGCTCAGGAAAGAGAGCGTAAAAAAGATGCCGAACCCAACTATGACCAAGCCAATGCTCTTCAACGGATGGCTCAACCTCACGCCATACCCCGCTATCAAGTAGAAAAAGATATAGTCGAGATGTTTCCCAATGCCTTTTTTGGCCCTTCTCCGGCACTCCATCTCGTTGAACTGACATTCGTCGGCTCTCTGATAATACCCGCTCGACTTCCAGCAATGCTTTATCCTGAGGTTCGCATCGGCGGCAGCGAGCCACTTTTCCGCATCGTTCCCGGCGATTTCAGCGTCGATCTGCTCGCCTGGAATACCGAAGTTAGTATCGTTAAAAACATACATCTCCCTGATTTCCGCTGACTTCAGCCGGGCCCCTTGGAAAGACGCCCCGGGGGCCTTCGCGAGCCTGAACACTGCCAATTCACAATTTGCCCCCTCGAAATGAACACCCCCGCATTCTGCCCCCTCGAAATGAGCCCCCCAGCAATTTGCCCCGTTGAAATGAGCCTCCGCGCATATTACCCCGTCGAAATGAGCCCCCCGGCAATCTGCCCCGTCGAAATGAACACCGCCGCAATTTGCCCCCTCGAAATGAGCCCACTCGCAATTTGCCCCGTCGAAATGGGCATCCAGGTGATTTGTCTCGTCGAAATGAACACCCCCGCAATATGCCCCGTCGAAATGAGCCCGCGCGCAATTTGCCCCGTCGAAATGAGCCCGCGCGCAATTTGCCCCGTCGAATTGAGCCCACCCGCATTCTGCCCCTTCGAAATAAGCCCCCCAGCAACTTGCCCCCTTGAAATGAGCCTCCCGGCAATTTGCCCCCTCGAAATGAGCCTCCCGGCAATTTGCCCCCTCGAAATGAGCCTCCACGCATTCTGCCCCTCGCATGTCGATGCTGCAGGGCCGGTGAAGAAATTCGTCCATTGCGCTCGCCGGCAGGTAATCATCGAGGCCGTACCGCTTGAGCATGAGCAGGGTGCGAAAGAATGTATCTTTGGCGAGAAGGTCCCACAACTTCCTCAACGCGTCCGGCTCTCGATCAACCGTAGAGAATTTCTCCGGGCGATTATTCTTCCACGATTCAATGACCTTCGCGATCTCGCTCAGACCGTGCGTCAGCAATCCTTGATAGGTCTTGCAGCCTTCAACTTCAACCTGCTTCCCCTGTTGATCGGGGTCCAATAGTGGTTTCTTCCAGCGATCTCGCAGCTTTTTGAGCACTTCCTCTGAGTAGCGCGTTTTTCTATCCTCCTTCGGGATTCCCCCGAGAAGTTCTCGACCACATCATCGCCATTCATAATGTTACAGATATCGTCACACAGAGCAAGAAAATAGTTTAGATATGTTTGAAGATTATAATACAAAACTGAGACAATCTTATGAGACCGGGAGTCATTTTGAGAGGCCCTAAAGGGATGACCTGGCCCGGCCCGCCTGAGCCGGTTTCCGGAGATCCGGCCAACCGGCATCGTTCTTTGAGGACCGTTAAGGACGAACCTCGTCGCCTCTGCTAATAACTTTCAGAGGTTCTCTTCAACTGTTTTTCTCTTTCTAGTTCCTCATCGGTCTCCCCGGTTTCGAATAAGCGTTCATCACGCTCAAAATCATCTTCTTGAGCAACCTTAACAAATTCCCAACCCTGACGAAGATCAGGTGGTGAGACGTCTGCAATCTTCTGAGATAGTTCGTCTCCGATGATAAGCTTCGTAAGTGAAATCACTGCCCTGGCTGCGTCATCGGCCTGTTCTAAATCTTTCAGGTTTGCCATCTTCATCACAGCTTTGAGAAACTCTTTCCTTGTCTCCATAACATCGCTCCCTTTCTTTGGTTAGCAGATCCAGCCTTCCGATTGCTCCCCATCCTTGATTTGATCTGCGGGAACATCAATACGTCAGCCTCTCCCTAATTGTATATCAGTTAATACAATTGTCAAGTACAACAACGAGGTCGTTCATGAAATGAAATGGTGAAAGAGGCTTTACCTGTCCAGTACTTCTCTCACTTTCGCAAGCAGGACCGTCGCCGAGAGGGGCTTCTGGAGAAAGTCAATGCCCTCGCTTTGAATGCCTTTGTCAATGACGATATCTCCCGTGTAGCCGCTCACGAAAATTGCTTTGACCCTTGGGTCGGTACGGGTGATTTCGTCGAGGGCTTCCTTGCCGTTTTTCCCCGGCATCACCACGTCAAGGATGATGAGGTCCACCTTGTGCTCATGATGGACTCTTATCGCATCGTCTCCATCAATGGCTTCCATAGTGACGTAACCCTGAGTTTGGAGGATTTCGGTGAGCATTTTCCTCACGTCCCGGTCGTCTTCGACTATGAGGATGGTCTCGGTGCCCCGTGTGATTTCTCCGGAAGGAAGAGCTTCTTTTTGGGATGGCGCATTGATGAGAGGGAGGTATATGTCGAAGGTGGTCCCGTTGAAAAGCCTGCTGGAAACAGTGATGTAGCCGTTGTGCTGCTTCATGATGCCATAGGCGCTCGCGAGTCCGAGGCCCGTCCCTTTGCCTACTTCTTTCGTGGTAAAGAAGGGCTCGAAGATATGCTCCATGGTCCGCTCGTCCATACCCGTGCCGGTATCGGACACGGAGAGTTTCACATAGTCGCCCGGCAGACCGAATCCGTGGATCTTCCTGAAGCTCTCGTCCAGGGTTACCTTATCTGTCGCTATGGTGAGCGAGCCTCCATGCGGCATGGCGTCGCGGGCATTGGTGGCAAGGTTCATGAGGACCTGGCCTATCTGGGTGATGTCGAGCAGGCTGGCGGCATCCTCGTCTGCAAGGCTCATCGTGAGTGTGATGTCCTCGGGAAGGAGTCTTTTTAAGAGCTTTGCCGTGCTCGTGACGACTCCGTTCACCTTGTGGGGTTCCAGGGCGATGCGCTGCTTGCGGCCGAAGGCGAGAAGGCTCTGGGTGAGTTCGGCCGCCCTCTCCGACGAGGCCACTATCTGGTCCACGTACGGCCGGAGGATGTCGTCCTTGTCGATGCTCATCTGGATGAGATTGCTCAAGCCCATGATGACGGTGAGGATGTTGTTGAAGTCATGGGCGACACCGCCCGCAAGGGTGCCCACGGCCTCCATTTTTTGCGCCTGGCGGAGCTGGGCTTCGAGGTTCTTGCGCTCGGTGACGTCCCTCAGGAAGACGAGGGAGATAGGCTCGCCCTGATAGGTGGTGACCGTGACCGATGCCTCGATGTAGACGATATCGCCGTTCTTCTTCAGGCCCTTGAACTCGTAGCGGTCCGGGACTGCTTCCCCCCTTTGTCTCCCCTGATTGTAGCTGATAATCTTTTCCAGGTCGTCAGGGTGGACGGTAAGGTGATGTGTTTTTCCTACCACCTCTTCAAGGCTGCCGTAGCCGAAAATCTCCAGGAACTTCCGGTTGACATAGAGGTGGAGACCCCCCCTGACAAGAGCGACCCCGTCGTTGGAGCCTTCAATCGCCACCCGGTAGCGCTCCTCAGATTCCTGCAGCGCCTTCTCGATGCGTTTTTGCTCGGTCGTGTCCCTGATCGATTCAATGGCCCCGACGACGTTGCCTTCGCGGTCGAAGAGAGGTGATGCGGTGGCAGAGAGATAGGCGCCCCTTCCGCGGTATGTCTTCGGTACGTAGACCTCCATGGAAAGCTTGCTGCCCTCCCTCTGCACATGACCGTAGGTCTTCTCCATCTCCTCGTTCCTCTCGAAGAGGAGATCGATAGTGATGGGCCTGGGCTCTCCGTAAAAGGGGACTGCATACGCGTAATCCCCTTTCCCGAGTATCTCCTCTTTCTTCACGCCCGTCATCTCCTCGATGGCCTTGTTCCATGCCACGACCCGTTTCTCCCGGTCGATGACGAAGGTTGCGTCGGGGAGGAAGTCGATGATGTCGGAAAGGCGCTGGTGGGCGACGCGGAGTTCTTCTTCGGTCCTTCTGTGCTCGGTGATGTCACGCACGATTGCCTGCGGATAGGTTTCACCGCCAAGTTCGATGCTGTTCAGACTTACTTCGGCATCAAAGAGTGTCCCATCCATCCGCCTGTGTTTCCACTCAAAGAACTGTGGGGTGCCCTTCAGGGCACTATTAATTTTTTCAATAGCTTTTTCCGACGAAAGAAGTCCGTCGGGTTGGGTTTCGGGCGAGAAATCCATGGGTGACCGACCGATAATATCTTCCTTGTTACAGCAAAACATGTCCAACGTCTTGCGGTTGCAGTCAAAAAAAGATACTTTTTCATAATGAAGATGGCATCATTGGCCGAGTCAAAGAGGGTACGAAACTTAAGTTCACTCTCCCGCAGCGCCTCCTCCGCGTGCTTACGCTCGGTGATGTCATTCCCGACACACAGAATCTCGCTGACGTCACCATTGGGGCTGAAGATCGGTTTGTTGGTCCAGGCGATCCAGACGCGTTCTCCGTTGCTGCGCATATTTTCGTTCTCGTTGGTGACATACGCCTGGGGGTTACGGCCGATATCGGCTATCATGGCAGCCAGATCACGGCCCGTGATCTCTTTTTCGGGTACAATTGTCCCGACAACATTCCTCCCGATAATATCTTCTTCCCGGAATCCGAAAAATCCCTGTGCGAATTCATTGAAGAACGTGACCCGTCCTTCCTTGTCCATTCGCAGAATGATGCTGTTTGCGTTCTCCACCAGTTCCCGATATTTCTCTTCGCTTTTTTGCAACGCCTCGGTCTTTTTCATGTTCAGTGCTACTTCTTCCTCCAGCCTCCTGGTCCTCTCACGGACCTTTTTGCCGAGGGTACGGTTCCATACGACAAGAAATAGCACGATGAGGATGAGCGTCCCCAGGCCTATTGCGATAGGGCGGAAATAGGGCTGCAATGCCGTTGCTTCTTTACCGAACCACCTGCGGTTGATGGCCTGATACTCTTTTTCTGAAATCTGTGCAAACCCTTCTTCGACTAATTTCAACATCGTCGCATTGCCCTTTCTGACGGCACGATGGAACTCGCCGGTATATAAGGGCGCCGAATAACGAAACTGGTCCAGAATACCCATTTTGTAAAGAAAATAGAGGGCAGGAGGGTTGTCTATGACCGCCGCCATGACCCTTTGTTCTTTTGCGGCCCTGATGATGGCCTCATAGGAAGGGTACTCCTGCAAGATGCTAATTCCTTTTCCTCTTAGATAATCGATCGCGCTATCACCGCTTTTGACGGCCACCGGAAAGCCCTGTAGCGAATCTGCATTGGAAATGCCGGAGATATTCTTGTGGAAAAATATGGAGACATCTATTTTTGTATAGGGTTTTGAGAAGTCGTATATTTTGCCGCGGCGCTCATTGAAAAAAACGGTATCAATGACATCGAAATCGCCGGCCTCCATCCGACGCTGGGCCTCACCCCAATCCATACCGTGAACGTCTGCCTTAATGCCTGTCTTCTGTTCCCACAATCGCCACTGGTCAATCAGAATGCCCTGCAGGTTTCCTTTGCCGTCAAAAAAGACGTAGGGCGGGTAGTTGTTGTCCATGACGACTTCAATTGTTTTGGGAGGCGTTTTCCGGTCTAACGGTGAGGCTGTATCTGCACGCAAACACCCTACCGCGACAAGCGAGCACGTAATACACAACAGGGAAGCGAATGAAAAGATCACGGAGAAACGGCACGCCGTGAGAAAGCCCGATCTTTTGGTTATGACCATACCATTCTCCTTTCTCACAATATGGCATCTCTCCCATACTTTCACCGGCATGAAAGTTATCAAGGGTCTCATAATTGGCCGGATAGTAATCCTTCTGCCACAAAGCCCTTCATTTCAACATGTAAAGAGGACCTGTCACGATAATTATAAGACCCTTGATATATACCCTGCTGTTCTGCTCTTAATCTTATCTTAGATTATACATTATGGGTTATTGATTGCCAATGACTACCCCGCCGCGGGCAGCGGGGCATCAAAAGACATCGCACGCGGCAATTTGACTTATTTCTTGCTTGCCTCCGCTCCGGCCCCACGCATCTTGGCCAGGTCGATGAAGGGGACGGCTCCTCCGGAGACTTGAGGTAGTGCGCCATCCCATTTCTCGACACCCTTGTACTGTACAAGGATCTGGCTGAGCGACCTTGACAGGGCCTCATTGGCTTTGGCCTGTCCCTGCGCCACCACCTGAATCGATTCGGCCTCCCCTTTTGCCGTGGCAACCTTTTGCTCGGCTTCAACCGAGCGTTGCGCCAAAACCTGTTTCTGCGTTTCCACCTGTTGCTGGGCCACCTGCTTTGTCTCGATGGCCCCCTCGTATTCAGGAGAGAACCGGATGCTCGCAAAATAGATGTCATCGACTATTATGTGGTACCTCGACAGGTTATCTCCCAATTTTGTCATTGCCCTTTTACGGATCTCTTCCCTTTTAGGAAGAATATCCCCGATCGAGTACGTCGGCACAACCTCCTTGACAAAGTCGTTGAAGGCCGGGTCGATCACCTTGTCCGCAAAATCGAGCCCCACCTTCTGGTAGAGGTCATTGACATAAGACGGATCGATATGGAAGTTCATCATCCCCGTCATTTTCACCATCTGATATTCTCGTGAAGAGGCATCGATCTCTTTGAATGGATGGGGTTGCACCTTGACATCGACCTTGATGACGCTTTCGGCAATGGGCACCTTGAAATTGAGCCCCTCACCCATGATTCGCTTCTCCACACTCCCCCAGAAGAGGATAACACCCCTATGGCCGGCAGGGACGATGACAAAGGTGCCCCAACCGATGATAACGATGATGAGGAGCAGAACGAGCAGGCCAAGATTGCGCGGCTTCGGGAATTTTAATTCGGGTATCTCCATTCTTTCCGGCATCCTCACCCTCCTTTAGGGACGTAAGCCCTATTTCTTTCTGTTCCTGCTTTCCCCGAGCTTCTCCTTGATAAGGTCCGTGATGACGGTGCTGAGCCCGATGCCCAGGGCAAGAGAGAGGGTCATGATAATGCCCCCGAAAACGATGAGAAAGCTGATGCTGATTATGGTGCTCCCCAGGCCCAAATATTCGAAGACTATGCCGAAGGTGATCACGACGAGCAGGATGCGGACGCTCTTGGAAATGATCTCCCCGTATTTGATGTTCGCGTTCTCGCACGCCATGTAGATTACCCTGCCTATGAACGTGCTGAATATGATGCCCACGATGACGATGATCATGGAGATGACGATGTAGGGGAGCGCGCTCGTGATCCGCGAGGCGTATTCGGTGAACTGGGAAATGCCGACCAGATTGAGCCCGAAGGAAAAGACGGTGATAACGAATATCCAGAAAACGATGCGGCTTATGATCGTGGAAGGCTGCGCCTTGACGCCGCCCCTTTCGAGGAAGGTGATGATGCCCACGCCCGCAGCCCATTTGTCGAACCGGAAAAGAATCAACAATTTCTCGACAAGCTTCCGCACGACCCAGCTCACGATGAAGCCTACGATCATTACCACGATCATGAGGAGAATATTGAAAAAGACCTCCGCGAAGTTATCGTAAAGGTCGAGGAACATGTCGGTGAAGAAGGCTTTCATAGTGGCTTTTGTTGATCCTGCAACATCTTATAAGCATTCGGCCTTTGTTGTCAACGGAAACAAATCGCGATTTTTTATTGCTTTTGTTCCTTTATTCACATTAAGATTATGAAACTCAAGGAATGAGGAGGAAGGAACTATGGAGCCTGTCGGGAGAGAGATCTTCTGGAACGTAGGTCAGACCGCTCGCTGGATCGCCTACCTACTTATGGTGGTATCGTTTGTTTTACTGATATATGGCCTGAAAATGCGTTACGCTATGTGGAAGATGGGTAAGGCCGTGCCTTTTGCCTTTACCCAGCGGTTGTGTGAGCGGATAGTCTATTATATAAAAAGCGGGATCTTTCATGGGACCATCCTGCGGCGGCGCGAAGCCTATCCGGGTATGATGCACCTGCTCATCTTTTGGGGGTTCCTCCTTCTTGCCATAGGGACGGGCCTCGTCGCCTTCGAAGACGACTTCTTCAGGCCGCTCTTCGGCATCACCTACCTGCACGGCGATTTCTATCTGATTTTCTCGTTTATCCTCGATCTTGCCGGGCTGGCCGCCATTGTCGGCGTGGTCATGGCCCTCATCAGGAGATACGGGACGCGGCCGGAGCGGCTGGACAACCAGCGGGACGATATGATTGCGCTCCTGTGGATACTCGCCGTGCTCGTCACCGGGTTCCTCGTTGAGGCGGCCCGCATAGCCTTCGACAGACCCTCGTATGAAGTCGTCAGCTTCGTGGGATGGATCACCTCTTCCCTCTTTCTGGGCGCCTCGCAAGAGGGGGTCCGCACCGTCCACGCGGTCCTCTATTACCTGCACATGCTCCTTTCCTTCGGCCTGATCGCCTATGTCGTCTACTCGGGCAGACTTCTCCACATCGTCACGTCGTCCCTCAATATGCTGTTCAGGAGCGTCGAGGACGCGCCCCGGGGAGCGATCCCGGCGATAGCCGATTTCGAGACGGCCGAGGAGTTCGGCGTCAACCAGATAGACGGCTTCAACTGGAGGCAGATTTTCGACCTCGACGCATGCACGCGCTGCGGCAGGTGCCAGGACAGATGCCCCGCGCATCTGAGCAAAAAACCTTTGTCGCCAAAGGCACTGATCCAGGACCTCAAGGGGGAATGGCTGCGCGCCGCACAAGGCGTCAAGAACGAAGAGGGCCTGCTCGACAACGTGATCAAGGAAGAAACCCTCTGGTCGTGCACCGCCTGCCTCTCCTGCCAGGTCAACTGCCCGGTCTCGATCCCCACATTTGACAAGACCATCGAGATGCGCAGGTATTTGACGATGACCCTGAGCAAGGTGTCCCCGGAGCTGAAGCTCCTCTACAAAAACCTGCAAAACAGGTTCGACCCTTATGGTATGGGCAAGGGCCAGAGGCTCGAATGGACCGCGGGCCTCGACATAAAGAAGGCGACCGAAGAACAGGTTGACGTCCTCTACTGGGTCGGCTGTGTCGCCTCCCTCGATGACCGGAATAGAAAGATCGCACGATCCGTCTCCACGATCCTGCAAAAGGCCGGCGTCTCCTTCGGCGTGCTGGGCCCCGACGAGAAATGCTGCGGCGACCCGCTTCGCAGGACGGGGAACGAATATCAGTACCAGGAGCTTGCCCAGGGGAACGTGGAGTTCTTAAACGAGCTCGGCGTAAAGAAGATCGTCACCGCCTGCCCCCACTGCTACAATACGTTGAAGAACGACTATCCCCAGCTCGGGGGCAACTTCGAGGTGTACCACCACACGGAATTCATCAGCATGCTCGCCGAGGAAGGGAAGATATCGTTAAAACCGACCCTCGAAGGGGTGACGACCTATCATGACCCCTGCTACCTCGGACGGGTCAACAGGGTCTTCGACCCGCCCCGCGCGATCGTCGACAAGGTGAAGAACGGCTCCTTCGTCGAGATGCCCAGGAACAGGGATGAAGGGTTCTGCTGCGGCGGCGGCGGCGGCAAGATATGGATGGAAGAGCACCACGAGCATATATGCCACCTGCGGATGGATGAGGCTATCGGCGTCGAGGCACACACCGTGATCACCGCATGCCCTTACTGCCTCATCATGATGGAGGACGCCATCAAGGACAAGGAAAAATCAGAGTCCATGAAGGCGTTAGACATATCCGAGGTCGTGGCAGGAGGGATTTAGCGCAAGATTAAGTACGGAAGCTAAGATGAGGGGATGGAACATCCATCCCCTCATCTATTTTTCAGATTCGGATTATTCTTCGACGGTAATAGCTTCCAGGGGGCACTCTTCCACACACGCCCCGCACTCGGTGCACAATTCCCCGTCGACCTTTGCTACTTCATCGACGCTGATCGCGTCCACCGGACATACTTCGGCGCAGCCGCCGCACGCAGAGCAGGTCTCTTCATCAATTTTTGCAGGCATCGTCTAAAACCTCCTTGTCTCGTAGTCGTAAAGAACAGCTATAGATATCGCAAGATAACGTGAGAATGTCAATAGAAAAAAAGAGAGAGAAATATCTCCTGTAAAATTAATAAGTTGGCGCTGCCCGCCGTCTCTTTGAAGAAAAAGTGCTTGACATAATTTTGCCTCTTCTGTTAAAAGAACACGACAGAGGGGAGATAATGGGAAAAGCCTCGTGGATGGTCTATCTGTGCTCAACTCTTTTCCTGCTCGTGTTGTGTTGCCCGGCCAGGGCTGCTGTGAAGCAGGCCGCCCACCCACCTCGCAAGTCTCACAGGCACCATGCCTCCACGAATAAATCGGCGGGCCTGAGGGCTACGAGGCACGGCCGGGTGAATGGTGCGGACCGGCAATTGGGCAGCACAAAGAGGGTGAAAACAGCGAAACGGAATGAGGCGGCTGCCGGGAAAGGGGCGGTCTATGCCGTCGCCGACGACGAGGCCGCCGGCCGGGGAGAAGAAGAGAATAACGAGTATCTGGAATACAAGGTGAAGCGGGGAGACACCGTGGAGAAGCTTGCCCGGCTCTTCCGGTTCGAAAAAGATGAGTTTACCGACCTGAACGGGGTCAAGGGAAAGCGGCTGAAGCCTGGATCCACTGTGTTCATACCGAAGACGGAGGAAGACACGGAAGACGCGCCCGTCGTGCTGAACGACCGGCCCCTGCGACCGTGGAAGAGCGATGATGAGCGCGGCGTCCTGGTGAAGGTCGCCAAGAGCTTTGCCGGCGCTCCGTACCGGTACGGCGGCAGCAGCGTCCGGGGCCTTGACTGCTCGGCCTTCGTCAAAAAGATGTACGAGATCTTCGAGGTCCAGTTGCCGCGGAGCGCGAGGGAGCAGTTTTGTGCAGGCCCCAGGGTGAGCAAAGACGAACTCGTCACCGGCGACCTTGTCTTCTTCAGGACAAAACCGTTTGCCCGCTACCCCACCCACGTGGGTATCTATATAGGGGATAACTGCTTTATCCACGCATCCTCTATGTTCGGGAGAGGCGTCAAAATCGACAGTCTCAGCGAAGCCTATTTTACCAGGACGTTCCTCGGGGCCGTCAGGGTAAAAGGGACTCCTCCGGCGACGGACAAGACCGACACGGACCAGGAGCAGCGCAAGGCGTTAAACAATACTTCAGACAACACCTGATAAGGTGAAAAAGCTCACCCTTTCGTCGCTCGTCTTCGCCGTCCTTCTGCAACTGTTCGCGTATTACACCTTGCTTCAGAGGACCGAGCCTTTTATGTATCATTTCTACATAATGGCCTGGTGGTCCTATATCATCTTCCTTGACGGCATGCTTAGCCTCAGGAGCGGGCGCCGTTTCGTGCTCAACAGGCGTCTTTTCTCTCTCGTGACCATCTCCGTCGCCTTCTGGTGCATGTTCGAGCTTTTCAACCTGCGCCTGCAGAACTGGTTTTACATCAATATCGCCTCCAGCCCGCCGGCTTTCCGTTTCATCGGCTATTTTCTCGCCTATGGCACGGTGATTCCGGGGATCCTGCTGACCAAAGAGCTTTTATTACGCCTCCTTCCGGAGATGAGTTGTCGTCAGGCATCGAAGGGTGCGTACCGCGTCTACGCAATCCCTCTCGGCCTCTCCTGCCTCGTCCTTTCCCTGGCGCTCCCTCGCTATTGTTTCGGCCTCTCGTGGGTCTTCCTTATCTTTATCATCGATGGATACAACTACCGGAAAGGCTACCGCTCCTTCATGCGCGAACTCGAACAGGGCACGTTGAGGCAGATGCTCGCAGCCGTCCTGGCGGGTCTGATCTGCGGCTTTTTGTGGGAGTTCTGGAACTACTGGTCCATCACAAAGTGGGTTTACTCGGTCCCCTTCTTCGAGGAGGGCAAGGTCTTTGAGATGCCGGCGGCGGGTTATATCGGCTTTGCCCTTTTCGGCCTTGAGACAATCGCCTTTGTCAATCTCCTTGAAGGAAGCCGTTTCCTCGAAAAACCGCGGTGGGGAGCCACCTTTCTCGCCATTCTCTTTGCGCTTGTTTCCTTCTCCCTGATAGAACGCTACACCGTATTCTCCCACATTGCCCCAATCTCGCGCCTCTCGTTCCTCACGGGAGAAACGCGAACCCTCCTCGACCGCAAAGGCGTCAAGACGAGCTACGCCATAGACCCAGGGATGCTGAACCGGAGGGAAAGGGAAAGCCTCAGCCTCATGCAGCTTAGGGGCCTCGGCGTCGAGCATTTGGAGAGACTTCAGGAACACGGCGTCGCTACCATCGGGGACATGGCAAAGCTCGACGAGCGGCAGCTCTCGGCCATCATCGGGGAGAAGAATATGCGGCGCCTTCGCGTCTACCTGCGCGCTGCCAGGGCTGTATCTGCATCTCCGCCGTAGTTTTTTTGGTACATCTCGCGGTATGCCCTTTTCTATGGCAATCGTGGTATAATAAATATGTTCCGCTGGTGACTGTCACCACTCAACCTAGGTTCAACCGTTTCTGAATATTCCTGGAAAGCCATCCGGGGCTTGGGGCCGCTGCCGGTAAACCCCCAACAAAAAAGGGTGCTGTTATGGACCCGGGGAAGGAGTGTCATACATGGAAAACAGTACAAGTGTGAAAACCTTCAATGGCCAGTTTCTCCCGAGAAGGACCTCAATACGTGAGAAAGAAAAGCCGTTTCGTACGAAGAATTACCTCGAATTCTTAGTTCACTATGATGCGGGGTTAGTGCAGATCGATGGGCCGATAATGGTCGTCAGGTGCAAAACCGGCATCGAACTGCCCTTGGAGCAAAAAGGCAAACTACAAATGGTGAAGGCCCTGCTTGATGAATTTGCAACAGTCGATGGGACCAACGAAGCGATAGGAAACTACAAAGCCTCACACTCCTGAGTCTTTCCTCAAACCGGAGTCGAAATATAGGAGTGCATGCGCCCCTGATCAGGTTATCGTTGTCCTTTGAATGCCGCCTGGATTAAGGTGATGTCGCGGGTGAAAGCAGAGAAGATTGTTTTTCGAGGGGTGTTGGTTTTCCCAGAGTCCTTTTGAGATATTCAAGCATAAGTTCTTCCACTATCTGCTCTTTTGATATGTCGACAAAGGATTGCTTTTTGTCTGCTTCGGATTTGCTTATTTTACCGGCCTGAATAGCTGAAGATCGTAGCGCCCGCTGTAGAGCGGCATATTCGCCGGCCAAATCCGATGCCGGCATGCTTGAAAGCGATTGATAGACCGAGGCCAACTGACTCGGGGCAGGAAAACGGGGCGACTCAAGAACCATTCTGGAATTCTGGGCATAACGTTTCATGCCTACTAGTATGCTACCCGGTTTGACAAAGTTTATACCTGCCCAGCCGGCTCGAAGCCATTGAAAAGCTCCAGCCCTGACCATAGCGGGTGAGCTACCTGATTCGGCATAAACGGCAACCGAAAAATAATCGTAGATGTAGGATTTCGCCCACCCAAGCCCGGCTTTCATTGTCCCCGGTTCGTTTGAATAAAAGTAGGTCCAGTCATTGTCGTTGCCCAGAATAACCCCCTTTTTCCCCACACTTGATTCATCGATCTGTTTCGATACGGAGATTAACACTTGTCGGCCTTTGTGGTTAAGGAGGATAAGGACTCTTTTCAGCTCGTATTCATGATAAACGCCGGTGGTGAGATCAGGGGTGTCGGAGTCGCACTGCAGACCGCGAATAACAACCGGAGCCCCCTCAGGAGGAATCGTGCTCCAACTGCTCGGCATTTTCTGCATGTCACTTCGAGGATTGGACCAGATGGAGTAGCGCAGGGAAGATGGTTTCGTGATGTTTGACGGAACGAGAGAGCTGTAAGAGTACTCCATGAATCGAGGAAAGGTGATCTTTGTGTCGAATTCATAGTAGGCCCCGTAACAGCGATTCGATTCCTGGAGGGAGTATTCCCTGCTATTCTTTGAGGCCAGGACGTAATCCACCACGGCATCAACCGTCTGTTCATCAAGACCGGCTTTGGGATCGCTGCAATACTGGACGAGACGCAATGCGGCGTCGGTGACAGGGCGGGGGATGTCCGTGAGAGAAGCAGCGGGAGCGGGCGTATACGCCACTATGAGCAGCAGCCCGAGCAGAAAGCAGCACCATATCCGTGAAGAATGCCAAAAATGAGTTTGTCGAGTCACGTTGAAATATTATATTAACAATCTATGCTTTCGGCAAAGCATAAGCGCAGAAAGCCTTCCGTGTCAATAAATTGCTGCATCGTCTTACCGCCTGACATGCCCCTGCCCATAGCTCCCCCAATCAAAGCATCCTATACGAGGGAGAATATGATCCTTCCCTCTCGCACCTCCCTGCGCAAGGAGCTTTTCCCCTCAAGGTATTTCAGATGGGCAAAAGCCTCGCCCGTTGCCAGAAGTTTTTGCAGGTCGGGCACCGAGCCCCAAGAGTCAGAATCGACCACGTTCCAGGTTATCCCGGATGCCACCTCGTAAACGCTCTTGCCGCCGTCTTCCAGTTCTGCCGTGATCTCGGAAGCCCTCGCTCGATGGTGCTCCTTCAACTCGTCGATCCTTTTCCGAAAGCCGGTAAAGGGGTCACGATGCCCCGGCAGGACGAGCCGGACATCCAGGGGATAAATGTTGTCGAGGCTCTGCAAGTAGTCACGAAGGGGATCGTCCGTATCAGACCGTGCCTGGACCCCAGGCGTTATATCGCAAAGGAGGTGGTCTCCTGCGAGGAGAAGCCGTTTCTCCGATTCATAAAGGCAGGTATGGCCGTGGCTGTGGCCCGGCGTCGTTACGCATCGAAACCGATAATCCCCGACGCTCAGCGTATCCCCGTCTTTCACGAAGCGGAAGGGCCAGACCTGCTCGATCTTCGATTGCCGCGTCACCTCCGGCGGGAGGATTTCCCTCAGGTCGCTATCCGGGAAGCCGGTCAACCTTACGAAGTTCTGAAAATCGGCAAACATTGCCCCCGATCTCACGCTTTCGATCACCTCGGCTTCCCGCCTGTCAATATAAATGACCGATCCTTCCCGTACCAGTCGGGAAACCAGGGCGAAATGGTCAGGATGGGAATGAGTGATGAAAAAATCGCTCTTGGCCGTATCGACGTCGATCCGGCGCAAGCCCTCGTCCATTGCCTGCATGCACAGATCGAGGTTCATCCCGGTGTCGATGATCAGGTTGCGCTCCCGTCCCTTTAGCACATAGGCATTGACTGACCCAAGGAGGGTTTCGGGCAGGGGGATCGGGATCTTGTAAAAGTGGGGTGCGATTTCTTCGACCATCGATTCACCGTCTCGCCGTTTTTTCACTGTACACAGATATACCACCTGCCCAGCCTGTAGGCAAGAGATCCGGCCGTCTTCTCCCGTGCGATTAACCGCAAAAGGTAACGCCTTGCCTGAGAAATCGGACAAACAATCGCAGTGGTCTTACATTTCTCATGGGTCGCGAAGTCGTGCCTGGGTAAACCCCGGCACGGGGAATAAGAACTACAGGTGGAACCCCTGACGAGGGCAGCCGTGCGCAGAATAAGCAAAGAGGGATCGTCATGAGCGGAAAGAGCATGCGCATCGAATATGCCGTGTGGGCGGTGCTGTTCGCTATCGGTGCGCTGTGCGTCTGGGCCGCCGGCCGTTACGCCTGCTTTCCTGGGGACGTCGCGACCGAAAGGTGGGTGCAGTCCTTGTTCTCCCGGGATTTGATCTGGGCCCGGAAGGTCTCGACGTCCGCCGAGTTCCCCTGGCTCTTTATCATCTTTGCCGTCATCGCCTTCTTCTCATGGGTGCTGGATGGATGGCACGCCGCGCTGCTCTCGATCGTCTGCCTTGCAGGCATGCTCGCCCTTGGCACATGGCTCGGCCCGATTATCGGCCGACCAAGGCCTTCTTCCGATCTGGTGCACGTCATGAAACAACTTCCGGGGTACGGCTTCCCCTCTCTATTTGCCCTGCGGTATGCCGCCACCTTTGGCTTTCTCGCGATCCTTGGGGCAGTGAGGGGAACCTGGACCACGGCCTGTGCGGCACCTATCATCTGCGGCGCCCTCTTCGCCCTTGGCTGGTTCGCCCGGATAGCCCTTGCGGCCCACTGGCCGAGCGACGTCATCATCTCTTACTATCTGGGGCTGCTCTGGGCCGCCTTCCTGATCCGGTTCGGCGGGTCTTTGGGGACGCTACTGAAACGTGATTCCTGAGAAGAAAGTGCCCTTTCTGAAAGGATCAATCGTCACCATCGTTGTGTTACCACCATCGTGAAGATGAACTTCTTAGGCAAGGACACGCCAACTATTTCGGTCCAGAATACCTTCATGCTAATACAAAGAGACGATATGCAGCCTTCCAGGGTCTTTTTCAAGGCCCAAGGGGCCTTGGCCCACCTCTTTATGTTGCAGGCGATCAGCTTGCATGCCACGGCAAAGCATACTTTTGCCAGCCGGCGCACCCGAAGTCTGCCGATTCCGTGCGCTCGTTTCAGTTCGGAGTTCGTTGCTTCGATCCCTGCACGAATCTTGTACCGGTCCTTCCATTCAGTGGTCTGCTGGATGGCATACATCTGATCCCGCAGGCGAAGCTCGGCAGTGATCTCCAGACGAAAGTCCCCGACCGTTTCACGGGCCTGGCAGCCTTTGTTGCGGTGGTTCGGAGCTCTTACCGGGCACCTATCGAGCATCGTGCACGATCGACAGGCGTTTCCGTCAAAGATCGCATGGAGAGAACGACGGGTGCTGTTGTTGCCGCTCAGTATGCGATGGTCTATGGGACTATTACCCATGGGACATCGGGTCACCAAACCTTCCGAGTCGAAGGAGAAAAGGTCTCTGCCCACGATATCGTCGGAGAGCCTGCTGCGGTTGACGGGCGTGACGAATTCGATACCTTGCTCTATGACCTTTGCCGCTGAAGGGACAGACGGATAACCGCCGTCGGCAAAGAGCGCTTCGGGCTTCAACCCGGCAGCCTCCAAACGTTCGATAACAGGAAGGGCCTTGCCGATGTCGGATCTGGCGGCGCCATGCACCTCATAGTCTGTGATGATTTCGGTTTTTCCGGTATTCTTGCACGTCTCCGTAACATGAAGGCTGTATCCCGGCCCTTTATGTCCGCAGGACGCATCCGGGTCGTAAGGGGATTGAAGGGTTGCTCCTTCACTCTTTTTCTTCACCTGGACCTTGGACGATTCTTGGTCTGAGGTGAATTCGCATTGTTCGGAGAAAAGGCGCTTCAACAATTGGTACGGCTCATTGCCTGTAAGTTCATTATCCTTCTCGAAGATAACAATAAGGTCATAGAGATACTGCGCCAGTTCTTCCAGCTTGATCTTCTGCTCGGCCGGACCCAATCCGAACCAACCCTCGGGTTCGCTTGAATGCCATTCCTGAATTGCCTTCGGGACTCTCGACAATTGATCTTCATTCAGACTCTTGAGAAACTGGGTGAGCGTATTCGAGAATAGAGCCAATCTGCCTCGTACACGAATGTTCGAGATTATGTGGGTAGAATCAAGCCGCTGGCTGGAAGACGAGAGGCCAAGTTTGCTTATCGCTGAATCTCTGATATTGTCGAATACATGGCGGACCAGCTTCATCTCCGGGTCTTTGGCGGCCAATCGCCTGCGGAACTCTACAAGAGAGCGACGGGACAAATAATCTTCCTCATCGCTGACATCCAAGGCGTATCGCCACCGGGTGTCAAAGCTGAAGGTGTCGAGGGCCTCCTGGTCACTCAAGTTGCTCCACTCCTGAAGGAGACACAAACCCAAAAGACGCGCAACGCTGAAATTAGGCCGGCCTGTTGTGCCGTACAGAATCGCATAGCGATCTTCGTTCCTGAACAGGATTGGAAATACCTCGCCTCTAAACAGGTGAGCCCATGAAGACTCAAGACGGTTCCGCAAAGAGGGGGACACCTGCGTCTCCACGCCGAGTAGTTTTTGTTGAGGTGGTGTTTTCTTATACATGACATATTCTATCATTGTATGTAATTAAATACAATAGTTATTTGTGGGGAGTTACTTCTCAGGAATCAAACGTTGAAATGTCGACTGATTATTTCCTGAGAGGACCAGGATGTCAACATTTCAGATGAGCATGCAACAGTCGGACCCCCGCATGCACTACGTGAAGGAACTCGCTGCAGCGGGCATGAGGGGCGCTGCCCTCACCCATCAGCTCCTCGCCGAGAACGGGGAAGCATTAGGCGCGCGCAGCAGGGTGCCCGAAGAAGAGCAGTGAAAAGAATGCCCGTTTGAAAAAATAGCTCTTCCTAAAAAACTTATTGACATTATGTGATGCAGAGTATAACATAATAAGACTGATCAAGCCAACCCATCCGCGAGGGTGGGACGGAAAGCCAAGGGTCTCCCGCCAGATAGCCTGGTTGCCAGTAGAATACAGCAAGAGGCAACCATGCAATCCCATGCTATTTCAACCATAGAAGAAGCTTCCTTCTGTTCAGCACAGTGCTTGTCGGCCCGATTATTGTGTACGTGTGTTATCACTATATCGGAGATTGCCTATATCACACAATGTGTATGTGGGGAAAGGAGAGGCCCGGCATGGGCAACTATCAGGAACTAGCATTCAAGCTGATTCTCATCGTCTTATGCATTTCCGGCCTCCTCTATGCGAACAGCAGGTCTGAAAGGACGTTCTCGATTGTGAGGCCGCCGGTTGAAAAGGATGTCGTGGAAGAGACGCTCATCGATCTACAGGCTCCGGCGGAGCGCGTGTCCTGTCTCAACCGATGGATCAGGTCCGCTTCCGGAGTAACACAGGTCGACCCCATGCTCCTCGTCTGCCTGCTCCATACCGAGTCACGGTTCAAAAGCCACGCGATGAGCAAGAAGGGATACAAGGGAGAGGCCCAAACCAAGCGCTTCTCTGAGTTTTCATCCGTCAACATTCTGGAAGGGGCCGAGATCCTTCGTGACAAGCTTTCCTTATCGAGGGGAGATATGTTCGAAGCCTTGGCACGCTACAAGGGAGGGAAGGACAAGAAGGAGGCCCGGGAACAGGCCAGAGAGGTATTGAGACTGTATCAGATCCAGCTTGAAAGGAGGGGATTATGGAACCAGCGGTCGAAAACAGCGCTCTCGTAGGTAGGGTAGCGGAAGCCCATGAGCTGGTCGAGAGGTTGAGGGCGGAGATCTATGCAGGAGAGGAGAAACGAATGACCAGAAGGGTGGTGCACAAGCTGCTCTTCTACTTTCTCGTCACACTCATGGTCGGGTCCATCATCGGCATGTTCTATATGAACTGGCAGACGGATAACAGGTTGTCCATGGCGAAGAAGGCCGGAATCCTGACGCTCAGTGACGGCAGTATGTTCGAACTTACTCCAATGACCCCCAGGAACCAGCCTGTAGTAGCAGCTCAGAATATTAAGTAAGAGAGCCATCCCGCGCGCTTGTTATGGCAAAGCTTGTGAAGTCCGCCGTGCAGGCGCGGGTCCAGGACGGTCCTGCCTATGCTCGCTTCCTATTTTATGACTATTTTATGACTGTGGTATCCGAATAACGACCATACGCCTGCCTCATCCGTTTAAAGAATCTCCATGCTCTCCGATAATAATGTCATGCCTGATTACCTCAGCGAGTGGTACTACATGGAACCCGACTGGCGCGGGTCCAGCTTTGTGCGTGGGCCGTTCACCCTTGAAGACATGCATAACCTCATTAGGGGAGGTAGCATCAATGGCAAAACGCAGGTCCGCTGCGGCCTTAACTCTCACTGGCATCCCCTGAAAGAAGTATCGGCTATTTTTGCTTCAGCTACACCATTGAACAAAAGGAGAACAGAGTTTGTCCGGTCAGGGCAATCGAAGAACCGGAAAGTCGTCGTGCTCGTCATTATCGGGGTAATTGCCATCTTTGTTAGCCTGGTTGAGAGAGGACGAAGACCTCCTGGAGTTCGTATCTCAGGAGCCGGCCCGCCACCCATTCAAGAACCACTTTCGAAGGAGGCAATCATAGGCCTCACAAACAACGCCCGAACGCTTCAGGGATTGATAATGCTGAGCGAGAATCCGCTTCTCGACGGTATTGCAGAGGCAAGGGTCAAAGACATGCTCGAAAAACAGTATTTTGCTCACGTGTCCCCGACCGGCGAGCAGGCCTCAGACATCGCGCAAAGGGTGGGATATAGGTACAAAATCATTGCGGAGAACATAGCAAGCGGACTATTCTTCACCAATCAAAAGATCATCGATGGCTGGATGCAGAGTCCCGGCCACCGGAAGAACATCCTTTCTCCTGAGGTGAGAGAGATGGGGGCATCTGTTATAAAGGGGAGGATGAACGGGGCGGACACCTGGGTGTCGGTACAGATATTCGGCCTTCAATCGCTACCCGTATCTGAAAAGTCTTGCATGCCCCCTTCTCAAGAGTTGTTGGGAGAAATCGAAACGAAAAGGACCGAGATAGGAAGTCTCAACGAGAGGTTGACGCGACTGAGGCAGGAGCTCGATGCCGAGAAGGACTCCATTGAGTTAGAGCGGAGACTTGCCGGCAACGATCCGAAGAGAAACTACGATCTCAACGGGAAGATAAGGGCATACAATGAGAAAAGCAACTGGCACAACCAGTCTCTGGCGGAGATGAACGCCAAGGAAACGGTACTCAATTCGATGGCCGAGGAGTACAATAAGGCGCTACAGAGCTACAGGGACTGCAAGGCATCCGATTGACACCCCTCACAAAAAGGACGATTGCGAGACGCCGACGAATTCTCCGCCGTTCTTTAGTAATGCCGGATTCACGCGATAAATTAGGATGAGGAGGAGCACATGGAAATAACTTACCTCACCTGGGGCATGCTCTTGTTCCTTTTTGTCGGCATGCTCCTCGTTTTACGCGCAAAGGAGGGCAAATGGCACAGACCACCCGTTCATCTCACGATACGAGCCGTGTCGTGAAACAACAAATGTCCCTCGCAACCGGTCCAACGGCAAGGCGAGGCGGTGACGAGAAGAAACTGCGGGATCTCGAGCAGCTGTTGGCACAATTCGACAACTATTTCCCTGGGTTCACGTGGGCCGTCTTGAAAATGGCGCAGAATAAATAGTGACTTTGGCATACGACGATCAACCCGGGAGGACCAATGCTTCAACGGACGAGGCAGGCGCAGACACGAAGTTCGAGAATGATATTAGTAAGAGTGTACTAGGAGGCACGCATGAAGCAGCTCATCCAAGTCCTCTACGCAAACAACAAAGGAGCGTCAGTCGATGATATCACCCTCGACGAGCTGATAAGTTTGCAGAGCATAACGCACTTTTATCGCCCTGCCGAACAGAGCTGGGTCAATATCTTCGTCGATCCCGTCAGAGGAAGAAGTGAGGCTAATGGTGTGCGAGGCTTGAGAAGAAGAACGTCTGACGCTGAAGAGGATGACCGACAGAAAGAAAGCAAGGAAAACGGTGACGGGCTGCTCAGAACAGTGTTCAAGCTTCCCAAAAAGGACCCTCCTCACAGGGCATTGAGTGCCCAGGAATGGTTTAAGCGAGGGCTTGTGGCGCTCCGCATTACTCGAGATTACGCGGGAGCGGCCCGGGCGTTTGCCCTCTCTATCCGATTGAATCCCTCGTACCAACAGGCATATGTAAATCGGGGACTCGCCTACGAGCGACTGGGTAACCTTCAGCAGGCCATGGAGGATTACGGTATGGCCATGGTGCTACAATTCGACGAGGGGAAGGCCTATTATTTCCGCGGTCTCGCCTTCAATCGCTCCGGCATGGTTATGCAGGCGATGGCGGATCTGAGGAGAGCCTCCGATCTGCGCTACAAGCCTGCCATCGATTTGCTCGCGTCGCAAGGCATCCTCCCGTAGAAATCAACCATGCCCTGCGGGATTCAGTTTCAGTTGAAATTCCCTGCCGGCGTGCGATCCTACCTTCGAACTGCCTAGATAAAGTGGTACCGTCAGAAGGTGGGTTCTTGAGAAAGTGGATATCACTAACCCATCGGAATTGTTATGAACGAACTTTTTACTTAACAGGAGGAGTATAGGATGTCCCTTCTGGTGCCCCTTTGTTATCCTTTTTGGTGATGTTTGTGATCTTGCCGCTCAACATATGACCGCAAAATGGCGTTAATGCGGGATGAGGAGGGAAAGTTATGATGCAATAGATGTCCCCCTATACCCCCTCACATAAACGTGAAAATGTCAGCCGGTCTCATAGTGTGCTTAGACACCGAAGCAGGCGAGAAGGATAGTGCCATGTCGTTCTTTGCAAACCACCCGCAGATCAGAAATGAACGTACGCACCAAGAAACCGCTTAGAAGAATCCCCGATGACCCCCTCGAACGGTGTTGTGATGTTGTCACGCATTTTCAACGGCAATCTTCGCTGCTTGTCGCGATACGGTATTAAAAGCTTGTGGGTGGCTTCGTTATCGATGTCTTCCTGAAAGCGTGATTTTCAAAAGGATGTTGTCGATATAACATTGGAAGTGGCAATCGTCAGGTCGATGACAAAAAAAGGGCAGAGCCATTTTCTGACCCTGCCTTGGATGTTGGGTGAATAACGCCTACACTTGAACCTTCTCCACAAAAGGTGATGAACAATGAAGAAGGAAAAATGGTTTCACGAGGCGGTGGCGGAGTACAAAAACGATGTTGAGTATCTCACTGAAGTAGCTATTTTGGATTTTACCGAAAAGATTGTGGCAAAAATGAAAGAGCAGGATTTGAATAGGGCAGAATTGGCGAAACGCCTTGGAGTTTCCAAGGCGTTTATCACAAAAGTGCTCGGTAGTTACCCCAATCTGACTATCCGGAGTATGGTGTCTTTGGCTAACGCTCTTGGGTGCGACTTGTCACTCGAAATTCTTCAAAAGGGATTCCGGGCGAAGAGAATCTATCAAAAACCCCTGCGAGAAATCGTATTAAGAGACAAGTAGATAAAAAGCAGCGGTGATATCACCCGGGGAATAGACATTTATTGTTGTCTTTTTCCCACAGGCTTCGTATGATACTAAATATCTGCGGAAAGCCGGACTCACGATGACCACGGGTGAGTCCAAGGGGTGCGATTATGAGTGACGCTTCTAAGGTCGGGCCGGTGATTGCAGCCCGATTAGCGAGAACCGAGCCACTGTTCGAAACAGAGGTTGCAGACCTTGGTGGTCGGTACGACCCTCTACCCTCCGTGTGGTATGGTGAAGACTACGAACTCCTGGAAAAGATGCTCCTTTCTTATCCGCGTACGCCGCCGGAGAAAATCCTGGACGCTACCGTCAATGCAGGCCGGTTTTGGAAAAATAGTCAGCGCGCCGTCGTCGGGATGGATATCGACTTCAGCCATAAGCCTGCCCTTGCAGCCGACAATACGGCGATGCCCTTCAGGGACTCTTCATTCGACGTAATCGTGTATGACCCTCCGCATATCCCGAATCAAGGCAAAGACAAGCTCAAGGACTTCGGCGCTCGCTTCGGCCTAGTTCGTCGTTCCTCCAAAGAAAACCAGTACACATTTTCCTTTACGTTCCCGCCGTTTCTACGCGAGGCGTACCGGGTCCTACACCCCGAGGGCGTTCTGTTCGCCAAGATCGCGGACTATGTACACCACCATCGGTACCAATGGGCGCATATCGAGCTTGTCAACGCAGCGACGACCATCGGGTTTCGGGCCTGTGACTGCATCATCAAAGTGCGTAAAGGACCGATAATAGACCCGCGATGGAAGACGGCTCATCATTCGAGGCGCCAACATTGCTATTGGCTGGTTTTCCGCAAATCCAGCAAGTGCGAATAGACCGGCTCGATGACCGCGAAAAAGCAGCCCCGCGAAAAAGGCAAGACCCCGGCAAAAAGCCTTGAATCAGCAGAACTTGCAGTCCTCAGTCCGCCCGGTCCGGGCCGCCAGGTGGCATTCTATCAACTTCTTGCCGCCGCAAGAAAGCAATGGTTCATCGACGCCTTGAGGGAAGCCCTAAAGTCATTAGATCAGGCAGCGGTGAAAAATGACATCCAGAAATACGCTCCCCCTGATGCGCTGCAGCTTTTGGCGGGGGCGGGCCTTCGCGATGAATACATATTCCCGATTCCTTCCGTACTCGAAGCCAAGCCTTCTTTGGTCGGCTACTACCGGATGCTACTCGGCGCACCTCAAAAAAGCTTCTACAAAGGCTCAACCGGGATGGGACCGTTCAAGACTATGGAAGAACTCGGCACAATCAGCGATAATCAAAAGAAGCGCCTTCCAGCTTTTTGCAAAGCCATGGCCGGCGTTCTCGCGGACCTTGTGCGGCAGATCGACGAGATTACGGAGCGGGACGTGCGCGAACTGCCTCTGCTGACGTTCGGTGCCCAATTACAAGGCTCGAACAACACGGTCATAGGAAAAAAGGCAATGGCCGACGTTTTTGTTGCTATAAAGGAAATTGTGACGCAGCATATCGTGAAGGAGGAACCGCGGAAGCTGACTATCAAAAATGCTTCGGGAAGAACCGTGGTAGTGGCACTATCCAGCGATCCGGACGTAAGCGTCGTGGAAGTGGTGGGCAACACCGAGCACCGGAAAGTGGCCATTGAAGTAAAAGGCGGCACCGACGTAAGCAATGTGCATAACCGAGCCGGAGAGGCTGAAAAGTCTCACTCGAAAGCTAAGCAGAAAGGATATCGGGACTTCTGGACGATCATTTCGAAGAAAGGCTTATCCCTGACAAAATTACAGGGCGAATCGCAAACCACCACGATGTGGTTCGACGCCATCGAGGTGCTCGGGCGAAGGGGACCGGATTGGGACGCATTCCGAGAGCACCTGGCCGGGGTAATAGGCATTCCTCTCCAGTCCTGATGGCGCCCTGATCTTGGGAGGGGAATCAATATTATTATCCAACTATGTAGTTGCCAACTTACCGGTTGGCAACAAGATCGGAAGCAGGGCAACAGCCTTCCAAAAAATAACGACGGCAGCGAGACCTGTAAAGCGGGCTACTTCCTGGAAGCGAGCGGCGAAATGTTTTTCTTGCAATACACCATTACTGGTGGCTATTATTAACGCATGTGGTGGGAACGGAGATGATGAAGGGAGCACGTAGAAAGCAAAATGGCCCGTTTTGCTTTTCGAAAAGGGGGTTCTTGCTTAAGAACGTCCCCTTCTCCCCAGTCTGGCATCACATTTGCGATGAGTGAGAGGACAGACCGTTGAAGCCTTGCAAAACGAGGATGCCGTTGTCACAATATCAGGAAAGGAGGGATACTATGATTCCCAAAATTAAGAAGATTCTTTATGCCACAGACCTCAGTAAAAACTCATCCTATGCTTTTCTCTACGCCGTTGAGATGGCGCGACAAAATCATGCAAGGATCGTCATCCTCCATGCTCTCGAGCCCCTCAGGCCCAGGCCCTGGGCTAACGCATTGGCCGGTCTCGACGAGAACGAATTAGAAAAAGGCATGAAGCATGAGCAGAAGGCGGAACTTAAGGAGATCAAGAAACAGGTCGAAGAATTCTGCGAGAGGATGGGCGCTTACATGGGCTCTTCTTGTTCTAAGCTGGTGTCGAAGATCCTCGTTCCCCAGGGTTATCCGGTAGAAGAGATATTGGAGACGGCACACGAAGAAGGCTGCGACGTAATCGTGCTCGGGACACACGGAAAAGGTTTTTTGAAGCAGGCCTTCCTTGGAAACGTCGCCGTCAAGGTCCTTGAACGCACTCGGAAGCCGGTTTTCATCATACCGCTACCCTCCGAGAAATCGGATATCGACTGGGATAAGATGTAAGAGCAACCTATTTTCAAGAAGGAGGTCTTTCATGGTCCAATTAAAGTTGACGGATGAAGAGGCGCGGACGTTGCTGAACCTGATCGAGAACTACATGCCCGAGCTCGCAGTGGAGATTCACCGCACAGAAGATGGAAGCGTCCCGGTTCGATCTTGTTATCACCGACGGGACGATGCCGGATATGACAGGTGTCGAACTTGCGGAGGAAGTTCTTGCCCTCCGGTCTGATATCCCGATCATCCTCTGCACGGGCTTCGGCGATATGGCAAAGAAGCAATCTGCAAGAGATGCAGGGGTCAAAGGGTTTGTGATGAAGCCACTCACTAGGTGCGAAATTGCGAAGACGAGCAGAAAGTTACTCGACGACCCGAGATGAACGGAAGAAAGGGAGGATAAGGATGATTCCGCAAATCAAGAAGGTTCTTTATGCCACCGATCTTACGAAGAACTCGTCGTATGCGGCTTACTTTGCTGCGGATATGGCGCGAAAACATGATGCAAAGGTTGTGATCTTCCACTGCATAGCGCCAATTCACCCTGCCATTTACTATGAGATAGGCATTCCCGACGAAGACGGAGTTCTGGAGACGCTAAGAGAGCGGGAGAAAGGCGAAGCCGTCGCCGAGATCAGGAAGAGACTGCAGGAATTCTACCAGAAGGTGGAGTCCGAGATTGGTTCTCCGTACGTTGGCCCCGTCTCCGATATCACCATCGTGGTGGGTTATCCCGTGGAAGAGATCCTGAAGGCAGCCGAGGGATGTGACGTGATCGTCCTCGGGACCCACGGGAAAGGATGGTTGAAACAGACTTTTCTCGGGAGCGTGGCCCGTTCAGTGCTGGAGAGGACCCGGATACCGGTTTTCATCATCCCGCTGCCATCTGACCAAAGCAGCGTTGACTGAGCCGCGATCTAAGGTATCCACGCCCGCAGGGAGGTAACTGCGATGGTGCGCATCCCCGAACGAGATGGGCATTGCGGATCAGCGGCTGTCCTCTTCTTTGAGCAGGGCTTTAAATTCTTCCTCTCCGATCGCTTCGACCTCTAACAGCCTTTTCGCGATCTTGTCGATGGTCCCTTTTTTCCCTTCCAAGAACCCGATCGCTTTTTCGTAACGGCTTTTAATGATCCGGGTGATCTCCTCGTCTATATACTGCTGCGTCGCTTCGGAATATTCCCGTTCTCCGGAAGGGCCTTCCCCCGGAAGGAGCACCGGGCTCCTCCGGGAGGAAAGGACCACGTTCTCGAACTTGGCGCTCATGCCGTAGTCGCTGATCATATTTCGGGCGATCTCGGTCGCCCGGGCGATGTCATTGGAAGCGCCCGTCGAGATCTCCCCGAAGAACAGATGCTCGCTCGCGCGTCCCCCGAGCAGCACGTCGATCTTGCCGAGCAGCTCCTCCTCCGTCAGGAGGAAGCGGTCTTCCGTCGGGAGCTGAATGGTATAGCCCAGGGCGCCGATGCCGCGGGGGATGATCGAGATCTTATGAACGGGATCGGCGCCCTTCGTGTAGGCAGCGAGCACGGCATGCCCCGTTTCATGGTAAGCGACGGTCTTCCGTTCCTGAGGATTGATCAGCCGGTTCTTCTTCTCGAGGCCGGCGACCACCCTTTCGATCGCGTTGTCGAAATCCGTGGGCAAGACCCGGCTGCGGCCCGCCCGGACAGCCAGCAGCGCCGCTTCGTTGACGATATTCGCCAGGTCGGCCCCGGAAAAGCCCGGCGTCCCCTGTGCGACCTTTTCCAGGTCGACAGAGTCGTCGAGACTCACGTTCCTCGCATGGATCTTGAGGATATCGACCCGGCCCTTCAGATCGGGCTTGTCCACGAGCACCTGTCGGTCGAAGCGGCCGGGCCGCAGGAGCGCGGGATCGAGGATCTCGGGCCTATTGGTAGCGGCGAGGATGATCACACCTGAACCTGTATCGAAGCCGTCCATCTCGACGAGCAGTTGGTTCAGCGTCTGCTCGCGCTCGTCGTTCCCTCCGAGCGTAAAGCCCCGGCTCTTGCCGATGGCGTCGAGCTCGTCGATAAAGACGAGGCAGGGGGCCTTTTCGCGGGCCTGCTTGAACATGTCGCGGACCCGGGCCGCCCCGACGCCGACGAACATCTCCACGAACTCGGCACCGCTGATCTTGAAAAAGGGGACCTTGGCCTCACCGGCGACCGCCTTGGCAAGAAGGGTCTTTCCCGTTCCGGGGGGGCCGACGAGGAGAACGCCCCTGGGGAGCTTTCCGCCGATGGACTGATATTTCTTTGGGTCTCTGAGAAAATCTACGATCTCCACGAGCTCCGCTTTGGCCTCATCGACTCCCGCGACGTCCTTGAACGTGACGCCCGTGTCGCCTTCAGCGACCAGCTTCGCCTTGTTCGCGCCGAAGGACATGACCCCCATACCGGATTTGCCCATCTGTTTATTGAGATAATTCCAGACGAGCAAGAACAGGACGATCGGGAGCACCCAGGACAGGAGGGTGCTCAGCCAGGACCTGTTCTCCGGGACGACGCCGTAGTATTCGATGCCCTTCGTATCCATGAGGGGGATGAGTTCCCGATCGTCGACCCGAACGGTCCGATAGGTCTTCGGGACCTCCGTGGGCTTCTTTTTCTCCTTCAGCCCTGTCTTGACGTATTCATCGATCTGGGCCTTGGTCAAATTGAACCCGGTCAGGTACTTGTCGCTCATCTCAACCCGATGAATCTCGCCGGACCCCATTTTCGTCTTGAAGGCGCTGTAATCTATGGATTCGACCTTGGGGCGCAGGAATAGGAAATTGACCAGGAAGAGCATGAGCAGCATGAAGAAGAAATACCCTACGGAAAAACGGAACTGCTTGCGGTTCAGAGGCTTGAACAGCGGTTCGTGCTTCTGGAGGCCCGGTTCTTCCTTTTCCTTCTCACCCCTGGCCTGTACGAGTTCCTTGCCGTCCTTGGCCTCCATTCGGCCCTCCTTTTCCCTGTCATTAATAAAAACCCGAAAATATATATAACATACGGCGCTCAATCGGGAATTGCAACCTGAGTCCCTCAGGTAGGTAGCGTTGATATCCACCTATGCTCTTTGTGCCAATGCACGTGAGACACCTTCTCACCACTCGCGTTTTCAACATTATGAATGGTTATCCTCAGAAATTGTGAAGTAAGGAAAATCACCAGTTGTAGGTGCTATACGTAACATATCCTGCTTTCTCTCGTGATATTATATAGTTACAAATCATTTTCCATTATCCCTTTTCCGCGCGTTTCTGTCAATGCAAATCATCTTCTTTCTTGGGGCATCAACAGGCTCCTTTACTCCTCTTCATGCCAGACCTTTCCCTCTTTCACGTCGTAAAGGTTAAAACGAGCGCCCTGGTTGTCGGTGGGATTGAGCCAGAGCATGCGAGTAAATACTTTTTCTGCATCCCTCATCCGGCCGAAGCGCCACAGGCAAAGGCCGTAGCCGTGAAGACAGCGGAGGAACGGACGGTTGTCTGTGCAGCCCCAGGGAAGGAGACCGTCAAAGTCCTTGCCGAGAGAGAGCTCTCCGATCTTCACTCCTATGTCGTAATGGCGGACTGCCGTATCAGGATCCCGATGGAACGCGAAGTTGCCTAGGTGAGCGTGGGCGTCCAGACAGCGGAGATCGGCCTTAAGGACGTCCATGAGCATGCGGATTGCCTTCCTGCGGTCGCCCATTTCTTTCATATCTACCGCTTCCAGGATAGGGTCCGTATCGGGATTGTCGGGATCTTCGCCGGGAAGGACCTGCTCCATCTCGTATTCGGGTCTCAGACCTCGTTTGATGATCGGCCTCGCCCATGGCTCTATCGGCTCGTCGGGTTCTCCCCAATAGTGTTCCTTGGGGTCCCACGTTCCCATTTCATGCAGCTTCAGGGGTGTAAGGCCAAGAGCGGGTATGTCCGTGCGAGAGGCCTTGATCGAGCCTGCGAGGTAGGGATGGCCTCCATAACGCCACTTCCGCCGCGGCGATACGGTGACGATCTCCCCCGGCATTGTCTCCCAGGCCCCCGAGGGCCGAAGGGTAAGAACATGGTCCTTCCCGAGAATGCGGCAGGAGATAGCGTTTCCCTTGACGGCAAGGGCGATGAGCTGGAGGTCCTCGCTCATGTCGATCTCATCCTCTGTTGCCTTCGGCTTCTTGCTCAGTGAGATCTGAGGGTATGGCTCGATGCCGAGCCATGTGCGGTAAGCGGCAATGTAGTCGGCTCCTTTAGAGCCTTCGGGGAAGATAAGATCGCTCGCCGAGACGACGTGTTCGAATGCGTCCTCGCGGCGGAGCTTCGCCGTCAGCCCCCGACGCTCGTTCCCATCGTAATCGATCTCTTTTACCGTCACCGGCTCTCCGACCACAAAAGCGTCTGTGGGCATGGCAACCTCGTCTTCGATGACCTGCCGGAAGGCCCAGAGCTGCTCGTCGTCGCCGTCGGCGTCGACGGTAATGTCATCAACCAGATCGTTCAGTTCCTCTTGGCTCTTTTTATCACCCGCCATCCATGGCTCCTTTCTTCGTCCTCTCTCCCTTGCATCCTTTGCAGCACCAGCTCCATAGCCTTGTAGTAGTCCTGGCGAACCTTGAGGTTCGCCACCCGGCAGTACCGCTGGGTCGTGGTAATATGCTCGTGTCCCAAAAGGTCCTGGATAGTGGCAAGGTCGGCCTCGGCATTCAGAAGCTGCGTGGCGAAGGTGTGCCTCAGCCTATGGCACGACACCTTAAGTCCGCTCTTTCGCCCATAGTATTCGATCCTCTTCTGGATGCCCCGTACAGATATCGGCGTGTCCGTGTGAGGGCCCTTTTGCACGAGGAACAATCCCTTCGCCTTCGACAACCTTTTTTGCAGATAGGCGGAAAGGGCGATGCGGGCATCGTCGCTCAAGTAGACGACCCTATCCTTGGCGCCTTTTCCATTAAGCACGAACACCTGCCTTTTCCGGTAATCTACCGCATCTACCGTAAGATGGGCAACCTCTTCGACCCTGAGGCCCGAGCGGAGCATGAGCATGAACATGGCCCTGTCCCTCGGGTCTCTGATTACGGCAAAAAGCCTGTTTGCCTGGTCGTCTTTGAGGCAACGGGGGAGAGGCTTCGGCAGACGTATAGATACGTGGCTGATGGGATTGGCCATCGCCGTCTTTTCCTCGTCGATGAGGTGTTCGAAGAAGAGATGCAGGGTCTGCAGATGGCAGGCAATCGTTTTCGGCGCCCGTCGCTTCCGCAAAAGATGATCTACGTATGCCCCTATCTCGCGGCGGGTCGTTTTTTCAAGAGGAACGCGCAGCCATAGGGTAAACTGATCTATCCTGTTCATGTAGTTCTTGATCGTATGGGCAGAGAAGTTCTTTCTCTTCAACGATCTCCGGTATCTCTCAGTAATCTCCATCGATCCCTCCCTTCTCGATAAGCGCCATAGCCCGGAAGTATTCTTCTTCCCTTGTTTTATCCGTGAGTCTCGCATAGCGGCGGGTGACCTCGATGTCTTGATGGCCCAAAAGCTGTTGGAGAACTTCAAGACGCATGCCGGCGTTGAGAAGCTCGCTTGCGAAGGTGTGACGGAGACAATGAACCGTGTAGCCTTTATGTTCCAAACGCGCCTTTTTGATGTAGTGCATAAAGCGGCTCCTCGCGGCGCTGTAGCAAAGACGGCCATGCTGGCCGCAGAAGATGAACTTTTCTTCCTTGTCCCTTGTAGCGAGCCAGCGCTTCAAGGCGAAGACGGCATCGTTGCTCAAATAGACCGCCCTACCCATGTTGTTCTTCTCTCCTTCCATGATATGGACCTTCTTCTCCTTGAGATCGACGTCGTTCATCGTAAGGTTCAGGACCTCGCCGATCCGCATGCCTGTCCGCAGAAGAAGAAGGATCAATACGCGGTCCCTGGCATTGTCTATAACTTCGATGAGCCTTCTTACATCCTTGGGATTCATCGCCCGGGGAAGCGCGTCGGGGAGCTTCAATCTGATTGTCTTTTTGAGGAGCAATGGGGAGAGGACTTCCTGCTCCATCAAGAAATGCAGAAAAGCTACAATGGACGCCATCCTGGTCTTAATCGTCGAGACATGCATGCCCCGGTCTTGCTCATGTTCAATGAAGGCTTCAAGATCGGAGCGTTGGATCTGCGCAATGTCGCTTTTGCCTGATGCTCCATAAAACTGGAGAAAGAACATGATCGAGGTGAAGGAGCCTTCGAGCGTCTTCGGCTTGTGATTCGCCCGCCACTTATAGCGCAGGTAGTTCTCGAAGTGCTCCTTGGCGGGGAGGTCCAGAGGATGGAGCCTTTCAAGGACATGATCGATCGGGGTTCGGTCGCGTACGGCTTCGTTGCTGCTGACTGACTGGTGAGATTCCTGTTTCGCCTGGGTCATATCTTCCTCCTTTTGTTGGAGAAAAAGCAGGATAAGATGATGAACCCCGGCCCATCCGGGAGTCAAGACATTTTGTTACGTATAGGTAGGTGCAACCCGGCTTGAAGGCACACCGGATCGAATCCAGGGCAAGTGCTTCTTTACTTCCGGGGAGTCTCAGCGAGGTGGAGGCTGAGAGGACCCGGATCGGGTGGACGACGGCATGGTCGGAATCGATGAGATTTGGATGCGATCTGAGCGCTGTAGACCGTAGGCGTACTGCCGTACGTCGGAGGTCACGAGCGGAACAGGGCGCCAAAGATCGCGATTTTGATCATGCCGTCGTCCGGCCGACCAAGAAGACCAAGAAAAAGAGAAGAGAAAAGAAAAATGACTAGACGAGAAACCGCCTGAACCAGTCTACCGACGTGGTGATCGCCCTCTCCCGGTGCCCCGGAACGGAGAAGACATGGTCCGCCCCCTTGATCAGGTCGAATTTCTTCGGCCTTTTCGCATGCTCATAGATGGCCTTCCCCTCGCGGCTGGGGACCACCTCGTCGGCCTCCCCGTGGATCACGAGGGCGCAGGAAACCCCTTTCGCCTCGACGAGAAGATCGTACCGCGCAAAATCTTCGTATAGGGCGTCCTTGAACTCTATCTCGGAGAGCGATCTGTCATCGTTCTTTTCCAGCAGGTAGGGCGTGGCCCACAGGGATACGCACCGGATGCGCCTGTCGCGGGCTGCTTTGACAAGGGAGGTGGAGCCTCCAAAGCTGCTCCCGAGGAGGCCGACTTTCCCCGCATCGAGAGACGGATGGCCGAAGACCCACTCGGCTACAGCATCCAGGTTTGCGACCCTCCCGGTCAGGGTCGTCTCCTCAATGCTCCCGTCGCTTTCCCCGCAGCCCTGATAATCGAACCTGCAGCTCGCCACGCCCGCGGCCTGGAATGCCGCGGAGAGGGCGACATACTTGGAGCTGTCTTTTGAGCTTATCAGGCCGTGCGAAAGGATCACGCAGGGAAATCGCCCGCTTCTGCCCGGCACGGTGAGGATGCCTCTGATCCGGTAGGGACCGGATCTGATCTCACACTGCTCCGTCATTGCTCAATTCCTTCAGTTCTTTCATTTCCTTCAGTTTCTCCAGTTCCTTCAGTTCCTCAAGCTCCTTCATTTCCTCCAGTCGCCGGGTAAAGATCTCCTCAAGGGGGATAAGATTTATCACGTCTTCCTTGTTATACTCAAGGAGCAGCTTCAACGCCCCCAACTGTCCTTTTTTCACATATTTTTCCCACAGTTGTATGGCTTTATAACCGTCTATCCCCGCGGTCTTCCTCTTTATGCCGTACATCTTCTCCAGCTCTTTCAGACCGCCGCGCAGGCCCAGGTATTTCTTCACCTTAAAGAGGTCAAGGGAAGAGCAGGCCCCTTTCAGGTCGAGATTGAAATACTTGTCCAGCGTCGGCAGGTCGAAAAGGTCTCCGTTAAAGGTGACGATCGTCTTCGCCCTGCCGAGCACCTGCTCCAGGTTGTGCGTAGTCACGTCGTCGCCGTAAAACTGGACGAAGCCGCCCGGCTCGCAGAAAATACCGATCACGCACACATTCCCTTGTCTATCCGTTTCAATATCGAGATACGCCTTCATCCTTACAGTACAACTCCTTTCAGGCACTCCATTCCAATGGTCTATATTTCAGGTCTTCACCGTTACTATACCTATGACACCGAGAGAGAAGAAGAGCATGTTGGAGAGCCAGGCGGCGAAGAGGGGCGGAAAGGCTTCCTTGTAGCCGAGGGAGAGCGCGATCGAATCAAACCCCCAGTAAGAGAACCCGACACAAATGCCTGAAAAGATCCCCTTTGACACGTTCTTCGTCTTGGAATACCGCAAGCCCACCGAGAAGCCCGCGAGCACCATAATGATGTTGATGAAGGGGAAGGCGATTTTGTTGTCCAGGTCTACCATATATCTCCTCACGTCATGCCCGTTTCGCTTGAGCTTGCCCATGTACCTCTCAAGCTCCCCGTAGCTCATCTCTTCGGGATTCTTGTCCACGATCTTGAACAGCGAAGGCGGCTCGGTGACAAGGCCCGCCATTGTCTTGTACGCCGTCCTCGACTCTATGCCGTCGTCTTTGAAAGTCCTTTCCACCACATCGGCGAATACCCACTGGCCTTTTTTCTCATCTCCCTTCCAGACGCCCGTCTTCGCGTCATATCGTTTCTGGACGGAGTACGTGTCCGACAGCTCGAGCACGGTAAGTCCCCTGATCTCGTCTGTTTTGATATTGTAGAAGTCTATGTTGCATATCCGGTTCCCCCGCTTGAACCATATCTTGTCGTTCTTAAAGACTACGTAGGTCTGGTCTTCCTTGATCCTGACCCTGAGCAGATACTCCGCTGAGGTTGAGGTGTAGGGTATGATCCACTCCGAAAGCGCGAAGGAGAGGACCATGAGGACCAGCGAGAAGACAAGGAGGGGCTTCATCAGCGAAAACGTGCTGATCCCCGACGTCCTTATGATGATCACCTCGTTCCCCCTTATCATCATGACAATGAGCACCAATATGGAGATAAGGAACGCCAGGGGAAGGAGCAGGTTGAAGTTGTTGGGGATGTTGAGGGCGACATATCCCATGCCCAGGCCGAACTTCGAGAACGTCTGGGTAAAAATATCCAGGTGGTCAAAAAAGTCGATCATCGTAAAAATAATGATCCCCGCAAGCTCGCAGATGAGCAGCAGCCTTATTGTATTGCCGATGAGGTACTTATCCAGTCTGCGCATGCGGCCCCCATAGGCGTCTGAGTCTGTCGAGCACCCTTCCCCTGTCCTCGTTGTTCAACTGCGTCACAAGAACGATGCCGGCGAGGGAGAACATGATGTTCGGGGCAAAGCAGACAAGAAACGGTGATATTTCATATACTTTCCCGATGTTTTCCATGATCGCGGACAAGATATAGTAGCAGATGAAGATGAGCAGACTATAGACAACCCCCGAGAACTTGCCCTCCGTTTTCCTCTTGATACCCAGGGGGAGCGTGAGAAGCGCGAAGGCGAAGATAGAGAAGGGGACGCTGAATTTCTTGTATATCTCGATGGAAAACTCGTACCTGCTTTCGCCTTTCGAGGCCGCGAAGGCCTTCCGAAGCTCATTGATGTCCATTTCGAACGGTTTTTTTCTGAACTCCCTGTTGGGGAGGACACTCGCAAGGTTGAGGGAGAACGTGTAGTCTTTAAAGGAGAGACTCCTGTACGCGTCGGCCTGTTTTTCCCATCTCTGGAGACTGCCGTTCTTCAGCTTGAACGAGAGGTCGAGCGTGTTGGTATCGACATTGACGGCCCCCGTCTGGGCCGTCACGGTCTGGCGGGCCGTCTCGTCTCTGTCATCGGAGATGACTATGCCGGAGAGCGCCCTGTTGCGGGTGTCCACCTTATCGATATAGATGACTACCCCGGGGATCGTATCGTTGAATATCCCCTCTTTGTCCTCGATGGAGATGCCTTTCTTCGCGATCTCCGCAAGGGTGGTGCGGAACGCATCACTGCTCTTGCTGAGGAGGAGGCTGTTGTTCAAAAACCCTGCGAAGAAGACGGCTACCCCGAGCATGGCAATAGGCACAAAAAGATACATCAGGTTGACGCCGCTCGCCTTTAGCGCGAGTATCTCATTCTCACTCGAAAGCCTCCCCAGCACCACCACGGTGGAGAGAAGGAATGCCATTGGGAGGGTAAACGTGAGGAAGGGGGGGCAGGAATAGGCGATCAGCAACACGATGTCTTTGAAATCGACGCCCTTGTTGATCACGAGGTCCGCCATCTTTCCGAGGCGGCTCATAACCAGGATGAAAGTGAATACGGCGAGGGAAAGGAAGAAGAGCAGGACAAGCTCTTTGAGCAGGTAGAAATAGAACTTTCTGCGAAAGAATCGTGCCCTCTTCATTTAATAATCTATCACCTGAATGGCGCGATAGTCAATTTTGGCAGTGATGCGGGAAGGTTAGGCTCACCAAAATAAGCAAGGTCAGCCCGCGCTTTCTTCTTCTGCTTCCAGCTTCTGGATGTCCCTTATCCGCAGGTGCTCCCGGAGCATCAGGAGAAATCCCACGGTCGTATAAGGTATGTACCAGGACGCATGATAGAGTATCGATATGGTAAAACCCTCGTATTTCGGCACGCCGAAGATGGAAAGCAGGTAGACCAGCAGGAATTGGTAGAGCCCCACGTAGCCGGGAGACGAGGGGATGGTGATGCCGACGTTCAAAAGCGCGCACACAAAGGGTATGCAGGCGAAAGGCACGGGGATGCCCAGGGCACGGGTGACGACCCAGAGGGCCACGCTCATGGAAAGCCAGATGCAGAAGGAGATGACCACGAAAAAGATGATAACAAGCGGCGACCCGATGCGGCTGAGGTTTTCCTGTATCTCGATCATCCTCCTGCCCAATCTTGCCGGAAAAGCGTTCTCCACGCCGGCAAACTTTGTGGCGAGGCGGTTCGCAAAGCTTTGGCGGCTCAGCAGTATCATCAGGAGGACGCAGAACGCGACCATGCCGATGATCACGTAAATCCCCTGAGACACCCTCTGCGGGAGGCTTGCCCTCGGGAAAAAGAGAAGGGTCATCAACAAAAGCCCTGTCAGGTCGAAGAACCGGTCGAGAAGGACGGTGGACAAAGAATAGGTGAAGGAGAGTTTTTTCTTGCGGGAGAGCACATAGGCGCGGGCGGCCTCCCCCAGCCGCAGCGGCAGTACATTGTTGATGAACATGCCGATGAGCAGGGCTACAAAGGTCTCCCTGAAACGCACATCCGACCCCGCGACCTTCGACCACCTGAACGAGGACAGACAGATCGCCGTCCCGATGAAGACCAGGGGCAGGAAGGCGAGGAGCGGGTTTGTCTGCCTGAGGGTTGTCCAGATCTGTCCGAACTCGATGCCCCGGAGAGAAAAATAGAGGAGGACAATACTCACCACGAAGCCGAAGATGCTGATAAATGTGCGTTTTTTCATGAGCCTACGCATTATAGTGTATGCTGACGGTTTTTTCCATGTTTTTCTCTTAACACCCTTGAGTCCTGTCCTTTATCGTGGTCTAATTAAGGGATATGAAAGGTGCTGGAGGCAACCCTATGTGTCAGACCGCAGTCTATCTCGTTCATGAGGGCAAAGAGGAGCTCGTGCTGCAGGACGTGGTGAATATCACCCCTGAAGGTGCGACGCTGAAGCTGGTCAACCTTTTCGGTGAGGAGAAAGTGGTTGAGGGAAGGATACGTCAGATCGACCTGCTCTCCCACCGGATCACCATCAATACAGCCCAAGGCCGGTAAAGGGTCCCCGAACCTCCTGTCCTTTATGACCGTTAAACACGGGAATAGCTTATACCGTCTTTTTCAAACTCTATGACGATTTCGTCAGTCAGTGACGGACGGATTTTTGGCATAATGTCAAAAACGGTCTCTGTAGTTACCCGGTAATCGTGCTTTGTGGCAAGCTCCTGCTCAAAGGCGAACTGAGCAACCTGCTGGAAGAGATATTCCATATCAGCCGGTGTAAACCTGGATGTCATTTTTATTATACGGTCAAGGTCGATCAGCCCCGTATGAAGCTTGGAGAGATAATGCTCCAGGATAGTTTTTCTCTCATCCTCGTTCAAACCACCCACTGGAATGATACAATCAAATCTTCCCGGACGAAGGAGCGCGGTATCGAGCTGCCTGATATAATTGGTAGCACAAATGAGAAGTATGTTGTTACCCTGCTCTTTGAGCAGCGGGACCTGCTTGAGAAATTCATTTGTAATAGATTTATCGATGCGGTTTGCCTCGTCTCGACTGCCCGCTATTTCTTCAAACTCATCGATAAAGATGACGGCTTCATCCAGTTTTCGTGCCTTTTCCATTGTCATGCGCAGATTAGCGCTTACCTTGTCGGCTCCGTCAACCATCAGCATGCTTGGAGCAATTTCGATAAACCACCAGGAAAGAGACCCGGCTATTGCCCTGGCAAAATGAGTTTTTCCCGTGCCGGGCGGCCCAAAGAAAATGATAGCCCTGGGAGGAACCACTCCATGCTTTTTCGAAAGATCCCGCTCTGTTAAGGGAAGTATGATTTTTCTTTGAACCAACTGTTTTGGAGGCTGAGAATCAGAGATGGTGTCCCATATTTCCTTTCCGCAGGACTGAGCCCCCATCTCATTCAGGATATCCCTCTGCTTGTAGGCCAGGTATTCCTCATTGGCCTGCTCAATGTTTTCCATAAAATCAATGCATGCGACCCGCAAGCCCACATCCCGACCGAGCTTTTCTGACATGAGCCATTTATGCAGCAAAATTCTCGGCCACAGGTCAGCGGCGGCATCAGGCTCAAATTTCGTGCCGCATATCTCAAGTATGCTGCTCGCACACAACTCGGGCGTGAGTGTCTCTCTTACTAATTCTTCATCCATGATGGGCCCTCCGCCTCGCGGTATCCTGATAGCGTACCGCGTCAATATCGGAACTCTTCCTTCTTTTCAGGAATTTCTTTTGGGGTTGTCTGAGTATAGTGCAGAATAATCTTGTGTCAAGGTGAGTGTCTGCTTCTCGAGACCGCCTCTCGCGAGGAGATCCTGATCTCCGCTATCTCATCTTCCCTGATTTTTTTGGTGCGAACGACGAGGATAACGGGCATGTACAGTAGGTAGTATATACCAACTGGCCAAGAATGCCAAGGTCATGCATTGAGTCCTCGTAGACAAGCGGGGCGGGGGGGCAGGACGTCCCTTCCGTCCTTAATCAATTATGCGAGACTCCGGAGTCTAATTCCGGGGATGTCAGATAATGGTTACTGGCAAAGGCTTCCTGGAACAACGAATGGTGCCCCAACGGGAATTTGTGTGCAAACGCTCTCTCGACAAAGGCCTGCCTGGACGGCGAACTGATGTTTGGTCGTAATGGTGACATGTTCAGCCGGGCAGTAACAATCGGCTACGAGCACCCCGTTTATTTTTCTGACATTCTTGCATGAGTAGCTGAAGCACTGCCCGAAGAGGACCGGTTGGTATCCTATTTCGCTTGGACAGTTGTGTGGGAGAGCGCTCACGTTCTGTCGCCAAACGCCGTTAACCTCTTGCGGGATGTAAAGACTGGGCCAAAAGAGCGACCATACGCCGTCCACCGGAGGGTCGCAACTGCCCTGCATGTTCCCTCCGGTCAGGTCTGCCAGGGCGGGACCGGGGAGAACGGGGCACTCGCATACCACCTCCGGGAAGCCGGTCCCCGGAAATGTAGTACCGGTGCGCGTACACGTGGCGGCCGCGCACAGCGCGTAGGAACCCGAACAGAGCGTGAGCTCCGGACCCGCAGGGTCCAAGATCGACTGCGCGTTGATAGGACGCGACACGAGCAGCAGGGCCGCTGCCATCAGAACGAAACAAACGTAATGAGTGAGTCCACGTCTTTCCATAGTGATCTCCTTTTCGTGAGGATGATAAAAATGATAAGAACCCGCTCTCTTGTCATTACATCTGAATTGCGCTACCCCCTTTCCCGATCTCATTCAGTTTTTAGGTATGAATGACGACGATGTCAATGGGTATAGACTCCGTTCTACCGGATTTCGTTATTAAGGCCGACCCCCTCCCCGCCCTCCGAACAACTGCTTACCTCTTGAATATGTAGTTTATTATCTATAGAATATCCTATAGAAGCAACCGACGACCTGTTGGGCAGCCTGATCGTCGTAGCCATCGATCGCCGTGTTGCAGAGAAAGCGGGCAGCTACAAGAGGGAGATCAAAAAACAGGACCTTGAGCTGGACGATTGCCTCGTAGCGGCGTCGGCCTTCTCGACGGGCTCACTCCTCGTTACCGGCAACGCCAGGCATTACCCTATGGCGGACATCGAGAAAACACTCCTGCGCAAGGAGACCGGAAAAGGAATCTCCTGAGTTTAGATAGCTTATGAAAGCCTTCTATGGGCCGTTCGCTGACATTCTTGTTGTTATCCACTTTTTGTATGTGCTGTTTGCCGTAGGTGGCCAGCTATTGATTCTCATGGGGGGCCTCTGCAAGTGGAACGCAATAAGAAATGCTCTTTTCCGCATCAGCCATCTTGTGGCTGTCGGTCTGGTTGCAATTGAAGCCGCGACGGGGATTGATTGTCCTCTTACCGTGTGGGAGTATGATCTCAGGCGGCTGGCCGATCAGGCGGTCGAACAGCATCTCTCGTTCATTGCGCGCCTTGTGCATCTCATCATCTTCTACGATTTTCCTCACTGGGTCTTTACCCTGATGCACCTTGCCTTCGGACTTCTGGTCGTCTTCACGTATATCCTTATTCCACCACAATTTCAGAGAAAGAAATAAATCAGCGAATATTTGTCAATCACTGCGTGGCGTGATGGAGTGTGTGACAGATCAGACATTGTTCCTTTGGCGGGTGTTTTTTGGGTAAGGGATTAGTTCGGGGATTGTGGCAGGTTGTGCAGCCCCTCTCCGTCTCAACCCTGTCAGCGCCTTTCTCCATGGCTTCGTAAAAGGGGTGGTGCTTGTCATCAGCAGGGACCGGTTTGATCTTTTCATGGCCGGTACTTATAATGAGCACAGCAACCACGAGAACAAGAGACGCAAGGGCTAAAACGTCCCTCCTGGTTATCTTCATGAGATCGCAAATACGCGTGGTCCCCATGAACCTGTCAACCCGGTATTCACGAGCGATCTCCTTCTCAAGTCGGTGTGTTGTTTTGATGCCATCTCAAAGCGCCCTTAGTGTACCACGTTCCCGAACCCGCCGCCATTCTCCTTCTCGCCTTCTCCCAGGGCACACGCATTTGGAAAAGTGTCTACCCGCCGGACCTCGTGACACCTGTCCCCTCGCACGTTAAAGGCTCCACCAAGTATCCCAGGATTTCTGGACCCCGGCTTTCGCCGGGGTGACGGAGAAAGGAGTACGCCTGCCCGCTCCGCAGAGCAAGGACAGACACATAACGCAGGCATTCAAACCGGTGTTAATGCCCCCGAGAATTCATTTGTTATGCTCCTCAACTTCCGGCATCGATCATGGTTGTACTCGATGCCGGATCGGGTGGACGCGGGGCACCCGGACAACCAATCGGCGGGTCGATGTTCGGAATCGATGAGATTTGGATGCACTGTAAGCCATGTTGACCGTAGGCGTACATGGGCGGGGGACCCAGTTCCATATTGCCTTGCTGGGTCGCAAACGTCGGAGGGCACGTGGCGAGCAGGGCGCCGCAGAGGGAGTATTTCCTCCATGCCGTTGGCCGGCCGCCCTATACGATCTTGGCCTTGAGAAGATCGTGGATATGTAGTATCCCGATCGGGTGCTTCCGCTCGTCCGCCTCAAACACGAACAGGGACGTGATCGAAAACTCCTCCATGTACCGTAGCGCCACCGCCGCCAGCGCGCCCCTCTCGATCCCCTTCGGCCCCCTCACCATCACATCCTGCGCCCGTTTTTCCAGCATGTTCTCATACTTTTCCAGGGCCCTCCGCAAATCGCCGTCCGTCACCACGCCCACCAGCTCTTCGTCCCTGCTGAAGACCCCGGTTATCCCGAGCCTTTTCGACGAGACCTCCATGATCACGTGCTTCATGAGCATGTCCTCGTAAACCCGCGGAATGGCGTCCTGCGTATGCATCAGATCCTCGACCCTAAGGAGCAGACGCCTGCCGATGCTCCCTCCCGGATGGAGCAGGGCCAAATCATCCCTCGTGAAATTCCGCTCCTTCATGAGCACCACGGCCATGGCGTCGCCCAGGGCCAGGGTCGTCGTCGTGCTCGACGTGGGAATGAGGTTGTAGGGGCACGCCTCTTCGACCTTCACATCGAGCACGATATCCCCGTACCCCGCGATGGTGGACGACCTGTTCCCCGTCACCACCACGGTCAGTATGCCCATTCTCTTTATCCACGGGAGCACCTTTATCACCTCGTCGGTTTCCCCGCTGTTCGAGATGATGAAAAAGATATCGTCCTTCTGCACGATGCCGAGGTCCCCGTGGAGCGAATCCGCGGGATGCAGGAAGATGGACGGTATGCCCACACTGGAGAAGGTAGAGGCGATCTTCTTCGCGATGAGGCCCGATTTGCCTATACCGGAAAAGACGACCCTTCCGCGCCCTGCGTTGATCGCATTGACCGCCCTGTCGAAGTCGTCGTTGAGCCGCTCCATGACCTGGAGGATCGCGGCGGCCTCTTTCTCCAGCACCTCTTTGCCTAAATCGACAAGCCTGCTCACAGTGCCTCCCCTATCCTTTTGAGCACTTCCAGCATCCCCGCGACTTCGTCGAGACGAACCGAGTTCTCGCCGTCGCACAAGGCGTGAGCCGGGTCTTCATGGACCTCCATGAATATCCCCTCGACGCCGACGGCCACGGCCGCCCTGGCGAGGGGAAAAACGAATTCCCTCCGGCCCGCCGACGACCCTCCCGCCCCGCCGGGCAATTGCACGCTGTGGGTTGCATCGAAGATGACCGGATAGCCGAACTCCCGCATGATCGGGAGTGAGCGGAAATCATTGACCAGGTTATGGTACCCGAAGCTCGTCCCGCGCTCCGTAACGAGTATCTGCGCGTTCCCCGTCGACTCCACCTTCTTCAAGGCGTAGACCATATCGTCGGGCGCGAGGAACTGGCCTTTCTTGAGATTGACCACCCTGCCCGTCCGCCCGCACGCCAAAAGCAGGTCGGTCTGCCTGGAGAGGAGCGCCGGCACCTGGATGACGTCGGCCACCTCCGCCGCAAGGGCTGCCTCGTGCGGCGAATGGACGTCCGTGAGCACGGGCACGCCGAAATAGTCCTTCACTTCTCTCAGGATCTTCAGGCCCTCCTCGATCCCCGGCCCCCTGTAGCCCTCGATCGACGTCCTGTTTGCCTTGTCATAGGAAGATTTGAAGATGAAGGGGATGTGGAGCCTCGAAGTGATGGCGGCAAGCCTCGAAGCGGCGGCGAGGGTCGCATCTCTCCCCTCGATCACGCAGGGTCCGCCGATGAACGTAAAAGGCTTCCCGTCTACCGGATGTCCTCCCACCTTCACTTCTTTCGGCATTTGACCTTATCCTGCCTGTATTTCAGCGAGGCTTTGATGAACTCCCGGAACAGCGGGTGTGGGTTGAAGGGCTTCGATTTGAACTCCGGGTGGAACTGGCAGCCCAGGAACCACGGATGGTCGCGCAGCTCGATGATCTCCACCAGCGTCTCGTCCGGCGAGATGCCGGTGATCTCGATGCCGCACCTTTCGAGTCCCTCCCTGTAGCGCATGTTGAATTCATAGCGATGGCGGTGCCTCTCGTGGATCAGATCCTGGTTGTAAGCCCTGAAAGCGTTGCTCCCGGCTTTTAGCTTGCACGGGTACGCGCCGAGCCGCATGGTGCCGCCTTTGTCGGAGGCCTCACTCCTTATCTGGAGGCGCTGGTCACGGTCGACCCACTCCTCCATGAGGTAGATGACGGGGCAGTCGGTCTCTTCGCGGAACTCGGTGCTGTGGGCGGTCTTGAGCTTGCCTAAGCTCCTCGCGGTCTCTATCACCGCGAGCTGCATGCCGAGACAGATGCCGAAATAAGGGATGTTGTTCTCCCTGGCGTAGGTGACGGCGCTGATCTTCCCCTCGATGCCCCTCGACCCGAAGCCGCCGGGCACCAGTATGCCGTCCACGTCATTGAGGTGCCTCGCCACGTCCTTTTCCAGGTCTTCCGAATCGACATAGCGGATATTCACTTTGCAATTGTTGGCGATGCCCCCGTGGGCCAGCGCCTCGTTGAGGCTCTTGTAAGAATCGGTCAGCTTCACGTATTTCCCGACCATGGCGATCTCTACCTGCTTTTTCGGGGCCGCGATGGCATCGACGATATGCTGCCACTCGCTCAGGTCGGGCTTCTTGGCCCAGATATTGAGCATCTCGGTGATCTTTTCGTCCAGGCCTTCCCTGTTGAACGCAAGGGGTACGGCGTAGATGCTGTCCGCGTCCTTCGCCGTAATGACCGCGTCCTTCTCGACGTTGCAGAAGAGGGCTATTTTGTCCTTCAGCGCCGCGGGCAGGAATTCCTCAGTCCTGCACAGCAGTATATCCGGCTGGATGCCGATCCCCCGCAGCTCCTTCACGCTGTGCTGAGTCGGCTTCGTCTTCATCTCCCCCGCCGTCTTGATAAAAGGCACAAGGGTAAGGTGGATGAAAAGCGCATTCTCCTTGCCCAGGTCGTTCCTGAGCTGGCGGATCGCCTCAAGGAAGGGGAGGCTCTCGATATCGCCCACCGTCCCGCCTATCTCCACGATCACGATATCGATCCTCTCATCGACGTCCAGGATCATCGACTTTATCTCGTCGGTAATGTGCGGTATCACCTGCACCGTCCCGCCCAGGTACTCGCCCCTCCGCTCTTTCGATATCACGGAATCGTACACCTGCCCCGTGGTGAAGTTGCTCTTCTTCGAGATCACCGCGTTGGTGAAGCGCTCGTAGTGGCCCAGGTCGAGGTCGGTCTCCGCCCCGTCCTCGGTGACGTACACCTCTCCGTGCTGGAAGGGGTTCATAGTCCCCGGGTCCACGTTGATGTACGGGTCAAGCTTCTTGAGCGTCACCGTGAGCCCTCTCGATTCGAGAAGCGCGCCGATCGAAGCGGCCGCAAGGCCCTTGCCAAGGGAGGATACCACGCCGCCTGTGACGAATATGAACTTCTGTCTCATGATTGCGACCCCTTCAGAAAGAACGTGACCATCTGCTCGCCGGTAAACACCCTGCCGCCATTCCGCTCATCATAGGCGCCTCCCGGACCTTGCCTTTGCCCCTTTTGAAAGACAGCGAACGGCACAGGGCACGCGTAATGGGTCCTCATGGAGAGCGGGGTTGCGTGGTCCGTCACGATCAGGAGGCGGACATCGCTGCCGATTCTTTCGAGCAGATAGCCTACGACCTTCTCGTCTATCTGTTCTATGGCCTTTATCTTCTCGGGGAGGCTCCCCGCGTGCGACGCCTCGTCAGGCGCCTCCACGTGGACGTAAACGATATCGTGCCGGCCGAGCAGCTCCAGGCCGCATCTGGCCTTGGCAGCGTAATCGGTATCCAGATACCCTGTCGCCCCCTCGATGGCTGGCGTCTCGAAGCCCGCCAGCGCCCCTATGCCTTTTACCAGGTCGACCGCGGCCACCACCGCCCCGTCGGCCCCGTATTTCTCGCGGAAGGCGGGAAAGTGAGGCTTTCTGCCCTGGCCCCAGAGCCAGATGCTGTTTGCCGCACAGACCCCCCGGCTTATCCTGTCCCTGTTGACCCGATGCGCATTCAGGAATATCTGCGAGTCGCTCATGAGCTTGATAATCGGCTGCGACCCTATCCCTGCGGGCATATGGTCGATCACCTCTTTGTCGAGTATGTCGTGGGGAGGGGTCGTGGCCATGTCCGCCAGGCCGCCCTTCCAGACCATGAGGTGGCGGTAGCCGACGCCGGGATAAAACCTGAACTCCTTGCCCCCGACAGCAGTGCCGAAGTCCTCGATCAGAACCCTCGCCTCCTCGGACGTGATGTGTCCCGCGCTGTAGTCGCCCATAAAGACCTTCGGCCCCCGCACGTCGAGGCACACGAGGTTGCATCGGAACGCGACGTCACCTTCCTCGAGGGCGATCCCCATGCCGTATGCCTCTATGGGGGCGCGGCCCGTGTAGTACTTTTCAGGGTCATAGCCGAAGAGCGACATGCAAGCGACGTCGCTGCCCGGAAGATACCCGGGAGGCACGGTCATCACCTGTCCGCAAAACCCCTCATGGCTGATCCTGTCGATGGCCGGCTTCCTCGCCGCCATAAGCGGGGTCCGCCCGCCCAGTTCGGGAAGCGCAAAATCGGCCATCCCGTCGCCGATAATCACCAGGTATTTCATAGATCAATCCACCTATTACACCGGCCTATCGCACCGGCAGCGAGCATAAGGTCCATATGCGCGAAGCGCAAGTCCTGGGGAGCGAAGGCGTACTTTTCCGTACGTCGGAGCTTCACAGGACGTGCGCGACAAAGCAGATGGGCCTTAGACGACGCTGCGTCACCCACACTCATCCGGGTTCGATCCTTATATGCACACTCTCCCCCTCGATAAAAGGCAGCCTGTCGATCTCCGCCTTCGCCCCGAGCAGGTGCCCTTCGGCCGCCTCGTGCGTGAGCATCATGACCGGCACGTACTCGTTCTCTTTGCGGCCCTTCTGCGTCACCACCGAAATGCTGATGCCGTGGTCGGCGAGTATCCCCGAAATCCGCGAAAGCACACCGGGCCTGTCCTCGCACTTGAACCTCATATAGAAGGAGGCCACGGTCTCGGCGCTCTTCTTTATCCTTTTTTCTCCGGCCCAGAAACGTATGCCGGGTTTGCCGCGCCGCCCGTTAATCCTTCCCGCCATATCGACAATATCGCTCACCACCGCGCTGCCCGTCGGGTCCGCTCCGGCGCCCTTCCCGTAATACAGGCTGGGGCCTACACGGTCGCCCAGGACATAGACCGCGTTGTAGACGCCGTTTACGCCGCTCATGAGGTGCGTTGCGGGCAGCATTGCCGGCGTCACCCTCGCCTCTATTACCCCGTCTTCTTCTTTCGCGACCGCCAGCAGCTTGATCCTGTACCCCAGCTCCTTCGCAAAGGCGATGTCGATGGGATCTATCCCTGAGATGCCGCTCCTTCCTATGTCGTCCATGGAAAGGGGGTAGCCGAAGGCGAGACGCGCCAGTATGCAGAGCTTGTGGCCGGCGTCGAGCCCCTCGACGTCGAGGGTCGGGTCGCTTTCCGCAAAACCGGCCCGCTGCGCATCGCTGAGGGCTTGGTCGAAAGAGACGCCTTCTTCACTCATCTTGCTCAGGATGTAGTTGCTCGTGCCGTTCAGAATGCCGAGCAGATAGTCGATCCGGTTCCCCACAAGGCCGTCCCGTATCGCCCTTATCACCGGGATACCCCCGCACACGGAAGCCTCGAAGCCTATCTCGCACCCCTCTTCCGCCGCCAGATCGAATAACTCGTTGCCTTTTTCAGCCAGGAGGGCCTTATTTGCCGTCACCACCCACTTGCCCTTTTTCAGAGCCCCCGTGATCAGATCAAAGGCATACCCCGTGCCCCCTATCAACTCGACAATGATATCTATTGCAGGGTCATCGATAAGCTCCGATGCGCTGCGAAAAAAGCGCGGGTCCTCCTGGACAAGGGCGTTGCGCCGCTCCGCGTCGATTTCCGCGGCACCGGCCAGGGCTATGTCCAACCCGGTCTTTTGCGCGATGAGCGCACGGTGCTCCCTGAGTATGCGATATGTGCCCCGGCCCACCGTGCCAAGACCTATGATGCCTACCCTGATCATCGCTTTTTTTCTGCCAGCACGCTTTTGATGCCCTTCACGGCCTGTTTGATCCTGTGCTCGTTCTCGATGAGGGCAAACCTGACGTAGCCTTCGCCGTACTCACCAAAACCTATGCCCGGCGAGCTGGCCACCCGCGCTTCCCGCAGCAGCAGCTTCGAGAACTCCACGGACCCCATGGATATGAACTGTTCGGGGATCCGCGCCCAGACGAACATGGTCCCTTTAGGCGCGGGCACGTGCCACCCGCACCGCGTAAGCCCCCGGCAGAGGGCGTCCCTTCTCTTCCGGTATTCCCGGGTGATCTCCTCCACACAACCGGCGCTCTCTTCGCTGAGCGCGATAATCGAGGCGATCTGTACGGGCTGAAACACCCCGTAATCGAAGTAGCTCTTTAACCTGGTAAGGGCCCCGATCATCTTCCGGTTCCCGACCGCAAACCCTACCCTCCATCCCGGCATACTGTAGCTCTTGGAAAGGGAGAAAAACTCGACGCCTACATCCTTGGCGCCCTTCACCTGAAGGAAGCTCGGGGCCACATAGCCGTCAAAGGTAAGGTCCGCGTATGCCAGGTCATGGACGATCATGAGCCCGTGCTCTTTCGCGAAATCAACGATCCGCTCGAAGAAGTCGACCGTCACCACCTCGGTGGTAGGATTGTTCGGAAAACTGAGGATCAGCATCCGCGGCTGGGGCCATGTCGTCTTTACGGCGACGGACAACCTCTCTATAAAGCCGTCCAAAGGCAGGAGAGGGATGGTCCTCAGGTCCCCGCCGGCGATGACCACCGAGTAAGTATGAATGGGATACGTCGGGTCCGGGACAAGGACGACCTCACCCATATGCACCGTGGCGAGCACCAGGTGGCCGATGCCCTCTTTCGCGCCCATGGTCACAATGGCCTCTGATTCAGGGTCCAGGGAGACCCCGAACTTCCTGCCGTACCAATCGCAGATCGCATTCCGCAGCTTTGGGATGCCGCGTGTCACCGAATAGCGGTGGTTGCGGGCGTTCCTGGCGGCCTCTATCAGCTTCTCCACGATGTGCTTCGGTGTGGGCATATCGGGGTTGCCCATGCCGAGGTCGATAATATCCTCTCCTGCCCGCCTCGCCTCGATGAGAAGGTCCCTCACAATATTGAAGGTATACGGCGGCAGCCTGGAAATACGATAAAAGTCTTCCATTTGATGAAATTACCATACATCGCCGGCGCAATCAATGGCTACTTTTTCGGGAAATACTTGACCGGCAAGATCGGAGGTCTTAGTATATGTTGGTGAATAAACGCTATGTGATACTTGCCTTCCGTGTGGTCCTGGCCGTGACCTTTCTCGTCTCTTCCTTTGGAAAGCTCGTGGATATCAAACACTACTCGGTCGCCATGGTGTACAATTTAGAGATACTGCCGGGACCGCTGGCAATCGGCTTCGGATGGGCCCTCCCATTCATCGAGCTCGCCTGCGCTGTCGGCCTGCTGCTCGGCGTACTCACCCGCCTGTCCGCTCTCGGCATCGCCTTACTGAGCATTTCTTTCTTCATTACCAAGATCATCCTGCTCTCGCGGGGGATGGATCCGGACTGCGGTTGCTTCGGGGCTGTCGGATCCACCATGGCGTCGTGGAGCATCTATATGGACCCGGCAATTCTCCTGATCTCGGTGGCAGTCCTTTTCTCATCCCGGCAGAGCCGCCATTGGTTCTCCCTTGGGCGCAGACTGCCTTCGAGGTGGAGCGATAGGCTCAATCTCGTCTGGTGATGCAGCTACTTGGGCTCCGTCGGATACCCGGCCTTGACCCAGTCGTCCCAGGCGTCCTTTTCGCCGCCTTTCAGATAGTAAACGTTCTCATAGCCTGCCTTCAGATATGCGCGCGTCAAACTGACGCTCGCTGAATCGTTCACTCAGGCACAATAGAGGACGATTGTCTTCTCTCTGGGGTACTTGCTCATCCAAGAGCCGAACTTCATCCCTTCTTCCCTCATGGCCCCTTTGACCTTCGCGTCACTGTGATCCCAGTCATAGTTCGTGCGCACGTCAATGATGATTACATCGGACTTTCCCAGCATGGGAAGAAGCTGCTCCTTTGTCATCATGTGCGTATCATCCGCCCTCGCGGCGCCATAGCTAAGGGCAAGAAGTACCAGCACAGCGGTCGCTACCACGTGTTTCTTCATAGGCCACCCCTTTTTGTGATTCTGTGCCTTTGACGGCAGAATGCCTCCCGGCCGGTGGAGTATAACCCTTGTCCGTAAGTGTGGAAGTAGCGGACAAGCCGGAGGGCAGTTAATGGAGTATAACACCGGTCAAAGCCGTTCGCCAGGGAACTCTTTCCCCAGGTTTTGCACGGCCATTTGGACCGGGTCCCACGGGGAGCTGAGAGGCGGGGTATAGCTCAGATCATAGGCGCAGAATTCGCGCGCCGTCGCTCCGTGAAACAGCGCAGCCGCAAAGATATCGATTCGCTTTGACACCTCGGTGCCGTAGGCGCCGATCATCTGCGCGCCCAGGAGCCTTCCTGTAGTTCTGTCCGCCGTCACACGGATGTGGAGCTTGCGTGCAGGAGGATAGTATGCTTTGTGGTCCCATGTCTCCAGGTCGGCTGTCGCCGGGGCGAACCCAGCACCCCGTGCCTCCTTCTCGTTCATCCCTGTTCGCGCGACCACCCTGTCGAAGATCTTCACCGATTGGGTGCCTAAAGTACCGCCGAATTCAGCGGAGCCGCCGAGGGCGTTTTCACCGGCAATCCTGCCCTGCTTGTGGGCGACGGTACCGAGGGGGAGGTAAGTATTCATACGCAGGAGCCTGTGCCGGGTTTCGGCGCAGTCACCCGCGGCATATACGTCGGGTATGTTCGTTTCCATGCGGTGATTAACTTTGAGGGCGCCTCTTACTCCCGTCTCGATGCCTATCCCGCGACCGAGCTCAGTATTCGGCACGCTGCCGACCGCCACCACCACCATGTCGGCGAGCAGGCTGAAGCCGGCCCCGCCCCGAACGACCAGTGCATCTCCTTCCGCCTCTATGGACCCGACGCCCGTCCCCGTGCAGACCGTCACTCCGTGCCCGGTGAGGGTGTCTAAGATAGGCCGGCTGAAATCAGCGTCGATGGAGGTCATCACCGATTCGGTGTATTCGACAACGGTTACCTTGATCCCCCGGCCGGTGAGGGCCTCAGCCATCTCCATGCCGATGTAGCCGCCGCCGACAATGACCGCGCTTCCCGGGGCCCGGCGGCCCAGGTACTCTTCTATGGCAAAACTGTCCGGCAGCGTGCGCAAAAGGAAGACTCCGGGCCTATCCAGGCCGGCCATGCGGGGCCTTTGCGCCAGCGCCCCCGTCCCTATCACAAGCTTGTCGTAGTCGAGGCAGGTCTCTATGCCTGTCCCGTCCGTGACGGTCACCTGCTTCGTTTTCGCAGCGACGGAGGTTGCGGTGCAGCCAAGCATGAGCCTGATCCCCTCGTTCTCGATCTCCTGCTTTGTCCGATGAGCCAGGTTCCTCCAGTCCGCCACCTCATGGCTGATGTAATAAGGCAGTCCGCAGATGCTGAAGTTGGGGAAAACGTCTGCGACGATTACCGTGGGGACAATTTCCGGGTCCAGCTCCTTTGCGCGCAGCGCCGCACTGATGCCCGCATCGCTTCCGCCGACAATCACCAGGTTCTTCGTCTTCATGTTATTCAGGTCTCCACCCCGGCTACCCGGCAGTATTGTCCGGAGAAATAACGCCTCTGGAAATAGAGTGCCACGTTCACCAGGCCGATGAGCGCAGGCACCTCGACGAGCGGTCCGATAACGGCCGCGAAAGCCTGGCCCGAGTTGATGCCGAAAACCGAAATGGCGACTGCTATGGCAAGCTCGAAGTTGTTGCTTGCGGCGGTGAAGGAGAGAGTGGCCGTCTTTTCATAGTCGGCGCCGAACCTTTTCCCCATGTAAAAAGAGGCAAGGAACATAACGACAAAATAAATGAGCAGCGGGATAGCCACCCTTACGACGTCGAGGGGCAGCCGTACGATGTAGCCGCCCTTGAGAGTGAACATCACGATGATGGTGAAGAGAAGGGCGATGAGGGTGACGGGGCTGATCCGGGGGACGTAGGTGGTATCGGATTCCTGAGAAGAAAGTGCCCTTTCTGAAAGGATCAATCGTCACCATCGTTGTGTTACCACCATCGTGAAGATGAACTTCTTAGGCAAGGACACGCCAACTATTTCGGTCCAGAATACCTTCATGCTAATACAAAGAGACGATATGCAGCCTTCCAGGGTCTTTTTCAAGGCCCAAGGGGCCTTGGCCCACCTCTTTATGTTGCAGGCGATCAGTTTGCATGCAACGGCAAAGCATACTTTTGCCAGCCGACGCACCCGAAGTCTGCCGATTCCGTGAGATCGTTTCAATTCGGAGTTTGTTGCTTCGATCCCTGCACGAATCTTGTACCGGTCTTTCCATTCAGTGGTCTGCTGGATGGCATACATCTGATCCCGCAGGCGAAGCTCGGCAGTGATCTCCAGACGAAAGTCCCCGACCGTTTCACGGGCCTGGCAGCCTTTGTTGCGGTGGTTCGGAGCTCTTACCGGGCACCTATCGAGCATCGTGCACGATCGACAGGCGTTTCCGTCAAAGATCGCATGGAGAGAACGACGGGTGCTGTTGTTGCCGCTCAGTATGCGATGGTCTATGGGACTATTACCCATGGGACATCGGGTCACCAAACCTTCCGAGTCGAAGGAGAAAAGGTCTCTGCCCACGATATCGTCGGAGAGCCTGCTGCGGTTGACGGGCGTGACGAATTCGATACCTTGCTCTATGACCTTTGCCGCTGAAGGGACAGACGGATAACCGCCGTCGGCAAAGAGCGCTTCGGGCTTCAACCCGGCAGCCTCCAAACGTTCGATAACAGGAAGGGCCTTGCCGATGTCGGATCTGGCGGCGCCATGCACCTCATAGTCTGTGATGATTTCGGTTTTTCCGGTATTCTTGCACGTCTCCGTAACATGAAGGCTGTATCCCGGCCCTTTATGTCCGCAGGACGCATCCGGGTCGTAAGGGGATTGAAGGGTTGCTCCTTCACTCTTTTTCTTCACCTGGACCTTGGACGATTCTTGGTCTGAGGTGAATTCGCATTGTTCGGAGAAAAGGCGCTTCAACAATTGGTACGGCTCATTGCCTGTAAGTTCATTATCCTTCTCGAAGATAACAATAAGGTCATAGAGATACTGCGCCAGTTCTTCCAGCTTGATCTTCTGCTCGGCCGGACCCAATCCGAACCAACCCTCGGGTTCGCTTGAATGCCATTCCTGAATTGCCTTCGGGACTCTCGACAATTGATCTTCATTCAGACTCTTGAGAAACTGGGTGAGCGTATTCGAGAATAGAGCCAATCTGCCTCGTACACGAATGTTCGAGATTATGTGGGTAGAATCAAGCCGCTGGCTGGAAGACGAGAGGCCAAGTTTGCTTATCGCTGAATCTCTGATATTGTCGAATACATGGCGGACCAGCTTCATCTCCGGGTCTTTGGCGGCCAATCGCCTGCGGAACTCTACAAGAGAGCGACGGGACAAATAATCTTCCTCATCGCTGACATCCAAGGCGTATCGCCACCGGGTGTCAAAGCTGAAGGTGTCGAGGGCCTCCTGGTCACTCAAGTTGCTCCACTCCTGAAGGAGACACAAACCCAAAAGACGCGCAACGCTGAAATTAGGCCGGCCTGTTGTGCCGTACAGAATCGCATAGCGATCTTCGTTCCTGAACAGGATTGGAAATACCTCGCCTCTAAACAGGTGAGCCCATGAAGACTCAAGACGGTTCCGCAAAGAGGGGGACACCTGCGTCTCCACGCCGAGTAGTTTTTGTTGAGGTGGTGTTTTCTTATACATGACATATTCTATCATTGTATGTAATTAAATACAATAGTTATTTGTGGAGAGTTACTTCTCAGGAATCGTATCGTACCACTCCCTTCCCTTAAGCCTGATCAGGCTGAAACGGCTCACGAAGCCCGCGATGAAAGGAACCCCGAGGTAGACAAACACGCTTTTTGCGATCTGGCCCATGGTGACATTGACCGCCGCGCCTTTCAATCCCAGCCAGGCGGGTACCACGGTGATCAGCACATAGGCGTAGAAAGAAAAGAAGAGGACCTGGAAGATCGAGTTAAAAGCCACCAGGCCTGCCGCATACTCGCGGTCGCCGCAGGCCAGGTCGTTCCAGACGATCACCATGGCGATGCAGCGGGCAAGGCCGATCATGATCAACCCTATCATATATTCGGGATAGCCCCTCAGGAAAAGCACGGCCAGGAGAAACATCAGGATCGGGCCTACCACCCAGTTCTGCGCGAGGGAGAGGGCGAGGATTTTCTTGTTCCTGAAGACCTCGCCCAGCTCCTCATATTTCACCTTGGCCAGGGGTGGGTACATCATCAGAATCAACCCGATGGCAATGGGTATGTTCGTAGTGCCCACCTGAAAGAGATCGATGAAGTTGACGACCCGGGGATAGAGGTAACCCATGCCTACCCCGACGAACATGGCCAGGAATATCCATAGGGTGAGAAACCGGTCCAGAAACGAGAGTCTCTTTGTAATGCCTTCGCCCATGTGCGCACCCTTAATTTTCCTTCGAATTCGTCACTCCGCCCTCTCACAGCAGCGGCCTGCGATGGAAAAACGATCACCAATGTTCATGAACGCTTCGAGCCTCTTTCTATCGTCCCGCACCATTTCCTCAGGGATCTTCTCCGCGATTGACATAATAAGGAATCTTTTAAAAAGATCCGAGTCATCTATTCTGTAGTGCATCCATTTTCCCTCTTTCCTGTCCTTGAGCAGCCCTGCCTCCTTGAGCACGCGCAGATGAAAGGAAACCTTCGGCTGGATCATGTCGAAGGCGGCGACTATGTGACAGACGCAGAGCTCCCCGTGCTCCAGGAGTTTGAGTATGCGAAGCCTGGTCTCGTCAGAGAGCGCCTTGAATATGGTCACAAGGTCTTTCACTTCTTGTCTCCTCGTTGTTCTTCCCCGACAAACTCCTCGATCCTTTTCCTGATCTGCTCTCTTATCTGTCTCGTCTTTGCGAGCCTCTCTTCGCGGCTTCCCGTGAAGCCTGCCGGGTCCTCGAAAGGCCAGTGCAGGGTCGTGCAGAAACCCGGGAAAATCGGGCACACCTGAGCAGCCTCATCACAGACAGGTATCACGTACCTGTAGAGTCTGCCCTCCTTATAGAAGCCGAATACACTCTTCGTCTGGTGCATGGATATGTCGATGCCTATCTCCTTCATGACTTCTATGACAAGAGGATTGATCTCTGTCGGCTCGAGGCCGGCGCTCTCCGCTTCAAACCGGTCCCCGGCCAGACGGTTCAGAAATGCCTCGGCCATCTGGCTTCGTGCGGCATTGTGGACGCACACAAACAGAACCCGAGTTCTTCCTTTCTTTGCCTCGACGCTCACTTATATCCCTCTACGTAGACGCTAGCCACATACTCCTGAATCGACTCACCCTCTTTAAGATTGGCCATAAACGCTTTGACCAACGGATCCTGGGTGTCCGGGGTGTAGCAGCACGCTCCGGCCAGCTTCGTGGTGACCCCGGTCTCTTTCAGGCCGGCCGCCACCACCATTTTCTCATATGCTTCCACTCGTATGGCGCCGGCGATGCAGCCGACGTATGCCTCAATACTCTTGAGAACCCTCCGGGGCAGGTCTTTCACGAGCGCCATGTCGGAAATGGCCACCCGGCCGCCGGGCTTGAGAACCCTGTAAATCTCGGCGAAGACCCTCTCCTTGTCAGCCGATAGGTTAATGACGCAGTTGCTTATGACCACATCGACAGAATTATCCGCTACCGGCAGATTTTCGATTTCACCGAGCCTGAACTCCACGTTGGCGAAATTGCCTTTCTTCGCATTCTCCCGCGCTCTTTCGAGCATGGCCGGCGTCATGTCGACCCCGATGACTTTACCCGTCGGGCCCACTTTCGGGGCAACGACGAAACAGTCGAAGCCGGCCCCCGAACCAAGGTCGAGCACGACATCGCCTTTTTTGAGACCGGCCAGGGCCGTGGGATTGCCACAGCTCAAGGCAAGGTTCGCACCTTCGGGGATTATTGCCAGCTCTTTCTCCGAATAACCGATCGATTTCGCAAAGGCCGTGCTATCCTGTCCGCAGCAACTGCGCCCCGTCTGGCTCCGGGCAATTGAGCCGTAGGCTTCCCGCACCGTTTTTCTGATCTTTCCTTCGTCCATGATGGACCCCCTTTTCTCTCCAACACATAAACAACTATTGATATAACATATCCGTTAATGCTATTCTTGTCAAGATAGCCAACAACATATATAAGCTAAGTAGTATGTATTGGGAGCTAGACCCTCCGGCGGAAATCGATCCCCCTATCTCCGAGCGCGGTGAAGGCTCTCGATCCCGGACATCCGCCAAAGAGGTGGCGGCAGGGGTGGCGGAACTGTTATAATTGTGCACGGCTGGCGATGTGACCTTCGAGGACATTTACGAGACATATCGGGATGCCTCAGCAACAAGGGCTGAGGTTGCATATGGAGGAGGTACCGGTGGAACACAGGAGCGGATGTGCTTTTTGCGGCAAAGAGCTTCGCTATATGGATCAACCCGAGGAGCTGCATTGCGTATTCTGTAACGGCGTCTTTAGCACCCAGGCGAAATGCGGGGACAATCACTTTGTCTGTGACGCGTGCCATTCCCTGTCCGCCAACGAGCTCATTGAACGCTTCACGATAGGAAGCGGGTCAAAAGACCCTCTCCGCATGGCGATCACCCTCATGAAGAGTCCTCACGTGAAGATGCATGGGCCTGAACATCATTTCCTCGTTCCCGCCGTGCTGCTCTCCGCTTTTTACAACGTGAAGGCCGAGCCTGCGGAGAAGGAGGCAAAGATCAAGAAGGCCCGGCAGCGGGCAGAGAAGGTTCTCGGGGGATTCTGTGGTTTTTATGGCAACTGTGGCGCCGCGGTGGGCACCGGGATATTCATGAGCGTCATGACGGATGCAACACCCTTATCACAGAGGGAGTGGAGGCTCTCCAACCTCATGACCGCGGACAGCCTTCACACTATCGCCAATGCCGGTGGACCCCGCTGCTGCAAGAGGAACTCTTTTCTCGCCATACTGGAGGCTCTTCGTTTCGTAAAAGACCAGTTCCAGGTAGAGATGGAGGCGAGTCCGGACGGGGTGACGTGCAATTTCAATCACTTGAACAAGGAATGCAAGAAGGCTGAATGCCGGTTCTACCCGGCTTGAAAGACTGACCCGATACTGTAAACGGAACCGGATACATCAGGGAAGCACGATAGAGGAGGCGCAATGTGTCTTTGTTTGAAAAGATAGGTTGAATAACCTGAGAAGATGAGTGCGAAACGCCGGCAGTTAGCTGGCGCATGCTGAAGTTTCCCGATAATACGCAGATCCGTGTTAATGGTTTGAACGAGATACTGGCCGACCTTCACTCTGAAGGCAGACAGGCGAATCAGGAGACCGCGGAAGAGATCATCAATAGGCTGGAAGCCAAAAAAAACTTTATTCCTTCGTCGGACCGTACTCGTAAAGAGTACGCCTATGTCCTGCTTAAGGAGTACAGGCACTACGTTAACGAGCGAGGGGACGCCGGCACCGGGCGGTGACGGCAATATTTTTTCTTGACATCAAAACCGGTCTCTGGTTTAATGTGAATACTCATTCACCATATTAACATGACAGAGAAAAAAAACACGCGCATAAGAAAAGAAGAAATTGTCCAGGCTGCCTTTGAAGTGTTAGGCAAAGGAGGGACAAAGGCGCTCACTATTGCCGCCATCGCGAAAACGGCCGGGATGTGCGAAGCCAACATTTATCGACATTTTGGCGGCAAAGACGACATCTATTTCGCCCTTGTGGACTTTATCGGGGCGGCCGTCATGGGAAAGGCAGCGACCATTGCGGCGGGAAGCAGGCGGCCCCTGGAGAAACTGGAGACCGTCTTCTTTTCCCATATAGCGCTGATCGAGGAACACCCCGGCATGCCGCGTCTGATTTTTTCCGAGGACATACGCCTTGGCAATAGAAAGCTGGGAGAGAGAATCTCCTTGCGCCTGCGAAGCTATGTGGAGACATTGGCCGGCATCATTGCGGCAGGCATCAATGAGGGAGATTTTCGTCAGGGGATCTCCCCACGGGAGACGGCACTGACTTTTCTCGGGCTGATTCAATCGACGGCGCTGCGTTGGACTATCGGCAGCGAATCTTTCGACATCAAGGCAGAGGGAAGAAAACTGTGGAACAATTTTGTGCGGCTCGTGGGTTGATTTTTTTTGCCGTATATGTGAACATATATTCACATATAGAATGCCGGTAAGGAGGTATAAGAATGAAAACGAGAAACACCATCTCCGCCCCGTTCTTCATGCTCGTGTTTGCGCTCATGGGAATAGCCATCGCGTTTTATGATTGCTACGCGATCTATACCGGCCGATTGCTCTGGTGTCCCCCTCCCATCGACGGATGCAACACCGTCGCCTACAGTCCGTACGGGCGCATCTACGGCGTGCCCCTGGGGTGTTTCGGCCTCGTCTTTTATCTGGTCATGCTCGCATTCGCGGCACTCCTCGCGTTCTACCCGTCCTCGCGCGGCCTGCGTCTGGGCGCGCTTCTCTACACTGCCATAGGCGTCTCCTCTTCACTATGCTTCATGTACATCGATATCACTCTCATCCGGGCTTTCTGCGTGTACTGCATGGTATCCGCGGTCCTGACGCTCCTTCTTCTGGTCTCCGCAATTGCGCACTTTAGAGCGCCGGCCGACGGTCATAGGCTGACAGGCTGACCGCTGAGGTACTTCCATTTCCCCCTTGACAGGCAGACGTGGTAAGTTGTATATATGGGTATACATATTGCAAAAGGCGACGCGCGTGCATAGCATCCTGCCCATCTATTACCAGATCAAACAGACGATCAAGACCTGGATCATCAACCGTGAGTTCAGTCCAGGGGGAAAAATCCCCTCGGAGCACGAGCTTGCGGAAAGGTTCGGAGTGAGCCGCCTCACCGTGCGCCAGGCGACCGGCCAACTGACCCAGGAGGGGTTTCTTGTCGGCAGGCGCGGGGAAGGCACGTTCGTCACCGACAACGTGGGGCTGATCGAGAGCTACCACTTTGAATTTCGCGGGCTAATCGACGATTTCTTCTTTGCCCAGATAGCCGATATCAAGACAAAATCCACGCGGATCGAGCGCATGGCGGCGCCCAGGCCAATACGGGAAAAGCTGGGCCTGGACGGGGAGGCGGCGGAGCTCATCCGGATCAAAAGGGTCCGCGTGCTCCGGGAGACGGTCTTTACCGCCTCCACCAATTATCTGCCCCTGGACATCGGGGAGAAGATCGACGAAAAGGCGCTCTACGAAAAGCCCCTGCTGCAGATCCTGGAGCAGGACCTGGGCATCCGGTTTACTGAAGCGGTCCAGACGATTACCGCTTCCTTCGCCGACCCCGAGACAGCGGCGCATCTGGCCGTCCCCTCCGGCTCGCCGATCCTTTTTACGGAGCGCATCATGTACGCGAAGGGCCGGAAACCGGTCGAGGTATTCCATTCCTCCTACCCGGGAGACCTGTATAAATTTGTCGTCCGGTACAAGAACGTGGTGAGGAGAAACGGGAGCACGTGGGTCCAGCGAAAAGAGTAAAGAGGCGAGGAGGAGAGCTGCATGGGAAAGAACATCGTTGAGAAGGTGCTCCAAGCGCACCTGAAAGAAGGCGCCTGCATACCGGGAGAGACGATAGGCATCCACATCGATCAGACCCTCACCCAGGACGCCACCGGCACGATGACCTTTCTCCAGTTCGAAGCCCTGGGCCTCGGCCGGGTCAAGACCGACCTCTCGGTCAGCTACGTTGACCACAATACGCTCCAGGTCGGCTTTGAGAACAACGACGACCACCTTTACCTCCAGAGCGTGGCCGCCAGGTTCGGCGTCGTCTACTCGAGGGCGGGAAACGGCATCTGTCACCAGGTCCATCTGGAGCGCTTCGGCAAGCCGGCCACTACGCTCTTAGGCGCCGACAGCCACACGACCACGGGCGGGGCCTTGGGCCAGATCGCCATCGGCGCGGGCGGCCTGGACGTCGCAATCGCCATGGGAGGCGGTCCTTTCTTCCTGACCTGTCCCAGGGTCTACCTGGTGCGGCTCTCGGGAAGACTTTCCAACTGGGTCACGGCGAAAGACGTGGTGCTCCACATGCTCTCGGTCCTTACCACAACGGGCAATGTGGGCGTAGTGCTCGAATACGGGGGCGAGGGCGTATCTTCTTTAAGCGTACCGGAGCGCGCCACCATCGCGAACATGGGGGCGGAGACGGGGGTCACCACTTCCATCTTCCCCGCGGACGAGGTCACGGCAAGGTTCCTTAAAGGCCAGGGGAGGGAGCAGGATTGGCAGCCCCTCTTTGCAGACGCCGATGCGACATACGACCGCGTCATCGAGCTTGACATCAGCCGCCTGGCGCCCCAGGTGAGCCTGCCCCACAGCCCCGGCAACGTGAGGCGGCTCTCGGAGCTTCCGCCCACCCCCGTGGATCAGGTGTGCATCGGCTCGTGCACCAATTCTTCTTACCGCGACATGATGACGGTCGCGGCGATCCTCAAAGGACGGAAGGTCCACCCCAACGTCAGCCTCGGCATCGCGCCGGGCTCCCGGCAAATCCTCCAGATGCTCGTGGAAAACGGGGCGCTCCACGACCTGATCGCGGCCGGCGGCCGGGTGATGGAAAGTGCATGCGGCTTCTGCATCGGGAACCATTTCTCCCCCCGGAGCGGCGGTGTCTCCGTCAGGACGTCAAACCGTAATTTCGAGGGACGCTCCGGCACGAAAGACGCAAAAGTATACCTCGCCAGCCCTGAAGTCGCCGCGGTCGCCGCAATAGCAGGTGCCCTGATCGACCCGGCTGCGTCCGGCATCGCCTACCCGCGGATCGATGAGCCTGACGCCTATTCCGTCGACGACGGCATGTTTATCTTCCCCACCCCCGAGATGGCTCGTACCCCCGTTATCCGGGGTCCGAACATCGGCGAGCCGCCCCGGAACAAGCCCATGGCGGACGACCTCGACGGCGTGGCAACGATCAAGGTCGGCGACCGCGTCACCACGGACCACATCATGCCCGCCGGCGCCCGGCTTAAATACCGGTCGAACATCCCAAAATACGCCCGCTACGTCTTCGAGCACGTGGATGCGCACTTTGCGGAGACCTGCCTCGCGAACAAGGCAAAGGGCATCGGGAACATCATCGTGGCGGGCGTCTCCTACGGGCAGGGATCGAGCCGGGAACATGCCGCGCTGTGCCCCATGTACCTGGGCGTCAAAGCGGTGATCGCCAAATCCTTCGAGCGCATCCATGCCGCAAACCTGATCAACGTCGGGATACTTCCCCTGGTGTTCAAAGAAGGCGACGACTACGACAGGATAGAGAAGGGAGACCGCATCCGTGCGAGGAGATGGCGGGAGGCGCTCACTACAGGGCTGACGCTCATCCTGGTGAACGGGCGCACGGGCGAGGAGATCCCATGCCTCTGCCCGCTCTCCGACACCCAGGGCGCCGTAATCGCCGCGGGCGGCATGCTCAACTACCTCACCTCCCGGGCAGGAGACATAACCGAAAAAGGAGGGCAGAATCATGGCCGAGATTAAAGTAAGGACGCCCCTTGTCGAGATGGACGGCGATGAGATGACCCGCGTCATCTGGGCAATGATCAAGGAGAAGCTGATCCTCCCCTTTCTCGACATCGAGCTCAAGTATTACGATCTCGGGTTAAAGAGGCGCGACGAGACGGACGACACGGTCACCATCGACGCGGCGAACGCCATCAAGGCATACGGCGTGGGCGTGAAATGCGCCACGATCACGCCGGACTCAGACCGGGTCGAGGAATACGGGCTCAAGCGCGCCTGGCCGTCGCCGAACGGGACGATCCGGTCGGCCCTCGACGGCACGGTCTTCCGCAAGCCCATCATGGTCAGGAACATCTTGCCCGCGGTCCGCACCTGGAAAAGGCCCATCATCATCGGACGCCACGCCTACGGCGACATCTACGCGGGCGTGGAGATGACCGTCGAGCGGCCCGGAAAGGTGGAGCTTGTCTACACTACCCCGGACGGACAGGAGAGCCGCCTGCTTGTGCACGAATTCAGAAACCCCGGCGTGGTCATGGCCATGCATAACCTGGAGAAGTCGATCCGCTCCTTCGCCGCCTCCTGCATCACCTACGCAATCGACGAGCGGGTGGATCTCTGGTTCTCGATGAAAGACACGATCAGCAAGCAGTACCACGCCTATTTCAAAGAGATCTTCGGCCGGGAAGCTGCCGGTCGCAAGGCCGAACTCGACAAGGCCGGCGTCGCATACCGGTATCTGCTCATCGACGACGCGGCAGCGCAGATGATGAAACAGGTTGGGGGCATCCTCTGGGCGGTCAGCAATTATGAGGGCGACGTCTTTTCCGACATGATCGCGGCCGGGTTCGGCAGCCTCGGCATGATGACCTCGGTCCTCGTCTCCCCGGACGGGTTGTACGAGTTCGAGGCCGCCCACGGCACGGTGCGGCGCCACTACTACGAGCACCTCAAGGGAAACCCTACCAGCACGAACCCGGTGGCATCCATCTTTGCCTGGACCGGGGCCATAAAGAAGCGCGGCGAGCTCGACGGGTCGGATGAGGTGGAAGCTTTCGCGGAAAAGGTGGAAAGGGCGGTCATCGGCTGCATCGAGGCAGGCATCGTCACCAAAGACCTCGTGCCCCTGATGGACCCGAAGCCGGAGCGCTTCTACGACACGGCCGCTTTCATCGACGCCGTGGCGGCTCGGTTGGTCTGACGTTCTTCTGCTAAGCTGAGGTGTCCCCCTTCCGCAGAAAAGTGACAACGGAGGCCCGCAGCACTCTTACCGATCCGTTCAGCTTAACACTCTCTATAAGTCCCATGTCGCACCAGCGATATATCGTCTTGGCGGATACCCCCAAATAACCAGCCACCTCCACCGGTTTCAACAACTTCCTGTTCGGCACATCATCTACCACTATCTGAACCTCGTTTGTCATCCTTCCCCCCTGTTCTGATGGTCAATGCAAATTGTCTGGCAATATCGCATATCGCACTTCAACGTCCTGAGGAGTACGCACATCATATCCCGAGGTTGCACGTGACAAGGCTGCGAGCGAAATCACTCTAGATGAATGGTCGAATCATGAGCAATCAAGACCTTCACGGCCGTTCTTTCCTATACTCTACTTTTCTACCGTAATCGGGGAGTTCTGAAAAGAGGTAAAAGACTGATTTATTTGTGGGTAATTTACCTACACTGGAAATTACTCGATGAGTTTGTTCTCCAGCGCGTAGCGGGTCAACTCTGTGTTGGTCTTCATATGCATTTTTTCCAAAATTCTGATTCTGTGGGAGTTTATTGTCTTTACACTCACATATAACTCTCCGGCAATGTTCCTCGGCGTAAGTCCCGCCGCAATCATACGCATCACCTGAAACTCACGGCTTGTCAACGTCTCATGAGGCGCCTTTCCGGCGGGTATTCTGCCAATTTCAAAAGCCATCTTTTCGGCAGAAGACGGGCTCATGTATTTGCCTCCGGCAGCTACTTTTTTGACAGCCCTTATCAGCTCGTTGGGGGCGCACTCTTTTGTAAGATACCCGGCCGCTCCTGCCTTGAAAGCCGCTACTACATACATCTCCTCTTTATGCATGCTCAGAATCAAGACCTTTACTTCTTTCTTTTCCCGCTTTAGTTGGCCTATGACCTCAAGGCCGGTCATGCCCGGCATCGTAAGGTCGAGCACCAGCACATCACACGGGTTTGAGCGCAGGAAACCAATGACACGGTGCCCGTTCCCGACCGCACCGACCACTGCTATGTTTGGCTCTTTTGAAAGTATCATCTCCAGGCCGCTTCTGACCACGGGATGGTCATCGACTATCAAAACCCTGATCATAGGCTCCTCCTGCGTCCCCTTGCGATTCCTTTGTGGTTCTTCCCGGTAAAGGTATCCTCACGGTTACCCTGGTCCCCTTTCCCGGCCTACCCGTAATGTGTATGTGACCGTCAAAGGGAAGTACACGTTCACGCATCCCCAGGATGCCAAGGGAGGCGCTATTGGACACCTCACGTTCAGGTATGCCCTTTCCATCATCGCGTATTGCGAGAACCAGTTCCTCCTTTGTCTTCCACAGCGTTATTTCAACTTTTTTCGCCTCTGAATGGCGGGCTATGTTGGTAAAGCTCTCCTGGAAGACCCTGAACAGAACACTCGAATAATCCTTATCGATCACGAGGCTCCGGGGTTTCCTGAATGCGCAGATGATGCCCGTTCTCCTCTGGAAGTCCGACAATTGCCATTCAATGGCAGGAACGAGGCCGAGATCGTCGAGTATGCTCGGTCTCAAATCTGAAGCTATTCTTCTCACTGTATCTGCTGTAGCATCGATGAAGCCGAGCAGGCGCTCTATCCTGAGAAGCACCGCCTCTTTATCCACCGGGCCTAATGAGGATTCTTCCCTGATTTGCCAAAGGTCGATCTTCATGCAGGTTAAGGCCTGACCAAGCTCGTCATGGATCTCCCGGGCCACCCTCGCCCGCTCCTCTTCGCGGATGGCCTGGAGGTGTGCGGCCAGGGCGCGGAGCCGTTCACGAGACTCCCGTAGTTGTGCCTCGGCCTGCTTGCGCTCGGTGATGTCTCTCAGGTAACCCAAGACAGCCGGTTCTCCGTCGTAAGTGATTGTGCTTCCGGAGCTCTCCAGGTGAATCAGGCTTCCGTCGGAACGAATTCCTACAAATTCATATTTCGATGGTGGGATCTCTCCGGCTTGCCTCTTTAGGTTTATTTCGATCATTCTCTGTTGGTCATCAGGGTGGATGCCATCCCCGACCGGCTTGCCGAGGACCTCTTCGGCCTTTCCGTATCCGAACATTTCGAGAAAACGCCGGTTTATATACACGTGCAGCCCATTCCTGGTGATAACCACCCCGTCGTTCGAACTCTCTATGGCAACCCTGTAACGTTCCTCCGACTCCCTGAGCGCCTCCTCGGCTTTTTTGCGCTCGCTGATATCCCTCCAGGCCGTGTAGATGATCCGCCTTCCGCGAATCGGTATCGTCGTGAGCGAAACGTCAATCCAGACGTGCTCGCCATTAAGAGTATTGCGCATCCACTCGAAACGAATCACTCCCTCTCTGAGGGCGGCGTCGATAAGTTCTTGTGACTTCTCCAATGACAGACGGCCATCGGGCTGACGTTCCGGCGACAAATCAGATGGGCGAAGTCCCATCAACTGATCCTTCCTGGAGCAGCCCATGAGTCTTAACGCAGCTTCGTTGCCGTCTACGAACGTGTCTCCATCCATAAGGACTACGGGATCTATCGATTTCTCAAAGAGCAGCCTGAACTTCTCTTCGCTTTCCTGAAGGGCTTCTTTTGATTTCCTGCGCTCGGTGACATCGCGAATCACCATGCTCGTCTTGAGTGCTCCATTCCTGTCCTCAAAAACGACTGAAGAAACCGCACCCTCGAACCTGGTTCCTTCTTTCCGTATGAAAATTACTTCCGTCCTCACCCTGCCTGTCAGCTCGCGCTCCCGCAGCGCAGGAGCCAATCTCGGATCGGCCACATCGACGATCCCTTTCATGCCGATCCGCACCAGTTCTTCCTCCTTCCATCCGAGCAGTCGGCACGCTTCCGGATTGGCCGCAAATATCCTTCCGTCGGGGCTGGTGAGGAGAATTGCCTGAAAGCTGTTTTCGAACAATGAGCGATAACGCGCTTCGCCCTTCCGGAGGGCCTCCTGCGCCTGCTTTCGCTCGGTGATATCCTCTCCCGAGCAGAGGACACGGGTGACAGTGCCTGCGTCGTCTCTCTTGACCGCATTGTGCCACGCCATAATTCCTTCCTCTCCCTGTTTTGTCAGGACAGGATTCTCGTAATATTCGACCGTTTCACCTTCCCCGCTTATGAGCCTCTGCCAGACAAGTTCCATCTCGTCCCTGATTCTCAACGGCAGACACACGCTGATCCAATGCGTGCCGATTAGCTCTCCTTCTTCATACCCCAGGACGGCATATCCTTTTTTGTTCAAGAAGGTAACGCGCCCGTTCCGGTCGAGGACCATGAGCATGACGCCCGCTATGTCCAGGAGCTCTTGCTCCATGCCCCGCGCCTGTTGCACGTCCTCTTTCATCTTGTCGTATTCTTCCTTGCTAATCTCGCTTTTCGCGTATCTCTTTTTGAGAATATCAAGAGGGTTGATCGGCAAGAACGGTTTTTGGAACGAACGAAAGGATTATCACTGCCAGGAGACATACTATTATTATTAACGGTCTCAGAATGCTCTCCTCATGCCGGACCTGATCCGGCATCCAGAAAGGGCCTGGATACAACATAGACAAAGTTTAACTCTATCGAGCTTCTCGCTTTAAATCACCTACCCGAATAGGTAGGTGATTTCAGCGCGTCCACCAATACGAAAGCTACACCCGCCCTAAAGCGCGCTTTTACCCGTCATCGTAAACTCTTGAGCGTTTAATGAGTGACAAGCCGTTTCGGGTGGTCCCCATGGACCGTACTCATGATCGCAGCACGTGCAAAAACGGCGGGGCCATTTCTGACCCCGCCGTGATGATATTCGAGAAACCGGACTCTACTTCTTGAACCGTCTCCTTATTGCCGCAAGACCGACAAGACCGGGGCCGAAGAGAAGTACGGCGGCCGGCAAAGGGACTACACTGGCGCTCACGGAACCACCGGGAGCGGCAATTTCAAAATTCCACAGGCTGAGCTGGCTTATAAAATTCCCCAATGGGGCACCAAGAATACTAGTGTTGATGGCGTAGAACGTGGTAAGGTACAATGTTGATGAACCGGAGTAAGCGTCCTTGAGTAATTGGACGAGAGTGGATTCGGCCGTGTCGGGAAATAGAGTGTGCCAGGGTGTCCCTGTCGTTATATTATTACTGCCGACTGTCGCCCCGGTGTCCGGGGGGTAAACGGCTAAGATTGTATACGCACTGGGAGAGGGGCCGGAGTAGCTGACCGCAAAGGAAAAAGGCGTCGTCGTGCCGCCAGGGATGGAGCTGCCAATAGGCTGAGCAAAGAAGCTGGGGGGGTCGAGTGCGGGGCTGCCGTACTCCCCCACGAACCAGACATACTGAAGGGTAGAGGTTGGCGAGATGGAACCGGATATCGAGTACGTATCCAATGACACCAGAGCCCGGGCCTCGTTTACCGCACCCCAGAAAATAATAAGAGCCGTAAAAACACCTACCATTACAGCAAACAACGCTGCTTTCCTGACCGAGCTCCCTTTCATGACCGACCTCCTTCAGCTTCGTTCGGCTCCTACAACCCGGCCGGCTCAACCGCTTGATCGCCAGGTGGATTGACTGAGTCCGTTGGTTTTCCGTCCCACCCTCACGGGTGGTGTGGCTTTTTTACACCTTATTATTTTATATAAGTATGTCTAACGGCAATGTCAAGACGGAAGGTAGAGTATTTTTAGGAAAACAAAGGCGTATTATATGTGATAAATTGCAGCAAGCAGTGTATTAACTGTGAGGACTCCATGCCCATGAAGCAGTGTACCCTAATGCTGCTTTCGTGAGGAGTTCTTCCATGTCATTCACCCGAAACTTGGACTTTATTCTTGTACCGTTGAGGAGGAGACGATGGAACGAATACCGACAGTACTTTTCCTGGCTACCATGGACACAAAGGCTGACCAGGTCGCCTACCTACAGGCGTGCCTCAGGGAGGCAAGTGTGGACGCCCTGCTCATGGATGTAGGTATCATGGGCAAGAGTCCTATTCCAGTTGCGGTGAGCCAGGACGAGGTCGCCCGCGCGGCCGGCTATGCTCTGGCCGATGTGCGGAACATCGGGCATGAGGGTAAGGCAGCGGAGATCATGATCGCCGGAGCGACGCGGCGAGCGCAGGAGCTGTACCGGGAGGGACGGATCGATGCGGTTATCGGCCTTGGAGGCTCGGTGGGCACGAGCATAGGCACGGCCGTGATGCGCTCCTTCCCGATCGGATTTCCGAAGGTCATGATCTCTACCCTTGCGTCTCATGATGTGCGCCCCTTTGTCGGCACGAAGGACATCCTTATGCTTCCTACCATATACGATCTCTCCGGGATCAATCGCATTACGAAAAGGATTTTGAAAAACGGGGCCCTTGCAGCGGCGGGTATGGCGAGGCAGGGGTTTCATCAGGAAGTCGATGCGCTGAAGCCTCTTGCGTTTATCGCTACGCTGGGTACTACCGATCCCTCTGCCTTCAGGGTGAAAGAGGCGCTCGAGGCGAGGGGAATGGAGGTAATCATCTTTCATACCACGGGTACGGGCGGCAGGGCTATGGAAGAGATGGTCCGCGCAGGCGAGGCCGAAATAGTGGTTGAGATATCCCTTCAAGAGCTTGCGAGCAACCTCTTCGGAGGTGAGTACGACGCCGGGCCGGATCGCCTATCGGCGGCGCTTCAAAGAGGCATCCCCACCCTTTTGGTTCCGGGATGCACGGACCTCATTGTCGGAGGTACTCCATTGATGACTCAAAAGCATTTTCCCAACAGACAGTACCACGCCCACAACGATGCCATAGCAACGGTCCGTACAGACCACAGGGAGGCAGAGATCCTCGCTCGCGCCCTGGCAAAACTCTGTAACGAGGCCAGGGGCCCAAGAGCAATAGCCGTGCCCCTCGGCGGCCTCTCCGGGTTTGACCGCCCCGGAGGTCCTTTGTATGACCCTGAGGCGCCGAAGATCATGGCTGAGACACTCAAAAAGGAGCTGAATGGACAAACGGCCCTGCATGTGTCGCCTCACCACATCAATGACCCGGAGTTCGGAGCCCTCCTGGTCGGCATCGTCCAGGCGTGGGTACAGTGAACGGCAGGGAACGGAGGGCATCCTATGCTTGACCTTATTCTAACTTTACTTTATGATAGGTTTGACCTACATTATACTCTCAAGAGAGAACCGGGAGGCCATGGAGAGACTTTTCCGAAGAACAGTCATCGATGAGCTCAATAAGTACCTCTCCACTGACGAGATTGTGGTGCTCCATGGAGCGCGTCAGGTCGGCAAGACCTCCATTCTCCATCTTCTTCAGGATGAGTTGAGGTCCCGGAGGGAGGCAACCTATTTCATCGATCTGGAAGACTCCCGATACGTAAGGATTCTCGATGAAGGCGTCGATGCCTTTCTGAGACACCTCAGAGAAGAGGGGATCGCACCCCTTGCCGCCGAATCAAAGCTTTTTGTCTTCATCGATGAAATTCAATATCTTGCTGACCCTTCATCTTTCCTGAAGCTCATGGCGGACCACCAGAGGACCATAAAGCTGGTCGTGTCCGGGTCGTCGAGCTTTGCCATAAAATCGAAGTTCAAGGATTCCCTTGTAGGCAGAACGGTGGATTTTGAGATATTCCCTCTCTCATTCCGGGAATTCCTTCTTTTCAACGAGTACCCTTTCCAGGAGGGCGAGGTGTACACACAGAAGAAGACGGACGAGCTTCGTGCCTGGTTCCGGGAGTTCGTCCTCTACGGCGGTTATCCGAGGATCGTCCTTGCCGGGGGAGTGGAGAGGAAAGAGAAATACTTGCAGCAGATCATTGACACCTACGTGAAGAAAGACATCAGAGACCTAGTGTACTGTCTCAGTAACGGCTTTACAACGGGCCACCTTCTTGACGATATCTTCCGCTTTCTTCGTCCAAACAAAAGGCTTGGGGTTCTCGTTGTAGAGCCGGATGTACTCTTCGATGGCGGCTACCAGTTCCGGCACGCTTTTGAATACTCCCCGACGGATTCTTTTCCGTGTGATTTCTCCAAACCAACGTTCTACCAGATTCAACCAGGATGAGCTTGTGGGTGTGAAGTGAAGGGCAAAGCGAGGATGCTTTTCAAGCCACATTTTCACATTTGGGTGGCCGTGCGTTCCATAATTATCCAGGATCAAGTGAATTGCCAATTTCTGGGGCACTTCCCGGTTGATCTTGCGGAGAAACTTTAGGAATTCCGTGTTCCTGTGCCGGGGATAACAGGAGCCGATAACTTTTCCTTCCAACAGGTTCATCGCAGCAAAAAGACAGGTAGTACCGTTGCGTCGGTAATCGTGCGTCATTGTTCCGCAGCGCCCTTTCTTCATAGGCAGACCCGGTTGCGTCCTATCGAGCGCCTGCACCTGGGTCTTTTCATCGACGCATAGCACCACCGCCTTGTCGGGCGGATTCAGATAGACGCCTACAACATCCGTCAGTTTTTCCACGAATCGCTTGTCTTTGGATAACTTGAAGGTCTCCACGCGGTGCGGCTGCAAGCCATGGGCGTCCCAGATGCGTTGCACGGTCGCATGGCTGACGCCATGAGCCTTTGCCATAGTTCTCGTCGACCAGTGGGTTGAATCGGCAGGCGTTGTATGGAGGGTAGCTTCCACGATGGCATCAACCTTTTTCGGATCGAGTTGCCTTGAACTGGGACCATGAGGAGCATCTTCAGCCAATCCTGAAATGCCTTTCGCTCTAAATCGGTTTGTCCACAACAGAACCGTGGGGCGAGAGGCGTCCAATTCCTTAGCGATGGCGTTATGCGAGAGACCCCTTGCGGCAAGCAGGCAAATACGGGAACGGAGGACTACTCTTTGAGGCGTCTTTTTCGCACGAATCCAAGCTTCCAATGTTCTTTGCTGTTCTTCCGTCATCATGAGCTTATTGGCTGGTTTCCACATGCACCAAGTATAGCACAAGCAAAGGCTATTGTAAATATATTACTGAGACAGTACACTAGCGAACGTCAAGGACGTAGACAAGTTCAACAAGCTTCTCGAGGTCCTTGCCGCCCAGAGCGGACAAATGCTCAACATGACCGAGATATCGAACACGACCAGGATAGCCATACCCACGGTGGAGAAATACCTCTTCGCCCTTGAGAACACCTACATTCTCAAACTGGTGAGGCCCTTCAGCAGGAATATCCGATCTGAACTCTTCAAGTCGCCGAAGGTATTTTTCTACGATTCCGGCCTGATGCAGATGCTTTGGCTCAAGGGCCTGCAACGGGAAGTCCTGGGACAGGTTTTCGAGACGGGACTGTTTGCGGAGCTTGTGAAGAAGTACGGCAGGGAAGCCGTCTTCTACTGGAGAACCAAGGACAAGAAAGAGATCGATTTCATCCTGCGGGTGAGAGATACCCTGACGCCCATAGAGGCCAAACTGACCTTCGAGCAATTCAATCCGGGAGCCATACGCTATTTCAATGACCACTACGCCATCGACCATTACAAGGTGATTGCCCTCAAAGGCACACCGAAGGGACCGTTTCAGAGGCACCCCTGGGATCTGTAGGAATAGCCGTCATGAACCGGATGGTTCGAATGCCCTCGGGAACCGGCGGAAGCCCCCAGCCCGAGCCGGGTCGGCGCCACCATCCTTGAAATATCATACTTGTAGCTTGAGTTTTCACGCATGAGTGTATAGACTGCCGGCGCTGCCAAGAATAGAAACACTACTTGTCTGCCCATACGCTATCGGCTATAATATTACAAAATCATGATCGATGGAGATTGCGTATGGAAGCAGTGAAGATTTCCCCGAAGTTCCAGGTTGTGATTCCTAAGAAACTTCGAGATGCCTTGAAGCTGTCGCCTGGGCAAAAAGTTCAAATGGTTATCTACGGCGACAGAATCGAGATGATCCCTCTCAGACAAATCTCGGAAATGAAAGGGTTTCTCAAAGGAATCGATACCACGGTAGAAAGAGACCCTGACAGATTATGAACATAATCGATTCTTCCGGCTGGCTTGAATACTTTTCGGATGGTCCCAACGCCTCTTTCTTTTCCCGGCCCCTTCAGGAAACAGCGGATATTCTTGTCCCTACCATCACGATCTATGAGATCTTCAAGGCGGTTCTCCGCCAACGCAACGAATCCGACGCCCTTCAATCGGTGGCCCTCATGCAGCAGGGTTCCGTAGTAGACCTTACGTCACACATCTCCATCCTAGCAGCAAAGATGAGCATTGAGCACCACCTGCCCATGGCTGACAGTATCATATTAGCAACCGCACGGGTATACGAAGCAACCATATGGACTCAAGATTCCGACTTCAAGGATATCGATGGGGTTCAGTATGTTGCAAAGAGAAACGGATAATCACCCCATCGCGCAGACGACGCTCTCCAGACGGCGGCTCTGGTACTCTCGTTCATCCCAGTACCATGCAACTAAGCGCATAAGTCGCACGCGACGAGCTGTGCAGGTGTATCAAAGTTACGTATGTCTTTCTGTTATCCACGGGTTTTGTGTTTCTTCTTGCACAACTCGCTTTGAAATGGTAATAGTTAATAAGTTGGATAGTGCCCGGCTTTAAATGGGGCGTGCGGTCGGGAGGGATAGGAAGCCAGTGATGAAGACGTGGAAGAAAATCGTCAAACCGTTTGGAATCCTCCTCGTTTCCTGCCTGTTCATTTGGTACGCACAAGACATCATTAGGATGTCGATGTTCAATGGATGGGAAGGGGGAGCATCGTCCCCTTTAGGCACTCTGCTTTTCTTGTTATTTGGCGGTGCAGTCTGTTTCGGGGTCATAAGACGGTTTTGGAGGATGTGAGAACCGGGGCGCTAGGGAAAGAGGTCTTGGGGGGTATCTGAGATGTTGAAATCTCGGAATGACGCTCTCGGATTCGCGCAGCGTACCAGAAAAAATCTCCACAATATTGAGGTCGCCTTTGAGCAAGGTTACGATGTGCACATCGTAACCCAGATCGCCAGTTCGCTGCTTGGGCTAATAGTTTTTCCGTGCGAGCAAGGCTTGGTCGGCGGCGTTGCTGATCTCAAGATGGTTGATCTTGCAAATGAGGGGTGGCCCCAGTGGGAGATTACGTTGGGAGACGCTAATACTCTGGGGCAGTTGATCCGTCGGCTGCGTAACGCCACGGCGCACGGCAGAATGTCCTTCTCGTCCGACAGCCGCATTCCGGAAGATGTGTACATCCAGGTAGAAGACTTTAGGCCAAAGGGAAAACAGCCTTTTTGGCGTGCTATTATCAGGGCAAGCGATCTGCGAGGCTTCTGTCTTCGATTCATTGATCTCATTGATCAAGTTGCTGGATGAGACTACAGAACGTTCCCGGACAGTCGCGTCGAACAACCACTGTGCACCAGATTAGCCGAAGTCATGCGTTATGCCCAAAACCCGTATAAATAAACAGTGCTAAGAATCCGGCGCACTATTTCGCACTACGCGCCGGGCCTTTACTCCAAGGACTCCGTTTCTCCCGGCAATAGATGCTCGTAACCCTTGTGCTGAAGGCTTTCTTTGTAGGTGAAGCTAGTAACGTTGTTTTCCGGCCAGCCAGGCGTCCTTTAGATGATCGTCAATTCTTTATGCAGAGCGCAGAATCGCGTTTGCCCCCCTGAGAGTGCCCGTAAGCAAGCCAACTTTGCGCTGCCTAAAATTCCGGCATTGATCATGGTTGTGCTCGATGCCGGATCGGGTGGACGACGGCATGGAGGAAATGCTTCATCACCCGCAAGCGGGTACCCGGGATGCACTGTGAGCCGCGTAGACCGGAGGCGTACATTGGCGACAGGCGGGGTACCCAGTTCCATATTGCCTTGCTGGGTCGCACCAGCTCCATATTGCTTTGCTGGGCCGCAAACGTCGGAGGTCACACGGCGAGCAGGGCGCCGCAGAGGGAGTATTTCCTCCATGCCGTTGGCCGATCGACCTTAGACGCCGTTGCCGTGGCCCCGTATCAGGTGCTGGCACAGCCGCACGCCCGTCATCGCGTCCGTTGCCCAGACATCGGCTGCCACGTGGCGGCAGACGCGCTCGTCCACGTAGCCGCCGATGATGAAGGAGGGGACGACGCCGTCCTGGCCCGCCTCTCTACGGAGCAGGTCAATCGTGGCCTTCATGTTCTCTAATGCGGAATCTATCAGACAGGAGAGCCCCACTATGGCCGGCCTGAAATCCAGGGCCTTGGCGAGGAACTCCCGGCCGGGCACGTCGACGCCGAGATCGACAACGGTAAAGCCGTAGCACCTGAGGAGTACCTTGATGATGTCCTTGCCGATGTAGTGGATGTCGCCCTCCACCGTCCCGAGGAGTATGCGCCCGGATTCGCTGCCGACTACACGGGTCTTCAGCGCGGGGAGGACCATGTCGCCCACCTCATGCATGATGGCGCTCGCCATGATCAAGCCGGAAATGTAATAAACGCCCTGCTCGTATCGCTCACCCACGAGCCGCACACCCTTTTGGCACTCTTCCACGATATGGAGGAGATCGTCGCCCTCGTCGATGCGGCGGCGCACTTCGGCCAGCACGGCATCTTCCTGCAAGTCCGCGAGGAGACTGCTCAGCTCGCTTTCCGATTGATGCGGTTTCACTGCCTGCCTCCCGGTTTTCGGCTTCTTTGCCTCACCTTGTCGCTTAAGCCCACGGTGGCGCGGAAGCGCATGAGATCGCCACGGCAGAGGAAAAAGCCCCAACTGATCGGGTGATTGTCAAAATCGTAGAACAGGTGCTCCAGACGAAAGCACGGCAGTCCGGGAGGCGCCATGAGCAGGTGAGCCTCTTCATCTCCGAGGACCATGGCGTCAATCGCCAGCTCGCCCCGCTTCAGGCTCGTTTCCCCGGTCCCCGCGAACAGGCCGTGGAGGGCCGTCACCTCCATCTCCGCCTCGACGATAGGGCGGCTAGGGTCGTAGATCAGGTACTCACGGTGGTAAAGGATTGGCTCCGTTTCCTTGGTGATGAGCCGGCGGATGAGGATCACACGGTCGCCGGGGGAGAGCTCCAGCCGGGAGGCGACGTCGGGGTCGGCCTTCACGATGCTCACCTCCAGGAGCTTCACTTTATTCTGGGCATTCCTGTCGAAAAGGCTCCGCAGCTCGTCGAGGCCGAACATGACCGTGCTCAGCTTCACGGGCTTCACGAAGGTGCCGCGACCCTGGGTAGTGCTCACCAGGCCCTGCTGCACGAGAATATTGACTGCCCTCCGGACGGTCATTGGGCTCAAATGATAGCGCCGGCACAACTGTGACTCCGAAGGCAGCCGCTCCCCCGGTCTGAACAGTCCCGACGCAATCTGGCCGTGTAAGATGTTCACGAGCTGCACATAGGCGGGCTCGAAAGATGAGCGGTCGATGTAGGATGTCTGATCGGTCTGTTTCATCTGTTTCATAGGTGAATGCACGCGTCTGATTATATTATCTATAAGTCCATGATTAGTCAATGGCATCTATGGCGCACAAGACCCGATCTAGCTGAAATACCGCCAATAACAGTGTGTGGCGCAGTTATATATATAAGTAGCATATTTCCCTTGACAAGGACTGCCTTTTTTCCTATAACGTAGGTGGCCCTTCCATGAAGGACGGAACAGGGCCATTTCCGAATATCTGCCCTGAGGAGGTGTGAGATGAGAAAAGTGGTCGTATCCTTTGTCCTCGCAATGCTCTTTTTCTTTGTGGGCGTCTTCTCTTGTTCCGCCGCCGACGTGATCAAGCTGAAGGCCGCCAATTATCTCCCCACTACCCACAAGATGTCGCTTCTCACCGAGAGGTTCTGCCAGGAGATCAAGAAGCGGACAAACGGCCGGGTGGAGATCTACTACTATCCGGGCGGCACGCTCCTGTCGCCGGTGAAGATGTTCAACGGGATTACGACGGGCGTCGCAGACATCGGTGTTTCCCATATCCAGTATACCCGGGGGCGCTTTCCGATGACGGAGGTCTTTGACCTGCCTCTCGGCTTCCCCAGCGGATGGGTCGCGACCCACGTGAGCAGCGACTTCTACGAGAAGTTCAGGCCCGTTGAGTGGGACGGCGTACACCTGCTCTACATAAACACCTCCGGACCCCTCGTCCTCCAGACGATCAGCAAGCCCGTCAGGACCCTCGCCGACCTGAAGGGCCTCAAGATCAGGGGTGCGGGGCGGATGACCGAGACCCTGAGGTCCCTGGGCGCGATCCCCATGCCCCTGGAGATGCCGGACGTCTATGAAGCCTTGAGGCGGGCTGTCATTGACGGCATCATGGTCGATCTCTCCACACTGAAATACTGGAAGTTCGCCGAGTTGGTGAGCTACGTCACGCCTACGTGGCAGCTCGGCACAGGCATTACCTTCTACTGCGTGATGAACAAGAACAAATGGAACGCCCTGCCCGCCGATATCCAGAAGATCTTTACCGAGACGGCAGCAGAGGCCAGGGAGTGGCAGGCATCCCTGTGGAATGAAATGGATATAGAGGGGAGGGACGTCTTTAAGGCAAAGGGCGGGCAGATCTTGGCCCTGTCCGATGCAGAGGCAATGAAGTGGATAAAGGCCGTCGAGCCCGTGATAGCGGCCTATAAGAAGGAGATGGTCTCCCAGGGGTTCAAGGCGTCCGATGTGGACAAATGGATCGATTTCATCAAGGAGCGCATCGCGTACTGGAAGGCAGAGGAGCTACAGAGAAAGGTCCCCGCGCCTTTTTGAATTGTAAATTGCGACAATCGGACCGATCGGACCGATTGTCGCTCTTGTTAAGATTTGGAGGGACCCGTGAATGACAAACTGATCAATCTCATGGCAGACCTGCGGGAAGAAGAAACCATGAAGATGGTGAATGCGCTGATCGAGGCGGGGGTGGATCCCGTAACCATTCTCGATGATGCGCGCAATGCCATGGAGATCGTGGGGAAGCGCTTCGAGCGGTGTGAGTACTTCATCCCCGATTTGATGATGGCCGGTGAAATACTTCAAGACATCACAAAGGTTGTCAAGCCGCACATCTTGCAGGCGCAAATCGGCAGCCGGAAGGGCAAGGTGCTGATCGGTACGGTGGCGGGCGATATCCACGACATCGGAAAGGATATCGTCACGTTCATGCTCGACGTGAGCGGGTACGATGTCCTCGATATCGGCATCGATGTGCCCGTGGAAACCTTTGTGGAAAAGACAATGGAGTTCAAGCCTCAGGTGGTGGGATTAAGCGGTTTCCTGACGCTCGCCTTCGACTCCATGAAGCTGACGATCGAGGCACTCGTTGGGGCCGGCCTCCGGGACGGCCTCAAGATCATGATCGGCGGCGGTCAGATGGACGACGAGGTCCGCAAGTACGTCCGTGCGGACGCCTATGGAAAAGACGCGGTCGCGGCGGTCAACCTGTGCAGAGAATGGATCGGGGGTTGATATGAGCAAGACGCCTGAAGATCTGTACCGGGAGCGGGAAAAGAGGGTCCTCGACGCCATAGCCTTGAAGAAGCCCGACAGGGTGCCGGTAATGGCCCTATTCAGCTTCTTCCCCGCCAAGTACTCGGGGGTGACGGTCCGGGAGATCATGTATGACCCGGAAAAACAGTGGAAGGCTTACTGGCGGACGATGACCGAGTTCGAGCCCGACATGGACCAGAACCCCTTTGCCCTCCGTTACCTGGGACCCCTTTTGGAGACCCTCGACTTTCGGCAGCTCAAGTGGCCGGGACATGGTATCTCGGACAACTTCACCTATCAGTTCGTCGAGGGCGAGTACATGATGGCCGATGAGTACGAAGCATTCCTCTTCGACCCCACGGACTTCATGATAAGAACGTACTGGCCCCGCGTATTCGGCAGCCTCGAAGCCTTCCGAAAGATCTCGCCGCCCCGCCACATCGTCACCTACGCCATGGGGATGGCCTTCGGTTTTGCGCCCTTCAACACACCGGAGGTGGCGGCCGGCCTCGATGCGCTCAAAAAGGCCGGGGAGAGGTCGATGGAGATCGCACGGTACGCGGCATCGTATACGCTAAAAGCAAAAGAGGCGGGGTTTCCCATGCAGTACGGCGGCTTTACGCAAGCCCCTTTCGATACCCTGGGCGATTATTTCCGGGGCACGAAGGGTCTCATGCTCGATATGTACCGAAGGCCGAAAGAGGTGATAAGGGCGTGTGAAAAGCTGCTTCCCATCATGGTCGACATGGCCCTCGGCGCAAGCAGGGTCTCAGGCAATCCGAGGATATTTATCCCCATCCACAAGGGTCTCGACGGGTTCATGTCGATGGAGCAGTTCCACACGTTTTTCTGGCCGACCCTCAGGGACCTGATGGTCGCCCTCATACATGAGGGCCTCGTTCCGTGCCCGCTGTGGGAGGGCGACTGCACCTCGCGTCTTTCCACCATCAGGGAGATACCGGCGGGCCGGGCCTGGTACGCCTTTGAGGCGACGGACATCTTCCGGGCAAAGGAGGTACTGGGCGACACGGTCTGCATCAAGGGCAACGTGCCTCTTTCGATGATGGCGACGGGAACGCCGGAGGATGTAAAGGTATACTGCAAGAAGCTCATCGATATCGTCGGAAGAGACGGGGGGTATATAGTAGACGCAGCGGCGAGCCTCGATAATGCAAAGGCGGAGAACGTGAGGGCTATGGTGGAATTCACGAAGGAGTATGGGGTCTATTAAGGCTACTATGGTTCCGATTTACTTATTCCTTAATACGGAGGCCAATGCATGAACAGGACAGTGAGCGTCAGTGAGATTTTCGATACGAATCCGTTTTCATCGTATCAGGTATGGGTCTGTTTCCTCTCTTTCTGTATTATGTTCCTCGAAGGTTTTGATATGATGATCATCGGGGTGGCGTTGCCCAAGATCGCAGACTTCCTGCACTCCAAGCCGAGCGCTCTTGGCCTGGCTTTGAGCGCCGGCCAGGTGGGGCCGCTGGTAGGCGCCGTTGGCCTGGGCATGGTAGCCGACCGCTGGGGGCGGAAGCGGACGCTTTTTCTCTCTGCCATTGTTTTCGGTATTTTTACCTTAATGACCGCATATATTACGAGCGTGCAAGAACTGGCGTTGCTCCGTTTTCTCGCAGGTATCGGTTTGGGCGGCGCTATCCCGAATGCCCTTGCTTTCGGATGTGAATACGCGCCGGGCAGGATGCGCACAACCCTTGCCACGACCATGTACGCGGGTGTGGCCGTCGGTGCTACGACCGCCGGGCTTTCGGCCTCGTACCTGATTCCTACTTATGGGTGGCAGTCCCTCTTCGTCCTGGGCGGAATTGTGCCTATCGTTATTGGTGTGGTTTTGGGGTTCCTTCTTCCTGAGACCCTGGATTTCCTTGTAAGGAGAGGAAAGGATAAGGAACTGGTCCGCCGTATCGTTTCAAGGATTGCCCCGGCCCTGGGCAGAGATGAGGGGGTCGAATTCTGCTCCACCGAGAAAAAGCTTCCCGGTGCGCCCGTGAAGCACCTTTTCCTGGAAGGGCGCGCGTTCACAACCATAATGTTGTGGCTTTGTTTTCTCGCGAGCTTCTTCATCCTGTGGATAATACTCGCATGGGCCCCCACGTTGCTCCGGAAGGGCGGCGCTACGCCTCAACAGTACAGCATTGCCTTTGCAGCTCTCAATTTAGGCTCGGTCATCGCTACGCTCCTCATAGGCCGATTGATGGACAAGGTCAACCCGTTCAATATATTGAAAGTCGCATTTGTCCTCGCATTTATCAGCGTTGTAGTCTTTGGGTTGTTCTCGACCAGCTCCCTCCTTGTCGTCTCGATTATTTGCGTGGTCATGGGATTCTTTGTAATAGGCGGCAATTCGGGGCTCATGGGGCTTGCGACGGTCTCATACCCTTCAGATATCAGGGGCTCGGGTATTGGCTGGGCCTATGGAGTCGGCAAGATCGGATCTCTCCTCGCTCCAGCCGCGGGCGGCTTTATGCTGAGTCAACATTGGAGCGTAAGCCAGATTTGCAATACGAATGCCCTGGCTGCCCTGTTTGTTGCCGTAATTGTCATGATACTGCACAGCCATATAAAGTCTCGTAAGACGGAGAAAGGAGCAGCTTGAGTAATATGAAAACCTATGTGCGAGGTCCCAGGGGAAAGGAAGTCATCATCGGAGACGGTCTGCCCACGGTCCTTCTCGGAGAGCGGATCAATCCCTTCGCCAAGGGTTCGGTCAAGGAAGGCATGGTAACGGGCGATATGGAACCCATCCGAAGGGAGGCGCTCGGCCAGGTCGCATCAGGCGCCGATATCCTGATCGTGAGCGTCTCTGCTTTCGGCATCGACGAGGTCCGGGTCCTGCCACAGGTGATGCAGGCCGTCATGGAGGTGGTCGACGTACCCCTCTGCATCGAGAGCAGGAATCCTGAAGCCCTTAAAAAAGCGCTGCAGCTCGGAAGCGGGAAACCGATTGTCAGCTCCGTCACAGGGGAGAGCCGGGTGCTTGAAGCGCTGCTGCCCCTCGTGAAGGCGCATGACACGGCCCTCGTGGTACTGGCTTCCGATGCCTCGGGCATCCCCAAGCAACCTGCCGGCAGGATGGAGGTCGTCAGGCGTATACTGGAGCAGACGGATGCCGCGGGGATCCCCCGGGAGGAGATCATCGTCGACTGCGTGGCGGAAGCGAGTGCGGTGAACGATAAGGCCGCCGCGGTGACCCTGGAGACCATGGAGCAGGTGGTGGCTGAGTGGGGGCTCAACCTCGTGCTGGGGGCGAGCAATGTCTCCTTCGGGCTCCCCGACAGGAAGACAGTCAATGCGGCCTTCCTCGCCCTCGCGATAAAGGCGGGCCTTGGTGCGGCCATTGTCAACCCCGCAGCCATGCTGCCATACGCCATGGCGGCTGACTTGCTCGTGGGGCGCGATCCCAGGGCGAGGCGGTTTACCACATACTACAGAAAGCAAAAGGCGGCAGAGCAACGGGGTCAGTCGTGAGATGATTTTACTCATGACCCAGAAAAGGCATAAGATCACGTGCACGACAGCTCTCCCGACCGGAGGGAATTTTGATGCACTACCACCCCCGGCCCGGGTGGTTCCCTCTTGCGCGAGGTCGGTGCTCGGGGGTGCCCGGCAAACCAACTTGGATCTTGTGACACGGAGGGGCCGCAGGAGCGGAGCGTACATGGGTCGGGTACCCAGCCTCCATATTGCCTTGGCTGGGTGGCAAACGTGAGCATCCTGCGGCCCCGCTGACGACAAAGCTATGCGCAAAATTAGCCCGGCCGGGAGAGCTGTCGCGGCTGCCCTGGACTTCACCGGCAACCCTATCCTGCCCAGGGGCGAGCTCTTCCTGGGCAGGGATTATCTCGACCATTTTTTCGGCGGCGAAGGCGATTACTTCCTTCAACTTGCTGCCGCCGCCCGCTCCCTGGGGCTCTCGCTGGTCGGCGTCGACCTCAACGAGTGCGCCTGTTCAACGGACTCGGAATCAGGAGGGCTTGAAGACTATTTCGTCGTTGGTTGCCTCAACGGACCCGTTTCCCGTGTGATAGAGCGCCAGGGGTTCTTCAAGGCCATGGTGAGCGTGCACCGGGACCGGGGCCTGTTTCAGGATGCGGCCAACCTGTTCGCGGCGGAGGTCGAGAGGACCGCGAGGAATGCCTGCGGCAGAGGCTTCCAGGCCCTGGCGATCACCGACGACATCGCCGGGAAGGGGGGTCTCTTTTTCTCGCCCGACTATTTCGCGGATCAAATATTGCCCATTTACAGGCAGGCCGCACTGATAGCGAAGGAGATGGGCCTGCGGGTCTTTTTCCATTCCGACGGCGACACGGGGAAGGTGATTGACCTTTTGATAAAAGCAGGTTATGACTGTATCCATCCTGTCGACGCGCAGGCAGGACTGAACGTCCACGACCTGAGTAAGGAGTTCGGCCGGCGGGTCTGCCTCATGGGCCACATCGATATTATGGGCTGGGGAGAAGAGAGGACCCGCACAGAGATAGATCGTGCGGAAGAGGCATTCCGGGGAGGGGGACTCATACTCGGTTCCAGTTGCGGCATATCGATGGCGACCGTTGGTGGGCGGATCGCTGCGCTCTACCCGGGCCGGCACGACAGGGAAAACGTATGACACCGAAGGCTTCCCATATCCTCTTTGCCCCTTCCTCTAAGGAGGTGACAGGGGCCGAAGGGACAACAATCCTCGAAGCGGCCAGGGAAGCAGGCGTCTATATAGACGCCCCGTGCAACGGCAAGGGTCTCTGCGGCGGGTGCAGGGTGCGTGTCATGGAGGGCGAGGCAGAAGCACCAACGGCTGCGGAATCCAGCCTGGTAAGACCCGGCGACAGGGAACTCGGGTACAGGCTGGCCTGTATGACCCGCATCAGGGGCGATATGACCGTCCTCGTGGCGCAGGAGAGCCTCGGGAGCCAGGGGGAAAAACTCTTTGCCGGGCGGTCGGGGGTGATCGACCCCGTTGTCAGGGGCTATAACATCGACCTCGCGGAAGGGGATGGCGACGAGGCGCGTGTCGAGCGCATAGTCCGGCTCATGGCACAGCAGTACGAACTTCGCGACCTCGGCATTGACGTGACGGTCCTTGAGGAACTCGGAAAGACGGGGGGAGACCTCGAAGGGAGGGTAACCCTCCTCGTCCGGATGGGGAAGGAGATAATCGGGGTCCGGCCGGGTGCGGACGCGAGATATCTCGGCCTGGCCCTCGATATCGGCACCACGACGATAGCGGCCTACGTGGGTGATTTGAGGGACGGGCAGCTCATCGCGACGGGCTCTGTCACCAACCCCCAGGTGCTTTTCGGGCCGGACATCATGTCGCGCATCTCTTACTCATCACGCCATCCCGACGGCACCCGCAGGATGCAGGCGACCCTGATCGCCTCTATCGACGCACTGGTGCACCGTATGGCAGAGAGCAGGGGCTTCGATCCCTCTGAGATCGTGGACGCGACGGTCGTCGGAAACACGGTGATGCACCATATCTTTCTCGGCATACCACCCGACCGCCTTGGTCTGTGGCCCTTCACACCCACCATACGGCAGTCCCTCGACGTGAGGGCGCGAGACCTCGGGATCGGCATCGGCCGCGCCTCTTACCTGCACATCCTCCCCGTGGAAGCAGGTTTTGTGGGGGCCGACAATGTAGGCGTTCTCCTCTCGGAGGCAGCGCATAAGCGGGAAGAGATCTCCCTGATCATGGACCTCGGTACGAATGGGGAAATCGTCCTCGGAAACAGGGAGCGTCTTCTCTCGTGCTCCTGCGCTACCGGCCCGGCCCTTGAAGGGGCCCAAATCTCGAGTGGGATGAGGGCGATAGAGGGCGCCATAGAGAGGGTGCGGATAGACGCGGCCACCTTCGAGGTCGATTACGGCGTGGTCGGAAAAGAGGGCTGGGCCGCTGACAACGGGGCCGGCCTTGAACCGGCGGGCCTCTGCGGTTCCGCCATCATCGATGCCGTCGCCCATCTCTACACCACGGGACTGATAGGGGAGGATGGCGCCTTTTCCAAGGATGCGCGCACCCCGAGGCTGAGAAAGGCGGCCTCCGGCATGGTGGAATTTGTCGTGGCCTGGAGGAACGAGACGCGAACGGGGCGCGACATCGTCCTGACCCAGAAGGACATCAGACAGGTCCAGCTCGCGAAGGCGGCCCTTTACGCGGGATGCAGGGTCTTGATGGACCGCCTGAAGGTGGCCTCCATCCGCCGCATGGCTATTGCCGGGGCCTTCGGCATGCACATAGACAAGGCAAGCGCCCTCACCATGGGTCTTTTCCCACCGTGCGACCCCGATCACATCATTATGGTGGGCAATGCGGCAGGCCACGGCGCCTACCTGGCCCTTATGGACAAGGAAAAACGGAAAGAGGCGGACAGGATCGCCGCCTTCGTGACCCACGTCGAGCTGGCCCGTGAGGAGACGTTCCAGAGGGAGTTCATGAACGGCCTCTCCATACCTTTTAAGAAACCCTGACGTAGCCTCTGCCGCCCCCTCTATGCTATACTAGACGAGAGCCCCCATGAGAACGGATATCACCACCCGCCTGAAGCGGATCATCCTTATCATCATCGCCATCATCCTCGTCGGGACCCTGGGATACAAGCTGGTCGGGGTAGAGAACACCTCCTGGCTCGACGCCCTGTACATGACGGCGATCACGATTACCACGGTCGGCTACCAGGACGTCATCGGGGCGGGCAATACCACGGCGGGAAAAGTTTTTACCATCATCTACGTCTTTCTCAGCGTGGGCACGATCTTTTACCTGTTCACGGCCCTCGCGTCGTACATGGTCGAGGGCGAAGTACGCAGGGTCTTCCGGAGGAGAAGTATGGAGAAGCGCATCGAAAAGATGAAGGGCCATTATATCGTCTGCGGCATCGGCATGGTGGGCCTCTACATCGTCCACGAGCTAAACGAGACGAAAAGGCCGCAGATAGCCGTCGATTCCGACGCGGCCCAGCTAGAGCTCCTAAAGGGCCGCAACATCGACGTACCCATGCTCCTGGGGGACGCGACCGAGAACGAGCTGCTAGAAAAGGCAATGGTGCGACAAGCGAAAGGCCTTTTCGCCACGACGAACTCGGACAACGACAACATCGTCATCGCCCTGACCGCCAAGCAGTTGAACCCTTCTCTGCGGGTGGTGTGCAGGTGCAATGACACGAAGAATATCGACAAGATAAGGCGGGCCGGCGCCGATACGGTCGTGGCCCTCAACTATATCGGGGGCTTGCGGATGGCAGCCGAGATGACAAGGCCCCATGCGACCGATTTCCTGGAGTCGATGCTCCGCGACAAGGAGCAGGCGATGCGGGTGGAAGAGGTGATCGTGCCCGCGGAGTCCCAGTACGTGGGGCGAGAAGTCGGGGCGCTGGAACTTTCGAGCATGGGGAACATCCTGCTCCTCGCGGTGAGAAACGCTCACGGTGAATGGATATACAACCCGCCCGCGAACCTGTTGCTGGAGCAGGGTATGCACCTTATCGTGCTCGCCACGCCGGAAGAGAGGCAGTTCCTCCAGTACGCAGTGAAATGCAGCTCCGATGGGCAGGAGCCGGCCTTGACACAGAGTAAGGCCGAATGATAGCTTTTCGAGGGAGATGCTTATGAAGATAGCGATTTCCGGAAAAGGGGGCGTGGGAAAAACAACACTCGCAGGGGTGATGGCCCGCGTCCTCGCGAGCCTCGGCCACAAGGTGCTCGCCATCGATGCCGACCCCGACGCGAACCTCGCAAGCGCCGTCGGCATCCCCCAGGAGCAGCTAAAGGACATCAAGCCCCTGGCCAAAATGAGGGAGATGATAGAGGAGCGGACGGGCGCGACCAAGGGCGGCTACGGCGCGTATTTCACGCTGAACCCCAAGGTCGAGGACCTTCCCGACCGGTTTTCCCTTAACCGGGACGGCGTGAAGCTGATGGTCCTCGGCACCATCCCCCAGGGCGGAGGGGGCTGTTTCTGTCCGGAGAACGTCGTCCTGAAGAGCCTGCTCGCCCACGTGTTCATCGAGAGGGAGGAGTACCTCATCGTCGATATGGAGGCGGGCCTGGAGCACCTCGGGCGCGGGACAACGGCATACATGGACGCCCTGATCGTCGTAGTGGAACCCGGCCGGCGCAGCTTTCAGACGGCGCGCCAGGTGAAAGAGCTGGCAGGCGACCTCGGGATAAAGCGGGTCTACGTGGTGGCAAACAAGGTGACGAATGATGCCGACGTAGCCATGGTCCGGGAGCACCTGCCCGAACTTGCGCTCCTCGGCGTCATGAGCTATAACGAGAAAGTCATCGAGGCGGACAAGCTGGGCGTTTCCCCCTATGATATCGACCCGACGATCAGGACGGAAGTAGAGGAGATCATCACAGCCCTTGAGAAAGAGGCTAAATGAGGCGGGTCTTCTCGTATCTGAACCTGGTAGGCGCCACCTTGTTCCTCTCCGGCGTTGCCTTCGCAGTCGCGCCCTTCGACCCGAGAGGCGAGCGGGTGCACGGGATCGCAGCCGTATGGGCGCGGACCCAGCTCTGGGCGGCAGGCATCTCCGTTTCCGTTGAAGGCGCAGAGCATATCGCGGGGCCCCCCTATCTTTTCATGTCGAACCACCAGAGCGCCCTCGACATTTCCGTCCTCCTCTCCTGCTTGCCGGTCCCGTTCAAGTTCGTCGCAAAACGGGAGCTTTTCCGCATACCTGTCTTCGGCTGGGCCATAAAGAAGGCAGGCTACATCAATATCGACAGGGACAACCCGCGGGAAGCACTGAAGGCCATCGAAGACGCAGTGGCAAAAATTAAGGGCGGGGCCTCCGTGCTCATCTTCCCCGAGGGGACGAGGAGCCATGACGGAAACCTCCTCCCCTTCATGAAAGGCGCTTTCTCCCTCGCCACGCGCGCGGGCGTGCCTGTCGTGCCCCTTGCGGTGATAGGGACGAACCCCCTGCAGCCGCCCGGATGCGCCGTGGCGACGCAGACAGGGCGCGTGACCGTCCGGGTGGGAAAACCTATACCCATGGAGGGAAAAGGTTTATCCTATAAGGCAGGGCTCATGGATGTGGTCCGTGCCGCAATCGAGGAGACTGATGCAATGTCGGACGCGCTAAAGAAAGAGATCATAGGCATCGCGCTGCTCGGCCTCTTTCTTTTTATTTTCGTCAGCCTGCTCTCGTACCACCCCTTCGACCCGTCGCCCAACTACCGTCGCGGCGTCCGGCACGGTGAAGAATTTCTGCGGAAGGGCCGGTTCTTACGGCGCGGACTTCCTCGTCCAGCACTTCGGCTACATGAGCTACGCCCTGTGCGGCTTCATCCTCTTCTTCTCCGTGCTCTCCTTACGGAAGAAAGCCGTCGACCATCTGCTCCTGCTCGCCGCCGGTTTCGTCCTGCTCTTCTTTTCCCTGTCGGCGCTGCTCCAGATACTGGTAGGACGGATGCCGATGAAGGGCGTGGCACGATCGCGTTCTCCGGCCTTGTCGGGTTCTTGGTTGCCGGCGGTCTTATCCATGTGTTCGCTATTTCGGGAGCCTCCTCCTCTCCGTCGTGCTTTTTCTCATATCCCTTTTCCTCATCGTCCAGGCGCCCCTCTTCTCCATTGCCGGCGCGATTGCCGGTGCGCGCCTCTCAAGAAGGCGGGCCGCGCAAGTCCCAAAACCCGTCAAGATCGTGGAGGAGAAGGAGAGGGAAAAGAGAAGGAAAAAGAGCGGAAAGAGAAGAAGGTGGTGCAGGAGTCGTTCGATTTCCTGAAGGAGATCGGCCCCTATAAACTGCCGCCCGTCTCTTTGCTCGACCCTGTTGAAAAGAAGGAGGTCAAGGTCGATAAAGAGAGCGCCCAGGCGAACGCGCGGATACTCGAAAAGAAGCTCAAGGATTACGGGATAGACGGCAAGGTCGTCGAGGTCAGGCCGGGGCCCGTGATCACCATGTACGAGTTCGAGCCGGCGCTCGGGCGTCAAGGTGAGCCGCATCGCAAACCTGTCGGACGACCTGGCCATGGCGCTCTCCGCCGTCTCCATCAGGATTATCGCCCCCATTCCCGGCAAGGCGGTGGTGGGCATCGAGATACCGAACAAGATCCGCCAGACGGTCTATCTCCGCGAGATCATCGAATCGGAGTGCTTTCGCCGACTCGAAGACCCTTCTCACCCTTTCCCTGGGAAAGACCATAGCAGGGGAGCCCTTCGTGGCCGACCTGGCCAAGATGCCGCACCTTCTGGTCGCCGGCTCCACCGGCTCGGGAAAGAGCGTCTCCCTCAACACCATGATATGCAGCATCCTCTTCAAGGCGATCCCCATGAACGTCCGCTTCATGATGATCGACCTGAAGATGCTGGAGCTCTCCTTCTATGAAGGCATACCCCATCTGCTGCTTCCCGTGATGACCAACGCCAAGAGCGCCAAGACCGCCCTGCGGTGGCTCATCGACGAGATGGAGCGGCGGTACCAGGTAATGGCCGAGAAGGGCGTGAGGAACATCGAAAAATACAACCAGAAGATGGTCAAGGAAGAGGGTGAAAACATCCCCTATATCGTGGTGGTGATCGACGAGCTGGCAGACCTGATGATGGTCTCGTCGAAGGACGTGGAGGAGTATATCGCAAGGCTGGCCCAGATGGCGCGCGCCTCCGGCATACACCTGATCCTCGCAACCCAGCGGCCCTCCGTCGACGTGCTCACGGGCATCATCAAGGCCAATTTCCCTGCCCGCGTCTCCTTCCAGGTGACCTCCAAAGTCGATTCCCGCACCATACTCGACATGAACGGCGCGGAGAGCCTCCTGGGCTCGGGGGATATGCTCCTCATGAGCCCGGGCCTCGGCAGGATCCAGCGCATACACGGACCGTTCGTGTCGGAAGGGGAGATCAAGAGGATCGTCGAGTTCCTGAAAAACCAGGGCGCTCCCCGAGTACAACGAGCAGATACTGGAAGAGCCGGAAGAAGTCGGAAGACGGCGAAGAAATGAACGACGAAAAGTACGAAGAGGCCGTCAGGTTCGTCTCCGAGAAGGGCGAGGCCTCCATCAGCATGATACAGCGGCGGTTCAGGATAGGGTATAACCGCTCCGCGAGGATGGTGGAGAGGATGGAGAGGGAGGGCCTGGTCGGTCCGTCGACGGGCATCAAGCCGAGGGAAGTGCTGAAGAGAAAGGAGTAGGGATGCAAGGTAGATACAGGCATTGGGGCGCCGGACGCATTGGCGCAATGATGACGCTCGCGGTCCTCGTGCTCGTAGGTATTCCGGGCGCGGCGCGGCCTGAGACGCTCGATGCCCTGAAAAAGACTTACGCAGAGATCACCACCGTAGAGGCCCACTTCCACCAGAAGATCCTCATAAAGGCGCTGAAACGGGAGAGGGAGATGGACGGGGACTTCTTCTATAAACGGTCGAAGGGCTTCCTCTGGCGATATACGGCCCCGAAGGAAAAGGTCTTTCTCTATGACGGCGCCGCCCTGTGGCAGGCGGAGGAAGGCGCGTCTTTCGTGACGAGGCAGCGGGTCGACAGGGAGCACATGGAAGGCAGTTTCCTCGATCTTGTCGACGACGTGACGCGGCTCGACGCGCTCTTCGCGCTCGTGCGGTCGACCAGGCAAGGGGAGATGGAGGTCCTGGAGCTTGCGCCAAAGAAGGAAGGCACCCTGCAGACGGCCCGCATCTGGGTGGACAGCCGGTATATCATCACGCGGGTGGAGATCACCGAGATCACGGGCAACGTCAACGTGATCGACTTCTCGAAGGTAGTGGTGAACAAGCCCGTGCCCGACAGCCTCTTTGTCTTCAAGCCGGGCAAAAGGGAAGTAAGAGAATCAGGCGGGCAGACAACAAAATAAGAAAGAATAGGACCTATAGGACTGAAAAACCATGGCTCTGCACAAAGACCAGGCGATCATCCTCTCCTCCAGGGTATTCGGCGAATCGGACAAGATCCTCCGATTCCTGACGCTCCGCTCGGGAAAGCTTACCGGTATCGCCAAGGGGGGCAAGAAGAGCCAGAAGAGGTTCATGAACACCCTGGAGCTTTTCAACCATATCGACATCGAGTATTTCGAAAAGCCGGGAACAGGGCATGGTGCGCATCGACAACGCAGACCTCAGGGAAGCGCAACAGCGGCATCGAGTCGAGCTTCAGACGTATGTGCATCGCGAGCTTTTTTGCCGAGTTCGTCGACAGGCTGACCAGGGAGAAGGAGCCCAACGCCGACCTCTTCGAGGTGCTCAAAGAGGCGCTCAACAGGGTCAAATATGTTGAATTTACCTACTTCGATATACTATATTATCAACTGGGGATGCTTCACCACCTGGGCTATATGCCCAATTTCACCACCTGCGTGCAATGCGGAAAGGACGTCAGCACTGATGCGCCGACCTCTTTTTCTCACGAGAGGGGGGGCGTCGTCTGCGGCGCGTGCGCATCAAAGGTCCCCCAGAGGAGATACCCCGAGGGCCTCATTCCCCGGCTCGCCGACCCCGCCGCCCTGAAGGGAACCGATACCGCCGCCTACGGGCGGCACGCAAGGGAGCTGATGGAGGCTTTCATGCATTTTCACCTGAATGTGGAGTTCAAGTCGTACAGACTGCTAATGCGCGCCGTAGGATAGGGTGTCATGTACTTCCAGGACCTGATCATGGAGCTGCAAAAATTCTGGGCGGGCCGGGGGTGCGTGATACGGCAGCCCTATGACATGGAAGTGGGGGCGGGCACCTTCCACCCGGCCACGTTCCTCAAGGTCCTCGGCCCGGAAGCCTGGAATGCCGCCTACGTGCAGCCGTCGAGGAGGCCCACCGACGGCCGGTACGGCGAGAACCCGAACAGGCTCCAGCACTACTACCAGTTCCAGGTGATCATGAAGCCCTCGCCCCTCGATATCCAGGACATGTATCTGGCAAGCCTCGTGAGCCTCGGCATCGACCCTGCATACCACGACATACGGTTCGTGGAAGACGACTGGGAATCGCCCACCCTGGGCGCATGGGGGCTCGGCTGGGAGGTGTGGCTCGACGGCATGGAGATCACCCAGTTCACCTACTTCCAGCAGGTGGGAGGGATAGACCTTTCCCCCATCAGCGTCGAGATCACCTATGGCATCGAGCGGATAGCCATGTACCTGCAGGACGTGGACAACGTGTACCACATCAAATGGAACGACTCGGTCCTCTACGGGGATATCTACCTGGAGCCGGAGCGGGAATACTCGGTCTACAACTTCGAGGAGGCGGACGCCGCTATGCTGCGCCGGCTTTTCGACAGCTTTGAGGCGGAAGGGGAAAAGCTGCTCAAGGGAAGGGGGCTTGTCTATCCCGCCTACGATTTCTGCCTGAAGTGCTCCCATGCCTTTAATATCCTCGACGCGAGGGGGGCCTTAAGCGTGACGGAGCGGACCAACTACATCGCCCGGGTCAGGAACCTCGCCAAGATGTCGGCCGAGCTGTACGTGAGAAAGCGGGACGGGATGGGTCTGCCCCTCGACAAGGAGGCGGTCAGCCTATGAAACCATTTCTGCTTGAGATAGGCTGCGAGGAACTGCCCAGCCGCTTCATCAGGCCCGCGAAGGACGGCCTGGCGAAGGCGCTCAAAGAGGGCCTCGCCGCCTTTCGCATCGGCTGCGGGCACGTCCGCGGTCTTCGGCACGCCCAGGCGCCTGGCCGTGCTCATCGACGACGTGGAGGAAAAGCAGCAGGAGAGCGTGACGATAAAATTCGGCCCACCAGCCGACCGCGCCTTTGACAGCGACGGCAAGCCGCTGCCCTCTGCCCTGGGGTTCGCGCGGTCTCAGGGCGTCGACGTCAGCCAACTGAAGGTCCGGCGGAAAGAGGCGGCCGACCTTATCTGTGTGGAGAAGGTCGAAAAAGGCGCACCCACCAAGGAAGTGCTTGCCGGTTTTCTTCCCGAGGCCATCGCCCGCATCCCCTTCCAGAAGAAGATGCGCTGGGGACGGTCCACGTTCGAATTCGGCAGGCCCGTCCACTGGGTCGTCGCCCTCTTCGGCGACGAGGTCATCCATTTCGACGCCGCAGGGGTATCGAGCGGCAACGCATCGATCGGGCACCGCTTCCTGTCTGCCGGCGATGCGGTCATCACGGACATCTCCCGCTACCTGGAGGAGATGAGGGCGCGCTACGTCATCGCGGACGACGCGGAGCGGATGCAGGTGATGAAGGCGGCGATACACGGCATCGAGGCAAAGACCGGCGCGCTGGCCGTAGCGGATGCGGACCTCCTGGAGGAGATCTGCTACATCACGGAATATCCCCACGGCCTCATCGGCACCTACGATGCGCCCTATCTGGAGCTGCCCCGCGCGGTGCTCGTCAATGTCATGAAAGGACACCAGCGCTACATACCCCTGGAGAGGCAGGACGGCTCCCTCGTCGCCGCCTTTATCTTCTTTGCCAACACGCTTCCCGTCGATCCCGCCCAGGTGATAAGGGGGAACGAAAAGGTGCTCAGGGCCCGCCTCGCCGACGCCCGGTTCTTTTTCGACGAGGACAGGAAGACAAGGCTCGACACGCTCTATGAAAAGCTTGAAGCCGTCATGTTCCACAAACGGCTGGGGAGCCTGAAGGACAAAATGGTCCGGGTAGCTGCCCTGGCCGGGTGGCTCGCACCCGCGTTCGGGGTGACCGACCAGGCAAAAGTCGAGAGGGCGGCGCTCCTCATCAAGACCGACCTCCTCACCCACATGGTGGGGGAGTTCCCGGAGCTTCAGGGGACAATGGGCAGGATCTACGCCGAGTATCAGGGTGAGGACAGGGAAGTCTCCCGGTCGATCGAAGAGCACTACTACCCGTCCGGCACCGACGGAAGGCTGCCCGAGACCGCCGCTCGGCGCCCTCATGGCCCTTGGCGACAAGATGGACTCGCTCATCTCCTTTTTTTCCGTCGGCATCACCCCCACGGGGAACCTCGACCCCTTCGCCATGAGGCGCCAGGCCCTCGGCTGCATAAAGATCGTGATCGACAGGGCTTGCCACGTAAACCTCAGCCGGCTCATCGAGAAGGGCTTTGAGGCCCTTGGCAGCGTGGCGGGGAAAGTCCCCCTCGAGACCCTGAAAGGAACACTCTCCGAGTTCATCGCCACCAGGTTCAAGTTCCTCATGGTGGAGGAAGGGCACAACCAGGAGTTCGTGGGCGCCGTCCTGCCCTGCGTCGCCACCGATATTTACGACGGCTACATGAGGCTCCGCGCCCTCGAAACACAAAGCTCCATCGAAGACTTCCGCCGCCTCATGATCGGCTTCAAGACGGGTCTACAATATCACGAAGACGTTGAAAGACGTGCTCCCCCCCGACCCTGTCCTCTTCAGCCAGCAGGAGGAGCGGGCGCTCTACGACCTGTTCGAGGCAAAGAAAGGCGAATTCATGACGCGTTTGCAGGAGAGGCGCTACCCCGAGGCAATCGGCGTGCTGGTGGGATTCAAGGAGACCGTAGACAACTATTTCGACAAGGTCTTCGTCATGGTAGAAGACGAGGCCATAAAAAACAACCATCTGAGCCTGCTCACAAAGATCAAGGATATGTTTTTGCAGTATGGTGACTTCTCCAGGATCCGCGTGGAAGAGCTCGCCTAAACTTTACACGTCCAACTACACAGGAGGAAACATGGCCAAATATGTCTATTTTTTTGGAGGAGAGAAAGCCGAGGCAGGGGAGCAGTTAAGAAACCTCGTCGGAGGGAAAGGCGCGGGTCTCGCCGAGATGGTCAACATCGGCATCCCCGTGCCCCCGGGTTTCACCATCACCACCGAGGTCTGCACCTACTATTATCAGCATCAGATGCAGCTCCCCGAAGGATTGCGCGAAGAAGTCCTCGCGAGCCTGAAGCGGGTTGAAGAGCTGATGGGCATGCGGTTCGGCGACCCCAAAAACCCGCTCCTGCTGTCGATCAGATCGGGGGCGAGGGCGAGTATGCCCGGCATGATGGATACGGTCCTCAACCTCGGCCTCAACGCGCAGACGGTGAAAGGGCTCGCCGAGCTGACAGGGAACGAATGGTTCGCCTGGGACTGCTACCGCCGCTTCGTCGCCATGTACGGAGACGTGGTGCTCGGGCTCAAACCGGAGAGCAAGGAAGAGGAGGACCCCTTCGAGGGGCTCATCGATGAAAAGAAAAAGGCCAGGGGCATCAAGCTTGACATAGATTTTACCGTCGAGGACCTGAAAGAACTCGTGTCAGCCTTCACGTCGCTCATCAAGACAAAACTGAACGTCGCGTTCCCCGAGGACCCCCTGGAGCAGTTATGGGGCGCCGTCGGGGCCGTCTTCCAGTCCTGGAACAACGCGAGGGCCGACGCGTACAGGAGGCTGAACAACATACCCGCCTCCTGGGGGACGGCGGTCAACGTCCAGAGCATGGTCTTCGGCAACATCGGGCAGGATTCCGGCACGGGCGTCGCCTTCACGAGAAACCCCTCCACCGGGGAAAACGTCTTCTACGGCGAATATCTCCTGAATGCCCAGGGTGAGGACGTCGTGGCCGGGACAAGAACGCCTCTGCCGATCAACAAGGCGCAGAAAACAGACCCTTCCACCCCTTCCCTCGAAGAAGAGATGCCCCAGGCGTATCAACAGCTCCTTGAGATCCGCTCCACCCTGGAGCGCCGTTTCAAGGACATGCAGGACGTCGAGTTCACGATCCAGCGCAAAAAGCTCTGGATGCTCCAGACGAGGACGGGCAAGCGGACCTCCTTTGCCGAATTCAAGATCGCCGTCGACATGGTCAGGGAGGGACTGATCGACAAGGAAGAGGCGCTCATGCGCGTAAGCCCCGACGGGCTCAACCAGATCCTCCGGCCCATATTCGACCCGAAGGAGATCAATAAGGCCCTCAAGGAAGGGAGGCTGGTGGCGAAGGGTTTGAACGCGGGACCGGGCGCGGCAACGGGCAAGGTGGTCTACAACGCGGAAGACGCGGAAAGCTGGGCGGCCCGGGGAGAACAGGTGATCCTCGTGAGGGCCGAGACCTCGCCCGAGGACATCCGGGGCATGAACGCGGCCCAGGGCATCCTCACGTCCCGAGGCGGCATGACGAGCCACGCGGCCCTCGTGGCGCGGCAGATGGGGAAGGTCTGCGTCGCCGGCTGCGGCGAACTTGACATCAATTACCGGACAAAAACGATCAAGATAAAGGGTACGACCATCAAGGAAGGCGACTACGTCTCGATAAACGGGAGCACCGGCGAGGTGTTTGCGGGAGAGGTGAAGACCATCCCATCGGAAGTGCTGCGCGTCCTCGTCGACAAGACCCTGAAGGCCGAGGAGTCCCCGATCTACCAGGATTTCGACTCCCTCATGAAGTGGGCCGATGGGGCACGCTCACTCGGCGTGAGGACGAACGCGGACCAGCCCGACCAGGCCCAGGTCGCCATTGCCTTCGGCGCGGAGGGCATCGGCCTCTGCCGGACGGAGCACATGTTCTTCGAGGGTGAGCGGATCGACGCGGTGAGGGAGATGATTGTCGCCGAAGACCTGGAGGGCCGCAAAAAGGCCCTTGCCAAGGTCCTTCCCATGCAGAAAGGCGACTTCGCCGGGCTTTTCAGGGTGATGAACGGCTTGCCAGTGACCATCAGGACCCTCGACCCGCCCCTCCATGAATTCCTGCCCCACGGGGAGAAGGAATTGCGCGACCTGGCCGCAAAAATGGGCATCACCTACGACCGGCTGGCGGCGAAGGTGGCGAGCCTCAAAGAAGAAAACCCCATGCTGGGTCTGCGCGGGTGCAGGCTCGGCATCCTCTATCCCGAGATCACCGAGATGCAGGCGCGCGCCCTTTTCGAGGCCGCCTGCGAGGTAAAGAAGTCCGGGGTCGAGGTAAAACCGGAGATCATGATACCGCTGGTGGGCGACGTGAATGAGCTGAAACTCCAGAAGGACGTGGTGGACCGGGTCGCCGCCGAGGTATTCGCATCGAACGGCATGAGCGTCGACTACAAGGTGGGCACCATGATCGAGATACCGAGGGCGGCCCTCACGGCCGACGAGATCGCGACGGTGGCGGAGTTTTTCTCCTTCGGCACGAACGACCTCACCCAGACCACCTTCGGCATGAGCAGGGATGACGCGGGAAAATTCCTGCGTCTCTACGTGGAGCGGGACGTGCTCCCCTACGACCCCTTCCAGCGGCTCGACGAGCGGGGCGTGGGGAGGCTCATTAAAACAGGGATCGAACTGGGCAGAAAGGCGAGGCCCAAGCTGAAGGTGGGCATCTGCGGCGAGCACGGCGGCGAGCCGAACTCGGTCAAGTTCTGTCACAAGCTGGGCCTCGACTACGTGAGCTGCTCGCCCTACCGGGTTACGGTGGCGCGTCTGGCCGCGGCCCAGGCAGCGATACAGGAAAAAAGAGGAAAGAAAGAGGCGGGGTGAAAGTATTACTCCATATTTGCTGCGCCCCCTGCACCATCTACCCTTTGAAGGTGCTGCGGGGCGAGGGGCACGAGGCAACGGGCTTTTTCTACAACCCGAACATCCACCCTTACACCGAATTTCAGAGAAGGCGGGAGGCGCTCGCGGCATACAGCCGGGTCAGCCTCCTGCCTTTGATTATCGACGAGACCTACGACCTGGAGACGTTCCTCAAAGCGGCGCTGGAAGCGGGAAAAGACAGGTGCAGCGCCTGCTATCTCATACGCCTTGACGCTGCGTTCCGCAGGGCCGTCGAGGAAAAAGCCGATGCCGTGACAACCACCCTCCTCTACAGCGTCTACCAGCGGCACGAGGCCATCGCCGCTGTTGCGCAAGCCCTCTCCGGCCGCTATAAGATGCCCTTTCTCTACAAAGACTTTCGCGAGGGATGGAAGGAAGGGCAGGCTCACGCGCGCTCCCTCGGCATCTACCGCCAGAACTACTGCGGCTGCATATTCAGCGAGTATGAGCGGTTTGCGGCCCGGCCGCAAAAGAAAGGGGAAAAGAGATGACGACCAGCCTCGGCAAGACGCTCATCCTTCTAGGCGCCATTATCATCCTTGTCGGCCTGGGCCTCCTCTTCGCCCACAAGATACCCTATATCGGCCGCCTGCCGGGCGACATCTACGTGAAGAAAGGGAACTTCACCTTCTATTTCCCCCTGGGCACGTGCATTTTGATCAGTGTGGTGATGAGTCTGATATTATTCTGGCTGTTCCGGAAGTAGTCGGTGACCCGGCCGGGTTAATTTCGCGCCATGCGCCTGTATCTCGGGGTCGCGCGTCCTCGACGTACGAAAGAGTACGCCTCCGGGCGGCGACCCCGAGATTTCGGCACCTATCATCGAAATTTCCTCCGGCCGAGAAAAGACCTTATTCAGTGCCTGCAAGTCTTTCATGGGCGTCACAGCAGGATTTGCAAAGATTACTGCGGGAAGAAAGTGAGTAAAGTATGAACTCACCGGCTTTTGTGGCTTTTTTTTGCAAATCCGATAGAATGAATCATTAGCGCTACCTAATCCGGAGAGGAAGACTTAAGGAGCTCCCATGGACTGTGCCTTTTATAAAAGGCCCAAAAACTGCCGTATTTCTCTCTATAGTCCGGCCTCTTGTTCCATTGGTATCGATAGAACGGAAATGAAAGAACTAACATCAATAGTAAAAACGCCATTGGAACTGAGCTTGCTATGACGAAAAAGTTGTAGAGACGGTCTGTATCTTTTTGTGTTCGATCAAACAAAGAATGGTTTATGATTTTCCAGTCTTTTTTTCTTGGCAATATGTTTAGATTAATCTGCCGGAGTTTTTTCTCTGAATATACGAAGTATTCAAACTTTACGGATTCACCCGGATTGAGAAGCGAAATATTCCAAGTCGGTCTATTACTGTTCCCTCCCTCGACTCTCGAAACTGATACTACGTCAACGATATCCTTTGGCTCTGTTGTGATTTTTGGCATAGCAACTAAGTGCGCATCCTTCTCTGCCAAAGCTGCTGTGACAAGAACGTTTTCTGCGCCTTCATTTCCTGAATTTCTTATCAACACAACTTTACGAAAGAGCATCGCTATTTTCTTTTTTGGATTGCCCTTAAGGTAGTAGGTAGCCTCAATGAGATCCTTCGGAAACGCATCATCATTGAAGATATCAACCTGGCTATCTTGAAAGACTTCCATCTCCTTAACTGGCTTAGATTCATAAATTTTGGAGATTAGGAGACCAATTCCGCTGACGATCATCGTAGTCAGGAGTGTCAATACGAGATATTTCAGGCTAAACGACGGTTTTACTTCTTTTTCTGTCATCTTCCCCCTTCGCAAAAGATGCTATCGATTAACTGTACGGACGTGACATAGGTCATATTTGATATCGCGTAAAAAGTTTCGCGCTACATCCAACACACGCACCCTCTCTCAACAGGCGTAACCCTCTGATTCCGTTTCCTTATCAGTAGCATTGACTTTTTTGTATGTCAAGGACAAATTGTGCTGACAAATTGTGCTGTGTGTCAACGCAAAGTAGAAAGACAAGGACGAGGGGGACGTAGCTCCGTTCATTCCGTTTCCCCCTCGCCAAGAACGAGGGGGGACGTAGTTCCGTTCATTCCGTTTCCCCCTCCGGATTCCTCTCTTTAGCGATCCCGCGCAGTGCAGACGGTAGGCACCTCGGCTCCTTCTGTACATTATCATTCACCGGACCAGCCTGTTCGGCCTTTCCAGTTGACAAAACTACGGCTAAGCAGTATTTTATGAATGATGAAGATTTCGAATGGGACGATACCAAAGCCGCCGCAAACTATGCGGCTCATGGCGTCAGTTTTGAGGCTGCGCGGGACGTGTTTAAAGACGCTTTCGCCCTTGATTGGCTTGACGAGCGCGTGCCGTATGGCGAGGACCGATACGCCATCATTGGCATGGTAGAGGATCGTCTGTTGTATGTCGCGTACACCATGAGGCGAGACAAGATCCGCATTATTTCCGCCCGAGGAGCCGAACCCCATGAAAAACACAGATACCACGAAGAAAATGCCTACTAAGCACGATTGGAGTCACTTCGATTCCATGTCCGAAAAACAACGTCATGCCGCCGCCGTGAACGATCCCGATGCGCAGCCTGTCACTCCTGACAACGAAAAGCGCATGGAGCGCACGCCACAGGTAAAAGTCATTCGCCGTGCGCTCGGCCTTAGCCAAGAAGATTTTGCGCTGCGGTTTCATGTTCCACTTGGTACGTTGCGCGATTGGGAGCAACACCGCAAAGAACCTGATGCGGCGGCGCGCGCCTACCTTGTCGTTATTGCCCGAAATCCCGAAGCTGTGAGCGATGCCTTACAACCTCGCCGGAAAGCATCAGGAACGTAGTTGACTGTGTGCGTTGAGGGACCGCCCATTGAATTATCACTTTCTTTTCCATCATCGGCAGTCTTAACCCTCTCCCCTTCACGATTGCTTCTGCTCGCGCCGTCGCGCTACTGACAGCCGGTTGGCGTCATCATTTCTCGTCATCAGTCATATACTGTACGTTACAAAGGGCCTGGACCCCGGTTTTCACCGGGGTGACGACTAAAATGGTATTATTTCACAGCTTCTACCCCCGCCTCTATAGGATGGCCCCTGGCGTTTCTCTCGGAAAGAACCTATCAATAGTCATCCTCACCTCGTCAAGCCACTCCTTTCTTTGGTCTTCCGTGCTCGTGACAACGACACTAAACGTTCGGCGGTAGAAAGTGCCGACACCGCACAGACCAAACACGCAGTTTCGCCAAATTGTTTCAAGCGGGTCTCCGAAAGTATTCCTTTCTCTTTCCGGTTGAGTATTGGAAGTATTGAGAACTACAGCGGCTTTAGCTTTGAGCAGGCCCTTCGGTATGCCTTCTCCGGAGTCTCCATCCAGGAATTCATAGGCCATTCCGGGCCGGATCACTCTGTCAATCCAGCCTTTCAAAATGGCAGGGGGTTGACCCCACCAGTTCGGGTGAATGATGACAATACCCTCTGCTTGCCCGATTTCCTCGCAATGCCTTCTGATAGCCGTTGGCAACAGGGCGTCTTTGAGAAGTTCTTTGTCGGTAAGCAGCGGCTGGAAATTCTCGGCATAAAGATCATGAAGAAAGGCATCATGCCCGTTGCCTTCGAGTTGCCCCACCACGGTTTGCGCGATTGCATGGTTGAAGCTCTTCGGATCAGGATGCGCAAGAATGACTGACATTCGCACGGTCGTTATTGCCTCTCAGGTATTTTCACATAACGCAAAGTTTCTCTAACTATACAAGAACCTCAAACATCCTGCAAGCATGCGGCATTTCGAGTGACCAAGGGGGCGTTGTTATTTTGTTCTTTCTCATGTCCATGTCAAGATGGAGAGGCCGCTGAAATCGAGACGTCCGTCCTGTGTGAGCGCTTCTTTCTTGATGTGTACGAGGACAACCCGGCCGATGATCTCATTCACCGGACCATCATGTAAGCCTTTCCGACTGCCATACCCTTATCCTCCATTATCAAAGAAAGTAGCCCAAGGGCACGTTGTTATTTTGTCAACTTGCTAATTGCCCTTTGCAGGGAGTTGCTGTCCTCCACGAGATGCCTGCATCTATAGTCCAAGGGGCTCTTGAAAAGTTGAAATCTGATTGCACCGATGTGAAGCAGACGGAACCGGTTAACGCCTCCTTCCTCTCCAGAACTCCAGCTTCAGCAGTTCGAGCACGTTGTAGACAATGGGACAGACCGTGCTGTTTTGGACGACTTGTATCAGTCTTGATATGAAATCACGCTTGTGCAGGTTGGGGAATGACCTGCAATTGCCGGGGCGCGCCTCATATACGGTGCAGAGCTTGTCTTGCAGGAACGGGCAAGGCGCCTGTCTTGAGACGTATGTGCCTTTGTCTTCTCCCGGTTGGAGATATTCACTTATTAGCTCGTCTTCGGGAAGAAGCAGGTGCTTGGCCAACCGTCGGATATCACTCTTTATCAACTGCGGGGACATGACCTTGCAGCAGTGTGCGCATGTGCAACAATCGATCGTCGCCGCTACGGCTGCGTAATAGTCTGCTACCGCACGATCCAACCTCGCTTGCGAAAGATCACTGCCTTTAAGGAATATGCGAAAGCGCCAGTTCTCGTCTTGCTTATTCTCGGCCAGTATCTTAACCTTGTTAATGTCGGTCTCGATATTCATCTCGATCCTCACCGGGAGATCAGAGTGGACACCCATAACATTAGATTCCTGAGAAGTAACTCTCCACAAATAACTATTGTATTTAATTACATACAATGATAGAATATGTCATGTATAAGAAAACACCACCTCAACAAAAACTACTCGGCGTGGAGACGCAGGTGTCCCCCTCTTTGCGGAACCGTCTTGAGTCTTCATGGGCTCACCTGTTTAGAGGCGAGGTATTTCCAATCCTGTTCAGGAACGAAGATCGCTATGCGATTCTGTACGGCACAACAGGCCGGCCTAATTTCAGCGTTGCGCGTCTTTTGGGTTTGTGTCTCCTTCAGGAGTGGAGCAACTTGAGTGACCAGGAGGCCCTCGACACCTTCAGCTTTGACACCCGGTGGCGATACGCCTTGGATGTCAGCGATGAGGAAGATTATTTGTCCCGTCGCTCTCTTGTAGAGTTCCGCAGGCGATTGGCCGCCAAAGACCCGGAGATGAAGCTGGTCCGCCATGTATTCGACAATATCAGAGATTCAGCGATAAGCAAACTTGGCCTCTCGTCTTCCAGCCAGCGGCTTGATTCTACCCACATAATCTCGAACATTCGTGTACGAGGCAGATTGGCTCTATTCTCGAATACGCTCACCCAGTTTCTCAAGAGTCTGAATGAAGATCAATTGTCGAGAGTCCCGAAGGCAATTCAGGAATGGCATTCAAGCGAACCCGAGGGTTGGTTCGGATTGGGTCCGGCCGAGCAGAAGATCAAGCTGGAAGAACTGGCGCAGTATCTCTATGACCTTATTGTTATCTTCGAGAAGGATAATGAACTTACAGGCAATGAGCCGTACCAATTGTTGAAGCGCCTTTTCTCCGAACAATGCGAATTCACCTCAGACCAAGAATCGTCCAAGGTCCAGGTGAAGAAAAAGAGTGAAGGAGCAACCCTTCAATCCCCTTACGACCCGGATGCGTCCTGCGGACATAAAGGGCCGGGATACAGCCTTCATGTTACGGAGACGTGCAAGAATACCGGAAAAACCGAAATCATCACAGACTATGAGGTGCATGGCGCCGCCAGATCCGACATCGGCAAGGCCCTTCCTGTTATCGAACGTTTGGAGGCTGCCGGGTTGAAGCCCGAAGCGCTCTTTGCCGACGGCGGTTATCCGTCTGTCCCTTCAGCGGCAAAGGTCATAGAGCAAGGTATCGAATTCGTCACGCCCGTCAACCGCAGCAGGCTCTCCGACGATATCGTGGGCAGAGACCTTTTCTCCTTCGACTCGGAAGGTTTGGTGACCCGATGTCCCATGGGTAATAGTCCCATAGACCATCGCATACTGAGCGGCAACAACAGCACCCGTCGTTCTCTCCATGCGATCTTTGACGGAAACGCCTGTCGATCGTGCACGATGCTCGATAGGTGCCCGGTAAGAGCTCCGAACCACCGCAACAAAGGCTGCCAGGCCCGTGAAACGGTCGGGGACTTTCGTCTGGAGATCACTGCCGAGCTTCGCCTGCGGGATCAGATGTATGCCATCCAGCAGACCACTGAATGGAAGGACCGGTACAAGATTCGTGCAGGGATCGAAGCAACGAACTCCGAACTGAAACGAGCGCACGGAATCGGCAGACTTCGGGTGCGCCGGCTGGCAAAAGTATGCTTTGCCGTGGCATGCAAGCTGATCGCCTGCAACATAAAGAGGTGGGCCAAGGCCCCTTGGGCCTTGAAAAAGACCCTGGAAGGCTGCATATCGTCTCTTTGTATTAGCATGAAGGTATTCTTGGCCCAAATAGTCAGCGTGTCCTTGCCTAAGAAGTTCATCTTCACGATGGTGGTAACACAACGATGGTGACGATTGATCCTTTCAGAAAGGGCACTTTCTTCTCAGGAATCACATTATAACTTTTTCTCTCGATGTCGCACTGTTAAAAATGCTTTCTTATCCCACTTTTCTAGAGGGCCACGGGACGGTCAAGAGCCCCATCGCCCCCCGTGATATCAAAAACCCGGAAAAGGCGCGCGGCCGTATTTTCTGATATGCCGGTGTAACAGAAAAATCCGCAAAAACTCAACTATTTTAGATAATTGCCGATAATCCTTTTAGAGGCGGATTCCATTGCATTCAACTGTAGCCGATCTTTGTTCACATCGACAGCCAGGGAATCAAACAGGTAAAGACGAAGGTCGACATGCTTACGCGTGCTGAAGAACAAATGAAGGCGATGGAGAAGGCGATTTCCGACGAGGATAGAGAAATCCTCCTTGATATTCAGGAGAAGTTTCTTGAAAGCATGGGCTTCGGCTTCAACATGGAAGTCATGGATATACTCGACAACGAAAATGCCACCCAGGGGCAAATAGAATCAATTAAGGACATGCTGAACCAGCCGATCTGCGCGAAATTGTACGGTATAGGCAACTCCGTGTATTACGGCAAGCTGCGAAAGGGGAATATCGCCTCTTTTTTCGAGGTAGTACTGCGGCTCGGTACCGATCAGACTAAGATGTATATTATAGTATTGGCGCTTCTCCACACGGCAAGAAGTGCTCAGGCGAGGCAGCTTTTCGCAAAGGGTATTGCGACATCAGTCATGGGGAAGATTACCGCAGGAAGGCTCGGGCTGTCGCACGAGGGTGCGAGCAGGGTGGAGCTTGCCGGGCTGTTCCTTGAAATAGGCAAGATGATCGCCCTAATATATAAGGAAGAAGAGCAAAAGTATCAATTGCCCCCCGATTTCCCTGACAGGTTCAGCCTGTTCATAGGCCTCAAGGTAATCAAGCTTTTTCGCCTGCCACCTTATCTTAACGACGTCCTCCTCGAGCATGCTATCGCGTTCGACGAAGAGTCATTTTCGGTTGCAACCATTGTGCACATGGTCCACTTGCTTGTCAAGAGCCAAGGTAATTCCCCACCCCCGGGGCGGCGGTAATTCCTCACTTCTGCCCGGATGGGTAGTCAGTCATCGGTTGTTGTTTGGGCTCAGTTTCCTCCTATATGATTCTCCTTCATCTATAATGATGTGATGGGCATGGTGGCTCAGGCGGTCGAGCGCTGAGTTGGCCATGACCGGATCGGGGAAAAGACCTATCCAGTCCTGCGGCGGCCGGTTGCTGGTGATGACGATGGATGACCGAAGGTGCCGCTCCGCGACGAGCTCGTAGAAGTCCTCCGCCTGGATCGGCGTCAACGCTGTAAGCCCGAAGTCATCGATAATGAGGAGGTCCGGTCTCACGAACCTCTTGAGCTGCCTCTCCCATGACTGATCCGCTCGTGCCGCAAAAAGGCTCCTGAGTATCTTTGCCGATTTAATAAAGAGCGTCGTATATCCTCTCCTGCAAGCCTCGTGTCCCAGCGCCTCGGCCAAGTGGGTCTTCCCCACGCCGGCGGGTCCGTATATGAGGACATGCTCTTTTTTCTCTATGAACAGACAGGTCGCGAGGTCGGTAACAACGCCCCTTCTGATCCTTGGATTGAAGGCAAAGTCGAACCCCTCCAGAGTCTTCTCTTCTTCGAAGGCGGCCTGCCGGATACGGAGGGATAGCTTCTTCGCCTCTCTCCGTTCGATCTCGTCCTGGATGATAAGGGTGAGAAAAGCGAGATGGGACAGGTCGTCATTTGTCACCTGGGCAAGCCTGAGCTCCAGGCTTTCCAGGAACCCTCCCAGCTTCAACTTACGTAATTGGTCTATGAGGTGGTGGTCGATCATCGCGCGACCCCCTTAAAATAATCGGGTGATCGGAGGAAGCGCTTCCCCAGTTCCGACAACGGCGCCGTTCTGGTGGTCATGTGATCTGTCTGGGTCATGCCGTTCTCAAGCATGGCCTTGATGCTCTTGTATCTGGTATTGCCGAAGGAAAGAGCCCTCTCCGCGACCTTCTCGATGATGTCGCGGTATTTTTCCGCGAGACGCAGGATTGCCTGGGTTTTACGGAGGTTCCTCATGGCGTGTTCCTCAAGGATTGCCGTGATGAGCGCCTCGGTGTGGGGACCATACTCGGCGGCCTTCTTCCGGCACCATGTAGGCGTTGCCATAAGAAAGGCGAGTTTATCCGGCGGATAGTCTGTCTGGTCGGTGACCCAGCTCCCTGGCCGGGACGCCCGCGGATGGAGCTTGATTCGCTCGTGGTCAAGGAAAACCTCTACCTTTTTGTACGTTCCCTTCGCCCACACCTTTTTCCCGATGTATCTCGTAGGGAGGGAGTAATAGGACTTGTCGAAGACGATGTGGTGGTCGGGATGGACCGTGCACTTCTTCCATAAGGGACGCTCGAAAGGCGCGTCCGGAAGGGCTTTCAGCCGGGGCCTTTCTTCGGCGAGGAAGACGGGATAGGGCTTTCTCTTTGTGGTACCATGGATCTCCTGGCCGATCTCCTCCTTGCACCAGTGCAGCGCCCGCTCGTTCGCCTCATGGATATCCTTGAACGTCCTGCCTGCAAGGAGATGCTTTTTCACCACCGCAACGGACCGCTCGACCTTTCCCTTTTGTTCGGCGTCCCCCGCCTTGGCAGGGTCAGCGACAAAACCATAGTATCGTTCGAGATCGGCATAGGCGTAATTGACGAGGGGGTCATAAATGTCCGCCTTCAAAACACCGGATTTTAGGTTGTCCAGGGTTACCCTTGCGGGTACCCCTCCGAGCCACTGGAAGGCCCGTTCGTGGCAGTCGAGCCAGGTGGGGATGTCCTGGTGGAAGACGAACCGCACGAACCGATGGCGGCTAAAAGACAGGGTCATGATGAACGCCCAGGTCTTGCGCTTCCTTTGCGCCTCGGGATCGTACATGAGCCCCGCGTAGCCGAAGTCTACCTGCGCCTCATCGCCTGCAGGCGTCTCGATGCGGACGGTCACGTGGGGCTTTTCCCGGTGGAACTCCTTTCTCACATACCGCTTGACGGTGGTGTAGCCGACGTCAATGTTGTAGTTCTCCTTCAAAAGCCGCCATGCCTGCTTGGCGGTCATGCGAGTGTCATCGAACCATTGTTTGATATCATCCCGGTACTGTGCGACGAGATCAAACGCCGGACGCTCGTAGGCAGCCGCCTGCGTTGCCATAAGGTCCTTCAACTTACCGATGATCTCCTGCTCGTCAGGGAGAGGACTTCCACGGTCTATCGACAGCTCGTTTATCATGCCAAGATACTTGCGCACGGTTTTGCGATCAAGGCCCAGCGATTTGCTGATCTGCTGGATCTTTCTTCCCTGGTGCCACTGGTAGATTGTCTCCACAACTTCATTCATCGGTATATCCCTCCTTGCCATGATCCCTCCGTTCCCATTTGTTGCCATAGGAATGGCAGGATCAGATTCGGTTTGTCTACCGACATCCGGCAAAAGTGGGGAATTATCTTGGCCCTACCAAGTGGGGAATAACCTTGGCCCTAAGAGCCTTCTAGTGGGGATATACCATAGTCCTCGACAACTTGCTCGTTGCGGATACTTTTTCGTCAAGGGGTCTGCTATCACTCAAAGTGCCTTTGCCCGATGCTGATGGTTTTACCGTAAGCCACTATGGTGACATGATCAAGGAATGGTTTCGGGCCATAGGGCTCGATGAGTATATCGAAATAGTGGAAGCGCCTACGGCAAAACAGAAAAGGTTTCTACCCGAACAAACGGATTGAATATAGCAGGACGAGGGGTAGTTCCGTTCATTCCGTTTATCCCTCAGCATTCGTCTCCTTAGCGACCCCGGTGGCACTCCTGGCGGATTATTTCTTCGATCCGCACTTCGGGCTTGGTACAGCGTGCGACCTAAAGACCCCCTGACCGGATATGGACCCCGGTCTAACGGATATGTATAGGAAAGACTAAGTTGATGCCCGGCGGAGGGGGCGGCGGCGCGTATACGATCGGTGGAGGAACCACATAGCCGGGCGCCGGGTAGTAGTACCCTCCGGGTCCGTAGTATCCCCGGGGTCCGTAGTATCCATGGCCGTGGTATCCGCGCCCATGGTACCCTCTGCCATCCCTTGCCAGAACCGGCGTTATGGACATTCCGACGACGATGACGGCAAGAACGAGAACTGTCGCGGTCCTCGCAATTGCCCTAATGTTCCCGGCCCATTTGTTCGAGCTTTTCATGGCATCCTCCTCACTCTTCGGGTCACTCGGTCTCATCTCTTCTTTGATCTCTTCTTGAGATCGTGTTTCGTGAAAAGGCTGTCTGCGATCTTTCTCTGTTCGTCGGACATACCGGCATAGAGGACCTCGAAGACCGGGATGAACTTGTTCAGTCCTGCAGCATGGGCGTCGGTGATTGCGGCATAGGACTTGAGGTCCTCCACGGCGTTCAAGGTGTTTCCCTTCTCTTGCCTGGCCTTTACAAGGGGCTCCATGGTTGCCGCGTTCTCCCGCATCACTCCGGCGACTTTGTTCCACTGGTCTTCCTGGGTTGCCGTAATCTTGAGCTTGGAATGAAGGTCATTGATCCGCGCCCCGACATGGTCGGTTTCAGACATCTTCGACTTAGGTGCGGCGGTACCGGTCTGTGCCTTTGAAATCACCGGACTTCCAAGAATGACGGCCATGCAGAAAAATGCAGCCACAGCAAGAACCGTGGCGGAGCGGGTAAATCGACACATGCTACGTTTCATGATCTGCCTCCGTGTTGTTTTTTTCGTTATAACACAACCTGCCGGTTGCGGCGGTGCCTCCTCGCGTTCATGAAGAGGTCATAGAACTCACATAGGTTAAATCTAAGTCTCAAGGGACCATATTGCAAAGAAATCTCGGGGGACCGTGGATATAGACGCTGGGGGCTTGGTTTCATTGATTACATTATAAGCCTTGCGAATTAGGGCTATCACCGGGCGTGTTTTGCGCCGACCCGGGAGGAGGTCCGGGAAGAGGCCGATTGATTTTCAGCCGGTGAAGGCATATTATTCTTAAGGGATGATGGCGAAAGGGAATACACATGGACAGGTTGGTGCAGCGCAGATAGGCTTCTGCCTTCTGACGGTGATGTGGTTTATCACGCTTCCGCCCTGCGCACTCGCCGGGGGTCCTGTGACTATAGAAGGGATGCCCGGCCAGACGACTTCCGGCGGGGGCGACTATAGCCTTCTTTTCGCCCCGGTTCAACCCTTCAGCTTTCTGGAGTTGCTCACCGTATCTCCCATCGGGGAAGGCCTGTCCGCGGGACTGGGCAGGGGCCCCGTCTCCAATCCTTCCCAGCACTATGCCGCCGGCATGGACATGCCCGGTCACGGTTCTTTTCCGGACAACTCCAAGTCGTATCTCTTTTCCTTCGAGAATCTCAACCAGGACAATCGCTACCTGGGCCTGGCCAGGATTGATCGGTTCGACACCGGCCAGACGGGCAGAATACCCTTGGACCAATACCGGGGGGAGCTGATGATCGGCTACAGCGTGACGAGCTCCGGGAGCATCCTTTTTGGGAAGGGCATGCAGATGGAGTCGCCGGGGAACACCTCTTTCAAGCTCATGGATGACGGGTGGCGATTCAAGTTTATCAAGACGTTCTGACAACCTTTTTTTGAAACACGCATGGATATTCCCCTACGCCGTGCTCACCATGCGGTCACGCGGGTGGGGAACCGGATGGTGCGGCAAACAGGGTGGGACGCCCTTGCCTTTTCACCTGCCGCGACACCAGACACCTCCCTCTTCTATCATGCTCCGCTTCGCAGCAAAGCCCTTCCTGCTCCTGATCAGATAGGTGTGAATCACCGTGAAACAGACAAAGGGCGGGTAGAGGACGGAGACGGCTCTCAGGAGGGTCAGAAGGGCCTCGGCTGTAGGATAATTGGCCATAACGCCTATGACGCCGTACATCCCGAAAACAACAGGCATGAGGGTCCCCACGTACTTGCCGACCATCTTCAGCTCCTGATCCCTTCGGTTGGCGTAGCGTATCCCCATGTCGTCAAGGGTCCAGAGAGTAGAAACGAGAAGAGAGGCAAAAGCGATCACCGCGGACATGAGGAGAGATCGACGCACGTCGGGGATTCCTCCCTGGATGAGAAGAGATGGCGGAAACGCCGGACCGCCTACGAGCTGAAGCGTGACCAGGAGCTTGGTGCGAAAGAGGAAGGCTATCCCAATACCCTGGAAAGGGCGGAAAAGCCAGTGTTTCAAGGGTCGGATGGCAAGCTGCTCCTGCTCGACACGAAGGAGCGCTCTCCTCTTCCAGTCAATAATGAAGCTGTAGACCGGGAACAAAATGCAGAGAGGGATACAGAGTACCAGGGTGATCCTGAAGAAGCGAAGCAGTCCCCTCACGATTGCCAGCTCCCAGGTGTTTTGAAAGCGGCCGAAACAGAGGGAAAAGACGATTGCCGCACCCAGGGCGGTTATACACGGCGCTATGTCTCTGACCGGCCCGGGACTCGCCGGAACGTACGTGCTCCAGCGATTACGGTAACCTTCCGCAGCATCCCTCTGAAACTTCGTCAACACGCGGTTCACCTGGCTTGACTATCCGCACAAGGGCTCGAGGCCCCAATTATAGCGGGCACGAAGGGGCGTCGAAGGTCAAACGCCGGAAATGCCTCGATACCATTCATGGGTACTACGGGATAAGTCGGCCGAAGTTCTCAGAAGGTTACAAGGGATGGCGCACTTTCATGGCGGGCAGGAAGAGAGCTGCCGCAGTCGGTAATTGTTGTTGACAGGATTTCTCATAGCCGATAGTATTTCTGTTATGTTACATATTCCTGTCGATAAATAAGTGCGAGGACCGCACCATGGACCAGGCTTATAGCATGGCAGGCGAAGTCAAGAGAAAAACCCAGCTGACCCGTGGCCTCGTAAAACCAAGCACGCAGATCAAAGAGAGGATAAGGACGCGAAAGCCGGTCATGAACGGCCAGGAGAGGTCTCAATGATGTCCACAGAGTATTTTAAGGCGATTATCGACTGCGTAGGGGATCCTATTTTTGCTAAGGACCGACACTACAAATTAGTGTTTGTTAACGATGCGGGGTGTGAGATGTTCGGCAAGCCTCGCGAGGAGGTGCTTGGAAAGACGGACTATGAACTCTTTCCGAAGGAGGAGGCAGACGTTTTCAGGAGACATGATGCCTCTGTCTTCGAAACAGGAGAAGCGGATGTCAATGAGGAGCAGATTACCGATGCACAAGGCAATGTCCGAACAATCGTCACGAAAAAGACCCTGTATGTCAACAAGGCAGGCGAAAAGTACATCGTCGGCGCAATACGGGACATCACCGAGCGGAAGAGAGCGGAAGACTCCCTTCTTGAATCGGAGGTCAAATACCGTACTATGGTAGAGAAGTCTCTCGCAGGCGTCTATATCCACCAGGACGGCCTGTTTCGCTTCGTCAACAGACGGTTTTGCGAGATTTACGGGTACACCTACGAGGAGATAGTCGATAAATTGGGCGCCCTGGATATCACGCCTCCCGAGGATAGGAAGCTCGTGGAAGAAAATCTTCGAAAACGTCTATCCGGTGAAGCAGACCATATCGAATACGAGACGAGAGCTCTCAGGAAAGACGGGAAGATCATTACCGTGAAGGTTCTCGGGTCTTTCATGGTCTACAAAGGACGTCCCGCGGTTTCAGGGACCGTTATCGACATCACCGAACAGCAAAGGGCGGAAGAGCAACTGCAACAGAAGACCGCGCTCCTTGAGGCCCAGGTAAGTGCGTCCCTCGATGGGATCATCGTAGTGGATAAGGGCAAGAAAATCCTTCAAAACCAGCAGGCCAAGGACCTCTTGAAAATCCCCGGCCATATCGCCGAAAGCGATGACGATGAGGCGCAGGTCGCGTGGGTCAAGGGCCTTGCCGGGAATCCTGAACAGTTTTCTGAGAAGATCGCCTATATGTTCGCCCATCGTGGCGAGACAATTCGGGATGAGCTTGAGCTTAAGGATGGAACGGTCCTTGACACATATACCAGGCCCGTGATCGGCAAGGATGGGAAACATTACGGGAGAATCTGGACATTCCGGGACATCACCGAACGTACGCGATCGGAAGAAGCCTTACGCGCCAGCCGGCTTCAGTTGTCGGAGGCAATGGACCTCGCGCATATCGTGTACTGGGAGGTTGATCCCGTCACAAACACCTTCGCCTTCAACGACCCCTTCTATGCTTTTTACGGCACCACCGCCGAGCAGGAAGGAGGATACCGGATGACGCGGGAAGATTACGCGCAACGGTTCATACATGCCGACGACCGGCCGCTTTTCTATCATTTTGTGGGGCAAAGCACTCCACAACCGGGCCCCGAATTGGTTGCCGACATGGAGCACCGTATTATCCGTCGCGATGGAGCGGTGCGGCATGTCCTGACGCGAGTGAGGATCGTTAAAGATGGTTCAGGCCGCATAGTGAAAAGATATGGGGCAATCCAGGACATCACCGAGCGCAAGCAGGCCGAAGAGGCGTTACGGGACAGTGAGGCCACCTTGCGCTCATTAATCAATGCCACCAGGGAAACCTTACTGCTCGTCGACCCGGAAGGAAAAATCCTTGTGGCAAACAAAACAATAGCTCAAAGACTGGGCCGGAGCGTCCGGGAATTGATAGGTACCTCCATGTACAGGGATTTCCCTCCCAAAGTTGCAGCACGGAGAAAAGCAGAGTTTGACAAGGTTGTCCGCACCGGTCAACCCGTTCGTTTTCTGGATGAAAGGGCTGACCGGACCTACGAGACATACGGATATCCCGTCCTCGATGATGAGGGACGGGTGGCAAAGGTGGCCATTTTCGCCGTGGACATCACCGAACGGGAGCAGGCCGAAGAGGCCCTGAAAAAGAGCGAGGTCCTGTTGCGGTCCGTTGTGTCGGCCTCCCCGGTGGGCATAGTCCTTGAGACTGCCGAGAGGATGATGATCTGGGTAAACGACGCCATAGTCCGCTGCTCAGGCTACAGCCCAAAGGAGCTTGAAGGCAGACTGGCCCGTATCTTTTACGCGTCGGACGAGGAATTCGCCCGCGTGGGGGAGATACTACGCAACGAGGCCCGGCGTGGCGGTATTAGCGTGACGGAAACCGAGTTTTTGCGCAAGGATGGTCAGATGGTGGACGTCCAGCTCACCGCCGCCCCGGTAGACGCCAGGGATGCGTCGGCGGGCATAGTCTTTCTCGTTGCAAACATCACGGAGCGAAAGCGCGCAGAAGAAGAGCTGCAAAAAGCCCACCAGCGCCTTTCCGACATCATCGACTTCCTCCCCGACGCAACCTTCGTCATCGACCGGGAGAAACGGGTCGTGGCATGGAACAAGGCCATCGAGGAGATGACGGGCGTGAAGAAAGAGGAGATACTCGGGAAGGGGGATTACGCATATGCAGTCCCCTTTTACGGAGAGCCCAGGTCCGTTGTTATCGATCTCCTCTTCGAGAGGAACGAGGAGGTCGAGAAGACCTACGGCCACGTGCAGAGGGAGGGCAGCAAGCTTTCCATGGAGGTCTACGTACCGAAGGCATACCGCGGAAGGGGCGCCTATCTCTCTGCCACCGCATCACCTCTCTTCGACCGCGAAGGCAACGTCGTCGGGGCCATTGAATCGATCAGGGACACGACCGAGCAAAAACGCATCGAGAAGGCGCTGCAGGAATCTGAGGAGCGCTACCGGGTGGCGATTGAAGGCTCCAACGACGGGGTCGCTCTTGTCAGGGGGGGTAGCCACATCTATGTCAACCGGAAGTTCCTGGAGATTTTCGGCTACGGCAGCCTTGAAGAGGTGGTAGGAAAAACACATCACCTTACCGTCCACCCCGATGACCTGGAGAAGATTATCAGCTACAATCACGGGAGACAAAGGGGGGAAGCAGTCCCGGACCGCTACGAGTTCAAGGGCCTGAAGAAGAACGGCGATATCGTCTACATCGAGGCATCGGTCACGGGCACAACCTATCAGGGCGAGCCTATCTCCCTCGCTTTCCTGAGGGACGTCACCGAACGTAAGAGCCTTCAGGCCCAGTTGCTGCAGGCCCAGAAGATGGAGGCCATCGGTACCCTCGCAGGGGGGGTTGCCCACGACTTCAATAACATCCTCATGGCCCTCATGGGCTATGCCAGCCTGTTGCAGATGAAGATGGGGAAGAACGATCCCTCGCGGGTCTATGTGGACCAGATCCTTGCCTCCACCGCCAAGGCCGCCAGTATCACCCAGAACCTGCTCGCCTTCGGAAGGAAGCAGATCATGGAGATGAAACCCCACAAGATTACCACCATAGTCAAAGATGTGGAGAAGCTGCTGCAAAGGCTCATGCCCGAGGACATAGATCTCACGATAAGGCTGGGCGACGATGCGACCGTCAGGGCGGACATGACGCAAATCGCCCAGGTCCTCATGAACCTCGCCACCAATGCCAGGGATGCCATGCCTAAGGGCGGGAGGCTCACGATCGAGACGGGGCGGGTCGTGATCGATGAGGAGTTCAGGAGGACTCACGGGTACGGCAAGCCGGACGCTTATGCCCTCATCCTGGTCACAGACACGGGCATGGGCATGGAGGAGAAAACGCAGGGGAAGATCTTCGAACCCTTCTTCACTACCAAAGAACTGGGAAAGGGCACGGGTCTCGGCCTCTCCATCGTCTACGGCATCGTCAAGCAGCATAACGGGTACATAAACGTCTCGAGCCGGCCGGGGGAAGGAAGCACGTTCCTTCTCTACCTGCCGGAGGTGAAAGAAAAACCACGGGAAACGAGGAGCGCCGTTCATGAGGCGAAAGGGGGAAGCGAGACCCTTCTTCTTGCGGAGGATAACGCCGACATCCGCTCGGTCATGTCCGGTATCCTGAAAATGTCGGGATACACGGTGATAGATGCCGTCAACGGACGGAATGCAGTCGAGAAGTTCAGGGAGCACCAGGACGAGATAAAATTAGTCATCCTCGATGTCGTGATGCCGGAGGAGAACGGGAAGGAAGCCTACGAGGAGATACGGACGATGAGGCATGACATCAAGGCGCTCTTCATGAGCGGCTATACGGCCGACGTAGTCCTCGACAAGGGTGTTTTCGGCAAAGCCCTTGACTATATCGCGAAACCGATTGCGCCCAACGACCTCCTTCAGAAGGTGCGGAACATACTCGACAGATAGCCCCCGTGGTGATACCCCACCCGCACCCCGGGTCCGTGGAGGGCATGGGGTACAGGACGTCATTTTTCCTCAGACCCGCATTTTCTTCTTGACATTAAGTACTACAACGTATAACATATTATCAGAGAGCAAAGGCTGGGCCGATAGGCTCCAGCTAACCCGACTCGGGAGGAGATGGGAAGATGAAAAAAATATTTTGGCTTGTGGTTGCACTGTTCTTTATGAGCTGGAGCCAGGCTTTTGCCGATTACACCTTCACCTACACGAGCAATAACTCATTGGTCCAGGCTTACGGAATATTAGATACGTCGACCGAGGGACCCGGACCTTTGACCGTTACGGGAGGTTTCATTACAATTACAGGAACCGGCTTAACAGCGGCCGGCTTGACTCCCGTTTCCGGTGTCCTTTTGTTTCCTAACCCCGGGGGGAGTAATGTCTCCACCAGTCCCGCCGGTGCATTTAATTACGATAACCAGCTCTCTCCTGCAGCCGGTTCATCGCCGATCCTCTCCTATGAGGGGTTGCTCTTTAAGTCGGGAAGTATAGAGATAAACTTATACAACCTTTTCGGCTCAGGCTCCGGCTCGTCAAGCGGCGCGGCCCCAACCAGCTATCAGTTGCTGGAATTTCCATCAACAGGCTATAATAACTGGAGTACCTTTACTCCCGCGAACACAGGCACATTTGCCGTTTCCCCCGTCCCGGCCCCCGCTTCACTGCTCTTGCTCGCTCCCGGCCTCCTGGCTCTTGTCGGCATGAGGAAACGCTTCAAGGCGTAAGCTAAAATGGCATCAACGCCAGGGGCAGGGTCGAAACGGCCCTGCCCTTTTTGTTGTCAGCCGATCGCTCACGCTCCGGCCCAACTTTTTTGTCATACAAAAATAGAAATACTACTTGTCTAGTCATACGATACCACTAGGCCCGTCAGGCAAGTGAGAAATGGCGCCTGAAAGGAAGAGCAACGTATTTTCCGGAACCTGTAGGTTTATTCCGCCCGGACTTTTTTTGTTGACAAACAACTCAGTACGTGCAAAAAACAATAGGGGGCAATTGCACATGAAAATGTGCACACGAGGGGGACCGGGGCCCGGTGGGCAGGGTGCCTTATCCAAATTGTGTCACGACCAATAACCTCCATTCCTTGCGCGGCCCTGTTTGCGCCACGTCCTTGCTCCTGTCATAGCGGAGCGCTTAAGACAAGGGAGGGTGATCAGCGTGTCCTCTTTAACCGTTTCAGATGCCGCTACTGCCTCAAGGCGAGAAAGACAACTGCAGAACCTGAAATCGGATGAGGTGAGGCTGCTGTTCAGGGTTCTCAACACCATGTCCGCCACGACCGACTTACACGCTTTCCGGAGAGAGGTCTCGGAGGACCTGCTCCGCCTTCTCAAGGCGGATTTCCTCGCTTCATACATATGGGATCAGGAATCGCAGGTATTCGGGAACTTCGTGGGCCTCAACAGCGACCCTGCAAATGTGGAGAGATACCTGAGCTATTATCAGTTTCATGACCCCATCACCCCTTCTCTCAGGGTCACAAGAAAGGCCACACTGGTGAGGGAAGTGATAAGCCGGGAGGAACTGGAAAAGACGGAGTTCTTTAATGATTTTTTGATGAAGGACGGCCAGCACCACGGCATGAACCTCCACGCCTATGAGGGAGATTTGGAAATAGGAGACCTGCGCATATGGAGAACGAAGAAAAGGCCGGATTTCGGGGATCATGAAGCGGCTGTTCTGGACGCCATCCTCCCCTATTTTCGCAACGCCCTGCTGAACGCCCGCACCATAGCCAGGGTGCGAGGGATCGACGCGTTCTGGACGCAATTGCTGGAAAACACGCATGTTGGCGTCCTTATCTTCGACGAAACGGGCCGTCTTGTTTACAGAAACAAGGAGACCCACACGATCGAGCACGAGCTGCCTCAGGGGAAGTACTCCTCCTTGTGCACCTTCGTCGGTCGCGCCGTGAAGGACTACGGGGCACCCACGGGCTGGGGTCCATTTTCTCTGTCCGTCCTGAGAACAGTCCAGCCGCAGGATTCGCGGCCCGTCACTGTGGTCATGATCTACCGGCCCTCATCACGAACCGTCACCGCCGAGCTGCTGCTCACACGTTACAAGCTTACACCTCGCGAGGCGGAGATCTGTATATTGGTGTACAAGGGGCTGACAGACCAGGAGATCGCAAACGCCCTCGGCATTGCCTTCACCACAATTCGGACACACCTGAGCCGTCTGTTTCTTAAACTGGATGTGACGACCCGCTCAGAACTTGTCTATCACCTGCTGGAAGGGGTACTCGATATCTCCTTCTGATCAAACCCGATGGAGGTGTCCTCAAATCTGAGTACAGACAACCTGATTCAGGAAATGGTTTCCTATGGCACAGTACACTCAAATCCGGGAGAGGAGGCTATCATGAAGAAGGAGAGGCTCTTGATGGTGTTGGGTGTCGCCTTTATGGCGACGTTGCTTATTGCAAGCTCCTTGGTCATAACCCCTGCGAAATCCGTTTTCGCGGCAGAGAAGAAGGTCATCAAGATCGGTGCCATCATTTCGAAGACCGGCTTTGCTTCGGGATCGGAGACGCTGATCTGGAATGGGCTGCAGCTCTTTGAGGGGTGGATCAACAAGAAGGGCGGACTCAAGATCAAGGGGGTGTCCTATGCGGTGCAGTTTGTCGCCGAGGACGGACAGAGCAGCGCTGATGGCGCCGTAGCCGCAGCCACGAAGCTCGTCAATGACGACCGGGTGAAATTCATTATCGGCCCCGTCATGCCGTTCATGGTGGTGGCGTCGGGATCGGTAACCGAGCCGGCCAAGGTACTCCGCGTGGTTCTGTATAACTGCTTCACACCGGATGAATACGGTCCGAAGACCCCCTACACCTTTATCGCGAACGACACCACCATCGATTTCACCACGCCGGACATGCAGTTTTTGAAAAAGAAGTTCCCGAAAGCGAAAAACATCGCTGTTCTTACGCCCGATGACGGCGCCCAGACTTTCATTGAACCCGTATTCAAGAAAAAGGCCGCAGAGGAAGGACTCAATCCCTTGCCCTTCGTGACCTGGCCCCTCGATACGACAGACTTCACCTCCTTCGTGGTGAAGGCCCTCGCCACCAAACCCGACGCCATCTTCCTCATCAACGGGTGGCCCATACACATGGGCGCCATGCTGAAGGCGGCGCGCGAGTTGGGCTTCACCGGCCCCATTTTCGGATGCCACGAAGACCCCTATGATATCGCAACTGTCGCCGGCCCGGGCCCGTCCGACAACTTTTACGTCCACAACCTCCAGGTGGATTCCCCAGCCATGACGCCCATGATAAAGGAGATCATGAAGCTGGGCCAGGCCAAGTTCCAGAGACAATCGCCCACCTACGTCTGGGCGTGGGAGGCCGCCTACTGTCTTTCCCAGGCCATAGAGAAGGCCCAGAGCCTCGACCCTACTGCGGTGAAGGACGCCTGGGGGAAGATGGCCACCATCAATACGACGTACGGCCCCGGGAAAATGGGTGGCTTGAAGACGTACGGCATCAACCACAACGTCAGTTATGCCACACCGGTGACCTCCCTCAAGAAGGGCAAGGTGGTGTGGGTCGAATGGGAAAAGGTGCCCCTGCCTTAGCGGGAGTGCCCTGAAACGGGCGAGAGGGCTATCCTGCGATTATTTAGCGTGAGGTCCCCCTTTGAGGGGGAGGCCGGGGCACCCGCGAAGCGGGTCGTGGCTTGCCGGTGGAGGGGGCGACGCTAGCCCCAATAGTGAGGCCCCCCTTTGAGGGGGAGGCTCCGCCGGCTTGCCGGTGGAGGGGGCGACGCTAGCCCCAATAATTGCAGGATAGCCCGCAGTGTAAACCCCTGGAAAAACCGAAAGAGGAGATTGGTGTGGGCATAGAGCTGCTCGGACAGGTATCCATCAACGCATTGATGCTGTCATCCATGTATATCTTGATGGCCCTCGGTTTCGCCCTCCTGCTCAGCATCATGGGAGTCGTCAACTTCGCCCATTCGGTCATATATATGGCCGGGGGATATATCTGCTATCAATTTGCCGTGGTGTTCGGCTTCAACCAGTGGCTCTCCCTGGTGGCGGCGACGCTCATCATGGCCTTTCTCGGGCTCTTTTTGGAGAGGTTCTGCTTCCGCCCCTTCTTCGGCGATCCGGACCGCACCATAGTGATAGCCCTTGCCCTCATTGTCCTTCTTGAGTCTTCGGTCAACATTCTGGTCGGCAGCTACGTAAGGTCCCTGCCCAGCTTTGCGCCAGGCGTACTCCGGTGGAGGGGCGTCTCTCTCAGCGTGGAGAGGCTTGTGACGTTCATCATAGGCGCGGTGCTCATGTTCGCTCTCATCCTGTTTATCCGGAAGAGCAGGATAGGGCAGCAGATGCTGGCCGTTGCCCAGGAATCTGTGGGAGCTGCCCTTCAAGGCATCAACATCTATCGGGTGTCCGCCGTTGCCACCGTCATAGCCTGCGGCCTCGCCGCCGTGGCGGGCAGCCTCATGGGGGCCATAAACAACCTGAACCCCTATATGGGCGACCAGATGCTGGTGAAGGCGATCGAAGTGGTCATCCTGGCGGGGATCGGAAGCATTGGCGGTGTCTTGGGGGCCGGGCTGATCCTTGGTACCCTGGACTCCTTTTTGCCCCTCTTTCTGAGCGGCAGCGCCACTGACGCGGTGGGACTCGCCATAGTTATTCTCATTCTGCTTTTCAGACCTCAGGGGCTGTTCGGCCACGAGGCGTAAACGACTTTTTAAGGACGCTCGGATGAAGGCACGAGGAAAAACGATGAAGACCGCCGGTCTCACGACGGTGATACTCCTTCTCTTCGCTCTACCGTTGTTGGTGAGACAACCTTACTATATCCACACTTTCATCATCACGCTGATATATGTCATTGTGGTGAGCAGCCTGCGGCTCACGGCCCTTTCCGGCCAGGTATCGGTTGGTCACGCGGCTTTCATGGGGATTGGGGCCTACTTTTCAGGCGTAATCTCGAAGGAGCTTGGCGTGACCCCGTGGCTGACCATACCACTCGGGGGTCTGGCATCGATGGCCGTTGGCGTTCTGGTTGGCTTTCCCTTTACCAGGGTGAGGGCGATCTACTTTTCTATGGTAAGCCTCTTTGGCGGAATCATGATAGTGAACCTGATACGGGTGGCCAAAAGATGGACCGGTGCAGCAGGACTCGCCGGCATCCCCCCCCTCACTCCCATCGAGATTCCCGGTTTTATCACCATAACGTTCCTCGGCGAGAAAGTCCCCCACTACTATTTCACCCTTCTCCTGACCCTGGTCTGTCTTTTGTGTCTCCACAGGCTAGAGCACTGCCGTATCGGCATGACCTGGAAGGGCGTTGCCCAGTCCCATCTGGTGGCATCGAGCGTGGGCATCAATGAGGCGGGGATTAGGGTCCTTGCCCTTGCCGTAGGCTGTTTCTTCGCCGGTATAGCCGGAGCCTGGTATGCCCACTACAACCTGGTGGTGACGCCCAACACCTTTGGCTTTCTTCCGAGCATATTTCTCGTCATGTACATGCTCGTGGGGGGACGCGACAGGTTCGCCGGGCCTATCGTGGGAACCGCCATTCTGGTTATGGTCCCCGAGTTTTTCCGCAGCCTGAAGGAGTTTGCCCCGCTTATCCTGGGAGGGATCATGGTGCTTGTGGTCTTCCTGATGCCCCGGGGCATAGCCGGCCTCTTCGATCAGATCGGGGCGTACCGCGGTGCGCCCAACAGAAAGGACGCTGAAAATGCTGCTTGAAACGAGAGGACTCACCAAGCAATTCGGCGGACTAACTGCGGTCACGCACTTGGACATGCACGTGGATCAGGGGGAGGTGGTGGGTCTTATCGGCCCCAACGGCGCGGGCAAGTCAACGGTATTCAACCTCATAACCGGCTTTATCAGGCCGACGGCGGGTACGGTGCTCTTTGACGGAGAAGACATCACCGGCAGAAAACCCCACGCCGTTGCTGCGACAGGGATTGGCCGCACCTTTCAAATAGCCTCTCTTTTTTCCCGATTTCACCGTCCTGGAGAACGTGGTAGCATCATTCTATCTCTTCCCCCGGTGCGGTTTTTGGGAGGCCCTCCTCAATCTCCCGTCCTATCGCAGGAAGGAACGGGAAATCATGAGACAGGCCCGCGAAATCCTTCAACTGGTGGGATTGGATGAGGCGAAGGACATGGCCGCGAGAAATCTGCCTCACGGACACCAGAAGGTGCTCAATGTGGCGAGGGCGCTGGCAGTAAAGCCGAGACTCCTCCTGCTCGACGAGCCGGTCGCAGGGATGACCCACGAGGAAATCGTGTTTTCCCTAGGGGTTTTCGAGAAAGTCCGGGCCGAGGGCATTACCATCCTGTTCGTTGAACACAACCTTGAGTTCATGAGCCTGTGCGACAGAATCATCGTACTCAATTTCGGTCAAAAGATCGCAGAAGGCACGTCTGATGAAGTAAGGCGGAACGAAGAGGTGATCCAAGCCTACTTTGGGAGTGAAGATGCTACTTAGTGTGAAGTCTTTGACGGTTCACTACGGGAAGGCCATGGCGGTCGACAACATTTCTCTCGAAGTCCCGGAAGGGGCCGTGGTGACGATCATCGGGGCCAACGGCTCCGGCAAGAGCACGATTCTGAAGGCCCTCTCCGGACTCACTCCCATAACCTCCGGCGAGATATGGTTCCAGGGCAGAAGGATAGACGGCATGGCGCCTTTTCACATCGTGGGTCTCGGGCTGGCCCATATCCCCGAGGGCAGGCGGCTTTTCCCCTATCTCACCGTGCTGAGCAATCTCAAGCTCGGTGCTAGTTTGCGCACCGACGCTTCCGGCATAAAGGAGGACATGGATGCTGCTTTCGAGCTCTTTCCCGTATTGGCGGCGCGCCGTGACCAGAAGGCCGGCACCCTGAGCGGCGGGGAGCAACAGATACTCGCCATCGCCCGCAGCCTTATGGCTAAGCCGAAGTTGCTCCTCATGGACGAGCCCTCCTTGGGGTTGGCCCCAAAGGTGGTAAATGAGCTGGTTCCCATCATCAGGAAGATCAACGGGAAGGGGGTGGGGGTTCTTCTGGTCGAGCAAAACGTCCCCCTGGCCCTCAAGGTAGCGGGAAGCGGTTACGCCCTGCAAGTCGGCAAGGTGATCCTGGAGGGCGGCATCGACGCCTTCAAAGACAGCGACATCGTCAAGAAGGCGTACATGGGAGGATAAGCCTTGTGGGAAACATGCAGCGGATATGTTGTATCCATGAGCGTGCTTCGGGCATGAACCGGACGCTGGTCATGAGGCACTTGTTCATCGGATCGTGAAGGGGTCGGGCACGGTGTCGGCAAGCTCAACCCATACGCTTTTCACCTGGGTAAACTCCCTCAGGGCGTCCGGGCCCATCTCTCTGCCGTAGCCGCTCTGCTTGTAGCCTCCGAAGGGAGACGCATAGGAAAGGGCACGATAGGTGTTGATCCACACGGTGCCCGCCTCCAGTCTCCTTGCCACCCGATGGGCCCGCCTGACGTCATTGGTCCAGATGCCCGCCGCCAGGCCGTATCGTGTCCGGTTTGCAAGGGCGATGGCCTCCTCTTCCTCCCGGAACTTAAGGACCGCGAGCACCGGCCCGAAAACCTCCTCCTGGGCCAGGCGCGTATCGTTCGCCACACCGTCGAAGATGGTGGGCATGAAGAACCAGCCTTGACCGAGCGCGGGGTCTTCAGGGCGCCTTCCCCCGTACAAAAGTCTGGCGCCGTCGTTGATGGCGCCTTCGACAAAGCGTTCCACCTTGTGCAACTGGTCCATGGTTGCCAGGGGCCCCATCTCCGATTCCATTTCCGAGGGGTCGCCCAGCTTGATCGTTCGCGTGCGCTCTATCAGGCGCTCCAGAAACTCGTCGTATACCGACTCATGGAGGAAGAGCCGGGAGCCTGCCAGGCAGGTCTGGCCGCCCGCGGCGAATATGCCCGCGATACAGCCGTTCACCGCATTTGGAATGACCGCATCGTCGAAGACGATATTGGGTGACTTGCCGCCCAGCTCCAGGAGCACGGGCGTGATGTTGCCCGCCGCCTGCTGCCCCACAACCCTGCCTACCTCGGTCCCTCCGGTGAAGACGACTTTGCGGACTGCGGGATGGCTTACCAGCGCCGTCCCGGCCGTTTTCCCGAAGCCGGTGACGACATTGAATACGCCCGGCGGGAACCCGGCTTCCTGCACCACTTTTGCGAACTCCAGGGTCGACGCGGAGGCGTGCTCCGAGGGTTTTACCACCACGGTATTGCCGGCGGCCAGTGCTGCGGCCAGGCTGAAGCCGAGAATGAGCAGGGGGGAGTTCCAGGGGGTGATGATGCCGACCACGCCCAGGGGCTCCCGCAGGGTGTAGTTGAAGATTGACGTCTTGTCCATGGGGATGGTCTCACCCAGGATCTTGTCGGCGAGACCGGCATAGTAGTAATAGTAATCGGGAAGGGCTTTTGCCTGCCCGAGCATCTCCCGGATAAGCTTGCCGTTGTCCGTGGAATCGATGCGGGCCAGGTGCTCGGCCTTATCCCGCAGCAGGTCCCCGAAAGCCTTAAGCAGGCGGCCGCGGGCCGCGGGTCCCATCCCCGACCAGTGCGGACTATCCATGGCAGCGCGGGCCGCTTTCACCGCGCGGTCCACGTCTTCCTCCTGCCCGTCGGGGATGGCGGCCCACGCCCGGCCGGTGTACGGATTGAGCGAATCGAAGGTGCGGTGTGATGACGCGTCCACCCACTCTCCGTTGATGAACATTTTGTAGGCGACTATCCCGGTGGATACTGAAGTCATGTTAATCTCCCTTATGTTTTTTCTTGCTTTGCCTCGTATATCCGCTTCTTGATCCGGCCGATCTGCCTCGTCACCGGTATCTGCTTGGGACAAACCTCTGTGCATTTCCAGAGGGTCCGGCACCCCCGGGCACCTTCCGTCCGGTCGAGAAGGCCGATCCGGCCCGAGGACCCTTCATCGCGTGAATCGAAAAGATAACGAAAGGCCCGGACCAGGGCCGCGGGCCCCACATAGGCCGCGGTCTCTTTGCTCTGGTTCACGGGACACGAGGCAGTGCAGCAGGCGCAGAGGATGCAGCGGACCGCATCGGCAATCCCTGCGTGCTCCTCCGGCAATTGACCGCGTTCTTTCTCCGGCGCGGGTGTCCCGGTGATCAGATAGGGTTTGACGGAGCGGTACTTTTCAAAGAAGGGATCGAGATCTACAACCAGGTCTTTTATCACCTTGAAGACCGGCAGAGGCTCGACAAGCACCTCCCCTTCCAAGGCGCTCACCAGTTTCTGGCAGGGAAGTCCGCAGATGCCGTTGATCCTCATCCCATCGGAGCCGCACACCCCGTGGCCGCAGGACATACGAAAGGAGAGAGTGGGGTCCTGCTCCCACCGGATGCGGTTCAGGCAATCGAGAAGCCGGTCGGAAGGCGCGGCAATGAGTTGGTAGCTCCGGTAGTACGGCTTCTCATCCTTATCCGGATCATAGCGGAAAATATTCAGGTTCAGGCGCATCGGGCTAGCTCCTTCAATATACCCTCGTTTCCGGCTGGAACCGGGTCATCGACACCTGCTTGTAGCGCACTTCCGCACCCGGCGGACGGCTGAATACAAGGGTGTGCTTCAGATAGGCCCCATCGTCTCTGGCCGGGAAGTCTTCGCGGAAGTGGGCGCCCCGGCTCTCTTTCCGGTGGAGGGCGCTGGTGAGGATGACCTCGCAGAGATCGATCTGGTGGCGCAGCTCTATGGCCTCCATCAGCTCATAGTTGAAGGTCCGCCCTTTGTTGAGGATCGCCACCTGCCGAAACCGCTCCTTCAGGCTGCGAATCCCGTCGATACCCCCCTTCAGGCCGGCTTCGTCCCGGAAGACCGACCCATGGTCCATCATGAGGGACTGCATCCGGCGCCGCAGGGTGTCAATCCTCTCTTCTCCCCGCTGCTGCAAAAGGTCCGCCAGGTTGTCCTGCACCGCTTTGACGGGATCGGCTGCCATTTCGGGCGGTTGTAGCGGCCGGACCTCCTGACTCATGGCAATCCCGGCCCGTCTGCCAAAAACGATGAGGTCGAGCAAGGAATTGCAGCCCAGCCTGTTCGCCCCATGAACAGAAACGCAGGCGCATTCGCCTGCAGCGTAAAGGCCGGCGGCCAGGGTCCCCGCTTCATCGGCGAGCACCCTGCCGTCTCCATCCGTAGGTATCCCGCCCATCACATAATGACACGTGGGGGCTACGGGAATGGGCTGCCGGACCGGATCGATGCCGAGATAGATTTGCGCGAAGGAGGCGATCTCCCAGAGCTTCGACCGGATTGTTTGCTCTCCCAGGGGGGAGAGGTCGAGGTGGACATACTCTTTCCCCTCGATGCCGCGGCCCGCCTGCACCTCCCTTAGGATGGCCCTGGAGACGACGTCCCGGGCTGCAAGGTCCTTTATCGTCGGCGCATAGCGTTCCATGAACCGCTCGCCGAGCCCGTTTTTGAGGATGGCGCCTTCTCCCCGCGCCGCCTCGCTGATCAGGATGCCGAGGGGGTAGAGCCCTGTGGGGTGGAACTGTATGAACTCCATGTCTTCCAGCGGAATTCCCGACCTGTAGGCGAGTGTGAATACCTCACCGGTAGTGGCAAATCCGTTCGATGTCGTCCTGTAGACCTTGCCGCATCCGCCTGCGGCAAGGAGAACGGCTTTGGCCCGGAGAAAGGAAAGCTCCCCGGTGGCAAGGGCGTAGACGACCACGCCCGTGCATCGTTCCTCGTCAAAGACGAGGGAGAGCACATAATGCTCCTCATAGAATTTGACCTCATGGCGGAGACACTGGTCATAGAGGGTATCGAGGACGACTCTCCCGGTGTGGTCCGCGGCGTGGCAGGCCCTTTTTACGGGCGTTTTTCCATAATCCCGCGTATGACCCCCGAAATTCCTCTGGGCGATCAATCCTTCGCTGGTGCGGCTGAAAGGCACACCCATATGCTCCAGCTCATAGATGGCCCTCGGCGCATCCCTGACCATAGCCTCGATGGCGTCCTGGTCGCCCAGGTAGTCCCCCCCTTTGACGGTGTCATAAAGGTGCCATTCCCAATGGTCCTCTTCTTCGTTGCCTAGGGCCGCCGTGATCCCTCCCTGGGCGGCACCGGAGTGGGAACGGGTTGGCAGCACCTTGCTTACCACGGCTACGTCTGCCGTCCCCGCGGCCTCCACCGCTGCGCGAAGTCCCGCAAGGCCTGATCCGACCACCACGATATCGTGCGATGAGGTCATGTTTTCCTCCCTCTGTTACTCATCGGGGCTCGCCATCCCCCTTGGGTCCACAATCCCGTTGCTCGCCCTCACCAAGTAAGGATAATTCCCGAATGATGCGCTGTCCCGTAGAAATTTTCCACATGCCTTCGCCCTGCCGCTGGTTGACAATACGCTTTTGCAGTACTTACCATGTAATAATAGTCCACGTCCCGTCCTTGCATTGTTGTGAGGAAACAGAAAGGAGGTACCGGTATGATAGGGCGCATAAACCACTACGACAAAAGGAATCCCATGGTTCGGCGGCTTGGATTCACGTCTTTCTCAGTCATTTTGCTTGCCTTTGTGTGCACCCTCGGTCTTGCATCCTCTCTACAAGCTGCTGTCGCTACACCCCAGCGACCCCTCATCACGCAGCAGCTTGACGAAAACCTGCGGGTCACGATCAAGGGCAACACGCGTCCCGAAGCGAACGCGGCAAATGATCGTGGCCCGGTGGCCGACGCGTTTCAGATGGAGCACATGCTCCTCCAGTTGCAGCGCTCTGCCGATCAGGAACAGGCGGTCGAGGAGTTTATCGACCAGCTCCATAACCCTGCCTCATCGAACTTTCACCAATGGCTCACCGCACAAGAATTCGGAGAGACCTTCGGTTTGGCGGGGGCGGACCTCAACGTGATCGCCACCTGGCTCCAGAAACACGGCTTTCAGGTCAACGTGGTCTATCCCAGCGGCATGCTGATTGATTTCTCCGGCTCAGCGGGCCAGGTGCGGGAAGCTTTCAGCACTGAGATTCATCACCTTGAGGTAAATGGCGTGGAGCACATTGCAAATATGAGCGACCCTCAGATTCCGGCCGCCCTCGCACCGGCGGTGGCGGGCATCGTCTCCCTGCATGACTTCGTGCCTCACCCAATGCACAAGCTCCATGGCAATTACACCTTTACTGCCGGTGGAGAGACCTATCGGACGATGGTGCCTGCGGACCTGGCCACCATTTACAATATGAGTCCACTCTTCACCACCGGTATCTCCGGCCGGGGACAGACCATCGTGGTGATCGAAGACACCAACGTCTACAGCACCGCGGACTGGACTACCTTCCGTAAGACCTTCGGCCTTTCAGGTTACACCTCAGGCAGCTTCACGCAGGTCCAGCCGGCGCCTCCCAGCGGCGCCAACAACTGCAGCAACCCCGGCGTCAACAGCGACGACATTGAGGCGATCCTGGACGCGGAGTGGGCCAGCGCCGCCGCGCCGAGCGCAGCCATCGAGCTGGCATCCTGCGCGAATACCCGCACCACCTTCGGCGGTCTGATTGCTTTCGTGAACCTCGTAAACGTCGTGAACCTCCCAAACAGGGCGGCGCCCGCCATCATCAGCATCAGCTACGGAGAGTGTGAGGCGGCGAACGGCGCATCGGCCAACGCGGCATACAACGCTGCGTATCAGCTGGCTGCGGCGGAAGGGGTCTCCGTTTTCGTTTCCGCGGGCGATGAAGGCGCGGCCAGCTGCGATGCCAACGCCGCGTCCGCAACCCACGGCATCGGCGTCAGCGGGCTCGCCTCCACTCCATACAATGTGGCGGTGGGCGGCACGGACTTCGGCGATACCTACGCCGGCACCGACACCACATACTGGAACACAGCCAACACCTCCACCTACGGTTCGGCAAGATCTTACATACCGGAAATCCCATGGAACGACTCCTGCGCCAGTACGCTGATCGCGAGCTACGTCAGCGGCTCCGGCATCACCTATGGCTCCGGCGGTTTTTGCAACAGCCGGAGCGGCGAGGCATACCTGGATATCGTTTCCGGCAGCGGGGGCCCGAGCGGCTGCGCAAGCGGAGTGGCGTCCACCGGAGACGTCGTCAGCGGGACCTGCAAGGGATACCCCAAGCCCTCGTGGCAGTCGGGTGTCCTCGGCGTCCCCAGCGACGGCGTGCGCGACATTCCGGACATCTCGCTGTTCGCCGCGAACGGCGTCTGGGGCCACTACTACTTATTTTGCTGGTCTGATACGCGCTATGGCGGGACGCCCTGCACGGGTGCTCCCAGCACTTGGACCGGCGCGGGGGGAACGTCCTTCTCGTCGCCCATCATGGCCGGCATCCAGGCCCTGGTCAACCAGCGCACCGGGAGCCGCCAGGGCAATCCGAATCCCGTCTATTACAAGATAGCCGCCGCCGAATACGGCACGACCGGCTCCGCCTCCTGCAATGCCACAAAAGGCAATGGCGCGGCAGGCTCTTGCATTTTCTATGACGTGACCCAGGGCGACATGGACGTGAACTGCACGGGCTCCCACAACTGCTACCTGCCTTCAGGCAAAAACGGCGTGTTTTCCACCTCCGACGGCTCGTATTTGAAAGCATATGGCGCAACCACCGGCTGGGACTTCGCCACGGGAATAGGCACCGTCAACGTGAAAAACCTGGTGGATAGCCCACTCTGGTAACAAATAGCGGTGGTTGACATTGTCTGCTATGCCTGTGTAAAGCTAACCTCTTTTGTTTAGCATTATTTGGCGTTCCTCAAAAGGAGGGAGCAATGAAAGGTTTCGAAAAAGTTCTTCTGGCATGCGGGTTCGTAGCTTTCCTGGCAGTTCCTATTTCCACTTCGGTGATGGCTCAATCATATAACTTCCCCTGGTCCACAACATTTAACTTTCCGGATATCTACAGCGGGAGCGTGTCGAATGCTACCAATTACCTTTTTCCCACTCTCTCCCCCGGCGCAATTACAAGCGATGCACAAGCAGCTTCCAGTTCCGATTACAACCTGAATTATTCGGGTCAGAGCGGTACTGAATATACTCAGGTGCAGAGTGCCGCAAACTACCCCGGCGGCGCGGGCGGCAACGGACTGCGGTTCTGGGTAGGATATGACGGCTCAGGCAACTACAACAATAACCATTCCGATCCGGTAGACCTTTTCCTAGGTACAAGCGGGAATCCCGGGAAGCAGTATCCTGAATTGTGGTTCTGCTGGTACATGCGGTATCAGTCCGGTTTCCAATGGGCTCCTGCGAACGGTCCCGGCGGCGTCTCCGGAGGCGGTCCCAACTACTCCAAGAACATCTACATATGGTCCAAGACCATGTCAAATCCCGCGGTCATCCTGGAATACGCCAACACGGATAACTATCGTATGTATGTGCAGCTTAATAGGGGCGGAACATCTCTCTACGGGAATTCCGGGTGGCAAACAGTTCAATGCGGCGGTAATGCAAATCTCACGAGCGACGGCAGCTGGCATTGTTTTGAAGCCCATATCAAAGCAGATACAAACGGCTCCAATGGCGTTGGCGAATTATGGATTGACAATGTCCAGCAGTTCAGTCAGTCGAATGTGAACTTCGGTACTCCACGCGGTTGGAGCATGATAGAATTTAATTCTAATGTCAGCAATCCAGCCAATAGCGGGGTCAATTATTACATCGACTACGACGATATAGCGATCAGCACCACCGGCCGCATCGGTTCTAGTGCCGGTGGAGGTGGAACAACACCGACGCCCACACCACCGGCCACGACGGGGCCGACCGTCCCTACCAACGTGCAGGCAACCGTTGTCTCATCGAGCCAGATCAACCTCACGTGGACCGCCTCTACGGATAGCGCAGGGGTCGCTGGCTACACGATTTACCGGGGCGGCTCGCAGGTGGGAACCGCCACCGGCACGTCCTATAAGAACACGGGCCTTGCTGCCGATACCACCTATATGTACACGGTATCGGCGCAAGATGCGGCGGGTAACCAGTCGGCCCAATCGACCCCTGTATCCGCAACCACCGAGAATGCCCCTACCAGACGGGGAAGATGACATAGGCGCCGGAACCTACCTGTTACGTAATGATATTATTATGTTACCGACGGAGGCTTGCGCAGCGTCACTTCTCACCCTTCGACCATGCCGCGCAATGTCACGTAATCGATCTTGCCTGTTCCCAGCTTAGGCATCTCTTTCATGAAGCGCACTTCCCGCGGGATCGCCAGGTCGGGAAAACCTTTCCCCTGCAGTGCCTCCCGGACCGCCTTGACGTCGATGCCCGGGTTGTTCGTGACCACCGCAAGCCTCTCTCCCCGCTGCTCGTCGTGCCGCGCGATCACCGCCACAGCCCAGTTGCGGTCGCCGAAGGCGTCCGCGAGCGTGTCCTCTATCGCGGCAAGAGAGAGCATCTCTCCGCCCACTTTGGCAAAACGCCCTAACCTGCCCACGATTTTCAGGAACCCTTCTTCGGTGATCTCGACGACGTCGCCCGTATCGTACCAGCCCCCATCCTCGACGAGGTACTTGTGGTTCGCCTCCTCATCCTTAAGATATCCCTTCATGACGTTCCTGCCCCGGACGAGGAGTTTTCCCATACGGCCGCCTCGTGAGTCTATGCCCGGAACCACGCCAAGCTTATACTCTATGCCGGGCAGCACCATCCCCACCGTCCCGTACACATGCTCGAGGGCGCTGTTGATGCTCACCATAGGGGAACATTCCGTGACCCCGTAGCCTGCCAGCACCCGTATCCCGAATTTTTTCGCGTAGTCGTCGAAGAGCGCGTCGGGGAGGCGCTCCGCGCCGCTGAAGACATGGCGCAGGGAAGTGAAATCGTAGGGGTTTGCCCGCCGGCCGTAGCCCTTGAGGAAGGTAGGGGCGCCGCACAGGACGGTGCACCCCTTAGCGTATGCCAGCTCGGGGACCAGGCGGTAATGCAGGGGGCTCACGTGGAAGAATGCCCGCGCACCGAGGAATATGGGGATGATCGTCCCCACGGTAAGGCCGAAGGCGTGAAAGAGGGGCAGGGCGTTGAAAAAATGGTCCTCACCCGATACGTCGATCCTTGAGAGCGCCTGATGGACGTTCGTGATGAGGTTCTCGTGGGAGAGACAGACGCCTTTCGGCGCACCCTCCGAGCCGGAGGTAAAGAGGATGCACGCCGTAGACTGCTCCTCGCCAGGCGCCATCCGCGCATACCTGCCGGGGAAAAAACTGCGCATAACGCCCCATGCCTTGTCCTTGACGCGCACTCGCGCTTTCAGGTCTTCCACGAATACGACCTGCCGCGTCCCGAAGAGGTCTTCCGCGATGCGCATCCTCTCAAGGAAGGCGCGGGACGTCACGACCAAAGCCGGGTCGGCCTTTGCGAGGGCGTGCCCGATGGCGGCGCGACCTGCCGAATAATTGAGGAATACGGCGGTCTTCTTAAAGATTTGCAGGCCCATGAAGACGAGGGCGGTCACGGTCAGATTGGGCAGCATGATGGCGACACTCCCCTCGCCGTCAGCCAGGAGGCGGCCCAGGGCAAACGCGGCAGCGAGGGCTTTCCCGTAGGTCGCCCGGCTGCCGGTCGCGTCGTCAAAAAGCGGCCTTCCGCGATGTTCCCTGCACCGCCGGATAAACTCGCGCCCGAGCGTCGACGGCGCGGCGTGCGCCTCCAGGTAGACCTCGGAGAGCATCCTGTAGATGACCCTCGTGGCCTCCTGCTTCCTCTTGCTGCGGGGAAGATGGTCGAGAGACAGGGGTGGGTGGGGCCTGCCGACGGTGACGGCGACGCGGCCGAAGAATTTTCGGCCGGGGTGCTTTTTCGCAAAGAGCGTGCCGTACGTATCGAGGTGCAGGGGGAGGATCCCGGCGCCGGTACGCAGCGCGACAAAAGCGGTCCCGTCATAGATCTTCATAAGGCTGCCGGTCAGGGTCATGCGGCCTTCCGGGAAGATGAGAAGGGGCGTGCCCCCCGCTACCAGGTGGGTGACCTCCTTCAGGGCATAGGGGTTCATCGAATCGATCTCGATGGTATGGCTGTTGCGCGCAAAGGGGCGGAAAAGGGGTCTCGCGGCCACCGTCCGGTCGACGACGATCTTGAACGGCAGCTTGAGGTACGTCCAGACAAGCAGGCCGTCGAGGAGGGAGGCGTGGTTGGCGATCACGATGAGCCTGGCTGCGTCTCTTGGTACGCGTTGTAGGCCCTCGACCCTGACGCGGTGGACAAAGCGGAAATAGAGCGTGAAAAAGAGGCGCAGCCCCTCTTCGAAGACCGTCTTGAGAAAACCGTTCATACTCACTACTATATAACACAGCGGCCTGCCGGTTTTCACTGCCTTCAGAAGCAACCGACAGGACATTTGGAAACTGACTACCTGCCGGAAGCGCGTGGCGCCACTTGCGAGCGGTTATCCGTTAGAGGGGGGGTGGAGCTGAAAGGCAGAGGTTTTACGCCACTGCCTTTCAGCTCGCAGGGGGGAAGAGCGGGGAAGACACGGCGCTCGCCATGTCATATGGATGCCCTCGTGGATGACGGCCCTATTTGAGCCGCCACGGTGCGAAGGTCGTGGATTCTCTTCATCCAGCCTTTCATATACTGCGCGTATCTCGCCGGTTTTAGCTCGGAGAGGCGCGCGTACCGCTGTGTGCGGAGCCGCAGGTACGCGTCCGTGTCGCCCCCCGATGATTGCAGCATTTTCTTCGCAGCCTGGGGGCTGTTCATATAGGTATCGAAGTGGACGAGCGCAAGTCCCGCGGGCAGGTTCCGGCTGCCTGACTCGTCCCATATTTTCCGGTAGATTGCCTCTGCCTCGGTCCGCGACATGTACCGCACGTCCCCGTTGTAGCCGTATTTGGCAGCGGTTTTTTGAAGGATGCCGTATTTGGACGATTCCTTGCCCGCGTCATTCGACACATAGCGGCTTCCTTCGTGCTCAAGGACAAACCGGATCGCCGCCGGGGCGCCCGCGTGCGGGTCGATGGCAACGTTGCCCGCCGCGCCGTTCCCGCTGCCCGGCCGGCCGGGGTCCGTGACCTGCGACATCGCGAAAGCCGCCGGCTGCCCGCTGAGATGCTCGACCCGTTCCATCAGAACGCTGAGGAATGCACTCGCCCGCCCGGCCGAAGCGTATGCCTGCGGGTCTACGGTGGGGGGGAAGCCTCCGCCCCGTCGAAGTCCGGAAGTGAAAACAGGGAGAATCCAACCAGGTTAATCATGCGGCTCCTCAATATAACACGCGGTATTCAAGCACTTGTCTGATTTATATGCAATCACCGTGCCAGGTAAGGCGGCTACCGGCTGCGCCGTCCGCACACACTTTTCTTGGATCATGCGGGCATCTCCCGGTTTGCCTGTAGCAGGGTTTGACAGTGGGGGTGTCAGAAAAATGTCACTGCCCTCCTCTTTACGCGTGCTTATCTGAAAAACCGGTTGGCCTGAGTGGAATTTTCTGGTATACTACACTACATTTGGTAGTGTATGTAAACGTTCACATGGTATCGCCGATACCCCATCATCGACGAAGGAGTCCCATATGCTGACGAAAGACAGGTTCAGCCTTTCCGCATGGGTGGAGGAGTCCGTCAGGGACTTTACGAAGTCACCGGCGAACAACCAGGGCGATACGCACGATGAACCCGCGTTCGACGTGCCCCTCGTCGGCTTTTCCAGCGGCGACGACCCCCTCTATGCCGAATTTAAGAGGCTTATAGGCCCTTTTCACTGGACACCGACGGAGGCGTTTACCCAGGCCTTTCCCGATGTCTGGATTACACCCGAACAGCTCACCGTGATCACCTGGATACTGCCTCAGACACGGGCGACGAAAGCCGACCAGAGGAAGGAGACGGTCCACGCTTCCGAACGCTGGCTCCGGTCAAGGAAGTTTGGGGAAGAGTTCAACGCGAAGCTGCGGGACTACATGGTCTCCCGTTTGAGTGATGCGGGTTATCAGGCCGTGGCCCCGGCAAATCTGTCGTCCTTTAGCATGAAAGCGGGGGAGCGATGCGGCATGGCCTCTACCTGGTCGGAACGGCACGCGGCCTACGCAGCAGGTCTCGGCACTTTCGGCCTGTGCGACGGCCTCATCACCCCGGTGGGCAAGGCCATGCGCTGCGGCTCGGTCGTGGCGCGCCTTTCCATCCCGTGCACGCCCCGACCCTATAACGACCCCCACGCATACTGCCTCTTCTTTTCCCAGGAAGGCGCGTGCGGCAAATGCATGGGCCGCTGCCCTGCCGGCGCTATCAGCCCTCAGGGACATGACAAGGAGAAGTGCCGGCAGTACATCGAGACTGTGGAGCGGGCGCGCGCGTTGGAAGCCTATGGGTTAGAGGCGTATGGCTGCGGCCTATGCCAGACCAAGGTCCCGTGCGAATCCCGCATACCCTCCACAAAGACAAAAGGCGACCAGCAGTGATCGCCTGACTGCCGAAGGCGGCAGAATTGCGTTATGCGGCCGATCAGTTCATAAGGTGGAGGCGAATTGCATCGAAGGCCTGGCAGCCGTCGTCGATGAGAGATGCCCCCACATGCACCTGTTGACCTGCGCGGACGTGCCTGGGTATGCACTGCACGGCCAAGGGTCCTTCGCTTTTCGGCAGGGTAAAGATAACGGACATCCTGAAGTCCTCCCCGGCCTTGCACGGAAAGTCCGCAGGCGCCGCGACGCAAATCCCTCCCAATGAGATATCACATACCGTTCCGGCATGTACGGCGCCGTCAGGGCCTCTCACCAGCGCCGGGGCAGAGACCGTTTTCCGTGGATAACGCCGTTTCTCTTCCGCTATGTCCTGCAGACGTCGCTGTTCTGCATAGGCGTGGAGGATGTTTTCGATGGTGGAAGAGAGGGACCTTCTGTCCAACTCCGAGATGCGCCGCAGCGAGCTGCGCAGGTTGCTGCTTATGCGGAGACATATCAGGGCATCTTTCATAGAAACCACCTTTCACACGTTGTCGCTTGCATGTGCCCTCAAAAAAAGGGGGGGGACGGGGAGGCGCGCAACGCGCCTCCCTTAAACGGTGCGGAGCTTTACATCTTGGGTCTTTTCCTCAGTCCCACGAAGCCGAGAAGGCCGGTTCCGAGGAGCAGGACGGAAGGCGGGATAGGCACGACCTTAATGAATTCCTGGGAACTGCTGAACGGGCTCGGGGTATACACGGTGAAATCGGCTGTATTCACGTTCTGCCAGTTATTGGGAATTGCCGCCTGGGCGAGCCATGTGGCGCTGGAAGAGGGCCCATTGGCGGCAGGGTTGTCCTTCGGGTCCATGATCTGCCAGATTGCATAGGCAATAGCAGCGTAGTTTGTACTGGGCTGGTGCATCATCTGCGCGGAAAGGTAGAATACCTCCTCATATGCCTGGGTGGCGTTCAAAGCACCATTGCCGAAACTGCTGTTGCCGAAGAATTTCATCTGTGAAAGCTGGCCGAAGGTGTAAGCGTTCGCCGTCCACGTAGATCCCTGACCTATTTCCGTGGCATAGTCATCGCAAATCATGGGGATAGAGGGCGCCCCATTGACACTGATCTGGTAAGGGCCCACGTAGAGGCTGCCATGAACGGTATCGGGATAGGTAGTGCTCCCGCCACTCGAGAGCTCGAGAGTGTAGTCGGCGAATGCGCCGCCTATGCCCGTCATGAATAAAAACATTGCAGCCGCGAAAACCAGAAAAGCCTTTTTTGTGCCTTGTTTCCCTTTGCCTTTGTTCCGATCCATAGTTACCTCCTCCAGTATTTTTTTACTGGCAACCAGGCTGTCTTACGGGAGACCCTTTGGCTTTCCGTCCCACCCTCGCGGATGGTTTGGCTCGATCAGTAAGACAATCATACTACGTTGTCTAACATAATGTCAACAGTTTTTTTCGGAAAGGATTCGTTTTTTCAGGACTGATAAAATATGGTGGTATTGCTCGCTATCCGTCCCTTTTTGTATCGATAACTACGTTATACAGAGGATGCCTGATTTCGGCTCAGAATATCTTTACACGCCCGTACTGGCCGTCGTAGCCCGGACTGATGCGGACAAGCCCCTTCCGCCCCCGGCCGATGCCTTCCGCGACAAGCGGCGTCGCGGCGCCGGCTATGTCGGCCGGGGGCGTCTCCAGAAGCACCGTGAGCTCGTTGCCCAGCGAGGCGAGGAGCCTCATGTACGCCTCCTGCACGCTCTTGCTCGCGGCCCCCACACCCATGACCTCCGCGAGGACTTCCGCAAGGGGGATCGCCGGCCAATAGGGGGCCGCGGCTGCGCGTCCGGACCCGGGGCTCCTATCCGCCAAAACCTCGACGCGGTGGGCGACGCCCATGGTGAGCTTCCTGCCGCAGACGGGGCAGCGGTACTTATGGGCGATCGTCTCCTCCGGCGAGCAGCACACAGCGCATCGCCGGTGGCCGTCGTAGTGGTACTTCCCCTCTTCGGGGAAGAATTCTATGGTGCCGAGGAGGCCGCGACGCGTCTTGATCGCCCCGGTGATCGCGCGATATGAGACCTCAGTCCCGAAAACGGTCGCTTCCCTTCCCATCCTGGCAGGAGAATGGGCATCGGAGTTGGAAATGAGGGCGAGGCGGTCGAGGACGGAGACGCGACGGTTCATCGGGGGATCGGAGGAAAGGCCCGTTTCCAGGGCATGAATGTGCGGCGTCATCTCGCCGAAGCACTCCTCCAATGAATCGAACCCGGATGCTGCGCCGAATACCGAGAAATGCGGGGTCCATGCGTGCGCGGGGACCAGCATGGCTGAAGGCTCGATGTCAAGGACCATTCTGAGCAGCGTCTCCGCATCGAGTCCCAGGATGGGCCTGCCGTCCGATGCGACGCTGCCTATCTTCGAAAGCGCAAGGCCGAGTCGGGCAGCACACCCCATGTCAGGCGCGAAGATGAGGCAATGGACCTTCCGAGTCCTGCCGTTTTTGCGGTAAATACAGCTTATCTCGGCGGAAAGGAGGAAGAAGACCTCCGATTTGCACGAGTCCGGCACACCGCTTCCCTTGCGCTCCTCTTTGAGCTGAAAAAGCCCGTTGCCCGCGGGCTCGAGCTTCTCCTCAAGCTCGCCCCTCCATGCGGGATGCGTGAAGTCGCCCGTTCCGACGACGGTGATGCCTTTGAGCTGTGCCCATTTCCAAAGGACTTCCGGCGCCATCTGCGGACTCGTCGCCCTGGAGTAGCGTGAATGGATGTGCAAATCGGCGTTGAACGACACGAGGGAGTATAGCAGAGTCATCAGTCAGGAGTCAAAAGTCAGAAGAGAAAAGACAGGGACGCGAAGGGAATCCCCCATCAGCCCTGAGCGGGAGCGTGGCCCGTCCCATCTTGAAATTACTTTGCAAAACGCTTAGACTGACTGCATGAAGAAAGAGAATGTGATAATCCTTCTTATCGCGACCTTTGTCGCCGGCTTCCTGGCGGGCGCCGTCACCGGCATAAAGTTCTATGCCCGCGAGCATGTTGTAGAGCCGACAGGCATGCGGGCCGAAGCTGCTCCCCGCGCCGTCGGCAACGATCAGGCGGACATGCTGGAGGCCGCAGCCCGGAACGCGCCTCAAAACGCCCAGGCCCTCATCGCCCTCGGCAACTTTTATTTTGACGCGAACCAGTACCCGAAGGCAATCGACGCGTACCTGCGGGCCCTTGCCATCGATCCGAAAAACCCCGACGTCCGTACCGATCTCGGCACCATGTACAGGGCCGTCAACGATTATGACAAGGCAATACAGCAGTTCCGTGAGGCTGCCCGGCTCGACCCCACCCATAAAAACAGCAGGTTCAACCTCGGCGTGGTGCTCCAAAATGACAAAAAGGACATAGCCGGGGCGATTGCCGCCTGGGAAAACTTTTTGAAAGTCGACCCTTCGGGGGAGCGGGCCGAGATGGCCAGGGCCCAGGTCCGGCAGTTGAAGGCGCTCGCAAAATAACGCTGCCCGCTACTACCGGCTAGGCCCTTGAATCGAGGATCAGCGTCACCGGCCCGTCATTGACAAGGTGGACGTCCATCGAGGTCTGGAATATGCCGGTCTCGACCTTTTTCACCTTTTCGGCGGCATGCGCCGTGAACAGCTTGAACATCTCACGCGCCCCATCCGCGTCCATTGCGTCCGAGAATGACGGCCGCCTGCCTTTTTTGCAGTCGCCGTAGAGGGTGAACTGGCTCACGAGGAGGAGCGCACCGCCCACGTCGAGCACCGACTTGTCGAGCTTGCCCTCCGCGGTCTCGAAGATCCGCAGGTTGACGATCTTCTCCACCATCCAGTCGATGTCCCGGACCGTGTCGCCTGCGCCAATACCGACGAGCACCAGAAGCCCCTTGCCGATCTCGCCGACCGTCCGCCCCTCGACCCTGACATGGGCTGTCTTGACCCGCTGGATTACCGTTTTCATGCGATCACCAGGAAAGGACGGCTGTCTTCTTCTCTCTCGCATTCGACCTTCATATAGCAGCCTTTACACTATGATAGCCCACTCAATAGAACATGAGCAAGTCCTCTTTCTCTGCAGTCGCCGGGAAGCCCGGCCACCCCCTTTCACATTGAAGAATTTCAGATTATATTAAAAGAAAGGGGTTCTGCATGGTTTATACTGGAGGCCTGCCATACAAGAGACTTCCTCAATAACCAACTGCTCCGCCATGAGAGTTGATGATGCGGAGGAAACCATGAACCTGAAAGATGCTTTTCTGTGTATCGATTGTGATGAAGTGTTCATAATCGAAGGGTCTCCGTGCAATTCCCACTGCCCGAGATGTGCTTCATCGGTTTTCGCCCCCTTATCTGCCTGGGTTCAGACCTGGACAGCTCTTGAAAATGCGCAGGGCAAGACCAACAGGGTAGCACGGGAAGAGACCTCCACAAAAAGACCGAGGCTGGAGATCATCCAACCAACGCACATCGCTGCCTGATCCTCGGTCCCGGCGCCTGGCAACAGATGCTGAGAGAAAACAAGCTTACGGAGAGAACTCCACTTCGGGGGAATCCTGAAATACTGATTTACCCCTGCAGTAGGGGCACGCCTCCGCCAACTCCCGACTCTGCCTAATAACTTCCGGATTCAGACATCTTCCCCAACGCACACAGATACCTCCATCATGACCAGGAGTAATTGCAATTCTCAAAAAGGCCCAAATGTTTGGAAAGACTACGAATGACAACAAAAAGAACATGGCAAGCAAGATACGATTGGTAAACTAACCCGTTGACGGTTACACATATGAAGAGTACAGCGGGATATGCTACTGCCGCTCAGGCATGGACATATGTCCATATAGAGTCGAACCCGGACAATGAGGTGGATGGATCACGAGTTGCTATGCTTTTGCTCGTATTCCGGTTGGAAGGTTAAGTGTCCTCGCTTTACCGGAAGCGGCACTGGACTAACCTCCTTCACCCTGCAAGATGTTTTGCGTTCCTCAAAAGGAGGGAGCAATGAAAGGTTTCGAAAAGGTTCTTTCGGCATGCGGATTCGTAGCTTTCCTGGCAGTTCTTCTTTCTCCATCAGTGATGGCTCAATCACAATCATATACCTTCCCTTGGGCCACAACATTTGACTTTCCTGATATCTACAGCGGGAGCGTGTCGAATGCTACCGATTACCTTTTTCCCACTCTCTCCCCCGACACAATTACAAGCAATGCACAAGCAGCATCTTATGCGGCTTACGACCTGAATTATTCAGGCAACAGCGGTACTGAATATACTCAAGTGCAGAGTGCCGCAAACCGCCCCGGCGGCGCGGGCGGCAATGGACTGAGGTTCTGGGTAGGATATGACGGCTCAGACAGTCCCAACTACAACAATGTCCATTCCGATCCGGTAGACCTTTTCTTAGGTACAAACGGGAATCCCGGCAATCAGTATCCTGAATTGTGGTTCCGCTATTATGTGCGTTATCAGTCCGGATTTCAATGGGTTCCCGCAAGCGGTCTCGGCGGCGTCTCCGGAGGCGGTCCTTCTTACTCCAAGAACATCTACATATGGTCCACGACCATGTCAAATCCGGCGGTCATCCTGGAATACGCCAACACGGATAATTATGTTATGGCTGTGCAGCTCGATAGTGGCGGAACATCCCTATCCGGGAATTCCGGGTGGCAAACCGTTCAATGCGGCGGTAATTCGAATCTCACGAGCGACGGCAGTTGGCATTGTTTTGAAGCCCATATCAAAGCAGATACAGACGGCTCCAACGGTGTTGCCGAATTATGGATTGATAATGTCCAGCAGTTCAGTCAATCGAATGTGAACTTCGGTACTCCGGGCGGCTGGAGCGTGATCGAATTTAATTCTAATGTCAGCAATCCCGCCAACAGCGGCGTCAATTATTACATCGACTACGACGATATAGCGATCAGCACCACAGGACGTGTCGGACCTCTTTTCAGCGTCACGGCCTCGGTCTCGGACGCTGACGGATCGGTAAGCCCTCAGAGCCAGGCGATCGTCTCCGGCGGGACTGCCTCCGTTATCATTACCCCGAATTCCGGCTATTCCATTGCCGGCATTACCGACAACGGCCAGACTGTCTCCATTGCCGATCCCTACGTGATAACCAACGTTATTGCCGATCATGCCGTGGTGGTGACGTTCTCTCCCGACCCAGGAGGCGGAGGCAGCGGCGGCCGATGCTTCATTGCAACAGCCGCATTCGGCTCATATCAGGAAAAGCATGTAAGGACCCTGCGGCAGTTCAGGGACACGTTCCTTCTGACAAACATGCCGGGGAAAGCTTTCGTAGAATGGTACTATCGTCACAGTCCGAAATATGCGGTCATGATAGCCGGCAGGCCCTCGCTGAGGGCCGTAGTGAGAACGGCCCTTCTGCCTGTATACGGAGCGGCCTTTTTGAGCCTTAAGGGATTCCCGGTGCCTTTGATCCTGATTATCCCCTGTGCGGTGCTCGCGTATCTGCTCCGCGGACAAAGGCGGAGGCGTAGCTCCCGGAGGCGATGAGCGGGGCCCCGGCCCCTTACTTTTCGGCTGCTTCCCGCTCTTTAGCGGCCGCCTCTATCACCTTCTGCCCGATGTGCGCCGGCACCTCTTCGTAATGGGAAAACTCCATGGTAAACGTGCCGCGGCCGCCTGTCATCGACCGCAGGTCCGGCGCGTACTTGAGCATCTCCGCCATCGGCGCTACCGCCTTGACCACCTGGTTGTGCCCTTTTGCCTCGACGCCCATGATCTTGCCGCGCCTTGAGTTCATATCGCCCATGATATCGCCCACGAACTCCTCGGGGACGATCACCTCGACCTTCATGATGGGCTCGAGCAGGGTCGGCTGCGACTGTTCCATGCCCTTCTTGAAGCCCATGGATGCGGCGATCTTGAACGCCATATCGGAGGAATCGACATCATGGTAAGAGCCGTCGTAGACAATGGCCCTGAAGTCGGTGACAGGATAACCCGCGAGGATGCCGTGGTTCATGGCCTCCACGATGCCCTTTTCGACGGAAGGTATATATTGCCTGGGGATCGAACCGCCCACAATCTTATCGACAAACTCGAAGCCCGTGCCATGGGGGAGCGGCTCGAATTCGAGCCAGCAGTCTCCATACTGGCCTTTGCCGCCCGACTGCTTCTTATACTTGCCCTGGACCTTGGTCCTGCCCTTTATGGTCTCTTTGTAGGGTACCTTCGGCTCGCGCAGCTCCACGTCGACCCCGAATTTCCTCTTCATCTTCGACACGAGCACTTCTATGTGTATCTGCCCCATGCCGGAGATGATGAACTCTTTCGTCTGCTCGTCCCGCGAATACCGGATGCTCGGGTCTTCCTCGATAAGCCTCTGGAGCGACGTGTTGAGCTTGTCCTCGTCACCCTTCGATTTCGGATAGAGGGAAAAGGAGATGAGGGGGGGAGGGAGGACGACTTCCTGGTACTCGATGGGAGACTTCTCATCGCAGAGCGTGTCGCCGGTCGCCGCCTCTCTGAGCTTCGCCACCGCGGCGATATCACCCACCGACACAAAACCCGCGGGCTTCTGCTTCTTGCCGACCAGGTAGAATATCTGACCTATCCTCTCCTTTTCGTCTTTCTTCACGTTGAGCACGACACTGTCGGGGTGAAGCTCCCCGGAACAGACCTTGAAGAGGGTCAGCTTCCCGGCGAAGGGGTCGGTGATCGTCTTGAATACGAAGGCGCTGAAGGGTTCACCGACCGACATCTTCCTGTCGACCGCCTTGCGCGTCCTCGGGTCGAGGCCCTGGGCCGTACCCTTGTAGAGGGGATCGGGGAAATATTTTACCAGGTTGTCGAGGAGCGGCTGGATACCGATGTTCTTCGAGGCCGCTCCGACCATCACGGGCGCGATCCTCCGGTCCCATATGCCTCCTTTCAGGCACGCCTCGATCTCTTCGTCCTTGATCTGGTCGCCGTTCAGGTAGCGCTCCATGATCTCGTCGTCCATCTCGACCGCCGATTCGATCAATCTCTCCCTGTAGCGCGCCGCCTCGTCCGCCAGCTCCGCGGGGATTCCGGTCACCTCGAAGGCCCCGGACTGGTCGTCCTTATTGTACATATACGCCTTCATGGAGATGAGGTCGACCACGCCCCGGAAGGCTTCCTCCTTGCCGATCGGCATCTGCACGGCCACAATGCTCTTGTCCGGGAAATTCTTCTGCAGGTCCTCGAGGGTCCGGTTGAAATCGGCCCGTTCCCTGTCTATCTTGTTGATGAGGAAACAGACGGGCACGCCGAACTCGTTGGCATACTCCCACACCTTTTCCGTCTGTACCCTGACGCCCGATACGGCGCCCACCAGGATGACCGCCCCGTCCACAACCCGCATACAGAGCTTGGCGTCGTAAATGAAGTTATCGTCGCCGGGGGTGTCTATCAGGTTGATCTTGTACTTATTCCACTCGAAACAGGCAATCGACGCTGATATGGTGGCCTTTCTCTCTATCTCCTCGGGCTCGTAGTCCATGAGGGACGTCCCCTCATCGACTTTGCCCAGCCTCGTATTCTCACCGGCAAGAAAGAGCATGGCCTCGACTATCGTCGTTTTGCCCTCCCCTCCGTGCGAAAACATGCCGAGGTTCCTTATGGACTCAGTTTCGTACTTCTTCATGCGGGCTCCTTTCGAGGCTATATTCGAGCAGATGAATCTGAGAATTCTACCCGCGTTCTGTTAAAAAATCAAGAATTAATGCCGCTGTCAGCGTTATCCATCAAAGATCGCTCCGGCCGGGAAAAGCAACCCCAATGACGTCACCTGCAACTCCTCGCACACGGGCTGCTCCGGCGAGTGAAGAATACCACCCGAAAGCGGGAGACTATTATTTTTCCAGAACCCGTACGCTGCCTTGACATCGGTTATTGCCCGTATGACATTTCGAGCAGAACCGATCAGAATAAAACTCACACTATGGGCAACCATAGGACGGAAAGCGATGGGTCTCGGATAGTTGTATTGAACCTTCTCCAGTAGACAGGCAAGCCGCCGGATAGTGGGGTTTTTATTTTCAGGGGAGCGGGCCGGTAGTCAAAGGAAAGGAAGAGCCATGAAGGCTTGCATGAATAAAAAGAGGGGGGATATAGATAGTTCGTAAAAAGCTGCTCTTAATCACGAAATGGAGGAGGTAGTCTCATGAATAGAGTAAAGGTTCTGTCCATCTTGTTGGCGGCCATCGTTTTCGCCGGTGCTCCCTTTATCGTTTATGCTCAGCAGATTGAAGATCCGGCCTGTATTGCTTCTGCAACCTGCGGCCGATCTTATTTTGATGAGGGAGCTGAATACGGCCCCGTGCTCGATGCCGTAAATTTTGATGTCATCACCATCGGCCCAACGGGCACCATCTACACCACCAACGCGTTTAACGTGGATAATCCTTTTTATAATTTTGGGACTATAAACATCACGAATATCGGCGTCCTGACCAACTACGCCGGCGCCACGCTGACCAACTACGGGCCGCAGAACAGCTCCGGCGTCGTGGGTATATACAACGCCTTTGGCTCCGGCACGCTGACCAACTACGGCACGCTGATGAACCAGGGCGCGCTGACCAACCTCGGCGGCACGGTGGACAACTACGGCACGCTGAACAGCGCCTACGGCACCGCCTCGCTGACCAACAACGCCACCGGCACGCTGGTCAACGAGTACGGCGGGACGCTGAACACCGGCGGCTCGCTGACGAACAACGGCACGCTGACGAACAACGGCACGCTGAGCAACTACGGTACGATGAGCAACAACATGTCCGGCACGCTGACCAACAACGCCACGCTGAACAACGGCTCGTCCTTCAGCACCATCCTGTACAACAACGGCACGCTGACCAACAACGGCACGCTGACCAACTACGCCGAGGCCACGCTGACCAACCTCTATTACGGCACGCTGACCAACAACGGCACGCTGGCAAACAACACCAACGCCACGTTCACCAACAAGGGCACGCTGACCAACTACGGCTCGCTGACCAACTACGGCACGTTGAACAACAACGGCATGCTGACGAACAACGGCATGCTGTACGACTACGGCAACATCAACGGCTCGGGTACCTATACCCAGACTGCCGGTCTCACCAAAATCAACGGCGCCATGACCCAGGCCTCTGTCCAGATCAACGGCGGTACCCTGAACGGAACCGGTACTATCAATGCCCCTGTGACCATAGGCCCTGCGGGAACTCTATTTCCGGGCGATGCTCCGGGCACCCTCACCATCAACGGCAGTTTGTCGAGCAGCGGCACCGTGCTGTTCGACGTCGCCGGGCTCGGGCAATACAGCGTGCTGAACATCAGTAGCTCGGCCACCTTTACCGGAGGCATGATCGAGTTCGATTTCATCAACGGCTACAAACCCTCGGCAGGTAATTCCTATGATCTCTTATCTTACAGCTCAAGCTCCGGGGCACCCGCGTTTGTCGCTACCGGCTTGGGCCCCGGATTAGGTTATTCATTCGCCTTTAATGCCAACACGGGAGTCCTTTCGATTGCATCTGTGCCTTTCACTCAGATTGGGCCGAATCCCAATCCTTCTACCGGGACCGTCACGGTGGATAACCCCTACTATGGCAATGCAAACAACACTATCTATAGCAATAACGGCACGATAAACATCGCAAGTGGCGCCACGCTGAACAATTACTCCGGCAGCACGCTGAACAACAACTCCACCGGCACGCTCACCAACAACTCCACCGGCACCACGACAAACTCTGTGGGGATGATGAACTCCGGCACGCTGACCAACTCCGGCACGCTGACCAACAACGGCACCATGTACAACACCTCTACCGGCGTGCTGAACAACGTATCCAGCGGCTTCTCCGACGGCGAACTGGACAACTACGGCACGCTCACCAACTTATCCGGCGGCACGATCACCTTCTCCGGCGGCTTACTGATCAACTACGGCACGCTGACCAACTTATCCGGCGGCACGATGACCTTCTCCGGCGGCTTTCTGGAGAACAGCGGCACGGTGAACAATTCCGGCTCGCTGACCACCAACCCCATCAGCGGCGGCGGGCTGAGCAACGGAGGCACGCTGAACAACTACGGCGGCGGCACGCTGACCATCAACGGCGTGCTGAGCAACGGCTATGACCCGGGCTTAGGGCTGGGAACCCCTGAGGGCATAATTACCAACTACGCCGGCGGCACGGTGTACAACGCAGGCACGGTGTTCAATGCCGGCAATCTCTACAACTACGGCACGCTGAGCAACGACGGCACGTTCGACGTCTATTACAGCTCCGGCTACCTGGAAAACGACGCCACGCTGAACAACTACTACGCTCTGTCCACCTACGACGGCGGCACGCTGACCAACAACGGTGTGCTGTACAACTACAACGGGCTGGTCAACTTCTCCGGCGGCATACTGAACAACAACCAGGGAGGCACGGTGATCAACTCCGGCACGATCGTCACTTACTCCGGAGGCACGCTGAACAACTACGGCACGATGATCAGCTCCGGCACGATGACCGACTCCGGCACGATGACCAATTTCTCCGGCGCCACGCTGAACAACTCCGGCACGATGACCAACAACGGCACGATGACCAACAACGGTAACATCATCGGCACAGGCAGTTATACCCAGACCGGCGGTCTCACCACGAACAACGGCAGCCTGAGCCAGGCATCAGTCAGCATCCAGGGCGGCATCTTCAATCAGCAGGTCGGCGCGCTGACTGCAGCCAGCATTATGAACAGCGGTACCCTCAATTACTCCGGCGGCACGATCGCGGGCGCCCTCCAGAACAGCGGCCAGGTAAACGTTACCGGGGGCACGTCAGCCACGCCCAATATCTTCTGGGCCTCGGTGATGAACAACTCGGGCGGGAATTTCACTGTAGGCAATGGGGTGAGTTCTGCGTACCTCATCTTCGCGAGCCCGGTGACAAACAACGCGGGGGCGACCTTCACCATCAACAAGTCGTACGTGACTTTCGCGGGCACCTTCTTGAACAACGGCACTTTGGTCAGCGACCCGTCCACCGTCATCTTCGACGGCATTTTCAGTGGAGGGGGCACAATCACCGGCTCGGCCGGCGACAAGTGGGAGTTCCTGGGCGCCGGTGCCAATACGATCAATCTCGACGGCAAGACCATCGACATCACAACACTGGTCCTGGGGCAAGGGGTGACCCTGAACATCACGGACGGCTCGCTCACCGTCACCACCTTGTTCGACCCGACCGGGACGCTCTCCGGTATTACCGGTACGGGTGCCTTTATCGCCCACAGCTACGGCACCCTCAGCACAGTGCCCATCCCCGGCGCAATCTGGCTCCTCGCTTCGGGCTTAGCGGGCCTGATCTCACTGCGAAGGAGGATCGTAAGATAGGCTCAATCGATACGGCAAGGGAAGGGCAGGACCCTTTCGGGTCCTACCCTTTTTTGTGAGCAATACACCCACCAAGGATCTTGTTTGACGAGTACCGGTGGGACTATGTCATTATGACAAGAAACTCAAAGTATTTCTCAAAATAAAGTAACGCTTCACCTACCGTCACCCCGGCGGACGCCGGGGTCCATACTGTTTGTAACTGCTTGAAACTCCTGGATTCCGGCTTTCGCCGGAATGACGTGACACGAACCCGGACTTTACCAACAAACGGTATTTACTTGAACTGTCTCCCCTTCCACAGCATGTAGATCGCGGGGTAGATGACCAGCTCCAGGATGGTCGATGTGACCACGCCGCCCACCATAGGCGCAGCGATCCTCTTCATGATGTCCGATCCCGCCCCATGGCTGAACATGACCGGGATAAGACCCGCAAGGATCACCCCTACCGTCATGATCTTGGGGCGGATCCTTTTGACCGCGCCGTGCATGACCGCGTCCTTCAGGTCGGCAAGCGATTTCAGCTTGCCTTTCAGTTCCCATTCCGCATGGGCGAGTTCCAGATAGAGGAGCATGACCACGCCCGTCTCCGCGTCGAGACCTGCAAGGGCGATAATCCCCACCCAGACGGCGATGCTCATGTTGTAGCCGAGGAGGTAGAGGAACCAGAACGAGCCGACCAGGGAGAAGGGCACGGCAAGGAGGACTATTATCGTCTTTGTCACCGATTTCGTATTGAAGATAGATGAGGACAAAGATGACGAGGAAAGTCAGGGGAATGACGAGCTTCAGGCGCTCGTGGGTCTTCACCAGGTATTCGTACTCCCCGCTCCATTCCAGGCGGTAGCCTTCCGGTATCTTGAGGGATGCCACGCTCTTTTTCGCCTCATCGACGTACCCTCCCACGTCCCGTCCGGAGAAATCGACGTAGACGTACTCCGCGAGAAGACCCTCCTCGCTCTTGATGTTCGTCGGGCCGCGCACGACCTTGATGTCCGCAAGCTGGGCGAGGGGCACGCGGCTCGATTGGGGAGCGGCCGGTCCTGATTGCGGCTGCACTCCTCCGCCTCCGGCTGCCATGCCGCCTCGCCGGGGAAGCCTGCGCGGGGCTCCCCATGGCCGCGACAGGCACGAGCACCCTCTTCAGTTGATCGATGTCGCCCCGTAGTTCCCTCGCGTAGCGGACGTTCACGGGGTAGCGCTCCCTGCCTTCTATGGTGGTGGTCAGGTTCATGCCGCCGATGGCGGACTCGATCACCTCCTGGACGTCCTGCACGGAAAGCCCGTAGCGGGCCGCTTCCTCCCTCCGCACGCTGATGTCGAGGAAATAGCCCGTCGTCACCCGCTCCGCGTAGACGCTCCTCGTGCCGGGGATGGGCTTCAGGCGCTGCTCGTATCAGGAGTCCTATCTTTTCCATCTCCTCCAGGTTCGGCCCGAGGACCTTGATGCCCACGGGGGTCCTGATGCCGGTGGCGAGCATATCGAGCCTCGCCTTTATAGGCATGGTGAAGGAGTTCGAAACACCGGGGATGGTGAGGGCATCGTTCATCTCGTCCTTCAGCTTCTCCACCGTCATGCCCGGTCTCCATCGGGATTCGGGCTTCAAATTGACCACCGTCTCGAACATCTCCAGGGGCGCGGGGTCGGTTGCCGTCTCGGCCCTTCCCGCCTTGCCGAAGACGCTCTCCACTTCGGGGATGCCTTTGAGGATCTTATCCTGCAACCGGAGGAGTTCCGTGGCCACCGATATGGACGCCGCCGGCGCCGTCACGGGCATGTAGAAGAGGGTGCCTTCGTACAAAGGCGGCATAAACTCGGAGCCGAGGCGCGAAAACGGGATGTAGGTCAGGACGAGGACGACGGCAGCGGCTATAATGACCGAACACCTTGAAGCGGAGGGCGAAGGCTGCGACCGGCTGGTAGACCCACCTGAGGAGCCGGCTCACGGGGTTTCTCTCCTCGGACCTTATCTTGCCCCTGATGAAAAGCGTCATAAGCACGGGCGTCAGGGTCACCGCGAGAAAAGAAGAGAAGAGCATGGCAAAGGTCTTCGTGTAGGCCAGGGGCTTGAAGAGCCTCCCCGCCTGGGCCTGGAGCGTAAAGACCGGGAAGAAGCCTACCGTGATGACGAGGAGGGAGAAGAATAGAGACGGGCCTACCTCCTTTGCCGCCTCGATGATGACGTCCGTCCTCGTCCCCGGCCTGCCCTGGTCTTCCCACTCTTCGAGCTTCTTATGGGCGTTCTCCACCATGATGATCGACGCGTCCACCATGGCGCCTATGGCGATGGCGATGCCGGAGAGGCTCATGATGTTCGAGGTGACCCCGAGGTAGAGCATGAGGATGAAGCTCATGATGATGGCGACGGGCAGCGTGAGGATGACCACGAGCGCGCTCGGCAAATGGAAGAGGAAGACGACGCAGACCACGCTCACCGCGATGGCGAGCTTGGCGATCTCTTCCTTGAGGGTCGCGATGGAGCGGTTGATCAGGTCCGACCGGTCATAGGTGGTGACGATCTTGACGCCTTTCGGCAGGGACGGCGCGATATCCGTCCTGATCTTCTCTTTGACGCGGTCGATCACGTTGAGCACGTTCTCGCCGAAGCGGACGACGACGATGCCGCCCGCCACTTCGCCCTTGCCGTCGAGTTCCGCGGCGCCCCTGCGTATCTCCGGACCGAGCCGGACATTCGCCACGTCTTTCAGGTAAATGGGGGTCCCCGCGGCCGTCGCGCCGACCGCGATATTTTCGAGGTCCTGAAGGTCGCTTGATGTACCCCCTTCCACGGACCATATATTCCACGCCGGAAAACTCGATCACCCGGCCTTCCACGTCCAGGTTGCTTTTCCGCACCGCCTCCATCACCTTCGTGATAGGGATGTTGTAGCCGAGGAGCCGGTTCGGGTCGACGGTGACCTGGTACTGTTTGACGAAGCCGCCGACGCTCGCCACCTGGGAGACGCCGGGCACGCTTTCCAGCGCGAGCTTCAGGTTCCAGTCCTGGAGGGAGCGCAGTTGCGAAAGGTCGTGATTGCCTGATCTCATCCACGACAGCATACGAGAACCCCCAGCCGAGGCTGGTCGCGTCAGGGCCGAGCACGGGATTGACATCGGCAGGAAGCTTGTTCCTCACCGCCTGGAGGTATTCAAGGACCCTGCTCCTCGCCCAATAGATGTCGGTACCTTCATCGAAGATTACATAGATGAAGGAACTGCCCAGGTAGGAGAACCCACGGACAGCCTGGACCCTCGGGGCCGCAAGGAGGGTCGACGAAATGGGATAGGTAACCTGGTCCTCGACGAGGTCGGGGCTCCTGCCCGTCCATTCGGTATAGATAATCACCTGGGTGTCGGAGAGGTCTGGAATCGCGTCGAGGGGTATGTGCTTGAGGGCATAGTAACCCCATGCGAGGGCAAAAAAGACAAAGAGAAAGACAATAAACTTGTTCCTGGCACTATACTCTATGATCTTCGCTATCATCTTAGCGGCTCACCTCTTCTTAAGTCCGGCACTTCTTTTCCCTTGTTCCTCATTCGTTAATAAGTCCTATTTGTCCTATAGGACCTATATGACCTAGCGGACCCATAAGACTTATTAAAATCTTTTCCCTCTTTACTCGTCACTTCTTCTGCCTGGGCAGAGGCTCGACCCCTTTCAGCTTCGCCTCGGAATCGATGAGGAAATTGGCCGAAGACGACACCTTATCACCTGCCTTGAGTCCCGCCGTGATCTCCACCAGGTTGTCGGTCTGCACACCCGTCACTACCTCCCTCGGCTCAAAGTTGCCATCGCCCCTGTCGACGTAAGCCACCTGTCTCACCCCCGTGTTGATTACGGCATCGGAGGGAACGGCCAGCTTTCTCCCGAGATTGATCTTCAGCTCCACGTTGGTGAACATCTGCGGCTTGAGGCGTCCCCCTTCATTAGGCATGGTGAACCGCGCTTTCAGCGTCCTTGTTTCTCCCTGGAGCGTGGGATAGATATAGTCGATTTTTGTGGAGAACTGCCTTCCTGGAAAATAGCTCAACTGCACTACGGCCGCATCTCCCACCTTGATGAGGGGCATCTCGAACTCGTAGATGTCGGCCGTGATCCATACCGTCGAAAGGTCGGCCACGTCGAAAAGGTCGGCCCCCGGCGTCACGCGCGTGCCCTGGTTGACGTTCTTTTGCAGGACATAGCCGCTGCAAGGGCTATAGATAGTGAGGTCACGGATCGGCTTCTCACTTTCCTCGATCCGCCTGATCTGGCCGTCTGTTATATCGAAGAGCTTCAGGCGCTGGCGGCCGGCCTCGACGAGGGACTGCGCGTCCCGGTCGATCATGGCGCTTATGTTCGGCGCGCCTTGTGCATCAACGGTCTGCCCGGCAGCGACGCTGTTTTTAGCCCCCGCCCCTTTGGCCCATTTCACCACGTTGATAAATTCCTGCTGGGTCGCCCACAACTCCGGGCTGTAGATGTCGGCGAGGGGGTCGCCTTTTTTCACGTAGGTGCCGGTAAAGTTGACGTAGAGTTTTTCGACCCAGCCCTCGACCTTCGTGTTGATCGTATTGAGCCGCCGCTGGTCGTACTCCACAAGCCCTACGGTCCGGATCGTCTTCGTGAGGGGGAGGACCTGCGCTGTTGTCGTCTTTACCCCTATCAACTGCTGCTTTTCAACCGGTATTTCCACGAGCGGCGTCTCGGGCCCGGCCGCCTCGGCAGGTGCAGCTTTCGCGGCCGCCTCGGCAGCCATCCCCGGCATCCCCTGCATGGCGCCCGGTTTTTCCTGGGCGGAAGCAGTCGAAGCCCGGACAGGACTCATGCCGCCTTTGTGTAGGAATCCCGATTTTGAAAAATAGAATAGAAGTGAGATAAGCGCAATCGCTGCGACGATAATGATTGTGCGTGTCTTCATCGTGCCTCTCCTCGTAAGGAGCCATTTTCCCCTTGCCCCGAGGCCGCCTGCGGGGTTCTTTGGGCCGTCTGTCCGCCGCCGGTAAAGGCATGGAGCCTGGCTATCGCCTTTTCCCTCTCCACGAACTGGTTCCAGTAGAGCAGGTCATAGTCGAGGAGGTTTTTGATCCTTGTGATCACGGTGAGGGCGTCGACCCTCCCCGTCACGTAACTGGAAAAGGCGAGCTGGACATCCTGGTTCGTCTTCGGGATCAGCCCTTCTTTATAGAGCGGCATCAGCCTGTCTGCCGCCTGGACCATGGAGAAACTCTCCCGCACGTTGGAGGCGAGCATCAGCTCCGTTGCCGCAAGCTCCCGCCTGGCCTCCGTTAGGCCGGCCTCGGCCTCTGCTTCGGCCTGCTTTTGCTTCGTTTTTTGGTAGATGGGGAGGTTGATAGTGACCGTGAGGTTCCACATGTCAGGCAAGCCCATGGTCCGGGGGAAGTAGCTTGCGCCCACGGCGTAATCCGGATAATACTCCTTCCGCGCCAATTTCACCTTTGCCTCCGCCCCTTCCACCATCTTCTGCTTCGATTTCACCTCAGGTGAATGCTCCTTCGCCATGTGTATCACCTCTTCCAGGGTCACCCCGAAGGAGGTGGCTGCGGGCTGGACCGGCCGGCCCAGCGGACTCGCGACATCCCGTCCCACCGCGGTATTGAGCATGCCCTGCAGCGCCTGCATGCGCTGGCGCTGCATCTCTTCCTTTTCGAGGATCATGTATTTCTCTGTCTGCGCCATGATGACCTCCTGCTGCATACCCGTCCCGGATGCGTACCTGCCCTGCGCGGCGTCCTCGATCCTGGAAAACAGCTCGCTCCTGTCTTTCAGAATGTCGAGGGTTTTATACGTGAGAAAGAGGTCGTAGAAGAAAAGCTTTATCTGCGCGACCACCCTCAGCTTCCCCGCATTGTAGAGGGCGGCGAGGCTCTCGGCGTCCCTCACTGCCATTTCTCCCCGAAGCGCCCGTTTTCCCGGAAAATAGAACTGCTGGGAAAGGCTGGACATACCCATGGCATTGGGGTTGTCCGGCCGGCCTATGGTGAGCGTTTGGAAGCCCTCGTTCTGGTAGCCGAACATGAACATGGGGTCGGGCAGGCTTTTGGCCTGCGGTATGCGGTACCCGGCAGCGTCCGCCCTCGCCTGGGCCGCGAGGACCTCTGGACTGTTCCTTAAACCCTCGGCGATCAGGTCGTCGAGGCTCACCGTCCCATCGGCGCAAAAGGCCAGCCGCGCCGCCGCCAGGGAGACCGGGAGCACGAGAAAGCAGAGGGCTGCGGCAGCGAGTTTCCGCACCCCTCGCGGAAAGAGCAGCATAGACACCTCCCGGACGGGTTATTTCACGTCGATGGTGAGCCTCGCGGTATCCGTCTTGCCGCCGCGGGCTACCTTGATCGTCACATTCCACGACCCCGCCATGGAAGGCGAGATTACCGCCCTGTAAGTCTCGCCCTTCATCTCCGCGTCGGACTTATAGCTCATGGCGGGCATGCCCGGCATGGCAGGCATGGAGTATTCCACCGTCACCCGCGCGTCGGTCACGCCTTTGCCCGCCTTATCTTTCACGCCTATCTCGACGGTATTCCTGCCCATCACCGGCGGGTTCTTGTCCATCGTCACGTCCACCGTATAATCTCCGGCCTTTTTTGTCACGGCGCCGGCCGCAGAGGCTACGACTATTGTTAACAGAAGCGCGATCCCTATCATTGCCACCTTACGCATGACTTACCTCCTCAACGTTCGTTTTTTGGTTTTCCTTTCATGAAACTCTCTGTCTCGCCGATGTCTGCAAGTTCGGACCAATCCTGTCCTTTATCGCAATATAGTGCTGTCCGTGCCAAAAAGCCTTATCCGCTCCGGTTATCCCGTGTCAAACCCGCTGGTGTCCTGAGAGTGCGCATCGGGCGTACCCAGGCGGCAAAGGCGCCATGATGACCTTGCCTTCTTCCGCGCTTCACCACGTGCTCGACTCGCTGCGTAGGGAACGTAATTTTTGAGACAATTCGGAGAAACCCGGCCAGAATTGCCGGGGGTCAGAGGATCAACAGAGGAGCTTCACATTTACGGGGCGGATGATTTGATGCTCGAAAACAGGTAGGGCGGCGCGGCCCCCGTCGAAGGTGAAAAGGGATACACCGATGAACGTCGGGCCGACGTGAAAGGTTGGATTTTCGGTGTTCGACACAGAGACAGGAGCGGCGTCTTGCGCCCGCTGCCCACATCTCGCCGCCAGTCCGGAACAAGCGCACCGTTTTTCTCCGGCGCCGCAGCATGCACATCCGGCCGCGCTTCCCTGCGCCCCTTCCGGTGCACTGCATGCGAAGATCCGGCACATGTGCCGACCTGCGCCGGCCGTTCCGCTTCCCAGAAGCAGGAGAGAAATGACCAGGGTCATCACAAAAATGCTGCGGCAACAACTTCTTGGCGTGCGGAAGCCGGGCAACATGGCTACACTATAATCCGCTGCGGAACTGTTGTCAACTATAACGATCAAGTATAATAATGTCCCCATGGCCTTTCAGAACAGGAGGAAGGATAGCGCTGCCCCGATCACTACGACGTAGATGAGATCGATCTTCCTGATAAGGGCAGCGAGGGAGGCCAGCACGAGGAGTATGCGGAATAGGTCCCAGGGGACGGCGAGAGCGAATTTGATGGTGACGTAGAGGAGGAGGCCCACGAAGGAGGCGAGTATGCCCTGCGTCGCCTTTGTGAAGGCGGGCGATCCCTCTAACCTGTTGAAGAACGGAGCGGTCAGGATGACCAGGATGAAGGAGGGGGTGAGCATTGCAACAGTCGCAACGACGGCCCCCGGTAGGCTGTTTGTCAGGTAGCCCACAAATGCAACCGTGATGACGATGGGTCCGGGGGTCACCTGGCCGAGGGCTATGCCGTCCATGAATGTCCTCGCATCCAGCCATCCCCTCACGTGCACCACTTCATGCAGCATCAACGGCAGGGAAGCGAAGCCCCCGCCAAAGGCAAAAAGGTCGATCTTCAGCATGAGGAGGGCCAGGCCGAAAAGTCCGGGACGGACGAGATAGAGGAAGAGAAGGCCGAGGGCCACACACATCAGGCACCCGGCAACAGGGATGGCGGAAAAACGCCTCCGATCTCCCCTTGCCGGCTGCGCCTCCGGTCTCTCCCTCAAAAACAGCATTCCGGCAAGGGCTGCCCCCAGGATGACATAGAAGGGGCTTACCCCAAGCCCGAGGGCCAGGGCCGAGGCGGCCGCGAGCGCAACGTGCTCGTAGTGCTTCAGGGACGTTCTGCCGAAGGTGTAGGTCGCATTGGCGACAATGGCGACGACAATCACCTGGAGCCCCGAAAAGACTGATGCCACCCAGGGGAGACTCCGGGAGGCGGCGTAGAGGGCCGAAAAGCCGAGCATGAGGAGAAACGCCGGCAGGCCGAAGCCGATATAGGACAACAGCGCACCCGTCACTCCCCTCGTCTGCAGGCCCACGTATGCAACAGTCTGCATCGCCGTCGAGCCGGGAATCGATTGGACGAGGGCAACCCCATCCTTGAAGGTCTGCCCGTCGAGCCATTTCTTTCGCGTCACCGCGAGTTCGCCTATGTAAACGACCATGGCGGGTCCGCCGAAAGCCGTGAGCCCCAGGCGGAGGAATGACAGGAAGAGCTCTACCAGGGCCGGAGGATTATGCGGCGCCTCTGCCACCTTACGCCCCGCCTCGTCGAAGGATGCGCCTTTTCCCGGGTCTTGACATAGTGGAATCATAATCAGATGCCCACAATTGCGTCAAGAAGAAAAGCCCTTAGTCCGGTTTCTTGACAGATTTGGTAAATATTACTACAATGAGAGCACATACCAGGTCGGGGATACTGGTAGTATTATTACTATGTCCACGATGGGCTTCACATCGCCCGGGGACGAATGTTCGACATCCAGCCGGCGCCTTCCACAGCAATGCCATCAAAAAGGACGGAAGGACTTTGGAGGAACAATGAACAGAAAGGCTGTTTCCCTGCTTTCAGGGGGACTCGACAGCATACTCGCCGCTAAACTGATTCTCGATCAGGGGATCGAGGTCTTTGCACTCCATTTCACGTCGCCCTTCTGCAACTGTACCCACGGCGCGACCAAGGGGTGTGGTATCCAGGCGCAGAGGAGCGCGGAAGAGCTGGGTGTGAAGGTCACGGTAAGAGCCAAGGGGATAGACTACTTGCGGATGGTCCGGCAACCCCCTCACGGCTACGGCAAGAACATCAACCCTTGCATCGATTGCCGGATTTTCATGCTGAAAAAGACTACTGAATTCATGAAAGAAGTGGACGCATCCTTCGTGATTACGGGCGAGGTCCTGGGCCAGAGGCCCATGTCGCAGAGAAGGGAGGCAATCCGCCTCATCGAAAGGGAGAGCGGCCTTGCCGGGCTGATCCTGAGACCCCTTTCGGCCCATCACTTTCCTCCTACTATTCCCGAAAAGGAAGGGATTGTTGACAGGGAGAAGTTGCTCGACCTCGCCGGCAGGTCGCGAAAAGGGCAATACAGGCTCGCCGAGGAGCATGACCTGAAGGAGTTTAGCTGCCCCGGTGGAGGCTGCCTGCTGACGGACTCCATTTTTGCCGGGAGACTGCGCGACCTTTTCCGGTACAACCCCGAGTGCACCATGAATGACGCGGCCATGCTGAAGATAGGCCGCCATTTCCGCCTGTCGGACAAAACGAAGCTGATCGTGGGGCGGAACGAGCAGGAGAATGAGCGCCTGGCCGGTTTTCCCCTTGCGAGGGACCTGCTTTTGACGCCCGTCTCCTTTGTGGGGCCCTCGGGTCTGCTTATCGGGGAGGTCGACGAGGCGGCTATCGGTGTGTCGGCGAATATTATGGCCTCCCACGCAAAAAATTGCACTTTTCCCCTGACAGTAGACCTGGGTAGCGGAGCTTCGATGCGCCGGGTAATCGATCGCCTTTCGATAGATATCGAAGGACTGAGGATTTAATAATCAAGGATGACAGGAGATGAAGCCACATGGATGATGTCTTGACACAACTGAAAGAACGGGCGATTGAGAAGAAAGACCTAGGTTTCGAAGATGCCCTCGCGCTTTACCGGAGGGGGATGGAGACGCCCTTTGCCCTCATGGCCGCCGCCTCGGAGATAAGGGAGGCCTTTAAGGGCAAGCGGATCAACCTGTGCGGCATTATCAACGCGAAATCGGGAAGGTGTCCCGAAAATTGCAAGTTCTGCGCCCAGTCTGTCCATTACGACACGGAGGCGCCCGTCTACGACATGGTCTCAAGGGAGGAGATCCTCGGGGCAGCGAGGCGGATGCTGCGGGATGGCGCCCACATGTTCGGGATTGTGACGAGCGGCACGCGGATCGAGAGCGAAGAGGAGTGGGAGGGGATATACCAGGCGGTAAGGGAGATTAAGGCCGCGGGCATAAAGTCCTGTGTTTCCCTGGGCCTTATCGACAGGGAAAGGGCCAGGGCATTGAAGGCCGCCGGTCTCTACCGGTATCACCACAACCTGGAGACTGCGAGGAGCTTCTTCGACCACATCTGCACCACCCATGAGTATCAGGAGGATATCGACACGGTACTGACGGCGAAAGAAGCGGGGCTTGCGACATGCTGTGGCGGCATCATAGGGCTGGGCGAATCGATGGAGCAGAGGATAGAGCTCGCCATGACACTGAAGGAGCTGAACGTGGACTCCGTGCCGGTGAATATTCTCGACCCCCGTGCGGGCACGCCCCTGATGGGAACGCCCGCCCTTCATCCTCTCGAGATCCTGATCACCATTTCCCTGTTCAGGTTCCTGCTCCCTGACAAGGATATCAAGCTCTGCGGCGGAAAAGAAACGAACCTTAGACAGTTGCTGCCCCTCGCCATCGTGGCCGGGTGTAACTCCCTCATGACGGGGAATTATCTCACAACGCCCGGAAGAGAGACGAGCGTCGATATAGAGATGATAAAGGACCTGGGCCTCACGGCAGCGATCGAAGAAGAGACGCCGGCCTGAAGTGGTACCGGGTGAGTGACGCTCTTTGGGCGGACCTTCCCGGTCCCCGGATGATTATTTCGGAACCACGCAGAGCAGGATATTTATGCCCCGTTCCCCGTCTCTCCGGTATTCGACGTTCTTGAAGGCCTTCTTCGTCTTGACGGTCGATAATTGCTGTCCGGGTTCAACGAAATCGGCCGTAGACGGAAAGGAGCTGGCCACAAGCATATTGAAGGGGGTGCCCGTGTCCCTTATTTCGATGATGAGCATGCCCATTTCATGCTCCGTGCACTCTACGCTGATCGTACGCGAGCCGTCGCCACAGGCAAAGCGGAGGATGTTGTCGACCGCCTCAACGAGTCCGGCGCCCATCTCCAGGACCCTGCGCTCCTCGTAGCCGACCTCTCTCGCGTGGGCCTCCACAAACTCTTTAAGTACCGGAATGGCATCGGCCCGGGCAGGCCGTTTGATCTGGCCGGCTAATTCCGCTTTGGCATTTTCGCTCATCAATCTCTCCTCAATTGTCTATCGACCGCACCAGGATTATACATGTACTCAAGCAGATTAGTCAACTTCTCTGCGGACCCGGCCCACGAGGCGGCTCGCTGCCCGTGGCTTTCGCAAGGGCGTGTGTGAAGTCGTCGATCAGGTCCTGCGGGTCTTCGAGCCCCACCGACAGCCGCACAAGGGTGTCCTTGATGCCTCGCTCCAGCCTCTCCTTTTGCGGGACGGATGCGTGAGACATGGTGGCCGGGTAGGAGAGGATGCTTTCCACGCCGCCGAGGCTCACCGCGAGCAAGGGGAGCGTGACCGACCTGAGGAAGGCGTGGGTAATCTCCACGCTCGGCAATTCGAAGGAGACAACAGCACCCGGACCCGATGCCTGCCGGAAGTGCACGTCGCGGCCCGGATGCGATGCCAAACCCGGATAGTAGACTTTTTCTATCTCTTTCTGCTTCGAGAGCCAGGAGGCAATTATTTCGGTGCTCCGTTGTTGGATCTCCATTCTGGCCGCCAGGGTCTTTATGCCTCTCATGAGAAGCCACGAGTCCTGGGGGCCGAGGATTGCCCCGAAAGCGGTTTGAATTGCCTTCAGCCTTTGCCCCCACTCTTTATCTTTTACGGCAACCAGCCCTGCGATTACATCACTGTGACCGCCGAGGAATTTTGTTGCGCTATGGATCACGATGTCAAAGCCGATGTCTATCGGCCTCTGAAGGAAGGGACTCATGAAGGTGTTATCGACGATGGTGACGAGGTTCCTTTCTTGAGCCACTTTTACCACACCTGCCAGGTCTGTAATTTTCAAGGTGGGGTTTGAAGGCGTTTCCGCAAAGATAGCAACCGTATCGGGCGTGATCGCCTCATCGATCTTGTCGGGAGTCGAGATGTCCGCAAAGGTGTAACGGAGACCCCAGCGCCGGAAGAGCTTCGTGAGCACGCGATAGGTCCCGCCGTAGACATCTTCGCTTACCAGCAGGTGATCCCCGGTCTTAAAGAGAAGAAAAATGGACGAGATGGCTGCCATCCCCGAGGAAAAAGCGAATCCCCCGGATGCGTTTTCCAGCACCGCGATCGTATGCTCCAGGGCATCCCTGGTGGGATTGGCGCCCCTTGCGTATTCATACTCGCCGAATACAAGGGGATCATCCTGGGCAAAGGTGGAGCCGTGATACACCGGGATGCTCGACGCCCCTGTATGGTGGTCCTTGTCCTTTCCTGTGTGGAGTATCTTCGTGCGGTAGTCCATATGCTTCTCCTTGATTCTCATCCCGGTTGTTCGCCTTTCCCGGGCTTTTCTTATTGATGGAGCGCCGCATCGAGGTCATCGATGAGATCGCAGACGGCCTCGATGCCTACGGAGAGACGCAGCAGCCGGTCGTTGATGCCCAGCCGTAATCGCAGATTCGGGTCCATATCCGCATGGGTCTGTGCGGCCGGGAAGGTGATAAGCGATTCAACGCCGCCGAGGCTCTCGGCAAAGAGGAAAATCCGCACTGAAGAGAGTATCCTGGGCACAAGCTCGGGGTCCTGGACCTCAAAAGAGACGATTGAGCCGAAGCCGGAAGACTCGGTTTTAAGGAGGCTGTGCCCGGGGTGCGTCGTGAGGCCGGGGTAGAATACCCTTCTCACTTCGGGCTGTCCGGTCAGCCATTCCGCGATGACCTGCGCATTCTGCTGCTGCCGGTCGAGACGGAGCGGCAGGGTCTTCATACCTCGCAGCACGAGCCAGCAATCCCACGGGCCCGGTACCGCGCCTATTGAATTCTGATAAAAGTAGAGCTTTTCACCCAGCTCCCCGGTCTTCGTGACCAGGAGGCCGGCGAGCACGTCGTTGTGTCCTGAGAAATATTTTGTCGCGCTATATACCGCCACATCGGCCCCCAGCGCCAGCGGGCGTTGGTACCAGGGCGTGAGGAACGTGTTGTCGACGGCAGTTATCACGCCGGCCTCCCGGGCCGCCTCGCTGATCGCCTTTATGTCGGCTATCTTAAGCAGGGGATTCGTCGGACTTTCGACAAGGATAAGCTTCGGCCGCCTATCGAGTGCCTGCCTCACCGCCCCCGCGTCCGACGTGTCCACGAAGATTACCTCTATCCCCATATCGCGATAGACGTTTTCGAGGAGGCGGACTGTTCCCCCGTAAGGGTCTTCGGTCGCTACCATTGTGTCACCCGGTTTCAGCAGTCTGAGCAGGCAATCGATGGCTGCCATGCCCGAGCTGAAAGCCAGACCCCTCTGCCCCCCTTCGAGAAGGGCCATCGTTTCTTCGAGGACCGCCCTGTTGGGATTGCCGCTCCTCGTGTAGTCGTAGCCGGTGCTCTTGCCGAGGGCCTGGTGGCGGAAGGTAGCCGTCTGGTAGACAGGCATGGAGACAGCGCCGGTGGTCTTATCCCAACAGGCGCCGGCCTGGGCCAGTATCGTCTCGATCGATCTATCCATAAGAACCCTCTCCTAAATGGCGTGCCCATCCACTCCACTATCTGCCTTTGTAAAGACCTGCGCCAGGATATGGCAATAGTAACATTATAGGAATAGTAGGGGTAATTAATGTAGCTGTTGTCGACTGCTGTTGTCAAGACATTTGTTTTTATTCAGGGATTGCTTTTGCGCGCGCACTGTCATGAACACCTCCCCATGCCACAGGTTTGCGACGTTCTTCTCACGAGATAAGTAGCTATAATGATCAGAGAAACAAATTTTGCCGCTGCCACTTCAGCGACCGTCTCTCTCTTTCTGTTTCTCTATTGCCGCAACACCCGGACAATACGTTTTGTCTACCATAGGGTTTTTGCACCTTTCAATCGGCATGCCTTGACCGGTTTGAAAGCCCGAGTGCGATGAGTGGTAGCGGCCACTTTGTCAGCTCCTGACTGTGACATTTGTTTGGTCGCATCACACTCCCGGACAAACGTATCGGTCTGTGACCACGAAAAACCCCGTGGCTATCCAAGTTTTACGCTTTGTCAATTCCGGCATCGATCATGGTTGTACTCGATGCCGGATCGGGTGGACGGCAGAAGAAAGAAGAGGGGAAGAGCAAAAGCATTACGCGAAAAGAGCCTTTTCTATCTCCCTTATCCTCTCGACGCCCTTTATCTCGTAGGGAGAAAGGTAGAGCCGGCTAATGTTGATCCCTGCGCAGGTTTCTTCCAGAGACCGGATGTACCGCTGCTGCATCTCCTGCCTCATCCGGTGAAACTCGCAGTCGCTCTCCTTCACGATATGGTTGATGATCAGGTCCCCGACCGCAAGCCCGTTCTCGCCAAGCTCAGCCATGATCCTCTCCGTCAAGCGCACACCGAGGGCCTCCGGTATCGTGACGAGGACGTACCTGGTAGCCCTCGGCTCCCTGATGAACTCGATGATCCCCCGCGACAGCTCCTCCCAGCTTCTTATGACCTGGAGGAGCGTCTTTTTTGAGGACTGGAGCCGCACGGTATCTTTGATGCGCTCGACCATGCTGTACATATTCATGTAGAATTTCGTCGCCCCTTCAAGATGGCTCAGGAAAAGGTGGGGCAGACGCAGCAGCCGGAGCGTATGGCCCGCGGGGGCCGTGTCCCAGACGACTACGTCGTATTTCCCGTTCTTCGTCAGCTCCTGGATAAAATAGAGCATATACTCCTCTTCTATCCCCGGGGCAGTCCCCACGTAGTCGACGAAGTCGTAGTCCACGTCGGCAAAGCTGGATATCACCGCGTGAATCTCTTTCCCGAACCGCTCCTTCCATCCGGCGAGCACCACGTCCGATGAGATCTCAAGACCGTAGAGCCCGAGGTCCGCAACTATCCTCTTCTCCGTGCTCCCGATCTCTTGCTCGTAAATGTCGGACAGAGACGGCGTCGGGTCGCTGGAAATGAGCAGGACCTTCCTGCCGCTTTCCGCAAGACCGAGGGCGATGGCGGAGGCGCAGGTGGTCTTCCCCACGCCGCCCTTGCCCCCCACCATGATGAGCTTTACGTCGGCTCCCGTGATCGCGTTGAGAGGCATGAGGCGCTACCCCTGCCCCTTTTCGAAAGTCTCGCGGACAAAAGCGGTGATCTCCGGCTCCTCCCCGTCGAAGGTATGGCCGGAGGGGACTACCTTGAGGGATTTATCGGCAGGCAGCTCCCTGTAGAGGGCAAGGAGCGCATCAAGAGGCGATATCTCATCAAGAGATCCGCCGATGAAACAGATCTTTCCCCGAAAGGCGCGAAGCTCATCGCTCCGGTACACGGAAAACGGGTAGGCCACAAGGCAGAGGCTGATGTCGCCCCCGATGTCGGAAACAGCTCTCGCGCAAACCCAGGCGCCGAAGGAGTAGCCGGCCAGCACGAATCGCTCGCCCACACCCGTATGCTCCTGAAGATGCCGGCACGCGGCCGCGGCGTCCCTCATCTCGCCCGCGCCCTCGTCATACCGGCCCGTACTTGCGCCGACACCCCGGAAATTGAACTTCAGCGTACTGAAACCTGCCTGGAAAAAGCCCATCTCCAGGGCGTCCACCACGTTGTTCCACATGGACCCGCCGTAGAGGGGGTGGGGGTGGCAGATGACCACGCCGCCCTTCCCTGCCCCTTCCCGGAGCACGCCTTCCAGGCGTTCCTCGCCTGTTATGATGACCCTTTTAGTTGACACAATCTATTTATTTTGGTAGGTTTTGACCAAAAATTCAATAGAGAAATTGATGGCACTGTTTAAAAAGAAAGAAAAGGAAAAAAAACCTCACAAAGAGATCGACATCCAGAGAGAGATCAGGAAGGCCGAAAAAGAGGATGAGAGTCTCTGGATAAAATGCAGCTCCTGCCAGGAGCTGCTCTACAGAAAAGAGGTCGAAAGAAACCTGAATGTCTGCCTCAAGTGCTCGTACCACTTCCCTATTTCCGTCGAGAGGCGCATCGGCCTCACCTTCGATGAAGGGAGCTTTACGGAGCTCTATACCGGCGTGGAACCGGTCGATTTCCTGAAATTCAAGGACACAAAGAGCTACAAGGTGCGCCTCACCGAGACAAAAGAGGCGACGAAACGAAGCGACGCGGTCGTGTGCGGCGATGCGCGAATAGAGGGTATCAGTGTGCTCGCCGCGATCTTCGACTTCAGCTTCATGGGCGGGAGCCTGGGGTCTGTGGTGGGAGAAAAGATCACGAGACTCCTCGAGGAGGGCGGGGAGAAGGGACTGCCCGTCATCGTATTCTGCGCTTCCGGCGGCGCGCGGATGCAGGAGGGGATTATGTCCCTCATGCAGATGTCGAAGGTGGCGGGGGCCATATACAGGCTTAAAAGCAAACGGATCCCCTACATCAGCGTCATCACCGATCCCACCCTGGGGGGCGTGAGCGCGAGCATCGCCATGCTGGGAGATATCATTATCGGCGAGCCGAAGGCCATGATAGGCTTTGCCGGATCGAGGGTGATCAAAGACACGATAAAAGTGGAGCTGCCCCATGGGTTCCAGAGATCGGAATACCTGCTGGAACACGGCATGATCGACCTCATATCGCCGAGACAACAGCTCAAACAGCACCTGCACAATATCCTCTCCCTTATTACTCTATGAAAGAGTACTCCCAAATTCTCGATTACCTGTACGGCCTTGAGAAGTTCGGCATGGTATTTGGTCTGGAGAACATTACCTGGCTTCTCGGGCTCATCGGCAACCCGCAGGACTCCCTGAAAACGGTCCACATCGCCGGCACCAACGGCAAAGGCTCGGTTGCCTCCATGTTGTCGGAAATACTGAAAACGGCGGGCTATGTGACAGGCATGTACACGTCCCCCCACCTCATCTCGTTTACGGAGCGTATCACCGTCAATGGCGACTACATCCCGGAAGCGGAAGTGGCCGGGCTGACGGAGTACATCAAAGAGCGGATGGATAAGGAAGAACGCCCGAGGCCCCTCACGTTCTTCGATTTCACAACCGCCCTCGCCTTTGAATATTTCAAGAGAAAAGGCGTCGCCATCGCGGTGGTGGAGACGGGGCTCGGAGGAAGGCTCGACTCGACTAACGTGCTGCGCCCTCTCGTCACCGTCATCACGAACGTCGCCCTCGACCACCAGGAATACCTGGGGAATACCATCAAAGAGATCGCGCAGGAAAAGGCGGGCGTGGTGAAGGAGCATGTGCCGGTCGTCACCGGGGCAAAGGGCGAGTCCCTCGATATCATAAAAGCAGCGGCAGTGAATACCGCTCTCTACGCCCTGGACAAGCACTTCACGTACAAGAAAAAAAGCGAGCAGCTTATGTGGTACCGCGGCATACGCATGACCTACGACGACCTTTCCGTGGCCTTAAGGGGTGACCACCAGCTTTTCAACGCGGCCCTCGCCCTCTGCGCGCTGGAGATCCTCAGCCCGGCCGGTTTCCCGGTCAAAGAGTATGCAGTCAGGAAGGGGCTTGCGTCGGTGCAGTGGCCGGCGAGGCTCGAGCTGGTCCGCAAGCCCGGAAAACCTCTCGTCCTCATCGACGGCGCGCACAACCCCGACGGGGTGGGCACACTCGTCTCGTACCTGAAAAGCCACTTCGTGAACAGGAAGAAAATACTCGTCTTCGGGGTGATGAAAGACAAGGACTTCAAGGAGATGCTGCAAGAGCTCCTTCCCGTAGTGCACCAGGTCATCCTGACAAGGCCGGAAATTGATCGGGCCGCCCTTCCAACCGACGTCGCCCGCTACGCGCCCGGCGCCCTCATCGCTGCTTCGGTGAAAGAAGCCGTCGACAGAGCCAATGCCATAGCCGATGAGCATGACCTCATCATTATTACCGGCTCCTTTTACACGGTCGGAGAGGCAAAAAGGCTCCTCGATGACCAGCCTTAGGCTCGCTTTCGTCCTATCCCTGCTCGCCATGCTGCTGCCTTTCGAGGTTCACGCGCAGGTCGCGAAGCCGTCCAAGATGACCGGTCCCGTTGACATTACCGCGAGAGAGCTTAACTACAACAAGGAGCAGAACATCTACACGGCTGAAGGGGACGTGGAGATGAAGGAAGGGCTAAGGGTGCTCAACGCCGACTTCGTCCTCTACAACGACACGACCAAGGACGCCTTTGCCGAGGGTCACGTGGTCTTTCAGGACCCGGGGGACGTGATCCATGCAGAGCGGATGTCCCTCAACATGGTAACGCAGCGCGGCACCATAGAAAACGGGCAGGTCTTTATGAAGACGGCCAATTTTTCCATGAACGGATACGAGATAGAAAAGACAGGGGAGTCGTCCTACATAGTCCACAAGGGCGAGTTCACTACCTGCGGCTGGGATCGGCCTGCCTGGACATTCAAGGCGAAAGAGATACATCTGACCATGGGCGAATACGCGACCGCTTACTCGAGTACCTTCACCTTCATGGGCCAAAAGATGCTCTACCTGCCCTGGAGCCTATTCCCTGTAAAAAAGGACAGGCAATCGGGCTTCCTCCTCCCCCTGTTCCAGTTGTCAAGCCGGGACGGGACAATCTTCAGGAACGCCTTTTACTGGGCAATCTCAAAAGATCAGGACGCGACCTTCGGTCTCGACTGGATAGAGGAGCGGGGCTTCAAGCCCAGCGCGGAGTACCGGTACGCGCTGACGGACACCACAAGGGGCATGTGGTACGCCTCAGAAATCGACGACAAGAAAGACGGCCGCGAGCGCTACCAGATAAAGGGGGAACACCAGCAGATGTTCGGCGATATGGCCTTCAAGACGCAGGTCAATTACGTCTCTGACTACCTCTACCTGCAGGACCTGGGTCTGACGACGCTCGAGAGGAGCCAGAGCTCCCTGCGGGATGTCGCGTTTGTCGAGAAACCCCTCCCCAACTCCCTTTTGACCGTTGAGGGCGCCGCTTTCCAAAACCTCACGCAGAAAAACAACAGCGGCACCCTGCAATACCTCCCTTCTGCGTCCTATTTTACCGAGTACCTGCCGTTTGCGAAAAACAGGCTCTATGGCGACGTGGCAGCCGACCTGTCAAACTTCTGGATGGATAAAGGTCAGAAAGACAGCAGGCTTACCATCGCGCCGACCCTGAGAATCCCTTACTCCTGGAACGGGCTGAATTTCCTCGGCTCGGCGGGTATACAGGAAAAAGCATATGCCGCCGACCCCGCTTCGCCCTCACCCAGCGACGTCATACACCATGAAGCGTTCGTGGCGGAGGGCGATGTGAACGCCCAGTTCCTCAAAGAGTCATCCACGACGCTCTGGGGCCTCGGAAACGTTCAGAGCATTATCACGCCCCGGCTGCAGTATAGCTATGATCAGAACACGACCTCCTTCGGGAAAGTCCCTTCCATAGACCCCTCGGACCGGCTCTTCAACACGAACACGGCAACATATTCCCTGAACCACTATCTGAACGCGATAAATAACGGCCAGGTGAGAGAGATATCGCTCCTGGAGATAAGCCAGACCTACGGACTGACGGGCAAGCTCCCCGGCGACCCCTACCTGTATCAGGTGGTTCAGCCCGGGGAAAGCCGTCTTTCCGAAGTACACAGCAGGCTCACCCTCTTCCCCAATTCGAGCGTCTGGTACGTCCATGACGACTACTGGAGCGCAGCGGGTGGAGGTTTACAAAACATGACCAACAGTATATTCTATGCGTGGCAGCCGAGGTTCCAGATCAGTGTGGCCCATAGCTACGCGCCGGGTTTCGTCGACCAGATGTGGCTTAACACCTATGTGAGGTGGAAAGTTATCGATGTGAACTACCAGATTACGTACGACCTTTTGAACCACGCATGGATCAACACCCTCTACTCCATTACCTACCACCCCGGCTGCTGGGGTCTCACTTTCACCTTGATGCAAACGAAGGTCCCGAGCGATACGAGCTTCCATCTCTCTTTCAATTTGACGGGCATCACGCAAAAGGTCGGAACGGTCGCACCAGTCGCACCAGTAGGACCAGCAGGGCCAGTAGGACCAGTAGGAACGTACTGATGACACAAAAGATACGGACACGACATTTTACCAGGAGAGGACGCAGTTATGATCGATGGAGCAGCAGTAAAACGTCTCACCCTCATCCCTGACGAACGGGGCAGGCTCATGGAGATACTACGCTGCGACGAAGACCTTTTTGTGCGGTTCGGTCAGGTCTACATGACCACCACCTATCCCCAGGTAGTCAAGGCCTGGCACTACCACAAGGTGCAGGACGATTTCATTACCTGCGTCAGAGGTATGCTCAAGCTCGTGCTCTACGACGACAGGGACGGCTCGCCGACGCTGGGGGAGATCAACGAGTTTTTTCTGGGCGACTATAACCCTGTCCTCGTTAAAGTGCCGAAGATGGTCTACCACGGATGGAAATGCATATCCCCCGAGGAGGCGCTCGTCATCAACATGCCCACGGAACCTTATAATCCGGGCGCTCCCGACGAGTACCGGCTGGACCCCCATAACAACAGTATTCCCTACAGGTGGGTGAGAAAAGATGGATAACCCGCATATTCTCGTCACCGGCGGATGCGGCTTTATCGGGAGCAACTTCATCCGCCGCCTGCTCTCCTCCGGCGGCTGCACGATCACGAACCTGGATAAGCTCACCTACGCGGGAAACCTGGAAAACCTGAAGGACCTCGAAGGCAGGCCCGGATACACGTTCGTGAGGGGCGACATCGCGAATGAGGCCGACGTTCAACGCGCATTCGCGACGCCCATAGACGCGGTGGTCAATTTTGCCGCAGAATCACACGTGGACAGGAGCATCATGGATCCGGGCGCCTTCGTGACAACCAATATCTACGGCACCTACCTCCTTCTGGAGCAGGCGCGCCTCAAGGGGACGAAAAAGTTTCTTCAGGTGTCGACCGACGAGGTGTACGGCAGCCTGGGCGAGACGGGGCGATTCAGGGAAGATACGCCCCTTGCGCCCAACAGCCCCTACTCAGCGTCAAAGGCCTCGGCCGACCTGCTCGCGAAGGCGTACCACACAACGTTCGGCCTGCCGGTAGTGATCACCCGCTGCTCGAACAACTACGGTCCTTACCAGTTCCCGGAGAAACTGATACCGCTCCTCGTCAGCAACGCCCTGGTCGACCGCGAGCTCCCCATTTACGGTGACGGCCTGAACGTGCGCGACTGGATACACGTGTCCGACCACTGCGCGGCCCTTGCCCTCGTGCTGGAAAAGGGCGTCCCCGGCAACGTCTACAACGTGGGCGCCGGCAATGAAAGAAACAACCTTGAAATCGTGGAGATCATCCTGGACGTCCTTCAAAAACCCCGGAGCCTCATCAGGTACGTCAAGGACAGGCCGGGCCACGACCGCAGATACGCCATAGATAACACAAAGATAAGAAACGCCCTCGGCTTCGAGGTAGCCGTGCCCTTCAGGACAGGGATGGAAGAAACGGTGCGGTGGTACCTGGAGCACAGGGACTGGTGGGAGAAGATCAAGACAGGGGAATACCTCAGCTACTATGAGAAATGGTATGGCGCACGCTGAGGCGGCCCAAGAGAGGGCATGAAAGCAGTTTTTTTTTCCGACGCGCATCTGGCCGATAACGACGCGGGCAAGGTCAGGGCGGTCAAGACATTCTTGCGGCAGATGGCGGAGGACGCGGACATTGTCGTTGTCCTCGGCGATCTCTTCGAATTCTATCACGGCTATGACGGCTACATCTATCCGTTTTACAAAGAGATCGTCGACGCGCTGCGCGATGCGGCCCTCTCGAAGTCAGTCTATTTTATCGAGGGAAACCATGAATACCGGATGGGGCCGTATTTTGAATCCTACACGGGCATCAGGTGCGTCAGGAGTTTGAGCCTTGACCTCGATGGGAAGCGCGTATTCCTCTGCCACGGTGACGCGTCCAGGGCTCTCGCCCTGGGCAGGCTCCTCCGGTCGCGTCTTGTCCTTTCGATCATGGACCTTCTCGGACCCGACCGCACCTGGCGGATCGCCATGCAATGCGCACGGGTGATTTCGAAAAAACGCAAAATCTATGATGAACGGGTGCGTGCCCGGTTCAGGAGATATGGAAAGAAGAAGCTTGGGGAAGGTTATGACGCAGTCATCATCGCCCATTCCCACATGGCGGACATCGAGAATTACGATATGGACGGCAGAAAAAAGACCTACATGAATACGGGAGATCTCGTTACATCCCGCACCTATGGCAGCTATATTACCGGTGAGGGGTTTACCCTGCGTACCTATGAGTTATAAAAGCAGATCCGTCGGATCGGGGTTTATCCTGCGCAGACCCTATTTGAAAGACTGTCCGATATGGACAAGGAGATCGCCCTTCCCATATCCGTCTTTGGACGAAAACACGAAGACCTCTTCACGTCCCAGCATAGCCTGGAAGGCCTGTTTTTTTTGCAGCGACGCCCCCCGTCCCTCCTTGTCCGCTTTGGTGAGGACGAGGGAGAATTCGAGCCGGTTGGCCCTCAACCAGTCGAGGAGCATCATGTCGAGCCGGTCGAAGGTCCGGCGGATGTCGAAGACCCATAGTACGCGCCGCACCCACTCGTTGTGGGCCATGTACCCTTCGACCATCGCCTGCCAACCTTCATATACCTCACGCTCGACTTTTGAGTAGCCGAAGCCGGGGAAATCCGAGAAAAGGGCGCTTCTCCTGCGGCCCTCACCCTCCAGCACTATCGTATAGAGGTTGATGAGCCTGGTAACTCCGGGAGTGCCGCCGGTCCTGGCGATCTTTCTCGCGGCCAGCGTATTCAGGAGGGAGGATTTACCCACGTTCGCCCTGCCGACAAAGCAGACCTCCGGCAGGGCGATCTGCTTCCTCTGGCCGATCTCCGTCACGCTCCTGGTAAAACTCGCGTCAATTATGCGCATGAAGCATCCCTTTTTACCCGAAAGCGGGAAGGATAGTCGCATACGTGCGGGCTCATGACCCGCTGCTATGCCCGAGGCTGAGCCGGTCCGGGAGCACCTCTCCTATCCGCTCCTTGCCGAGGAGCGCCATGAGGAGCCTGTCCAGGCCGACCGAAACGCCGGCAATGGGCCCGCGTATGCGACCGAGGGCTTCAAGAAACTGCTCGTCAGGCGGGAAAACCCGCATCCCCCGCTGCACCCGGCTGGCGTTGTCCCTTGAAAGACGCGCCCGCTGCTCGCCCGCGTCGAGAAGCTCCGTATACCCGTTCGCGATCTCCAGCCCATTCATGTAGAGCTCGAACCGCTCAACCGTGTGGTCGTCCTTCTTTTTCGCCATAGCGGTGAGCGATGCGGGCCAGTCCTTTATAAAACATAGGCCTTCACCAGGTGCGCATATCCGGGGCTCGACCTTTTGGACGAAAAACAGGAAAAAAAGGTCTTCCCACGTGTCACGCGGGGCCAATCCCTGAAAACCGCCCTCCTTCATCGCGGAGGCGAGGGCGTCCCTGTCGAGGGCAAGGGGGTCCAAACCGGCCGCCTCAAGAAAGAGCGCCTTCAGCTCGCGGACTTCGAGGTGGCCCTCGACCACGCCCGCGGCACGTGCACCCAACGCCCGGCCTAACGTGCGGACCAGCTCTGCTGTCTCCTCCATCGCCTCCACGTACGTGCCCCCCATGTACCATTCGAGCATGGTGAACTCTACCGCGTGATGCTCCTCGAATTCCTCCACCCTGAAAGCCTTGCAGATCTGGAAGATCCGCTCGTGGCCCAGGGCGACGAGCTTCTTCATCCCCATCTCCGGCGACGTGTGGAGATAGTAGGGCCCCGATGCGCCCACGTACACCTCCAGAGGCTCGATGTAGGGGTCGGGGGGCGCCGTCCGATTGAGGGCGGGTGTCTCCACCTCGATATAGCCCCGGCCGTAGAAGAACTCCCGTGCGGCCCGGAGGGCCAGGTGCCTGTCCAAGACCATATCCGCCGTGTCGCCCATAGTCACGCATATTACCACAACGCGCCGTTCGTGGCAAACCTAGTGTACTGTCTCAGTAATATATTTACAATAGCCTTTGCTTGTGCTATACTTGGTGCATGTGGAAACCAGCCAATAAGCTCATGATGACGGAAGAACAGCAAAGAACATTGGAAGCTTGGATTCGTGCGAAAAAGACGCCTCAAAGAGTAGTCCTCCGTTCCCGTATTTGCCTGCTTGCCGCAAGGGGTCTCTCGCATAACGCCATCGCTAAGGAATTGGACGCCTCTCGCCCCACGGTTCTGTTGTGGACAAACCGATTTAGAGCGAAAGGCATTTCAGGATTGGCTGAAGATGCTCCTCATGGTCCCAGTTCAAGGCAACTCGATCCGAAAAAGGTTGATGCCATCGTGGAAGCTACCCTCCATACAACGCCTGCCGATTCAACCCACTGGTCGACGAGAACTATGGCAAAGGCTCATGGCGTCAGCCATGCGACCGTGCAACGCATCTGGGACGCCCATGGCTTGCAGCCGCACCGCGTGGAGACCTTCAAGTTATCCAAAGACAAGCGATTCGTGGAAAAACTGACGGATGTTGTAGGCGTCTATCTGAATCCGCCCGACAAGGCGGTGGTGCTATGCGTCGATGAAAAGACCCAGGTGCAGGCGCTCGATAGGACGCAACCGGGTCTGCCTATGAAGAAAGGGCGCTGCGGAACAATGACGCACGATTACCGACGCAACGGTACTACCTGTCTTTTTGCTGCGATGAACCTGTTGGAAGGAAAAGTTATCGGCTCCTGTTATCCCCGGCACAGGAACACGGAATTCCTAAAGTTTCTCCGCAAGATCAACCGGGAAGTGCCCCAGAAATTGGCAATTCACTTGATCCTGGATAATTATGGAACGCACGGCCACCCAAATGTGAAAATGTGGCTTGAAAAGCATCCTCGCTTTGCCCTTCACTTCACACCCACAAGCTCATCCTGGTTGAATCTGGTAGAACGTTGGTTTGGAGAAATCACACGGAAAAGAATCCGTCGGGGAGTATTCAAAAGCGTGCCGGAACTGGTAGCCGCCATCGAAGAGTACATCCGGCTCTACAACGAGAACCCCAAGCCTTTTGTTTGGACGAAGAAAGCGGAAGATATCGTCAAGAAGGTGGCCCGTTGTAAAGCCGTTACTGAGACAGTACACTAGCGCTCAGGTCGGTGGAGATTCCTCTTGAAGTTCGAGCACGCAGGTGCTAATGGTTAAGGGGCGCGGCAGGCAGGCGCGTCCGAACAGAGGAGGACTTAATGAAGGCGGTGTTTCTTGCGTGCGTCCTCGTTGCTGCCCTGTTTATGTTCGCAGGCGAAGGGTTATGCGGGGAGAACGGTTTGTCGCTCGGCTATGGCTTTGCCGCGTTTAACAGGGGGGAAGCGACCGGCAAACTCGAAGGGGACAAATCGTACGATTTCATGCAGGCGAAATACCTTTACGAGCGGCCCTTCGAGTGGAAAAAGCTTGCCCTGCTCGTCGAGCCCTTCGCCTCTTATGTAGGGAACCCGGCGACCGGCGCCGACCTCGGCGTCGGTGTAGCTCTGAAATACTACCCTTTGACCGCGGGCAATGGGCTTTATATCGTGGGCGGGTCGGGCATGGCTTACAGCACGATAGGCTTTCAGGAGCAGGGAACGCACCTTTTTTTCATCGTGCAGGGAGGTATCGGCTACCGGTTAGGCAGATTCTTTATCGAGGACAGGTTCCGCCACTATTCGAACGGTGGCACGGCGGCTCCCAATTGGTCGGTCAATGCGAACATCATCTCGGTGGGGATATATTTTTGACCGCGCAAGGGAATGGATTGACGAGACGTTGATACAAAGTGATTCCTGAGAAGAAAGTGCCCTTTCTGAAAGGATCAATCGTCACCATCGTTGTGTTACCACCATCGTGAAGATGAACTTCTTAGGCAAGGACACGCTGACTATTTGGGCCAAGAATACCTTCATGCTAATACAAAGAGACGATATGCAGCCTTCCAGGGTCTTTTTCAAGGCCCAAGGGGCCTTGGCCCACCTCTTTATGTTGCAGGCGATCAGCTTGCATGCCACGGCAAAGCATACTTTTGCCAGCCGGCGCACCCGAAGTCTGCCGATTCCGTGCGCTCGTTTCAGTTCGGAGTTCGTTGCTTCGATCCCTGCACGAATCTTGTACCGGTCCTTCCATTCAGTGGTCTGCTGGATGGCATACATCTGATCCCGCAGGCGAAGCTCGGCAGTGATCTCCAGACGAAAGTCCCCGACCGTTTCACGGGCCTGGCAGCCTTTGTTGCGGTGGTTCGGAGCTCTTACCGGGCACCTATCGAGCATCGTGCACGATCGACAGGCGTTTCCGTCAAAGATCGCATGGAGAGAACGACGGGTGCTGTTGTTGCCGCTCAGTATGCGATGGTCTATGGGACTATTACCCATGGGACATCGGGTCACCAAACCTTCCGAGTCGAAGGAGAAAAGGTCTCTGCCCACGATATCGTCGGAGAGCCTGCTGCGGTTGACGGGCGTGACGAATTCGATACCTTGCTCTATGACCTTTGCCGCTGAAGGGACAGACGGATAACCGCCGTCGGCAAAGAGCGCTTCGGGCTTCAACCCGGCAGCCTCCAAACGTTCGATAACAGGAAGGGCCTTGCCGATGTCGGATCTGGCGGCGCCATGCACCTCATAGTCTGTGATGATTTCGGTTTTTCCGGTATTCTTGCACGTCTCCGTAACATGAAGGCTGTATCCCGGCCCTTTATGTCCGCAGGACGCATCCGGGTCGTAAGGGGATTGAAGGGTTGCTCCTTCACTCTTTTTCTTCACCTGGACCTTGGACGATTCTTGGTCTGAGGTGAATTCGCATTGTTCGGAGAAAAGGCGCTTCAACAATTGGTACGGCTCATTGCCTGTAAGTTCATTATCCTTCTCGAAGATAACAATAAGGTCATAGAGATACTGCGCCAGTTCTTCCAGCTTGATCTTCTGCTCGGCCGGACCCAATCCGAACCAACCCTCGGGTTCGCTTGAATGCCATTCCTGAATTGCCTTCGGGACTCTCGACAATTGATCTTCATTCAGACTCTTGAGAAACTGGGTGAGCGTATTCGAGAATAGAGCCAATCTGCCTCGTACACGAATGTTCGAGATTATGTGGGTAGAATCAAGCCGCTGGCTGGAAGACGAGAGGCCAAGTTTGCTTATCGCTGAATCTCTGATATTGTCGAATACATGGCGGACCAGCTTCATCTCCGGGTCTTTGGCGGCCAATCGCCTGCGGAACTCTACAAGAGAGCGACGGGACAAATAATCTTCCTCATCGCTGACATCCAAGGCGTATCGCCACCGGGTGTCAAAGCTGAAGGTGTCGAGGGCCTCCTGGTCACTCAAGTTGCTCCACTCCTGAAGGAGACACAAACCCAAAAGACGCGCAACGCTGAAATTAGGCCGGCCTGTTGTGCCGTACAGAATCGCATAGCGATCTTCGTTCCTGAACAGGATTGGAAATACCTCGCCTCTAAACAGGTGAGCCCATGAAGACTCAAGACGGTTCCGCAAAGAGGGGGACACCTGCGTCTCCACGCCGAGTAGTTTTTGTTGAGGTGGTGTTTTCTTATACATGACATATTCTATCATTGTATGTAATTAAATACAATAGTTATTTGTGGGGAGTTACTTCTCAGGAATCCAAAGTGAACATTCGATGTAATTAGCCGTCCCGGAGTCGCCAGTCAGGAGCCATAAATTCGGCTGTCTTAAGCCGAGTGCCACTCATCGTTGCGTATTCCGGCGTATCCCAGCGCCCTCTATCGGTTCCCTCAATGATGAAATTGAAGAATGCCTTGATCTGGAACCGCTCACGGATGAAGAGACGCTCTTGTTTTTCGACCTGGTCCAAGTGCCTGTGGAGATCGAGAAGATCGATCTTTCCGTTTTTCGTGACCTCCTTTCAAAGCTGCTGGAGTAGGGCTCTTCAGACACGGAGCGGACGGAGAGCGCAGCCGCCCGGGCAATGGTTCCTATCATGCAGGACGATGGTATAGGTTACGTGGGGTGAAGGACGAGATCGTCCTTGATGTCGATGCAACCGATCACACTTTGGGCAGCGGGACAGGAGGCGAGATACGAGGCAAAGGCTTCCCTTGCTTGCTCCGTCTTTTCCTGTCCTGCGGTTAAGTGGTAGTTCACACGGATCTGCGTGATCTTGAGCACCCCTTTTACGTTCTCGATATCACCCTCGACCTCCGCCCAGTAAAGGTCCTCGGGTGTCCTGATCTCTTTTCTGGCCAGCGCCGCGGCCAGTGTTCCCATCATTCAGCCCGCCGTTGCCGCAATCATGTGATCGAGGGTCGCGGGATACTCTTTTTCCGGCTCGACACCGTAGAACCGTTTGATGCCGCTGTGAACGCCATAGTAGACCGGCTCGCTGAACCCCTCGATGACCGCTTTTCTCGTGGGGCCTTTCTCCCTCACGATCCTGATGCGCGATGTGTGGACCACGTCTCTCATATGACCCTCCTCCAACCTATTTTGGTTTTCGTGATCAGGCACTCCTGACGAGGAGATGCCTCTTCTGCTGAACAACGCTTCCCGCTTTCTTCAACTCCTTTAATGGCAGAGTCTTCGACCCCTTTAGATGACATGGCTTTACGCCCTCAAATGGGGCAATCGTTCTTTTTACGGTGTTGCGTACACTTCAACAATAATTACCCAAGGAACGGGCAGCAATGGAAGAAGCGGCCCATTCACCGGTACTCCGGTCAGTGTCGCACCTTCGGCTTCTCGCCCTCATTTCTTTCGTAGTGCCTCTTCAGCAGGTTGGCCACGAGGGCGGTCCAGCCCGTCTGATGTGCGGCCCCCAGGCCCTGACCGGTATCTCCATGAAAATACTCATAAAAGAGCAGCAGGTCCCTCCAGTGGGGGTCCTTCTGAAAAGGGCTCTCTTCAGGAAAGGCGGGTCGCAACCCGCGCTCGTCGCGCCGGAAGATGCCGATCAACCGCTCGGCAATGACGTCGGCCGCCTCTTTCAGCGTCATCCGGCCGCCCAGACCAGGGGCGTTGACGGCAAAAGTGTCGGTGAGATACTCGTGTGCCTTATCGAGTGCCCTTACCAGGAGATAATTGAGGGGGAACCAGACGGGTCCCCGCCAGTTGGAGTTGCCGCCGAAGAGGCCCGATTGCGATTCTCCTGGCTCATAGGCGATCATTACCGACCCGAGCACCGGCAAATCTCCCAGGCCCATTGTGGTGCGGTGGACCTTGCTCAGGGAGCGGACACCGTGAGGCGAGATGAACTGGTCCGCGTTGAGCACTCGTTCCATGATTTCGGGAACGTTCGAAGGGAGCGGCAGGGAGAAGAAGTGGTCGCCTCGCTCGTTCTCGGTGTGGGGACACGCACAGATGATATTTCCGTCGTACGTGCCTCCGGCGTGACCCTTCAGGAAGTCCTTGTATCGCGTGAGCGCCGCGAGTTGCTCCGGGTAGCCGATCTCGACGCCGAAAAGCGGTATCAGTCCTACCCAGGAAAAAACGGGAAGGGGAAAGGCACCGTCAGGGGTGTCGAGGACATCCTTGAAGAATGCCTCCGTGGAGTCCCACAAAGAGACCGACCCATCGCCGTGACCGTGAACCGCGTTGGCGACGGCGAAAAACTGCGCGTGGAACTGGATCGCCATCTCCTCGTAACCAGGGTCTTCCATAGCCAGTTCGATCGCCATGGTCGTAAGGTTAAGCGCATACATCGCCATCCAGGCGCTTGCGTCCGCCTGCTTCAGGCTAAAGCCGGACGGCAGCGGTTGAGACCTGTCGTAGATCGAGATATTGTCCAGCCCTAACGCCCCACCTTCGAAAACGCCCCGGTTCCCGGGGTCCCTGCGATTGAGCCACCAACCATAATTGAGCACCAGCTTGTTGAACATGCGCCGGAGGAAACCGAGATCTCCTATTCCGGTCCGTGTGCGTTCCATCTGGAAGCATTCGAGGGCAGCCCAGGCGAGGAGCGGGGGGTTGACGTCGTCGAAAGCCCACTCGCAACCCGGGATCTGGCCGTCGGGATGGAGGTAACGGTTGGTGAGCAGCATCTCCAGTTGCTCTTTCGCGAAATCGATGTCGATGAGCGCCAGGGCGACACAGTGGAAAGCCAGATCCCATGCGACAAACCAGGGGTATTCCCAGCTGTCGGGCATCAGGATGACGTCGGCCGATTTCAGATGGCGCCACTTATAGTTCCGTCCTCTCTTGCGGCTTTCCGGAGGAGGGACCCGATCGCCGTCGAGCCACCTGGCAACGTCGTAATGGAAGAACTGTTTGGTCCATATGAGGCCAGAGAGTGCCTGCCGCAGAATCGCCCCGTCTTCATCCGTTGCTCCGGGCAGGACATCGTGATAGAACTGGTCAGCCTCCGATTTGCGTGTCTCCATCACCTTATCGAAACCTTTGAAGGATTCCCTCGACTCCTCCGGCGAAAACATGAATCCCACCAGGTTGGCCATGGTCTGACGGAGCACCGACGTCTCCGGCTTTGAAGAGGTAGGATGACCGCCCGCCTCGAAGGATTCCTTTGCGTTCTCGGATACGAGCATCAGCTCAAGATGGCTCTCGGAAGCCGGGGGGACACTTAGCCTGTACCAGGCGGCGCACTTGGTCCCAACCTGTCCGGGATTGACGGCTGATCTCTCTCCGTGTATCACCAGCCGGTGGAAGGCATCCTTTACGTAGAGAGACTGGTTGGGGATACCCCAGAGCCCCTGGAAATCGGTCTCATTCCCGGTGAATAGCAGCTCGGCCGGTTGTGCGCCGTAGAGATGGTATACCCCAAGCTCGGGGTGAGCGGCGTGGACCGCCCATGCCGCCCCTTCAGGGGAGTCAAATGCATAAAGGGTAGGCTTCTTCCCGCTCTCATCGCCCCACGACCACGTGTTCCTGAACCAGAGGGTGGGCAACACATGGAGCGTTGCCATGGAGGGACCCCGGTTATATATGGTGATCCGCAACAGGATGGCCTCCGGATCGAACTTCGCGTAAATCAGTTCCACATCCCAGTAGCGGCTTTCGTTGAAGATACCCGTATCGAGCAGATTAAACGAGGGGTCGCGGCGACCTCTCCGTCTATTCTCCTCTAGGAGGAGGCTGTAGGGATACTCGACCTGGGGATACTTGTAAAGGTAGCGCAGGTAGCTGTGGCTTGGCGTCGCATCCAGGTAAAAGTAGCATTCTTTTACATCCTCCCCGTGGTTTCCCTCGTTGCCGGTGAGTCCGAAGGCGCGCTCTTTCAGGATCGGGTCGCGGCCGTTCCAGAGGGCAAGGGCGAGGCAGAGATATTGTTTCTCGTCACAGATTCCCCCCAAACCATCTTCGTTCCATCGGTAGGCGCGGCGCCGGGCCTGATCATGGCTGAAATGCTCCCACACGGCCCCATCGGCGCTGTAATCCTCCCGCACCGTGGCCCAGGCACGTTCTGCCAGGTACGGCCCCCAAAGCCTCCAGTTTTCCCTCTTCTCTTTCCGGCCATCGAGCCGTTTCTGTTCCTCGTTCATGGCGCGGCCTCCATCCTGAACCCACGCATAGGCAGCAGCATCTTTTGACGGCACACCGGCATCAATGCCCGGTAAAGAGCTTAAGATATTCGCCGTAGCCCTCTTTTTCCAGGTCCTCCCTGGGGATGAACCGCAGTGCGGCGGAATTCATGCAATACCTGAGACCCGTAGGCTTCGGCCCGTCGGGAAAGACGTGGCCGAGATGCGAATCCGCGTGCTTGCTCCGCACCTCGGTGCGCGTCGCGAAGAAACTCCTGTCTTCCTTCTCCACGACGTTGTCCCGTTCGAGGGGCCTTGTAAAACTGGGCCAGCCTGTGCCGGATTCGAACTTGTCACGCGAGCTGAAGAGGGGCTCCCCGGAGACGATGTCGACATAAATGCCCTCCCTGTGATTATCCGCGTACTCGTTCCTGAAGGGCGGTTCCGTGCCTTCTTGCTGGGTCACTTCGTATTGCAGGGGCGTCAGCATCTTTTTCAGGGTTGCCTCATCCGGCTTTTTGAATGTTCGCCAATCTCGTGCAGTTGAGCTTTCCATCCGGCTCCTCCCTGTCTCAGTAGAGGATTGGTCTGTAACGGCGCTGCCGGCCTGCGGTCCCCGGCCGTCGGACGCCGGGGCTTGACATCCCGGAAAAATCAGTAAAATCATGCCCGCTATGAGTGTGATATGGCCTTTTTGCATCATGCAATAACCTCATTCTTATAGAGTAGTACCTGCGATGAACTTTGTCCGCCTTCGTTCCGTCCCCGGGGCTTTCTCCTTCATCCTTACCGACCCTGCTTCTTGATAAGCACCAGGAGCCCGGCCTGCGCTTCCGGGGAGAGGCCGAAGCTATCCATCTCCTCCTGAAGTGCCGCAGAGCTGCCGAAGCCGCTCAGATAGCCGTTCACGCGGGCTGCCGCGGTTGAGTTCATGAGCGCTTCGTCGGAAGGATAGATGCTCCGGAATTCCCTCATGAACTCCCTATTGGCGCGCAGGCCGTACTTCTGGTGGTATGCCTCCGCAACATAGAACCGGGAGAGCGGCAGGATCTCTGTGTGAACTTTTATTTTCTGCGCGGCCTCGATCCTGTTCCGCGTTTCTTCGGCCGCTTTCCTCTGTTTATCGTTGTGATAAAAGACTGCCGCCCTGTATTGCGTCGACCAGGAACGCACGGTGGGGTCGTGCCCCTCCCAGAAGACCTTGAGCAGCTCCTCGTAGGAGATCACCGCCGGATCATACTCTATCTGGATGCTCTCCGAATGGTCTCCCAGGCTATAATACGTAGGATTCGCTTTCGTTCCTCCCGTATAGCCGACCCGCGTACGAATAACGCCTTTGATGCTCCCAAACTGGGCATCGGGACCCCAGAATCAGCCAAGCGCGAAGGTCGCGGTTTCACTCGTTCCAGGTCGGGAGACATCTTTCTCCTTTACAGATTCATAGGCGTACGACCCCGATATAAGCCCCAGGAGTATGAGGCCCGCTCCTGTCACCAGCGCTAGTTTTCTCACAGGTTGCTGTTCTCTATCCTCCACCGTAACCTCCCTTTGCGCTCCATTTGCCGACGACTCGACATGATCAAATATAACACCTGACCTTAAAGAGGGTGCAAAGGGAATGTAAAGAGTTTGTAAAGGCCTGTCTTCACCTCAAGGCTGCGGGCAACGAGAACCATATGCGGACATAACCCTGTGACAATTCAGCACCGACGTGGCCCCCATGCGCCTCGATCAGCTCCTTGACGATGGCGAGACCGATGCCCGCGCCTCCATACTCGCGCGAACGGGACTTCTCGCCGCGATAGAACCGTTCGAAGATGAAGGGAAGGTCCTTATCCTCCAGTTCCCCTCGCGTATTCGCGAAGACGAACAGGACCTCTGCCGGTGTGGTCCGCTCGATCGAGATTTTGAGCCTGCCCCCCATAGGCGTATAAAGGCAGGCATTCTGGAGCAGGTTTGTCATGACCTGCGAGAGCTTCTCCGGATCGGCCGACAGCCTGATGTCGTGCTGCTTCGAGTCAACCTTCACATCGATACGCCTGACGTCGAGCTGTGGCCGAAACGAATCCAGCAGTTGCGTGACTGCGCTGTTGGCCTCAATCTCCACCTTGTGAAGGTCGGCTCGCGCTGCATCGGCTCTGGCCAGCCTCATGATATCCTCGACCAGGTTGGTCAGGCGGACCGTTTCCTCCTGCAACAATAGAATCGTCTCCCGGGAAGGAGTCAGGACATTGTCCGCGAGCGCTTCGAGATAACCCTTGATGTTGGTTAAGGGCGTCCTCAGCTCGTGGGCAACGTCGATCACCATCTTCTTTCGTAGTCGCTCGGTGTGCAGCAGGCTGGCCGACATCCGGTTAAAAGCCTCCGAAAGTCTCCCAACCTCATCACTCGAAACAACCGGTACCTCGCCGGTGTAGTCACCTTCCGCGATCCTTTGCGCCGTGCCGGTCATTTTGGTCAGCGGACCGAGCAGTCTCCTCATCAGCACCATACTCAGCGCCAGTGCGAAGACAAAGGCCGCGGCGCTCGCCCCTATGAGATACCGATGAACTGCATGGACAAACATCTGATGGCTTGCCGCAGGGGCTATGTGATACTTTTCCATCAGGATCATGAAATAGCCGGCGGCCAGGTAGTTGATGGCGAGCCACACGACGCTGATCACGAAGGCGATGACAAGTACGTTGACGCCGAGAAGCTTCCACAGAAGGCTCTGCCTCAAGGTCCAATCCCCCCTTGAGGTTTCCCGCCCTCTTCTTCCGTAAACCGGTAGCCGGACCCCCTGACCGTCAGGATAAATCCGGGGTTCGAAGGGTCTTTCTCAATCTTCTGCCTGATCTTTCCGACGTGGACATCCACAACGCGGTCGATGACCACTGCTTCCTGTTTCGGATAGAGGTAAGAGAGCAGTTCGTCCCGGGTAAAAACCCTGCCCGGTGCCGCCATCAGGGCATGCAGTATGTTGAATTCGTGGTGGGTCAGCTCAACCCGTTGTCCGTCCAGCGTCACTTTCCGTTTCTCGGGGTCGAGAATAAGACCCCCGTGGCTCAAAGGGGGCTTGGTTTCCGTGGACGGCCGGTTTTGCGCCCGTCGTAAGATCGCCTGCACCCGCGCAACCAATTCCCGCGGGCTGAACGGCTTGACCACGTAGTCGTCTGCGCCGAGGATGAGCCCCGAGACGCGGTCTACCTCTTCGTCCCTGGCGGTCAGGATCAGAATCGGCACGTCCGAAGCCTTTCTCAGCCGCCGGCAGACCTCCCACCCGTCCACCCTGGGAAGCATCAGGTCGAGCACCACGAACATGGGTTTGCGCTCCGCCGCCAGTTCCAGCGCAGTCTCACCATCGTATGCAACGAGCGTGCGAAAACCTTCCCTTTCGAGATAGAGGGCTATCAGGGAGGCAGTCTTCTTATCGTCCTCTACGATCAGGATAGGCGCCTGGTCAGATGGAGCAGTCATCTGGTCTCACTCCGTATGGTCTCATGTAGGACCGACAACCGGTGCTCGCCGATATGCAATAGCGGCCTGAAATTCTATGCAGCCTGCTCAATGTGTGATAGCGGATATCGACCCAAAAGTCAAGCTCATCGACAGTCGCCATAATGGGCACGGACTTGCGCGCCCTCACGCGGTGGCGCCGAAAAAGAGGACTTGACCCTGAAAAGTGGATTCGCCTGTCTTAAATTCAAATAGTCAAGAAACAATGTCGCATCAGAATCGCGTACTGGATCCTAAGAGCGATAAATAATGGCGGGACGAATGAACAAGGCAATATACCGCAGGCTGAAACAAACTCTGAAAGACTTTAGCCGCGCCGTTTCAACAGGATATTTGTATTGCAGGCATACCTTGTTTGTGCGCATTAAGCGCTGGGGCAATGCCGTTGTTCTTGCCGCACTCCGGATGAGCAGAACGATCAAGACAATGTGCGGCATGCTGATAACAGTTTTCAAGAACTTTATCCGTGCCGGATCACGTGGATATCCGTGTTACAGGCATCCGCTGCCGGTGCGCATTATGCACTGGAGCAATGTTGTTTTTCTTGCCGTACTCCTGATGAGCGGTCTCAATATCCTCAGTGCCCATCCGGCGCTCTACTGGGGCAAGTCGTCTTACCACGGCGTTCCCCCCTTATTGGAGATACGGGGCCAGGAAAACGATAAAGGAGAAATCAGCGGCGTCACCCGCATTTTGGGCCACGACTTCGATACAACGGGATTCCTGGGAGCCTCCGGAGGCCCGGAGGGAGAATTAACCATACGTGAATTCCCGTCCTGGCTTACCATACCCGACTCGCCATGGCTTGCTATGGCGCGGCGATGGCACTTTTTGTTCGCCTGGCTGCTAGTGGTAAACGGCATCGCCTTTGTGACCTACTCCTTTGTGAGCAGGCATTTGCACCATGATCTTCTTCCCACGAAGCAGGATTGGCGTTCGGTGGGCAGATCGATCATCGATCATCTGCGCTTTCGGCTTCCCGCAGGCGAGGCGGCCAAGCATTACAACGTGCTCCAGAAATTCGCCTATCTGGGGGTGATCTTTTTTCTTCTCCCCCTGATGATCCTGATGGGACTGGGTATGTCGCCGGCGCTGGACGCAGTGTACCCCGGCTGGGTGGATATCTTTTTCGGCCGGCAATCCATAAGGACAATCCATTTCGTTGTCGCCTGGGCGCTGGTGCTGTTCGTGGCCGTTCATGTGTTTGAGGTAATCGTCAGCGGTTTCTGGAACAACCTTCGCTCGATGATTACAGGATACTACAGGGTCAAATCGGGGGCGGATCATGAGTAATGACAACAAGCTCACCCGGCGTGGTCTCATGACGCGCCTGCTTGCGGGCGCAAGCGTACTGGTGCTTAACGGCTGCGAAAAGCTTTCGGAAACCACCTGGTTCCCCGGGGTGTTGGGTCTGGGTGAAAAGGCCACGCATAAGATTCAAAGACTGGTCGTGCCGAGAAAAGCGATGGCGCAGGAATTTCCGGCAACCGACCTGTCGCCGCAGTTCCGGAGCAACGGCACGTCAATGCCGAATAATCAAACATACAGGGCATTGGCAGCCAAAGGGTTTGAGGACTATCGCCTTGAGATAGGCGGTCTGGTCGAACGGCCCATGACTTTTTCCCTCGGAGAAATTCGAAAGCTTCCCAGTCGCACCCAGATAACGAGGCACGATTGCGTCGAGGGGTGGAGCGCCATAGGCAAGTGGAAGGGGGCACGCCTCAGCGCACTGCTCGAGGCAGTACATCCGAAGCCCAGTGCCCGTTACGTGGTTGTCTACTGCGCAGACCCGATGAGAGAAGACGGCGGCTCCCTCTATTACGAAAGCATCGACCTGGAAGACGCTTTTCACCCGCAGACCATACTCGCGTATGAGCTGAACGACGAGCCGGTGCCGATCAAGAACGGCGCACCGCTTCGTTTGCGAGTGGAGCGGCAGCTTGGCTACAAAATGGCGAAGTATGTCATGCGCCTTGAAGTCGTCGAAACGTTTTCCAGGGTAGCCGGAGGGAAAGGCGGTTACTGGGAAGACCAGGGATACGAGTGGTATGCCGGCATCTAAGAAACCATGGCGCGGTATCCCGCGAGTATCGACAGAGGCGGACGAGCCCTGCCAGGCGGATTACTCCGACTGGCCTGAGTACACTATCGGAAGAATCCGACTGATTCGCCACCACCTTGGGCATATCACTGCACAACCGGGCTTGGTAACCCTTCCTCGGTAGGACAGCTTTCCTTGAAACAACAATGACATCAATCCGTTTCGCATCGAGGGCCTTGCACCGGAGCGCCGCTTATTTCCGGGATATGGGCGTGGCACATCTGATGCACCAATGACCATGTGGAATCAAAATAAAGGGAGGTAAAAGAAATGAAGAAAGTACTGGTGTTCGTGTTTGCAGCAGTGATCGCGGTTGTATTTGCCGCAACCGGCTTTGCCCAGGCGCCGGCTGCTGCACCGGCTCCGGCTGCCGCTCCTGAGAAGATGGAGAAGCCGGCGATGGAGAAGAAGGCGCCGAAGAAGAAGATGAAGAAGGCGAAGAAAGAGACGAAGATGGAAGCTCCCGCTGCTGCGCCGGCTCCGGCTGCTGCACCCGCTCCTGCCAAGTAAGAATTCAACGCTTACGACAAAAAGGGGGAGACTCGTTCTCCCCCTTTTTGTTATGCCGCCGCGCTTCCTTGATATTCACTGCATGAATAGGTACATTTTACCGGGCGCCGGGGGCCGTTTATGGCTGAGAGGGAATGGGAAACACCATGACCAGGGAGAAAACCTTTTTCGGTTTCAGCAGAAACGTCTTCTTCGCGGGGCTCGTCAGCTTCTTCATGGATGTCAGCTCCGAGATGATCTATCCCCTCGTCCCCCTCTTTCTCGCCAACGTGCTCGGGGTAAATAAGTCACTCGTCGGCTTGATAGAGGGGGTTGCCGAATCAACGGCAAGCATCCTGAAAGTTTTTTCCGGATGGTTTTCCGACCGGATCGGACGTCGGAAAAACCTGATGGCTCTTGGCTACGGCATCTCTACCTTGAGCAGGCCGATCATGGCAGGCGCCGCTGCCTGGCAGCACGTCCTCGTCGCCCGCTTTATCGACCGCCTGGGAAAGGGGGTCCGCACAGCGCCGAGAGACGCCATCATCGCCGAATCCACAAGAACGACGCACCTGGCCCGCGCCTTCAGCTTCCACCGTGCCATGGATACGATGGGGGCGGTCGTGGGTCCTGCCCTCGCCATCTTTTGTCTCGGGCTTTTCCATAACGATTACCGGAAGGTCTTCTGGGTCTCCGTGGCGCCCGGGATCATTGCCGTCCTCCTCATCTTCATTTTTATCAGGGAAAAGCGAAAGCCCCCGCTCGCCGCCGCCAGCCGGCCGGTGCCGGCTTTCAGCCGTTTCGACCCGAAAGCGCGCTTCTTCATGGTGATTGCGACGCTCTTCGCCCTGGGGAATTCAAGCGACGTCTTCCTCATCCTCCGGGCCGAGCAGGTCGGCATCCCGGCGGTCATGATCCCGGCCGTCTACTTCACGTTCAATCTCGTCTACTCCCTGTCGGCTGTTCCCGCAGGCATAGCAGCGGACAAATTCGGCAAGAAGAGGGTTATCCTGACGGGGTTCGTGCTCTTTGCCTGTCTCTATTACGGCTTCGCGGTGGCCGCACACGCCGCCGCCGTCTGGGTGCTCTTCGGTTTTTACGGGGTGTTCATGGGGCTCACCGAGGGGGTGCAGAAGGCGTTCCTGGCCACCATTATTCCGCCGGAATCCAAGGCCACCGCCTTCGGCATCTACGCGACCTGCACGGGCACGGCCATGCTCCCGGCCAGTCTCATCGGCGGCTGGCTGTGGGACCGCTTCTCCTCCTCGGCCACCTTCTATTTCGGCGCGGCAACGGCAACGCTTTCGGCAATGCTCTTCGTGGTGCTGATTGCGGCGATGAAGGGCCCACCACATGCGGCCACCCAGGGGCCTTGACCCGAGCCCTGCGCGCCCCGTACATCCCGGCGCTTCAGAAGTCCCGGTATCGTGCGCCTTCACACCCGTCCCGCTGGTGACACGTGTCGTTGCTGAAGACCAGTGTGAAGCGGGCATCACTTCCTTCGAGAAGGGTGATCGATCCCGGATCGTACTTCATGCCCCAGAAATGCTCGTTCCCTATGTTCAGGAGACTGAGGACGAGTATCTTGCAGATCGCCCTGTGGGTCACGATGACAACGGCGCCCGCGAGGCCGGCCGTCCGCGTCAAGCCTCTCGATATGCGCTCCCTCACTTCGGCAAGGGTCTCCCCGTCCACAATCCTCAGCTTTTCAGGCGATGTCCTCCATACGGCCAAATCGGCCGGGTGGCGCTCTTCCACTTCCTTAAGCGAAAGACCCTCCCAGATGCCGAAATTGATGTCGGTCAATTCCTCCGCCCTCTCGATGGGCACGCCCGTCGCAGAGCCGATGCCTTGTGCCGTCTCCACCGCCCTTGAAAGGGGGCTTGAAATGATCCGCTTTACGGGTATCCCCCGGAAATAAGCCCCGGCTTGTTCCGCCTGCTTCCTTCCCGTCTCATTGAGAGGGATGTCCTTCCTCCCTCGGAATACCTCTTCCTTGTTCCATTGGGTCTCGCCGTGCCGTACTATGTAGATGTCCATCCCATCCTCCTTGAAAGGGGAAACCTTATAGCCGGAGTATCCTGGTCTCTATGGATATTATATCGAATCCCTGCGCCTCGGCAAGGCCCTGTTTCATCCATGTGAGGTTTCTCTTGAAATACGGCGTTGCGAATGGATATGATTAGGAGAACAGCTTGCCTTTCGGGCGCTGAAGAAGCCGGTACACGTCCAATTACGTCCGCATTGTTAATTGTTGGATCAGGAACCACGCAAGACTGTTTTCAGGAAGACTTAAAGGGTGCTATATTAAAGCCTTGCGGAGAAAGGAACATGTAGGGAGGGAAAGGAGTGGCTATCGTCTATTGTGGTGCCAAGCGGTTCAGACAGTTCATCATGGCCGGGGCGGACCAGGTGATGAAGAACCGCGATCAGTTAAACAAAATCAATGTCTTTCCCGTACCCGACGGCGATACGGGAAGCAACATGTCCATGACCCTCGCATCCGCCGTGAGAGAAATGGAGGCAGTGGGGGAAACCACACTCGATGCGACGGTCAAGGCAGTGGCGTGGGGGGCTTTGATGGGCGCGAGGGGAAATTCTGGGATCATCCTCTCACAGATCCTGTCAGGGTTGACGGAGGGCATCGAGGGCCGGGACCGACTTTTTGCGGAGGACATCGTCCTTGCCTTTTCCCGAGGGGTAAAGAAGGCTTATAAGGCGGTCCTTCACCCCACGGAGGGTACCATCCTCACCGTGGTCAGAGAAACCGCAGAATCCGCGGAAGAGGCTGTCAGGACAGAGAAGGACCTTGCCCGGCTCCTGGATGGAATGGTGAAGTCGGCCAAGTCTTCCGTTGAGCGGACGCCCTCTCTCCTGCCAAAGCTCGCCGAGGCCGGCGTGGTGGATGCCGGCGGCCTGGGCTTCCTCTGTTTCCTCGAAGGCATTCTCCATCTCTTACAGGGCCGGGTTGACACCGGCCGATCTTGTGAGGACGAGGCCCCTTTCGACGGGGGCGGACGCGAACCTGACGAGCACCTGTGGACATTCAGATACTGCACGGAGTTCATTCTCAAAGGGAGCCGGATCTCCCAGGATGCGATGAAGACGCGCTTACGGCCCATGGGCGATTCCATCGTAGTGGTGGGAGACACCCGGTTGGCACGGGTGCACATTCATACGGGTCAGCCGGAGGAGGTCCTCCGCTATGCCTCCACCATGGGGCAGGTTTCGTCCATCAAGGTGGACGATATGCTCGTGCAGCACACCTCCCGGATGGGAAACGCAAGAAACGCAAAGGCGACGTCCGTCATCGCCGTTGTCCTGGGGGACGGCTTGAAGGAACTCTTCTATAACGCAGGGGTGGAGCTTGTCATAGACGGAGGCCCGACCTTGAACCCTTCCACGGCGGACATTGCGAGCGCCATAGAGGAAGTTGAGTCTTCACACGTAATTATTCTGCCCAACAACAAGAATGTCTATCCTGCCGCGCTACAGGCAGGGGAAAGATCGCCGAAGGATGTCACTGTCCTGAAAACTGCATCCGTCCCGGAGGGGCTGTCTGCAATGCTTGCCTACATGGACGATGCCTCCGCGGAAGAAAACGTCAGTCGGATGGAGCAGGCTTACCATGGAGTGAAGAGCGGAGAAACAACATCGGCAGGCCGGGACGTGGTGATAGGTGAGGTTCGGGTGATGTCCGGTGATTCCATCGGCATCTTTGGAGGTGAGCTTCGCTGCTCATCCACCTGCAAAGACGAGACGGTAATCAGCCTCGTTGACGGCATGACCGGCGCCCCGGATGAGATTATCACCCTCTTTTACGGCGATGCTGTCGAAAAGGCGGAAGCGGAAGCCCTGCAGGCGACCTTGCAGTCCCTCTATGAAGACAAGGCAGTCGAGCTATACTACGGAGGCCAGCCGTACGCGCATTACCTCATCTCGGTAGAATAGGGAAGGAAACGGATAATGAAAATCATTACGGACAGCACCGCAGACCTGTCGGCTGAGAGCTATGAGAAGCATGACATCGGCGTTGTCCCCCTTACCGTGCGTCTGGGGGATCGGACCTGGCGCGATTTTTTCGACATCGACGCGTGCGCGTACTACACCCTTCTGAGAGAGTCAAAGGACTTCCCTACTACTTCGCAGCCCTCTCCCGAAGCGTTCATCGATGCTTTCGCACCCTTTGTGAAAAAGGGAGAACCCATACTTTCCATTCAGATATCCTCGAAGCTCAGCGGGACCTTCCAATCCGCCACGCTCGCGAGAAGCCACTTTCCCGGGGCCCGCATAGAGGTTGTCGATTCCCTTCAGGCCTCTTTGGGGCTGGGTCTCATCATCCTCCTTTGTGCCGAGAAGGCGCGCATGGGTTCCCCCTTCGAGGAGGTCGCCGACTTTGCCCTCGATCTGACACGCCGGGTGCAGACATACTTCTCGGTCGACTCCCTCGAATACCTTTATCGCGGGGGGCGCATCGGTAAAGCGCAAGCCTTCCTGGGGGCCCTTATGCGGATCAAGCCCCTCTTGAAAGTGACGGAAGGCGAGATTCAACCCCTCGAGAAAATACGCACGTCAGTGAAGCTATTGGACAGATTTGTCGAGTTGGTGGAAAAGGCTGCCAATTTCGATGCGCGCCTCCGTCTTTCCGTCGCGGAGTCGGACAACAGTGACGTCATGACCGGCCTCCTGATGCGGCTCTTACGGGTCCCCGGCGTCTCCCTTGTCCACCGGTGCAAGCTCGGCGGCGTGGTCACCTCCCATGCCGGCCCCGGCGCTCTCGCCATCACCTTTGTGGGAGAGCGATAAATCACTCAATAGACGGCCTTTCCCGGCTCGACGTGGACGACCACGCGGCTCGACCCCTTGATAGTCTCCCGGAGGGCCATCTCTATCTCCTCGGAGGTCCTCTGCACATCCACCCCCTTTTCCTCCGGCCTCATGGTGCAGTTCACGGTGATCACGATATCCCCCGATCTTTCCTCCTCGATCACTACGCGCCCGCAGGTAAGAACTCCCTGCTTCCCCCTGACGATCCTTTCAATGGTACCGATCAGCGCATCCCGTTCAGTGACGACCTTACCCTCCACAGGCGACTGTTTGCGCCATTCGATGTGAGTGTTGACCGCGCTGATCAGGGGATTGTCCTCCTTGATCCGCGTCTCGAGCAGATCGGCGAGCGCGTGGGCGTCACCGAGCTTCATCTCCCCTTCCACTTCCAGGTCCATGTCCACATGGAGCACGCCCCGTATATCGTGAACGGTAATGTGATGAATGTTGTGGCCGTGGCTGGCGCCAATGGCGCGCACCCTCTCGACAATATCCTCGGTCGCCTTCGCCTTCGGTCTCAGTTGGAGGACCACGTCGGCATTCTCCACATGCCGCTTTATTGCGGCTTCTGCCGATTGCCGTATGCGGCAGCTCGATTCGACCGTGAGGTTGCGGTCGACGGCAAGGGTCAGATCGACGAAAGTCTTCTTGCCCGCCTCTCTCGTACGGATGGCCTCTACCCCGATCACGTCCGGGATCCGGGAAACGACCCCGCGTATGAGCTCCCGCTGCCCCGGGGCTGTTCTATCGAGGAGAACCTGCGAGGAGCGAAGGAGAATGCCGAGGACCATACGGGCGACGGTAAGGAGAATCACGCCCGTGGTGGCGATGTCGATGAACCAGGAGGCTGAATTGAAAAATCGCGAAAGCACGTAGGCGAGGCCCATGCCGCAAAGGGCGATCCCGGACGTCACCAGGTCGGCGCTGAAATGCACGGCATCCGCCTCGATGGCGGGACTCCTATAGGCTCGCGCGACCTTTTTCAGGGCGCGAGCCCGGTTCAGGTCGAAAATCATCGATATGACGAGCACGATCACCGGCCAAAGGCTGGGTGCCAGGTGGGGCACCTCGAAGAAGAGACGCCTGACCAACTGGTTCACGACGAGGCCAAGGGCCACGAAAAGGAGTATGCATTCGGTGAAGGCTGCGAGGTTCTCCGCCTTCTCATGCCCATAAGGGTGATCGCTGTCGGCAGGTCGCTCGGCGTACCGGATGGAAAAGAACGTGATGACCGTAACCAGTGCGTCGAGGGTCGAGTGGATTGCCTCCGTGATAAGGGTGAGGTATCCTGTCTTCAATCCCACAGCCACTTTAACAATAATGAGAACTGCGGCGGTGACGAGGGAAAGAAGGGTCACCCGCCTCTTTTCGGTAGTCTCTGTCATGGTTTTCTCTCTAGGGCTGAACCACCCACTCTTTCAACTTATGCGGAGAGGAGGCGGCTGTCAATAGCTCATGTGCAGCCGCATGCCGTAGACCTTCACAGGACCCCTGTCGCGGTTGTACCCGGGGTTCTCTATGTACTGGAAATCGGGGCTGAGCTGCACATAGCGGCCAAGCTGGATGCGGTAATAGGCTTCGAATACCTCCTCCAGCCCGTAGTTGAGGGCCCCGTCGCCTATGAGCATGCCGATGCCCCCTTCTTCAAGGTAATGCCTGTGCGAGCCGGTGAGCCCTTCTGCCGCAACGGCGATGCCGAAACCGTCATTGGTGCGTCCCCAGTTGCGCCCGCTCACCTGCAGCCCCATGCTGGCCTGGCGGTCCACTTCCGTATAGGACCAGGCGGAATTGGTGCCGTTGGCCCAGCCGAGGCGCGCGAAGAGGCCCGTCTCCCCGTTGTTTGCGAGGGGCTGCTCGACGTTGAGGCCGAAGCCGTACTTGGTGCGTCCCGGCTGCTCGTCGGCCAGCGTGCTCGGCACGGTGCCGGTGGCGCTGCCGATGGCCATGGCCTCCCGGTAGTCGCCCATGCGTCCTTCATTGTGGAAGGCGAGGAGACGGATGACCGTGCCAAGCTTACCCGGCGCGAGGTCCAGCTCGACGTTGTCGCCCCGGGCATGGTAGATCTCGTCGTCCAGGTCCATGCCGTTCCTCGTCGTCGGCACCTGGTAGCTCCCCATGATCAGTCGCCACGTGGGGTGGACAAAGGCAACGGAGGCCCCTATGGTGTAGCCCCTCGTATCGGAGGCGTAATCCCAGGCCGTATTGAAGAGGAAGGCGTAGTTGAGGAACTGGGTCCTCCCGTTATTGGCGTAGCGGTTCTGGTCGAAATCGTCCGTGGGCGCGAGCTTGCCCCCTTTTATCTCGATGCGGTCCACAGGCTCGCGGCCCGGCAACCGATCCATGTTGCGGGTCAGAGACTCACCCAGCTCTTCCGACAGGGGGATGACGTAGCGCGCATACAGGCGGGCAAGGTAGGGACCATGGCCGAGATCCGCCGGCCCCGACCTGATGACGTCCGCGTTCGTATAGGCGCCAAGGCCGTAACCCGCGCTCAGACCCTCGCCCCGTAACATCTCCAGGTCCATATACGCCTGGAGCGACCTCGTGATCTGGGAACCGAGGTAGACGCCGTAGGTGTCGGTCACCTCCTGCTTGAAGCTATGGTCGAAGACAAAGCTGTTTTGTCCTGTGTAGGGACTGTGGAAACCAGGCGTGTTCTGGTAGTTGCCGGTGAACTGGAGCCCCAGGACCTGGGGGAGCCAGGCGGGCTTGGCGCCGGGGCTGTCATCGTCGGCCGGATACGCGGGGCCGGTCAACAGGACAAGAAGCATGACCAGGGCAGTAAAAATGTATGCATGAAGAAAGAGTCTCGCGGATCGGCCCATAGGGCTAAGAACGCCTTGAAAATGGAGATTGAACTTGAACATACCGCACCTTGTTTGCTCATTCTATTGCCTGTGCTCAGGCACCCGAAAATCGCGATGGTCTGTCGGGAGAAGAGGCTCTACTTCTCCCCGGGTGTCGCTTTGTACAATCAGCATATGATAGTACGATGGATCTGAACTCGGCTGCAACAAAGCCGACGATGTTCTTCACCGGGTCGCAAGGAGGGGAAAATGCTCATCTCTTCCTCTTCGAAACATTTTTCTCATCTGCAGCCTCGGCAATATCCCATAATTTCGAGGATGTGGCGGACACCCTTGAACCCTTCGCGCTGGCAGAGCTCTTCTTGAAGCATTTCAAGAGTGGGGGAATAGACTTCAATTTTTTTTCCGCACCCCAGACATATGAGATGATCATGATGTGCTTTCCCCATTAGCTTCTCGTAGTGTGCACGTTTTTCGGTTTTTTCCACCTCGCCGATAATCCCGCTTTCGACAAGAATGGGGATAGCCCGGTAAACGGAAGATCTTGAAACCTTCGACCCTCCGGTCTTGAGCCGTTCGTAGAGCGTCTGAGGGTCGAAATGCCCCTCGGTTTCGCTGATTATCCGGAGGATTTCCTGCCTGCCCCTCGTTTGTCTCCGGCCCATGATGAACGGTGTCTCCTTCGTGCTTTTCCTTGCCATTGGTGGCCTCTTTGCTTGAGGATATTGAGATCAATTCCCAGTAACTTTAACCCTTATCGCGATATTTTTCAATGAAATGCGATTATGTTGCATCTATGATATTTTTTTTCTGTTATTGCAACATAAAAATGTCACCCTTTTTGCAACGTGAATATGTCACCCCCCCTTGGCCCTTTTCATAGAGACGCTCTCGCTTCGCTCGCCGGCCCTGGGCGCATGTAGGACCCCGGCCGGACGCGTCCTTCGATAGGCTTGCAGGGAACCTCTCCCGCCGTATGATGAAAGACATGCCAGCTTCCGTCGAGCCAATGATTCGCCGTAACGGAAGCCTTGGCAAAGCTCAGCCTCGTCTTTGTCGGGAACAGTTGGATCGCCTGTCCGTCGACCGAGATCGTGTTGTCGTAATTGACCTTTGCCTCATATCGCTTACAAAGGATGTTCCGCATGTCCGCGTCTTGAGGAAGCGGTCTCCATGCAGGCTTCGGGTCTTCCGGGGCAACGCCGAAGAGCCGAGCGTACTTGGGGATGAAGGTTTCGTTCAGATACTTCGTCGCCCCTTCGCGGTCGGCGATATTCTTAAGCCGAAGCTCAGCGACAAGCCTGTCCTGGAAGGTCCTGTTGATCCTCTCGCCTCTTCCTCTGGCTTGAGCAGAATGGGCAAAGATGAGCCGTATCCCCAGCTCGCTCATGGCTCTCTGGAACTGGGTAGGCTCGACAGAATCGCTCTTATGCCGGGTGGTTTTAAACTGGGAGGCCCGATCGAGATAGAAGACCGAGGGCCGGCCGAAACGGGCAAAGACCTCTTTGCATACGCCAAAACAGCCCTCCAGGTCTTCTTCCTTTCGAAACAGCCCATAAAGAGGCTTCCCCGTCGAGTCGTCCGTAGACAGAAGGAGCGTTGTCTTTTCCTCCCCGAACCACGCATGGGGAGAGCCGTCCAAAAAGAGCATATGGCCTTCCTTCTCCGATCGTTTTCTTCTCTTCCTATGTCTGCGCTGCTTCCGGACCTTTCCTCCGAACCCTTCAGGACGAAGCCATTGCCGCAAGGTCTCGCGGTTGATCTTTATCCCTTCCTGCTCTTCCAGCATCTCCGAGAGGTGGGAGAAGTTGAAGTCGAAATACTTCTCATTGGCGAGCTTCATCGCCCGCTCTTTCATCCCGGCAGGGAAAGCTCTGCAGGAAGGGCGCCCGCTGTTGCCGTGCTTAATTCCGGAAGGTCCTTCCTTCTTCACTTTAGCCTTGATCCTCTTTAGCTGGCGGAGGGAGACGCCTAACGCCGCCGCAGCCTCTCCGTTCATCATCCTGCCGTCCAATGCCGCCGCTACCACGCCGTACCGCCTTACCTCTTCCGTCATGAACGTCACTCCTTTTCTCACCGGAGCACCTCCCCTCGGTGCCCCTTGTTATCGGCGGGGGTGACATTTTCATATTGCAGCTAAGGGGTGACATAATTATATTGCAGCAACAATGATATTTTTTTTCTGTTATTGCAACATAAAAATGTCACCCTTTTTGCAACGTGAATATGTCACCCCCCCTTGGCCCTTTTCATAGAGACGCTCTCGCTTCGCTCGCCGGCCCTGGGCGCATGTAGGACCCCGGCCGGACGCGTCCTTCGATAGGCTTGCAGGGAACCTCTCCCGCCGTATGATGAAAGACATGCCAGCTTCCGTCGAGCCAATGATTCGCCGTAACGGAAGCCTTGGCAAAGCTCAGCCTCGTCTTTGTCGGGAACAGTTGGATCGCCTGTCCGTCGACCGAGATCGTGTTGTCGTAATTGACCTTTGCCTCATATCGCTTACAAAGGATGTTCCGCATGTCCGCGTCTTGAGGAAGCGGTCTCCATGCAGGCTTCGGGTCTTCCGGGGCAACGCCGAAGAGCCGAGCGTACTTGGGGATGAAGGTTTCGTTCAGATACTTCGTCGCCCCTTCGCGGTCGGCGATATTCTTAAGCCGAAGCTCAGCGACAAGCCTGTCCTGGAAGGTCCTGTTGATCCTCTCGCCTCTTCCTCTGGCTTGAGCAGAATGGGCAAAGATGAGCCGTATCCCCAGCTCGCTCATGGCTCTCTGGAACTGGGTAGGCTCGACAGAATCGCTCTTATGCCGGGTGGTTTTAAACTGGGAGGCCCGATCGAGATAGAAGACCGAGGGCCGGCCGAAACGGGCAAAGACCTCTTTGCATACGCCAAAACAGCCCTCCAGGTCTTCTTCCTTTCGAAACAGCCCATAAAGAGGCTTCCCCGTCGAGTCGTCCGTAGACAGAAGGAGCGTTGTCTTTTCCTCCCCGAACCACGCATGGGGAGAGCCGTCCAAAAAGAGCATATGGCCTTCCTTCTCCGATCGTTTTCTTCTCTTCCTATGTCTGCGCTGCTTCCGGACCTTTCCTCCGAACCCTTCAGGACGAAGCCATTGCCGCAAGGTCTCGCGGTTGATCTTTATCCCTTCCTGCTCTTCCAGCATCTCCGAGAGGTGGGAGAAGTTGAAGTCGAAATACTTCTCATTGGCGAGCTTCATCGCCCGCTCTTTCATCCCGGCAGGGAAAGCTCTGCAGGAAGGGCGCCCGCTGTTGCCGTGCTTAATTCCGGAAGGTCCTTCCTTCTTCACTTTAGCCTTGATCCTCTTTAGCTGGCGGAGGGAGACGCCTAACGCCGCCGCAGCCTCTCCGTTCATCATCCTGCCGTCCAATGCCGCCGCTACCACGCCGTACCGCCTTACCTCTTCCGTCATGAACGTCACTCCTTTTCTCACCGGAGCACCTCCCCTCGGTGCCCCTTGTTATCGGCGGGGGTGACATTTTCATATTGCAGCTAAGGGGTGACATAATTATATTGCAGCAACAATGATATTTTTTTTCTTGACAAAGGGTCCACAGGCAAGTATAATAACTATTGCGACACAGTATCAATAACGTCATTGAGGTTATCCGTTATGTATCGCCGTGTATGTACCTTCCGCAACATATTGTAGGGGACTGTCATACAGGCGGTGAGTGTCATTAGTTGGGATTTACTGTCAGAAACAACGAGGGAAAGAATTGACGAGAAATTCATCATTGATGAACATAAGTTATGCTATGATTATTATTGGTCATTGATGAAATCACAACCGCCCTTCATGAAGTCGATCCGGAAGCCGTTACTGCTTTTCTTTGCCGCATTTATTCTCTGGTCCGTGGCTGCCGTCGCCTTCGATCCCGATCACACCACGCCCAGCAAGACGTGCGCGATCTGTTTCACGAACAACTCACTCTCTTCCTCTATCAACCACGTCCCGGTTCTCCCCACGATAGATCTCACTGCACGGTATGAGACCCTGGTTGAAGAGGTACACCCCTTCAAAAGCTCAGTCGTCTTCACGGGCCTCCTCAACCGAGGACCACCCCTTCCGCCCCTTTTGTAGCCTGACTACCGAACTTGGCTAGTGCTCTTCGCCTGACTACTGTCAGAAAAAACTGGAAGCCGGATAGCCTGGTTTTCGTCAGTTATCATTAGGGAACAGCACCATACGCCTAACCAGACATATGCGCCCTTAGGCAAGCGCGACCCCGGTCTCGTCAAGGCTATGACATGCCGGATGACATTCTTTCCTTGATGTGAAGGAGCCTCCGGCAAGGAAGATCGGTCGCATAAGGAGGAGTCCGATGAAACATCTGTTTTGCAAAGAACGAATAGTCCCTACAGGATACAATAGGGTGAGTCCGAAAATCGCAGGCCGGTCGGTCGGAGGTGTCCCATGTCTCGTCTGAATCGTCTCCGGCGGAACCGTCTCGCTCCGATCTGCGCCATTGTCGTGATTTTCGCCCTGGGCATAGGGCTTGGCCTACGCCTGGAACGTTCCCCCGGTCGTGCCCTGGCCCTCGATGCCCACGACCCCCCTGCCGCCCTCATACATCAAGGGGACAAAATAATCATACCTCCGGGTTCCGTTCTGCGCACGCAGCTCTCCGTCCAGCAAGTGGCCGTGAAAGACAGCCCCCACGCGCTCATCCTGCCCGCGTCGGTGGAGGCTGACCCCGCGCGGACGATTAATATACTGCCGCCTGTCGCAGGCAAGGTGGTCGCGCTTCCGGTCGGGCTTGGTGACCGTGTGGTGAAAGGCCAATCCCTCGCCGTGATCGATTCGGGTGATCTTGCCCAGGCCTATGCCGATGATGACAAGGCGCGTGACACGGTGGAACACACCCGCAAGATCCTGGAAAGACTGCGCGCCCTCAACAAGGCGGGAGCGGGGGCCCTGAAGGACCTGGAACAGGCGGAGTGCGATTACCAGCAGGCCCGGATTGAATTGAACCGGGCCGAAGCAAGGCTCAAGGAAATAGGCGTGGAGGCGGGCAAAGGCGAGTCACGCCTCTTGACCCTCAGGGCGCCGGCGACGGGAAGCGTCGTCGCCCTCATGTGCGCGCCCGGCGCCTTCGCCAATGATACTACCGCCGCTATCATGACCATCGCGAGCCTGGACTCGGTCTGGGTCACCGCGAACGTACCGGAAAGCGACGTCGCCCACGTGGAAAAAGGCCAATCGGTGGAGGTGACCTTCCCTGCCTATCCGGGCAAGACCCTTCACGGAAAGGTTGCCTTCGTGAGCGAGATAATGGACTCCGACTCGCGCAGGTGCAAAGTGCGCATGACCTTCCCTAACCCCGAGACAAAGCTCAAACCCAACATGTTTGCCAACGCGAGCTTCAATGTGCCACAGAAGAGCGCAATATTCGTGCCCAATTCGGCGCTTCTCATGAATAACGACAGCACCGTGGTCCTCGTCGAGGTCGAGCCCTGGACCTTCGTCAAACGACCGGTCCTCCCGGGCTATGGGGAAGGCGACGGCGCCCGCATCGACCGGGGCTTGAGTCCCGGCGACCGGATCGTCGTGAAGGGAGGGGTGCTGGTCAATGATTGAAAGGGTTATCAAGACCTGCCTCCGCAAGCGGATGGTAGTGATAGTCATTGCGGTTATGGTCGCCGCCTTCGGCTATTACACATGGAAACATGTGACGGTGGAGGCATATCCCGAGATCGGAGACGTCACCGCACAGGTGATCACCCAGGCGCCGGGGCTTGCCTCCGAGGAAGTGGAGCAACAGATCACCGTTCCCCTCGAGCGGGCCCTGGCCGGAACGCCGGGTCTGCAGAACATGCGTTCGAGCAGCACCTTCGGCTTGTCCCTCATCACCCTGATATTCCGTGAGGGGGCCGAGGACTACTGGTCGAGACAGCGCGTAACGGAGCGCATCAACCAGGTCAACCTGCCGCCCGGCATCCAACCCGGCCTCGACCCGGTGTCAGGCCCTGCCGGTGAAATCTACCGGTACACGCTCGAATCCGACAGCAAGAACCTGATGGAGCTTTCCGAGATACAGAGATGGAAGGTCGTCCCGGCGCTCAAACAGGTGGCCGGAGTGGCCGATGTGGTCAACTTCGGCGGCTTCACCATGCAGTACCAGCTCGAGCTCGACCCCATGCATCTCCAGCGTCTTAGTATAGGTCTGAATGACGTGGTGACGGCTATCAACAACAACAGCTCAAACGCCGGGGGCAGCCGCATCTCGCGCGGAGAGCAGGGCTACGTGATCCGCGGAGTCGGCCTCGTGCGCAGCCTTTCGGACCTCGGCAACATTGTGGTCACCCAGCGCAAGGGGGTGCCGGTCCTCGTCCGCGACCTCGGCAGGCTTACTTACTCCCACCAGGAGCGCGAGGGCATTCTCGGCAAAGATTCCAACCCGGATACACTGGAAGGCATCGTGCTGATGCTCAAGTACGGAAACCCCTCGCAGGTTTTGAAGGGCGTTCACGCCAGGGTGAACGAGCTTGCAAAACAGCTTGGACCCATGGGCGTGCGCATCGTTCCCTACATCGACCGGGACGATCTTGTGCAGTTGACCGTCCATAAGGTGTCCCACACGGTAATGGAGGGCATCGCGCTGGTGTTCATAGTGCTGGTCCTGTTCCTCGGCAACCCGCGCATCGCCCTGTCGGCCGGAGTAACCATACCGCTCGCACTCGCCGTCGCCCTCATCGTGATGCGCCAAATGAATATGTCTGCCAACCTTCTCTCACTCGGCGCCGTCGATTACGGCATAATCGTCGATGGGGCGATAGTGGTGGCCGAGGCCGCCCTGCGCAGGCGCGAGGCGAACCCGGCCGCCCTGCTGACCGAGAACGACCTATTTTCCACCACATCCCAGGTGGCGCGGCCGATCTTCTTCAGCACCCTCATCATCGTCACCGCCTATCTCCCGCTTTTTGCGTTCGAGCACGCGGAGGCTAAGCTCTTCCTGCCTATAGCCTATACGATGGGATCGAACCTGCTGGGTGCGCTCTTGTGCACCTTCACCCTCATCCCCTGCCTCGCCTTCATGACCTTGCGCAAACCGAGGAGGGTCTTCCACAACCGGCCCCTCGAATGGCTCCAGGCCGGCTTCCGCAGGGTCCTCGACCGCATGCTTGCTGCGCCGACAATTGCTTATCTGATCGGTGGGGCGGCGCTCGTTGCCGTTTTGGCGCTTGGCGTCACCACCGGCAAGGACTACCTGCCCGAGCTGGACGAAGGGGGCCTGTGGCTCCAGGTGCAAATGCCTTCGGGACTATCCCTCGAGAAGGCCAGCGAGATGGCGGGCCAATTGAGACAGACCGTCCGCGAGTTCCCCGAGGTCTCTTATGCGGTCACGCAGCTCGGCCGGAACGACGACGGCACCGATCCGTGGACGCCTTCCCATATAGAGGCGCCGATCGGATTGAAACCTTACGGTACCTGGCCGAAGGGCGAGACCAGGGAGGAACTTCTGCGCCGGCTCAACGCGCGCCTCAAGCAGTTGCCCGGGTTTTCGGTCGGCATCACCCAGCCGATCATCGATATGGTCTACGATATCATTGGCGGCGCGCACAGCCCCCTGGTCGTTCGCATTTACGGCGACGATTTCAAGGAGCTGCGCCGCATCGGCGGCGAGATCGTACACCTGCTGGACGGCATCCGGGGAACGGCGGCCGTCTCCATTTTTCAGGAGCCTCCGATACCCCAGATTGTCGTCGACGTAGACCGTGCCGCGGCAGCCCGATACGGCATCAACGTTTCCGACATCACGAGTCTGATCCAGACGGGGGTCGGCGGAGCGCCGATCAACACGGTCTACGTGCAGGACCGGATCTACGGCGTCACCGTGAGGTTCCCGAAGGATTACCGCAGCAGCCCCGAAGCGCTTGGCAATCTCGTGCTCACCACCGCGGGAGGGTCCCAGATCCTGCTCTCCCAGGTCGCAAATATAAGGCTCCAGACCGGTGAGGCGACGGTCTCACACGAAAAGGGTCACCGCGCATTGCTGGTGAGGATCGAAAACAGGGATCGCGCCCTTTCCGACTACCTGGCCGAAGCACAGCGCAAAATCAACCAGTCGGTCCACTTCGACCACGATAAGTACCGCATCGAGTGGGGCGGACAATTCGAAAGCCAACAGCGCGCCCAGGCACGGTTGACGCTCATAATGGGCCTCGTGCTTTCGCTTATGCTCATCTTCCTCTTTGCCGAGTTCGGTAAGATGCGCCAGGCGATGCTGGTCCTCGGGGCAGTGCCGCTCGCAACCCTGGGCGGCCTGATAGCACTCCATTTTAGGGGCGAGACGCTCAACGTGGCATCCGCTGTCGGCTTCATCGCCCTGTTCGGCGTTGCGGTGCAGAACGGCATCATCATGGTCTCCAATATCAATAGGGTACGAGCTCAGGGAGTAGCCTTGCGGGAAGCGGTCCTCTCAGGCGCAGTAGAGCGTTTCAGACCCGTCCTGATGACTGCGACGGTGGCGACCGTAGGCATGCTGCCGGCAGCCCTGGCCGTTGGCGTCGGCACCGATGTGCAGCGTAATCTTGCCACTGTCGTGGTGGGTGGCTTGATGATCGCCACACTCCTTACGTTGTTCATTCTGCCCACGTTATACTTCTCGCTGGAGCGATGGGAGGAAAAGCGCGCCCTGAAACGCGAGGTCCCAGAGGAGGAGGCATAAAATGCAAGGAGCATCCCTCTCATACCGTGCCGCTCACCCGCGTGCCTTTTTGTGCGGGTCCACCGCCATGGCTTTGGCCGCTCTCATGCTTGCGGCCGGGTGCGCCCTCGGCCCCGATTATCACCGGCCGGGTGCGCCCGCCGTCGACCGGTACATGGCCGAACCCCTCCCGGCCCGGACCGCTTCAGCCGAGATCAAGGGCGGAGAAGCTCAAGCCTTCGTCCGAGGTATCGATATCCCCGCCCAATGGTGGACGCTCTTCCACTCGAAAGCGCTCAACAACCTGATCGAGCGGGCCATCAAGGCAAACCCCGACCTCGAGGCCGCCCAGGCAGCGTTGCGGGTAGCGCAGGAGAACGTCTATGCCCAGCGGGGCGCCTTCTTCCCCAGCATTTCTGCCGGCTTTAACCCCACCCGCCAGAAGATCCCCGACGCCCTCACCAGTCCGCTCGCATCGAACAGCAATCTCTACAGCCTCCACACGGCCCAGGTCTCCGTGGCTTACACACTCGACGTATTCGGGGGCTTGCGACGGCAACTGGAATCCCTGAAGGCGCAGGAAGACTTTCAGCGTTTTCAGCTCGAGGCTGCGTATCTTACGCTTACGTCGAACGTGGTCGCCGGGGCGGTCCAGGAAGCGGGCTTGCGGGGGCAGATCGCTGCCATAAAGCGGATTGTAGAGATCCAAACCCGCGCTCTGGAACTTCTCCGGCAACAGTATGGGCTCGGTCAAATTGCCGAGGCTGATGTGGTGGCTCAGGAAGCGGCCCTCGCGCAGACGCAGACGACGCTGCCGCCCCTGGAAAAACAACTGGCCCAGCAAAGGGACCTGCTCGCGCGCCTCGCCGGCGGTTACCCCGGTGATGCCCTGGCAGAACAGTTCGAGCTTTCATTGCTCGATCTGCCGCAAGACCTGCCCGTGACCCTTCCTGCGCGGCTCGTTGAGCAGAGGCCCGATGTCCGTGCGGCAGAGGAGCAATTGCATGCGGCAAGCGCCGACATAGGGGTAGCGGTGGCCAACCGGCTCCCCAACATCACTCTCTCGGCCGACGTCGGTTCCGCCGCCACCGCGATCAGCCGGCTTTTCACACCCGGCACCGGGTTCTGGGGGCTGGCAGGTAACCTGACGCAGCCGGTCTTTCAGGGGGGAACGCTTCTTCACAGGCAGCGGGCGGCAGAGGAGGCCTTCAAACAGGCCGCGGCTCAGTATCGAGGGACGGTGCTCACGGCCTTTCAAAATGTGGCCGATACACTTCACGCCATAGACCGCGACGCCGACGGCCTTAAGGCTGCGGTTGCCGCCGAACGTGCAGCGGCGCGGAGTCTCGACATTGCCCGCACGCAGCTTAAGTTGGGCGATGTCAGCTACCTGGCGCTGCTCAACGCGGAACAGACCTATCAACAGGCAGTCATGACCCAGGTGCAGACCCTCGCGAACCGATATGCTGACACTGCCGCGCTCTTCCAGGCGCTTGGCGGCGGTTGGTGGAACCGGTCAGAGACCCTTTCGGGGATACCTTCCGCCCCTTAGGGTGCGAGTCCATTGCGATGATGCGCTCCGAGCGTTTGGCCGATATAGACAGAAACATGGTATTTATGGACATTCCGATGAGGGACGGCCAGTGTGAAGGAGCCTGTTGCCCTGAGGCGAAGACAGGGGGGGTTTGATTATGAGACGCAAAACGACGTGTGCATGTGCCGTGTTGTTCATCACCGTGGCTGTCGCCTTCTTTTCGGATGCCACAGCCGGGTTCGAGGGCGCATTCGCGGCCGCGCTGCAACCGCCGCCCACCTGTTGTGGCCCCGGTGTTACCCTGAACAGACAGGAAGAACACGACGAAGCAATACCGGGTATGAAGCCTTTCCGCCTTGAGACCCCCGATATCTCAGGTGTAAAAGCGGAAAGAAACCTTGTCTGTGAGACCGAATATCACCAGGATAAAGCGGCGAAGAAGCCCGATCCCCACACCATCGCCGCCCGGAAGCAGAACAGGTTCGAAAGTGGCTGAAAAAACTTGATGGGAATAGGTACACGGCGCCGGCGGTAAATGGTTGCACAGAGGTGTTAGACGTGAGCGGCAAGGTTCTCGTGTGGGGAGCTATTGAAAACAGGCAAACCTATGACGAATTTCGACGCTTCGAGGTCGCCGGCCGGGCGACGACCGTGCCAGCCCGCTTCTGGCCATGGCAGAAGGTCCGGCAAGTTTCATATGATTTCATAATCAGCGAAGATGACAGGAGGATAACCAGACGCACCCGGCTCAGCGACGGCGGTGCGCGCGATACTGTCTACCTCAGGTGTGACCCCCCGTGAATGACGCAGAGGTAGTATTTATCGAACACCCGGTATTCTTCGAGATATTTTCCCCTCTGGAGGAGACGGAAGAAGTCGCCAAAGACGGGCTTGAGCTCTTCCGAATCGATCTCATCCATGACGTCCCTCATGTGTGTATCGCTGGGGATCGATTCGAACGCGAACATCGCCTTCAGGTTGGTCTCAAGCTTCAAGCACTGAAATGTTCCTCAAAAGAATCCCCCTCCGGCATTTATGGATTCTTATCCGTGTGAAAGCGGCCTTCGAGGGCTATCCTGACGAGCTGGCTGCGCGTTTGCGCCCCTGTTTTGTGGAACAGGTACCTGAGCGTTGTTTTCACCGAATCTTCCGATACGCCTATCTTTGTCCCGATTTCCTTGTTTGTCAGCCCCTCGAACACCCCCTGAAGCACCTGATGCTCCCGCTCGGTGAGAGTCGGAGAGGGACGTGCCGGGCCACCCTGCAAAGCCCGGTCTGCCATTTGTTGAATCACCTTCTGGTCGATCCAGATCTCGCCGTGCGCGACGAGCCTGATTGCCCTTGCAAGGGCACTCGGAGAGCTGCTCTTAAGAACGATACCCGATACGCCCAGTTTCAATGCAATGGAAGATTGCGTCGCGTTCATGCCGGCGGTCACCATGAGTATCCTGCCCGCATATCCGGATTGGCGGGCAGACGATATGAATTGGTTTCCTTGCTCGACCCCAAGGTCAAAATCGAGAAGCACCACGTCGACATCGGAACGGCTGAGTATCTGGAGGCCCTCGGTAGCAGTGCCGCACTGGGCGACCATATCGAAGTCAGGCTCGGAGGCCAGAAGGCGGCTCAAGCCTTCCCGGAAGAGCGGGTGATCGTCCACCAATAAGAGTCGTATCCGTTCCATTTCCCGGTCGCTCACTCTTCCTCGTTGCCGGCCGCAGATCGCTATACGCCCTCGCTGACCTCGTCTCCGGCATCGATGCTCTTCGACTCCTCAAACTTCGGCAGGCGGTCCGTAGGGCGCGCCCACCAGACGTAAAACGTGGGCAGCAGAAAGATGCTCATGATCAGGTCGGCGATCAGTCCGCCCACGATGACGATAGCGAAGGGCCGCTGTGAATCGGACCCGATGGTATGGGACATTGCAGCGGGAAGCAAGCCCAGCGTCGCCACGAGCATGGTCATCATGATGGGCCTCAAACGGCGCGTTGCCCCTTCGATAGCGGCATCGACGACCGGATAGCCCCTCGCGCGCAACTGGTTGATATACTCCACCATCACGACGCCCGTCTGGACCGAGCACCCGAAGAGGGCCATGAACCCCACGCCGGAGGAAACGCTGAAATGGGTGCCTGTCACGAGCAGCGCCAGAATTCCCCCGATACGCGCCACGGCCACATTGACCATGTGGAGGCAGGCCCACTTTGCGGAGCCGAAGGCGGCGTAAATGATCATAAAGATGAAGAAGACCGTCACGGGCACGATGATGAGCAGCCTCTTGTCGGCCCGCTTCATGCTCTCGTACTCACCCAGCCAACTGACCGAGTAGCCCTGCGGCAATTGCACCTGTCTGTTGACCTTCGCCATCGCTTCTTCCACCGTGCTGCCCAGGTCCCGGCCCCGGACGCTGTACTTCACCGCCACGTAGCGCCGGTTCCCTTCGCGGTATATCTGTGCCGCGCCGTCTCGCGTCTCCACAGTGCAGAGCTGGGCAAGGGAAACCCTTTCCCCGGAGGGACTGAGGAGGCGGATCTTCTCGAGGGCTTCCTTCGTGTCGCGGTACTGGGGCAGATAGCGCATGACGAGGTCGTAGCGCTGCTCGCCCTTGAGCACCTGGGTCAGGGCATTGCCTCCTGCGGCGGTCTGGATGGCGTCCTGCACATCGGCGACGTTGATCTGATAGCGGGCCGCGGCTTTCCGGTCCACGACGAAATTCAAATTGGGCTGGCCCACGACGCGGAAGAGGCCGAGGTCCTTGATCCCCTTGATATGCCGCATGATAGTGACAACCTCCTGCCCTTTTTCCTCAAGGACCTTCAGGTCGTCGCCGTAGATCTTCGTGGCGAGCTGCCCCTTGACCCCGCTGACCGCCTCTTCCATGTTGTCCGCGATAGGCTGGGAAAAGTTCCAGATCACGCCGGGTATCTTCTGGAGCTCCCGGTTCATGGCGCTGATGAGCTTATCTTTGTCCTCGTGAAAGACGGGCCGCCACTCTCCTTTCGGCTTCAGATTGACACAGTATTCCGTGTTGAAGAACCCCGTGAAGTCCTGTCCCGAATCGTCCCGTCCAGCCTGGCTGGTTGTAACCGTAACCTCGGGGAACGAGGCCAGCGCGATCCTGGCCTGATTCGTCACCAGGACAGACTCACTCGGTCCCACGCTCGGCGCGAGGGTCCCACGCACCCAGATCGCGCCTTCGTCCAGATGGGGCAGGAATTCCGATCCGATCATTCCGCTCTCGACTAGAAAAATACTGCCGCCCAGGGTGAACACCGCAATAACGACCATCACCCTGTGGTGATGCACGGACCATGTCAGGGCCGTCCGGTAGTATCTCGTAAGCCGGACAACCACCGGATTGTGCCACTCGGCGGCTTCTTTGCGGAACAGGAAGCTCACAAGGATCGGTGCAAGAGTCACAGAGAAAATCATGGCGCCCAAAAGCGCAAACCCCACGGTCCAGGCCATGGGCCTGAAAAGACGCCCTTCGACGCTCTGCAGCGTATAAATAGGTAAGTAGGCGGTTATGATAATAAGAATGGCGTAGAAGACAGGCCTTTGCACCTCGTGCGCGGCGGCCCGAATCCTGCTTTGCAGCGGCGTGCCGGGGTCTTTGTGACCTATGTGGCGAATGATATTTTCGACCATCACTATGGCGCCATCTACGACCATGCCGAAATCTAGGGCGCCCAGGGACAGGAGGTTCGCCGGTATCCCTCTGAGGTGCAAACAGCTCGCGGCGAAGAATAGGGCAAAAGGAATGGTCAGGGCCACAACGAGGGCGCCCCGGATGCTTCCGAGGAAAAGGAGGAGGACGACAGTGACGAGAATGAACCCTTCCGTGAGATTATGGAGGACCGTGTGGGTCGTGTAATGGACGAGCTCGCCCCGGTCGTTGAAGGGGACGATCTTCACGCCCTGGGGCAGGATCTTTTCGTTCAGCTCCTGCACCTTTTTTTCTACGCCCCCGATCGTTTCATCAAAAGGGGCGCCTTTGCGCATGAGCACGATGCCTGAGGCGACATCGTCATTGTCGATGATCCGCCCATCCGCGCGATGGATCGACCTGCCGAACTGGCCGAGGCGTATCTTGGGACCCTGGGCGACGACGGCGATGTCCCTGACCCGCACGGGCGTGCCGTTCTTTGCCGTGATGACCGTATCCTCGATATCCTGTACCGTGCGGACAAGCCCGACAGCACGCACGTTGATCTGCTGCATGCCTGCCTCGATGAAGCTCCCGCCGGCGTTCACGTTGTTGTTGGTGAGCTGCTGCTCCACCTGGCCTATGCTTAAGCCGTAGGAGACGAGCTTGTCAGGGTCGACGCGCACCTGGTATTCCCGCGTGGGAGCACCGAAGACCGATACGTCCACCACATTGGGCACCGACTTGAACTGCTTCACCAGGGTCCAGTCCATCAGGGACTTCAGCTCCATGGCGTCATAGGCGGGATTGCTGCTCTTCAACGTAAAGAAGTAGACCTGGCCGACGGGGCTGAAGTCGGGGCCGATGCCGGGCTGAAGACCGGGCGGAAGGGTGACCATGGTCAATTGCTCCAGCACCCTCTGCCGGTTCTGGAAATTGTCCGATTTGTCCTCGAATAAGATGATCACAACCGACAGCCCGGCGACCGTCACGGAACGCAGGTACGTGCGGTACGGTATGCCGTTCATGCCGTTTTCGATGGGGATCGTGACCTGCCGCTCCACCTCTTCGGCCGCCTGGCCCGGCCATTGCGTGATGATCCAGGCGTAATTGTTGGCTACGTCGGGATAGGCCTCGATATTCAGATGCTCGAACTGGATGATGCCCATGCCGAAGAGAAAGATGCCGAAGGCCAGCATCATCAAGCGGTGGCTCAGGGCGAAATCGACAATGGCGCGAATCATCTACAGTTTCCTCCTGCTACTGCTCCGTCGTGGCCTGGAGTGGCAGGGCGTTGGCCACCACCTTCTGGCCCGGTTTTATCCCGGTCACTCCCTGAATGGCGCCGGTAAGCATCCGCCCGCCCTTCACTTCGATGCGCCGGAATTCACTCCCGTCCGCGGGCACGTAAACCCAGTCGCGGTCATGGAGGTGGAGGATCGCCGTTGCCGGCACGGTGGCGTATGTCTCCTGCTCGTGGGCGTAGAACGTGGCGGTGACGAACATGCCGATGCTCATTATGTACCCCGGGTTCGCCATTTCCAGCCGGACCTTTGCAGTGCGGATAGTGGGGTCAAGGATGGGACCTATGTTGCTTATGCGGCCCTTGAATACTTTGTCCGGATAGGCGTTCAGGCGGACGTCCGCGTAGTCGCCGAGGCGGACAAAGGGAAGGTTGTTCTCGTATACGTCGCAGAGGACCCAGACATAGTCGAGGTTGGCAACAGTGAAGAGGTTCGGCGAATTGTCGAGGGTCTTCACTCCCGCGCCTGTCGACACGTTCTGCTCGACGATGACGCCCGAGATGGGGGCGTAGACGTCGACGATCCCGTCGGGATGGTGCTTGAGGTCCGTCACGCCGAGGATCCGAAGCGTCTGGATAGCGGCATTGAGGAGGACAAGATTCGATTCTTCCACTTCCTCGGCTATCTCCATGTCCTTCTTGGCGATCGCCCCTTTTGCAAAGAGGAGCCTGGCGCGCTCGACCTGAAGCTTTGACAGTTCCTCACTGCAGACAGCGTTCCGGTAAGTGGCGTACGCGCTCGAGACGTCGTTGCTTCGCACCCTCATGAGGAGCTGCCCCTTCTTCACGGTGTCGCCCAGCCTGGCCTTCACCTCGATCGCGCGGCCCGAGGCCAACGATATGGCGGGCACGGAGCGCGCGATGTCGGGGTTGACAACTCCCGTCACGGTCAGCTCGGGCGCGGCCTTATGCTCGCCGGCTATGGCAAGGGGAAACTGTTCCGGGTGAGCTACCTTGAAGATGCCCGATCTCTGCTCCTGCTCCACCTGGGCCGGTGGGGGCGCACCGAGGTCCGCCTCCACCTTCCGGCCGCAGCCGGCAAGGGCCTGGATCACAACACAACAGAGCAGTGGTAAGAATACGAGACGTTTCATTCGATAACCTCCCGGCCTACGGCGAGATTCACTTGAGCCGCGGCGGATAAATAAGAACCCACAAGGTTCAGGTAGGCGAGCCGGACACTCCGGTAATCGCGCTGGGCATCGAGAAAATCGAGGAGCGCTGCCCCGCCGCGCTCGTAGGAGAAGGTCACGGTGTCGCGCACCGTCGCCGCCTGCTTAAGGTACTGTGTTTTGTATGGTTTCAGAAGGATCACAGTGCTCACAATAGTCGCGTGGGCCGAGTCGACATCGCTGTAAGCTTGCGCCTCTGTGACGTCGCGGAGCCGCTCGTTGCGCGTGATGTCCAGTTTCGTGCGGAGCCTCTCCCCCTGGTTCCTGTCGAAGATGCGCAAGGGGATGCTCACGCTTACGCCCACATAGCCGGGGCTCACGGGCCCGGTGCTCAGAGGAAGCCGCCCGGCATCTATGCCGATGGTCGGATCGGTCGAGGCATTCGCCTCGGCGAGCTTACTTGCGCTCCTCGCCTGGTCGATGGACTGCACCGCGGCCCGGAGGTCCGGCCTTGTCTCCAGGGCTATAGTGCGAAACTCTTCTAGGGGTCGGACCGCTTCCGAGAAGTCGAAAGGACCCGTCACATCGAACTGTTCGATGGGGGTCCGGTCGTTCAGGAGCGTCAGGAGTTGGATCTTCGCCGTGCGGAGGTTCACGGTGGCAGTCTGCACGTCCGATTCATACTGGACGCGCTGCAATTGCAGGCGGTCCAGGTCGACCCTCGCGATGTCGCCCGTCCTGAACCGCTCGGCGCTCACGTCGAGGACACGGTCGTAGTAGGCCAGGTTCTCTTTCGCAAGGTCCAGGATCGCCTTTTGCTGGAGGACCTGTATGAAGGCGCTCCGCAGGGTGAACAGGAGGGTCCTCTCCTGGTCGGCAAGCTGGGAGACGGCGACTGCCGTCCCCTTCCGCGCGGTCTCCAGTCTGAGCCCCCGCTTGTTCATCCGCTCGATCAGGTAGCTCAGCGAGACCGAAGGCTGCGCGTCATCGAGTGCGCCGTAGGACCGGAAAGGGTGGATGTAATCCGTTGCCGCCGTGAAGGTCGGATTCGGGCGCAAGTACGCGGTGATCTCCTGGGCCTTTGATTCCTCGATGCCGAGCCTTCCCGCGAGGAGGGTCGGGTTTGTGGCGATGAATTTCCCCCGGACCTGCTGCCACGTGAGGGGCTCACCTGCGCCCCCGACCCCGGTCAGGCATAAGAGCAGGAGGGGCAATGACAGGGCGACAGCCAAGGCAAACCTTGTTTTCACGGTCGTCTCCTTATTCACAATGACACTCTCACCCTATCCATATAGAGGTATATGGATATAGAATCTAACCGACCGATAGTGCCCGGTCAAAGTATCTTTCGTGCAAAATGCCTTATCTTTCAGGCATCTTTCGTGTCCTCTTCCTGGTATCTTTCGTGTCCTCTTTCAGGCACCATTTTCGTGCACAGTTGTCCCTTGAGCCCGGCAAACCACATCGTTACCTGCCGACGAACCAGGCCGGCACGATGCCGGTGACGGCTTAGACTAATAGAGGTGGTCTTCTCGTGGTGAGGAGATGTAAGAGATTCAAATCTACGCGCATGGGCGGACGCCGGGGTCCAGTGGCACGATCAGTAGGACAACCACGGCGATTGTTCTATTGAAGGTCGATCACGACGTGCCCTCGCTGATCTCGTCTCCGGCATCGATGCTCTTCGACTCCTCAAATTTGGGCAGGTGGTCGGTGGGCCTCGCCCACCAGACGTAAAACGTGGGCAGCAAAAAGATGCTCATGACCAGGTCGGTGACCAATCCGCCCACGACGACGATGGCAAAGGGGCGCTGCGAATCAGAGCCGATGTCGTGGGACATGGCCGCCGGCAGAAGTCCGAGGGTGGCCACGAGCATGGTCATCATGATGGGCCTCAAGCGGCGTGTCGCGCCTTCGATGGCCGCGTCGACTATCGAATAGCCCCTCGCGCGCAACTGGTTGATATACTCCACCATGATGACGCCGGTCTGCACGGAAACCCCGAAGAGGGCCAAAAATCCCACCCCCGAGGAGACGCTGAAGTGCGTGCCCGTCACGAGCAGCGCCAGAAGCCCGCCGATACGTGCCACGGCCACGTTGACCAGGTTGAGCCAAGCCCATTTGGCGGAGCCGAAGGCCCCGTAAATGATCATGAATATGAGGAAGACCGTGAGGGGCACGATGATAAGCAGGCGGGCCTCGGCCCGCTTCTGGCTTTCGTACTCACCCAGCCAACTGATGGAGTAGCCCTGGGGCAGCTTTACCTGCTTTTCGACCTTCGCCATCGCCTCTTCGACTGTACTGCCGAGGTCACGCCCCCTGACGCTGTACTTGACCGCCACGTAGCGTCTGTTCGCTTCACGGTAGATCTGCGCCGCGCCGTCCCGTGTCGCCACCTTGCAGAGCTGCGCGAGCGACACCCTCTCGCCGGAAGGGCTGAGGAGACGCACCTTTTCGAGGGCCTCCTTCGTATCGCGGAAGGGAGGAAGATAGCGCATGACCAGGTCGTAGCGCCGCTCCCCCTGCAGCACCTGGGTTACGGCGTTGCCGCCCACGGCCGTCTGCACGGCGTCCTGCACGTCGGCCACGTTGATCTGGTAGCGGGCAGCCTGTTCACGGTCCACCACGAAGTTCAGGTTCGGCTGGCCCACGACGCGAAAGAGGCCGAGGTCTTTGATGCCGTTGACGTGGCGCATGATGCGGATGATCTCCTCGCCCTTGGCCTCGAGCACCTTCAGGTCATCACCGTAGATCTTCGTCGCGAGCTGTCCCTTGACCCCGCTGACCGCCTCTTCCATGTTGTCCGCGATGGGCTGGGAGAAGTTCCAGACCACGCCGGGTATCTTCTGGAGCTCCCGGTTCATGGCACTGACCAGCTTCTCCTTGTGCTCGTGGAAGACCGGCCGCCACTCTCCTTTCGGCTTCAGATTGACGCAGTATTCCGTGTTGAAGAACCCCGTAAAGTCCGTTCCGTCATCGGGCCGTCCTACCTGGCTGGTTGCAATGGTAACCTCAGGGAACGAGGCGAGCACCACCCGGGCCTGGTTCGCGATCCTGATGCCCTCGGTCGGCCCCGTACTCGGCGCAAGGGTGCCACGCACCCAGATCGCCCCCTCATCCAGATGAGGCAGGAACTCCGACCCGATCACCCCGCTCGCCGCCAGGTAGACGATGGCGCACAGGGTCAGCGTGGCGATACCGACCATCGCTCCGCGGTGATGGATACACCAAGTCAGACCTTTCCGGTACTTTTTCGTAAGCCAGACAACCGCCGGATTATGCCACTCGGGTGTTTCTTTCTTGAAGAGGAAACTGACGAGGACCGGGGCGATGGTCATGGAGAATATCATGGCGCCGAGCAGCGCGAACCCCACAGTCCAGGCCATGGGTTTGAACAGGCGTCCTTCCACGCGCTGGAGGGTGAATATAGGCAGATAGCCGCTGATGATGATGGCGATGGCGTAGAAGACCGGCCTCTGCACCTCGTGCGCTGCCGCCCTGATCCTGTCTTTCACGGATGTGAACGGGTCCTTGTGACCCAGATGGCGGATGATGTTCTCCACCATCACGACGGTCCCGTCGACGACCATGCCGAAGTCGAGGGCGCCCAGGGAGAGCAGGTTCGCCGGGATATGCCTCAGGTCGAGACAGATCGATGCGAAGAGGAGCGAAAAGGGGATGGTGAGCGCCACGATCAGGGCGGCCCGGAGATTTCCGAGAAAGAGGAGGAGCACGAACGTCACGAGGATGAGTCCTTCCGTGAGGTTACGGAGGACCGTGTGCGTCGTATGGTGGACGAGGTCGCTGCGGTCGTTGAAGGGCACCACCTTCACGCCCGGGGGTAGGATGTGCTCGTTCAGCTCTTCGACTTTTTTGTGGACGCCCTCGAGGGTCGCATCGAAATCAGCCCCTTTGCGCATGAGGACGATGCCGGAGACGACGTCGTCGTTGTCGATGACTTTCCTGTCGGCGCGATGGATGGCCCTGCCGAACTGGCCCAAGCGTATCTTCGGCCCTTGCGACACCGTGGCGATGTCCTTGACGCGCACGGCCGTGCCGTTCTTCGCCGTGATGACGGTCTTTTCAATGTCTTCCGTCGTAGCCACAAGCCCCACGGCGCGCACGTTGATCTGCTGGGTGCCCGCCTCGATGAAGCTGCCGCCCGCGTTCACGTTGTTGTTCGCGAGCTGCTGCTCCACCTGGCCTATGCTTAAGCCGTAGGAGACGAGCTTGGCCGGGTCGACTCGCACCTGGTATTCTCGGGTGGGACCGCCGAAGCTCGACACGTCAATCACGTTCGGCACTGTCTTGAACTGTTTCACGAGCACCCAATCCTGCAGGGACTTTAGCTCCATGGCGTCATAGCCGGGGTTCGTGTTCCTCAGGGTATAGAAATATATCTGGCCCACGGGGCTGAAATCGGGACCGAGCTGGGGCTGAAGGTTCGCGGGGAGATTGACCATGGAGATGCGCTCCAACACCTTCTGCCGGTTCCAGGCATTGTCCGAGTCGTCGTCGAAAATGAGTATGACGACAGACAACCCGCTAATGGATACGGAGCGCAGATGGGAGAGCTGGGGAATACCGTTCATCACGTTCTCCAGGGGGATGGTCACCTGCTGCTCCACCTCTTCCGCGGCCCGGCCCGGCCACTGCGTGATGACCCAGGCGTAATTGTTCGCGACATCCGGATATGCCTCGACAGGGAGACGGTGGAATGCGATCATGCCCCCTGCGAGGAGCAGAAGTGCGAAGGCGAGCATGAAGAGGCGCTGGTTCAGCGCGAAATCGACGATTCTCCGTATCATCTATTGCTCCGCCGTAGCCTGGAAGGCCAGGGCGTTGGCCACCACTTTCAGGCCCGGCTCGATCCCCGTCACTTCCTGCATGGCACCGGGAAGCGTCCGGCCGCTTTTCACTTCGACGCGCCGGAACTCAGCCCCCTGCGCGGGCACGTAGACCCAGTCGCGGTCGTGGAGATGGAGGATCGCACCAGCCGGGACCACGGAGTGCGTCTCCTGCTCATGGCCGTAGAACGTGGCGGTCGCAAACATGCCGATGCGCATGAGCCCAGGATTCTGCATTTCCAGCCGGACCTTCGCGGTGCGGATGCTGGGGTCGAGGATTGGCGCAATGTTGCTGATGCGGCCCTTGAACACCTTGCCGGGATAGGCATTCAGGCGGACGTCCGCATACTCGCCGAGGTGGACAAAGGGGAAATCATTCTCGTATACATCGCACATAATCCAGACAGAGTCGAGGTTGGCAATAGTGAAAAGGTTCGGCGAATTGTCGAGGGTCTTGACGCCCGCTCCGGCCGTCACGTTCTGCTCGATGATGACGCCCGAGATGGGGGCATAGACATCGACGATCCCGTCGGGATGGTTCTTGAGGTCTGTCACACCGAGGACCCGGAGCTTCTGGATGGTGGCATCGAGGTTGACAAGAGCGCTTTCCTCCACTTCCTCGGCCACTTCCAGGTCTTTCTTCGCAATCGCCCCCTTCTCGAAGAGGATCTTTGCGCGATCGGCCTGTACCTTTGCCAATCGTTCACTGCATACGGCGTTCCGGTAATCCGAGAAGGCGCCCGAGATGTCGGCGCTCCGCACCTTCAGGAGAAGCTGCCCTTTCTTCACCGTATCACCGAGGCGCGCCTTAATTTCCACGACGCGGCCGGAGGCCAACGATATGGCGGGCACGGAGCGCGCGATGTCGGGGTTGACAACGCCCGTCACGGTCAGCTCGGGCGCGGCCTTGTGCCCGGCGGCCGCTACCAGGGGGAACTGCTCCGGGTGAGCTACCTTGAAGGTGCCGGAGTCTTCTTCGTTCTCGACTTCAGCCTTCGGCGGCGCACCGAGATCCGCCTCCACCTGGCGGCCGCAGCCAACGAGGAGGGGAATAAAGGCGAGACCAAGAATTGTGAAGAAGATCAGACGTTTCATTCAATAACCTCCCGGCCTACGGCCAGATTCAATTGAGCCGCGGCGGATAAATAAGAACCCACAAGGTTCAGGTAGGCGAGCCGGACGCTCCGGTAGTCGCGCTGGGCATCGAGAAAATCGAGGAGCGATGCCCCACCGCGCTCGTAGGAGAAGGTCACGGTGTCGCGCACCGTCGTCGCCTGCTTAAGGTACTGCGTTTTGTAGGGCTTCAGAAGGATCACGGTGCTGTTGAGTGTCGCGTGGGCCGAGTCGACATCGCTGTAGAGCTGCGCCTCTGTGACGTCGCGGAGCCGCTCGTTGCGCGTGATGTCAAGTTTCGTGCGGAGCCTCTCCCCCTGGTTCCTGTCGAAGATGCGCAAGGGGATGCTCACGCTCACGCCCACATAGCCGGGGCTCACGGGCCCGGTGCTCAGAGGAAGCCGCCCGGCATCTATGCCGATGGTCGGATCGGTCGAGGCATTCGCCTCGGCGAGCTTACTTGCGCTCCTCGCCTGGTCGACCGACTGCACCGCGGCCCGGAGGTCCGGCCTTGTCTCCAGGGCTATGGTGCGAAACTCCGGGAGGGGCGAAACCTGGTCGGCAAAGTCAAAGGGGCCCGTCACGTCGAACTGTTCGACAGGGGTCCGGTCGTTCAGGAGCGTCAGGAGCTGGATCTTCGCCGTCCGCACGTTCACGGTGGCAGTCTGCACGTCTGATTCATACTGGACGCGCTGCAATTGCAGGCGGTCCAGGTCGACCCTCGCGATGTCGCCCGTCCTGAACCGCTCGGCGCTCACGTCGAGGACACGGTCGTAGTAGGCCAGGTTCTCTTTCGCAAGGTCCAGGATCGCCTTTTGCTGGAGGACCTGTATGAAGGCGCTCCGCAGGGTGAACAGGAGGGTCCTCTCCTGGTCCTCCAGTTGTGAAAACGCGACTGCCGTCCCCTTCCTCGCGGTCTCCAGGCGGAGACCCCGCTTGTTCATCCGCTCGATCAGGTAGCTCAAGGAGACAGAAGGCTGTGCGTCATCGAGTGCGCCGTAGGACCGGAAAGGGTGGATGTAATCCGTTGCCGCCGTGAAGGTCGGGTTCGGGCGCAAGTACGCGGTGATCTCCTGGGCCTTTGATTCCTCGATGCCGAGCCTTCCCGCGAGGAGGGTCGGGTTTGTGGCGATGAATTTCCCCCGGACCTGCTGCCACGTGAGGGGCTCACCTGCGTGTGATTGAGCGGCGAAGCAGCCGAAAAGAAAAAGTCCTATAAACAGCCACCTCACGCGGCGCTGCATGTTCACCTCCTTAAGTTTCGCGGTTCCCTCTTCCTTAGGGCACTTTTCGAAGCCAGGGGGACCCGTGAACGTACGGACGGGCAGCCCAGGGCGGGCAGATAATGTATACAGATAACCACCAATAGCCTTCAAAAAAAACTTATCTTGCGGCCATCAATATCCTATCTTTCGATCTATCTTATGGCCCTATCTTTCGGCTATCTCCCTGTAAATTGCCAAGGACGCCATATTTGAGGCAAAAACCGCCTCCTGACCGACCGGATGACGCCACATTGTTTGCAATAGAATTCCAAAAATGTTCCTTTTCGCGCTATACTCTTGATATTGATAGTTTCATAATACTCAGGCCAGGCTGGGCCGTCTATGCCTGACCCGGCAGGTCGTGAGCCGGGGATGTATAGGATTATGGGACGGTTAATAATTAAGGATGTGGCGTCGATGAAGAGATTTCCCGTCAGGCCTTCACTTCAGGGGGAGCGGCCATGAAACCGCTCTTACGCTACCCGGCCGGGAGTCCCCGCGCCATGCTTGCCGCCGCCGCCGCGCTCATTGCGGTTATCGCCCTCATCGACTGGAGGAACCCTGTCAACGCCTACTTCGGCTTCCTCTACGTCTTCCCTATGCTCCTGGTCGGGTGTCTCCTTCCCTACTGGCAAATCGCCCTGACCGCAGTCTTCTGTACGGTCCTCGCCGAAATCTTCGATCCCTTCCCGTTTGTGTGGGCCACCGCCCTGCCCCAGGATATTCTGCTCTTCATCGCCCTGGTCGGCATGGGACTATTCTCCCGTCAGGTGACGGTAAACCGCCTGCTGGAGCTGGAGAGCCGGCGGAAGGTGGAAGAGGAGGTCGCCGCACGGCGCGAGGCGGAAGAGCAACTCCAATTCCTCATCCAGACCAGCCCGGTTGCCATTCTCGTCATGAGCGCGAGCGGGGAGATCCTCATCGCCAATTCCTCTGCCTATCAGCTCTTTGGGGTAGGCGCCGGAGAGCTGATGGGAAGGAATATCTCCCGGTATGTTCCGGCCCTTTCCCGCGTGCCGTCAGTGGAGGAGACGGGCCAGACCTTCAGGACAGAGATGCAGTGCCGCGGGACAAAGGACAATGGCGACATCTTCCCGGCCAACGTCTTCTTTTCTACCTACAAAACGGCTTTGGGTCCCCGTCTGGCCGCCCTGGTGGTAGACGCCTCCGAGGACCTGCGGGATCGCGCGGAATACGGCTTCGAGCAGCTTATGGCGGGATCGCGGATCCTCGTGGGGGCCGTTTCCCATGAGGTGAGAAACGTGTGCAGTGCCATCGCCGTCATCTATGAGAACCTCGCGCGGAGCGGGGACTTCAGGAATAGCCAGGACTTCGAGGCCCTCGGCTCCCTGGTGGAGGCGCTGAACAAGATCGCGTCTTTAGAGCTGCGGAAGAGCACGGGCGGTTTCGAAGCAAAGATTGTCGATCTTGCGGAGATCCTCGAAGAGGCCCGCATTGTGCTTGAGGCGTACTGCGCCGAATCAGATATCTCCGTGACCTGGAGCATCCCCGAAAAGCTGCCCGCTGTCTGGACCGATCGTCACAGCCTGCTGCAAGTGTTCCTCAACCTCGCAAAAAACAGCCGGCGCGCACTGGAAGGGGCGGACGTGAAGAGAATCGATATCTCCGTCGCCATGGAGCACGCGATTGTCTCCGTCAGGGTTTGCGACACCGGGCCGGGTATCGCACCCACAGAGAAGCTGTTTCAGCCTCTGCAGAAGGGCGCCGATGCAACGGGTCTGGGGTTGTTTCTCTCCCGCGCTTTTGTCCGGTCTTTCGGCGGCGACCTCCGCTACGAACCGGAGGCGCAGGGGTGTTGTTTTGTCATTGAGCTGGCCGTCAGTCCGGCCGAGACCGATAACGGGTAAGCGAGCTAAAATGGAGCGCCTACGCCTTTTACTACTGGACGACCACATACTATTCCGGGAAGGCTTGGCCCGCCTGCTCGCATCGGAGCCCGATTTCGAGATGATCGCCCAGTGCAGTACCACAACCGAGGGTCTCCTGATACTCAGCCGTTCCGATGTCGACGTAGTGCTTCTCGATTTTGACCTGGGAGACGACCAGGGGAACCATTTCATCTCGTTGGCGCGCACCACCGGATATACCGGTAAAATACTCATGGTCACCGCCGGCATGAACGCGACCGAATCCTCCATTGCACTGAAGCTGGGCGCCTCGGGCATTATCCTCAAGACCAGCTCCCCGGGGATTCTCGCAAACGCCATCAGGACGGTGGCAAGGGGAGAGATGTGGGTCGATGAAAAAGTTATCCGGCAAATGGCTGCCCGTTTCCTGCAAGGGGGAGGCCGGCAAAGCCTGCCGCGGAGCCTCACCCTGCGGGAGGAGCAGGTGCTGCGGGGCGTGTTCGAAGGGCTGACAAACAAGGAAATCGCGGCGAAGATACGTGTGTCGGAAACCTCGGTGAAGGCAACACTCCAGCAGTTGTTCTACAAGACCGGCGTGCGTACGCGCAGTCAGCTCGTCCGGATTGCCCTCGAAGGCTCCTTTCGCGTGGACAGGGAGTGAGCGGACGCTTCTTCTTCCTAATAATAGGTTTTCTCTGTCGGTCGGCTATCCAAGGGGATTTTTCGCGGTTGCAGACCGATACGTTTATCAAGAGTGTCACGCGTAAATGGCCGCATATTGACCGGAAATAAAGCTTCCTGCCATCTGTTTGCAGTATTGTTGAACGAAAAAATGACCGAACGTCAGAAAAAGAATTTCGCCGAACATAAATAACTTCCCCGACGTTTAGGAATATCGCAGATTGCTATCAAACGGAAACCTTGCGGACAACACCTACAAGCATTTACTTCTATGCCTGGTGGGTGCGTTCAAGATTACGCTTCAAAGGGTGATTATGTCCGATGTCAGTGGATGGGCTTCCCCGAAACGGTTTCCGTTATCGAGGTGGCGTGCAGCATTACGATTCAGGATATACAGTTAAAATAAGGTAAATAGAATCGAAGTGCGTGAAATTGCGGGCACTAAGGTTCACAGATGCTTGATGGAAATAAAGGGACGGATGCTTTAGACCATTTTTGCGATTCTCCTGATCTTATGGTTTCCGGGGTTGTTGACCGGCCACACGGAGGTAAGAAAATGACAAAACGACAGCCGAGAATAAACAGGTATAGGATCATTACGGCTATAACGATTTTAGCAGCCTCTCTGCTGCTCTCATTCGCAGCAAACTCCCTTGCCGCAACCCCGGAGATCGAGACGGTCTTCGTCAGAGGTGGCTGCTTCCCGATGGGCGATACCTTTCGCGCCGGAAAAGACTACGAGCAACCTGTCCATGAGGTCTGTGTGAGCGACTTCTTCATTGGCAAGTACGAGGTGACACAGGAGCAGTGGGAAGCGGTGATGGGGTCAAATCCCAGCAAGTTCCCCGGTGGCCGGATGCCGGTGGATACGGTGAGCTGGGACGACACTCAGACCTTCATCGCCAAGCTGAATCAGATGACCGGCAAACGCTACCGCCTTCCCACCGAAGCGGAGTGGGAATATGCCGCCCGTAGCGGCGGGAAGAAGGAGAACTGGGCCGGCACGAGCGATGAGTCACAGGTCGGCGAGTACGCCTGGTACAAGGCCAACGCCGGCGAGAAAACCCACGCGGTGGGGACCAAGAGGCCAAACGGCCTCGGGCTTTTCGACATGAGCGGCAACGTCTGGGAGTGGGTGCAGGATCGCTATGGTAGCCACGTCCCCTACTACATGGAAAGCCCAAAGGATAACCCCCAGGGACCGGGAATGGGCAATCAAAGGATACTGCGGGGCGGTTCCTGGAACTTCGACGCGTGGTACTTGCGCGCGTCGTCCCGGCTCAGGATCGATCAGTGGTTCCGGGACCGCGACGTCGGGTTTCGTCTCGTGTCTCCCTCCCGGTAGCTATTTTCTGAGTTCTGGCGCGTTGCAGCCATCTGCCACATCCATTTTGTGGCGCAACCTTGTCCATTCAACAATTGCCAGTCGTAGCATTCAACACTACGTCATGTGCAGGAAATCTAGGAGTTTCAGGAAGAAGCCCGCGTCTTAGCTATCTTACCTCGTCTTTCAGGGCAAAATAGCGGTTTCCGTACCAGGCAACGGGTCTCTGTGTGCTGTCGACCGCAAAGTCCGTGGCTTCAGCTATGTAGACGGTGTACTTTCCTACGGGGTAGGACGTGAGCACTTTGCATGCGATGTTGGCAAAGGAACCCTTGATGAAAGGCGCCTTTCCGCCTCCCCGGTCTTCGGTCTGGATGGCGAGTTTCTGGTACTTATCGATCTCCTGGCCGTGGAGGGCGCCAACCTTTCGGGCCAGGCCCGCCTGGCCCTCCGATGCAACATTGATCACGAACTCGCCTGCCGCTTCGATGAGGCTGTGAGAGAAGATGTGCTTGGCCACACTCACGATGAAGAAGGGCTGGTCCTCGGCTACAAACATGCACCCGCAGGTCATCACATCCCTTCTCTCTTTTCTGGCGACGCTCAGCAGGGCCACGGAACATGGAATCAGCCGCGTTACATCAGACAGATTCACGCTCATCGCTCTCCTCCTTTTGTGAGATTACGCACCTTGCGCGGATTGGTGCTTCTGTGCAAGGAAATGTAAGTCCTGCGGGGTCGATTGGCAATGCGGGGCAGGGACGCCCCGCATGTCATTCCGCCCGCTGTTGACAAGCCCATCGGTTTGTCCGTATGCTGTACGCGATGCCGGTGCCTAAAAGCTAAAGGCCGTCCGTCATTCGCCCCTATGAGTATCAAGCTTATCATCTTCGACCTCGACGGTACCCTTGCCGACACCGTTGCCGATATGGCCGATGCCCTCAATGAGGTGCTCCCCCGCGGCATCTCCCCTGTCTCCCTTGAGGAGGCGCGGAGTGTGATGGGCGGAGGTGAAGATACGCTCGCCAGGAGGCTCAGCTATGAGAGTTCGGGCCTCGACCGGCGGGAGTTCGGGAAAAGGTTCGCAGAGGTGTATGCCGCACACCTTTCCGTCCACACAAGACTTTACCCCGGTGTGAAGGGAACGCTCAGGAAGCTGTCGGTGTGTTCGAAGGTGGTGCTTTCCAACAGAAGGACCGCTCTCGTCATGCCGGTGCTCGAGCGATTCAAGCTCCTCCCCTATTTTTTGGATGTAATCGGGAGCGATTCAGGGTTGGGGATGAAACCGAGCCCGGGCGCAGTCCTCCACGTGATAGGCCGCCTCGCCGTAAAGCCGGACGAGACGATTGTCGTCGGTGATTGTGTCAATGACATCGATGCCGGGCGGGCGGCCGGCGCGCGGACTGTCGCCGTAACCTATGGATACGGGGTCGATCGCAGTTTCATGGAGCGCGCCGATTTCGTCATCGACAGATTTTCCCGGCTCCTTCAGGTGATCGCGCAGATCTAGTGCCCGCCCAGCCCTGTGAAACCCTAAACCGGCTAAAGCCCCCGTGCCCTACCTGGTGCTACTCTCAGGATAGAAGCCTTTTTCGCGATGATTTGAAGCGGAAATGATCAGCGTTGAGGATGAATGAAAGGGCAGAGCCATGTGTCGACCCTGCCCGCGATGTTAGGTGAATAACGCCTTACTTTTTGAACCTTCTCCTCAGCGCAGCAAGACCCAGGAGGCCGGGGCCGAGAAGCAGCAGAGCAGGGGGTAAGGGAACACTGGAGACCTTAAATTTCGTCACCTCAAACGACGTGGTTCCGTTAGGAGCGTCGCCGCCGACGATGAGAAAAGGCTGGGGGCCGCTCCAGCCGGGACTAAAAGTTCCAAGCAGAGCCCCGTCATAGTAGGTAGTGACCACGGAGCCGTTGTATAAAATTGAAAACTTGCCGTCTGTGGCTGTTGCGAATTCCGTCATCGGAGCTGCAAGCGGAACGGGGATACTCGGATTGCTGTGATCAAAAAGTCCCGTAACGATCATGCCGGTAACGCCACTCATACCAAAATTATTGCCATAAAGAAGTATATCCACTCTGTCTGTTGCTGGTCCCATGCCCAAATCAATAAAGGAGCCACTTCCGTTATAACTGGACGGGTAAGTTGTGGTACTGCTAAAATTGGAGAACTTGACCGTTGCCTGGACGCCGCCCGAAAAGGTCATGCTTGTCACGAGGGCCTCGACGTCAGAGCCTGATGATCCCTGGTAATAGAGCCCGCTATTTTCCGTAAACTGGCCTGATGCCCCCGACGCGACGTGAATCATCCACTTGCTGGTGTCGATGGCAGTGCCGCTGAAATCGTCAGAAAAGAGGACGGCGGCATGTGCGGTTACGGTAAGCGACAGGGACAGTACGACAACTGCGGCGAGCACGGACACTAAGTTCCGGCCGAGAAAACGCGAACGTAGTCTTTTCATGAGTTATCCTCCTTGGTTCTCCCATTCCTCGTAGAGCAACCGGACTGTCTTGTGACGCGACACCTCGTGACGGACCTTAAGACCCGTTGACTTTCCGGCCCGTCCCCGATCCACGGCGGTACCATTGTTGAAGTCATTGTGGACAACCGCACCCGCACCTTGGCCTGAAAACAAAAAAAGCCGACTTTCATCAGGCGGCTTGGCTGTCTGCTGGGGAAGACTCAAGTAAAACTATCCGAGACCCATCGCTTTCCGTCCCACCCTCGCGGATGGTTTGGCTTTTTCAGGTTTAAAATATTGTAAAACAGTGCATAAAGGGGTGTCAAGTTAATTTTTAATTATTCTCCGTAAAAACGTGCAGGTTCCGGCAGACCGGATTTGTCGCGCTTCACACCTTTTGACGAGACATGTTTTTTCACCGCCGCCACAATCGAAACAAGAGAATGCCCGTTGTGGCGGCCGGCCAAAGGACCGAACAAAAAGAGACTGAGCCAAGGGAATAAGAAGACAAAGGATAAGAGGAGACAGGAAATGCTATAATAGGACCGATGACCAGGATGAACAGGATGAACAGAAGAACGACTGTCGTGTACATGGCCTCGGCGTTTATTGTAGGCATCGTCCTGCTCGCCGGCTACTTTTTCGTCAACAAGCCCAAGAGCGTCACATCGAGCCGCAGCGATTCGGGGAAAAAGGTCATTATCTTCAGGGATGTAAAATATTCGGGGGAGAAGAAGGGTGTAGTCGACTGGGAGATACGGGCCAAGCTCATGAGGAAGTACATCGACACGACCAGGGTGGAAATGGAGGGCATCCAGGGTGAATACAAGCCGAAAGCCGGTACCGTCGTCACCTTTACGGGGTCGAAGGGAGAAATGGATACGGCCAAGGAGGTCGGGAGCGTCCAGCAGGTGGAGGTATTCTACAAAGGCGAATACGTGATAAAGAGTGCCTTGATGCAGTTCGATTTCAATAAATCACTGGCGTATACGAGTTCGCCGGTCGAGCTTTCGGGGAAGAAGTTTACCATGGTGGGCAAAGGGCTGAGCGCGGATACGGCGGAGCAGGTGATCACCGTGGAGAAGGATGTGAGCGGCACCATACAGGAGGAAAAGGGAAAGTACAAGTTCGCCGCCGATAAGTTCGTCTATCTGCTCAAGGACGGCACGTACATCTTTGAGGGCAACGTCGTGGTCAGGGGAGAGCGGATGGACATGTTTTGCGATAAGGTCCGCGTGCTGAGCAACCAGGACGAGATGGAAAAGATCGACGCGGAGAGCCAGGTCCGGATCGTCACAAAGGGGACTATTGCCAAAAGTCAGCGGGCAGTATATTATCTTAAGGAGGATCTGGTCGTCCTGACGGATGGGCCGGAGATCGTCAAGGACAATCTGGCGATGAAGGGAGAGATCATCACGTATAATCTGACAACCGACAAGTTTTCGGTGGACAAGCCGAAGATGAAAATAGAGCAGCGGCCCAAGGCGACAGGGAAGAAAGGATGACGCCGCTGACGCAGCTCCTGACGCAGCCATTGTCGCAGCTCAGGGCGGACGGCCTGTCGAAGTCATATGACTCCCGGAAGGTTGTCGACGACGTGGCCGTGTACGTCGACACGGGTGAGGTCGTGGGTCTCTTCGGTCCCAACGGAGCAGGCAAGACGACCAGCTTCTACATGATCATCGGCTTCATACGGCCCGACGCGGGAGAGATCACGCTCGACGGAGACGACCTGACCGACCTCCCCATGTTCCTGCGCGCCCGCAAGGGGATCACTTACCTGCCGCAGGAGCCTTCTATTTTCAAGAAGATGAGCGTGAAAGACAACCTCAAGTCTATCATGGAGTTCCACGAGTACGACAAGGTCGTGATAGAACACAAGATCCAGGAGGTCCTAGAGGCGTTCAAGCTGGGGCACCTTTCCGACAACAGCGCCGACCTCCTTTCCGGAGGCGAGCGGAGGAGGCTGGAGATAGCGAGGGCCATGATGATCGCCCCCAAATTCATGCTCCTTGACGAGCCGTTTTCCGGCATCGACCCCATATCCATCTCCGATTTAAAAAAGATCGTATTGGGATTAAAGAAAAGGGGAATAGGGATCCTTATCTCCGATCATAACGTGCGCGATTCCCTGCCCATCTGCGACAGGGCATATATCATAAACAACGGTAAGATCCTGATCGAGGGCGATCCCTTTGAGATCGCGAAGAACAGGATCGCGCGCGAGGTCTATCTCGGCGAGGAGTTTTACATCAATGCTGGAACTTAAACAGACACAAAGGCTTGCGCAGCAGCTCGTGCTGACGCCGCAACTGCAGCAGGCCATCAAGCTGCTTCAGCTCTCGCAATTGGAGCTTGTAGAGGCCATAGAAGAGGAAATAAAGGAGAACCCCGTCCTCGAAGTGCGGGAGGAGGAGCCGGAAGAGAGGGAGGAGCCGAAAAAGGAAGAGATGCTCGAATGGCTGGAGAGGTACTCCCCGTCCGAGGATTTCATGCCCCGCGAAGACAAGGACTATCCCGACTACGAAAACATCGTGAAAAAGGTGAGCGGCTTGCGTGACTACCTGCGCCGGCAGGTGGGTCTTTCCGATTTTTCCTGGGAGCAGAGGATCTATGCCGAATGGATCATCGAGAATATCGATGATAACGGGTATCTCGCGTCATCGCTTGAGGAGATCGCGGAGATGTCCGCGATCCCGGTCCAATCCCTGGAGCCGGTCCTGAAAAAGATCCAGATGCTCGACCCGGCAGGGGTGGGGGCCCGGGACCTGAAGGAATGCCTGCTCATCCAGTACAGGCAGAGGGGCGAAAAGGACGAGGTCTTCGAAGATGTGCTCCTGCACCACTTCGAGCTGTTCAAGAAGATGGACCTCAAGGAGATCGCCAAAAAGACCGGTTATTCCCTGGAGCAGATTAAGGCGGTCTTCGAGAAGATGCAGGTGTTTGACCCGAAGCCGGGACGGAATTACGAGAGCGACCAGCCCATCTACGTTGTGCCCGATGTGTACGTGGTGAAGGGGGAGGACGGATTGGAGGTCTTTCTCAACGACGACAACATCCCGGACCTGAAGATGAACAGGCATTACGTCGAGCTTTTTGTTAGTGAGAAGCTGAACGGGGACACCAAGGAGTATATCAGGAAAAAGATCAAGCAGGCCGAGTGGTTTATGAAAAGCCTCCAGCAGAGGCAGAAGACCCTGTACCTGGTGGCAAAGAGCATTGTCGATTTCCAGGCAGAATTTTTTGAAAAGGGGGTCCGCTGCCTGAAGCCCCTCATATTGAAAGATGTGGCCAACTACGTGGGTGTGCATGAATCGACCGTGAGCCGGATAACGACCAACAAATATATGGGCACCCCTTCCGGTGTCTTTGAGATGAAGTTTTTTTTCACGACGGGTGTCGGGAGCGAGAACGGCGACGCCCAGTCCGCAAACGCGGTGAAGGACTACATTGCAGAGATCGTCGAAAAGGAGGACAGGCACATCCCGTTGAAAGACGAAGAGATCGTGGCCTTACTCAGCGAGCGGTTCAATGTCAGGATAGCACGGAGGACCGTCGCTAAATACAGGGAAGTCCTGCATATCCAGTCTTCCCGGGAGCGGCGCAGATTAGAATAGAGCGCGCCCTGACGCGCAAGGAGCATTTGCGGTTTTGCTTCTCGCGGGCTCTTCTTTAGGGTTACGGTGAATTGGATTGACAAGGTTTTTATCATCTGTTAGTTTTTCTTGCCTTGGCCTGACGGATAGGCCTTAATCTACACATGTGGGGGTACCATGGATATTACCATCAGTTTCAGGCACATCAACCATGATGACGGCCTGAAAAGGTACGTGGAGGAGAAGCTTTCGCGGCTTAAGAAGTATGTGGAAAGCCCGCTCGACGTTCACGTGGTCCTCTCCCTGGAGCGGAAATACCGGCAGCGGGTCGATGTGATGTTCACGCTGAACGGTGTTGTGATCAACGCTCATGAGGTGCAGGGCGACATGCGCGCCGCGGTGGACGCAATCGTCGACAAGCTCGAGACCAGGCTTTCGCGGTATCGCGACAAGGTGAAGCAATACCGTGAGGGAAAGCCGAAATATGCACCTGCCGGCGTCGAGGAGCAAACCTCCAGGATCATCATGCTGCGGAAGATAGACGCAAAGCCGATGGACCCGGAAGAAGCGCGGATGCAGCTTAACGCCTCGGGCGACGGGTTTATCATCTTCCGTGATATAGAGAGGGGAAATGTCTGCGTGATGTACAAGCGGAAGGACGGCAATTTCGGTCTGGTCGAAACCACGGGAAGGGCGCTATGAACATGAAGGACGCCCTGAAAGAATCCTGCGTCATCGCCGATTTGAGAGGCGGGACAAAGGAGGAGGTCCTTACGGAACTTGTATCCAGCCTGAAGGGCGCGGGCCTGGTGCAGGACGTGGGGCAGGCGGTGGGCGTCATTCTCGACCGGGAAAAGCTGGGGAGCACGGGTATCGGCGATGGGGTGGCGATACCCCACGGGAAGATGAAAGGCTTGAACCATATTTTATGCGTCTTCGGCAGATCGAAGAAAGGCATTGATTTCGATGCGGTGGACGGGAAGCCGGTCCATATCTTTTTTCTGCTCCTTGCACCGGAAGACTCCGCCGGGCTACACATCCAGATGTTGTCGCGGATCTCACGGATTTTGCGCGACCCGTCATTTCGAAAGCGGCTGATCGAGGAGGGCGACGACAGAGATCTTTTTGCGAATATCGTTGAAGAAGACAAGAAATTCGGTGGATGAAAGGGATAACGGTCGAGCAGATTGCGCATAACTCGGAGTATGGCCTTGAGCTTGAAGTAATCTCGGGCTCAGGCGGCCTATCCAGAAAGATTTACAATCCGAGGATTCAGAAGCTCGGCCTCGTGATAGCCGGCTATATGGTCTACCTTCACCCCCATAGGGTGCAGATCCTCGGCTATACCGAGATTTCCTACTTGAGGGGCCTCGATGCGGAAGAAGGCGAGAAGATCGTGGCTGAGCTTTGCAGCCGGGACGTGGCGTGCTTCGTCGTCACGAGGGGCCTGAAAGTCCCCGGGTATCTTCTGACGGAGACTGAGAGCAGGCAAATCCCCCTTTTGCGCACGCGGCTCGTCACCTCCAGGTTTATCGAGAGGGTGACACACTTTCTGGAGGAGACGCTTGCCCCGACCGACACGGTCCACGGGGTCCTGATGGCAATCATGGGCGTGGGCGTGCTCATTATCGGGAGAAGCGGCATTGGGAAGAGCGAGAACGCCCTGGACCTGGTCATGCGGGGTCACCGGCTCGTGAGCGACGACGTCGTGGAAGCGAAAAAGACAGGCGCCTTCGATTTGATGGGGCAGGCCCCCGAGATGCTCAGGAACCTTCTTGAAATACGGGGCATCGGCATCGTCGATATCCGCCAGCTTTTCGGTGTGTCGGCGGTCCGGCCGAAACATAGGATAGATCTGGTAGTGGAGCTGCAAGACTGGGACAACAGTGTCGAATATGAAAGGGTAGGGCTGCAAGAGGAGAAATACCGCTTGCTCGGCATCGATCTGCCCCTGATGCGCATCCCCATAAGCCCCGGCCGGAACGCCTCCGCAATCATCGAGCTTGCGTGCAGGAACCACCTGCTCAAAAAAGAGGGGATAAACACGGCCGGCGACCTGGAACAGAGGGTGTTGGAGCTGACAGGGGGAAAAGAGGCCAAAGAATGAGGATCCTTATCTTAAGCGGTATCTCCGGCTCGGGAAAGACCACCTTCCTCAAGGCCCTCGAAGACGCGGGTTTTTTCTGCGTCGACAACTTCCCTCTGGTGCTTCTGCGCAAGTTTGTCGAGCTGGCCGTTGGCGCGGGGTCGAGCCTGGCGAAATCGGCCTTTGTCGTCGATATACGGGAAAGGGAGTTTTTCGAGGAAGGGAAGGAGATACTCAGGAAGATCAAGAAAAAGTACGGGGCGGAGCTGATATTCCTTGAAAGCCACGATGAAACGATTTTCAACCGGTTCAAGGAAACGCGGAGGAGCCACCCTTTCTACGATGCATCCAACATAAGGGAGGCCCTGGACCAGGAGCGGGACCAGGTGGGCTGGATAAAGGATATCGCGGACAAGGTGATCGATACCTCCCACTTCACCACCAACGGTCTCCGCAATTTTGTCATCAGCACTTACGGTGACAGCGAAAAGAGGATGAAGATCCAGCTCATTTCCTTTGGCTATGCCTACGGCATCCCCCTGGAGGCAGACATCGTGCAGGATGTCCGTTTCCTGCCGAACCCGTTTTTTGTCGAGACCCTGAAAGAGAAGACCGGGTTGTCGGAGGACGTGGCCGAGTACGTGAAATCGAACGCGACCTATGACAAATTCTTCCCCATGCTCCTAGACTTTTTCGTGAACCTCGTCCCCCTTTTCGAACGGGAAGGGAAGAGCTACCTCACAATTTGCATCGGGTGCACCGGCGGGAAGCACAGGTCTCCTGCAGTCGTGAACGAGCTGGAAGGGCATTTGCGCATGATGGACTATAGCGTGAGCGTGCTGCACAGGGACATCGACAAGGAGGCGCGATGATAGGGATCGTCGTAGTGGCTCATTTCAACCTTGCCCGGGAGATGGTTGCCGCTACCGAATTGATAGTGGGAAAGCAGGAGCAGTTCGAGTACGTGGACATCTTCCCTGACGAAGACGTCGACAAGATAAAGAAGAAGCTCACCGATGCCCTGAAAAACGTGGATGCCGGTCAAGGTGCGATCATCCTGACCGATATGTTCGGCGGCACTCCCTCCAATATCAGTCTCTCTTTCCTCCAGGAGGGGAAAGTGGAGGTAGTCACCGGGACAAACCTGCCCATGCTGATAAAGCTGGTGACGTACAGGCAGGGAAAGGGCCTGTCGGAGCTTGCGGCCTTCATCGCCGGCTACGGCAAGAAAAATATTTATCTGGCGACGGACGTGCTCAACATGAAGAAGGCGGAATAGGGCGAGCATGGTCGAGGGGTTTTTTACGATCAGAAACAGGCTTGGTCTGCACGCGCGCGCCGCCGCCCTGTTTGTGAAGAAGGCATCGGGGTTCAGGTCCGAGGTATGGGTGGAAAAAGACGGGCAGAGGGTAAACGGGAAGAGCATCATGGGTCTTTTAATGCTCGCCTGTCCGCTTGGCACCAGTCTGACCGTCAGGGTGGACGGGGCCGATGAGCAGGAGGCGTTCGCTAACCTGGGGAAGCTGATAGAGGACGGTTTCGGTGAGACATGAAACACGATAAGCCCACGAGCATCACACTGCACGGCACGCCCGTTTCATCGGGTATAGCCATAGGCAGGGTGTACCTGCTCGAGCGGGATAAGATCCATGTGGCGAAGCGCCAGGTGAGAGACGAACACGTCGAAAGGGAGGTAATCAGGTTCAAGGCCGCCGTCAAAACCGCCTCGGATGAGTTGAGCAGGATCAAAGAGTCGATACCCGACGACGAGGTGCGGAAGCATGCCTTCATCATCGACGCCCATCTGCTCATGCTCCAGGACGAGTATTTCTCGGGCGATGTCGTCGAGATCATCAGGAAGCAGCACGTCAACGCGGAATGGGCACTTGAGCTGGTCGTCTCGAAGTTCCTCTCCAACTTCGACAAGGTCGAGGACCCGTACCTGCGTGAGCGGGGGCAGGATCTCAACCATATTTACCAGAGGCTCTTAAGGACGATGGTAAAGGGGAACGTATCTGTCGTGAACGCGAAGGGCATCAGGGGGAAAGTGATCATTGTCGCCCCTGATCTCTCTCCGGCCGACACCATCCAGCTCGACCTCCACAAGGTCTTCGGGTTCGTGACCGACGTGGGCGGCCGCACCTCCCACACCTCGATCGTGGCGAGGGCCCTCGAGATCCCGGCTGTGGTCGGTCTCGGCAGCGTGACGGCGGTCGCAAGAAACAACGACACCGTTGTCATAGACGGGGACGAAGGGGTGGTGATCATCAACCCCACGACGGAGGTGCAAAAGACATATCTCGCAAAACAGGCCCATCTCAACGCCCAGAGAAGGGAGTTCCTCCGCATCGCTAAACTGAAGGCGGAGACGAAGGACGGGTTCAAGATAAGGGTAGGCGCAAATATCGAGCTGCTCGCGGAAATGGATATCGTGGAGCGGTACGGGGCCGACGGCGTCGGCCTCTACCGGACGGAGTACATCTATCTCTCCCGCAAGACGCTCCCCACCGAGATGGACCACTACCACATTTACCGGAAGCTTGCCGAGAACAGGGCGGTGAAATATACGACGATCCGCACCCTCGATCTGGGCGGGGATAAATTCGCCTCCAAGATAGAGGTGCCGAAGGAGATCAACCCGGCTATGGGCCTGCGGGCCATCCGGCTCTGCATTAAGGAGATAGAGCTTTTCAAGGCCCAGCTTCGGGGACTCTTGAGGGCGAGCGTGTACGGCCCCCTGAGGGTGCTCTTTCCCATGGTTTCGGGTATGGACGAGGTGAAGAGGGCGAAGGCCGTGCTGGCTGAGTGCATGGAGGAGCTTCGCTCGGAGCGTATCGCGTGCAACGAGCAGCTCAAAAGTCGGCATTATGATCGAGGTGCCCGCCACCACGATGATCACGGACCTCCTCGCCAAGGAGGTCGATTTCTTCAGCATCGGCACCAATGACCTGATCCAGTACAGCCTTGCCATAGACAGGGTCAACGAATACGTCTCCTATCTCTACGAGCCGCTCCACCCCGCAGTGCTCAGGATGATCAAGAAGACGGTGGACGACGCGCACGCCGGGCAGATAGAGGTGACCCTGTGCGGGGAAATGGCGGGCGAGCCGCTTTACGTGCCCATACTCCTGGGGCTCGGCCTGGACGAGGTCTCCATGAACGCGTATGTGATCCCCAGGGTCAAGAAGATCATCAGGGGGCTGGGACACAGCTATTGCCGGGACCTCGTCAAAGAGATATTGCTGAAAGAGTCGGCGAAGGAAAGCGAATATCTTCTGAGAAAGGAAATGGCGGCCATGTTTCCCGAAGATTTCGCAAGAAGCACCATAATCCATAAGGAGGTTGCCCTGTATGAGTATGTCCAGATTTCTTTTTACCTCTGAGTCGGTTGCCGAGGGGCATCCCGATAAGGTTGCAGACCAGATATCAGATTCCGTGCTCGACGCCATCATTGCCCAGGACCAGAAAGCGAGGGTGGCCTGCGAAACGCTTGTCACTACCGGGCTTGCCCTTGTGGGCGGCGAGATCACAACGAGCTGCTACGTCCATATCCCTGATATCGTCAGGGAGACGATCAAGAGCATTGGGTACAACAATTCCTCCATGGGATTTGACTGGGAAACGTGCTCCGTGCTCACCGCGATAGACGAGCAGTCGCCCGATATCGCCATGGGCGTCGACGAGAAGGGGGACCACGAGCAGGGGGCCGGCGACCAGGGGCTCATGTTCGGCTTCGCGTGCAACGAAACGGCGGAATACATGCCCATGACCATTATGTATGCGCACCACCTGGTGGCGAGGCTGGCAGAGGCGAGGAAAGACGGCACGCTGCCGTTCCTGAGGCCCGACGGCAAAAGTCAGGTGACAATCGAGTACGCGGACAAGGTGCCGGTGAGGGTGGACACAATCGTTATCGCCGCGCAGCATAATCCGGATGCGACCACGTCCGACGTGCGGGAGGGGGTCATCGCGGAGGTGATCAATAAGGTGATACCCGCCGAGCTGATGGACAATAAGACGAAGATATACGTGAACTCCACGGGAAGGTTCGTAGTCGGAGGCCCCAAGGGGGACTGCGGCATGACGGGCCGCAAGATCATCGTCGATACTTACGGCGGCGTGGGAAGCCACGGCGGCGGGGCATTTTCCGGGAAAGACCCGTCAAAGGTGGACAGGAGCGCCTCCTACATGGCTCGCTACATCGCGAAGAATATCGTTGCGGCGGGGCTCGCGGACAGGGTGGAAGTGCAGCTTGCCTACACCATAGGCGTGGCCCGGCCCGTGTCGATAAATGTCGATACCCAGGGGACCGCGAAGATCAGCCCCGACAAGATCGCGCAGATCATCACGGAAGTGTTCGACTTGAGGCCGAGAAAGATCATCGAGAGGCTCAACCTGCTGAGGCCGATATACAGAAAGACGGCCTGCTGCGGCCACTTCGGCAGAAACGATCCCGATTTTACATGGGAGAAGCTCGATATGGTGGACGAGATCAGAAGACATGCAGGAATATAAACAATACTTTCAGCGGGATACACGGAGGTTCTAATGGAATTCGATGTAAAGGATATCAAGGCCGCAGATTTCGGGCGGGACAAGGTAGAATGGGCCGAGCGCAGGATGCCCGTGCTGAGGGAGATACGGGAGAGGTTTCAGAAGGAGCAGCCCTTGAAAGGAGCGCGCATCTCTTGCTGCCTCCATGTGACGACGGAGACGGCCAACCTGGCGGCCACCCTGAAGGCGGGCGGCGCCGAGGTGCTGGTCTGTGCCTCGAACCCGCTCAGCACCCAGGACGACGTGGCGGCGAGCATGGTGAAACATACGGGCGTGCCTGTCTTCGCCATCAAGGGAGAGAATGAAGACCAGTACTACACGCATATCATGAAGGCCCTCGCGTTTGGGCCGAACCTCACAATGGACGACGGCGCCGACCTCGTCGGCGCCCTCCATATGATCGCTTTTGAGCGGTATGAGGGGCTCCATCCGAAGGTGAAGGACTGGGTTTTGAGCCTTGCGGCCAAGCGAAAGAAGGCATTGCTGGAGGGCGTGATAGGCAGCTCGGAAGAGACGACCACAGGGGTTATCCGGCTGAAGAGCATGGAGAAAGAAGGAGTGCTCAGGTTCCCCGTCATCGCCGTGAACGACGCGTCCACCAAGCACATGTTCGATAACCGTTACGGCACGGGCCAGAGCACGATGGACGGCATCCTAAGGGCCACGAATATGCTGGTCGCAGGTTCGCGCTTTGTGGTGTCGGGCTACGGCTGGTGCGGGAAGGGCGTGGCCATGAGGGCCAAGGGGCACGGGGCCCACGTCATCGTCACCGAAGTGGACCCGCTCCGGGCGTTAGAGGCCCTTATGGACGGCTTCGAGGTGATGGAGATGGCCCAGGCGGCCAGGACTGGAGACATATTCGTCACAGTGACCGGTGATATCCACGTGCTGCGGAAAGAGCATTTCGAGCGCATGAAAGACGGCGCCATCGTCTGCAACTCGGGCCACTTCAACGTGGAGGTCGACATAGCGACCCTGGAGACGATGAAAACCGGGAAGAGGAGGCTCCGGCCCTTCCTCGATGAATACACGCTTGCCAGTGGGAAAAAGATCTATCTTTTGGGAGAAGGAAGGCTCATCAACCTCGCCGCGGCCGAGGGGCACCCGTCGGAAGTAATGGACATGAGCTTCGCGAACCAATCCCTGGTCGCCGAGTACGTCTGGAAGAAGGGCGGCAGCCTGGAGAAAAAGGTCTACGGCGTGCCCGTGGAGATAGACAAGCAGGTGGCGCTGCTCAAGCTGAAGACGAGGGGGGTGACCATCGACAAGCTGACGCGGGAACAGCAGAAATATCTCTCTTCCTGGGAGATGGGCACCTGAAAAAAACGCGCCGTCCTAGGCGGCATTCATAAGCTTCATTCATCGACAAGGGGGCGAGGGACTTCGGCAGAAAAGCCGATCCCCCGCCCCCTTTGCGTTGCATTTCTTTCGGCCTTGTTCCATGCGTTGCGTCTGTTTTGATGCCACAGGTGAAATGGTAACCGTGAGTGCAGCGGAAACAAGAAAGGCAGGGCCCTTTGCCGACCCTGCCTGTGACGACGCTGATGTTGCTTTAGCCTACATCTTGAAGCGTTTCCTCATGCCCACAAGACCCAGGAGACCGGGGGCGAGCAGGAGCGCTGAAGGCGGAACAGGAACAGGGGATACTGTTCCCGTCATCTGCACGTTGAGGCCGGTAGGGTTGCCATAATTAGAAGGGTTATTGTAGTCATTGTTCACAGTAAACTCCAACGTGTTCAGTCCTGCTAAAAAAAACCCCGATCCCGATGGGATGCTAAAGGCAGTCCAGCCGGTGTACCACCCGACATTGGTAGTTCCAGGCACGAGATGACCGTTGATCGTTATGCTCAAGCCTTCGTTATCCGATGACCACTGCCCCGTAATCGATGCCGTAGCCGGATTGTAGCCCGTCAGGTTGAAGGTCGTCTCGTAAGTATAGGGACCAACGGCGTGCGTCAGAAGGCCATCATTAAAACTAGTAAGGGAAGGGACGATCCACTGAGAGGCGGTGCTGTTGCCCACCCACGGACCGCTACTCGGGAGCGGCCAACCGCTTGAGAGAACGTAGGCGCTGGTAGTATAGCCGTAGCCGGCTGGAGCGCTGACCAGTGTGTAATTCTGGTCGACCATAGTGGTGTTGTTGTATACGACGCCGGTATCGAACAGCCCTGAAATAGCATCCGCGTGCGCCTGAACCGCCCACAGAGAAAGGGAACCCAACAGCGCCATTAACATGAGACTTTTAAAAAACCGCATAATCCTGCCTCCCCTTAATATGGTTTTGTTTCGGCGGTCAGGCTGTCTGCGGGAGACCCTCGACTTTCCGTCCCATCCTCGCGGATGGTTTGGCTTTATCTTCCACAGTGTAATACAACAGATAACCTATGTCAAGAAAAAAATGGAAGATCAGAACAAATCGTTTCAGTCAACATGCCTCGTATTTGTGCCCATATAGTCGCTTTACGCCCCACGGTCGTTCAAGGTTCGGCTTTATTGGACCGTCTAATAAGTACAACTATGCATTACACCATGGAAGAATAGAACCCTTGTTTTGGAAAGATAGAGTACTTTCGCTTACACGTTGGATTTTCGACAGAGGATGCGGCGACATTACATGCGTTAATCCTCAAACGTGATTTTCCCGTCATATTATTTCACGCTTCATAAAACTAATATGGAAATAAGGGGTGGCTGAGGACTATATTTCAAAGGAAAGGGAGGATTACTTATGGATCTGTACGGGGAGATTGCACGGGTTGCGCATGAGCTCCCGGACAAACTATAAACTAAAAAGGAGGGAAAGAAGATGGCGAAAATATTTATAGTAAGAATTGAGGAGCACGATTTTGATGAAATAAGAGAGAAGTACATGACAGAGAGCAGGCAGGGGACAGATGACGAACAAGTTATGAAGGATTTCATAAAGGCCAAAAAAGGCGTTCGCGACGTACAGGTGTGGCAGGTAAAGTGAAACAGTTCAAACTCTACAGGCATTGACAATTCTTGCCTTAATATTCTAAGCTTGGACTGGGAGCGCCACATGACATTCTCTGCCATAGTCCCGCCAGAATTTCCGCAAGACGGCATCCTCTGGTACGAGTGGAACGACGAGACGGTCAGGGCCATCGAAGAACGGGACCGTCCGGTTCTTCTGTTCGTGACCAATCCGGACCCCGCTGTCGCACCCTTTTTGCAGGGTGTCCTGCGGGCCATGCCTTTAAACGAGAAGCTCCGCGATCTTCTTCACCATTACTATATCGCCTTGATGGTCAACACGGCTTCAATGCCGGAATACCTCGAGGAATTGGATGCCGGGAGCCGCTACAACATCGCCATTCTCTCGCCCGCGGGCCTTACCCCAATGGTCACAATCGACCCTCTGGAGGGAAGGCCGGAAGAGATCGTGGAGACCATCCTCAAGGTTCTGCAAAAGCTTCAGGAGATTTATTAACGGAAGACCAAAGGCGCAGCAAAAAGGAGGAGGTGCGGGATGGGGGACAAAAGCAAGAAGGATAAGGATAAGGGGCAGAAACAGAACATCGCGAAACAGAAGCAAAATGAGGAAATCAAGAGCCGGAAACAACCCAAAAAGGCTTCTTGAACACCCGCTACTTATGGCAATCCTTGCAAGGCCCGAAAGTGTTCCGGTGATGGCAGGCGGTGTAGCACCACTGGACCCCGGGCTTGGGTTGCGCCGCCATGTCTGCTGCCTCGAGCGGCAGCGGGTGGGGCTCGTGGCAGTTAGTGCACTCGGGATGCGCCTTCGCGCCTACATCCCCTTTTCCGCCGCCGCATTTTTGCCGGCAATGCAACCCTGGCCCCCATCCCCATCCACGAAGGGATGCCTGGGGTTCCATCCTTCGCGGGTCACGCCATCGGCATGAGAGCTTCCGGATGGAAGCTACTTAACGTGTTATTCACGCGCTATTCACGCATATTTTACCGCCCTGCAACACGGGCACGGTAAAAAGATACCAGTTCACACAACAATAAGTTCCGGCATAGCATCGTTTCTGCGCGGATACTCCGAGGAAGGGGGTGATAGGCCCGTGGAGAGGCCATGACGCTACGGATGGGTCGGAAAACGTATGGAAGAGACAACACGCGGACTGTTGCGCATCATTTAGTCTAAAAGAGTTATTAAGGAGGAAAGAGCATGAAGAAATCATCGTATTCAAGAATAGCGCCGGCGGTGCTCGCCCTGTTTATCGGCATCTCCGCCTGGTTCGCTCCCGGCGCCTTTGCGAACAACACGTTCACCGTCAGTGTCATCCCTGACACGCAGTTCTACGTAGACAGCGGCAATACGCTCACCACCAGCCCGGCTTACACCCAGCCGAACGCCGACGACACGGCGAAGTATTTCCAGGCGGAAACGCAGTGGCTCGTAAACAACAAAGCAGCCCTGAACCTCGCCTTCGTCACCCACGTGGGAGACGTGGTGCAGAACGGCGACGGCACCTCCAACGGCGCGACCCCCCTCACGCCGATATGGGGTCCTACCAAAGAGTACGACCGGGCCTTCGCGGCCATGCAGGTTCTGGCGAGCGCCAACATACCCTTCGGTATGTCTCCCGGCAACCATGATTACGACAACTATTATTGGAAAACGAACAACCGCCCTCTCATGCAGGGCACGAACAACCTGTGGGGCAAATATTTCGGCTCCCGGTCCTCGTTGTTCAAGGGCAAGACATGGTACGGCGGCGCCTCGGACGGCTTGACCTGCAACGCGGGCATGTCGAGCTACCAGGTCTTCACGGCAGGGGGCAGGAAGTTCCTCCATATCTCCCTGGAGCTTGAGGCCGGTCCCGTTGCCGTCGCATGGGCACAGGGCGTGATCAACGCCCACAAGGGCTATGCCACCATCGTGACGACCCACTCCAATATAAGCCCCTTTGCGCAGACCGATGCGACGCCGCCCCAGACGCTTCAGAATGGGAACATCGTCGGGCTAAAACCTGCCTCCTATAACGCCGCCAGCTACTCGGTGAATTATCCTCTCTCGTGCGGCGGCTGGTATCCCAACGGCCCCGCGGATGTATTTACGAACCTTGTCTACCCGAACGACCAGATCTTTCTGGTCATCTCCGGCCACTCCTACAATGGGACGAACACGACCGGCAGCTCCCCCGGCAGCTCCCAAGGTGAGGGCATCCGCATCGACAAAAACGCGGCCGGCCACCCTGTGTATCAGGTGCTCACCGATTTCCAGGACAACATAGTGAACCATAACGGCAACCCCCTTCCAAGCGTCATTGCACCACCCTATACCTATGCCTACGACGCGACGGGCACTACTCCGCTTCATGGCACCTACGTGTCCGGTGTTTCCGACCCGGGCGGAGACGGCTGGCTCCGCCTCATGACCTTCGACCTGACCGCGGGCAACATCCACTTCTGGACACATTCGTCCCTCCTGAATAACGGCAACGGCACCTACGCCGGCCAGTGCAACGGCAGTCCGTGCGATTGCACGAAGAACCAGTGCGACAGCACCTTTGAGCAGTTGGCGGCATTCTCCGACTTTTATGAAATACCGATGCCTGTCCAGGTCCTTAACGCGGCGTCCCAGTTCAGCTTCGCCTCCGGCGCATTCGTGTACAACCGCGCCACCAAGTCCTACACCGGCAACCTGACCATCACCAACAACGGCGCCGCCTACACCGGCGCAATAAACGTGGCCCTGAACAACCTTACCCCAGGCGTGACCCTGGCCGACGCCACCGGCACTTACGACGGCGCCCCTTCCGTGGCCGCTTCCACCACCGGCCTGGCCGCAAGCGCCTCGATCACCGTTCCGTTGACCTTCAGCAACCCAACCAATACAGCAATCAACTTTACCCCCATGACGTACTAGGAAGTAACAACGAACTTCTCACCGGCTCAGGAGCAACAACCCGAGCCGGTGAGAAGTTATCCCTGCCGCCCCACGGGGCGGAAGGCTGCCAATCGTGAATTAGCCCCTTAACCAGGTTCCCCGGTCCTCAGCTTGAACATGCCCACTATCTCGTTGAGCCTTTCGCATACCGAGGCTATCTCGGAAGCGGAGGCAGCCCCCTGGCTTACCGCTTTTCCGGTTTCCCTGGCGCTTTCGTTCACCCTCAGCGCCTGATTGGATATATCATTTGTCGCCTGGGACTGTTCATTTGCCGAATTGGCCAGCATGTTGACCATCTGTTTAAGATCGCTCACTCTTGCGACAATCCTGTCCAGGACCCCACCGGTACTGTCGGCAAGGGAGACTCCGTGTGCCACTTCAGAGTTTGCCTCCTCTATTCTGTGGATGACGCTCCCGGTCTCCTGCTGGATCGCGCTGATCATTTTCGTGATCTCTTTTGTCGATTCCGTTGTCCTTTCGGCGAGCTTTCTCACCTCGTCCGCAACAACCGCGAAACCTCTCCCGTGCTCTCCCGCGCGAGCCGATTCTATGGCTGCGTTCAGGGCCAGAAGATTGGTCTGATCTGCGATATCATTGATCACGGTAGTTACCTTCCCGATTTCACTCGTGCGGTTGCCCAGGCTTTTCACCTCTACGGCGCCCTCTTCCAGGACGGACCTTACCTTGTTTATGCCGTCAATTGTGCCCTGGACCGCTTTCCTCCCCTCGGCAGCCAGGTGTTCCGTCTCGTCGGCGGTCGAGGACAAGTGCTGCGTGCTCTCTGCAATGGATGTCACATTGCCCGCCATTTGCTCCACTGCCGCGGATGTAGTGCCTGCCGTATCGAGAAGGACATCTTCTGTTCTGCCTATCTGCGCCATTCTCTCTTTAAGCTCCTCGGTCCCCGAGGTGATGCTTCCGGAATGAGCCCGGATATTGAGCACGATCCCGTTCAGCTTCTCTATAAACCGGTTAAGGTAGAGCGCCATTTCACCTACCTCATCGTTGCCGGCAACGGGAATGGTTTTCGTCAAGTCGCCCTCGCCCTGTGCGATGTCCTTCAGGAGTGCTGCCATGTTCACAATCGGTCTTGACAGCCTTACGGAAATGAACGAGACTATCGTTCCCAGCATCACCACCATTATCGTTATTTCAATGATGATGCTCATCACGTCCTTTAATAAGCTCTGCTTCACAAAGTAGTCGGTTGCGCGCACGACCACCGTGCCTATCTTCTGGTTGTTTTTTGTGAGATCTTGCTTTTTCGCGGGGAGCAGGTTTTGTTTTTCGTACATTGCTTCCTGCTTGGTCCTCCCGTAGAGCATATTCCCGTCTCCGTCAAGAACCTCAACGGCACCGATCTCCTGGTTCTTCAGAAGGGACTCGGCATTCTCCTTGATGACATCCTTGTTTATGTTCCAGATAGGATCGATCATGGCCAGCGATGCTATCTCAAAGAGCGCGGTAACCTTCTTGTCCAGCCCGGCCTGCAAGGCGTGGGAACTTCGCACATACTTGAAACACCCCGATATGCCAAGTATGACCAGTATCGATACTACCACCGGGATGATGAATTTCCATTTCATTGAATGGATATTGATGCTGCTCCCTTTCTCTCCGAGGTCAGTTCTCACGCCCTTATCCCCCGCAGCAAAAACCTCGCTCATTCCCATTATCAGTTCCCCCTTTTATTGTCTCCCGGCTTACCGATTCGGTAGGCCCTTATGAGATATTATCGGACGTAAGGTGCCGTACCTTAAGGACGTCTTCTTAAAAAAAAGCTTTTACTTGTTTATAATTCAGAGCATACTCCAGGGTATTTCGAGGGAGACGCAAGAAGGCGCGGCCGGTGCGAATATGGCGCAAAAGGGATTGGGGTTGATGCGGGGGCCGTCGAGGGCGGCTTAACCCGCAAGCTTAAACTGCCCCACCATTTCCTTCAATCCCTTCGACAATCCCGCCAACTGAGAGGATGCGCTGCTGTTTTCCTGAATCCTCCTGGCTGTTTCCTGCATCACCTCGGAAATCTGCTGGATGTTCGTTGCGATCTCGTTGGTAGTGGCCGTTTCTTCTTCCGATGCCACGGCGATCTGGTTGATCTCGCCCGTCACTTTCTGGATATGGAAGAGGATGTCTTTGAGCGCCTCGCCCGACTTCGCCGCCTCCGCGGTGCCTTTACCCACTTCATTGACCCCTTCTTCCATTGACGAAACCGCCTTCTTTGTTTCCGCTTGCATGGCGCGGATGGTATCACTGATCTCCTTGGTGGCATGGCTCGTTCTCTCGGCGAGTTTTCTCACCTCGTCGGCTACGACGGCAAAACCCCTGCCGTGCTCTCCTGCCCGTGCCGCTTCGATGGCGGCATTCAAGGCAAGGAGGTTCGTCTGATCGGCAACGTCGTTGATGAGGCCGACTATCTGTCCTATCTGGTCCGAACGGCCACCGAGGCTCCTGATGAGCTCGGCCGATTCCTTTACCCGGCCGTTGATGTGGTTCATGACGGTGATCGTCTGTTGGATGATAGTCTCACCCTTGTTGACCGAGCGGTTGGCGTCCTCCGAGCTTTTCACCGCCACGACACAGTTCTGGGCTATTTCGGTCGAGGTCTTCGACATCTCCTCGCTCGCGGTCGCAACCGTGTTAACCTGCATCGCTGCTTCCTCCACCCCTGAGGCCATCTGTTCCGTGGCGTTGTCGAGGGTACCCGCTGCAGAAGATACCTGGTTGCTGCTTTCCGCAACATGGGTAATGGCATCGTGGAGTTTCTCCACGAAGATATTGAAGTGTTTTGCCATCTCTCCAATCTCATCGGTTGCTTTGACGTCGATCCTCCTGGTGAGGTCGCCATGGGCGACCGCTTCAATAGTCTCCACCATCTTAGTGACAGGAGAGAGGATGAGGCTCTTCATAATGAGAGAGACGCCGAAGGGAAGCAGGGCGGCCGCCACGAACACGATGATGGAGATGGCAAGAGCCGCTTTGAAGGTCGAGCTTGCCGAGGCATACCGGCTTTCACTCAATTTGCTCTCCAGAGAGAGAAGGTCGGTGAGGTCCTTATTGAGGGTTTTAAAAACGGTCGTTGCCTCCTGCAATTTGTCATAGGCGTCGGCAATGGTGTTGTTCGCTGAAATGAGCTTCCCCGAGGCTTCACGAAGATCGGCCTCATACTTACTGAGTTTGTCGCGGACGTTGACAAGATACTCCTTCTCGGCCTTCGTGACGGAAGCCGACTTCATCATCTGTTCCACCACCTGCCTCGATTCCTGTACAGGAGAATAGAGCATGTTTATTGAGGTTCCAACGGTCTGTCTCGCCGTCATTTCGCTGGCCGCTGCTCCCGAAGCGTCTTTTTCAGTGGTTTCTTTTGAGGAGTCCTGGGCGGCCGCCACCGCCGCGGTCATGATTTCCTGCATTTTGGTGTGGACCTCCTTCAGGTCCACGATCGTAGCGGCGGTAGACAGACAGCGTTTGAACCTGTTCTTGTAGATGTCATCGAGGGCCGACTGCTGCTTGAAGAAGGCGAAGTAAGAGACGACGCCGAAGATGAGCAGAAAGAGGAGTGCCATAAAAGGTGAAACGAGGAGTTTTTTCGTCATGTGCAAGTTGCCGAGCCATGCTTTCATTCGGAAACCCCCTTCAGGTGAAACAATACCTTAACCACCTTGATGGCCGATGGTTTTCTATATAGTTGTCGCATGAATCGGAAAGTACTTAATAGTAAACGCGCGCTTCTTGAAAAAGGGCTTCTATTTATCTATAATTCAGAGCAGACTGTATGGTATTTCGGGGGAGACGCGGGAAGGCGCGGCCTGCGGAATATGGCGCAAAAGGCGAGGGAGATATAGGGTGCGCGCAAAGCGCTCGCTCATGCTATGGAAAGAGATAAACAGACAGAGAAGGCGCTGCAAGACCACCCCGGGGCAGCCGGAATATGTGGTGATGTAATGGAAAGAGATAAACAGATAGAGAAGGCGCTGCAAGAGGCGGAAGAGAAGTACCGGCACATCTTCGAGAACGCCATGGAGGGCATATACCAGGCGAGCACGGACGGCCGGTTTATGAGCGCCAACCCCGCGCTTGCCCGTCTTCACGGCTACAGCTCCCCCGCGGAGCTGATAGAGGCGGTGAGGTCGATCCGCGACGATCTCTTCAGCGACCCGGCGCTGCACAAGGAGATGATCAGGCGCCTATTGACAGACAACGTGGTGTCTGAGTTCGAAGCCAGGATGCGGCGCAAGGACGGAAGCGAGCATTGGGTGTCCATGAACGTCCGTGTGTTCAGGGATGATCATGGCAGGATCCTCTTCTATGAAGGCACTATGGTGGATATCACCGAGCGCAAGGAGGCGGAGCACGCGCTCGCCGAGAGCGAAGGACGGTACCGGACGGTGATCGAGCATTCCAACGACGGGATCGCCGTCGCTACCGGAGGCAGACATGTGTACGTCAACTCCAGGTTCGTGGAGATGTTCGGCTATGACAGTCGTGAGGAGATCATCAATAAGCCGATCACCCTGATCGTGCACCCCGATGACCGGGAAAGGATAGTGGAGATCAATGCACGGCGGACGAAGGGGCAACCCGTCCCGCCGAGATACGAGTTTAGAGGGATCACTCGTTCGGGGGGTACGATCTATATCGAGATCTCCGCGGCGGAACTCATCTACCGGGACCGTCCCGAGACACTTATTTTCTTAAGGGATGTGACGGAGCGGAAGAGGGCCGAGGAGGTCTTCCTCCAGTCGCACCGGCAATTGGAGCAGCTCAACCGGGCAAAGACGAAAGCCATGGACCATATATCGCATGAACTCAAGACGCCGCTCGCGGTGATTCAGGGGAATGTGCGGGTGCTCCGCCGCAGGCTGGAGCAGGTGGCCGGTGAAGATATCTACAAAGCGATGCTTGCGGCCATGGAGCGGAACCTGGAGCGGCTTTTTCACATGCAGAGGGACACGGACGAAATCCTGATGACGTCGCGCGAGCTGGAAGCAGGGAGCCTGACGGACGAGCTCGACCGCCTCAAGGAGCGGTTGGCGGACCTGGGGAAGGTCTCGCCTGAAATCGACGCGTGCTGGCAAGACCTGAAGAAATGGGTGGGCAGCCACATGCCCCACGGCACGAGCGCCTTTCAGCCCATTGAGCTCTACGTTTTTCTGGTGCAGGCGGGAGAAAGGGCCAGACATCGCGCGGCCCACCGGCACATCGATGTGCGGGTCGAAGCGTGGTACGGCATCTACATATTGATGGACCCCGCAGTCCTCAGGGATGTCATCGACGGTCTCGTGCGAAACGGCATCGAAAACACCCCCGACGGCGGCTGCGTGACCATATCGCTGGAAGAGAGGGGCGAGCAGGTCCTTGTGCACGTCACCGATTCCGGGGTCGGTATCTCTGAGGAGAATCAGCAGTACATTTTTGACGGCCTCTTCCACACTGAAGACACCGAGCTCTACGCGTCGCGGCTGCCTTATGAATTTGGCGCCGGCGGCAAAGGGCTCGACCTCCTCAGGATGAAGATCTACGGGGAGCGCTTCGGCTTTTCCCTTTCGATGAAGAGCACGCGCTGTCGCCACTTGCCGGGCAACGGGGACGTCTGCCCCGGCGACATTTCCGACTGCCCCTACTGCAAGACGTCTGCCGACTGCGATGGATCGGGCGGCACCACCTTCACTGTCACCTTTACGAAAGGCCGCGACAAGGACATCCCCCCGGCCCCGCCCCTTTGATCCTTTCGCCTTTTCGACAATTATCTCGCCGGGCACTTAATCACGGGCTGCTTTCTCCGATAATATCACCGTCCGGGGCGCAAGGACAGGCGGAAATTACCAGATAAGGGGGCAGAAAGGTGGACCTTAAACATCTGAAATCAGTCAGCATAAGCAACAGGCTTCACATCGGACTCGGCCTGATTATCGCCTTCATGGCAGTCCTGACCCTGACGGGCGTCTGGGGCTTGGGCACCATGAACGCCAAGCTGGAGGGGATACTCCAGGTCAATGAGCGCAAGATCGAATTGGCCCAGAACATAAAGACCGCGATAGGCGACGTGGAGAAGAGTTTCATGGCCACGCTGCTCATGAAGGACGAGGCCGTCACGAAGAAGGAGCAGCAGATTGCCGAGGAGGCGCAGGCCGCCTATGGAGGTTCTCTGGCAACCCTTGAAAAGTTGGAGGATACCGAGAAGGGGAAGACAATTGTTGCGGACATCAAAACCAATTTCGAGATCGCCCGGAACGCGCTCGCCAGGGCAGGTGAGAGTGCCAAGACAGGCGGCGAGCAGGCGTCAGCGATGCTGGCGGCCGGGGCGAGAGGGGTGATAGCAGAGTCCGCCAAGTCGGCCGGAGAGATGGTCACTTACCAGAAGGGGCAGGCGGAAATGATGGCAAAAGAAGCGCGGGCGACATATGTGAAAACCCGCTATTTTCTTCTGATACTCGGGGCCGCTGTCTTTGTCTTCGCTATATTCCTCTCTTCGTTCCTGGCGAAGAGCATTACAGGACCCTTAAGCGAAGGTGTGCTCGTGGCTCAGAAGATCGCTGCGGGCAACCTCACGGTCCATATCGACGCGACGGCGAGCGATGAGGTGGGACAGCTTCTGGCTGCGATGAAAAACATGATAGAGAACCTTCAGCGCATTATCGGCGAGGTGAAGGCCGCATCGGGCAATATGACCGCGGCGAGCCAACAACTCAATTCAAGCTCCGAGCTGATGTCGAAGAACGCGGGAGATCAGGCAGGCAGGGCATCACAGGTTGCGACGGCTTCCGAAGAAATATCGCAGACCATACTGGATGTCGCGAAAAATACGTCAAGCATTGAGACTTCCGCAACGGGTACGGTCAAACTGGCTCGTGACGGTGAGGGCGTGGTAGAGAGGTCCGTGGAGAAGGTCAAGGCAATTGCGAAGACCGTAGCCGATTCGGCGGAGATGATAAAGCTTTTGGGCGAGCGGTCTACCCAGATAGGGGCGATCATCAACGTGATCAACGAAATAGCCGACCAGACCAACCTCCTGGCCCTCAACGCGGCTATCGAGGCGGCGCGCGCAGGAGATGCGGGAAGGGGGTTTGCCGTGGTCGCCGATGAAGTGAGAAAGCTTGCGGAAAGGACGGGCAGCTCCACGTCCGAGATAGGCGATATGGTCAACGCGATCCAAGGTGAAGTCCGCCAGGCTGTCCTGTCCATGGACAACATCACGAGTGAAGTCAAAACGGGCGTCGATCTGTCTGCCCAGACCGGGGATGTGCTGCGCGGCATCATCGAGGCGGTGGAACAGCTCCACCTCATGGTGCAGCAGATCGCCTCGGCAACGGAAGAGATGGCGTCCACCTCCGACGAGATTAACAAGGACATAGAAAGCATCGCGGCCTCGTCGAGAGAGACGTCGGGCAGCTCGGAGCATATAGCGATGGCGAGTCAGGAGCTTTCGAGGCTCTCCACGGGTCTTGAGGAGGTTGTCGGCGGATTCAGGATATAAAGGAAAACGAGTGGGGGTCCGGATATCGCTACTACTTCGTGCCGGACTCCCGCAAGCCTATCCCGGAGAGCTTTTTCATCACGTCATTTGAAGGATTTTTGTTTATTTCGGCGTAGAGACGTTGGGCCTCCCCTTTCATGCCTTTTATGGCGTCGATCTTCGCAAGATAGAGTCTTGCGATATCCCTTAAGCCCCCTGAGCTTTCTCCGGCCACCTTTTTGAAGCTCCCTTCCGCCTCCGAGAGGCCGTTGCTTTTCGGATCGACCGCGTAGGCGTGGAAACTGTTCATACCCTGGAAGAGCGCGTACTGCGCCTTCTGGTCCTCCCCTGTCCTATAGGCGCCATAGCCCCAGACGGCGAGCACGACGAGGAGCGCCACGACGGCGCCGGCGATGCAGACCGTCCTGTGTCCCTTGGTCCATTCCAGCACGAGCTGGAACGTAGTCTGGAGAAAGTCGGGCTTTTTTATCTCTTGCTTCATCTTTTTTCTGGGCATGGGTTATTCCATCATACCGGCCATGAAATGTCAACAGGCCGAGTGGCCGGCCGGGCGCAATTGCTTTCACCTACCTATACGTCATAAGCGATCCAGTCAAGCATCGTTTTCATAGCCTCAACCTCCTCAAGTAGGGAGTCCGCCCGCTCGACGGAACAACAGACGGGTTCTGGGAAATTTCAACTGTCTTCTTCCTCCGCGTCGGAGACGGCGCGTTGACTCACGACCTTCATCAAATAATTGCGACCCCATTCTCCAGGAGCTGGCCTGCTCTTGCTACAAATACGGATACTCATACTTGAGCCTCGGTCCTATTTCGCGAAAATCCTCCCGTATGTAAAAAGAGAAGGTGCGAGAATGGTCTTCTTTTGAAGGAAGGGTCACCTCGATTCTTTTCCAGCCCTTGTCCTTGGCAAGGCCTTTGGCTGTCCGCAAGAGGGCACTACCCACGCCTTTCGAGCGCATTTCAGGGACCACATAGAACTCTCGAATTATCCCGAACCTTCCTGCAGCGTAGAGAGATATTCCTTGATTCAGCGTGAGAATGCCGGCAGCGTGGGCGTTAGGGTCTAGGGCAAGAAGGACCAGGTACTCGTGGCTATTGAAGAGGTTCTTGCAGAAGGCAGCCAATTCACCGGAATGGGCTACCTGCGGTAAGTGATTCAGTTCCGTGAACAGTTGACTGGTCAGCCTCAACACCATCTCGGCATCTTCAAGACTTGCCAGTCTTATTCTTATCTCATCCATAACCGTGCCCGAGCAGCCTTTCTTGCCCCATAGTTCTACGTACAATCGGCGCGTGCTTCAAGCTGCCCCGAGAAGAGAGAAACGTTACGTTGAGTCAGGTATCTTCGGCAAGGTGACATAGAAGGTGGCTCCCCTGTCGGGTGCGCCCTCAGCCCATACCGTCCCGCCGTGGAGGCTGACAATCCTCTTCACGATGGCGAGGCCCATCCCGTTCCCGCCAAATTCCTCTTGTGAGTGAAGTCTCTGGAACACGCCGAACAGTTTCTCTTTCTGCCCCATGTCGAAGCCGGCGCCGTTATCTTTGACGAAGTACACATTTTCTCCTGTTTGTTCCACGCATCCGACCTCGATCATTCTCCCGGCTCTGTGACTGGAGAACTTGAAAGCGTTGGAAAGGAGGTTGGCAAACACCTGGCGCAGCAGGTCCTCATCGCCCGCGCAAGGGGCAAGGGGTAGGATAGTCACCTCCCCTTCGGGATAGATCGTCCTCAGCTCCTCCACGACGGACCGGACCAGTCCGTCCATGGGTACCGGCGCCCTTTGCAGCGCCTGTTTGCCGAGCTTCGAGTAGGCCAGCAAATGGTCGATAAGATGCTCAATTTTCAGCACGCTCTCCTGAATAATGCCCATTTGATCCGTGAACTTCCCATCAAGTTCCCCGCCATACTTTTTTGTGATCCTCCCGGCAAACCCGCCTATGACCATGAGCGGCGTGCGCAGATCATGGGAAACCGTAAGATTGAAAGCCTCCAGCTCATCATTGGCATTCCTCAGATCGAGGACTTTCCGTTCGAGCTCTCCATTAAGCCTCATGATTTCCATCTCTGCGTGCTTTATCGCCGTGATGTCCCGGAGGACCGCCAGAGTGGCAGGCTGCCCCTTGTAGGTGATCCTGACCACCGAGGCCTGTACCGTGCGTATCTCTCCGTCAGGCCTCTGGATCCTGTATTCAACGAGTTCGTCCAGAGACTCGCCTCTCTGCCTTGCCAGGACCCGCTCCTTGACTGCCTGCAGGTCTTCCGGCAAAACGAACTGGTCGATGGGGTGGCCCACAACCTCCGAGACATCCCGGAGACCATGAATGGATAAGAAAGCCTGGTTCACAAAAACCCTTTCCGTCCTCATGGTGATCGCAATGCCGTCGGCGACGCTCTCAACCATCGCCCGATAGAGCCTTTCAGTTTCGAGAAGTCCTTTCTCTACCTCCTGGCGCGAGGCGTTCAGCGCTTCCAGATGGCTGGTGCGATCACGGAGTGACTCCAGCTCGCTTATAAGCAGTTCCTTGTCCTTGTCATGATCTTCCACGGAGTGTCCTCATACGTGTAATTACTTGCCATATAAGTATACGACGCCGGACGGCAGCGTACGATGATTATCAGAAAAAGTGACTCTGCGGAACGCTCACAATAGTCATATTGTGTCTTACATACTGCCAGCGTACGACGATTGACGTAATACGACATGTGACACAGGGGGAACGAGCAGGAAGCGGGAAAATGGCTTGGAAAGCAGCTTCACGATATGCAAGTGAGTGCTTTGCCAATGCTTCAATAGAAACACCTAACACTTTTTGAAGAATTTGATTGACAATGCTATAGTAATAGTATTACAATGTCTTAGTTGATAAAGCCAAACCATCGGCGACGGTGGGGCGGAAAGCCAGCGGGTCTCTGACATTCTCCTTGTGAACCATTCAGAAAGACGGCCGGGCTGCCAATAACGTTTTGTACGCGAGAGGAAGGGGGTGACAAACGTCAAGCGGCAGTCCGTGTTCCGGCAGTCAAGTCTGTATATTACCGTCTGAATAGTATAAGGAGAAATTATGAAAAAGAAATTTGCAGCATCCTTGGTGTTAAGCGTCTTCCTGGGGTCTTTCGCCATGATCGGGAGCGCGGGGGCGACCCCCGTTTCCTTGCCCGCCACCCTCGACAAACTGCTCCCTTCGGGGACAACGACAAGCGTGTCCAACCTCGACTTTGGCGATTTTGCCTATACGCCGGGCTCGGTGGGAAGCCCGCCTGCCGCGTCGGCCATCAAAGTCTCGGCCGTCACCGGGGGCGGCGAGCCCGGGCTCTCATTTAGTGGGAAGTGGTCCGTGACAGGCGCCGGCAAGGTCTTGACGTCCAACCTCGATTACTACGTCTCGGTGGCGGGTACGAAGTATGTCTTCGACGACGCCGGCCTCAGTGTCACCGGAACTCTCCCGACGGGAGCCAAAGACAAGGTGACCGAGGTCATATACGGCGTTGTCGGAGGCGTGGTCCAGACATCTCCCATAGCCACTCTTACTTACATCGGGACTAATGATCCCGTTACCCTGGGAGGGAACTATAAGACTCTCTATATAGAAGAGACGATCAGCGTGACGGGCGTCAAGGGCGCGCCCGCATGCATCACCGATGTTAAAAACCAGTTCTCTGAAAGGCTATCCCCAGTCCCCATCCCCCCGGCCCTGCTTCTTTTTGCCCCGGGCCTCTTCGGCCTTGTCGGGATGAGGAAGAGATTTAAAGGGTAAGACGGAAAAGGCTTTACCGCCTTATTTTACAGGCAGAGACCAAAGTCTCTGCCTGTTTTTTTGGTCCATCTTTGGCATGGAAGATCGATTACCTTTCCGACCGGTCACTGCACCGCGTCCAACTGCGTTTGCCCCAGGCTATCTTCTCCGTGTGTGTTGACGTGAGGGCGCCTTTTTTGTACACTTCCTTGAGTGGAAGTGATTCCGGTATGGACAGGATTGAGAACATAACGATTCTCCTTGCTGAGGAACAGACCCTTCTGTCAAGGGAAAGGACCATGCACTCTTACATGCAAACGGGCCTCGCATTCAGTTCTGCCGGCCTCGTGATCATGAAGTTCCTGGCTGGGATTCTCTATTTCTGTGCCGGCCTGCTTTTTATTGTCCTTGGCGCCCTCATGATCTTCGAAGCCGGGAAGAGATACCTCCGTTTCCGAAAAGCCATCGTCAGGATGAGAGAAAAAGAAGCGCAGCTCGGATACGACATCGGAATAATAATATAGGCTCTACTCTCGTCAGCCCTCTCGCGGACGGCTAATAGATCAGGACCATGCCGACGCCTGTGGCGTTTCCCGCTATGAGGGGCGTGATCAGGAAGCGAGTTCGCTTTTCCGGCTTTGAACGTCTTTTATCGTTGAAATGGACTAGAGCGATTCCAACGGCCGTCCCGATGAGCGCCCCGGCAAGGGCATCGGATGCCCAGTGCGCGTCCTCGTACATACGGGCCATACCCACCAGGGTTGCAATGCCGTAGGAGGTGACCTTTATCCAGAGCTCGTCATAATGCGAAGCGATAACCGAGGCAACGGCAAAGGCCTGAGTAGTCTCTCCTGAGGGGAAGGATTGCTCTTTGGTTGAAAAAGGCAGGTAATAAGCATTGCCTTCGTCCGTATTGGGACGGGCGCGGCCGACGGCATATTTGAGTCCCTGGGCGATACCGCCGGAAATGAGCGTAGCAGCGGCGCCGTCAATGAAGACCGCCGTGGCAGTGGAGTTGCCGAATGTCTCGCCGCCCGCGAGAAAGAGCCCCAACACGGCATACGAGTAGATACCCCCGAATTTCCGGATCTGGCTGGCCGCATCGTTGGCGGAAGCATTCTGTAGATGCTGGATCTGGTTGCGCACATGGGTATCTGCCAGCGACACCGCCGCGACAGCCGCTATGCCGGCCCCCAGCATAAGCCAGTCTTTCTTGTCCCACCTGAACGGGGAGGTTGCCGCGTAGACGACATCTTCCACGAGGACTTTTGGAAACTCCAGGGAAAAGACAGGTTCCACTCTATATGGTTGTTCCTGCCGGGATAACCGCGCGCAACCGTCGCCGGCAGCCCCTTGCTGCGCGAGGGCGAAGGCAGGGGGGGACTCCCGATTCGCGCAGAGCGCCACCTTTTCCTCGTCGGAAAGGAGGGTGAAACCATGAACGGTGCCACTGAAAAGAGGGACGATAAGCACCAGCGAGAGAGCTATGGCACTACTTCTCACCATGACCCGCCTCCCCTTTTTTTCATGCGTTACTCTTTAAGGTATATGGTGCAAAAACTTTTGTCAACAAACAATAATCCGGTTCCGGGCGGGTCTTTTAACGTCGGTGTCAGGGTCCGGCAGGTGGGGAGTATGCCTCTTCCCAAAGGTGAATGTTCGACCTTATGTCCCTGTTCGTGCGCACCCATTGGCGCTGCTCTTCGGTCACGGCCGTGCGGAATTGCTCATCCTTGATCAGCCTTGCCAACTGCGCCTTCCAGCCGTCGTAGGTATTCTCCGCCACGCAGGAGACCTTGCCGCTATAGGGTAGTACGTCGCTTGCGAGGGTCGTCGTCCCCGCCATGGCATATTCGTAGAACTTGATCACCGATTTCGAGCGGTCAAAGGAGGTATCGGCCAGAGGGCAGAGTCCGATATCGAGGTTGATCTTTGAAAGCCTCCTGCCGTATTCCTCAAAAGGGACGAAGGGTTCGTGCTTCCATTTCAATTCTTTCAGCTTCTCGTCAAGCTTTATGATGCTCCCGTACCAGCCCAAATCTTCCGGGCGCCGGGCTTGGGCCCTTTCGTGCCGCTCCTGCAGGTTAAGGACATAAGCTTCCCACTTTATGGGGCTTAAACCGAATATGACGAACTCGAAATCGATCTCCCCCTGGAGGTCCCTGACTACATCGAGAATCAGGACCAGGTCTTCCGGGTGAGAGCCCCGTCCCTGCCAGCCTACCCTTACCTTTTCGTTGCGCCCCTTCCTCCGTTTCCATTTCGCCCGGTCGACACAGTAAGGGAGGGCGACGACATTCCGGTTGTAGCGTGTGAGCTTATCCTTGAGGTCGGAGCCGGAGGTGGTAACAACGTCTGCCTCGGCCGCCAGCATCCTCACCTGAGAAAGGTGGCGGCGTATCGACAGGTATTCAGGGTGAGAGCAGTTGGGGGCCTCCAGCAGGTCGTCCGTCTCGTAGACAACCCTCTTGCCCTCTCCCTTCGCATAGTCGATAACATGCCTGAGGACATCGTCTTCAACATCGTAGTGGCGGTTAAGGACTATCACATCGGCCCAGGAGAGCGGCCCCTGGTCGACATTTCTGCCGAACACCGGGTGCATGTAGGACCTGAATTCCGTCTCGAACCGCACTTCGTGCCCCCGTTTCACGAGGAACTCCGCCGGAAGCTTGTTGCGCAGGTGGAACCAGACGGTGTCGGTAGAATTGGGGATAATGAGAATCTTCATCGTATTTCGTCGTGTGCGCTAAAGATGTATGCTCAAGACCTTGCGCGAATCTGTAATAATGTTACCATGGGCGACGGATCGCTGTCAACCGGGCTTACTCCCCCTCGTTCCTGCCATCCATCTCTTTTTCATCCGCCTCCCCGGATAAGAGCAGGTTCCTTATGAGGTCGAGCACCACGGGACTCCCGTTCTTCTTGATCATCATCAGGTGAGGGTGGACGATCTTGTTGACGATTGCCTTTGTGAGCATATCGAGCTGCCTGATCGTCTCAGGGTCCGCGCTTTTCAGCTTCTGGAGCGCCCTTTTCAGCTCCCCGGTCCTTATGGCCTCCATGTTTTCACGGATTCTGGCGATCAGGGGGGTCATCTCCAGCTCTTTGAGCCGAACGTTGAACTTACGCACCTCTTCGTCCACGATTACGCGCGCCTTTTGCGATTCTTCAAGTCTGTTCGAGAGGTGGGCCTGGGAAAGCCCTTTCAGGTCGTCGATGTCATAGAGATAGACGTTCTCGATATCATTAACAGCAGCCTCTATATCACGCGGCACGGCTATGTCGATAAAGAAGAGGGGGCGCATCTTTCTCTTTTTCATGACGGCGAGGACCGTGGCCTTGTCGACAATCGGCTTTTCCGCGCCCGTCGACGAGAGCACCATATCGACTTTGGTGAGGAGGCCCGGGATATCGTCGAAAGGATAGGCAATGCCTCCCGTCTCTTCGGCAAGCTGCTGCGCCTTGCCGAAGGTGCGGTTTGTCACGAACACCTCTTCGAGGCCCTCCTTCCTGAAGTGCTTCAGCGCGATCCCGCACATCTCCCCTGCCCCGATCACGAGTATCTGCCGCCGGCTGAACTCTCCGAATATTTTTCTTGCAAGCTCGACCGCCATGGCGCTGATAGAGACCGGATTGTAGCCGATCCGCGTCTCTGTCCGCACCCGCTTCGCGACCTGGAAGGCCCGGCTGAATACCTGATCGAGGAAGGGCCCCGCAAAACCCGGGGCACGAGCCGACTGGTACGCGTCCTTCACCTGACCCAGTATCTGCGGCTCTCCTACGACCATCGAATCGAGCCCGGAGGCAACGAGGAAAAGGTGCCTATACGCCTCTTCGTCGCTGAATGTATAAGTATAGTCGGCAAGCGGCGCCATCCCGAACCGGTCAGCCAGGAACCCCGCGACGGCCCGGCTTGAGCCTTCAGCATCCTCGCAGGCCATATAGACCTCCATCCTGTTGCAGGTGGAGATCACCACCACCTCGGCGGCGCCTCTGCTTCTCAGCTCGCCAAGGACATCACTGGCCGCCTCTTCGGGGATAAAGCAGCGCTCTCTTACCTCAATGGGCGCGGTGTTGTGGCTGAGACCGAGGACAATGAGGTGCATGGGTCACTCACCTGTACGCATGAAGTCCGCCCAGGAAAAGGTTGACACCGATAAAAGTGACGACTACGGAGACGAAGCCGGCGATCATCATGTAGGCCGTTTTCCTCCCCCGCCAGCCGATGGTGAGCCGGTTGTGAATGAGTATGGCGTACATGATCCATGTGATGAGCGACCATGTCTCTTTCGGGTCCCAGTTCCAGTACGACCCCCAGGCAAGCTCTGCCCAGAGAGAGCCGGTGATAATACCTATGGTCAGAAAAGGGAACCCGTAGGACATGCACTTGTAGTTGATACGGTCGAGCGTCTCCAGCGAGGGAAATCGCCCGGAAATATCCCGCATCTTCTTTTTCTTTATGCCCCGTTCCAGAAAAAGGTAGACCACAGAGACGAGGAACCCCGTAAAGAAGACGGCGTTGCCGATAAAAGCGAAGGCGGTGTGGATGGGGAGCCAGAAGCTTCGCAGGACCGGCGGGAGAGGCCTGATATCGGCGTGGGCGGCAAGGGCCCCGATGAGCATGAGGCAGAGGGCAGGAAGGAAGATGCTGCCCAATACCCCTACCCTGTAGACGCGCCTCAGAAAAATAAAGAAGCCCGCCGTGCACAGGGCAAAGAAAGAGAGGGCTTCATGGAGGTTGGTGATGGGCACGTAACCGGTGACGATATACCGGAGGACTATGGCAAAGAGATGAACGGAAAAGGCGAGGGTGAAAAAGTAGTGCGCGGGCTTTTCCAAGCCCTTTTTGGCCGCGGCCAGAGAGACCACATAGCAGACGGCGGAGGCGAGGTACAGACCGAGGGCTATGTAAAGCACGGAAATAGCAGTCATTTCTCCACCCCTTTCGCTCGCACGATTGCAGCTTTTACATTATACACGAGTGGAATGAAACTTGCCACGGCGGCACACGCTCGCCATCTCTTTCTATCTCTCTACGGTCGGTCAGCCCAACGGCATGTTCGGAATCGTGCCACCCTTCCCTCCCTGCCGGTCGGGTGGGTGCCCGGTGGAGAACGAGCCTGCCCAGGCCTGTCTCAAGTTCTCTCGGAACCAAAAAATGACGTAAGATAGATGATAGGTTTCTTCCCAACGGCGTTCGGACTTTACCGGCCGGCGTGTATAATCCGCATGTCCTCGTCACCACCAGCCGATGTCGATGTCACCTGCAACTCAACGATTTCAAGTAGCTCAACTGCCAAGTAGTACCGATCGTAATGGTGAATAACGGGCCAGCAAGACTCCCAGAAATTAAAAATGAGGACCAGCCTACAGACATGTCCAGTTTTTTGAATCAGGAAAATCCCTTTGTTGACTCCTTTCGCTGTTTCGTGTCTAGTTTCATTTTAGCTTCGTTTTCCTTATGCGATACGAGGCTGTGGACTATCCACGGTGGGAGCCAGGGTTCATTCAATCTTCACCCCATGAATGGGGAAACAGCGAGAGGAGAAACATGCAGATAGGTGGTAGCAAAACAGAACGAAATCTAAAGAAGCTTCTGGCAGACGAGCTTTACATCTCTTTCCGGTATGGCGAGATGGCACAGGCAGCTAAGGAGGCAGGGCAAAAAGAACTGGCCGATATATATCTGGCTATCGCTCAAAACGAAATGGAGCACGCTCTTCATAGTTTCAGATTTCTGGAAGGCGTCAAAGACGTTAAAGCAAACTTAGAAACAGCAATACTGAGGGAACACGAGGAGGGTGAAAAGGTCTACCCCGAGGCAGCCAGGGTTGCTGAAAGGGAGGGATTTACGGAGATTGCCGAGTTCTTCCGCAGATTGGGTGGTGTTGAAGCTGGTCACGCGAAGATTTTGACTGAAACACTCGAAACCATGGAAAGTGGCGGAGAAATAAAGGGCCGGACCGTAGGACATTCTCGAACTTACATGGCCCAAATCATGCTGCCGGACCAAGCAAACCCCGCCGGTAATGTACACGGTGGCGAACTCATGAAGTTGATGGATAACGCTGCTGGCGTGGCTGCTGTCCGCCACTGCCATACCCTGACAGTGACAGCAACGGTGGATAAGATTACGTTTTTGAATCCTGTTAAGGTGGGGGATTTGGTTATCGCCCATTCCCGGCTTGTTTTCGTCAGCCATTCTTCCGCGACGGTCAGGGTGGAAGTGTATTTGGAGAAACTCTTTACCGAAGCAAAGATCCCCACCCATACGGCGGATTTTGTTATGGTAGCCGTAGATGAACAAGGGAAGCCGGTCGCAATGCCGCCACTAATTATAAGCACGGAAGAAGAACAAACGCTTTTCAATGAAGCACAGGCAAAATATGATGATAGGAAAAGAAAAGCGTAGCTTGAACGAAAATACTGTCTTGTGTCCGCGACCTTCTCGTCTCTAGGTCTTTACTTTTGGTTTTTGCAGAGCTTCTGCGGCGCCACGACTATTCATTACCATCAGCACTTTCGGATTTTAAGAGAAACTTCCGAATGCCGACTTTCAGTTGTCCGCACTTTAGTAGCACCTGCAACTCGTGCATTTCGACTATTGAAACATTTTTTGCTCTCGCTTCGGGCATAAAGCCTTGGTCCTTGTTTCCCCTCTTTTCATAAGGCAAGTACAGAGAGATCACGTTCGGGGGTGCGAGAGCCGACCATAGCTGCCTTATTCTTCCTGCGGATTCTGAGCCTGATCTGTCTTATAATTTAGTGGTACAACAACACAAAGGAGAAATTTCATGATTCCCAAGATCAAAAAGATTCTTTATGCCACGGACCTCAGCAAAAACTCATCATATGCCTTTCTCTACGCCGTTGACATGGCAAGGAAAAATGATGCAAAGATCGTCATCCTCCATTCTGTCGAGCCCCTCCGGAACACATCCTATGTCTACGCAGCGGCCGGTCTCGACGAAAGGCAGTTAAAGGAAGGCGTGAAGCATGAGCAGGAGGTGGAACTCAACGAGATCAAGAAACGGGTTGAAGAATTCTGCGAGAGAATGGGCGGTTACATGGGCTCTTCTTGCCTTGAACTGGTATCGAAGATCCTCGTCCCCCAGGGTTATCCGGTAGAAGAGATACTGGAGACGGCAAACGAAGAAAACTGCGATGTGATCGTGATCGGGACACATGGAAAAGGTTTTTTGAAGCAGGCCTTCCTTGGAAACGTGGCTGTCAAGGTCCTTGAACGCATTCGGAAGCCGGTTTTCATCATACCGCTGCCCTCTGAAAAAACGGATATCGACTGGGATAAGATGTAGTAGGGCATCCGGCAACTCGATGCTCCGGCCCCCGATATATGGTACGACAAGGCGTACCGACAAAACAGATGGTACCATAAATAGGGTATCGTGAAATGGCGCCAGCAACGAATCGGAAGAGACCAAGAACGAAGCGGGGTGCCAGCGACCCTTTCCGAGACATCCTCGAGATTGCCCTGCTGCTAAGTTCCGGCACGGCTCCCGAGAAGGTGATCGAAGCCGTCGTCACTCACCTTCACGAACGGCTCGGCAAGAGGTCTCGATGTGCCCTGCTCGAGGGAGACGACTTGAAGCTCCGGTTCTGGGCGGGTGAACACAGCTGTCCCGTAGGCGGCCTTCCGGTCAACAAGAAGAGTATCGTGTGGGACGCGGTGAACAAGGGCACAGCCGTCAACCTTACAGATCCCAGACAGACGGACGGCTACACCCACAGTCTGGCCGAACGGATCAAGATCAAGGCCATTATCCCTCTCACGTACGTCGATTCGATAACGCAGCAGAAAAAGCAACTGGGAGCCTTGATCGTCGACTCAGGACGGGAGGGCGTCCCGATTCCGCAAGAGGATTTTGAATACCTGCAGGTGATAGGACAGCTTATCAGCACCATCGCGGGAAGGGCAGAGCTTATCCAGCAGCTCATGACGTCCTGCCGGCGACAGGAAGCAATTTTGATGCAGACCGACCACAATTTCCGGAATAGCATAGCGGTTATCGGGGGTTTCTCACGGCGTATGGCGCAACTGACGATGGACAAGGAACTGGCGGCAAAAGCTACGCACCTCCTTGAGGAAGTGAAAACCCTTGAAGCCCATCTCACAGAGTTCGAAGCCTCCATGAACCTGAAAACGTGACGGAGGCGGCGTAGTTTCACCCCTTTGGAAGGGTAAACCAGAATGTGCTGCCCCTCCCGTATATGCTGCGAACCGACAGAACGCCCCCGTGGTCCGATACGATTCTTCGAGCCACCGCCAAACCAAGACCCGTTCCTTCGATGGTTCTGTCCACGCGGTAGAAGATGTCGAAGACGTGGAGAAGCTCTTCTTCTTTAATGCCGATGCCCGTATCGGTTACTTCGACGAGAATGGTTTTCTCAGTCTCGCTCAATCGTACCTTGATAGATCCGCCTTCATTCGTATACTTTATGGCGTTGTCGAGAAGATTTGCCACCACTGTTTCGATCTTAAGCTTGTCTCCGTAGACCATGGAGATGGGTTTCTCCTGATACTCGGAGCCCAATTCTATCTTCTTCCGTTCAGCGACAACGCGCAATCCTTCAATCTGCTTCTCGATGACTTCACGGATGTCAAAGGATGAGCGTTTCAGATAATGGCCTCCCTGCTCCAACTGGGAGAAGTCGAGAAACTCGGTAACGACATGCTCCAACCTCCCGACCTCTTCGACTATTATCCGCAAATAATTCTCCTGCTTCTCTACAATGGGGCCCGCTTTTCCGCCAAGCAGCCTTGAGAGAAATCCATGAGCCACGAGAAGGGGATGTTTCAGGTCATGAACGAACATGGAGAGGAGGTTTTTTCGCTCCCTTTCCAGGCGCTTCAACTCGGTAATGTCTCTGAAGATCTCAACCCCGCCGAGAAAGGTCCCCGAGGCATCGAAGAGCGGGGCGCAGGTAATGGCCACTTTGATCATCTGTCCATCCCTCCTCGTGAGGGTCCCCTCGATCTCTATCGACTGCTCGTGGTTCTTGAATACATGTCCAAAAAACGGACAGGCCTCGGGGTCTGTGGAGCCGTGAAGGATTTCCAGATGAGAACGCCCGGCGGCCTCTGCTTTCGCATAACCCGTTATTTGCTCCGCAGCCGGATTGAACTCGACGATCACCCCCTCCGCGTCGACAAGAGAAAAGCCTATGGGCAGGCTCTGGACAATGATGCCATACACGTAAGGCGGAGAAAGGCTTTCTGTTTGAGTACCACTGATGGACGGGGGATTTGTCACCAATTTACCTACAGTCTACAGTTAAGTTACAGAACTCAAGGGGCGTTTTCAAGAAAAAAGGGGGTACGGGCCCGGTCTGGCGACCTGCCCTTCACTCATGAGTCGGCGGATGCCCTTTTCTCCGCTTGGCTACGGACCTCGGTGGCCCGTCTCGAGGTTACCTGAAGGTGCGCAGGTCGGTTCTGAGGCTGTTGATGTCCCTGTAAAGACTTGTATGTCTCTTTTTGTCGTAGTCGAGAAGGTAATCGATAAACGCTGATAGGTGGCCTGTGGCCCTGTTCCTTTAAGGAGCCGGTGGGGACGGTGTTTCTCAGTGTGATTTGCGGGCCGGTTCATCCTATACGTTCCCACTCACCGGACCAGCGTCTTAGCCTTTCCGCTTCCGTCTCCCCATCCTCCATTATCAGAAAAATGCGGCAAGATTACAACAACTATTTCCCACTTTCCGTTAGAAAGACAGTATCCATGGGCACCGGGAGAGAAACTTGATTACAGGAAGGAGCCCAGCGTCACGGAGTAACGCCGATCAGTGAATATTACACCAGAATCTGCGGCGTGCGCTAGGGGCGGGGATCGCCGCCGCCCGTGATGACATTATGGCCCATCCGCCGGTTTGCCGAAGCCTCGGTCGTTCCGTGTGCTGCTGATTGTTCTGCCCACCTAGGGATGGCCTATATAATCTGTGCGACCACCATCGACGGTCAAGATTTGTCCCGTGATGAATCCTGAATCGCGCGCCAACAGGAATGCTACGGCGTTGGCGACGTCAGCGGGTTCGCCTACCCGGCCTACCATGGACAGCTCGCAGAATCTTTGTACGACCATTTGGTATTCTTGCTCGCTCAAGCCTTGCCGCACCATGTCAGTAAGGGGGGGGCGAGGGGGACGTAAGAGTGACATATTGACATTAATGGAAACCAGCAATGATTTCCGCCACTTCCTGACATCTCCAGCCTTGAAGGCCAGTTTCGTGTTTCGGCGGTAATGTCGGAAGGCACAGGTTCAGCCGGATGGGGCGAATAGTAGGTGTTCTCGTGCACCCGAGACGATGAAGTCCGGTCTAGGGCTTCACCTACTGATCGAAATCGAGGTTTAAAGAATATTTCCGATTGCCAGTCGAAAGGTGTAGCCGGACTTATTCGTCGAGCACCTTTCTGATCGTCCTTGCGATCTCCCTCTTTGTGAGAGGCTTCATGGCAAAATCCCGTATCCCTGCCGCCTTCGCAGACTCCTCGTTTACCACATAGCTGAAACCCGTGCACATGATGACGGGCATGTCCGCTCTGAGAGCGAGAATCCCTTTCGCAAGCTCGACACCCGTCATTTCGGGCATAGTCTGGTCCGTGATGACAAGGTCGAACCGGGAGGGGTCGGCCGTGAAGAGCGCGAAGGCTTCCCTGCTGCTCGTTCGGGATGTCACCTCGTAACCGAGTTCCGCGAGGATGTCCTCACCCATCTCCACGAGGGCTTCTTCGTCATCGATAAAGAGGATGCGCTCGGAGCCGGTCGGAAGCTCGTCGTCACTGACTGCATCGGGTTGGAATTCTCCTGTAATCTGAGGGAAATATGCGGTAAATATGGACCCTTTGCCGGGTTCACTCTCTACCGTGATGTAGCCGTCGTGCTGCTTCACAATGCCGTGGACGACGGAAAGACCGAGACCTGTCCCTTCTCCCAACTTCTTCGTGGTGAAGAAGGGGTCGAATATCTTGTTCATGATGTCGGGGGACATGCCGGCGCCGGTATCGCGGACAATCAGCCGCGCGTAGTGGCCGGGCTTGATCCCGTGAGGGTTTCCATCCGAAGACGAAACGCTGAACTCGTTCAGACCGATGTCCAGACTCCCTCCCTTCTCTCGCATCGCATAGGCGGCATTGGTGCAGAGGTTCATCAGCACCTGCTGCATCTGTGTAGCGTCTGCGAAGATCAGCCCGGATTCACTAAAGGCATTGACCGTGACGCTGATCGTCGTCGGCGTGGTCGCCCGAATAAGCTTAACGGTCTCCTTGATGATACTGCTCAAAAGCAAGGGTTTTTTCTCCTGCTCGGCTTTTCTGCTGAAGGTGAGCATCTGCCTCACCAGATCCCGGCCGCGCAAGGAAGACTCCATGATTCTCGCCAGATGACGCTCATCACGGCTCCCTTTGGCCGCGTGGCCCGCCACCAGTTCCGTGAAACCGATGATCGCCGCAAGCATGTTGTTGAAATCGTGGGCGATACCTCCGCTCATGGTGCCCAGGGCCTCCATCTTCTGGGCCTGGCGGAGCTGTTCCTCGGTCTTGGCACGTTCATTCATCTCACGTGTAAGCTTCTCCTCCGCCTGCTTGCGCTCGGTGATGTCCCGGAAAATAAGGACTACTCCTGCAATCTTGCCTTCATTGTCACGTATGGGCGCGCCACTGTCATCGATGGGGATCTCCGTTCCATCCTTCTTCACAAGAAGCGTATGGTTCGCGAGGCCGACAATCACGCCTTCTTGGAGTACCCTGGTGATGGGGTTTTCGACGTCCAGGCGCGTCTGCTCCTTGATGATATGGAAGACTTCTGTTATCGGCTTTTGCGAGCCATCAACGCGTGTCCAGCCGGTCAAGCCTTCGGCCACGGCGTTCATGAACATGATGCAGCCTGACACATCGGTGGCGATAACCGCATCGCCGATGCTCGCCAGGGTGGTGGCCCACCGCTCTTCACTTGCCTGCAAATCGATTTCTGCCCGCTTCCGCTCGGTGATATCGATGTTGATTTCCATGACGGCTATGGGCGTGCCTGCCTGGTCGCGCTGGAGTACCTGCTTGCCGAGGACAGTAAGCTCGGACCCATCCTTTCTTGTATGGATGAGTTCCCCCTCCCAACGGCCTTCCCTGGTCAGCACTGCCATATACTCATCGAAAGATAGGGAAATCGCGTCTTAAGAAGGGAGTGGATGATGTTACCCTCGGCCTCCGCCTTTGTGAAGCCGTAGGCTTCCTCGGCTCCGCGATTCCAGAAGAGAATCCTGCTTTCCAGGTCTTTTACGATGATGGCCTCATGGGAAAGTTCGATCAAATCGGCCTGCCGCCGGAGGGCCTCGGTCCTCTCTTGAACACGCAGCTCCAGTTCGTCGTGCGCTTTTTTGAGCGCCTCGTCCGCCTGCACTCGGTCGATAGCGTCGGCTGCATGGCGGGCGAGCAGGTCCAGGAACCGAAGTGCGCGATCGTCCGGCCGATGCGGCATCTTGAAGTGCGTTGAGAACATGCCGAGCACCCTTCCCGAGCGGCTCATGAGGGGCGTGGACTGAACCGCCCGCACTCCGGCCTTGAGCTGGATTTCGAGGGCTTCAGTGCCGACGAAGATCGGGCTTTGTTCAACATCCTCCACGATGACGCGCTCTCCGCGCTCAAGGGCCGTGCCGCAAACCCCGTGGCCCCTGGAAACGTGGTTCCAGAAATCAAGCCACCACTTCGGAAACCCGCGCTGAGCAGCGATCTTGAGGTCGGATGACGCGGGGTCCAGGAGTTGAATGTTGCCGAAGTCGGCACCGGAAATGGCGATCGCCGCGTCAACGATCTCGGTAAGAATGGGCTCCAGGTTCCCTTCATAAAGAAGCAAGCTGAGTTTCTGCAGCCTCGACATAGCCTCCAGGTCGGAAGCCAGTTGCTCCGCCGCCCGCTTGCGCTCGGTGATATCGCTGGCGACGCCGAACCATTCGACGATTGTGCCGTTCTCATCAAGCAGGGGGATAGCACGGGAGAACGTCCAGCCCAGGGTCCCGTCCACGCGTACGACCCGGTGTTCCAGTTCGAAGATGCCCTTGGTCCGGATGGCTTCGTTGATGACCGCCGTCACGTGCGGCTGATCGTCCGGATGAATGTATTCCTCAAGCCAGTTCTGGCTTGGCTCGTTCGTGTCGGGGATAAAGTCCCGGCCATCGAGTTGACGCATCTCTTTCCAATCCGCGCTCATGCGATACACTACGTCCGAACTGGCGGTCATCAGCGCGCGGAGACGCTCCTCGCTCTGCCGCAGTGTCTCCTCTGCCTGCTTGCGTTCCATTACCTCCTGTTCCAGTTCGCCAGTCCGGTCTTTGACCAACTCTTCCAGGTGATCCTGATGCAGGACCAGGCGAGCCCTGGCCTTGTGCATGGCCTCGATTACGAAGCAGATCATCGTGCAGGCCAGGAGAAAAAGCAGTAGAGTTAACCAATCGGTCGGACTCTCGATAGCGAATTGTCCCACCGGCTCCATCCAAAAATAGTCGACAACAAGCGCCGAGAGAACGGTGGTCAGCAAGCCCGCCCGCAGGCCCCCGTAGAGGGCGGCCAGTATCACGGCAGGATAGAAGGTGAGGAAGGGCGAGCTCATCCCAAGAGCCGGTGAGAGCGTAAATCGCACGGCCGTGGCGGCAATGACAATCGCTATGGCCACACCGTAGCCGTAGCGCTCAGGAAGTAACTTCGTTTCCGGCGAGAAAAGCGGCAGATCCGACTCGCGCAGCGCGGCAACGGCGGCAAAAAGCAGATAGAGCCCGCCGAGCCATTGCGCCGTGCGGGCCAGCCAGTTCACGACACTGCCGAACGATAACTGGATCATTATACCGAAGAGCCCCACTGCCAGCAGAAGCATGGCGAGGGCGTACCATGAGGTGAACGGCGTACGCGCCTCGCGCTTACCGGCAAGCAACAGACCGGCGGAGAGCACGAACAAGGCGATGGCCGAGATGAGCACGCAGTAGCGCACCAGCGTGCCCCCGTGTCCCGGGATGAAGAAGACGGGCAGCCAGCTCGCCAGCGCCGCGTGAGCGACCAGCCACAGGCTGACCAAGGAGAGTGCGAAGCCCGCCCCCAGCCATAGGGGCGGAGCACGGAAGCGCCGCTGCGGTCGCAGCGAGAGGATGGCGCCGGCCAGATGGCAGAGTCCCGACAGGAAGATGCCGGTATTGAAGATGGTGGCATTGACATTGGCATCGCCGTGGGAGACGGCGTCCCCCACCGTGCCGGCCAGGCTCCAGAGGATCACCCCGCACTCCAAAAACAGCAGCCCCGGCGTGCCTGACGCCAGGAAACTGCGTCCGATGAGAAAGAGTGTGCCTATCGAGACGAGCGTGTAGAAAGTGACGCTCAAGACGAGCCTCAGGTCTTCGGACATGTAGGATTGAGTCAGGCCCGCCGCCCTTGCAACGATGATGGCCGCCAGCAGCAGCGGAATGGGCAGCCAGGCGAGGCGTGCAACTCTTCCGGGCCTTAACCCTTGCGAAGATTCGTGCCGAGCCCCGAAGCTCTGACCAATCTTCTCGCTCTGACCATTCATGAAAGCTCCTCTGCGTTGGGTTGTTCAGAGACTATCTGATACCGTCCGGGCAGACTATTCTGAGCGTAGAGCCCGACGAATTCATCTGAGGACAGTTCGTCTTTGGCCAGGTATCCCCTCGTTGATTCTCGTCCATTGGGATCAATGATCATGAAAGCAGACCTCGTTGGCAACCCCACAGTATACCAGAATGGTTTCATGACATAAAGGCTATCCGGTCTTCCCGATTACCGAGGGAAATGTTGCGCTGTCGAGTCCGAAGAGAAACTCACTAGTTCAGAAGGAGCCCAGCGTCACGGAGTAACGCCGATCAGTGAATATTACACCAGAATCTGCGGCGTGCGCCTAGAGGCGGGGATCGCCGCCGCCCGTGATGACATTATGGCCCATCCGCCGGTTTGCCGAAGCCCCGGTCGTTCCGTGTGCTGCTGATTGTTCTGCCCACCTAGGGATGGCCTATATAATCTGTGCGACCACCATCGACGGTCAAGATTTGTCCCGTGATGAATCCTGAATCGCGCGCCAACAGGAATGCTACGGCGTTGGCGACGTCAGCGGGTTCGCCTACCCGGCCTACCATGGACAGCTCGCAGAATCTTTGTACGACCATTTGGTATTCTTGCTCGCTCAAGCCTTGCCGCACCATGTCAGTAAGGATAAAGCCGGGAGCTACAGCATTGACGGTAATGCCCTCGCGTCCAAGCTCCATGGCGAATCGACGCGTCAGTATTGAAACCGCAGCTTTGGACGCAGCATAGAATGTGGTGCCGGGCATCGCGGTCCCGTGGGCTGCGATGGAAGACACGTTGACGATCCGCCCGTAGCAGCGTGCCTTCATTCCGGGAATCACCGCCCGCGTCATATGGACGACGCCATCAACGTTGGTTCGCCACATGCGTTGCATATCTTCCGGATCGAGATTTTCCAAGGTGCCGCGGAACATCACACCGGCATTATTCACCAGCAAGGACACAGGCCCCAGTTCCGCGGTAACCCTCTCGGTCATGAATTGAACCTGGGAGGGCTGACCAACATCCGCTTGTACCGCAAGGGCTCGTCCTCCCGATGCGCGTATTTCGTTCACCAGGCTTTCTGCCTCCGCCGAGTGGCTTGCGTAGTTCACGCCTACTGAAGCTCCCATCTCAGCCAAACGACGCGCAATCTCCCTGCCCAAACCCCTTGAGGCACCTGTGACCAGAGCCGTCTGGCCCCCGAAACCCGAGCCTTGCCTGTGCTGAATATCCACGATTTTGCCTCCTTCCTCGAACTCCTTATTGAACGTAATGCCTCGTTCTCTTGGCGAATATTGCGTTAGGAAATCCGAACGTTCTTCACTCCCTTCACTTGCCGTCCCGTTGCTCATCCGCCCGTTTATCTATCGCTTACCACCTGTACTCACGCAACGCAAGAGAAACTTGAAGACTATCGACTACAGGAAGGCACCCTCCCGGGCCCCTCGCGGCCAGGCATCCAAGATTACGTCCCAAAGTTGCGGAGGAGGCAATGAACACGAACCTGCACATTGTCGTCGGGGAAGCGCCTGGTCGATAGGGACCACAGACCTCACTACGAGGGCGGCACAAAAGCGGGACGGTAATAAATTCGATCCTTCTGTTTTTCGCTTTAAAGCCTTCGTCTGCTTACATTGAACAAGAAGTAGCGGGTAAAAATGAAGACCATCACAATTGTCGCGGTACGGGACGTCATAACGACCAACCTATGTCTTGTTGCGACAACGCGTTATGCCTATGGCCGTTCTGGTCATCACTACCTCCCTGTGCTGGTTTATCGTTTCCACAAAAGCACTGACGATTCCCCGATCAGGTTTCTTACGGTGTTTGTTCGCCTTTACAATGGTTACCCGGATCGAGAGTTCATCGCCGGGGCGAACGGGCTTAAGCCATCGGATAGGGCCGGAGCCGGGAGAGCCTATGCCGGCGACTTTGGAGACGTAGTGATCCACGAGAAGTCGCATGGTGAGGGCAGCCGTGTGCCAGCCGCTGGCGATAAGACCGCCGAAGGGGCTCCCCTTGGCCTTTTCGGGATCCATATGGAAGGCTTGAGGGTCATATCGTCTAGCGAAATCGAGTATATCCTCTTCCTGAACTACGATTGATCCGAACTCATAGACAGATCCGACTATGTAATCCTCGAAGTAGCGATCATCAGTTGATGGATTGAACACGGATTGTGTCATAACACCCCCTGCCTCACCTGAAATTCTGCAATTATCCGGCGAAAATGGCAAGAAAATTTAGTAGGCACCGTCCGCCGTCCCTCCCTGATCGAACCTTTTAAATTACAGTGACGTAGCGCGGCCGGGCGAGTGAGGCCGGTCAACCAAGGCAAACCGAAGGGATGTTCAATGCCGGGACTATCCCTCTGTAGATTTCGATTCGGACGCTGGAAATGAAAGCAAATCACGCGGAAGCAAACCTCTTCCTCTGTCCTTCGACAAGCAATGGGTGACGGTCATGTCTCATGCAGCCAGTCGCGCAGGACATCCGCGACCGCCTGCGGCTCTTCCAGCGGGGTGAAATGGCCTGCCCGCTCTATCACTTTAAGCTTGGCCCCGGGTATTTGCCCTGCCAGCTCCTCATGGACCGCCACGGGGGTACGCCGGTCCTCGCGCCCGCTGATAACGACCGTAGGGCAGCCTATCTTGCGGAGGTCCCCGGAAAACCCCTTGTATCCCAGGAGACTGCGCATCTGCCGGACGGCAACGGACGGACCGAGGCTTCTGGCCATGGAGGCGAAGATGTCCCACAGCGCCCGATCGTGGGCACGTTCAGGGGAGATATAGAGGGGAAAGGCGTCTGCCAGGTACGCCTCGAGGCCGCCGTCCTCGATGGAGGCGATCGAGTCAAGGTAATGCTTCCTGACTGTCGGCAGGATTCCGTTGGGGCTCGTGCTCAGGAGCGCGAGCCGATGCACCCGAACGGGTGCTCTGGCGACGATCTCCAGCGCGACGCATCCGCCCATTGAGAAGCCCGCCAGGCTAAAAACCTCCCGAGCCTGGTCCAGCACGCCCCCAGCCATCGACTCTATAGAGTCATAACCGGTCAGATCAGGAATTACGACGCGTGCCGAGCCTAACAGCGCCTTCTTCTGCGCGGCCCACAGGCGCTCATCACATAGAAGGCCGGAAAGCAGAATCACGTCGTGGAGGGTTTCATTCATTTTCGCCCATCTCTTCCATGCCGGAACGTCTGCGGCGACGAGACATTCGATCAGGCCCACGATCCAAACCGGCGAACCGCCCGCGCGTGGGCTTCGGCTGCCTCGACCTTTCGGTCCTTGGGAGGGGTCGGGGTCACGAGCGAGTTGAGCAGGGCGGAGGCGGCTGCCGCTACCCCGTCGACGGCCCGGTCGAAGACCTCTCGATTAGCAGCCGAGGGCTTAGAGAAGCCGCCTAATTTTCTCACGAACTGCAAGGCCGCCGCCCGGATCTCCTCATCCGTCGCTGGAGGGTCGAAGTTGAAAAGCGTCCTGATGTTCCTACACATGCCACGCACCTCGTCAACCCGCTTTCTGCGTCCTTTGAGATTATCCGAGCTTACCCGATTCGATTCCTTATCCAGTCGCGCGATACCGCGCATCACCATATTGATGTCGAAAGCAAGACTCCTGTACCCTTTCATCAACTTAGTGTCCCTTCGGCGATTTGTCATCTCGGACCATCCATCCCTGCCGGGTCGTAACGAGGGCGGATCGTTTAGGGTTCCACCTGCTACTAGCGTGTTTCAATGTTTCGGATTTTTTGGCGAATGCCACTAATAACCTTGCCACCAACCCGACGAGGCCCCGATCTGATTCTGGGCTACTTGCCGTGGAGCACGTCCATCCAGCGCAGGGCCTCGGCCTCGCTTGTCCTACCGAGGTACATCTGCGTGGTTTTGAGGTCCTGGTGACGGAGGATTATCTTAGAGATGACCTCAAGGGGAATCCCGTTCCGACTTGCATAGGTGGCTGAATGGCGTCTCAGGTCATGAGACCTGATCTTCACCTCCATCTTGTCCCCAAGCCTCTTCACAAGGGATCGGGCAGTTGACTAGCACAGAAGTTGCCACGACGACCGCAAGGTATGATCTTCTCATTTCATGCCCCTCCTGCCGTGGGTTCTTCCCTGGATCGTATATGTTATCCGTAACGCGAGATATTAGGGAACATATTTCTCGCCTTTCTTCCCCACGGCCTGGCGCACGGCTGTCGAGGGCCTTTAACTTCCGAGTTGCATTTGCTAAGATACTGCATGCAATTTCCCGGTGATTCGAGAAGGAAGTTTCCATGAATAGATTCCCGGACCTTATCAACGTCGCGAAGATCCAGCGGCTCAACCGGCGAAACAGATCAAGGCATCGGCGCGCACGCAGCCAACTCGAAGCGCGCGTGGCCCGGCCGCAAAGAGCGGGAAATAGCTCGAAATAACAAAGAGGAGGAACGACATGGCAAAAGGCAGGTTCGACAAGGTATTCTCACCTTTTCAGATCGGCAGGGTGAAGTTGAAGAACAGGTTTGTGAAGACGGCGGCCCAGAGCTATCTCTTCGAAGACGGAGAAATGCGGGTCGGTCAGCTCGCAAAGGCCTTCTACGGCGCCCTCGCGAAGGGAGGCGCGGGTTTGGTGATCGTCGAGACCCCGGCCATGGAATCGCCCCTGTCCGGCACCGGCGACCGCCGGATGCGCGTTGATGACGACAAGTACATCCCCGAGATCAAGGAGCTCGTCGACGAGATCCACAAATACGACTGTCCCGCTTTCATCCAGTTCTACCACAGGGGTCCGTGGGGCGCCATTTACCGCACGGTGGCCACCAGGGTCGCGGCCTCAGCCGTGACGTTCCGCTCCCAGTTCGACGTCCACGACGAGGAGCCTCCCCACGCACTGACCATTGACGAGATCGACGAGCTCGTCGACAGGTATGGGAGCGCGGCCGAGCGGATCGCCAAAGCCGGCTTCGACGGCCTCGAGATCAACACGGGCGCCGACCACCTCTTCGCCACGTTCCTCTCGCCCTACTGGAACAGGCGCACCGATGAGTACGGCACCCAGACCATGGAGAACAGGACGCGCTTCATCGTCCGGGTCATCAAGGAGATCAAGGGGAGACTGGGGCAGGATTTCCCCCTGCAAATCCTCATGAACGGCGTCGAGGCAGGCGTGGGAGAGCTTGGCCTGACCGTCGGGGACGCCCAGGAAATAGCGAAAATCTACGAAAGCGTGGGCGTCGATTGCCTCCACGTGAGGTCCCACTGGGCGGGCATGCACTGGGGCTCCATAAACCCGGACGTGATTTTCTACCCGGAGCCCCACATTCCACTGGACCAGTTCCCGAAGGAGATGTACTGGGGCCTGCGGGGGGCCCTCGCGAGCGTGCCCATCGCCGCGGACATCAGGAAAATAGTCTCCATACCGGTCATGACCGTCGGCGGCTTCGACGCGGAGACGGGCGAGAAGGTGCTGCAGGAAGGCAAGGCGGACCTCATCGGCATGACGAGGCGCCTCCTCGCCGATACCGCATACCCGAACAAGGTGAGGGAGGGGAGACTGGAGGACATCCAGCCGTGCACCAAGTGCGGCTGCTGCTACTCCACCTACAACACGCCCCGCCACTGCCGCATCAACCCCTCCTTTGGCCGGGAAAGCTACGAGCCCGCCCCTGCCGGCACAAAGAAGAAAGTGGTCGTCGTCGGCGGCGGCCCCGCCGGCATGCAGGCTGCCCGCGTCGCCGCCATGAGGGGGCACGACGTGACCCTCTTCGAGAGGGCAAAGGAGCTCGGCGGGGTATTGCCCATCGCGGCCATGGTGAAGGGCTTTGACCTCGAGGACCTGACCGAGATCATCGAGTTTTTCAAGACCCAGGTGAAGAAGCTCGATGTCAAGGTGAAGCTCTCGTACGAGTTCACCCCTGCCGACGCGGCCAGGATCAAGCCCGACGCGGTGGTGCTCGCCGTCGGGGGCGAGCCCTCCTATCCCGACGTGCCCGGCTTCAACGACAGCGGCATAGTGACGAAGAGCAGCGATCTCTACGGCACGGTCAGATCGCTTTTGAAAACCTTCGGCCCCAGGAAGCTGCGAGCCCTTACGAAGATGTGGATGCCCGTCGGGAAGAAGGTCGTCATCATCGGCGGCGCCATCCAGGGGTGCCAGCTCGGCGAGTTTCTCGCGAAGCAGGGCAGAAAGGTGACCATTGTCGACACCGCCCCGGAGATGGGCGGCGGGCTCTATCCGGAACGAAAAACCCGCCTCTTTGCCTGGTTCGCCCGGAAGGACGTCACGCTCCTGCCGGGGGTCCTGCTTGTGGAGATCACGAAGAAGGGCCTCACCGTCAGGACGAAGGAAGGCGAAGAGCAGTTCCTCGAGGCCCATAGCATCATTCCCGCCATGCCCTTCGTCCCGAACAGGAAGCTCTATGAGGAGCTGAAAGACAAAGTCCCCGAAATCTATTCCATAGGGGACGGCGAGAACCCGGGCCTCATCCCGGACAGCACTTTCACGGGATGGCACGCGGGTAACAGCATATAGGTCGCCGCTCCTCGCGGAGAGGTAAACAAAAACCCCCGGTGAAGAGCCGGGGGTTCTGCTTTTTGCGGGAGTCGGGGCGGCCACATCTCTCCGAGCCAATGCATTCCAACATTACCGCCGAAATGCGAGAGGTTGCATGTTAGAGCTTGGTGAAGTCAAGGCAAAAAACCCGCTGCCGGTTTCTGGAAATGTGTGATTGCAAGACCTCATGAGCTTTCCATGAGCTTTCGAATGGAAGGAGACCTCGTGACAGCCCGAGGTTGTAATTGCCGCTCGCTTCACACGCCCCCTATACATACCGCCACTCATACCCCTCGCCGCACCTGGTCACGACGCCGGCCGAGGTTTGGGGGAAATGGGGGGTGAAGAGGGTCGCTTCCCTCCTTGCCGCGTAGTCGAGCATCCAGCGACGCGACGCCCGTGCCCGGTCGTGATCGGCGCAGAACACTGAGTTCCACTGGGGCAAGTAGACCTGGAGAGGATTGTGGGCGATATCACCGGTGAAGATCGCCTCTTCGCCGCGCGATTTTATCGAGATGGACATGTGGCCCGGGCTGTGCCCGGGGGTCGGGAGAAACTCGATGCCGTCGAGATAGGCTCCGCCCTGCTCGCCTATGGCGACGGCTTGGCCTGCTTCGATGACCGGCAGGACGCTGTCCTCGAAGAGAATGCGGCGGCCTTCCGAGGCAGGCGTCGCGAAGAAGTCGCGCTCTGCTTGAGGGAAGACATAGTTCGCCTTCGGGAAGGTCGGCGCCCATCGGTTGTCGACTTTCGAAGTGTTCCAGCCGACGTGGTCTGCATGGAGGTGGGTAAGCAAAACGTGGTCAACGTCTCCGGGGCGAACGCCCGCCTCTTCTAACTTTTGGAGAAAAGGCGTGCACAGCCGGTGGAAAAACTTGCCGAAGGGACGTTCCTTGTCGTTGCCGATTCCCGGATCGACCAGAGTAACCTGGCCGGCGAAGCGAACCACCCAGACGTTGACGTTGAGGACGACATGGTCTCGTCTCTCCTCCGGCCCCCCAAGCAGCAATTTGAGCACGGGCTTCTCGATGCCGGACGAGTCCCAGCCGGGATAGAGAAGCTCCGGGGTCAACGCGGCGATGACTGTCTCCATTACTCGCGTGATTGTCGCATCGCCTATCTTATAGGTCTTTGTGGTTGCGGTCATAACTGTCTCCTTGCAAAAAACAGGACAGCGCGCTTTCCCTCTCGTGCATTAGCCCCCGCCTATGGCCCGTCTGCGGCTCCTTCACGCTGAAGAGGAGCAAAGGAGACAGGCTGTCTTTTCGTAACCAAGAATAAAGGCAAGTCCAATCAACCTTGCGATCGCAGGGGATTGAATGCACTCTATGACCAGCCCTGATTCTTTATCTTAAACTTTTCGATTGCACGTTTTTTAAAAGGGCGGAACTTCATCAACAGGCTAAGGAAAGGCGGCCCGTTTATAATCTGCTGATTAGCCCTGTTTTGTGTTCGCGGACGAATCTTGCCGAGGGTCGCCAGCTCTCTGCCTGCCTGCTCAAAGGCCTCGTACACGCTATAGATCTTCGGGTACTGCTTCTCTTTCTCCGGCGACATGCCATGACCGACAAGCTTGCCCGCTTTTCTGACCAGGGTCCCCACCATGGGGGCATCCATGAACCGGGCATACGTTCTAAAGTAGGAGATAACGTTGCGTGAAGTTTCGTCTTCCACGTTGTCGCAGCAGGTCAGCAGGGCAAACGGTTTGGAACAGAGATCGCGATCTATGTGATGGAAGAGGAGGCCGCTCTTGGAGAGCTGCAGTTTGCCTGAATCCCCCGTTCCATGGAGTCGATCCAGGAAGACCTTGAGTAAGCCCGACATAGTGAAGATATAGACCGGCGTCGCGAAAATGATGAGATCGGCCTGCCTCATTTTCTCAAAAATCAGGGCGACGTCATCTTTGTCTTCGTACCTGCACTTCAAGTAACTCCGTTCCGTATGGCACACCTCGCAGTTGATGCAGCGATTGATACTGTGCCGAGCCAAAACAACTGTTTCGAATGATGCCCCTTCCTGGGTAGCGCCCTTCGCCATTTTGTTAAGCAGGAATTGGGTAAACCCCTTCTCGCCCCGATGGCTTGCATTTATCGCCACGATTCTCATCGGCCTTCTTATCCACCCCCTTCTCCTATCATAGGGACATCCATTGCATACTATCTTTCCTTCGCAATATTATTGAGTACCACCTGTAAGGCGCTATTGCAAGAAGAACATTCGGCCGCTCCATTACAGAAACCCCCGGAACAGGTCCCGGTACCGCCGGCGAAACACGTGGGTTTGCCTCTTTTTTTTAAAAATGCCGGGATGCTTTTTTGTCATGCCTGGTTGTCACGTCTCCTTGTCATGCCTGGTTGTCGCCCCTGATTGTCACTTTGACAGGAGAGCGGGAAAGACGGAAAATATTATGCAAATGAGGATGTCGCGCCGACGAGGCGACAAAGCTATGCGCAAAAGGCGCCCGGCCGCACCCCGCCCTCAAAAGCCCGGCATAGGAAAGGGCAGGCCCCTGGAAAACCCCAGCACCGAGATCGTCGAGCCGAGGCCCTCGGGCATGATAAGCCATTTCGCCGACATTCTTTCTTCCACGGTGAGACCTTCGAGCCTTTCCAACGCTCCTGCCTTGTGGAGGAAGCGGTACTGCTCGGTTTCCCCATCCTTGCGCCATCCTTCTCTTTCAAGCAGCGCTTCGATGTGGTCGAAGTTGACGTGATGGGTGATATCGGTCCTCCCGAGGGAGGCGAACAGATCGTCGCGTATCCTGCGGTCCCTGTAGCCCAACATGCTGCCGGATGAGAATCTGCCCGCCGTGATATCGGCCTGATGGTAGCCGTAATCGAAGACGAGGAAGCAGCCCCTTCCGGCGAGGCTTGATAGCGCCTTGACAAGCGGCGCCGCCGCTGTCGTCACCTCCAGCTCCTGATGTTCCTGCAGAAAGATGGGGTGGTCATCGAGGAACGATGCGACGGGTCTGCTCAAAGGCCCCTTTTGTTCGAAAAACCCATCCTTATGGCCCACATAAACCTCTTCGAGCCTGCCTTCCCGGTTGATCACCCTGTGGAAAGGAAGGGCATCGAAGAATTCATTTGCCAGGATGAAGGTGAAGCCTTCCAGGGCTTGCAGCCTATCGAGCGTGTTGATCCACCGGATGGCCCCCGATCTCCGTTCCCTTCCCTTCTCCAGTATGAAATAGGCCTCCGGGGCAAGGTGGGTGAAGGCAGAGAGGATATCGGCGGCCAGTTTTCCCGAAGCGCCCCCCAGCTCCAGTATGGCTACCGGCTGGCTCTGCATGCGGTCCATAAGCGCCTCGATGTATGCGCCTAAGGTGCGGCCGAAGAGGGCATGTATCTCCGGGGACGTGCAGTAGTCCTGCCGGCCCTGTTTTCCGGCCCTGTAGTATCCGTAGTGCGCATCGTAAAGGACCGTTTCCAGGAAAGCCTCATAGGAGAGGAGACCGGCGCTGCCCATCCGCGCTTTGAGCTGCTCTTCCACAGGGGAAGGATGGCGGCCGGTCGTGCTCTTCAATGGTTTCCGTTCACGTCGACTCTGAAGCGATAGCCCCGATAGCCGAAAATGACACCCCCGGGGACGATCTCCTCCAGTTTGAGTCCCGGCGCCAGGTCCTGCCCTTCCTGAAGGATCTTCTCGTTGATCCTGACCACCCGCGTCTGTGGCTCGGGGCTATAGGCGTGGCCCGAGATCCTGAATTCCGGCAACCCTTTCCTGACCACGGAGGGCAGATCGTTTAACCGGAACACCAACCCGTGCGTTCTTTTCTCTTTTTCTGCACGGCTTTCGGGCTGAGCCGGCTGCTTTTCGGTCTCAACAGCTTTGGGTGCAGGCGGCAAAGGGATGTCCCGGGCCGTTTCCACTGGTGCGGCGGGCGCGTGCGGCATCACACCCTGCGCCGGCTGCGGGGTTTCTTTCTTCTTGCCCGGCCCCTGGGCCGGCACGTGATGTCTCCTCTCCGGAGCTGTGAGGGGCGCGGGCGGGACAGGCTCCGGGGGGACGGCCACCTTCTCGGCAACGGTCTTGCCCTTTTCAGCCTGTCTCTCACTGACCCACCAGATCATCGCGGCTGCGTTCAAGACGAGCGCGGCTGCAAGCAGATAGGGCCACGATGACTGTTTCTTCCGCCGGGGCCGGGCCCCATGGGAAAAGCTGAAGACCTCGGGCGGCTCCTCCTGCTCCCGCTTCTGCTCAAGTTTCTTCAGCGCCTCAAGAATATACGACATGCTTACCTGATCCCCTTTTCGCTTCTGATGGCCCGAAGGACCGGGTCTCGATTGTCGGGGCTTACATTGCCCAGGCGCAGGATCGTCCAGGGACCCGCGACCCCGTCGGACGCGATGCCGGCTGCGGTCTGAAATGCTTTCACCTGTTTCATCACCTTTTCGTCATATATCTGACTCTCTCCGGTCGGGGCCGCCCGCCCCTGGGCGAGGGCCAGTTGCCTGATCAGCCATGCCACGGCACGCCCCCGGCTCCCCTGTTTCAAGTTCCCCTCATATCCCGGAGGCATGCGCAAGAGGAGCAGATAATCGCCGGACCACCGCTCGGCAATCTCTCCGGTATCGACTCTCTTTGTCTCATCACCCAGTATAAAGGTGGCCCTCTTCCCGTCGAGCGCGGTCAGTACGCCATAGTAGTCGCCGTGTATTTTATCGATGAGCCGCAGTACCGCGGGCCTGTTCATCTCCACAAGATCGCTGAAGTCGCCTTTCCCCTTGATACACTTAAGGCCGGCTGATTTTACCTGATCGCACACCGGAGGGTGGTTCTGGCCGCTGTAATATTGGACATGCCATTGGCGGCAAAGCTCCCGGTATGCCATTTCCCTCAAGCCATGGCCGCTATGGCCGGCGGGGCGGCTCAGAGTGGCCTTTTGGGGGGATTCCGCCTTTCCGCCACCGACAGCGCCTGCCGGGGGCGCAGGCGCGGCCTGTACTGCAAGGGTCACCTTTGGGCCGGCAAGAGGCCGGTTCAGCCGTGCGTAGAGGCGGCCGGGAAAAACCCATTGCCTTGATCCGGGCATGTAGTAGAAAACCCCGAGGCCGATGCAGAGAAGGAAAAGCACACCTGCCGCTGCCCTGTAGAGGCGTGGGTGCTTCCCCTTAAGGCGTTCCTCGGCCATTACTTCCCGCGCCGCCTTCTTCAATGTCTTGATGTCGACGCGCTCCATCTCCAGCACGAACGCCCCGAGCAAGGCCCTGTCGCACACCACGTTGATCAACCGCGGGACCCCCTTCGTAAGCCCGTAGATCTTCCTGATGGTCGCGTGCGGAAATAGCCGGCTCCGCGCCCCTGCCACGGAGAGGCGATAGTTGATGTATTCCGGAACCTCCTGTTTTGACAGGGGACCGAGGTGATAGCGTGCCGTGATGCGCTGGGAGAGCTGGCGGAGCTGCGGTTTCGCGAGCATCTCCCTCAGCTCCGGCTGGCCGATCATGATCACCTGGAGCAGCTTCTGCTGGTTGGTTTCGAGGTTGGTCAGCAACCGTATCTGTTCGAGCACATCGGGCGTCAGGTTCTGGGCCTCTTCGATAATGAGGACTGCTCTGCGCCCCTTATCGTGGGCATCGAGGAGATAATCGTTGATACGGGCCACCAGTATCCTGATGCTCGTCGTGCCTTCCGGGTAGCTGATGCCAAACTCGTCGCAGATCGTTGCGAGAAGCTCCTCTGCCGTCAATTTCGGATTGAGGATAAAGGCCACGTCCGTCGCCTCGGGGGCCAGCTCGAAAAGGCGGCGGCAGACGGTAGTCTTTCCCGTCCCGACCTCTCCGGTCAAAAGCACAAACCCGCCGTCGCCGGTCGCGCCGTACAACAGATGGGCGAGGGCCTCCCGATGCCCGTCACTGATATAGAAACAGGCAGGATCGGGGACGATCGAAAAAGGCTTTTTTTTCAGACCGAAATATTCCGCGTACATAAGTTTCCCGGACAAAGGCCAATCGCAAAGGGGTACCGGCGAATCGTCCCCTCCTTCGCGGCTAAGCCAACGTTTCACTTAGGAAATGATATTCTCTTGGAAGATAAAGATCAATACAGTAGTGGTACTAGCCGGGGCAAACATGTGGAAACTGTGCATCCCCGGACCGCATAACGCCCGTTCCCTCGCAGGCGAAACGCCCCACTCCCCGGCCATCGGCCACAGGCGGGTACACAGCTCCATAGTGCTTTGCCGGGTCGCTCCGGCGGCTATGATGCGGCGTGAAGCAGGCGCGTATGCTCCTGCTTCACACACTTATCCATGACGAACATGATCTTCTCCGCGTCGGCGAGCCTTTTTGCCTCCTCGCTGACGATGCCGAGCTGCAGCCATATTGCCGAAGGACGCAGCTTTATTGCATCCCGGACAAAAGGGAGGACTTTTTCAGCCTTCATAAAGATGTCGACGATATCGACCTTTTCATCGATATCCGCGAGCGACTTATACGATTTTTGGCCCAGTATAGTCTCCTGGGCCGGGTTTACGGGAATGACCCTGTAGCCCTTGTCCATCAGGTACCGGGCGACGACGTTGCTCGGTTTGTCCCCGTCGGCGGACAGGCCGACCACGGCGATGACGCGGCTTGTCCGCAAGAGATCCTTGATGGCGTTATCCTGATCCATATTTTCATTGTATTTCCCGTCATGGTCCCTGTCAAGGCGGTCGCTCACGGCCGGAACTTCACGTAAAACTTTTCATCGGCCCCCATCTGTGTTACCTTTAATGGTATGTTCGGCATCGGCTTACCAGAGCTTATCATCATCATAATCGTGGCCCTCCTTGTCGTCGGCCCCGCCAGGCTGCCCGAGGTTGCCCGGTCTCTCGGAAAGGCCCTGGGGGAATTCAGGCGCATGGCCGATGACGTGAAAGAGACCATCGAGCAGGAGATGACCGCGGAAGAAGAGAAAAAAGAAGAGCCGGCAGGGCAGAAGACAGAAGAGAAGGAGGCAGAGAAGGAACAGCCGGGGGCAACCGGGGAAGGAGAGAAGAAGGAGACGCCCGAAAAGCAGGAAGAAGAGCAGGCGGCCGGGATTGAACCCCCGGAAGGCACGAGTCCCTATGAACAGCGAAAGAAGGCATGATAGACGAGAAAAAGCCCTTCACCGCTCATCTGAAAGAGCTGAGAGACAGGCTGGTGGTCAGCCTTGCCGGGCTTGGCGTCGCCTTTATCATTACCTACAGCTTCAAAGAAAAGATCTTTCATTTCCTCATGCTCCCCTTCATCAAGGTGATGCCGGCCGGAAGCTCCTTCATATTCACGAGCATCACCGAGGCGTTCATCACCTATTTCAAGGTATCCCTCGTGGCCGCTCTTTTTCTCGCCGCACCGGTCATCCTCTACGAAATCTGGATGTTCGTCGCGCCGGGTCTCTATGAGAAGGAGAAGAAATATATAGTGCCCTTTATCATTTTCGGCAGCTTTTTTTTTATCGGCGGCGCCCTTTTCTGCTATTACGTGACTATGCCCGTGGTCTATCACTTCTTCGTGAGCTATGCGGGGACCATGATCATTCCCATGCCCTCCCTCAAAGAATACATGAGCCTCACCCTGAAGATGCTGATCATCTTCGGTCTCGTATTCCAGATGCCTCTCATCGCATACTATCTTGCGAAGGCGGGCATCATCAACTACAAAGGACTGGCAAAGAAAAGAAGATACGCCATCCTCGGCATCGTGGTGCTGAGCGCCATCATTACGCCCCCGGAGGTATCGAGCCAGCTCCTTATGGCACTGCCCATGTACGGCCTATTCGAGCTGAGCGTGATGATCGCGAGAGTTTTTGGAAGAAAGGAGAGCGTCAATGGAGCGGCTTAACTGCGTAATACTGGCAGCAGGCAAAGGTACGAGGATGCGGTCGAAGATACCGAAGGTCGCCCACCCCATCATGGGCAGACCCATGATCCGCTATGTAGTGGAGACGGCGCACACACTTGCGCCGGAGAGGGTCATAGTGGTGACCGGCCATGGGAAGACACTGGTGGAGAGCTGCCTCGAAGGGGCGGATGTGGTTTTTGCGCACCAAGAGGAGCAGAAGGGGACGGCCCACGCCCTCCTCTCTGCCGCTGCGCTTCTCGCGCCGGGCGACATCCTCGTGCTCTACGGTGATGTCCCCCTTATCAGGCCCCTGACCCTGAACGCGTTCATGGAGTTTTTCATGCGGTCCGAGGGCATTGCCTTCATGACCACCGAGGTGGAGGACCCTTCCGGCTATGGCAGGGTCATCGTGGACAACCGTGACGGGATCGTCGATATCGTCGAGGACAGCGAGGCGACCGGGACCGTGCTGGGGATAAAGGTGATCAATACGGGCATATGCATGATCCGGCGCAATCTCCTCCCCCTGGTAGAGGCCGTGACCCCGGATAACAAGAAGGGTGAGCTCTACCTCACGGACATCTGCAAAACGGCGGGCCGGCAAGGCATCAAGGCCAGGGCCTTTCTCCATAAGGACGCATCCGAGGTCCTCGGCATCAATACGCGCAAAGACCTGCTTGAAGCCAACCTCGCCTTCAGGAACGCCATTCTCGACCGCCACATGGAGAACGGCGTCACCATCACCGACAGGAGCACCTACATCGAGAGCGATGTGACGATCGGCCCGGACACGGTCATCTCCCCTTACTGCTATCTCATTGGGCGGACCGAGATCGGGCAGGACGTCTTCATCGGCCCCCACGTGGTGATCAAGGACTCGATCATTGAAAACGGGGTCTCCATCGAAGGCTTCACCTCCCTCGACGGAGTGCGGGCCGGGGAAAACGCCAAGATAGGGCCGTTCTCGCGCATGAGGCCAAAGACGGTCCTCAAAAAGAACGTGAAGATAGGCAACTTTGTCGAATTGAAGAACACGACCATGGGGGAGGGGTCGAAAGCGAACCACCTCACCTATCTCGGGGATGCCGAAATAGGGTCCGGGGTTAACATAGGCGCAGGCACTATTACTTGTAATTATGACGGCAAGCTGAAGTACCCGACCAAGATAGGAGACGGCGCCTTTATCGGCAGCAATACGGAGATCGTGGCGCCTGTCACCATAGGAAAGGACGCGTACATCGGGGCGGGATCGACCATTACCCACGATGTCCCGGAAGGGGCCCTCGCAGTGACACGCACGAAGCAGAAGCACATCGAAGACTACTCAAGGAGGAAGAAAAAATGTGCGGAATAGTCGGTTACCTGGGGGAAGATGATGCTTATCCGATTCTGATAGAGGCGCTGAAGAGGCTCGAATACCGGGGCTATGACTCTGCCGGGATCGCCGTCTCCTGCGACGGGCGGATCGAGATTGCGCGCCAGAAAGGCAAGGTTGAGGAGTTGAGAAAGATGTGCGAGGGGGGCTTCAGGGGGAGCCTCGGCCTTGCCCACACGAGGTGGGCCACCCACGGTACGCCCTCCGAGCGGAATGCCCATCCCCACAGGGCCGGGGATGTCGTCGTCGTCCACAACGGCATCGTTGAAAACTACGTCGAGCTGAAAGAGCACCTGCGCTCGAAGGGGCACAAATTCCTCTCCGACACGGACACGGAGGTCATACCCCACCTCATCTCGGAACATATGAAAGAAGGGGCCGGGTTCATGGAAGCGGTACGGCTCTCCCTGGCCGAGATGCACGGCTCCTATGCCCTCGGTATAATCAGGGAAAACGAGCAGACCCTCATCGCCGCAAAAAAGGAGAGCCCCCTCGTCCTCGGCATAGGCGAAGGAGAGTTCTTCATCGCGAGCGATGCCCCCGCCCTCATCGGAAAAACAAACAGGTTCATCTTCCTCGAGGATAACGACATAGCCGTGATGAAAGGGGGCGAGCTCCTTATCCTGGACGCGGACGGCAACCGGACGGAGCGGCAGGTGCACATCATCAACTGGAGCGGCGCCATGGCGGAAAAGGGCGGCTACAAGCACTTCATGTTGAAGGAGATCTTCGAGCAGCCCAGGGCCATCTCCGATACGCTCCTCGGCAGGGTGAAGGAAGAGCGCGGCGAGGTCGACTTCGAGGACCTGAAGCTCCCTCCCTTGAACAAGGTCAAACGCATGTGGATGATCGCCTGCGGCACCTCGTACCATGCGTGCCTCATAGGCAAGCACATGTTTGAGGAAAACCTGCGCATACCCGTCGACGTCGATATCGCGTCCGAGTTCCGGTACCGGAACCCGATCATGGGGCAGAACGACATGCTCATCCTCATCTCCCAGTCGGGCGAGACCGCGGACACCATCGCCGTCATGAAAGAGGCAAAAAAGAGGGGCATCTTTACCCTCGCTATCTGCAACGTCCTGGGAAGCACCCTTGCCCGTGGATCGGACGGCGTCATTTTCACCCACGCTGGGCCGGAGATCGGCGTCGCATCGACCAAGGCTTTTACCACGCAGGTATCGGTGCTCTTCCTCCTCATGCTCTACCTGGGAAAGAAGCTGGGGGCCATGGATCAGGACGCGCTCCGGCAGAGGATATCCGAGATCAGGCGGATACCTCACAAGGTCCAGCTCGCCCTCGACCAGTCAGAGAATATGGAAGAGCTCGCCCGCAAGTATATGCATTACAGGAATTTTCTCTATCTCGGCCGGGGTATCAGTTTCCCCGTCTCCCTCGAAGGGGCCCTCAAGCTCAAGGAGATATCCTATATCCACGCCGAGGCCTATGCCGCCGGCGAGATGAAGCACGGCCCCATCGCCCTCATCGACGAGCAGATGCCGGTCGTCGTCGTCGCCCCCAACGACAGCACCTACAAGAAGACGTGCAGCAACGTGGAAGAGGTCGTCTCCAGGCGGGGCAACATCATACTCTGCACGGACCACGACAACCACGAGATGGCGCCGAAGGCGTCAAGCATTTTCAAGGTGCCGCCCACGCTCTATGAGCTGCAGCCCATGGTCTTCATCATACCGCTCCAGTTGTTTGCGTACCATATTGCGAACTTGCTGGGGACGGACGTGGATCAGCCGAGGAATCTCGCGAAGTCGGTCACCGTAGAGTAGGTGGCGGCCGGGGAAGACAAAGCGTCAGCGGCAGACAGACTAAAAGAGGGGTACCGGGCTACGACGAAGGGCGAAAGTCTATGGCTCTCTCGGCTCCAGCAGAAGCTTCAATAGGGCTCCTTCCGAGCCCTCTTGGCATGATACGATAGTGCCTGCCGTCTTGCCCCGGTTTCTTCGGGCGCCTCCGTTTCCTGATACGCATCGTTGAGGGCTTCCAGAAGCTTCCGGGATTTCCTCCGTTCTAGGAACTCACTGACGGCCATAGCGAATACCTGGCTGCGAGAGCAGTCGCATTCCTTCGTGACCTCCTCGATCTCTTTGAACATGTCGTCCGGAAGGGATATCGCTGTTTTCATACTTATAATAGTACACACAGGTAGTACTGCTGTCAATACCGGGTCTGTTCTTATCGGCCGGGCGCACAGCCCCTCGGCTGCGGGCCGGAAGCCCTAAATTTTCTGCTTATGCTTTTTGTCATCCCTGGTTGTCAGCCCTCCTTGTCACCCCTGCTTGTCACGCCTCCTTGTCACTTTGACAGCAGAACCTGAACCGTTCCATACTCTTATGTGCGGCGGGAAGACCGGATCACGGAGCACGGGAGGTGGGTCATGGCAGAGGATGCCGGCGGCAGGAAAGGTCACAAACAGGGTGCCTTTCCTCTGAGCGTGAAACAGGAGCGTGCAATCCTGGCCGTTATGGAGAGCCGCTCGATAGAGGAGGCGTGCAGGAAAGCCTCCATCAGCAAAAGTCTTTACTACGAGTGGCTCAAAGACGATCCTTGTTTTGCCGACGCCCTCAGGAGCCGCCGGGGTGCGGCCGGCGCCGAGGCCCTTGAACGCCTCCAGAGGGGCTTAAGTATCGCGGTCGATGTCCTCGTCGACCTTTTGGCCTCCGAGAACGAGTGGGTGCGGCGGGTCGCCGCGAATGACGTCATCTCCCGCTTTCTCAAGGCTAAGGAGTTAGGGGAGCTCGAAGACAGGCTGACGCGCCTCGAATCCGCCATAGCGAACAGAAATGATGCCTCTTCCTTTTAGTGAGGGGGAGACTCCGTGAGCTTGCTCATGGAGGGGGCGACCGGGTGCCCGCTTGCGGGTGTCCCAATAATTGCCAGGAGGAACGGATGGGTATTTTAGAGAGGGTGAAGAAGCTGGAGGAGCAGTGCGCGGCCCCTTCGAGGAGAGAAAAACAGATTGTTATCCGCCTAAGGCGCTTCTCGCAAAGCCCGTCGGACCTGCCTCCCGTCGAGGAGCAGATCGCCAGGCAGCGCAAAGAGGGCAAGAAGATAATTGTGGTGCGGGTGGCGTAAACTTTGCGGGGGGTATATCCATCAAAAATCCCCTCGGCCCGGAAAGACAAAGCATAAACAGCCCGCCTTGTCCAATGAACCTTTTCCATCTCTGACACCTCCGTAGGTAGTGTACCTCAACTTTGGTGTCCACTAAATCCATCATACCCCACCTATGGCGCCGCCAGGTACGCGATGAGACAATCCGGCTCATTTCGGTGAGCGCCCGCCGGCCCGTTTCGGCTACGGGACCTTCATAGATCTTGACAAGGACGGGGTAATTCCTTACACTTAAAGTAAGGATAATATCTCCTTACCAGGAGGCGCATCATGATAACCGCAAAGGTCACGTCGAAGGGCCAGGTAACGATCCCCAAGAAAGTCAGGGAAAAATTGGGAGTCCGGCCGGGTGAAGCTGTGGGGTTCGAGGAGAAAGACGGCTTGCTTTTCATGACAAAAGTTCTGACCACGTCTCCTTTTGACAAATGGGTGGGCAAACTTACACATCTCAAAGGCAAACGGAGCGACGACCTCGTAAAAGAGGCACGGGGTCATGATAACAGCCGTTGACACGAACATTATTCTGGATGTCCTCATACCGGACGAGCCATTCGCCAATTCTTCAAAGGCCCTTCTGGAGAGGCACCTCTCAAGCGGGCAGCTCATACTTTGCGAGGTAGTACTTGCCGAGCTTGCAGGACTGTTTTCATCAGAAAAGGAATTAAGGGCATTCCTCTCCGAGACGGGGATGCGCATGGTCCATTCAAACGAGAAATCCCTCTATGTTGCGGGTACGAGATGGGCGACATATACAGCAAAAAGGGGCAAGAACCGTTTATCCTGTGCCGGATGCGGCAAGACCTTTGAAGCGATGTGCCCTACGTGCGGCACTTCCTTTACCAAACGTCTTCACGTCCTGGCTGATTTCCTCATAGGCGCCCACGCCTTGACCCATGCAGACTGCATCATCTCACGAGACCTGGGAGTGCACAAGACTTATTTCAGCGATCTGAGGGTGGTGAGTTCAACGTGAACAATTCCAAAACTTTGAAGGACTTGAGGATCCCGCCCGCCAACCGATTGGAAAAGCTGGCAGGAGATCGCGAAGGACAATTCAGCATAAGGATTAATGACCAATGGCGCATCTGTTTCCTATGGCAGGACGGAGACGCCCATGAAGTCGAAATAGCGGACTATCATTAGGAGGACCATCATGAAAAAGACGCTGCACTCCGTACATCCCGGTGAAGTCCTCTTAGAGGAGTTTCTTAAGCCCATGGGTCTGAGCCAGAACAGGCTTGCCTTGAACATGGGCGTTCCCGCACGGAGAATAAACGAAATCGTTCTTGGAAAGAGGAGCATCTCGGCTGATACTGCGCTAAGACTGGCAAGATTCTTCGGGACCTCCGCGGAGTTCTGGCTGGGCTTACAGGCGCAGTATGATCTTGACGTAACCGCCGAAGCCTTGGGAGACCGATTGGAGCGGGAAGTTAAAACGTACGCCAGCGCATAAATAAGCGGGTCTCCATGTTGACATGGAAACGTACCGTGTTATAATCACCATAGTGAGCGATAAATCCGTCGCGGGTTGCCATGATGTTCCCATCCACCGGTTGGCCGGAAGTCTTAGCAGCACGAGCCGGTGGGGTATGCTCTTTTAAGAGGGTTTTCATAGGTGATGGATAAAACGACGTCAATAGACCTTCGCTATCAACCGCTCTACTCCTCAACGGAGATCGGCCGTTATGCCCGGGTTCAGCCCGGCGCCGTGCGGTCTTGGACTCATCAAAATGATGGGAGCGCTGTAGTGGTACCGGCGGCAAGGAACAGCGTGGCGCCTCTCAGCTTTATCAACCTTATCGAGTTTCACGTGCTGGTCGCATTGCGGCGGACGCACAGAGTCCCAATGCAGAAGATTCGTAAGGCCCTGGAGTGGGCGAAGGAAACATACCGACTTGAGCACCCTTTGGCAGAGCTTGACCTTGAGACTGACGGATCAGAGGTGTTCGTTCGCGAACTGGGGTTTTCTATTAACGCATCGCAGGGGGGGCAAATAGCCCTGCCGAAGGTCCTTTCTCAGTATCTCAAACGAATAGAGCGAGACCCGAAGCACATACCCATCAGATTTTATCCGCTTACCTACGAGGCTTCTCCCAAGATCATCGTAATGGATCCCGCGGTAGTCTATGGCCGCCCTATCATCGAGGGCACCAGGATAACGACGCTCATGGTATTTGAGCGCTATAGCGGAGGAGAGAGCCTTTCAGACATAGCTTCCGATTATGATTTGAATACTGTTGTCGTGGAAGAGGCTCTGCGTTGCGAGATCGAGCAGCGCGCGGCCTGACACTCGTCCTGGACGAAAACCTTTCCGGCCACCGCATAGTAGACGCTTTGGCATCCCACGGTATTCCTGTCAAGCCTCAAACCGATCTCATGGAACGAGGAATTCCGGATGAAGAAGTTCTCAGGATTCTTTCTCTACATCCTGATTGCTGCCTTTTATCGAAGGATAGCGACTTTCACAGGAAGCCCATGGTGAAGGCCGCGCTTCTCGAACATGGTATCCGCGCCTTCGTCATCACCTCGCACAAGGGTAAAACCGCTGCCGAGCTCGTTGAATTGATCATCAAGGCATGGGGAAGAATACAGCGATTCGCACGAAAATACGATCCGCCATTCGTCGCCAAAATCCTCGCGGACGGGAGGATAACAGTGATCGAATTATCTCTTCCAAAAAATAGATGACTGGGCGAATGCAACCCGGTATGCGGCGCTCAAGGACAAAGGAGGTAAGATTGTATGAAGAAAAAACGGCTGGCGGAAGGGGCGGCTGAATTCGATAGGAGGTTCGACGAGGGGAAAGATATTCACGACATCGTCGATCTCTCAAAGGCCAAAATAACTCACCCCGGCAGGAAAGTGCGTATTACCCTCGATATCCCGGAGGCCCTGGTGGCTGATATAGACGCGGTACGAGCGCGCATAGGCGTGGACCGGGGCGCGCTCATTAAGGTGTGGCTACATGAGAGGGTTAATCAGGAGAAGGGGGGGTAGAGCGGAGGTAGAGCCGGGTTAATTTCGCGCCATGCACCTGTATCTCGGGGTCGCGCGATCCTCATGTACGCAAAATGTACACTCCGGTCGGCGACCCCTCGATTTCGGCGCCTTGCATCAAAATTCCCTCCGGCTGATAAGACCAGACGAGCCGATCTTCCGGGTTCCCCTCTTTATGTCCGTTTCTCCCGGTCCCTTCCGCGGACATGCCGCCACAAAGGCCGCTTGCAATTTTCAAATCTGATGATTCTCTCCGCTGATTCCGAATTATCTTGATAGCCCTTCCTCCCTATGGTAAAAATGGAGATACAAGAGTGAAATAAGATTGGCTTGAGCCGCGCACCGCTCAAAAAGGAATGCCCGCGTGGATGACTGATCGACCGTCCATTTCGGTGGGACAGGTCCTTACCGGGCCGCTGTTCCATGAACCAATGCGCGTGGAGACCGCAGTACCGGACGGCCCTGACAGGTGGACTCTCGGTCTTGTCGGTATCCAGTCTGAGCGTTTCCGCCGCGTTACCCTCACTACCGATGATGTGCTGACCCTCACCATCTCGAATCCCGGGCTTACGTTCGACGGCGACGGCAATCTCCTCCGACTAGGACTTCAAGCTTATTCCCTCGGCATTGCCTACGAGTTTGATCCGTACTTCGGCCTCTCCATTTCACGCGTCGACCCCCTCCCCCATCAGCTTGAGGCCGTTTACGATTACCTTCTGAAGTTGGCGCGGGTTCGGTTCCTTCTCGCAGATGACGCTGGCGCTGGCAAGACGATCATGGCGGGCCTTCTCATTCGCGAGCTGAAACTCCGCGGACTTGCCGAACGTGTCATGATCGTTTGTCCGGCTAACCTCGCTTTTCAATGGCAACGGGAATTGAAGGAGAAATTCGACGAGAAGTTCCTCGTCCTCAAGGGAGAAAACATCCGCGATCAGTTCGGTATGAATCAATGGCTCGAACAGGACCACGTCATTACCTCCCTTGATCTGGCGAAACGCACCGACATTCTTCCCGGCCTACGCCAGGTCCATTGGGACCTTGTCGTTGTCGACGAAGCGCACCGTATGTCCGCCTCGGACGAAACGCACAAGACCGCGCGGTACAGGCTCGGTGAGCTTCTTCGCGATTCATCTGACCACCTTCTGCTTCTCACGGCAACCCCGCACAAAGGCGACCCGGGCAATTTCAGCCTTTTCCTGCAGCTTCTCGATGCCGACGCTTACGCGGACGTCCGGTCCATTCGCCAGGCAATGGACCAGCGACGGGCGCCGTTTTACCTGCGTCGCACAAAGGAAGCGATGGTCTATTTCCCCGAGCGCCGAGCAGACGGCACGTGGGCGGCAGCGAAAATATTCACGAAACGCATCCCGCATACCATCGACTTTTCGATCGACGGCCCGGAATTCGATCTCTACCGGGAAGTGACCCGGTTCGTTAAGCAACAGAGTGTGAGGGCCGCTGGACAGGGGGATGATCTTCGCGCCCGCGCGGTTGGATTTCTCATGTCCCTCTATCAAAGGCGACTGGCTTCCAGTACCTTCGCCATGCGCCGCTCCTTGGAAAACAGGGCGAGAAGACTGGCTGATGGACTTAAACGGGCACAGGAGCTGACCAAACAGGCGCCGCCGGACATTCCCACCCCGGAAGACCTGGAAGAGATGGAGGAGATCGAACGTGAGCGGCTGGAAGAAATCCTCGAAGCCATCACTCTGGCGGGTAATGCCGACGAAGTGAGGGAGGAGATCGAGGAGCTCAACCGCCTTGCGGCCATGACCCAGGGCGTTGAAAGCTGTGGCGCAGAGGCAAAGCTGTCCCGCCTGAAAGATTTGCTTCATCGTGAAGGCTTTTTTGACCATCCCGAGCAAAGGCTCCTGCTTTTCACGGAATTCAAGGACACCCTCGATTACCTGGTCCATTGCCTCAAGGCGTGGGGTTTCCGGGTAGGGTTCATCCATGGCGGTATGAAGCCGGGGTCCAGAGAGGAAGCTGGAACCAGATTATACGCCGAGCAGCAGTTCAGGGATGGAGCCATCCAGGTGCTTGTTGCGACGGAGGCGGCCGGTGAAGGCATTAACTTGCAGTGCTGCAATATCCTCTTCAACTATGACATTCCCTGGAACCCAAACCGGCTGGAACAGCGAATGGGGCGCATCCACCGATACGGCCAGCATAAGGATTGCCTGATCTTCAATTTCGTTGCCACGAATACCATTGAAGGCCGGATTCTCCAGCGGCTGCTCGAAAAGCTCCAGGAAATTCGCGATGCCCTGGACGATGATGCCGTATTCAACGTCATCGGTGAGGTACTCCCTGCCGCACACATCGAGCGCGTGCTCAGGGACTACTATTCGGGAAAACTAGGTGATGCGGACCTCGAAGAGCGCCTCCTTGAAAATGTGGACGAGCGCCAGTTTCGGGGCATTTGTCAGAATGCACTCGAAGGGCTGGCCACGAAAAAGCTGAACCTTGCCATGTTGGTGGAGCGGCGTGCCAGGGCACAGGAGTGCCGGGTAGTGCCGGAGACGATAGCGAGGTTCATCCGCGAGACAGCCGGCCTCACGCAACTGACGATCAAAGATATTCCACAGCAGCCTCACACTTTTGAGCCCGGAAGAACGCCCCCGGCCCTTCGCAGGTACGAATCGGACCCCAGTTGGAAATTGCCTACACTCGCCGACCGGTATCCGAGATGCTCCACAGATCGGTCCGTTGCCGACAAACAGAATCTCGAGTGGGTGACACCCGGACATCCTTTGTTTGAAGCGATTCGTCGGCATACCGAAGCAGCGTCCAGGGAGTCATTGTCAAAAGGGGCGTGCTTCTATTCGCTTCAACACGAGGCCCCAGTGCGGCTCGATTGCTATCGCGCGCGCGTGGTCGACGGACTCGGCCAGATAATCCATGAGCGGCTCTTTGTCGTTGAGATAAATGAGAATGCCAGGCCTGCCCTCAGAGATCCGACCATACTGGGCAATCTCAACCCCGCCTCATGCGCAGGAGCAGCTCTCCCATCTGTCGCTTTCTTGCCGGAGGCCTCTGCGTGGCTCAACGATAATGCCCTGCTCCCATTCTTGAATGATGTCCGGGCCGAAAGACTTGCAGAGGTGGACCGCATCGGCGCCCACATCGAGCTTTCGCTCACGGAGCTTCTCCAGAAGGCGGACGACGAAATCGGCCGGGCGGCTACAGAAGTGGAGCTGAAGGCCCAAGGTGCCCAAGGAAGGCTCGCCCAGGCGGAGGAGCGTCACGCAAAGCTGCTCGAACGGCGAGAAAGGAGGCGGCAAGAGCTGGCTCGCCAACGATCGCTCACCCTTCAAGCGGTTGAGCGCATCACGGAGTGGTGATTTTGCCTCATCCGGAGCGCGACGCTGCGGACGTCCGGAGACTGAAACCCGATCCCGAAACCGAAGCTGTGGCGATGAAAGTCGTCATCGATTACGAAAAGGCCCGCGGATGCCAGGTTGACGACGTGCACGAGAAGAATCTTGGCTATGATGTCACGAGCCTCGACCTTAACTCCGGGGAGCTACGCCTGATAGAAATCAAAGGCCTCGGAGGGGCATCGGGCAGTGTGCTTTTGACCCCCAACGAGCGCCGCGTTGCGGAGGACCGCCCCGACTGTTACTGGCTCTACGTGGTCACGGAATGCAAGAGCGAGCCGAAACTGCAGGAGCCGATCAAAGACCCCGCGAGGCTACAGTGGCATGAGGTGGTAAAGGTGGCACACTACTACCTATCGGTGGATGCGCTGCGGGAACCGATGCGGCTGCGGGAGACACCGACGCCTTATGGAGACGGCTCACAATGATGACCCTTCGGCAGTTCTCGCACAGACCTGAAGCAATTCCTGCTTCCACTGCGTGGTACATTGCCGATATTTCGGGGTCACGGGGAAAGCAGGAACTCTTTGCGCACCAGTCGCCGCAAAAACTGAAGGCTCTGCGGGAGCATGCCCTCATCGAAAGCGCGGTCTCGTCAAACCGCATAGAAGGTGTCACCATCGATAAGAAGCGGGTAGCAACAGTGGTCTTTGGGAAGCCACCGCTTAGGGACAGGGACGAAGAGGAGATACGGGGGTATCGTGATGCCCTCAATCTCATTCATCAGGAAGGCAACAATCTCCCTGTTTCAGAAGAAATAGTGCTACGGCTTCACCGGCTGTGTCGCGGTCAGATATGGGATGCAGGGCAGTATAAAGAGCAGGACGGTGATATCATAGAGAAGTATCCCGACGGCAGGTCACGAGTCAGGTTTCGCACAGTTACCGCAAAAGAGACGCCTCAGTCGGTGGGTGGGCTGGTCAAGATGTGGGATCGCTGTCTTGTTGAGCAGTGGGTACATCCCCTCATTGCGCTGGCGGCCTTCAATCTGGACTTTCTCTGCATTCATCCTTTCAGGGACGGCAACGGAAGGGTGTCGCGGCTGCTCATGCTTCTCGGGTGTTACCATCTGGGCTATGAGGTGGGAAGATACATAAGCCTTGAAAGGCTTATCGAGGAGAGCAAAGAGCGGTATTACGAGACGCTGGAGCAAAGCTCCATTGGGTGGCACGAGGGCAAGCACGATCCCTGGCCATATGTGAATTATGTCCTCTACACGATGAGGACTGCGTACCGTGAGTTTGAGGAACGGGTGGGCGCCTTGAAAAGCCCTCGCGGGGCAAAGACGGATCTGATTCTTGCGGCAATAGACCGGATCGCCGGTCAATTTACCTTATCCGATCTGGAGCACGCCAGTCCGGGTGTAAGCAGGGATATGCTGCGCAAGGTTTTGAAGGACCTTCAAAGAGAAGGTGGGGTTGAATGCCTTGGCCGCGGGCCTGGAGCGCCGTGGAGGAAAAGGAGGTAATGGCCATAAAAGAGGGTAAAAGAAAGGGTAACGGAACTGGAACAACTGAATGATTCCTAAGGAATGCAAGAGGTTAGCGGAAGTAGATTTTCCTATTGCGGTGGTGTCGAAGCATTCCGCTCGGGAGAAGTCCATACGTCATGGGCATCCGTCCACTTTGCACTTATGGTGGGCAAGGCGGCCATTGGCGGCATGCAGAGCGATGTTGCTGGCGCTTCTGTGGCCTGACCCTTGTCATCCCAACTGTCCGCAGGAATTCAAAGAGAGGGCACGCGAGGTGCTTGCACCATTACCAGGAAAGGTAGGGACGACCGATGAGGACCTGCGAAAGGCGTTGTTGAAGTTCATCGGGGATTTCGCCGACTGGGACCGTTCAACCGATCCTGTTTATCTAGAAGCGAGCCGGGCGCTCGTAAAGGCTGCATATGGCGACGAGGCACCACTGGTAGTGGACCCCTTTGCCGGTGGAGGTTCGATACCCCTGGAAGCGCTGAGGGTTGGCTGCGAGGCGTTTGCGAGCGATCTCAATCCTGTGGCGTGTTTGATACTGAAGGTTATGCTGGAAGATATTCCGCGACACGGACTGAGTCTATCAGCGGAGTTAAGAAAAGCGGCGGCAGAGTTGAAAGCTGCGGCAGAAAAGGAGCTATCCGAATTCTTTCCTTTGGATGATAATGGGGATCGACCCATAGCATATCTGTGGGCACGAACGGTAAGATGTGAGGCACCAAATTGCGGAGCAGAAATCCCTTTGGTGCGTTCGTTCTGGCTCTCAAAGAAGCCCAACCATCGACGAGCCCTGAAGTTCAGAGCTGCGACATTCAACAGCGCAACCCCGCGGGTTGAATTTGAAGTCTTCGAGCCGAAAACTGATCGCGAAGTGCCAGGGGGGACAGTCACGCGGGCACGGGCCACTTGCCTGTGCTGCAACAGTGTACTCCAGCCTGAACGGGTGCGTGCACAGCTTGCCGCCCAAACGGGTGGTGCAGATGCTGTGTTTGATGAGTTTGGCAATCGCACAGGGGGAGCGTCCTTGCTAGCCGTTGTAATTTTGGGGGTACAAGGTGATGGTCGAAACTACCGAATTGCCATGCCGGGTGACTACATCGCTGTTTGGAGGGCCAGTAATAGGCTGACTGAGATACTTAGTGAATGGGAAGGCATGCCAGGGCCGCCCAAACAAGGGTTGTGTCCGATTCCCAATGAACCGACTCCAACAAAGGAGTCGCACCGAGCTGTTGGAAGCCAGATACCGCTTTACGGGATTACTACTTTTGGTCACCTGTTTACCGCCAGGCAGAAACTAACCCTGTCTACGCTGGTACGGCTCATTGGTAAGGCTGAACCTGGAGAGGTGACTCGCCTGTTGCTCGGCTTGTCTCTGAGTCGCGTTACCGACATTTATAACGCTCAGGGAGTCTGGGAGTCAACGAAGACCCAAGTTCGGAATCTTTTCTCCCGCCAAGCCCTGCCTATGCGTTGGGATTTTGCCGAAGCGAGTGCTTTTGGTCGGCAAGCGGGCGATTACCTAACCACTGTTGAAACCGTGGCGCGGGTGGTACAACAGGCTCGGACTTTCCCTGTGCCAGGACAGGTTGCAATCGGCGATGCCCGAAATGTCGGGATTCCTGACCAAAGCGCTTCGATCTGGTTCACAGATCCCCCTTACTACGACGCCATTCCTTATTCCGATCTTTCCGATTTCTTTTTCGTTTGGCTCAAGCGGGTATTTCCCGAACACCCTCTGATGAGAGATCCTTTCTGTCCCACAAATGTGCTCACCCCTAAATATGCTGAGGTGGTTCAGTGTGAGAAGGTTCGAGACGAAGAAGGCCGGCCTAAAGGCCGGGAATTTTATGAGACTGCGATGTCGAAGGCGTTCGCCGAAGGGCGTCGAGTCCTTCGCGAAGATGGGGTTGGCACCGTGGTATTTGCGCATAAAACTACCGAAGGCTGGGAGGCTCTTCTATCCGGTCTAATAAGGGCCGATTGGACGATTACGGGCTCATGGCCAATCCGGACAGAAATGGGTTCAAGGCTAAATGCTCGTGACACTGCCTCCTTAGCGACTAGCGTTCATCTCGTCTGCCGGCCTCGTTCTGACGACGCGCCTGTTGGGGATTGGAGCGAGGTGCTCCAAGAACTTCCTAAGCGGGTCGGAGCCTGGATGGAACGTTTGCAACGGGAGCATGTCAGGGGCGCCGATCTTGTTTTCGCCTGCATTGGCCCGGCCCTTGAGATCTTTAGCCGGTACTCGAAGGTTGAGACGGCCGAAGGGGCAGAAGTGTCTCTATCGCAATACCTCGAAAAGGTATGGGAAGTTGTTGCCAGATGCGCGTTGGAGCAGGTATTGGGCATGGCCGAACCGCAGGCTCGGAACCGGGATGCAGGATCCCTTGAAGAGGATGCTTGCCTCACTGCATTGTTCCTCTGGACGCTCCAGGGTACCAACGGAGAACCCACAGGGAATAGCGGCGGTAACGACGAGCCCGAGGAAGACGAGATGGAAGAGCATGATGAAGAGGCCGTATCGCGCAAGAAATCGAAAGGATACAGTCTCATATTTGATGTAGTACGCCGCCTCGCTCAGCCTTTGGGAATCAATCTGTCCAGGTGGGAAGGCCGAATCATCGAGACGATAAAAGGAGTCGTCAGACTTCTTCCCGTGACCGAGAGAGCTCCCCAACTGGTCGAACATGGAGTAGCTCAAGACCTGTCTTTGATAAAACCACAGCATCGGTTGAGCATGGTCCAATACGATCTTTTTGAAGAGATCCAAAAACAAGAAGGCGTTGCAGCGGATGCAAGACAGCGTGTTGAGAAACGAACCTGGTCTCAGCTTCATCTAGACTCAATCACGACTCTGGACCATGTACATAAGGCCATGCTTTTCCAAAAACAAGGTCAAACTAGTGCGTTGCGAGAATTGCTCTTTTACGAGAAACACTACCGACCTGATTTTGTGGTAGTGGGTCAGTTTGAAAAAAGATTTCAGTGTGAGTAGAGATCCTCACCCACAAGCACAATGTGGTAGATGTCTCTATCCCTATAGCCGGCAAGTCTTCCCCCACCATCATAACGGGTCACAAGGATAGCAACTTCGGGCGTCAGGATCGGTGGAAGAGCGATGTCGAATCTGTGACGAGGAATGGTTTCAAAACCCTGTTCTTTCGGCATTCTCCTTATGTCTCGCCACGTTGATTGGCTTAATCTCAACAAAGTAGCCAAAATAAGGGCTTTTTGCTCTTCCCCGCATTGTGATGGACAATAACGCCCGAGATATTGTATGTGCTTCAATGAAAAAACAGGTTTTGCCGCATCATAATCGGCTTTGGTCTCTGGTATCTTGATATGCGGACTGGCTGAGATTTTCTTGAGCTTCTTATCCTTACTCATTACTTTTTGATGTATTTTTTGAGGCACACTCGCATAGCGTCTTGGGTGATTTCATTCCCGATGCCTGCGTCCTTCCAGCACTTGTCCTTGTGCGCTATTTCCATTAGGCGGATAGCGGAAAACTGTCCAAAAACCTTGTATATCTCGTCAAGAAAGTCCAAGGTATGTTGATCTATCGATGATGAATCGAATTTAGGATTAGCGTGAATGCCTTCAGCCCCGAACTGCTTGTATTTGTGGTATAAGTTCGGAATAACCGGTCCATAACTCCACGCCTCAATCCAATCTTGAAAGAGAGGTTCATCATACATGGCAAGGTGAATCCCCTGGGCATAATACACAAGCTTTTGGAGTTTGAGGTTTGAGAGAAGTTCTTGGTCTTCTTGCTCCGCTTTGAAGAGAAAATAGTCTGCGACGTCTTTTGCGGAATATTTAGGTTTCATGGCCGATTCCTTCCCCCATAGTAATGATCGTCCATTACTGCCCTTTTCTTAATTGAAATACGGCTGTTAGGGGTTTGTCAAGGTAAAAATGAGAATTATTTCACGAGACTAATAATATCAGCTATATCCCACACGTGGTCCGTGACGCCTGCGGCCATTGCCGGAGTAATTCTCAAAGTCTGATGAATCCGGCAAAAGTTATAGTACATGAAGTACAAGGACAGCGCGTGCGTGTGGTTCTCAACCTTCTTTGAAAAGCCGTTCGTGAGCCGGGTAAATCGTCTTATGCTCATTCTCATTGTGAGGTTTTGCCGCTCTACGTAGCTCGTGGAAACCTGCTTCATATCGGGCTGCCCGTTTATGGGTATCTTCTCTGCCCCGATGCATGTTGCCGGACTGTACCGCTTTCCCGCCTCGGGACTGCTGCCATAGAGCTTAACCAGCATTGCGTAGTCGATCTGGCAGCCGAAAGCATCCTCGACGGCCTGTAAATATGCCTTATGTCCATCGGTCGTAAGCTGTACCCTGTTTGCCAGTCTCCCGGCCAAATCCTTTATGAATTCCGTCGCCGCACACGCGCTCCGATCTGCCACAAGCCATGAGGGAACAAGCTTCGTGTCGGCGTCTATCGCGGTCCAGGTCCAGACATCGCCATACCCGAAGCGGCCCTTCTTATCCTCGGGCACGTTCTTTTCCTTGGAGTAGCAGAAAGACCATATCTCATCACACTGGACCTTTTGACAGGGCAGGTTGCGAAGGGTCTTATCCTGATACTCAGCACAGGCTTTGCCGATGTCCACAAGGAGCTTGACTATGGTGTTTTTGGCAACGCCTGTCATTCTCACAGTGGCCCGGATGGAGTTACCTTCGACCAGTGCCGCTATCACCTGAGTTTGTTTTTCTTTACTCAATCTGTTCATACTGATATTATATGCTTGACCGCTCAAGAAGTCAAGTAAAAAAATTCCCCGATTTTTACGTTGACAAAATGCGCTAGTTGCCGATAACCTAGAAGAAGGCTTAGGTTATGACTGAGAGGTAGAGACATGGCAAGGGCAAACAAAGGTAGTAACCCCGCTGATGCGGCAGCTACGGTTTCCGCCGCCGAAGCAGGATCGACTAGTCCAAGTATACCAAAAAAATATGCAGTGAGCGTATATGCCCACCCACCATTGCTCCATGAGTTTGCAGAAGCCATCTTAGAGCTTCAGCATCTGATGGACGCGCCCATATTCCTTCTCATTCAAAATGCTGGAGACTGGTACAGATCGTTGGATTATACTTTGTTTGTTGCCCTACTGAAGAGCCTGGATGATTTACCATGTGATAAACCGGTCGTCCTTCTCATTGATTCCCCTGGGGGGTTTGCCGGTTATGCATATAGGATAGCAACCTTATTTAAAGAACAATGTGGTGGGTTTTCAGCCTTAATACCGAGATACGCAAAGAGTGCAGCAACATTACTTTCGCTCGGTGCCAACGCTATTTTGCTTGGAAAACATGCTGAACTTGGCCCCCTTGATGCACAATTTGATGATCCTGATAGAGAGCAATCTGTCTCGGCCTTAGATGAAGTCCAAGCCCTTGAGCGGTTACATGCTTTTGCTCTTGAGGCAGCCGACCGAACGATGTTCCTGTTGTTGAATAGAACGGGGAAGAAGGTCGAAGCGTTGCTACCACTCAGCCTCCATTTTGTTGCTGATATGCTGTCTCCGCTCTTCGAGAAAATCGATGCAGTGCATTACACTCAAATGTCTAGGGCCTTAAAAGTAGCGGAAGAGTATGCGATAAGGCTGCTACAAAATAGGTATGCCGGAGATAAGGCCGGAGAAATTGCTCGTCATTTAGTAGAAAAGTATCCAGAACATGAGTTTGTGATTGATGCCACCGAGGCAGCCAAAATTGACCGTAAGTTGGTGACTCCCTTGTCCGTCGATCAACAACGTGTAATAGACAAAATAGCCTTACATTTAACTCAGTTAACAGCTATAGGATTTGTGAAGGAGGTCTCCCATAATGTTAAAAAAACGCCTCTCAAAGACGCGTAATCGTATAACATTAAGCGACACAAGAAGCGTGGTAGAAACATCCATCGATCTGTCTAAAGGCGAAAGGAAGATAACCTGGGAAGACAAGGTAGAAGGAATGGGGAAATCAATCAAACATTGGGCAGAAGGTCCTATGGCCCAAGAGGCGGGTCATGGTTAGCCCTTCGTCCACCGTTTTTTAGCTGCCTTCTGTGCTATTTCTTTCCGATGTTCTGATGTAAGCTTCTCTGCTCTTGCCTTACCGCCCTTAAGTCCTCCGAGTCTTCCAAGGGCCACGGCGGCGGCGTTCTTTTCTCTTGTGGGTTGCGGTGTGGTAGGTTCTTGTGCGGGGTTCTCCGTCAGGGGTTCGCCTATCGCTTCCTCCACTATCTGTCGGGCGCGCTGCATTATGTCGGTCGGTCTTTTTTTTGCCATACCTTAATATAGCATGACCACTTAAGCATGGCAAGAGTGAGAAACTTCAAACTGACCCACTACCGATTTTGTTCGTCTTGCCAATGCTTTTTCGGCCCTTTACCCAAAAGGCAGCGAGGAGAAGCGCCTCGTAGATGCGATGCTGATGGCGCTCCCGAGGTGAGAACACGGAGGATGAGATGGAACCGTGGTACAAGATAGCAACACCACGTAAGGGTAATAATTTACTTGACTAATCCGGAAAAGAGTGATAAGCCACGAATAATCCCCCGGAAGGGGATATTGAGGGGCGGTCCGATGCCAGTCGGACCGCTCTTCAAGAAGATTGGGTAGACAAATAAATTGTACATTAGGAGTTTACCCATGTCAAGAACGCCCCTGGGGTCAGGTCTTTCATTGTAGCATTTTAAGCCAGGAACGCCCCTGGGGTCAGGTCTTTCATTGGGAACGCCCCTGGGGTCAGGTCTTTCATTGTAGCATGTTAAGCCAGGAGGGACGAAGGGTCAGGGAAAATGAACAATCAATACACTTCATCGTGGCTGCCGATGTCGACCAGCAATACACCACCGTCATCAAGAATCCTGAAAACGATTCGATCTGAAGGGGAAATAGAAAATGCGGTACTTGCCGAAAGTCCTCTTAAAAGCTTTATCCTGTAAGAGGTACTTTGGCTTGAAATCCATCAGATGTTTTCTATGAAGTCATCGACGGATATCTTCTCGACCTTACCCGTCCTGAAGTTTTTCTCCGCTTCCTCAATTCGGAACAATAGTCTTTGCCGTTTGACCGTCTTGTAGATTTCTTTCAGAAGTTTATATTCATCCATAGGTATCTCTACCATCTCTTTCGATGTGCTTTTGCTACGCATAAATCCTCCTCATATACCGGGGCCTCAGCAACATCGAGACGAAAACATTTCGTCGAGATAGATTCTTACGAGTTTGCATTAATATCAAATTTATATCATATAGTTGCGGTCTGTCAATCTGAATGTCCTGAGGAAAATCGAGGATGGTTGAGTCGGTCAGGGGGGGCGATGGCCAGCTTTTGTTTCGCCCGGAGAGATTTTCGATGGATGGGGCGGAAGCCGGGGTGTCGTCCGAGCCGGAGTGTCTATGCTATAAAAGGAGCTTGTAACGGGTTCAGAAAAAAGGCTACCCTCTTTCTTATCGGGAACCGAGCGGTGGAACCAACACCGCTAATTCAAAGAAAGGGAGGTAGCCAGATGAAGATCTATAAGGTACAGGATTTCGTGGTCAAAGGCAAAGAAATGTTCGTTGGTCTCGAGGATTCGAAGAAGACCTGGAGGATCGCTGTGCGGTGTGAGCGCATGCTGGTTCACGAGGCATCCATGGAAGCGAAGTATCCCCTGCTGAAGCAGTACTTGAAGAACAGGTTTCCCGACTGCAAGATTCACCTGATTTACGAGGCAAGCTTCAAAGGGTTCAACCTTTACGACCGTCTTACTGAAGACGGCATAGACTGCATAGTCATTCCTCCCCATATGGTGACCGAGCCCAAGGTAAGCAGGGTAAAGACGGAGAAAAGGGACGCCAAACGTCTTGCTCTGATACTGGAGAACTACGATTTCAAAGACCCCTGCTATGTTCCCGACAAAGAGAGAAGGGAAGACCGGCAGGTGAGCCGCACCCTCACGGCCGTACAGAAAGATATCATCTGCACCCGCAACCGCATCCGCAAGTTCTTGGACTACTACGGCATCGAAGTACCCTTTGCAGATAAGGGTGTCTGGCGGAGGAAAGAGTTCTACGCCCTCCGCGAGCTACCCCTCGGTGAATCGCTCAAGGCAGGCATGACCGTGCTCTTGACGCAACTGGAGCAGCTTTGGGACCATCAGACGACACTGAGGTCTTACCTGCGGGGCCTGTGCAGGAAAGAACGCTACAGAGAGGCCTTCGAGATCGCCAGGAGCCTCCCGGGCATAGGGTGGTTCACGGCCATCCGCCTTGTCATCGAGCTTGGGGAAGATATCTCCCGCTTTACGAGCGGGAAGAAGATCGCGAGCTTCGTCGGACTGACGTGTTGTGAATATACTACAGGAGAGACCGAGCGCAAAGGGCGCATCACCGGGATGGGGTCGGGGTTCATAAGACATATCCTGGTCGAGAACTCCTGGATGGCGATCCGAAGGGACCCGGCCCTGCTGTCCAAATTCTCACGGGTATGGCGGTCGAGCGGCAGCAAGAAGAAAGCGATAGTAGCGGTGGCCCGTGTCCTGATCGTTCGCCTTCGGGCGTGCATACTTGCCGGCAGGCCCTACACTATCGGGGTTGTTCGATAGAAGGATGAGCCAGGAGGGAAGATCTTTGCCGATCTTGCGGAACAACGGCGTACAACGATTAGTATGCTGTGCCATATCACGGCCCGGAGTATGTTGACGCCGGTTCCTTCTTTTCGCAGGTAGACACATGTGGCTTGGACCACGAATAGCAGGTTGCAAAGAACCTTTTTCCCGAAGGGCTCTTAACATACTGTGGAAATATGGAAAAAGCTTCGCCTTTACCACATTTCCACAGCACGACGGCGGAAAGACGAAGGGGAGAATCAGTAAGGAAAAAAAGAGGATGCCGGATCCTCAAGGGGGAAAGTTATGAGCTGACGGATGATCAAAGAGGGAGAGGGTAAAAAAAACCTGAAAGAAGACCGCGCTAAAAGGTCTTGACTTTTGTCATAGCAGCATACTTGCGAATCCACCATCTGTACTGTATCATAGGAATAGTGAAGCGGCTTGTTGTCGCCATGTTGCTCGCAGCTTCAGGATAGGAGGCCAATATGATTATCACTGACCGCATCGAAATCAACCCGAAGGTCATGATGGGCAAGCCAGTCATCCGCGGGACTAGGATACCTGTGGAGCTGATTCTTCGGAAGCTCAGCGAAGGAGCAACACATGCAGAGCTGGTCGAAGCATATCCCAAGCTCACGACTGAGGACATCCACGCGGCCGTGCGCTATGCGGCTGATACGGTCGCCCACGAGGAGATTATAATTCTTCCGCCGCGAAAACGGGCAGCCGGGGAATGAGTGTGCGCTTTCTCGCTGATGAAAGCTGCGACTTCGTTATTGTTCGGGCTCTCAGGGCTGCGGGCCATGACGTGACTGCTGTGGCCGAGATTGCTCTGGGAGCGGAAGATTCTGAGGTTATCGAACTTGCCGTCAACGAGGGCAGGATTTTGTTGACCGAAGACAAAGACTTCGGCACCCTGGTATTTGCTCAGGGTCAGGACTCAGCAGGCGTATTCTTGTTGCGTTTTCCCATCTCGGCCCGAATGGCTATTGCCGCCGATGTTGTGCAACTCGTCGAGGAGAGAGGCGAAAAGCTCCTCGGATGTTTTGTTACCCTCCAGCCTGGACGAGTTCGGATCGGGAAGGTTCTGTAAAGGGCCTCCCCTCATGGGGAGTGGTAGGGACATGGTTTCATTCGTTACGTTGGGTGCTCGAGCGGACGCTCTTCGGGGGAGAACATGAAGGCGGATGAAAAGTTGCTGTCTGAGGTCGTTCAGAGGATACTAAAAGTAGTGAGGCCGGAGCAGATAATTCTGTTCGGTTCCGGAGCTGAAGACACGATGACGCACGACAGCGACATTGACCTCCTGGTGATTGAACGGGGCTTCAGAAACGAACGGGAGGAAGGCATTCGTTTGCGATCCGCCCTTACCGATCTTGATGTTTCGGTCGACATATTCGCCATGGCGCCGGAACGGTTTGAGGAAACAAAACACGTCATTGGCGGCCTAGCATATCCTGCAAACAAGTATGGCAAGGTGATCTATGAAGCGGTCTGAAGAGGTGAAGGTCGAGTTTACTATTCAGTGGGTTGAAAAGGCGGAAATCGACTTGAATACCGCGGAATACCTATGTAGAAGCGGTGTGAGGTATGTCTCTGCTGCGGCCTTTCATGCCCAGCAGGCCGCGGAAAAGTACCTGAAGGCTTCCTGGTCTGGCATCAAATTGAGTTCAAGAAAATACATGATATAGCAGCTCTTCTGAGGGTTGAACCTCAGGAGCATAATCGTTTTCGGTTCTGGGGCGCCGTTGATGAACTTGAGGGCCGAATTGTACGGGTGATCACTCTTAGCGACAGGAAAACCATTCACAATGCCTTTCCAGATCGGGGGTTTAAACCATGAAACTGAACTACTACCCGGATACCGATTCGCTTTACATCGATCTTTCCGAGAAGCCAAGCACGGAAAGCCGAGAGGTTTCCGAAGGAGTCGTGCTGGATTATGATGCCGAGGGCAATCTGGTGGGTATAGACATCGACAACGCCAGCAAGAAGGTCGAACTCAAAGAGCTGAGCCTCAAAAAGTTGCCGGCAGATGTTTACTCCGCAGCATAGACAGTGTATGCCCGCGCCAATGATTCGTTTCACCGCCTGTGCTCGCTGCCGCATATCGAAAGGAGGTTATGAGCTATGGAGCGTGAAGAGCTTTTGAAGAGAATTTCCATCGATCCCCAAGTCTGTTTCGGAAAGCCCTGTGTGCAGGAGCGGAGGATCTGGGTCTCTCTCGTGCTTGACCTGCTTGCGAGCGGTATGAAGACTAACGAGATCATGCGTGAGTACGACCTGAGCGAGGAAGACGTACTGGCGTGCATCGCCTATGGCGCCGAGATGGCCAGGGAGCGCTATGTGGATGTAGCCGGGGGCAGTAAATGAGGCTGAAGCTGGATGAAAATCTAGGCCAGCAACCCCTGGAATTGTTCCTGGAAGCCGGATACGATGGGAGGGGTGAAGGGGACGGGAGGGTGATCCCCGGAAACGACGGCTTTTTTCAGCGGGCACACAAATATTGACGGCGGCCACGCGATGTTCCTGAACACTCTCCCAGGATTACCTGGTTATGCAAGGTTTTTTTGTTTTCTAATGATTTCCGCCAGCGATCTCAATGCCTCATTTACGGAGTCGTGGTCAGGAAAAATTTTCGTCATATTCTTCAAGCATGTTCGGATCTTTTTGCATTCTCTTCATATTGTTCCCTTTCCTTTTTGGATGCCTTTCTCGCGCTGATCAGCCTGATATTGTCGCCTCTTTCCGTGTGAACAATTACCGTTATGCCACATTCAACATGAAATCAACGTGTACGGCATCGTAAGGAAAGACCACTTTGCCCTCATCGGTCTTTTCCAGGACTCCCGCTTTGAGGAGGGACTGTATATCGCCGTGAACCGCTTTCACGTCCCGACCGGCCCGACGCGCTGCCTCGCGGATGGTGATTGGCCCCGCGCCGGCCATGGCCTTGAGCAAGTCCCACCGCTTGCCCGAAAATACCCTGAAAAGAAGGGCAGGTGACTCAAAGCTGATGAATGCGCCCTCCGACTTTCCTTTGAGGGCTGAGAGAAACCGTCTGTTGCTCTTTTCTCGTGAAGCAACTTCCAGTGTAACCGTATTCATGTCAAAACCTCCAGTTGTCGACATCTTTCCAGAAATCACCAAGCAGGGCTTCCGCCGTCGTAAAAACATACTCCACTTCTTCAGCGCCCACATGTTTGTGGTCTCCCTTGCCTGACTCATTATCGTAACGCAGCACACATACGCCGTCTATCACAAGGGCCAGCCTGTACTTTAGCGTATGAGCACTGCCTGGCTGAGGCCGCGACAATCTCCGGACCACCATCTCGACAAACACCGACTCGGAAAGGATACGGCGTTCGTTAAGGAGTATTTCAGCGCCCATGTTGGAAAGGATAACAACACTTGGACATGTTGTCAATATCTCCAACATCTGGCAGGAAGGAAGACGGGGCCACCGTAACTTGGCCTGTCATACTACCCTCCATTATTCCGGCTGGACAGAATGGTGGCCGCGTGAAAGTTCAGGGCCGGCCATCAATAAGTAAATAACACCTTATCGCCCCGCAGACGGGCTTTTTTCGCAACCCACTGGGCTGTGAGAAAGGGCGGTCGGGCAAAAAGTCGCGAGCTATGCTTTTTGTCACGCCTGGTTGCCATCCCTCCTTATCACCTCTGGTTGTCACTTTGACAGGTGAGCAGGAAACAGGGACAATATTCTAAGACCGGGCAGTCGCTTTGATAGGTATGGAGAGCTGATATAGCGTGAGCCCGTTTTAGCCGGTTTCGGAAGCCCCCGCAAACCGGCGCCGCTCTTTGACAATTGAGCCCCGACCCACGCCCTAAGGGCGGGACCGGCGACCGGCGATCAGCGGGGTACCCAGCTCCACATTGCTTTGCTGGGTCGCACCAGCTCCATAGTGCTTTGCTGGGTCGCACCCGGCCGTTCGGACGACTGCGTCCCTCTCGGCAGGAGCGCCCACCCCCCCCCTGAAACCGTCCACTTTCGTCCACTCCCCTCCGGGAAGGCTTGCAGGATGCCTCCGCTGAAGTCGAGGCGCTTTCCTCATAGGCGCCCACGCCTTGACCCATGCGGACTGCATTATTTCGCGTGACCTGGGGGTGTACAAAAGCTATTTCAGCGATCTGAAGGTGGTGAGTTCGATATGAGCGGCCCGGCAACATAAAAAAGGACCGATCCTTCGTAATTTTTATATTTACCTCTTTTCGCAGTTAGCCCATAATCTAGAAGGATATGCTATGTCACCGGCGACGTGCAAAGAGATAGCGGAATGGTCGTGTGTGTGCAGAGATGAAAGGAGGGCAGGAGTGGAGACAAAAAACATTCGGCAGACGGTGACGTTCAGGACAAGTCCACATGTTGTGTATGAAATGCTGATGGATTCGCGCAAACACGCTGGGTTCACGGGGGACAAGGCCGGCATCAGCCGAAAGGTGGGCGGCAAATTCACTGCCTACGGAGGGTACATTAGCGGTATTAACCTCGATCTCGTGCCGGACAAAAAGATTGTTCAGTCGTGGAGAGGCAACGACTGGCCTGAGGGTCATTTCTCTACGGTGACTTTTTCCCTGGAAGAAGTGAAAACAGGCACCCGACTTACTTTCCGGCAGAGTGGCGTTCCCGAAGACCAGTACGACGGGATCAATCAGGGCTGGCGCGACTTCTATTGGAAACCTATGCGGGAGATGATCGGGAAGGGTTAGACAACAGTTTCTTTCCTCACGGATCGGGGAGCATCGGGATCATGAGAGAAGCAAAGTAACGAATGTGAGAGGAAATTTATGCACTTCATTACCTTTTCCCGGAAAATGGGTGCCCGGGGGACAGAAATTGCGAGGCTGGTGGCAAAAGAGCTGCAGTATGACTTTTATGATACTGAAGCCATCGAGACTACGGCCAGGGAAATGGGCATCCTGGACGATATCGGAAAGGTGGACGACAAGGCCCCGCCTTTATTAAAAAGATTTTTCACCCACCGTCCCGAAGTCTTGATCGACCGCCTCCATGCCGTTATTTATGAGCTTGCGGGCCGGGGGGATGCGGTGTTCCTGGGACGTGGAGGCAACATACTTCTCCGGTCTATTCCCGGTGCGCTTCATGTCCGGATAATCGCTTCCCGACAGACGCGTCTCCGGAACCTGATGGAGAGAGGCTTCAAGAGAGAGGCGGCCCTCGCGGCAATGGAGAAGAGCGATCACGAGAGAGAAAGCTTTATCAAATTTGCCTTCCGCCGGGATTGGGAGAATCCCGAGCTGTATGATGTGGTCCTCAATACGGACTATCTTACCGTCGATGTTGCGGCTCATACAATCTTGTGTGCAGCCCGCACCGAAGACGTGAGAAATCGCTCTGCCGACGTGAAAAACTCCCTGGAAATTATGGGACTTGCAGCAAGAGTGGAGGCTGCTCTCACTGAAGGCGGCTTTCCGCCGGGCTACATTTCCAGCTCCGTGAGCGGGGGCGGCAAAGTCCGATTAACGGGGGTCGTGCAGGTACCTTGGGAAAAATCAGCCGCGGAAGGGGCCGTGAAAGAAGTTGGAGGCGTTGAGTCTGTGGAAAATCAGATTGAGATAGCCAGTTCGTCACCAATTCCCAACAGATAGAGCCTCCTCCCGTCGAGGCCCGGACAGGAGCGGGTGAAGCTGAGGAATAATTTGACAAGCCTTTCCCGCGTGGGTTAGGATTTCCACTGTTTTAAATCGAGGCGCGCCCCAAAAGGCCCGTTCTTCGGGCGCTGACCGGGATGGAGAGCCATGAAAGGGACCATAGAGATCGATCAGGAACGCTGCAAGGGTTGTCTTTTCTGCGTCGAGCACTGCCCGAAGAAGGCGATATCCCTCAGCAGCAAGCTCAACATGAAAGGCTATTTCGTGGCGGAATTTAGCGACGACGGATGCACGGGCTGTGCCATGTGCGCCGTGGTCTGCCCCGAGGTGGCCATCGAGGTGTACAAGGCGTGAAGAAGCTCATGAACGGGAACAGCGCATGCGCGGAAGCGGCTGTTCTCGCCGGCTGCACCTGCTACTTCGGCTATCCTATCACCCCGCAGAACGAGCTGGGCGAATACATGGCCCGTAGGCTGCCGGACGTGCCGGGAGGGGTGTTCATCCAGTCCGAGAGCGAGATTGCGGCGATCAACATGGTCCTCGGGGCCAGCGTCGCAGGCGCCCGGGCCATGACGTCATCGAGCAGTCCGGGGATCAGCCTCAAGCAGGAGGGCATCTCGTACCTGGCGGCGGACGAGCTTCCGGCCGTCATTGTCAACATGTCGAGGGGCGGCCCCGGCATGGGGAACATCTCGCCGGCCCAATCGGACTACCTCCAGGCTACCCGCGGCGGCGGCCACGGAGACTACCGGACTATCGTTCTCGCCCCCTCGTCCGTTCAGGAGATCGCCGATCTCATGCCCCTGGCTTTCGACCTCGCCGACCGCTACAGGAACCCCGTGGTGGTGCTGGGCGACGGCATGCTCGGGCAGATGATGGAGCCTGTGAGCTTTGACGGGATCGCGAAGGGAAAGGATTACGTAAAGGATTATATCCTCACCGGGGCCGATGGGCAGGCCCTCCCGCATGGTCCGGTCGCTCCTCTTCGACGTGAAGGAGGAAGAGGAGCACAACTGGAAGCTCTTCAGGAAATTCCAGCGCATGGAGCAGAACGAGGTGCGCTTCGAATCGCTCCTGACCGAAGACGCGGACATGATAGTGGTTGCCTACGGCACGGGCGCGAGGATCGCGCGGGGCGCCATCAAGCGGCTCAGACAGGAGCATCTCAAGGTGGGGCTTATCCGCCCCATCACCCTCTGGCCTTTCCCGAAAAAGGCCATCCAGGAAGCGGCCGCGCAGGTGAGCGACTTCTTCGTCTTCGAGATGAATACGGGGCAGATGGTGGAAGACGTGAGGCTTGCCCTCGAAGGGAGGGGGCGCGTCCATTTCTACGGAAGGCCGGGCGGCGTCATACCCACGCCGGTGGAGCTGTTCCGCATCATTTCCCGTCATTACTACCAATCGGTCAAAGGGAAGAAACAGTGAAGAAAGTCTACGCAAGACCCAGGCTCCTGAAGGAGGCCCACTTCCACTATTGTCCGGGGTGCGGCCATGCCATCGTGACCCGCCTGCATCGCGGAGGTGGTCGATGAGATGGAATTGGCCGGGAAGGCCATCTGCGTGGCCCCGGCAGGATGCGGCATGCTCGTCTACAATTACTTCGATTTCGACACCCTGGAGTCGGCCCATGGCCGCGGTGCGGCCGTTGCCACGGGGATCAAGCGGGTGCGGCCGGAAAACCTCGTCTTTTCATACCAGGGGGACGGGGACCTGGCCGCCATCGGCACCGCCGAGAGCTTCCACGCGGCCAACCGGGGCGAGCACATTTCGGTCATTTTCGTGAATAACGGCGTATACGGCATGACGGGCGGCCAGATGGCGCCCACGACCCTCATCGACCAGGTCACGACCACGTCGCCCCGAGGCAGGACATCGGAGAAGGAAGGTCATCCCGTGAAGATGTGCGAGGTGCTCGCGGTCCTGCCGGGGACGTCCTACCTGGAGAGGGTGGCGGTCAACAAGCCCGCGGCGATCCTCAAGGCAAAGAAGGCCATCGCGAAGTCCTTCGAGCACCAGTTGAAGAAAGACGGGGTTCTCCATGGTGGAGATCCTGTCTCCCTGCCCCACCAATTGGAAGATGAGCGCCCTCGAAGCGTGCACGTGGATCGACGATGTGATGGCCGTCGGAGTTCCCCCTGGGCGTCGTGAAAGAGGTGCCATGCTGATCAGGACGATCTTTTCCGGTTTTGGGGGCCAGGGAGTCCTTTCCATGGGATATACCATTGCCAATGCGGCAATGATAGAAGGGAAGCACGTCACCTATCTGCCGTCCTACGGCGTTGAGGTGCGGGGCGGGACGGCGAACTGCACGGTCGTTGTATCGGACGAGGAGATAGCCTCACCCGTTGCCTCCGAGCCGGAATTCGTCGTTGCCATGAATCAGCCCTCCTTTGTGAGGTTTCAGAGCATCCTCCCCGCGGGCGGCCTCATCTGCGTCAATTCCTCGATGGTTGACACGTCGTCGGCAAGGGGGGACATAGAGGTGGTCGCGATCCCCACGAGCGAGCTGGCGGAACAGCTCGGCACGGTGAAGGTGGCCAACATGGTGATGCTGGGGGCATTGATCAGGGTGAGCAATATCGTCTCCTTTGAGCTTCCTCCTCAAGAACCTGTCCGAAGTGCTGGGAGAGGGCAAATCGCGGTTGACGAAGCTGAACAGAAGCGCGCTCGAACGGGGCTTCCGCTACATAAAGGAATAGGCTCCAGCGGCCGGGCCGGCGGCGCGCGGGTCTCCTAAGGGGCTATCCTTCATGGAGGCCTTCGTCACATACAAATATGGGCCCGCAGAAAATGGGCCGATAGAGGGGGCCGGGTACAAATGGTCATTACACAGATTTCCATCATATTAGACAACGTGCCTGGGGCACTATCAAACGTCAGCGAGATACTCGGGAGAGAGGGCGTCAATATCCGCGCCATCTCCGTCGCCGACACGTCCGACCTGAGCACGGTCCGTTTTGTTGCGGACGATCCGGTAAAGGCGTTGAACATCCTGAAGGGTCGCGGTTTCAGGACAAAGGAGACGGACGTCCTTGCCGTGGAGACGCCCGATCATCCGGGGGGTATGAACGCGGTTCTTCGTCCGCTCAAGGAGGCGGGCATCAACGTCCATTATCTCTACCCTCACCTCGGCAGGGTGGGCGGGCAGGCAATCGTCATCCTCGGCGTGGACAGGACCGAGGACGCGCAAAAGGTATTGCTCCGGAACTGGGTCCAGACCCTCGGTAAAGAGGTCTACACCGTCTGAGCCGGATCGCTTATCCTCGCCCCGTCTTTGATGCGGCATCAAAGCTCTCCTAGAGATATGTATCGATGAGGAGAGCGCCGTTTGCTTCCGGGGTCGACGCGGCCATGTTGCGCCGGTACGCTGCTATCGCCATGGTCCTGAGGCGCTCATTCAGACCGACGTCCCGTTTCAGGGCTTCAGTGACTCGTGGGAGCCCGTCGATGCTCGTCATCGACGCAGCCGGCGCCTCAACTACCTCAAGCCTTGTCCGTATGGCGGGGATGAAGTTAAGGGGTCTGAGAGGCGAACGCCTTTCCCCACGAATAACGATGCTGGTTGTTCCGGCCGCCAACGCCTTCACGAAAGACACCCCTTCCCGCTTCCCTGGGCTGTCTGGCGGCTCCGGCGATCTCGTAAAAGCAGGCAATATCTACGATGAAAGACCCGGCGCTTTCCGTCCTACCCTTGCGGATAGTTTGGCCTTTTCAGCAGCTGAGTATGTTATACTATGTAATATATGTTTTGTCAAGACAAATATCAGGGCCTTTGGGAATCCCAATCTGAGTCAGACCGTATGGCGCCCTTCCTCAAGGTGCTGTGCCCAAGCGACCGCTAAATTATTTGATCTTTATTCGATTCTGTGCCATCATAATACCCGAAGTTTCGGACGTGTTGACCGGGCGCCGCAATGCCTGAAACGACGTCGGGGTCTTTTTTTAGCATGGTCCGGATTTTCCATTTTTGCATGAGGAGGTATTTTGGGTATGGCAAAGGGAACTGTCAAGTGGTTCAACGCATCGAAGGGTTTTGGATTCATTGAGAAAGAGGACGGTGGAGATGTCTTTGTTCATTATAGTGCCATCCAGGACGAGGGGTTCAAGTCCTTGGCGGAGGGTCAAGCAGTCAGTTTTGATGTAGTCGACAGCCCGAAAGGTCCGAAAGCTGCAAACGTAACCAAGCTCTAAAGAGAAAGGGCAGGTCCTCGCGGCCTGCCCTTCCACATATCGCACGTCGTTCTACCGGATACTGCTCACTTCCCCCCTGTTCGACGGCATAGGTATCTTTTCGTAGGTTCCAGGTATTTCAAAGAGGCTATCGGCTACCGACGTCTTAATATTGCTATACTCGACGCTCCAATTTCCGTTGACTGCCGCTGTTTTTATGGGGAAGTTGATATCCGGCGCCACCCACTGGTAGAATGACTCGCCCGGCCCCCCACCTGTGACCCTCACCTCATATTTCTTTGTCGCGTGTCCGTTTATCGTTTCCGAGCCCAGGAGCTTCCGGTTGCCGTCGAGCGATTGCCTCTCCTCGATCGCGGGCTTCTTCTTGGGATCGAAGGACATCTCTATGTACGCCTTCTGCTCCGGCAGCACGATCCAGGACTTGTTCTTGTCGTGTCTGATAATCGCGTATTCCGAGCCGTTCTTCGAGTCTATGCGGTACTTGTTTCCTTTTACGTATAGTTTCCCCGTCTGTTTTTGATCCCCCTCTCTCGTGATCATATCGGCGGACAGCTCGATGGCCTCTGCACAGAACACAAACGCGAGCAGGATGAGGATCGCAGCGAGGCTGAGACGTGCATGCGGCATTGACACCCCCTGGTGTCGGGCATACTTGATACTGTTAATATAGTCATGAAGGGAGACGAATTAAACCCTGAGGGCGCCCCGGCTCGGAAGGAAGCAGTATGTAAAGTTATTTCCGAGAGACTATGCTAAAGACCTTCTTTTCTCAGCTCTTCGAGCTGCGATTTCTGCCTGTCCGTGAGCTTGTGCGGCACCTCTATGGCCACCTCGACATACTCGTCACCGCTTGCCTGCTTGCCCATGTGCGGGACGCCGAGACCTTTGAGACGCACCTTGGAATTGTTTCGCATACCGGCGGGGATTTTGATCTGTTTCGGCCCTTCCATGGTCGGCACCTCCACGGTCCCCCCGAGAAAGATATCGGTCATCTTCGCCTCTACTTTCACGTAGATGTCGTTCCCCACCCTCTTGAATACGGGATGTTCCGCGACCTTTACGGTCACGTACAGGTCGCCGGTCCTGCCCGCGTAGGGGTCCCTGCTTCCCTTGCCGTGAAGTCTCAACTTCTGGCCGGTAGCGATACCTTTAGGGATCTTTACCTTGATTTCTTCCGAGCCGCGCTCGCTGGTGAAGGAAAGGAGTTTTTCAGCTCCCCTCATGGCATCCATGAAGGGTATTTCCAGCTCGTAATTCAGGTCAAGCTCGCCGGCCGCCCCCCGTTCCCTGGTGACGTAATCGCCGTAGTCGTACACGCGTCTGCCCGCCCTTCCCGTTTCTCTTCCGGCGCCCGCTCCGGTGGGCTGTCTGCCGAAGATCATGCTGAAAATGTCGCCTGTTCCAAAGCCGAGGTCCTTGTAGAGATCGCCTATGTTGAAACCCCGGTAAATATCCTCCTGCGTGTACTTCTGCTGGAACCCGCCCATGCCGTAAGTATCGTATTCCTTCCGTTTATCCTTGTCGCTCAGGACCGCGTAGGCCTCGTTTATTTCCTTGAACTGCTCTTCTGCCTGCTTGTTCCCCGGGTTCCTGTCCGGGTGATACTTAAGGGCCAGCTTCCGGTAGGCCTTCTTCATGTCGTCTTCAGAGGCTGTTTTCTGTACACCGAGGATTTCGTAATAGTCTTTTTTAGCCATGATCACCACCTGTTCCAGCGATATCCGGGGTTGTCTCCCGGTATCAAAATTTTGCTACTAATATAAGCCTGATGCTCTATTTTAGCCATGTCACCGCCACATTTGACGTGATCGCGATTGTAGGGTTGCTCCGCAAATAAATCTCCGCTGTTGCCGAATGCCGAATGCCGAATGCCGATAACAAAATATAGCCTAAAGCCTTTACAAATCACACTGAAAAAAATAAACTTTCTAGTATGCCCATCTACGAATACTATTGTGATGCCTGTAAAAAAAGATCGTCGTTTCTGCTCCTCCGGGCGAATGAGGCAGTCGAGCCTTACTGCAAGCACTGCAAATCACCGGCGGTGAAGAGGGTGCTCTCCCGGGTTGCCGTTATCAGGAGCGAGGAGAGGAGGATGGAGAGTCTTCTCGACCCCGGCAAGCTGGGTGACCTCGATGAGAACGACCCGCGGTCCATGGAAAAGCTGATGAAAAGAATGGGCAGCGAGTTCGGCGACGAACTTGGCGAGGGGTTTGAAGGGGAGATGGAAGAGGCCCTCGCGGGCGGCGATACTAGTCCCGAAGCAGATCTGTAAGCGGCCCTTTGCCCTCTCTCAGGAGCTGCACCCTGTCGTCGACGAGGCTTATGACGGTCGACGGCTCACCCATGATGATCCCGCCATCGATCACGAGCGACACCTGATTCCTGAAATATCGCTCGATCTCCCTCGGGTCGGATATGTATTCCTGCCCGCCTGATTTCGCCGTGGTATTGATTATGGGTCTTCCCAGCAAATTGACGAGCGCCAGGGGCGCTTCGTGGTCGGGCATCCTGACCCCCAGCTCCTTCTTGGGCGTCATGAGGAGTCTCGGCACTATCCTTTTTGCCTTCAGGATAAACGTATAGGCCCCCGGCAGCGTGCTCTTCAGGATATGGAAGGCGAAATCGGTAAGGACGGCGTAATCGCTTATCTCCTTGATGTCTTTGAAAATGATGCTCAGCGCTCTTTTTTCGCTGAGCCCCCGCATGGCGTGGAGGGTCTTTATCGCCTTGATGTTGAACAGGTCGCATCCCAGGCCGTAAAAGGTGTCGGTCGGGTAGCTGATGATAGCGCCGTTTTCCAGACTCTCCTTGATCAAAGCGGTTGTCTTCTTTTTTGGCCTTGCCGGGTTCCATTCTACAATCATCGCTTCCTCCCCGCATACCGCGCCAGCGCGCGCTGCTTCCCTTTGTCAATGAAAATCCCCTCTTCATAAAACAAGAGGTCCAGGTCGCGAAAATGGCCCACCAATTCGCCGTCGTCCAGCAGGTAGTCGGGGTTTCTGGGCCTGTCGATGTCGTTTTGGCGTTTCAAAAACGTCTCGTAGAGGAGCAGGCCGCCGGGCATGAGGAGCCGGGTCAGGTCGCTCATGATTTCTCTCTCGAGGAAGTAGAAGACGAGCACACATCCCGCGGCGGCACGCTTAAAGGGCAGGAAGAGGGCATCGCCCAGGACCATCGGAAGTGCTGTGTGCTCCTCCTGTGCTGCCTCGCCGGCGAGCTTGATCGCCTCCCCGGACCTTTCGAGACCGTAGACGGGGAATCCTTGCCGGGCCAGGAAAAGGAGGTCCCGGCCCTGACCCATGGCAATGTCGATTACCGGCTTGCCGCGGGGTATCAAGGGGAAAAGCCGCGTAAGGAAGCCGTGCGCATCGTTCGCCCGGGCATAGAAGCCCTCCCGGTGCCGTTTGTCCCAATCAACCGCCAAAAAGGCGCCTCCCGTTGCCCCACAGGAACTTCTCTCTCACCTCGTCTGTGAGCGTGTCCAGCCGGGGCATGTAGCGTTTCAGGGTGAGCAGGGGGTAATCGGAGCCGAAGAGCACCTTATCCGGCAGAAACGCCTCGGCAAATCGATACAGGTCATCCGAGTAAAGGAAAGGGGCAGCGGCGAGGTCATAGTAGACCAGGGAAAAGGCCTTCCGTATCTCCGGCATCAGCTCGTAGAAACAGATACCGCCTCCCAGGTGGGCCAGTATGATCTTCAGGGCCGGGTGCGCTTCCACAAAAGCAGCCACTTCATTGAAGTCGGCCTCTGTCTTGCCCGGATAACGATGTCCTACCGGCTCGTTCAGGTGCATCAGAAGCACCATGCCCGTTTCCTCCATATATGCAAGCAGGGCGCCGATGCTTTTGCGCTCCCGCGCGCCGAAGGGGCGGTCGTACCAGGCTATCTCCCCCACGCCGGCCGCGCCCAGCCCGAAACAACGCCTGGCCTCGGCCAGGGCTCTCTCCTCATTGTCCCTGTCGACGAGGATAAAGGGTATGATCCTCCTGTCTCTCCTTGCCATATCGAGCACGTAATCATTGGCGAGGCGAAGAAGCGCGGCATCTCTGAAGGGAAAGCAGCCGGTGACCACCCGGTCCACACCCTCCCGGTCCATATAGGCAGCGAGACCGTCGCCGTCGGCCATCCTGGAACGGCTGTCGCCATAGATGGCGGCAAATCCCTTATCGTCGCCCGCTATTTTTTCCCTCAGCCGTATCAGCTCGGGCGGGAATATGTGGGTATGCCCATCCAGCACCTGCATACCTGCTATTATAAGGCTTCCATGCCTGAAATAGTAGCGTTTTTGCGGCGACGTCCATAAGACGGTCCCTCAAAAATACGTTTCTTGCGGTGACGGTCGCCGAAATAATAGATTTTCCCCAGGCAACATGCTATAAGCACAGTATGAGTATACGCATTGTTTTTTTCGACTGCGACGGAACGCTCACGACCGTGAAGAGCAGTTGGCAGCACATCCACGAAAGACTCGGCATCTGGGACCGGAACGCGGATGAGTTTCAGCGGCTTTTTCGCGCGGGGGAGATCGATTACCTTGAGTTTTGCAGGCGGGATGCGTCGCTCTGGAAGGGCATGACGGAAAAGCGCGTCCTTGAGATAGTAGGAGAAATCCCTTACCACGATGGGGTGAGAGAAACGATACACGGGCTCAGAAGCGAGGGCGTTCTCACGGTTCTCCTGTCGACGGGTCTCTCCTTTCTTGTGGAGAGGGTAAAAAGAGAGTTGGGCATGACCCTTGCCGTCGCCAATGAGCTGGTCGTGGAAAATGGCGTGCTTACGGGCGACGTCAGGATAAATGTGGCGCACGAGACAGGGCGCCGGGAGTGCAGCGAGAGACCGGGAGGCGCGGCCGTCGGCGCCTCACACGTTGCGGTTGCGGACATGCTCTGTGGCGCACCCTGCGGACTTCAGCACAAAGGCTACTGGGTAAAGAAGATTTTGAGCGATAGGGGTTTGAGAAAGGAAGAGTCGGCGGCCGTGGGTGATGGTGAGGGTGACCTGGGTATGTTCGAGGAGGCAGGCATGGCGATCGGATATCACCCTAGCGAGAAAGTCCTTCCTTTTATTGATCATGCCCTGTACAACGGTGCTTTTGGAGAGGTTTTAGAGGTACTGCGAGGACATAGGTGAGATTAAGCCGACGGGGGTTGGTGGAAGACATACGGTTTTTCGTCAGTCTCACGATGGGTTTATCCCTGCTTGCCGCCTTCGGCTGCGCCCCAAAAACAATAAGGACTTACGATTCAGCCCCTGCCCCGAGGATGTCCGGTGATATTGTCCGGTATGCGGTAACCCTTCTCGGCAAACCGTACAAAAATGCAGCCAAAGGGCCCGATGCCTTTGACTGCAGCGGTTTTGTCTATCATGTGTATGGACGGTTCGGCATGTCCGTGCCCGTTTCGACGGAGGGGCTGAACAAGATAGGTTACGAGATCGGGCGAAGTGACGTCGCCTCAGGCGATTTGGTCGTTTTCCGCATAAAAGGCGATTATCACGTGGGAATCATGATCAACCGGCTGGAGTTTATCCATGCCTCGAAATCAAGGGGCGTCACGGTAGACAGCGTCGATGCCGTCTACTGGAAGCGCACGTTCTCGCACTTCAGGCGCATTCTCTGACGCAGAAGCTTAAAGCCCCGTACGTGGCCTCAGCCTGTGTGGCGGCTTATTTCCTTGTTGAGGCCTTTTTGATATAATCCCGGAGGTCCATCTCCTTGTAGTGCCCTCCCTTCATGTACTCAAGGATGATCTTGTAGTCCCGCGTCTCAATATATCCGGGTATCTGACCCAAGGGCTTCCCCGAAGACTCGATGAACCAGGAAGACGGAGTGCCGCTAATGCGATAGAGCCTGCTGAGATCGTCGGACTTGTCCACGTCTACGCGCAGAAAGATGAAGTCCTTTTTCAGCACGGCCGTGATCTCTTTGTCGGCCAGCGTCTTACTGTCCATAAGAGTGCAGTAGTAACAGGATTTGCTGAAGAAGTAGAGAAGGAGCGGTTTATTCTCCTTTTTCGCTGTCTTCAGTGCGCTGTCGTAATCCTGTGAGAAGGCGGCGGAAGCAAAAAGGACGAAAGCGATCGCAAGGACAAAGGTCATCTTTTTCATGGTGAGCTAGTATAGTACCAAACGGGGAGGATATTCAAGCGGGGGCTAGGCACGGATAACGCTATCCGGATACCTCTATCTTCGCATCCACAACCGTACAACCCCTTCCTTTCTCCCCCACGATCACAGGGTTTATATCTATGTTGCGGATAGAAGCATTCCCACTGAGCAGGCGCGAGACGGCGACGAGTATGTCGGAGAGGCAATCCGTGTCGGCAGGCGGGTTCCCCCTGAAGCCCTGCAAGATCGCCGCGCCCTTGACCTGGGCAATCATGTTGCGGGCGGTCTTCCCGTCAATGGGCGCCACCCGGATTGACGTGTCCCGGAGCAGCTCCACGAAGATGCCGCCGAGACCGAATATCACGACCGGTCCGAATTCCCTGTCCTGCCTTCCGCCCACGATCACCTCGTAACCGGGTTGCGCCATCTTCTGGACAAGATAGCGCTCCCCCTCCATGCGGCTCACTTGCTGTCTCACTGCCCCGGCGTCCTTGAGGTCGAGGGCGACCGCCCCTTTTTCCGTTTTGTGGAGCAGGTTCGGCGAGGCGACCTTCACCGCCACGGGATAGCCGAGTCTTTCGGCCAGCCCCGCGGCCTCCTCTGCTGAAGCCGCCAGGGCATAGGCTGCCACGGGCAGGCCGTGGCGCTCCAGGAGCGCGAAGGTCTCGCCGGGGTCCATGATAACAGAGCTGCCGGGGGAGCCGTTCTTCTGTGCCCCGCCGCCTTCCCAGGGGCCTGTAAGGCCCTTTTTCACCTGGTATCCGGAGTGGGCAAGCGACCACGAGAGGGCGTAAAGCGCGTCGTCCACGTCGCTGAAAACAGGGATATCAGCGGCCTCCTTCAGGGCGAACCACCGGTCCCTGCTCGACACCATGCAGAGCACCACCGGTTTTCCGTAAAGGGGTGACATACGCGCCGCCTCCCTGATGAGCCTCTCGATCTGCGCGTTATCGCTCTCGGCGCTGTGGGCGCTGACGAAAACCACGCCGTCTATGCCATCTTCCTTCAGCATCATCTCCACGATGCCCGGGTAGGTACTCATGTCGTAGATATCGCCTATGTCGAAAGGATTGGTCATCCCTATGATCTGTGTCTTGTTTTCACCGATCTTGGCCTTCAGCGCTTCCGAAAATCGCGCCAGCGTGAACCCGTACCGCTCCACACTGTCGGCGGATAAGACGCCGTGCCCCCCCGAGCGCGTCACGATGGCTAGATTCGGCCCCGCAAGCGGCGGCAGGGAGAATATCTTCAGGCCATCTATCATCTCCCTCAGATTACGGACGCGGTGGACGCCTGCCTGGGCCATCGCCGCATCAGCCGTCTGATCGTCGCCCGCGAGGGCAGCCGTGTGAAAGTGCGCTATCTCCCGGCTTGTCCGGCCCCTGTTCCCCTTGACGAGCACAATCGGCTTGTCCGTGCCGGCGGCAAGCTCCATCAACCGCCTGCCATCCGAAAAGCTTTCAAGGTACATGCCTATGACCTTAGTGCCCGCATCATTGATCAAATATTCCAGGAAGTCGTTCTCGTTCAGGTTCAGCTTGTTGCCGATGCTCGCAAGCTTGTTCAGCCCGACGCGCTCCACTGAGCAGAGCATGCACGTGTCGTAGTATATCCCGCCGCTCTGGCCGATGAACGAAGCCCCGCCGGTCTTCACGGAGCCCGGGTCCAACGCGAAGAAGGGCAGAACGACGCCGTTCTCCATGTTCATGATCCCGAAGCAATTAGGCCCCTGGAGCGTGATGCCCCATTTCGAGGCAATGGAGAGGATCTCGTTTTCAAGCCCTTTTTTGTCCTCGCTCAGCTCGGTGAATCCCGCAGATTCGATGATGACGTGACGGGTCCCCTTCCTCCCACATGCATCGAGTATGGCCGGTATCTGCGAGGCGGGCACGAGCAGGACGGCGAGTTCGGGTACCCGTTCCACCTGGCTGAGGTCGGTGAAGATGCGCTTTCCTTCGATTTCGCCTTCGTGGTTCCCTATAGGGAAGATGTCGCCGCGAAAGCCGAAGAGGAAGAGATTGCCGACTATGCTTTTTGCGAGGTTGGAAGGCCGGTCCGATACGCCGAAGACTGCGATACTTTGAGGGTAGAAAAAATGGCGCATGAAACCTCCTGCCGATTCTTCGATATGACCCCCCGGTCTTCCGTCATGCCCCCCTGCCCCCGCCTCATCTTACCTAAAGGGACGACAATGTGTCAATACGATCTTTTCGACCGTCTTTTTCCTAAAACCTTTATGATGGGGATACCCAAAAGCGGTTTTGATGGTGTTGATAACGCTCAAAGGGGTAGTCGGAGACTTATGTGAGGCTTCGTTCCAGGTTAATGGTTTTGGAGGGGCTAAATTGATTTGCGGTAAAGAAATGCATCAGTTTGGAATCATTCCCGTCGACCAGGGTGCTCACTTTTTGAACGCCGAGTGCTTTCAAATGATCCATGAATTCATTAATCAACTGCTCACCGACACCCTTGTGCTGGTAAGCGGGATCGACGCCGATGGTGTGCAGGGTCGCTTTTTCCTCGGAAATACCATATTCTCCTATATAGAGTTCCCCCATTACAAACCCTACCACCGTTCCGTCTTCTTCCTCCGCCACAAGCGAAGTGGGCAAATGATCCGGGGATTGGACAAGCGTTTCAAACTTCAGTCTATAGTACTCCGACCGGGAAGCCTTGAATACTTTCTCGTCAACCCGAACCACAGCGTTAAAATCGTCAACCTTCATGAGTCTGATTTTAATGGCGCTCTTGTTCATGAGGCTCCTTTTTCTTCAGGGTCATATTTTGAGATCCGATAACGCAAGTCGAGTAGATATCGTTCGCCCCATATCACCGATCTGACCGATCAACTTCTGCGCATGTTGTTCTGTCTCCAAAATATCCATTTCTACCTTGCCTCGGCTTCATTCCCTCCTTTTGACTATAGTTCTTTTTTCTTCACCCTGCAAAGTGCGGCGAGCATGAATCAAGAAAAAGTTTTTATTGTTATTGCAACATAAAAATGTCACCCTTTTTGCAACGTGAATATGTCACCCCCCCTTGGCCCTTTTCATAGAGACGCTCTCGCTTCGCTCGCCGGCCCTGGGCGCATGTAGGACCCCGGCCGGACGCGTCCTTCGATAGGCTTGCAGGGAACCTCTCCCGCCGTATGATGAAAGACATGCCAGCTTCCGTCGAGCCAATGATTCGCCGTAACGGAAGCCTTGGCAAAGCTCAGCCTCGTCTTTGTCGGGAACAGTTGGATCGCCTGTCCGTCGACCGAGATCGTGTTGTCGTAATTGACCTTTGCCTCATATCGCTTACAAAGGATGTTCCGCATGTCCGCGTCTTGAGGAAGCGGTCTCCATGCAGGCTTCGGGTCTTCCGGGGCAACGCCGAAGAGCCGAGCGTACTTGGGGATGAAGGTTTCGTTCAGATACTTCGTCGCCCCTTCGCGGTCGGCGATATTCTTAAGCCGAAGCTCAGCGACAAGCCTGTCCTGGAAGGTCCTGTTGATCCTCTCGCCTCTTCCTCTGGCTTGAGCAGAATGGGCAAAGATGAGCCGTATCCCCAGCTCGCTCATGGCTCTCTGGAACTGGGTAGGCTCGACAGAATCGCTCTTATGCCGGGTGGTTTTAAACTGGGAGGCCCGATCGAGATAGAAGACCGAGGGCCGGCCGAAACGGGCAAAGACCTCTTTGCATACGCCAAAACAGCCCTCCAGGTCTTCTTCCTTTCGAAACAGCCCATAAAGAGGCTTCCCCGTCGAGTCGTCCGTAGACAGAAGGAGCGTTGTCTTTTCCTCCCCGAACCACGCATGGGGAGAGCCGTCCAAAAAGAGCATATGGCCTTCCTTCTCCGATCGTTTTCTTCTCTTCCTATGTCTGCGCTGCTTCCGGACCTTTCCTCCGAACCCTTCAGGACGAAGCCATTGCCGCAAGGTCTCGCGGTTGATCTTTATCCCTTCCTGCTCTTCCAGCATCTCCGAGAGGTGGGAGAAGTTGAAGTCGAAATACTTCTCATTGGCGAGCTTCATCGCCCGCTCTTTCATCCCGGCAGGGAAAGCTCTGCAGGAAGGGCGCCCGCTGTTGCCGTGCTTAATTCCGGAAGGTCCTTCCTTCTTCACTTTAGCCTTGATCCTCTTTAGCTGGCGGAGGGAGACGCCTAACGCCGCCGCAGCCTCTCCGTTCATCATCCTGCCGTCCAATGCCGCCGCTACCACGCCGTACCGCCTTACCTCTTCCGTCATGAACGTCACTCCTTTTCTCACCGGAGCACCTCCCCTCGGTGCCCCTTGTTATCGGCGGGGGTGACATTTTCATATTGCAGCTAAGGGGTGACATAATTATATTGCAGCAACAAAGAAAAAGTTTTTATTTGACATTTCCTTTTTTCTATGTGAACATTAGCGAAATATATAATGAGAGTACCGGGGGTAATGATGCCTCCTTTGCCTGATGACGGGCAAAGGAGGCATTTTCTTTCACTACACGCTTCATTCAAAATGAAGGGGTGGGACGAAAATATGAGTGAAAAGGAGGAATGATATGAGACTCAGCGGAAAGGTAGCAGTCATCACAGGAGCCGCGCAAGGCATCGGCGCCGCCTTTGCGGTCGGGTTTGCAAGAGAGGGCGCAAAGATCGTCATAGGCGACCTTGCGGATGCCGGGAATACGGTAAAGCGAGTGGAAAAGGAGGGTAGCCAAGCAATCTATGTCAAGGCGGATGTGAACGATGAGAGCCAGTGCTTTGCCCTGGTCAAGGCGGGTTTCGATCGGTTCGGCGCGATAGATATCCTTATCAACAATGCGGCTGTATTCGCCAATATTGTTTTGAAGCCTTTCATGGAGCTCACAAGCGAAGAGTATAAACGGGTGGTGGAGATCAACACGAGCGGCGCTTTCCACTGTATCAAGGCGGTCTTTCCCTATATGAAAGACAAGGGAGGACAAATCATCAACATGTCCTCCGCGTCGATTCTGGAAGGCGTCCCGGGCATGCCCCATTATGTCGCTTCAAAGGGAGCCATCATGGCCTTAACCAGGTCCATGGCACGGGAATTAGGCGACTTCAATATCAGGGTCAACACCATTGCCCCAGGCTTTACCCATTCGGAAGGAGGGGATCAGTTCGACCGAAGCAAGGCATTGCCCTTACCGCCACTCGACGAGCTGCAACTGCAGGGGCGCTGTTTAAAGAGGCCCGGTAGGCCGGAAGATCTCGTCGGTCTGGCGCTCTTTCTCGCTACCGACGACAGCGCCTTTATTACCGGCCAGATGATCGTTCACGACGGCGGGCTCTCGCTCCATTGAGATAGACCCTCTCATGCTGGAGAGGGGAGCCGACCAGGAAGCGCACAAGTGCGCAACTACGCAGGAGGAGGAAAAATGGCCAGAGATTACAGGATGTACATTAACGGTGAATGGGCCGCCGCTTTGGACGGCGAGGTATACGACGATCTCAACCCCTACGCGGGTGAAGTCTTCGCCCGCGTCCCGGCGGGAAAACGGGCTGACGCCAAGCGTGCCGTCGAGGCCGCAGCCGCAGCCTTTCCCGCCTGGTCACGGACGCTTCCGGCCGAGCGCCAGGCTTTGTTTCTGAAGGCAGCCGATATTCTCGAAAAGAAGCAGGACCAGATAGTGACGATCCTTGCCGAGGAAACGGGGTGTACCTTTGGCTTTGCCATGTTTCAATCGATGTTCACGCCCGGTCTCCTTCGGGAAGCGGCTGCGCAGGTGCACGGCGCTACGGGGGAAATCATCCCGGCGGACCTGCCCGGGGCATTCTACATGGCCATACGCCAGCCCGTAGGAGTGGTGGCGGGTATAGGACCGTGGAATGCGCCGCTGATCCTGTCGCTGCGCTCGATCTGCCTGCCTATTGCCTATGGAAATACGGCGGTTCTCAAACCTTCGACCGAGTCGGCCGCAGCCGGCGGCGTCGTCATCGCAGAGGTTTTCCACGAGGCCGGTTTTCCCAAAGGCGTCTTTAACCTCGTGACCAATGGACCGGGAGGCAGCGCTGCTATCGGTGACGAGTTCATCGAGAACCCTAAGGTGCGCCGCATAAGTTTAACCGGTTCAACTGCCGTCGGGCGCCAGCTTGCCGAAAAGGCGGGGCGGTACCTGAAGCGGGTGGCGCTGGAACTAGGCGGGCAGAATCCCATGATCGTTCTGAGAGATGCCAACGTCGATGACGCCGTGAACGCGGCTGCCTTCGGCGCCTTCCTGCACCAGGGCCAAATATGTATGTCAACCAGGCGCATCATAGTCGAAAAGCCTGTGGCGAAGGAGTTTACGGATAAATTCGTCAAAAAGGTGTCAACCTTCAAGGTGGGCAATCCCAAGGAGCCCGATACGATTGTCGGTCCCCTTATCAACAGGGTCCAGTTCGATCAGGTCAAAAATAGTGTGGACAAGGCAGTCAGCGAGGGGGCCAGGATTCTGTGCGGCGGCACGTCGGAAGGGTTGTGCTATCATCCCACCGTAGTGACCAATGTGAAGCCCGGGAGTGCGTTTTCGTGCGAAGAAACCTTCGGACCCGTTGTTTCGATAATCGAGGTTGAAAACGCGGAAGAGGCCCTTGCTGTTGCAAACAGTACCACCTACGGGCTTTCGGCGAGCGTGTTCACCAATGATTTTATGAAGGGACTGGACCTGGCCGAGCGCATCGAGTCAGGCATGGTCCACATCAACGACCAGACCGTGCATGACGAGCCGCAGGTCCCGTTTGGAGGAATAAAAGATAGCGGCTGGGGCCGGTTCGGGGGCCGGGCGGCGCTGGAAGAATTTACCGAGCTGCGTTGGATCAGCGTGCAGCGCACCCCTCGGCAGTTTCCTTTCTAAGTGGCGCCCGCTAAACGAGTAAGGGGTGCACGAGCGCGGCAAGATGGCAACGGGGAGTACTTACTATTATTATTGCTAGATAAGCCGTCGGGTATATAGCGGAAACATTCGGAGGAAACGACGATGCAGAACGAGCGATCACGCACGCGCGGAGCGCGGCGCCGACCCCGATCGGGCATGCCGGTATGACCAACGAGGAAACTACTCTCCGTATGGACAAGATATTCAAAAGCTTCGGCGGCCTGGCGGTCCTGACAGACATCAGCCTGCACCTCGGCCGGGCAGAGCTGCTGGGGCTCATAGGCCCGAATGGCGCCGGAAAATCGACACTCTTCAACGTGATCAGCTCAATATACCGTCCGGACGCGGGCGACGTCTTTCTTGAAGGAAAGAAAATTACGGGCGTTGCTCCCCACAGATTGTGCCATTTAGGGATATCGAGGACCTACCAGTTGGTGAAGACGTTCAACAAGATGACGGCTTTTGAAAACGTGATGGTAGGGGCTGTCTATGGCCGGAAAGGCGGCGGCAGAGATGCGAAGTCGAGGGCCCTGGCTGCCATGAAGCTTGTGGAGATGGAAGATAAGATGGATATCAGGGCATCCCGCCTCACCCTGTCGGATCGCCGGCTACTGGAGGTTGCCAGGTCGCTCGCCTCAACTCCAGTGGTGACGCTGCTCGACGAGCCGATGGCGGGACTCAACGCGACGGAGATCAGGCACATGCTTGCCATTATCAAACGCGCCAGGGACGAGAGGGGTGTATCGATTCTGTGGGTCGAACACAAGGTGGACGCTATTTTCCGCATTTGCGACAGGGTACTGGTGCTCGATTACGGGATACTGATCGCCGACGGGAAACCGGAGGAAGTGGCGAAAAATCCGAAAGTCATAGAGGCATATCTTGGCGAATCACCTGCTCGAAATTAGAGACTTGACAGTTGCGTACGGCGGGGTTCAGGCCCTGTGGGGGGTTTCACTCCACGTGGAAGAGGGATCGATCGTTTCCCTCGTGGGGGCGAACGGCGCGGGCAAGTCGACGCTCCTCAAAACCATAGCAGGGATGAATCGACCTCGGAAGGGCGAGGTGTTATTCGCGGGAAAAAAACTATCCGGTCTGAGCCCCGAGGACGTGGTCAGCGCCGGCATCTCGCTCGTTCCCGAGGGTCGCAGACTTTTTTCGCGCCTTACGGTGAAAGAAAACCTGGAGCTGGGAGCTTACATCCCCCGGGCCAGGTCGGGAGCGAAAGACTCCCTGGAACGGGCGTACGCGCTATTCCCCATCCTGAAGAAAAGATCCGGCCAAATCGCAGGATCCTTGAGCGGAGGCGAGCAGCAGATGCTTGCAATTGCCCGGTCGATGATGAGCAAACCCTCGATCCTCATGCTTGACGAGCCTTCTCTGGGCTTGAGCCCACTGGTTGTCAAGGTGATGTTCGAGCTGATCGAGAGTCTCAACAGGGCGGGCGTCACCATCCTTCTCGTGGAACAGAATGTATACCAGGCCCTGAAGGTTTCTCATCGTGCCTACGTGATGAAAACAGGGGAGATCGCCCTGGAGGGCTCCGGAGAGGAACTGATTGCAAACCCGGATGTCCAAAACGCCTATTTAGGAACCCTGGAGTAACCCTCATGTTGGAATACCTCACTGCCGGTCTCCTCTTGCAGCTCTTTATCAACGGCATCCTGTTCGGGACCATGTATGGGCTCGCCGCCATCGGTCTCAGCCTGATTTTCGGCACCATGCGGATAATTTTCCTGGCACAGGGGGCCGTCATCGTCCTCATGGCCTACGCGTGCTACTGGCTCTTCACCCTGCTCCACGTCGACCCATATGTCTCAACAGTCATAATCGCCCCGGCGGCCCTTCTTCTGGGAGGCGGCTTGTACCAAGTGCTCTTCAGAAGAGCCCAGAAAATGGAAGATAAGAATATCTCTCTCCTGATTGCGGTAGGCCTGATGTTCCTCCTGGAGAATTTTATGGCGGTCGCGTGGACCCCGAATCCCCGATCGATCTCGGCAAGCTACACCTCTTCGTCTCTCACGGTGGGAGGTCTCGACATCTCTTTTACCCGACTCATGGGGTTTGTCATGGCCATCCTTTCCACGGCCGCGGTCACCCTTTTTCTGAAGAGGACCCTCGTCGGCAAGGCCGTACGCGCCGCTTCGGAAGACATCGAGGCGGCAAGGCTGGTCGGCATCAATCCCCATTGGGTCAACTCAATCGCATTTGCCATCGGCATAGGCCTTTCAGGGATCGCTGGCATCGCGGTCTCCACCACCTACCCCTTCGATCCTTACTTCGGCTTTGTTTTCAGTCTGAAGGCAATGATCGCCCTGGCCCTCGGCGGCTTGGGCAGCGTATCGGGGGCGTTGCTTGGCGGCATTATTCTCGGTCTCCTTGAAAGCTGGGCCGCCTTTTTTATCAGCGGCGGATGGGCCGACGCGGTGGGTTATGCGGTCTTTCTTCTGGTGTTGCTGTTCAGGCCGGAGGGGCTCTTTGTCCGGTCAATCAAGAAGGCTTAGGGCATGAAAAACGTGAGATCAATAGGCATCGCTCTTCTCGTCGCTCTGCTGCTGGTATTTGTTCCCTTCGTATCAGATTCGGAGAAATCGTACGTCGTCTTTTTCTTGTTCCTCACCTTCATCCATATTGTTCTGGCCCAGGGGTGGAACCTGGTCGCGGGATACACGGGGCAGATCAGCCTCGGCACCCACGCCTTTTTTGCTCTGGGGGCATACACGACCGCAATGATCTGGCGCTCGGACCTGTTCGGGACGGGACATTACTACTTCGACCCGATCACCATGGTCCTCAGCGGCCTGGTGCCCGTGGTCTTCGCCGCCGCCATCGGCATTCCCCTGCTCGGCAAGCTCCGGGGCGACTACTTCGCCCTCGGGACCCTCGGCTTCGGCGAGATCCTGAAAGTCGCTTTCGTCAAAGGCGGGCAGTTCACGGGAGGGCCGATCGGTATTTGCCTCCCGTCACGCTTCTACACCAGCCTGAGACCCCATTACTGGACGGCCCTGTGTCTGGCCTTGCTTGCCACCGCCGTGGTCTACTTCGTGTCCAAGTCCAGGCTCGGGCTCGCCCTGGTGGCCATCAGGGAGGACGAGACAGCGGCGTCATCGAGTGGGATCCACGTCCTGAAGTACAAGGTCCTCGCCTTCGGGATAAGCGCTTTTCTCGTGGGCATTAGCGGCAGCATCTACGCGTACTATCTCTTTCAGGTAAGTCCCGAAGGCTATCTTATCTTAAGCTGGACCCTCTATCCGGTACTTATGTGCGTCATAGGCGGAAGCGGAACGGTAGTGGGACCTATCGTGGGGAGTCTCGTTATGACTGCCGTCTTCTCCGCGGCAAATATTTACTTCCCTACGATCCATCCCATTTTTTCGGGCGTTATCATTATCCTTGTCATGCTTTTCATGCCGAACGGGATAGTTCGGCTGATGGAGAGGCGGGTGCAGGGCGAATAGAGTTGAGAGGGAGGTGAAGCCGGGGAAAGCAAAGAGGAGCCGGGAGGTTGTTTCGCTAATCACGTGGGCACGGGCTGATTAAACCAAATAGTCGGCTTTTCAAAAAAAAGGGAGGTAGAGAAAATGAAGGGCAGAAAATGTGTCATGTGGCTCGGGTTGTCTTTATGCGCGCTTCTGGCCTGTATTGTGATGAATAGTCCGGCAATGGCCAAAGGGAACGAGATTCTTATCGGCGCCCCTGTCTCCATGACCGGACCGCTCGCGCCGGACGGGTTGGAGCTGAAATGGGCCTACGAGCAGGCGGTTGCCGACTGGAACAAGAAGGGAGGGATCTTTATCAAAGCGGCCGGAAAGAAGCTCCCCATAAGGCTCGTCGTTGCGGACGATGAGAGCGAGCCGGCAAAAGTGGCGGCAGCCATGGAGAAGCTTATCAAGATCGACAAAGTGGACCTCATGCTCGGCACCCATTCCGCGAGCATGAGCGTGCCTGCCTGCAATGCGGCGGAGAAGTACCAGGTGTACTATCACACGACTACCCACTGGCCGGAGATGTGGACGCCTGAACATTATAAGTGGTCCAGCGTGATGTTCTTCTCGGCCGCGGGCGCCTCCGACGTGCCCTTCGTGATTTGGGAGACCATGCTGAAGAAAGAAGACATGCCCAAGAACGTCGCGCTCCTGATGGAGGATAGCCCCGACGGCATGGCCTTCGGAAACGGGTTCAGGGCCCATGCGAAGGAACACGGGTACACGTACGCCGTAGACGAGCCGTGGGCTATCGGCGCCAAAGACTACTCCTCCCAAATTCTCAAGATGAAAGCGAAAAACGTTGACGCCATACTGCTGTACGGCGCCCCTACGGACGCCATCACCCTGGTCCGCCAGATAAAGGAGGCGAAGCTCAACGTGAAGTACATGCACGGCTGGAAGGGAACCTGGGCCAACGAGTTCGCTCAGGCCCTGGGTAAGGATGCCAACTATGTCATATGCGACGGGTTCTGGTCCGAGGACTTCCCCTATCCTTTGTGCAAAGAACTCGGGAAGCGGTATACCGCCAAGTTTCACAAACGGAGCGTCAGCACGGGCGCCTTCTACGGCACCGCCCAGACCCTCTTTATGGCTATCGAGAGGACCAAATCATACGATAAGACCGCGGTCAGGGACGCCTTCCGGAATGCCGAGTATAAGAACACCGTCATGGGCGATCTGAAGTTCGACGCCAATGGCCTGGCCCTTTTCTCGAGTACCGCGAACCAGTGGTGGGATGGGAAACAGATGCTTTTCTACCCGGCAGTCAAGGGTGGATATAAACTGAAACTGGCGCCGCCATGGGGGCAGCGATAGACAGGAAAGTGCGCTGAAGCGGAGGACGCCCGGGTACTCTACCCCGGCGTCCTCCACACGATTCATGCGTGTTGTCAAGATCAACACCAGCGAGGTTTGGGCCATGAAATATCCGGAAATGTTCGATCTGAACGGAAAGATTGCTTTGATAACAGGGGCCTCGCACGGCTTGGGAGTTGCCTTTGCGGAAGCCATGGCTGAGGCGGGCGCGGATGTTGTCTGTGCGGACAAGAATGTTCAAGGCCTTGGAGACACGGTCGAGAAAGTAAAAAGAATCGGCCGGAAGGCCCTTGCGATTATCTGCGACGTGACCGAAGAGGACCAGGTTGTGGCCATGGTCAAAGAAACGGTAGAGACCTTCGGCCGCCTCGACATCATCTTTAACAACGCGGGCGTTTCCGACAACACCAACGATATTCCCAAACCCTTGCATGAATATTCCACGGAGTGGTGGAACCGCGTTATCGCCGTAGACCTCCAGGGCGTGTTCTATTGCGCCAGAGAAGCGCTCAAGGTGATGGTGAAGCAAAGAAGCGGGAAGATAATCAACGTCGCATCCATCTGGGGGCTCACCGGGTCCTCGGCCATCATACCCGCGCCGGCTTATTGCAGCGCCAAAGGCGCGGTAGTGAATCTGACCCGTGAACTTGGGCTTGAATATGCGCCCTTCGGCATCAACGTAAATGCCCTGTGTCCCGGTTTCTACGTCACCGGCCTGGGGGGATACGACGATCCCGAATTCATGAAGGCGATTCGCGCTTACATCCCTATGGGAAGAGAGGCGCAGCCGGAGGAATTGAAGGCCGCGGCAATTTTTCTCGCCTCCGCCGCGTCGGATTACATGTGCGGCCAAACGATAGTGACGGACGGCGGCATTTCGGCGAAATAGGCAGAGAAACGCGAGGGGAATGCCGGAAGGTCGGTACCGGCCCCTGGGGGCATGGTGGATAGCCTGTTGAGTCGGCCAGCTCGAAACAGACCTGTCATTGTCAAATAGGGGCCTGTGAATCTGTCGCAGGCCCCTATTTGACAATGGAGAGACGGTAGCGTACTAGTATGATTAAGACCTTGTGATGTCGAGCCTTTCAAGTGAGCCGATGGAAGACGGTTTATGGGCATGTATATAGAAACAGGCGTCGGAAAGGCGCTTGCGGGTAAAGACATCGAGATGGGAAGGAGGGCCGCTGCCGAGGCCATCCAACAGTTAACTCATTTCAAGCCTACGCTGACCCTGGTGTTCATCTCATCGGAACTCAATATTGAAGAAGTGAACAGAGGCGTGCGGGAGGTTGTCGGAGCGTGTACGGTAATAGGCACGAGCTCGGCAGGGGAAATAGCCAACGAACACTTTACGCACAGCGTCGTGGTTGCTGTTCTTGCATCACCTCGGCTGCGGGTGAAGGCGGGTGTCGGAAAGGACGTGACATCCGATTTCAAGAAAGCCGTCAACCAGGCATTAATGAACGCGGGCGTCTCCGAGTATTTCGACTCCGAGCACCCGCTGCACCAGATGCTGCATATGTCCACTTCCAGGAAGGCAGGTCTTTCGCCGGTATTCCTGATCGTATTCTCGCCGGGCGCCACAAAAAGACAGGTATCTCTGAGCCATGACATCCACACCGAGCTGCGGAAGGCCTCCGGGAACCGCATCCCCATATTCGGAGGGACCTCTTCAGATTACTTTCATTTCGAAGCGAACTACCAGATCGTGAACGATTGCGTGTACAGCGACGCAGTCGTTCTTGCCTTTGTCGAAGCGGAAATCCTTTTTGGACTGGGAATGGCCCATGGTTTTTCCACGACTACAAAGCGCGCCCTCATAACGAAGGCTTCGGGCCACGTCGTCCACGAGCTTGACAACAGACCGGCAGTTGAAGTATGCAGCGAGCTTCTCGGCGTCCCTATCGAGCACCTGGGCGACGGGGTAATCTGGTTCAGCCAATTCCCGTTCGGTACCGTGGACGTGTATGGAAACTCTCTTCTCCATGTACCGGAGTGTGTCCTCCCCGATGGCTCCATCCAGTTCGGACCTCTTATGAGAAACGACCAGGTTCTCACCCTCATGCGCGCCACGCCCGACGATATAGTAGAGGCGGGTCTCTCTTCTTACAACAACGCTATCAGGCAGGGAGGGCTAAAGAAACCCTCCTTTGCCTTCATGTTCTCCTGCGCATTGAGAAGGAGGCTGATGGGAGACGATGAGTGGAAGGAGATGAACCTTCTCCGCAGCAAGGCCAGAATACCCGTGTGCGGCTTTTACACCTTTGGGGAGCAAGGCATGTCTGCTGACGGCATGCCCGTCTATTCCAATCAGTCGGTATGCACCCTCGTCTTTTCCGACGAGCTCAATCCCATCAGCGCCTTCTTGCACAAGGGGAAGCGTATCTATTACGAATTTGCGTCACAATTGAAAAAAAAAGAAGCTCAGATGAAGGTGATGAGCAAAATCAGCCAGATCATACAGGAAGAAAGCGACCCGACTCGGCTGCTCACACAATTGTCCGACAGGCTTAACAATATTTTCCCATGGGCTGATTGGCGATTTTATCTCTCAGCGAGTGTCGCACACGCCTTTTACCTGGTGAAAATGCGGTCCGATGAAGGATTTCCTCCACAGGTAAGCGACGGGAAGATGCCCCGGGGCTTTACCTCTATCCGGCTTACCAGCCATGGCAGGCAGTTGGGCGTTCTGCTGGCGAAGGAGAAGGCGGGAGCGGTATTCCCCTATGAGGAGGACATGGCACTCGCAAAAACAATCGCGAGACTTACCGCCAGGGGTTTGCAGAGGATGGAAATAGACAGGAGGCTGACGAGGAAGCTGGTGCAGTTGGAAGTGCTGAACCGGCTGAGTCATGAAGTCTCAAAATCGATCAGCGCGAACACAAAGCTCAAAAATGTCATAAAACACGTGAGACGCATCCTTAAGTTTTCGATGGTAAGTCTCTGGCTCGTCGATCCTGCGTACGAGCTCCTTATCAGAGAAGCCTCCGATGAAGACAGAGAGTCAAGACTGGCAAATCGTTACACGCAGTACGACGAAGACCTCGCAAAGTGGCAGATCGGGAATTGCCGGCCCACCTCGATAGACGATTTCTCCAAGGATGGCTGTTTTGTGCACGCCACTCCCCCTCCCGCGATGGCGTTTATCTCGCTGCCCATTTCCAGTAAGGGACACATCATAGGTATTCTCAACCTTTTCTGGAGGACCGGCGCAGAACTCTCCCTCCAGCACGATCAGACAAAAGAGACCGTGGAGTTTCTCACCGGCATCGTGAACCACCTGGCCATATTCATCGAAAACAAATATCTTCAGAAGCACACGACCTTTCTGAAGGAAATCCATCACCGGTTAAAGAACAATTTACAGAATGTCGCCAGTATTCTGCGGCTGCAAATCCGGCGTTTGGAGGGAATGTCGGCCGAGCAGGCACTGAATGACAGCATCACCCGCATTATGAGTATTGCCGTCGTTCACGAAACGCTCTGCCGGGGAGATATCGGGATGGTGGACCTGCGCACGTTAATCGGCAATGTGAGTGGAATCTCCCTCGCCGGCCAGATAGAACCCAGTATGACGGTCGATATCTCAGGGCCGAGCGTGATGATCCCGTCGAGGGAAGCCACATCCCTCGCGCTCGTGGTCAACGAGTTAATCCAGAACGCCGCCAGGCATGGATACAAGGGACAGGCCGAGGGCAAGCTTTCGATAACACTGGAGCAGTGTGCAAAAAACATATCGGTAACAATCCGGGATGACGGCCGTGGATTGCCGGAAGGCTTCAGCCTCGAGAATGACGGCAATCTCGGTCTCACCATTGTTCGCACCCTGGTCAAGGACGATCTGCGCGGCAGATTTATCCTGAACGGCGAGGACGGGACGGCTGCCCGGATCACGTTTCCTTTGCCCAAAGACTATTATGAGCTGAGAAGGTCATGAGCTTTCGGATTTTGATTGCAGACGATGAGCCGCTCATACGGATCGACCTGAAAGAGCTGCTGGAGGGCATCGGCCACCGGGTGGTCGGCGAGGCAAGGGATGGCCGGGAAGCTCATGAATTGATCAAGCAGAAGAAGCCGGACATAGTCATACTGGACATAAAGATGCCCTATGTGAGCGGGATAGACCTGGCAAGAAAGATAGCCGACCGCTACCCTGTTGTGCTGCTCACCGCATATTCGGAGCGGCAGCTCATCGAGCAGGCACGGGATGCGGGAGTCATGGCCTATCTCACCAAGCCCTTCCGCGAGGAAGAACTTGCACCGGCAATCGAGCTCTCTGTAAGGCATTTCCTCGATAAGTCGAGCCTCGCCGACCGTGTGCTGCGGCTGAAGGAGGAGCTCGATACGCGTAAGCTCATCGAGAGGGCAAAAGGGCTCCTTATGGAATCGGAATATCTCACTGAGGCTCAGGCCTATCGCCGCATGCAGAAAATGAGCATGGACAAAAATAAGTCGTTAAAAGAGGTGGCGCAAGCTGTCATCACCATGCTGGGGTAGGTATTTTTGCAAAAAGCTTTAATCGCACGCTCACACAAACCATCAGGAGGGAAGTCATGATCTACGTAGTTGTCTCCGTACGCGTGAAGGCAGGCAAGATGCCCGAGTTCCTTGGGTTATTCGGATCGGTCGCACCCCTCGTAAGAAAAGAGAAGGGCTGCGTCCAGTATGTGGCCGCAACGGATTTCCACAGTGGTCTGCCGCCGCAGGTCCTCGATAAGGACGTGGTCACGGTCCTCGAAAAGTGGGAGGACATCGAAGCGCTCCGGAACCATCTTGCCGCTCCCCACATGGCGGCATTTTTTGAAAATGAAAAAAGTCTGACAGAAGGTAGCTCCATCAAGATCGTGACAGAAGCGTAGCATCCCGTAGTAGGCGCGATTAGGGCAGTATTACCGTTTGGGCCCTGGTTTCGCGGGCAATGCGGGCATTGCCCGTATTGCCAGGCAATCGTACACCACGCGATCAGCCTGGTAGACGACCGTATCGCGCTTCACCACGCGCCATCCTCCGTTTTCGAAGACTCCTTTCGACGCAATTGCATCCATGAGTCCCATGGCTGCATCGAGCAATTCCACGAGAGCGGGATTCTGGGCAAGCACCACGTACTTCAATCCGGGGGCGCTCACCAGGGTAACCGGCTCGATCAGGAGATTCGACAAATCCTGCGCGGGGACTTCCTCGACCGCCGCCCTGGCCTGGAGCTGGATCATCCGCGCCCGCGTGTCGGGACCTACCGCCTCTTTCGTGGAGCTGATTAAATCGAGCAGATCATCCCTGACTTCGTTCAGCTCCTTCGCTGAGCGCCAGTTCTCTTTCTCGCCGTAGGCGTGAAGGGCCTTGGCAAGGATGGAGATCTCCCTCAGATAGTGATTGCGCTGGTTAGCGGGCACGAAATACATGGCTACGATTGAGACGGGAATTCCGTCGGGCGCCCCGTAATCGATGCCTGTCGGACTCCATCCCACCACGCACATGAGGTCCTCGTCAAAAGGCACCCGCGCATGGGGGCATGCCCAGCCTTTACCGAGGGCCGTGGTGACAGTGCTCTCCCTTGACATTACCAGCCCCACCACGTCGGTGCCCGCGGGAACCGACGGGATCGCCTCGAGAATGTGCGCCAGAAACTGCAGGGCGTCGTACTTGTCGTTATCGGGCAGCTCGATCAATCTCCCCTCTTGCAGGGCGTCGAGAAGGGTATCCATAATTAATTATCTCCATAGTGTGTGAAGAACCACGTCTTCACAGCGTGCGTGAGAAGGGCATAGCAAAAAAGGAAAGAGGCAATCCACGCCCAGTAGATGGGGGGTAGAGGAACCATGCCGAGGGCCGCCGCGAAGGACGAGTACGGCAGCCAGGCGCCGATGGCCATGATGGTGAGGGTGGTGAGGGTCATAGGGAGAGACGCCCGGCTTTGGATAAAAGGTATCCGCCGGGTCCTGATAATATGGACTATCAGAGTTTGGGTGAGGAGCGACTCCACGAACCATCCGGTCTGAAAGAGCCTTGCGAGGGCCTCGTGCTGATGAGGCGCCAATGTCGGATCGACGTAGGCGCTGCACCTGAAGAAGAACCACATCAAGGCGAAGGTGGCATAGTCAAAGACGGAACTGACCGGCCCGATAAACACCATAAAGCGCTTGATATTGGCGATGTTCCATTTCAGGGGTCCGGCGATCTGCTCACGATCCACATTGTCCATGGGGATGCCTGTCTGGGAGAAATCGTAAAGGAGGTTATTGACGAGAACCTGCACCGGCAGCATGGGCAGGAAGGGCAAGAGGTAGCTTGCACCGATGACGCTGAACATGTTTCCGAAGTTGGAGCTTGCCCCCATGCGTATATATTTGACGATGTTTGCGAAGACCTTCCGTCCTTCAATGATCCCCTCGTGAAGGACAAGCAGGCTCTTCTCCAGGAGCACGATGTCCGCGGCCTCCTTCGCGACGTCAACGCCTGAGTCTACCGAGATGCCGACGTCGGCCGCTTTGAGGGCAGGCGCATCGTTAATGCCGTCTCCCATAAAACCTACCACGTGGCCGTTCGATCGCAGGTTGCGGACAATCTCCTCCTTCTGCGACGGTGAAAGTTTTACGAAGATGTCTGCCTCCCGCACCGTTTTCGAGAAGAACTCGGGGGAGAGCCCGGACAGCTCGGACCCGGTAACAATCCGTTCCCTTGAGAGACCCACGTCCCGGCAGACTTTTTGAGTGACCAGGTGATTGTCCCCGGTCAGGACTTTGACCCGCACGCCTGCCTCATTCAGTAAATCGAGGGCTTGCGCGGCCGAAACCTTCGGCGGATCGAAAAATGCAATATACCCGAGCAGGATGAGCCGGCATTCGTCTGCCGTGGTAAAGGCGCGTTTGTCCTGGGGAAATTCACGGTAGGCTATACCCAGCACCCGGAAGCCGTCCCTGTTGAACCCTTCGACCTCTTCGAACAGGTCCGCCCTGATCATGGGGATGAGCGGGTAGACTTCATCACCGATTTGATAGTGTGTACAGCAAGCGTAGATCTCCTCCACGGCGCCTTTGCAGATAAGCACGTTGTCGCCCTCGTAATCGACCACAACCGACATCCGGCGCCGCTGAAAATCGAAGGGCAGCTCATCGACGAGGGTGCAATCCCGTTCAACATCCAGATCGACATGCTTGAGGACCGCCCGGTCTATCAGGTTGCGCAGGCCCGTCTGGTAGTAGCTGTTGAGGTACGCGTAAGTAAGCGCATCGGTGCTCGGGTGACCGATAATGTCAACGCTGCGCTCCAGCACCACCTTATCCTCGGTAAGGGTGCCTGTCTTGTCGGTACAGAGGATGTCGATGGCGCCCAAGTTCTGAATCGATGGAAGCCGCTTGACTATGACCTTTTTTTTGGCCATCGCGAGCGCCCCTTTAGCCAGGTTCACGGTAACGATCATGGGCAGCATCTCCGGGGTGAGCCCGACGGCCACCGACAGGCCGAACAGAAGGGCCTCCACCCAGTCGCCCTTGGTCATCCCCACGATGAAGAACACCGCGCATACCATAACCACCATGAACCGGATCATGAGCCAGGTGAAGGAGCGTATGCCCCGGTCAAAGCTTGTTTCTTCCCTGCCCTCGGCCAGCCGCTCGGAAATGGACCCGAAGATGGTATGCTTTCCCGTGTGTACCACCAGGCCCCGAGCCGAGCCGCTCGTCACCGTACTGCCGAGAAAACAGGCGTTTAGCAGCTCCAGGGCGGGCCTGTCCGGTACCTTGTCTGCCTCGGCCGTCTTTTCAACGGCCATGGACTCCCCGGAAAGGGCGGACTGGCTGACAAAGAAGTCCTTCGCGGCCAGGAGGCGCAGATCGGCGGGGATAAGTGATCCGGCTTGCAGGAGCACCACGTCACCCGGGACGACTTCCGATATCTTGATCTCAACTTCCTTGCCGTTCCTCAAGGCAACCGTCCGTGACTGCACCCGTTTTCCAAGGGTCTCGACAGCCCGATTCGACCGGCTGTCCAGAATATAGGAAAGGCCGACACTCAGAAGGACCATCGTACTGACGATAAATGTCGACTTTATCTCTCCGATTACGCCGCTGAGCACCGCGATCAGCAGCAACTGAATGACCAGAGGGCTCTTGCAGCGGTGGACGATGTCGGCCCAGAAGCCAAGCCGTTTCGAATGGGACATTTCGTTCGGACCATATTGGTCAAGACGCTGTTCGACCTCTTCGCTGCCAAGGCCCTGAGCGGTCGTTCGGAGCATGTCCATGGCTTCGGCTACGGGGAGCATACAAAGATCGATAAGGCGACGCTCGTCTTCCGTGGCGTCCCGATGGTTATTGCCTTTGAGGGAATCGGGGACCGATTTTATTACGTGATTGCTCATGTCGAAGCTTCCTGTTCCGCTCAACCGAGTATTGACTTGTTTATTTACTGCCTATTTACTTGTTGCAGAAGCGAAGGAGGGAAAAGCTCTCCCCTCAGGAACCGCTAAGGCTCAAGAGGAGATAGAGGAAAAGCTTAGGCGAATATTCCTCTCATGCCTTGAGCAGGAGCGGTTTCGCTCCTATTACACAAATGCTGACCGCCAGGGTCGTCTTCCATTCGGAAACCACTCCTTAAGAATAACCTTCGTTCGAAACTTTAAGCCCGGTCTCCCATTTTGTCAACAGGAAATTATCCGAGGAAATTGACCGAGGACACCCTGAAAAAAGAGAGGAGTTGTCCTCTTATAGTATTATAGGTCCTCTACGGATTATGAGACCCTATCCCCCCGGCACTTTACTATTTGGCCTTCTTGGCGGTCAACCATCTGATCCCGAAGAATATCGTCGCGATAATGGAAAGGGTGTAGACAATATCGATGTGGAGAGCCCAGCGGAGCGCAGCGTTCATTTCCCCCGGTTGTGAAAAGAATTGCCGCCCGGCAAGACGGCTCATGAAAACGTCCGTAGGGATTTTTGTCCAGGCGCCTGCTCTTATCCAAAGATAGATCTGATAGGCAAGAATAATCATGTATGCCGCGCTGAACAATATGTAGAGGGCGTGGGAACCCCTGTTCAGAACTGTTCCCACAATCGATACCGCCATTTTATTATCGGTGATTCTTTCGGACACGGTAAAAGCTCCTTTCAAGCGATCGTAGGCAACTGCATCCCCCCGCTCCCTGGCCTGAAAACAAAAAAAGCCAACCTTCATCAGGCGGCTTGGCTGTCTGATGGGGAAGATTCACGTTAAACTATCCAAGACCCGTCGCTTTCCGTCCTATGACCGCCCATGGTGTGCCTTTTTCAAATTGCGGTGTTATGCTATACTGAACATCACCTTGGTGTCAAGAAAAAACGCGCAGGTTGTTGCTGCAATATAATTATGTCACCCCTTAGCTGCAATATGAAAATGTCACCCCCGCCGATAACAAGGGGCACCGAGGGGAGGTGCTCCGGTGAGAAAAGGAGTGACGTTCATGACGGAAGAGGTAAGGCGGTACGGCGTGGTAGCGGCGGCATTGGACGGCAGGATGATGAACGGAGAGGCTGCGGCGGCGTTAGGCGTCTCCCTCCGCCAGCTAAAGAGGATCAAGGCTAAAGTGAAGAAGGAAGGACCTTCCGGAATTAAGCACGGCAACAGCGGGCGCCCTTCCTGCAGAGCTTTCCCTGCCGGGATGAAAGAGCGGGCGATGAAGCTCGCCAATGAGAAGTATTTCGACTTCAACTTCTCCCACCTCTCGGAGATGCTGGAAGAGCAGGAAGGGATAAAGATCAACCGCGAGACCTTGCGGCAATGGCTTCGTCCTGAAGGGTTCGGAGGAAAGGTCCGGAAGCAGCGCAGACATAGGAAGAGAAGAAAACGATCGGAGAAGGAAGGCCATATGCTCTTTTTGGACGGCTCTCCCCATGCGTGGTTCGGGGAGGAAAAGACAACGCTCCTTCTGTCTACGGACGACTCGACGGGGAAGCCTCTTTATGGGCTGTTTCGAAAGGAAGAAGACCTGGAGGGCTGTTTTGGCGTATGCAAAGAGGTCTTTGCCCGTTTCGGCCGGCCCTCGGTCTTCTATCTCGATCGGGCCTCCCAGTTTAAAACCACCCGGCATAAGAGCGATTCTGTCGAGCCTACCCAGTTCCAGAGAGCCATGAGCGAGCTGGGGATACGGCTCATCTTTGCCCATTCTGCTCAAGCCAGAGGAAGAGGCGAGAGGATCAACAGGACCTTCCAGGACAGGCTTGTCGCTGAGCTTCGGCTTAAGAATATCGCCGACCGCGAAGGGGCGACGAAGTATCTGAACGAAACCTTCATCCCCAAGTACGCTCGGCTCTTCGGCGTTGCCCCGGAAGACCCGAAGCCTGCATGGAGACCGCTTCCTCAAGACGCGGACATGCGGAACATCCTTTGTAAGCGATATGAGGCAAAGGTCAATTACGACAACACGATCTCGGTCGACGGACAGGCGATCCAACTGTTCCCGACAAAGACGAGGCTGAGCTTTGCCAAGGCTTCCGTTACGGCGAATCATTGGCTCGACGGAAGCTGGCATGTCTTTCATCATACGGCGGGAGAGGTTCCCTGCAAGCCTATCGAAGGACGCGTCCGGCCGGGGTCCTACATGCGCCCAGGGCCGGCGAGCGAAGCGAGAGCGTCTCTATGAAAAGGGCCAAGGGGGGGTGACATATTCACGTTGCAAAAAGGGTGACATTTTTATGTTGCAATAACAGAAAAAACGCGCAGGTCCGCAAAAAAAGAAATTGCTCTCTCTTTCCCTCGTTCCTCCCAAGATCACACGGGCAGAGTCGTGGCGGCGGATTTTTTCCAAATACCGCAGATGCCGTCGAGAAGAAGATCGAACATCATTTGTGACAATTGTTTGGGATTCAGCGGGCTGTGCGGGTTATACCAGGCATAGATCGAGTTACACATACCGAGGAGAATAAACGTGATGGCCGTCACCTCGTTCTTTCCGGCCGAAGAGCCCAAGTATTCGGAGAGCACATCCGCTGTAATGCGGAAATATTGCCTCTGCTTCACAGTAATCTTCTTAAAAGACTTCGGCGGAAGGTTGTGCACCGCGTTGATCAGGGTTTTTGCCTCAGAGACATGCTTCGGATACAACTCGACATGACGCAGGATCACCCTTTTCACTTTTTCCAGCCCGTCGTCCATATTGCCGAGATCTTCGGCCAGGTCTTTCAGCACGGTGTCCATAAAATTGTCCACAATAAAATAAAGTACTTCTGTCTTGCTGGGGAAGTAATGATATATGCCGCCTTTGCTCAACTTCGCAGCAGCCGCAATATCCTCCATGCTCGTTTCCGCGTATCCCTTTTTGCTGAAGAAATCCGCGGCAATCTTCGCGATGGCGGTCCGCTTCCTATTGACGGATCTTTTATCGTCGGTCATAACGCCCTAATTATAGCACAACACCAAAAAGATTAGGAGGTCAATAGCATCTATCAGCGACGATAAAAAGTCGTCGTCTGTCTGTCTGTCTGTAACTGTGCTATAGCCATTCCTCTCAAAAAGCCCCGCTTCCCTCCGGGGCGTCCTTATGATTATGTGCCGAACAAGACACGTCAGGGGGCGGAAACTGCCGGAGCCTTCCTCTCATCAAAAGGAAAAACCTAAAAATATGAAGACTGCCGCAGTTTCCGCCTTACGTCCTATACGTGGTCTTTCCACAAACCGAATTTTTCCCTCAGGATCCGGTGCAGGATCTTGCCGGCACCGGAGCGCGGCATCTCCTCGTCCTTGATGAAGATGACGTTCTTGGGCACCTTGAAGCCCGCGATCTTGCCTTTGCAGAAGCTCGTGATCTCCTCGGGTGTCGCTGTCTGCCCCTCATGGAGCACTACGACCGCCATCACCTGCTCGCCCCACTTCTCGTGGGGCACGCCGATGACCGCCACGTCCTTCACCTTGGGGTTGCCGCCCACGCAGTTCTCCACTTCTGTAGGGAAGATATTTTCCCCACCGGAGATAATCATGTTGGCCTTTCTGTCGACCAGGTAGATGTAGCCCTCTTCGTCCCTCATCCCCATGTCGCCTGCGCTGAAGTATTCGCCTTTCAGGGCAGCCGCGGTCTTTTCAGGCTCCTTCCAGTAGCCTTCCAGGAGCATGGGGCTTCGGGAATAAAGCTCTCCGACCTTGTTCGGCCCGGTGATGAGGTTGTCTTCATCGTCATAGAACCGTATCACGTCAGAACCGATCACCTCCCGGCCGCAGGAGCCGAGTTTCGTGAGCTGCTCGTGGGGCTTCAATATGGTGACGATGCCGGCCTCAGTCGAGCCATAGGCCTCATAGAGCTCTGAGTTCTTGAACATGTCGAGAATGCCCAGCTTCGTGTCCTTCCGTGCGGGGGCCGACGAGATGAGGAGCTTTTTGACAGAGGTGAGGTCGTACTTCTTCTTCACCTCATCGGGCAGGGCGAGCATCATGATGTAGTGGGTGGGCACCAGAGAGGTGAAGGTGACCTTATGGTCGGAGAAAGTTTTCAGGAGGTTCTCCGGGTTGAAGCTCACCATATTGTAGGCCATGACCGTCCCACCCACCCATGTGACCACGTAGGAGTAGAAAAGGGAGTTCACATGGCAGCAGGGCATGACGAGAAGGTTGACATCGTCGGTCTTGAAGTCGTGGTCGAAGATCGAGATGAAGTACTGGGCGAAGAGGGAGGCGTGGGATTTCATCACGCCCTTCGGTTTGCCCGTGGTGCCGCCCGTGTACATGATGACCCAGATGTCGTCAGGGCCCACCGCTACCGGGGGTTCTTCCGGCTGCGACCCGGCGAGGAGGTCTTCGTAGGGGAGATAGCCATCGAACGTAGGCGTGCCTACGCCGAAGGAGATATACTTCTCCACCGTAGAGAGGTTTTTCTTCATGCCGTTCACGTAGTCTACCCACTGGTCCTGCACGATGAATGCCTTTGCCTCGCAGTGGTTGATGATATACTCCATCTCCGGTGCGGACAGTCTGAACATAATGGGGACGCAGATGAACCCCCCCTTCGCCGCAGCCGTGTAGAAATCCATCCATTCCACGGCATTGTAGGCGAGTACCGCGAACCTATCCCCCTTTTTCAAACCCAGCGCCGAAAGCGCATTTGCGAGCCGGCAGGAGCGCTCGTTCCATTCCCTGTACGTAAAGGCCTTGTTCAGGTCTTTGGTTGCGATCTTGTCGGGCCATTTGAAAGCATTGACTCTCACCACATCTTTCGCCGTCATCCAGTGTCCAAGTTTCATGCAAACCCCTCCAAAAATAGAATTTAGACATTCTTATAAAAAAGAATCATGCCTCTCTCGTGATCCGCCTGATCCTAATTGTTTCCTGAATTCCTTCTCCATCGCTGCAATCCCTGGGGCTCAGCGCCCCCTCCACCGGCGGAGCCACGACCCGCTTCGCGGGTGCCCCGGCCTCTCCCCTCATATAGATCGTAGAGGTGGCGCAAATCACGATTTCCTGAATTCCTTTTCCATCGCTTCCTTTGCCGATTTGACGTACATCTCCCTGAGCTTGGGCTTCTCGATCTTGCCTGAGGGGTTCCGCGGCACATCGGCCAGGATGATCTTTTCAGGCCACTTGTACTTGGCCAGTCCCCTCTCTTTCAGGAAGTTTATCACCGCATCGTCTGCCAGGACCTCGCCCGGTCTTACCTGGATAACCGCCATGACGATCTCCACAAGCCGGGGGTGGGGATAACCGAGTACCGCCACGTCTGCGATCGACGGGTGCTTCCGCAAGGCGTCCTCGACCTCCGCGGGGAATATGTTCTCGCCGCCCCTGATGATGAGGTCTTTCGCCCTGTCCGCGAAGAAGATGAACCCTTCCTCGTCCTTGTACGCGAGATCTCCCGTGTGGAGCCAGCCGTCGGTGACGGTCTTCGCCGTCATCTCCGGGTTGAAGGCATACTCCTTCATGAGTCTCGGTCCCTTGAGCTGGAGCTCTCCCACCGCGCGGGGCGGCAACTCGCTGCCCTCGGAATCAACCACCTTTGCCTCCATGAAAGCGGTCGCCTTGCCGATTGACCCTGGTTTTCTCATGATGTCGTCGTCGTAGCAGTTGAGGGTCCCGCCGCCGCCGCCTTCCGTGATGCCGTAGATGTTGGCGATGGGCAGGCCGGGAAATATCTTCTTCGAATCTTCAAGGAGCGCATAGGGCACGGGCTGCGCACCTATCTCAATGTGTTTTAATGCCGAGAGGTCGTAATCCTGCAGATTGATCTGACCCGACTTGATGGCGGAAAGGATGTCGGCCCACGTGGGTACCGTGTTCCAGCCACCCGTGCAGTGCTCGTCGGCCATCGACCTCAGATAGTACTCAGGCGCAGGCTCCATGGGCATCAGGATCTTCCCCGCCGCGATATAACAGGGGAACGACAGGAAGAGCGTGCCGCTGTGGTAGAAGGGATGGGGGGAAAGGTAGACGCTCATGTGCCCCTCGTTGTACGTCAGGGCATTCCCGATGCCGATCCAGAAGAGCGTCCCGTGGGTGTGAGAGACGGGCTTCGGCGCCCCCGTCGTACCCGAGGTGAACATGAGCTCCGCCATATCATCCTCCGCCATATCGACGCAGACAGGCGAACCATCGCTATTCTTGATAATCTCACTGTATGCCTTCATGGTCGCGGGCGTATTGCCTCCGATGCAGATGTAGTGCTTGCAGTACTCCATCTGCGCCATGATCGGCTCTACCCTGGGCACGAACGTCTCGCCCAGAATGAAGACCTTACTCCGCGTGACGTCGCACGCGTACTTGATGTCACCGCTGGCAAAGCGGAAGTTGAGAGGGCTGATGGCAGCCCCCGCCTTGAGGGCCCCCATGTAGGTGATGTACCATTCGAGGCTGTTGAGGAGGAGGTGCTGTACCACGTCCCCCTTTTTGATACCGCATTCCTTTATGAGGTAGTTGGCTATCTTGTTCGTCTGCTCCTCGAGCCCCTGCCACGTCAGGGCCCGACGCATCTTCTTCGACGGATAGCTCTCTATCAGAAACTCCCGCTCCGGATACTTACTCGCATTAAGACGACAGAAACGCGCAAAATTCATGATTCCCCCTTTTTTCTTACAGCGCCTTCTTACCTTCCCTGAACGCTTTTATGTTGAGCTCGTGGATCTTCTTCGGGAGCAGGTCCTTGACGGCGCTCATCCACATGGCGTCTTTTATCTCGGGGAAGAAGTTGGAGAAAGCGCCCACGAGGACTACGTTCGCCGCCTGGGCGTTCCCGAGGGAGAGGGCGATCTCCTGGCCCTTTACGATGTGCACGTTCTCCTTGAAATACTTCTTGAACGTGGCCGGTATGTCGTCCGGGTACGATGCCTGCCCCAGGTTGACGGCGGGGGGCAGTATCCGCTGGTCGTTGATGACGATCCGTGCCGACTCCTTGCAGTGGTTGATGTACCGAGAGCGCCTCTAGTAGCTCGAAGGCGAGGAGGAAGTCGACTTCGCCGTAAGGGATGAGCGGCGAGTAGACCTTCTTGCCGAACCTGAAGTGGGTTGTTACGTCGCCCCCTCGCTGGGCCATGCCGTGGACCTCGCTCTTCTTGACGTCATAGCCCGCTTCCACAAACACATGGGCGAGGATGTTGCTCGCGAGGATCGCGCCCTGCCCGCCGACACCGGAGAGTAGTAGTATTGGTTACCATCACGCACCTGCCTTGATCGATTCGAACTTGCAAACCTGGGCACAGAGGCCGCAGCCGGGGCACTGGAGCCTGTTGATCGACACCGTCCCCTTACTCTTCTTGCCGTCTTTCGTCTTCCCTTCCTTGCCGACCCAGCTTATAGCGGGACAGCCGAGCTCTAGAGCAGACCTTGCAGCCCCTGCACGTGTCTGTGTCAACGAGGAAATAGGGGTTCTCGAACTTGCGCTTCTCCCTCCTGTGGAGCATGCAGGGCCCGTTCTTCGTGATGATCACGGAGGGTACATCTTTTTCCATCTCTTCCTTTATCGTCTTCATGGTCTCTTTGACATTGTACGGGTCGACCCTGCGGATGTTCGTGACACCGAGGGCGCCGACGAGCTTCTCGTAGTCGACCATGTTCGCGGGCTCCCCTCTCAGCGTGTAGCCCGTACCCGCGTGCTCCTGGAGACCCGTCATGCCCGTCGTTCTGTTGTCGAGGATGATCGTGGTCGAATATCCTTTGTTGTAAACCGTGTCCATGACCGGACCGATGCCGCCGTGGAGGAAGGTCGAGTCACCGAGGACGGCGCAGATCTTGCCCAGGCCTTCCTTGCCCAGGGCCTTGCCCGCGCCGTAGGCCTGACCCACGCTCGCGCCCATGCAGACGGTAGTGTGGAGCGCCTGGAGCGGCGGGGCAAAGGCCAGCGTATAGCAGCCGATGTCGCCGAAGACAAAGGCGCCGAGCTTCTTGAGCGAGTAGAAGAGCGCCCTGTGGGAGCAGCCGGGACACATGTTCGGCGGCCTTCTGGGCAGGTCTTCCGGCTTGACCCGGATTGCAGGTTCCTTGTACTTCTTCCCAAGGAGCGATTTTGCGACGATCTCCGGGGTGAGCTCGAACATGTTCGGGATGACGTCCTTGCCGTGGAAGATCTTGTAGCCGAGGGCCTTTATCTCCGTCTCCAGAAAGGGGTCAAGCTCCTCGACAACGATCACCTTCTTCACCTTCTTGAAGAAATCCGCGAGGAGCTTTTTCGGCAGGGGCCAGACCATGCCGAGCTTCAGATATGAGTAATCCGGGAAGATCTCCTTGGTATACATGTAGGCGGCGCCGGCCGTGATCACCCCTATAGTTGGGTCGTTGATCTCCATGACGTTTCCGGAAAACTCATCGGCGTAGGCCTCGAGCTTCCTCATCCTCTCCTCGATGATCTTCCGTCTCACCCGGACGTTTGCCGGTACCATGACGTATTTGGGCGCGTCCTTCTGATCGAGGCCGAGGGGAACGGGCGCTGTCATCCTCTCTCCCAACTCCACTAAAGAGTCGGAGTGGGAGACCCTTGTCTCACCCTTCAGCAGCACGGGCGTATCGAACTTTTCGCTTATCTCGAAGGCGACCTTCGTGAACTCCTTGCACTCCTGGGCATCGCCCGGCTCGAGCATGGGCACCTTGGCGAAGCGCGCCCAGTTCCTTGAGTCCTGCTCGTTCTGCGAGCTGTGGACGTTCGGGTCGTCCGCCACCACGATGACGAAGCCGCCTTTGATGCCCGTGTAGGCGAGTGTCATGAACGGGTCCGAAGCGACGTTCAAGCCTACGTGCTTCATACAGGCCATGGCCCGTGCACCCGCGATGCTGGCGCCGGAGGCGACCTCTACGGCCACCTTCTCGTTGGGCGACCACTGGGCAGTGATCTCCTTGTAGCCGGCGATCTCTGCGAGTATCTCGCTGCTCGGGGTCCCCGGGTAGGCGGCCGCCACCGTCACGCCCGCCTCCCAGGCACCCCTTGCGATTGCTTCGTTTCCCTGTAAGACTTTTTTCATTCTGCGTTCCCCCTTAATTACACATAAGCTGTTGGATTGTCCACTATTGACAATATCCTGCTACCATGCTCGTTTCCTATGCACCTGCTTTAATTGCGCTCGCCGACTTTGCCTCGGTCTCCTTCGAGAAGAGTTTGTCGATCAGCTTAGCCGAAGGCGGTTTCGAGATCAAGCTGCCGCCAAAATAGAGCACACAGCAGCCGCCGATAAGTATCCACTCCATCGTGCCCATGCCCAGGAGCGGAGGTTTCCGTCCGAGCACTGCCCATCCGCCCCACATGGTTGCCGCGGTGCCATAGATCACCGTCAGGGTTGCCCCGAACTTAGTTGCCCGTTTCCAGTAGTAGGAGACGACAGTGACGAAAAAGAAGACCGCGCCGAGACCCATAGCAGCGAGCCCCATAAAGACGGCGAGAAGCGCGGGCGGCCGCTGAAGCGTGAAGTAGAAAGGCAGGAAAAGGAAAAGGGCGATCAGGAAGTAGCCGAGATAAAACATGGACTTGTCGGAGGTTTTCGGCCACCAGAGCTTTATGATGTCCCTTGTCACGTTTGCGCTCATGATGAAGACCATGGCCGAGAGAGTCCCCAGGGCAGCGCCCACAACACCGGTCAGGTAGACGGAGAGCAGCGGCACACCGCCTATCGCCCAGGTGAGCATCGGGGCCGCGAGGTCGGCGCCCCATGTCTTGTTGGCGAGGAGGTTCGTGCCGAAGATCATGCGCGCCACAAGGCCGTTACTCGAACAATCGAGCATCACCGGGATGCCTGCCGTGAGCCAGACCACGAAACAGAGCAGGACGAACTCTTTCCTCGACAACTTCTTCATACCGAGGAACCTGCTCACGTTGTGGGGAAAACCGACGGACATGGTGAAGAAGATAACCGGCGTCGCAAGAATGCCTACCCAGCTTGAGAAGAGCTGTGTCATGCCCACCTTGGGAAGCGTCGGGTCGATGAGGGCCATAAGGTTTGGTTTCTGCGCCATAAGGGCGGTCGATATGCTGCCGAAGCCGCCCGCGTGGATAAGCGCCCAGACACCGATGACAGCGCCGACGAGCCCCAGAAAGGCGCCTTTCACGGCGATGAACCACTGGGTCCCCATGTAGCCGCCAAGGATCAGGAAAAGCCAGGCAATAATGACCGCGATCAGAAGGCACCAGATAGAGGGGAGACCTGTCACCGCGTACCAGACCGTGCCGGCCGCCTTGAGCTGGCCTACCGAATACATGAAGAGGAAAAAGAGCATGCAGGCGGCTATCAATGTCTGAAGGCCCTTCGACTCGAAGCGCCTCCCGATCGTTTCGGTAATAGTCGCGGCGCCGAGCTTTTGGGCGAAGTCTCTCGTCTTTGTCGCCGCCAGCCAGACGGTAGGGATGATCCCGACCAAGGTCCAGATGCCCGCGAACCACATGCCCGAGAAGCCGACCCTGTAGACGACCGCCGTGCTCCCCATGAAGGCCCAACCCGAGATGTAGGAGCCGGTGAGGGCCAGCCCCGTGACCCAGGGACCGATGTCCCTTTTGCCGACCAAGTATTCATCGAAGGATTTCCACTGCTTTTTCGCCAGGGCGCCCAGGAACACCGCCACTGCCAGAAGGCACACGATCCCTATGGTTGCGCCGATCGCCATGCTTGTCGTTGGAGCTGGAATATCGAGAAATTTAGGATTCATTTTTGCCACCCCCGCGCAATAAGCCAGGTTCCGATAATAGTCATCAGAAATGTGCCTAAAATCAATAATGCCCACACGGTCCAAGATAATGTCGGATCAACGACGCCAGTCTCCATAAAACCCCCTTATCCCCCTTTTTTTATACTGCCTTACTCCACCAGCTCCAGCAGGTGATAGACCTTCTGGGGCATCTTGTTCAGCAGGACATTGTCGAGCAGGTTGATCATGCACCCCGGGCATGCCGTCACCACGATGTCCGCGCCTGTCGCCTTTATGCCTTCCATCTTCTTTGCCGCGATCTTCTTTGTGATGTCATAGTGGTAGACGCTGAAGGAGCCGCCCATGCCGCAGCAGAGGTCGGCATTAGGCATCTCCTCGTACTTGAGACCTTTCAGGCCCTTCAGGATGGCCCTCGGCTGGTCCTTGATATTCTGATACCGTATGAGGTGGCAGGGATCGTGCCACGTCGCGGTCTTCCCCTCGAATTCCTTTTTGAGCGTCAGCTCCTCCGGCTTGACTTTCAGGACGTCGATAATGAACTCCGTCATGTCCTTGACCCTCGATTCCAGTTCTCCGTACCTCTTCTCCTGCTCCTCGTTTTCAGATAGGTACTTTTTGTAGTCTTTCAGCGTGGAGCTGCACGTGCCGCAGGCAGTGACGATGTAGTCGACGTCCTTGAGGGCCAACACGTTCTCGTCGGCCAGCATGCGCGCTGTAGCGAAGTCGCCGGAAAACAGGATAGCGGCCCCGCAGCAGTTCTGGTCTTGCGGCACCCTCACCTCGACGCCTCTACGGGTGAGAAAAGTGATGAGGGCCAGACCGAGCTCGGGATAGACGAAATCGGTGGCGCATCCCATAAAGAAGGCGACCGTCATCTTCCGTGGGCCTAAGGCTGCATAGACCGGCTTAGTGCGGTCCCGGAGGAACGTCTTTGCGAGGGCGGGGAAGTTCCTGCCGCCTAAGGACTTGATGAAGTCCGGCAGGTGGCGGACCGTGCCTTCCGTTTTCGGCATGAGCCACTGGAAGGTCTGCATGAGCCTCGCATAGCGCCCCATAGCCTTTCTTTTTGCCATGGCCCTGCGGAAGATGAAGCCCTTGATGAAACCGAGGCCCTTCTCCTTCACCATCTGGGCGCGGGCGGCCACCACCACCCTGTCGATCTGGGTCTTCGACGGGCAGTTGGCGACGCACCGCTTGCAGAGCAGGCACTTGCCGAGGATCTCGCCCATCTCGGGAGTGAACTCCTGCTCGCCTTTCAGGATGAGCTTGGTGAGGTAGTTCTTGCCCCGCGCCACGGAGGTCTCCGTCCGCTCTTCCTGATAGACGGGACAGAAGAAGCTGCAGAAGCCGCACTTCATGCACTGGTCCGCGTATTGCCCGACTTTTTTAAGCTCTTCGAGATCCTTCATGTCAACCCCTAATCCCAGATCTTGCCCGGGTTCATTATGTTGTTCGGGTCAAAGAGCGCTTTTATGCCTTTCATCATGTTGACGACAACGGGGTTCGTCACCTTGTTGAAGAACTTCTGCTTCTCCAGGCCGATGCCGTGCTCGCCGGAAAGCACGCCCCCGAGCTCGACGGCGCTTTCGATGATCTCCTCTATGGCCTTGACCGACCTCTCGTAGTGCTCCTTGTTCGCTTTATCGGTGAGGGCCGACGGGTGGAGGTTGCCGTCCCCGGCGTGGCCGAGCACGGTGATCTCGACGTTGTACTTCTTGCCTATCTCCTTGCACTTGTTGATGAGCTCGGGGATCCTGCCCCTCGGGACGGTCACATCCTCGGAGAGGACGGTCTTTGCCTTTCCGAAGACAGCGGCAAAGCCCGCGCGCCTGGCGAGCCAGTACTTGTTCGCCTCATCCACATCTTTTGCCACTTTCACATCCTTTGCCCCGTACTTCTTCGTGATCTCCACGATCTTCTCCGTCTCCTTCTCCACGGCCTCGGCTATGCCGTCGCACTCGAAGAGCAGGACCGCGTCGGCGTCCTTCGGGAGACCCATGGGCATCATCTCTTCTATCCTGTTGATCACCCAGTTGTCGATAAGCTCGATCTTGTCGGGGATGACCCCGTTCTCCAGCACCCGGTAGACGCTCTCCCCTGCCGTTGCCACATCGTCATAGACGGCGATGGTGGTCTTTCTCGCCGGGGGTATCGGATTGAGCTTCAGCTCCGCCTTCGTGATGACGCCGAGGGTGCCTTCGGCGCTGATGAAGATGTGGAGGAGGTCGTACCCCACCACGTTCTTGAGCGTCCTTCCCCCGAGGTTTACGATCTCCCCGGAAGGGAGGACCACCTCTATCCCCAGGATGTACTGCTTGGTCACCCCGTATTTGACGCAGGCGGGGCCGCCCGCGTTCTCGGAGATGATGCCGCCCATCGTGGCGCCTAAGAAGCTCTGCGGGTCGGGCGGGAAGAAGAGGCCGTCTTTGGCGAGGCGGAGCGTCAGGTCCTGGAGCACGACGCCGGGCTCGACGGTGGCGGTGAGGTTCTCCTTGTCGATCCTCAGTATCCGGTTCATCTTCGTCATGACCATGGCGATGCCGCCGAGCCAGGGGACGGAGCCGCCGCTCACATTGGTGCCGCCGCCTCTCGGCGTGACAGGGATCTTTTCCGCGTTGGCGCGTTTAAGGATGGCCGACACCTGATCCGCGCTCGTCGGGAAGACCACGACGTCAGGCTCATGGATCCAGTTGGTGGTGCCGTCATAGGAATAGGCCTTTAAGGCCTCAGACGACGTGAGCACGTTCTCTTTGCCGACAATGTTCTGCAGCTCACCGATGAAGGATTCTTTGATCATTTGGATACCCCCCGTGTGTAAGTGCTCGAATAGCTCCCTAGGGTGAAGGCCCGTCCGATTCTCCGTACCCGCCGCCGGTCCATCGCCTGCCCGAGTCGCACGCGTGCCCGGCACGGACCCTCTCCCCTGTCGCTTGCTTCCGAACATCCTCTTTTTAAGAAAATAAACCTGGAATGATGTGCCCCCCCACATATAACACAATGAAATCCCCGCTGCACAACATCGTGAAGCGTGGCGGTTCGAAAAAGGACCTCTTGTGCGCCCCCCGTATCGCACACAAGCCGCCCTGCAAGGGCCGACCTGATTGTCTCTTACCCCCAACCGGTCGGTTTCACCCCCAACCGGTCGGGTTATAAAGCAGCCGACCGGTTGGATGGTATATTTATGTTACGTGGACCCACACTTTGTCAAGAAGTTTTTTTACAGTGTTGCTGCAATATAATTATGTCACCCCTTAGCTGCAATATGAAAATGTCACCCCCGCCGATAACAAGGGGCACCGAGGGGAGGTGCTCCGGTGAGAAAAGGAGTGACGTTCATGACGGAAGAGGTAAGGCGGTACGGCGTGGTAGCGGCGGCATTGGACGGCAGGATGATGAACGGAGAGGCTGCGGCGGCGTTAGGCGTCTCCCTCCGCCAGCTAAAGAGGATCAAGGCTAAAGTGAAGAAGGAAGGACCTTCCGGAATTAAGCACGGCAACAGCGGGCGCCCTTCCTGCAGAGCTTTCCCTGCCGGGATGAAAGAGCGGGCGATGAAGCTCGCCAATGAGAAGTATTTCGACTTCAACTTCTCCCACCTCTCGGAGATGCTGGAAGAGCAGGAAGGGATAAAGATCAACCGCGAGACCTTGCGGCAATGGCTTCGTCCTGAAGGGTTCGGAGGAAAGGTCCGGAAGCAGCGCAGACATAGGAAGAGAAGAAAACGATCGGAGAAGGAAGGCCATATGCTCTTTTTGGACGGCTCTCCCCATGCGTGGTTCGGGGAGGAAAAGACAACGCTCCTTCTGTCTACGGACGACTCGACGGGGAAGCCTCTTTATGGGCTGTTTCGAAAGGAAGAAGACCTGGAGGGCTGTTTTGGCGTATGCAAAGAGGTCTTTGCCCGTTTCGGCCGGCCCTCGGTCTTCTATCTCGATCGGGCCTCCCAGTTTAAAACCACCCGGCATAAGAGCGATTCTGTCGAGCCTACCCAGTTCCAGAGAGCCATGAGCGAGCTGGGGATACGGCTCATCTTTGCCCATTCTGCTCAAGCCAGAGGAAGAGGCGAGAGGATCAACAGGACCTTCCAGGACAGGCTTGTCGCTGAGCTTCGGCTTAAGAATATCGCCGACCGCGAAGGGGCGACGAAGTATCTGAACGAAACCTTCATCCCCAAGTACGCTCGGCTCTTCGGCGTTGCCCCGGAAGACCCGAAGCCTGCATGGAGACCGCTTCCTCAAGACGCGGACATGCGGAACATCCTTTGTAAGCGATATGAGGCAAAGGTCAATTACGACAACACGATCTCGGTCGACGGACAGGCGATCCAACTGTTCCCGACAAAGACGAGGCTGAGCTTTGCCAAGGCTTCCGTTACGGCGAATCATTGGCTCGACGGAAGCTGGCATGTCTTTCATCATACGGCGGGAGAGGTTCCCTGCAAGCCTATCGAAGGACGCGTCCGGCCGGGGTCCTACATGCGCCCAGGGCCGGCGAGCGAAGCGAGAGCGTCTCTATGAAAAGGGCCAAGGGGGGGTGACATATTCACGTTGCAAAAAGGGTGACATTTTTATGTTGCAATAACAGAAGTTTTTTTACAGGAAACAAAAAAAGGAGATCCCTAGGTCCTATGCGACTTATAGGACCCATGGATCTCTTCAAGGGGTGGGGCGAAAATGAAGGTAGCGAGAAAAGCTAGGCGCCGAGTATCTGTGTCAGCCCCCCCCATTCGGTCTTGTAGATGCCCGCCGGAATCAGTGTCAGGTTGGGGGAGATGGCCGGCCTGAATTCCATATACGGCAGTACGTCTTTTTCCAGATCGATGCCGGGGGCGATTTCGGTCACCATGAGACCGTCGGGGGTCAATTCGAGGACGACCCGCTCCGTGACATAGACGACTTTCTTCCCCACGCTCAATGCGTACTTGCCGCTGAAGCCGACCTGTTCGACCTTATTGAGGAATTTCTTGATGGGGCCCTCCCTGACGATGACCAGCCTGCCGTCATCCACCCTGACCTCGATGGGACCGGCGGTGAAGGTGCCGCAGAAGACGACTTTCTTCGCGTGCTGGGTCGTGTTGATGAAGCCGCCGGGACCCATAGGCTTGCCGCCAAAGGTGCCGGCGTTGAGGTTCCCCTCTTTATCCGTCTGGCTCAACCCCGCAAAGGCGATGGTGAGACCGCCGCCGTCGATCCAGTTGAAAAGGTGGTCCTGCTGCAGCATAGCCTCGGCGTTGTAGTGGGCGCCGAACTCCATGGCCGCGCCCGGGATGCCGCCGATATTCCCCGATTCGGATATGAGTGTCATGAGATGGGCGCACCCTTCTTCCGCAAGGACCGTGCCTATGCCCTGCGGGATACCGATGCCCAGGTTAACCGGCCCCGGCATCAGCTCCATAGCGGCACGGCGGGCAATGATCTTGCGCTCGTCAAAAGGCATCGACGGGATGGTGGTCTCGGGCACCCTTACATGCCCTGCGAGGGCCGCCTTGTACTGGGTTCCCATGGTCTGCATCTGCGGCTCTTGCGCCACCACCACATAATCGACACAGACGCCCGGCACCCGCACGAGCTGCGGATGGAGGGTGTCGGCCTTAGCAAGAAGCTCCACCTGCGCGATGACGACGCCGCCCGAGGCCTTGGCTGCCAGCGCCACGGGCAGGGCTTCCAGCGCCACTGACTCATTCTCGAAGGTGATGTTTCCCTTTTCGTCTGCCGTGGTGCCCCTGATCAACGCGACGTTGACGGGGAAGGCCTTAAAGAACATCCATTCTTCGCCCTCGATTTCCACCACTTTTATATAACCGTTCACCCCCGATCCATTGGTCCCGCCGCTGCCGACACGGGGGTCAAGGAAGGTGCCCAGCCCGGTCTTTGTGAAAAGACCGGGCGATCTTCTGCCAACCTCCGTGTACCATTGGGTCATACTACCCAGGGGCCAGAAAAAACACTCTACTTTTCCCTCCTGTATCGCCTTGCCCATCTGCGGGGAGGCACCCATGTGTCCCGACACAACCCTTTTTACGAGACCTTCGGCGCCATTTTCCGCCCATATGCCCGCACCCCGGCTTCTGAAGTCGCCTGCGCCGCCGGCGTGCATGAAGGTGATCCCCCTGGGATGTTTGGCTTCGAGGTACCGGTCCCGGACGGCACACGCGACCTCCTCGGGCCAGCCCGCGAGCCCGAAACAGGATGAGGCCACAACATCTCCGTCCTCGATAAATTCAGCGGCTTCCCTTGCCGTAACCACTTTCACCATGTCTCTTCGTCTCCTTTCGTTGAATTGCCAATAACATCGGCTGCCCTCTCGATCTCATGGTTTTCCAATGGCATAAACCATGCCAGCCTGGGGGAGGTGCGCTCCATCAAGGGTTTTCACGCGCCTGATCCCTCACAATGACATATATGACGAAACTATATGACATATGCGACAGAATATACGAGCGTAATGACAGTTACGACAAAAATATAGGAAGATTTGCGGTCGGATCGGTCGGAGTTTTTACGGGTCTAACGAAGGTTCCCTTTCACCAGCCCGACGTCATGCTTCGGGGTCCGGCCGTTTCGCGTCACGCTCTTTCGGCCGAAGGGTATACCCAGTTTTCTCATTCTGTGCCGCAAGGTGCCGGGGTTTATGCCAAGCAGCTCCGCTGCGCTTCCCCTGCCGCTCACCTTGCCCATGGCCTTTTCGAGGGCCCCTCTGATCTGTCGCGCTTCCGCTTCCCGGAGGGTCGACGTCGTCTCTTCACCCGGCCCGGCCTCTTCCGTCCGGCCCTTTGTCCTGGTGATGACGTCGCCAAAGGTGAGCGGCTTGCCGCCGGAGACGATAATTGCCCTCTCTACGGCGTTCTCGAGCTCCCTCGCATTGCCCGGCCAGTCATAGGACATGAGGCTGTCTATTTCACCAGGAGCGAGGGTCGGGACGGCGGGGAGCACCATCTGCCGGGACTTTTTCTCGATAAAGTGATGGACGAGGGCCGGAATGTCGGTTTTACGCCCCCTGAGCGGAGGGATCAGGATCGGGAAGACGTTGAGGCGGAAAAAGAGGTCCTCCCGGAACTGACCCGCCGCCACCAGCTCCTCGAGGTGCCTGTTCGTGGCCGATATGATCCGCACATCGATCTTTATCGGCGTTGTTCCACCCACCCGGTCGATCTCGTTCTCCTGGAGCACCCGCAGGAGTCTTACCTGCGCCGGGGGAGGCAGCTCCGAGACTTCGTCGAGGAACACGGTCCCGCCGTTGGCGCGCTCGAAGCGGCCACGCCTCTGATCGTACGCGCCCGTAAAAGCGCCCTTCTCGTGACCGAACAGCTCACTGTCGATCAGGGTTTCCGGAATGGCGCCGCAGTTCACCTTAATGAGCGGCGCATCCCGCCGGGGAGAAAGGTCGTGGATGGCATTGGCGATAAGCTCCTTGCCGGTGCCTGTTTCCCCGCTTATAAGGACAGGGCTCATGAGGGGCGCCACCAGGCGTACCCCTTCCATGACCCTTTTCAGTCCGAACTCCGCGCCCACCAGCCTGCTGCCGGGTCTGTTGCGCAGCTCCTCCTGCAGGTACGATTTGTCGTCCGCGAGCAGGTCCTTGAGCCTGGATATCTCCCTGTACTGCTGACTATTTGCAAGGGCGATGGCCGACGGCTCGTTCACGAGCGTCCACAAATGCAGATGCTCTTCTGTATACCTGTCCCTGCCGATAGCCCGGGCCACCAGGGCACCTACGTATATTCCGTCGACCACGAGGCGGTTGACCAGCAGAGAAGAATCTTCCCAGTGCCTGCGGCGGGCAACGTAACTGACGATAGGATCGTCGTAGGCATTCGCTATCCTCGTGCGAGGGTACCGCTCCACCTCCTCGAATTCGCGGCGCAAACAAGCAGGCAGCGGCGTTTCCTCGGAGCAGGACCATCCGCCCGTCACATCGGCTATGGCCTTGATCGTGGTGGATCCCAGCTCCCGGTCATACACCACGAGCATAAGCTCGTCAATCGGCATCGCCTCACAAAGGAACTCAAAACAACTCCAGAGGGCCTTCTCGATATCGAGGCTCCCGCAGATGCGAATGCTCACTTCCCGGAAAAACTTGTTCTCGTCGATCTGCATCTATTCGCCCTTTTCTGTCGTATTTATCATTAGAAATACATATTGTGACGCATATGTCAAATAGTTTTATCGCATGCGGCGTTTGTGAAAACCGTTACGTGGAATCCTTATGGGGGAGTGGGCCTTTTGAAGTGGCATAGTTTATGCCTTAAACGGGCAGTAAGACGGCTTTTGATAATTGATCCGTCGGATCAGATTCTTCACAAGCCGGCTTGCGGACGGGCAGGTCCCACAAGGTCCGGCTCCCGGGCATTGTCGTCCGGGGGCGAGTTTTTCGTCAAATATAATGAAGGAGGGGCTTTTAGGTTATGGAACATTTTCCTTGGTGGACAGAAGAACAGAAGAGGTTGGCTGATGAGCTGGGGGAATTTGCGGAAGAGGTGATGCCCAGGGATGCCGAGGCCAGGTGGAAGAGGGAATTCCCCTGGGATATCTTCGAGAAGATAGCGAAAAAGGGATACACCGGCGTTCCCGTGCCGAAGGAGTATGGGGGAATGGGGCTAGGGGCGACCGGGGCCTGCATCGTGGTCGAGCAATTTTGCCGGATGCCCGGGCCGGGTAGGATCATGGTCGGCAACATGATAGGGGGTCTGCGGCAGATCATAGAATTCGGCTCCGAGGAGCAAAAGGCGCGTTTTCTTCCGAGGATCGCCCAGGGGGAGATCGGCGCCATCGTTATCACCGAGCCTTTCGCGGGGACCGATGCCGCTGCCATCGCAGTGCGCGCGGAGCGGGAGGCAGACGCCTACGTCCTGAACGGAAAGAAGCGTTTCATCGTCTCTGCGGGCGTTGCGAGCAGATATATGGTCTATGCCCGCACGAGCAACGACCCCGCGGACGTGGCCAAATACCGCCACCTCACCGCCTTTATCGTCGAGAGAGGAGCGCCTGGCTTCACCGTGGAGAAGATGAACGAGGTCCTGGGCTTCGAGAATATCCAGAACGGCGTGCTCGACTTCGACAACGTGGCCGTCCCCGTGGCGAACCGCATCGGGCAAGAAGGGGATGGATGGAAGATCATGACGGCGGGCCTCAACTTCGAGAGGACGCTCATATCCGCGATGACAATAGGCTGGCAGGGGGAATTGCTGCGAAACGCCGTGCCCTATGCGCAAAGGAGGGTGCAGTTCGGGAAACCGACTATCGATATGCCCGGCAACCAGACGAAGATCGCCGATCTCATCATAAGGCTCAAGCTCGCCAGGCTCGCGACATACTACACCGCCTACTTATGGGACCTCGGCTGGGATATCACGGTGGAGTCGAACGTGACAAAGGTATTTAACGTCGAGGGGACCATGCAGTCGAGCCTCGACGCCGTCCAGGTCATGGGCGGCGACGGGGTGACGCCTTTTTACCCGGCCCAGTCCATACTGGAGATCGCCAAGGTCGAGCATATCTCGGGCGGCACCATGGAGGCGTGCAGGATGGTGATTTTCAAAAGCGGCGTGAAACAACTCGAAAAGGAGCTGAAGATGCGCCGCAGGGTGATCCATGAGGCGCTCGGCGTCCCGGTGCCGGCATCAAAAACTTTATCGCGGGAAACGAACGTGGATGAAGAGAAGGTCTTATCGACGCTGGCCGAAGACTACAGGGTAAACCCCGGTCTTTTTATGAGCAGGGAGGACATTACAGCCTGCCTCGACGTGGACGACGCCCGTCTCGATGCGCTTCTGGAAGGGCTGGAGAAGAAGGGATTCGCAAAGCTTTACCGGACGAAAAAGGGCATCAGCCTCGCGAAGGCCACCTACGACGGACTGAACAAGGCGCACCCCAAGGAATACTACAGGTGGTTTCCTGCCTGGGTGACCCAGGACAGGAAATTTTAGCGCCGGACGCGGAAAACCTAATTTTTGAGGAGGGAAAGGCATGGCGAGCAGGACCGTAAGTGTCAGAGAAGTCTTTGACGGCAATAAGTTTACCCCCTACCAGTACCTCGTGTGCACCCTGTGTTTCCTGGTCGTGTTTCTCGATGGCTTCGATCTGACGATTATCGGGGTAGCGCTGCCGAAGATCGCGGATTTTCTCCATTCAAAGCCAACCGCCCTCGGACTGGCCTTGGGGGCAGGTCAGTTCGGGCCGCTGGTCGGGGCGTTCGTTCTGGGCACGATCGCGGACCGGTGCGGACGCAAGTGGATGCTCTTTGTCTCGGCTGTCATTTTCGGCATCTTCACCGTACTGACTATATTTATCACCAGTGTAGGGCAACTGGCACTCTTCCGCTTCCTCGCAGGTTTCGGGTTGGGGGGCGCTATCCCGAACGCCCTTACCTTCGGGTCTGAATATGCGCCGACCCGGGCCAGGCAAAGCCTCGTGGCCACGATGTACGCGGGTATGCCGACCGGGGCCATGATAGGCGGCCTTACGGCGGCGGCGCTGATGCCCCATTTCGGCTGGCAGTCGCTCTTTGTCCTCGGAGGCGGGGTCCCCATCCTGATCGCGCTGGCAGTGGCATTATTCCTCCCCGAGTCCCTCGAATTCCTCGCACGTCAGGGTAAGTACAAGGAGCAGGTCCGCCGGATCATCGGCAAGGTGTCACCGGCCCTCGCCAACGATAAGGAAGTGGTGTTCGTCGCGTCCGAGAAGAAGGTCACCGGTGTTCCGGTCAAACGCCTCTTCACCGAGGGGCGTGCCCTCACCACCGTATTGCTGTGGGTCATGTGCAGCGGGGCCCTCTATATGCTCTGGATACTCAATACGTGGTCACCCACGCTGCTGAAGAAGAGCGGCGCCTCGGTCCAGCAGTACAGTCTGGCCTATGCGTTCCTCTGCTTCGGCGCAGCCGTATCGTCGATCATCATCGGCAAACTGATGGACAAGGTCAATCCGTTCCGGGTGCTGCAAATCGGCTTCCTCCTTGGCTTTGTCAGCCTCGTGGCGTTCGGGTTTGCCGCCGCCGGTCCTTTCGCCCTCGTTGCCGTATTGTCCGTTGTCTGCGGCCTCTTTATCAACGGCAGCCAGACAGGCACCCTCGCGGTGACGACGGTCTCCTATCCTTCGGATATCAGGGCCACGGGGATCGGCTGGGCATACGCCATCGCTAAGATAGGCGCCATGGGCGCTCCGGCAATCGGAGGCGTTCTTCTATCCTGGAACTGGAGTGTCAGCCGGATCTGCAGCGTCCAGGCCCTGGTAGGGATATTTGTTTCGATAGTAATCTTACTCCTTGAGTTGCAGGTGGCCGCCGTCGCCCGGCGGGCTCGCAAGGCCGCGGCTGAAGCAACACCCGAGCGGCTCGAAGCAAGGTCGGTGGGACGCCGCTGACACAAGTTTTTACGGGGGTCAAATCTCCATGGCTTTGAAAATAAGCATATCCGACTGATCATGCCTTATGTTAGGATGGGGCACGACCGATAAGACTAATTGGGAGTGCCCCTTATGGCGAGACAGTACGAAGTCGAAGAATCCGTCCCGTGCCGCATCGAGATTCACCACCTCCTCGGCAGGCAGCTCAAAAACCCGCTCGTCGCCGTAGTCGAGCCGGCCCAACCCGGCTTCGTGGCGCACGCTGCAGGCATCTCCGTATTCGGCTATGGCGACGACGCCGCCGAGGCAATTGAAGTCCTGAAGCAAGGGATAGAGAGTATATGCCGGGGCGAGGGGTTCCTCGACCTGCGGGCCACGATCCAGAGATTGCTGCTTCTGGACAACCTCAAGGCGGAGGGGAACGGGAGGCGCAAGGGCAGATAACCGTCCTTACGCGGCACCGACAAAACCTTATTGACGGCACAGGGAAATCTATCATAATATGTAGTGACTTTTGGACTTTTGGCTAAAGAGACCCGATGCCGATTTCATCGGTTCCCGCATTAATACCATAATCCAACAATGGGAGGCATATAATGATTTTCAGGATGAGGCTTCACGGAATTCCCGCTTTATTGTGTGTCGTTCTGGCGGCTGCTCTCTTTTCTCTTCAGGGATGCGGCGCAGAAAAACCTAACTTCAGCGTCGAGTACCAGGCGGTCTTCATGGACAACGGGCAGGTCTTTTTTGGTAAGATGGAACGTGCCGGCTCCCCTTACCCTCTATTAAGGGAGGTCTACTACATCGGGAGGCAGGCGTCACCCGACGGAAAGGAAGTGAAGAACATTCTCATCAAGCGGGGCAACGAGTGGCACGCTCCCGAATACATGTACATCAACTCCAGCCACATCGTGGTGGTTGAACCGGTCGCAGCCAATTCACGGGTAGCCCAGTTGATCAAGGAGGCAAAGACCCAGCAGCCCCAGCCGGCGCAGCAGCAGTAAGCTTGCCTGCTTACATGATGCCAGAGATACGGAGGAGGGGCTGACCAACCACCCCCTCCCCGCCAACCCGGCAAAGCCCGGGGCCGGCGGCCGTATCAACCCCCACTTTAACCGCGAAATCCTCAAGGCCGCTTCGGGAGAGACCGGTATCGCGAACGCGCCATAAGTTGCGCGATACCTGCCGCGCCCGCTAATGACGACATTTTTGTTTGTCGCCCGGCCGCCGGCTCGACACTTCTGTGTATCGTTTCGAAATGGCGGCTGCTAAGTCCATAGTATTTTCACCCACTTTGCGGCCCATCCTCTCCGGCATGACTGTTGCTATGCATGTGTTGAGGATATAAAACTTGATCAGGAGCTTTGTCCGTGGAGGCAACCGATATGACGGCGGCCTCGCCTGTCTTTTCATAAGCCTGATTCGGCAGGTCTTGAATTTACGAATCTGAGAGATAAGGAGGACGTTTATGGATACGGCCAATATTACGGAAGCGGACATCCGGACCGATGGGGAAAGGTCTACCGGCATTCCCCGGGTATTTTACAAGGGCAGGACCCTGAGCTTACTGACCATCAATCGCTTCATCCAGGAGCTCTCATCGCTCCTTTCACACGTTGTTCCCACAAGGGCCAACAAGGTGGCAACGAAGAACATGCCCTATCTCCTGATCGACCGGGAGGAGATCGGCCGGGCGTGTGTGAGCTTCATCGGATACGGGAGCGAGATCGTGGGCCGTGGAGCGACGGTGACGATCTCGGGCAGCTTGTTGCCGATCCGCACCGGCGAGAAGGACCAATGGAGAGGATGCGCTCTTGTCTCCATTTCTGTTCACAAAAACGGCAGCCTTGCGACAGAAGCACGAAGAACGGACATGACGGCTGATCTTGCGCGCATAAAGAAAATCGTCGAGAAACATAACGGTTCTTTCCGGGTGTGGAGAAGGCGGGGAGACGCAGGGTTCAATATGTATCTCCCCGTATTGTACAGGACGGGGCGACGGGAATGTAATTGAACAACCGTGCTTTCGAATTGACAGAGCCACCGTGGTGCGATACGATGTCGGTGGGACCCTGGTCGCAAGAGATCGTCATTTCGATCAGGTTGAACAGACAGATTGATAAGATAATCTTCCCGGAAGATTCTTAACCGTCCGGTCGTCACAATGATGCGAAGGCAGGATTTACCATGCGTAAGATTGTGAAGTCGAACAAATTGAACGGCGTCTGTTACGAGATTCGCGGCCCCATGCTCAGGGAGGCGAAACGGCTCGAAGAAGAAGGATATACCATCCTTAAATTGAATAGCGGCAACCCTCCTGCTTTCGGCATTACGACGCCCGATGAGATCATTCACGACGTGATACTCAATATCACATCGGCCCAGGCCTACGGTGATTCCAAGGGCCTCTTCGCCGCCCGCAAGGCGATTATGCAGCAGTGCCAAGTCAGGGGCATCGAGCATGTCGAGGTCGAAGACATCTACGTGGGCAACGGCGTGAGCGAAATGATCATGATGGCCATGCAGGGGCTTTTGAACGACGGTGATGAGATGCTTGTGCCGTCGCCCGATTACCCTTTGTGGACTGCCGCGGTAAACCTATCCGGAGGAAAGGCCGTTCACTACAGGTGCGACGAGGATTCGGACTGGAACCCCGATCTGAAAGACCTGGAGTCGAAGGTCACTCCGAGGACCAGGGGCATCGTCGTCATCAATCCGAATAATCCGACGGGCGCCGTATATCCCGAAGAGATTCTGCTCAAACTCGTCGAAATTGCCGAGAAACACGATCTGATTCTCTTTGCGGACGAGATTTATGATCAGATCTTATATGACGGGGCTACGCACGTCCCTCTTGCCTCACTCTCAAACAATATCCTTTTCGTGACCTTCAACGGGCTATCCAAGTCTCATCGCATCCCCGGCATGCGCGTGGGATGGATGATAGTGAGCGGAAAAAAGGCAATGGCGGCCGACTACACGGCCGATGGGCTGGATACCCTGGCGAGCATGCGCATGTGCGGCAACATGGTGGGCCAGCTAGCGATCCCGACGGCTCTGGGCGGCTACCAGAGCCTCATCAGGTTGATCTCGCCGGGCGGGAGACTGTACGAGCAGAGAGACGCCGCATACGCTGCTTTTCGCTCGATCCCCGGCATCACATGTGTAAAACCACGGGGCGCGCTCTACCTCTTTCCAAAAATAGATATAAAAAAATACAATATTGCCGATGATCAACAATTCCTCCTCGACTTCCTCATAGAAAAACATGTGCTCCTGGTTCACGGGACAGGTTTCAACTGGCAGGCGCCTGACCACTTTCGCCTGGTTTTCCTGCCGTCTGTTGAGGAAATAAAGATGGTTGCCGAACGCATGGCGGACTTTCTCCTGACCTACACGCAGTAATCCTCGCAAAAGGAGTTGGTGAAGCCTGCCAATGCGTCAGGCTTCTTCTATGCTTTCGGGCGGTCGAAACGCGCGAGGGCGGGGAAAAAACGCATCCAGACTGCTGCAACGATTATGGTGCCGATGCCCCCGATCAACACGGCGGGTACGACCCCGAACCAGGCCGCGGTGACGCCTGACTCGAACTCCCCCAATTGATTTGAGGTCCCGATGAACAACGAGTTGACAGCGCTCACCCTCCCTCTCATGGCATCGGGGGTCTCCATCTGCACGAGTGATTGTCTGATGACCACGCTGATCACGTCCGCCGAGCCGAGAGCCGCCAGGCTGATAAGAGACAGGGGTAAGGAAGACGAGAGGGCGAACACGACAGTCGCAATCCCGAAGACAAAGACGGCCATAAACATGGTCCTGCCCACCCTGCGTTTCAGGGGATGGCGGGCAAGGAAGAGGGACATGAGCAAGGCGCCGAGGGCGGGCGCCGAGCGGAGCACGCCCAATCCCGCCGGGCCGACAACGAGGATTTTCTGTGCGTAGACGGGCAGCAGGGCAGTGGCGCCGCCGAGCAAGACGGCGAAGAGGTCGAGGGATATAGCGCCTAAAATGACCGGTTTGCTCCGGATGAAGGCAATGCCTGCAAAGAGGGACCTCGGGCTGATCGGCTCGGGCTTCACGGTCTTTCGCTCCCTTCGGATCAAAGAGACGAGCAGACCCGACCCAAGGAACAGAGCGCCGATCGTCGAATAGACCAGGGTCACGCCGGCAGTATAGAGGAGGCCGCCGAGGGCGGGCCCGACGATGGAGGCGGTCTGCGCTGATGACGTCGACCAGGCGACGGCGCGGGGGAAGAGGTCGGCCCGCACGAGACCGGGCATCAGTGCCTGTTGCGTTGGCATCTCAAAGGCGCGCGCCGCGCCGAGGACGAGCACGACTACCAGAATGCCTTCCTTGCCGAGCCAGCCGGAATAGCTTCCCACAGTGAGCGTCAGAGCACCGGCCCCTTCGATGAACCGGCATCCCCGGAGGATTGACAGGCGGTCGTATCGGTCCGCCACCTGGCCGACCAAAAGGGTAAGGAGGAACATGGGCAGGAACTGGGCAAGCCCTACCAGGCCGAGAAAGAACGGGCTGCCCGTGAGTGCGTATATCTGCCAGCCCACGGCGACCGACAACATCTGATAGGCGATGGTGGACGACACACGGGAGGAGAGAAACTGTAAAAAACGCCGGTCAGCCAGCAGCAACCAGGACTCATCAGGATCGATCGGCACTATTGTCATGGAACAGCTCCACCATGCTCATGAAGGCTCGAAACGCACCAGCGAGGCGAGACTATTATGCCTCAAAGGCGTCCTGCCCTGCAAGTATCTATGCGATAAAAATTGAGAGGCGACCTGGTATGAAGCGGTGACTATTTTTGTAAGATGCTCTATCCTATTCATGAGGACCGCGGGCGGGAGAGAGGCAATGTTGAATTACAAAACGAAGGCTATTCGGAGGGCGAAAGATGAGGGAACACCTTTGGAAGTACGCGCATCTGCTCGTGCACTATTCGCTGTCGCTGAATCCGGGCGACAAGCTCCTGATCGTCTCGACCTACCTGTCCGAACCGCTTGTGCAGGAGGTCTACAGGGAAGCGCTGGCTGTGGGGGCGCATCCGGAGACATGGATTACGCTCAACGGGATCAGCCGGCGCCTCTATGACGAGGGGAGCACGGAGCAGCTCTCCCACGTATCCCCCCTTTTTGCGTACGCGGTCGAGCATTATGAGGCATTTCTTACCATCAGGGCACCGTTTCACACGAGGGAGCTGGAGACGGTCGATCCCGAGAGAAAGAAGACGGTCAGCATCAGTGAGGCAGACATGAGGCGGCGCTTCCGGGAGCGGGCAACCGTTGGGAGCTTGCGATGGAGCCTCTGCGAGTTTCCCACAGACGCCCAGGCGCAGGCGTGCGGACTTAGCCTGCGGGAGTATGAGAAATTCATTGCCTCGGCGTGCTTCCTTTATGATGATGACCCGCAGGGTCGCTGGCTGGAGGTGCACGCCGGCCAGCAGCGCGTGGTGGACTATCTGAACGGGCGGCGGCGCATCACTTTTCGGGGCAAGGACATCGAGATCTCTTTCTCCACGGAGGGCAGGACGTGGATCAATTCAGACGGCAGGCACAACATGCCGTCGGGCGAGATATTCACGTCGCCCGTTGAAGAGAGCGTCGAGGGATACATCCGGTTCTCCTATCCTGGCATCTACATGGGTCAGGAGATAGAGGACGTCCGGCTCACAGTGGCCGGCGGGCAGATCGTCGGGTTTGATGCGGCCAAAGGAAAGGATCTCCTCGGCAAAATCCTGGAAGTGCCGGGGGCGAACCGCTTCGGGGAGGCGGCAATCGGCACGAACAAGGGCATCGGCCGCTTCACGCGCAACATGCTGTTTGATGAAAAGATCGGGGGTACCGTGCACATGGCCCTGGGCGGCGGGTTTGGCGAGGCGGGGGGCAGGAACGAATCGCCGGTCCATTGGGACCTCCTCGCCGATATGAGGCCGGACGGCGAGGTCCTTGCGGATGGCGAGGTCATCTACAGGGGCGGCGAATTCCTCATCTGAAAAAAGGAAAAAGGGGAAAGTGCCGAGTTTTTGCGCCGGCGAGGTTTCGTGATTACATTATAATATGGGTGTTATCCGTAGTCTGCTTTCCGCAATCCTCCTTGTGTCCCTTACGTGCGTTTCCTTCATCGTGGCCGCCCAAGACATGGATTCGATCGAAGGGGTCTACAGGCAGCAGTATACGCAGTACACGGCTCAGGAAACTACACTGCAGCAGCAGATGGATGCCCTTGCACGCATGAAATCGCAGGTCGACGACCTCATCGCGCAGGTCAGTGGCGCGCCGACAACGAACTACAATCAGGAGGCGGCGCGGTACCAGCAACTCCAACTCCTGCTGCCTTCGGCCATACAGTATAGCCGGGACCTCGACAGGCTCGACAAGCAGCTCACGGAGGTGCGGAAGCGCAAGGCCGAGCTGCGGGAGACGATACTTGCGCGCCAGAGCGCCCTGCCTGTCTGGTGGACGCAGTAGGGCCGCGCGGTGGTGGTCAAGGAACCGAGTCCCCCTGAATAGTGATGGGTGCACTCGCAACTCTTTTCGGCGGCAAAGGGCCGAGGTACTGGTAGAGATAGCATTGTATATTGCCGTTAAAGAGCTTCCTTTTCCGCTCCGCCCTGCGGCCGAAGAGATGCTCGAAGCGGGCATGGGGTGAGAGGGCGAAGAGGGACCAGCAGTCGAGGCGCGAATAGACCTCCCCCATTGTCCGGTATATCCGTTCCACGTCGCGGATGTCCCCGGTCCTCTCTCCATAGGGCGGGTTGCAGACGATGCAGCCGTATTTCCTGCCCGATCTGAATTGATCCACCGGTTGTTTCTGGAACGATACGGCATCGGCCACGTCGGCGGCTTCCGCGTTCGCCCTTGCCGCCTTCAGCACCGTGCCGTCCGCGTCCGAGGCAAGTATTCTGAAATCCGCCGCGACGATCCGCGAGCGCGCCTCCTCTCTCGCCTCCTGCCAGAGGCTTGGGGGCATAGTCGGCCAGGTTTCCGCGACGAAGGACCTGTTGATGCCGGGGGCGATATGCCTGCCGATGAGGGCCGCTTCGATGGGGATAGTGCCGGAGCCGCAAAGGGGGTCGGCCAATTCCCTGCCCGGCTCCCATCTGCTCAGGAGCACCATGGCCGCCGCCAGGGTCTCCTTGAGGGGCGCCTCCCCTCTCCCGGTACGGTAGCCCCTCTTGTGAAGGCCAGGGCCCGAGGTATCGATGGTGAGGGTGGCGCGGTCGTGCGCGAGCGCCACCTCTATCTTGTAGACCGGGCCGGTCTCAGGAAACCATGACCCGTGGTATTTCCTCTTCATTGCCTCGACAACGGCCTTCTTGACGATGGCCTGGCAGTCGGGTACGCTCGCGAGCTTCGACCTGACCGATTTGCCGATGATGTGCATCTTTCCATCGGCGGGGATGAGATCCTCCCAGGAGACCCGGCGCGTCTGCTGGAACAGCTCTTCGAAGTCGGTCGCCTCGAAGGCACTCATCCGGATGAGGAGCCGGTCTGCGCAGCGCAGGGCGATGTTGCAGCGGGCGATGTCTCTCGTGCTGCCGGGGAACAAGACGTGTCCGTTTTCCACTTCGATGTCCCCATACCCGAGGCCCTTCAACTCGTCCGCCACAATGGACTCCACCCCGAAAGTCGCCGTGGCAACCAGCGTAAAATCAGCCATCGTATATAGTACTACGAAAAAAGTTATTTTATGCTTTTTGTCACCCCTCCTTGTCACCCCTCCATGACATGCCTGGTTGTCACCTCTCCTTGTCACTTTGACAGGATTTCGGCGATCTACTAAGCTGTTATCATGAAGAAGGAGAGGACAACGGCAGGGGTTGGCACCCGTTCTTATGCGGCGTTCGTGGCGAAGCTGAACGAGCGCATCCCGGACGAGTTGCTGGTCGAGCAGCTCGAAAGAGAGCTGCATATCGGAGGCGAGGAGCCCGATCTGAAGCAGATGGCACTCAGGCAAAAGGCCAGACAGGACATCGAGGCGCACAAGGGCTACAGGGGCGCGGAAAAGCAGGACTCTCAACCGGCAGGCGGCCTGGTTGTCCGGGTCATAAAGTTTTCGAAAGAGGCGTAAATGACGGAAAGCGATCACATCGATATCCCGCGCGGCTGGGTCCCGAGGGCCGATCAGAGCGCCCTTTGGGATTACCTGGAGCGGGGCGGGAAGCGCGCGGTCTGCGTGGCCCACAGGCGCTGGGGGAAAGACGACGTGGCGCTCCACTTCACCGCGACCCAGATGATCGAGCGTCCCGGCAACTACTGGCACATGCTGCCACAGTATAATCAGGCGCGCAAAGTCGTATGGGACGCGCTCAACCCGAAGACGGGCAAGCGCAGGATTGACGAGGCGTTCCCCCGGAGGGTGCGGGCCAAAACCCGCGAGCAGGAGATGTTCATCGAACTCCGTAACGGCGCAACCTGGCAGCTCGTGGGCTCCGACCATTACAACAGCCTCGTCGGCTCGGCGCCCGTGGGCATCGTCTTTTCCGAGTATGCCGTCGCCGACCCCATGGCGTGGGCATACCTGCGGCCGATACTGGCGGCGAACGAAGGGTGGGCGCTCTTCATCTATACGCCTAGAGGCGCGAACCACGGGAAGAGCCTCTACGACTTCGCCCGGCAAAATATGGAGGAGGGACACTCCTCCGAAGGCAAAGGGGCGAGAGGGGTGTCCCCCCACAATACTTGGTTCGCCACGTTGCTTGCCGCCGACCGGACGCCCGTTTTTACGCCCGACAGGCTCAACCAGGAGCGGCGGGAGCTGCTCGCTGAGTTCGGGGAGACCGAAGGCGAAATGATCTTCCTCCAGGAATACTATTGCTCCTTCGAGGGCATGGCGCGGGGGGCCTACTACGCGAAGCAGTTGAAGGCGGCGCGGCTAGAAGGACGGATCACCGCCGTTCCTCACGCCGCAGGCCACGAAGTCTACACGTTCTGGGACTTAGGGATGGACGACTCGACGTCGATTTGGTTCATGCAGGCAATCGGCCGCGAGCTGCGCTTCATCGACTACTATGAGGCGCAAGGCGAGGGGCTTAGCCACTATGCGCAAGTGCTTAAGGCAAAACCTTATGTCTACGGAGACCACTACATGCCCCACGACGCGGATGTGCGTGAGCTCGGGACCGGGACGAGCCGGAAAGCAACCGCCGAGAACCTGGGGATAAGGCCGGTGATCGTGGTGCAGCGCGCCCGCGATACCCAGGCGGTGCTCTCGGGGATCGAGGCGGGGCGGAATATCATGTCCCAGTGCTGGTTCGACGAGCGTAAATGCGCCCGAGGCATCGCTGCCCTTGAAGGGTACAGGTGCGAATACGACCAGGAGCGGAGGAAGCTGGCCGACCATCCGCTACACAACTGGTGTTCTCACGGCGCAGACGCCTTCCGGACATGCGCTTCCGGTTTCCGTCCGAAAGCCAAGGCACAGTCGGTTACTTCTATCATGAACGACATGGCTGTAGGATCGGGGTGGTAAGGGAAGGGAAAAATTGGAAAGGCGGTTCTTTATAGGTCCTATGGGTCGAATAGGACTTATAGGTCCTATAGGACAAATAGGACTTATTAAAGATAGACTAAAGAGAACTTGAGGTTGTGATGGATGAGCGAGCATTTCTGGACCTTGCCACAAAGCGCCTGAAGCGCGAGATCGACGCGGACGAGCACAACCGTCAGGCGGCCGTGGAAGACCTGAAATTTCTTAACGGCGACCAGTGGGACCCGGCTGAGGAGCAGCGCAGACGCCTACGTGGCAGGCCGTGCCTGAAGACGAACGAACTGCCGAAGTATGTGAACCAGGTCGTGGGCGACATGCGCCACAACAGGGCGCGCATCAAGGTGAGGCCCATCGATTCCGCGGGGGACGTGAACATCGCGCGCATCAGGAGCGGCGTGATCGCCAACATAGAGTACCTGTCGAACGCGGAGGCGATCTACGACTACGCGGGCGAGATGGCGACCTCCTGCGGCCTGGGGGCGTGGCGTGCGCTCACGAGGTACACAGAGGAGAACCCGTTCCTGCAGGAGATATACCTGGAGCGCATCAAGAACCCCTTCCTTGTTTATCTCGACTCGTCGGCAAAGTCGGAAGTGGGCGCGGACGCAAAGTACGGCTTCGTCCTGGAGAAAGTAACGCGCGATGAGTTCGAGGAGCGGTACCCGGATCAGGAACCTCCGGGGGACGCTCTGAAAGTCGGCAAGGGCGTGGGACAGGAAGCCTGGTTCCAGGGCGATACCTTTTTTATTGCCGATTACTATGTGATGGAGACCGAGAAAAAAACCATGTGCCTCATGGATACCGGCGATGTGCTGGATGCGGCGGAAGCCGAAGCACGCATCAAAGAGGCGGAAAGTGCGACGCATGCACTAGTGCCGGATGCGGCCTCTTTGGCCTCCTCAAGTCTGATAACGCCCCCGGAGTTTGAAAGTGCGGCCGCGGCCGCGCCGCCGGTACGTCCGCTTCCCACGATACTGAAGGAGCGCGAGGCGGAGAGGACGCGCGTGCGTCACTACGCCATCTGCGCCGACCGGATTCTCGACGGGCCGAACGATGTCCCCGGCAAGTACATCCCCCTCATCGTTGTGAAAGGTCCCGAGCGCGTGATCGAGGGGAAGTCCTACGTGCGGAGCCTCATCAGGGACGCCAAAGACCCGCAGCGGCTCCTCAATTTCTGGGTGACGGACGCCGCAGAGATCGTCGACATGATCCCGAAAGCGCCGTGGATCGGGACGGCGAAGCAGTTCGAAGGCTACGAGCAGGATTACGCGGCTGCCAACGCGGAGAATTTCCCCTTCCTGAAGTACAACATCGACCAGGGCGCGCCTCCTCCCCAACGGGTAAGCACCGGTGCCGCGCCTGTCGCCGTCTTCGAGCAGATCGGGCAGGCCAGGCAGGCGATCAAGGATACCATCGGCATGTTCGCATCCGACGTGGGCGACAGGGGACCGGAATTGTCGGGCAAGGCGATCCTCCAGCGGCAAAAGCCGGGCGATGTGGGGACTTTCGCCTTCATCGACAACCTCGCCCGCGCCATCGCACACTGCGGCAGGGTGATCAACGAGATGATCCCCGAGGTCTACGACACGCAGCGGGATATCCGCATCAGGAACATGGACGACACGGAGACCTTCGTGCCCGTCAATACGACCGCGGGTGCCGCCCTGGACGCGGTGATGGCGAACCCCGAGCAATACCGGGGCATGGACAAGGCTAAGCTCGTGCGCCTTGCCGCAAGGAACGGCAGGAATGCGCGGTATAACAACCTCACTGCGGGAAAATACGATGTTGTGGTGACGACAGGCCCGAGCTACAGCACCCAGAGACAGGAGGCGGCCCTTGCCCTGGAGCGGCTGGTCGCGGCCTATCCTCCCATCATGAAGATCGCGGGCGACCTGATCTACAAGTTTCAGGATTTCTTAGGGGCGGAGGAGATCGCGGAACGCATCGAGAGGACTATGCCCCCTACCCTTGTGCCTCCCAAGGAAGGGGAAACGAGGCCTCAGCAACCCCCGCCCCCCCAACTTCTCGTGAAGATGGAGGAGATAAAAGTGAAGCAGATGGAGTTGGAGGTCAAGAAGGAAGCGTTGAAGGTGCAGAAACTGAAGGCGATCAAAGAGGCTCAGGAGACGAGCGGGGAAGTGAGAAGCATGCTACTCGATCTCTTGAGCGAGGTCTTTGCGCCGGAGCCCCCGGCAGGAACGAATGTGCCGACAGGAGCGGCCGTGCCGCGGACGAAGGAGAGAGTGAAAACTCTTTAATCGGGCTGATCCGACTGATCAGTCGGATCGGACGGATGGCGAGAAGATAACAAATCGGGTTCTCCCAAGGCCCGGCCAGGCCGAAGGGAGACGAAAAGCAAATAGGGAAGCGGCATGTGGGTGCCCACACACTCATGTGCCGCTTTCTTATTTAGCCCGCGAAGAAAAAAGGAGACAAACGATGGAAGACCAGACCGTCACCAGCATGCTGACGCCGGACGCTGCCGTGGATTCGTCACCCGCACCCAATGCGGCGGAAGCCGCAGAACCCGCTCAAACAGGGGACTCGGGTACCCAGCCTGCGCCGGAAACACCGAAAGACCAGGGGGCGGGACCCTCGGGCGTAGAGAGACGCATCCAACAGCTCGTCGCCAGGCAAAGGGAAGCGGAACGGCGGGAGGCGGCGAGGAGCGAGGAGGCCGCATACTGGCGCGGCATTGCGGAAGGCAGAATAAAACCGGCAAATATGGCTGGGGGGACACCCCTCTCGCCCAATCCTTTCGGAGGAGTGTCCCCCCAGCCATATTTGCCGGCAGGCGCCCCCGAGTTCCCCGCTTTGGCCGACTTCGAGCGCGCGGAAGACTACGAAGAAGCGCGCACCCGGTATGTCGTGGAAAAGGCGAAGTGGGACCTGAAACAGGAGCTGGAAGCCCACCGGGTGCGGGAAACTCAAGGCGAGATAGAGCGCCGGTACAGGGCTAGAATGGCGGCTGCCGCAGGATCCGACCCAGAGCTTCTGGAAATCGAGAACGACACGACACTACCCGTCAGCCTGCCCATGGCGCTTGCCATCAAGGAGTCGGAAGCGGCGCCGCAGGTCTTGCGCTACTTGTCCGCCCACCGGGATGAGGCGGCGAGAATCAGCCGCATGAACCCCATTGCCGCGGCTCGGGAGATCGGGAGGATCGAGGCGATGGCGGAAGTACCGTCGCACCCGCGAGACCTACGGACCGTCTCCCAGGCGCCGGAGCCCGTGCGCCCTGTGGGCGGGACAAAGGGCAGCATAGAGACAGACGACGAGCGGGTGCCGATCGACGAGTTCGTCAGGCGGAGAAATGAGGCACAGTACGGGAAAAGAAGGTAAGGAAATCGCCGCCGGCACGCGGGTGATTCGAAAATTGCACTCAAGGAGATGCTTATGTCGAACAAATTACTGACGCCAACGCAGGTGCTGCGCGAGGCCCTTCGGGTGCTCCACAACAACCTCGTTTTTGTCAAGAACGTCAACAAGCAGTACAGCTCCGAATTCGCCGTATCAGGGGCGAAGGTGGGCTCCACGATCAACGTGAGGCTGCCGAACCGCTACTATGTGGCAAAGACAACGGCCCTGCAGGCCCAGAACACGAACGAGGCCACGGTGCCCGTGAGCCTCACCACGAATTACCAGGTGGGCCTCAATTTCACGCAGGCCGAGCTGACGCTTTCCCTCGATGACTTCTCAAAGCGCGTCCTGAACCCCGCCATGGCCCGCCTCGCGTCCCAGATCGACCAGGACGGCTTGGGTGAGGCGGCATGCGTGTACAACCAGGTGGGCACGCCCGGGACCACGCCGGGGACCGAAGGCGGTACCTTCTCCAGCGATCTTCTCAACTACAACGCGCCGCAGGTTTACCTGAACGCGGGCATGATGCTTGACAACATGGCGGCCCCCAGGGATGACGCGAGGCGCTGCGTGGTCAACCCCGCGGCAATGGCGAAGTCCGTGGGCGGACTGAGAGGGCTCTTCCAGGACGCGGCGGAAATCGCGAAGCAGTATAAGAAGGGCGTCATCGGCACGGCCCTCGGGTTCGAGTTCGCCATGGACCAGAACGTCAACCTCTTGACCACAGGGGCGCACGGCGGCTCGCCGGCTGCATCCGGCGCGGGCCAGACGGGCGCGTTCCTTGCGACATCCGGGTGGACAGCATCGACGGAGAATATCCTGAGCGCCGGGGAGATCATCACCATCGCCGGGGTGTACGGCCTCAACCCGGAAAACCAGTCGAGCACCGGCTATCTCCAATCGTTCGTCGTCACGGAGAACTGCTCGTCCGACTCGGGAGGGAACGTGACCATACCGATTGCGCCCTCGATCGTGCTCGCGGGGCCTCAGGTTGTGAACGGCACGGTGGCTGCGAGTCCGGCGAATGGGGCTCAGGTGTTCCTGATGTCGGGCGCAGGGAGTACCGCGTATCCCATGAATATCGCCTACCACAAGGACGCCTTCACGCTGGCCACGGCCGACCTGGAGATGCCGAAGGGCGTCGATTTCGCGGCCCGCGAGACCTACGACGGCATCAGCATGCTGATCGTCAGGGCCTATGACATCAACAACGCACAGTTCCCGTGCCGCATCGACGTGCTCGCGGGATGGGCAACCTTGCGGCCGGAGCTGGCCTGCAGGATAACAGGATAAATGGAGGGGGGACACCCCTCCGAAAGCACTTGGACGAGAGGAGTGTCCCCTCACAATTCAAACAAGCGGCGAGAGGGGTATCCCCCCCAACCGCTAAGGAGAAGCCATGCCTATAAGAAACCTTACGGATGCAAACCCCGACGGCTGGAACATCGGCCAGTCGGCGCTGGACAAGATCGGGTTCTACGGGGCGCCCCCCGTCCCGCAGAGGTCAAACCCCTGCCAGGCGGTGGTCAGGGCGTCGCAGATGGGCGAAGTCGTCACTTACATGACCGCTCAAACACCGGCCGCTGTTGCCGCGAATACGACAGCGGAGCAGACGCTGACGGTAGCGGGGCTTCTCACCACTGATTTTGTGGCGGCCGTCAACAAGCCGACTGCTCAACCGGGCCTCGGCATCTGCAACGCCCGCGCCTCCACGGCCAACACCCTCGCCGTTACGTTCAGCAACAACACGGGGTCGTCGATTACTCCGACGGCGTCACAAAACTACAACGTCGTCGTGCTTCGCGGATTCCCCATCATAGCCGCGAGCCTCACACCCCTTGCCGTACCCGCCGGTACGAGCGTGGAGCAGGTGTTTACGTTGAGCCCCGTCGCAGCGACAGGGACGGCCGCGATAAATGGGGCGGGACAGGTGACGGGCGTCACCATTACCGCACCAGGCGGCTCGGGCTATGTGGTCCCGCCCACGGTCGTCTTTGCGGGGGGCGGACCTAACCCCGCCGACGTGCAGACCGGGACGGCTATCGGTCTCGATGACCCTACGGCAACAGCGGCCACGCCCTACGGCTCGGGCGCATCGGCTGTCGCCATTATCGACTCTACGGGCAACGTCACGGGTGTCAGGATCACGAACGGGGGCGCCGGCTACCAGGTTGCGCCGCAGGTGAGCTTTGTGGGCGGCATTGCCCTCGCTCCCGGCATGACGTCATGGTGAACAAGCCGTCGGCGGATGCGGGCATCGGCATCGGCAACGTGAGGGTCGCGGGCCCGAACCAGGTAGGCATCACCTATGTCAACAATACGGCATCGGCCGTGACGCCGAGTGCGGAGACCTACAACTTCTGCGCCCTGAATGAAGTGCCCTCGGCGTCAAAGATCACCCTCTACGGCGTGAACGTGGGCGCCGTGGCGGCCGTGGCCGGCGCCATGACGGTAGAGGTGGCGAATACGGTGAACGGCGTGTTCCCCGCGGACGTATGCCTCGGAGTGCAGAAACCGACCCTGCAAGCGGGCCTTTTAACCGGCTCCGGCAGGGTGTCGGCGGCCAATACCGTGCAGATCGACTATGCGAACGTGACGGCGTCGCCTATCACGCCGACCGGATCGGAGGTGTACAGCGCGGCTATCCTGAGCGAGATGCCGGGGAGCCCGCTCCGGCAGTACGTGCAGACGCTGAGTCCGTCAAGCGTGGCGGCCAACACCACGGCGGAGCAGACGTTTATCGTCAACGGCCTCGTCTGCATCAATTCAAGTCCCTCAACGGTCGTGGTGAACAAGCCGTCCGGCCAGGCAGGGCTCTCCATCGCAGGGGCGAGGATAAGCGCCGCCAATACCCTCTGCGTGACGTATCAGAACAACACGGGCGCACCCGTCACGCCGGCAAGCGAAATCTACACGATCGGCAACTTCCAGGCGGTGGGGACGGCGGGCGGCTTTGTGTCGCAGGCCGCGAGCGCTACGCTCCAGCAGGTCGTGGAGCTTGCAAACGAATTGCAGGCCACGTGCCAGGTGACGGGTCAGCTCAAAGGCGCGTAGGACACGGGAAATCACAGGATAGAGGCGGGGGGGCGATAAGCCCCGCCTCTCCTACGCACACGGAGGTTTTATGACTGACGGTTACCGGGAGTTTCCGAAAATGATGTACCACGTAGTGAAACCTGCCAGGATTGTCACGAACCGGGAGGAAATGGAGCAGGCCCTTGCGGAAGGGTGGGCGGAAAGCCAGGTCCGGTTCAGCGAGGCGGCCGTGCTGGACGCAAAGATCGCCGAGACGGAAGCCATGCTGAAGGAGCTGAAAAAGAAGAGGAAGGAGCTGCACGCGTAGGGGAAAAAAACAGGCTGTCTCTTTGTAGGGCATGCTTTTATTGGTCTTATAGGTCCTATACGACCAATAGGACCTATAAACAGCCACAACAGGCAAAAAGAAGAAGCAAAAGGTGCGATTATGATCATCCAGGTCCAGCAGCTCATCAAGACGGCCCTCCAGGATATAGGGGCGGTCGCGAAATCGGAAATGCCGACGTCCGACGAGATGGCGGACGGGCTGACGAAGCTCAACTTCATGATCGATGCATGGGCCGTGCGGTCTCTTATGGTACTTGGGACCGTCCTTAAGGCGTTTCCTCTTACTTCCGGCAAATATGCCTATACCATCGGCACAGGGGGCGACTTCAACACGCCCCGACCAACAGCCGTGACCGACGCATACATCCGGGACGGGAACGGGAGCGACACGCCGGTGGATATTCTGTCCTCGGACGAGTATTACGCCATTGAGGACAAGTCGATAGGGACCGGCCGGCCGCAGGGACTTTGGTTTGACCCCGGCCTCACGCAGCAGGCAAGTGCTCTTGGGGTAATCAACCTCTATCCCGCTCCCGATCCTTCAACCCCTTACACGCTCTACATGGGCGAACAGGGTCCGTTGACGGAGTTCGTGAACCTGACGGATACAGTGACCTTCCAACCCGCCTATTATGAGGCGCTCGAATATAACCTCGCGATCCGGCTTTGGCCCCAGTACCACGATAGCGGAAAGCCCATCGAGAACGACCTTCATGTGCTGGCAAAAGAGGCCATGCGCATCATCGAGACTATGAACGCAAAGCGCGTGACGGCAACCATAGAAGCTCCGGGCAAGCGAAGCGGCTACAACGTGTACACAGGGGAATACAGGTGAAAACGCGGAGCGAAGCATGAACATCCCTTTCGTCGGGCCTACCTACAACAGCCGCTCATCTAATATAGACGCGTCGCGGTCCGTCAACTTCTACCCCGAGATGAACCCTGCCGACTCCAAGTCGGTGATAGCCCTCGTCAACACGCCGGGGACGGTGCTCTGGGCGCAGGTCGGCCCTTTTCCCGTCAGGGGCATGCACCTCTTCGGCGGCCTCCTCTATGTAGTGGCGGGAGGCAAGCTCTATTCCGTCGACAGCACGGGCGCGGTCTCAGGGGCGGCCCTGGGCACGCTCGCGACATCGGCGGGCCTGGTGGCATGTGCGGATAACGGCCTCGCCGTCAGCGGGGTAGGCGGCAACCAGTTGATGATCGTGGACGGCGCATGCGGCTACGTCTATAACGCTTCGACCGGCATATTCACCACGATCTCGGGGGGCGGGTGGCCCGCAGCCGGTGCCGGGACGCTCACCTACATCGACGGTTATTTTGTGATCGGCAATGGGAACAGCATGTCGGCGTCCGCGTCGAACCTCTACGATGGGACCACCTGGAACACCCTTGCCACGTCCCCCATAAGCGCCGGTCCCGACCTGGTCCAGGCGGTGATCAACGTGCACCAGCAGCTCTGGATCATCAAGGAGTATACCTCGGAGGTCTGGTACGACGCAGGGACGCCGACAACCCAGGGGTTCCCTTTCAGCAGGATATCGGGAGCGGTCATCGACTACGGGACGCCTGCCCCATCGTCCGTCGCCCGTGGCGACAACTCATTTTTCTTCCTTGCCAACCAGCGGAACAACGACGGCGGGGAGTTTGTCGGCGTTGTCGAGGCGTCCGGCAATGTCCCGCAGATCATCACCCCGCCGGCCATCGTCTACCAGATGGGTCAGTATGCGACCGTCAATGACGCCTTCGCCTACTGTTACAGCAGCGAGGGACATACCTTCTACGTGGTCACCTTCCCCACCGGGAACGCCACATGGGTCTACGACGCGTCCACCCAGATGTGGCACGAGCGCTCGACGTGGACGGGGCAAGCTTTGAGCGGAGCCACACCTGCAAATGGCGCAGGAATGGCACCGCAATCGTACGGCAGGCACGTGGGCAACTGCTACGCCGCATTTAACGGCATGCACCTCATTGGGGATTGGCAAAACGGCAATATCTATCAGATGGCGAGCAATATCTATCAGGATAACGGCAACCCCCTGGTGAGCATGAGGACAAGCCAACACCTCTTCGACAAGAAAGGCATGGAGAATATTTTCATCCACCGCCTTACCCTGGACATGGAAACGGGCGTCGGCGATGGCGCGTCCGCCCTCCAGACCGGGATGGACCCGCAGGCCGGCCTTACGTGGTCTGATGACGGCGGCCACACGTGGTCGAGCGAGTATACGGCGTCGATGGGCGCAGCGGGGCGGTATAAGACGAGGGTGATATGGCGAAGGCTGGGATACTCGAGAGACAGGATCTTCCGGGTAACCATCTCGGACCCGGTGAAGCGCATCCTCCTAGGGGCGGACGGGGCGTGAGGGGTGTGTGTATGTGCGGAAAAGAGCAGGGGAGAGGTGAACGATGATACGCCAATGGCCCAGCACCACGCTACCCCTCACGGACCCCCAGTGGCAGCAGTGGCTCCAGGAGCTTTTAGCCACAGGGAATGTCCTGAAAAACACCGACCCGACGAATCCCAATTTCGGCAAATTGGCCCCGGCAAATCCGCAAACCGGTCTATTGGCCTACGCGAACGGCTCGGACTGGAATCCTGGGAGCGGAGAGGGGTTGTATCGGTGGACGGGTGCGGCATGGAAGTACATAGGGTGAGAAGGGTGGTCATCCGCAGAGCGACGGAAGGTGATGTCCACAAGGCGGGCCGGCTTTGGCTCGCCATGGTAGGGGAGATGGCGCCCCATTTTACCCCGAATGTCGGCTGGTGGCGCACGCTGGCGTTGGCCCATATGAGGAGCGGGAGCTATGTGATGTTCGTGGCGGAGACGGGACAAAGACTTGCGGGCTTCCTCGATCTCTTCCTCTACCCGGAACCGAGCACCGGCAAGGTGCACGCCGTGGGGTAGCACTTCTATGTGGACGTGGAGCACAGGCATACGAGGGTGGCGTGGAGGTTGTACGATCAGGCGATCCGGCATGCCGCCGAGAGCAAGGCCGAAGTGATGGAGCTTTTCTGCTTCGACAATGAAAAGGCCATGTGGGCAAAAAAAGGCTACTGCCCCTTAAGGACCTTAATGAGAAAGGATATGGATGCGTCCCCCGGTAACGGGAGGGGGCGACGATAGCCCCGATGCACGCTTTTGTGAGCGGGAAGGCTCCGGCAGCTTGCTGCTGGAGGGGGTGCTGAACCCCAATAACTGCAAGGAGATTTACCATGTTTGATCCGGTCAGTGCAATAGTAGGTGGTTCCATACTTGGCGGGGGTTTGGGCCTTTTCGGCGCATCGGAATCGGCGGATGCTCAGGAGTCCGCAGCGCAGACCGCAGCAAGTGCGAATACCGCGGCCGCGCAGCTTCAGTACCAGGAATGGCTTCAGCAGCAGGCGAACATGCAGCCGTGGCTCACGGCAGGGACAGGTGCGGTGAACGCGCTTGCGGCCGGGACGCAGCCGGGAGGCAAGTTCTCAAGCATTCCCGCGTTTTCCTTCGACCCCACGCAGATCGCGAATGACCCTGATTACCAGTTCGTCCTGAATCAGGGTACGGCGGCTCTCGGGTCAAACGCAGCGGCGGCCGGCAATTATGGCTCGGGGAACATGGGCACGACTCTGGAGAATTACGGTCAAGGGGCGGCCAGTCAGTATATGAACCAGTATTATAACCAAGCTTTGAACAGCTACAACACCAATCTGAATTCCCAGTATACCATGCCCTATAACTTCCTTGCAGGGGTGGCAGGCACGGGCCAAGCAGCGGCTAACACCTTGGGACAGGAAGGCTCGACGGCAGCGACCAGCATGGGTAACTACGGGGTAGGGGCGGGCAACGCGCTCGCCTCGGGGACCGTGGGCGCGGCCAATGCCTACACGAGCGGGTTGAACAACCTATCAAACAACATCATGAGCGGCTACGGCACGTATCTGAATAACCAGAACCAGCAGGCCCTTATCAACGCGCTTGTCGGACAGAACGGATATGGCTCGGGGACATACGGACTGTAATAGGGATGCCGACAATCGACGAGGTGAATCATGGCTGATTGGAAGAATTATTTGACGCCGGCGGCGCCGGCCCCGAATATCAACGCGTTGTCCGTCTATTACCGACCCCCATCCCTGCAGGATGTAGTGGCCGTGGCCGCCTATGGGGATGCGCGGCAGAACGCGCGGATCAGGAAAAAGCTCCAGGAGATGCGCCTACGGGATGAGATAGCAAAGCGGCGCCCATCCTGGGGGAGCGCGAAATCGCTTCCGCCTAATCCCCCCCGGCCCGCGCCCTTTCGGCCGCCCTGGCTGACTGCGCCGTCGACAGAGACGGCCGCATCCGAAAGGATCGAGCGGGGCGCGGGGAGAAGAACCAGGACCCAGCCGGAAACTCTTTAATAGGTCTTATAGGTCCTATTCGACCTATTGGACCTATTAAAGAGCAAAAGTGAGGACCGAATAAAGAGAACGTAAAGGCAAGAGGAGGAAAGATGAACCTGAGCAATAAACACGCCCTGGTCTACGACCTGGGCCTCTTCACCGAGAACGCCCTCCGGCTGCTCCGCGACTGCGCGGAGGTTTTATACTTCGTGCCGTGGGCCGACGCCTTCCCCGAGCCTTTCAAGGCGAAGATCGGCGACGGTCTCGACGGCATGGAGCGGGTGCGCAGCTTCGAGGAGCACCTGGATGGGGCGGACTTCATCTTTGTCCCCGACACGCTCTGCGCCGGGATGGTGGAGTGGCTGAAAAAACACGAGTACCCTGTGGCGGGGGCAGGGGCCGCGGAAAAACTGGAGCTGGACCGCTGGTACGGCCGCATGAGACAGAAGGAAAACGGCCTGCCCGTCCAGGAGACGCACCGCATCAAAGGCGTGACGGCTCTGCGCAAGTTCATCAGGGACTACAAGAACTATTTCATCAAGATCGACCTGTTCCGGGGCATAGAGGAAAGCTTCAAGCATATCGACGAGCACCAGACGGAATCGACGGTCGACAAGATCGCCTACAAGCTCGGTCCCTACAAGGAGGACGTGGTCTTCATCTGCGAGGAGCTGCTTGAAGGAGTGGAGCCTGGAATCGACGCCATCACCTGGGAAGGCGAGATGATCTTTCCCGCGGCTTTAGGCTACGAAGGGAAAGGCTCAGGCGTGATCGAGCGCGTCTACAGGACGCAAACGGACCTGCCCGATGCGGCGAGATGGATCGACGAAGGGCTCGCGCCAGAGTTCAGACGGGCAAAGACGCGCTTCTTCTACTCGGCCGAATTTAAGATCGGGGCATCGCGCACCCCGTATTTGATCGACCCGACCATCAGACTCGCGGCCCCGGGGGTGGCGGCTATCCAGACAGAGCTTTTCGAGAATTATACGGAGGTGATCTACGGCCTCGCCACGGGGGAGAAGACAGCCCCCGCCATCACGCACAAGTACGCGGCCGCGTTGGCGTTGGAATCACAGGAGGCCCGCGGAGCGTGGGTCAACATCGGGTTCCCGAAGGAGCTGCGCCGATGGCTGAAGCTCCGCATGGCAGTCCACAAAGGCGAGGACTACTATTGCGTGCCCGGCTTCGAGTCCGCCGGCACGGTGATCGGCTTCGGCGACACGGTCAGGGAGGCGGTCGACCTCGTGAAGGCGCGCGCGAAGCAGGTGAAGGGGAAGAGGCTCACCATGGACGAGGCCGGCCTGGAGGCCCTCTTCGATGCGATCAATAAAGGAAAACAGTACGGGATAAATTTCTAGTGAGGATGTTGATGCGTCCCTCACTTATAAGGCAAAATGTCGTATCCGGTACCTGGGGGACAACAAATAAGAGAGGTGATGAATGAGTGTAAGCTTAGCCCCTCCCGTCAGATTCAAGGCGTTTTACCCAGGCACGGGGAACCCTCTGGCCGGGGGGCGACTATGGACACTACAACCCGGCACGTCCGGCTTCGGGTATCTCAAGGCAAGTTTCTCGGACGCGACCGGTCTTGTGGTTAACACGAACCCCGTGGTCCTCGATCCGAGCGGCGAGGCGGATGTGTGGCTCTCCGGCTACTCGAAGCTGGTGCTCCAGGACGCGGCCGGAAACCTTGTCTGGTCCAGAGACAACGTCTCTTCCTCGCCCGCGGCCGGGGCGGGGGCGGGCCAATGGATAAGCCAGGCTGGTCTTGCATTGACGTATGTGAGCGGGACGCAATTCACAACTCCGGGGGACCAGACCGGTCTTTTCCAGACCGGGATGAGAATCCAGGCCATTGTCTCGGCCGGGACGATCTTCGGGACCGTCACGGCGTCCGCATCCTCCGGCAATCCCCTTGCAACAACGGTCACGGTTGCGTGGGATTCGGGGGTGCTTGATTCGGGACTTTCGGCAGTATCGACGAGTATCCTTACCCCTGTCCATAGCGGCCTTCCTGCTCCGCCTATATATATCTCCAACTATCCATCTTTGACAGCGGCTGTTGTTGCCATAGGAGCCGCACCTATGAACTTGGTTATCAACGTGCCTACTGCGGTAACAGCAGGAACAACGGTGCCTGCAAACATCAGCATCAGTGTGGCGGAAAGGTGGCGTCATCACGCAGACCGGGGGCACGCTCACCATCAACGGGCCTTTCCGGGCGGATGGGCAGGCGTTTTCAGGCTTCAGCGGGTCCTCCGTGATATGGGGCGACACCTCTATAACCGAGGTAAAAGCAGCCTGGTTCTATAGCGGATCAGGCGCATGGGATTCGGCTATCCAAGCCGCGAACGATTCGGTAGTAGCATCCACTTTGCCCCTTACTGTGAAGCTGCCGGCATCATGTACCCTCACGACGGGCGTCAGCATTAATCTCTCTTATGCAAGTCTCAAAGGCGAGAATACGATAATTGACGCTACAGGATTGACGACGGGCGCTGCAATTACTGTGACGGGCGGCGTCAATCCGCCCTATACACAGGGCATGAACCATCTGGAGGGCTTCCGGCTGCACGGAGCGACTGTCTCAGGCACCACGGGCATATTGTTTCAGAACACGGGGACATCCGGGGCCGGACCGAGTCACATCTCATTGTCCCGCGTGCAGGTAGATTATTTCGACGTGGGCCTCAGCTTTTTCAGCAATGCCTACAACATCTCCTGCTATTACGTGAGTGTCATCTACTGCAACACGCTCATTTCCATGCCATCAGGAGGGACCAATTACGGGAGCGAGATCAGGTTCTTCGGAGGGGATTTTTACGGGGCGATGAACTGGTACGTAAACACTGTGGGAGGGAGTGGACAGGATATCTACTTTATCGGTTCTTCCTTCCTCTACACCAACGGCTCGTCGACGACCGCGAGACTCTTCAACCTCGACGGCTACAAGATGTATCTCTATGGGTGTCATATAGAACTGAACGCCGTCGCTTCTTTGGATGCTGCAATTGAGGTTCTCGGGGCAAACGGCACCTTCAATATGTACGGCGGGTATCTCGCTGTCGGGGCGACCGGGAGTAACCAGTACACTTCGCTCATCAGCATTAACAACCAGGGATCGAGCCGCTGCGGGGTCATCCTGGACGGTCTCTATGTGAATATCAGCGTGAGCAGCGGACAGCTGATCGCCAATGTGGGGAACGCTTTAAGTTTCGTTGATACGGCGAGACTCGATTTCGAAAATCCAGGTTCTCTCCTGCCGCTTATCTCAGGGTATATGAACGTGATGAACGACGGCGGGTTCGAAACGACGACAAACTATTTCCTCGATAATATCTTTGTGGTAGCGGATGGTGGAGGCATTACCGGAAGAACTAGTGTACTGTCTCAGTAATATATTTACAATAGCCTTTGCTTGTGCTATACTTGGTGCATGTGGAAACCAGCCAATAAGCTCATGATGACGGAAGAACAGCAAAGAACATTGGAAGCTTGGATTCGTGCGAAAAAGACGCCTCAAAGAGTAGTCCTCCGTTCCCGTATTTGCCTGCTTGCCGCAAGGGGTCTCTCGCATAACGCCATCGCTAAGGAATTGGACGCCTCTCGCCCCACGGTTCTGTTGTGGACAAACCGATTTAGAGCGAAAGGCATTTCAGGATTGGCTGAAGATGCTCCTCATGGTCCCAGTTCAAGGCAACTCGATCCGAAAAAGGTTGATGCCATCGTGGAAGCTACCCTCCATACAACGCCTGCCGATTCAACCCACTGGTCGACGAGAACTATGGCAAAGGCTCATGGCGTCAGCCATGCGACCGTGCAACGCATCTGGGACGCCCATGGCTTGCAGCCGCACCGCGTGGAGACCTTCAAGTTATCCAAAGACAAGCGATTCGTGGAAAAACTGACGGATGTTGTAGGCGTCTATCTGAATCCGCCCGACAAGGCGGTGGTGCTATGCGTCGATGAAAAGACCCAGGTGCAGGCGCTCGATAGGACGCAACCGGGTCTGCCTATGAAGAAAGGGCGCTGCGGAACAATGACGCACGATTACCGACGCAACGGTACTACCTGTCTTTTTGCTGCGATGAACCTGTTGGAAGGAAAAGTTATCGGCTCCTGTTATCCCCGGCACAGGAACACGGAATTCCTAAAGTTTCTCCGCAAGATCAACCGGGAAGTGCCCCAGAAATTGGCAATTCACTTGATCCTGGATAATTATGGAACGCACGGCCACCCAAATGTGAAAATGTGGCTTGAAAAGCATCCTCGCTTTGCCCTTCACTTCACACCCACAAGCTCATCCTGGTTGAATCTGGTAGAACGTTGGTTTGGAGAAATCACACGGAAAAGAATCCGTCGGGGAGTATTCAAAAGCGTGCCGGAACTGGTAGCCGCCATCGAAGAGTACATCCGGCTCTACAACGAGAACCCCAAGCCTTTTGTTTGGACGAAGAAAGCGGAAGATATCGTCAAGAAGGTGGCCCGTTGTAAAGCCGTTACTGAGACAGTACACTAGCTCATCGACTGTTTCCGCGTCCCTGAGCACAGCGCAACGCCATTCGGGCGCTCAATCTTTGGCAGTGACGAAGACCAGCGGAGCGTCGGCGGTGGGGGCTGTGTGCATCGTCATTCCCATCAGACAGGGGGAACGTCCGTTTTTCGAACTGTGGGCACAGTGTTCACAGACCTTTACTATTCAACTGCAATGGTACTCTCTCTATTTTCAAGGTGGGGTAAACGGCCAGACGGCGATGGGCCTCAATCAAGTGCAGGACATAGCGGATGCAAATATTTCCGCGACCTCCTGGACGCTCGTGAACGCGGGATTGTTCGCGCTCGGAGGTGGGTACTACGGAACACTGCCGCCTGCGCCTCCCTGGGTGAGCCACTTTGCCATTGTGATTCAGATGTACCCGGTGAACAACGGAACAGCGTATATTGATGATCTCAATGTTAATATCGTCAGGTGAAAAGGAGATATGATGAAAATGGTGAAAGGACTGCTGTTTTGGACTTTCCTTTCGATTCTTGGCATCGAAGCGAGCGCACTTGCGCAAGGCCCGGGAGCCACGTTTACGGCCCTCGGAAGCAACCCCACATCGGGGCAGGTTACGTGCGCCGCCACCCCGACTTTGCTCTATACGACAACCGCATCGGGGGGAGCGGCACCCTGGGGACGGCTCTCCATCACTTTTCAGAACCAGTCGGGTCAGCCTGTCTACATCGCGCCTCGACCCGACATCAGCGCAAGCAATGCGGGCATTCTTCTGGGTACTCAATACTCCTCTGCGACTTTCGACAGAAGTTCGGGGAATGTGAGCTGGTACTGCATCACGGCGAGCAGCACAGCTACAATAGGTTGGACGGAGGAGAAGTAAAATGAAAAAGCCACTGCTCTTTTTTCTGGTTCTCGCCCTGGTTCTCCCGTTTACCGCATATGCATCAGGGGTAAGCTCACCCGGCGGAAGCCCTGTCCCCCTCCCCCTCCCTGCCACTTCCGGCGGCACCAGCACTACTACCGCGCCCTCTTCCGGACAAATCCCCATCGGCAATGCAGGTGGTACCGCATATCAGCCGCACAGCGTGAGCGGCGACGGCACCCTATCCAGCGGGGGCGCGCTGACGGTTAGCACGATAAGCGGCGTCCCGGCTGTCACGACGACAGGGTCGCAGACCCTCACCAACAAGACCCTGACGAGTCCGGTCATCAGCGGCGGGACGATAAGCGGGGTGCCGATCTCCCTTTATGATAACGGGCCTGCTTTCAAGAATCTTACCGATCCGACGAAAACGTTACAGCCGAATCTGGCCAACATCCCCCCGAATACGGCGTTGTCGAACAACCCTCCTCTCGTCATTTCCGGTGGATACTATACCGGCCTTTCCTACGCCGTGACAGCCTCTCAGGCACCGATCACCGGCGCAACTACCGTTGCGATAACCGAGCCGGGAACATACCTCTTTTTCTCCTCGGCTCGCCTTGATGCAGTTGGAGCGCTCGCGGCCACCTATGTGACGACCCTTAACCTCTATCGCAGCAACAACAACGCGGGAAATATAGCAGGGGCGCAGCAAGCGTTTTTGCCTGCCATTGTGACGGCAGCGCAAACCGAAGGAGTCATTTCACTGCCCGTTGTGTCCTATACAACCTCAAATCCGTCTATCTCGCTCACGGCCGGAGGGACAGGATACACCACGGCAACAAACGTGCCGACCTCCGGAGGGCATGGAAGCGGTCTGACGGTGAATATTACAGCGAGTGGAGGAGTCATACAGACTGCCGTGATAGACAACCCCGGGAACGGTCTCTACCAATCCGGAGATGCTATTACGGTTGTACAGTCGGGGGGTTCAAGCGGTACGGTGACGGGGGATATTGCCGACCTGATCACCATGGCCGCCGGCGCCGCTACCGCTATGAGCAACCTGGAAGTGATCTCCGTGAGCATCCTGCCTGTGAGGATATATTAATATGAAACGCTTTATTCTCGTCACTATCCTTATTGTCCAAATCCTTCTCTTACCTCCGACAGTGTTTGGTGCAGCGTGCGGGACCGGACCGTTCTATGTGTCCTCAGCCATCGGGAGCGATACAAATAACGGTACGTCTGCTGCTACGCCTTGGGCACATCACCCTTTCGACGGTAACCGCTCCGGCAATGCTGCCTGTTCATTGGCCGCAGCGAATACAGTCTACGCGAGGCAAGGTGATGTCTGGTACGATGTCGATCTAAGCGCATCCATTGGAGGTAACAGTGGCAGCCCAATTATCACTACCTCGATAAACACCTTTGCGGCACCGGGGCGGCAAGGAGTTTTGCCGAAAATCTCCGGCGCATGGAATCCGGCATCCCTCAGTTGGGGTGGCCCGACTGGCGGGATCTACTCCACGGCCACAATCACGACATCTCCTAATGTCGTCGTCTATACCTCCTCTGCCGGGGTTGAATCGGTGCTGACTAAGAACACGTCCACTCCTACGACGCCGTCATTGGGACAGTATGGTTATTCGGCATCGACGCTCTATGTCAATGTAGGGGAAGCCCCTAGCGCCGGGATCCTTGAAGCAGCAGAGCAGAATTATGTTGTCGTGAACAGCGCAGCGTATCAGACGTTTTCATATCTGGAAATCAGAGTCGGCAACACGGGCGGCAATGGCATAGCCTATAATACCGGCTATTCCAATATAATTTACGACCATTGCAACGTCAAAGGCTATGCCTATTACGGCATTTACCACCTCAACGGGGCGAACTGCGCCGTGACAAACACCGAAGTCACTGAGGCGATGGCGGGGGCGAACGCGGGCATATTCGGAAGTGGAAGCAACGGCCTGACGGTTATGGGAAACAATATCCACGATAATCAATCAGGATGGGGCATCAAACTCAGTGCTTTAACCGGGGCGTTAGTTGGTGGTCTTAATCCGGGCCAAGGCAATATTGTCACCAGGAATATAGGGGGCGGCATAGATTTGGCCTCGGTAAGTACATCGAGCGTCCTTGGAAATACTCTGCAAAACAACGGCACAGGGGTGTACAATACCGGCTCCGGTCCAGGCATCGCCGTCACGGGCAGCAGTTCGTCAAACGTCATCGGATGGAATTTTCCCATAGGCAACTACATCGGAATTGAGCTTGCGGCAAGTACGCAAACCGCGGGAAACCTGACGATTTTCAACATTGCTTCCAATAATACCGTGAATGACATCGATGTGGAAGCCACCGCCAACACGGCAGGGGTTTATGAGCTTCTGTTTTTCAACACTGTAAATCATAACCCCAGTCCCTACAACCTGTACGGGTCGTGTACAGGAGTAAACACCCCTGTTGCCGGATGCACCGGCTCCGGTACGGGATATGTCGGCCACGGGTTAGACGCTCAGTCCGCTGCCTATCGGGTAATGTTCGTCAACAACCTCGTCAATCTCGGGCAGATAGGGCCGAACTGTCAGGGATTTTCACTTTCAGGGCCATTTGTCTCAATTCTCACGGACTACAATTTGGTCTATGATGCTACGACAGGCCGCAACGGCGACATCACTCAGCTGAGCGGCACGTTTTATACAGCAGCGCAGCAAGCTGCATGGCTGACGGCTATTCGGGGAAACGGTAGTATATTCGGGCTGGATGGGGTACAGGCCCATGCGGAGAGTCACGAGCTTATCACTAACCCTTGCTCACCAATCGATCAGGCACATTCTCGCTGCCTTCGGATTTTAATTTGCAGTCCGGCTCTCCGGCCATCGGCGCGGGTTATTGGATACAGAACACCGTGAGCATTCTCTGTGATTACTTCGGCGTCTGTGCAAATTACAACCCTCCAGACATAGGCGCTGCGCGGGGACCGAGAGCAGGCAAAAGCACATCGGCAACAGGTGCAGGAGCGACTACCCCAACGGGAGCAGGAGCAACGACAACACCCTAGAAAAGCGGCGCGGAGGATTAGATGGATTACGGAACAGCAGCGGTAGTTATCGGCGCAATGGGATCGGTGGTGACCATCATTCTGATGAAACCGAAAGGAGGGTGCCCTTTGCATCCGACGGTTGAGGCAAGTCAGAAAGAACTTTGGGAGGCAGTAAAAGAGATGAGGGACGACATTAAAACGCTTTTACAGAGGACATCGAAATGAAACCACAAGACGCTCCGATCTTTGCTGCCATGACCGACGAGCACCTACTCGCCCTTACGATGTATCTTGAGGACCGTGGAGAGCCGGACCCGGAAGCCCGAGATAAGGCCATGACGGGGATAGGGTGGGTAATCCTGCTCCGCGTTGCGCATCCGTCCTGGATGGGGAAGACGATCCATGAAGTGATCTTGAAACCGAATCAGTTCAGCGAATACAACTCGAACGATCCCGAGTACGTGCTTGCCGAGGGAATCGCGGCCCACTGGGATCAGCATTATGGGTCGGATGCGGCATTGAGGATTGCCGAGGGGATCGCGGCGGAGGTGCTCTCCGGCCATATCCCCAACCCCTTTGGCCGGGATGACGTGCTCTATTTCCGGGAAGAACATGTGCATCCGAATTACGAGAAGACGCAAACAATGGTGATGAAGGCAGGAACAACAACCTTTTGGGTCGATAAGAAAAAGGGGGACACTCCTCCGAATATTAAAACGGCGAGAGGGGTGTCCCCCCAACCGCTAAAACAAGGAGGGATATCATGTTCACAGGAATCATCATTGGAGTAGCAGTGTTGGCGGCGGCAATCATCTACTTTGAAATCAGGGCACCCTACATCAAAAGGAAGACCGCCCCTCTCGTTCAGTCGGCAGCCGATCTCGCCGCGACGGGAAAGCAGGCCGTGACGGAAATCAAGCAGACCGCTGCGGAGGTCAAGACGGCAGTGGATGCGGCAAAGGGAGCATAACCATGAAGGTGTTGTTCATTTGCAAGAGAAGAAACACATACTACGGGATCAGCTACGGTCTGCTCAATTCCGCTGAATTCGTATCGGGGATGCTCGGAAGCATTGGGGTTGATTCTAAGGTAGTGGTCGTGAATGACAACAACGACATCGACAGGGAAGTCACAAAAATGGAATGGGGGCTGGAGGGGATTTCAAAGGAGGGACCACGCTCAATTGTGATTATTGAGGCGCTGTGGGTGGTCCCGGAGAAGTTCGACATACTGAAGCAGCTCCATCCAAATGTAGAATGGATCGTAAGGATCCACAGCAAATCCTCGTTCCTTGCAAGTGAAGGAATTGCGATGGACTGGATCAACCGGTATTTCGACAAGGGAGTCAGGGTAGCGTTCAATAACATCGATACCAGGGAGTTGTTTGCGTCAACCTTCTCTCGCGATTTCCTTTACCTTCCGAACGCATACCCAGTGAGCGATGAGGAGTATTACCATAAGATTACCGATTCGCATGTCGTCAATATTGGATGCTTCGGCGCCCTTCGACTTCTCAAGAATCACCTTCAGCAGGCAATGTCGGCAATAATCTTTGCGGACAGGATCGGCAAGAAGCTACTTTTTCACATCAATGAGGATGACACGGAGGACGCTGAGAACCCTGTGTACAAAAATCTTGAATCGCTCTTTGCCAGGGGAAAACATGCCCTGATTACACATAGGTGGTCTCCTCATGACGAGTTCATAGAAGTGGTGAGACAGATGGATTTAGGACTTCAGGTGAGCCTTTCTGAGTCGTACAACATCGTCGCTGCAGATTTCGCGTCGAACGGTGTCCCTATTATCGTGTCTAGAGACATCGATTGGATGCCCTCATGGTATCAGGCTGACCCGAACGTTGAATCAATAGTGGACAGGCTGATGTTTGCGTGGTCCAACAGGAATCACAAAGAACTGACCGAGATGAGCACTAAAAGAATTGCCGAGTATAACTCCGTAGCTATCAGCGCCTGGTTTATCGAGATAGGAACAAATCAGGAGGTGAAAAAGATTGTTGGGGGACACCCCTCCGAAGAACAAGGGGCGAGAGGAGTGTCCCCCAACCTATGAAAGCCTTCCTCGGAAAGTTCTTTTGGGGCCTGGTCAGCAATTCTGATGATCAGGTCTCGACAGGAGCGGTGCTCGGGATTGTCGTTGTCCTTGCCTGGACTTTCTGCTTCGTCAAGGCGCAACTGGCCGGGCTCATTTTGAAGGTCGGGCCGGTGGAGGTGTCAGCCCTCGTGGTGAGCCTTATGGGCATCCCGAAAGCTGCTGCTTATCTCGGAAAAAATGTGGGGGGACACCCCTCCGAAGGCACTGGGCGAGAGGAGTGTCCCCCCTCGATTAAACCCTCGATTAAAGGAGGCGGCAATGCGCCTGCGAACGGTTCTTGAAATAGCCCTTGTCCTCATCGTCGGGACACTCGCGGCACATGAGGCGTGGAACGTGACGCACAAAGCTGCCCCCATGCCGTCTGCACAATACGCGCCGGCCTCGCCGATCCCCCAGGCTGCCCAGGTCAAGATCGTCACCGTCCCCGGGCCCACACAGATTGTCACCCAGGATAAGATTCAAATCGTCCACGATCTCCAGCTCCCCGCCACGATCGCCAAAGACCCGGACAAGCAGGTGACCGCCACGGCCCAGGTGGCCGCAGGCGATGGCAACAAAATAAACGCCATCTCCGTGATAGACACAAAGAGCGGCGTCACCGAGATCGAGACGAAGGAAGAGAAGCCTTTCCTGGCGTTCCTCAGCGAAAAAGAGATCGGATTGCGCGGCGGCATGACCCTGCGCGGCCTGGGCGGCGCCCTTTATGGCCGCTGGACGTTCCTCCGCACCGGGGACGTCCATTATGCCGTCTATTGCGAGGCGACGAGCCCACCCTTCGCAAGCGCGCCGGTGCTCACGCCCACATCGGCCGCCCAGGGAGACGGCAAGCTCATGCTCGACATCAGCTACAGGTGGTGAGGAGATGGCGGCTCGGCTCGAAGGACGCCATCAGGATCATTCCTACGATTCCTTTCTGTTGACTTTGACACGAATCTCATGGTTAATGAGACTCAGGGCCGCAAGATGCGGCCGATCCTTTGTGCGGAAAAGGTATTCATGAGACGCGAAGACTACGCCGGCGATAAACAGACAGAAATTGCCCTGCGTGAAAGCGAGGCAAACTTCAGGGCCCTCGCGGAGCGTTCTATTACGGGCATCTTCATCGTACAGGGAGAGAAATTTGTTTACATAAACCCTGTTTTTACCGAGGCCACCGGATACACGCTGAAGGATCTGTCGTCGATGAATTTTTGGGACATCATCTCTCCCGGGGTGCGGGAAGTGGTGAAAGCCAAGGCCGCGGCCCGGCAGCAGACAGGCGACACCGCTCCTGCAAAGTACGAGATGAAGGTCATCACGAAATCAGGGGAGGAGAAATTCGCACATGTTGATGTCACTTTCATCGAGTTCAAGGAGAAACCTGCCATACTGGGGTCGGTGACGGACCTCACGGAGCGTAAGCTGATGGAGGATGCGCTTCGAGAGAGTGAAGCGAAGTACCGCACCATCTTCGAAAACGCGATCGAAGGGATGTTCCAGATGACCCCGGATGGCCGCATCCTTTCCGCAAACCCCGCCATGGCCCGAATTCATGGATACGACACCCCGGAAGAGCTTATACGGAACGTCGATGATCTTGCGAAGATCTATGTCGACCCGGACTGTCACTCATATTTCCGGATGCTTCTGGGCGAAGAGAACGAGGTGAAGAATTTCGAATGCGCGGCGTATCGGAAGGACGGCCGGAAGCGTTGGATTTCGCTCACTGCCCGGGCAGTCAGGGGTTCGAAGGGGACCATCCTGCATTATGAAGGGACCGCCCAGGATATCACCGAGCGCAGAGACGCGGAGGAGAAGCTGCGCGAGAGCGAAGAGAAATTCCGCCTCCTCTTCGACAAGTCGGCCGACGCCATCGTGCTTCTGGATGGGGAGACCTACGTCGACTGCAATGAAGCGGCCGTGAGGGTGCTCAAGTGTTCCTCGAAGGAGCAGGTAATCGGCAGGCACCCGCTCGACTTCTCCCCTGAGCGCCAGCCGGACGGACGCCTGTCGGCCGATAAGATACCTGAAAACATCGATGTAGCGCTGAGGCAGGGGAGTCATCGGTTCGAATGGATCAAGAGGGGTCTTGACGGCGAAGAGTGCTGGTTGGATGTTTCGCTCACCGCTATCCCGGTGCGGGGCCGGCGGCTCCTTTACAGTGTGTGGCGGAACATCAGCGCCCGCAAGCGGGCGGAAGAGGCACTGAAGGAAAGGGAAAAAGAGCTGGAAAGGAAATCGGTCAACCTCGAGGAGGCCAATGCGGCGTTGAAGATGCTGCTGAAGCTCAGGGAAGAAGACAAGAAAGGGCTTGAGAGCGCAGTCCTCGCCAATATCGAGGAGCTGGTGTTCCCCTACCTGGAAAAACTGAAAAGCATGTGCCTCACGGATAATCAGACGACCTTCTTAGGCATAATAGAACAAAACCTGCATCATGTTATTTCGCCGTTTCTGCAGAAGATGTCGTCCGGCTATTCCCACTTCACGCCCACAGAAATTCAGATAGCAAATCTCATCAAGAACGGGAAGACCAGCAAGGAGATTGCAAGTACGCTTAACATCGGTACAGCTACGGTGCACAGCCATAGAAACGATATCAGAAGCAAGCTCGGCTTAAGCAATAAGAAGGTAAATCTCAGGTCGTATCTTCTTTCATTCAAATAACTGTGGAGATTGCCTCCACAGTTTCTCCCAAAAAAGACCATAGTTATTCCACTTAATTTCCGGCGCGACTGGACCGAAAATAGTTTATGATATCAGCGATGAAAAACGACCGGAAGAACTTTCTCCCGGGGGTCTCGTCGAAAGGACGGACCAGATTAAAAGATGAAACAAAGCGACGGGGGTCAGCCACTGAGAGTGGACAACTGTGAGCGGAGCGCAAGGCTGACCCCTTCGCCATTGACGATCCTGGGTAAAATCGATCTCATTCCTCAAATAACAATTAAAAGGAGACACGAAGTGGAAAAGTTATTGGCAGGGCTTTTGGTCTTAGGCATGGTGTTCATCGCAGGAATCGCAACGGCGCAACAAGGGACTCAAAATAATCCCACACACTCGATTGACCTGAGCCAGGCTAAAAGCACCGTGAATAATGTTACCAACGCCGGAGCGGTCAGCAATTCAACCGGTACGGTTCAAGGCTCGACGACTACGGTTCATGTCACTACACCGCCCCCGGGCTCAATACCCGGCAGCGGCGGCAGAGCCAGCGATATTAGGCAGATGAAAAATAATCCGCCGCCACCACCGGCCCCGGCGCCAAAATCTGCTCCGAAGAAGCCCTAAAAAACGGACACGTTGGGGTTAGGTCTCTCCAACCGAGACTTAACCCCAACGAATCATCGGGGGAGACTATGAGAAAAGCTACGTTGCACGGAATCATCATACTTGCCCTGGTATGCGCCGTATTCGGAACTTCAGCGGTCGCCGGAGATACGGCGGCAAAACCCGCGCCACCACCACCAAAACCGGCACCGGTACTAAAACTTGCACCTGCTCCGACGCCGGCGCCAAAAGACAATTACACAGTGAACACGGGTAACACCACCATCAGGAGCCAGGGCCAGGCACCGGCGCCAAAACCTGCTCCGACACCAGCGGTGGCAACAAAGACTATCATGGCACCCACCTGGCCGGTCCAGGTTCCTGTTCGTGTTCCGGCAAACACACCGGAGAGACCGGACAATCCTCATGCGGGAGAGAATGCGGGTGCTGCCGAAGGACTGGGTAGCGGCAGGTGAGACCCCGAGGAGCAGCAGCATGAAGAAGCTCCTTATGGCACTTCTCGCAGGTGCATTCCTGTTCGGTTTCGGTATGAAGGTCTTCGCGGCCGACTCCGACCGGTTACAAACCTTTCCGGCCCAGGATTCCCGGACGGTTAGACCTGGAGTGGATGTTCCCGAGGCGCCGCGCTATACCTGCCCCCCAACACCATACATCAACTGCATGCCGCCGGTGGAAAAATCGGCCCGAAGGTGGTGTGATCCGGAATACCTAGAGTGGGCCAAGGGCCACTGTCCCGCATTTAAAATTGTCTACTGATACGCCGAAGGCCGAAAGGAAAATGCTTTCCCCTCATGACCCGGCACCTTACAGCCTGATGTCTGCCGGATTAGCCTTAAGAAAAAAAGGTGCTGTCCGATAAGTACAGGTGAAGCGCGGCTGTTAGGGCAAAAAGCGTCCGCCTCGCATGTTTACCGGCATCGTGCACAGAAAAACCGCCCGTCCTTTGTTCATCATAGTCTCCGCAGAAAGGGCTAACAGAAAGCACCTGAAGTCTCTATCTGGGAGGACGGAATGAAACTTTTCACCGACGTAAAGATCGGTCGCAGGCTCGCAATCGGCTTCGGCATCACCCTTGCCTTGATGGGGGTCATCGCCGTTTCAGGGGTACTCTACCTCAGCGGCATCAAAAGTAACGTTCGGTACATAGCAGACGTCAACAGCGTCAGGCTCAAGCATGCACACGATGTCCGGGCATCGCTGAGCGACATGTCGTTCTTCCTGGGCGAGATCGTCACGAGCGAGGATAGCAGTGTGAAAGAAAAAGCAAAAAACAAGATCCAGGAGACTGGCGACGGCTACAAGAGGGCGCTGGATGAAGTTGAAAGGCTCGAGTCCTATCAAGAAGGAAGGGATCTGGTCGCGAAGCTCAAGGAGCAGGTAGGCAAAGGCCGGGAGGCTAACGACAAGCTCGTAGAGCTGGCCATGGCAGGGAATGGGAAGGAGGCATCTGAGGGGTTTCAGGGGCTTGCTGCTACCACCGCAGCCTACCTCCAGGCGGCCGATGACCTGGTCCGCTACAATGAGCGGCGGATCGCGTTCAAGTATGAAGAAGCGGAGCACCGCGCCTCTACGGCCCGCATGGTCTTTCTCATTGTAGGAATTATCACCCTTCTGGTAGGTGTGGGGCTGTCCCGGGCGATCACCCGCAGCATCACCATACCTATCTTTCGCTCCTCAACTCAGATAGACCTCATGGCCAAAGGCGACTTCTCCCTTCCCGTCTCCGAGCACGCCTTAAAAAGGAAAGACGAGATGGGGGTCTTTGCCCGCTCCATGGAGGTGATGAACTCCAGTCTCAAGCAGATGCTCAAGGAAGTGACGGCATCGGCAGCAGACGTGGCCTCCGCAAGCGCCCGGTTAACCATGTCGGCGGGGAAGCTCTCGAAAGGGGCCACGGAGCAGGTGGAGACGGCCACGGTGGCGACAAAAGGCTCGACAGAGATGAACCAGGCATCGGGCGATATCGCGAGAACCTCCACCCAGGTCGCCACATCGGCCACCGAGGCTGTCAACGTTGCGGCAGAGGGGCGGCAGGTGGTTGATAAGTCAATCCTGGAAGTCAACCTGATAGCGGAGACGGTGGAAACGGCCCTCGGATTCGTGCGGGAGCTGGGTGAACAGTCTGTGAAGATCGGCGACATTGTCACGGTTATAAACGATATCGCCGACCAGACCAATCTCCTCGCCCTCAACGCCGCCATCGAGGCAGCGCGGGCAGGCGAGCACGGCAGGGGCTTTGCCGTGGTTGCCGATGAGGTCAGGAAACTCGCAGAGAGGAGCTCCACCTCAACGACGGAAATAGCGAGCATGATCAATATCATCAGGGAGGGGGTAAGGAAGACCGTGGTATCCATGGACACGGCAAAAGATAAGGTGAGCACCGGGGTGGAATACTCCTCGCAGGTATCGACCGCCCTGGAAGGGATCGTAGAAAGCATCAACCTCCTGCACAGCAGCATACACCAGATAGCAACCGCAACCGAGGAGATGAGCGCCACCACCGACGAGATCGCGCAGGACATAAACCGGATCTCGGTGGTGACCCAGGAGACCTTCTCCTCCTCGGAGGAGATATCCCAGGCAGCGGCAGGCCTCTCCGACCTGTCGAAACGCCTGGAGGGCGCTGTTCAGAGCTTCAAGGTCTAGGGCCGTTTTAGCCAAGGGCCACGGTCCCTGATTCAGCCGATACGCCTCGTCACACTTCCGGTCGCACCCCTCGCGCATGGCGAAAAGATTATCGCCCCCGGATCAGGTAATTCTTGTTGTTTTTCTTTATGTTGTGATATGATTGCCTACAGTGGCCACCATTTGCGATGATAAGCATATTGTGCTCGTTGTTGACGACGACGAGATGATCGAAGAAATGATGGGGACGCTCGTAGAGGAGTATGGCTGCCCGGCCGTGTCGTTCCACGATCCTATAAAGGCGCTGCAGTACTGTGAGGAGAATTCTCAGAACATAGCCCTCATGCTGACCGATCTCACCATGCCTTCTATGTCCGGCTCCGATCTTGTCAAAAAGGTGCTCGAAATCAACCCGGAGCTCGCGATAATCCTCATTACCAATTACGTCGGGGAGGATATCCCCGGTGACATATCTCCTTTAGTAAGAGGCAGGATCTCGAAACCCTTCACCAAGTCGGAGTTTTTCCATACCCTGGGGAAAACGGTTGTCACAGCCGGGTAATGCACTCTTTGTCGCCCTTTGCGGCGCTTTCGCGCCCGGTGAGTCTCTTTAATCAACCCGGCGAACAATGGGAAAGCTTTCGCTCGTTCCTCCCCGGCCCGGTCCTTTTCCCTGCCCCGTTGCATGCCTCGAAAAACCTTTCCTTGGCGTCTTCCTCAGATCGGCCGTACTTTCTGATCGTTCCATAACCTTCCAGGCTGCCGGTAACCTCATAACCCCGCTTCTTGGTCTTCTTGATAAAAATGGGCTCGCTGATCTTCATAATCAATCCCCCTCATCATCAAAACAGTTTGCGATCTGCTTCCCGGAGCCGCCACTTTTTGAACATGAGTGAGGCAAATACAAGATGTGTGCCGTTCCCGTGCCTCCCGCGCTTTCGGCCTACTTCTCCTTTATTCACGCAACATTTCCAAGAGAGGAGGGACACATGGCGCCCATTCTCAAATGAATGGTATGCGCGAAAACGGGACTTCGTCCTGAAAACAGGACCTGGAATCGGGTTTAGGGCTATGAGGCATTAGCGGCTCTGCCCCCTTCCGTCTATTGAAGGGGAACCCTTGACACAATCCATTTTGCCTGTTCAACTTGTCACAAGCGCTACAAAAGTATTACAGTATTGCAATAGCAGGCACACACCACATTACGCCTTAACCACTGGAGGACATTAATGCCCACTGATCCGAAACAGGTCCGCGCTCTTCGTCGGAAGGCCGAGAAGCTTCTCTCCGAAACACCCGAGAAACTGGCCTGCATGTCCGGAGCGGACCTGAAGGAGCTCGTTCAAGAGCTCTCCGTCTATCAGATCGAGCTTGAGATGCAAAACGAGGATCTCCGCAAGTCCCAAGAGCAACTGGAGCAGTCACGCAGTGAATATGCGGATCTCTACGATTTCGCCCCGGTCGGTTACCTGACCTTCAACAAGATGGGGATCACAACCAAGATAAACCTCACCGCCTGCGGCCTCCTGGGCGTTGAAAGAAACCTCCTCATCAATAAACCCTTTGCCCTCTCCATCCATCCCGGTTCCCAGGACATATTCTACTTCCACAAACAGAAGGCGCTGGAGACAACGACCACGCAGACCTGCCATCTCGTGCTGAAGAGAAAAGAGGGCGCCTTTTTTGATGCCCGGCTTGAGAGCATTGCCGTAGAAGTCAACGGACAGCCTGCCGTCAATTCCGTCCTGACCGACATTACCGAACGCAACCGGGCAGAAAGGGTGCGGGAGCAGCTCGAATCTCAGCTCCGCCAGGCCCGCGAACGGAAGATAGCTGAGGAGGTCCTGCAGAAGGCCCATGACGAACTGGAGCAGCGGGTCAGAGAGAGGACTCAGGCTCTCAGGCGGCAGGCCGACTTGCTCGAACTCGCCTACAACGCCATTTTTGTCCGTGATCCGGAAAGCAGGATTACTTTCTGGAATGCCAGGGCAGAAGAGCTGTACGGCTGGACCGGGCTTGAGGCCCTCGGCAAGATCAGCCATACCCTTCTCAAGACCAGGTTTCCTGTGCCCTTTGGTGAGTACATCGCGGCACTGACAAAGGATGGCCGCTGGGAGGGAGAACTGGTTCATACGACAAAGGACGGCCGTCAAATCACTGTACTCAGCCGTCAGGCCCTCCAGCGGGATGAGGGCGGGAATCCTGCTGCAATCCTGGAGATCGACCTCGATGTCACGGAGGCCAGGCGTACCGAGCAGCAGCTCCGCCAGGCCCAGAAGATGGATGCCCTGTGGACATTGACCGGCGGCATCGCTCACGACTTCAATAACGCCCTTGCGGCGATCATCGGTTTCACGGAACTGGTGGCGGGCCACGCAGCCAAAGGAAGCCGGGACGAGCATTACCTGAAGAGGATTATGGAGGCGAGCATCAGGAGCCGTGAATTGGTGCGGCAGATGCTCACCTTCACCCGGCAGGCCGAGCAGGAGAAGAAACCTTTACGTTTGATCAGTATCGTGAAAGAGACGGTACGGCTCCTGCGGGCATCGATCCCGACAACTATCAGCATAAGGGTCGATGCACAAAACGAGTCCGGTCTGATCCTCGGAGACCCAACCCAGGTCCAGCAGGTCCTCATAAATCTTTGCACCAATGCAGCTTTTGCAATGCGGGAGAAGGGCGGCACCCTCGGCCTTGAGTTGAGCGAGTTCAGCGTAAGTGAATCCAAGGGGAATCCGGACGGCATCAAACCGGGATATTATATTAAGCTTGTCGTCTCCGATACCGGCATCGGTATACCGCCCGACATCATCGACAGGATATTCGACCCGTTCTTTACCACGAAGAAGTTCGGAGAAGGAACAGGCCTCGGCCTCTCGGTGGTGCACGGTATCGTCAACCAGTCCGGTGGTGCCATCACGATGATAAGCGAACAGGGCTTGGGTTCCGCCTTCACCGTCTATTTCCCGAAGGTCGCCGAAGGGTCGGTCGATGCTGCCGCCAGCCACACACCACTCCCCACAGGCTCCGAACGCATTCTCTTTGTCGATGATGAAGAGTCCCTCGCGGAGATGGGTGAAGAACTCCTCGCAGAGCTCGGCTACAACGTAACATCCCGGACGAACAGCAAGGAGGCCCTGGCACTCCTGAAAGAGGACCCCTACCGCTTCGATCTTGTCATCTCGGACCAGACAATGCCGGACATTACCGGGGTCGATCTCGCGAAGGAGATTATAGCCCTCAGGCCCGACATGCCCGTCATTCTCTGCACAGGCTTTAGTCACACCGTCGATGAAAAGTCTGCAAGAGCTGCAGGTATCAATGCCTTTGCCATGAAACCCTTGACGAAGGGGGAGATCGCAAGGACGATCAGGGAAGTGCTCGACGCATAGCCTATCCTCCGATACCCCAATTGCTCCCCTCCTTTACAGAATGCCTTTCAGGGTTTATATTTTTATAACGCTGTAAAAGAGCAAACCCAGATGGAGGAGCCAATGAAAGAAAGAGTGGAACAGGTGATCACCAAGATCAGACCTATGCTTCAGCGGGATGGGGGAGACATAGAGCTGGTCGACGTGACCGACGGTGTGGTGAAGGTGAAGCTTACGGGGGCCTGCGGGAGCTGCCCTATGAGCATGATGACATTGAAAATGGGTGTTGAAAACGCACTGAAGAAGGAGATACCGGAGGTGAAAGAGGTAATCTCCGCATAATGCTCCGATTCTTATTGACAAATAAAACCATTTTACTTAATATGGTTTTTGGGAAAGGGGGTGAGCGACTATGACATGCGGAGTGAAAGGTTGCGCGACTAAAAAGGAAACACCAAAAAAGAAAGAGGCGCCAAAAAAAGACAAAAAGGGTAAGAAGTAGCCGGGGGCTCGCGCCCCCGCCTCCTTTTATGAAAGAAAGAAAAAAGCTTCTCATCGCTACCGGGGATCAGGTGGTGCGTGTGTGGTTTGAGGACTTTTTTCTGCGCTACAACGACCTGGAAGGCGATTTGCTTCCCGAATCGCATGATGCAGTACAGCGTATAATTGCGACAAAGCCGCACGTATTTCTTCTGGATATACCATCAACAGGCAGTTTCGATACGGACATTTTCAAAAAAATAAGGGCAATCGAGCCTTATTTGCCCATCATCACGCTCACGGAAACAGCACACGCGAAAGAGAGGCTTCAATCGCTGGAGCACGGGGCTTATTCGAGCATTGTAAAACCCCTGCGCGATAGTGCCGAGATCTATTGCACCGTTTCCAACGCTATCGCGGGCTACAGAGAAAGGCACGAGTCGGCCCTGGCCATTTCAGAGATGAAGGACAGGTGCGAAGCAGACAAGCTCAACCTGCTGGAGCTAGAGCTGGTGAAAGGCCTGCAGCATATGATAGGCGAGACAGAGGAGCCTGCCTCGATTTTTAAACACTCCTTTTCTCTCATAAAAAATTACCTTGCCTTCGAGGCATTTGCGGCCCTTGTCCCCAGGCATGAGGAAGCGGAGATTTACGTCTACCCGAATGTGGCGCTCAACGAGGACACTGGGGAGATAATAACCGGGGCGCTTATCAAGAAAATGGCGCGGCTCGCAGAACAGGACAAGAAGGTGCGGGTGGTCATCCAGGAAAAAGCGGCCGCCCGGTCTCCTTCCGACGAACTCAAATCCATCATAGTCCCTTTGGTGACGACCAGCAGAACATACGGCTACGCGGGTATCTACCGGGGCACCTCTTTCGACTATAGGGAAGAATCCGTATTCAAGAGGTTTTGCGCGCATATGGCGACCGCCCTCGAAAAGATAAGCCTCTTCGAGGAGATAAAGTCCCTGTCGGTCAGCGACGGACTTACCGGCCTCCGTAACCACCTGTCCATCGTCTCAAAACTGGAAGTGGAAGTACAGCGGTCCGAACGGTACGGCTCCCCGCTCTCCGTGATCATTTTCGACATCGATAACTTCAAGGAGGTCAACGACACGTATGGTCACCTCACAGGAGATGCCGTCCTCATGGAAGTAGCGCGCATGATCAGGAAAGGGGTCCGGGGGATCGACAGCGTGGGGCGATACGGGGGCGAGGAATTTCTAGTGATCCTGCCGGAAACGGATGGTGCGGCTGCAACGGTGATCGGAGACCGCTTGAGACAGAAGGTGGCGGAGACGCTCTTCCCCCATAATGGGAATACCATATCCGTCTCCGTAAGCGGAGGCGTCGCAAGCTACCGCGACGGGAGAGACGCGGGCAAGCTCATTGGCTTGGCCGATGAGAATTTGTATAAAGCAAAAAATGAAGGGAAAAACCTGGTGCGCTATGATGAGGACTAACAACGAAAACCATGATCCGGTGAAACTCCTGTCCGATCTGATAAGGATCGATACCTCAAATCCACCGGGCAACGAGGAGGCCGCGGTCCAGTTTCTCGAAGCCCTTCTGCTGAAGGAGGGCATAAAGGCCGAGATATTCTCGCCCGAGCCGCGACGGGCAAACATCCTCGCGAGGCTGAAAGGAAAAATGAGGGGCAGCCCCGTGATACTCCTCGGCCACCTCGACGTCGTGCCTGCCCATGACGAGGGATGGACGGCGCCCCCCTTCAGCGGGGCAGTGCAGGACGGTTTTATTTACGGCAGGGGCGCTATAGACATGAAATCCCAGGTCGTCTGTCAGCTCCTGTCGTTCATCGGGATCCACCGGGAAGGCATTCTCCCCGAGAGGGACCTGATCTTTCTGGCCACCGCCGATGAGGAGGCAAGCGGGGAGATGGGCGCGGAATACATGCTGGAGAAGGTGGAAGATCTACGTCATGCCTCGTTCGTCCTGAGCGAGGGGGGCAGCATCCTCGAAGAGGCGGGCGTGTGGCATGCCCAGGTGTCGGTGGCCGAAAAGAAGGTCTGCCAGTTTATGCTGCGGGCCGGGGGAACCGGCGGACACGGCTCAATGCCACACGGAGACAACGCGAACGACAAGATCCTCCGGGCAGCAAACAGGATTATATCCACCCGGTTACCCTTGAAGCCCACCAAATTGGTGACGAGGTACATGAACGGCCTTTTGCAGGGCAGGAAAATAGCGGGCATGCGATTCTCGAATTTGAAAGACGCCCTTCGCAACATAAGGTTCCGCGCCTTCGTAGAGCACGACCCTTTACTCAACGCCATGCTGCGCAACACGGTCACCGCAACCATGCTCAAAAGCGGCGATAAGGTGAATGTGATCCCGACAGAAGCAACCGCCTGCTTCGACGCGCGCATACTGCCCGAGGAGTCGCACGAGGGCTTCCTCGATCGGATGAGGAAGATCGCCGGGCCGGAAGTCGAGCTGCTCCTCACAAACAGGACGGATTCAGCGGCCTCGCCCCACGACACCCCCTATTTCCGTCGCATAGCGGCAGCGGTACGGAAGATCAAGGGCGATATCCCCGTCCTGCCCATTCTCACCACCGGCGCGACCGACCTTCGCCACTTCCGGAATCTCGGCATCCCCGCATACGGCTTTTTTCCGATTGCGCTCCCGAAGGAAGAGGAGATGAGGATGCACGGATTGAACGAGAGGCTCTCTGTCGCCAACCTGATGGAGGGCTTGAAGGGAACCGAGCGGATCGTGCGGGCGATAGCATCCTATGCCCCTCCGGAGTAGCATGAGGGCGGCCGGGATCTTTTCGCGCCTGGCGCGGTCGCCGGGGCGTGTCCGGGTCCTCACATACGCGCAAAGTATGCTCCGGCCCGGACGACACCCCGGCTTCCGCCCCATCCATCGAAAATCTCTCCGGCCGCGAAAGACGTTACTTACTTCACCTGCGAAGAGTCGACTCCGCTGTTCAGTAAGAACTGAGAATTGCCATGTGGAAGCGAGAGCAACCTATTTTTCAACAAACGCACCTTTTTTCTGTTATTGCAACATAAAAATGTCACCCTTTTTGCAACGTGAATATGTCACCCCCCCTTGGCCCTTTTCATAGAGACGCTCTCGCTTCGCTCGCCGGCCCTGGGCGCATGTAGGACCCCGGCCGGACGCGTCCTTCGATAGGCTTGCAGGGAACCTCTCCCGCCGTATGATGAAAGACATGCCAGCTTCCGTCGAGCCAATGATTCGCCGTAACGGAAGCCTTGGCAAAGCTCAGCCTCGTCTTTGTCGGGAACAGTTGGATCGCCTGTCCGTCGACCGAGATCGTGTTGTCGTAATTGACCTTTGCCTCATATCGCTTACAAAGGATGTTCCGCATGTCCGCGTCTTGAGGAAGCGGTCTCCATGCAGGCTTCGGGTCTTCCGGGGCAACGCCGAAGAGCCGAGCGTACTTGGGGATGAAGGTTTCGTTCAGATACTTCGTCGCCCCTTCGCGGTCGGCGATATTCTTAAGCCGAAGCTCAGCGACAAGCCTGTCCTGGAAGGTCCTGTTGATCCTCTCGCCTCTTCCTCTGGCTTGAGCAGAATGGGCAAAGATGAGCCGTATCCCCAGCTCGCTCATGGCTCTCTGGAACTGGGTAGGCTCGACAGAATCGCTCTTATGCCGGGTGGTTTTAAACTGGGAGGCCCGATCGAGATAGAAGACCGAGGGCCGGCCGAAACGGGCAAAGACCTCTTTGCATACGCCAAAACAGCCCTCCAGGTCTTCTTCCTTTCGAAACAGCCCATAAAGAGGCTTCCCCGTCGAGTCGTCCGTAGACAGAAGGAGCGTTGTCTTTTCCTCCCCGAACCACGCATGGGGAGAGCCGTCCAAAAAGAGCATATGGCCTTCCTTCTCCGATCGTTTTCTTCTCTTCCTATGTCTGCGCTGCTTCCGGACCTTTCCTCCGAACCCTTCAGGACGAAGCCATTGCCGCAAGGTCTCGCGGTTGATCTTTATCCCTTCCTGCTCTTCCAGCATCTCCGAGAGGTGGGAGAAGTTGAAGTCGAAATACTTCTCATTGGCGAGCTTCATCGCCCGCTCTTTCATCCCGGCAGGGAAAGCTCTGCAGGAAGGGCGCCCGCTGTTGCCGTGCTTAATTCCGGAAGGTCCTTCCTTCTTCACTTTAGCCTTGATCCTCTTTAGCTGGCGGAGGGAGACGCCTAACGCCGCCGCAGCCTCTCCGTTCATCATCCTGCCGTCCAATGCCGCCGCTACCACGCCGTACCGCCTTACCTCTTCCGTCATGAACGTCACTCCTTTTCTCACCGGAGCACCTCCCCTCGGTGCCCCTTGTTATCGGCGGGGGTGACATTTTCATATTGCAGCTAAGGGGTGACATAATTATATTGCAGCAACACAAACGCACCTTTTTTCTTGACATGTTGTGATGCGCAATATGACATGGAAGCATAATCTGAAAAAGCTAAACCGTCCGCGAGGGCGGGACGGAAAGCCAACGGACCTCGGATCTACATCGTCGATCATCTCCAGTCAGACAGCCGGGCCGCTACACAGGGAAGAATTCTATTGAAGGGGGTTTGACTCGATGAAGAACATCGACACCACAGTTGCAGCCGTTGTCTACGCACAGCTGCGGAAGGTCGTGCTCACGGCTGTCTTATTCACAGCGCTGCTGGGCCTTGTGCCACCCGCATCGGCGGACCTATTGACATACAGTCTTAACAATGTCACCTTCGCCGACGGCGGCAAAGCAACTGGCACGATCACCTTGGACTATTTCCCAGACGTACCAGTGTGGGGTTCCAGGTTTGCTCTTATCGGCTTCAACGTAACAGTCACCGATCCTGCGTTTGTCGTTCAGCCATTGGTCTTCACGTCTGGCTCGGCGGGTGTCGGTAGTGTTCTGTTTGCAGCATTCTACCCTTTTCCTGGATACATCCAGATGTACCAGGGTGGTTTTACTGCCGACTCCGCCACGTTGTATCTGAACATACCTTCCGGCGATTTTTTGACAGGGTCTGCTCCGCCGACAAGCCCAATACAACTGGTGCCGCGTGGGGACGTATTCGTAACTTTTGCACCCGTCACTGCGCCTGCGGAGCTGGTCTGGGAGGGTCCCAACCCACCATTTTTTGTCGTGCAGGGCCTCGGAGGTTCGCTTGTACAACAAGCACCAGTCCCGAATCCTGCCACTCTTCTGCTTCTCGGTCCTGGCCTTGTCGGTCTTGCGGGCATAAGGAGAAGATTAGGAAAGTGAACCTTTTAAGTGCGGAGCATCAGAGGCAGGGTCAGAAATGGTCCTGCCTTTTCTGCTAGTCCTGCTCGCGCGATTACCATTTCGACTATGGCATTAAAAGAAAAACCTTAAGAGTAACGCCTTTCAGAAAGGCCGGACAGAACCGGTTCATAGCGCCAGGGAAAGGCGTTGGTTATGTCTTTTCTTTTCAAAAAAATGACGCAGGATGTGTCTTCTCAGTCTTAATTGTTATCTCTCCTTCTCAGTCCTTATTATCACCTCCCGTTGTCACTTTGACAGAAGAGCGGAAAAGGAGAATATCTCAGGACGGCGGTGACACCGCGCCGGAGTGTTATACACGAGCCTTTCGGTGGCCGGAGAGATTTTCGTGGTTCCCCGGGGGTGCCGGCAAGCCAACTTCGCGTCCGCAGGGCGCAACATGCCTCTTGCCACTTTTGGTTGTCGTCTCTCTGAGGGCAGTGGGGGTCAGGCCGTTGCAATCGCACTTTTTCTTTTTTCAATGATCCGGTTTCAACCGCCTGCGCTCAATGTCACATAAGGCGTGCATCCGTGTGGGTGGCGATGAAACGGTTTTCCCTCTTCCCCCTGGATTTTATATCGACAGCGCATCGATCAGGAGTTAAAATATGGGCAGAGGTTGAAACAATGTCGACGCGGACCACGGATGAATTACTCGGGCAAAAAGAGGACATTCGCAAGATTGGTAAAGAGCACGGTGCACAGAGTGTTCGTCTGTTCGGCTCTTTTGCAAAAGGAGCCGCTTCGGAATCGAGTGATGTCGATATTCTCGTAGAACTGAAGGAAGGCCGCACCCTGCTTGATCTTGTCGCAATAAAGCAGGATCTTGAAGACCTCCTTGGCAGGCCGGTCCATGTCGTTACCGCGTCTTCCCTCAGTCCTTACTTTCGTGACGATATTTTGAGAGAAGCAGTTTCTCTGTGAAGAGGGATGACATCTACCTTCAGCATATCCTCGATGCCATTTCAAAGATCGAAACCTACATCTCCGTTGGCAAAGAGCGATTTACGGCTGAATCGCACTGGCATGACGCGGTGATTCGACAGCTTGAAATCATAGGAGAAGCTACGAAGAAACTGTCTCCTGAGCTTCGAGCCATGAATCCTGACACCCCCTGGCGTAGAATTGCGGGTATGCGCGACGTTTTGATCCACGATTATATGGGTGTCGACCTGAACGCAGTATGGGAGGTAACCCAGAAAGATATTCACAGCCTGAAAAAAACAATTGCAAAAATTCGTGACGGCGAGGCGGGATAGGTCAGAGAAGTTTGCCCCTCTTCTCGCCGACCGCGCCATGAGCGCACTGTAAGCCGCAGATTTCCATTTCTCATAGCGCACGAATTACAAACAATTCAAACTCATCTTCTACACCAACAAATTTATTATTCAGTTAATTCAGCGAGTTGTAGAAACAGAAACAGGGCAAGGGGGACGACCAAAGCAAATAAATAACTGAACTATGCCTCGCCAAGCACGAAGCCTTTTTCCCGCGCAATCGCTTCGCCCCGGTCGGCCGCGTAGCCTACCCCCGGCTGGGTCATGCGGAGAAAAGAAGCGGCTGTTGTTGCGGCATAACCGAGATTCCTCACCGCCCAGAAGCAGAAGAGGCTCCGAGCTTCAACCAGGCGAGCTTTTCGGTTTTTCTCCAAAAAAAGATCAGGATTTATTTCGTAAAGGGCGCCTACGCGTTGTGCGAGCGTTTTGAGCGACATCTTTGGGGCGCGCGGGCGACGCATCTTTTCTTGGGCATGAGAAAGGATGCGTTGAACAAATGCGTTCCCTCCCAGTATGCGTTCATCGCCTTTGATCCGTCGGCCTTCCTTTCTCACTTCCGTCCATGACCCATAGCTTCGCATTAGCCCGCCGCCGGTAAGATCCGCCCTTTTTCCCCTGGCAAATCGGCTCTCCATGAAGGAAAGATACCCTTGTCTGGCAGAGCGCGCGGAAGCGCCGAAATCACTCATCCCCCGGCAGAGCCGGGGGTTTGAAAATATGTGAACCGCTCAAAGCGGTTAAACACCGTGAGCTACCTAAAGGTAGCCCTACTCGTCGAACATCTTGAGCTGATCGAGCTTCTTATCCTCGTCTTCCTGCTTTCTGATGTAGTCGCGGACCGTTTCTTCATCCAACCCTGCCGTTGTCACATAGTAGCCCCTGGCCCAAAAATTCTGGCCGATGAAGTTTTTTCTCCTTCCGCACGTACGGGCGATCCATATGGCGCTCTTCCCCTTGATGTAGCCTATAACTTGGGCGACGGCATACTTGGGCGGTATTGATATGAGCATGTGTACGTGATCCTCTACGAGACGCCCTTCCAATACTTCGCTTTCCTTCTGATTCGCCAGCTCCTTGAGCACCGGCGCTAACTGTTTCCTGAGCTGCCCGTAGAGTGCCCTCTTCCTGTACTTCGGTATCCACACCACATGGAACTTGCAATCCCACCTGGTGTGATTTAAACTCTGAAAGTTATTCACTAAGGCCTCCTCCTTGTGTAACTTCGAGCGGTTCACATTGGAGGAGGTTTTCTTTTATATTCCCGAAAATGTCAAACTTTTGGAGTCCCCCGGCAGAGCCGGGGGTATACCCAGAGGATAATTAAGAAGCACATAGTCGGCGTCCTGCCAGGGACGGACGATCTCACCCATGAGGGCGGGATGACCGGAATAGGGATAGCCGCCGAGATCGGCAAGGTTCTTCACTATTCCTGCTCTCAGCGGATTGAGATGAATGTAACAGACAAGTTCTGATAGATAGGCGTCTTCCTGACAGAGTATGGATTTGTACCGATTCTGGGGCAGTAAGGGGACGCTCGTGAATTATGATTCCTGAGAAGAAAGTGCCCTTTCTGAAAGGATCAATCGTCACCATCGTTGTGTTACCACCATCGTGAAGATGAACTTCTTAGGCAAGGACACGCTGACTATTTGGGCCAAGAATACCTTCATGCTAATACAAAGAGACGATATGCAGCCTTCCAGGGTCTTTTTCAAGGCCCAAGGGGCCTTGGCCCACCTCTTTATGTTGCAGGCGATCAGTTTGCATGCAACGGCAAAGCATACTTTTGCCAGCCGACGCACCCGAAGTCTGCCGATTCCGTGAGATCGTTTCAATTCGGAGTTTGTTGCTTCGATCCCTGCACGAATCTTGTACCGGTCTTTCCATTCAGTGGTCTGCTGGATGGCATACATCTGATCCCGCAGGCGAAGCTCGGCAGTGATCTCCAGACGAAAGTCCCCGACCGTTTCACGGGCCTGGCAGCCTTTGTTGCGGTGGTTCGGAGCTCTTACCGGGCACCTATCGAGCATCGTGCACGATCGACAGGCGTTTCCGTCAAAGATCGCATGGAGAGAACGACGGGTGCTGTTGTTGCCGCTCAGTATGCGATGGTCTATGGGACTATTACCCATGGGACATCGGGTCACCAAACCTTCCGAGTCGAAGGAGAAAAGGTCTCTGCCCACGATATCGTCGGAGAGCCTGCTGCGGTTGACGGGCGTGACGAATTCGATACCTTGCTCTATGACCTTTGCCGCTGAAGGGACAGACGGATAACCGCCGTCGGCAAAGAGCGCTTCGGGCTTCAACCCGGCAGCCTCCAAACGTTCGATAACAGGAAGGGCCTTGCCGATGTCGGATCTGGCGGCGCCATGCACCTCATAGTCTGTGATGATTTCGGTTTTTCCGGTATTCTTGCACGTCTCCGTAACATGAAGGCTGTATCCCGGCCCTTTATGTCCGCAGGACGCATCCGGGTCGTAAGGGGATTGAAGGGTTGCTCCTTCACTCTTTTTCTTCACCTGGACCTTGGACGATTCTTGGTCTGAGGTGAATTCGCATTGTTCGGAGAAAAGGCGCTTCAACAATTGGTACGGCTCATTGCCTGTAAGTTCATTATCCTTCTCGAAGATAACAATAAGGTCATAGAGATACTGCGCCAGTTCTTCCAGCTTGATCTTCTGCTCGGCCGGACCCAATCCGAACCAACCCTCGGGTTCGCTTGAATGCCATTCCTGAATTGCCTTCGGGACTCTCGACAATTGATCTTCATTCAGACTCTTGAGAAACTGGGTGAGCGTATTCGAGAATAGAGCCAATCTGCCTCGTACACGAATGTTCGAGATTATGTGGGTAGAATCAAGCCGTTGGTTACCGGCGGATAGACCAAGTTTGTGTATGGCCGAATCTCTGATATTGTCGAATACATGGCGGACCAGCTTCATCTCCGGGTCTTTGGCGGCCAATCGCCTGCGGAACTCTACAAGAGAGCGACGGGACAAATAATCTTCCTCATCGCTGACATCCAAGGCGTATCGCCACCGGGTGTCAAAGCTGAAGGTGTCGAGGGCCTCCTGGTCACTCAAGTTGCTCCACTCCTGAAGGAGACACAAACCCAAAAGACGCGCAACGCTGAAATTAGGCCGGCCTGTTGTGCCGTACAGAATCGCATAGCGATCTTCGTTTCTGAACAGGATTGGAAATACCTCGCCTCTAAACAGGTGAGCCCATGAAGACTCAAGACGGTTCCGCAAAGAGGGGGACACCTGCGTCTCCACGCCGAGTAGTTTTTGTTGAGGTGGTGTTTTCTTATACATGACATATTCTATCATTGTATGTAATTAAATACAATAGTTATTTGTGGAGAGTTACTTCTCAGGAATCACTAACGTGACTTATCCTCCCTCCTCTGCATGATTCTCGATACGCCGGAGGTGCTGATGCCCAGTTGTCGTCCGATTTCAGCATACGAAATGCCCAGTTCTCTTGCAAGGATGAACGCGAGTTCTGACCTGAGTCGCGAAATGTCGCCTGCCCTGGTTCCTCCTCTCAGCGCTTCCGGGAGTATTCGTGCTTTTTTGCAATGCTGCTCGATAAGACGTGTCATCATCTCCTGCCGTTCCGGGGCAGTGGAATACCTCTGTTCTTGCCCGAGAAGGCCCTTTACAAAATCATCCGTACCGAGAATCCTTTCATCGGCAAGGACAGGGCTGTTTCTGCGCTGCAACGTTTCGGCCAATCCGCCGAGAGACCGGACAAGGCCGCCGCCATCGAGGTCGGGGAGGCGTTTCTTCTCAATCCCTTCTCTCATGAAGGTCTTGTAGCCCTTATCGGTTCCAAAGTATTTCAGAACGTAAGCTGCGTCATACCAGGAAAAGGGATTCTCACGGATGAGAGAGTAATGGCCGCTCCACCGGTAGCCGTCAAGCTCTTCCAGGTTGTGGACAATTCGCGCGCGGACTGGATTGAGATGGATATAGCGGATCAGCTCCATGAAGTAGGGGTCTTCCTCGCAGACAACGGAGGTGTAGCGGTTCTGGAAGAGGTGACCGGCTCTGCGATGCCTTTTGTTGTAGCTTGTGGCATAGCCGGTCAGGAGCCGGCGCATAAATGCGGATAACCCGCCTTTCCCGCTCCGGAGAAGGATGTGGAAATGGTTGGGGATGAGTGCAAAGGCGTAAACGGGCGTACAGGTTTTCTCAGACAAGAGTCCCAGCCGTTCAAGAAACCGCTCGCGGTCGTTGTCGTTTTTGAAGATAGACCTGCGTTCTATTCCACGGGCCATGACATGATGTAGTGTGCCTTCTGCATCGAGACGGGCTTTCCGGGGCATGGTGATGTTTCCTCTTCTCAAGCATACCGCCAGGGCAGGATATTGTCAAGTTAGTCAACCACGTCCCTGATACCGGTTGACGAACCCCGCCGCTTCCGCAATCACTACCGATTCTAACATTTGCTATCAGGAAAATCTACCTTTCCAGGAAGGGAGCCGCAGAAATCGTACTCTGCCATCTTTCGCTCATTTCTGGGTGGGAAAAGTTACCACTTCACCTACCTATACGTAACAAAATGTCTTGACTCCCGGATGGGCCGGGGTTCATCATCTTATCCTGCTTTTTCTCCAACAAAAGGAGGAAGATATGACCCAGGCGAAACAGGAATCTCACCAGTCAGTCAGCAGCAACGAAGCCGTACGCGACCGAACCCCGATCGATCATGTCCTTGAAAGGCTCCATCCTCTGGACCTCCCCGCCAAGGAGCACTTCGAGAACTACCTGCGCTATAAGTGGCGGGCGAATCACAAGCCGAAGACGCTCGAAGGCTCCTTCACCTCGATCATGTTCTTTCTCCAGTTTTATGGAGCATCAGGCAAAAGCGACATTGCGCAGATCCAACGCTCCGATCTTGAAGCCTTCATTGAACATGAGCAAGACCGGGGCATGCATGTCTCGACGATTAAGACCAGGATGGCGTCCATTGTAGCTTTTCTGCATTTCTTGATGGAGCAGGAAGTCCTCTCCCCATTGCTCCTCAAAAAGACAATCAGATTGAAGCTCCCCGACGCGCTTCCCCGGGCGATGAATCCCAAGGATGTAAGAAGGCTCATCGAAGTTATAGACAATGCCAGGGACCGCGTATTGATCCTTCTTCTTCTGCGGACAGGCATGCGGATCGGCGAGGTCCTGAACCTTACGATGAACGACGTCGATCTCAAGGAGAAGAAGGTCCATATCATGGAAGGAGAGAAGAACAACATGGGTAGGGCGGTCTATTTGAGCAACGATGCCGTCTTCGCCTTGAAGCGCTGGCTCGCTACAAGGGACAAGGAAGAAAAGTTCATCTTCTGCGGCCAGCATGGCCGTCTTTGCTACAGCGCCGCGAGGAGCCGCTTTATGCACTACATCAAAAAGGCGCGTTTGGAACATAAAGGCTACACGGTTCATTGTCTCCGTCACACCTTCGCAAGCGAGCTTCTCAACGCCGGCATGCGTCTTGAAGTTCTCCAACAGCTTTTGGGCCATCAAGACATCGAGGTCACCCGCCGCTATGCGAGACTCACGGATAAAACAAGGGAAGAAGAATACTTCCGGGCTATGGCGCTTATCGAGAAGGGAGGGATCGATGGAGATTACTGAGAGATACCGGAGATCGTTGAAGAGAAAGAACTTCTCTGCCCATACGATCAAGAACTACATGAACAGGATAGATCAGTTTACCCTATGGCTGCGCGTTCCTCTTGAAAAAACGACCCGCCGCGAGATAGGGGCATACGTAGATCATCTTTTGCGGAAGCGACGGGCGCCGAAAACGATTGCCTGCCATCTGCAGACCCTGCATCTCTTCTTCGAACACCTCATCGACGAGGAAAAGACGGCGATGGCCAATCCCATCAGCCACGTATCTATACGTCTGCCGAAGCCTCTCCCCCGTTGCCTCAAAGACGACCAGGCAAACAGGCTTTTTGCCGTAATCAGAGACCCGAGGGACAGGGCCATGTTCATGCTCATGCTCCGCTCGGGCCTCAGGGTCGAAGAGGTTGCCCATCTTACGGTAGATGCGGTAGATTACCGGAAAAGGCAGGTGTTCGTGCTTAATGGAAAAGGCGCCAAGGATAGGGTCGTCTACTTGAGCGACGATGCCCGCATCGCCCTTTCCGCCTATCTGCAAAAAAGGTTGTCGAAGGCGAAGGGATTGTTCCTCGTGCAAAAGGGCCCTCACACGGACACGCCGATATCTGTACGGGGCATCCAGAAGAGGATCGAATACTATGGGCGAAAGAGCGGACTTAAGGTGTCGTGCCATAGGCTGAGGCACACCTTCGCCACGCAGCTTCTGAATGCCGAGGCCGACCTTGCCACTATCCAGGACCTTTTGGGACACGAGCATATTACCACGACCCAGCGGTACTGCCGGGTGGCGAACCTCAAGGTTCGCCAGGACTACTACAAGGCTATGGAGCTGGTGCTGCAAAGGATGCAAGGGAGAGAGGACGAAGAAAGGAGCCATGGATGGCGGGTGATAAAAAGAGCCAAGAGGAACTGAACGATCTGGTTGATGACATTACCGTCGACGCCGACGGCGACGACGAGCAGCTCTGGGCCTTCCGGCAGGTCATCGAAGACGAGGTTGCCATGCCCACAGACGCTTTTGTGGTCGGAGAGCCGGTGACGGTAAAAGAGATCGATTACGATGGGAACGAGCGTCGGGGGCTGACGGCGAAGCTCCGCCGCGAGGACGCATTCGAACACGTCGTCTCGGCGAGCGATCTTATCTTCCCCGAAGGCTCTAAAGGAGCCGACTACATTGCCGCTTACCGCACATGGCTCGGCATCGAGCCATACCCTCAGATCTCACTGAGCAAGAAGCCGAAGGCAACAGAGGATGAGATCGACATGAGCGAGGACCTCCAGCTCATCGCCCTTGCCGTCAAGGGAAACGCTATCTCCTGCCGCATTCTCGGGAAGGACCATGTTCTTACCCTTCGGCCCTCGGGGGCCTGGGAGACAATGCCGGGGGAGATCGTCACCGTATCGCCGCGGCGGAAGTGGCGTTATGGAGGCCATCCCTACCTCGCAGGCTCGATCAAGGCCTCTCGCACGGACATACCCGCTCTTGGCCTTACACCCCTGAAGCTGCATGAAATGGGAACGTGGGACCCCAAGGAACACTATTGGGGAGAACCCGACGAGCCGATAGAGCCATGGGCGAGGCCGATCATCAAACGAGGTCTGAGACCCGAATACGAGATGGAGCAGGTCCTTCCCGGCGAAGATCCCGACAATCCCGATACGGACCCTATCCTGGAAGCGGTAGATATGAAAGAAATGGGCGACCGCAGGAAGGCAATCCGCATGCTCATGGACGTCCTTAAGGCCGATCTCCGCTGTCTGGACGCCCACGCTCACCTAGGCAACTTCGCGTTCCATCGGGATCCTGATACGGCAGTCCGCCATTACGACATAGGAGTGAAGATCGGAGAGCTCTCTCTCGGCAAGGACTTTGACGGTCTCCTTCCCTGGGGCTGCACAGACAACCGTCCGTTCCTCCGCTGTCTTCACGGCTACGGCCTTTGCCTGTGGCGCTTCGGCCGGATGAGGGATGCAGAAAAAGTATTTACTCGCATGCTCTGGCTCAATCCCACCGACAACCAGGGCGCTCGTTTTAACCTTTACGACGTGAAAGAGGGAAAGGTCTGGCATGAAGAGGAGTAAAGGAGCCTGTTGATGCCCCAAGAAAGAAGATGATTTGCATTGACAGAAACGCGCGGAAAAGGGATAATGGAAAATGATTTGTAACTATATAATATCACGAGAGAAAGCAGGATATGTTACGTATAGCACCTACTATTCGCTTACCAAGAAAAGTTCGACAAGGTGAGGATTTACGTCTGAAAGAAAGTAAGGGCAGTCGGCCCCAACCGACCGTTACGCGTCAGGTCCCATTCGCAGTGAGCCACTCCATTACATCCTCAAAGGAAGCGAATGCCCTGACTCGTAAGCCTCTGTTTTGGGCGCAAAGGGCGAAGAACTCTGCGTCGTCAAATCGGTCAAGTGGACAAAGAACGGCCGTCCTTCCAGAAAAGTCCTTACGCAGGTTGCTGAGTTCAACCGCCAGATACCAAAGCTGGGTCACAGACATCTCCACCTGAGCCTTTCGAGTGTCCAGGATTATTTGGCAGTCGCCCAAAGGAGACGCAGCTAACGCGATCTCCGTAAGCAGTATTTTACTCCTTTCGAAATCGAACTTTCCTTCTGGGGTCGCTTTGACGAAGTCGTGCGCGTGGATAATTCTAATATCAGTTGCCATTGTTGTCTCCTTTCACGTTTATTAGGGGGGGCATGAGTGGACGTTCTTAAGCAAGTAAGTTGCCCCTTGCCCTTTCTCCACTCGCTCGTATCCACGTTCTCGCAATCATTACCGTTTGTAGCACTTGCTATCGTATCGGTCAAGCAAAATCTAGCCTTACAGGAAGAAAGCTCGGGAACAGGTCCCGGTTCATATCGCCTGTTAAATACGTGGGTTTGCCTCTTTTTTTAAAAAATCCACCGGGATGCTTTTTGTCATGCCTGGTTGTCACGTCTCCTTGTCATGCCTGGTTGTCATGCCTCCTTGTCACTTTGACAGGAGAGTGGGAAAGACGGAAAATATTATGAGCACCCTTCCCTCCCTGCCGGTCGGGTGGGTACCCGGGCAGTGATTTTCACAGACCTGCAAAGATGACACGACCCGGCCCGTTTCAGCCGGTTTGGAGAGGTCCCGCAAACCGGCGCCGCTCTTTGACAATTGACCTGTGACTCTGGCTGGGAAGGGTCCTATTCCCCTCTCCGGTTACGCTGATTGAGTCGCCACAAACACCGCCGGCCCGCCTCGCCGGCCGTTCATTCAGAATTCAACACGGGCTTGATAGGGCCGGAGAGATTTTCGATGGATGGTGCGGAAGCCGGGGCGTATCCGGGCCGGAGTGTACTCCTGTACATGAGGACCCGGACACGCCCCGGCGACCGTGCCAGGCGCGGAAAGATCCCGGCCCCCCACCCCCCCCTGCAAACCGTGCACAATCGTCCACTTTCGTAAACCCCTCTTTGAGAAGTCTTGTGAGAGAAGGGAATCAGGAAGGGGGTGCTGAGACGGTTGGTGAACAATCCGCGCTGAAAAGGCTAAAAAGAGGGTAAAACGTAGTGAAAAGTGGTAAAAACGACCGTACTCACTTCGGCTGCGATGGATGAACGCCTGATCAGCCGCGCGGAGATGCCATAATGAGAAAGAAAAGAGCTGACGAATATTCCGCGTCGCCTGCATCTAGTTTGTTATGCATCTCATTTCACTTTTGATGGGAGGTGCGTCTCTTTGCAGGAATGATCTCAATCAGTGATTTCAGAGCTTTATTGACAGCCTCAGAATCGGGGAAGTATTTCCTTACGTTCGGCTCCAGCATGACTGCGCCGTCCTCAAGTTTGAAGTACTGAACGGATTTGGTGCCGTCTTCTTTGTGAATAACAACCTTGTGGCCCTCGCGATATGCTTGGTAGTATTTGCCCCGAACGCCACCCTTCATGGTTGAGAAGTCGTATTGTGCTCTCATGTCTTCTACGGTTGTTGGCTTTCCGGTCCTAGCCTTCTTCATAATGTCTCCTCTCTCGCGCGGTTGCTTTCCGACAGCTGATGATACGTATTTTACTCTGCCTTTCTGTATGAATCAAAACGAGAACACGGTTCTTGGCGGACAAGCCGATGTTGATATGGCGTTCCTCCGCTTAGGAACTATCAGTGTCTGGATAGGTAAGCAGCAAAGGATCATTGAAGATCGTCTTCCCTTCATCGAAGGACACTTTGTGGATTTTGAGGTTCTCTCGGGCTTTGACTTCATCCCATTCAAACAGAAGCACTTAACGTTCCTCGGAACTACATTATATCGCTCTCGCCGGTGTTTGACAATCTAAACGCATTCTTCTGGTGCATAACATGGAGTTGAGCCGGGGTGAAATGCACCACGTCACGGCGCACAAATCCATCAAAAACTCCTCCGCTAAGGAAGAAGCCGCCGGGCAGGTCCCGGTTCATAGCGCCAGGGAAAGGCGTTGGTTATGTCTTTTCTTTTCAAAAAAATGACGCAGGATGTGTCTTCTCAGTCTTAATTGTTATCTCTCCTTCTCAGTCCTTATTATCACCTCCCGTTGTCACTTTGACAGAAGAGCGGAAAAGGAGAATATCTCAGGACGGCGGTGACACCGCGCCGGAGTGTTATACACGAGCCTTTCGGTGGCCGGAGAGATTTTCGTGGTTCAAACTCCTTGACAACCGGGCAACTTTATAGAAGAATAGAACCTGCATCCGCATACAAGCGAAGGCAACAGGCCGGAACAAGGGGAACAACCATGTAGATAGGCGCCCTTACGGACCTTCTCCCGAAGAAGCTCCATACGCTGAACATAAGGGCCTTCGAGGAAGGGAAGAAAGGGTTGTAATACTGCCGGAGGTGCGAGAACCGTGGACGTGATACGATTGGACAGCGGGTTGACATGCATCCTCGAAAAGAGGGAGGGGTCGGGTGTCGTCGCAATGCAGGTCTGGGTAAAGGTGGGCAGCCGCTTTGAGGCCGACCGGGTCGCAGGCATCACGCACTTTATCGAACATCTGATATTCAAGGGCACGAACGCAGGCGTGAGCTATGAGATCGCCCCGAAGATCGAGGCTATGGGCGGGAACATCAATGCGTTCACATCTCACGAGACGACCGTCTACCACATTGTCATGCCCGCAGACTCTTTTGAAACCGGTTTCCAGCTCCTGGCCGACTCGGTCCGCAGCCCGGCTTTTCCGCAGGATGAATTGGAAAAGGAGAAGAAGGTCATTATCGAGGAGATAAAGATGGGCGAGGACGACCCCCAGCGTAAGCTCTTCACCGAGCTTTTTCGGGTCAGCTACCCCGGCCATCCCTATGGCCGGCCTATTATAGGTTACCGGGAATCGGTTTCCGCGATAGGCCGCTCCGACATCCTCTCGTATTTTAAGGAGCACTACACACCTCCGAACATGGCAGTCGTGGTGGTGGGGGATTTCGACGAAGAGCGCGTGCGGGAACTGATCGACCGGCACCTCACATGGCAGGGGGACCAGGCGGCAGCGGAGGGGGAGGCGCAGACAATCGACAGCGACCCCGGCAAGGAAAACCCCGTGACAGTCGTCGAAAAAGAAGTCGCGGAGAGCTACCTCGCCCTTTCCTACCCTATCGGCCCCTTCCTGCACCACGACACGCCGGCCCTCGACGTCCTTGCGAGGGTCCTGACCGACGGCGACAGTTCGCGCCTGCAGGCAACCCTGAAGCATGAAAAGGGGTTGGTCACGGATACCGACTCCTACGTATTTACGCCGAGGGAAAACGGCCTTTTCGTACTTCTCGCGACGTTCAAAGGGCATGATTACGAAAGCGTCGCAACCGTCATCGAGACCGAACTCGGGCGTATCTCACAGGAAGGCATTGCCCCGTGGGAAGTTGAAAAAGCAAAGAACCTCGTCAGTGCCTCATATATCTACGGGGCTGAATCGGTTCAGGGAAAGGCACGCCTGATCGGCAATCTTGAGGCGCTTGCCGATGACCCTGCGTATGCCGACAGGTACCTGCACGCAGTCGGCTTGGTCACTGCCCACGACCTTATGTCCGTTCTCGCCGCGTACCTCGTGCAGGAACGGAAGCGCACGGTTGTCCTTCTGCCCAGGAAGACCTCCAACCCCGTCACCTTTCATCTCGACAACGGCCTGCAATGCGTCTACAACAGAAACACGGCAAGTCCCAGCTTCTCCTTTATGATCGGTTTTGTCGGAGGTCTCAAGGAAGAGAGACAAGGACAGAACGGGAGCTTCAACCTCCTCGCACGGATGCTGCTGAGGGGGACGAAAGACCTCGATGCGCAGGGTATTGCGCGGAAAATCGACGCCCTGGCGGGGAGTATCAGCCCGGTAAGCGGGAGAAACGTATTCGGTCTTTCCGGGCGGTTTCTCGCGAAAGATTTTGGCCAGGGGCTCGGGCTTTTGAAAGAACTCGTCGTCTCCACCGTCATCAACGAGGACGAGCTTAAAAAGGTGAAAGAAGAGGTCTTTTCCGAGATGCGCAGGCGTGATGATGACGCCGTGCAGTATACTTTCATGGAAATGAGCACATTATTATTCAAGGGTCACCCTTACGCGACGGACCAGATGGGGTCGGCCCGCGACGTGGCGGATATGACCCTTCAGGATATAGAGGAATTGTACAGGAACTACGTGGGCCCCCGGAAAGCGGTACTCGCCCTGTCGGGTGATCTTGAGTTGAAAGCGGCTGAAGAGTCGGTACGGTCGCTTTTTTCCGGTTGGAAGGGCAACGGCCGGGAGCTGAAAAAACTGGCTTATACCCTGACATCGGCCAGGGGACGGGTGGTGGAGCGCGAGATGTTCCAGACACACATGATCTTTGCCTTCATCGGGCCGGGCTTGATCGATGCCGACAGGTATCCCGTCGAGGTGATGACTGCCGTACTCTCCGGCATGGGTGGAAGGATCCACAGAAAACTGAGGGAAGAGAACCCCTATGCATACGCCCTTACTTTCTTTAATCAAGAAGCCTACGAGGTGGGCGCCATCGGTATCTACATCGGCACCGACCGCACCCACGCAGAGGACGTGGAGCGGATCGCCAAGGCCGAGATCGAGGAGATACGAAAAACCGGCTTCACCGAAAAAGAGGTGGCCGATGCAAAACGCTACATGGTAGGGAACCACTACATACGGATGCAGACAAACGGACCTATTGCCTCAAACATGTGTCTCGACACCATATACGGCCTGCAGCCCGGTTTTTTTAAGGTGTGGCCTGAAAAGGCGGAGAAGGTTTCGAGGGATGAGGTCAATGCCGCCGCCAACAAGTATCTCCTCCCCGACGGGATGGTGAAACTCCGGGTCGGGCCATAGAAACACCCGGCCGGCCCCGACCCTTCAGAACGATCGCAATCTCATCATATATTGCAGTCTCCATGCCTTTCTGGCATATTTATTGGATACATCTGTAACATACCACAGCCTTTCCCCTAACCTCATGTTTTTGTAAGGCCCTGATTTTGGTCCGGTTCTTGCTATACTAAAGCCAGCCTGTATGGCGACAAAGCAATCAGCAACTCCCGGATCTTAGGACCCCCCCAATCCCCTTTTTTTCCGGGAGCCTATCGTATCCGGCCCATGGTCTTCCCCAGGATTTGTGGGCCGGTACTCTTTTTTGCCGCCTTCACCTATAGTTCGACCGCCTTCATCAGCACGGCCGATATGGCAGTACCGACGATCAGCGAAAGCACAAACACCGCGACATACAAAAACATCCGGGCAATCTTTACAACAGCGGATTTGACCATGACGGACTCCTGCAAGGACATTAGAGAAAACTCGTATTGTGGCCGGGCAGCGGGCTGTCTTCCCCTTGGAAGACCCTTGGCTTTCCGTCCCGTCCTCGCGGGCGGTTTGGCTTTATGCAGGCAGATTAATGTTAAACACTGCATCACATATTGTCAAGCCTTATTCTATGCAGCCGATAAAAAGATGTGCTCACCCCTTTCTTGCCGGCTACCTTAACCTCTCTCCGATCCGCCTCAAGGTCTCTGAAAAATCAAACCTGTCGAGACGTATCTCCACGAAGACGAGCGCATCCCTACGGGCGTCCGCCATAACAAGTGCGGATTCAAGGTCCCCTTCCGTTGATACGCGAATACCTCTGTCCGCGCCAAATGTCTCGGGGATAAGCGTGTAGTCCCACATCAGGAGGTCGTTGTACGCGTTGTCGCAGATCGCGCGCTCTACCTGGTAACCGTCATTGTTCAGCAGGAAGACGACCGGGTTCTGCCCGTAACGAACTATGCTCGAGAGCTCCTGGCCGGTCATCTGGAAAGCACCGTCTCCCACGAATACGATAGGCCGGCCCTGCGGAGCGGCAAGTTTCGCGCCGAGAGCGGCCGGTATCCCGAAGCCCATGGAGGCGTAAAAGGACTGGCTCAGGTAGTCCGCGCCCTGGGGGAGAGAGAGCTTGGCGCTTTCGAAGGTGGCACTCCCCGTGTCGGCCACCACAATGTGGTCGTCCCTGAGAAAGTGATTGACTCTGCTCCAAAACCGGTCTGTGGTCAGCCGCGCTTCAGGCACGGGGACGTAAGGCCTCCGGGGGGCCTCGGCCGGACGAGCCGTGCCCGGGCCGTCGAACCCGCTCTCTGACAGGCGCGACAGCAAACCCTTAATGAAGTTCCTGATGGGGATGTGCTCGTAGATGTGGCGTCTCACCTTTACCCTTTCCGAGTTGGCTATTATCATACGGTTTGGGTCGAGGTGGGCAGTATAGCCGCCCAGGTCCAGATCGGTCATCCAGGCGCCGAGGCAAAGCAGCAGGTCTGAGTCTTCTACTAGGGCTCGGGCTTCCTCGTTGGCCAGGGCGCCCATATAAGTGCCTGCGTAGTTCGGGGTATGCTCGGGGATAATACCTTTTCCCAAGGCTGTCGTCGCCACGGGGAAGCCGGTGCGGGCCACCAGGGTGAGGAGGGCTTCGCGGCTGCCCAGCCGGTCGACCTCCACGCCTGCCAGGATGACCGGGCGGGCAGCACGCGTTATCGCCCCGAGGGTCTCGCCCAAAGCCTCTTCCAGCACGTCCTCGTCGACATGGAGAGACATGTCGGGCGCCCATGGACCGGGCTCCACGCATGCTTCCATCACCATATCGGCCGGTATCTCGATGTAGACGGGACGGGAGTGCCTGAGGCATGCTGCCAGGAGTTCATCGATCTGCATGACCGCCTGGGTAGGGCTCGTCAGGACAACGGCGCCCTGGGTGATCCTTTCGTAAATGTCGCGCTGCAGGTTCATATCGCCGATAGTATGGTGAAGGAGATTGGGATGAAGCCTACTGCGCAGGCTGGTCTTCGGCCCTCCGCTTATCACCACGAGCGGCACCCGCTCCGCATATGCAGCCGCAACGGCATTATAGACGCTGAAACCCCCCACGCCGTACGTGAGGCAGACAGCCCCTATGCCTGATATGCGCGCATATCCATCCGCCGCATATCCGGCGTTCAGCTCGTTGCAGGTGTTGATCAACTCTATGCCGCTCTCTTCCAGGAGGTCGAAAAAAGTGAGGGCGTAATCGCCGGGCACACCAAAAATGTGTCTAAGACCGATTTGCTCCAGCCGGTTAACGAGATATGCGCCAATGGTCATATGTGGCTCCTGAGCCATAAAGCCTCCTGACATGAATTAAAGATGACTAAAGGACCACACATAATCTAAGTACAGGCTACGCAACTTTCAGGGATGTCTCACAGATCAGTGCAACAGCCTTGAGGTGAAAGGCGGATAAATTGAGGGTATAATAGATTCACTACACGCCATGCGGAGGCACTCATGATGCACGACATGATCCTCGACCTGTAGAAACCAAAGGGTGAAGAGCATTGATAAACCATAAACCGGGCCTTGGACGCATGCGAATAGGCCTGTTTCTTCTCCTTCCGGTCATTGCCGTTCTTCACTGTGCCATCCTGTCGGCCCAGGCCGCAGAAAGACTGACGATACTCCACATAAACGACTTTCACGGCAGGGTCTTTCCAGGCAGTGACACACCGGCAGGCGGCGCGAAGCCGAGGGGCGGTGCCGCGTACCTGGCGGCAATGATAGAAGCGGAAAAGACCCGCAATCCCCGGGGCGTCATCCTCCTCTCCGCGGGAGATATGTTTCAGGGCACGCCCATTTCGGATATATTTCAGGGCCGACCGGTGCTTGAGATGATGAACGACCTCCACTTCGATGCCATGACCCTCGGAAATCATGAGTTCGACTGGGGTCGGACGGCGCTCGCCGGGATCATAAAGAGTGCCGCGTTCCCCGTGCTCTCGGCCAATATTGTCGACCGGGCAGGCAACTACCTTTCGGGTGTGAAACCCTACATGATCGTGGAAAGAAAAGGCATAAAAATTGCGGTGATAGGGCTGACGACACCGGAAACACCCTATGCCACGAAGGCAGAGAACGTGCAGGACCTCACGTTTCTCGATCCGGCCGGGATACTGCCCGGATTGCTCACGGAGGTGAGGCGGAAGGGTGCCTCACTCATCGTCCTCCTTACCCACCTCGGCACTGATGAGGATAAGCGATTGGCCGCCTCCGTCGAAGGCATCGACGTGATCGTGGGTGGGCACAGTCATACGGTGGTAACGGACCCGGTCACTGTGGGACGAACGATTATCGTACAGGCAGGCTCCCATGGGCTCTACCTGGGCGTGCTCGAGCTGACGGTAGATGAAAAGACGGGCAAGATCGAGGCCGCGACGAAGAAAGGGGAGCTGAAAGCCGTTTCGGCCGGGCCGAACGACCCGTTCGACGCACATATTGCGCGGATTGCCAATGGGTACCGCGAGAAAACCGGTGCCATATTCCGGCAGGTCGTGGGGGAAACAGGCGTTGCTCTCACGAGGCATGCCGACGGGGAGTCGGTTCTTGGCGACGTGATCGCCGACGCCATGCGGGAGTCGGCGGGTGCACAGATTGCGATCCAAAACAGCGGCGCCATCAGGGCCGATATACCGGCAGGCAGGATTACCATGGAGCAGGTCTACACTACACTCCCCTTTGACGACGTGCTCGTCGCCATGGACCTCTCCGGCGCAGCCCTTCTTGGCCTGCTCGAAAAGAGCATCGCCCGAGATAAGGGCATACTTCAGGTGTCGGGCATGGAGGTCAGGTACCACGCCGGTGGGGCCGGCGGAAAAAGGGTCAAAGAGGTTCGCGCTGGCGGCGCGCCTCTCGATGCATCACGGATGTATCGGGTCGTCACGAACGACTTTCTCGCCGCCGGAGGCGACAAGGTCAGCGGTTTCCGGGAGGGGCTCCACCTCACGTACGGAGGGGCCGTGCGGGATGCCTTCATTGGGTACCTGAAAAGACATTCTCCCCTTGCCCCCAGGACAGAGGGAAGGATCGTGATGGAGGGCAGATGAAAGAGCGCTTCTCAGTCTTTGTCAACGGGAAGCCCGTGGAGGTGTTCCGGGGCATGTCGGTGAAGCATGCCCTTATCGCGTATAATTACCAGGTCTACAAAGCCTGCGCTGAAGGACGGGCCGCGGCAAGGGATGAAAACGGCTTTGTCGTCGGCCTGGAAGGGGCGCTCCGCGAGGGGGCCGTACTCTACATCGACATGCGCGAGGGGGATGTATGATCCGTAAAGCCTTACTCTTCAGAATCTACGACGCGGCCAATATGCAGCGGTGGAATGACAAGATACGACCGGTGGAGCTGCGGGAGCTGGACAAACAGGCTCACAAGATGGTGATCGCCTACATGCTCGGCAAGTTCGAGGAACAAAACCCTGCGTTCGACTGGATAGAGGTCATAGAAGGCGGCATGATCCAATTCCTGCAACGGACCGTCCTCACCGACCTCAAGCCTCAGGTGTTCTACAAAATAAAGGAGGACAAGGACAGGTACGCGCGGCTGAACCAATGGGTCTACGAGCAGCTGAAACCGGTCATTTCGTCCCTGGGCGCCGGGTTCGAGGAAAGGTACCGTTCCTACTTCGACAACGCGGAGGAGGACGTCAACCGCAGGATTTTGGATGCCGCCCACTTTTACGCCACGAAGTGGGAGTTCGACATCATCGAGAGGGCCAACCCCCGCGGCTACGAGATAGAGGAGATAAGGCGCGACCTGGAAATGCGTCAGGAGAGGTATTACGACCTTAAAGGCATGCAGGAGCTGATGCTTTACTCCAGGCTTCGCAATTTCATCGACCTTTGCGGCCAGCTCAGGTTTCAGCTCCGGTGGAGCCACCTGCACCGCATCCCAAAGACATCGGTCCTCGGGCACATGTTGATAGTCGCCCTCCTCTCCTACCTCTTTTCCCTGGAGATCGGCGCATGTGGGAAGAGATGCTGCAACAACTACTTTACCGGGCTTTTCCACGATCTGCCCGAGGTCCTTACGCGAGACATCGTGCACCCCGTGAAAAAATCGGTCAGCGGCCTCGACGGCCTGATAAAGGAGTACGAGAGGCAGCAGATGGAGGAGAAGGTGTACGGTCTCATACCGGGGGCCTGGCACGACGAGATACGGCTCTTTACGGAGATCGAGTTCAAGAGCGTGGTCACCTGCGACGGCCGTCGAGTGGAAAAGACGAGCAGCGAAATCAGCGAGCATTTCAATGAAGATGCGTATGATCCGAGGGACGGCGAGCTGATACAGGCGGCAGACCAGCTCGCGGCGTTTCTGGAGGCTTATCTGGCACTGGCGAACGGCATGCGGGCCCCCGATTTCGAAAGGACGAAGACGAGCCTCAAGGAAGAATATAAGACAAAGGTGATCGCCGGCCTGCAGCTCGGACAGATTTACGCCGATTTCGACTAGCCCTGCCGGTAGCGCTGTTTTTGCCGGACACGAAGAGTGAAGCATGAGGGGAAAACGTCCGTCGGCGTGCTTATACTGTGACGGAGGGGGTGGAGCGTGGCACTGCCGGATGCATTGCAGCGTGTAGCGGAGACCGTATGGGAGCTGCCCCCGTCGTACAAAGAGGGGATGCGGGTGCCTGCCAGGATTTACGGGACGGAGAGGCTGGTGAGGCAAATGGACGATGCGGTTTACGACCAGATAACCAATGTCGCCACCCTGCCGGGCATCGTCAAATACGCGCTCTGTATGCCGGACGGGCACTTCGGATACGGGTTCCCTATCGGGGGCGTAGCCGCAATGGACACGGAAGTTGGCGGGGTGATCTCCCCGGGGGGCATCGGCTTCGATATCAACTGCGGCATGCGGCTTATAAAGACAGACCTCACCTATGACGAGGTGCAGCCACGGCTCACGGAGCTGGTGGATAAGCTTTTTGCCGCGGTGCCCGCGGGCGTGGGAAGCACCGGTTTTCTGAGACTATCCAGGCAGGAATTCCGTACCGTGCTGGACCAGGGCGCCCAGTGGTGCGTGCGGAACGGTTACGGGTGGAAGGAGGACCTCGATCTGACGGAAGATTCCGGCCGCACGCCCGGGGCCGACGCGTCGAAGGTAAGTGAAAGGGCCATAGACCGCGGCGTTAATCAGATCGGCACCCTGGGGAGCGGCAACCACTACCTCGAGATACAGGTTGTCCGTGAGGAAAATATCTGCGACAGGGACCTCGCTCAGGGCTTCGGGCTTGCGCCGGGACAGATCGTGGTCATGTTCCATTGCGGCAGCAGGGGCTTCGGCCACCAGGTGGCGACCGACTATCTCCAGCTCTTCCTGAAGGTAATGGAGAGCAAATACCACATCCGCATCCTGGACCGGGAGCTTGCCTGCGCCCCCTTTGCCTCGCCCGAGGGGCGCGACTATTTTGCGGCTATGAACTGCGCCCTCAACATGTCCTTCGCGAACCGCCAGATGATCCTCCATCGCGTGAGGGAAGTCTTCTCCCGGGTCTTCGGACAGTCCCCGGAAAAGCTCGGCATCCGCATGATATACGACATCGCCCATAATACGGCCAAGCTTGAGAGGCACAGGGTGAACGGGAAGGAGAGGTCTCTCCTCGTCCACAGGAAAGGGGCGACCAGGGCCTTCGCACCCGGCATGGCGGAGATCCCCGCGCACTACCAAAAAATCGGCCAGCCGGTCATCATCGGGGGCAGCATGGAAACGGGATCGTATCTGCTCGTGGGCACCGAAGGCGGCAGAGAGACATTTTTCAGCACGCCTCACGGAAGCGGCCGCACGATGAGCCGCACGAGGGCACGCAAAGAGTGGCGAGGAAGAGAGCTGCAGGCTGAAATGGAAAAGCGGGGTATCTACGTGCGCACCGCTTCCTGGTCGGGGCTTGCTGAAGAGGCCGGAGGGGCCTACAAGAATATTGACGAGATAGTCGAGGCAGCGGAAGCGGCAGGGATCGCGAAGAGGGTAGTCCGGCTCATTCCTCTCGGCAACATTAAAGGGTAGGCAGACAGCAGACAGCCCGAAAGGCATGGGGAATGAAGGTGGGTTATCGCTACCTTGAGGATTTTGCGACAGCGGATATCGCTTTCGAGGCGACCGGCGAGAGCGTGGAACAGGTGTTTGTCGCGGCAGCGGAGGCGACCATGAACGTGATGATCGAAGAGCTGCGCTCAATTGAGGCACGTGTTGAAAAACGCATCGAATTGACACACCCCGAGCTCGACATGCTCCTCTTCGATCTGCTTCAGGAGCTGGTCTATTACAAGGACGCGGAGCAACTTCTCCTGCGCGTCAAGGAGATCACGATCACCGCAGGCGATGGAACGTATCTGCTCCGGGCCCGCGCCGCGGGTGAAAAGCTCGATCCTGAGCGGCACGAGCAGCGTGTAGACGTAAAAGCGGTGACGCTGCATCAGTTCAGGCTGCAAAAAACCGACGCCCTTTGGAGAGCCCTCGTGATCCTCGATATCTGACAGGTCGTTTTGCGCCTGGCCGCCGGTTCAAGACTTGACGTCACGCCCTTTTGCTACTATTTTATTATACGATTTCTGCCCTTTGAGGAGGAGGCACGATGACGACAAAGTCGAAGATACTCGTTATTGACGACGAAAGTGCGTTTTGCGAATTCGTCAAATGGAGTCTCGAAAAGACAGGAAGGTTCGAGGTGGTCGTCTGCACCGACGGCCCTTCAGGGATTGCCCGGGCAGAAACCGAAAAACCGGAGTTGATTCTCCTCGACATAAGGATGCCCCAGATGAACGGCGCTGAGGTCGCAGACAGCCTGCTTCATCGCGAGGATACGAGGGATATCCCCATCGCGTTCATGACAGGTCTTCTCAACAAAGACGAGGTGCAGAAAAGAAGCGGGTATATACATGGCTTCCCTTTCATCACAAAGCCCGTCACAAGAAATGAGCTGATTGAGCAGGTAGATTCCGTGTTTGAGATCATCAAGTCACAGAAGAACTTTATCGCATCCCTCGACGCATAGACCGCCCTCACGTTCTGCCTTGCCGGCGCATCGATCTGCCTATCGATACCTCAGATCGGGAAGGGGTACTTGCCGTTCAGGCATGCCGTACAGAAATCCGTCCCGCTCAGTTTCCTCAGCTCTTCCGTCCCGAGGTACTCAAAGGTATCGACACGAAGCAAGTTCTTCAGGTCCTCGTCGGTTCGGTTTGCCGCCAATAATTCCCCCGGCTTAGCCATCGCCATCCCCATAAAACAGGGAAAACGGGGAGGAGGCGCGGTGAGACGCAGATGGATCTTCCGCGCTCCCGCCTCGCGCAATTTGGGGATCAGCACCAGCGCAGTCGATCCTCTGACCAGGAGCGTATCAATCAAAAGAATTTCTTTCCCTTTCACCATCTCCCGGTTAATCTGAAACTTCATCTCGGCCCTTTCCAGCCTGTCCTTTTCCTTTGAGATGATGAAAATCCTGCCGATCTCGCCTACCGTGCTCAGGGCCTCCTTGTAGGGGATTCCGGTAACGCCGTGAAAACCCAGGGCGCCGGGAACGGCCGCCCTGGGAATGGGAACGATCATATCGGCCTTCTGGGTTTCGCCTTTCCCCAGCCTTGCCCCGACTTCCTCCCGAAATTCGTAAACATTTCGTGAAAACACCTGGCTGGCCGGGGAAGCGAAATCGAGGCACTCCAGGATACAGGGCCGCGGGTGAGGCTCGGCAAAGGAGATGGTCTTTGCCTCCTCTCCCTCAATCACCACGAGCTGTCCCGGCTCAACATCCGCTATCCACTCGAACCTGTCCCGGAAGGCACAGGTCTCCGAGGCGACCGCCCACTCGTAGTCTCCATCCTCACCCCTTCGTCCAAGCGAGAGGGGTCGAAACCCGAAGGGGTCCCGTGCGGCAATCAGTCTGCCTTTATGCAGGATTATCAAGCTGAAGGCCGCCTCCCGGCCGAGGAGAGTGAGGGCCTTCTTTGCCTTTTCGAGCAGGTCCGAGCCTCCGGCCCGGACGATCATTTGCAGGATAACCTCCGTGTCGGTCTCCGTTTGAAAAAGACCGTCGATTTTCTCCATCAACTGTCTGTACTTAGGGACATGGCCGTTGTGAACTACGGCGATCTTCTCTTTCCTGGAACTCCCGATTATCGGCTGCGAATTTCGCTCACTTGCTTCTCCGGCGGTAGGATAGCGGACGTGGCCTATGGCGATCGACCCATAGTGCGGCCGGCTGGACGGCGAATGTTGAAAGATGGATCCCAGCTTCCTTACCTCTGAAAAAGAGCCGTCTTTCAGCCCCGAGACAATTCCCCAGCTCTCCTGCCCTCTATGAGAAAGGTGCTCCAACCCCGTCCTCACTTCGACGAAGGCATTTCCTTTGCCGATAAATCCAAAGATTCCACTCATGTCGTCTCCTCTACCCCGAAGTCATGCACAATGAACGCAAGAGCTACGCGCGGGAATACCGGCGGACGCAAGACTTGCGGAAAACATGCGACATTACTACTGCACACAATAGTATCGCATTAATCCACGCGTGAGACAAGACCACCTCACGAAAGACAATGTTGAATGTTGAGTAAAGGGCATGGCCTCTCCATGGTTGCGAATTGGGTATTGCCGTCCTGCCGGGAGGGCGCCCGGGTGCCCACCCGACCGGCTGTATGCAGTTCGTGAAGAATTGCTGTGCGGGCTTGATAGGTCTTGACTTTTCAGGGTCCTTACCATTACCATTTTTTGTAAACAAAGCGTTGTATGTAGTGTTGCTCTTCGTGAGTCCAAGTCGTAAGACAAGGAGAGGAAGATGAAGAAATGGACAGGAGTGTTGATGATCGCTCTGCTGATTGCGGCGGGCGTCGGGTTCTCCGGAGACGTGCTGGGACAGGCCAAAAAGACGCCGATCAAGATCGGGATGGTCGCGGACAAGACCGGAGGGCTGGCCGCATACGGATATTCCCACGAGAAGACGGTCAGGGCCGCTATCGCCAAGATCAACAAGGACGGCGGCATCAGCGGGCGTCCGGTCGAGCTCTACGTGGAAGATACGGAGAGCAAGCCTTCGGTAGGTGCCTTGAAGTTCCGGAAGCTGGTCGAGACGTATGGCGTCGACTTCGTCATCGATTCGAACAGCTCGGGCGTCGCAGTCGCGTGCGCTCCGATCGCCAAAGAGCTGAAGGTCGTCTATATGCCGTCCGGCGGCGCCACCGAGATTTCGGGCGACAAAGGCAACCGCTATGTCTTCCAGGTGTGTTCATCGGTGCGTCAGGAAGCAAAGGCCGCGGCCAGGTACGCCGTGAAGAATATCGGAAAAAAATGGGTGACCGTCGTGGTCAACTATGCATGGGGCTGGTCGAACGAGCAGGATTTTACCCAGTACATCAAAGAGGATGGGGGGACTGTGTTGGAGTCCATCCGTGTTCCCCTCGGCACCAGCGACTGGCTGCCCTATCTCAAGGGGAAAATACCAAAAGAGGCTGAAGGGGTCTACTTCGCAAACTTTGGTTCCGACTTTCTTTCATTCATCAGGGACCTGTACGCCGTGCGCCCCGACATCAAGAAGCTGGGCGGCGTCTATGCGCTTTCCGCCCAGGATATCAAGAAGCTGGGTCCGGCGGCCGAGGGGACTTACTGCATGACCCCCTATCCCACCATGCTCGAAGGGCTCAACACCAGGAGCAACAGGGCATACAGGGAGCTCATCAATGTCGACGCGGAAGGGAAGGAGATCGGTGCCGGAGAGCGTTTCGTGCTGGCCTATAACTGGGCTATGTGGGAGGCGCCTTTCGAGCTCAAGGCGGCGATCCAGAAAGGCGGCTGGCAGGGGAAGCAGGATACGCCGAAGCTGATCAGGGCGCTCGAAGGCATGGAGTTCAAAGAGGGCGTCGAGTTCCCGCAGGGCGACATGAAGATACGCGCCGAAGATCATCTTTCCAGTGTGGCGCTCTACGTCGAGCGCATCGTGAACGGAGAGCTTAAGGTAGTGTCGCGCGTACCGGCTGCCGACGTCATGTACCCACCCCTTGCAAATCACTCGAAAGAGGGCTTTTGAGTGATTTTTGTGGAGGAAATAGTTGCCTGAATGGCTGCTGAATGTCCTGTTTCTTTTGATGAACGGCCTCATCTGGGGTCTTATCATCGCCCTGATCGCGCTCGGACTCTCTCTCATTTTCGGCGTCATGGGCATCGTGAACATGGCGCACGGCGACCTGTACATGGTCGGCGCCGTGCTCGCCTTCTACCTCTTCCCGCTTCTCGGCAATTTCTGGCTGGCGCTGCTTGTCGTACCGCTCATCATCGCGGTGATCGCCGCGCCTATCGAACGCTTCATTCTCCGTCCCTACGAGGGCCATCATGCCGTGACCATGATCGCCACGGTCGGTATATCGTTCATTCTTCAGCAAGCAACGCTTGCGACCTACGGCGGCATCCCCAAGAAAATGGCGGACCCATGGGAGGTCACTTTCAATCTTTTCGGAGTCTCCTACCCCGGTTACCGGTTTCTGATCGCCGGCATCTCGGTGGTGATCCTGGCGGCTATCTGGATATTCCTCTATCGAACGTCGTACGGCGTATTGATCCGGGCGTCGATCCAGGACCAGGATATGGCTGCCGCAATGGGGATCGACGTCAATAAAGTGCTCGTCGGCACCTTCGTGCTGGGCAGTGTCCTCGCCGCCATAGGCGGCGTGCTTGCCGCCCCCATTACCCAGGTGTTCTACCTCATGGGCAATGACGTGGCGCTTCTCGCGTTCATCGTCGTCATCATCGGCGGGCTCGGCAGTCTCGAAGGCACTCTCGTCGCAGCCCTGTCGCTGTGCTCCCTCGAAGGCGTCCTGTCGGCGGTCCTTAACCCGACCCAATCCAAGGCTGCTATTTTCGTCGTCATGATCATCATTCTCATGATCCGGCCGAGAGGATTGTTCGGGGAGCCGGAACGCTAGGGACGGATTATGGAAAGAAAAGGGATAGTTACCCGATTCGCCCTCGCCTCGCTGGTGGTGCTGGCGATTCTTGGCGTGGTGCTGCCGAGCGGGGCCCGCTCCCTGGTCGTGCAGATCATGATATTCTCCATCTTCGCCATGGGGTATGATATCTGCCTCGGCTACACGAACCAGTGCAGCCTGGGCCATTCGATGTTCTTCGGGGCCGGTGCTTACGGCGCCATTCTCTCGGTCATGTCATTCAAGCTGGGGCTCTTGCCCGCCCTCGGCGTGGCGCTGCTCGTCGGCTTTCTGTTCTCGTTCCTCCTGGGACTCATCTGCGTCCGGCTGTCGGAAGCCTACTTTGTGATCGTGACCGCCATCATCTCCGCCGTCTTTCACCTGCTCGCCATGGACATGACATGGCTGACCGGAGGCGATGACGGCCTGAGTGCGACCATACCGCCCATCTCCGAGAGTATAAGCCAACTCTCCCTCTACAACCCGTATGTCAATTATTACTTCGTCTTTTTCTTCCTCCTTGTGAGCTACCTCGTCCTGAAACGGATGATCGGCGCGCCCCTGGGAAGGATCTTCATCTCCATAAGAGAAAACCCCAGACGCGCACATTTTCTCGGCTATAACGTCACGCGGTATAAACTGATCGCCTTCGTCCTGTCGGGTGTTTTCGGGGCGCTCAGCGGCGCCCTTTATGCGATGACCCTGCGCTACGCGTCGGCCGACTATTTCAGCTTTTACTGGTCGGTCCTGCCGATAGTCTGGTGCCTGATCGGCGGTGCCGGGACCCTTGCCGGCTGCTGGATCGGCGTTGCCCTCATGTCGCTTTTTCAGTACTACGTGAGTGCCTGGTTCACACACTACCTGCTCCTCTTCGGCATTCTTATGCTGATCATCCTCAAGGTATCGCGCAGGGGCATGCTCGGTTATCTATCAGGCAGGGGGACGAGGTAGTATGGCGGAAAATGGGAGCCTCCTCGAAGTCGCGGGCGTATCGATGCATTTCGGCGGGCTGACTGCGGTCGACGAGGTAAGCTATAAAATCGGCGCGGGAGAAGTGCGGGGGATTATCGGTCCCAACGGGGCGGGAAAAACAACGCTTTTCAACGTGATCACAGGCGAGCTCAAACCAAGCTCAGGGAAAGTCTATCTGAAGGGTGAGGATATCACGGGCCTCTCCCCTGACCGGATCTGTCAAAAGGGCATGAGCCGGACATTCCAACTCACCTATGTCTTCCCGGAAATGACCGTGTACCAGTGCGTCTGGGTAGGCGTCTACTCGAAAGCAAGGCGGGCGGGCACCCTGTTTTTTTCCCGGGCCGACCGTCTCAAAGAGGTGGCCGACAAAACGATGGAGGTATGCCGGCTGGTCGGACTGGAAGACAAACGGGACGAATTGGCTTCCAACCTGTCCTACGGCGATCAGAAGGTACTCGAAATCGCGATGGCCCTCAGCACGGACCCTGCCCTCCTCCTTCTCGACGAGCCCACCCAGGGTGTGGGGCCAAAAGAGGCGGACAGTATCGTACAGTTGATGGAGCTGCTGTCCCAGCGCATGTCCATCCTTCTCATTGAGCATAATATCGACATCATCCTGCGTGTCTGCCACAATCTTACCGTCCTTAGCAACGGGCGGGTGATCGCGGACGGTTCTTGCGAGGAGATCGGCAGGAATGAAGAGGTGCAGAGGATCTACCTGGGAGATATCACATGATCCTGAAGCTCACCGACGTCCACACTTACTATGGCAAGAGCTACATCCTGCAGGGCGTTTCCCTGGAAGTACGCCGGGGGGAGATAGTCGCTTTATTGGGGCGCAACGGCGTGGGAAAAACCACCACCCTCAACACTATAATCGGTTTCGTCAAACCGCGATCGGGCAGCATATCCTTAAGCGACGTGGATATTACGGCGATGCGGGCCTTCAAGATCGGTAGGATGAAGATAGCGTACGTTCCGCAGGGGAGGCACCTGTTCCCGAAGATGACCGTGCTCGAAAACCTTAAAACCGGTATGATCCACACCGGGAGGAGCGGCGCCCTGGAACGCGTTTTCGAGCTTTTCCCCAATATCGCAGGCAAACTGCACCAGAAGGCAGGCTCCCTGAGCGGAGGCGAGCAGCAGGCGGTTGCCATATCCAGGGCTGTCCTGAAAGAGCCGGACCTCCTGATGCTCGATGAGCCGACGACGGGCCTTATGCCGCTCTTTGTGGCCGGCCTTCAGGAGATCATAAAGAAGCTCAATGCCGGGGGCATGACCATACTATTGGTGGAAGAGCGTGTGCCTTTTGCTCTCGCCCTTGCCGACCGCGTCTACTTTATGGTAAAGGGGCGGGTGGAATATACGGCAACCAGGGCGGAACTGGAAGGGCGGAAAGACATTTTCGTGCGGTATTTGGGGATAGAGGTGTAGAAACAATCTCCTCTTGCCTGGAGGCTCTCCTTCGAACGTCAATCGACGGCAGACCCTCCAGGCTTTTGACGGGTGTGGTGAGAAGGGGCAGGCAGCGAGCCATCGAATAATCCGCGGAAGTGCTCGAACTCGATGACGCCGCCCGGGGGTACAACGATGAATTCGTCCTCCCACGGCCCATTGATCAATTTTGTGACGAGGCTTGTCGATCCCTCTATCTCTTCATAGCGTAGCTTAAACCGCTCCGCAGTGCGCCGCGCATAATCACGGTACTTCTCCAGTTGGTACTGACCTGTGTTGATAAGGGCCAGCCGGGTGTAGTTCTTGAGCATGATGCGGTATATCCGTTCTGCCCGTTCCCGGCCGTACCTGGCGACGGTCTTCTCATATTCCGAAAAGGGGCTTTCTCCCACCTCGATCCATCCCTTCGTCAGGTAGTAGGTCCCCGGTTCCGATCGGGACTGTTTCTTATAAGCGGAGGCCGAGCCGAGGAATATACTGATGCAGTCGTCCACCCGCGGAACGACCAAGGTACAGCCATTTGCCCGTAAACCAATGACGCCCTGGGAACACAACCCGTAACCGAGAAGGATTGTATCGGCTCTCCCCTTCGATTCATCTATGGCCTCCTGCAGGGCTTTGCGGAGCTTTGGGGGATCGGTGTGTAAGCCGAAGTCAAGAATTCGGTGGCCCACATCCGGGGGCAGGAGGGGCAGCATCTCTTCGATGACCGTGGCGCAGGCAATCACGAGGATTCTCGTCTTTACCGGATCCTCAGGGGTCTCGCCAGGCGGTGCGGAATGGAACATGGTCGTGGTCATCGGTGCTTCTTCTCTGTAATCATCTGGCAGATTCGCACGCCTTCCATGGCGTCCGTTGTCCAGTAGTCGGCGCCGACAAGTTGACAGACCCTATCGCTCAGAGTGGTTCCGCCAATGATGACCGGGATGGGGGTTTTCCCGGGCGGGGTATGGTCGCGAAGCAAATGAACGGTCTCTCTCATACTCTCATAGGCGAGTGTTATCAGTCCGGAAAGGCCGACCACGTCTGGAGAATTGGCCTCTGCGTAGTGAAGGAAGCGCTCAGGAGGAACATCCACTCCGAGGTCTTCTACCGCAAATCCATAACATCGAAGCGCCACCGCTACAATACTCTTGCCGATATCGTGTATGTCGCCCTGCACAGTGCCTAAGAGCACCAGTCCGGAGGCATTGCCTGTCAGTTGTTGCTCCATGTGCGGCTGGGTCAGGGCCATCACTTCGCGGAAGATCTCCCCGGCCATGAGCAGGGCGGAAAGGTAGTATTGGCGCGTCGCATAACGCTCTCCTACCTCAAACATCGCCTTTTCGCAATCCTTGATCACGACAAGCGGATCGACACCCTCCTGAAGCAGGCGTTCCACGAGGGTCAGGATGTACGTTTCATCGAGATCGACAAGGTGTTGGACAAGTGCCTCGCGTATGTCTTCGTAGATCATGGTCACCTCAAACTGACGTCGGCGCCTATGTGTGTGGTAAACCGGTACAGATCGGAACCAAAAATGAACCATCCCCAACTCACGGGCCGATCGGCGAAATCGTAGAAAGTATGTTCGAGCCGAAACGCAGCAGACCCGGGATGCCTTTCCAGCACTTTGCCCTCCTCATCGCTAAGGTTTACCGCCTCTACGGTGAGCTGTCCTCGCCGCAAGTCCTCCCCGTGGTGTCCCTTGAGCAAGCCCTCCAATGAGGTGATTTGAAGCTGGGCCTCCACGAGAGGACGCCGAGGATCGTACACCAGATACTCCCGATGATACATGCTCGGTACGCCCTCTTGCAGTACCAACCGCCTGATATGGATGCCACGATCTCCCGATGATACGGCCAGCTTGCCCGCCACAACCTCATCAACCGACAGGATGCGCGCCTCCAAAAGGCATACTGTCGTCTCGCCTTCGCCGGCCCATTGGTTCTTCAATTCGTGAAGCCTGAAGACTGCCTCGCCCATGTCGAGGGACTTTACGAATGTTCCCTTGCCATGGGTGGTGCTTACCAAGCCCCGTTCGACCAGAATATTGATTGACCGGCGGACCGTCATCGGGCTGACGCCAAACTGTTTACAGAACTGGCCTTCCGTGGGCACCTGGTCTCCCGGCCGAAGAATGCCTGCTGCTATCTGCTCGCTCACAATTTTCACGATTTGGATGTAAGCGGGCTCAAAGGAGTTGCGGTTAATGGTTTCTCTTTTGTCGTTTGCCCTCACGATGGGATAATCCTTGTGTTCAAAATCTGCCTATATATAAACACAGAACTTTTCTATTGACAAGTTATATATATATAGATAAAGTTGAGAGGGAGGTGAAGCCGGAGAAAGCGAGAGGGTCGTTTCGTTGATGACAGGGCGCAGGCCGATATGAGCTTATGAATGCTTAAAGGAAAGGAGGGGTTGCAATGGCAGGAGAACTGGCTAAGTTGTTGGCGGATTTGGAGGAAGAGAAGGCATTACAGTTCGTCGATCAGGCCCTGGACAAGGGAATGGATGCCGCGGCGCTCCTGGGAGAGACAAAGGAGGCAATGAGCCTCGTGGGACAGAGATTCGCGAGCTGTGAGTACTTCATCCCGGACCTGATTTTTTCCGGCGAGATCCTGAAACAGATTATCCAGAAGCTTGAGCCTCATCTCAGGAAAACCCAGGGCGCAGCCAAGCTCGGGAAGGTCGTTGTGGGGACGGTGGCCGGAGATATCCACGACATAGGGAAGGACCTCGTCGTCTTCATGCTTGACGTCAACGGCTTCGAGGTCTTGGACCTCGGCATCGACGTACCGGTGCAGAAGTTCGTCGATGCAATCAAGGAGTCCGGAAGCACGGTGGTCGGCCTGAGCGGCTTTCTGACCCTGGCCTTCGAGAACATGAAGGCGACCGTGGAAGCCATTAAGGCTGCCGGGTTGCGCGACAAGGTGAAAATCATGATCGGAGGCGGCCAGATCGATGACCAGGTGAAGACATTTACCGGAGCAGACGCCTACGGGAAGGATGCAATGGAAGCGGTTCGGCTAGCCAAAGGCTGGATAGGAGGATAATGCCATGGAGAAGACGCCGGCGGAAAAGAGAGAGGCAAGGTTCGATACGTGGAGGGCTGCCGAGGGTGTGCAGTTTGTGAGCCCTGAGGCAAAGGCCGCCTACACTGCGGCAGTCGCCAGGTTCAGGGATGTTGTGCTCATGGAGAAAAAACCCGACAGGGTGCCCGTATTCCCCTTCGGAACGTTCATGGCGCCGCAGCTCTACGGCGTGACGCCCTATGAGGCGATGTACGACACCGACAAAATGCTCTCCGCTCAACTGAGCTATCTCAAGGATTACAAGCCCGACTATTACGTCACGCCCGCCCTCATCGGCTGCGGCAAAGTGTTCGACATTCTCGACTACAAGCAGTACAGGCTGCCCGGCCACGGGATCTCTCAGAAGTCCGTCTACCAGTACGTGGAAGGTGAATATATGCTGGCGGATGAGTACACCGCCCTTATCAACGACCCCACGGATTTCTGGATAAGAACCCTCATGCCCCGCGGGTATGGAGCGCTCGATCCCTTGAAGATGATCGCCCCCTTTACCGACATGTGGGAAGTGGTCCTCGTCTCCGCCCAGATGATCCCCTTCGGCATCCCCCCCGTCCAGAGCGCCTTAAAGGCGCTGTTGGACGCGGGGAATGAAGCGATGGCATGGATACAGAAAGTGATGGGCTATGAGATGCAGGCCAGGGGTTTGGGTTTTCCCGGCGCTTTCGGCGGCGCCACAAAAGCACCCTTCGACATCCTCTCGGATACGCTCCGAGGGACGCGGGCCACGATGCTTGACATGTACCGCCAGCCGGATATGGTGATGAAAGCCGTGGAAAGACTCACGCCCCTTGCCATCGGCCAGGGTGTGAGAGGCGCAACCTTTGCCGGTTGTCCCGTCGTCTTTATCCCGCTCCACAAAGGCGCGGACGGCTTCATGTCCGACGCGCAGTTCAAGAAGTTCTACTGGCCCTCCCTCAAGGCAGTCATCCTCGGACTGGCAGCCGAGGGCTGCGTGCCCTTCTGCTTCTGCGAGGGATCCTACAATACGCGGCTTGAATCCCTGAAGGAGCTACCCCGATCGTCCTGCATGTGGATATTCGACCGGACGGACATGGGCAAGGCGAAGGAGGCAATCGGGGACAAGATCTGCATCGGCGGCAATGTGCCGTCGGGGCTGCTGCTCGCCGGGACTCCGGAGGAGGTTAAGGCGTATTGCAAGGAAGTCATCGGCATAGCAGGGAAGGGCGGCGGGTATTTCATGTGCACGGGGACCGCCATGGATGAAGGCAAGGCCGATACCCTCCACGCCATGATCGATGCCACCAAAGAGTATGGCGTGTATAGATAAGCAGTAGAAGACGGGAGATCCGGCAAAACGCATCAATCACCGCCGGGTCTTGCTGTCAAGTCGGGTATTGCTGTGGAATGCCTTTTTGACCAGACATCAAGGGAGGGAACGTAGTCTTTGATTCGTCCCTCCCGAGACACCAGGGACGCGGAGAGGAGCCGGGATAGGTGTGAATGGGCTCCATCCCACGGGGAAATCGAACCGGAGGCAGAAGGATAGAAAGGCCAAGAACCATCCTGTATGGGCGCGATGCCCGGAGATCGGAGACCTGCCACGTCGGCTCATCTCCTGCCGGCGAACATCCTCACGGCGATTCTCACGAGAAGGCTGTTTCGCAGCTTGTCGATATGACTTACCTTAGATGGCTGCCTCACTACGTCGGAAAAAGTGGGATAAGCGTGGATGATTGAATCGAGCTTGTAAAACGGGACGCCGAGAGTCTTGATGATCTGGGCTTCGTGAATCAGCTCGCCTGCGCGGGAGCCGAGAATATGGGCGCCAATGAGCCTGTATGAGCGATCGCAGATGAATTTGGCCATGCCGAATTCATCTGCTTCTGTCTTGGCGCGGTCGATGTCGCCATACCTCCACCTGTAGACCCTGACATTATTGCCGTGTCGCCGGCGAGCTTCGCCTTCCGTGAGACCGGCGTGGGCAAACTCCGGGTCGGTAAAGGTGCACCAGATGTAGTGGCGGTAGTCCGCACTTCTCCTGAGAGGGAAGGCGGCATTCTGCGCCGCTATTCTCGCCTGGTACTCCGCCATATGGGAGAATGGATAGGGTCCGGTTACGTCACCGGCCGCATATATGTTCTTCGCCGTTGTCCGGAGCTTCCTGTCGGTCTTGATGCCCTTCGACGAATACTCGACGCCTGCGGCCTCGAGGTCGAGGGAATCTACGTTCGCTTTTCTTCCGACGGCCACGAGGAGGGCGTCTCCCGATATGGAATCGTGTCGTCCGGTCGCATCCTCCACGGTCAATTCGATCGCACCATCTCTGCGGCTGAGTCCCAACACCTGCGTGCTCGTGCGAAGTGCCAGGCCAGTTCCTGCGAGCCGGCCTGTAAGAAGGTCGGACAACTCCTTATCCTCTTTCGTGAGAATCCGGTCCGCCATCTCCAGGAGAGTCACCCTGACACCGAGGTAATTGAATGCCTGGGCCATCTCGATGCCGATAGGGCCGCCTCCGAGGACGATGAGTGACCGGGGCAGACGTTCTAAGTTAAAGAGGGTCTGGTTTGTCAGATAAGGTATGGTCTCGATCCCGCTGATAGGGGGAACCAAGGGGGAAGAGCCGGTGCAGACAATGAAGCTTGCCGCGGAGAGCAGCCTTCCGTCGACTTCGATGTGGTGATTGTCACGGAAACGAGGGCCCCCGAAGACAAGATGTATTCCCAGCCTTTCGAGTACTTCCGGCCCATGCCCTTCGTAGACCCTCTCAACCGCCTGCCTGACCCTGGCGAGTACGGCGTCACCCGGAACGGGCAGCGCCCGACCCATGTCGAGCCCCACCTCATCTGCATGATTTATCTGATTGAGGACCTTCGCAGTCCTGATGAGTGTCTTGCTCGGCACGCAGCCGTAAAGCGTGCACTCCCCACCCAGTTTGCTCCTCTCGATGAGGGCCACCTTTTTGCCGACGCCCGCGGCGAACTTCGACGCTACCAGTCCGGCTGCACCGCCCCCGATCACGATGAGGTCGAAATCATAACCCATCCTTGACCTCTCGCGACCTTCCTTGCCGGCAGACCATAGGCAAATGATATGCCTTCAATCGGGGAAAGGCAACGGCGCGGGTGGCAAGGCGCGAAATCAACCCGGCATTGACTTATGAAAACAAGACTAGGACAGATCAAAATACCATGGAAAATGGACTAGCATCCTCGCCTCTACCTGATCGATGATGAGCACTGCGAGGTCCTTTGCCCCTTGTGCCTCTTCCCACCCCGGCAGTTCGTAGAAGTCCGCGTTGCCTGGAAACATAAAAAACGTGCCGAGCCTTTCCGGGCTCCATGACGCCATTGCCTGAAGGGTTTCCCCAAGCGCCGTGTCTACTTCGACAAGCCCCTCCCTGACCGCCCATAAGGCGAGCCGGACCGAGTAGAGAGATGCCGGGTCAGCGGCCTCGCCTCTCTCCTCCAGCATCTTGCGGGCCTTCTGATTGAAGGGCAGCCGGTTCAACCGCTCTATCATGCGCAGCTTTTCTTCATCCATGCCGCCTCACTTCCTTTCAGGTTTCATGAATAGGCGGGCCGCGTCACGCCTTTGAAGGCTCAATGAGGGTCTCGACGATTTGCACCGCGTCCCGTACGAATGCGGGGCAGAGCGTCTCAAAGAGGCCCGCCGCTTTCGCCTGCGCCCGCATCTCCGGTGTGTCGATATCACGCCCGAGGAGGTCCCTGCACCTGGTAAATTTGTGGCGCGAGGCAAATTCCCGGAGAAAACTCTTCGCATATTCGTAGGTCTCCTCCTTGGCCTGCTGGTTCCGGAAGTCCGTCATGCCGTATTTCAGTCCCAGGACCATGAGGGCGCCCGTCACTGCCCCGCACGTCTCCCCTGACCCGGCCAGGCCGCCCCCGAACGCGCAGGCTACCCGGTACGCGGTCCCCGCATCCAAGCCAAAATCAGGCCCAAACACGGAGAGCACCGACTGGGAACAATTGAAGCCCTTCTTGAAGCGCTCAACCGCCGCCTCTTGTTTTTCCATATTTTACGCCTCCCCCATGTGTTTATGTCAGATTATATCACGGATTATCAGCGGCCGGGCGCTTTTTGCGCCTGGCTTTGTCGCCGGGGCGTGTCCAGGTCCTCACATACGCCCAAAGTATGCTGCTATGATAAAAGTCAAGACCTTTTAGCGCGGTCTTCTTTCAGGTCTTTTTTACCCTCTCCCTCTTTGATCATCCGTCAGCTCATAACTTTCCCCCTTGAGGATCCGGCATCCTCTTTTTTTCCTTACTGATTCTCCCCTTCGTCTTTCCGCCGTCGTGCTGTGGAAATGTGGTAAAGGCGAAGCTTTTTCCATATTTCCACAGTATGTTAAGAGCCCTTCGGGAAAAAGGTTCTTTGCAACCTGCTATTCGTGGTCCAAGCCACATGTGTCTACCTGCGAAAAGAAGGAACCGGCGTCAACATACTCCGGGCCGTGATATGGCACAGCATACTAATCGTTGTACGCCGTTGTTCCGCAAGATCGGCAAAGATCTTCCCTCCTGGCTCATCCTTCTATCGAACAACCCCGATAGTGTAGGGCCTGCCGGCAAGTATGCACGCCCGAAGGCGAACGATCAGGACACGGGCCACCGCTACTATCGCTTTCTTCTTGCTGCCGCTCGACCGCCATACCCGTGAGAATTTGGACAGCAGGGCCGGGTCCCTTCGGATCGCCATCCAGGAGTTCTCGACCAGGATATGTCTTATGAACCCCGACCCCATCCCGGTGATGCGCCCTTTGCGCTCGGTCTCTCCTGTAGTATATTCACAACACGTCAGTCCGACGAAGCTCGCGATCTTCTTCCCGCTCGTAAAGCGGGAGATATCTTCCCCAAGCTCGATGACAAGGCGGATGGCCGTGAACCACCCTATGCCCGGGAGGCTCCTGGCGATCTCGAAGGCCTCTCTGTAGCGTTCTTTCCTGCACAGGCCCCGCAGGTAAGACCTCAGTGTCGTCTGATGGTCCCAAAGCTGCTCCAGTTGCGTCAAGAGCACGGTCATGCCTGCCTTGAGCGATTCACCGAGGGGTAGCTCGCGGAGGGCGTAGAACTCTTTCCTCCGCCAGACACCCTTATCTGCAAAGGGTACTTCGATGCCGTAGTAGTCCAAGAACTTGCGGATGCGGTTGCGGGTGCAGATGATATCTTTCTGTACGGCCGTGAGGGTGCGGCTCACCTGCCGGTCTTCCCTTCTCTCTTTGTCGGGAACATAGCAGGGGTCTTTGAAATCGTAGTTCTCCAGTATCAGAGCAAGACGTTTGGCGTCCCTTTTCTCCGTCTTTACCCTGCTTACCTTGGGCTCGGTCACCATATGGGGAGGAATGACTATGCAGTCTATGCCGTCTTCAGTAAGACGGTCGTAAAGGTTGAACCCTTTGAAGCTTGCCTCGTAAATCAGGTGAATCTTGCAGTCGGGAAACCTGTTCTTCAAGTACTGCTTCAGCAGGGGATACTTCGCTTCCATGGATGCCTCGTGAACCAGCATGCGCTCACACCGCACAGCGATCCTCCAGGTCTTCTTCGAATCCTCGAGACCAACGAACATTTCTTTGCCTTTGACCACGAAATCCTGTACCTTATAGATCTTCATCTGGCTACCTCCCTTTCTTTGAATTAGCGGTGTTGGTTCCACCGCTCGGTTCCCGATAAGAAAGAGGGTAGCCTTTTTTCTGAACCCGTTACAAGCTCCTTTTATAGCATAGACACTCCGGCCCGGGCCGAATGCGATTTCGCGCTCTGCATCAAAATTATCTCCGGCTTTAACGTGCGAGAGAACGGGTATTATGCGCGAGAAACCGATGAATTGAGCTTTTCGCTAGAAGGTGTTTATGGTAATATATGACAACGCTGAAAAGGAGTGGGACCATGGCCAAAAGTCACGACGTAAAGAAAGATACCAAAAAACAGGCAACCAAGACATTGAAAGAAAAAAGGGAAGCGAAGAAGGAAAAAAAGACGTCCAAGACTTGAGACGGGTTTTCAAACCCGCCGCTCTTAATTCGGTCCTAAGGGTCTGCTATCCGCCGCCGACGGGTGGAAAGAGGCTCAGTATGTCGCCGTCCAGGAGCACGCGGCCGGGTTCGGCGTGCACACCGTTGACAATGATGATCTTTGGGGCCTGCCCGGGCAGCTTTAATTCTCTCACTATCTCTTCTACCGTCGTCCCTTCCTCCACACGTTTTGTAAAGGAGAACGTGTTGCTCCCCGGAGGGAGAAACTGACGGAAAGTTGCAAATAAGCGTATCTCTACCGTCATATAATCCCCACATTCGCCGCTCTCCCCCCTGGTCTCTCCCCTTAAGGCGGCGAAGGCGAATAGAATTACTTGAATCTCAGCTTGAACCTCTGTATCTTACCTGTCGAGCTTTTCGGAAGCTCCGCGACGAACTCGATCCACCGGGGGTACTTGTACTTGGCCATGTGGTCGAGGACCCACTGCTTCAGCTCTTTGTCCAGGTCCTCCGATGGCTCATAGCCCTGTTTGAGCACCACGTAGGCTTTCGGCTTCGTCAGGCCCTTGTCGTCCTCTTTGCCGACCACCGCGACTTCGAGCACCGCGGGGTTTTCCATGAGGCAGTTCTCGACTTCAACGGGCGACACCCAGATCCCCCCGACCTTGAGCATGTCATCCCCTCGGCCTGCGCACCAGTAGTAGCCATCGTCATCAACGTAATACTTGTCCCCTGAGTTGATCCACTCGCCCTGCATGGTCAGGCGCGTCTTTTCCCGTTTCCGCCAGTACTGCTGCGCAGAGCTTGCGCCTTTGACGAGAAGCGTGCCTATCTCGCCCTTCGGGACCTCCTGCCCCTCGTCATCCACAAGCTTCATCTCATAACCGGGCACGGGTTTGCCCGTCGACCCCGGCCTGACCTCTCCCGGACAGTTTGAGATGAATATGTGGAGCATCTCGGTCGAGCCTATGCCGTCAAGGATCTCGACACCGAACCGCTTCTTCCAACGATGATAGAGATCGGGGGGCAGAGCTTCGCCTGCGGAGACACAGATCCGGACGGATGATAATTCGTGCGTGCCGTTGGGGTCGATGGCGGCGCCCGTTTCGCGGTCCTGCTTTTCTTTATATGCGAGCATCTGCCCATAGAGTGTAGGTACACCGAAGAAAATGGTCGGGCGGAAACGCTCCAGGTGGTGGAAGACGCTCTCAGGGTTAGGCGGCTGCGCGTTGAGCACCGCCGCGCCGCCGACGGAGAAGGGGAAATACCCCGCATTGCCGAGGCCGTAGGCAAAGAAGAGCCGCGCCGCCGAGAAAAGGATGTCGTCCTCGGTCAACCCCAGCACGCCCTTGCCGAAGGCTTCTGAAGCAGCGACCATGTCGTACTGGGAATGGATCGCCCCTTTTGGAGAGCCCGTCGAGCCGGAGCTGTAAAGCCAGAAACCGATGTCGTCTTTCATGGTGTACTCGGTCTTGAGGGTCTCCGGCGCGTGGCGGTACATCTGGCGGAAAGGGATGTGAGCGCCTTTGGTCTCCGAGATGACGATCACATCCCGGAGATAGAGCAGGTCACCCTTGATCTGGTTGACAACGGGGACCAACTGTTCCGAAATCACCAGCACGCGCGCCCGGCTGTCGTTGAGGTAATACTCGTAATCGGCGGGCGTGAGCATGGTGTTGACGGGAATGGGCACGCCGCCGATCTTGATGGCGCCATAGAACACCGCATAGAACTGGGGGACATCGAGCATCAGGATCAGTATCCGGTCGTCCACGCGTACGCCCAATTCCCGGAAGCCGTTTGCCGTCTTGTTTACCATCTTCTGAATGTCGTTGTACGTGTAGTTTCGATGCTCCGTGTAAACGGCAACCTTGTGCCCCCGCCCCTGCCGTATGTTCCGGTCGATGAAGTAGTCTGTCGCGTTAAAAAACTCCTGTAACTCGCCGTGAACCATAAGCTCCCTCCTGTTATGCCCCTCGTTGCTTAGATGACAAACTCATCTTCCTTGTGGGGAACGTGCGTGACGAGGCCGAGCTTCTCTTCGACCAGCTTTGCGAAATCAACCGCCACGTTCTCCTCGCCGTGCACAACAAAGACCTCCGGCCGGCTGACGAATGAGGAGAGCCACTCAAGGAGCCCCGACTGATCCGCGTGGGCAGAAAAACCGTTGATCGTATAAACCTTCGCCCGCACGGCAATTTCCTCACCCAGCACGTGCACATGCGACTGCGCCGTCGACGATCCGCCTGCCGAGGGTGCCCCGCGCCTGGAACCCCGTAAAAACGATGCTGCACTCGGGCCTCCAGAGGTTATGCTTCAGATGGTGCGCGACCCTGCCGCCTTCGCACATGCCGCTGCCGGCCATCACGACCGCGCCCGACTTTATCCGGTTGATCGCCTGCGATTCCTCCATTGACTCGGTGAAATGCAGCCTTTATGGCACCGCCCCTGATCACCTGGGAAAACTTCCGCGCTTCCTCATCGAAGTACTGCTGGTGCGACAAATATACCTTCGTTGCCTCTTCCGCCAGAGGACTGTCGATATAGACGTCGAAGGGCGGCAGGCGCTTCTCGCGCACCAGTCTCATTCAGGATGTAGAGGAGATCCTGCGTCCTGCCGACGGCAAACACCGGCATAATCACATTGCCTCCCCTCTTGAAGGTGACCTTGATCGCCTCCACCAGCTCGTCGATACTCTCCTTGGTGCTTTTATGCAAGCGGTTCCCGTACGTCGATTCCATTACCACATAGTCCGCGGTCGTCATAAGCTCCGGGTCCGCGATAATCGGGTTCCCTTTGTTGCCGATATCGCCGGAGAAGACGATCTTCTTCTCCACGGGGCTGTCCTGGTACCACAGCGCAAACGTGCTTGACCCCAGGATGTGGCCCGGCGTCGATGAAGCAATACTTGAGGCCCTTCCCCGCACGGCCCGTCTCGCCATACTCCTTCTCCACAAAAAGCGGAAGGACCGCGGCCACATCCTCTACTGTGTAGAGGGGCTCGAAGATGTGGTCTTTCCCCTGCCTCAGGGCCTTCCTCGTCTTCCATTCGGCCTCCTTCTCCTGTATGTGGGCCGAGTCATGGAGCATGATCTTCACAAGCGCCGCCGTGGCGCCGGTGGTAATGATCTGCCCCCTGAAGCCCTCCTTCACCAGCTTCGGTATCAGCCCCGAATGATCGATATGGGCGTGGGTGAGAAAGAGGCAGGCGATTTCCGAGGGCTGAAATGCGAAAGGATGGTCGTTCTTCGCATTCTCACCCTGCTGCATGCCGCAGTCGACGAGGAACTGCATCGCCGTTTACCGATAAGTGGTAACAAGACCCTGTTACCTGCCGCGCCGCCCCCAGAAACCGGATTTTCATGAATCCTCCTGTGCTGGATAGGTATGAAGTATAGCATATGACCGGCGCGACTCTCAAGGACCTCCGCTCCATTGTTGTCCATTGTTGTATACAATGTGGCGTGCCATTCATTGAAAAGGCATAGGAAATGGGATATACTCAACCCTATGTATCACCACTGGAACCAACGAAAAACAGGGCACGGAGGAAGGTGGCTTCCATGAAACTGAAAGAGAGGGTTGCATTCCTGACCGGCGCGGCAGGCGCGGGCATCGGCCAGGCCACGGCGCGTCTCCTGGCAGGAGCCGGCGCGAGTCTCATTGTGACAGACGCCCACGCGGAGCGGGCCGCGAAGGTTGCAACGGGATTGGGGGAGGAATTCGGCGTCAACGTCGTCGGCATCGGCTGCGACGTCACTGTGCGCAGCCAGGTGGAGCACGCCGTGGCCCAGGCCGTCGCCCGTTTCGGCCGGATCGATATCCTCGTCAATAACGCGGGGACAAACCGGCCGACAAGCATAGCCGACATGAGCGACGAGACCTGGGACCTCGTCATCAACACATCTCTCCGGGGGACATTCTACACGTGCAGGAGCGTCCTTCCCTTTATGAGGGAGCAACGCTTCGGAAGGATCGTCAACATCGCGTCGGCGGCGGCGTTCATGGGGCTCAAAGCAGGACATGCCCACTATGCGGCCGCGAAGGCAGGGGTCGTCGCTTTCACCAGATGCCTGGCAATGGAAGCGGCGGAGCACTATATCACGGCCAACGCCATCGCCCCGAGCTTCATCTACAATCAATTCATTCCCCACATCTATCCTGAAGACGAGATCAGGAGGATGCACGAGGCCATCCCCTATCCGCGAAAGGGGACACCGGAGGACGTGGCGCAGACGGTCCTTTTCCTCGTGACGGACGGCGAGTATATCACGGGCCAGACGATCTGCGTCACGGGAGGAAGCTGGATGCGTTGAAGGCACCCCACCCGGGCCTTGAGTCCCGGCCAGGCCGGCTTAAAGAGAGCGGTGTTGTC
>CAVQYC010000005.1:0-614657 GCA_963717985.1 uncultured delta proteobacterium
TCTCGAGCTTGCGCCTCGATGGGCCAATCAACCACCCGTGAATCCGGAAGATCGACATCACATCGGTGGCGCTGACTCGTGGCGGGGAGCCCACGGATTGGCGGCAGACGTAAGATATTATGGCAACATCGTATATGAACGTGCCCAAGCGCGAATCGGTCATCTATATCCAAAAATGACCTTGGCAAAAGAACACGGAGGAGGAGAAGCGGATGTAATTACTTGGATTTGGGCGCGAACCGTGGCGAGTCCGGATCCGGCGGCACGAGGCAAGCATGTGCCACTCATCAGTACCTATTGGCTTTCGAGTAAAGGGGACAAGCTTGCCTGGCTGGAGCCTGTCATTGACAAAAAAGCAGGATCGTATCGTTTTGAAGTCAGAACGGGGAAGCCGAAAGATCGGGCTGTTGTCTCAGCAGGCACAAAAGCAGGGAGGGGCGGTTTTCGCTGTATATTGACTGACACTCCAGTACCATTTGATTATATCCGTAATGAAGGGCGACAGGGGAATCTATGTTTAGTCATGGTAGCAATTGTGGCACAGAGTGCTCATGGCCGCATATTCCTTGATATCACGCCTGAGCAGGTGGCTGCGGCTGAATCTGCCATGGCTTTGTCATATCCCGACACTGATCTGCCGGAGCAAGCGCTTGGCTTTCGGGTTCAGAAATATGGTATTCGCAAGCATTGGCAGATGTTCACAACCCGTCAACTAACAGCTATGGTTGCGCTGAGCGATATAGTGAAAGAAATTCGAGAGGATGTGAAATCAGATGCGCTCTCTAGCGGACTCTTAAAGGAAGACGCGGAGGCTTACGCGAGAGCAATAATGACTTTTCTTGCTCTGGCCCTTGATCGTTGTGCTTCGTTCAACAACTGTTTCTGTCGATGGAACGGCAATCAGACCGTGTTCATTTTTACTCGTCAGGCCATACCAATGTTGTGGGACTTCTCGGAAGCGAATTTAATGGGAGAACGGGCCGTTTGTTGGCATACAGCCGTCGAGATTTCGGCCGAGGCAATCGCAACGATCCGGGCAAACCATTCTAAAGATTCAACCGTCAGGCAAATCAATGCAGCTAGCGGATCGAATGGCCTATCTATGCTTTTGGTTAGCACTGATCCTCCTTACTACGACAATATCGGATATGCCGCGCTTAGCGATTTCTTTTATGTCTGGTTACGCCGAACCATCGGAGACTTACATCCTGAGCTGTTCGGCACGTTGCTCGTGCCCAAGCTGCCCGAACTCACGGCTTCCCCAGAACTATTCGACGGCGACAGGAATCGAGCTAGGGGATCATTTCGAGAGTGGCTTCCGGAAGGCCTTCCATGCACTTCGGGAGAAAATGGATTCCCGTTTCCCACTGACCGTGTACTATGCTTTTAAACAAGAGGATGAGGACAGCGGAACGCCCGAGGATGAAAGTCAGTTGGGGATAGACCTGACAACCGGCTGGGAGACGCTCCTAGAAGCACTAATTTCCAGCGGTTTTCAGATTACCGCAACATGGCCCGTGCGCGCTTCATTCAGCTGGCGGATGCGAGCACTCGGCTCAAACGCTCTTGCCTCCTACGTTGTCCTTGCTTGTCGTCCTCGCCCGGCTGACGCACCCCAGACATCGAGTACCCACTTCCGTCAGGAGTTAAAACGCACTCTGCCTTCGGCCCTGCGCCACCTCCAGCAGGGCAATATTGCACCGGTGGACTTTGCCCAGGCAGCGATAGGGCCAGGTATGGCAATCTATTCCCGTTACAGCCGCATTCTTGAAAGCAGCGGCAAAACGATGACCGTTCGTACCGCGTTAGGGATTATTAACCAGACGCTTACGGAAGTGCTGAGCGAGCAGGAAGACGAGTTTGACCCCGGAACACGTTGGTCGTTGGCATGGTTTGAGCAAAACGGGTTGGGTGCCGGCGATTTCGGGAGCGCCGAGTTATTGAGTAAAGCGAAGGTAACGTCTGTGTCCCGTCTTGAACAAGATGGTGTAATCGCTTCAAGAGGCGGGCAGGTTCGCCTTCTGCGCCCCGATGAGCTTCCCTCAGATTGGGACCCAGCATCTGATAAACACCTGACGGTATGGGAGATGACCCACCATCTCCTTCGTGTCTACCACTACGAAAAAGCCGGTGATCAGGCAACCGCCGAATTGCTTCGTAAGATCGGCGCCCAAGGAGAAGTCGCACGAGATCTGGCATACCGCCTTTTCAGTATTTGTGAGAAAAAGAAGCTTTCACAGGAGGCTCAGGGCTATAATGCCCTGGTCCTCGGATGGCCCGAGATAGCCCGGCTGGCAAAGGAGACGCGTGAGGCACCGAGCGCTCAGGACGGGTTATTCTAAGAGGAGACATCTATGGCCGTGACCAATTATGAGCGTGTCGGAAAGGTACTCAACCTGTTGAAAGACGGGCTGCGTCCCTTTGTGGAGCGTGAGCTTAAGGCCCAATACCAGCAGGGCTGGCTTGCCGAGCTGAAGACATCCCTCACGCCCCAACAACTGAGCTTTGCCGGCACCGAGGCAGACCCTATGGGCGATATCGCCACCGTCCTCGCGGTGATCTGGAACCAATGGAATACTGTATTCAAGAAGACCCTCGGTCAAGCTGAGCGCACGCTGGTGAGCGAGTTGCGCGATATCCGGAACAAGTGGGCCCACCAGACTCCTTTCAGCACCGATGACGCCTACCGCGCGCTCGACAGCGCTGCGCGCCTGCTCTCCGCAGTGTCAGCCCCTGAAGCGGATGAAGTGGAGAAGATGAAAATGGAGCTTCTTCGCGTCCGATTTGACGAGCAGGTGAGGACGGAGAAGCGCAAGTCGGCAGGCACAGCCATAGAAAGCCAGGCCGCCGGTAATCTAAAACCCTGGCGCGAGGTGGTAACCCCACATAAGGATGTGGCAAGCGGTCGTTATCAGCAGGCCGAGTTTGCGGCCGATCTCTGGCAGGTCCATATAGGTGAGGGATCGGAGGAATACCGGAATCCGGCAGAGTTTTTTCGGCGCACCTTTCTTACAGAAAGTTTGAAACAACTCTTAAAAGGGGCGATGCTGCGCCTGGGGGGAGACGGCGGCGATCCCGTTGTCCAGTTGCAGACCAATTTTGGTGGCGGCAAGACGCATTCGATGCTGGCACTATACCATCTGTTTTCAGGAACTCCGCCACAAGAACTGCTTGGGGTTGAGACGATATTGCGCGAAGCAACAGTCTCAACGCTCCCGGTGGTGAAGCGAGTCGTACTTGTGGGCAACAGGATTTCGCCGGGGAACCCGGTCACCAAAGCAGATGGTACGGTAGTGCGTACGCTGTGGGGGGAGCTGGCCTGGCAGTTGGGAGGGAAAAAGGCATTCGAGCGTATCAGCGCGGATGATGAAAAAGCGACGAGCCCTGGCGACGCACTCCGGGAATTGTTCAATGAATATGGTCCCTGCCTGATCCTGATCGACGAGTGGGTGGCTTATGCGCGGCAGTTGCATGACCAAAGCGACCTTCCTGCAGGGAGCTTTGAGACCCACTTCACCTTTGCGCAAGCGCTCACCGAATCTGCAAAACTGGCAAGGCAATGCCTCCTTGTTATCAGCCTTCCGGCCTCAGATACGACAGGGTCGCCGCACGCGCAGGCGAATGACGTGGAGGTAGGCGGCGAACGCGGCCGAGCTGCGCTTGATCGTCTTCGCAACGCTGTCGGCCGAGTCGAAGCGTCGTGGCGGCCGGCCAGCGCAGAGGAAGGGTTCGAGATCGTGCGCATGCGCCTATTTGAGCCCACCGTGAGACAGGAGGACTTTGTTGCCAGGGATACAACAGCAAAAGCCTTCTTTGACCTCTATCGGACGCAGCAGCAGGAGTTCCCATCAGAATGCCGCGATTCCGATTACGAGAAAAGGCTCAAGGCCGCATATCCAATCCATCCCGAGGTGTTCGACCGCCTCTACTCCGACTGGTCGACTCTCATAAAATTCCAGCGTACCAGAGGCGTGTTGCGGCTCATGGCGGCAGTCATCCACAGCCTGTGGGAGAAGGGTGATCGTAATCCACTCATCATGCCGTCAAATATACCCATCGACGACCCGAGGGTCCAGTTCGAGCTCACGCGGTATCTCTCCGACAATTGGGTACCCGTTATCGAAAAAGATGTGGACGGACCCAACTCATTACCTCTGCGCATCGACGGGGAAGTGCCCAACCTGGGCAAGTTTGCTGCATGCCGTCGAGTAGCCCGCACGATTTATCTTGGCTCCGCTCCTACGGCAAAGGCGTCCAATCGAGGACTTGAAGACAAGCGCATCAAGCTTGGGTGCGTCGTGCCCGGAGAGTCTCCGGCGATCTTTGGCGATGCCTTGAGACGGTTGAGCGGCATGGCGACGTATCTCTACCAGGACGCGGCTCGCTACTGGTATTCGACCCAACCAACGGTCACAAAACTGGCGGAGGACCGCGCGGAGCAGCTCAAATCCGATCCTGACGCGGTGGTTCAGGAGATAGATAAACGGATTCGGGCCGACCTGCGAAAACAGGGAGACTTCCGCCGTGTCCACCCACTGCCGATGACGAGTCAGGACGTTGCCGATGACCTTGACACGCGTCTGGTAGTATTGCGGATCGAGTATCCTTACAACAAGGAACCGAATAGTCCGGCAGAGGCCGCGGCCAAGGCGATCCTTGAGGAACGGGGAAATGCTCCTCGCCTCTACCGCAACACCCTCGTGTTCCTGGCCATTGATAAGAACCGCATGCAAGATTTGGATGAGGCGGTGCGGCGCTACCTGGCATGGGAGTCGATCCTTGCCGAAAAGGAGATTCTCGATCTTTCGCCTCATCAGGTAAGGCAGGCCGAGACGCAAAAGGGAAGCGCCGACAGTGCGGTAAACGCGAGGATTCCGGAGGCGTATCAATGGCTCTTGGTCCCAACCCAGCAGACACCGCAAAGCACCATCGAATTCACGGCGTCGAGGCTGACCGGACAGGAATCTCTCGCGGTGCGTGCCAGCAAAAAGCTTCGGAATGATGAGTCGCTCGTGACCGGATTCGCTGCGTCCCGGCTTCGCCTGGAACTGGACCAGATACCTTTGTGGCGTGGAGACCACGTTGCCATCAAGCAACTCGTGGAAGACTTTGCCCGCTATATTTACCTGCCTCGATTGAAAGAACCATCCGTACTGATAGAGGCGATTCGGGATGGTTTGGGATTACTCTCCTGGACACAGGATTCCTTTGCCTACGCGGAGAGTTTCGATGAGGAGGCCGGCCGCTATCGAGGCCTTCGTAGCTGCCAGGCAGTCAACATCTCTGAAGACAGTCTTTCCGGACTCCTGGTCAAACCCGCTGTGGCATTGAAACAGATTCAGGAAGAGACAAGAACTGCTGTTGCAGGCGGGGTACCAGGTGAGATCGCGGGTTCGCGCGAAGGTCCAGGCATGTCGGCGTCGGCCGCTACGGGCATAGTTGAGCCCGGAGGGGGCGCCGCGAACGAAGCACCGAAGCCCAAACGTTTTCACGGCACCGTGATTCTTGATCCAGCCCGCGTGGGTCGGGATGCAAGTCGTATCGGAGAAGAAGTGATCGCACACCTTTCCGCTCTTGTAGGAGCTACCGTCAAAGTTACCCTTGAAATTGACGCCGATATTCCCCAAGGCGCACCTGATAACGTGGTTCGGACGGTCACGGAGAACAGCCGTACCCTCAAGTTCGGTAGCCATGGCTTCGAAGTGGAGTAGGGCGACTACTTGACGATCCGCCAAAAGGATCGAAAGACTGATATCGGTAAGGGCGCCGTAAAAGGCGCTGTATTCCGAAATTCCCTATTATGATTCGCCTTTCAAAAAGCGCCTAGTTTTGACCGTCGGCATAAGACCAGCACACTCGTAGGGTTGTCCCATTTCGTCCCATGTCTCCACTACACCCTCTTCCTTTAGAAAGGTTGCCGCAGGATTCAACCTCCTCACTGGCCATCCGAGTTTCTCCTCAAACTTGGTCATGGGCATGCCGTCCTGTCCTTCATTTATCAGAATCTCCGCCAATGCCCTCGCATCTTCCTCCGCCCGCCACTTCTTTACAACAGGATCGAGGTACCAAAAAAGACGATTTTCGGGGAAAATAAAATCTCCTGCGGCGTCGTAGCCTACTAAACCACGATCTCTCAGTTCGTCAATCGCCTCCTCAAGGTCTTCTCTTTTCCACCCCAGTTCTTTTTGCAGGTTGTCGAGCTCGATCATCGGATTGTAGGACGCCCCCGTTTCGGACCTTTCACAAAGGAAGGAGGCAAGTTGTTGCGCAGTAGAAGAAACATCAAGTCCGGGGATCTTGTCACCGCAAGAGCTTACCGAGCACTGCATCGAAACCGGCGACGGTGAAAGTTCAAATACCTCTGAGTAGAGCCGCCAAAGAACCTTCCTGCAGAACTCAATGGCCTGTTCTACTTCCCGCGGAGTGATTCTCACCTCGCGCCCCTCGAGCTCTCCCGAACGAACCCTCTCTAAATACTTTCTGTCAATAACACCGAGGTTATGGGTTATGGGATGCCGTTTTTCGAAGACAGTCCGGGCCTCTAGGATTTCACCCGCCTCGATGCCTGCAAACGGCTGAATTTGAAAGTGTTTCTGAAATTCCTTCACTGATCTGTCCAGATTCTGAAATGCATTCCCGATCTCCTTCATCGAGGCTTCGATTCCGTCGGCCTCCATTCCTTGTTTGGCTGCAAGTCTTCTCGCAACGATCTTCATAACTGCCTCGAAGATGGAGACCGTGTCTTCAAGGGCATTTTCGATGTCCCGCGCCGCAACCCTTGCCCCCAGCTCAGCCCGCCGATTCTCTGTGGCGGCGAGCATCTTCCTGATGGCAACGAATTCCTCATCGACATGAGTGAGAAAAATGTCTGCTCCGCAGTCAGGGCACCATGACGCAAGGCCGAAAACGCTGTGTTGGAGCCCACAGTGGGGACATGTAACGTCTCGCCTCAGTTCCTCCTCGATCGGGCGGGCAACAGGCCGCGGCGTAGGTGCCTTGACCGAAATATCAATCGATAATAGCCCTCCCCCGATTCTCTTACTACCGGAACTTCCCAACCCGAGATTGTCCCGGAGCATCTCCCCTACGCCAGCGATGGCCTCTTTTTCCACGATCTGTTTCGCGTACCTCAACTGGTCCTTCGTGTGAAACTCACTGGGCTTGCCGCTACGGCGACAGTACGGGCAAAATGCTGCTATGTGCCCTTCGATAATGCCCGTTCCACCCTTCACCCTGAAATAACCTGGCAAGCATGACGTGTCGGTGCATTCCCTTGCCGTCATACCATCCTGGCCTTTCGGAATGCTCACGCTCATCTGGTATTTATCCCTCCCTGTCCGCCTTATGTTGTGCGGGCCACCCTCGCGGAAAAGCTCATTCCCCATAAACCCTCCTGATCATCATTCCGATTGTACCACAGGAGGAAGGGAAAACAACTGCGACCTGAGGAAGGAGCCTCGGCTGAAAAGCAACTATTGAATCGAGCACCGAACGAGCATCGGAGCGTGGATCGAGAAAGGCGCTACCCGACGGGCGACTGACGACGAACAGTAGAAGCAACCGGTTCCGTGCCTCGGGCCTGAAGGCAACGATCACAGCAAATAAAGGTCCGAAGTCTCCTTCGAAGGCGAACGTCTGTTTTGGATCAGCGCCTTCTCCTTTCAAGCCCCTATCTTGAGAGCAGCAGAACGCACAATCCCGAGTTTAATCGGACATTCCGGAAGTAATACTTCAACGTGAAAGCTGATTTCTGGATAGTGGGAGTCGGTCACCCCAAGTCGTAAACTGACCATCTGACCGACGGTTGCCCTGGTTGATTCGATGTTGAGGTCCATTTCGGCCTCAAGGACAGGGGCAGAGATGTTATACAACCATAGGGGGAAAGGCATGGACAGATCAGGACAACAAAGACGGCACGGACAGGGATCAAAGACAGAAACGCGGTCTTCAGAAGCGAGACGAATAGGCTGGTTGGGTATACCGGAGAGACAGAACGATGGACGATGCAGGGCATGGGAAGAATGCGCGCCGGCAACAAAAAGCGTGCTGATCGTAAGGCAGAACCAGCAAACAATCCGCGTGCCGAAACCGACTGTAATCGTTGACGCGAGAAAACAAGCCCCGTACGACTTCCTGCGTTTCGAGAACTGGATTGGCGGCGCCGTGCACAAGGCTTTGGAGATTGGTGACTATACGATTGAGGGTCTCGAACAGCTCATCGTCGTCGAGCAGAAGAGCCTCCAGGAAATGGTGCTCTCCCTATCGGTAAACAGAGAGGCTTTTCTGGAGCGTTGCGCTTTGATGAGCAAGGTGTGCCACAAATTGATCGTCGTCGAAGCGTGCCTCCCGGAGCTCAAGAGTAAGTACAAGTTCCCGGCACCGGCGCATCCAAACGGTATGATGGGCAGCCTTGACGCAATCTATGCCAGATGGGGAATCTGGTATTGCCTCGCGAGCAATCACTATTTGGCTGAGGAAAGAGTCGCCTCCTTCCTTTCAAAGATATACACGCTCGAATGGCTTCAGACGAACAATCACGGAAGGTGGTTCCGAGACGGAGATATCTGAGACAAAGGATAGAACCCTGCATGGCAAGAGTGTAACACTTTCAGGATTGCCTAAGGAGGCACGCATGCGCACGAAACTCCAACCCGGCGAGACCGTCGCCCTGATCGTAAGGAAGCACTGGCTTGTCCTCGTGAAACCCGCGCTCTTTCTCGCCGGGGTCCTTCTCTACCTGCCCGTCCGCCACGTAAAAATCCTCGGATTCGAGGCTTTGCTGAATTACCTGCTCCCTTATGCGGCGGCCGTTTCCGGAGGTTTGTTCCTCTACCGCTATCTCGATAGAAGGGTCAACATCTGGGCGGTCACAAACCTTCGCCTGGTCGACGAATGGGGAATTGTGACCTATAAGTCCAAGGAAAACCCACTCGACAAGATCAACGACATCGTGGTGGAGCAATCCATTCTGGGAAGGCTGTTCGGCTACGGAGGTATATCCGTCCAGACGGCGGCGAAGGCGGGCGAGACGATCATCGAGTTCGTGGAAAGGCCGGAAGAGTTGAAACAGACCATCAATGAGCAGAAGGCACTAAGGGCCGAAAGAGAGGACGGGCCGGACTCTGCAAGGGGCGATCATGAAAAACATATGGCTGCTCTCCAAACCGTGTTGCTCCATGAAAGCGTACGACCTCCATTCTCGTTGCGGTGCCCGCACTGCGGCGGAGAGATCGCCATCGATTACGCCGGAAGAGCCCGGCGACAACCATAATGATGGTGCGGCGGAAAAGGCAGCGGATCAGCGGGGCCATACGGCCGGCGCCATGTCCCTCGCCACCTCTCCCGAACGAGACTCCCAACCATCAACCGCCGAAGAAACGGAGTCCCTGGCGGCCGGACCAAAGGTTGCGATAGACCCCTTCGTCTGGAAGAAGCGCGCCCGTTAGTTCGGGCTCTTCACGTTCACCGGAAATACCACGGTCAGACTTAAGGCCATAAAAAAAGGGAGGTTTCCCTCCCTGAAAGCGGTTTTTGGTCAGGCCCTTGCTGCGTAAGCCACGAGGCCTCTTTTCTCCAGGATCTCGTAGTATGGAAGCGATCCGAGATCCAGTTTCTTCGCATCTCCCCTGGGCAATGCCGGCAGCGGGGTTTCTTTGAACCGGATTCTCCTGCCGTAGCCTCTCATTTCGAGGGCCTTTACGATGTTCGCGATGAAACCGTAACGCATTGCCTGTTCTTCTGTCACGTTCTCTTTGATGAGGGCCAAAAGTTCCTCGGCATTATCCTGGACCCGCGCAAGCTTTCCTTTCAGCTCCTGGCGGTCTCCGGATATCATCGTGTAGAAAACTCCTGTGGCTTCCGCATGCATGCCTGCCAATATCATGGTCTCCTCCTTATGGTATTCTCCCCACTTCCTGCCCGTGGGGGTGTGGATATGCGAATTCCCCCTGCAGGATGGATGGGGTGAGGCGATAAAGAGGTATTTATCTCCCTTCCGAAGAAGAGTGCTGGGTGTGTGGCTGTTTTCGGCTGGCGCCTAATGAAGATACTGAATATTGTAGGTATATTACTTCTGTCCTGAGCTCACAGCAGAAAGTAATAAATAGATAGTCTTCAGTATTTTTATTAGGCATCCCGAAAACGCCTCTTGCCCCTCGCGGGCCGCTGAGGCATCAATCCGCTAAAACACATCACAATCACCTTAAACAAGGAGGATCTGTCCATGATGATCGATTTTTCGAAAATCGTCGAGCTTGTTCCGGACGGAGGAAGGTTGATCCTGACCTTCACCGCCAAAGCCGACAAGAATCAGAACGGGGACGAAGGGACAAAAGAGATGAGTATCGTGTTCGCCCAGCAATTCAAAGGCAAAGAGAACGACAATGATTTCTCTCCCATCATCATTACCGGCGAAGTTGCCGAGCTGAGCGAGAGCTTCGAATCGACCATCGCCGACATCGCCCGCGACCAAAAGAGGTTGGCGGAACTGAAAACGACAACCACCGGCAGAGTCGATCAGAAGAGGAAGCAGCTCAGTGACGCCATCCAGAAGCATACGAAAGCTGCTGAGAAATCCGACCCAAAGAAGGAGGGAGAGCAAAAGGAGGAAAAGAAGACCGAAGCGAAGGAAGAGAAACCGAAACCGGTCATGGCGGACCTATTCTCCATGTCCCCGGCACGACCGGCCGGAACAGAGACAACGGCGGCGGCAACTACAACAGAATCCGAGACCTTTGGGCATGATGCAGATGAGGAGGTGGATCATGGGTGAGACGAAGCTGGAGGTAAGACCGTTGATCAGGGTCTTTCGGTACGGAGCGCTAGAGCTCGAGGACCCCGATCCGAAGTTTACCGCCGAGGAGGTGAAGGACTTCTGGGGAGATGTCTATCCGGAACTCACCCAGGCCGTGATCGAAGGACCGGACTACAAGGAAGACCGGGCCGAGTATACGTTCAGGCGGGCGGTCGGGACAAAAGGTAGCACGGACGATGGGAAGGACAATGGAAACAATGGCAACGAGATAACCGGCATGCTGCAAATTATGGAAGACCTTGCTCGCGCCGTAGCCACTGAGGACCCCGGAGACGACCCGGTCCTTCCGCCGTGGCAAGAGCTGGAGCCGGTATGACACCCCCGGCCCTCAAGGTAGCGCCCGCCCTGTTTTCGGTACTCGGGATTCTCGACCAACTCGGTTACTTCAGCGGGACCCTGATACCTTCGGTGCTGACGTTCTATGAAAGCCTGACGGGCAGGGCAATGGACGTCTCGTCCATAGCGAGAGAGAGTCTGGTTAGAACGCTCATGGGTGAAATCGACAAGGTGACGGCGCCGAGAATCAAGAAACTCCTGCCGGACAACAACGGGCATGGCCGCGACTGCGATTCGGTAACCGTCTCGGTGAGACATCATTTTGGCGCCAGGGGATGGTATCTCGTGGTCGAGCTGCGAATAGAATTCTATTACACGATGGCGCTCGACTTTCTCGATGGATTGAAGAAAAAAAGGAGAACCGTTTATCCTATCGTTCGCGATCTTCTGGCTCTGGTGCTCAGGTCAGGGAAGGTCCCGGGAATGATGCCCGATGAGTTATTCGAGTGGCTCTGCCCCTGCGAGGAAGAAGCGTTCGATGACGAAGAGGACCAGAAGGCGTTCAAAAGAGACAGGGACTTCGCACTGGGCCGCTATGGGTATCACATAAGAAGCGTCGCCTGCGTGAATGAAAAGGAACAAAAAGCTCTCCTTAAACAGGCTCACGACCGCTTCAAGCGTCTTCGGAAGAAGACATTGACCGGCGAACAAAGGGCTTTCATCGAGAGCCTGCTCAAGCTGGCCTGCCTCTGCATGGTGAAACAGTACGAACAGCTGGAGCTGCTTCAGCCTGAGAACGATGAAAATGGCATGGAGAACTCCTTCGGCGTCCTATGGGGCAGTCAGGATGGCTTCTCCGACTGGTATTTCGAGGCCATGAACGACCAATGGGGCAACAGCGGGCCACCAAGGATGTGCATCATCGTAAGGAACAGGGACGATCTCGTTCGTGTGTGCGTCATTCTGAGAACGCTCCTGCTTCTTCAGGAGGTGTGGTACTCGCATGACGTCCTGCGGATATAGCCCGTTGTGAAGGAGGATCACTTATGGAAATTGAAATTGCCGTGGATCGGAAGCTTATCGCTCAGCATGCCCTCGTTATCTATGGTTATGAAAAGGACCCGCGATGCGAGGAGCCGGCAAACAGCATTGATCACTACATCACGAAACACAGAATCGATCGGGAAGGCAGGCTCCTCGAGGGAGCGCCGCTCACCAGAGAAGCACTCCGCAAAATTTGTTCCCTTGTCATCCCCTCTCTTCAAACCATGGAGTACATTCCCGACAAAGTGCTTGCCTATGCTCCCGGCACGGCGATTCTCTGGTGGACCCAGAGTGCCACGAGGCGCGTTTTCTTTACGAAAGAAACGGGTTTGAGATCGGGTGCCTACCCGCTGCCGGCGACGCTGTTCCTTGCCGTCAATCGGGCTCTCCACACGTGGGCCCTCGCCACAGGAGTGAGGCCCGAGCCCAGCACTCCCATCTACCGCAGCCCTTTCTTCAATGTCTACGAAGGCGGGACGTGCTGCATGGGGAACATCAATCTTCCCCGGAACGCATCGCCGGGAGACATTAACGATTGGGAAAAGGCTTTCTTCGACGGTGCCTGCAACGGGCACATCGCGCCGAAGTTGCAGGGGATCGACTCTTACGGGCTATGGAAGAGCATCGAGGGAAGAAATGAATTCCCCCAAGACTATCTCGTCCCCTGCGGGGCCGTGCAGGACGTCATCAAGTCAGCAGCAGAAAGGAGGCCGCCATGGACACAAATCTGAAAGACCGTCTTATCCAGGAACGGTTCCCCACCATTATGGTGCCGAGGTATGAGGACCTTTCCCCGTGCCCCAGGCATCAAACCCGCCTTCTGATGGCCCGCGGGGGACTCTACATCGATACCTCGCAGCCCTTCGGGGCCTTCCGGCGCTGTTTGTGGTTCGCCGACAGAGATCTCCCTTATGGGGAGGTCGCAGAGGCGGATGACTTTTCGGCGATCTTGAAGGATTCCCAGGTAACGGCCATTTTCGAGAATTGCATCCTGCCGCAGTCGGCGGAATATGCAGAGGGTAACCGGGAATGGGCCGGCTGGATCGTATTGAGAAAGGAAGAAGGCTACTCCTACCTGCCGCTCGATTTTGAAGCCACTGCGGCGAGCGTATTCATCAGGCAAAGGCCGGTCCTTCCAGAGGATACCCATCTCGTCATCGATGTCCACAGCCACGGCCGAATGAAAGCCTTCTTCTCTTCGACGGACGACGTTGATGACTCAGGCGGGGTAAGGCTCTCGGTCGTGCTGGGCAGCCATTCCAAGAACGAGGGGAAACACAACTTCCTGTATAAATGCCGAGCAGTCGTGGAAGGATTTTTCTTCGATTTGGAGGTAGACCCATGACCCCGTTGCGGCACTATGTGCATCCGTCCATCGTCGCAAGCCGCCGGCCGATTGATATTACCCTGATAGGGGCGGGGGGAACGGGCAGCCAGATAGTGTCCGGGCTCGCCAGAATGAACCAGGCCCTAAAGGCCCTCGGCAGCTCCGGCCTTCACGTCCGGGTTTTCGACGGAGATAGCGTGAACCAGTCGAACGTGGGGCGACAGCTCTTTTCTCCCTCAGACATAGGCAAGAACAAGGCGGTCGTCCTTCTCACCCGGCTCAACATGTTTTTCGGGACGAGCTGGGAGGCTCATTCATACAATGCGTCAAAGGGTTTACGCCTCCCCGGCGGCATCGTAATATCAGCCGTTGACGACGTGGACACGCGATATCTTATCAGGGACATCGGGAAGAACAGCGGGGCCGTTTACTGGGTTGATACCGGAAATACAACCAGCACCGGTCAGGTGGTACTCGGGACGCTCAACAAGGTTGCCCAGCCTAAAAAATCCTGCCCCGAACACCTGCCCCATGTTCTCGATCTCTACCAGGGGATTATGGAGGAGGAGTCTCGCAAGCCCTACCAAGGCCCAAGCTGTTCGCTCCAGGAATCTCTTGCGAGACAGGACCTCTTCGTCAACCAGTGGGTGGCCACCTGCGCGCTGGAGATCATCTGGAAGATGTTCAGATATGGGCAGGTAAAGGTGCACGGCGCCTTCGTCAATCTCAGCAGCATGGCCGTGAGGCCTCTTCCCATCAGTCCGGCCGTGTGGGAATCGATGGGGTGGAAGCTTCCGAAACGGAAAAAGAGAGATGAACATCGAAAAGCGGCATAACAAAACAGCATCACTTTAAGGGTGGCTCCGGCCACCCTTTTTTGTCGGGGTTTGCTGTCGGCCTGTCGTAACGGCAAAACAAAATCACGACCAGGTTTTGGTTTACCGATAAAAATCGACTACTTCGGAAAGAGGTTTTCTTCTTGTCTTTGGCTCCTCGTCTGGCCAGCCGAATGAAACGAGGGCGGTAAGGTCGAATCCCACAGGTGCTTTGAGTACGCTTTCAATGTCGGTTTTCGCGAGAAGAGGGCCAACCATCCAGAGGGATCCGATGCCCTGTGCGTGAAGCGCGAGGACCATATAGGCGATGGCCGCGGCGATGCTCTGGAGCCCCGAGTTGGCGAATCGCCTGGCGTCGAGCATCTCCTGGGCGGAGGGATCAACTTTCACCCTCTCTTTCAGTATCAGGTCCGCGACACTCTGGTACTGGGACATCAGGACTGCAATTACTCCCGGGGCATGGCGGAAAAAGGAAGCGTTAAGGACCCACCGCTTGACATCCGCACCAAATCTGTCGGCCTCGGGCCAGGTCCCCACGGTGTCAACCCTGCGCTGCACCGCGTCGGCAATTGTTGTAATCAGATTCCGGTTGGAAATATAGACGAATCTCCAGTTCTGAAAATTTCCTCCGTTCGGCGCCCAGGTAGCCAATTCTAAAGCCTTAAGGACCATTTCCTCGGGTATGGGATCCGATTTCCACTTCCTGATCGAACGACGGCTCTTGATCAACTGTTCCAGACTTTGCAAATCCACGGGTTCCTCCTTTGAGTTTAAAAGCGTCCTGTAGGCCGGCAAGCCGACGACTTTTGCGCCGGCAGCCATCTTCTATAGCCTTTGAAAGGAATTAAGAAAATGGGTTGTTGTCAAAGTTTTTTCATCCAACGCTCAGGTACTTTAGCGGCAGACTGTGAAGAGTAAGAACTATCGCTTGAGGCCTAGCGCATTAAGGACGAGCGTTTCCGCGAGATCGGTAATCGCATCAATGTTCTCCTTCCTGGTGAAATCAAACCAATAGGTTGTCCACGTTAACATACCCAAAAGGAAGAGGGCTGCCCAGGAGGGTTTGATGTCCGCACTGATCTTTCCCTTATTCTGAACCTGCTCTATAGTGCTAGCGAGCACAGTATAATGTCTTTTCCAGACTGCTCTTACCTCTCGAAGATTCTTGTCTTTAGTGGCAAGAGAGTCGTGTATGAGAATTCTCAAGTCCGGATAGACGCAAATGCATTCTTTCATGTAGGTACGAACCATAAAACTTAGCCGCTCCTCAGGGTCATCGATAGCGACAGCCTTCTCGAGGTAGGGCTTCAAATCCCTTTCCATCGAAGCCACATGGACTGCGAGAAAGAGCTTACGGCTGCTTCGGAAGTAATGATACAGGGTTGGTCTAGTAAGCTTCGCAGCAGCGCATATATCGGTCATCGAAGCGGAAGCCGAGCTTCCCTTTTTGACGAGAACTTGCCTGGCCGCCTGGATAATCCTGGCCTTTGTCTTTTCTGAAGAAGCCTTCTTCTTGTCGGTGGTTTTCACAGGTCCCACTATATGAACTTCTGAGCTCGTTATCTATTCTAACCGCACGAATGCGAGTTGTCAATTTGTTTGAATATCAGTGATAAATCAACAGATTGATATCTGTAACAAAAAAAAGTGTTGACAACAGTGTATTCCATATTTATTATAAACATGTATGTAACTTTACAGTTATGTAAATAGAATATATGCTGCATAGCAGCATAACTACTCGTCATTGTGAGGAGGTAGCATGGCTCTATTCTTCAGACGATTACCAAGATTTAAGTATCTTTCTCCGACGAGTCTCGACGAAGCCTTGTCCATTGTGGCAGCGGAGCATGAAAAAGCCAGACTTCTTGCGGGCGGAACCGATCTGATACCTCAGGTGAAGCGTCGGGAAATCGATGCTCCCGAATACGTAGTTGACTTAAAAAGGATTCCTGGGCTCGACGCGATCACCTACGACCGGCAGCTCGGTCTAAAGATAGGCGCGTTGGCCACTATTGCTGCGGTGGAACAGTCATTTGAGGTGCGTAAGCATTTCCCTATTCTCTCTGAGGCGGCATCAGTCATGGCTTCCCCGCAGGTGAGAAACAGGGGAACATTTGTGGGAAACATCTGCAACGCCGTTCCGTCTGCTGACAGTGCTCCCCCGCTTCTCGCTCTCGGAGCCAGCGTAAGAATTAAAGGGGCCAACGCGGAAAGGGTTGTTCCGTTAGACCAGTTCTTTACCGGTCCCCGAAAGACGGTTCTTGGTCCGGATGAAATTGTCGTCGATATCTCGGTTCCCCCACTGTCTACTGAAAGCAGCGGTGTCTACCTGAAGCTTTCACCGCGCCATTCCATGGACCTTGCCGTGGTTGGAGTTGCTGTCGAAGGAACGTGCAAAAACGGCGTGTGCAGTGATATTAGGATCGCCCTTGGTGCTGTTGCGCCAACGCCGGTGCGGGCGCCGGTGGCTGAGTTGATGCTTCAGGGACAGAAGATCACCCAGGAACTCATCGACGAGGCGGCGAAAAACGTCATCACCCAGTGCAGTCCGATCGACGACCACCGGGCGTCCGCCGAGTACCGTTGCGATATGGTGTACGTGATGGCGAGACGGGCACTGAGTCAAGTTTTCTTGGATAGGAGGATATGATGGACCAGATAACTATATCGGTGAACGGAAAAGAATGTGAACTCCAAGTTAAGCCGTGGGCAACGCTGCTTGATGTCATACGAGAGGACCTCGGGCTCACAGGCACCAAGGAGGGCTGCGGCATGGGCGAGTGCGGAGCCTGCACGGTAATCATGGACGGCCAGATTGTAAATGCTTGCCTGATATTGGCAGTGGAGGCGAATGGCAAGACGATCACCACTATAGAAGGTCTTTCCAACGGCGAGGATCTTCACCCCATACAGCAGGCCTTCGTGGAAATAGGGGGACTTCAGTGCGGGTTCTGTACCCCAGGGATGGTTCTCTCCACTAAGGCTCTTCTCGACAGGAATCAAGACCCTACCGACGATGAGATACGCAAAGGCCTTGAAGGTAATTTCTGCCGCTGTACAGGTTATACGAAGATCATAGAGTCGGTGAAGGATGCCGCACGGAAACTCAGGGGGTAGAGACATGGGAGAATACGCAGTTATTGGAAAACGGGTCCCGAGGATTGATGCAAAAGAAAAGGTGATGGGTCAGGCGAAATATGCCGCCGACTATTCCCTGCCCGACATGTTATGGTGCAAGGTGGCAAGGGCGCCCTTCGCACACGCACGTATACTCAACATAGACACGAGTCGTGCCGAGAGACTCCCCGGCGTGAAAGCCGTGATAACGGGGAAAGATTTCGGTGGATGGACATGGGGCTTCATGGCCACCACCCGAGATGAACCACCGCTTGCGGTCGACAAGGTGCGTTACATGTATGAGGGAGTGGCAGGTGTTGCAGCCATAGACGAGGAAACAGCCGAAGAGGCATGCCAGCTGATAAAAGTGGACTACGAGGAGCTTCCCGCAGTGTTTGATCCCGACGATGCCATGAGGGAAGGCGCACCGGTGATTCACGACTACCGACCCAACAACGTGAGCGTTGAATACCACTGGAATTTCGGAGACGTGGAGAAGGCTTTTGCGGAATCCTTTCTGGTCCGGGAGGATCGGTTTGAAACGGGAAGGGTAATAACGGGATTCCTGGAGCCCCCTGCTTCTCTCGCCCATTACGATCCGTCCGGATATATCACCGTGTGGGCCGCCAAGCAGAGCCCCTACTTCCACTATCGCCATCTCGCCGGCTGCTTCAACCTCCCCTTAAGCAGGATCAGGGTGATCCAGCCCTATATTGGCGGCGGATTCGGCGGCACGAAAAATGATTCCGTGGCAGGGGATTTTTGCGCGGTCATGCTTTCGAAGAAGACGGGCAAACCCGTTAAGTTCGTTTACACAATGGAGGAAGTACTGACGACCTGCCGCAGACGTCATAACATGACCATCTATAACAAGGTGGGTATGACGAAGGACGGGATTCTCACCGCCGTGCATACTCGTGCAATCGCTCACGGTGGTGCCTACACTGCCATCGGTCCCCTTACCATGTTTCTCACGGGCTATGGCAGCCCGGTCCCCTACAAATTCTCCAACTATAAATACGACGGCTTACGGGTCTTTACAAATAACCCCGTGTCCGCTGCCATGCGAGGTCACGGCTTTACTCATACCCGCTTTGCCATAGATACTCAAATGTCGATGATGGCTGAGGAACTCGGGATCGACCCGGTAGAAATCAAGATGCGCAACGCCATAGATAATCCCACGCGTGGCGAAATATATCAGGCCATCAATGGCTTTAAAATAAAGACTTGCGGCATTAAGGAGGCCCTGAAGAAGGTGACAGAGGATCCGATCTGGGCGAACAAAAAGAACATGCCGCAACAGGAAGGCCCCGTCTCGTATGGAGTGGGACTCTCGGGCACTGCCTACCACGGAGGTGCAAGACAGATGGGCCACCAGTCATGCGCGGCAGTCGTCAGGATTTGCGAGGATGGCACCGTCAACCTGCTCACCGGAGCAACTGATTGCGGTCAGGGCTCTGATACGGTACTTGCCATGATGGCAGCGGAGGAACTGGGTGTGAGATATGAGGATATTTCACTGAAGCGTGTTGACACTGCCTATACCCCGGTGGACCCCGGAAGCTACGGCAGCCGGGTTACCCTGCTCGCAGGTCAGGCAACCCAGCACGCAGCCCGTGACGCCAAAAAACAGCTTCTTGAGGCGGGAGCGAAGGCATGGAAAGTGACGCCTGAAGAACTCGAGATCAAGAACGGCTTCATGTTCCTGAAAGCAAATACCGAGAAAAGGATGACTTTTGAAAAGTTATCTAAAATAGCCTGTTATGAGGGCGCCGGCGCGGTAATCCTGGGCCGCGGTCATTCGGACTATGGAGTTGACGAGCCTTTGGATTTCAGTAACGGCACCGGAGAGGGAGGCATAAACTTCAGCTTTACCGCCCAGACTGTTCGCCTCGCGGTTGACATGGAGACGGGAAAAATCGATGTCAAAGACTTTGTCATCGCCCACGATGGTGGATTCCCCCTCCATCCTATGAGCGTAGAGGGCCAGATTGAAGGTGGAGCCGTTCAAGGGCTCGGGCAGGCGATTTATGAAGGTTTCATCATGGATAAGGGCAAGACCTACAACAGCACTCTCCTCGACTATAAAATGCCTCGCTCCACCGACGCACCGGATATCAAGGTCATGAACGTCATCACTAACGATCCTGATGGTCCTTATGGAGCCAAGGAAGTTTCCGAGGGAAGCCATGTAAGTGCCCCACCGGCGGTGATCGACGCCCTTCACGCTGCGACGGGTGTATGGTTCAAGGAGCTGCCGGTCACACCGGAAAAGATCATTAAGGCCTTAAAAGAAAAAGGGACATGGATGAAATAAAAGGCGGCCGGAGCTGAGGTTTCGTTACAAACCGCAGCTCTGGCAAATAGCGCTGGCTGTTTCGTAGGGAGTATAAGACGGCGCTACCAGCGAATCGGCAATCATGAATTGATATACCTGAGCACGACCGTTTACATGCGACGGGGGATATAAATGACAACTGTGAAGCTCAACGAACTTCATCGCTACAGTATAGGCACCTATGCGGATCTCGTTTACAGAAATGCCTTGCTCCACTCCGACCGGGAAGCGTTCATCTATGGACAGGGAAGAGTCACCTTTTCTGAATTCAACTCTTCTGTCAACAAACTTGTACATGCCCTTCAGTCGATGGGGCTTAACAAAGGCGACGGAATCGGCGTTTTATCCTGGAACTGTATCGAGTGTGCTGAAATAGTCGGGGCCGCCATGAAGGGTGGGTTTATCGTCTCGCCACTTAACCCGAGGCTCAGCACCGAGGAACTCCATTACATTATCAATTACTCGGAGGTGAAAACGCTTTTCGTGGGAAAAGAACTGACGGTTACCATCGACCAGTTGAGACCGGGCCTTCCCACTGTTCAGTACTACATCTCGCTTGAAGGGCGTGCGCCGGGCATGCGTGAATATGCCGAGCTGGTTCTGAATTCTTCTAAAGAAGAGCCGGACCTTCAGGTCCAAGAAGACGATCCTTTTATCATTTTTTACACGAGCGGGACCACGGGCGTACCCCGAGGCGCAGTCTACACCCATCGCAGTAAGATGGAGGATACAAGGACCAAGGCTCTCCTTCTCGGTCTCCAACCCTACGATAAGCATGTGATGGTTATGCCTCTTTTCCATATCGGCGGTTGGTCATATTTCTGGACCTTCTTCTGTGTGGGGGCGAGCAATGTGATTATGGCCCAGAGATCTTACGATCCGGCGGCGACGCTAAAGACACTGCAGGACGAGAAAGCCACGGATATTCATATTGTACCGACTCACCTCGTCAGCATGCTTGGCCTCGCAGATACTACCGCATACGACCTGAGCAGTGTGAAACGAATCTATTATGCGGCTTCCCCCATGCCCTTTGAATTGCTGAAGAAAGGGATTGAGAGATTCGGGCCGATCTTTGCCCAGGGATACGGCCAGACGGAGTCCGGGCCGGACATAACGATTCTCCCCAAAGAATTTCACCGGGTGCTTGACAAATCGCCGGAAGAACAGAAGGTGCTTTCATCCTGCGGACAGCCCTGTCCCGGCGTCCACGTAAAGATCGTCGATGAAAGCCTTGGCGAGGTGCCGCCGAATACGGTGGGTGATATTGCCGTGAGAAGCAAGTCTCTTATGGAAGGTTACTGGCGTATGCCGGATGAGACAGCCAAAACCATCATGGACGGGTGGCTTTACACTGGGGACATGGGCTACTACGACGAAAAAGGCTTCATTTACATCGTCGATAGGAAGAAAGACATGATTATTACGGGCGGAGAGAATGTTTATCCCCGGGAGGTAGAAGAGGTCCTTTACCGTCACCCGACCGTCTTGGAATGCGCGGTCATCGGCGTCCCCGACGAGAAATGGGTGGAACGAGTGCATGCGCTGATAGTGTTAAGAGAAGGGCAGGAAGGCGCCTCAGACGGGATTATCGCGTTTTGCAGGCGACACCTCGCCGGGTACAAAACGCCAAGGTCCGTAGAATTCGTTGACGCCCTGCCCAAGAGTCCTCAGGGAAAGATCCTCAAGAGGGAGCTGAAAGACAGATATCGGAAGGCACGCACATGACGACGCGGGTTCCAGGAGAACAACGTGAAAATCCACATAAAGACGGCGATTAGTATCCCAGAGATTCCAGCCGAGATGGAGATGGAGTCGGGTACATTACGTGACGTGCTCAACAGCTTGCTCGCGAATTCATATTTTGCCAAGGAGGTTGTGGATCAAAGGACAGAAGAACTCTCATTTGACGGGCTTTTCCAGATCCTTCTGAATAATGTCCACTATCATAGTCTACCCGATGGTCTCGACACGGAGCTCCTTGATGGCGACACCCTGAGCCTGACCCTGATATTGTTGGGCGGCGGATAGTGCCGCCACACTGAAAAGATAAGGAGGAAGCATGCCATTATTTGAAGAGACTCAGGAATTAAAGGATTTCAGACAGGTATTCAAAAAATTCGTGGCCAGGGAGATTGCGCCGCACTATGAAGAGTGGGAGAATGCCAGGGCGGTTCCCCGCGAATTATGGAAGAAGATGGGCGGCCAGGGTTTCTTGTGCCAGTGGCTGCCGGAGAAGTACGGTGGCTTGGATCTCGACTTCAGGTACTCCGTGGTTGTTGGCGAAGAGCTGTGCAGAGGCGGAGGTTTTGCCGTAGGCGTGCCCCTTCACAGTGATGTTGCGACGCCTTACCTTTACTCCTACGGTACAGAGGAGCTAAAGGAAAGGCTTCTGCGAAAGACGACCACAGGCGAAGCCATTTGTGCCGTGGGTCTCACCGAGCCGAACGCCGGCTCCGATCTTGCCGCTATCCGCACCAAGGCAGTCCGCGACGGAGATTACTACGTAATCAACGGACAAAAAACCTTTATCACAAATGGCACATTTGCGGACATTATCGTGACAGCGTGCAAGGTTGATACCGCAGATGGCGGGAAAGGCATCACCTTGATTGCCGTTGAAGCTGATAGTCCAGGTTTTCATCGCGGTCGACGGCTCGAAAAAATGGGGCGCCACATGCAGGACACTGCAGAGCTCTTTTACGAAGACTGCCGTGTTCCCGTCGGCAATCTCCTGGGTGAAGAGGGAAAGGGCTTCAAATACATGATGGAGAAGCTCTGCAGGGAGAGGCTCGAGGTTTGCCTAAAGTGTATTACGATGGCCGAGGAGTGCTTCAAGGAAGGTCTTGAGTACGCGAAGGTCCGCGAGGCTTTCGGCAAGCGGATCGGCGACCACCAGGCGAACGGGTTCAAGCTGGCTCAAATGGCTACAGAGGTCGAAATAGGCCGGACCTTCTTCAACACCCTTGTCGAAGAATTTGTGAGGGGTGAGGACATTACGATGAAGGTGTCTATGGCAAAGGCGTGGTTGGGCGAAATGCTCCAGAGGATTGCATACCAGGCCCTTCAGTTGCACGGCGGTTACGGCTATATGGAGGAATACCGGATCTGCCGTCTCTTTCGCGAGGTCCGTGCTTTGTCGATCTTCGCCGGAACAACAGAGATTATGAATGTGATAATTGCCAGGAAACTGGGGCTAAAGGGGATGTGAGAGGAGATCGTGAGGCAGAACGGGAAGGTTCTTTCGATTTAGACCTATGGAGACACAACATTCACCTGGGGAATTTTAACATTCGGTAGATAAGGGCACAACAGAACGTAAAAAGGGGAGGGAGTCATGAAAAGATCGGTTGTTGTCGGGATTCTTGCCGCAGCTGTATTCTGTTTTTTGCTGGCCGTCTCTACCCATGTGTATGCCACAGAAAAGGTGATAACGATCAAGGTGGCAAACTGGTTTCCCATCACAACTAAACAGAGTATTCTTCTGGATGAGTGGTGCAAGGAGCTGGAGAAGAAAACCGCCGGCAAGGTAAAGGTCAACTATTATCCGGGGGGAACGCTGGTACCTGCCGCCCAAAGCTATGACGCGGTGACAAAGGGCATTTCGGATGTGGGTAGTCATGTGCTCGGCTACACGCCGGGAAGGTTCCCCCTGACCGAAGTGATAGACCTGCCTCACGGCTATCCGAACAACACGGTGCCCACCTACCTGGAAAATGCATTTTACGCCAAGTTCAAGCCGAAGGAATTCGAGCAGGTGAAGGTCCTCTGGTTTCATTCGCAGGGCCCGGGGATGATCCATACGAAGTCCGTGCCCATCACGAAGCTGGAAGACCTGAAGGGGCTCAAGATGAGGACATACGGCTCCAACGCAAAATTGATGGCGTTGTTGGGCGGTGTGCCTGTCGCAATGCCAATGCCCGACGTCTACGATGCCCTGTCGAGAGGGGTGGTGGATGGGCTCATGAGTTCCTACGAGGCGCTGGAAGGCTTCAGAACCGGCGAGCAGATAAAGTATACGACGGAGAACTTCGGCACCTCCTATACGGCCTGCTTCGTCGTGGCGATGAACAAGGACAAATGGAACTCCCTTCCGCCGGACGTCCAAAAAGTGGTAGACGAGATGAGCAAAGAGTACATCGACAAGTACGCCGCCATGTGGGATGAGATCGAGAAGAGCGGCAAGGAGTACATGGTAAAGCGAGGCGATAAGTTCACCACACTTTCGAAAGCGGAAGAGGCCAGGTGGATCCAGAGGGCACAGCCCCTGTTCGACGATTATGTCAAGAGAATGAAGGATAAGGGCCTGCCGGGCGCTGAAGCCCTGAAGTTCGTCCGTGATTACCTGAAACCTTATAAGAAGTGAGCGGAGCATCGGGAGATAAGACGATGCAAGGGCTAAACAAAGGAATCTATAAAGTGGCAGCGGTAATGGACGTGCTGGGGGGCGTCGTGCTCACCTTGATGATGCTCATCACGGTGACGGACGTCATCCTGCGCTTTTTCGGGAGGCCGATCACCGGCACTTATGAGCTCGTTTTCCTGGGAGGGGCCGTGGTGGTAGGATGCGCAATTCCTATGACCTCCTGGGAAGGCGGCCATGTGAACGTCGATTTGCTCTTGGAATGCCTCACGGGGGTAACCCGGAAGGTGACCCTGGTCTTCACGAGACTGTGCGGCATAGTCTTCTTTTTCTTCCTCGGCTGGAACCTTTTCGCCCAGGGGCTCGATCTGTACGTGAGGCACGAGGTCTCTCTCACGCTCCACGTGCCCTACTATCCCGTGGCGTATATTCTGGGCGTATGCGCCTTCGTCGAGTGTCTCGTGCTACTGTCCGACCTTGTCAGGGCCGTCCAGGGGGTGAGCCATGAGTGAGGCCGCGATCGGATGTATCTTTCTTTTGGCGCTGTTAGCCTTCTTTATGACCGGCATCGAGCTTGCCTTCGCCATGGGTATCATCGGCGTGGCGGGGTTTGCGTACCTGGTGGATGTGAAGGCAGCCATGGGCCTTATGGCAAACGATTTTTTCGATGCCCTCGCGTCGTACGGATTGACGGTCATCCCGCTCTTCATCCTCATGGGACAGATCGCATTCAACGCGGGCATCGCTAAGCGGCTTTACGACTGTGCCCACAAGTTCCTCGGACACGTTCCGGGGGGCCTGGCCATAGCCACGGTTGCCGGGGCAACTGCGTTTAAGGCGATATGCGGGTCCGTTGCCGCCACGGCGGCCACCTTCGCGAGCGTCGCCGTCCCTGAGATGACAAAATACGGATATTCAAAGAAGCTGTCCACCGGCATCGTTGCTACGGTAGGGACCCTGGGCGTGCTCATACCGCCCAGCGTGGTGCTCATCATTTTCGGTATTATCACCCAGCTCTCCATAGGCAGGCTCTTCCTGGCGGGCCTTATCCCGGGGCTCCTCATCGCCTTCTTTTTTGTGGTGGTTATTCTCGGCTGGTGCAGGATAAACCCGGAACTGGGTCCCAAGAGCGAAAAATTCCCTTGGAGCGCCCGGGTGAAGACGCTTCCCGAGATCATCTGGCCCATCGTGATCTTCTTTGTGATCATTATCGGCCTTATGAAGGGGATATTCACCCCCACGGAAGCAGGCAGCATAGGCGCCTTCGCAGTGCTCCTTCTGTGCTTCTTCAAGAAAAACATCAACTTCAGCGGCTACGTAAAGTCCGTGAGGGAAGCCCTGAGAACGGCTTGTATGGTATTGTTGTTGATTGCGACGTCGAACATGCTCGGTCACTTTATCGCAGTGACGAATATCCCGAATGCCCTGGGTGACTGGGTGCTGGGCCTCAAAATGCCGGCGGTGTTCATCATGATCCTGATCTTCCTCATCTATCTTCTGGGGGGGTCGTTCATCGATGACCTTGCCTTCATGATCCTCGCCACGCCGATCTTCTTCCCCATCATGACGAAACTGGGGTACGACCCGCTTTTGATCGGGATCCTGGTGGCGCTTACCATATGCATCGGCTCCGTCATTCCTCCTGTTGCCATCTGTGTCTTCGTGGTGAAGAACATCACCAAGGTACCGATGGGTGTTATTTATAGCGGGGTATACCCATTCTTGATTTCTCTCGTTGTCGTGGTGATCCTCGCTTTTATATTCCCCCAGATTGTGCTGTGGCTGCCAAATGCGCTGATGCCGTAAGGCATAATATAATGTCATTGCCCGAAGAGACGGCCCTGAAGCCGGGAAACGGCTGGGGCGATCATGGGATGTGGGGGTTCACGGAAGACGAATTGGAGGCTATATCGTAGGGTTCAAGTAATCATGATGTCATGAGGGCAGACCGGCCTTAAACGCCGTCGATGACGGCGTAATTCAGAGCGAAAAGGGGGAGATAATGGACAGGAAACCGTATTCTTTCAACGCCTTGAAATGGCCTAAGACGTCGGTCAAACGGTTCGTGGCGGGTTTATGCATCAGCATTGTCGGCGCCATGTTTGTCGCATTTGGAGGACCGGGTTGCGCCGCCGCGGATGGAGTTAAGTCGGGGGCGGCATACCCTTTACCATATGCAGAGAAAAACCTCCCCGTGATAAAGGCACAGCCGTGGGTACAGGTCGACAGAAGCGAGACGGCCCTGATCGAGGGGCCGGCTTTTGACAGGAAGGGTAATCTATTTGTCAGTTCCATCTTTGATAGCCGCATCCTGAAGATATCTCCTGATAAGAAAATAACAACAATTTTTCAGCATGAAGGTCTCCTGCCCGACGGTATTGCGATACACAAGGACGGCAGGTTATTTGTCGCCTGTCTGAATGGGAGTGTGGCGGCCCTGAACCCTGACGGGAGCAATTTTACTACAATTGAGGTGAAATACGAAGGCCGCCCTAAGTCTTGCAACGACCTGGTGTTTGACGGCAAGGGCAACCTCTATGTCACCGATTTCACCGGCGATAATGCCAATCCAACGGGCGGGGTATACTGGTACTCCTCTGATTTCAAGACCGTCAAACCGGTCATGAGAAATATGGCCTCGGCCAACGGTGTGGCCCTTGCCCCCGGAGGTGGCGTGCTTTGGGTGTCTGAGACAGCCCGCAACATTATTAACCGGCTGGAGCTGCTGGAGGACGGCGTCACTATCAATCCCCTTGCCGGAGCCGGAATTCCTTACCGTTTCACGGGAGCTCCCGGAGGATGCGACTCTCTACGCGTCGATGAGGCCGGTAACGTCTATCAGGCCCTCATATTTCAGGGGAGGTTTCTTGTCCTTAATCAGCACGGCATTCCGGTTGCCAGTATACTAATCCCGGGGAGGGATCAAGGGCGACTGCTCCAGACTACCAATGTGGCTTTTAAACCGGGTACTAACGAAGGCTATATTACGACCTCCGGAAAGGGAGGGGCCTGGATCTACAGATTCGAGGGTCTTTCCAAGGGCCTGACGCCATTTTCGCATCAATGAGATAGGCAGACGGAGCAAATAAGGGGTGCCCGGAAATTGTACCGATTTCCTCAAGCACTTGTGAGGGCACCCCTTTGGGTCTGCTCACGAAACCGAATAAATCGTACGCTAAGATTTCCCCCTCACTCTCTGCCGCCTCTACATGTCAGAACTGAGTATACCCTAACATGACGTCAGGCATAAGGCAGATAGCACGTCAGAACAGGCTCGATATTTTAATTTGTTCACTGCGGCGCGTGATCGTTATGGACTTCAATCGGAAACTGTCTGGGAGAATGCCAGCGAAGGGACATACTATCGGTTACATCAGGGTAAGCACATTCAAACGGAATTCTGGTCGGCAGCTTGAAGAGGACAGGCTACATTTTCGGTCCGCGCTTGCCTCTAAAGTCCCAACACATGCATTAGTGATAGCCACCAGAATGTATTGCAAGAAAAACGTTCGGCCTGTTCTCTTCCAGGAAGGAAGGCAGGAGAGGTCTTCCCTGTTATGAGAGATCGACTCTTACCCCCTCGAGTTTCCCGGAAACTTCGGGGAGATCAGATCTCCTTTTTCTCCAGTATATAGGCCCTGCCATCCTCCAGGTCATGCTGGTGCGCCCTGAGTTTCTGGAGCACCTCGTCGAGCTGTCCGGCCAGTTTGCTTGTTCTGGAGGGTTCGATTATTCCCTGGAGATCAGAAAGTTGGCCCCGGATCTGGCTCACGGCCTCCTCAAGGGCATCGATCCTTGCATTGATGTCGGGGACGGCCGGGACGGGCTCGCTCGGCTCTGCCTTTCCCGCCCGCCGTCTCCTCGGCTTTTTTTCCTGTCCCTCCTCCTCGGTTGACCAGGGGAGATTCCAGGATAGATTGTATTTTTCTAGGATACCCGATTTTGCCTTTGGTATCACCTGCTGAAGCAGCTCGTCGAATTGCTCCCGGCTCTTTGCCTGCCGTATCACCTTTGCCAGTTTGTAAAGCTCCGTATCGGCCGGAGCGCGCTCCTCCCCGGTTCTGATCTTGGTGAACGACAGGCCCCTTGCGAGGGTTGTTGCGACCTTCAGCCGCGCAGTCTCATCTTTAGGGTCAGCAGTTGTTGCCTTGAGGATGTTGGTAATTATCCTCTGGGTATACCCCCGGCTCTGCCGGGGGACTCCAAAAGTTTGACATTTTCGGGAATATAAAAGAAAACCTCCTCCAATGTGAACCGCTCGAAGTTACACAAGGAGGAGGCCTTAGTGAATAACTTTCAGAGTTTAAATCACACCAGGTGGGATTGCAAGTTCCATGTGGTGTGGATACCGAAGTACAGGAAGAGGGCACTCTACGGGCAGCTCAGGAAACAGTTAGCGCCGGTGCTCAAGGAGCTGGCGAATCAGAAGGAAAGCGAAGTATTGGAAGGGCGTCTCGTAGAGGATCACGTACACATGCTCATATCAATACCGCCCAAGTATGCCGTCGCCCAAGTTATAGGCTACATCAAGGGGAAGAGCGCCATATGGATCGCCCGTACGTGCGGAAGGAGAAAAAACTTCATCGGCCAGAATTTTTGGGCCAGGGGCTACTATGTGACAACGGCAGGGTTGGATGAAGAAACGGTCCGCGACTACATCAGAAAGCAGGAAGACGAGGATAAGAAGCTCGATCAGCTCAAGATGTTCGACGAGTAGGGCTACCTTTAGGTAGCTCACGGTGTTTAACCGCTTTGAGCGGTTCACATATTTTCAAACCCCCGGCTCTGCCGGGGGATGAGTGATTTCTTTCGGGTATTGCTGAAGAATGGACTCCCTCTCATATGCCATAAGACCCTCCGGTTTGAAGTATGGTTTAAAAGTCGAATATAAAACAATAGCATATCCGGCAGGTGTTTAAGAAATGATTTGTGAGACTGACCATGGTGAACGATTCCGAAGTATCTGGAGTAGGATGATGAACCCGAAGACAGGGGGAAGAACGAGTTTAAGGTAAGATCGGGAGCCGGCCTCAGCACCGATGCTCATCGAGAAGTATGCTGAATCCGTAAAAAGACAAAGGCTCGACTAGGGAATTCCCATGGCATTCCAGGCAAAACAATATTATTATACTCGTGAGGATGTAACCGGCTCTCTTATGGAAATTACCGACCTCTTCCGTACCTACAGCATCTCGCCTGCCATGTCCGCTTCAATCATACCATTGAAAGAAGCCGAAAGCAGGGGGCTCCTCTTAGACCTTGAAGAACCTCCCGAATTGGCGCCTCGCATCGCAGGGTACGATGCCCTGCTTTCCACCGGATTATCAAAGGACTACGTCGACAAGCGGGAGTTCAGCCTCTTCATATCGATCAGAGAACTGCTTCAGAATGCCTTGGACGAAGAGGAGATGGTAAGGGGCCGGCCTGATGTCCTGATAGAGCAAGACGCTCAAGGGACATGGATTGTAGATAGCGGGCGCGGGATTACGGTGAATGCACTTCGTATGGGTGGAAGCGACAAGGAATGCTGGATGCGGGGATATTACGGAGAGGGATTAAAACTGGCTGCATCATACCTGACTCTCAATGGAATTCCGGTCTATCTTTTCACGGGACAGATGGTCTTCCGATTCATCGCTCTCCCACGGGATGAGCAAAATCCCGGGATCTTTATCCTGCTGGGAAGGTCCAGGGAGGCGATCAAGGGAACGACAATTCTCCTCTTCGGCTACAAGGCAGACCAGGATTTCATGGAGAAGATAGTGCGCTTCCGGAACAAAGATCTCGTCACTCAACTGATCGCAGAAGAAAGATTTCCCTCCGAGGATTGCCCAAGAGAAATGCCTTCCGCTATTTTTGACTTCCCTAACCAACTCTACATAAGAAACATGTATGCAGGGGAAATGAGCGAGGTATCGAGAAGAAAATCTCTCCTCAGCTACGATCTCTGGTGGTTCCGGTTCGATGTTTCGAGAAACCTGATGACTCAGAGGATGCCGCAGCTATTTCTGGAGATTGCGAAGTTGCTCGAGAGGTCCGCTGCAGCGCGAAAAAAGTTTGCCGAAAAGCTTATAGAAGCGGGCATGCTCAAGACAAAATCCGTGGGAGGAGGACTCGCGATTGAGTTCAATCCGACATTCACCGTTGTTGAAGGACACCTTTTTGTGTACGCTTTTCCGAAAGGGATGTTGGACGAGTTTGCAGAGGGCTTGGGGTTTGGGGTCAAGGGAGACCTCGTCAGAAGGGTTTCCACAAATGAAGAAGCGAAGGCGGCTATCGCAAAGGGCTTCATCCCGATACTGCTTCCGTATGAACTCGCAGAGCAATTCAGCAGTATCCCTGCTTTGTAGAAACCTGACTCGATTATTTTCGATTTAATGAAGCTCCCTCGTTCATTTGTTCTCATTGCTGCCGCCTTCGCTTGTTTTGAGGGCCCGGTAGATCCTGTGCGCGTATCGCACTTTTGTGTCATTTGAAACTCCGTTGTAGCAGCCCACGGCGGTCCAGGTGTATCCGTACCTTCTTATGCACCGGTCCAGTATCCAGGCCCCTACCTGCACGTTGTAGCACGCGTCGCCGAGGCGCATCCATCTTTCACGACCCAACTCTTTGTACCAGGACGAATTTACCTGCATGACGCCGTAGTCGAAGGACCCGTTTTTATTATAGTTGACGGCAGATGGGTTGAAATGACTTTCAGTCTTCGCGATGGCCCAGAGAAGCTGAGGGGACACCCCGAACTCTTGGCCGGCCTCTTCGAAGCAGAAGGCGTAAACATGCTGAAAGCTGAGGACCATAACGATGGCAAAGAGATACTTTTTCACAGGAGCAACATCCCCAGGAGAAGCAAAGCAGCAATCAAAAACGAAAAGAGGTATTCCTTTGGTGACCCCACTGTGAAGAACCGGACCCCAATTCTCGTGCAGGGGTTAAGCGAAGGAACGTGGCCGCAGAGGGCATCTTCGGCGATGTGGAAAAGACAACCGAGGGCAGAATAGCCGAGGAGGGAAAGAACGTACCGAGACGTTCCCCTGAACAGGTGAAACACCGATCGCGCTATAATGATGGCGGCGACCATCGCATATGGCAGGAACCAGTGAGAAACTCCCCGATGTACGGCCTGCCACTTTCTGAGTTTGTTTTTATCTTCCGGAGGCCTTCCTTCCAGCATGTCAGGAAATAGGCCGCCCGCCATGGCTGCGAGAGTGGAGGAAAGATCTCCCCCCGTAAAGCCGTAGACAAAGGCGCTTGTCACGATCTCGTGATTCAGCCACTTCATGGTCAGAATATTACTTTCTCCGTTGGCGAACAGGCCTATGAAGAAAGAAAGCCCAACGCCTTTTTCGTGGGCCTCTGGATAGGTAGATCAAGGAAAGGCCAGGAAGGGCCTTCACGAATTGGTCGGAAGGCCCCTTGCGGCCGGACTATTTCTTCTTAGCAGGTTTGGCGGGTGCTTTCTTGGCTGCTGCCTTTGGCGCCGTTTTCTTTGGCCCGTTGAGGCCCTTGCTTAGCACGCTGGAGGCGGAGAACTTTACCGCTTTTCGGGCGGGTATCTTGATCTCCTTGCCGGTCCGGGGGTTTCTACCCAGTCTTGCCTTGCGGTCGGCCACGGAGAAGACCCCGAGTCCCTGAAGCGCAACACGCTCCCCATTCTGTAACGACGTCGTGATCATTCCGACGAACGCCGAGAAAATCTCATCCGCCTGTTTCTTGGTGATCTTTCCAGCCTCCGCCAGTTTCAGGACGAACTCAGCTTTGCTCATACGTACCCCCCTCATGAATTTAACGACACTTCGCTCGTTTATACGCCATATCCCACGATCAGGCAAGAGAAAAGTGCGAGTGGAAGTAATATAACTGACAGTTCCAGTTTTTTTATTAGGTTTTCCGAAGATGTGCCACTGTCCACGGCCTGTCATCGCGTTGATAGGTGGCCCATTTCTTACAGCAAAAATCCATGCGAAAGGAGGAGTACACTCATGTACGCGGAGATAGAATTAATCGGCCGCTTGACCAGTATGCTTTGACAGGGAATCTGCACAACCGGCCACCGGAGGTGGACAAAGGGTGGGAAGAGTCGAGTCATGGCTGGAAGTGGCGGGATAGTGAGAATCTATAGGGATAAAACAGTTGGGTGGTAAGGTAGGGGGAGGGTTTTTAGCGCCGCGGGCCGATTTAATCTAGATTTGCACAGAAATGTTGAAAACTGATTCCTGAGAAGAAAGTGCCCTTTCTGAAAGGATCAATCGTCACCATCGTTGTGTTACCACCATCGTGAAGATGAACTTCTTAGGCAAGGACACGCTGACTATTTGGGCCAAGAATACCTTCATGCTAATACAAAGAGACGATATGCAGCCTTCCAGGGTCTTTTTCAAGGCCCAAGGGGCCTTGGCCCACCTCTTTATGTTGCAGGCGATCAGTTTGCATGCAACGGCAAAGCATACTTTTGCCAGCCGACGCACCCGAAGTCTGCCGATTCCGTGAGATCGTTTCAATTCGGAGTTTGTTGCTTCGATCCCTGCACGAATCTTGTACCGGTCTTTCCATTCAGTGGTCTGCTGGATGGCATACATCTGATCCCGCAGGCGAAGCTCGCGGGTGATCTCCAGACGAAAGTCCCCGACCGTTTCACGGGCCTGGCAGCCTTTGTTGCGGTGGTTCGGAGCTCTTACCGGGCACCTATCGAGCATCGTGCACGATCGACAGGCGTTTCCGTCAAAGATCGCATGGAGAGAACGACGGGTGCTGTTGTTGCCGCTCAGTATGCGATGGTCTATGGGACTATTACCCATGGGACATCGGGTCACCAAACCTTCCGAGTCGAAGGAGAAAAGGTCTCTGCCCACGATATCGTCGGAGAGCCTGCTGCGGTTGACGGGCGTGACGAATTCGATACCTTGCTCTATGACCTTTGCCGCTGAAGGGACAGACGGATAACCGCCGTCGGCAAAGAGCGCTTCGGGCTTCAACCCGGCAGCCTCCAAACGTTCGATAACAGGAAGGGCCTTGCCGATGTCGGATCTGGCGGCGCCATGCACCTCATAGTCTGTGATGATTTCGGTTTTTCCGGTATTCTTGCACGTCTCCGTAACATGAAGGCTGTATCCCGGCCCTTTATGTCCGCAGGACGCATCCGGGTCGTAAGGGGATTGAAGGGTTGCTCCTTCACTCTTTTTCTTCACCTGGACCTTGGACGATTCTTGGTCTGAGGTGAATTCGCATTGTTCGGAGAAAAGGCGCTTCAACAATTGGTACGGCTCATTGCCTGTAAGTTCATTATCCTTCTCGAAGATAACAATAAGGTCATAGAGATACTGCGCCAGTTCTTCCAGCTTGATCTTCTGCTCGGCCGGACCCAATCCGAACCAACCCTCGGGTTCGCTTGAATGCCATTCCTGAATTGCCTTCGGGACTCTCGACAATTGATCTTCATTCAGACTCTTGAGAAACTGGGTGAGCGTATTCGAGAATAGAGCCAATCTGCCTCGTACACGAATGTTCGAGATTATGTGGGTAGAATCAAGCCGTTGGTTACCGGCGGATAGACCAAGTTTGTGTATGGCCGAATCTCTGATATTGTCGAATACATGGCGGACCAGCTTCATCTCCGGGTCTTTGGCGGCCAATCGCCTGCGGAACTCTACAAGAGAGCGACGGGACAAATAATCTTCCTCATCGCTGACATCCAAGGCGTATCGCCACCGGGTGTCAAAGCTGAAGGTGTCGAGGGCCTCCTGGTCACTCAAGTTGCTCCACTCCTGAAGGAGACACAAACCCAAAAGACGCGCAACGCTGAAATTAGGCCGGCCTGTTGTGCCGTACAGAATCGCATAGCGATCTTCGTTTCTGAACAGGATTGGAAATACCTCGCCTCTAAACAGGTGAGCCCATGAAGACTCAAGACGGTTCCGCAAAGAGGGGGACACCTGCGTCTCCACGCCGAGTAGTTTTTGTTGAGGTGGTGTTTTCTTATACATGACATATTCTATCATTGTATGTAATTAAATACAATAGTTATTTGTGGAGAGTTACTTCTCAGGAATCAAAACTCAATTTTTGTGACAGGGATTTTGCACAATTTTTTCGCGGCCGGAGACGCCCACAATATAGACGGAAAGCGGGAAAGGAATCATTATTCAAACTCAGAGATATTGCCAAAGGTGTTAACCTAAGGGACAAGGTGTAAACCCAAAAGGTGTAAACCCCCAAAAAAGGTGTAAACCTGACCATAGTTGAGCGAGATCACTAAGAAAACGACGTGTCCAGCCAGACTCAGGCCAGGTTAAAAGGTGTAAACCTTCATTCGGAACCTTCGTTGAGCAAAACTTCAGTTTTGTGGTCGTTCATCCCAAAATGGGATAGGACAATTTCACAAGCTCTAACTTTCCATCACAAAAGTGCAATTATTGAGGAAATAGGTCAAGGGGTATGCTTTGTAGGACTCAAGGCATGAAGAAGGGCCTTGATAGCCTCGATTTTTGCCTGGTTGCCCTCTTCCAATATCTCCACCACGGCGGAAAGAATAATCTGGGTCTCCTGCTGTTCCATAAGCGGCCGTCCCATAGTCCCGGTCCACTTGGCCAGTTTTGAATCATGCATATCCCCCTCGCCCTTTTCCAGCCAAGACCTATTGACCGTAAATGTCCCGCAAATACTAAGGATGAGCAGTTCAGAGGGATGCCGCACGCCCCTTTCTAGCTGAGAGACATACTGCCCTTTAATCCCCAGGAGCTTTCCGAATTCCCGCTGACCCAGCCCGAGGTAGGTTCTAACATTAAGTATCCTTTTACCTATCATGCGAGCTTAGCTCTCCTCAGTAAACGTTTTTCTTGACATTATGCAAGCTTAGATTGATAATGTCTCCATGGGGACGGAAAATAGCAAAAAAATAAGAGCCGCGATGATCCTCACCGGAATTTCCGGCGCGCAGATCGCCCGAAGACTGAAAGTAGACAGGTCTACGGTAAATAAAGTCGTGAACGGGCAGAGAAAAACTTTGCGGATTAGAGAGGCCCTCGCGAGAAGTTTAAAGGTTCGCATAAAAGACCTTTGGCCTGATGCAGGTACCAGCCGATGACCGAGCAGCGCGTTTCTCATATAGACAGTTTAAAGGACGCGCAGGGGCGCCGTCAATGTCAATCGAACGAAAAAGAATAGACGCTATTCGCCAAGGTTCTCTCTTTCTCGTCAGAGACAGGGGGAAAATAGCCTCCATTAATAGAGCGACGGCCATTCCTGGATCTCTCAACCTCGACTCTCAGATTCGTGAGTTGGTGAGCGAGGGCTTAAAAAGGTCACCGCTTTCCCGTCATCAGATAGCGGCCGAAATGTCGACCGTCATGGGAAAAGAGGTGACGAAAACGACACTAGATACTTTTTCTGCCGAAAGCAAAGGAAATCACCGCTTGCCCGCCTGCTATGTCGCGGCATTTGGAGTCGCTACAGGTGACACCACGATAATATCCGCTATTTGCGAAGCCGTGGGCGGCGCTTTTCTCCCTGACGTCGAAACCTTAACTTTGGAGCTACACAAAATTCAGGGCGAAAAACGTGAACTTAAGGAACGAGAGCAAATAATCAAGGAATTAATGACCGTGCTCCAGGAAACCAGGCGATGACAGATTCTGAAAGGAACCCCCGGCAAATTATGGAAGAATGGCTTACAGCTCGCGCCTTGGGCTCTTTGCTGGGGATAACCGGAGATGCCGTAAAACGGCGGATCTATAGAGGGGTTTACAAAGACGTCAGGAGAGTATCAGGCAGGGGCGGCAAAAAAATGTGGCTCATACACGTATATGACGACAGCTTACCGCGTGAGATCGCGCAGTTATACGAATTGCAGATAAAAGAAGCGCAACCACAATGCTTTTTGAGCATCCGGGAGGCGCGCATGCTCAAGGCTTCTCTCGACGGCATATTTCTGCTTTTACAGGAGTTATTAAAGGAACTTGCGGAGCGGACGAAGTGAACATCGATCTTAAAGCGGTAGCAACAGGGAAACAACAGACCTGGCTGCCGGCAAAAGAGGTAAAGAAGCTGCTCGGCATTTCAAAGGTAGCCCTTCACAACAGTAGAGGCAGATTCGTAACCAAACAGGCTCTTAGCAACGGCGGCGCACAATACCTTTTTTTACTGTCCTCTTTGCCCGGCGACGCCCAGGCCAAGTATCTACAGGCAATCGCGCCTTCCATTCAGCCCACCCCAGAGGACGGACACACCGGCCTCCTACCAGTTATCCGCTCCTCTTTTTCCGCTACGGAGCAGGGGACTTGTCCGCCCCCTGCTCCCTCCTCCTCTGCTATCCCCGAGAAGCTGAAGACCATCGCCCTGGCCCGCTTTGACCTGGTCACCGCGTGGAAGGCGCATAGGCTCAGTTACATCAGATCTAAACGGCGCTTAAAGGCCGATGAAGACTTCGAATCAGCCTATAATTCTGGGCTTCTCCTCCCCGCTATATTTGAGCGGATAGGGAAAGCCGATGTCACGACCGTAAAGAGGTGGCACAGGAAGCTGGAAGGTACAAGCGACTGGACGCGCCTTGCCCCCGAATGGAACTGTCGCAAATTGGAACCCTCGCTGGCCCAGGAAGAAAAAAAGATATTTCAGGATTGTCTGCTCCATCCGAACCGGCTCAGCATCGGAGAGGCTACGCGCATAACCAAGGTTGTCATGAACAAGCGTGGAATAGGTTCCCCTTCCTCTGACAGGACTTTCCGCAGGTGGGCCGAGTGGTTTATGTCTAAAAACGGTCATATCTGGACGCTCATGAGGGAAGGACAAAAAGCCCTTATCGACAAGGAGATATTTTTCATTGAGAGAGACATTTCAAAGCTCGCGGTCGGCGATGTCCTTGTTGCGGATGGCCATAAACTGAACTTCCAGGTCAAGCATCCTTTCACTGGTAAGCCAGTCAGGGCTACCCTTCTCGGCTATCTCGATTGGAAGAGCTGGTATCTCGCCGGCTATGAGATCATGATCGAGGAGGATACGCAGTGCATCGCCTCCTCCCTTCGCAACTCGATCATTCATCTCGGCAAGGTGCCGACAATAAGCTATCAGGACAACGGGAAAAGCTTCAAAGGAAAATTTTTTACCGAGGAGACCAACCTGGAGGAATGCGGATTTTATGGTCTTTTCGGCCGCCTCGGAATCACCCCCGTCTTTGCAACAAAATACCGGGCTAGAGCAAAGGTCATCGAGCGCTTCTGGAAAGAATTCGGAAAATTCGAGAGGCTACAGCCGTCATTCACCGGAGCATCCGTTGATGACAAGCCCCCATGGATGCATATGGGCGAGACATTTCACAAGGCGATCCATAACGGCTACATCCCCACAATCGAGGAAGTTAAGGATATGATGGACGCCTGGATCGAAGATTATCTTGAAGTTCAGCCATGTCCTCACGTCAAGGGCAAGACTATCAGTGAGGTCTTTCGGGAAGGCCGGGGTCCAGGCGTGGATGTCGGCGAGCTTGACGAACTGATGATGGCCACCGAGGTCAAGACGATCCGTGCGAGCACGATCACATTTCTCGGAGCCGACTATTATCACGAGAACCTCCTCGGGCTTCATGAGTCTGTTTACGTCAAGTACTCTCTCTTTGACCTTTCCTCCATTAAGGTATATGACCGTTCGGGCAATCATCTCTGTACGGCCACCCGCAAGCCCCTCGTTCACCCCATGGCTCATCATCTCGGAGACGCGAAGGACGTCGCGGAGCTGAAATACCAACGAAACGAGCAGCAGAAAGCCGTAAAGCAGACCATGAAGGGCGTCAAAAAGCTGATGGCTATGAACAAAACCGCCGCTCTCCCCTGGGCCGATCTCGTTGAAGCAATTCCCAAGCTTCCAGAGAAGCTCGAACAGGCCGGCATCGATTCGGTGGGCGATACCTACGAGGCGCGGCAGATCCCCGAGGGCGCCTACCAGCTATCCGACAATGAACCATCGGAAGAACTCTCCCTGAGCACCCAAGGCGCGGAGTCGTCGCAAAGACCGGGCAGCTTCAACATGCGGCCGATAGACAAGTATGAATGGCTAATGGCCCATAAGGATGGTCAAACCGGTGATGATCGGGAATGGATCGAGGAGTTCAGGGGAACGCCGACATATGAGACTTACGCCCAGTTGCAGCAGGAAGGGCTGGAATACGGCCGGCAGGAAATGAAACACCCCGTGGCCGCTGACACGATACACGGGGTGTAATCTTGCATCGAGGAGGATAGTATACCATGCGAAAGGTCTTCGCAACAACAAGTAATGTGAAGCGGCTCGTTGAGGCGATGGGGCGGCTCGTGGTCCGGGATTGGAGCGTTCCCGGCATGGGGCTTCTATTCGGCGAGCCCGGCCTTGGGAAAACGAAAAGCGCCCTCTGGTGGACGGCGAGAAACGACGGAATATTCGTCCGGACCAAGAAGCTGATGACCGGCCGATGGTTGCTCGAGGAAATCGTCGCCGAGCTGGGGGAGGCCCCGGCGTATCGCACGGCGGATCTCTTCCGGCAGATCCGCGATCAGCTCCTTGAAAGGCCCAGGGCGATTTTCATTGATGAGGTCGATTACTTCGACGCCAGGATGATCGAAACGCTCCGCGACGTCCATGACGAGACGGGCGCGCCGTTGATACTGATCGGCATGGGCCAAGCGGACAAGAAGATCATGCGCTATAAACACCTTTGGGACCGGCTTTCCGAGGTCGTGAAGTTCGCCGAGCTTACCCAGGCGGACATAGCGGATATTGCAAAACAGCTTTGCGAGGTACCGCTCGCCGATGACGCCGCCATTTTTATCCACTCGGAAGGAACGAGATTCAGAAGGGTCATGGTGTGGCTGTACCGGGCCGAGGCCATTGCAAAGACAAACAAGCTCGCCCAGGTAACGGCGGCGGATCTCAAGAGGGCCGGAAAATGAAGACTTCAAGATCAGAGAAGGTTTGGCGGACTATTCGGGCGCTCCGGACTTTCACGCTTGACGATTTACAAACCATTACGGGGGTTTCGAGGGAATCCATCAAGGGTTATGTAGCCCTCTTGAAGGCGGGCGGCTATCTGCGTGTCACGAAGACGAAAGGCGAGGTGGGGCGTCGATACACCTATATGCTTGCGAAAGACACGGGAACATTGGCGCCGACGATGAGGACGTGCCTCTATGATCCGAACACCGGAGAATTCATACTCCGAAAAGGATAAGCGGATGTGGATCGAAATCCTGAAGAAAGAGGTAGCGGCCAGAGGCCCGAAACAGGTCGCTCACGAACTGGGTGTGTCCAGGACAACCGTAGACCTCGTGTGTCACGGCAAGTACCCGGGACGTACCGAGCGGGTCGAAGAACGCATAAAAGCAATCTTCGGGACCAACGGGAAAATCATTTGCTCTATCTTGGGAGAGATCAGCCCGGCAAGGTGCGCCGAGGCGTGGCAAAGGGCTAAGGCAATTGGTATGAAGGCGGGGAATCCTGACACTCTGAGGCTTTACAAAACGTGCCTTAAGTGCACGACAAGGAGGTAGGGCATGAAAGGGGGAATCACGGCAAACCAGGTGAAGAAGATCCACACGCTCAAATCCTTGCTCCACGTAGAGGATGAGACTTACCGGCAGATGCTCAAAAACTACGGGGTTACGACATCCAAGGACCTGAGCTTTGACCAGGCCGATGGGCTTATCCAAGTTTACGAACACTTCGCCATAAAGGACGGCCTGTGGAGCAGAGAAAGCTACGAAGACAAGCACAAGGCATTGTGCGGCCGGAGCGGCATGGCGATGCCTTCACAACTCAGGATGGTAGAGGGTATCTGGGCCGAACTGTACCCTGAGCCGGATGAGAAGAGACGCGCGACGGCTTTGAGGGCCTACCTTTTCAGGTTCTTCAAGGTCTCGGACCCGCGCTTTCTGGACGCGGAAACAGTCAACAAGGTGCTCCACGCCCTGAAGCAGATGCAGGCGCGAAAAGAGCAAACGGCTACAAGGCCCGTAGAGCGCATTTCAGGCCCCGAGAAGGGCAGAGACACGCGGAAGACCGGCAACCGCTTAATTTAACACCACTTAACGCGGTCGTAGAGGAAATTTGACCATGACCCAGGACCACGAAAAAGGCCGCAGGATGCATTGCCGATCTTAAGGAGATAGATATGACGATCAAAATTCCTCATGGAGTTGCACAACCTATTCTTGATCCTGAGCGCGCGGTTTCCGCATTTCGCGCTATTCTTCGCGCTGAATGCCCCGTCGACCAAGACAAAGAGCATTTTTGGGTAATGGGCCTTACCCCCTCGGGGAACATTAAGTATATTGAACTCGTCAGCCTTGGCACACTGGTAGGAGCGCTCGTTGCGCCCCGAGAGGTTTTTCGGTTTGCCATCATGCAGGCCGTAAACTCGGTCCTCGTATGCCATAACCACCCGGGCGGAGACCCCACTCCTTCGCGTGATGATTGGGCGATAACAGATAAGCTGATCAGGAGCGGCAACATTCTGGGCATAGAGATGGCCGACCACGTGATTATTGCAGGGAACCATGATATCAGCCTGAGAGAGACAAGACCATATCTCAGCTGGATGACAAATAAGGCTTAGCAAAGGAGATGCGGTTGAGCAATAGCAGTCCTTCGATAGACGCTTTTCAGGAGCCTTCTTCCTTTAACGGAGAGGGACAACTATTCAAAATGTTCCTCCGGGACGTGAGGAAGGTTCCTGTTTTGTCGAGAGACGAAGAGCGCTCACTGGTAATGCGGGCGGCGGCCGGCGAAAGGACCGCAGAGTCAAGGCTCGTTGAATCAAATATCCGATTTGTTGTGAAACTCGGTCTTGAGTATTGGTCTCCAGGCTCGGGGCTGTCGCTGATGGACCTCATCCAGGAAGGGTGTTTCGGGCTTATGCAGGCCGTGAAAAGATTTGATGCCGCCCATCAGATAAGGCTGATCACTTATGTCGCCCCGGCTATCAAATGGTCCATGCTGCGCGTTCTCGCCGACAACCGTAAGCACAAATGCGATTCCCTCGATGAGGCGATCTACGAAGAAGACGGCGAGGACGAAACGCGCCTGGACCGGCTGGTTTCCGAAGACGCCGGCGCCGATCTGGCGACGCTTCATGAAGAAATGCGCCGCCTCGTGGAACGTCTAAAGGACAGGGAGCGGCAGATCATTCAAGGCAGGTATTGGAGAAACGCGACGGCGGCCGAAATGGGGCGACTGCTCAGGCTTAGTCAGGCCAGAATTGGGCAAATCGAATCCCGGGCACTGTACCAACTTAGGCAGATCGTAAAGGACGATCAGCCTTTTTGTATTTCATAGGAGGGGTGCATATGTCAGGCGAGGGAGCCCGCAAGGTTGAAGTGATACACGCCGTCAGGTGTTTGGCAGCGATCCTGTACAGGCTCAGAAGGGCGGAGGCCGCGCTCCGGGCGCGTGAGACGGCGGAAAACGACGCAGCGCTGCCCTCGGGGGTCGCTCCCCTGGAAGCCCTGAGTCTTTGCGCTATGGCAAGGAAGCAAATGCTTACTGTGGAGAAGATTCTTGAGTGCCGGTAAAACCACTAGCCGTTTCGGAAAATTGACCGATCTGATAGGCGAGGAAGCCGCGCTCAGGATCCGGGAGGAATTCGGGGGCCTCGTTTTGTCGGTTCCAAAAGTCGACGGCGCCGAACGCAAAAAGAGAGACGACACTATAAAGGCTGATTACGACAAGGGTCGCAAAGCGGCCGAGCTTGCCAGGGCACATAAGCTCACCATCCGGCAAATCTACAACATCCTGGGGAAGACGCCATGAAAAATAATCGATTCGGTGGAAGAAGGAAGAGCAGCGGGGAGACAACGTCGCGCCACGGACTCTATCTCGTCGCATTTCTCTGTTTTCACGGTGTGGACGTACCCTTGTCGGAGCACGATCAAGTCATTTACTTTGACGTGCCAGACGACGAGGAAACACGGCAACTGATGCAGGCGTTTCGCGAGGATGAGCTGGTACCTGTTCTTCAGTTTGCGAGATCCCTTCAAAAAGTCCGCGGCCGTCTCTTTGAGGCAAAAAAGAACATATCCGCACGCCTTCCAACAGCATCAGTAACGAAGAGCGATCCGCAAAGCGCGGAGATTCAACCATAAAGGAGGAAAATAGACCATGGAGACTTTTCAGATGTTGGTACCTTCGTATCTTAATGCCGCCACGATGATCACCTTTAAGGACGGCTATATTGCAACAATTGACGCAAACCGGCAAGCGGCTGTCCCGCAGGAACATGTGGTGGAAGCGCTCGCCCTTGGCCTCACCATGATTGCAGGCCAGTAGGCCGGCGCAAACGAAAAGGAGATCGATATGGAAGTCGAGGAAGCAAAAAAGGCATTAGAGGAACGAAAAGCGAAGCTGGCCGATCTGAGGGAGCAAAACGCCTCTTTGACTCAAGATATAGAGGGGCTTCAGAAAGAGCGCACTGCTGCCGTGCGCGCCTTTGCGGCCGGCGACAAAACAAAGCGCAAAATCATTCATGACCTGGATCGCAAGATCGAGCCCCTCGGCTTCCGCCTCGAAGGGATGAAAGGCTTAATCAAGGACGCGGAAGCAGAGGTAGAGAACGCGACGGCTGGTCTACGCAAGGCTGCCGACGAGGAGAAGGTAGCTCTCGATGCGTTCATCGCCGCGCAGCAGGCCGAAGAGCTGCAAGCCCTCATAGCCGGCATTCCCCACAGGCTACAGCGGATCGCGGATCTTTATATGAAGCTGGCGAAAGAACTGGGGCAGCTTCAGATAGACGGAAGCCGGTTTCCGAAATGTCCAGGAATAAATAAGCTTATGGAGTTGAGATTAAACTTCAACTTTCAGCTCAACAAGCTGATCGAGAAAGAAACCACCGTTCGCCGGTTTTCCCCTTCTCTCTTATGGCTGACTGTCGAGGGCTGCTCCGCGCCTGTCGGGCCGTGGCCAGAGCAGAGGATCATCGAGTTCGAGAACCTGATTGGCGAAGTGCGGAGGTTGGAGGTCGAGCGTCTGACTGACAAATTCTATACCACCAAAAACCGTTGTTGACCATGAAAAAGGAGGTGTTTTATATGAGCAAGGCCCCAGATTACCTTCCACCTACGCCGGAAAAAGAGAACGCCGGCGGCCGGACCACCGAGGGAGACGGGCGCGTGACCGTTCACAGCCCCGATGGCATTACCAGAGAGGCGCCCGAGCTACTCCGGCAATTGGCGGATGACGTGGAAAGGGGAGGATAGTAGGGATGAGTTGCCGATCTCCCTTCGCTGCACATAACCAGGAAGGGGGATCGGCGATCAACAGAGCACCCAACAACCAACAAGGAGATTAAGTATGTCAACCATCGAGAAAGCAGCGCAGCAGCAGGCTCAGGCCCTGCGGGCCGAGGGTGCTTTGCACCTGAAAGCCATGGAAGTCCTGGAGAAAGGATCTGACGCTTACTCCTATCACGCAAGCCGCGTTGTAGAGTTGGCCCCGATGGTCGCCCTCTTGGACGTGCATTCCCGCCCGCCGAGCGGGGGCAGAGGCTGATCCATAGAGCACGCAACTGGCCCTCGTGGGGCTTTCTGGAAACTGGTAGGTTTCGAGTATGCAGGCTCTATTCTGAATGCCCCGGCCAATGTAATCCTGATGAAATTTGAAATGGGGAAGTAATCAAGGATGACCGAGCGTTCTTACCATTTTATTACCGTCAAAGGCTCCCACGTCGGCGGGGGGATGTCAAAAGGAACTGTAATGTTCGAGGTGGTTTAGAGGGCTGTTAAGGCAGGCGTAAAAGAGGTAGAAAGATCACTTAAGCGGCGCTTGTGAAATCCACAAATGCCCGCTATTTTTGCGCTCTTTTCCATATTCCACGTTCCCAGAAAAACATTGTGCAAAATCCTTGTCAAAATTGTGCAAAGTCTCTGACAACTCTAATCCCTTTAGCTTCAGTATCTTCATTAGACACCGAAAAGCGCCCTTTCTTGCATCTTCAGGATATATAGGGCAACAGATCAGTCAAAAAACTCCAAAAAAAACAGCAAAAGGAGAGTCCATGGATGCCATAAAGGTCCTTCATTGCGCCGACCTGCACTTCGACGACGAGCAGGGTCGGCTTCAGAATACTGCCGAATGCTGCGACCGGGTAATTGTGACGGCGCAGGCTGAAACCCCCGACTTGATAGCCATAGCGGGAGACGTTTTCGAGAGAGGGCTTGTCCTGGGTTCGCCGGGAACGCTCGCGGCGATTGATTTTGTGCACCGTTGCGGCAACATCGCTCCGGTTATCATCACAAGCGGCACACCGACGCATGATACATCCAACAGCACGGAGGTCTTTAACAAACTCAAGACGGAATATCCTATTTTCGCAACCGGTTTTCCAAGGCACGTAGGCCTAACAAAGGAAGAGCCGCGCAGGTTCATCTCGGTCAACGGAAACGTGGAGGGCAAGCCGGGGTTTTCTTTGATTGTGTCGTGTCTGCCTTCAGTCACGAAGGCGGCCTTGATGGCTATGGGAAGTCTTTCGATAGACACCGCGGCAATCGAGTGTGCCGAGCTGCTGAGGGACCTGTTCCATGCCTGGGGCATCACGAACGAAAAGGCCAACCGCCTCGGGATGCCGACGATACTCGTCGGTCACGGAACGGTAAAGGGCTCTCGCCTGTCGACCGGCCAGCGGGTCACCGACCCTGATGCAGAATTCGGCATAGCCGATTTGAGGCTCACGAAGGCAGTCCTCGTTTGCCTCGGCCATATCCATATGCGGCAGCAGCTCCAGGACAACGCGTTTTACTCAGGTTCCATCACCCGCGCCGACCATGGCGAGACGGAAGAAAAAGGCTTCTTCTTCCACACGATCGCCGAAGGAAGGGTTGAGTCCAGGTTCGTGGAGACCCCGGCAAGGAAGATGCGCACCCTGGCGCCCATCGGCGTACTTCCTGATGAGTCGCTCATCGAGGAAGTAGAGGAAGGCGACTATATCAGGATCGTCTACAGCATCAGGGAGGAAGATGTTGCCCGGGTGGACGACGCGGCCTTGAGAAGGCGCGCCTACGAAAAAGGAGCCGCCCACGTGAAGATTGAGAAGACGGTGCTCCCCATGACGAACGCGAGGTCCGAAGGCATATCCAGGCTGAGGTCTCTCGACGAAAAGCTCAAAAGATGGGGAGAGCTGAACGGCCAGCCGATCGCGGCGGGTCTGTTCGATAAGCTCCGTTTGCTTCAGACAGCGGATGAACAAGCCATACTCAACGGCTATGTCGGAAAGGAGGCGTCGGATGAAACCCGATTATTTGCTGCTTAGAGGCTTCGAGGGCATCCTGTCCGGAATGGACATCCACGAAATTGAGATCGATTTCTCCGTTGTGCCGGACGGGATCGTTGTTTTCGACGGCCCGAACGGCAGGGGAAAGACCACCATAGTCGACAACATGCACCACTTTCGCGTCATGCCGTCCAAAGTGAACAAGAGCTACTCGCCCGAGGCTTTTAGCTTCTACGAGGAGACGTACGGCGCCAATGCCTGCAAGGTCTTCGTTTCCACAATGAAGGGTACGCGCCATAAATCGGTGGTCTCCATCGATGCCCTGAAAAGGAAGCAGAAGTGTTATCTCTACGAGGAGGTCAACGGTAGTTGGAAGCCCCTGAACCCTGACGGGTCGACGGAGAGTTATGACAAGGCGGTTGAAGCGCTATTCGGGACCCCTCAGCTCTATTTCATATCGAACTTCAGGGACCAGCGGGCGAAGAGCTTCTCCAGGTACAGCAAGGGGGACATCAAGGAGATCCTCGCCGAGCTCCTCGGCATAGACGGCATCAAGGAACTCTCGGACAAGGCCGGCCGCGTGCGAAAGGCACTCCAGGATCATCTCGCCCATCTCGTGAGCACGAAGGATGATTTGCTGAGCGTCGTATCAGGCAAGGACGAACAGACCTCTAAGGCCCGAAGCGTCCAATCGAACCTCTCGCGCCTGGCCGCGAGCATTCGGTCCCTCGAATCCGAGCGCCAGGATGAGGAACGGAAGCTTTCCGAAACCGGCACAAAGATCGCGCTCCAGGAAGAGGCACAAAAGGCGAAGGAGAAGGCCCTCGCCGACATGGTGGCCAGGAAGAACGAGGTAGAGGAACTGCGCAAGGGCAGAGAGACCAGGTTAAGTGTCTTCCATACAAAAGCGGCTGCGGTGACAGAAAGAATCTCAAGAACCAAGAACTTACTTGCTGACGTCGATTCGCTGAGGCTGAAGGCAGAGGAGCTCAAGGGCTTCGACGAGAAGATATCGAACCTGAAAAACTCCACCCGACTTTGTGACGAGCGGTATGTGCAGGTAAATACGCAGATATCGGAGCTTCAGACCGTCGAAAAGCTCGTCAAAGACAAGGAGAAGGAGCTCGAAAGAGTGCGGCTTTCCCGGCAGCATGCCATTGACAAGGTCGAGGGCGTCATCAAGGACCTGAAGGCTAAAGTCCGCAGGCTCGCAGAATACCGATGCGACGCGACGGGTGCAAGTTCATGCCCCTTCCTGACGGACGCGCGCGAGGCGAAGAAGACCATCCCGGCCCAAGAGACGGAACTACAGCGCCTGACGGGCGCCAAAGACCCGCAGCAGGAAAAGCTCCTTCAGGAGTTGGGCGACCTTCGCGGGAAATGCTCCGCCATGCCTTCCCTTCGGAAAGAGGTGGAGCAACTGCTTTCAACGAAGAGAGTCCTCGCCGATGAGATGCAGAAAGCCGAACAGCGGATTACGGCCTTGACGGATGAGACCAAGCCGCTGGCGGAAGCGGAGCAGGCCAGGAAGGAGCTGCCGGGGCTGGAGACGGAACTGGCGGCATTGGAGAAAGAAAAAGGGGGATATCTCCTGGAAGCCGACAGGGCCATCGCCGCAATCGAGGCAGAAATAAGGTCACGGGAAGACGAGGCGGCCCGAATTGTTATCGATCCGGAGTTGAAGGAAAGGAAAGAGCTTATCGTACAAAGCGTTTCCACGCTCTCCAGCCGCATCGACGGTCAAAGGTCAGAGGAAGCCGCTTTGAGAAAAGAAGCGGGCGCCCTTGACGAGGCCCTCAGGCGGATCGTGGAGTCGGAGACGAAATGCGCTGAGATCGACAAGGAAATCGGCCATTTCATAAGCGAAATTTCAGAATGGACCATTGAGGAGAAAGCGCTGGGGAATGACGGCATCATCGCCCTGGAGATCGACGACGCCGGCCCGGCGATCACGAGCATCGCGAACGAGCTGCTCCGCGTGTACGATTCTCCATTCTCCGTCCGGCTCAACACCCAGGAGATGACTCGGGCGGGCAAGCTCAAAGAAGGCTTCGACATCCCCGTGTTCGACGCCAACACCAACAAATCGAAGAGCATCCGGAAGCTCTCGGGCGGCGAAGCGACGATCGTCGAAGATGCGGTCGCGAAAGCCATATGCATTTACAACAAGACGAGCAACGGGCGAGACCTCGCGACCATCTACACGGACGAGAAGGACGGGGCTCTCGATTCCGAAATGAAGAGGGCCTATTTCCGCATGAAACAGAAGGTGCTTGCCCTCGGGGGATATGAACAAGAGTACTGCATTACTCATACCCCTGAACTGCTCGCCATGGCGAACGCCGTCATTACTCTCAAACCGGGCGGCATTACCATAACTGCCAACAACTGAAAGGAGCTTAACCACATGAAGAAAGCATCGACGGCACGCGCCGTCCCCAACGGCGACTACGACAACGAAGAGTTCTTCACGCCCCTCCTGGGAGCGGACGACGACAACGTGAAGACGCTGGGCGTCATCAGGCCCGGCATCATGGTACTCAAGAAGAGCTGCGAACAAGCCGATGTCGAACGATATGACCGACTGCTTGCCCAAGGCACAAGCTGGACAGACATGGCAAAGGAACTCGGCGACAAGCTGATCCCCCAGAACGTCGATTACTTTACCGCGAACAGGCATGACTGCATCAACCCGGAGAATGCCGACCTCATAAAGAAGCTCTACGCCGACCCCGACGGCAGGATAAGGTCGATCCCCGTCTACTTCCCCATGAACGAGTGGTGGAACATCATCCCTCACAGGCTCTGCTGCTATGGCCTCACGAAGGGCCTGAAACACCGCAGCGGCTTCGAGTACGAAAGGGACGACCGGGGGAGGATAGCCGACTACAGGATGGTCTGCGAAACCCCGGAAGACCTCGAAGCGGGGAAGAAACTCTTCGGGGGCCGTGGGTGGATGAGGAAGCCATGCGATCCCGAGTCGTGTCTCGAATACCAGAGAGGAGAATGCAGATTCTCGGGCAGGGTCTATTTCATGATCCCCGGCATAAAGGGTATGGGCTCGTTTGTCATCCCGACGAAGTCATGGTATTCGATGAAGAGGCTGAAGAAGACGCTTTGCGACATGTATCAGCTCACCAATGGAAGGATCGCCTATCTTCTCCACGAGGGAGAAACGATCTTCGTCCTCAGGAAGGTGAAGGCCACCATCCCCTGCATCGACTGGGAGAAGGGCGAGACGAAGATGAGGCAGCAATACCTGATCGCATCTGGACGTAGTTGTGGATCCCCTGGAAGTCGCAAGAGAGTACTCCGTCGAAAAGGTCCTCCAAAAAGGCGCGAGGGCGACGACCATGCTGGGCGCAGGCACGGAGGATGCCGGCGCGGACACAGGTGCGGAAACTCGGTCCGACGAAGCGGGCCGGCCCGAATGCCGGGTTGAACCCGAACTCCCCTGCGGCGAAGAAGGACCTGGAAAGCAGGACGCGCCGCTCCGGGCCGGCCGCGACGAAAAACAGCCCGAAACCCCGAAGAACGGGAACGGAAGAAGAGGGATGGACCGGGACCAGAAGGCGGCTATCACAAAGATGGCGGCCAGGTATCAGATACGGGCGGAGACGCTCGACAGGGTGCTCTCGGGCGTGAAGTTCCACGACGAAGCGGCAAAGATAATAAGCGAGCTTAACAGAGGGGACATTTCGAGGTTCCTCCCTGCCCAGGGATGAGCCGGCCTGCCGGGTAATCCTACCATTCAAGGGAAGGCACAGTATGCCTTCCCTTTTTTTACTTTTTTTTTGGCTCATGTGCCGTTAGACGACCGGGAAGTGAACGGCAAGAAAGTAATAATACCAATGGAATTCGGAAAAAAGGGGAGTGTACCCCTGTCCAAACGGACAGGATTGACAGACTTTTCACCTGGTGGTAGTTATGTGCCACAAGGTTTAACTAAAGCCTTGAGGACACTCTGGTGAGCCGTTTTGCGGCCGCCTGAGCGCTATTGCCGGGTCACACGCCCTTAAGCGCTTAGGGATCTGAGGGTGGTGAACCCGTATGGTAGGCGCATATGAGTCCGGAAGACGCTGGTCTGCCTTTCGATGCCATCGCCGTTCTCTCAGGAGAGCTTGAGCCGGCGCCTGCCGTGAGCGCCTCCTCCCTCGCCCTTACGGTAAAAGCCGCGATACCCTCCAAAGCAAGGAAATACGATACCAGCCAGGCCGTCGAGGAGCTCTATCGGAAACATGCCGCCTCTTTGCGCGGAGGGGAGGCGGGGGTCTACGAAAAGGCAGCCTTCGGGATGTATGCGATCTACAAGGCCAGGATCGTCAAGATCGCAAAGAAGTACCGCTCCTTAAGCCCGATATTCGGGGAGGAGGATCTCCAGCAGGAAGCGCTCATCGCCATCCTGCAAGCCCTGAGGAAGTACAAGCACGGCCCCGACATCCAGATGAAATTCTCCACCTACCTGGAATGGTCGATCAGAAACATATTTCAGCGGGCCATCGGCAACAGGGACAAGTACGTGGAGATCTATTCCCGGGATGGGGCGTTCGAGAAGACCATGGGATACGGCAAATTCGTCCAGCAGAAAAAGGCCCTGGAAGACTCAGGGCACACATACACCACCAAGAAACGCCTCTGTTACCTCTCGGAGGTCCCGTGGGGCGAGGACCTGGAGGCGAAACTGGATCATACAATCCTCGCGGTATATGAATATTCGGGCGATTCTGAAATACCGGAAGGGGAAGGTGAGAATCAGCGGGCAAGCACAGGCGCCGAATCGGAAGAGGCGGAGCTGGGTGAAGAGGAAGAAACGGCCGCGCCTCCTGCGGGTTCAGGGTCGCGCAATGGCTTCAATCTCCAGGCGATCGATGGCCTCTACCGGCAATGGGCCAGGTCCGCGGGGAAAGCGACCGAGACCGACCCTATAGTCCTTCGCATCTATGACCTCTGCAGGCGGGACGCCGAGGCCTTTTCTCTTCCTTCCGGAAACAACGGCACGGTGGTAGGCGCCGACGAAGTGGACCGGTCGGCGCTCTCTGCCATCGCGCGCAGCCTCGCCCGCTACGACGACCATTCTGTGCCGAAAATCCCCTTTTCTACGTCCCTTAGGGTGACGATGACAAGATCGATGCAAGCTCTTCGCACAAAGGAGGCATGCCGCGATGAATGAGCGAGAGATCATAGACATTCTGAAAAAGCAAAGACTGGACCAAGCCCGCCCATGGCAGGCCATCTCCTCCGATTACCTGACAACCAGGGAGTTTCTGTCGCTCGTCGGCATCGAAGGCAGGGGAAGGGAATACCGGCAAGCCCTCTTCTACCTCGAAATAGCGTCAAAGAGGGGCAACGCTGGCCATATCCTGCCCGATTATCTGAAGGGATGTTTCCGGAACGGAGTGGTCCGCGTTCACGTTTTCCGGTCGAGGAGCGAGGGCCTGATCGGCGTTGAGTACCGCATTCCCGTGGAGAGCTTGGATGAAAGTTACGGGGAACGAGTAAAGGAACTCGTGTCGTCCAGAAACAGCAAGACCTCGGATCCCATAAGCCGTGGGACGCTCAGAAAACTGAAGCGGCTCAGCGAGATAACGCACAGGAGCGTTTCGGAGATCGTCGATTCCTGGGCGAACCGAGAGATGGAAGATGTGCTCGGAAAGCGGGATCGGCCTTCCCGGATCGGGAAATGACACATCCTCCCATGTGCGCACATAGAGGGATGTGTCAACATAGCAGGATGGGACAGCGTGCCAATGGACTATGTGAACACATCGAAGGATGTGCAAACATAGGGGGATGGGACAGCGTGCCAATGGACTATGTGCGCACATTCCGGAATGTGTTCACATCGAGAGGTATGTCAGCATCAGGGACGGAACGGCGTCACATCGGGTATGCGCCAACGGCAACCTACGCACAAGGCGCTTGTGCGATAACAAATATCAGGAGGCGACCATGAAGTATCTGGGCAATGTCAAAGTGACCTTGTTGAAGGAAAAGCAAGAGTACAAGGAGCTCTTTTCTCCCCTGTCTGAGTCCGAGTACGAGGACCTGCGGGAGAGCATCAGGGAGGCGGGTATATTGAACGACCTGCTATTGGAGAAGACGGAGGAAGGATACATTATCCTCTCCGGGCATCACCGCAAGGCGGTAGCCTTGGAACTCGGCATGGAAGAGGTTCCCTGCTCGCTCGCGGAAACGCGCAGCGAAACACTCGAGGCCCTCTTCGACAACGCGAGCCGGCGCCAGATGACGGAGGCGGAGCGGAAGGAAAAGGTCAAGGAGAAGGAGAAGGTTCAGGACCGCATATACGAAGAGAGCCTGATACCAGAGCTGCACGCGCTTTATAAAGAGGGCAAGATCGACAGGCGATCCGTTGACGAATTCCTGCGCGAGGACCTTGATCTCCAAAAAAGCATCTTCTATTCCCTGTCGGTCGAACGTCACGTGGTGCCGCAGGAGCTGCTCGAAGAACATGAGCATGAAATAGAGTCGATCGAGGCTCGGCACAATGAGGACCTCAACGACTTGCGGAAGAAGCTCTCCGAAGCGGAGGCTGAAAAGAAGAAAGCGGAAGAAGCACTTGAGCAGAACGGGAAGAAGTTGGAAGAGATAAGAAAAAAGGTGAAGAATACGCTCTCCACGTATGCAAAGGATAAGGAACAGATCACAGAAGAGGTGAAAGAACAGTTCGAGGAGGAGCTCGAAGACCTCAGAAAGGAAAGGGAGACTCGAGAGGTGGCCATGAAGGCGAAGCAGGATGAGATATCGGGGCTCAAGGGGGAGATCGAGACCCTGAAGAACAGAATAACAGGTCGCGACGCCCAAGCCGCCCTCTGGAGGCATGAAATCGCCCGCGTGAGCGAAACATACGACAAGAGCATCGCCTACTATTCAAATCCCGCCCTGATCGAGATCCAGCTCCAGGTGATCTCGGAATTCATCGAGTCCCTGGTCCGGTTCTCCGAATGTCACATGTGGGACGCGGATGCCTCTAGAACAGTGGAAAAATACCGCAGGTCCATAGGAGACCTCCTGGAGAAGCTGGCCGGACACGTAAGGGCCCACCAGAAAGAGGTTGTATCCCTTCAAGAGTCAGAGAAGGCCATCGCCGCTCAAGAGGAGGTACAGGCCACGCCTGAGACTTCATAGTACTGCTGAAACCTGTAACGGTCTTGTCGGGTCGGATTACGGGCGATGCGAAAAGGCGGCCGGCCGCTTACTCTTATTCTGCGCCGATAAGGTTGTATGCCATGGGCTGCTGCTGCATTTGATCTTATGGCCGGGCGGTCATAATCCCAAGAAAGGCGTCCGGCTTCACGATGGGAGTGCCGCGGAAAGAACCGATGTCCGTCAGGTGGTGATCACCGGAAATGATGAAATCCGCCTTGCCTTCCAGTGCGCAGGCCAGTATCTTGTTGTCCTCGGGGTCATCGTTGACTTCGTCCACTTCCATAGTCCCGGGAACAAGGTCGACGACCTCCACAAAGGCCTGGAGAAAGCGGTCAATCTCTTGCGGTGTTGCTTTGTGAATTCTTTGGAGTTTAGGGCGAAGAAGCGTCCTCCTTATCTCCCGGAGAATCTCTTCGGAAAGGCAGACATCTACTTTCCCTTGACGGGCCAGCGATAGAATCCGGGCCGGTTTTCCGGTCGGCACCAGGTAGGCGCTTACTACGACATTCGTGTCCAGGACGACCCTAACCACGCTTGCGCGCCTTCTTGGCCGTCCTTTGCTTTCTCGTTTCCTTAATAGCTTCGTCGATCAGTTTCCCGATTTTCTGCGGGTCCTCGTCCTTCATCTTCTCATGCATTTCATCGAACATCTTCCAGACCTCCGCCTTCCCTTTATCGATCATCACTTTCGGACGAATGACCACCGCGGATCCCTTGATCTCAAAATCAACGATATCGCCTTCCTTGAGATTCAGGGATTCTCTCACTTCTTTGGGGAAGGTGATCTGACCGCTCCGCAAAACTCTGGCCCAGGGCATATTCTCGGCTCCTGTGTGTATTTATGTAATTCTGTAATTAAGTATAGACAATCGAGGGAAGTGTGTCAAGCTGACACAAGATCGTCATGAGTCATCGTGAAGCGACCGTTCCGCCTGGGCGGGATCATTGCCCGTCAAATCCGGGAAGGTGACGTGCACGTAGAGCGGATTAGAATCGATGGTGAAAGCCTTATAGTAGTTGCCCCGGGAACGCATGTAGAACTGCCGGTCCGCGAGCTGGAGGACGTTCGCCTTAAGGATGAGTTGCTCCTCGATTTCCCTCAGTGTGATCCTCCCCGTACATTCGTCGGGGGTGATGATGGGCTGGAACTTCTTGCTTATCGGTGACGAGTCCTCCATATACTGCCCGGTGTCGGGATGGTTGACCCGCATAAAGATCCAGTTGTTGATGTTGTCCATGATGCCCTTGGCGGCCTCCGGCCCTATCTCCTGCTCGATGAGTGCTATGCTTTGCGTGTAGAAGCTGATCCAGGTGTTCGCCCCGCCCGCCTTGGAGAAGAGTTCCTGGATGCCCATATAGGCGATGTTGTGGCCCTCGTCGATATGGATGCAGAGAGGCGGATCGAGTTTCCGGCCCGATGCGAAGAACCTGCCCACCATGGACTGGATCATGGAAATGAGGACCCTGCCGATAATATGGGCCGTCCTTCTTGCGAGGAGAGAGCCCGTGTTGCAATAGAGGATTACCCCTTTGCCTTTCTCGAAGCGCGCCACGAATTCGTTCACGTAGCTCTTGCCGATGATCTTGCCGGTATTGCCGGAAGAAAGGGCAGAAAGCATGGTCCTCAGGGATGAGGCCACTTTGGAGAAGAACTCCTGGGTCGACGAGAGGATTTGTTCGATGTTGTCGCAGACTTCTACCGCCTCCGGAAGGGCGTCCTTGAGGAGAAGAAGCTCTGTTTTCAGGTCCTGGAGGTCCTTGTAGGTGACCCGGGACTTGATGTCGCTAAAGTTAGCGTTCAGCTCCCTGCCCTTTTTCTTTGCCTTGATGGCGAGACCGGAGACGACCGCTCCGGTCACCTCGCTCGCGATGGCGATGAAGTAGTCCTCCTTCGCCTTGATGCCGCTCACCACGTGGTCGACGAGCTCGTCCTCCATGTAGTAGTGGCTCAAGGGGTCGAGCTTGACGGAGTGCTCGGGATAGATGGGCGTGAGGAGCATCACCTCTTCCAGTCTTCCGGACTCCGCCGACGCCTGGATCACCTTCGAAAAGAGGTCGATATCTCCCTTCGGGTCGATTATGGCAACATTATAGCCCTTCAGGATGTCCTGCTCGATCACGGACTCCATGAGCCTCGTCTTGCCGATGCGGGTGGTCCCGAAGCAGCCGAGATGACCGCTCCGTTCCTGGTCCGGAATCGTAATAAGGATGTCCCTGGACCGGTCGGCGAGGTTCACCCCTCGTCCGAGAACCGTGACGCCGCTATTCGGACGGCATTTCCCTTTCCTGTTTATCTCATGCAGTCGTTCGAGGCCGTTTATCCGGGCCATGATTGATTGGCTCCCTTCCAGAGTACTACTTTGCGGAAGCCCTTCGCGGAAGTAAGGCAGGCAATAGGAATGGGGCAGCCGGGCCGCCAAACACGCGCCGGGGAGGTAATACCCATCAGTGGTCCTGTCTCTGAAAGTAGGATACCTGGTGCCTGGTGTGGTGGTTAAATCGATGCCCGACCATGATTCTCATCTCATCCTGATCTCCGGTACGGAACTCCTCGCGTTCCTGCCGAAGAAATATGCCAACAGGCCTTATAAGGTCGGGCAGAACCTCCTTGCGTGCGTTTTCATGCTGGAGAATAGCAGGATCATTCTCTCCCAACATTGCCACCACTACTACAAAAGGATCGCGGAACGGGCTTTCAGCATTCTCATTGAGCGAGAAAAGATCAGGATCAGGAGGGCTGCGACAGTGGTGGGAGCAGGCTTCGCCAAGATGGCCGTCGAGGGACTGGACGGCGTCGACCCCGTAAAGGAATGCCTCCCCTATCTCCCGGCGATGAAACCGTACACGGACGATACGATCACCCTCGTCAGCTACTCGCGGGACATCAAGGAGTATATAAAAAACGCCCTCGCCCCGGCACCCCGGGACAGAATCCTGAAAGTAATATATTCGAGCGCATTGCAGGAGGCGGTTGTCGGAGTGGACCCGGCCTACTACGGACTCTTCGTGGGGAAGGGAGGCGCGAACGTCGCCACGGCGGCCAAGCTGCTCAATATAACGATACTGAGGACTCTTCGTGGGGAAGGGAGGCGCGAACGTCGCCACGGCGGCCAAGCTGCTCAATATAACGATACTGATAAGGAAGGCGGAAGACACGGTGCTCTGAAACGAGGAGGAAGACATGGATGAAGAAGCTGTCGCAAGGAACAAGGTTGACGTGATCCTGGAAAGAAAGCTCCGGCTGGTCAAAGAGCAGGGCAGCATCGTGCTTTCGCCGAAGATGCGGGACCTGCACCTCCTCACCCGGATGCTCTTCACGACGGACACGGCGATCAACAGGATGAGGATGAACGCCGGCACCGCGCGCATGCCTCTTTCCGGGCTGGAGGCGGCAAACGAGAGGATCGTGAAGTTTACAGCCAGGGTGCGGGCCTTCACGAGCGCCCTGGGCGGCTCGGGGTTCTTCATCGCTCCCGGCTCAAACCCCCTGGAGAAAGAGATCCTGGCCCGGAGAAGAAACGCCTACGTCTTTATACCGAAGACCGCCGAGGGGGCCGCGATCGCCGACCTCTTCGTAAGCCTCGATTCCGCTTACTTCGAGTTCAAGATCAAATCGCCTCTCCGCGATATAAGCAAGCTCGGGGAGGCGATCGACACGATGAAGGGGATCGTGCGGGAGTTTCACGAACTCACGTCCGACTTCGCCGCTATTACCAATCTGCGCTTCGTCGAACCCGAGGGGCTTTCGGGGTACTTGAAGAGCGTGCCGGAGAAGGAAGAAGGCACAGCCGGAGAAGAACCGTGAAAACCGCATCCATCACTCTTATCGCCCTGCTGCTCGTCTTGTTCCAATCGGTTGCCTCCGACGCGACCGGCATCTACCAGGCGCAATATAGATACTCATTCGACGGCATGGCCCGGGACGGTGTGCACAGACAGACCTTCGTGATCTGCGGGGATGCATGCGCGGCGGCGCCGCCTCTTGCGCCGGCGCCGCGATTTCCGGTGCTTTCGATAAAAGTCTCGCAGGATGTCGCTGCCAAGAAAAGCCCAGAAAAGGCTCCGGATGGAGGAAGCAGAGATACACCTCCAAATAAGGATGGGCGCGACAGGGAGCATGTTGAGGACGCGCGCATCACCGTCCTCTTCGGCCTCGACAACTCTGTCCTGAGCGACGAGGAGAAGGCCAGGCTTTCTTCTCTCGTCAAAAGCCTCGCCGAAGAAACGAAGGCCGGCAACCTTTTTGTGACGGGGTATACCTGCGATCTCGGAAACAAGGCCCACAACGACGTCCTCGCCATGAAGAGGGCTGAGGCAGTCGAGGCCTATCTTCGGAAGACCGGCCTGCACGCCATGTGGGTCACCGGCAGGGGTAAGTGCTGCTACGCGACACAAGACCCGGGCAAGCGATACCTCAACCGGAGGGCTGAGGTCACAATCAGCAAAAGGGAGGCCACAAAGTGAAAAAGATACTCGCATCGTTTGTTGTGTCCGCGATTATGGCGGCAGTGGCGTCATCATGCCTTGCCGCGCAGAGCGAGACGAGAGTCCGTCAAGCCCTCGCAAAAACATTCCCCGGCATGAAGGTCGGGGAGATCCGCGGCTCCGACATCCCGGGACTCTATGAGGTAGAGGCAGGCTCCAACGTCATCTACTTCTATCCCGAAAAGGGCCTGCTCGTGTTCGGCGAGATCTGGACCAAGGACGGCAGGGACGTCACCAGCGAGAAGAGGGCCAAACTCGCTGCCGCAAGACTGAAGGATGTACCGCTCGACAAGGCGGTCAAAATCGGCAACGGGAGAAACAAGGTCATCGAGTTTACGGACCCGGACTGTCCTTACTGCAGGAAGGCAGCCGCGTTCTTCAAAGGAAGGGACGACGTGACCCTGTATGTCTTTTTCTTCCCGCTGCCAATTCACAAGGACGCTGAGACCCACGCGCGCTACGTGCTGTGCGCGGCGGACAAGGCGCATGCCCTGGAGGAGGTGATGAGCGGTCAACTCGACGACAAAGGGGCGCCCGTCTGCCCGGACAATAAGGCGGATGCGCTCCTGCGGGAGCACATGGACTTGGGCACAAAGCTTGGGGTCAGGGCAACCCCGGCCTTCTGGATCAACGGCCAGTACGTGGCAGGGGCGAACATCCCGGCCATAGAAGGCCTTCTTGGCCGGAAGACGGCAAACCACACACAACCTTAAGGAGGAAACGATGAAGAAGTATTTCAGGTCATTGGCAGACGCAATAAGCGCAACGATCAAGACAGTGCGTACGATAGAGGGCTCGGCGTTCATCGCGTCGAAGTGGACCCAGAGAGGCTTCACCGCGTTCACGCTCGCAGGGCTCACCTTTCTCATGGCGGGCGGCGCCCACGCCATTACGGCGCCTACGTCCGGCACCCTTTTCTACGACGCCTACGACATCGTCATCAACAGCATGCTGAAAGGGGCGGTCGGCTTCGTAGCCGCGATCCTCATCTTCGCGATGTCGATCGGTTTGTTCCTCATGCAGAAGGTCGTTCCCGGCATCGTCGGCATCGTCTGCGCCGCGATCCTCATCAAGGCCGACACAATCGTGACGAGCCTTGGAGCAATTTTCTAAGAGAAGGAGGACAGGGGAAGGCCCTTTCGGGTCTTCCCCCCTTAAAGCATGACAAACAGGAGATTCCCCCAGTACCTGACGCAGCCTTTCATGATCTTGAGCTACGAGCCGGACGAGCAGTGCATCGCCCTCGTGTGTGTGGTACTCGCCCTCGTGATGTGGGGCTGGGCGATCCTCCTTCCTTTCACCTTGCCCGTCCTCTACAGCAAGACCAAGAAGAAGTACCCCCGGGGCTTTTTCAAGCACCTGGGATACATGGCAGGGGTGGCGCAGTTCAGGGGATACCCCGCATTCCACGAAAAGGAGTTCATCGAATGAACCCGGTCAAATTCGTCTCCGAGCATAAGAGACTCGCTGGAAGCAACGCGGTGCTCAAGCTCGCGGTTGTCCTTTTATTCATAGGACTCGTGATCAACGCCTTCATCAGCTACAGCATGTCCAAGCGGGTGCGGACAGTGATCCTTCCCCCCGTCGTGGACGAGAAGATCGAGCTTTCCGGGACGAAGTTCTCCGATTCGTACCTGCGGTTGATGTCGCGCTACGTCACCGGCCTCGCCCGCAATTACACCCCATCTTCCGCCAGGGGCAACTTCGACGAGCTTTTGACCTTGTTCGATCCGTCTGTATACGTGGAGAACAAGACACGACTTTACTCCCTTGCGAGCACGATAGAGACGGCCAGGGTGACGAGCGTATGGACCCCCGATACGGTGTCGTGGAACGAGGGGAAACGGGAGATCATCGTCCGGGGGCTCCGGAAGGAGTACGTGGGCGACCAGAAAACATCGGACGCCCGCGAATCCTATGCCATCGACTACTCGAACGTCAACGGCCGGTTTGCCATCACGAGGATAGCTCAGGTCGAGCTTCCAGGAAATGCCAAAGGAGACACGAGCAAATGAAGAGAGCACTGTTATCCGTAAGCCTTATGGCCCTGGTCTGCCTCATATCGCCGGTCCTCGCCGACGAGACGTGCGGTCCGGCAGGGTGCGATGCCGCCAAGGCGGCGCCGGCCCCTCCCGTTCCGTCCGTCGTCCGGTCCGACTGGAAAAAGGCGGTCCTGCCCCAGGATGCTTCAAAACCTCCGGCAATAGCGACCAAGCCTATGCAGCCTCCTGCGCAGCCGCAGGCCGTCCAGCCAGCGGCTAAGACACCCGCTCCCGGCATTGCTCCCAGGACCCTCGATTCGGGGTTCAGCGAGCAGGAGCTTCTGCCCGATCCCATGAGTCTGGCCCAGAAGGTACTACCGGAAATCACGACCCAGGTGCGCCTCTCCAACTCCGACATCAACCGGGTCATATGCCCCGTGGATATAAAGGATGCGATCTACTCCGAGGAAAAGGGACTGGCGGTCAACCTCTCCGGGAAGAACGCTTATCTGAAGTTCCTCGTGGTGAAGAAAGACGGAAAGGAGATGTATTCCATGACCCCCTCCGAGCTCTATTTCGTCTGCGACGGCGCGGTCTACACGATGATCGCCATGCCCTCCCGCATACCCGCGCAGATTATTCAGCTCGTGCCCGGCAAGGCGGGAACGGCCAGGAAGAACATCGAGCTCTATGGAGAACTGCCCTTCGAAAGGAAGATCATCGCCATCGTGAAGAGGGTCTATACGAACGACGTGCCGGACAGCTTCACGAAGACCGCAATCAACAGGAAGATGGATATCTTCAAGGACCTGGAGGTCATCCTCCGCTCTACTTATGCCATTGAGGGCGAGGGCCTGCGCGTGAAGGAATTCGAGGTCCGCATCGCGCCGGTGAGTACTCTGGAGAGCATTTCTTTCAAGGAAAATGACTTCCTCCGGACGGACGTTTCTCTCCACCCCGTAGCGGTAAGCGTGGAGTCGATGACATTGAAGAAAGGAGAAACGTCGCGCGTCTTCGTGGTAGAGCGGAACGAGGGGGGACAGTCATGAAAGAAAAACTCGTGAAAATCTGGGGGACCCTTCGCCCTGAGCAAAGGAAGAAAAGCATCATCGCAGGGGTGCTGGTCGTGCTGACGGTCGTCGCCTTCGGTATCTACAAGAGCACCCGCGGCAGCGCCCTGCCCCCCGCGCCTTCCACCAAGAGGGAGATCAACCTCGGCGCGGGGGACAGGGACGTGCTCGAGAAGTCCCTCTATAACGAGTCGACGAAGGTCATCGACGACATGAAGACCCAGATGGAGGACCTGCAGAAGCAGCTCAAGGCGGTCCAGGAGACAAAAGAGGCGCCGGCGCTGCCTCTCCCCGATTCCGGCTCGAAGAGCTTGGTCGGACCTATGGCGAAGGACAAGGTGCGTCTGAAGGCGCCGGAGCCGCCTCCCATGCCATCCCCTGCGGCGTCCGCGGTGCCTCTCCCTCCCGGCGTACCGCCGTCGCCGGTGCAACAGCCCGGAATGCGCGCGTCCGCCCCCGGCGTTCCCAAACCGGAGATCTACGGCGGCATCAAGGTCGTCTCCCAAGCCGAGAATGAATCCAGGAACGAAGCTAAAAAAAAAGACGGGATGAAGATATATCTCCCCCCTTCCTTTATGGAGGGGACGCTGCTGTCGGGTATGTACGCGCCGGCGAATAGTGGGGGGAAAGGAGAACCCCTTCCCGGCCTCATACGGATCAAGAACCTCGCGATCCTGCCGAACTCGGTGAAGGCGGACCTCAAGGGATGCTTCGTCATCGTCGAGGCCCAGGGGTCCCTCTTCGACGAGCGCGCCCACGTCCGTCTCGACACCCTGTCGTGCCTCGCCAAGAACGGGGAATCCGTCATCGACCAGAGGGTCAAGGGATACGTGGTCGACGAGGACGGGTTCGTTGGCCTGAGGGGGACCGTGGTGTCGAAGATGGGCGCGGCCGTCGCCAGGAGCCTCTTCGCGGGGTTTGTCGCGGGCTTCGGCGACGCGGTCGCCCAGTCGACCACCATTACCTCGATAAGCCCCCTCGGCACGACCCAGACGTTCAATACCGACGAGGCCGCGAAAGCCGGGGCGGGGAAAGGCCTCTCCCAGGCCGGACACGACCTGCAGAAGTTCCTGCTCGATCTCGGGAAACAGGCCATCCCCGCGATCGAGGTAGGGGCTATGAGGTCGGTGACGGTTGTCATCAGCGAAGGGGTGGACCTCGAAATAAAGGAGAAGAAGAACGGGTGCCTGAACGGAGACGCCGCGTGCGCGAGCCCAGTGTTCTGATCTACTCATAAACGGAGGAGACGATGTATAGATTAGTCCTTGCAGTTTTGTCGATAGCTCTTCTCACCGCATGCAATACGGTGGGGAACACGATCAACCCCTATAAGTCCAACTTCAACTGCCCCTATAAGGAATCGGGCAGATGCATCAGCATGACCGGGGCTTACGACGAATCCCGAGCGGAGAAGATACAGCCCATGGACCAAGCGAAGGCGGCGCTCACCCCCACGAACGGCGAGAAGGCCTACCAGGAGGGCGTCTACAAGAAGCTCGCCGGTCTCCTCGATGAGCCGAAAACCCCCCTCATCGCTCCCCCCAAGGTGATGCGCGTGCTGCTCCTCCCCTACAAGAACGACAGGGACCTCTACATGTACCGCTACGCCTATTTCGTGGTCGACGACTTCCGGTGGGTCCTCGACGGCAACCCCGCAGTGGAGGGACGGTAAGATGGCGCTTACGAGCAATCTTCTCAAAAGGGTTTTCGGCGTCGAGGGACTTACCTTCCAGGACCTGAAGGACGAGACCTACCGGAAGCGGTTCTCCCACTACCTCCCCTGGGTCACCTACGACCCGGAAAGCAAGGTATACGGGTGCTCTGACGACTCCGTGGGGTTCATCTTCGAGTGCTCGCCCTTAGCCTTTGCGGGGGAGCAGGCCATGGAGACCCTGGAAGGCCTCGTGCGCCTCAACGTACCCTCCGGGTCCGTCATTCAATTCACCCTTCTCGCGGACCCCTATATCGAGCCCTATCTGAGTGCGTACAAGGCCCTGAAGACCCGGGACTCCGACCTCACAAGAACCTCGGCCGAGCGGTTCACGCAGTTCCTCGCGGAAGGCCGGGAAGGGCTCGGCAAGCTCAACGGCATCCCGGTACGCGACTTCCGGCTGGTGGTGTCGGCGAAGCTGCCTTCGGGGGGCTCGGACGTCGACCTGAACGACACGAGGAACACGATCTTCGAGATCCTGAGCGGAGCGAACCTCTTCCCCTCCCCCATGGCAGCCGAGGACCTCATCCGGTGGATGCGCCGCCTCTTCAACGGGGAGGACTACGGGGAAGAACCCTGCCGCTATGACGACTCCCGGCCGATCGGGGAGCAGATCATCTTCGCGGAGACTCAAGTCGTGAAGTCCATGAAGGAGATGTGGATAGGAGGCCGGTGTTTTCGCTGCGCCACGCCCAAGGAAGTGCCGCCTGAGGTGAACGCGGTCCAGTCGAACCAGATCTTCGGGGGCGTATGGGGCATCCAGCAGGACGTGAACCAGTACCGGACCCCGTTTCTTTACACGCTCAACATCGTATACTCCGATCTCAGGGCCTGGCTCCACACGAAGTGCAACGCCATGCTTCAGCAGAAAGGGGTCGGGTCGTTCGCCCGCCAGCACGAGGCAAGAAAGGACGAGCACATGTGGGCCGCGGGCGAGCTGGAAGCGGGGAAGCGGTTCGTGAAGGTCATGCCCATCCTCTGGGTCTACGGGGCAAGCAGGGACGCCGTGAGCGAATCCCTGGTCAGGGCGAAGAGACTCTGGGAGGACTGCGGCTACCGGATGCAGGAAGACCGGGGGATACTGCCCATCATGTTCATCTCGTCGCTGCCCCTGGGTCTTTACAACGCCGGCAAGAACGTGGACAACTTAGAGAGGAGCTTCGTCGCGCCGGCGGACACGGTGGCGGTCCTTCTTCCCGTGCAGGCCGACTTCGCCGGAGGGGGAGCGCCGTACCTCCTGCTCGCCGGGAGAAAAGGACAGCTCTGCACGCTCGACCTGTTCGACCCCCACGTGAACAACCACAACGCCTTCGTCGCCGCTTCCACCGGCTCGGGCAAGTCCTTTTTCGTGAACTGCCTGACGTACAACTATTTCGGGGCAGGGGCGAAGATAAGGATCATCGATATAGGAGACAGCTACAAGAAGATGACCCGCGTGTGCGACGCCCGCTATCTGGACTTCACGGACGGCATGTCCATCAACCCCTTCACGCACATCGTCGATCCCCAGTTCGACCTTCCCGTCATCGCCCAGGTGGCCGCCCAGATGTGCTACTCCACTTCAGAGAAGCCCGCGCCGACCGAGATAGAGATGCGTCTCTTAATGGACGCCGTGACCTGGGCTCACAGGACCTACGAGGAGGATGCCGAGTACCACCACGTCTATGAGTTCCTCAGGACCTATCCGGCCAAAGTGGGCGCGCCCTCGGGGAACGCGACGTTCACGACCGAGCTGGAGATCACCGCTCACCGGCTCGCTTTCGCCATGGCGGAGTTCTCCCGGGACGGCCGGTACGGCGAATACTTTAACGGCCCCTCCCGGTTCAACATCCACGATGACGAATTCGTCGTGTTGGAGCTGGGCCATCTGGAGCAACAAAAGCAGCTCTTCAACGTGGCGGTGCTCCAGGTGATCAACGCGGTCACGAGCGACTTTTACCGCTCCCGGAAGGACGAGAAGAAACTCGTCGCCTTTGACGAAGGCTGGCAGCTCATCCGGGACAACGCGATACTCGGTAAGATCATCGAGGACGGCTACCGGAAGGCCCGGAAGCACTCGGGGAGCTTCAACGTCATCACCCAGTCGGCGACGGACCTCTCCCTGTTCGGAAGGGTCGGGAAGGTGATAGATGCGAATTCTGCCTTCAAGTTCTTCCTCCAGGCGGACGACATAGAGAAGGTCATGAGGGACGGCGTGCTCGAATACGGCGAGTTCGAGGCGGCCCTCCTCAAATCGGTGAGGCGGAACAGCCCCAAGTACTCGGAGATATTTTTGGACACGCCCTTCGGCAAGGGCGTCGCCCGCCTGGTCGTGGACGACTTCTCCCGGTACCTCTATTCCTCTTCTCCTGAGGACAATCAGCGCATCGAGGCTGTCATGAAGGAGAAGGGGGTTGATTATGGGGAAGCGATCGAGATAATCCTCGACCGGGGGAAGCGATAGGAGGTCCTATGGGTCCCAGGCCGTACCTCCTCCTGTGCATGTTCCTTGCGTTCCTCGCCGCCCCCGGGGAAGTGCTCTCCCAGAGCGCGAGCGATCTCGGAGAAGCCCAGGGAAACAGCGTCCTCAATATTTACGGGTCAAAGAGCGGGGTCACGAACAACGTCTCGAACCCCCTCACCTCGAGCAATACCCCCATGACGACCGTAGACGGGAGCACCTCATTCTCCGGACAGCTTCAATGCCCGAACTCGCAAAAGTTCATGGAAGTCCTGATCCAACCCGGAGCAACGGGGGACATCGACACCTTCATCGTGAGCCAGGACACCAATTTCGACGGCACTCCGGACTACACCTTCCAGGTGCCCTTCCCCGTATCGGGGATCTGCGCGAACGGTGTCATCACGTGCGACCCGGGGCGTGGACCAACTGCCGGACCTACCGGTGGACGTCGGACACATCGGGAAGGGTCTCTCTTCAGCCGGTTGACCTCACGGCGCTCGGCGGCTGCTTCTGCGTCAACAACTCCTGCGGCGCCAACCTCGTCTTCGGCAACACCCAGACCATCATGAACGTCATCGGGGGAGGGGTGGCGGGGGCGATACAGGCGAACGACACCCGGTATGCCATCAGCAACGTGGTGATCGACGGAATGGACGCGACCTACTACGGCCAGAACTCAGGGGCATGCATCGCCTCTTCCTCCGGGCCGGCAAATGCAGAACAATACTACTACAACCCCGGGAACATGTCCTCCGACGCCGCAACACAGGCAGCCGAGCAGTCCGAAATCCCGACGAGCGTCTACAGCACCCTCAAGACGTCGGACGCGGCGGGCAATTACCAGACAGCCACGTGTACGATCGCCAGGGGCGATATGATAGCCTGGGACACGAGCTACCAGTGTTACATACAATCCGGCATCAGCAACGGATGCACCGTTCTGGAAAACAATCCCAACTGTCAGCTCCAGAGCGAGACCATCGACGGAGTGGTGACGGTCAATAATTATGTGGCCACGGGTCTTGAGCCCCTTTCGTCCTGCCAGGTCATGTCGAATACCCTGTCCGCGGGCTGTAACTATGTGTGTCCCGGGGACGGCAACTGGAGTGTCCCGTGCCTCGACAGCCCCGTCTGCGTTGTGGAGAGTCAGATGGCCGTCTGTTCTAGCGGTGTGTGCCCTCTGGGTCAAGGTATTCCCTGCTCGTCCGCTCCCACCTGCATGCTTGACGGCCAGGCCCAGCTCTGTCAGGTGCAAAACCCAATCCAGGAGGCGGTGGGCGGCTGGAGCAACGGTATCTACGTCGTGGCGAGCGGGAACGTGCTCCACTTTTATACGACCACATGGGTATGGGAAGGGGGATACGACTTCTACCCGGTCACGACGGAGACAGGTCACGTGACCTTTGCGCCGGGCGTGACGTTGACGGCTTCACAGGGGGGGCCCAACTACCTCTGCATGTTTGGCTTTGGGGGAGGGAATACCTTCGGTGCTCAAAACGCGTACTACGGGGCGTGGGTAACCTTCACGATCACGGGAGCCATTGTCTCCGGCGTTTCCGGTTCCCTTGTCGGTATGACAACGGGCACGTTGAGCACGGACGGTACAACGCTCTATTTCACCGGCACGGGCCTCAACCGGCCGGGCGGCGACCATTACTACTCGGGAACCGTTGGCTTCGATTTCAGCCTCAACCACTGCCCCCTTCCCGGCGCCACCGCGTGCAGCGGTAGCCCGCCCGAGTGCTACGAGACCTGCACCCAGAACGACTGCGAGCCATGGTGGACGAAGACGCGGACCTACACCTGCACCACCAGCGGATATGACTTCTCCAGCATACAAAAGCGCGTATCGACCATCACGCAGTCCGCCCAGGACGACACCTCGTCGATGTCCTACAACGACTACTATCTGTCGGGTTCGACGTGGGTGACGGGGAATAGCTCCTTCCCGTCGGACAACACGTACGGAACCTTCGCGAGTTGCCAGCAGGCGTGCAAGACGGTGATGAATGTCAGTAATACCTCGACGAACGTCGCCTCCAAGAAAAGCGATATCTCCCTTGACACGACCACCCCCGTCTACTATTACCACGCCTGCACGTCGGCGGGATGCCCGGCCGGGACGGGGAAACGATCGTCACCGACTGCCAGTGCATCGACGATTTCGCGGAAGCGGCGGTCATCATGCAGACCCTGAGGAAAGGAGCGCAGGACATCATATGCAGCGACGGAACGGAAATCGGCCTTCAGTGAGAGAGGTCTCAGGAAAAATAGGGAATCGTATATTAAGCCACTTAAGGGCGTTGCTCTTCCTCGGCATCGGGCTTCTCATTGCAGGACACGCTCACGCGACTACCCTGGTGTGCGGGCTTGACTCCGGCGGGAGCGGGCAGATTAATGAAACGGCCTCCTGCACGGGCGACGCCGGGACGCTCTGCCCTCTCGACGCGGTCGCGTGCACGGCCGCCCAGAGCACGCCCACCTGCCCTGCGGGAGGCTCTTATGTGTCTGCGGACGATCAGTGCGAGGCGGCCTCCTGGACGTGCAGCCTCGACGGGTCCCAGTACGACGGTGAGGCTTCGTGCACTGCGGCCTGCTCCTTGACGGCCGCCTGCACCGCGGGGGTATGCCCCTATGGTTCGTATGTGTGCGATGCCGACAATAACTGCACTCAGACCGGGTCCTGCGTTCAGGGCGGCTGCCCGAGCGGTTACACCGTGACCGGCGGCATTTGCGCCGTGGCCGTCACCTGCGCCGTGGGCACGTATAGTTCCACCGCCAAGGCGTGCGTCGACAATACCTCATGGGTCTGCCCCTATGGCGCTGCCTATCCCTGCCTCGGCAACGCGGGAACTTATGAATGCTCGACGGCGACCTGCATCGATCCGTCCACGGCCCAGATCACGACCGTGAGCACCGCTATGTTACAGAACAACGGCGCGACGGACGCCTCCGGGAACTGCCTGGGCACCATATACATCTTCAGCGGGAGGAAGATGACCTGCAACGAGTCGGGCGTGCAATCGGGATGGAAGAACTGCTGCCAGGCGGGGTCGACGACGCTGGGGGAGGACGTGGGAAGCGCGGTAAGCCTGTACACAGGGGTGAACGCGATTTCCAACATATACCACCTCGGCCAGATCGCATACTACGGTACTGAAATCCTGGGTGGCACGGCCGTGAACGTCACGGACCTGAGCACAAGCGTCCAGGGTGCCTTACAGGCGGTGGCGCAGGGCGGGAGCCTCATGGACGGATTCACGACATACGCCGAGGCTACATTCCTTGACCCCACAACTCTCGCCTTCATGGCAGCGGCGTATCTGATACAGGAGTTTCTTTTGTCCGGGAGCTGCACCCAGGAAGACCTTGAGACGGCCGTGATGGACGCGGCGGGCCGGTGCCACAGCCTGGGCACGTACTGCTCGGACAAGTGGCCCCTGGTCGGATGCGTTCAGAGGGCTGAGGCGTTCTGCTGCTTCAACTCAATGCTCGCCCGCCTCATACAGGAGCAGGGCCGGCCCCAGCTTGCATCCTTCAACCCGAACCCCTGGGGCGTTGCGACCGACGACGGGCCCGCCAACGCGGACTGCCGGGGGTTCACCTCCACGGAGTTCCAGATGCTCGACTTCTCGAAAATGGATTTGTCCTCATACTTCGGGCAGATCACGACGCAGGTTCAGTCGACCATTCAGCAGAACGTGTCCGGTCAGATAAACAGCTACTACAACAGTATCCAGCAACAATAGGGGGCTCATATGAAAACCGTTGTTTCATGTGTTCTCGCGGCACGGGCGCTCGTGGGCTTGTCTTCCTTCCCGTCCGGGCGGTGGAGATGACGGCGAAGGGGACTGCCATGTGCTGTGTCCTCGTGGTGGCATTTCTCTGCCTGCTCACGGCCTCTGCGGCCGTGGCCAGGGACCTCGGCACCTTCGGGGCGGTCTACGACATCGTCGAGAAGGACGCCCTCAAGGAACTGGAGGAGAAGGCGAAGTCGGTCGATTTCTCCAAGGCTGTGGACAGAAACACCCTTGTGAAAAAGGCCAGGGACTTCATCCCGGAAGACGTGAAGGAGATGAAGGCTATCGGTCCCGCCCGGAAGGACCGCATGTTCCTCGTGGACATGACCTACACTCTCCAGAGAGACATCAAGGACGACAAGGGGAACATCGTGTATCCGGCGGGATATAGCTTCAACCCTCTCAACTTCGTGTCCTATCCCAGGACCCTCGTGATCCTCAACGGGAAACGGCCTGCGGATGTCCGCTGGTTCGAGGAATCATCCTACGCCAAGGATGCCCAGGTCACCCTTCTTCTTACGGACGGCTCCTACAGCGAGCTCTCTAGTGTACTGTCTCAGTAACGGCTTTACAACGGGCCACCTTCTTGACGATATCTTCCGCTTTCTTCGTCCAAACAAAAGGCTTGGGGTTCTCGTTGTAGAGCCGGATGTACTCTTCGATGGCGGCTACCAGTTCCGGCACGCTTTTGAATACTCCCCGACGGATTCTTTTCCGTGTGATTTCTCCAAACCAACGTTCTACCAGATTCAACCAGGATGAGCTTGTGGGTGTGAAGTGAAGGGCAAAGCGAGGATGCTTTTCAAGCCACATTTTCACATTTGGGTGGCCGTGCGTTCCATAATTATCCAGGATCAAGTGAATTGCCAATTTCTGGGGCACTTCCCGGTTGATCTTGCGGAGAAACTTTAGGAATTCCGTGTTCCTGTGCCGGGGATAACAGGAGCCGATAACTTTTCCTTCCAACAGGTTCATCGCAGCAAAAAGACAGGTAGTACCGTTGCGTCGGTAATCGTGCGTCATTGTTCCGCAGCGCCCTTTCTTCATAGGCAGACCCGGTTGCGTCCTATCGAGCGCCTGCACCTGGGTCTTTTCATCGACGCATAGCACCACCGCCTTGTCGGGCGGATTCAGATAGACGCCTACAACATCCGTCAGTTTTTCCACGAATCGCTTGTCTTTGGATAACTTGAAGGTCTCCACGCGGTGCGGCTGCAAGCCATGGGCGTCCCAGATGCGTTGCACGGTCGCATGGCTGACGCCATGAGCCTTTGCCATAGTTCTCGTCGACCAGTGGGTTGAATCGGCAGGCGTTGTATGGAGGGTAGCTTCCACGATGGCATCAACCTTTTTCGGATCGAGTTGCCTTGAACTGGGACCATGAGGAGCATCTTCAGCCAATCCTGAAATGCCTTTCGCTCTAAATCGGTTTGTCCACAACAGAACCGTGGGGCGAGAGGCGTCCAATTCCTTAGCGATGGCGTTATGCGAGAGACCCCTTGCGGCAAGCAGGCAAATACGGGAACGGAGGACTACTCTTTGAGGCGTCTTTTTCGCACGAATCCAAGCTTCCAATGTTCTTTGCTGTTCTTCCGTCATCATGAGCTTATTGGCTGGTTTCCACATGCACCAAGTATAGCACAAGCAAAGGCTATTGTAAATATATTACTGAGACAGTACACTAGATCACTCAAAAGGCCGGTATTCTACGCAAGCGCAAAGCTGATTGGGGCGTTCAGGATCCAGGCGTTGCCTTCAGTGGTCCGGCAATCGGGCGCCTACATGGAAGTGACGGAAGTGCGGACACCTCCTGGACAGGCAGGACAGCGTGGTAAGCCGGCATCGAAAGGGAATTGATGGGGAGACCGAGGCCGTTGGCCCGCCGAGAAGGTGTTGAGATAGCCCTTCTTGGGTTTTTAGACGTTGACGTATTCCTCGATAACGTCAGAAAGAACGAACTGCCTGGGTTGCAGGCTTCACCTGCAAGTCTTCACCTCCGAAGGAACCGACACCTATCAGCATTACCGCAGTGGGAGTTGTATCTTCCGCTCCGTAGTGAAAGGAGTGAACATGTCCCTGTCGCGTCTTTAGAGAAGGGGGAAATGCGTAGTGTAGCGATAGTTGAACCAAGGAAGCCCTGAGAAGCCATGCCGGATTATCAAAAAAAGGTAAAAACCCGTCAGGGAAATAAACCACCCTGTAGCAAGCTACAGGGTATTAAAAACCAAAAAGCGGTAACTGTTTGAGGTCTTGTTTTGGCACTCCTTGTTTCTGGATGTACCTTTCGACCGTTTTCCAATCGGCTCTTTCTCCGACAGTGGCAACATAATAGCCATCTGTCCAGAACTCACCGCCCCAGAGGTGCTTTTTGACGGAGGGTTTTCTTGCGAATATCTCCCGAGCGGTGATGCTCTTAAAAATCTGGACGATCCGACCGGGGGAGAGCTTGGGATGCGCTCCGCAGAGAAGGTGGATATGATTCTTGTCCATACCCATCGTTTCGATCTCAATTTCATATCGCTCTTCTATGCCCGCAGCCGTCTCTCTGATTATGCGCACAACCTCTTCGTCGAGAAGGGATTTCCTGTACTTGACCGGGAAGACGATGTGGTAATGAATCTGCCAGGCACAGTGGTATCCTTTTCTAACCCTGCTTTCATCGTCCACCTGTGCAGTATAACAAAGACCCCCTGTAGCAAGCTACAGGGAACTCTCAAGTTAGATAATCGCACCTCCGTGCTCGCAGCTACATATGATCCATCCCCCGGCGAAGGAAACCATTGCCCGGTTCTTTATAGAATCTCTTATACTCCGACTCCCCATCCATAAGGGATGCCAAAAGGGCCTGTCCCGGCATGCTCTACTGACGCCCCCCCACAGGCCTTCAGGTCCGGCCTTATCGCGAGAAAGTAGAGGAGCCGGAAGCCTTGGGAGGGTGAATTCATGCAATATCCTCCCCTCCCTTTCCTGCCCAGGGCCGATCCGGGGCCGGGGCTTGCAATGCCGCTATGAGAACGGCCGCGCTTCCCATCGGCTTATCCCGTGGCGCCAATTCCCGCAAGACGTTGAGAAAAACAGAGGCAGCCGGTGACAGCGCACGGTTCTTGAGGTAGGCAATATCGATGTCTAAGGCGATTTGATTCTCTTCGAGAAAAAGGGCGACCAATTTTCCCTCTTCGAGTTCCTTGCTCACGGCTATCCTCGACAGGAACGAGATGCCCTCTCCCCTCTGAACCATATTCTTTATCAATTCGGTGTTGTTCGCTTCCGTGAGTATATGCGGAGAGACTTTAGACTTCTCAAACAACCGATCCACGAGGCGCCTGCTTGCCGAACCTTTTCCCCTCAAGATGATTTTTTCCTCAGCCAAATCCCTGACGGTAACACTACCCGCTTTGGTGAGCCTGTGGCCTATGGGCAATACTACAACCAGCTCTTCTCTGCAAAACGGCATGAAAGAGATATCCGCGTTCTCTTCGACCTTGACACAAATGGCTACCTCATTCTGAAAATCGAGCAGCCTCTGAATGACATCGAGAGACCCTGCCTCATCCACCCTTACCATAATGTTCGGATAGAATTTGTGAAAATGGCCGATCAGCAAATGGAGGAAGGTATGGGAATAGGTCTTTGACGTGCCCAGCGACACAACGCCGACCCTCAGCCCTTTAAGGTCGTCTACCGCCCTCTCAATCTCCACTTCGAGGTCAAAAGGTCTCATGGCATGTTCGTAAAGGATCTTGCCTTCTTCTGTAAGGACGACCTTGCCAGGTCTTCCCTCAAACAGTTTCAGCCTCAACTCCTCTTCGAAGGCCCTCATTTGATTGGTGACCGCCGGTTGGGTGATGGAAAGGTCCTCGGCTGCCCTGGTGTAGCTCAAGCGCCTTGCCACGTTGTAGAAGATTCTGAAATGGTGAAGATTTATCATCTTGGGAATGTCCTGATGGTTGAGTACCATACGCCGGTCCCGGCCGGGCAACCGGGGCGGATGTTTGACTCTTCACTGCTATTCTATCCCATTCCCCCTTCCGGTTGCAACCATGGCCCGAAAGATAACCGAGGACATGCGAGGGCCGTTTATCGTTTAACGGATGTACCGCTTCATGAACATAACATTTTTGAATGGATTATCTCAGGAAAATGCATTTGACTCCCTCCGGTGTGTGGCGTAAAACCTCTTTCATAGGAACACATTGCCCTGGGGTGGCCGGACCACAGGACCTAAAGGAGCATACCATGATGAAAGCTGAAGTAGTGAGAACGACTTGTGCCCTCTGCCTTCAGGACTGCGGGATGTTGGTGCACCTGTTGGATGGCGAGATCGTGAAAATCGAGGGAGATCCTAACGCCCTGCTCAACATGGGAGCCATATGCATAAAGGCGCAGGCGTCTCTGGAGATCCGCAATCATCCCGACCGCATAAGACATCCTTTGATGAGGAAAGGCGAAAGGGGAGAAGGAAAATGGCAACAAGTTCCCTGGGATGAGGCCCTGGGCAGGATAGCCGATGAAATGAACAAAGCCAAAGAGAAGTACGGGCCTGAGTCCGTCTGCTGGCTGAGGGGGGCTGCCAAGGGCATTCAGGACAATGTCTTTACCCGCCTTGCCAATGCATTCGGCTCTCCGAACATCACGTCAATGGCATCGGTCTGTCATTTCCCAAAGGTATATGCCATGCGGCTCACCTTTGGCACGTTTCTCATGGAAGACTACCATAATTCTCCCGCCCTTATCGGGCTCTGGGGGGTGAACCCCGCGTCTACATCCACCCCGAGCTATGAGCCTATCAAGAGGGCCATCGCGAAGGGGGCAAGGCTCATGGTGATCGACCCTTTCGAAACGACCATGGCCCGATGGGCAGATTTGTGGATACAGCCGAGGCCGGCCACGGACATGGCCCTGGCCTTGGGGATGATACACGTGATTATCAACGAAGGCTTGTACGACAAGAATTTCGTGGAGAAATGGACGGTGGGGTTTAATGAACTCAAGGCGCACGTTCAGGACTATTCGCCGCAGAAAGTCTCCGAAATTACCTGGGTGCCGGTAGATACGATATTGGAGGCGGCACGGTTCTATGCCGCCAACAAACCCGGGACCATCCAGGTGGGAAACGCAAATGAGAATATCATGCTGTCCTTGCAAACGCAGCGCGCCATTTACATACTGGAAGGTCTCTGCGGCAATGCAGGCGCGCCGGGCGGGAAAGTCCAGTGGACGAATCCTCCGCTCGTGGCCAGGGCCGCCCCGGAATTTACCTTGCAGGATCATGTTTCCAAGGAGGCACGTCAAAGGCGACTGGGGGCAGAGCACGTGGCGCCCTTCATCTACTACGCCCTGCCGCAGAGCATAATAAAGGCGCTCATGACCGGCAAACCCTACATGCCTCATGTGGCTTACATTCAGGGAGGAAACCTGCTCTGTACATGGAGCAATTCCAGGGAAACGATGGAGGCCTTCAAGAAGCTCGATTTCATTGCCACGGCTGACTTTTTTCTGACCCCCACGGTCGAGATGTGTGATGTCGTTTTACCTGTGGCCCATTATCTTGAACATGATGCCGTCCGTCAATCGACAGACCTGCCATTCCTGGCCCAGGTGCAGCAGAAAGTGGCTGATCCAGAGGACTGCAAGTCGGACACCCAGATCTATATCGAGCTGTCCCATAGGCTAGGATTGGGTGAGCTGTTCTGGAAAGATGAATACGATTTCATGGAGGAGATGCTCAAACCCGCGGGGATTACCTTCGATGAGTTCCGAACCGTCCAGTTCCTGGGGTGCGTCAGACAGTACAGGCATTACGAGAGGGATGGTTTCAACACCCCTTCCGGCAAACTCGAATTCTACTCAAACGCACTGAAAGAGGCCGGCTCCGATCCTCTGCCTGTGTATCGCGAACCCGCAGAAACCATGTACAGTGAGCCAGGACTGGCAGACGAGTATCCCCTCATTCTCACTACCAGAAAGCCGGCGGTTTTCCGGCATGCCAATTTCAGACAGATAAAGAGCTTGCGGTCCAGGCGTCCGGACCCGATCCTCAACATCAACCCCGAGACGGCGAAGAACCTGGGAATTGACGATGGAGACTGGGTCTATATCGAGAATAAACGCGGCAGGATAACCCATAGGGCGGAATATGCGGAAAGCCTGCACCCACGGGTTGTGGTGGGCGACCATGGCTGGTGGTACCCCGAGAAGGGAGTCGATGAAGATCTGCATGGATTTACGGAATCGTGCATCAATGCCATTACCAGCAACAGCCCGCCTTACAGCCCCGAGATGGGAAGCGTTACTTTAAGGGGCACGTTTTGCAAGGTCTACAAAGCCGAGAAGTGACGCCATCGGTGCCGGCTGGACTGTACAACCGCACGCCGGGCCGCGTATACTCATAGGAAGGAAATGTGGCGGTAACAAAGAACAATGGACGTTCTCGCGACTTTCAGATTACGGAGGTAGCATGGATTCAATCGAAACGATAAGCGAGATACTGAGGGGACTCGCCAATGCGGTAGTCGCCTACGACGAGGAGAAGACAGTCGAACTGGCCAAGGTGGCGCTCGAAAAGGATATCGATCCGAGCGACGCGATACTGAAGGGTCTTGCCGTCGGGATGGAGGAGGTGGGAAGGCTTTACCAGACGCAGGAATATTTCGTGCCCGAGCTGCTCCTTTGCGCCGATTCCATGAATGCGGCCCTCGATGTGCTGAAGCCCCACATTAAGGTCGAAGGGCAGGTGAAACCGCACAGCGTCGTCATTGGCACGGTCGAAGGTGATATCCACGAGATCGGCAAGAACCTCGTGAGAATTATGTATGAGGCCGCGGGGTGGACGGTTTATGACCTTGGGGCGGATGTAAAGATCCCCCGGTTCTTGGAAGAGCAGAAGAGAACAGGGGCCGAGGTCGTGGCTATCTCCTCTTTGATGACGACGAGCATGCTCGCTATACCCGAGATCATAAGACCTATTAAGGCCCACGATCCGGGGATAACCGTGATGGTCGGCGGAGCACCGCTCAGCCGCGAGCTGGCGATGTCCTACGGAGCCGACGGGTTTGCCCTGAACTGCGGGACGGCGGTGAAGGAGACGCTTGAGGCCCTCAATGCGTTGAAGGGTAGGACATAAGAAAAGTCGAAACGGGGAGCCAAGGGAGGCGATGCCATGGACGGGGATTGGAGTCTGAGAACGGACAGCATGACGCCACCGGAGAGGATGAAGGCGCTCCTTTCGGGAAAACCGGTCGATCGAGTAGGCCTTTATCCTTTTGTCCGGGGTTTTTGCGCAATAAATGCAGGGATGCCGATGGACATCTTTTATTCGGACCCCGCAAGCAGCCTCGAGGCACAGTTGTGGACCCTCAAGATGTATAATCACGACGAGGTACTCAAGTTTGGTGGCGCCTGCTATGGCGCCTGGGAATTTGGCGGTGACATAACGATACCCACATCCGAGTGGCAGCAGGCCATCTCGGTTGCGCGCCATCCCGTCCAATCAGAGGAAGACGTGGAGCGCCTGGAGTTGCCTGACGTAACCACGGCAGGCACAATTCCGCGGACCATGGAGTTCAGCAGGCTGCAGCGCGCAGCGGGCCTTGTCTGCTCAGCCGCGGTGGGCAGCCCCTTCATGATCGCCGGGAACATCTGCGGGGTTGACAAGTTGTCGAGGTGGATGCTCAAGAAGCCCGCCCTGGCGCACAGATTGCTCCGGCTTGCGACCGACTTCGGGATGGCGGTCGCAAAGTACTGGTTGGATACGTTTGGCGCCGACAATGTGGATATCCGCGAGTCGGCGCCGACAGATTCGAACCAGGTAATTTCGCCCAAACATTTCAAGGACTTCTCGTTTCCGTACCTCCTTGAGCTTCACGAGAAGGTGCTCGCCTTGGGTGCAAGATACATCTACAGCCATATATGCGGCGAGCAGAACCTGAACCTCCCTATGTGGCGCGATTTGCCCTTCGGAGAGCTGGGAATCGCCAGTTTCGGCCATGAAGTGGATGTGACGAAGGCTGTAGAGATGCTGGGCGACAAGTGCATCATCGTCGGCAACGTGGAGCCTCGGATCCTCCAGACGGGAAGCCCGCGAGACGTTTACCAGCGGGCGCGGGAGTGTATCGAGAAGGGTAAAGACGCACCCAGGGGCTTTATTCTGGGCACGGGATGCGAACTGCCGCCCAGAACCCCCACGGCAAACCTCTTTGCCATGAAAAAGGCCATCAATGACTTCGGCTGGTATGATTAGCAAGGAGCCCATGCGGAACGCCATGTCCGGCAGTAAGGACCAGACGACTCGACGAGAGGTGACTCGAATGACAGATCGAGCTATGAGATTACTCAGGGGTGAGCCTGTTGACCGAACCCCGCTTTTCCCCTTCATCCTTGGATTCTGCGCGAAGAATGCGGGGTATCCTGTTTCCACTATCTACAGCGACCCGCAAAAAAGCTTTAAACTCCAGTCGTGGACCCATGAGCAGTATGGTTTCGACTGGGGTCCCATCTACGGCTATGCCTCATACGGTACCTGGGAATTTGGGGGCGAGATCAGGATGCCTGCCACCACCTATGAACAGGCCCCGTTCCACACGAGATTTCCGGTCGAGACAGAACAAGATGTGGCTCGAATGGGCTTGCCCGATCCAAGGTCCGCGGGATGCCTTCCCCTTTCAATGGAATTTTCCCGGCTCCAGGAAAGACATGGGAAGCCGATTTCCATTGTGTGTGGCGGCAACTTTACCATTGCGGGAAACCTCTGCCCCGTTGAAAAGCTCTGCCGGTGGATGCTGAAGAAACCGGGGCTCGTACACAGTGTTATGCGCCTTACCACGGACCATATTCTCGATATCGTCCGTTACTGGGCCGATGTTTTCGGTGCAGAACGGGTGATCCCGCAGATGTGGGAACCCCTGGCAGCCAACAGCATCATCTCGCCACGACAATTCGAGGCGTTCGTTTTCCCCTACATCAAGGAGTCGAGCGAGAAGATTTTATCCTTGGGGGTCAAGCACATTCTCTACCACATCTGCGGCGATCAGAACAAGAATCTGCCTTTCTGGAGCCAGATTCCCATGGGCGAACCCGGCCTTTGCAGCTTCGGACTCGAGGTCGACCTTCTTACGGCAATCGAGCACCTTGGTTCCAGGAATGTTATCATCGGCAATATAGACCCAAAATTGTACCTCAGCGAAACGCCGGAACAGATCTATAGCCTTTGCCGGGAGGCCCTGGAGAAGGGGAGGTCGGCACCCAGAGGTTTCATGCTGTCATCGGGCTGCGAGATCCCACCGGAGGCGCCGCCCTGTCACGTTTATCAGATGCACAAGGCGATCAAGGATTCGGCGGCTGGCGGGTGATGCCGTAAGAGGCTGTGCCGAACAAACCGAACGGCTAGACGCTCAGCTCACGGAACACGTCCAACGCCAACCGGCCGTGAAGAAGGTGCAGTAATTTGGGAATATACGGGGGTGGCGAACAGGGCAAACTGTGGGGGGGGGGTGTTTCCCAATGTTCATTAGTTATTCTCGCCCTGTCGGGGAACCTCGGGGGCATCTTCATTCCGTACATTCTCAATCACCGGATCAGCGTGTTCAGCCTTTTCACATGCCACTTCTTATCCTCCATTATCAGAAACATGCCGCAAAATTACAACAACTATATTCACGCTTTCCTATACGAAATGCAGTATTCATGGGCATGAGCTGATAAACTGTTTTCCAGGAAGGCAGCCTCAGGCGCGTAATGTTGATAGTGGGTGAAGATTTCATTCTCGGGAGCTCCACCTACTACTCATCGTTCTTAATGGCTCGTTGTTTCTGAGGATAACCACTCGTAACGATAGAAAGCACACGTCCATGAGGCTCCGAGATGATTTTGGCTACTTCCCGTGGAGAACATCCATCCAGCGAAGAGCCTCTGCCTCGCTTATCTTGCCCAAGTACATTTATGTCGTCTTGAGGTCCTAGTGCCGGGGTATCACCTTTGAGACAACTTCGAGGGGAATCCCGTTCCGGCTTGCATACGTGGCTGAATGGCGCCTTAGATCGTGCGGTCGCATCTTCACGTTCAACTTGTCCCCCAGCCTTTTCACAAGGGACCGGGCGGTCGAATAGCAAATAGGAAACAGCTTCTCATCAGGGCGGATATTCTGGGCCTCGCGGTATGCGTTCAGCCTGCCGGCCAGAGTCTCAGGCATAAATGCGCTCGTGGCGACAGCTTAGATTCCCTTACTCGAAGCTGACGTCTACTCAGTATCATCTACATCGATCTCGGTTGGATTATATCTCTACTTGACGTACTGCGCTAAGCGTTTCATCACGGTTTTCCCATAAAGAAGTTAGGCAGAAAGGTCGCAATGTCAGGGAACAGGAAGAGGAGCGCGGCACAACCGATGAGACCGAGCAGGAAGGGCAATACCCCCCGGTAGATGACGCCGAAAGGTACTCCGGTAATGTTCTTCACGACGAAGACGCAGATGGCGACGGGCGGTATGATGACGCCGATCATGATCGTGATGCCTATCTGGATCCCGAACCAGATGGGATCGTAGCCGAGCTTGACGACTGCGGGGTAAAAGATCGGGGTTGCAAGGATCATGAACGCGAGGTCGTCGATAAAGGACCCGCCAAGCAGATAGATGAGGATGATAAGTATCATGACGAGCCATCGGGCAAAAGGAAGGCCCACGACCCAGTCTGCAGCGATGAAGGGTATCTGCGTAACGGCAAGGAAATGCCCGAGCACCGCAGAGCCCCAAATGAGAAAGAGCACCATACAGGCCGTCCTGAGTGATTCATCGAAGGATTTGACGAGCCTCTTCCAGCCAAGCTCCCGTCTCGCCGCGGCGAGGACCAGTACGCCGAGCGTTCCTATCGTGCCGGCTTCCGTCGGGCTGAATATCCCTGTCATGAGGCCGCCTATGACGGCAATAAAAATAACGGCCACCCAGATGAATTCCGGGAGGGCATGCATCCTCTCGTGAAGCGAAGCCTTTTTGCTGGCCGGTGCGATGGAAGGATTTATCTTCACCCACCCGTAGATGATGAAAATGAAAAAGAGAGAGATCAGCAAGCCGGGCACGATGCCGGCGAGAAAGAGCCTGCCGATGGATTGCTCCACCACGATGCCGTAGATAATGAGAACGATGCTCGGAGGGATGAGCATGCCGAGGGTGCCGACCGATGCGACGATGCCCGTGGAGAGCTTCTTGTCGTAGCCGTAGCGGTCCATCTCGGGAATGGCGATGCCCGCGAAGGTCGCGGTCGTCGCGAGGGTCGATCCGCACATGGCCTTGAAGAGGGTGGCCCCCACGACCGTCGTCATGGCGAGACCGCCGGGGATATGACCTACCCACTTATGAGCGCTCTGGTACAGCCTTTTCGCGATGTCCGCATTCGACGCGATCTGCCCCATGAGGACAAAAAGCGGTATGACCGTGAAGCCGTAGGAGGTGAAGGTGTCGAAAAAATCTTTGACCAGCAGGTTGCATGCCGGGGCGAAGCCGACCAGGTAGGCAAAACCGATGAAACCTATCACCGCCATGCCGAAGGCAAGTTCTATGCCGGTGAGGAAGACGAGCATCAGTATGATGAGGGCGGTGATTCCCGTTATCACTTCACTCATGTGCCGTCCCCCCTGCCGACCTCAACATGCCGGCGAACAACGTGAGGGACTCGAGGAAGCAACTGAGCGCGAGACCGAAGGTAATTGGGTAGTAGGGGATTTTCAGGCCGGCGCTCACCTCTCCTGTTGTGAGTAAGGTAAGCCCGTAGAGAATGAAGTTGACTCCGACGAAGAGGAAGAGGACAAGACCCACGAGTTGCGTTATAAATTCCATGATTCTTCTTCCCCTCGACGACAGCCTCTGGGTGAGGAAATCCACGATCACGTGCGCCCGCATCCAGGAGCTGTAAGGTACGGCGAAACCGATAATGACGGCGCCGGAAAACGAAATCAGCTCGATGGCTCCCACGATGGGCCTCCCGAGCGTCCTCATCGTAATGTCCGCGACCGTCACTGCCATCATGAACGCGAGGCCCACGCCCGCAACCACCTGGAAGGTGACATCCAGCTTATACACGATCGTCAGAAATTGTTTCATCTGGTCCTCTCCTCATACCCGTATCTGAAAGCAGCTTAAAGCCGCACGGCCCGGCGTCGACAGCCGGGCCGTGCGGCACATGGCTTTACGGATGGGTCTTTATATACTCCTGGCAGAACTTCAATGCCTCTTCGCCGGGCAAATTCTTTGCCTTCATTTTCTCGACATAGCCATCGCGCACGGGTTTCATCTTAGCGGCCGTCTTCGCTTCTTCCTGTTGCGGCACCTTCACCCATTTTACCCCTTTGGTGATGGAGTATGCCTTCGATTCATCGTCCAGCCTGATCCACAGCTTGCCCTGTTTCTCGATCCACTCCTCGTTGATCTTCTCTATGATGTCCTGATCGGCCTTTGGAATGGAATTCCACTTTGCTTTGTTCATCACGACAAACATGGACGTCATGTAGGAGATCGCATAGTCTTCGAGAGCTCCTTTAACGACCTCTGCGAACCGCCAGCCCTTCAGGGTCTCTATGGGGCCGACGACGCCGTCCACGAGGCCCTTCTGGAGAGAATCGTACGTCTCCGTGATAGGCTGGGTGACGGGGGCTCCGCCCACCGCCGAGACGATCGAGGCGCTTTCCGCGCTTGCTTTGATCCTCATGCCCTTCAGCTCCTCCAAAGAGGAGATCACCTTTTTCGTATAGAACAAAGCCGGGGCGGCGCCGTGGAGGTACATCACCTTGACGTCGTCGAATTCCTTCGGATGGAACTTCCTGTAGTATGCATTTGCCAGCTTTGTCGCCTGGTAGCCGTTCTTGTAGCCAAGCGGGAGCGCCAGTACCTCGCTCAGGGGCAGCCTGCCGGGCGCGTACGCCAGCAGCGCCTGCCCGATGTCGCTTATTCCTTTCACCGTGCTGTCATAGGTCTGCATGGGCGGGGTCAGCGTCCCTCCCGGGAAGTAGAGGACTTTCACGCGCCCGTTCGTCCTCTTGTCGACCTCCTTGCACCATTCCTCGGCGAGCTTGCTGATCTCGTGAACGGGCGGAAAGAAATTGGAATACCTTAGCTTTATGACCTTATCCTGTGCATGGAGAGACGCGGAGCCGACAAAGAACGCAAGAGTCATGCAGATGACAACCCATGTTGCCAGACTTCTTTTCATAAATACCTCCTCCGTAAGACTTCGATTATCTTTCCCGGCACGAACCGCCGCCGGCTGCCTTTGCCGTGGGGGTCTTCCGGCCTTTGAGCCTGGCCGATCACCCTCCGGGCGACGCCTCCTCTTCGATTGCCGATTGAGGACATGCCTTCCTGCACGTGCCGCATCCTTTGCACCGCGCCCGGTTTATCACGGCCCGTCCCCAGAGGAACCAGATTGCGTGGTGCGCACACGCCTGGGCGCACGCTCCGCAGCCCAGGCACAGCTCGGTCTTCACCTTCAGGGCCTTCCTATCATTTTCCGGCGCCTGCATTGTTCCTGATAGCCGCGGGGAGCACGACGTTCTGATCGATCAGCCTTCGCTGCAAGGTTTTCACGTCTATTTCCCCTGGGGTTACGTTCGCCTTTGCCGCCATCGCCGCCGCCGCGCCTGCGGCCTCGCCCATTTGCAGGCAGAATGGGATAATGTTAAGCACGTCATTGGCAACCAGGTCCGAGGAGAAGCAGCGCCCCGCCACAAGCAGGTTCTCGATCTCCCGCGGCAGCATGGAACGGTAAGGGATGCACATGTGCGGATGGTCGGGTGAGACATTCGCATCGATGGGAGGGCACACCGCTATGGTGTCGTCGAAGACGGTGCCCGCGCGGATGTCCCTTTCGGTCACGAAATACTCTCCGAGCAGCCTTCTGCTCCCCCGCGTCCCTATCTGCGGCGCCACGTTCATGATGAAGCTTTTCTCGAAGCCCGGCACCTTCTTCTTGAGAAAATCATGCGTTATCAACATGCCTTTTCGGCCGTTGACCTCCACCCAGGTAAGGTCTTCGAAGCTGAGAGCGCTCAGAAAACGTCTTTCAGCGACTTCATCGGAGGTCTCCGTGACAAAGCTGTCCATATAGTTGGGCACCCACTTCGGGAAATAGTTGTTGACCCAGACGACGTCGTCGCGGAAGCCCCTCAATACCATGGAAAAGCCGCCGAGACTTTCCAGCTTGTACATCAACTCCGCGTACGTCTGCTGCTCCTCCGACATGAACCTGCTGAACCTCCCGGTGTCGACGTTGGCCATCTGAAAGATCAAAGCCAGCCTGGAAATTCTGGCCTTCGGGTCCATCTGGCCGTCATAGGGCGCTCCGGCCGTCGCAAATATGTCGCCGTCGCCTGTCGCGTCGATGACGACCTTCGACAGTATCGCCCGCCTGCCGGACTTGCTCTCGAAGAAGACGCCGCGAACCTGTCTCCCTTCGACCAGGGCCTGCGTGCCCCAGCAATGCAGAAAGAGCTTGACCCCGGCCTCTTCCATCATGTCGTTGAGGACGCATTTCAGGATCTCCGGGTCCACCATCACGCTCAGCCTTACCGTCCCTTCGATCACGAAGAAGAGGTACTCCTTCCATTTGTTGACCAGCTTTGGATCGGTTGAACCCAGGTCCTCGTAGCGGGGATGGACAACTCCTCCCACAACATCAAGCCTCCCGATCATTTCCCGGCAAATGCCTGCTACCTGCTGCTCCCTGGTGCCGTCGCTCAAGTGCGGAATAAGTATGACCAACCCCCCGGTGGCCATGCCTCCCAGGTGCCCGTATCTCTCGACGAGGACTGTTTTTACCCCGCTTCTGGCCGCCGCGAGGGCCGCTGCCGCTCCTGCCGGGCCGCCGCCTACCACCACCACATCGGCCTCGTCGACCACGTTAGTCTGCCTGGCCGGTTCCCTCACCGTCTTCTCTGCCGAAGTCTCCCCTGTGCTTGCCATTCGTATCGCCTCCTTTGGAATCATTCCCGCCGAGATATCCTCTCTCATTTGAAAGTCTCCATCCTACAGGGCTTCTCGCCTGGAGACCTTCACGGAAAGAACATACAGGAGTCGATGCAAGGCGTATGCCTGAGAATGCCGGGCCCAAATCAGCCTCAGAAACGATGGAGTTCCGAGCAGAACGGGCCTTTGTTGTCGCTCTATATTTCGTGGAATCTGTTATATTTCGTGGCTGCGTTCAACGTATGCCGAGCTTGCGCATACGAGACCGCAGCGTGCTCGGGTGAAGCCCGAGTATGGCCGCGGCGCCTTCTGCCCCTTCCACGCGCCATCGGGACTCGGACAAGACTGCCAGAATATGCTCCCGCTCCACATCCTCCAGTGTCGCCTTGCTGCCTGCCTCTTTGGATGGCGGGACGGTCAGCTTGTCGGCGAGCCGAAGCGCCGTGCCGGGGCATAAAATGACGCTCCGCTCGATAACGCTCTCCAATTCCCTGATGTTCCCCGGCCACGGGTACTCCAGCAGCGCTTTCATGGTGTCCCTCGTCACGGAGGTGATCTTTTTCCCCAATTTTCTGCTGTACTTCATAATGAAAGCCTCAACCAGGAGCGGAATGTCTTCCCTGCGTTCCCTGAGAGGGGGAATCACGATCGGAAAAACGTTGAGACGATAAAAGAGGTCCTCCCGGAATCGTCCTTTGCGGACTTCCTCCTCGAGGTTTCTGTTCGTTGTCGCAACAATCCTCACATCGGCCCTGTGGGTGTGGGAAGAGCCCAGTCGCTGGAACTCGCCATCCTGTATCACCCGGAGCAGCTTGGCCTGAAGGTTCAAGGGAAGCTCCCCGATCTCGTCGAGGCAAAGGGTAGAGTTATGGGCGATCTCGAAGCGGCCCAACTGCCGGGCGTGCGCCCCCGTAAATGCGCCTTTTTCGTGGCCGAAAAGCTCGCTTTCCATAAGGTCGGCGGGAAGCGCGGCGCAGTTGACCGTAATGAGCGGCCTGGATTTCCGGGGGCTCATGTTGTGAATGGCAATGGCCAGGAGTTCCTTGCCGGTCCCCGTCTCTCCGAGCACAAGAACGGTCGCATCCGTCTGGGCAGCCTGGCTCGCCCTGAAAAAGGCCTGTTTGAGCCCCGTGTCGTGCCCGACGATCCTCTCCGCGTAGTGTTCCACCTTGGTCTCTTTGCGGAGATAGATGTTCTCTGCCTCGAGTTGCTCTTTCAGGCCCGTCAGCTCATCGAGGGCCTCCTGCAGCAGCCCCTCCGCCCGTTTTCTCGCCAATGCGCTGGCAAAGATATCACCTATCACCTTCATTCGATCCGCCAATTGACGGGGCAAGACTATCTCCCTTCTCATGGTGCTCACCGCAACGGAGCCGACGATTGCGCCCCCTGCTATCATCGGGACCATCACGGACGATTTAATGCCAAAATTCTGGAGCACCGCCCTGTCGATACCGGCTTCCGGGGGCAGATCTTCGACTTTTTCAAAGACCACCGATCCTCTTTCCTGGAGTCTTTTGGCTGTCCATGGCAGCGTCTCGGTCTCGAAGTTGTCAGGGGCAGAGAGTATGCCTTCCTCCGTCCAGGAATGGGTACGGTTCATTCGGGACATATCGGCTGAAAATTGAAAGACCGTGCCTCTGTCGACACCCAGAAATGTAACGACATCCTGGAGTCCTCTCGTTATTTCGGCGTCGACCTCCGAAAGGGGCGGATTGATAAGTTTTGTCGATATGGTGGAGAGGAGCTTCTCGAAGCCGAGGAGTCTTATATTCTGCTCCTCTGCTCTCATGCGTCCAAACACATTGGCAAGCATCTCGCCCAGCAGCGTTAATTTTGTGACCGTATGGTCGGGCCACGGATGGATCTCGTGCTTTGAGAGGAAAATACCGGACCCGAGGACGGCGCCGTGCAGCTTTATGGGTATGATCACGCCAATCCTTATGCCGGCAACCAGGTAATATTCCCGCTCCCCGGCCGCCTCCTCCGGCAGATCATCGGGTATCCGCTGCACAATAACGGGCGTCCCCCCGCCTGTCGCCTTCGCATACTGCCTGAAACAACCGCTCAAATCCGTGTCAGGAAATTCAACGCCGGGAACCGTATAGATCGACGTTCTCATCTCCGAACCCGATCCGTCGTCGAAAAAAGCAAGAATACCCGCGTCCATATTGAGAAACTCAACAATAAGGCGGAGGGCATTTTTCGTCTGGCTCTCACCGGCTGTTGATGGAAAATCGACAAACAGGGACGACAGATGGGTAAGAAGCGTCTCGAACCGAAGCGGCTCGTTTATTATCTGGCGCGGGCGGGTACGTTCCATGTCATTTGCATCTGAGGTAGAGATGCCCCCTCCGCTTCTGTCCTTGTCCATTCTTGCGCCTCGTGTTCCGGTGATGCGAAAAGGTTCTCTGTATTGTAGTATGTTTGCCTCATACTGTAAAGGAGGTGAGCTCGAGACCTCGGGTATTAAGACATGCAAAGGGAAGCGGTTTCTTAGAATTATTCATTTGCCGAAATGTCATCGTAGTATCTCCTCTAAGAAGCAAGAACCGGGGCCGGCGAGAAGAGGCGACCTCTCGGAGGGTCCTTTTCGGCTGGAGGCGGTTTACCGCCCACCGACTTTGTGCATCCTCCGGATTTGATTAATGCCGAACGTAATCTTGAAGATTTATATGACGCTGTCGAGCAACGAGTAAGGAAGAAAGGATCAAATAATCATGGCGTGATCTATCGAACATTCCGGCATTGAAGCATGTTCATCCCTTTCCAGCTCATAACTACCTCGTGATCCTGGTTTATCGCTTCCACAAGGGACCTGACGATGCCACGGTCCGGTCTTGTACGCGATCGGCGAGTCTCCACGATGCTTACTCGTAAAGATAGCCTGTCTCCAGGACGCACTGGCCTGAGCCAGCGCAGCTCGTCCACGCCCGGCGAGCCGAGACTTGCCACGTGGGAGAGATAGTAGTCCACAATCAGGCGCATGGCGAGGGCCGCCGTGTGCCAGCCGCTGGCGACAAGACCGCCGAACGCGGTCTTCGTCGCCTCCACGGGGTCCGTGTGGAATACCTGGGGGTCATATCGCCTGGCAAAGCTTATAATCTCCTCCTCCTCGACGACGATGGCGCCGAATTCGTGCACAGAGCCCTCCTCATAGTCCTCGAAATACCGGTTATCCACGGGCGTCTTGAATTGGGAACGAATCATGACCCTCCTCTTTTGATCTATATCATCAGCCTTTGCATTCACGTGGCATCAAGGCTCCGCGCCGGCCGGCGTTCAGCGATAATCGTGCCTGAACCACGCGACCGATATCGCTCAGGAACGCGAAGAGTTGCTTAATCATCTCCGTTCCCACCACATGCGTCAATCATAGCCACCAGTAATGGTGTATTGCAAGAAAAACATTTCGCCACTCGCTTTCAGGAAGAAAGCCCGCAGGCATGAAATGTTGATAGCCGATGAAGATTTCGCTCTCCGCGAGTCCCCCTACGAGGCAAGTGTCCAGCCCGCGCCACAAAAAGTGAAAATTACCGTTTCAAAGGGTATACATGTCCGATGTAAGCAGACTGGTGGACAACGCCCACCGGATCAGCCTCAAGGGGGAATCGATGAGGGTAAGAAAGGCATCGTTGATACAACAGGAGGAAACGACGTAACGTAGGAAGAGGCGGCGCGAGAGGTGTGCGCTGAAATAGCGCGGCATTGCTGTCCCCCACGGAACAGTAATCAGCCTCGTCTGCGGAGGTCACGGAGAATATGGAGAACATTGCATCAGTGAGGCGTTAGACTCTTCTCCAGAATTAAGTAACGATTGGAGTCGCCGCAGACGCAACTTTTATGGGATTATCCATGAGATCGCAGAGGGCATGATCGGCCCTCTCGATCAGGGCAGCTTTGCTCTTGCAGTGGATGTTCGCGAAGTGCTCGGCCTTCATGATGAGCCAAACCCTTTCTATAGGATTGAAGTCTGGCGAATAGGGAGGAAGATAAACCGGTTCAAAGAAGTGCCAGTTAAGACTCTTCCGTTTATGCCAGGAAGCATTATCGAGAATGAGAATATTCCGTTTCCGGGAAGGGGTGATTGATTGAGCGGCTTCATCGAGGAATGCCTGGAAAACATCCGTATCGCAATGACTTGCCTCAATGGCGAAGAACTCCCCGGTGCGGGGGCAGACGGTTCCAACGATGTTCAGCCGGATATGATCGCCATTATGGACTACTCGGGGCTTAGATCCTTTCATGGCCCAACCCCGACGCGGTCTCGGTTCACCGTCAATTCCGGTTTCATCCCCGTACCACAGATCAACGTCGGGATGCTCCGCAAGGCTCCGTAGTTGATCCTTGAACTCCTCTCTCAGCTTCTCATCCTGTCTGTCCGGCCAGGGCCTCGGCACTTTCAGTACATAGCCCTTCTCGTGGAGAAGACGAAGAACCGTGTTGTAGGAACACTCAACGGAGTACTTGGCCGTGATGTGACCATGGAAGGCAGAGGCTGTCCAGAACGTCCTCTGGGCGCGTCCCGGTTCTTCGAACTCTTCGATAATCTCTTCTTTCTTTTCGCCTGTAATAAGAGGTTTGCGTCCTGTCCGTCTCTTCGCAACAAGACCGTCGACGCCATAGGCATTGAAGGCCCTGATGATCTTCTTTATTGCGCTCTCCGACAGAACGAGCACCTTCATCGCCTGTTCCCTGGGAGAGCCGGTGAGAAGCATGATAATAACAAGGCATCGCCGATCGGTTTCCTTGTTGCCGGCCTTCCGAACTGCCTGAAGATCGGCGAGCGATGCGTTCTCCCCATTGGGAGTGAGATACCGTTGGGCCATGATTCATATGTAACCACATGTCTCTAGGAATGTCTAGAATTATCAACATCAAACGGTAATTATTTCTGAGAAACGCTCTAGCATCAAGCCTGCCGGTCTTTGCAGCCGGCAGGCTTTTCTGCATTCACCATGGCGACCTATTTCTTAAAAATCAAATGAGGAGGTAAAAGATGAGAAGAGGATTGTGGGCGGTTGCCCTGTTCTGTTTCGCGTTGATGCTCGCGAGTCAGGCCATGGCTGCTTCCGGAGGAGGGGCTGAGTGGAGCAAGACGGCATTCGACAATCAACTGGCCATGGCGAAAGAGGTGAACTTCGCCGGTACGGTAGTAAGTCATGATCCCATATGTCACTGTGTTGTCGTGAAAACCGCAAGGGGAGAGCTTACTCTTCAGGATGACTATGCGAGGTTTATGCAGGAGTATAATGAGGCAAAGGGCCTCAAGATCGGCTCGGAAGTGACCGGGGTCTTTAAGACGGTGAACCATATCCATTATCTTATGTCCATTACCTACAAAGGGATGGAACCTTGATGGCCTGGTGAGGCAAATTGATCAAAAAAGGGGAGGCGGATGTCTCCCCTTTTTTGCGCTCCCTGGCAACTTTGCCATCATACGACCCCTTGCTGATATGCCATAAGAGTCCGAGCATTGCCACTTATAATGCGCAACTCTGTGAGGAAGTGTGATTTTCACGATTTCAGGAAGGCGTACTGCCGTCGGTGTGACATGGCCAACATGCGGATTACGGCGCCGCCCGTGGTCTGATTCGGAGATGGGTCCATGGCTGGATGAGAGGGCAAATCCGGTGGCTCCCTGCATGACATTATTCAAGGCCTCTCGTTGGCTATTCCGTCATCCGGACGCGGGGTGCTGCCGCCACTCTTCCAAAACCTCGTCGATCCTGTCCTTGACGATCCCCCTGGCATCCGTACGGTCGAAGCCGCGCATGAGGAGTTCGTCGTAATCCGTTTTGGCGTGGCGGATATGGGCTATGACGGAGAGTGTGATGGCTTCGGGATCGAACCTCTTCGCCCTGTCCGACCGGCCCACCCTCCCGCTGTACTTCAGGCACGCGTGCTCCGCGATCCTTGCTTCGAGGGCGGAAGGCATGTGAGGGTAGAGGAGGCGGACCATAGTGGCATACTCTTTGACATATGCCTTGTCCATCGCTTCCCGCTTTTCGGCTTCGCGGGCCTTTCGGGCCTGTCTGAGATCGGCATCCGCGAGACACTCCGCCTCCGCCTGCTCGAGGGCCTTCTCCTCCACGAGCAGACCCTGTCTCTCGTATCTCTTGCGTGACCGGGACCACTTGAGAACGGCGGCGGAGAGTCGCGACTTGCTCTTCGCCCTCCGGGTCAGCGCCGCATCTCCCGAGGGAAGATAGGAAAGGTGGTCGAGGTCGGCGCAGGTGAGGCACAGGGCTCCCTTATCCCGGGAGAGCGTAATCCAGGCGTGAGATCCGAGGGCATCTCCGCATTCGTCGCACGTGGATTCGCGGCTGGTGATGAACACCTTGATCTCGGTGTCGTCCTTCATCGTGACATTTTCTCATGCTTCGTCCATCGTCCGCAACGGAAGAAAGAGGTTGACTCGGCGTTTTCGGAAAGCGTAGAATCTCACCATACAAAGACAACCGAAAAGAGGAGACCGAAAAGATGCGAGCCGCGCACGTGACGGTCAAAACCTGGGAGAAACCGTGTTCCCGCTGCGGGAAACCGACGTTCGAGGACCTTCTCGACGAGGATGGCCTTTGCGGTTACTGCAGGGAGATAGCCTCCATGAAAAAGACGGGAAGGCGGAAAGGAAAGGTGCCTCGTGAAGGATAGGGATCAAACACGGCTGGAGATACTGGCTCAGGACATGGGAGTCGCCGGGGTCCTCGAAGCTCTCGCGGAGTACTGCGACCGGTCCGCCGACATGGTCGCCGAGGCGAACGAGGGAAAAGCCCCTGCCCCCTTAGAAATAGAGCTGCGCGCCTGGTCGAAAAGGATATGGAGTGTCCTGAAAGAGGCGGCGAGGAAGCCCTGACGCGAGGGTGTCGCCCGACATGGCATTCGTAGTGGGGATTTCGGTCCCGTGCGGGAAGTCATGAGCTCCACAAATGGTTGAGCTGAATCGATAGCCTGAAGCGCGGATTATCGCAAGAAAGAGCCATATTGTCGACAGCAACGCAATACGGACAGTGATGTCCCTGCCTCCCCTGGAAGGCTGACATCACACAACGGAACCAACGGAACGTCCCCTCGTCCATCCCGAATTTTATCAATAGAACGATGGTTTTCGTCAGAGGACATTTATGCTTGACCTGAGATCGTGTGCACGATGACGGGGAGCGGGGTTTGAAACTATAAAAAATATTTATACGCCCATAAGATATTTTGAATTGCCATACTCCCAAAAGTGACGGAGAATGTGGTTGATGCCTTTCATACAACGTGATGGGCGCTGGGACCGAGGTGTGGATTCTGAAGTTCAGGATGCAGTACGAGCAGGCCATGGCAAGGACTTCTGCGCCCAGCTCGACGACCTGTTCCACCAGGATGTCGGAAAATCGCTGTCCCTTCTTGGTCTCCATCCATATCCTTGCACCCCCTCCGCCGCGGCAGAGGCTATTCTCTCCTCCTTCGAGGTGGAGCGGGCGATCAACAGCCACCCTTCCGTGCTTGAGTCGGCGGCCGTCGCGGTCGGTTCGGAGCTCGCCGAGGATGAGGTGAAGATATGTGTCGTCCTGAAACCAGGCGCGACAGTTACCCCTGAGGACCTGACCAGGTACGCCGCGGAGCGTATGCCCTACTTCGCGGTGCCGAGGTACATAGAGTTCCTGGACGTCCTGCCGAAGACGCCCACCGAGCGGGTGCAGAAATACCAGCTCAGACAGGCAGGTATTACCCCGAACACATGGGACAGGGAAAAAGCGGGCATTGAAATCAACAGGTGAGGGGGTCTCCCTGTTACAGAATGGCGGTTTGGCATTTTGGCAAAGTCACGTATTACCGATCAAAAGGAGGGGGGAAGTATGGAAAGGAGAAGGTTTGTCTGCTGGTATCATGAGTTAGGCGCGGATGATGCCCCGGCCGTGGGCAAGAAATGCGCGAACCTTGGCGAGATGACAAAGCTGGGATTAGCTGTGCCGCCGGGATTTGCCCTTACCCTTGCCCTGTACGAGAAGTTTCTGCAGGACAGCGGCCTTGGGGAAAGACTCGCCCTCTACATCGGGAGCCTTGAGAATATGAAGGGGGCGGGCATTGACCGTATTCGGCAAGTAAGCGCCGAACTCCGTACCATGATCGAAAATGAAGCGATGCCGGGGTCGGTTGCGGACCTGATATGCAATCACTACGATGAATTGTGCGAAAAGGTAGGCATCAGCGATCTTCCCGTCGCGGTGAGATCGGCCGGGGTTGAGAGTCGGCCCGGGATGTTCGAGACCTATCTGAATATAGCGGGGAAGAAAGAGGTGACAGCACACGTGCAAAAGGTGTGGGCCAGCTCCTTTACTCCCAGGGCGATTGCCTTCCGCATCGCCAAAGGATTCCCCATTGACTGCGACATGCTCGGCGTGGCGGTGATAAAGATGGTAAATGCCACGGCTGCCGGCATCGGCTTTACCATTGACCCCGTACTCGGCGATGACACCAAAGTCATCATCGAGGCAAATTGGGGATTAGGCGAAGGCGTGGTAAGCGGCGTCGAGAACGTAGATAAGTGGATCGTCGAGAAGGAGACTTTGAACGTCGTGGAGCGTTCCGTAGGTACGAAGCTTAAGTGTGTCCTCTATCTGGAAAAAGGCGCTGATTGGGCAGAGGTGCCGCCGGCTAAGCAGTGCGAACCTTGCCTCACCGATGAGGACATAAAGGCTGTGGCTAAAGTAGCGATGCACCTGGAGCAAAGGTTAGGGAAGCCACAGGATATGGAGTGGGCATTGGATCCTGACTTCCCTACAGGCAAAAACATATTCTTGCTCCAAACGCGTCCTGCTAAGACCGTGGCAAAGAAGGCGGCTCACGAGCAGAAGAACCTTGCCGATAGGCTGGCCAGTGACATAAGGTCGACCGTAGATGTATCCAAAACAGCAGAGAAAATAAAGAATATAGCGTTTAAGTTTTAGTTTTGAGATGTAACAAGAAGTAAGCCGAGGTTGCAGTGCAGTGATCCTTATTGCCCCACCCTGAGGCCACATTGCGTGGCCTCAGGTAAACATGGAGAGGGGAGCAGGGTTGGTTTTTGTTGAGATTCAAAAAAACTCAGACCTAAAAAAAAAGGGGGGTAAAATGGGAACAGACGAATTAAGTGGAGCGATCTGGAAGAAATGGGAACAGGATCAGAAGGATGGCAAGCTGAAGGCTGGGGTTGCTGTTTGGGACGTAAGTCCGGGTTATGATCTGATACCGGAGATCGACTTACCGTTGAACCATTCATACTTTCTTGACGGCACTCATTCGTGTCCGCCCCTTTCTCCCTTGAGCCTGCAGCTCTTCTGGGCGAGAGGATGCACCCACGGATTGAAGTACGTCAATACATACTTCAGTTTGCCCACGTGCTATGGCTGGCAGGGAAGGGGGAAGGACGGCGGCATCTATTGGAGTTTTCTCATAGAGACGGACGAGCAAAAGATAAAGGGAAGGGAAGCCAAGTTTAAAAAGGCCATGCAACCCTATTTCGACGACTTTCAAGGAATCTGGGAGAAGCACAAGGAAGAGCTGTTGGAAATGTGTGCAAAGACGAGAAAGTTTAATCCCGCCACAGCAACGCCCATCGATTTCATCCATCTTCATTGGGACCTCGAGCGGGCGTGCCTGAGGCACTGGGAAATCCATTTCCTCGGCATGCAATCATCCTATTCAGCCTGGATCTTGTTGGAGAAAGAATGCAAGGAGCGTTTCGGCATAGACGACAAATCGGCGGAATTTCAAGACATGCTGCGCGGCTACGACTGTGAGATCTATAAAGTCGACAGGGAGTTGTGGGTACTGGCGAAAGAGGCGGCAGAGATTGGGCTTTCCGATATATTTAAGTCCAAGGCCCCGGAAGAGATCATGCCGGCCCTGGGAGAATCGAGCATCGGCAGGCTATGGCTGAGGGAATTTAATCGGTTCTTAGAAGCGAGGGGATTCAGGGCAACCAATCCCTTCGATATGGTGGCGCCCACCTGGATAGAAGCCCCCGAGTTCCCGTTGAAGAAAGTAAAAGACCACATTGAAACAGGCGAATCGGCGGCTAAGGAATATGTCCTGGATATAAAACGGAAAGAACTCTCCGCAAAAAGAGAGGAGGCCGTAAAGAACATGCTCGCCAAGGTACCCCCTTCGGAGCAGGAGTTGTTCAAATCGCTCATTAATCTGGCCCAACAGGCTGCTCCCTACAGTGAAGAGCATGACCTCTTTTGTGAGATGACGACGATGGGATTATTGCGCTGGGGTTACCTTGAGATAGGGAAGTGGCTCGCCGACCAGGGGTGCATAGATCGTCCCGACGACGTCTTCATGATGAACACCAACGAAATCGAATCGAGTGTCATGGTCCCGGGCAAGGCCGATATGCGATGGCTCACGAGAAGGCGCAGGGAAGAATGGGAGGCATTGACGGATCGACTCGCCAAAGAGGGTGAGTTCAGATCGCCGCTCTATACTGATCGCGCCGACCTGATGGAAGCAGTCGGCAAGGACATGTTACCCTCCTTTGACCCGATTGCCATCAAGATTGTGGTGGGGGATATGCCCACCGTGACCGCTGAGGAAATAGGCGCTGATGTCGTGGGGATTTGCGGCTGCCCCGGTATTGCGGAAGGCATTGCGAGGGTCATTATGGACGCTAAGGATCTCGGCCAACTGAAGGCCGGCGAGATCCTGATATGCCCGGGCACAAACCCGGAGTGGACCATTGCATATGGTATTGCAGCCGCGGTTGTGGGCGATAGAGGCGGCACGCTGTCGCATACGGCCATTATCGGCCGGGAATATGGAATTCCCACAATCGTCAATACCTTCGTTGCCTGTGAAAAGATCAGGTCAGGGCAGCGTATAAGAGTGGACGGAGGCAAGGGAGCAATCTACATACTCGACAAATAAATAGGCGCTTGCAAAAGCCCGAAGGACAACGTACCTCGGGCCTGACTGTGGATATATGACGTCCAGGGCGGACGTAGGGCCGCCCTGGACAGATATGAGGTGTGAAGAAGCTCAACACAGGCGACAGCGGCATAAATAGAACCAGATCTCTTCTTGAGGTGTTCCATGTTAAAGGTCGTATTTATTTATGAAGTCCCCGGTAAGAAGCATGACGAATACCTGATGATTACAAAGAATGAGATCAAGCCGTTCTGGGAATCTCATGGATGCGAAGCCTATACAGTCTGGCTTTCCATGGAAGAATCGACAAAATTTATAAAAGAGATGGTCTTCAAGGACGAGAGCACGATGCAGAGCACTATGAAGTTGGCGGAAGCAGAACCCATCAAGAAACTCTTTTTTCAGTTTGCGAATAATATAACTCGTATAACGTACAAACAGGTGGTGTGAATTCCTGTGCATAACTGACCCACCACCGCCTAAAAGGTGGTGGGTTCAAAAAACCCAATGATTTGACAGCTTGAGTCGGCTAAAGTCGCCTCTCCTATGGAGCAATGTGGAAATGTCCATCCTTTTCTTGGAGGTCCTGGGTTCCAATGTATAACCCCTTACTCCCCCTCTGGTCCGTCCAGAAGTTTTTGCTGTACAAAAAAGATTGATCGTGTAAGACTGTGAACAATTTGGTGGTTAAGCCACCAAGGGATTTCAACATCAAAGACAGAGGTGCCTATATGCAATCGACTTCAGATGGCAAAAGGATTCTTGCGGTTGACGATGAACCGGACGTTCTTGCCCTTTTGGAGGAGGAGATCAAGCAGGAGTGGCCTAACTGGACGGTCGAGAAGGCGACGACCTATGAGAAAGCCAATGAGATGCTGAAAGCCAATGAGTATGATTTGGTGATTCTCGACATCATGGGGGTAAAAGGGTTCGATCTCCTCGATACTGCGGTGAGTCGTAAATTTCGCGTGGCCATCTTCACAGCGCGTGCCCTGAGTTCAGAGGATTTGAAACGGTCGTACGATGCAGGAGCCTATGCGTATATTCCCAAGGACAAGCTAGGCGAAATGGTAAGCTACCTGTGGATTGCCCTTACTTACGATCGCGAGCCTGGATGGAGAGAACTTCTTGGCAGGCTCGAGGGGTATTTCAACGACAAATTTGAGCTTGGCTGGAAGAGACCCTTCCAAGGCTAGCGAACAGAATCGACTCTCGTTCCGGAATTGCAGAGCATCGTGAGGCAAAGGGTTTACAATTTGTGTCGTTAGCCACTGCTTCACGTATTCGTTACACTTTGGTCTTCTCGATCGACGGTTCTGTTTTTTTGTTTGGCTCCGCCATTGCCACTTCAAGGCTGGTACTGATAGAAAGAGGTCAAGCACCTCCATTTCAGGAAGGACGCCTTTGTCACGCCTCCTCCGCAGATTAGACAGATTACATGCAAAGTGGCGGCATTCCAGCTTTCAATGTTTCTCGTGGTATTCCTTCGAAGACCGTTTTTTTTGGATATACGGGAAACTCAGGCAGCCACCTGCGTGAATTCAGATGTTTGACTACCGGAGTAACAGATAACCACATGCTACGAACGAGTGGAGACATACGGGTTGGTGGTTTTTTCCATGCCTATGGTGCTTTTCGGCGTACTGCCGTAATTATGGCCCGGCAGTACCAAGGTAGCATCAGGTAGGGTATACAGCTTGTTGCGAATGGAGGAGGCAAGCATCTCCCAGGAGCCGCCTCCCCCGTCGGTTCTGCCGACGGCTCCGACGAACAGCGTGTCGCCGGTGAAGACGACCCCCTTACTGTACAGGCAGATACCTCCGGGAGAATGACCCGGGGTGTGAATGACCGAAAGGCTCACCTCGCCCACGGTAATGACGTCGCCGTCCCGTCACGGTCCTGCCCGCAGGAGGCGAAGGCTCTGCTCCAAACATGCTCAACATATCCGGAGATTGGTGGGTGAGCGCATAGGCCTCCAGCTCGTGGATGACGATGGTCGCCCCGGTCAACTCCTGCATGCGCTTGTTCCCCAGGATATGGTCCACATGGGAATGGGTATTAACAATGTACTTTATCGTGAAACCCCTCTTGGCAGCTTCCTCGAGAATACGGTGCTCATCGCCCGCAGGGTCAATCACGAGCGCTGCTTTCATCTTCTCACAGCCGACGAGATAGGCAAAGACTGCCATCTGTCCCACCTGCATCTGTTTTACCTTCACGTGCGCTCCGGTCTCAATGAGTTCTGGAATACCACTTATAATGATTGCTTTCGTAATTGTATCAAAAAAACATCATTTCAGGAAGTTCACCTCTTCCACCTCTCCTCGGCACGCCACGCATATTACATCATGAGGCCCCGAACAACGATACGAGGAGGATTTATATGACACTACACGAGGCAATAGAGCTATTCAAGGATCATCAAAAGAACAGTGCGAAGGAGAAGACCCGGGAAAGCTATGGTTATCTCTTCAGAAACCTGGAGACCCTTCTTGACAACGTTGCCCTTGAAGCTATATCCCCACAGGACCTCTATCAATTCTTGCTCATTTTGGGCGAAGGACGAGCCAGATCAACTGCCCGTCTCCGTTACGCTCAGCTCAAGTCCCTCTTCAACTTCATCATTGAGGGCACCCATGCGTCGATGACCAATCCCTGCAATGATCCCCTTCTCTCGAAGACGTTTCGAGCGCCCCGGGTGAAACAGCGGGAGATCATCGGCAAAGAGGTAGTCGATGAGATCATCTACCGATGCCGAAAGACGAGGGACAGACTCATCTTGGAGCTTCAGGCGCGCTGCGGCTTGAGGATAGGGGAGGTGCTTGGCTTACGGGCGACGGACGTGAACGGAAGAAGACTCACCTTAAAACGTCCCAAGTCGGGCAGGGATGAGGAAAACGCCTTCATGCCGGAGACGCTGGCCGGCAGGTTGAAGACATATCTCGATACCCAGAACCTCCTTCCCGACCAGAGGATCTTTCCCATCTGTTACTCAACTGCTCGATCTCTGGTGAAAGGGCTTGGGGACAAAACGGGCGTGAAGATCAGACCTCATGATCTGAGGCGCCACTCAGCCACCTACGCGAGTCGGAACGGGATTCCTCTTGAAGTCATCTCCAAAATAATCCTCAGGCACCAGGACCTCAAGACCACGCAGATGTACCTGGGCAGGATCAGCGAGGCTGAGGCCCTGCGCTGGATGGATGTGCTCCACGGAAAGTAGACCAAAATCAGATCGGGGCCTCGTCGGGTTGGTGGCAAGGTTATTAGCGGCATTCCTCAAGAATTTTGGAAAATCGAAGCGCAACAGTAGCACGTGGAGGCGGTAACTTTGCCCACGCAGAAATGGGCGATAAGGTGGCAGGACACGATTTCTGCGGGCTCCTTCCCCCTCAGTCCTCTCAAGGCAATAGTGTGGTGGCACCGTCGGCCAGGCACGGATCCGTTGCTCTCGACAAGATATTCTTGCCTTCGCACTTCGTTGATTGACAGCGAACACCATGTGGCGATATGATCACCAGGGGAGCACAAAACTTGGGAGGTTCGCGTTATCTCCGTTCCTTACGCGGAGGATTCCCTTTGACTTGGTTTATTATTTACGCTCATCCCGTCGCCGTCCCGGGCCGTGACCGGCGGAAAGGCAAAAATCAGGAAGGTGATATCCATGAAAACAATTCTTGTGATAGCGGCGCTGGACACGAAAGGGACGGAGGTCGCATTTTGCAGGGAGCAGATAGAAGCTTTGGGGGCAAAGACATTATTGATAGATGGTGGTGTATTGGGTGAGCCGACAGTAAAACCGGATATCACGCGTGAGGAGGTAGCTGCGGCAGCCGGCACGACGATTGAAGAGGTAAGAAAAAGTCCGTCTGAGGCCGACGCCATTGGCCTGCAAACCCAGGGCGCGGCTGCCATCGCACTGCGCCTGCATGAAGAGGGCAGGATCCACGGTGTGTTAGGGATCGGGGGAGGGATGGGCACGGCCCTAGGAACGGGCGTGATGCGGGCCCTCCCCATAGGCGTACCGAAGTTCATGGTATCCTCGCAAGCGGGGAATCCGGCTGTGAGTCGTTTGATAGGGACCAAGGATATCTGTATGCTTCACTCGGTCGCCGATGTGGTGGGGATAAACCACTTCACAAGGATGATCTTTACCCGGGCCTGCGGGGGCGTCGTGGGAATGGCAAACGTGGAAATAAAGGAGGAGATGGACAAGGAAAAGATAGTGGCCCTTTGCGCCAAGGGCTCTACTGAGGATACGAGCCGTATGATAAGACAGAGACTTGTTGATGCGGGCTACCGCCCCATGACCTTTCATTGCTTCGGCTTTGGTCCTGCCAGCCTGGAGCAGGTAATTGCGGACGGGTACATTGACGGTGGCGTTATCGAGCTTTCCAATGACTGGCTTGACCGCATTGCGGGAGGCTATTCCTTCCCCCCTGATGATCGTTATGAGAATGCCGGCAAGATTGGACTGCCTCAGGTTTTTGTTCCCGGGAGCTGTGATCTGATTGCCGCCCCGCCGGGCACACATACGGGCCGGAAGAGTAATCCCCACAACCAGGCAGTAACCGCCTACCGGTCAAGCTATTCGGAGCTCCATCAGGTAGGAAGTGAAATAGGTGAAAAACTGAGCAAGAGCAAGGGACCGGTTACCGTGGTAATACCCTTGCAGGGGTTCTCGGTGTTTGACCGGGTGGGTGGTCCTATGCATGATCCCGATGCAAATGCGGGCTTCATAGATGCTATTTCGGCTTTTGCCGACAGAATAAAGATTGTAAAAGTAGATGCCCATATACTGGATAAAAAATTCGCCGATGCAGTGATGGATGCTTTCCTGGAAAACGCCGCCAAGGTCTGAAGTTGCCCCTTGGCTATCAAAAAAACGGTAGACCCTACACCTGTGAGATAGTTTCATAGCGTGTATCAGAGACTAAACGCATTGTGGGCTGAACAGTATCGGGAGAGAGTAGCTATCCTGCCTTTGTTGATCGACTGAACCTTTTGGGTGCCGCCGTGATCCCCGCCTTCTTCCTCCTACGAAATCTTCTTGCCATTCTCGCCGGATAATTGCAGACTTTCACACAAGGCAGGAGTGTTATGACGGAATCCGTGTTCAATCCACCAACTGATGATCGCTACTTCGAGGATTACATAGTCGGATCTGTCTATGAGTTCGGATCAATCGTAGTTCGGGAAGAGGACATGCTCGATTTTGCCAGACGATATGACCCTCAAGCCTTCCATATGGATCCCGAAAAGGCCAAGGGGAGCCCCTTCGGCGGTCTTATCGCCAGCGGCTGGCACACGGCTGCCCTCACCATGCGACTTCTCGTGGATCACTACGTCTCCAAAGTCGCCGGCATAGGCTCTCCCGGCTCCGGCCCTATCCGATGGCTTAAGCCCGCCCGCCCCGGTGATGAACTCTCGATCAGGGTAACCATACTGAAAGCCAGCAAACACCGTAAAAAACCTGATCGGGGAATTGCCGAGGCGTTGGTGGAAACAATGAATCAGCATCGGGAGGTCGTGATGACCAGAACGGCTATAGGCATAACGCGTTGTCGCAACAAGACATAGGGTGGTTGTTATGACATCCCATACCTCGACAATAATGATGGTCTTCATTTTTCCCCTTACTCCTTGTTCAATGTAAGCAGACGAAGGCTTTAAAGCGAGAAACAGAAGGATCGAATTTATTACCGTCCCGCTTTTGTGTTGCCCCTCGTAGTGAGGTTTGTGGTCCCTATCGACCTGGCGCTTCCCCGACGACAATGTGCAGTTTCGTGTTCATTGCCTCCTCCGCAACTTTGGGACGTAATCTTGGATGCCTGGCCGCGAGGGGTCCCGGAGGGTGCCTTCCTGAAAGGATAGAACCAGCGGCTATTCCGGACCCTCCAACCTTTCAAAGGGCATTTCTGCACCTGGTCCTACTACATTTGTTATTGTCATCGGCGCGAGATCTTGTCCGTGAGGATCATGTCCTTGAGTTCGATTTGCAGGGCTTGCTCCATGTCAAGATCGAGGGCCCTGTTCATTGCCAGTTTTGCGAGCCTGTTAGCCAATTCAGGGTTCTCCGCCATCTTCTCCGCCATCGCGATGGCTTCGTCGAGGAGGCGGTCAAGAGGTACGACTCTATTAACCAGTCCCCACTTTTCCGCTTGGTCGGCATCGATGATCGTGCCCAGCAGGATCATCTCCTTCGCCCTCGCCATGCCGATTATAAGGGGAAGCAGCTTTGTCCCTGCGTTCCCTACTGCCGATCCTATGCGGGTCTCGGGAAAACCGAATTTTGCCCCCTCTGCCGCTATGATGAGGTCGCAGTTCATAACCCACTCGCATCCCGCCCCCAAAGCATACCCCTGGACAGCCACAACCACGGGTTTCCCCATGCCCATGATTGCACCGGTGACTTTCTGGAGGAATTCGACGGCTGCAAGTTCCCTCTCCAGGGAATCTTTGCCCGTCTCTTCCGTGAGGTCATGACCTGAGCAGAATGCCCGGCCCTCACCTCGAAAGACGACAGCCCTCACTTCTGTGTCGGCGGCGGCCTTCTTGAAGGCTTCCAGTAGCTCCTGCGCCATAAGGGCATTCTGCGCGTTAAGCTTCTCGGGTCTATTGAGAGTAATAACGCCAATTGCGCCTTTTGTTTCATACTTCACAGTCTTTTGCTCCATGCTCATATTCCACCCTCCCGATTTTATCTATGTTGACCATCCTAAGCTATTTTACCATCGTCCCAGTGTACCCGCACTATGCGGCAGCGTCTCGTAAGGAGCGGCCGTCCGGCGAATATTACGAAAGATAGTGAAAAAGGCACAAACGCGGCCCTTGGGTGTAATCTGCGGTTCTATTCAGGCGAAAGTGGGGGGAGTGTGCTTTCTGTGCTCCTAGATTTCCCGCACATAAGGAGGCCATTCCATAGTCGAAAGACCAGCCTAGTGTACTGTCTCAGTAACGGCTTTACAACGGGCCACCTTCTTGACGATATCTTCCGCTTTCTTCGTCCAAACAAAAGGCTTGGGGTTCTCGTTGTAGAGCCGGATGTACTCTTCGATGGCGGCTACCAGTTCCGGCACGCTTTTGAATACTCCCCGACGGATTCTTTTCCGTGTGATTTCTCCAAACCAACGTTCTACCAGATTCAACCAGGATGAGCTTGTGGGTGTGAAGTGAAGGGCAAAGCGAGGATGCTTTTCAAGCCACATTTTCACATTTGGGTGGCCGTGCGTTCCATAATTATCCAGGATCAAGTGAATTGCCAATTTCTGGGGCACTTCCCGGTTGATCTTGCGGAGAAACTTTAGGAATTCCGTGTTCCTGTGCCGGGGATAACAGGAGCCGATAACTTTTCCTTCCAACAGGTTCATCGCAGCAAAAAGACAGGTAGTACCGTTGCGTCGGTAATCGTGCGTCATTGTTCCGCAGCGCCCTTTCTTCATAGGCAGACCCGGTTGCGTCCTATCGAGCGCCTGCACCTGGGTCTTTTCATCGACGCATAGCACCACCGCCTTGTCGGGCGGATTCAGATAGACGCCTACAACATCCGTCAGTTTTTCCACGAATCGCTTGTCTTTGGATAACTTGAAGGTCTCCACGCGGTGCGGCTGCAAGCCATGGGCGTCCCAGATGCGTTGCACGGTCGCATGGCTGACGCCATGAGCCTTTGCCATAGTTCTCGTCGACCAGTGGGTTGAATCGGCAGGCGTTGTATGGAGGGTAGCTTCCACGATGGCATCAACCTTTTTCGGATCGAGTTGCCTTGAACTGGGACCATGAGGAGCATCTTCAGCCAATCCTGAAATGCCTTTCGCTCTAAATCGGTTTGTCCACAACAGAACCGTGGGGCGAGAGGCGTCCAATTCCTTAGCGATGGCGTTATGCGAGAGACCCCTTGCGGCAAGCAGGCAAATACGGGAACGGAGGACTACTCTTTGAGGCGTCTTTTTCGCACGAATCCAAGCTTCCAATGTTCTTTGCTGTTCTTCCGTCATCATGAGCTTATTGGCTGGTTTCCACATGCACCAAGTATAGCACAAGCAAAGGCTATTGTAAATATATTACTGAGACAGTACACTAGGATAGTGCCCTGGATGATGATGCGGTCATAGCACGAGAGGACGCCTGCGATCTTTTCCTGATACCGTTCAGTGAGAAGCATGGGGGGGCTCCGGCAGCAACAGTATTTTCCCCCACTCTATCATGTTGACCCATCGGAACAAAACCTTTTTGGTTCCGGCTCGTCCGGGTTAGGATTACAGACCATCGTTTGTTTTGCACAAAGGCGTCTCAGGACACCTGTCGTCCCTAAGTACTTCTTCAGCACTCCGTACAGTTCGATAACGATGGAACTAAGCCCTTTGCGTTATTGCTGTTCCACCGGCCGACGTGAGAACATTACTCACGACCCAAAGCGTGGAAGGATGTATGACAGTAGAGACTCGGTTGAAGTTGCAACTATGGCCGAGAACGAAGTCGGACAACTGAAGAGGCCCCAGGAATTGAGCAACCGATGCGGCGGCCGATTCAACTGAAGGCAGACGAGACTGTAGCATCAGAATCTATCTAAAAGAGGGAGGAACAGGAAATGAGAAGGACAGCACCATTCTTTGTTCTGGCAGCCATTTGTGTGGCGATTTGCCTCGTAGCGCAGCAATCTGTTGCCGCGGAAACTCGGGTCCTGAAGGTAGGATGTATAGACTCGCTGACCGGTGTGATGTCTGCGGGCGAACAACCTACGTATGCCGGCGTGAAGTTGGCTGCGGCGTGGATCAACGACAAAGGCGGGATCACGGTCAAGGGGGTCAAGTACAAGATCGAGCTTGTCAGTGAAGACGCCAAAAGTTCGCCTGAAGGCGCGATCGCGGCATGTACAAAGCTCGTCGAAAAGGACAAGGTGAAGTTCATCCTCGGCGGGGTTATCACTCCAATTAACGTCGCGGCAAACTCCGTTACGGGGCCGGCAGGGGTGTTGCGCATCGGTGAATACACAATTATGGATCCGGAAGAAGCCGACCAGCTGACGTTCTATACCAATACCACGGCTCAAGGGATGAGGCCCATGTTGGCGTACCTGAAGGAGGCCTACCCTAAAGTGAAGACATTGGCCGCTTCGCAACCGGGCGACGGAGGGGATAAATTCAGGGGAAAAATTTTCGCGCAGATAGCTAACGACCTTGGCTTTACGGTCTTAATAAACGTAGGCTGGCCATTAGATACGGTAGATTTTACCCCGTTTATTCAGAAGCTTATAGCCGTAAAGCCGGACGCCTTCCTCTTCACGGACGGATGGGTGGTGCATGCGGCAGCTCAAGTAAAGGTCCTGCGCGGTCTCGGTTACAAAGGCCCCATCATGTCCACCGATTCAGAGATAGTCAGCGAGCTCCTGGCGATAACCGGTCCTCAACTGGGAGATGGTTATGCGTCCGCCGCATGGGACATGACGGACCCCCACATGAAGCCGGTTTTTAAGAAGGAATTCCTGCCCAGGGCGGTAAAGAGCGGTGACACGAACCCATGGCAGGCATGGGGGTGGAATACCCTCTGGATCCTCGCGCAGGGGATCGAGTCGGCCAATAGCCTGGATCCTGCGGTGGTGGCAAAACACCTGCGGACGATGAAACTCGTCGAAACCGTTTTTGGGCCCGCGCAAATCGGCGGCGGGAAAACGTTCGGGAATGGGGTCAACAGTATATTCTGCTCGCCTCAGGCAATATTCAGGGTAAAGAACGGCAAACCAGTGTTCGTAAAGTGGGTCTCGACCTGGGTGCCTTAAGATAACGCGATAAAATTACGGGCCGGCAGGTGGAAGCTAAATCCTTTCGCCGGCCGGCCGGGCAACAGCCGCGAATGAACCCCGGAGGAGAGAAGCGTGGTGTCACAGGCGGCAGGGCACGCAATAAACGTGCTGATGATCTCGTCAATATATGTGTTGGTGGCGCTGGGGTTCGCCCTTGTTTTCAGTGTCATGCGGATAATGAATTTTGCTCACGGTGCCATCTATATGATCGGGGGCTTCATCTGCTACACTTTTTGGGTAACTCTGGGTCTCGGCCCATGGGCCGCCCTGCCGCTGACCATGCTCGTGACGGGCCTGTTCGGGCTTTTTGTAGAGAAATTCTGCTTCAGGCCCTTTCAGCGTGACTTCGAGAAAGCGACCCTCATGGCTATCGCGCTAGTTATCGTCCTAAAGACCACCGCCGATCTTACCATCGGCCCTATCAGCAGAAGCATGCCGCCGTTGTTGTCCGGCAGCGTGAATATAGGTGGGGCCGTCCTTGGGGCCGACAGGCTGATGGTGCTCATTATCGCCGCCGCCCTGCTCACGGCACTTATGCTGCTCGTGCAAAAAACCATGATGGGCCGGGCCATGCTCGCCATAGCCCACGATCCTGAAGCCGCTTCTTTGATGGGAATAAATACCCATCGTATTTCCGCTCTTGTCTGCGCGACGGGGTGCGGGTTGGCCGGTCTCGCCGGGGGACTTATCGGATCGGTGCTGGTCCTCCATGTGATAATAGCAGACACGATGCTGGTAAAGATCATCGAAGTCGTTATTTTAGCTGGAATAGGCAGCATTGGCGGAATTTGGGCAGGGGGGCTTGCCATGGGCGTGATCGACGGTCTCGGTCCGTATTTTCTGTCCAACGTGTTCTCTGATCCCCTCGGGCTTGCCCTCGTGATCGTCATCCTCGTGGTAAGGCCGCAGGGCTTTTACGGGCATGAAATGTAAGTGAAAGTTGATCCGACATGAATCAGGAACGACAAGAATATGGAAGGATTTTCGGCATCATCGCGATCGTCGTCTTGGTGTTCCTAGGTCCCCTTATCGTTTCAACTTACTATATCCATCTTGCCGTTCTGGTCTTTATCTATATCATGGCTACCAGCAGCCTTCGGATCCTCTATATCTCCGGTCAGATCTCCCTGGGCCACGCCGGTTTCATGGCTATCGGCGCATATACGTCGGCCATGCTGGCAAAGCACCTCGGCTGGAGCCCCTGGTGTGCGATGCCTGCTGGTGCGATAGTGGCCATGGTGTGCGGCATTCTCATTGGTTTCCCATTTTCCCGCCTGAGAGTGATCTATTTTTCCATGGCCAGCCTGTTCTTCGGGATCATGATTATGAACATGGTGGGATTGGCGCCCGACGTCACCGGATCTTGGTCCGGTCTCGCCCGCATACCGCGCCTCTTCGGTCCCTCAAGAGTCCCCTATTATTACACTTTCCTTGTCTTGACCCTGATTACCCTTCTCGTGCTTTACCGCATAGAACATTCCCGGCTCGGAATGACTTTGAAAAGTGTTGCCCAATCTCATCTTGCCGCTTCCAGCAGGGGTATTAATGAAGCGGGGATCAGGATACTCGCCTTAAGCATAGGAGCTTTCTTTGCCGGCCTGGCCGGAGGCGCCTACGCGCATTACGAGACCCTCATATCACCCGCCACATTCGGCGTCATGCCCAGCATACTCCTCCTCGTCTATTTACTCGCCGGTGGAAAGGGGAGTTTTGCCGGGCCTATCCTGGGCACGGCCATACTATACCTCGTTCCCTACATTATGGGCGAGTTCAAAGGATACGCACCTTACTTTCAAGCGGGCGTCATAGTGGCGGTTATTTTCTTGGTACCGGAGGGCATGACCAGTCTCTTCAAGCAAATTGCGTCATGGGCAAGAGAACGTCAGAAACAACGCGGGACATCCAAATATGCTTCTTAAGACAAGTAACCTCACCAAATATTTTGGAGGACTCGCGGCTGTTTCCGGTGTCGATATCTGTGTCGAGGAGGGTCAGATTGTCGGTCTGATCGGGCCGAACGGCGCCGGCAAGACGACGCTCATAAATCTGGTGAGCGGCTTCCTGCGGCCCACGACTGGGAGCGTTTTTTTTGACGGAAGGGACGTTACCGGTAAAAAGCCGCACCTGCTCGCGCGGATGGGGATCGGACGCACCTTTCAAATTACCCCGATTTTTGGGGAATTCACCACTTTCAAGAATATAGTTTCCTCCTTCTACCTTTCTGCAGACAGGAGTCTCGTGGGAAGCCTGTTCAACACACCCACATACCGGAAGAAGGAGGCATATATTGCCGATCTGGCCGAAGAGAGTTTGCGGCTTGTGGGACTGACGGGAGTGAAAGATGAGCTCGCCAGAAACCTGCCTCACGGCTACCAAAAAGTGCTCGACCTTGCCATGGCTCTGGCCATCAAGCCGAAGCTCCTGTTACTCGACGAGCCCATGGGCGGTATGAGCCAGGACGAGATAGAGTTGGCCCTGAATGCAATCAGAAAAGTGCATTCTCAGGGGACCACCATCCTCCTTGTGGAACATAATGTATCGATAGTAATGGACCTTTGCGAGCATATCGTGGTTGTCGACTATGGGTGCAAGATTGCGGAAGGCTCTCCGGAGGAAGTGAAAAAGGACGAACAAGTGATCCGGGCCTACTTTGGTGGTGGTTATGCTGCTCAGGGTTGAAGCGATTACCGTGCATTACGAAAAGGCGAAAGCGTTGGACGGCGTTTCTTTCCGCGTGGACGAAGGAAGCGTTGTCTCCGTCATAGGAAGCAACGGAGCGGGGAAGAGCACGATTTTCAAGGCCCTTTCAGGGCTGAAGTCGCTCACCTCGGGGGAAATCTGGTTTCTGGACAAGAGGATAGACGGCATGGCTATCCATGATATCGTGAGGCTCGGCCTTATCCACCTTCCTGAGGGCCGAAGGCTGTTTTCAAATCTCACCGTCCTTTCAAATCTCAAGCTTGGCGCCTACTTCCGGAACGACACAACCGGCGTCAGGAAAGACCTGGAAGAGGTTTTCACGCTATTCCCCAAGCTGAAGGGGAGACTCGGTCAAAAGGCCGGGACCATGAGCGGCGGTGAGCAGCAAATGCTCGCGATCGGCAGGGCGTTAATGGGTAGGCCAAAACTGCTGTTGATGGACGAACCGTCCTTGGGGCTCGCCCCTATACTCGTAGACGAATTGGCCCCCGTGATCAGGAAGATAAATAAGCTTGGTGTCGGCGTTATTCTGGTAGAGCAGAATGTTCCTCTCGCGTTCAAGGTGGCGGATAGAGGGTACGTATTACAGGTCGGTAGAATTGTACAGGAAGGCACGTGCGATGAACTTAAGGGTAGCGAAACCGTGAGGAGAGCATACATGGGGGGGTAAGGAACGTACAGGCCTTTGGCGCGAGGCGGGCCGGAGTGCGGAAATGGTGCACAAGAGGGCAAAGACGGAATCAACTAAATTGTGAGGTGGTCATGAAGGCGTTGAACATTACCATTGACGGCGTTAAGGTGGGATCCCCTTCGGGTGCCACCATCCTAGAGGCAGCGGAAAAAGCAGGCATCGAGATTCCACGGCTCTGCCACCAGGAAGGGATCAAGCCGTCGGGTAACTGTCGCGTCTGCGTTGTTGAGGTGGAGGGCTCACGTACGCTTGTCGGTTCGTGTCATACGCCCATAGTCGAGGGCATGGTCGTCCGCAGCCGCTCCCCTAGGGTTCTTGAAGCCAGGAAGACAACGATAGAGCTTCTCCTCACCGGTCACACGGGGACGTGCGTCACGGATACGGAGGCCCGGGAGTGCGCCCTGCACAAGCTCGCTTCCGATCTCGAGGTGGGTCCTCCCCGCCTCCACGTGAAGCGCCCCCGTCTCTATGCCGTAGAAGAGGGTCCTTACGTGCGGAGGGACATGTCGCGGTGCATCCTCTGCAGGAAGTGCATCCGCGCCTGTAAGGAGGTTGCCGGACAGAACATTTACAGCATGGCCTATAGAGGTTTCGACTCGAAAGTGGTGGTCGACTGCGACATCCCCCTCAATAAGGAGGTTTGTAAGGACTGCGGCGTCTGTATCAAGTACTGTCCCACGTCTGCTCTCATGTGGCCCGAAGGGGTGAAGAAGAGAGACGGCGCGACAAGGAAAAAGGCCACCGCGGCCATACCCGGCAACGGTCATTCCACGAGGCTCCTCGATCTGCTGAAAAACCGTCTTCGCACGGAAGGCTCTCTCTCTCGGGAGTCCTTCTCCGAGATCGCCCGTGATCTCGATCTCCCTTTGAGCGACGTCTACGGTGTGGCGACCTTCTACTCCTTTCTTTCGACTAAGCCCCGGGGCAGACACGTGATCAGGGTCTGCAAAAGCCTTCCCTGTTATCTCAAGAATGGTCTGATGATCATTGACGCAGTATCCAGGACGATAGGCATCGGGGTCGGTGGGACCACCGCGGACGGCAGGTTCTCCTTTGAGCTGACGAATTGCGTCGGGGCATGCGACAAAGCCCCGGCCATGCTCGTCGACGATACAGTCTACGGGGACCTCACGCCGGATACAATCGTAGATGTTCTGAAGTCGTACGGAGGGAAGTAGCCATGACAGAGAGAATCGTCCTGCGATACAGCCACGCAATTGACCCGGACGATATTGCCGCATATGTCCGACGGGGTGGTTTCCATGCCTTCTCCAAAGCCCGGAAGATGGGCCGCGAGAAGGTCATCGCCGAGATTAAGGCATCAAATCTTAAAGGACGGGGAGGAGCGGGTTTCCGCTGCGGGATAAAATGGGAACTCGCGGGAAAACAGGCGAGCCATGAGAAATACCTCATCTGCAACGCCGATGAGGGCGAGGTGGGGACCTTTAAAGACCGATATATCATCGAGCACGACCCCTTTGCCTTGCTCGAAGGTATCGCCATCGCCGCGTACGCCGTAGGAGCGCATCACGCCTACCTATATCTCCGGGCAGAGTACCACTATCTTCTTGATAGACTCAAACGTGCAGTCGACCTGGCTGCTTCCAAAGGTCTTATCGACCTGTCCATTGAAATACGAGAAGGTGCGGGCGCCTATGTCTGCGGCGAGGAATCGGCGCTTATGAACTCTATCGAGGGCAAACGCGGAGAGGCCCGATTCCGTCCCCCGTTTCCCCCCACCAGCGGTCTCTTCGGCAAGCCCACCGTTATCAACAATGTAGAGACCCTGATGAATGTGGCGCCCATCATCGACAAAGGGGCCGCCTGGTTCTCTTCCATCGGCACCTCCTTCAGTACGGGCACGAAGGTCTTCTCCGTGAGCGGTGATGTGGCAAAACCCGGGGTTTATGAGTTCCCCATGGGTGTCCGCCTCTCCGAGCTCTTGACCCTCGCGGGTGCCTCCGATATTAAGATAGTCCACATCGGCGGTGCCGGCGGCGGGGTTGTTCCCGTCTCCATGATAGAGACTCCCCTTTCTTACGAGACGGTCCTCGGGTCGGGTGCCATCACAGTGCTCGATGCCACGAGAGACGTCATCGATTTCGTCTCGCGCACCCTCGATTTCTTGAACGGGGAGTCCTGCGGAGAGTGCACCCCGTGCAGGGAGGGTACGGAGGTGATGGTGGAGATCCTAGGCAGGCTCGCTGAAGGCGATGGCGTCCCGGAAGACATTGAGCAACTGGAGCGGCTTTCCAGGGTCATGGTGGGCTCCTCCCTCTGTGGCCTCGGTCAGGCAGCCCCGGTCCCAGTCCTCGACACCCTCAAGTACTTCAGGAACGACTACGAGAACAGGATCAAACAGTCGGTGTTTTTGAGGACTTTGAGATGAGAGGAAAGCGTTGTGTGCGCAAGGCTTCGCCCGTTTGCGCAGGCGGTAGGGGAGACGGGAGCCGAGAGCACGTGATCAAGGAGGAGCGATATGGAACCTGTTTGCCTTTGTCCTTACTGTAGAAAGCGCTTTGCCGACCATGAGTTACTCAAGGCCCACGTGGTTGAGGAGCACGGGTCCGCTCCTTTGCCCAAGCCCGACGGACACATTACGCTTACCGTCAATGGCCAGCGCTACGAGCAGAAGGTAGAGCCGGAATGGACGCTGCACTACCTGCTTCACGATAAGCTCGGTTTTACCGGCGCGAAACAGATGTGCGACCGCGGGGTCTGCGGCTCGTGTACGGTGATCATGGACTGTAAGGCGATACTTTCGTGTATGACCCTCGCCATAGAATGCGACGGAAAACGAGTGGAAACGGTGGAGGGCATTGCCGCAGCCGATCACCCGCTCATCGAGGAATACGTAAAACACCATTGCATGCAGTGCGGTTATTGCACGCCGGGTTTTGTAGTGACGGCAAAGGCCTTGCTCGACAAAGACCCCGATCCTACGGAGGAAGAGATCAGAGAGGCCCTGGGAGGCAATCTTTGCCGGTGCGGAACGTATCCTCAGCATCCCAAGGCGGTGCTGGCGGCAGCCCGAAAGCTGGTCAAATAGAAGGAGGATGACCGATAAACCGGAACCGGGGGCAACGCCTCATCGTGTCCAATAAAGCGGCCGTTGTCTCGGAAAAACCGGAGGAGGAAGGAAATGGAATCCTTTTCACACTTCAACGCGCAAACAATTGACGACGCTGTTTTGATACTGAGGAGGTATGGCGACAGGGCCCATGTGATCGCGGGCGGCACCGATCTCATCGGCAAGATGAAGGATAGAATACTGCCGGGATACCCAGAAGCCCTGGTAAACATTAAGACTATCCCGAACCTAGGTTTTATAGAAACAAGAAACGGCATGGCGAGGATCGGCCCACTCTGCACGCTTGAGGAAATTGCGAAGAGCGAAATGGTAACCCACCATTGGCCGGCATTGACACAAGCAGCGGCCAGAGCTGCATCCCCTCATCTCAGGGAAATGGGGACCATCGGCGGCAATATCTGTCAGGATATCCGGTGCTGGTACTATAGAAGCCCCGACAACCGGTTTCCATGTCTCAGAAAAGGTGGAGGGAGGTGTTATGCCATCGAGGGAGACAACCGCTTTCATTCCATATTCGGCGGAAGTGTACAGGAAGGGTGCTGTGCCGTTCATCCTAGCGATGTCGCACCGGCCCTGGTTGCGCTCGGTGGCAGCGTGAAGACCACACAAAGGACGGTACCGATAGAGAGCTTCTTTAGGGTTTCGGTACAGCAGACGACCATCCTGGATGCGGATGAGATCGTGACGGAGATCCGGCTTCCATTACCGGCGGAAGGCACCAAGAGCGCTTTTGGGAAGTTTGCCCTGAGGGCATCGATCGACTTCCCCATAGTGAATTGCGCCGCGGCCGTCACCGTTTCGCAGGGAAGGGCTATCGCCGCAAGGATCTGTCTCAACGCCGTATACGTCACGCCATACAGGCCCGCCGCGTCAGAAGAGGCGATCCTTGGAAAGCCGCTCACCGATATGAATATAGAACGCGCCGCGGATGCGGCCGTATCCGGCGCCAAGCCGCTGAGCCGTAACCGATATATGGTCCAGATTGCCCGGACCATGGTCAAGAGGGCATTACTCGCCTGCAGGTAGTGCGATGACCGTGAGCGTGAGGGTCTTTTAGCCACCGACAGAACCGGGGTGCTCACGAAGAACGGTTCCCTCTTCCTCCGTACCGGGGGATGAACATTACGCGGTGGCTTCCAGAGGGCGGGATCTCGCTCTATACCTCGAGTTTAGGCCGAAGTCCACACAAATAGGTTGACATTCATTCTGGCTGTGTTGTATGAAGTGGAAGGAATGAAGCTCGGCAGCGCGCAAGATTACAAGTTCACCGACCTTGTTACGATCAAGACCATTCAAGACCTTGTAAACCGCTTTCATGCATTGACAAGAAGGGGCATAGCGGTTTTCGGCGTGGACGGGAGCATATTGGTAAGCTCGCCCGGGCAGCGTCTATGCCTCGGTTTCCACCGCAAGAATCCGCATTCCGCAAAACTGTGCAGGGAAAGCGACCTCGCGATAACCAGGTTAATAGATCAAGAGAAAGGTTGCGTTATCCATAGATGCAAGCACGGCTTGATAGATTTTGCGGCTCCCGTGGTGGTTGAAGGCAAGCACATCGCCAACGTTTTCGGCGGGCAGTTTTTCACAGAAAGGCCGGATATGAAATTCTTCGAGGAGCGGGCCGGGACATTCGGATTCGATGTGGCTGAATACCTGGAGGCATTACGTGAGGTGCCGGTCCACAGAAAAAGCAGCATCAAGGTGATTCTCGAGGTATCTCGAGGGGTTCGCTCAACTCCTGGCTGACATGGCTCAAGGGCGAATGCGGGAGTTGGGGGGTGAAGTCGCATTGCGTGAGAGTGAAAAGAAATACCGCAGTATCTTCGAGAACGCTGCCGAAGGAATATTCCAGGCGACTGTGGAGGGTCGTTATTTGGACGTGAATCCCGCCTTTACTTCCATGCTCGGTTATGCAGACTCGAAGGAGTTGATTACAAGAGTTACCAACATCCGAGGGCAACAGTTCGTGAAGCGTGAGGATGCCGTGCGATTTGAGAAGCTCCTTCGGGAGAACGGTACGGTGCAGGAATTCGAGACGCAGTTCTATAAAAAAAATGGACGAAAGACCTGGCTATCAGTAAACGCGCGGGTCGCTCACGGCAGGTGTGGGGGGCTGTTTTACGAAGGGACTGCAAAGAATATTACGAAACAGAAAGAGGCGGAACAAGCAACGCTGGCCGCACGAGAGAGGCTGCAAAGCCTGTCTCGAAGCCTGCTGCAAAGAATGGAAGCAGAACGGCACCTCTTGGCTTATGAGCTCCATGATGAAATAGGTCAGGTATTGACGGCCGTGAGAATCAACGTAGACTCGGTGCGACGTCTGGCTGACGAGTCAGAACGCGCCTCTCGAATAGACGAAAGCATTGAGATAATCGATAAGGCACTTGCTCAGGTTCGCGCTTTGTCGCTGAACCTGCGGCCGTCGATGCTGGACGATTTGGGCCTCGTGGTCGCGCTTAGATGGCTTGCGGACAGTGTGTCCAGAACTTATCCCGTGAACATAAAGGTAGATGCCGGACCGATCCGCACACGGTTGGATGCGGAGGTTGAAACCACCTGTTTTCGGGTAGCCCAGGAGGCTGTGACAAACGCCTTACGACACGCAAAACCGGACGAGATTCGTATTTCTGTCAAGGAACAACGTAACAGGCTCCACCTGCGTGTCTGTAACGACGGGACAGGTTTTAACGTTAAGTTGGCTCGCGCGCTTGCCGTTCGGGGGGAGAGCTTTGGTTTGCTTGGAATGGAAGAACGCGTCTTGCTATGCGGCGGTGTTTTTCGTATTGTCTCTCAAACAGAAAGCGGCACACAATTGGTGGCAATACTTCCGCTTAAAGGGGGCATCTGAAATGAAGAAGATTAGGATCATGCTCGCCGACGATCATGCCCTGGTCAGAGCCGGATTTCGGCTGCTTCTCCATGAAATCCCCGACATTGAAGTAGTTGCGGAGGCGGGTGAAGGCTACGAAGTATTGAGGCAGATCAGAGAGAAACTTCCCGATATAGTGCTCATGGACATAGCGATGCCGGGATTGAATGGCCTTGAGGTATCTGCAAGAATAAGTAAGGAGGTCAAGGACGTCCACATTATTTTCGTGTCGATGCATGATGACAGGCAATATGTGATGCAGGCCCTCAATGTTGGAGCTGCCGGATACGTGCTCAAGAACGCGGACCGCAGCGAGCTGGAGCTTGCTATCAGATCGGCCATGAAAGGAGAACCTTACCTGAGCCCTGCGGTCTCCAAGCAACTTATCGAGGGCTACACAGCTCGCAAGCGAGGGCTGGAAACCGAAACGCCAGCAGACCTGGAGGGGAGCCCGTACGAGAGACTTACCCCTCGCCAGCGACAGATCCTGCAACTGATCGCCGAGGGCAATACGTGCAAAGAGATTGCACAAAGGCTCAACCTGAGCTTCAGGACAGTGCAGGTACATCGCACACAGCTCATGAACCGCCTCAACATCCATGACACCGCCAACCTTGTGCGCTACGCTGTGAAGGCTAAGATAATCGTATAGACTCTTCTCCAGAATTAAGTAACGATTGGAGTCGCCGCAGACGCAACTTTTATGGGATTATCCATGAGATCGCAGAGGGCATGATCGGCCCTCTCGATCAGGGCAGCTTTGCTCTTGCAGTGGATGTTCGCGAAGTGCTCGGCCTTCATGATGAGCCAAACCCTTTCTATAGGATTGAAGTCTGGCGAATAGGGAGGAAGATAAACCGGTTCAAAGAAGTGCCAGTTAAGACTCTTCCGTTTATGCCAGGAAGCATTATCGAGAATGAGAATATTCCGTTTCCGGGAAGGGGTGATTGATTGAGCGGCTTCATCGAGGAATGCCTGGAAAACATCCGTATCGCAATGACTTGCCTCAATGGCGAAGAACTCCCCGGTGCGGGGGCAGACGGTTCCAACGATGTTCAGCCGGATATGATCGCCATTATGGACTACTCGGGGCTTAGATCCTTTCATGGCCCAACCCCGACGCGGTCTCGGTTCACCGTCAATTCCGGTTTCATCCCCGTACCACAGATCAACGTCGGGATGCTCCGCAAGGCTCCGTAGTTGATCCTTGAACTCCTCTCTCAGCTTCTCATCCTGTCTGTCCGGCCAGGGCCTCGGCACTTTCAGTACATAGCCCTTCTCGTGGAGAAGACGAAGAACCGTGTTGTAGGAACACTCAACGGAGTACTTGGCCGTGATGTGACCATGGAAGGCAGAGGCTGTCCAGAACGTCCTCTGGGCGCGTCCCGGTTCTTCGAACTCTTCGATAATCTCTTCTTTCTTTTCGCCTGTAATAAGAGGTTTGCGTCCTGTCCGTCTCTTCGCAACAAGACCGTCGACGCCATAGGCATTGAAGGCCCTGATGATCTTCTTTATTGCGCTCTCCGACAGAACGAGCACCTTCATCGCCTGTTCCCTGGGAGAGCCGGTGAGAAGCATGATAATAACAAGGCATCGCCGATCGGTTTCCTTGTTGCCGGCCTTCCGAACTGCCTGAAGATCGGCGAGCGATGCGTTCTCCCCATTGGGAGTGAGATACCGTTGGGCCATGATTCATATGTAACCACATGTCTCTAGGAATGTCTAGAATTATCAACATCAAACGGTAATTATTTCTGAGAAACGCTCTAGATCGTTTGTTTCAGGTCCTGCCTTATAAGAACTGCCGATGCCCCTAAGCACTTCTTCGGTGCGCCATACGATTCTATAATCGTCGAACTAAGCCCTTTGCCTTATTGCCGGTCCATCGCCTGACGTGCGACAATCTCCTATCTTAATGACGAGGGAAAAGCGAGTTCGAAAACCGCCTGAAGCTCCGGCGAAAGATCAGCTCAAGGGGTGGCGAACCTGGAGAGGAAATGACTGAGAACTCAAAGGAGGTAGGTATGAAGGCGTTAAGATGGCACGGAAACAGAGACATTCGCTATGAAGACGCTCCCGAGCCGGAAGCAGGGCCAGGGCAAGTGAAGATCAAAATCAATCTGGCCGGCGTCTGCGGCACCGATTTGAAGGAATATGTCGATGGTCCGATAATGATAGCCGTCGACAAAGCCCCGATAACATTAGGGCATGAATTCGCCGGAGAAGTCGTCGCATTAGGGAAGGATGTAACTGCCTTTAGAATAGGGGACAGGGTAACCGGATTGGGCGAATGGTATTGTGGCTATTGCCACTACTGCAAGAAAGGAATGTACAATCTCTGCCTGAACGGACCGTTCACGGGTTTGATGGAATCGGGATGCATGGCCGAATACATGGTTGCCCCCGCAAACACTTTATATAAGCTGCCTGATGCCGTCACCGATGAAGAAGGCGCGTTGGTGGAGCCATTGTCAGTCGCCGTGCACGCGGTGCGGCTGGGCAAGATACAAATAGGGGACAGAGTGGCCGTCGTCGGAGACGGCACTATCGGGATCTCCACGGTAATGGCTGCACGAGCGGCCGGAGCGAGCGAGGTCTACCTCATCGCAAAATACAGGAAGAGGGGCACTAAGGCCCTGTCCATGGGGGCTACAAAAGTTATTTACTCCACGGAAGGTGATCCGGCGACCGAGATTAGCGCGTTGACGGAAGGCCTAGGCGTTGATGCTGCGATTGAATGCGTGGGCAGGCCTGAGACCCCCCAACTCACTGTAAGCCTGGTGCGCAAGGGTGGGGTAGCCGTAATGGTTGGGGTTTTCGGACAGGCGAGCACATTCAATTTCGGAAGCATAGTCTTCAATCAGATAACGGTTGTTGGAAGCCCGATCTATGTCGATGAAGCCAGGGCTGTCCTCGCATTGATGGCCGACAAGCGACTCGATGCGCGCGGTCTCATCACCGCGACAGTTCCATTAAGGGATGCTGTGGCGGCGGGATTTGACAGGCTGACAAGCAGCAAGGAAGGCAATATGAAAATACTGCTTCAAGTTCATTGATGAGTCATCGTTGACGGAATCGAGCAGTCTTAAAAGCGGCATTCTGATTTGCCTTCTTGACCGCCATTCTTGAATGAAGGGCAGAAGACCACAGGAAAAAGGTGGGGCGGCAGTGACGATACAGGTGAAAATTTACGGCACCCTCCGCTATTACAAAGAGATCGTAGAAAAGTACATTTCAGGAGAGAAGGTCGAGGTTCCGGAAGGTACGTCCGCCGGCGCAATTCTCGAGATGCTCCATCTACCGGAAAGGGTCGCGACAATTCTTATCGTGAACGGGGCGTACACGGACAAGAAGAAGATACTGAAGGACGGGGACGCCGTTTACATCATCTCGCCCGCGAGCGGGGGATAGGGGAGGTAGCCTTGAGGAAGACGAAAAACGGCATTATCGAGGAAGAGTCAAAGATCCTGGAGCTGATGGACAATCTGAGGGCAGACAAATATCCCCGCCGGACGTATGACTGTATAGGGAGACGCGGTGTAAGGCGCGTCGACGGATTCGAGAAGGCGAGCGGGGAAGCCCTTTACACATTTGACGTGGCGCTGCCGGGGATGCTCTATATGCGGTTTCTTACCTCGCCCTATCCACACGCGAAAATCGTTCGAATGGACACGAGCAAAGCTGAGGCCCTGCCAGGGGTAAGGGCAGTACTGAGGTATGACGACCCAGACCTGCCGGTGTCAGCCGACCTGGGGGGTCACGTGGTTTCATCGGAACGCGTTATCCCCGACACGGCCTACTTTCAGGGAGAGGAAGTAGGAGCGGCGGTGGCGGCGGACACCGAGCAGATAGCCGAGCAGGCACTGCGTCTGATACAGGTGGAATGGGAGCAGCGTCCTTTTCTGCTTGATGGAGAGGAAGCGGTGAAACCTGGCGCCATTCTCGCCAACCCTGAATTGCTCCCTGCCGGTAACGTCTTCAACCGGGGCATCGATATCGAGGAGACGGGCGATGTCGATAAGGGTCTGGCGGAAGCAGACAGAATCATCGAGTTCGAAATCCGCCGCACGGCAAACACCTGGATCGGGCCGGAACGTCCTTGCGGTGTCTTCAAGTGGAATGGAGAGTATCCCGAAGTGTGGGTCAAACAACAACGGCCCCACGTATGCAAGCGCGTCGTTGCGTCATGGTTCGGCGGGATGCCGGTGAACAAGGTCCAGATGCACTGCCTGTACCAGGGGGCGAGCTTCGGGGGGTGGAGCCAGATGCCGTGGAACATGGGCGGACATTACTGCGCCGCGGTTGTGGCAGCAAGGACTCGGAGACCGGTGAAATGGGTGTTCACCAGAAGGGAAGATTTCTACGGCGGGCAGATGGATGAAGGGACTTACTTTTTCAAGGTCGGCGTGGACAACGATGGGACGATCAAAGCCGTCAAGGTGCACGCCATACTGGTCAACCTGATGATACCTATCTTCGGCATTATCAAGCACCTCATCGAGAACACGAAAATTCCGAATATCTATGGAAAGTTAGAGGCGGTGAAAGTCAATAAGGGTACCAATGTTCCGGTACGCTGCGAACAGGCGCCCAACGTAATTGCCCTTTCCATGGTCTTTGATCGCGTAGCGAGCGTCCTGGAGCTTGATCCTATAAACGTTGCCTTGAAGAACGATGGGGCGAACGGCCACGACATGAAATGGCTCAACGAGAAAAAGAAGGAGTTAGGATTCCCTATACGAGATAGCTTGGCCGAATGCATAGAAAAGGGTCGGGCAGCCATTGGCTGGGATGAAAAATGGCACCTTCCGGGCATGAAGAGGCTTCCAAACGGCAGGATGCATGGGATTGCCTTTACTTGGGCGCACGAATGGGAGGATTCTGCGGGATCGAGCGAAATAGCACTACGTATTGAGCGAACTGACGGAAGCGCAACCATTCTTGGAATGCGGGCCGATAACGGGGTAAACGCCGAAACGGCCTACTGCCAGATCGCAGCGGATGAGCTTGGGATGCGCATCGAGGACGTTTATTACAGACCTCATCACGATACCGGTTTTTTTCCGATGACTCCCGATTCCTCCACCAACATGTCTGTAAATGGGTTTGCGATCCGAAATGCCGCGAGAATCCTGAAAAAGAAGATACTTAAGGCGGCGACGAGTCCGATGGGGGAGACGCAGAGGGGCGCTTTTCCAGTTCCTTTTCCTGAGATGGAACCGGAGGATCTCGATATCAAGGACAGCGTCATCTACGTCAAATCCGATCCGTCAAAAAGGATGTCGATAGCAGAATTGGTCGGTCCTTCAGGGGCAGGCGGACCAATTATTCAGGGCGATCTGGGGATGGAGGGGGCTACGAGGGCGCCCTTTAGCGCGCCCCTCTTTGCCCATAGCTGGCAGGTGCAGGACGGAGCCTACGCCCATGCCAGGCTTCGGATGTGCCGTCAGGCACATTTTATGGAGGTTGAGGTCGACACGGAGACCGGGGAGGTCGAAGTAACGAAGGTAGTGATCGTTAACGACGTCGGCAAGGTGATATCTCCCGAAGGAGCGGAAGGGCAGCAGTACGGCGGCGCATATATGGGTGTCGGAAGGGCGAGGAGTGAAGAGGTGATACATGATCCGGTGACAGGCGTGATGCTTAATGGCAACCTCCTTGACTATAAGATAGCAACTATGAATGATGTCGGCTCTGTCGATACTATTCTCGTGGAGACCGGTATGGGCTATGGCCCCTACGGTACTGTCGGCATCGGTGAGGACGTCGCAACGGTTGTCCCCCCCCTCCTCGGCCCGGCAGTTCATAACGCCATTGGCGTCTGGGTTGACGAGTTTCCTCTCACGCCCGATAGGGTGTTGAAGGCCCTTGGGAAGGCGTAGAAGCGAGGTCTTGGAATCGTGCCTGTCAATCGCTGATTCGTGGTCGATTTGGGCGACAGGTGTCACTGCCTGAATCTTAGGGACGGGTGAAATATGCTCACATTTGTGAGTGCGAGAGCAAAGGGGTGGGGATTTGCAATTCTTCAACGATTCGCGTTCGAGAGAGCTTGTTACAATATGGTATACTCTCCTGCCGGGCGAGATTTATCTATACGGCGGGCAAACCAAGACTTGAAGTGAATTCGGCCAAGGGGTCAGATGTCCATTCTGGAGCATGCATAAATGAAAAGGCGGCCTTCGAAATGGCGCTCTCAGGCGTCTGGACCGCGAAACGGACAGCCTGCATCTTCTCGACGGCGGGCCTCTATGAAGCCCTCGACCCGTTGATGAGCTCGGCTTACATGGGAGTAAAGGGAGGTCTTGTCATCGCGTGCGTGAAGGAAGGCACCCTCGACGTCAACCCCTCTCGGTCTCTTTTCGAAACTGCCCGTCCTCGTCTCTGACGGCAGTCCGGACCGGCTCTCTTCCGCTTTGTCTTTCGCCTTAGACCTCTCCGAGCGCTACGAGATCCCGTGTCTAGTGGAGACACTGCCCCCCCCGTGGACCCCTCAAAAGGTCGAATGGGCTCAAAGACCCGGCGGGTAGGGCCACCTTCGTGAAGGACCCGACGAGATGGGTCGCAATCCCGCGGTTCAGGTACGAGTTGCATAAACGCCTAAACGAGAAGATAGACAAGATGCGCGATGAGTTCGAGACTTACCCAGGCAATGCGCAGCTCCTGCAGGGGAAAAAGGGCCTCATCACCCACTACGCCCGTGGGGAAGAGGCGCCGGGGAACAACGTGAGTGTACTGGCCCTCAGCTCGGTCTTTCCGCTCCACCGGCACGCTGCCGAACCGCGTTTGCGGTCGCCAGACCTTCTCCTGCTCGCATGCCATGGCCAGAAAGAGCCATAAGACTTATATCAACGCCATAATAAAATTGTTAAGGAGGCAACAGTCATGGCAAATCAAGCAGATGGCAATCCTACGGCGGACAGAGGATTCGAGAAGGTTATTCCACATTCTCCTTATGTTCCCTATGATCCCGACGTCAGATTATATGTGGGTACTATGAGAAAGTTCCTGGTTCCTTACGAATACACCGGCTGGCGGGACGAGACAATGGCCTGGAAAGAGTCGTGCTATCTGCACGGCAATCTGAATCCAACCCCCACCTTTCGCATCAAGGGGCCGGACGCTCTGAAATTTCTGTCCGACACCTGCGTCAACGGCTTCTCGAAATTCCCGGCGGGTACCGGCAAGCACGCCATCATGTGTAGAGAAGATGGTATCATCATGCAGGACGGCGTACTGCTGCGACTGGCTGAGGACGATTTCATCACCTACTGGATGGCACCGTACATTGTCTACGCGTTGGAAAAGGGCAAATATAATGCCGTAGGTGAAAACCTTACCGGTAAAGTTTTCCTGTTCCAGGTGGCCGGTCCTCGCTCGCTGGAAATACTGGAAGCAGCCACAGGTGACAACCTCCACGATATTCGCTTCATCAATCACCGGGAAAGTGCCATTGCCGGCAAAAAGGTTCGTATCCTGCGGCTGGGCATGGCAGGCAGTCTGGCGTACGAAGTCCATGGTCAGTTTGAGGACGCCCGCACCGTGTACGGCGCCATCTTCGAGGCCGGTCAGCCCTACGGCACCCGCAGGCTGGGCTTTCACGCTTATATGATGAACCACACGGAGGACGGTTTCCCCCAAGCCTATTATCACTTCATCTACCCCTGGAAAGAGGACAAAGGCTTTGAGGACTATCTGCAAAATGCCGTGATTAGTCCGACTATCACCTGCCTGGGCAGCATGGGTACGGACGTCAAACTGCGCTACCGGAACCCTGTAGAGTTGGGCTGGGGCGGCATGATCAAATTCGACCACGACTTCGTCGGCCGCAAAGCTCTCGAGAAGGAAGTGGCGAATCCACGCCGGAAGATGGTCACTCTGGAATGGAACACCGAGGATATCATCGATGTGTACGCCTCGCAGTTCCGACCCGGTGAGCCCTATACCAACATGGACGAACCATACCACTTTAATCATGAGGATGCAACCAACACGCTGTACGCGGACCAGGTGCTGAAGGACGGCAAGCTGATCGGCGTCAGCTCCGGTCGCGCTTATAGCCACAATTACCGCAAGATGATCTCCCTCTGCTCCCTGGACGTGAAATATGGCGACCTGGGCACGGAAGTTACAGTGCTGTGGGGCAACCCCGGCACGCGTCAGAAAGAGATCCATGCGACGGTTTCCCGGTTCCCGTACTTTGACAAAAACCGCAACCAGACCGTCGATGTGAGCAAGACCCCGTACATTGCCGCAAAAAAGTAATCCTTTGCAATTGGCGATTAAACAGGCCTAGGCAGGGTCGGATTTGCGCTTGAGGAGGTGTTGTATAGTACGGAAACCGTTTACCAGAGGTGACAGCATAATCGTAACTGTTTTCTTGACCGCCAGCATTATGAAATGTCTAGTTATCAGAAAGGGGGTTAATTAAGAAACTTTAGGAGAAAACGAACGCCAAGATAATACCCCGTGACTTGAGACGCCATTGAGGCTCCCCATGCGAGCCGCAATGGAATCCCTCTGGAGGTCATCTCTGTGAGGATTCTGCGGCACTGGGACCTCAGGATCACGCAGATGTACCTCGTTAGGATAAGCGAGGTTGATGCCGTGCGCTTGATGGATCTGCTTCACGAGGTAACGGAAATCACGCCGGTGCCTCATCGACTCGCGTTTTCAACATTATGAATGGTTATCGTCAGAAATTGTGAAGCATGAAAAATCACGTTGGTGAAGGCCACAACTGGATAGACCATTTTCTCAGGCACGGATCGTCTCTATTCGGGTGCACCGGGTGGCGATTGGGGCTTGAATCTCGCTGCTGCGGGGGTACGTCTATCTACGAGGATATTGCGACGGCTGCCAAAACCCCCAATCCTTAACACCTCGCTTCGTTATGAGAAGTAATATCTAAGGTACGGGCACCACAATGACCGCCCTGGAGGGATCAGATGCCTTACCTTTTGCATGTGGTGAAGGGCAAAGAAAAGCGAGTAGTCGAGGTTTTCGGCCTCCATGGGGTGGCGGCGAAGAAAGCCCTCATCAGCGAGTACGTAGTTACCTACGACCCGAAATCGGAAGAACTACGCTATCTCGATTCCGTCTCCGGCTACATTCTGAACGTCTCCCCTATAGAAGACGAGGAAGTGGGGAGATTCCTGGGGCTGAGCGAAACCGTCTTTCCGAAGTCCGGCATGAAGGCGGGGTGCATAGTCCGTATTCTCTCCGGAGAGTATCAGGATTTTCATGGAGTGGTCCGGCGCCTCTCGGACGGCAAGGTAGAAATAGACGTGATTATGTTCGGAAGGCTGCGGCCTGTCGTACTGGACAGAGACGACGTGGCGCCGGAGGCGCTTCCTGAGGGGTTCACCCCGTGAAAGGGAGCGGAAGGATAGCCGGCTACGCGGTGAACCGAAAAACTATTTCCGTGAGGATCGAAATGTCGGGGGCTATGGCTCATCTCGATGAATTGGAACAATACAAGGGCAAGACGAAAACCATCAGGCTCGATGCGTTTCATCTTGTAGGGAAGATCGAATCCATCACCATAAGCAGAAACGTGGGATTCCTCATGCATGCGGCAAGGCTCGATTTCATCAACCGTAGGCTATTCCGCCTCATGGAGAAAGAACCTCTCACAATAGAGGTGAGCACGCCACAGCAGGACAAGCTGCTCTATTTCCTGGAAACAGCGGCAAAGAAGCGCAACAGAAAGGCAGGGGACTTGCTGTTCGAGTTGTCCTCCTTCAAGAAAAAAGACGGAGACGGACCGGAAAAGACAATCCCGGGCAAAAGATCGGTCTTCGACCTCTCGGAGGCCCAGTCGAATGTCGTCTTCGATAAGATCAGGAGGCTATCGGCCACTTCATAAGGCGGACCATGTTCGAGACGGTAAGAACGATAATCGCAATTCTCCGGGAAAAGGACCGTCAGGGTGAGAAAATCGTCCTGTCTCTCGACGACCTCTGTCCGATTTGGATCAAATACAACACCTCATTCAAACCGGCCGCCGTTGTCAAAGAAACTGCGAAAGCAGTATCGGGACCGGAAGAGACGGTTGTTCCCACCCCATCCAGCGAAGACGCCGAAGACCGGCCTGCAAGCGGAAAGGCCATTGTGACGGTCCAGGCGTTCTACAGCGAGGTGATCGAACCCCATAAGGAAAGCCTCTCGGGCATGCTGGAGGGGATCAACAGGATCATGGAACTCCTCGAGCGATATGGGGATTGCCCCTCGGTCGTCGATACGATCGCCGATTCGGAGAAAAAAGTGGCAACCCGCGTAGGCGACATCCTCTCAAAGGTCACGCTCCGGGACCACACCTTCAACGTGACCCGTATCGCCCTCCGGCTTCTCAAGGACACCTACCACGATCCGGTAGGATACGTCCCTGCCGTGATCATAGCTGCCCTCGGCCACGACCTGGGGAAGATACCTGAACTGAGAAACCGGGACAAGTACGTGAAGGCGGACCACCCCCCAGCAAGCGTTTGCATCATAGAGGAGATATTCGAGAAAGACAAAGAAGCTCACTGGCTCAAGATGGTCGCCAAAGCTATAGGAGAGCACCATCAATCGGCGACCGACCCGTTGTCTGAGCTGCTTAAGGAGGCGGACGGGAAGGCGCGACAGATGGAGATCGAGCAGGGCGAGAAACGGGCCTCCATCCAGTGGGAAGAATGGTTCGACTGCAAAGAGCTCCTCCGGAGGGTAGGCGCGACCGTCAACGTGACGCAAACCGGAAGCGCCTTCCGGGCCTTCTCCGTCGATGACACGGTCTACTGCGATCCGACGTTCCTTTACGAGACAGCGGGCGCCATGGCGGCCGAGAGAAGCATCATCGACATCACGCTGCTGCGGGATACCGACAAGGAGAGGGCGGTAAGAAGGATCGTCGAGAGCTTGAGGAAATCGGATCTGCTTACCTCCGAGCTCGGAAAAGCCTATACGACTCGCCGATACGAGATCCAGGTCGAACAGGGAAAGCCCAAGAGGCCGCTCCTCGTGCCGGTAAAAGCAGACGCCTTCGAGAACCGGGCGGACTTCGAAGAGATCAAGAAAAGCTACCCACCTATCATAAGGGGGATCACCCCGTTATGATAGGTGCCCACTTCATTGACTACCTCAATCCCCTCGCCTACATGTCCCACACCCAGTACATGTCTCTCTGGCGCGTGCTATTCCAGGCGGTGCTCCAGGGTTTCTGGGCGAAGCTCTTTGCCTCATCCGCTCTTTTCCTCGCCTTCTTCATCGGCGTCTATAGACAGCGCATAGTGGTGGGTGTTCTCCTTTTCTTCCTCTCCGTTGCGATAGCGTACGGCGGATGCATGTTGAAGTTTGTGCTGGGGCTATGAGCCACAAGGACGGCGACAAAACGAACGACATCACGCCGATAGGGGTTGGCGGCTCCATTCGGCCGAAGAGCTTCATCGACGTGGTCTCCATCGTGCAGAACTACTTCCTCGCGGAAAAGCATGGGAACGACCTCCCGGAGAACCTGCTGACCCTTAAAGGCAAGATCGTGATCTCTGAGGTGGGATTCAAAGGAGCCTTTATCTCCGGCCTGATAAGCATCCTTCTGACACCCTTTTTTGTCGGTGTCATCGAGAGGTGCGTCCCCATCTTCGGCTCCTACGAATTCACCCTGTTCGATCAGGCTTTCGCCGTGGCCCTGGCGCTGAGCTTCGCCATGGGCTACAGCCTCATCCTTGCCTCCATCGGCAGGTACTACATAGGGAAGCTTTCGAAACGGGCCATCAACTGGCTCATGGCCGGACTGACCGTCGCCGGGGCGCTCAAGATCATCATCGCCTTTGTCTTCTACAACACCCTCTACGCCTCGGTGCTCGATGAGGGGCGCGTCGCCCGGTTTCTCCTGTGGTTCTATCCCCAGGTAAGCTATCAGACCCTCAACAGGATCTACCGGCTTCTCATGGGCGTGAAGCCGGTGCTTCTCACCTCGGCGAGCTTCGTGGTCCTCACCACGTTCCTCATGATCACGATCCCCTGGCTGTTCATCTTCACTGCTTGCAGGAAGACGAGAAGGATGATCGAGCGGGAGAGGATCTGGAGATAAAGGTAATATGTGGATAGGTGTCCGTATCTTCTCCGGGATGCTTCTTTTGGAGACCAGGGGGAACGGCCTATATGACGAACAAGGAGGAAGGTCCATGGCGATTGATTGCATAGGGATAGACATTGGGTACGGATTCACCAAGACGTGCCGGTCGGAAAAGGATAGGCAGATATTCCCCACCGCCGTCGCCATGATGACCAAAGAGGGCGCGTTTGAAGACATGATCCCCGTCGTGGTCAACGGCCGCAGGTACCTGGTCGGAAAAGACGCGGAGAGAGAAGGCGGCGGCTATGACACCCGTCGATCCAGCTTTGTGGCGTCGGATGCTTGGCTTGCGGTCCTGGGCCATTGCCTCCGGCTCAACGACTTCTCAAACGGCGACGTCGTGCTGGGCATTCCTCCAGGAATGTACGCGAAGGACTATAACCGGAAGATCGTCAACGCCATAAGGACGTCAGACATAAGGGTAAAGGGAGAGCCCTGCCGGATCGGCGGAAACATCAGGATCATCCCTCAGGGCGCGGGCATATTCTTTTGCCACATCCAGAACTACCCTGACGACTTCCGGAAAAACGTCGCTGTTATCGACGTCGGCCACCACACCTTGGATATGGTCTTCTTCGCCGAAGGGAAATACGTGGAGAGCGCCACGGAGACCCACAAGATCGGCGTATCGGTCGTGCTCGACGACATCGCTAATGCATTCTTGCGCGAGCACAGGCGGTCCATCGGCTTCAGAGGCGCCCTCGACATCCTCCGGGGCAAGCAGATCGCGTACATGGGCACCCCTTGCCCCGTCGATGTTCGGGAAGAGGTTAATGGCTACGTGCATCAAATTGACTCGTTCGTGGACCACTATCTGGAGAAGCTTCCCGCTCATCCCGACCTGGGCGTTATCGGAGGGGGCGGCGCCATGATAAAGGACTTCGCGGGCAGGCACGGCCTGCTCATCGTGGGCGAGCCGGCGATGGCGAACGCAATAGGGTACTGGCACTACGGCAGGAATGCAAAATAGGGAGGCGGCGATGGCGGAAGATTTCGTCGTCTACAGGGTGCACATCCACAAGGCGAAGCAGAAGGAGCTCTACGAGCTGCTCGAAGGCATGCCGAAATCCATCCGGGGGCTCTACATCAGGGAAGCCCTGGAGCACTATCGTCTCGCCAAAGGGCTTTCGACTGAAAAACCGCAAGGCCGGGACCTCTCCGTTCAAGGGGTTTATGAGCAGGACTTCGGAGGGAGAGGGTGAGCATAGCGTGAGCGGGCAAGGCGGACAGCAGGACTACCGCCGTCTCGACGGTCCTGAAGCGGAAATCCACGTCCGGAAGATCGGGTTCAAGGAAAATAGGCGCTGTTTCCCTGGCCCATGACGTCGTGCCGGCAGGGGTTCTCGCTTGATGGTCCTGCCTGAGGGAGGAATGATGGCAACCACAAGCATCCAGTGGATCAAGAAGCACGGGAGCACGGCGCGGGGAAAGCGCGAATTGATAGCTTTCCTCAAGGGCAAGGCCCTCACCATGAAGGAGAGCATCCTTGCCAATTGCTACGAGTGTACGGGCTTTTACATGGATGGTCGAAAGGACTGCGAGGTTGAAGGGTGCCCGCTTCATGGTTTCATGCCCTATCGGAAGGGCGGCGCCGTAAAGGTGAGGAAGGTGTCCGAAGAGACAAAGGCGAAAATGCGGAAGGCGCGGGAGCGGAAGGCACAGAAAATCGATTCTGTTGCCATAGGGTGATGTCGGGAATTGGTTTTGGACCATCGACAGCGGTCGAGTGGACTCAGGGTAGGGGGCAGGGAATGAAGTTTTTGGCGCGAGGCAGGACTGCCTGCCCACGGGGGTTCCGAAGCATGACCAAGGTGGACACAACAACAGGAAGCTTGCTGGGAGCATGTCCTTCATGGAAAAGCAGGGGCTGGCAATAAGCAAGGAGCGGGAATGCCTTCAAGCCCGCATTTGATCGAATGCTATGGGCACAGCATAGGCACAACGAATGAATAGGGTCGAACGCCTCAACAAGTATAAGGCAGGCCGGAAGAACCCAAAAGGGCCGGCGAAGAGACTGTACAGCATACCGGAAGCTGCTTTCTACCTCGGGCGGACGGTGGACGCCTTGAGAGAAATGTTATGGGCCGGTAAAATCCCCTACGTGAAGGATGGCAGACGAGTGCTTCTCGACGTGAAGGACATGGACGAATACATCGAGAGAAATAAGAACCGATTCTCCTATTGAGGTTCCCTTGACATATCCGGTCGATAGTTTTACCCTCCTGTTAATGACGCCCGAAGACCTCAAGGCCAGGCGCAAAAGCCGCTAATACACGCCGCAAGCGGCTCTTGCCCGCGCCCTGGAAGTGATCCCATTGACCGCGTTACTCGATGGGAGACGGGTGTCAGGCGATTCCGCCGTTCCTGCATCTTGCCCTTAGATGCCTGGAATTAGAAGGGGGTGAGGGAAAAGCCAAGGGAAAAGGAAAAGACAAAGGAGGCAAAAGATAATGGGCATGATCTACCAGAGGGGTAAGACGTTTTGGGTGAAGTATTACCGCAACGGCAAGTCGTACTATGAGAGCAGCCATTCAGAAAAAGAAAGCGTAGCGAAGAGACTCTTAAAACAGCGTGAGGGTGAGATTGTAGACGGCCGTTTCCATGGTCTACAAGCGGAGAAGGTGAAGTTTGAGGAGATCACGCGGGACCTGCTTACCGATTATCAGTTCAACAACAGAAAATCCATAGTACACGTCCGGATCAAGGTAAAGCACCTTGATGCCTTCTTTTCCGGCATGAGGGTAAACGACATCGATACGCCGGCCGTGAGCCGCTACGTGGTAGCCAGGCGCGAGCAGGGCGCCGAGAATGCGACGATCAACAGAGAGCTTGCAGCGCTCAAGAGGGCTTTCTCTCTCGCCGTGAAGTGTACCCCGCCGAAGGCCCTGCATGCTCCGTATATCGGTATGCTGAAGGAGAACAACACGCGGTCACAGTTTTTTGAGCAAGAAGACTATTATAAGCTGATGGAAGCCCTGCCGGATCACCTGAAGCCGCTTTTCGCCACGTCGTATTTCACGGGATGGCGGAAGGGCGAACTTTTGTCGTTGACCTGGGCGGGTGTGAACCTCTTTCAGAAGCAACTTACCCTTGCGCCGGGCACAACAAAGAACGGGAAAGGCCGTACCGCGTTTATGCCGGGACCCCTCTATGAAATGATCCGGGCACAATATGGCGCCTCGACGCGCGACTATCCGAAGTGTCCCTATGTCTTCCATAAGAACGGCCAGAGGATAGGCGACTTCCGCAAGACCTGGGAGCGGGTGCTAACTGCCTGTGGCTACAAGGCTACGTTCAAGTGCCGGGATTGCGGGGCGATGGTCGAGATCGAGGCGACTGAGAGATGGAAGAAAGTTGGGCCGAGTCTTTACATGGCCGAGGGTGAGGTAAGGAAGGGCAAAAGGGCAGGTTGGCAGAAAGTAGCATGCTTGTCATGTGGCTCTGATCGCTTTCAGAAGTGGGGCCGCGTCTTCCACGACAACAGGCGCACAGCCGTAAGAAACCTCACGAGAACCGGCACGCCTGAAGGGGTAGCCATGGAGCAGACAGGGCACCTCACGCGGAGCGTCTTCGAGAGGTACAATATCGTTTCAGAAGGGGACCTTCGAGGGGCAGCGGAACGGCTTACCCGAGCATACGAGCGGAACGCAGAACAGTTACAACAGTTACAAAAAAACGGTGACGGTGACAAAAAGGTTACAATCGGACTGGTAAAGTGACATGACCTGTCAAGGCTATTCAGCAAAACTCATGTGTTTTCAAGGGTTTCAATGGTGCGCCCAGTAGGATTCGAACCTACAGCCTTTGGATTCGTAGTCCAACGCTCTATCCAGTTGGGCTATGGGCGCCAACGGTTTTCAAGAGTATACACCAAAACTGTGATAAAAGTGTGACAAATTTATGCATCGACCCCGGTAATCCTCTGCGGTCTTCCCGTGATCTTCCCGATGAGGCTATCCGGGAAGAACTTACGTTCGAGAAGACCGGCGGTCCTCATATCCGGGCCATGAGGGAGCGCCTGCGATACCCGCATTAATTAATTCTTATCGTATCTATGACCTGTTTGATAAAAAGGAAGAACCGGACACAGGCTTATATATCGAAATCGAGCTCCTTGAGCCGGGCGAGAGAGAAGACCGGCCCGTCCTTGCAGATATAGTGCGATCCTATGTTGCACCGGCCGCAGATCCCGATCCCACACTTCATGCGCGCCTCCAGGGTGGTGATGATCTCGCCGGCGCCGAAGCCTAAGGTGGCGAGGTTCTGGAGCACATATTTGATCATGATGGGAGGGCCGCACGTGATGGCGACTGTGTCGGCGGGCTTCGGGGCGACATCGTTGAGGATGGTGGGCACGAAGCCCTGACGGATGGGGGGTCCCGGTGAGTTTGTGTCGACAGTGAGGATGAGACTGATGTCATCGCGCCCCCCCCATGCCTTTAGGTCTTCCTTATAGCAGAGGTCGGCGTCGGTGCGTGCCCCGTAGATAATCGTGATGTCCTTATAGTCCTGCCTGTTGTCGAGCATGAAGAGGATCAGGGTGCGTAAGGGCGCGAGGCCTATGCCCCCGCCGACGAAAAGCACATTCCTGCCTTTCATCTCATGGTAAGGGAACCAGTTGCCGAGCGGCGCTCGCAGGCCGATCTGGTCGCCCGGAGAGAGCTCGTGGATCGCCCGGGTGACCTCACCAGCCTTCATCACGCTGAACTGGAGATACTCCATGCGCGTGGGCGGAGAATTGATGACAAAGGTCGACTCACCCGCGCCAAAGACCGAAAGCTGGCCGACCTGACCGGGCTCGAAGGTGAAGCGGCTCATCTTTTCCGGGTCGTTGAAGACCACCTTGAAGGACTTGATGTTAGGTGTTTCGTCGATGATATCGATGATCGTCGCCAGGTCCGGCAGATAAGGGTTAGGCTGCGTCATGTTTTTCCTCCCTGCCGGAAAGCGCTGTTACGATGCGGCCGATATCCACGGAGACGGGGCAATGGCGGATGCATCTGCCGCAGCCGGTGCAGGACTGCTCGCCGTGGACCTCCGGGTACCAGATAAACTTGTGTCCCACCCTGTTTTTGAGCCTCTGCGATTTCCGCGTCCTGGGGTTGTGGCCGCTCGCCTCCAACGTAAAATGGGAGAACATGCACGAATCCCAGCTTCTTATGCGCTCGCCTGTCATGGTCCCCTGTTCGTCGGTAATGTTGAAACATTGGCAGGTAGGGCAGAGGTAGGTACAGGCCCCGCAGGAGAGACATTTTTCCGAGGCTTCCTGCCAGAACTCGTCGGAAGCAAAAAGCTCGGGGCGCACATCCGTGGGGATGCTGCCGGTGCATGCCGCACCATCCTGCTTCTTCTTTGCCTCGTCCCTGTGGGACGCGCCGTCTTCCAGCCTCAAGTCCGCGAGCTTGTCCGCGCCTTTTTCCGTGAGGACCTCGATATAGTAGCCGTCTTCGAGCTGAGTCACGAGGACGTCGGAGCCCGTCTTATCCGCGGGACCGCCGCCAACGGAAGTGCAGAAGCATCCGGCGAAGCTCCGGCTGCAGGCCAGGGTGATGATGGTCGTCCGCTCCCGGCGCTCCCTGTAGTACGGGTCCGTCTCCAGGAAGACGCGGTCGAGGATGGTGAAACCCCTTGCGTCGCATGGGCGGCCGGCGAGGATGACCGCATCGGACTGCGCGGGTTCTGCGTCGAGGGAGACGCGCGTCTTTTGGGGCTCATCGGGGTCTTTATCGAAGGTAAAGGTAAAGAGCGTCTCGCTTTGCGGGAAGATGACTCCTTTGGGGGCGCCCTGGGCAGGGCGGTCGAGACAGACGGCGGTTCCTTCTCCCATCCGCCGGAAAATGACCGTCTCTCCCTCCTCGCAGGGCGCGTAGACCTGGCAGCGCTGCGTGAGGGCTTCGACAAAGGACGGCCAGGCGGCTTTCGTGATGTAGCCCTCTTTCATGACAGCTTATGCTCCTCTATCCGCTCCTCGTCCGGCCGGAAGGTGAACAGCGGTGGTTTGTCCGTGGGGTCCGTTCCGGCTGTGTAGCCGAAAAGCTCCAGCATCTCCTGGTTGATCTTCTTCTTGAGCATGCCCAGCGGGATATTCATGGGGCACACCCGCTCGCACTCACCGCACTCGGTGCACCGGCCGGCAAGGTGCAGGGCGTGGATGAGATGGAACATCATTTTTTCCGGCGTCGTCGCCTTCTGGCTCATCCAGTGGGGCTCGCGGGTCTCGGCGATGCATGAATCCTGGCAGACGCACAAAGGGCAGGCGTTGCGGCACGCGTAGCAGCGGACGCAGCGGCCCAGCTCTTTTTCCCAGTATGCCCATCGCTCTTCAAGTGACATAGCCTCGATTTTGCGGACATCGTCATAGACCGCATCAGCCTGCTTATCGGGCTCGATGGCATCGTCCGTGAGCACGTCGTATACAAGCGGCGTGGGGTATCGGCAGGTCGCGCACTTGGCGGGCGAGACATCGGAAAGGGCGAGTCGTTTCTCCCCTTTCGCGGTCTTTACGATAATGGTATCGCCCTCGAAGGCGACGGAAAGCACCTTTTCATGGCCGACTGCGGCAGCCACCTTTTTCACGCTCACCACACCCCGGCAGGGGACGCCGATGATGACGATGTTCTCTCTTTTGATGAGCCCCTCCTGAAGGAGCTGGATGACGCTCCTAGAGTCGCAGCCCTTCACGACCACCGCCACCCGCCTCTTTTCAGCGGGGAGGTAGGAGGCGAGGTTGTGCACGCACAGGGGGTTGAGGATCATCTCCTCGACCAGCTTTTCGTCCTTTATGAAGCACGGCTCCGCGTGCAGGGGGTCGCCGTGCGCGCGATAACCGATGACGGCGTCGACCGAGGGGAGCACTTCACGTACTGCTTTTTTCAGCTTTTCAACGTTCAACGACGATCTCCTCTTTACCTTGCCGCGGACCAAGCTCATGGATCTGACCAGTGAAAGCGGTGACGGTCTGTTGCCACTTCTGCCCTTCGGAGGCGGAGACCCAGGTGTAGTGGAACCTCCTGTCATCGATGCCGATGAAGGGGAGGAAGCGCTTCAGCACTTCGAGCCTTCTCCGCGCATAAAAATTACCGTCCGAGTAGTGGCAGTCGCGGGGATGGCAGCCTGAGACGAGGACGCCGTCGGCGCCCGAGAGAAGGGCCTTTACCACAAAGAGGGGATCGACCCTGCCCGAACAAGGCACCCTGACGATGCGCAGGTCGGTCGGCTGCTTGAAGCGGGAGACCCCGGCCGTGTCCGCGCCGCCGTAGGAGCACCAGTTGCACAAGAAGCCGACGATCCTCAGCTCTTTTCCGCCCTTCTTTTCTATATCCGGCATAAGGCATTAACCTCCGCGAGGACCTGGTTGTCGGTGAAGTGTTCGAGCTGTATAGCCCCGCACGGACATGTGGCGGTGCAGACGCCGCATCCCGCGCACACCGTCTCGATTACAGTGGCAACGAGCTTCCCGCCAGGCAGCGTCTCCTCCTTGATCGCCTGAAAGGGGCACGTGGAGACGCATTTCAGGCACCCCACGCAGGCCCGGGTGTTGACCCTCGAAATGGCCGGGTCCGACTCGATCATGTCCTTCGAGAGCAAAGAGAGGGCCTTCGCCGCGGCCGCGCTTCCCTGGGCCACGGACGCGGGTATGTCCTTCGGTCCCTGGGCCGCGCCCGCGAGATAGACACCGGCCGTGTTCGTCTCCACCGGCCGGAGCTTCGGATGGCTCTCCACGTAGAAACCGTTCGTATCGTAGGAGATATGGAGCTTTTCGGCAAGTTCTCTGGCGCCGGGCGCAGCGACGGCCGCCGTGGCGAGCACGACCAGGTCGGCCTCGACCTCAACCTGGGTCCCGAGGAGCGTATCAGCGCCCTTGACGATTAGCTTTTTTCCCTTGGGATAGATGCGGGAAACGCGCCCACGGATGTAATGGACCCCATAGTCTTCCTGAGCCCGCCGCGTAAACTCGTCGTATCCCTTTCCCGCCGCGCGGATGTCTGTATAGAAGACGTAGGACTGGGAACCGGGGATGTGGTCGGCCGTGAGGATCGCCTGCTTGGCTATATACATGCAGCAGAAGTTGGAGCAGTAAGGCACACCGATTGATTTGTCCCTGGACCCCGCGCAGGAGACAAAGACGACAACCTTGGGCTCCGTCCCGTCGGACGGCCGCTGTATATAGCCCGCCGTGGGGCCGGAGGCATTGAGCAGTCTTTCATACTGGATGCCGCTGATCACATCGGGAAATCGGCCTGCCCCGTACTCCGGCAGCTTCTCCTGATCCAAAAGCCCGTACCCGGTTGCGACGACGATGGCGCCCACTTCCTCGGTGACGAACTCATCGACCATCTCATAGTTGATCGCCCCTGTCGGGCAGATTTTGGCGCAGACACCGCACTTGCCTTTCGTAAACCGGCGGCAGAATTGTGGGTCGATTGTGGCTTTCTTGGGGATCGCCTGGGGAAAGGGGATGTTGATCGCCCTGGTCGGCGCTACCCCGTAATTGAAACGATCGTAGGCGTTCTTGCTGGGGCATTTCTCCATGCACGCGCCGCAGCCCGTGCATTTCGTCCAGTCGACATAGGTTGCTTTCTTCCGTATCTTGACCTGGTAGTTGCCCACATAGCCCTTCACATCCTCTATCTCGGAATAGGCGTGGAGCCTGATGTGCTCGTGCTGGGCGATATCGACCATCTTGGGTCCCAGGATGCAGATCGAGCAGTCTATGGTGGGGAAGGTCTTGTCGAGGCGTGCCATCATGCCGGCTATGCTCGGGCTTCGCTCGACCACTATTGTCTCAAGGCCGCCGTCAGCGCAGTCGAGGGCCGCCTGCATGCCCGCCACACCGGCGCCGATCACGAGGACCTTCTTATTGACCTTGAAGGATGCAGAGACGAGGGGCCTGTTCCTGACCGCCTTGGCGACCGCCATCCTGACCGCCTCTATCGCCTTTTGTGTGTTTGCCTCTTTATCTTCCCCGACCCAGGAGATATGCTCCCTGAGGTTCGCCATCTCGAAAAAATAGCGGTTGAGGCCCGCCTTCTCAACGGTCCGTCTGAAGGTGACCTCGTGCATGCGGGGGGAGCAGGCAGCGACCACGACGCGGTTGAGTCCCTCCCGCCTGATCGCCTGCTTGATCTCATCCTGTCCCGGCTCCGAGCAGGTGTACATATAATCGGTGGCATAGACCACGTCCGGCAGCTTGCGCGTCTCTTCCGCGACCCTTGCGACGTCGACCGTGCCTGCGATGTTGTTGCCGCAATGACAGATAAATACGCCGACTCTCATTTAAGACGCACTCCTTATCATCATCTTACGCGGTCTCCTTCACTTCCGTGCTTTCAAGCGTCCCGGCCTCACGTTGTGTGCGGGAGCGTATGAGGGCTTCCGGGCTGACGATATGCTTCGGTATGCCGAGCGCCGCAGGCTTATACCCGTAAGCGAGCCCGAGCACCTGTGAGAAGTAGAGGACGGGTAAATTGAACGACGTGCCAAGGGCCGCATTTACCTGTCCCTGGCGCAGATCGAGGTTCTGCTGGCAGAGTGGACAGGCAACGGCAATGCAGTTGGCCCCCGCGTCCACGGCCATGGAGAGGACTTTTGCGGCCAGGCGCAGGACAATCTCTTTCTTCGGCACGCCGAAGGCAGCCCCGCAGCATTCCAGCTTGAATGCGAAATCGACGACTTCCACGCCGGCTGCCGCCAGTATCCGGTCCATGGAGACGGGGTTCTCCGGGTCATCGAAGCAGGCGAGCTTCGGGGGCCTGTTAAGAATGCATCCGTAGTAAGGGGCGATCCGTAAGTCCGGCAGCGACGTGGTAACATGCCGCGCAACCTCTTCGAGCCCGATATCCTCATAGATGATCTGGAGCATGGATTTGGCTGTTACTGTGCAGTTGTAAGGGGCGTCAAGGAGGCTGTTGACCTCGTCCGCGAAGACGCGATTCTTTGCCATCCTGTCATGGGCCTTCTTCAATGCGGTAAGACAGGAGGGGCAGGGGGTTACGAGGGTGGCTGCGCCCGTCCGCTCCACGATGGCGAGGTTCCTCGCTGCGAGGGCCGCAGCAAGGAGGTGGTCGATTGCGTGGGCCGGGGTGGAGCCGCAGCAGCTCCAATCCTGGGGTTCGACGAGGGTTGCGCCGAGGCGCTCCATCACGAGCCTGATCGAGGCGTCGTATGCGCTTGCCGTGCCTTCGAGCGAGCATCCCTGATAATAGACGTATTCCTTCTTCCCTGCCATGTTATCTGCTCCGTTCCGCGAACTTCCTGAAGATCCTTGCCACCTCGTCTTTGCCCTTTATGTTCCTGGGCATAAAATGGATCAGCCCCTTAGCGAAGACTTTCGGCCCCAGATCCGCATCGGCCAGGATATGTCCTGAAGCGAGGTTGTAGCGCATGAGTATCCCCAGCTCGAAGACCCTTCCATGGTTCTTGAGAGACGTAAGAAAGGCCTCATAGAAAGTCTTTATGTCCTTTTCGGTATATCTCTTTTCCCTGTAAGCCATGGCGCGCAGTGTATCCATGATGTGGGCCACGTCTATCTCACAGGGGCACCTGGTGGTGCATGTCTCGCAGGTGGCGCAGAGCCAGAGCGCCTTTGACGCCATCACCGTCTCCCTCATGCCCGCCTGAATGAGCCGCATGATCTGGTTGACGGGATAGTCGAAGAACTCCGTGTACGGGCATCCGGCCGTGCAGTTGCCGCACTGGTAGCAAAGAAGCGGGTTTTCCCCGCTCTCCCTCCTGACCTCCTGGGCGAAATCTCTCCCAGAGCCGGCCGCCAGCTTGATTACATCCATAAAAGGACCCCCCCGAGCGCCTCTATGCGAGTTGCACCTTGATTTACCACGATACACGTGAACTGTGGTACAAGCAAGCGTGGCAATTTTAGCATAGGGACGAGGTGTCGTCAAGAGTAGTATACATATTATCTTTTATTGTGCATATTTTCACAAGTTAAGGCAAGCAGAGCGCCGGTGTTTCCACCAACCGTCGGAAGCAGCCCCTTAATGATTTCCAACTCTTGCAAGTCTTACAGAAGGGGGCTTAAGAGTTTGCATGGAAGTTGACGGTTTCAGGGGGCCGGGTGCTCCAGGATGTTATGCGGACCGAAAGGATGCCTAGGTGAACTGATGCCTGAATACCTCTTTCACATGTTGCAGGCGTTTTTCCAGTCTCTCTACGTCTTTTTGGCGGCCCAATCGGGTGGCCAACGTAATGACATCATAAAAGGCCTCCTTTGCCCGGGAATAGCATCCGGTGGGAGACCTTGAGTCGTACATTTCGTCATAGGCGGCTTCCGCGAGAGCTTCCAATTCTTTCAGCCGCTGGTCGTCCGGTTGATCGCTCTCCGGAGTTTCGGGCGCTCCGGCGGTTTCCGTATCCCTCGACCCCGGACCCTCATTTTGATATTCCCGGAGGGCAGGCGCCTCAGCTCCGGAATGTTCAGCGTACTTACACTCCGGCAGATAGAACGTGGGGCCGCCCTTGTCATCATCCCACTCCACCAGGAGACGGCCGCAAGAGCTGCAGCGATAGACGGTAACCCCTTTCTTGAAAAAAAGGTCCGACAATTTGTCCTGATCGACCGGGTCCTCGACGGCGTCATAATCCGCATCTTCTATCAACTGGTATATATGTGTCCCGGTGAACATATTGGTATGAACGAGGCCCCCGCATACACATCCGATCCACGATCCCATGCTTTTCACCCCGCCTGATAATGATCGGGTTATCTTTAGCCCGATCCTCTCTTCCCGCCACGTCTGTCAGCATCGATACCACCATTCCGGAAGGGATGTCAAATGATTTTGGATCGCTACGGAATAGTATTGTCAAAGCCTATCGGATCGACATATAATTGCCCCGGAAGGGGGGACGATCGATCGGGAGAAAGCTTATACTGAGGCGGCAGACAGGGAAGGGATATGGTCATGAATGATCTGGAAAAATATTTCACAGAAAACACAGGGGCACTGATTCACAAGTGGAAGCACTATTTTGAAATCTATGATCGACACTTTTCGCGGTTTAGAGGCACCGATGCTCACATTGTTGAATTCGGCGTATCTCAAGGTGGTTCTTTGCAGATGTGGAAACACTACTTTGGGCCTGACTCCAAAATATTTGGGATAGACATTGACCCACATTGCAAGAACCTGGAAGAGGAACAGATTGAAATATTCATAGGTGATCAGGAAGATAGAAGATTTCTGAAATCGTTGGCAGAAAAGATTCCAAGAATAGATATCCTGATCGATGACGGCGGCCACACGATGAAGCAGCAAATAAACACCTATGAGGAGCTTTTTTCTCACATTGACGAGAATGGCGTGTATCTTTGCGAATACACGCATACATCTTATTGGCCCAGGTCTGGCGGGGGTTATAAGAAGCGCGGGACGTTTATAGAGTACAGTAAGAACTTCATCGACTACATACATGCCTGGCATTCCGAGACGAACAGGCTGAGCGTCACAGAATTCACCAGGTCGGTTCACTCATTGCATTATTACGATAGCGTTCTTGTGATCGAGAAGCGACCGATTGAAAAACCATTCGACGTGAAGACCGGAACACGAATACTTCCCAGGTTTCGTCCACCAAGGAGCCTTTTGAAACGCTTCAGAAGATCGTTAGAACGAGAAATACGCCACCTGAAAAGGCGCTTCACCTGATCTGCGGGATGCCCCGGCTCCGGGCCGCAGTCCTGTTGAACCCCCTATCCGAACCTGCCCGTAATATACTCCTCCGTCTTTTGGTGCATGGGCGAAGTGAAGACCTCCTCGGTCGTGCCGAATTCCAACAGCTCGCCGAGGAGCATGAACCCCGTGTAATCGGACACACGGGCAGCCTGCTGCATGTTGTGGGTGACGATGAGTATGGTGTAATCCCTCTTCAGCTCGATCATCAGCTCCTCGACGCGCATCGTGGCAATAGGGTCGAGGGCGGAGCAGGGCTCGTCGAGGAGGATGATCTCCGGCTCTATGGTAAGGAGCCTCGCTATGCAAAGCCTCTGCTTGGTTTCGTCGGACAGAAGGAGGGCGGGTTGTTTCATCTTGTCTTTGAGATCTTCCCATAGGCCGACTGCCCTGAGACATCGCTCCACAATCTCCTGGTGGCGTTTCTTCTTTATTCCGTGGATGGCCAGACCGTAAACCATGTTCTCATATACCGAGAAGGGGAACGGGTTGGGCCTTTGGAAGACCATGCCGACCCTTCGCCTCAGATCGATGATGTCGAAAGTTTCCAAAGGCGCGTCATCGATCAGGATACTGCCGTCTATCCGCACGCCCTCCACCAGGTCGTTCATGCGGTTGAAGCAGCGCAGCAGGGTCGACTTCCCGCATCCGGAGGGACCGATGAGGGACGTAATCGAATTCCTGTAGACCTGAAAATTGATGTGTTGCAGCGCGTGGAACGGGCCGTAATAGAGGCTGATATCTTCTGTAGCCAGCGCCGTCCGGCCGCCCACTGGAACGTGTTCGCTCATCCGAATTTCCCCAGGACATAGTCTTCCGTGAGCTTGTGCTCAGGGTTGGTGAAGACCTTCACGGTGGGGCCGAACTCGATGAGTCTCCCCATATAAAAAAAGGCCACGAAGTCGGATGCCCGTGCGATCTGTTTCGTGTTGTTTGAGACGAGGATGATGGTATGGTCCCTTTTAAGTTCCGAGAGGGCTTCCTCGATTTCTGCCGTCGAGATGGGATCGAGGCCGGAACAGGGCTCGTCGAGGAGGATCACGTCGGGTTTCAGCGCAAGCGTGCGGGCAAGACAAAGTCTTTGCTGCTGTCCGCCCGACAGCTTCAGGGCCGATTCCGACAGCCTGTTTTTCACTTCGTCCCAGAGAAACGCCTTCTTGAGACTTTCTTCGACGAGGGCATTCAGTTCGGACCGCTTTGTTACGCCTTTCAGCTTCGATCCAAAGGCGACGTTTTCGAAAATGGAGCGAGGCAGGGGAATAGGGGTGGCGAAGACGGTCCCCACCTTTTTCCTGAGCGCGACGTGATCGGTTTTCCCGGAGAGCTGGCCGAACCCGTCGATATGGACCTGTCCCTCAAAGCTGGCGTGGTCCTCGAAGTTGATCATGCCGTTGATGACCGAGATGAAAGAAGACTTCCCGCTCGCGGAAGGCCCCATCAGCCCCACCACGCGGTTTTCATAGATGTCGAGGTCGATGCCGCTCAACACCTCTTTTTTCCCGAAGCAGAGTTTGAGATTCCTCACCCGTATCTTTGTGTTGGGCATCAGGAGTACCTTGAGATCATTTTGTGCATAGTGTAGTATGCCAGAATATTGATGACGAGAATTGAGACGACCAGGACAAGGGCGGTTGCGTAAGCTTTTTGCAGGGAAATGCCTTCCCTGGCGAGGATGTAGAAGTGCACTGCCATGGTCCTGCCCGAATCCATGATGCTCGTAGGCAGCCTGAGGGAGCTGCCCATCGTGAAGATAACGGCTGCCGTCTCACTCACCGCCCTGCCTATGCTGAGCATGATGCCCGTAAGAATGCCCGGGGCCGCAGACGGGATGATAACCCGCGTCACCGTTTCCCACTTGGTTGCGCCTAAAGAGAAACTGACCATCCTCAGGTTGTTCGGCACCGCCTTGATCGCCTCCTCGCTTGTCCTGATGATGGTGGGCAGGACCATTATGGCGATGGTGAGGGTGCCGGAGAGGAGGGACCAGCCCATCTTCAGTTTTATGACAAAGAAGATGAAACCGAAAAGGCCGTAGATAATGGAAGGTATGCCCGCGAGCGATTCTACGCCGAAACGGATACAGCGCGTAAGGTTCGATTCTTTCGTGTATTCGGTGAGATATATGGCGGTGCCGATCCCGAGGGGTGTGGCAAAGGCGATGGAGAGAAGGCCCAGGAACAACGTGCCGACTATGGAAGGAAAGATGCCGCCGAGTCTGCCCATGTCCTCGGGATAGGAGAAGATGAATTCCGTGGTGACATAGGGGAACCCCTTGACAAATATGATGAGGATGATGGCGACGAGGATGGCGACCGTGAAAAGGGCCTGAAAGGTGAGGCCGCCGCGCATCAGCTTGTCGATGAGCCTGGGGTTGATCCTCATTTGGCGACCCTCCTCTTTACCCAGAAGTTGGCGACGAAGTTGAGACTCATGATGATAATGAGCAGGACGACGCCCGTGGAAAAGAGGGCGCTCCGGTGGTCTCCCGTGGCATAAGCCAGCTCAAGGGCGATACTGCTTGTCAAAGTCCTTAAAGGGTCGAGGAGGCTCGCCGGGATCTTGAGTGCGTTGCCCGCGACCATGATGACGGCCATGGTTTCCCCAATGGCCCTCCCCATGCCCAGTATGAAGCTCGCGAGGATGCCCGACCGCGCCGCCGGAAGGACGACCTTGTAGACCGTTTGCCATTTGGTTGCGCCCATGGCCAAAGACCCCTCGCGATAGGCGGCGGGCACGCTCATGAGGGCGTCGAAGGAGATGCTCGTGATTGTCGGCAGGATCATGACCCCGAGAACGAGAGAGGTGGAAAGGATCGAGAAACCCGAGCCCCCCAGGTAGTCACGAATGAGAGGCACGATGTAGACCACGCCGAGGAACCCGTACACCACGGACGGGATTCCGGCGAGCAGCTCGAGAGACGGCTTCAAAAGTATCTTGGTTTTTCTCCCCGCATATTCCGAGAGGTACGTGGCGCAGCCGAGGGCCAGGGGAGCACCCAGGACGAGGGCGCCGAAGGTGACCATAAAAGAGGAGACGATCATGGGGAATATACCGAAGAACCCCTTGGTGGGCGCCCATCTGGTGCCTATCACGATGTTCTTTATCCCTGCCTTCAAAAAGAGGGGCACCCCCTCGCTCAGGATAAAGATGAAGATGATGAAGAGAAAGAGAAGGGACGAGAGGGCAAACAACAGGAGCATAAGTCTTATCGCGTTCTCTTTGTTGGCCAATCTTCTATTCATTGATGGGAACGAGACCCTCTTTTTTCAATATGAGCTGCCCGTCCTTCGAGAGCACGTACGCAATGAAGAGGCGCGCCGCGTCCGGCGGCTCTCCCACCGTAAGATAGAGAAAGGGCCGGACCATGTGGTACCTGTGCGTCTTTATGTTCTTTACTGTCGGCTCCACGCCCCCCACCTTCAGGGCCTTCACCTTTTCATCGACTACTCCGAGCGAGATGAAGCCTATGGCGTAAGGATCGGTGGCAACGACTTCCTTCACCGACCCATTCGAATCCTGCACCATGGTCCTGTCGTGGATATCCGTCTTACCCATGACAAGCTCTTCGAAGGCGCCTCTTGTCCCCGAACCCTCTTCCCTGGTCACGGCGTCTATATTCCTGTCTATCCAGCCGAGCTGCTTCCAGTTTCCGAGCTTACCGCCGTAGATGGCCCGTATCTGTTCCAGGGTGATATCTGCTACAGGATTTTGGGGGTGAACCACGATGGCTATGCCGTCATGACATATGACGGTCTGTCTCAGCGCTTTTTCGTCCCCTATCAAATCCCTTGACGACATGCCTATATCGACGGTCCTGTTGAGACATGCCTGGATGCCCGCCGAAGAACCTCCGCCCTGAACATCGACCGTGATCAGGGGCTTTTCTATCTTGAAATGTTCCGCGAGCTTTTCGCTGAAGGGCATAACCGACGTAGACCCCGCGATACTCACCGTGGATTTGCCGTTTTTGGAGACATTCCCGGTGTGGTTGCCGCAGCCGAGCAGACAGGGCGTGAGCGAGAGGAAGAGCAGGCCGGTAGTCGCAATTCTCATACTATATTTTTTCGGAATACTTACTATGCCGGATTATTTTGCCTTCCACGAGGAAGATAACCAGCTCGGCGATACTGACCGCATGGTCGGCCAGTCTCTCAAGATATTTGGCGATCAAGAGGAGCCTCGTGGCCCTGGCTATGGTTCTCAGGTCTTCCGACATGTAGGTCAGCAGCTCCCGGAATATCTGCTCCATAAGCTGGTCCACCTTTTCGTCTTCGTTCGTCACCTTCAACGCAAGCTGTATGTCCTCCCTTACGAAGGATTCGAGGGATTCCTTGACCATCCTCTGGGTCAGTTCAGCCATCTCGGGCAGGTCGATATAGGGCTTGAGCTGTGGCTCCAGGTTGAGGTCCAGTACCCTTTCGCACACGTTGACCGCCATATCTCCCATGCGCTCCAGGTCGTAATTGATCTTTACCGCAGTGGTAATAAAACGGAGGTCTTTTGCCGCGGGCTGTCTCAAGGCAAGGAGCCTGATGCAGAACTCCTCTATCTCGACCTCCTTCGTATTGATCAGGTCGTCATCTTCGATCACGCGCCTCGCAAGCTCGGAGTCCCTGCCCTGTAAAGCCTTTATCGCGTTGCGCACGGCCTTCTCGACAAGGGACCCCTCGAAGAGGATCTTCTCCTTCAGCTCCCTCAGCTCCTCATCGAAGAGCTTGTAAATATGTCCTTCCATCACGCAGAGCCTCCTTGGGCGTGCCCAATTATATGACGTTTCACGGCCTAATTGCAAGCTGTCTGTCGCTCGCGCAGGACCTCACAACCGTGAAAGAACTATAAAATTTCACAATTTACAGGTTGTGGAGAAATCGAATTTTCAGAAACCCTGGTAGAACTGGTAGAATATGGTAGGCGCGAGGGGTGTTGAACCCCTGACCTCTACCGTGTCAGGGTAGCGCTCTCCCGTTGAGCTACGCGCCTACGTCATACATCCGGGAGTGATATTAAAACAGGAACGCGGTCGTCTGTCAAGAAATAGCGCTCGGCCGCCGGCCTCCCGCTTCCCGACCTCTTAGGACGCCGCTGCGCGCCGTTTCTTCTCTTTTTTGTGGAATACGGCATTGCCTTTGTCGTCCACGTCGACTATGATCACATCGCTGCCGCCGATCTCGCCCTTGAGGATGAGCATAGCCAGCTCGTCCTGTATCTTCCTCTGGAGCAGCCTCTTCAGCGGGCGTGCGCCGTAGACCGGATCGAAGCCCTCTTTAGCAAAGGTCTCTTTCAGCCGGTCCGTGAATTCGAGCACAACACCCTGTTCCTCGGTCCTCTTCAAGAGGTACCTGAGCTGGAGGTCGATTATCCTCTTCAGGTCTTTCTGCGTCAATGTCCTGAATATGATCATCTCATCCACGCGGTTGATGAACTCGGGCTTAAACTGCGACCTGACCGCCTCCAGTACCCGGTCCTTCATCACACTGTAATCGCCGGCTGCCACATCCGTTATCCACTGGCTGCCGATGTTCGAGGTCATGATGATCACCGTGTTCTTGAAGTCGACCGTTCTGCCCTGGCCGTCCGTCAGGCGCCCGTCATCGAGCACCTGCAGGAGGACGTTGAAGACATCCTGGTGAGCCTTTTCTATCTCGTCGAGGAGCACAATCGAATAGGGTTTTCTCCTCACCGCCTCGGTGAGGTAGCCGCCTTCTTCGTAGCCCACGTACCCCGGAGGCGCGCCGATGAGCCTGGAGACCGTATGTCTCTCCTGAAACTCACTCATGTCGACCCTTATGATCGCCTGTTCGTCATCAAAGAGGAATTCCGCGAGCGCCTTAGCCAGCTCCGTTTTACCCACACCTGTGGGCCCCATGAAGAGGAAGGAGCCGAGGGGCCGGTTCGGGTCTTGAAGGCCCGCGCGGGCCCTCCTGATGGTATTTGATACGGCCGCGATGGCCTCATCCTGTCCCACGACCCGCAGGTGGAGGCGTTCTTCCATACGGATCATCTTCTCCCTCTCGCCTTCGAGCATCCGCGAGACAGGGATCCCGGTCCATTTGGAGACGACCCTGGCGATGTCTTCCTCGTCCACCTCTTCCTTCAGCATCTTCTTATCTGTCTGGAGTTTTGCCAGCTCGTTGTTTTTCTCCGTCAATTCCTTCTCCAGGCTGACGATACGGCCGTAGCGGATCTCCGCCACCTTTCCGAAGTCGCCCTTCCTCTCCGCCTCATCCGCTTCTGTGCGGGACTTGTCTATCTTTTCCTTTATATCCCTTATCCCGGTGATCAGCTCCCGCTCTTTTTCCCAATGGTGTTTCTTCTCAGCAACCTCTTTCTTGATGTCCTCTGCTTCCTTTTCAAGTTTTTGCCGCCTTTCTTTTGCCGCCTGGTCTCTCTCCTTTTTGAGGGCCTCTATCTCGATCTGCACCTGTATGAGCCGCCGCTGGATCACATCGATCTCCGCCGGCACGCTGTCCATCTCGATCCGGAGCCTGGCGGCTGCCTCGTCGACCAGGTCTATCGCCTTGTCCGGCAGGAACCTGTCGGTGATGTACCGGTGGGAGAGGGTGGCTGCCGCAATGAGCGCGGAATCCGTGATCCGCACCCCGTGATGCAGCTCGTATCGCGCCTTGAGCCCCCTCAGGATGGCGATTGTCTCCTCGACGCTCGGCTCCCCCACCAGGACGGGCTGAAAACGACGCTCCAACGCCGCATCCTTCTCGATGTATTTCCTGTACTCGTCCAGGGTCGTGGCGCCGATGGCCCGAAGCTCGCCGCGAGCCAGCTTGGGTTTCAACATATTCGACGCATCGATGGCGCCCTGGGCAGCGCCTGCGCCGACAATAGTGTGAAGCTCGTCGATGAAGAGGATGACCGTTCCCGCGGCCTCGTCTATCTCCTTAAGGACCGCTTTCAGCCTGTCCTCGAACTCGCCCCGGTACTTTGCGCCTGCCAGGAGCGCCCCAAGGTCGAGGGCGAGTACTTTCTTGTCCTTCAATGTTTCCGGTACGTCGCCCTGCACGATCCTTTGCGCCAGCCCTTCCACGATGGCTGTTTTTCCCACGCCGGCCTCGCCGATGACCACGGGGTTGTTCTTCGTGCGCCTCGACAGGACCTGCATCACCCGTCTGATCTCATCGTCCCGGCCTATCACCGGGTCAAGCTTCCCCTTCCTCGCCTCTTCGGTCAGGTCCCGGCAGTACCTCTGGAGCGCCTGGTACTTCTCTTCTGGGTTCTGGTCGGTGATCCTCTGGGTCCCTCTCAGATCCTTAAGGACCGCGTAGATACGGTCTTTGGTGACGCCGTGGGACCGGAGCACCTTAAAAGCGCCGCCTTCATTCGCATCGGCGATGCCGATGAGCAGGTGCTCGGTGCTCACGTAGTCGTCCTTCAGTCTCTCGGCCTCGGCAGAGGCGATATCTATCGACTTTTTGAGCGCGGGCCCCATGTAGGTTTCCCGGCCCGCCCCCTCGACCCTGGGCAGCCTTGACAGCTCCCTCTCTATGTCGCTCCTGACTGCGGCCGGCGTTGCGCCCAACTTCTCCAGGATCGCTTCCACGGTGCCGTCCTTCTCCTGAAGGAGGGCATAAAGGAGGTGGTCGTTCTCGAGCATCTGGTGCCCGGACTCCTCGGCAATCCTCTGGGCCGCCGAGATCGCGTCCTGCGCTTTGACGGTGAATTTATCCAATCTCATTCGAGCTTCTCCTTTCGAGCCAATGTCTAATGCTAAGTAAAAATAATCCCTGCCCGCGCAATCGGCAAGTAAAGCCGGGGTGGGGGCGGCAGGGCGCTTCAGTATACATTTGTCGCCAACCGTCTCGCCGCCCACCTTTCGTAGTCCCTTCTCTCGCAAGCCTTTCCGAAAGGGGGTTTACGAAAGGCAGAATCGCCGGTACGAAATCCTATTCACGTTATCTCGAGGGAATGTCGGAATGGAGATCGGCCTGTCGAGTCTGGTGGAAGCCATCGCAGGTTCACTCCTTTTTGTAGAGCCAACCGCGCCGGGTGCCGTCCTTTTCCACGAACTCCGCGAATGCCCTCTTCCCGTCACGGGTATCGAGATACATTGTCGAATCGTGAGGGGGCTGCCCGAACTTGAGGACAATCCTGTCTCCCTGGATGGTGCCGGTAACCCTCCGCCAGCCTGGCACGGCGCCCTTATATTCGCCCCAGGAATAAACCGCCATCACCCCTTCGAGACCCAGCTTTTCAACTATCACCGTAGTCGATCGGTAGGGCAGGCAGATCGCCAGCTCACCTTGCCATGCACCCGACAGTCTGGCGATGGAAGGAGAGATGCCGGGACCGATTGTTCGTAGTAACGGTCAGTCATTGTTGATCGAGCGCTCAATAACTTTTTTTCTTGACAACGTTTTCAACTATGCTACTATATTGATCGAGCGCTCAATCAACATATGGTTTTATCAACACCCATAGGATTTGTAAAGGGTATTACATGGGGAGGATGACAGCGGCAATCGTGCGTCTGCAAAACCGGAAGAGCAGAAGAGGAGGGGATAGTTATGAGCTACACGATTGATATTGACACGGGAGGGACGTTTACTGACGGATTTTTTGTTGAGGGGTCCCGTGTGAGGACGGTCAAGGTTCCGACCACCCCGCACGACCTGACGTTGTGTTTCCTCGAATGTATTACGGCGGGTGCAAGGCAGTTAGAGGTGTCCGTGGAGGACATGCTGGTCAACACGGAGGTCATACGTTTTTCTACCACAATCGGGACCAATACCCTCATTGAGCGGAACGGGACAAAGGTTGGACTGTTGGTGAGCCATGGCGAAGAGGGTACGCTTCAGGTTACCGGCGAAGAGGGGGACGAGCCCCCACTCGTGCATCCGGAAATGGTCCGGACACTGAAGGGCTCGGTGGCGGAGGACGGCCGTGTAATCGAGGCTGTCGACCGGGACGAAGCACTTCAAGCGGCCCAGCAACTGCTCGATGACGGTGCCCGCTGCCTCGTAGTCTCATTGAAAAATTCCGCGTACAATGCAACGCAGGAACAGCAGGTGCGCACCTGGATCAAGGAGGAGTATCCGCGGGACTATCTGGGCTCGGTACCGGTTTTTCTTAGCTCCGATATTACCAACCTGCCGGGAAACCGGGAGCGGACGAACGCAGCGGTGCTGAACGCCTATATACACGCCCGGCTGGTAAAGTTCCTGTACAAGGCAGGGGAAGATCTGCGCAAACGGTTCTACAACCGCCCGCTCCTCATCGTCCATGCAACGGGAGGGGTTGCGCGCGTGGCAAAGACAAAGGCCATAAATACCTATAACTCGGGCCCGGCCGCCGGTCTCATGGGCGCCGCAGCCCTCAGCCGCCTCTACGGCATCAAGGATCTCGTATCCGGCGACATGGGTGGCACCTCCTTCGATATGGGCTTGGTACGGAACGGCCAACCGAACTTTACTCTCAGGCCGGAAGTGGAGGGCCTGCCGCTGGCAACACCCATGGTCGCGATCAGGGCCATAGGTGCAGGCGGCGGCTCAATCGCGGCCGTGCGGCGAGGGAAATTGCAGGTCGGGCCTCAGTCGGCCGGCGCCCTGCCGGGGCCTGCCTGTTTCGATCTCGGAGGCACCAACGCGACAGTGACCGACGCCGACGTCGTGCTTGGATACATCGACCCGGCTTACTACCTGGGCGGCGCGATGAAGCTCGACCGGAAAAAAGCGGCTGAGGCGATAGAAGCACGCGTCGGATCCGCGCTCGGGCTCGATTTGATCTCTGCGGCAATGGCTATTCGCGACGGTGTGGACATGAGCATGGGCACCGAGCTGAAGGCCGTGGTGGATAGCACCTCGAAGGATTTTAACCCGGTGCTCGCAATTTATGGTGGTGCAGGCTCCGCGCATTGCTGCGGATTGGCCGAGCACGCAGGGATCAGGAAGATCATTGCACCCCGGTTTGCCTCAGTTTTTTCGGCCAGTGCCCTTTCCGGTATGGACGTCTGGCATATCTGTTCGCGACGTCTCGATGTATGGCTGAAGCGAGAGGCACGTATGACGGCGAACGGGTCTGCCATCACCGATGCCATAGCCGCAATGTATGCGGAGGCGGCGAGGGACATGCGGGGCGAAGGATTCGACGAAACGCAGGTCTCTTACCAGGTGGAGTTTTTCCTGAGTCAGGGAGGCGATGTGCCCGAGGGGCGTGTTGTGCTGGAGGGGTTCGACTGGAAAGACCTGCTGGTGGCCGCGCTGGAGAAGCAAAACGTAGGGTTGGCAGCGGCCCCCCAGCTCTTCTCACCGGTTGTCTTCCTCCACGCTACGGCCCCGATACGCCATTACGAAACCACGAACCAGGAGCTCCAGGGGCCATCCCCCGAGGGCGCATACAGGGGCAGTCGGCCGGTGTGCTGGAGCGCCGAGGCGGGGATGGTGGAGACGCCTCTGTATGACCGGCTAAAGCTTGCGCCGGGAAACCAGGTCAAAGGCCCCGCGGTGGTCGAGGCCCTGGATACGACATACGTGGTCAGACCCCGATGGACCTTCGCGGTCGATGTCTTCGGGAACGGGGTTTTTGAGGAGGTGACACAATGAAGGTACGGATTACAGAATCGCTCGACCTCGATCTTTCAAAGGAGATGTGGGCGTGTAACCGCTGCGGTCGCGAGCTGATCGGCGGCCGGGAGAATTACAAGAAGGGTTGTCTGGTGAGGGAGCGCATGCCGGGAGACGTACACGAGCGTCTGGTCGCAGATGCCTTTTGTTTCTCGCCTGACCCGGAATGGTGCCGCATAATTGAATTCTACTGTCCGGCCTGCGGGCTGATGATAGAAAACCAGTACCTGCCACCGGGGCATCCCATTACCCATGACATAGAGCTCGACATAGAGAGCGTACGGAAACTACATGAAACCCCCGGGCACGCGGCCGCGGGCGGTAAGTGAAGGAGGCGACATGAGCTACACTGTTGACGTAGATATTGGAGGAACATTCACCGATTTTTTTGCCTCGGATGCTCACGGCAGGGTTATGCTCGCCAAGTCTCCCACGACTCATTACGACCTCTCCGTCGGTTTTGTCCGAGGGCTGAAGGAACTCGCAAAGGCGCTTGACCTGCCGCTGCAGAAGCTCCTCAACGATTGCGACGCTATCCATTACTGTACGACCCTCGGCACCAACGCCCTTATCGAGCGCACGGGCCCGAAACTGGGGCTTATCACGACCGCGGGGTTCGAGGATACTATCGGAATAGGCAGGGCACGCTCCTGGGCTGACGGCGTGTCGGGTAATGAGAACAAGGACCTCGCGCGGATCAATAAGCCTGTGCCTCTTGTCTCCCGGGACATGATCGTGGGCTTGAGAGAACGGGTCGACTATCAGGGAAGCGTGGTGATGCCGCTGACACGGGAAGACGTGCTCGAGAAGCTCCAGTACCTGGTTGAGAAAGGGGCGATGGGCTATGTGGTGTGCCTCCTCTGGTCCTGCTACAACCCGGTTCACGAGCTCATGGTCAAGCAGATCATAGAGGATGAGTACCCGGAGGACTACCTGGGCAGCATGCCCGTCTTTCTTTCCCACAGTATCTCGCCGAAGATGGGTGAATACACCAGGTTCACCACAACCATAGTCAACGGCTACATCCACAGCGTGATGGGGGAGGAGCTTTCACGTCTGACCTGGGAGCTGAAGGACAATGGCTACAAGAGGCCGTTGGTGCTGGTGCAAAATACGGGCGGGATGAAGAAGGTGACGCGGACGCGGGCCGTGATGACGTATAACGCGGGGCCGGTTTCCGGTCTTTACGGCAGCCGTTACCTGGGACAGCTTTACAATATGGACAATATCATATTCACTGACATGGGGGGTACTTCCTACGATATCGGGGTGGTCTCGGAGGGGCAGATAAGGACATACGACTTCATCCCCGTTATCGACCGGTGGAGGACAAATATACCTGCCATAGAGGTCAAATCGATCGGTGCAGGCGGAGGTTCGGTCGCGTGGGTCAACAAGCTGTTCGAGAATAGGCTGGAGGTAGGACCCCAGTCGGCCGGGTCGATGCCGGGGCCCGCATGCTACGACCAGGGCGGTATTCAGCCGACCGTTACCGATGCAGACCTTGTCCTCGGTTACCTCAACCCGGACAACTATCTGAGCGGAAAGATGCGGCTCAAAAAGGAGCTGGCCGAAAAGGCGATCCGGGAAGAGGTGGCCGAGCCGCTGGGCATTGACGTGGTCGAGGCAGCAGTAAGGATACGCCGGATCATAGACGCGAAGATGGGGCAGGAGGTCTTCAACGAGGTGGTCCTCAAAGGCTACGACCCGAGGGAATTCGCGCTCCTCGCCGGTGGCGGAGCCGGCGCGTGTCACGCCCTCGATATCGCCCCGTACCTCGAGGTCCGGAAGGTCATCATGTCGCCGTTCTCTCCCGTTTTCGGCGCCTTCGGTGCGTCTACAATCGACGTGATGCAGGTGTTTGACCGGACCAAAGCGATGAAGCTATTCCGGTACATGACGCAGAAGTACACGGACGCGTACGAGGAGTTCAATACGGTCGTGAGGGAGCTGAAGGACCTGGCGCTTCGCGACTTGAAGCTGGAAGGTTACCGCGAGCAGGAGATCAGGTTCGTGCTGGAGCTGGAGATGCGCTATGGGATGCAGTACAATTACACGAAGATCGAGTCGCCTCACCTGGAGATTTACGGCGAAAAGGACGTGCAGGACATATGCCGGCGCTTCGAGGAGATATACGCCCGTGTCTACACACCAGAGGCCGCATTCCCTCAGGGCGGCATAAATGTAGAAAATTTCTTCCTGAAGGCCATCGTTCCCACGCGCCATGTGGAGGTCCTTAACCGCCCGATGGAAGGTGCAACGCCGGTGGCCGGCGCGCGGAAGGGAAGCAGGCCCGTGTACTTCATCGACCTCGGCCGCTTCCACGAGACACCTATATATACGTTCGAGGCGCTTCTCTCGGGTAACATCGTGGATGGGCCGGCGATTATCGAAGCCGCGCAGACTACGTGTGTGATCAACCCGGGGTGGCGCTTTTTAATGGACGCATATGGCCAGGGTATTTTAGAGCGGGTGTCCGGTTAGATCTCACAAGCCGAAGGAGGAGGCAATGAAAAATCAGGGATATGGAAGGGATTTTGAGGTAGTCCAGCGGTTGAGACCGGAGCCGGTCACCCCCGAGGAGGCCCGGGCGATGGAGAACCTCGACCCGACGGATTTTGAGATTTTCAACCACAAGATGAGTATGATCGCGCTCGAAGGTAAGGAGACGACCCAGAAGCTGGGTGCAAGCGCAGGCATGCGCTGGGGCGACGTTGCCTTCGGTATTTATACCGCGCAGGGTGACCTCGCCGTATGTGCAACCGGGATCTGGTTCCACGCGGCGCTAGGACAGATCCCGATAAAGTACATTATCAAGCACTGGGTGGACGAACCTTCTGTGGGTGTGAAGGAGGGAGATTCCTTTTTCTTCAACGACCCTTTCTACTGCGGCGTCCACGGGGGAGACATGGGCCTTGCCGTGCCGGTCTTTTATAAGGGCACGCTGATCTGCTTTACCGGCGCCGTCGTCCATTCAGGGGAGAATGGGGCAACAGAGCCGGGCGGTACACCAACCAGCGGACGATCCCGTTACGACGAGGGATTCCTCGTGCCGCCGCTAAAAATAGGGGAAAATTACGCGTTGCGTGAGGATTTGATGAACATGTTCGCCAACGCCGTGCGCGATCCCCGCACACTTGTACTCGATATCAAGGCCCGTCTTGCTGCCTGCCGTATCAGTCAAAGGCGTATCGTCGACCTGATCGAGAAGAAGGGCACATCGCTCTTTGTGGGGGGGTTGAGGAAGATACTTCTGGATACCGCGGCGGCAGCAAAAAAGAAGGTCGCGGAGTTGCCCGACGGCACCTTCCGGCAGCCGGTCTTCATGGACACAGTGGGCGCCGAGTCAGCGCTGATCAAGCTGAATGTCGAGCTGGAGAAAAAAGGCGACAAGATAAAGCTTAACCTGCACGACACCTCCCCGATGATTGCAGACAGGCCGCTGAACACGTACTTTCAGGGGATCATCGGGTTGACGATGGTCTATTTCTGCGGTTGGTTCTTCCATAACCTCCCCGCGAACAATGCACTGCTCGAAGTGCTCGACTGGGAGTTCCCGCCAAATACCCTGGTCAACGCTGCGGGCGACGTACCAACGGCGCAGGCGCCATTTCCCCAGGTGGCCTACAGTCACAGCATCTTTCACATTGGAGCCAAGATGACCTACGGCTACGACCCAATGCGTGCCGTTGCGGCCTGGTACCAGGGTTTCGGTTTTACCGTGTACGGGGGCCTCAATCAATGGGGCGAGCCCATCGCCGATATCTCCGCGGAGATGAACGCAACCGGGTGCGGTGCACGGCCCGACCAGGACGGGGTAGACGTGGCAGGTTCTTTCTTTGCCACGATGAGTGACTGTAGCGACGTCGAGACCACGGAGGCGGACCGTCCCTTCCTGTATCTCTTCCGCAACTACTTTCAGAACCATGGCCCGGGTAAATACCGCGGTGGAAACGGTACGGGGTACGCGCTCGTCGTGCACAAGGTGCCGTGGCTTTTCATCGGCTCCCTTGGCTTCGGATCCAAGTTCCCCGCCTCGATGGGTATTTTTGGCGGGTACGCGGCTGCCGCCTCTGTAGTCGAGACGGTGCGCGGATCGAACCTACCGCAGCTACAGGCTCAAAGCAGCCCGGCAATACCGTCGAACCTCCTCGAGGCCTTGCAGGAAAAGCCCCTGGAGGGGATGGCCCAGATGCATCAGATCACAACGCCCGTGGGGCCTTACGGCCAGGGCGATATCGTTTTCATCTCAGGAGGCGGCGGGGCCGGTTACGGCGACGTGCTGGAACGGGACCCTGCACTGGTAATCGAGGACCTGAGGCGCGGCTCGATCACGAAATGGCAGGCTGAGCACGTATACCGGGTGGCTTACGACGAGAAAACACTGCGTGTCGACGAAGAAGGCACAAGGCGGCTGAGGGATGAAGAGAGGGGCAGGCGGCTCAAGGAGAGCGTGAGTTACGACGAATTCGAAAAGGAGTGGCTCAAGAAGAGACCGCCGGAGGATATCCTGAAATACTATGGTGCCTATCCCAACCCTTCCGAGGGGCCGGCACCGGGTATGATGAGGTGAATCGACGCCGCGCGGAGGAGGGATTTGCTTATGGCGAACGAATCGACAGATAATATCGTTCGGGAGCGCACCTTACACAGGCTCCTGGAGCGTCAGGCGGAGAAGTACGGTAAAAGGACATTTTTCTATTTCAAGGAGAAGGAGTTCAGCTTCGAGGATCTGAACCTGGGGGCATCGCGCGTCGCAGCGGGGCTGCAGAAGCTGGGCATTGTCAAAGGCGACAAGGTGGCGATCATCATGGACAACTGCCCGGAATACCTGTTCGTGTGGTTCGGGCTGTCGAAACTGGGCGCGGTGGAGGTACCGCTGAACACCGCCCACAAGGGGGAGCTGCTGACTTACATGCTGAACCAGTCGGACAGCAAGATGATCGTAATGGACAGCAAGTACAGCGATCGGGTGGGGCCCGTGCTTGCAGCAACGCCGGGGGTTGAAGGTATAGTGGTATTCGAGGGCTCGGCGCCGGGTGTAGTCCGGCTCTCAAAACAGGTTGTCGGCTGGAGCACGCTCGTCGACAACGACGGACGTTACACAGCCGCTGATGTTCTGTGGTCCGACCCTTTTATCATCATGTTCACCTCGGGTACGACCGGCCCGTCGAAGGGTTCGCTCATGCCCCAGAATTACGGGCTATACATGGGAGAGGTGATCTGCGAGACCGGCGGCTACGATGAGAAAGACTGCCTCTACAATGCACTTCCGCTCTTTCACGGCAACGCCCAGGTCCTCTCCACCTTACCGGCACTCATGAGCGGTGCACGCATGGTGCTCTGCGAACGTTTTTCGGCGAGCAGGTTCTGGGAAGACGTAAGGCGGTATTGCTGCACCGAGTTCAATTATATCGGGGGCATTCTGCCCATCCTTTTCAAAGCCGACCCGAAGCCGGACGACCCTGATAACCCCCTGCGGATCATGATAGGGGGAGGCGCGCCCATGGACCTTTTCGATGCCTTCGAGAAGCGATTCGGGGTCACCCTGCTCGAGGGCTACGGTATGAGTGAGATAGGCATACCACTTTTTAGTTCCGTCAAGGACCGCGCGCCGGGGACATGTGGAAAACCGCGAGACGACTACGCGGTAAAGGTGGTCGATGACAACGGCCTCGAATTGGGGCCCAATCAGCCGGGCGAGCTGCTGATCCGTACGCTCAAGCCCTACTCGATGTTCCTGGAGTACTACAAAATGGCCGACAAGACGGCCGAGGCGTTGGCGGATTGCTGGTTCCACACGGGGGACTATCTATACTACGACGACAGGGGGTGGTTCCACTTCGTCGACAGGAAGAAGGATGCGTTGAGGCGCAGGGGTGAGAATATCTCCTCGTACGAGGTCGAAAAGGTGGTGAACTCGCACCCGTCTGTGCTCGAATCGGCGGCCGTCGCGGTGAAATCGGAACTCGGGGAGGACGAGGTGATGGTCTGCCTCACGCTGAAGCAGGGCAAGAGCCTCACACCCGGGGAGCTGATGGCGCACTGCGAGGAGAAAATGGCCTACTTTATGATCCCGAGGTACGTGCGGATCATGGCCGCGATGCCCAAGACACCCACGGAACGCGTGCAGAAGAACGTGCTCAGGGACCAGGGCGTGACGGCCGACACGTGGGACAGGGAGAAAGCAGGGTACAAACTAAAAAGATGAGGTCAGGGAACAGCAACGCAAGGAGGATCGGTTTTGGCGACCAGGAACGTGCAGGAGATGCTGCTTCACACAGCCATTGATCTCTTTAGCAGGAAAGGATACTCCGGGACTTCCATCCGTGAAGTCGGTACGAAGGCAGGCGTAAGCAATTCGCTTCTCTATCATTATTTCAAGGACAAGGAGGAGATGCTCTTTCAGATCATCCAGACAACCTCCCAGGCCCTGCTGGAGAGTCTGAAGGAGATCGACAGGAACGTGGAAGACCCCTGGGAGAGACTGCGTAAGATGATCATCCAGCACATCGTCATGTTCGGCCTTAAGAGGCGGAAGGAATCGAAAATCGTGGTAGAGGAGCAATACTGGCTCAAGGGGCAGCGGAAGGCTGCGATCTACAGTTTTCAACGCCAGATCTACGACCTGTACATGAAGAACCTGAAGGACCTCGATGCGCGGGGGGAGATCAACGGGATAGAGCTGCACGTCATCAATTTCAGCCTTTTCGGTACGCTGAACTGGGTTTTCAAGTGGTACAAGGAGGGGAGGGGCCTGAAGCCCGAAGAAGTCGCAGAAAATATTCTGAAGCTTTTGTTCCACGGGATGGTGAAACCGGCAAAGGGGTTGCCCGCGAGGGAGGTATGAGATGAATCAGCAGTTGAAGCCGGTAATGGATGAGATTTTCGAAAAGGGGCCGCCGCCCAGGCTCCAGGGCGGATCGTGTCCCGCGTGTGGCCGACAATTTTTCCCGAGACCCCTAGTCTGCCCCATCTGCCTCGGTGCCACCAGCCCGACGTATCTGGCGAGCGAAGGCACGCTCCATTCCTTTGCCATTGTTCGCACGAGGCCCCCTTTCGGTCTCCCCGAACCCTACGCAGTCGGCTACGTTGATCTCGACGACTGCGGATTGCGTATAATCAGCTTGCTCGACCCCGACAAAACCGGGGAGCTCGCGATAGACCAGCGCGTCGCGCTCAAGGTGGGGCCCCTCGGCGTAAATCGCAGCGGAGAGCCCTGCATGCGCTACTTCTTTTCGCCGTCAAGATGAGGGTGGGCTTATGAGAAAAGTGGATATCATTGCAGCAGCTATGACCGCCTTCGGGAAACACGTTGAGACGCCATTTGTAGAGCTGGCGGTTCCCCCCGTAGTGCAGGCGATGAAGGACGCCGGAATGAGACCTTCTCAGATCGAAGCGGGCTTCTGCTCATACGCGCTGGGTGGACGGCTGTTCGGCGCCGTTACGTCAGGCCAAACAATCCTTTGGCAGGCAGGGATCAGCCGGGTGCCGATCGTGAACATCGAAAATGCCTGTACATCCGGTTCTTCGGCATTTCACCTCGCCTGGACCGGCATCGCGGCCGGTATGTACGACACGGCGGTGGTGGTTGGGGTGGAAAAGATGGTAGTGCCGGAGCTGGGCCTGATCAGCTCGGGGGACACCGAGCTTGACACATTGGAGGGGCTCGTCACACCGGCCAGTTTTGCAATGCGCGCGGTGCTCCACATGAAAAGGTACGGGACGACGGCCGAGCAGCTCGCCGAGGTGGCGGTAAAGAATCGGTACCATGCGAGCCTGAACCCGCTCGCCCAGTTCCGTAGCCCTATAAGCATTGAGGATGTCCTCAATTCCCCGATGATCGCCGACCCGCTCACCCGTCTCAGTTGCTGCCCGAATGCCGATGGCGCTGCCGCGGTCATACTTTGCGCCGCCTCGCGAGCTCGCAAGTACTGCTCGCGCCCGGTTCGGGTCGCGTCCTCGGTGCTGGTCACCGGCAGCTACGAGAACCCGGTGAATCTCGTCCCGTGGGAAACCGATTACCGGGCATGCCGGATGGCGTACGAACGGGCGGGCTTGGGCCCCGAAGACCTCGATGTAGCCGAATGTCACGACGCATTTACGATCGCCGAGGTTTTGCATTACGAGGGCATGGGCCTTTGCCCGGAAGGGGAAGGCGGCCGTTTTGTCCAATCGGGTGCCACCCGGCTCGGAGGCCGTATCCCGGTCAATACGTCCGGGGGACTTCTCTCGAAAGGGCACCCCGTTGGGGCCACAGGTGTGGCGCAGCTTGTGGAGGGCGTGCGGCAATTGCGCGGCGAAGCCGACGGCAGACAGGTTCCGGATGCGAAGGTGTTTATGGCGCATTGCATGGGCGGGGACAAGGACGGGGACACGAGAAGCTGCACGGTGAATATACTTACCGTGTGAAGGCGAGAGGGTACCATGGCACCGGAGGGAAAACAGAAGTCCCCGAAACGACTTGTTAAAGACCTGTTCGAGATGAAGGAAACGGGCCGTCCCCTTTTTTTCCCCCTCATCTACCGCTACGCTTCGAAAGTGAGCAAGATGACCGTCGAGGAGATGCTCGGGGATGCCGGTAACCTGTCGAGGAGTCTCATGATGGCCAGGGATCTCTTCGACTACGATGCGATATTCAGCCACTACGACAACTATCTCGAAATGGAGTTTGTTGCGCGATCCTTCGACTGGGCGGACAGGGGGACTGCCGCCGGGCTGGTGGAGCACCGGAGAGTCAGCCGCCTGACCGGCGCGCCTCTCGGGTCTCTCTCGGAGATCGGGCAGATCCCCGTCGTCCATGAAGCAACGAGCAGGATACACGAAGTTGTGGGTCGGGAGATCCCGGTCATAGGTGTCGTGAACAGCCCGGTCACGCTCGCCGGTGTCTTCTTCGGAAACGGCTCTCATCCCCTCGCCGACCGGCGTGACACACTCAAAGGTCCGCTCAACGACCTGCATGCCTTTGTCGTCGATCTTATAAAAGCCTACTGCAACGAACGTGTTGATATTGTCTGGATCATCGAGGAGGACTGGAGCGGTGTCAACAGGGAGGATATCGAGTGGCTGAGGCCCTTGTACGAAACCTTCTGGAACGTCGCATCCTACTTTGATGTAAGGACGGTTCTCGCTTTTCATCACTACGACGCCCGTGATATCGAGAAGCTCTTCAGCCTGGGGGCAAACGGCGTGTATTTGGGCGGGGAGCAGGCGAGTGATATCGATTTCCCCACACTTCACCGGCTGATGGATCGTTACGGTGCCTGTGTGGGGATTGGCAGCCCTTACCCGGAAGGCGGGAAGAGGCCGGTGGCGGACAAGCTTCTCTCCGACATCGAGGCGGCAGGGCCAGGCTTCTTTGTTTCGACCCCGTTCGAGGTGCCCCTAGAGGTGCCGGTCGAGTGGTTGTACGATATGGTGGATCGGATAAAGGGATAGGTGCGAAAGGGGAGGCCATGGCAATTCTATTCGCTCAGAACTGGGACATCATCGAAGGCAGGGAGGACGATTACGCGCGGTTTGTTTCCGAGACCTACCTGCCCGGCACAATGAGTGTGGGGTTGATCTCCGTCGGCGGCTACTACGTGGAGACGGGTTTCGGACCACGCATAGTGGCGGTGCTGTCGAGCGAGACGGTCCGCGCCCTGGCAGATGTGGTGGTACAGAAGAAATTCAAAGAGCTCACGGCAGGGCTGAAATCGTTTGTGTGCAACTACCGCGGCTATGTGCTCGAGCCGACCGGGCGGGTAAAGCACGAGAAATATACCATTCAGAAGGGTGTGTGGAAGTTCAACCAGTACTACGATGTGAGGCCGGGCAAGAAGAGGGAGTACACCGATTTCGTCCTGAAGGAGCATCTACCGACAATGCAGGGTATCGACTATGTCGAGGTGACCGGCGGCTGGAATGTTTTGTTCGGTGGTGTGAGTGAGATTATCGCCGAGTTCACGTTCAAGGACCCGGAGGACATAGGCAAGCTGCTCAAAAACGAGGCCTTCAGGCGGATCACGATACGTCTGAAAACCGACTATGCCACAAACTATCAGAGCAGGATTCTGCGCTGCACCGAGAGGTTTGACGAGGTGAAGTGGGTCAAACTCTAGCCCGGGCAACCTTGACAGGATAACCTGCTCAACGCGACGTTTGCAGCCACGTCCCCACCTCCCTCAGATGCATGCTTTCAACGTAAATACTACCTTTTTTGCTTGACTTGTGCGCCTCAAAGTGTATACAACTGACTAGGTAGCAGGTACGAGGCGAAAGTTCCAATGTTGCTCGAATCATAAGGAGGTTGCACATGAGTACAAAGGACTTAGAAGAGAATGCGGAAGGATCTCCTGTCTCTACCAAGGTAAGTCGAAGGGGTTTCTTGAAGGCAGGGATAGGGCTAGGGGCTGTTGCCGGTGCATCCGGTCTTGCCCTGGATCTTTCGAAGGGTGAGGCTCAGGCTGCTGAGCGGAAGCTGCCCAAGAAATGGGATGAGGAAGTCGACGTGGTTGTGGTCGGGTCAGGTTTCGCCGGCCTCGCTGCTGCGGCAGAGGCAGCCGGAAAAGGCGCAAAGACCGTGATCCTGGAGAAGATGCCCACCTACGGCGGCAATTCCATCATCAACGGCGGGGTCTATGCATCGTGGGACGACGAGTATCATTTGCGCCAGAAGCTGGGTCTCGGCGAGGACAGCACAAAACAGCACAAAGAGGACACCCTGAAGGGCGGTGACTTTTACGGTATTCCGGTACTCGTTGACGTGATGGTCAACGGCGCCACGGAAGCCCTCAACTGGATGATCGACGAGGGCGGCTGCAAGATCCGCGAGGCCCTTACCAGGGCCGGGGGCCACACCGCCTACAGAACTCATACGGTCGTGGAGGGTGTGGGAAAGGGCTTCACCGAACCGCTCCGCAAGATCGCTGAAAAAAGGGGAGCAAAGATTCGGCTCAACAACAAGGTCACGTGGATCTGGCGGAAGGATACGGAAGGCCCTGTACTGGGTATCGAGGTGGAGACGCCGAAGGGGAAGAAGAACCTCAAGGTGAAAAAGGGACTGGTTCTCGCGGCGGGCGGCTTCAGCCGCAACAAAGAGATGCGCCAGGCCTTCAACCCCTCCGTTGTCCCTGAATACAACAGCACAAACCATCCGGGTGCCACGGGAGAGGTGCTCCGCTATGCCCAGGCCATAGGCGCCGATGCGCTTCAACTCGCCTTTATCCAGCTCTATCCTTTTGCGGAACCGGAAACAGGTATTCTGGATAACCCCGCAGTCTACCCCTTCAACGGTGTGGGCTATGGGCTGATCTATGTGGACAAGAACGGCAAACGGTTTGTCAATGAACTGGAAAGGCGCGATGTCTGCGCCCAGGCACAGATAAAGTTGGGCCTCAAGCCGACCTACTCGATATTCAACGAGGAGATGGTGGCAAAAATGGGCGGCACCATGGATGAGGTCAAGCAGGGCGTGGCCAAGGGGCGCTTCATCAAGGCCGACTCCATTGAGGAGGTGGCTCAGAAGTTGAATATTTCAGCCACCGCCCTCAAGGAGACCGTGACGAAATACAACCAGTACCTGAAGGACGGGAAGGACCCCGATTTTAACAAGCCCATCACTAAGGTGATGATACCGCTGGGAAAAGGACCCTTTTACGCGATTGCCCAGTGGCCTGCCGTTCACCACACCATGGGCGGCATGAGGATAAACCCGGCCGGACAGGTCATCGACATCTGGGGCAAGATTATCCCTAAACTCTACGCAGCAGGCGAATGTACCGGTGGCGTCCACGGGTCGAACAGGCTCGGCAGCAACGCCATTCCCGCCTGTACGGCCTTTGGCCGGGTGGCAGGTACCTCTGCAGCAACGGAGAAGGCCTGACAGAATCGTCAGTGGGGGCCGGAGTGATCCGGCCCCCACTGACGGGCAGGAAAGAGGGCACCATGAACAAGATTATCCCTATCATTGCCATCTTGTGCCTGATCGTCGCCACCCCTCTGATGGGTCAGACAAAGAAGGCAGGGCAGGTGCCGAAAGCAGGTTCCTGTCTGGGCTGCCACGCTGACATGGCCGCGGTTTTGCCGAAAGACCACAAGCCGGTGAAGGGAACCGATATCACCGCATGCCTCGGCTGCCATAAACCCGACCCCTCCGGAAAACCGGAACCCAATGACTTTTCTGCGCGCCTGCATCGTACCCATGTAAAGCCGGAGGCAAAGACGGAATGCACGCTCTGCCATGTGTGGGCTCCGGGGAAGCGTATCAGCGTCAAAGGAACGAAGGCGAGCCTGGGTGCCGTCTCGAAAGGCAATATGTCGCTCTTAAAGGCAATCTTTGCCTCTTGGGCGGCCTCTTCCTATCTCGACGCCATCCACGATAAGGGTAACATCGTCTGTCTGGCCTGCCATGGGAAAACCCTGCCTGAAGCCGGCGACACGGTCGAAAACGACCGTTGCCTCTCATGCCATGGACCCATGGACACCCTTGCCGCAAGAAGTGCCCCGAAGGATTTTCCCGACCGCAACCCTCACAAGTCGCACCTGGGCGATATCGCATGCTCGGTATGCCATCATGTCCATTCGGCTTCAAAGGTATACTGTCTTGAATGCCACGCAAAATTCACCATGAAGCTCCCGGAAGGGGAGTAGGGTGGGAGCGGTAGGCTGTTTCCCTAGGGTACTCCTATGTCGGGCTGAACCTAATAAATGAAGCGCTTTTCCCGAGAGGTAACATGCTTGCCTTATCCGACCTGAAAAAGCTGGTAGAAATGTCCACTTCCAAAAGGGCCTTTTTAAGCGTTTATCTGGCCGGACCGCACTCCGTGGCCGGGCTTGAGAAGAAATTTGAAAGAATACGGCGGCTGCTAAGAACCGGAGGTCCTGAAAAGGACGAAAAGGAGTATTTCGACGACAACGTCCGTTCGGTTACAGAGTATCTGGATCGCTACCCGCTCAAGACCGGATCTCTCTGCATCTTTTCGTGCCATATCCTCGACGTATTTCGAACAATCCCTCTATCCGTGCCTGTTGAAGACCTCATACGTATAGACTCCTCGCCATTTATCAGGCCCCTCGCAGAATTAAGGGAAGAGCATGCGACAGCGGCCGTTGTTGTCGCCGATAACAAGAAAGCCCGTATCTTCGTGGTCTCTATGGCGGAGACAGGTTCCGAGGAGGTGATCAGGGGCAACGTGAAGAACCATGTCAAGGTGGGCGGGTGGTCGCAGCAGCGGTATGAGCGCCGACGCGATAACGAACTCCACAAGTATGCCCTGGAGATAGTTGAAGCCCTGGCAAAGATCGGTAGTTCGGAGGAAATTGACCACATTCTCATGGTGGGAAGCAAGGAAACTTTGCGGGCCGTTCATGAGAACATGCCTCGCGGGCTGCGGGACAAGGTTGTAGAAAAGGCAACCGACTTGAGTAAGGGGGACTCCTCGGTGAACAAGGACATCATGGAGCTTTTTCGGGAAGAAGAGCTGACAACCGGGCCGGAGCATTGGGAAAAAATCCGTGCAGAATACCTGCGGGGCGGTTTGGCTGTTGTCGGTCCGGAAGAGGTCCTGCATATGGCAAAGGCTCAACGAATAGAGCACACGGTTGTTGACCGTACCCTTCAACTTCCCGGGATGCGTTGCCGCAATTGCCACAATCTGAACATAGGCCCGGTCAAGTCCTGTCTGGCCTGCGGCTCCGAGTCCTTATATGAGGTAGAGGTTTTTAACGAGATCCTGGATATGGTATATCTGTCGGGAGGTACCGCTTGCTTTACCGACCCCATTCAAACACTGACCGATTCCGGTGGCATAGCAGCCCATCTGAGATACTAAAGAAGATGAAACAGCCGGTCCTGATATTCCATCAGGCTCACGCTGCAACGCCTGCGTCTCGTCTCCTACCTCTCCGGTCAAGAGACACAAGGGCCTCTTATTTATGTGTTTAAGAAAGTTTCCCTGTTTGCGATAAGAACTAAGAAGGGGGAACAAACATGAAAAAGTTATTAGCAGGGGTTTTGGTTTTAGGAATGACGGTAGCCGCAGGGGTCGCAATGGCCCAACAAGGGACGCAAAATAATTCGAATCCCGCGCACTCGATCGACCTGAGCCAGGCCAAGAGTACGGTGAACAATGTTGTCAACTACGGAGCGGTCAGCGGTTCAACCGGCACGGTTCAGGGTTCAACGGGTACGATTGTCGGCCAACCGGCTACAGTTATTCACCCGGCTGCGGCACCGACGATGAAAAGCGTAGATAGAGCGGTTGTGCCCCCACCGGTAACTAAAAGCGCGGCTAAAAAGTAACGCACGGGTAAGGCAACCGCGACCGGGTAATCAGGATGAACCAACTCCACAATCCCGATCCAACCGGGGACCCCCCTGTGGGGCGGGCTATAGAGCGTTGCGCAGAATTCATTCCCTTTTGACGGCCGGATGTTCGTCTTCTTCCGTCATTCCGGCGGACGCTAGGATACGCCACATGACAATGAGGAGCGATTTGTCCTTTTCGCTTTTGGCCCGGGAAACCGGAAAGGTTCGGAACCGGATCGTTTCGGCGCCAGGTAGCGACACACAGAAGGGCCTTTGTAAACCGGCATTGCCTGTCTCCCTGATCGGGCGTAAATCGGGCTTGACTTCACGTGGGGCGGTTCGCCGGCTTTTAGCAGCCCTGGGACGAGTTAGTACGTGATTTCCGCTTGTTTGCTATCCAGGTGACCACCGCACTGGCCATAAACACGATGATCGTGAGCGGCACCAACAGCGACGTGTCGATGTCGTGCCACGCGGGATGTAATAGATCCGTCAATACGCTCAATCCCTTGGTAGCGAACTCGTGAAGCAACATAATGAAAAGGCCCATAGACCAAAAGCGCAGGATTCTTCCGCGCTCCTTCCAGGTTATCCGTTTCCAGGAAAAATCTTCGAAGAGCGTTCTCCATCCCTCAAGGGAAGTACGATCGGGAAATATTCGAGGGACGTCGGAACGGTATCTGATGAAGGCATCGCCGTGGATCGACTGCAGGTAGGCTTCTTCTTCCCTCATAGTCGGCTGATACGACCAAAAGAAGAGGAAAGGGTAGATCAAGAGCAAATAGAGATTTCCACTCAGAGCGCAAAAGCCATAGTCGACCACGAAGTTCGAGAGGTAGTAGGGGTGACGCACTATATTGTAAATTCCTCTACGCGTGAGAACAGTATTTCGTACCAAGACCCCCTTTGAAAGAAAATGCACGAAGCAGCCAAGGGCCAGAAGCAGAAAACCAACAATTACTTCCCCCGTTGTGATGCCAAAAAAGACGGTAGACATAAATGACAGAAGCAATACGACGTCTCGCAGATTGCTTCTGGTCAGGAAATTCCTTTTTGTCCAGCTCATGGTGCCTATTCTATAGAACCTTGCTCCATATTTCAACCCAAAACTCGCAACCACACAAAGCAGCACGACCAGTAGAAGCCTTTTCACATTGTCCCCCTAAATGCCCACTCATGCGTGCTACAGGATAAGTCGCCGGGATCCGTCAAAAGGTTACAAAGGGTGGAAAACTTCCATTTCTGGTCATGGAAAAGCCTTTAGCTCTCCCTGCAATCTTTTTAGAATTTATTACGACATTATGGGCATTGCAAGTGAGGTTAAGCGCCCGGCCGCTCCCTCCGGATAGCGGAAGCGTTGACAAGAAGGTGGCCTTATGACAGAATTGCAACATGGAGGAGATCCTCAACGCTATCGCCGGCGGCACCGGGATGGGAGACACGGCCAGGAAGGTCCTCGGTCTGCCCAGGGAGCTGCAGGAGAAGCTGATTCAGGTCCTTGGCAACCTGAAGAGCGAGCACGCCGCGCGATTCCTGAGCCTCCTTTATCCATCCCTTGCCGACAGGAAGCTGCAAAAACTGGTCAAAAAGGAACTATTCCGGCTGAAAACAGCAGGCATACCCGTGGAGGAACCAAGGGCGCCGGGAGAGTCCGCGTTGAAAAAGGTGGAGACCGGCCGGGAGGCACGCGCTTTCCTGTCGAACTACGATCCCGAGATGACGAGGGCGGTGCTGGTCGCCATGGAGATGAAAAAGAATCAATTTCTCCTGAGCCATGCCATACTCCATTTTTTCGACGGCCTCGTGGATCTGAAAAGTTTTCCTGTGGCCAGGGATGACCTTGAAAACTTCGTGAAGGACTACGTGCTGCGGATGCCGCCGCCTATGGTGTTTCCATCCATTTCTGCCGCCTATGCGGGATATCTGATCGAAGAGGCCTCCGGCCTGTCCGGAAAAGAGGCTGATGATGCGACGAGCCTCCACCGTATGCTTCTGGCAACGAAGAGTGACGTCAGAAGGCCCGGCGACATCTATCTGCAGGAAGGGGCTGATACTGCTTCTGAGGCTTCTGCGGAGGCCATTTTCGCGGATGGAATCTTCCAGCCCTTTTCGTTCCGATGGCCGGGCATGGAGGAAGACCGGAAAAAGCTGAACGACGTGCTTAATCCCACCATTGTTCTTCCGCCCTATGTGCTGGAGGAGAGAAGGCAGGCGTTCCTGAATGAGCTCGTCGAGAGCGAGAGGTTGGCATCGAGACTGCCTCAATTCAGGCGGATGCTCGAGGATTATGCCTACCTCTTTTACTGCCTTGAGAACGTTGATTATTATAAGGGGCTCCTTGCCCAGCTTGCTGAAGCTGCGGCAGTGAAAAGCGCTTTTCTGCGTTTCGTGGAGAAGGCTTTCAAGAAGCTGGAGGGGACGGACCGGCCGCAGGAAGGCGTTATCGTCGATCCCCATTCGCTCGTGAAAAGGTAGTATCTTACACGACCCATGCACGCCCGCTATATAGTAAAAGATGCCTTCTACAAAAAGGCGAAAAAAGAAGGATACAGGGCGCGAAGCGCGTACAAGCTCGAAGAGATACAGCAAAGGTTCACCATAATAAGGAAAGGCGATCACGTACTCGACCTGGGGGCAGCGCCAGGGAGCTGGGTGCAGCTCGAATCCGCGCTCGTGGGTGACGGGGGCCTGGTTGTCGGCCTTGACATCCTGCCTGTAACACCCGTACCCGCCTCCAACGTAGTGCTGAAGAAGGTCGATATACGGGAGGTCGATGTGCAGGACCTGCTGCGAGAGGCAGAAATCCCTGCCTTCGATGTGGTTACCTCCGATATCGCCCCGAACCTTTCAGGCATCAGGGAGGTCGATATCGCCCGGATACACGACCTTTATCTTGCGGTGCTCAGGATCGTGGATGAAGGTCTGAGAAGGGGAGGGAGCTTCCTCATCAAACTTTTTTTCAGCCCTGACTTCGCCGATATGGAGGCCACGCTCAAACCGCGTTTTTCAAAAGTCACGCATTTCAAGCCCAAAGCCTCCCGGTCGGTCAGCGACGAGGTATATCTCATCGCTAGGGGAAAGCGGTAGCGGTTGACTTCTAGGGCATCATCTGTTTAAATAGAAATGATTTCTATTTAAAGAGGTGTCCGGCGTGCAGGACTTCGAAGGATTGCTGAGAGGGCTCAAGCTGAAGGTGACCCCGGGGAGACGTGCAATTCTCGAAGTCATGGCGGCCGAGTCCACCTTCCTGAGCCCCGAGGAAATATGGAAGATGGTGGGCGAGCGCGGCAGAAGCGTCGGTCTTCCCACGGTATATCGCATTCTGGATGAGCTTGCCTGTGGCGGCGTGCTGACCAGGGTCCTCCATGACAACCGCCAGCTCTATTATTATCTCTGCCCGAACAGGAGTCATCACCATCACTTTGTCTGCCTCTCGTGCCATAAGGTCGAAGATATCGACCTTTGTCTCGGGGATGCTCTGGAGCAGGAAGTCAAGCTGCGGATCAAAGGTGCGCTTATCTCCCATATCCTTCAGCTTCAGGGGCTCTGCCGCGAGTGCAGGGAAAGGGAAGGGAAGGAATGAGAAGGAGCGTTGTTTTCCTTTCTTGCCTGCTCTTCCTTGTGTTGGTCTCCTTCGATGCGTGTCAGCCCAGGAGGAAGCCGGCCGGGCGGGAGGGGCGGCTCGTGGTGGTGACGACGCTTTTCCCCCTCTACGATTTTGCAAGGAATGTGTGCGGCATGAAGGGGGATGTCGACCTTCTCCTCCCCCCCGGCGTGGAGCCTCACAGCTTCGAGCCGAAGCCGGGGGACGTCGTGAAGATAAACAGGGCGGACATTTTCGTCTACACGGGCGATTTTATGGAGCCGTGGGCCGCAGAAATCATTAAAGGCGCATTGCGACGCGACATGGTCGTAGTCGACTCAAGCCGGGGTATAATGCTCAGGCAAGAATCGGAACCAATCGGACCACACGGCCGGGGCCAGGACACGGCCGCGAGGCAGGAAGGGGCGGCCTCCGGGCCCGTAGACCCCCATATCTGGCTGGACTTTGGCAATGCGCAGGTCATGGTCGACAACATCCTTGCGGGATGCATCAGGAAGGATCCGCAGAACAGGTCATTCTACGAAAAGAACGCGACCGCCTATAAGGCGCGGCTGCGCGAGCTTGACGAAAACTTCAGGAAGGGTCTGGCTTCCTGCGAAACGCGGCTCTTCGTGCACGGCGGCCACTATGCCTTCAATTACCTGGCCCGCAGGTACAACCTGAGTTATGTCTCGGCATACGGTTTTTCTCCCGACGCCGAGCCCAGTCCCAGACATGTGGCGGATATCGTTCAAGAGATAAGGCGGCACAACATAAAATACGTCTTTTATGAGGAGTTGCTCCAGCCGAGAATGGCCGAAACCATCGCGCAAGAGACGGGCGCCCGACTGCTCCCGCTCAACGGCGGTCATAACGTGACTGCGGAGGAGCTGCGGAAAGGGGCGACCTTCATTGGACTCCTCGAGCGTGATCTTTATAACCTGAGGAAGGGTCTCCAATGCCGGTAGAAGTCGTTTCCGTCCGGAACGTGAGTTTCACCTACGAGACCAGGGACGTCCTGAGCGATATCTCCTTTTCTGTTGAGGCAGGTGATTATGTGGGCCTTGTGGGCCCCAACGGCTCCGGCAAGAGCACCCTCATACGGCTGATCCTGGGCCTGGAAAACCCGCACGCAGGCTCGGTCTCGTTATTTGGCGAGGCCTTGTCGCGTTTTCACGATTGGCACAAAATAGGGTACCTGCCTCAGAAAAACGCCGGCCTCAGCCGGTTTTTCCCCGCCACGGTGCAGGAGATCGTGGCGCTGGGACTTGTCCCGAAAAGGGCGGGCAGCCCCGGAGGGGACGGCCGGGACGCCCTGGGGAAGGCCCTTGACCTGATGGACATCACGGATATACGGGACAAGCTGATAGGCGAGCTTTCAGGGGGGCAGCAGCAGCGGGTCCTCCTGGCACGGGCCCTGATCAAGGAACCGGAGCTGCTCATCCTTGACGAGCCGACCATCGCCGTGGACCCGGAAATAAGGGAGCGGTTCCTCAACATACTCATGGAGCTGAACCGGAAGAGGCAGGTCACGGTGCTTTTGGTAACCCACGATACGGGCAGCATAGGTAAGTATGCAAAAAGGCTGCTCTATCTGGATAGGGAGATAATTTTTTATGGGGGGTTCGATGACTTCTGCCTCTCGGCGGAGATGACAAAGGTGTTCGGCTCTTCTGCCCAGCACCTTATATGCCACAGACACGAGTGACCCCTCCTGCGACAACGGGAGGGGCGGTTTTTGAGGTCTTTTATGGAAGTGCTGCGGTTTTTTGAGTATACATTCATCCTCCGGGCGCTGATAGCCGGCTCCTTCATCGCCCTTCTCTGCGCGAACCTCGGGGTGCTCCTTGTGTTGAGGCGGCTCTCCCTGCTCGGGGACGGGCTTGCTCACGTCACGTTCGGGAGTGTTGCCCTGGGACTGCTTCTCAAGGTTCAGCCCATCTATGTCTCAGTGCCGGTTGTTGCCCTCAGCTCGCTCGCGATCCTCAAGCTGACCCAGAGGGCGCGTGTATACAGCGATGCGGCCATCGGGATCGTATCCGCCTTCGGTGTTTCAGGGGGAGTGATGCTGGCCGGTCTGGCCGCAGGCTTCAATGTGGACCTCTTCAGCTATCTCTTCGGCAATATACTGTCGATTACGACGGGCGAAATGGCGATGTCTGTCGTGCTCTCCCTGATCGTGCTCTCCGTCATCGCCTTCCGGTACAACGAGCTCCTCTCCCTGTCTTTCGATGAGGAGTTTGCCCGGACGTCCGGCATCAACGCAGGCCGCATAAATGCGCTTCTCGCCGTGTTGGCGGCAGTGACGGTCGTCCTCGCCATGAAGCTTGTCGGGATAATGCTCACATCGGCCCTGCTTATAATCCCCGCAGTCAGCGCCTTTCAAATCGCGAAAAGCTTCAGGGGCACACTCTTCTTTGCCGCGTTCACGGCGGTCATTTCCGTATGGGTCGGCATTTTCCTCTCTTTCCTCATGAATGTGCCCACAGGGGCGACGATCGTGCTCCTCAACCTCGCGTTTTTCCTTCTGCTCTACATGCTCAAGGCGTTGTCTGCTTTCCTTTCCCCTCGACGATAACCGTATATTCGCCCCTCGTCTCGTGTGCTGCGACCTCTTCCAGCGCCTCTTCGATAGGGCCCCGTATGACTTCCTCGTAAAGCTTCGTGATCTCCCTGCAGATGACGACTTTCCTCTCCGGTGTCTCTTCCTTGATGACGCCGAGGGTTTCCGTGATCCTTCGGGGCGATTCGAATAATATCACCGGGAAAGGGCCTGAAAGGATCTCCCGGAGCACTTTTTTCTTTTTCCCCTTTTTCAGCGGAAGAAAGCCGTAGAAGAGGAACCTGTCGGGGGACAGGCCCGATATGGAAAGGGCCGCAAGGGCGGCGGAGGGTCCAGGCACCGCCTGCACCTCGATGCCTGCCTCACAGCTCGCCCTCACCACGACGTCGCCGGGATCCGAGATGCACGGGGTACCGGCGGCGGTAATGAGGGCGGCCTTTTTTCCTTCTGCGAGCTGCCCGACGATCATTTGAGCCCGATGTCTTTCGTTATAGCTGTTAATCGTGGTAATCGGCTTCCTGATATCGAGATGGCTCAATAACTTGAGTGCCCTTTGACGATCCTCGGCCACAACGAAATCAACCTCCCGGAATACCTCTATCGCCCGAAGCGTGATGTCCTTCAGGTTCCCTATCGGTGTGGCAACGACGTAGAGAAGACCTGCCATGTGTCCCAACCCTCCTGCACGAACTATAATAGCGCAAGCGGACGCGTCAGGGCAAGAGTGGGAAAAGGGAAGGTGGCGTGCGATTCCTTCCTGATTATAGGTCGGATAAGTCTTACAGGACCTCCACCAAACGGCAAAAGGCTTGACAATTACGGATTATTCTACGACAATAAAAGCGGTATGCTCAAGTTCCTCTTCTCTCTTGCCCTCATGATCCTGGCGCCGCTGCCCGGTATGGCGGCCATTTATGGCTATGTCGATGCAGGGGGGGTCTATCACCTCACCAACATCAGGCCGGCCGGCAAAGGGTATCACATCATCATCGAGGAACAGGGCGGAGGAGGCTCTGCTCTTCCTTCCGTCGCGGCTCTCAACAGGAACACGTACGACCATCTTATCAAACGGCATTCAGAGGCAAACGGTCTCGACTATCGTCTGGTAAAAGCGGTGATGTTAGCCGAATCGAACGGCAATCCCTCGGCGGTTTCACAGAAAGGCGCACAGGGTCTCATGCAGATCATGCCGGATACGGCTGTTGAGCTGGAACTCCGCAACCCCTTTGATCCGGAGGAAAACATTCAGGCGGGAGCGAGGTACTTAAGGCTGCTGCACCAGATTTTCAAGGGCAATCTTGAGCTTGTTCTGGCCGCATATAACGCCGGGCCGCAAAGGGTCATACAGAACATGTCTGTCCCCCCCATAAGCGAGACGATCAGCTACATCAAGAGGGTCAAGCTTTATTACGACAAACTAAAAGATTCTCAATGAAGAGCCGGGATGAAACCACCTCTGTTTGGACGCTTCCAAACAGATTAAGTCTTGTAAGAATACTTTTCATACCGGCAATACTTTACTTGATATCGACACAGAACGAGCGCCTTCGCTTTGCCTCGTGCATTCTCTTTATTATAGCCGGAATTACCGACGGTCTCGACGGCCTGATCGCGCGTCGTATGAGCATGAAGACGCGGCTCGGTGTGTACCTCGACCCTATCGCGGATAAGCTTCTCGTATCGACCGTCCTGATCACGCTTTCTTGTTACGGGCTTGTGCCGCTATGGGTCACGGTCGTAATGGTGAGCCGCGAATTTGTGATAAACGGCCTGAGGTCGTTTTATGCCGGAGAGGGTATCGTAATTCACTCGTCCTTTGCGGGAAAGCTGAAGACGACGCTTCAAATCGTGGGGATATCCTGTGTGCTTTTCAGCCGGTCGTTTTATGTGCCGGGTCTTGTCATCATCTATGCGTCGCTCTGCTTCAGTCTCTATTCCGCCTATAGATATATCTACGTTATCTTCAGGTCCGAAACACCGGGATAGCCACGAGGCGGAAAATAATATCATCGTTATTGCTGGTCGGGCATGGGCAAAGCGTGCTATACTCCTGTCATCGGGCATAATACCGCCGCGCGGCTTAGGTGATCGAACAATTTCAGGAAAGTTTAGGCCATGAAGATTTCGGCTAAGAATCTTACCCCGGGGATGAAACTGGAGCGTCCGGTAGCGAACAAGAACGGCCTCATGATGATAGGGGCGGATACCGAGCTTACGGGTATCCTCATTGAAAAGATACAAAAGATGGACATTCTGGCGGTTTACGTGCACGGAGAATCCAAAGCGCTTCCTCCTCGCGAGGAGCTGCTGGCCCAGCTCGACGGGCGCTTCCGGAACGTGGAAACCGCGCCCCATATGGATGTGATCAAAAAGCTGCTGAGAGAGCATATAGAGGGTCTTTACGAAGCGCATGGATCTGAAAACTCTGAAAAGTAAAATCGAGGGTATTCAGACGCTTGCCACGATCCCTGCGGTCGCCAAGCGTGTGCTGGAGCTGGTAGGGAACCCGACGGTTTCACTCGCCGAGATCAGCCGCTTCATCTCTCACGACCCTGTACTGACCAGCAGGGTGCTCAGGATGGTAAATTCACCGATTTATGGCTTTCCGGGAAGGATTTCGTCCGTAAACCAGGCTGTGCTTCTCCTTGGCCTGAACGTGGTACGGGGTCTCCTTTTCGGCGTTACCGTCTTCGACCTGATGCAGCAGACAATGATCGGCCTCTGGGAGCACTCCATGGGCTGCGCGATCCTTTCGCGCCTTATTGCGGGGAAGAGGGGGCTAAAGGACCCGGAGGAAGTGTCAATCCACGGGCTGCTCCACGATATCGGCAAAGTCATCCTCGTGCTCAAGTTTCCCGATGAGTATGAGAAAGTGATGGATGAGGCCCGGGAGAAAGACCTTACGGTATACGAAGTGGAGTCCGGCTATTTTTCGACGACCCACGCGACGGTAGGGGCCTGGGTCGCCGAGCAGTGGAGCTTTCCAAAGCCCCTTATCGATGTCATTCAATATCATCATAAGCCCCATCTTTCAAAGGTGGCGCCCATGGAGACAGCAACCGTCCATTTTGCCGATGTCCTTCTCCGCGGCAGGGGATTCGGGTTTGCAGGAGATTTCACGGTTCCACCCCTGCACCCTTCCGTATGGGAGTTGGTCGGGCTGTCGGAACCCGACATTAAATCTATTCTGAGAGAGGCGGAGAACCTGCTGGAAGAGGCCTCTGACCTTTCGTTATAACGGATTTTCGGATGCCTGTGATGAAAACCGGTGTTCTCATTTCCCGTGATACCGCGCTGGTCGCCATAACTTCGAGGCTCCTCGAAGGCATGTGCCGCATCATCTCCTTCAGCAACATCGGGTCGGGCCTGGACTACATCTACTCTCTTATTCCTGACCTCCTCATTATCGATCTCATCGTCAACGACGCAGGCACTGTCGATATACTCAATACACTGAAGAACGACCCGATCTTCACCCACCTGCCCGTGCTTGCGGTGATCGATGAATCGATTCCGCCGCCACGCTGGGATACGGTCTTTATCGAGGACTATGTCTGGCGGTCGCAGATGGATAAAGACCTCTCGGCCCGCGCCCAGCTCTGCATCCTCAGGGCCGAGCGCGTGGTGGAAGTAAACCCCCTTACCAGGCTGCCGGGCAATACCTCGATCAACAGGACGATTCAGCAGCTCATCGACAAGGGCGTCGTATTTGCCGTCGGCTATGCCGACCTGGACAACTTCAAGCCCTTCAATGACCACTACGGGTTCACACGGGGCGACGAGGTGATCAAGATGACCGGAAGGCTCATCCTGAATATCGTCAAGAACAGGCAGCCGGCCGGGAGCTTTGTGGGACACATCGGAGGGGATGACTTCATCTTTGTCATGGACGCCGAGCTGATCGACGCAACCGCTTCCGAGATGGTCGTCACTTTCGACCGGATCATCTCCACCTTTTACGACGGCGTCGATAAAGAAATGGGGGGTATTGTCGGCACCGACAGGCAAGGCAACCAGAGATCATTCTCCCTCATATCCCTCTCGATCGGGATCACCAGCAATAGAAATCGTCCGTTTTCTCACTATGGAGAGGTTACAGAGGCTGTTTCAGAAATGAAGCGGTATGCGAAGCGGGCGAAGGGGAGCTGCTACAGGTCCGACAAGCGCCACACAGGATAGGGGCGGCCGGGCGCAAAAAGCGCCTCGCCCGCCCCTATCCTGCGCCCGCCTCAGAAACTGTGAAAAGAGGCCATTTTAATCGTCACGCCGGGATCCAGACTTTTCTGCCCAGGTGAGGTATTGGGGCTTTACCGTGCGCACGTTTCGAGTCTTTCGTTGAATTCATCGGCGCTGAATCGGTATTCCTGTGTCCCATAGCATTCGACGGCAAAGGAAGCACAGACACTGCCCATCCGCGCGCAGCGTTCGATGTCCGATCCCTGGACGAGACCCGTGACCAAGCCGCCCCTGTAAGAGTCTCCCGCACCTGTTGGGTCGAGCACCTCTCTCGCCTTCACAAGGGGGATGCTTATCCGGCTGTTTGTTGTAGTGACCGTTGAGCCGAGGTCCCCCAGGGTGGTGATGAGGGCCCCCGTCCGTTCGAGCAAGGCCTCTTGCACCAAGCCGGTTTTCTTTATGATGAGGTCGAGCTCGTAATCGTTGGAGATCAGAATCCTGCACCCCGAGATGGCTTCGATCAGGTCTTCCCCATTCAGCATTGGCAGCGATTGTCCGGGGTCAAAGATATAGTCGATGCCCCTCTCTTTGCACATGCGTGGATAGTTGACCATGTCGTTGAGATTGCCCGGAGAGACGATGCATAAGGTCTCCTCCGGCTTCAGCGTGTCGAAATCGAGTCCGGATGTATATTTCATGGCCCCCGGGTGGAATCCGGTGATCTGATTGTCGGCCTGGTCGGTAGTGATGTAGGCGCTTGCGGTAAATTCATCCTCGATGATTCTGATGTGCCCCGTGGAGATACCGTTTTTCTCGAACCAAAGAAAATAGCGGTGGTAATCATAGCCGCCCACGGATGCGGAGATAAGGGGGTTTTCGCCCATGAGCCCGAGGGAGTAAGCGATGTTGCCGGCCGTCCCTCCGAATTTCTCCCGCACCCCGTTCACCTGAAAACAGACATTCAGCACGTGTATCTTATCAGGCAGGATATGTTGGGAAAAGTATCCCGGGAAATCCATGATCCTGTCATAGGCCAACGAGCCGGAAACGATAACAGTCTTTTTCATAAGCCTCAAATCACCTCGAAATCCCCTTGGGCCATGCAGTGCAACCAGTCGCGGGCATCGGGCTCCGGCGACGGGAACGGGCACATTTCCGCATCCTGAAAGACTTCATCCTGTCTCACCATGCAGACGGGCCAACCGGGTACGCCCGGCGAAACGCATGCATTATCGTTTATCCGATAGACGAGGAACTCCGTGTCACTGCAGAAGACCCGGTAACCCGCGCCCCGGTATCTGATTTTGAGTTTCCGGTTCAGCCATCCCTTGTCCGTGAAGAGGGCGACAAAATGGCTCAAAACTTCACGCTGTTCCCCGCCCGCAAGGCCGGGCGTCTGCGCTTTCTCTCCCGTCATGTCGCCTCCTACATCATTCCCTGTCGCAGCCCCGATACAAAGAAAAATAAAGGCAATCCAGGCAAATGTCAAGGATAATTCGTGTCGGTCCCCGGCTGCCGTGAGAACAACCGGGGCGGGATAAGGGTCTTTTTGGCGGCTGCAAAACAATTGACATGAAGAAGAGATTCTGATACTTCTTTAATGCGAGGATGACAGGGCGCGGGAAAGCGTTATTCTAACCGGAAATCGTTGGTTTTGGGGGATCGTTCAATGGCAGGACAACGGACTCTGACTCCGTGAATGGGGGTTCGACCCCCTCTCCCCCAGCCATTTAATATCAAGGGGTTGCAGGTCTCCTGCAATCCCTTTTTCATTGTCCGGCCGGCGGCTCGGGGTATGCGGCGGCCGCATGCGTCACTTGTTGGCGGTCGGTTCTATGAGGCCGAGGCGGATCATCTTCTGAGCAAGTGCGTAAATGTCCTTTTTGTCTCCTTCTTTGCGGATTCCCACTGCCACGACGAGAACGATAACGGTCGCGGCCTCTACCCGGTAAAGAATTCTGTATCGTTGCCCTGCGGTACGCACACAGCGATATCCCCGCAACTCGCCATGCAGTTCTTTCCCCTGTTTATCAGGATCCTGGCTCAGTTGGTCGATCCTTTTTTGAATGAGCTCGTTGATGCGTCTGTCTCTCACGTCTTTGATCATTTCAAGGGCTGTAGGCGTGATCCGGATGGCGTAGGTCAAGCCTTGAGTTCTCTTTTCGCGCTTTCCCACGGAATCGTTTTGCCCTCCTGGGCTTCCTTGATGCTCAGGCGCAAGGACTTCATCAGCTCCTCATCGCCCATGATCTCGATGGTTTCATAAAGGGCCTCAAAGAACTCCCATGACATTATCGCCAGGACCGGTTTTCCTCTCCTGGTGACAACTACGGTCGGATCTTTCCCCTGCGTTTCAAGTTCTTCGGGCAGAGACGTCAATTTCTTTCTTGCCTCCATCATAGGTAGTGTCTGCATGGTTAACCTCGTTTATAAAGTACTGCTACAGGTACAGTGTAGCGTACGTATGAGAGGAAGTCAAGCAGGCGGAGGCAATTAGATCCTGAGGAGGGCCGGAAAATAGATGATGGGTAACCGATGTCATGACAATTCTCAATTAGCGATTAAACTAAGGGATAGGAGATGATTGAACATGAGCCCTATCGAGTTAATCATTTTGATCATCGTCTTAATCCTTGTGTTCGAGGGGAGCGATTTTCACCTGAGGAGACGCTAGGAAGTTGTCCCTCATAGAGAACAGAAGGTTGTGACGATCTTGAGCGAGTACTTCCGAGGAAGGGAACTAGCCGCTTCCGGCACCGTCTTCGGTGATCTTCTTATCGGTTGCCATGATCAAGCTCCGGAGTCGCTCCACCAGGTCGAGGATGTGCCTGGGGTTTGCCTTGAAGCCTGTGGACTTGCTCTCCACGATCCTGTAGTTGGCATTGATCTCGATCTGGGCTGCCTCGATGCCGAGCACGTTCTTGGCGAAATAGGTGACCGTGCCTTCGCCGTGGGCAGAAAAGCTTTGGTTGAACACCCGGGGCTCGAAGCCTGAGAAAGTTCGCTTGATGAGGTGTCTGAACGTCGGGCAGGAGCACAGCGTGACCGCATTGTCCATGATCCCCACGTCGACCTTGTAAGGTCTATGGCTATCCGAGCCGTGGAGGTCGAGGACAAACCGGATGTTGCTCTCCTTCACGACCTTCTTCAGGAATTCCTTGTATTGAGTACCTTCGTCGTTGTTCGGGTCCTCTCCTGCCTTGTTCTTCACGTAGAGCACATGGGCGCCCGTTAGCTTCCCAAGCTCGATGGCAAGGGAGGCGGTGTAGGCGTCTTCCGCCTTCCAGCGGGCCTCTTTTGTCCTGCAATGCTTTGCCCCGTGCGGCGCTGAGACAAGGATCGGGATCGTACCCTTGATGTACGCGAAATACGGGTCTGCCGGCATATCGTAGTCGATTTGGCCGAACTCGATTGCCCGCATATCCCGAAGAATGTCGATCTTACGGCCCCCAGGGACCCCTTCGCCGGTCTTTACCATGAGAACGGACAGGACTCCTCCCAAAAAAAGGATCGCTATCATACGTGTCCGGCTTATCATAACCTGCCGCGAAACAGCCAAAGTATCTATAATGATAGGGGAAAAAACACGTAGAGTCAAGGGGGGCAGGCGCCCGAGACTTTACCGGCCCCTAGGTCATCATCCCTGAATCCAGGCACAATTGTTCGCTTTACCATTTACACGATCGCGCCGATAACACTTAGGTGCGGTACATCCGAAAGAGAGGAAGCGACGGTTGAGGGGGATGCGATGAAATTGAAGTTATGGTTTACCCTGTTGTCGGTAGTGTGTGCTATCGGCCTTTGCAGCACGACTTTCGCCTTTCATTCCGGCGGTGTCGCGGCATGCGCTAGCTGCCACTCCATGCACAATACGCCGAATCCGGCCGTCTCGGGCGGGGCACCGGGATCGGCAACGGGAGGCCCGCACCTATTGACCGGCTCCGATCAGAGTTCCACGTGTCTTGCCTGTCACGCATCCAACGCGACGACGCCATCGAGCTATCATGTAATGACCTATCCCTTTTCCGGAGGGACTAACGTGTCTTCTATCCCGGTGAACCGGACCCCCGGCGGGGATTTCTCCTGGCTCCTGCTGAGTTTTAATTACTCGTCGCAGGGGACTGCGACTTACAATCCCGGTAACGGTCATGGCCACAACATTGTGGCTCTCGACTACGGCCTTATCGCAGATCCGACAAACACGATGGCGCCCGGCGGAACCTTCCCCTCCGGCAGCTTGTACTGTAACTCCTGTCACGACCCGCACAACAAGCTGAGAAGGGACTCCACGGGAGCAATTCAAAATATTGTATCCGGCAGTACGACCCTTCCGGTCATCGGCTCGGGCTCGTACCCCAGCTCGGTTCCCGGGGCAGCGGGGGCAACGACCGGGGTAACGGCCCCCGGCGCGAACCAGGCAGTGGGCGTCTACCGGCTCCTCGCGGGATATGCTACCTACACGGCTGCCGGCCAGCAGATCCCGTACACGGGGGTGCCCATGGCGATCGCGCCGTCAACCTATAACCAGACAGAGGCTACCAACCAGGTCCGGGTCGCCTACGGTGTTGGGTCCGGCACCAACCAGGTCGCCTGGGGCGCCTGGTGCGGTACGTGTCATACGGCCATGACGGGCACTCACTATCACCCGGTGGATGGAAATGCTGTCCTGAGCGCAGGCAATATGATGACGAACTACAATCAGTATGTCAGCTCCGGCAACATGACAGGCAGCAGTGCGACTGCCTATCTCTCTCTCGTCCCCTTCATGACGGGCAGCAGCAGCGTCACGGTCCTCGCCCCCCTCGCGGACAACACGGGAACGGTTGTCGCCGCGAAAGGCGGACCCGGCTCGTCAGACCAGGCGTCGTGCCTCTCTTGTCATAGAGCCCATGCATCGGGTTGGCGGGACGCGCTCAGGTGGAACCCACAGGGAGAGTTCATCACCTACGTAACGTCCACCGGCGTCGCCACCTGGCCAGGCACCGACACGACTCCCGGTAACTCAAAATACGCTGACGGCATGCTCTCGGCTCAGGTGCAAGCCGCCTACTACGATCGGCCCGTTACGGTCTTCGGAGCCAACCAGCGATCGCTTTGCAACAAATGCCACGGGCATGATTAGACGGAGTCGCAAAATAAAGTATCGATTGGACGTGAGGCAAAGGCTTTCCTGAAGCGAGCCTTGCGGTCTCTTAAGCCACGTAAGAGCAGTACGGCTCGGATTCGAGCAGGTCGCCTTTCAGTTCCAGTGCCCTGGCCCTGCACCCTCCGCAGATGGAGAGGAACCGGCAGCGACCGCATTTGCCCTTATACTTACGAAGATCACGGATACTGGCGAACTGCTCCGACCCTTCCCATACCTGCCGGACGCCGTCCTTGCGGATGTCGCCGCAGGGAGACTCCAGGTAGCCGCAGGGCTGTGCGATGCCCGTGTGGGAGATGAAGAGAAAACTCTTTCCGGCAAGGCACCCCGCGCTTTTCGGCGTACCTCCCCTTTCCTTGACGATCCTGTAGTAATGGGGGGCGCAGGTCACCTTCATCTCTATCTCGTGCTCTTCCTCCCGCTCGTACATCCAGTTGAGCACGTCCTCGTACATTGCGGCGTTCAACTCCTCGCCCTTGAGCCCTTCCCCCCTGCCCACGGGCACGAGCAGGAAGGTGTGCCAGGCAACCGCACCCATCCCCTTGACGAGCCCGTAGATTGCGGGGAGGTCCGCTGAGTTGAGTCGCGTCACCGTGGTGTTGATCTGAAAGGGCAACCCGACTTCCCTGAGTATCCGTCCCGCCTGCATGACCGCGTCAAAGGAGCCTGAAACCCTCCTGAAGCTGTCGTGGGTCGCCCGGTCCTTGCCGTCTATGCTCATGCTCACCCGCAGGATGCCCGCCTCTTTCAGCCTGACGGCTACGGCCCGGTCCACGAGGGTCCCGTTCACCGCGATAACCGTGCGAAGCCCTTTCGCGGTCGCATGTTCGATGATATCGAAGATGTCCTTTCGTAAAAGAGGCTCGCCGCCCGTCAGGATGATGGTCGGGGTCGCGAAGGCTGCGATATCGTCGATGATGCGCACGCACTCCTCGAGGGTCAGCTCGTTGTCGTAAGGCCCGGCGCCTGCCCTTGCCCTGCAGTGAACACAGTCGAGATTGCAGTTCCTGGTGAGCTCCCAGGCGATCATCTTTAAAGGGTAGGTTTTTTCGTCCATGGTGCGATATCCTTTGTCCTCCCCTCCCCGGCCTATTGAGATGTCTCTTCCTCGAACTCGCCCCACGGCGGCAAGACCCTGAGAAGAATGAAGAGGATGAGGAAAGGAAGGATGAGGAAGCCCAGGGAGACGAGAAGTCCTTCGAGGCCCCCTAGGGTTATCTTGTACGCGGTAAGCCCCCTGAAGCTCTTCGAGAAGAGCTGGCCCCCCATGACGACATTCCATCTCGTAGTAAAGATACCGAGTTGGACGAGGAGGGCGGAAATGAAGTAGATGAGGCGTCTCAGCTCATCGGGAGGACGAAATACCTTTGTGGCAGCGATGGTAAAGAGCGGAAGGAGCATGCCGAGGAGGAGCTGGAGGACCACCAGGCTGACAAAGAGCCGCTGCGATATGAGCTGGGAAAGGATCTGTATCGATTCTTCCGATTGGTAGACGCGGTGCACGAAATCGAGGCCCTCGAGGGAGAAATCGACGATCATCATGTAGAAGAGAAAGCTCGCGAGCTTATCGAGACAGGCCATGTCAGGCTCTATCTTTCGAACGAGGCTCGTAACCATGTAAATGAGGAGCATGAGGGCAATCCCGGAGACGATGGCAGAGAAGAGAAAAACGATGGGCATGAGGACGCTCGACCACCACGGGTTGGCTTTGACCGATCCGAAGATGAAGCCCACGTATCCATGGAGGAGAAAGGCGGAAGGGATACCGATGATCGTTATGATGTTCACTGCCTTCTTGTCGAAGAGAACGGCCTTCATCGATATGTCATGAGAAAAAAGCGAGAGAACCTTATACAGGAGTCCCTTGAGGCCCTTATCGGTGCGTGCCCGGACGACAAGGTAGTGGCGGTAGTCGAACCATATTTCGAGAAGCAGCACGAACATCAGGTACCATGCGTAGACGAAGCCGAACATGGCCATGGCCGAGGTGGTGCTGGGAGTAAGGAACATCTCGAACCCCCTTTCCGGATGGCCGAGATGAACCACGAGCGGCAGGGGGGCAACGATCAGGAATGCAAGGGCGGTCAGCAGGGAGAGCCGGTAGGTTGGCTGTACTTCCCTCACTTTGAAGACCTTCACGAGTGAGGCAAGGATAAAAGCACCCGCCACGAGACCCGTGATGTAAGGGTAGACGACGATCAGGAGATTCCAGTGAAGCTCGATCTCATTTGGAAAGATGTAGCCGACAACCTGTTTGAGGAGCGGATAGAGGTTTTCAGAGACGTTATCCATGCTACCGCACCTCCATGTCCAGGTCCGCGTAGAATACCTTGGGCTCCGTATTGAGGTGGGGCTTGAGCACGGAGATCTTGTTCACACGCCTGAACCGGCTTAGAGGACTCGCTATCTTCCCCAACTCTCCGAATACCCTCGCCTGGGTGGGGCAGACCTCGACGCAGGCAGGGTTAAGGCCCTTTACTATCCTATGGTAGCAAAACGTGCACTTCTCTGCCGTCCGCGTCTTGGGGTGGAGAAAGCGCATGCCGTAAGGACAGGCCTGGATGCAGTAGCGGCAACCGACGCACCATTCGGGGTCGACGAGTATCACGCCGTCCTGTGTCTTGTACGTAGCGCCTACCGGACAGACCTGGACGCAGGGGGGCTTTTCGCACTGGTTGCAGATTTTGGGAACGAAGAAGGATTTGAGAACCCTTTTTTCCGAGATCGGCCCCTTGAAGCCGTCCCTTCCTCCGTTCGGGCTGTCGACCGTCACTTCGCCGTCCTCCGCTATTACGTACCGCTCCACCCATGTCCTGAAGTAGAAAGGCTCGTCGGGCACATTGTTTTCCTTTTTACAGGCGTCGACGCACCGGCCGCACCCGATGCAGCGATCGACTTGTATGCCCATTCCGTACAGGTGTTCCGTGGGTTTGTAGGTAGTGCCGTACCATGCGCCGGCGGCAGGCTTCTTCTGGGTGACGCCAAAGGCGGCCCCTGGAATTATCAGGGAACAGGTGCCGAGAAGGACGAATTTGCAGAACCCCCTTCTCCCCTTGTTCACGGCTTCTTCATCCCGCTTTTTCATTTAATGGGCCTCCGGCATGTGGGGGTAGTGGCACTCCCAGCAGAGGTGTTTTTCGCCGTGGCTGTTCATGTTCACCCTCGGAATCTCTTTGTCGGACTTAGCGTCCTGGGCGTGACACCCCCCGCACAACTCCCTCGTTTGGGCTGTCTTGGGCGGGTGTTGCCTGGGGAGCACGTTGTGCTGCTTGTCCGTCTCGTGGCATACCGTACACTGGACGTTTGCGTGGCGCGAAACGGCGATGACGCGCTGGATCTTCGCGTGACACGCCTCGCACCCCTTCGGTACCTGCGGTGGTTTCGGGTCGTGGGGCTGATGGCACGTGATGCACGGCTTCACCGGGTTATGGGAGTCGGCGACTACCTGCGGAAAACCGGTGGGGCGTGACGACTGGTACTCATGGCAAAGGAGACAGTGGGAGCGGGCCCGCGGCACATAGGGCTTGACGTTTTCAGGGTCCTGAGTATGGGCAGCCGCGGGGCCGTGACACGCCTCGCAGGACACCCCCTGGTGATAGCCGGTCTTCTTCATTGCCACTTCGGCATCATGGCAATCGGAACACGCGGCACTACCGGCAAATTTGATCTCTCTCTCCGCGTTCTGCACAACCGAGGACGCCCTGTAATGACCATAGAGGCCAAAATCGGAAGGGACAAAGAAGTGCCGGGCTACAAGGGCACCCCCCAGAATGATGACGCAGGGTACGAGCAGGTGCCGGATCTGCTCCGGGATTTTGTGCCACAGCTTCAGCGGAGAGTTATTCCTATGTTCCTCACTCATTCCGTGAAGTATAGTGGCTGGCAAACAGCCTGTCAACCCAAATTTACCGCCCTCACCTTCCCTTATTGAAATGGGTGGAGACATGAGGGCCCTCGCAGACGACAAGAGACTTTGGCGTGCAGGACATGCTAAGCTGTTTTTTTATGGGAACGCGAGGCATTAGGGTCGGGCGGGGATGCGTTCGGGAGATTATCTTGAACAAAGTGGTAGGGAACGAAAGGAAGGGCGATGACCTCGGGGGAGATCGATGACTGAGAGAACAATCGTGGTGGTGGATGACGAGTATCTGATCAGGTGGAGCCTTCAGAAGAATTTAGAAAAGGCCGGCTACCGGGTAGTGCTGGCTGAAACGGGCGAGGAAGCGCTGCAAAAGGTGAAGGAGGAGGCCCCCGACCTGGTACTCATCGATTTCAAGCTGCCCGGGATGGATGGTTTCGAGGTCCTGGAGAAGGTGCTCAAGATAGATCAGGGCATTATCCCCATCATGATCACCGCTTCCGAGGACGTGGAGCGGATAGTGAAGGCCATGAAGCTAGGGGCCTTTGACTACCTCACCAAACCCTTCGATTTCGGCAAACTGCTCCTTTCGGTAGAAAAAGCCCTGGAGACATCCAATCTCAAAAGGGAAGTGAAATACCTCAGACAGGCGGGAAAGGAGCATGCAGGGCTCACTCACATCGTCGGCGCCAGCGAGGCGATGCGTAAGGTCCTCCTGATGACGGAGAAAGTGGCTGCCAGTGACGCGGCAACCGTCTTGATCCAGGGGGAGAGCGGGACCGGTAAAGAGATCATTGCCCGCGCCATTCATTATGGAAGCAGGCGCGAGAACATGGCCTTTGTTACTGTGAATTGCGCGGGTGTTGCCGAGCATATGCTGGAGAATGAGCTCTGCGGCCATGAGAAAGGAGCCTTTACCGACGCCAAAGAAGTGAAGAAAGGCCTTCTCGAAGTAGCCGACGGAGGTTCTCTGTTCCTCGATGAGATAGGGGACATGAATCCCGGCATGCAGGCGAAAATTTTGAGGCTGATCGAGGAGAAAACATTCCGCAGGATGGGAGGGATCAAGGGTATCAGCGTCGACGTCCGGATCATTACGGCGACAAACAAGGATTTGAGAAAACTCATAGAGGAAGGGAAGTTCAGAGAAGATCTTTTTTATCGGATCAACATTGTCGCCATCCGACTTCCTCCCCTGAGGGACCGGCGGGATGATGTTCTCCCGCTCGCGGAGTATTTCGTCCATAAATACAATCAGGATTTTCACAAGAATGTCCAAAAGATATCAAAAGAAGTCGAAACCTTTCTCCTGGGTTACCACTGGCCGGGCAACGTCCGTGAACTGAGAAACGTTGTCGAAAGGGCGATGATCCTGGGAGAAGGGGACACGCTGCTCATGGAGCATCTGCCCCTGGATGTCCTGGGGCAGGCGCAGAGCCCGGACGGGCTCGCAAAGGGTTTCCGCATTCCGCCGGAAGGGATATCGATGGAAAAGCTGGAAGAGACCCTCGTGCGACAAGCCCTCGAAATGACCGCAGGAAACCAGACAAGAGCCGCGAAGCTCCTCGACATCAGCAGGGATTCCCTGAGATACCGCATGCAAAAAATCGGCATCAACGCCGACACCTAGCCCGCTCAAGGCAAGCCTATTTAACCTAACCTGTTCACTCATGTAAGACTGTGTATAGCCCCTCAGTCGGGTGGGGGAAATACCGCTATGAACCGGCCACCGGATGTGGCAGGTCCAGGAATCTTGAGGAATAGAGCCAGTTTTCAGGAATGACGATTTATGGAACGCAAGTTGCACATATGCCAACAAGGCAAGACATACTATGCAAAGGACGCTCAAGAGGACCATGAGGCCGGAGACGAACAAGAGAATCAGCAGAACGAGGCAAACTCTCCTCGGCGCTTTTGCTCTGATCTTCTTATCGGCAGGATACCCCGGTTACTTAAGGGCCGGGGTGCAGGCAACTTTTCTCTACAGCCTCTCGAACTTCACCGGACCTATACTCTACAGCGCGCCCAGGGTCGTCAGTGATAAGGACAGGCATGAAATATCGGTCCTTTCCGGAAATGAGGTCCGGGTCTTCAACGAGCGAGGTATGGAGATTTACCGCTTTGGCGACGACCTCGCAGTCGGATCGATTGCCGATCTTTCGGTTGACGGCAAGGGCGACATCCTGCTCCTCGCATACGGTCCCCCTCCTGAGAGCCGCTACGCCGTCGTCCGGTGCAACTTCAGGGGAGAGCCTACGGGAAAAATAGAGATCAAGAATCTCCCTTCTCAGTTCTCGGGTTTCTCACCCGCCCGTATCGTCTCGCTCGGCAACAGGCTCTATCTGGCAGACCTGGGCGGGCTCAAGGTCGTCGTGACCGATCTCGACGGCGCCTTCAAGGATGGGTATGACATTTTTTCCATGCTTTCGCTGAAAGAGACGATGAGAGGAGATGTGGAGATGTTGGGGTTTGGCGTAGCGGATGACGGGAGCATACTTTTTACCATCCCCGTCCTTTTTTCCGCCTACCGAATCTATCCGGACAAGAAAATGGCCTCCTTCGGCAGGCCGGGAAGCGCCCCCGGCAAGTTCAACCTCGTGAGGGGGATCGCGCTCGACAGCCGGGGAAATTACCTCGTAGTCGATAGGCTGAAATCGACCGTTATGGTCTTTGACGGGAACTTCAAGTACGTCACCCAGTTCGGATACAGAGGGGCAAAGCGGGGGAATCTGATAGCCCCCGACGATGTCGCCGTCGACGCGAGCGGCAAGGTATATGTGACCCAGAACGCGAAAAGAGGGGTCAACGTTTACACGGTGAGCTACTAGTGAGGCGCCATGCTAAATATTTTGTTCAAGATAAAGAAAGAAGTCGAAAACCGGCAGGGAGGTGATGAGGCGGGCAAAGCAGGATTGCAGGAGCGTAATACGGGAAAGGGGGAGTTCAGGTTTCATCGAATTGGTTCACCCATCCTCCGAAAAAGGTAAACCCACCGAGAGGTGGGGGCACAAAGCCGACGGGTCCAGATAAGGGACGGCCGGGCTGCCGGAGAGAGGACAACAAGTTGAGGAGGATGTGATGAGATTGAAGTTATGGTTTACAATGTTTTTAGTAGTATGTGCGATCGGCCTTGGCGGTACGGCGTTCGCTTTCCATTCCGGCGGCGTCGCCGACTGCGCCGGCTGTCACGCCATGCATAATACGCCTAATCCGGCGGTCACGGGCGGGGCACCGGGATCGGCAACCGGAGGCCCGATGCTCTTAACAGGCTCCGACCAGAGTTCCACGTGTCTCAACTGCCATGCGTCCAACGCGACGACGCCTTCGGGCTACCATGTGATGACCTGGCCCTTTGCCGGAGGGACTAACCCGTCTTCTATCCCGGTGAACCGGACCCCGGGCGGGGATTTCTCCTGGCTCCTGATGAATTTTACTTACTCGTCGCACGGCTCTACGACGAGTAACCCCGGTGGCGGTCATGGCCACAACATCATCGCTGCCGACTACGGCATGACGAATCTTTCGGGCTACGCGGCGGCGCCCGGCGGAACCTTCGCCTCTACCAGCTTATACTGCAACTCCTGTCACGATCCGCACAACAAAATGAGAAGGGACTCCACGGGAGCCATTCAAAATATGGTGGGCAACATCACCCTTACCCTTCCGATCATCGGCTCGGGCTCCTACCCCAGCTCGGTTCCCGGAGCTGTGACGGGCCAGACTTGTACTACCACCGGTACCCCCCCTGTTACTACGTGTGTGCCGTCGGCATATGCGGTGACCGGGGTGACGGCCCCTGGCTCGAACCAGGCAGTGGGCGTCTACCGGATCCTCGCAGGATATGGTACTTACACGGCCGGCGGCGTGCAGATCCCCTACGGCGGCGTGCCCATGGCGATCGCACCCTCGAGCTATAACCAGACAGAGGCTACCAACCAGGTCCGGGTCGCCTACGGTGTCGGGTCCGGCGGCAACCAGGTCGCCTGGGGCGCCTGGTGCGGTACGTGCCACACGGCGTTCTTAACTGGTTCCGGCAATCACTATCACCCCGTGGATGCAAATGCGGTCCTAAGCTCGGGTAACGAGCAGACCAACTACAATAAGTATGTCAGCTCCGGCAACATGACCGGCAACATTGCGACTGCGTACCTCTCTCTCGTCCCCTTCATGACGGGCAGCAACAGCGTCGCGACCCTCGCCGGCCTTGCGGACAACACGGGAACATATGTCGCCGCGAAAGGCGGAGCCGGCTCGGCGGACCAGGCGTCGTGCCTCTCTTGTCACAGAGCCCACGCATCGGGCTGGCGTGACGCCCTCAGGTGGAACCCCGAGGGAGAGTTCATCACTTACGTAACTTCCGCCGGCGTCGCTACCTGGCCGGGCACGGACACGACACCCAGCAATCTGAGTTTTGCCGATGGCATGCTCTCGACCCAGGTGCAGGCTGCCTACTACGACAGACCTGTAACAACCTTCGGCGCTTTCCAGCGGGCGCTTTGCAACAAATGCCACGCCCAGGACTAGAATCCCTGTTTCGCGCGCAGACAACGCGAGTGGCATGACAGATCATAAGGGAATAAAAGAGGGCCGGCATCTGCCGGCCCTCTTTTTTCTTGCAATTCCTTTTTTGCGGAGTTATCTAATGAACATATTTGGCCGGCTCGTCGCAAGATTCGCTTCGGAAAAGGGGGGTAGCATGGACGTAAGAAGGGGATGTTCACGGAGGATGACTGTTCACGACCCATCGACGGGTTGGTCTCTTTGCCTTCGGGTGTTGGTTGTTCTTGCCCTTCTGTCCCTTATTACCGGCTGCCAGTCGATGCTCCCCCAGATAAGGCCGCCTCTCCAGGATGAGGGGGAGGTCCTTCTCTACGTCGAGCCCTTCGTCCAGGAGGCCGACAGACTCAGGTTCGGCATCGAGGGGATTTTCGCCAGGGGTGTCGATGGAGGCGAGTATCCCTTCAGCCTTAAGCTTACGGAGCTCCGGGGCAGAGAGATGACGAGGCAGCGCTTTCTCGGGGAGGCCGAGCTGCCCCCCGGCCTCTATGAAGGTTTCAGGCTCAAGGTGAAAGACGCCTTCCTGCGGGGCGAGGGGGGCGAGGCGGCGCTTCTGGTGCCCCAGGCCCCTGTGACGATCTCCTTTCCCTTCCGTGTGGAGAAAAGGAGGGCTTTCGTCGTAAGTTTTGCCTTTCGAACCGGGGGAGCCATAAGGAGCGGCTTCAGCTTCAGGCCTGATTTCTTTGTGAGCACTGCGCCTCGACCCGTCAGCGGTCTCACAGGGTACGTGACGAATAGGGCCTCGAATACGATCACGATTTTCAATAAGAAGGCAGGCGAGGTCGCAGGGGTAATCGCCACAGAGGGGGGACCGGCGGGGATTGCCCTCGATCAGAACGGTCTCAAGGCCTACGTGGCCGTTCCCGCGGTCGATGCAGTAGAGGTTGTCGATGTGATTGCAAGCGAGATCACCGACAGGATCAGGTTCACCTTGGGCGACCGCCCCGAGGCACTTGCCCTCACGCCCGATGGAAAAACCCTCCTGTCCACGAACACAGGCTCGAACACCGTGAGCATCATCGATACCGCCTCTCTGGCGGAGCGGGGGAGGGTCACAGTCGGAAACGGACCTGAGTGGGTGGTCGTCGACTCCTTGGGCAGGAGAGCTTACGTGCTGAACCGTATGTCGAGCTCCGTCTCGGTTATTGACATCGCCAACAGGGCACTCGTGACTACCATCGGCACGGACTCGGGTCCCCTTCGATGCCAGATCAACAGTCAGGGGGATACCCTTTACGTGATCCATGAGTGGTCGCCCTTCATGAGCCTCATAGACACGGGGAAACTCTCCGTTAAACGGATGCCCGTGACCATGGGCTTGCGCTCGATAAAGATCGATACGGCTACGGGTCTCATCTACATGGGGAGGGTGGGCGACCGCTCCGTAGGGGTCTATGATCCCAACGCCTTAGTGCCCGTCGACTACATCGGTGCCGGGGGAGACGTCACCGACATGGCCATAGACGGCGACATGAATAACCTGCTTATGGTCGGTCGGGATTCGATGAGACTGGATATCGTGAATCTCATCAGCCGGAAAACCCTTTCAGTTATCGACGTCGGCGAGGCCCCTCACCAGGTCGCGGTAATGGGGGGAAGGTAGGACAAGGCCTGATCGGCGGCCGAGAATAGCGTGAACGGCAGGACGTTTTCCATACTATTGGCGGTCGCTCTGGTTTTGCCGTTACTGCCCCCTGGGGGCGCAATGGCCGACTCCATAAGCGGCCTCATAGACGAGCAGTACAACAACCTTTCGACCAAAACGACGGAGAGCGGTCAGACGGTGAAATCCGATTCCGTGAGTTACCAGGAGCGCTACACCTTCCTCATCGACAAGACTATTTTTCCCAAGCTGACCTTCGATGCGACCGGTGTCTTTCAAAAGGAAGTCACAAATCAGAAACAGACCGGCCAGCAGGAGGTCACCTCGACAAGCACGAACATCCTGCCCAGCGCAACCCTCACCCTGAAAGACCCGATCTATACCGCGGCTATCGGCTATTTTCTGAACGAGCAGCAGCAGGCGGCGTCCCGGACGCCGACGGTTACGCTGGTGAATAAGGACTACCAGGCCTTGTTCAACTGGACGCCGGCGGGTCTGCCCCTCTTCAATTTCAGATACGATCATATCGACACGTACGACCTGCGCCATTTGACCAACGACACGGCGAGCGACAACCTTTTGCTCATCTCACACTATGCTTACAACGGACTCGATCTTCGCTACTATGGCACCTATATGGACACGCAGGACAAGTTACACGACGCCGACACAGTCAACGTGACCCAGAACGGGACGGGGACTTATAACAGTACGTTTTTCGGCGGGCGGCTGCTCTTTGGCACGAGCTTCAATGTGATAAAAAACGAGGTTACCACGTCTGCGACCGGTGCAGGCGGGACGGCGAGCGTCCAGGTTTTTCCTTATAGCGGTCTCTTCTCTCTCACAAACACGCCCACACTCGGCGCCCTCAGCCCCAACAATGCCCTCATCGACGCCAATCTGACCGTGTCTGCCGGCATCAACATAGGTCTTCCTCCTCCCGGGCCACCCCAGTTGCCGCGGGACATAGGCCTCGATTTTCTGAACCCGGCGGAAGTGAACGACCTTCAGGTGTGGGTCGACCGGACTCTCCCCGCCACTATAGCCGCCTCTTTCTCCTGGGACATTTACACGAGTAGCGATAACCTCACGTGGACCCTGGTCCAGACCGTCTTCCCGGCGACCTTCGGGGCTTTTCAGAACAGGTTCGACATCCCGATCGCCCAGGTAAAGACGAGGTACATCAAGGTCGTGGTGAACCCTCCCCCGGCGGCCACGGTGACCGGTGGAAGCAGCTTCCCGGACATCTTCGTGACCGAGCTTCAGGCCTTTGTGACGCAGACCGTCCAGCAGTCCACGAAGCAAAGGTTTGAATCCACGTCCGAGGTCACCAACACGACGGTCAGGTACCGGATCTTCAATAACTCACTTCTTGACTACGAATCCTCATATTTTCTCAGCAGGAACAGTAGTTCGAACCTTGAAACCTCGACTTTTTCCAACGGGCTTTCATCAAACTACCGCCTCAGCAGCATCTTTGCCACAAGCGCCCGGTTCGCGTGGGAGACCGGCGAGCAGGCGAACGAGCGGGAGAATGCTTATATTTACACTGCTTCCCTCATAGCAACCCCCCTTCCGGCGCTCACTGACAGCATCGTTGTGAGCGGGAGGGATGAGACCCTGGCCGGGAAACCTCAGGACACTCAATCGTTCTTTCTCAATAACGCGGCCCGGTTGTATAAAGGGCTTGACGTGAATTTGAACGTAGGTCGTATTGACGCAACAGAGCCGGATGGGTCGAAGCTCGATTCTAATACCTTCATCGTGGGCGCCAATATCGTCCCCAACAGAACCATGACGTGGACCTTTTTCTTTACGGACACGAGCACGGACCGCTCGGGGGCGGGACTCCCTTCCACCTCGACCCTGACCCGGCAGGTGACCGCCACGTGTGCCTACACGCCCGTCAGGACGATGTACCTCTTCGCGTCAGTCCAGAGACTAAGTGAGACCGGGGTGGGGGTCCGGACGATGCAGAACTACGGGTTTAACTGGTCGCCCTTTCCCGATGGCGCCCTTCAGTTCAGGTTCTCCTACAATGAGAGCGTCACACCGGAGGTCGGGCAGTCAACGACGATCTTCTCCCCCGGTGTGAGATATAAAATAAACGGGAGATCCTTCCTGGACCTGTCGTATCAGTCGATTCAAAGTAAATCCCCGGGTCTGATCACGGAGTCGAAGGGCATTAACGCTGAGTTGAGGATATCACTCTTTTAATGATTGACAACGACGGCAAGGCTATAATAAAGTGCTCAGTGGCTTCTATAGTACATAACATGAGAATGGTCCATATCGTTCTGCCCCTCCTTTTGGTGCTCCTCTCTCTGACGGCTTGCGGAACTCATGGGGAAACTTTTCGCGACGACAAGATGGATTTCGGCGCGATCCAAACTGTCGCCGTGATGCCTTTCGTCAATTTGACGCGGGAGAGCACGGCTGCCGATAGGGTGAGGGATGTCTTCATCAATAGGCTGCTGGCAACGGGCGCCCTCTATGTGCTTCCGGTGGGGGAGGTTGCGAGGGGGGTTACAAGGGGGGAGGTTACAATGCCCGGTGTCCCTTCGCCTGAAGACATCGTAAAGCTGGGCGGTATCCTCAAGGCCCAGGCGGTCATCACGGGGACGGTCAGGGAATATGGCGAGATAAGGTCGGGTAGCGCCATGGCAAACGTGATATCGTTGAGCGCCCAGATGGTGGAAACGGAGAGCGGAAGAGTCGTCTGGTCCGCCGCTTCCACTAAGGGCGGCATCACTACGACGGACCGCCTCTTCGGTGGAGGGGGGCAGCCCATGAACAAAATTACCGAGAAAGCAGTAGATGATCTCATCATTAAGCTTTTTAAGTAGTTTTTTGCGGCGGCCGTTGAGATTGTCTGCTGTGCTGCTCTCATGTGCTGCTCTCATGTGCTGCCTCGCGTCTTGCGGAACCCTACACCAGGCCGTGAAGAAAGAAACCGCATCTCCCTCGACACCCGGGGGGAAGCAAACGGCCGTCCCTGGCGGGGAAAAACAAGAACCCGCCTCAAGGGGAGCGCCTGTCGCGTCCGTAGCAGTCTTTCCCCTCGAGAACCTGAGCGGGTCGGCGGTCCCTTTAAAGTCTCTCAGGACATCTCTCTCGGAAGAATTGAGGCAGCGGGGCCTCCGTCTCCTTGACGAAGATACCCTCGAAAAGTTCATGGCCCGGCATCGGGTCCGCTACACGGCAGGAATAGATGAAGAGACCGCGTATGCGCTGAAGGAGGAGACCGGCGTGGAAAGCGCTCTCCTCACCTCCATCGAGCTTTACAGCGAGGGAGTTGTCCCTAAGATAGCGCTCACCTCCCGGTTGGTCTCGACCGGCGATGTGCCGGCCATCCTGTGGATAGATGGGGTAGGAATGGCGGGTGACGACCACCCGGGCATCCTCAACCTCGGTCTCATCAACGACTTTCGTGTGCTTGTCCGTAAAGCCCTGGGGATGGTCGGGGAATCCCTGGCCGCGCGGCTGGCCGGGAAAGAGGGGAGAAGAGGGACCGCGAAAGCGGAAAGAAAGTTCCGGCCGAGGATTGCCTATCGATCTGACCTGGAAGGGGAACAGAAGTACACGGTGGCGGTTGTCCCCTTTTTCAACAAGAGCGACAGAAAAAATGCGGGAGATGTGCTGGTCCTCCAGTTTGTCAGGGCTTTACACGGCCTCGGGAATTTTGAGGTTATCGAGCCGGGGCTGGTCAGAAAGGCATTCCTGAACATGCGGCTTATCATGGACGAAGGTGTCTCGCTCGAAGATGCGCAAGCCCTTTTCGCGGTGTTAGGGGTCGATCTCGTCCTGGCGGGGGAGGTGCTCGATTACCAGGACTATGAAGGTCCTGTCGGATCGGCGAAGGTCAATTTTACGGTCCAGCTCATCGAGAGAAAAAACCGGATGGTTGTCTGGAGTTCTGAAAGCTATAATCAGGGGGACGACGGCGTTTTCTTTTTCGATTGGGGTAAGGTCAACACGGCCCATGCGATGGCGATTCAAATGGCCGATTCTATCGGAGGCATGCTGGTGAAGCGATGAAGAGCACGGCGAAGCGTTTTTCTTTGGGAGCGATAGCGATCATGGCGGTTTTTCTCTGCGGCGCGAGGGGGGTCTCTGCGATTGAGACGGCATTGCCGCTTATTCACGGGACGCGGACGGTTGCCCTTGTCAACGGTGAGCCGGTTGCCCTTGCCGACCTGGAGAGCGCCCTCGCTCTTCGCCGTGAGGCGACAGGGGGGGCAAAGGCCGGCAGGAGAGACGTCTTTGAAGTGCTCAAACGCCTGATCGATAGCAGGCTCGCGGTGCAGGAGGGGAGAAAAATAGGTCTTGACCAGTTGCCGGAAACAAGGCGGATGGTCGATGCCTTTGCGGGCACGGCCCTGCGCGAGGAGTTGATGGAGAAACAGGTGGGAAACCTGGCCGTCCCTGAGAAGGAGGCGGAGAAGCTCTATAAAGAGGCGACCAGGGAGTGGAAGCTCATCTCCGTCATGTTCGCGAGTGAAGACGACGCCAAAAAGATGTTGGAGCGGCTGAAGGCAGGTGAAAAGTTCGCAGACCTTGCAAAAAAGGTCGTGGCGGAAGGGACCGCGAAGGGAGGAGACCAGGGGCAATACCTGAAAATCAAGGAGGTCATTCCCGCGATCGCGGCCGTTGTGTCGAAGATGGCGCCCGGTTCTGTAAGCCCGGTCATACCGATCAAGGCTGCGGAAAATGCAAAAACGGCGGGATATGCGGTCGTGAAACTGGAGGACGTTCGCCAGGTCGACAGTCCCGGGGAAAGAGAGCGGGCCCGGCAGGAGGCGCTGAAAAATGCAAAGGTGGAGGCCCTGCAGCACTACAGTCAGACCCTTATCAAGCGTTATACGGTGGTCCACAGGGCCGTCCTCGACTACCTCGATTTCGAGGCGAAAGATCCCGGTTTTGAGAAGCTGATGAAGGATGGGCGGGTCCTTGCGGAGATAAAGGGAGAAAAACCCATCACCGTAGCGGACCTGGCAGAACAACTCCGCCACCAGCTTTACCACGGAGCGGAGCAGGCGGCCGAAGCCAAGAAACTCAACGAGAAAATAGCTCCTGCCCTCCATGAGATGCTCTACAGGAGGGTCTTCAGGAAAGAGGCGCTCAGGCTGGGGTTGGACAAGACAGCCGCTTACACGCGTAAGGTCGGGGAATATGAGAATACCCTCGTCTTCGGGAGTTTTGTGCAGAAAGCGGTGGTGCCCGATGTGAAGCTCACCGAAAAAGACGTGCAGAAGTATTACAAGGAGCATATCAGGGATTACACTTTCCCGGAGATGATGAAAATTTCAGGCATTGCTTTTAAGAAAAGGGCCGATGCCGAAGGGGCCGTCGAAAAACTCCGCAACGGGACGGACTTCCGGTGGTTCGTCGAAAATGCGGAAGGCCAGGCAGCGAAGAACAGCAAGGGCCTCTTAACGTTTGACCGGAATCCGGTGACGACGCAGGACCTGCCTGAGGGCATGCGGAAGGTTGTTTCCGGGAGTAAGCCGGGTGACTTGAGGGTGTACGCCTCACCGGAGGGCTACTTTTACGCCCTGTCCATCGAGGAAGTAATACCGCCAAAACCGAAGCCCTACGAAGAGGCGAGGGAAGAGATCGCGGAGAAAATATTTAACGAGAGGCTGAAACAGGCCATGGATGCATATATCGCCAAGCTAAGGGCGGCGGCGGACATTAAAATATTCCTGAAGCCATGAAAAACTACGGAATAGAGAAGGAAACGATGGAAGAGCGCTTCGCTGCGACGACGGACGGCGATGGAAGGAAAAGGAATGACCGGAGCAGGCGGGGATGCGGGCGGGCGCGGGCCTTGCTCTCCTTTGCGGCCTGCCTTTCGATACTCTTCCTCCTCGCGGGAACAGGCATGGCAGAGAGCAAGCTTGGCTTTTCCAAGCCGGGCGGCTCGTCGGGACCTAAATTCGCCAAAAAGGATTGCCTTGACTGCCACAAGAAGTTCGCCGACAAGTATCTGGGAATGAAGAATGTCCACGCCGTGGTAAAGGAAAAGAACTGTGAGGCCTGTCACCTCCGCCACGGTATCGTCCCGAAGCTGCTGTTGAAGAAAAACGGGAACGAGATCTGTTTCGGCTGTCACACCAAAGAGAAGATCGGTTTGAATAAATCAAACGTCCACACGGTCCTCAGGAGAGGGAAGTGCACGATCTGCCACGACCCGCACGCTTCGCAGGGAAATCACCTGCTGAAGAGAGAGGGGAGCGAAGCCTGCTATGGTTGTCATAAGAAGGAAGACTACGAAAAGAAAGTCGTCCATAACACCGGATCAGCCAAAGGCTGCAATGCCTGTCACGTTGCCCACAGCTCGGATCAAAAGAACCTTCTGGCGAAAGGGGAGCCCGCGCTCTGCCTCGATTGCCACGACAAAGGAAAGGCCGGATTCCAGAAAGCTCACGGAAACTATCCGGTGGAGAACGCATCGTGCGTCGGATGCCACAATCCGCACACATCCGTGCAGCCCAAACTCCTGAAGACAAGCGTTCACGACCCAATCTCCGGCGGCCAGTGCGAGAGCTGCCACCAGGGGGCAAAATCGGAGAAACCTTTCCAGACGACCGAGAAAGGGGCCAAACTCTGCGCCAACTGCCATGATTCCGCGGGCTTGAAAAAGGGCGGAACAATGGAGCACCAGCCCTTCAAGGATGGCGAGTGTCTCTCCTGCCATAATCCTCATACCTCGGAGAACCCGAAACTTCTTGCGGGCAAGGGGAACAACCTCTGTTTCGAGTGCCATCCCGCGATGAAGGAGACGGTCGTGGTCAGCCACGCGCCCGTAAACGGCGATAAAGGATGCCTTTCCTGCCATCAGGCCCACGCCGGGAAGAACAAATTCCTTCTTAACCTTAAGGATGAGGCCCTATGCTTCTCATGCCACGCGAAGACGAAGGAGGAGCAAAAGGCAAAGAACGGGCACCCTCCCTTTGTCGGCGGGGAATGCAATGCCTGTCACAACCCTCACGGGTCCAACGCGGCAGGCATTTTGAAGGACAGGGCGGACAAAATCTGCTACTCCTGTCATGCCGACGTGGAGGCCGCCTTTGTAAGGACTTACACCCATAGGCCCGTCGCGGAAGGCACCTGCACTGCGTGCCATCGTTCCCACGGCGGGGTTGAAAAGAAGCTGCTCAGGGCCGCAGGCTCCGATCTCTGCGCCCAATGCCACAAGGATTTCATGAAAGAAGCGGAGGGAGGCTCCAACCACGCTCCCTTCGTTGCCGGCGAGTGTCAGACGTGTCACGATCCCCATGGGAGCAATATCGCCGGGATGATTACCCGCAAACAGGACGCACTCTGTTTTTCGTGTCACAATGATATGGGAAAGGCAATGGCGGGGGCCAGGAGTACACACAAGCCGCTCACCACCGGTGAGTGCACGAAATGCCACAGTCCCCACAAGGCGAAGCTGAACAAGCTGCTTCTGGCAGGGAGCCCCGATATGTGCTTCACCTGCCATAAGAATCTTAAGAGGCGGATGAGCGAAGGAAATGCCCACTCCCCGGCTGTCGGAGATTGCCTGCGGTGTCATGTACCTCACTTCGCGAAAGAGACGACCTTGCTGGCCCAACCGATTCAGGCGCTTTGCGCCGAATGCCACGACGCAAAATCACCGTCCTTCGGTACGGCGCATCTGGGCATCGAGGCAGCCGTGATGGACTGTAAGAAATGTCATGAGCCACACGCATCGAAGGACCCCAAGTTCTTCAAAGTCATAACTCACGCGCCCTTTGCATCGAGGTCCTGCGACGAGTGCCACGTGGTGGGAAAATGAAAGGGAGAAAAGGGGAGTACATGAACGTCCGCCTGCTCATCGGTTGCGTGCTCGTTTCGATGCTTTTGCTTGTCCCTTCGGCGGGATCTGCCCAGACGCAAAACAAGTTTAAGTTGAAGCCCGACGCGAGCGGGAAAGGGTGTCTCAACTGCCACGACGATTTTAAGAATACCCTGAAAAGACAATTTGTACACACCCCGGTCAGGACCGGGCAGTGTACGGGATGTCACGACCCCCACACGTCTTCCCACGGAAAGCTGCTCGAGGATGAGCCGGGCAAAATCTGCCTCAAGTGTCACAGGGCCATGATCCCGGAGAAGGCGCGGAGTGTCCACAAGGTGGTGTCGGAAGGAAACTGCGTGAGATGCCACGATCCCCACGGCGCAGCGAACAAGTTTAATCTCCTGAAAGCTGGTAATGGCCTGTGTCTCGACTGTCACAAGGAGATGGGCGCCAAGCTCGCCAAGGTGAAATTCAAACACAATCCGGTGGAGAAGGGCTGCGTCACGTGCCATGACCCTCATGCCTCGGTGAAGTCGGACCATCTCCTCAAAAGTGATACGGTCGCCCTCTGCCTCAACTGCCACAAGGCCAACGGCCCGGCTTTTGCGAAAGCGCACATGGGTTATCCTGTAGCTGCCGCCCGCTGCACCCAGTGTCACGACCCACATGGCTCGAACAGGGGCGGTATGCTTTTCGATAACGTCCACTCTCCCGTCGAAAAGAGGATGTGCGGCCAGTGTCACGAAGCGCCCACCTCTTCGACCCCTTTGAAGATCAAGAAGACCGCCTTTGAGCTCTGCCGCGGGTGCCACAGCACGATGATGAACGAAACCTTCGGCAAGAAGCACATCCACTGGCCGCTGCTGGGCAAGAATGGCTGCCTGAACTGCCACCAAGCCCACGCTTCCCCTAACAAGGGCCTTCTCAACGGGGATAGCAAAACCGTCTGCGGCAGGTGCCATGGCGATACGATGGCGGTGCAGCAGAAGCTTGCCGTGAAAGAGAAGCAGGAGGCCGCTGCCGCTGAAAAAGGACAGGTGATCAAGGGGGCCTTGACGCACGTTCCCGTGCAGGAAGGCAACTGCTTCGCCTGCCATTCCCCGCACGCGTCGGACCGTACTCTGCTGCTGAAGGGGCCTGATAATGTCGAGCTGTGCGGGACCTGCCACGACTGGCTTAAACACACGAGCCACCCCATGGGAGAAAAGACCCTCGACTTGCGAAACAAAAACCTGAAAGTGGACTGTCTGAGCTGCCACAGATCGCACGGAACGGGATACCGCTATATTATCCCCTTCCCTACCGTTACCGATCTTTGCGTCCAGTGCCACAAACAATACAAGAGGTGATGACGCCATGGCGATTCTGCCGAGAGCCCTTCTCATAGTAGCCCTTCTCTCCGTTCCTCTCCTTTTGCCGGCAGCGGAAACAGCGAAGTTGCGGTATGTCCAGTCAGTCTACCAGGACGACAAGGGTATCGGTATGGACCATCCCGAAGGAGTGGCCTGCAGTGAAAAATATGGTGTGGTGGTGGGAGATACGGGAAACGACCGCCTTGTGAGATATGCCTTCCAGGACCACACCCTCAAGGCCGGCACTGAGATCAGGATTCCCCAGTTGTCGCAGCCCGTGCGTATTCAGGTCACCTCCAAAGGGGATATTCTCGCCCTGGACGGCAAACAGCGGCGCATCGTGCGCCTTGGCGCTGATGGGGCCTTCAAGGGCTACGTGACCGCCGAAGGAGCGCCTGGCGGCTCGGCTGTTGCGCCCAGAAGCTTTAAGATTGACAGGGACGACAATATCTACGTCCTTGACATATTCTCTGCCCGGGTACTCCTCCTCAATCCGGACGGGAAATACCGGACGGAGATTGCATTCCCTAAGGATTACGGGTTTTTCTCCGATCTTGCAGTCGATCCTAAAGGCACGATCCTGTTGATCGACTCTGTGAGAGCAGTGGTGCTTTCCGCTGCCAAAAACGCGAACGTTTTTTCCCCCTTAGGCGGCCTTCTCAAGGAATACCTGACCTTCCCTGTAAGCCTCACCACCGACAGCCGTGGAACAATCTACATTACGGACGCCAACGGAGGGGATATCGGGATTATGGCTCATGACGGCTCCTTTCTCGGTAAGCAGTTGGGCATGGGATGGAGCGAGGGTCTCCTTTACTATCCCTCCCAGGTGTGTATTTATGAAAATGGAGAAGTTTTCATTGCCGACAGAGGCAATAGTCGGGTTCAGGAATTTACCCTGGTTAAGTAGAACGGCTGGCGCCCTTGGGGGGCGAGCCAGGAGAAGGAGGGCGGGACATATGGCAGGAAAGGGTCTCTGGCTTCAGAGCATCGTCCTGGGTGTCGTTCTGCTCATGGCAACGGGGGCAGGGTATGCGTTCGACGGGAATGACGTGTTGAAAGTCAAGACAACGAAGCGGTGCAGGAGCTGCGACCTCTACGCGGCAGACCTCGCGGGCGCCAATCTCGCGGGCGCGGACCTCAATGGCGCCAACCTCGCGGCTGCAGACCTTTCGGGCGCCAACCTCGCGGGCGCGTACCTGTTCCATGCTAACCTTTCGGGCGCCAATCTCGCGGGCGCAGACCTCGCGGCTGCAAAGCTCGCCGACGCGAAGCTCGCCGGTGCCAACCTCAATAGCGCGAGGCTCGCCGGTGCCCTATGGACGGACGGCCGTACGTGCGGACCCGGCTCCATAGGCGAGTGCCAATAGAGCATTTTGCATTGGAGACGCCCTTTAGGCCCAAGGGCCGGGCTATGTTACTCTCCGGCGCTCAATCCCGTTCCCCGTGCCCGTCTCAGACCTTCCAGGAGGCGCGTCACGAGCCGGTCCGCGTCTTGCCTGGGACCTTCCATGCACTCCTTGAAGATGATCGTGCCGTCGTCGCCGCCGAACACGGCCCTGAGCGTTACACGGTCGCCCGAGAGCCTGGCGTTGACGCCGAGGGGCACGCTGCAGCCCCCGCCCACGCCGGTCTGGAAGGCGCGCTCCAGCCCGACCTCGAACCGGGTCGTGCCATCGTTGAGGGGACCCACCATATCGGCCGCATCGTCCTCAGCCCTCGTTTCGATGCCGATGGCCCCCTGGCCGCTCGGGGGAATCATGACATCGAAGGGGATCATTTCCGTGACGCGGTCTTCCAGGCCCATCCTCCTGATACCTGCATAGGCGAGGATTATGCCGTCCAGGTTCTGGGCCTCGAGCTTCTTCATCCTCGTATCCACGTTGCCTCTTAAAGGGACGATCTCCAGGTCCGGCCTCGCGGCGAGGAGCTGCGCCTTTCTGCGCATACTGCTCGTGCCGATCCTTGCCCCCTGAGGCGTATCGGCAAGACGTGCGTACTTCAGGGAGACGAACGTATCATGAGGGTCAACCCTCGGGAGCATGGCGCTTATGGAGAGGCCGCCCGCCAGGTCCGTAGGCAGGTCTTTCATGCTGTGAACGGCCAGATCGACATCATTCCGCACGAGCGCCTCCTCTATCTCCTTGATGAAGAGACCTTTCTCCCCGATAAGGTAGAGAGGGGTGTCCCACACGGAATCGCCGGTGGTCTTTATGATGCGCGTTTCAAAGTCGAATGACGGATAGAGCGCCTGCAGTTCCCCAATGACCATCTCCGTCTGGGTGAGGGCAAGCTTACTCCCCCTCGTCCCTACTATCCAATGCTTTTTCATTTTCCTCCCCATAGAGAAACAGACTTCTTATGATATCCAATACCGCTCCATAACCATAATGGTTAACGGTGTGCGCAGGCATGGCGCCGTCATCATGGACCGGCGGGAGGGAGGAGGACCCTGAATATCGTTCCTCCTCCCGGATTCTCGTCCGCAGAGATGGTTCCTCCGTGGGCCTCTACAAACCGTTTGGTCACGGCCAGGCCCAAACCGGTGCCTTTATGCTTGGTGGTAAAAAAGGGCACGAAGAGTTTTTCTCGTACGGTCCCATCGATCCCTTTTCCCGTGTCGCGGATCTCGATCCTAAGCCCTCCGCCGGGTTCGGCAAAGGTCCACACCGTCAAGGTGCCGCCGCCGGGCATGGCCTCCAGGGCATTCATGAAAAGGTTGAGGAACACTTGCTGCATTTGCCCCGGGTCGGCCAGGGTCGGGGGGAGGTCGGGATCGAAATCTTTCACGACTATGACGTCCCGGGGGCCGCTCGGCCCGACGGACGCGTAGGGAAGGGAGAAGGCGATGGTGGATTCCAGGACCATATTCATATCGACCGGCACCAACTGGGGTTTGGGCGGCTTGGCGAAATTGAGGAGACTCTTCATCAAGCCTTCGATTCCCATGACGGCATCCAGTACCTTCAAAAGGACGACCCTGCCTTCCTCCTCGCAGCTTTCCTGTTCCAGGAGCACCTGCATGGAAGCCTTGATCCCCGTGAGAGGGTTCTTGATCTCGTGGACAAGGCCCGCCGCGATCTCCCCCACCACTTTCATCTGTTCGGCCCGCTGTAGGTTCTGCATGTGCTCGTTCAGGGATTTGGCCATTTCATTGAAGGATGCCGCCACCTCTCCGAATTCATACCTGAGACCCTGAATCCTGAATTCGAGATCTCCGTTTTTTACCTTTCGGGTCGCCCGAAGGAGCTCGTTGAGCGGTTTGGTGATACCCCGGATGAAAATGACCGCCAGCCCGACGGCAAATACAGGTCCGGCCGCAATGAGGACGAAGAGCAGGTTCTTCATCTCCCCTATCCTTTTGAGGGAGGATGCGGTCTTCTTCTCCAACCGGCTCCGGGTGAGAAGTGTCATGGAATCGAGCTGGCTTATGAGCTCCCTGCCCGCCCGGAAGGCCCCGTCTTCCTCATATATGAGCCGGGAGGGGCTCGCCCTCACGGTCAGGACGCGGCTAAGGGCTTCTTCGTACGACTGGATCCGGTTTTTCAGCTCGGCAATTCTCTTTGTCGTTTCCGGCGAGTGGTGACACGTGGAGCACCTTTTTGCTACGCCGGCCATATGAACCACATTCGCAACGACGGTGTCCGATTTGCTGGCGTAGCGCGTGTTTTGGAAGGCAAAGTCGGACAGGGTCAGCTTCGTGTCGCTCAACAACTGTTCTCTAAGGATTTCCACCTGGTGGAGCTTGATGAGGTCGTTCAGGGTAGAAGTTGTTTTCTGTATGGCGCCGATGATATAGATCCCGCCGAGGAAGAAAATCGAGGTGAAGCAGGCGAGGCCTATGATGATTCTTCGTTTCACTATTCGTCCGGATAGCGGTAGTGCTTAGGACTACACCCTATTTGACGGAGGTAGCCGACAACGGGCTCATAGTCCGCGTCGGTGGTCGGGACGAACCTCCGTGCGCCAAGGTCCCTGAGAATCGTGAGGCCCAAGGGATCGCTGTGCATCCGTAGGAGGGTGTCGCGGATGGCCGTGCCCACCTGAGGATCCAGATCCTTCCTCACTGCCAGGGCAGTCTCCGGCAGGTCGGGGGACCTCGTGAGAATCTTCAGCTCCCTGCCGATTCTCGGGTCCGCACCCGCCAGCCGCCAGAATATGGTATTCTTGGCCGCACCGATATCCGCCTTTCCGTTGAGCACATCATATATGGCGTCCTCGTGGGTGCCCGTAAAGTAGGTCTCCGCGAAGTAGCTCTTATAATCCTTGACGCCGTGGCTGCGGAGGTAGACGAGGGGGAGAAGGAAACCGGCAGCAGTGGCCGGGTCCACGAAGGCGAATCGCTTTCCCCGCATTTCGGTCACATGATTGATCCCGCTGCCCTTTCGGACAAAGATCAGCCCGTGGTAGAGGGACGAGCCGTTCTGGTCCTCGGGTCGGACGAGGACCCTGACTCCTATCCGTTCACGGGCCAGGACGTAGGCGAGGCTTCCGAAGAAGGCGCCGTCCATTCCCGAGGAAACAAAATCGTCAATGGCTTTTCCGTAGCTCATGAAGACTTTTAACCTTACGTCGAGACCGGTCTTTTCCGAAAGATACTCGGCAAGCGGGGCATAGCGCTCCATCTGTTTGAAGACGTTCCGCTCAGGGGTCAGGCCGATCGTGAAAGGTCTCCGGGTGCCCTCGCCCGAGAGGGTGTCCGCCCTGGCCCCGGCCGCGAGCACCACGATCCCGAGAACAAAGACGATGAAAACGGCCTTCGTTGGTCGCACCCCCATCCGCTCTCCTGTCACCTAAGGCATTGCGTGGCGAGACCAGACTTCCGAACACGGCTGTTGGCAAGAACAAACTTCCGATAGCTTTCCCAAGGCCGCACTCCGTTTAGTGAAAGGAGACCAGGATAGAGCACTCAGGACCCTTCTTTTGAAACATAAGCATAGTTAATGATCATTTTCTCTCCTGTTTGTCAAGACTCATAGAAAACAGCTCAGGGCTGACATTCGGTATGACAAGCCGGGTTAAGAGCGGTTGTTATCATCTGCCTGAGCACCATGAGTGAGAGAAAACTCTCAGGTAGAGCGTGAAAACCACCAATGCGGCCGGTCGCCCGGCGCGTTGTTTCGTCCGAAAGCCCTTACGGCCCTGTATGTCTTCACGAGCTAAGGGCTCTGTTTCCGGAGGCAAATGCTCCGGCACGACCATTGCATATTCAGTTGGAAAGACCAGAGATCTTTTATGGAAAAAGCAGTGATTCAGCCACAAAAGGTGCTTATTGTCGACGACGAATATTTGATCCGATGGGCCCTCGCCCAATCCCTGTCGGAGGCGGGATACGAAGTAACCGCTGTGGAAGACGGGTGGAAGGCGCTCGAAACCGCGCAAAAGGAGAGCTTCGACTTCGTGGTGACCGACCTCGCCATGCCCGGACTCGATGGATGGCAGTTGCTCGAGATGCTTTTGCAGATCCACACGCCGCCTCGTGTTATCGTAATCACCTCCGAAGTGGAAGAAAACTGCCAGGGAAAGGTGAAGGAGCGGGGAGGATGCGCCTACGTCGAGAAGGATCGTCTTATCCCTGGGGTCTGGGAGGCATTGAAGGCCGCATCCGGCGAATAAACCTCATCACATAATTCCGCCTAAGAAACGCGTTCCAGCCCCTCCCGCATCCACGCCGGCAGTATCCATCGGCAGACGCCGGAGGAGGGAATTCTTCAGAGCCCATGCCTCGATATGGGACGAGCAATCTTTATGCCTGCCTTCGACCCGCTAGACGTTTCCCGGTTTTCCATTAACCAGTATGGCCGGGGAGAAAATGATCCTCTCGAAGGTCCGGTTGAGGCTGTTGCTATGAAAATTCTCCATGGGCGGGGCATCCGGGAACTCCACATTGTCGCCGGGTTTCACCTTTGTCTCCGTCACGGCAGCCCAGAGCTTTTTGCCGTTCTCCTCCACCTCGATATAGGTGTACCCGGCGGCGTTCATCGTTGCTACGACCCTTCCTTTGTGGGCTGTGCCGGCGTTCATCCCATGAGGCATCAACCCTCCGTGGGGGTTGGCCACAGACGCACTCCCCGGCTGGGTCATGGCGGCGCCGGCGGGGACTTCCTCAACCTTCAAGCCCGCGTGGGGGTTGGCTGCGGAGGCTCTCCCGGGCTGGACTACGGCGGTCTGCATCTTCCCGTTGACCGCCACTATGGGGGAGAAAATTATACTCTCGAAGGTCCGGTCGAGGCTTTTACTGTAAAAGTTCTTCATGGGTGGAAGGTCCGGTATTTCGACCATGTCCCCCTGCTTAACCTTAGTTCGCATCACGGCAGCCCAGAGCTTTTTGCCGTTCTCCTCCATCTCGATATACGTGTACCCGGCAGCATCCACGGTTGAGACGACCCTGCCCGCGTGAGGCGGGCGGATGGAGGCTTCCGGAGTCTGAGGCGCGAGGCCCGCGTGCGGATTGCTTTCGGAGGCGTTTCCGGGACCGGACGCGCCGACCTGCGTCCCGGACCCGGGTATCGTGCCCTGCGGGGCCATGCCTTCCTGGTTTTTCGGCTTTTCCTTACAGCAGACTAGTGCGAAGGCGGCGACCGCCACCAGTGCAATTATCGTTTTTTTCATGTGTTCCCCCTTTTTTGCGCAAGTGAACGTGAAAATAGCATATTTCCCCGACCGATACAACCGGCCCAGACCCTTGTGCCCGCTTTCGGCGGACCATGGAACTTGAGACGGCCGCTATTGGAGGATTATTTCGAAATACTTTTCTCCGCCGCCGAAAAAGGCCTTTCTCTCGACCGTGACTTTAACTTTGTCCCCTTTCTTCCGGTACAAGAGGTCTATCTTCAGGTCATCGACCGTGTGCACCGGGGAGCCGTCGATGGCAAGGAGTATGTCACCCTTTCTCATGCCCTCTTTTTGGGAAACACTGTTCCGGGGAAAACCCGTGATCTCTACTCTCCCGCCATCGTCCGCGAGAAGCACCATCAGTCTGGGGGAAACTTCCTCGGGAAAAGTGTCCGGGTAGAGCACGAAGTCTGCAATGCCCGGTCCGGGATCCATGTCGTTGAGAACGATGGCATAGTCGCCCCCGGTTCTTTCGGCTGCTCTCTTCGGAATGCCGGAGCCGTACTGGAGATGGCCGCTCCCGGCGAGAACAACCATTTGATGATCGGGATGCTTCTCCAGGAACCCGGCGATCGAGTCGGCCATGGTCTCATCCCAGAGGATCTGCGCCTGGTTGAAGAAGTCGAAGTCTCTCTTCCCGGCGGATTCGTGCTCCTGGAACGCCGCCCTCAGCCTTTCCCGGTAGGCATTGTCAGAGAAGTCCATCTGTGAGGGCACCAGCTTCTTTTCCTCCCCCGACAGGGAATCAAGGCCGGAGTGGAAAACTTTGTTGACGAGCTCCTTCTTCTGGTTCAGGGCGATTACGGGGATCCCCTCCGACCTCGCGAAGAGTAGGATGGGCCGGTAGAGCGCGTAATCGAATCCCCACCTTTTGAAGTATTCCGTGCCTCTCAATAACGCCTTCTCGTCTATACCGGCCTCAATGTACGCATTCAGCACATGCTGGAACGTCCGCTCGAACATCTCCATGCCGATCGCTATCTTTTTTCCCCGACCGTGGAGGTCCTTGATGATTTCCAACTCGGTCACGTGGTGGGAGAACCGGTCATGGGCCTCGCCCACGTAAATGATCTTTTTGTCCGCTACGCGCTGTATCACGTCCGGCAGGGTCTTGAGCGCCGCAATATTGACGGCTACGGTCTCCTTCAGCAGGGGCTGGTCTATTCCCCGCGAACTTTCATCGGTCTTTTTCACCCTCACTGTGCCGTGATCGAAGGAGAGGTAGCTGTAATTCCCGTAGTGGAGGACTTTCGGAAATGCCTCTCCTGTCTCGTCCGCCGAGCGGCTGTCGATGACGGCCGCAACCTTGCGGGGATTCCAGGGATTGTTTCGCACCTCCACGGAGAACCCGCCGACACCTGTAACTTTCCCGAAAACCTTACCCGTGATGGGGTTGTCTGCTCCGAGGACAACGAAGGAGCGGTCCCTGAGTTCATCCAGGGTCGAGCCGGGCCCGAGCGTGACCACCTTGTCGCCTGCGCCCTTGAACGCAGCCAGGACCTCCCTGTAAACCTCTCCGTGCGCGTCAGGGAGGACAACGGTCAGGTTTTTGTCGCCAAGGAGCCTGGCGATCACGGGAGGGAACTCCGCAGGCGATAGCATCCGCGCCACCTCGTAATCCTCGTCCACGACGAGCCTTTCGGGTGCTCCGTCCACAACCGTCTCGAAACGCCCCTTCTCCCCGGACAAGTGGAAAACGCGCCTTGTCTTGCCTTCTCTTGAATAGACCGTCACGGGAATATCGAGGACGAGAGGCTCCCTCCCCTGGGACACCTCAAAAGAGACGAGGAACTTGCTCCCCGAGACCTTGACCTCTGCCTTTCCGAGGCGGAGGTCCGCAAGGCCAATCCGTCCGGTCCACTGCGTGAAAAACCAGCCCAGGTCTCCCTGATAGCCCCTTTCAAATGCCTTTTCGATGTCCGACCAGGAGGCCCGCTTGAAACGCATCTCCTCGACAAAATACTTCACCGACCGGGAAAACCGCTCTCTGCCGACCAGGTCGCGAAGCATCTGAAATACCATGACGGCCTTTCCGTAGCCGATCGCCTGGGAGGCATTATCTGTCCTCTCCGTAAACGCTTTCAAAGGGAATTCATTCCCGTCATTCACATAGCTCATGTAGTTGCTGAGGGCGCCCTTCCTGTAGTGCCAGCCCCGGCCCTTTTCTTCTTCATAGAGATGGTCGGCGAGGAAAGTGGTCAGCCCTTCCGCCCAGTTCCCTTCCTGGTAATCGATATAGACGAGATTTCCGAGCCACTGGTGCAGTATCTCGTGACCGAGGGACGTTTCCGGAATGAAGGGGAGTCTCACCACCTGTTGACCGAGCACCGTGTAGGTGGGCATGGAGTACCCCGTGGGCAGAAAATTCTCGACGATGGAGAATCTCTTGTAGGGAAAGGGACCGATGAGGTCCCCGTAGAGCGCCAGGTAGTGCTTTGCGTGCTCAAGGTACGTCTTCGCTAGATCCCGGTCTTCGGCAAAGAAATAGCCGAAGACTTCCACCCCCTGGAAGCTCTCCCTGGCGACCCTGTATCGATCCGTTGCCATGAGGTTGATGCCCGTGACCGGATGGGGAAAGGCACAGGCGAAGCGCGCGTTGCCGTCTTTCACGGTCTTCTCAATTGTCTCCGCCTCGGAAACCGCCTCAAAGCCCGCGGGAAGGGTGATCGTGAGCCCGTAAACACACATTTCATCCGGCTTCGGATACCACGGGCCGGTCAGGAAGATCCCCCTCCCGTCGATGACGTTGTCGGGCTGCCCGTCGCGGTCCATCCGGAAAACGCTTTCATAGCGGATTTCGAGCGTCCCCTCGCGGGCGGGGCTGATGCTTATCGATTCGCCTTCCCCGGAGTAGGGTACGTCCGCTCCGTCAAGGCTCACATGGATCAATCTGAGCTTCCCCTTGTAGAGCTTCAGATGTTCCCCCCTTGCCACGGCTATCTTCGCGACGCCCTTGATGAGAGAGGCCGGGATGTCGAAGGAAACATCGAGGGTATAAGGGCGCGCACGTTCTGCGGAATACGCGGAGAACGGGCCCGCAACAGAGCATGCCAGCAGGAGAACCGGGAGGAGGAGTGTTTTCATGGGTTCTCTCAAAGTATAATCAGCGGATCGAGAATAGCCAGGGAAAACAGGGGGTCACTCCTCTTCGGCCGTTGTTTCCGGATGATCCGGCCGGCCGGTGATCATCTCCAACACGTGAGAGAAGGGGTTCCTGCCCATGGTCGACATGTAGACATGGACGATGAAGTAGTTGGCGAAGATATAGGCGGTCGCCAGGTGGATGGCGTCGAGGACGCGAAGGCCCCCAAGGAGCAATATGGTGTTGCGGAAAAGCAGGATATCGCTGTAAAAGATGCCGGTGATCACGATAACGGGCGTAAAGAGGAGCATGGTCGAGACATAGGCGATCTTCTGCAGGGGGTTGAACTTTTCCTTTGCCGTCGCGGGAAAGGGGCTCGCGGCTCCCGTAAAGACGTCGAAGGCATAGTATCGGGCCTGGAGGAAAAGGCCTTTCAGGTCCCGCGAGCGGATGGGGTAGTATTTCCTGAGGCTGCCTGTGGCGATACCGTACAGGAGCCAGAACATGAAACTGCCGGCCATGGCGTAGCCGGCCCGCCTGTGGAGAATAACCGCGCTCCTGTAGTCCGGCATAAGATGGAGGTCGGGAATCATGAGACGCACGCCCGTGATGATAAGCAGAAGGATGATCGCCGTGTTGACCCAGTGCCAGATCCTGAGCGGAAGGGGATGGAGCTCCTGCCGTCTCATTTGCGCACCGTAAGGCGCAGCACGACGTGCGCGGCCACCCCGACGAGAACGACTATGATTGTCATGAAGCCGAAGAAATCGATCAACTTAAGTCCCAGTTCCCAGCGTCCTCTCAAATGGAGGAATTTATATACATCGTCTTTTTTCATCTTTTCCTCGCCGACAAGGAAGAAATCGACCGACGTTCCTATGGGATATTTGGCAAGGAGGGTGCCTTTCACCGGGATGTAGGTGCTCGAATCCCGCCCGGGTAGAAGGAGGAGCATGGAATCGTAAAAATGGGCCTCCCGGGAATGGCACGTCACGCACTGTCTTTCCCTGAGATGGGTCTCCGAGTAATCGTGGTATGCCTTCGTCACTATGATGGACGCATCGATCGTTACATTTTTGTCCCGCTGCGCGAGAAGGGTAAAAAGCCGGGCGATTTGCGTATCGGGCGAACCCTGTCGCTCCCCGAACGCTCGTGTCGGATCCTGGCCGGTGAGCGCGACCAGTTCATTGTAAGAAAGCTTGGCCTTTCCGGCGGGAGACTTCCGGACGAAGTAAAAGACCAGGCTTTTTTTTGATTGGGGGCTGTGGCACGTGGCGCACTCGAGGTAATCGAAGTGAAGGGATGTGTTGGGCAACCACGCGTGTCTCCTCACATAATCTTTATGACACCGCGAACAGACGGCCATTCGTGCCTTGGCCCCGAGCTCTTTGTACGACGTGATCCGGTGAGGGTTATGGCAGTCCACGCAGTGCGTCGCTCCAACCCTCACGTGAACCGACCTGCTGTACACGTCCTGCTGTGCCTCATGGCATTTCCTGCACACATGGACGTTCTCCGACCCGCCTTCAGCTATCCTTCTCTGCGACAGGTGGCAGTCCGCGCACACTACCCCGGCACGTCCGTGTACCGTCCTCCCGAACTCTTTTGCGGAGGGGAGCTCCGGAATGAATATGCGGGTGTCTAGAGGTATTTCCAGGTTTTTACGGCCGGTAACCTGAAGCCTTCCTGTGGCAAAATGGCCGGTCGATCCGTGGCATGCGTCGCATGCAGCCGGTTTCGCCGTAACCGTATGGGAATCACCCCTGGCTTGATACGTTTTCTCCATGATATATCTGCCCTTGTACCCGGTGTGAAGCAAGTCCTCGAGGGCGTGCCATTCGGCCTGATCGATGAGGCCGTTGCCGTCCCTGTCAATCGCGGACGCCCTAAGCTCCTTTCCGCCTTTGATCTCCACATGCACCTTCACTTCGGTTCTGTCCACCTTTCCGTGACAGGCAATGCACATAAGCTGCTCCAGGTGCTTCTTACTCGATGGAAGGGTCCCATGGGAAGCGTTTGCATGGCATGAGGCGCAATATTTCTTATCCTTCTGCGGAAAATGCGCGTTATGACAGGATGCGCATGCTAAGCCCCTCTCTGCGTGAAGACTCCGGCTAAAGGAGTTCGCGGTTTTTTCGTGGCAGACGACGCACGCAGGCTGCGGCAGCTTGTCCGCGTGGGGTAGGGACGTTATGGCAGAATGGCAGTCGACGCACGCCACGCCGCCATGAGAATACTTCTGGTAGGCGTCATGGCACTCCAGGCAGTCCTCGGTCTTGGGGGCAGCCCCGGCCCCGGCGCAAAAGAGCACCAGGAGCGCCGCCGTGAAGAGAAGGACGCTCCCCTTCCCGTGCCATATATCTCTCATGAGAGAAATTAGATGCAATAACCGGTCCTCTTGTCAAGAGATGCATGGGTACCCGGCCGGCCCCGCGAAGGCAAGGTCCGCAGGCACGCAATGTCTCTGCGGGAAATGCAATTGTTCCCCGGCGGCATACCGGTCTCATGAGGGTGGTCAGAGGTTGGGGCGGACGTTTCCATTGCGCATAACGCCCCAGTCCGTTGCGGAAAATCACCCTGGAAACCGAGGGCACATAGATCCTCACCGAGGCGGGAAGACCATTCCGCCGCCAAAAGCACTCCTATCCCCGGGACCCAGAAAGACGGGAGCAGGGGTATGTGACTTGCAGGAGATGCACGGTCCCATTCGGCTTCAACTAAAAACTTGACAACCCCCTCCATTCAGGCTTGTAATAGAAAGCAGCCAGAAGATAGCGGGTAGATAAGGGTAAGTAAGGCGGCCCGGTATGAGCGGCCTACCCACAAAGAAAGGGTGCCATTCAGGATTCATGGTAAAGACGCCAAGATCGTTGCTCTTTTCCCTTATTGCTCTTTTCCTCCTACCGCTGCCGGCTTTTTCCGCGGAAAAGGACGCCCGTTGCATCTCCTGCCACGAAGGGCAGGCCTTCAAAGGAACCGCAGGCCGGGATACGGTGCCTCAACGCCTCATGAAGACGGGCCTTCGGGACTCGGTTCACCGAGCTATCGCATGTATCGACTGCCATCGCGACGCAGCCCCTCTTCCCCATAGGAGGCCGCCGGCATTGGTCGACTGCACCGGGTGTCACGAGGAAGCGGCCCGCCAGTTCGGAAGAAGTGTCCACGGCGCCGCCTTTCGCCGGGGCGACAAGGACGCTCCGTCCTGTGCGTCCTGTCACGGAGAGCATCACATCCTGCCCGCCTCCGACCGGCGATCAACGGTTTTCAGCGGAAATCTGGTCATCCTTTGCGCGAGGTGCCATACGGATGCCGAGGTGCAGAAAACGCATCAGCTCCCTTCATCCGATGTGATAAAGGCCTATGAGAATAGTGTCCACGGGCGTCTCCTCAAAGAAGGGAGACAGGTGCAGGCTGCCGTCTGCATCGACTGCCATGGAAGCCATTTGATTCTCGGCCCGAAGGACCCTGAGTCGAAGACGAACAGGGGAAATATCCCCCGGGTGTGCGGCCGATGCCATGTAGAGGTCTACAACGAATACAAGGTGAGCATCCATGGGCGGGCCTTGGAGGAAGGAAAAATGGAGAGTCCGACATGCACCGACTGCCACGGAGAGCATACCCTCACCAGGGTGAGTGATCCGAAGGCCGGGGTGTATGTCGCCAATGTGGCCGCCACGTGCGCCCGATGTCACGAAAACCAGACGATCATCGCGAAATACAGGCTGCCCTCCGATCGCTATTCGACCTACCTCGGAAGCTTTCATGGAATTGCCATGAAGTATGGGGACATTACGGCGGCGAATTGCACGAGCTGCCACGAAGTACACCGAATACTACCCGCGGCGGAGGCTGAATCGAGCATAAACCCTCAGAATCTCGGCAGGACTTGCGGAAAATGCCATCCGGCAATGAAGGACGCGGCCTCCTTAGGGAGGATTCACGTGGAAGCAAGAAAAGGGAGTTCTCTCGGCATGTATTTCGTGCGTAAGTTCTACGTGTGGTTCATAGGGATCCTTATGGCCTTTTTCGTCGCATACATTGGCCTCGATGTATACGGCAGGATCAGGAGAAGAAAACATGGCCGATGAAACCGACTACGTACAGCGCTTTACCAGGGGAGAACGAGTCGTTCACGTACTGCTTTTTTGTTCTCTCATCATCCTCAGTATCACCGGCCTTGCCCTCAAGTATCACGAATCATGGCTCGCCCAATGGATCATAAGGCTGGAGGGCGGAGTGCTCTTCAGGGGGAAAATCCACCGCCTCGCGGCAGTCTTCTTGATCGCCACATTTGCCTATCACCTGCTCTCGATCGTGTTCACGCGGCGAGGGCACGAGTTTTTCCAGCAGATGATATTCGGGAGGAAGGACCTCAGCGATTTCGTGGAGCTCATCAAGCACAACCTGGGCGTCAGGAAGGAGATGCCTCTTTTTGATAGGTTCACCTGCATAGAGAAGTTCCAGTATTGGGCCGCCGGCCTTGCCGTCATACTGCTCGGCCTCTCCGGTTTTATGCTCTGGTTCGAGACGCTCTTCATGATGGTTTTTCCGAAGTGGCTCATCGACCTTAACCATCTGGTTCACTCTTTCGAGGCCACCCTCGGTTTCCTCGTGCTTGTGGTCTGGCACCTCTACAACGTCCATCTGAACCCCCAGGTTTTCCCCATGAGCAGGACATGGCTCACCGGGAAGATATCGAAGGAAGAGATGCACAGAGACCATCCCCTCGAATATGAAAGGCTCTACGGCAATGACAAGAGTTAGATTGCTTCTTCCCCTCTGCCTCTTTCTGCTCGTCCCGATGGTTGCGGGCGCGCAGGAACAGAGGTGCCTGATCTGCCACGGAAAAAGAGATTTGAGAGGCACGGACGCCTCCGGGGGAGCGCGATCGGTCTACGTGAGCGAAGAGGCCCTGAGGGGGTCGGCCCACGGAAAGCTTTCGTGCGTGGATTGTCATCTCGACGTTACGGAACTCCCGCACGGGAAGAGGCTGAAAAAGGTAAACTGCGTGGTGTGCCACAGCAAAGGGACGACCTTCGACAAGGGGCCTGCCATTGAATATCTCGTCTATCGCGACAGCGTGCATGGGCGGGAGATGCAGAAAGGCAATCCTAAGGCGCCTGACTGCGCCACCTGCCATGGCAGCCACGATGTGTTGAGCCACATCGACATAAGATCGCGGGGATACCGGCTCAATATCCCTGACAAGATGTGCGGCAGGTGTCATGGACAAGCGCTCGCAGCGTACAGGAAGAGCGTCCACGGGCGGTTCAGCGGCAAGGGGGACATCAACCCCCCCATCTGTACGGATTGCCACACGGAACACGGTATCAGAAGGACGGTCGATCCCTTCTCCACGGTGTACGCCACCAATGTCGTCGCCATGTGCGTCAAATGTCATGGTGATTTCAGCGTCATGAAACGGTACGGCAAGAAGACGGAAGAGGTGGAGACCTACTATGAAAGCTTCCATGGCGTGGCGACCAAATTCGGAGAGAAGAATATTGCCCACTGCGTGAGCTGTCACGGATACCACGAGATCAAGCCGAGGGATGACGTAACCTCGTCCATCAACCCGGCCAATCTCCCGCGCACGTGCGGCCAGCCGAAGTGCCATCCGGGAGCCACCTCGAATTTTGCGAAAGGCAACGTGCACGTGAACCCGAAGAGCAGGGACTCGGGCATCATCTTCTACGTTGCTTTCGGATTCAAGTGGCTTACCATCACGGTGCTCCTCGTACTCTTTGTCCATATCTTTCTCGATTTTGCGAGGAAGCTCCAGGAGAAAAAAAAGAAAAGGATTTGATGTAGCGAACGATGAAGGAAGAAACAAGACAATGGCGAATTGAAGCCCTGGAGAGGCTCCAGAAGGAGCTTGAGGAGGAACTTCGGGAAGCAATCCCTGTCCCCTTGACGCCGCAAGACTCCACCCGCATTCGAGAGGTCATTCGTCGAGAGATAGGGGAGAGGATCAACCTCCGGTTCCAGGAGCTAAAGAGGGAACTCCGCGAAGAGCTGGTGTTGGAAAAAAAGAAGGATCTTAAGGAGGCCGTCGAGGGGGGCGAAATGTTTTACAGGTTCTGCGCCAACATCAGGGCCCAGCATTTTGTCCTCGCCGTAAGCATGGTCCTCCTTATCCTTTCGGGCCTGCCGGTGCGATTCCATGATTCGACGATCTTCAAGTTCGTCATCTTTCTCTTCGGCGGCATCCATAACTCGACATTCCTTCACCGGGTCGGGGCGGCCGGCCTCATGCTCGTCTGCCTTTGGCACGTGGCCTGGCTCGCCTTTACGAGAGAAGGGCGGAGGGATTTTCTCGCCTTGCTGCCTGGGCCCAAAGACGCGATGGATGTGATCCAGAACATCAAGTATTTTCTGCGTTTGAGCAATGAGAAGGCCAGATTCGACCGGTTCAGCTACATCGAGAAGTTCGATTACTGGGCCGTGTACTGGGGCGTTGTTGTCATGGTCGGTTCGGGTCTTCTTTTGTGGTTCCAGGACATAACCCTCCGTTTCTTCCCGAAATTTCTCCTCGATATCGCACAAGAGATGCACAGGGACGAGGCCCTCCTCGCGACCCTCGCAATCGTGATCTGGCACATGTATAATGTCCACCTGAATCCCCACAAATTCCCCGGGTCGCTGGTGATCTGGAATGGGCTTATCACAAGGGAAGAACTCATGGAAGAACATCCTCTCGAATTCGAGAAGCACCTGAAGCCGCGAGAAAAAGAACGTGGGCGTACGTAACCTCGTAAGGCGCCGCAGGGGCCTGCTCCTCTCCATCGGGATCGTCGCCGTGGCCGGCTACGTCGGCGTCAATCTCCTTGCCTACAGCCTTACCTACAAACCCGAGGCCTGCCTCGCGTGCCACATCATGAAGCCCTACTACGACAATTGGAAGGCTTCGAGCCACAACAAGGTCGGGTGCATCGACTGCCACCCCTACCGCCCTTCGACGATCGTCCAGTCATCCCTTCGCTACCTCGCCGGCACTTACAGCCTTCCCCTCAAGTCGAGGGTCGAGGACAAAGAGTGCAACGTGTGCCATGCCCCCGAATCCGTGAAAGTCGTCAATTTCAGAGGCACCCCTTTCAATCATCTGGAGCACGTGCAAAAGGCGAAGAGGGGCAAGATACTTCACTGCACAAGCTGCCACTATTCCCTGGTGCAGACAAAAAGCCACATGGATGTCGATGAAGACGTGTGCGCTTTATGCCATTTTTATACCGCGCCGCCTCAATACAACCAGAATTGCATCGTCTGCCATGGGGTGCGGAGAAAGCCGGTGAAAATAGGTGAAGTCGATTTCTCGCACGAATCATTCCTCAAGACAGGCGCCCGTTGCGTCGAATGCCACAGCCGGACCGTGACCGGGCAGGGGGAGCCTCTAGAGGAGCGGTGCGGTGTGTGCCACGTGGAGAGGCAGGCAGAAGGCAGGGACACGGCCAGGGTGCACGAGATCCACATATCGCAAAACTACGTCAACTGCTTCAGTTGCCATGCCAGGATAGCGCACGGCAAGGAGACCGTCCATTTCTCGGGGACCATCGATCTCTCGTGCAACCAGTGCCATGCCTCCTCCCATGCCCCCGCAAGGGATATGTATATGGGCATAGGCTCTTTAGGGGTTCAGGACGCGCCGTCGCCCATGTACGGCTCCAGGGTCGGCTGCACCGCTTGCCATACCCTCGAGAAAAGCATAGGGGGGAAGCAGGTGCTCTCCAGAACCTGGGAGGCGAAGAAAAAATCATGCGTTCTCTGCCACAAACCCGGGTACGAGAAGATGGCCGAAGATTGGAAGAAGGGTATGGGCACCTTCACGGAAGGGCTTTCAAGCCTGATGGACCGGTACGGAAAGGTGCTGGAGCAGCGTAAAGCCCCGGCAAGCCTCCTCAATGCCTACGACGCAATGGGGCATGATCTTCAGTTCCTGAAAGAGGGGAGGGGTGAGCACAATATCCGTTATGCCTTTGAAATCGGGCGGACTATCGTCGCCGGCGTTTTGGGGGGATACAAGAAGATGGGGGTGACCGAGAAGGCACCTATCCCTGAGTTTGTGGCGAAGCCTGACGGATACTGCCTGTTCTGTCATGCCACATATCGACCGGAAAAGGAGATTTCCCTCAAGGGGCTCAAGGCCAAGTTCGATCACGCGATGCATGTGGAGATGGGCACGGAATGCACGAAATGCCACGAACCCAAGCTGCACCGGCTGGGGAGTCTGAACAAGGCGGCATGCAAGGAGTGCCACAAGGGTATGGCCTTATAGGACCGATTATGCCGGCTCTCGCGGACGAGAATGTGGGTTCGTCCGAATCCCCGAAGGCCTAGGAAGAGCCGTAACTGTGGAGCCCGGAGAGGACGAAATTTACGCCGATATAGGTAAAGATTACGCTGAGAAAACCGACGATGGAGAGCACGGCCAGCCTGCGCCCCTTCCATCCCCTGGTGAAGCGCGCATGGAGGAAGAGGGCATAGACGATCCAGGTGATGAGAGACCAGGTCTCCTTTGGGTCCCAGCTCCAGTAGGCTCCCCAGGCGTAGTTCGCCCAGACCGCCCCCGTGAGGATGCCTGCGGTGAGCATGGGGAATCCCACCATGACGCTCTGATAATTCATCTCTTCCAGCTTCTCCCCGGCCGGCATGCCCTTCAACCTGAACAGGTAGAAGAGGCCGCACAGAAAGGAGATGGCGAAGGCGGCATACGCGATGAAACAGGCGAAGACGTGGACGTGGAGCCAGTTGCTCTGGAGGGCGGGGATGAGGGGTGCAATCTTTCTGTCCACCGCGGGTGACAGGGAAGCGTAACCCATGCAGAAGAGGGCAATGAGCGAGGCAAAACAGGTGATGATGGGCACACTCAGCTTCCTCTTCAGCAATATCACTGTGAGTGAGATACACCACGCATAAAAAATGAGGGATTCGTAGAAGTTGGACAAAGGGGCATGGCCCGGGCCTTGCGGGTAGGGTAGGGACAACACCCCATTCCAGGTCCAGGGTGAGTACGATTCGATCCACCGTGTGATAACCCCGACGGTATGGAGACCGAAGGTGACATAGAGGAACATCCAGGCGGCCTTGAGAAGGCCTTCCTTTTTTGTTGCAAAGTAGAGGAGATGGATGAGAAAGAGACAGAGATAGAAGAGCGTCACAACGCCGAGTATCTTGTTATTTAATGCCATTCGCCTTTTCCCTCCACTTCTCGAATTCCTCCCTGAAAGCCTCCTTGTTTCTTGGAGACGTTCCCGCCACGAGCACGCCCTCGGATGTCTGGAGCAGGTAGATCCGTCTGTAGTATACGAAAAAATTGATATAGAGGCCAAAGAGGATCAGGGCAAATCCTGTCCAGACGACCCATACGCCGGGGTCATGAGAGACCTCGAGCCCTGTATAGAACTCATTGGCGATATCGTCAAGCCTTATGGTGACCCCCCCGACCTCTTTCTCTCTCAGGGTAGGAATTGCCTTCACGAACCAGACCGTCCGTGTCTGGTTTCCCTCCAGATAGGCGACCTGGACCCCAGGGCCAAAGTTGTGGATGGAGGGCTCAAACCTGGCCGCCATCATTGTGATGGCCCCGTCTTTGTACGTGCCGCCCTGGGAGAGCCTCACTGCTTTTCCGCCTACGTTAAAAAGAAATACGGGATTACTCCCATAACTCGCCTGATAAATGCTCGCGCCCCTGTAAGAGAGAGGATGGTTGACCCTTACGTCGGCCTTCTCGACGTCCTTCCCCTGGTCCACTATATCGATCCTGCTCATATAATCCTTCGGCGCTCCGTCCGGATAGAAGCTCACCTGAAAGTCTTCAAGCCTGATCCCGAACCCTAAGGGTATGGGGGTCCCCTTGGCGTCTCGTGCGATGATCGTGTCTTTCGTCTCTCCTTTGCCCAGCGTCACAAAGCCGCGGTACCCAAACATGACTCCCAAAAAACTGCCGATGAGGATGATGATCATGCTTCCGTGGATCACATAGACGCCATAACGAGAGATGGATCCCCTCTCGATAATCTTACCCCTGTCGTCATGGGCGGCTTGCCTGTACCCCTTGAACAGGCTTACCATCTCCTCGGTTCTTCTCTCTTTAAGGAGGAAACTGTTGGGCCATGCCCTGAGCGCCTTTTCACTCGGGATCCTGTCCTCTCTGGGGTTCTTCAGCAAACGGCTGAGCCTCTCGATGCTGCAGAGGAACAGGTTTACTACAAAGATCCCTGTGAGAAAAAGGAACCAGGAAGAGTGGAATACGTCCGTGAGACCGAAGAACCTGAAAATGGCGTACGTGCTCTCCGAGTACCTGGACAGGTATTCCCGCGCAGGCGCCTGCTGCGGCAGGAGCGTGCCGATGATGCACGCCACTGCTATGACGGAAAGCACAAGTATGGCGAGTCGCACGGAAGACAGGAATTTGTAAGTAGCGTCTACGCCGGAAGACCGGGGAGGGGTTTCCCCCTCCGCCGCATTACTTCTTGTGGCACTCATTACACTTCGTAGGCGCCGCCGTCCCCTTGGCTACCATTTCTTTGTGGCAGGTCTGGCACCGGGTATGGAAGGCATCCTTTGCCGCAGGTGTGCTGTCTTTTGCAGCGCTTCCATGGCAGGTGGCACAGGCCTTGGGACTCTGGGCATCCTTGTGGTGGCACTTCGCGCAGTCGATCTTCAGCTTATCCACATGGATGGCATGGGCGAAGGTAACCGGCGCCATTTTTGCCCCGTCCAGCTTGACTGTCACCGGTGTCTTCGGATAGTCGGCGGCCCAGACGGCGGGCGAAACAAGAAAGAGCAGCGATAGACAAAACAACAATGCGTAAAGAATGAACCTGACTTTCATAGCGTTACCTCCCTGTAAGTTGTGAGAGTTATAATTTTTTAGTATCATACGGCAGGGACGGTAAGTCAAGAAAATGATGTCCCTCCCCGTTCTGCCCCTACTTTTGGCCACACCTGACGAAAAATCGAACAGTACCTTATGCAATGGACCTGCCATGAGTCGCGCCTTTTGTAAGTTCCATAAATCAAAGAGAATAGCGGCCGCCCTCGGGCGGCGTCTGCTTAATATCACGCAGCCGCAGGGACATATCACGCAGCAGGGGGTAGCGGCGAGTCCCCGCCCCGGCCTATCGGCACACCCGGTCGATATGGCATTTCTCGCAATCATAGAGCGGAAAAGCGACACGACCGTGGCACAGACCGCAGTATTCCCCCTCGAATATCTGGAACATCGAGTATCTTACGGCGCCCTTCCTGACACTCGGGAAGATGTCCGGGTGACAAACCTCGCAGCCGTTCCACAGGGCGTGCTTCTTGTGAGAAAAGACGATGTCCGGCATCCAGCCCCTCGATGTGATGGAAAAATCCTCCTGAGCCCTCAGGGGTGGGCGCCTTACGGATAGACCGGGAACGGAATCGGCGGGTTTTATGACTCCGGCCGCCTCGGCCCCCTCCCAGTCGACGAAATTTCCCGCGCCTTGCTTCGGAAAGTGCCTGGTAAAGGAGACATAATCATACTTCCCGCGGATCTCACTGCCGACAGAGTGGCAGCGCAGGCATTCCCTGTTTTTTTTAGAAGCCGGGTCGGTCGAGCAGGCCGGAAAGACCGTCTCTCCGTCAACGGTAACCCGTCCGTTATGACACGATCCGCAGTAGAATCCCTTCACGTTCATATCGGCCCTGATTTTGGTACCCTTTGCCTCCATGGCGAAGCCGATGTCCACGTGGCAGACCCTGCAGGTGAACTTCGACCGGTGGAGCCAGTGATCGAACCTCACCGGAGGGATCCCCGCCTGAGGGGAGAAATTGTCCATGATTACCGTCCCGTAATCGGCAGGCGCTGGCAGGCTTCTCGCAGACGCGGCACCTGCAAGCACCAGGACCAAAGAGAGCCCGACTAACGCCCGCGGGACCCTTCTCATCGACTTGGCGTCCTCTCCTTTTCCCCGGTCACCCTTGCCCCCGCCATTGAACGGGTCTCGCATGGCATCGCTGGCAATCGAGCAGGGGGAAGGCCACATTCGTGTGACACACCCCGCAATACCTGCCTGCGAATATCTCCTCCATCGAGTACTTGGTCGCCCCTTTCTTCACCCCCAGGAATATCTCCGGATGGCATAGCTCGCACCCGTTCCATACGGTATGTTTCTTATGAGAAAAGATGATAGTCGGCATGCTCTCGAGTTTGGCGTCCAGGACAAAGTCCTTCTCCAGTGGAAGAGACTTCCTCCGTATCGGCATCCCTTGCACAAAATCGACAGGCTTGACAAGGCCTTCGGTCTCCGTCTTCTCCCAATCTATTCCGTTCCCGAATCGTTCTTTTGGAAACCGTTGGGTGAACTCGGCAAAATCATATTTTTTTCTGACTTCTTTCCCTAAGGAGTGGCAACGGTTGCATACCTCGACGTCACTGTGAGAAGACTTTTTCACACAGGAGGCAAACACGATTTGCCCCTCCGAAAGCATCTTCCCGTTGTGGCAGGCTCCACAGTAATACCCGGCAATGTTGTCCGCCGCCTTAATGTCCGTGAGACCGGCTTTCATGGCAAAGCCGATGTCTACGTGGCAGACTCTGCAGGTGAACTTCGACCGGTGGAGCCAGTGGTCGAAAACCACAGGAGCGAGGCCGGCTTTTTGAGAGTAGTTGTTGAGGACGACCCGGCCGAACTCATAGGGCAAGGGTCTCTTCTTCTTGAGACCGGTCTGCGCCGTTGCCATCCCCACCGCCACCAGGACGACGACTACCGCGAGAAGGGCTTTCTTCATCCGTGACCTCCTTATGCGGGGGCCGGCCATAAAATCTCGACAGAAGGTGCTTTAGCCCCGACCATTCCCCCGTGCTTCAGGCCGGACCCCTTCCTTCGGCATGTACGCAGTCCACGAGGAACTCCACGTTTTTAACGGGCGTGCCGGGCAAGATCCCATGCCCCAGATTGAAGATGTGTCCGTTGACGCCTCTGACGCGGCCGATAATATCCTTCACCTGCCTCTCGATATGGTCGCGGGATGCGAAAAGTGCGGTAGGGTCGAGGTTGCCCTGGATTGCGCAGTCCTTGCCGAGATGGTCCCATGCCTCATCGATCGGGACCCGCCAGTCCAGGCCGACCACATCGCCGCCCGCCTCGTGCATAAGGGGGAGGAGGTGAAAAGTGTTGACGCCGAAATGTATGCTGGGGACAGACCGGTCAAGGGAGGCAAAGAGCCTCTTCATGTGGGGGAATACGTACTCCCGGTAATCCTGGGTCGAAAGGATCCCGATCCAACTGTCGAACACCTGTACGGCCTGGGCCCCGTGTCTTATCTGGGCGTTTAGATACTGAACGGCCATGTCCGTCAGCTTCTCCATGAGAAGATGAAAGACGGAGGTCTCTATGTGCATGAGCGTCTTTGTGGTTTGAAAGTGTTTCGACCCGCCCCCCTCTATGAGATAACTCGCAAGCGTGAAAGGGGCGCCGGAAAAACCTATGAGCGGGACCACGTTGTCGATCTCGGCTCTGGCCTGTTCGATGGCCTTCAATACGTAGGGGAGATCCTTTTCGATATCGAGGGCCTTCAGCCCGTCCACGTCTTCCCTTGAGCGCAGGGGCTTTTCGATGACGGGCCCGCCCGAGTCGGCGAACGTGAGGGCGGCGCCCATTTTCTCAAGGGGCAGAAGGATGTCGGAGAAAATGATGGCAGCGTCGAGTTCGAAGCGCCTGATCGGCTGAAGGGTAATCTCGACGGCAAGCTCGGGCGTCTTGCACATCTCCAGGAAGCCGTGCCTTGCACGGATCTGTCGGTACGCTTCCATGTACCTCCCCGCCTGCCTCATGAGCCAGATAGGGGTGCAGTCCACGGGCTCCCGTCTGCATGCCTTTAGGAAACGATCGTGTCTAGCCATTATTCAACCAAGTAAGTATACCCGAAAAAGGCGTATCGTTCCAGAACATTCACACTACTTCTATGATGGACATGAGTCGCCGCCACACGCTTTGGCCCGCAGGTTTTCTTATTGACATTTGCCCCTATTGGTTTGATAATCACATAGATTTAGCGTGAGGAAACTAAAGATGAATTCTCGTATCCGGTCCCGGACTTTTCAATGGTCCGATCCGGCGGAAGCCGCCAGGACAATCGAGACCGTCAGCGGTCTCGAGTATTTGCGAAGCCTCAAGGACCGCACGATCGATGAGCCGCCTATCGCCCGCCTGATCGGTCTTGCCATCCTGGAGGCGGAGAAGGGTCGTGTCGTCCTTGAATTTACTCCCAGGGAATGGCACTACAACCCCTTCGGCACAGTCCACGGCGGCATATCATGCACGGCTCTCGATTCAGCCGCCGGCTGCGCGGTTCAGTCGATGCTCCCCAGGGGCGTCGCATATACTTCTCTCGATCTGAAAGTGAATTTTATACGGCCGATTACCACGGACGTGGGGCCGATGCGGTGTGAAGGGAGGATCGTGCATCTCGGCAGTCGCACCGGCATTGCCGGGGCGAGGTTGACCGACATGGAAGATCAGCTCTATGTCTTTGGTGTTGCCATGTGTATGATCTTCCGGCCGGGCAGTGAACGGGCGGAAAATGAAAGACTACGAAACGAGGTGTAGCAATGGTTTCTCTCACTACCGTCAGGGTGGATCTCCCGGAAGGAATGAATGTGATCATCGGGCAGTCTCATTTTATCAAGACAGTGCCTGACCTTTATGAGGCGCTTGTCGCATCTTCGCCGCATCTGAAATTCGGTATCGCCTTTTCAGAGGCGAGCGGTCATTGTCTGGTGCGCCATGAAGGGAATGACAAGGACCTCGAGAAGAGGGCTGCGGATACGGCCTTCGCTCTCGCATGCGGGCATGTCTTTGTCATATTCCTGAAGGAAGGTTTTCCTATTAATGTCCTCAACGCGATCAAGGGCTGCCAGGAGGTCTGCCGCATCTTTTGCGCAACCGCCAATCCACTGGAAGTGGTAGTGGCATCGAGCGAACAGGGCAATGGGATTGCGGGTGTCATAGACGGCTTGCGGCCGAAGGGTATCGAGGACGAGGAAGGCAGGGCCTGGCGGATCGACCTGCTCAAGAAATTCGGTTACAAGTTATGAGGAGTGTGTTTTTTACGGGTGCCCTTCGTGCGGTCTTAAAGGGTCATCAGGACCAGGTGATGCTCGTTTAGCTCTTTGTAGAGCGCATATAACTGTTCCTGGCTCTCCGCCGGGAAGGTGGCCGTGATAGACAGGTACTTTTCCCCGCTGCTGGTGCGGCTGGAGTAAGTGATTTCATTGCCGGGGGCCACATGCTTCTCGACGATTGCGCTTACCGCCGAATAGAACTCGCTGGTATTCCTGCCCATTACCTTGAGTGGGTAGGAGCAGGGGAACTGAAAGAGCTTGCTTTTGTCCTCCGTGGCCATAACGTAAGTTCCTCTCTGCATGCAGCGGATGATTGGTCACGAATGCGACCGCGTCAATGGTATAGTATACAGATCGGGGATGGCTCCCGCAAGGGGGGGCGAGGGAGGAAAAGGAGGAATAAATGGCAGTGGTGCCTGAAGTAGCAAAACATTACGGCAGGCTGAAGAATTACATCAACGGCGAGTGGGTGGATGCGGGCACGGGGGAGTATTTCGAGACCACAAACCCGGCCACGGGTGAAGTCATCGCCGAGGCGCCGATCGCGTCGCGTAATGATGTGGAAGCCGCGATCAGCGCCGCATACGAGGCCTTCAGGAAATGGAGGGATGTACCGTTCAGGGACCGGGCGAAGAAGGTATTTACCCTGCGGGAGCGGTGCGCGGAGAAGGCCGAGTGGATGGCTCGCATCCTCGTCCAGGACCATGGCTGCACCATAGATGAAGGAAGGGGGACCTGCGCGAGGATCGTTGAAAATGTCGAGGCGGCAGGCAGCTCCATGTTCGGCCCCTATAGGGGAGAACACGTCGACCAGTTGGCGACCGGTATCGACTGCTATCAGATCCGTGAGCCCGCCGGCGTTTTCCTGATCATTACCCCCGGCAACATTCCGACCCATGCCTGGTCGTCTTTCGTGCCCTATGCCGTCGCCTGTGGCTGTACGGTAATAGTCAAGCCCAGCAGACAGGTCCCGGTTGCCGCAGACTCCGTGATGAAGGTGACCGAGGAGATTGGTCTTCCGCCGGGCGTGGTCAACCTCGTCCATATGGGACCCGACAGGGAGCTCAACAAGGTTATTCTCTCCGACCCCAGGATAAAGGGCGTCGGCCTCATAGGCTCCACGCGTGTGTCGAAGGAGCTCTTCGAGCTGTGCGGGCGATACGGGAAGCGCTCTTCCCTCAATGGGAACGGAAAGAACTGGATCGTCGTGATGCCGGATGCGCCGGTGGACAAAGCCGTCGGCTACCTGCTTCGCGGCTGTTTCGGCATGTCGGGACAGCGCTGCCTCGGCTCCGACAATGTCGCCGTCCTGGGTGACGACAGGCGGTACAGTGAAGTGAAGGAGGCATTTCTTGCCGCATCAAAGACCATGAAGATGGGATACGGCCTCGACGAATCAGTAGAGCTCGGACCTCTCACGAGCAGCCAGGGGAAGGAGAAAGTGGAGCAGTTCATCGAGGCCGGCCTGCGCCTCGGCGCGCGGCTCCTCCTCGACGGCCGCGCCCCGGCCGTAAGAGGGTATGAAAGGGGATATTTTCTTGGGCCGAGCATTTTCGAGCAGGTGACGCCCGAGATGGACCCTCTGGCGAAAGAGGAGGCCTTCGGCCCCCTTGCGAACCTCTTGAGACCCGGGGATCTGGATGAGGCGATAGGCTGGATCAACGGAGGGCGCTACGGCCACTCGGCATGTATCGTCACGGAGAGCGGCAAAGCGGCCCGTAAGTTCATCAGGGAATGTGAGGTCGGCAACGTGGGCGTCAATGCAGGCATCCCCCAGCCTTATTCATTCTTCGGTCTCGGCTCCAAGAAGGATTCCTTCTTCGGCATGTCGAAGTCCCGTATGGACTCGGTCAAGCTCTTTCTGGATGAGAAGACCGTCACCCTCAGATGGGTATAGCTTATCCGGGCGAACCCCGGGAAAACGGCCGCAGGCGTAGTATGGCTTTGCCCGCCGTCAGGAAAAGGAGGATTTTATGAGATACTGGAAGGGACTAGGTGTGATAGGCATCATCGCCTGCCTCGTGCTGCCGAACCTGTCGTACGGTCAGGCGGTAAAATTCAGGATAGGATGCGCCCTGCCCCTCACGGGCATATTCGGACGGGACGGCAACCTCGTGAAGGATGCCTACACGTTCTGGGCGGAAACCATAAATGCCAAAGGCGGCATTACGGTAAAGGGCAAGAAGTACCCGGTGGAGCTCTTGTTCTTCGATGATAAGAGCGACAAGGCCGAGGCCGCGAAACTCGTGGAGAGGCTAGCCACCATCGAGAAAGCCGACCTGATCCTCGGAGGCTTCGGCAGCGATTCCGTGTTTGCCGCGAGCGCCATTTCCGAAAAGTACAAGTATCCGATGATCTCCGGGGGGGCAAGCTCCAACAAGCTCTTCGAGCGTGGTTTCAAATACTATTTTTCAACCCTCGGCAAAGCGACAGAGGAAGTCCGGGGGTGCGTGGAGATCAGCCGGGCATTGAAGCCCAAGCCGAAGACAGCGGCGGTCATAGGCTCGGACATCCTTTTCACCTCGCTGGCGGCCGAAGGCTTCAAGGATTACCTCAAGAAGGAGGGCATAGATCTAGTCTACTTCGAGCTTTTCCCGCTCTCCCTGGCCGACTACAACTCGCTCCTCTACAAGGTGAAACAGAAGAACCCCGACATGCTTCTGGTCGGCTCCCATCTGATGGTTGCCCTCAACACGATGAAGGCGCTCAAAGAGGTCGACTTTACCCCGAAGCTGGTGGCCTTCAGCTATGGCCCGACGGTACCCGATTTCGTGAAGTCCCTGGGCAAAGACGCAGAGTATGTCGTTGCCGCGGCGGAATGGGCGCCCAACCTGCCCTACAAGGACGACATCTTCGGCACGGCGAGGGAGTTGAATGCCAACTACTACAAGAGGTTCAACAGGAATCCTGATTATGTGGAAGTGGCATCCCTGGGCGGCGCCCTTGTGCAGCAGTGGGCTGTCGAGAGGCTGGCCGTGGCGCCGCCTCTGAAAGAAGCGGACAGGGTCAGGATCATGGAGGAGCTGCACAAGATGGATTCCATGACGTGCTACGGGAGGATAAAATTCGGCCCTGACGGCGCCAACCTCGACCATCCCCCCATAGCCGTGCAGGTGCAGAATGGGAAACTGACCACCGTCTTCCCGAAAGAGGTGGCTTCGAGCCCGGTACTCTACCCCGCGAAACCGTGGAAGGAGAGAAAGTAACCCGATGGGGCTCCTGATACAGGCCCTTATCACGGGCCTTCTCATGGGAGGTGTGTACGCCGCGTATTCGAGCGGTTTTTCTCTCATATTCGGTGTCATGAATATTGTCAATATCTTCCATGGCGAGCTGATCATGATAGGCGCCTTCACCACCTACTGGCTCTACACCCTCTACCATATCGATCCTTTCCTCACCCTTCCCCTCTCCATCATCTCGGCCGGGGTGATCGGTTATGTGATCCAGAGGTTCGTGATAAACCGGGTGGTGGAGGCGCCCCCCATGATGTCGTACCTATGTACCTTCGGCATCCACCTTATCCTGGGCAATCTGGCGCTCCTGCTCTGGAGCGCCGATTTCAGGACCGTCACCACGAGCTACTCCGGCATAGGCTTTTCCGTGGGCCCTGTTACCATACCGATCGCGCGCCTGGTCACGTTCCTCATCGCCATCTGCACGACCTTCGGCGTCTACCTGTTCCTGGAGAAAGCCCGGTATGGGAAGGCCATTCGCGCGGCAAGCCAGGACAAGGAAATGGCCCGTCTCGTGGGCATCGATATCAAGAAGGTGTATGCCCTCACCTTTGCCCTCGGGGCCGCGATCACCGGTCTTGCCGGCGGCCTCATCTCCACGCACTTTGTGATTTATCCCCAGATGGGGCTCCCCTACACGATCATCGCCTTCTGCGTGGTCGTGCTCGGGGGGATGGGGTATATCCCCGGCGCGCTGGTAGGCGGCCTGCTCCTGGGTGTGATCCAATCGCTGACCGCAACCTACCTGAGCTCCGGTCTTTCCATTGCCATAACCTTTATTCTCCTCTTCATTATCCTCGTGCTGAAACCCCGGGGCATTATGGGTAAGGGGATCGTCGAATGAGAAAGTACGTTGTCTGGATCGCCATCTTCCTTGCCCTCCTCCTCGTTCCCGCGTTCAAGCTGGAAGGCTACTACTTGCGGACCCTCTCCATGATTTTTCTCTGGATCGGCCTGGCTTCCGCCTGGAACCTCACCTCCGGCTTCACCGGCTATATCGATTTCGGCGCCGTCGCCTATTTCGGCATAGGCAACTACGCCACGGCCTTATTGATGACGAAGGCGGGCTTACCCTTTTTCCCCGCCATTGTGATAAGCGGGCTCCTGTCCGGCGCGATCGCCATTTTTATCGGGAAGCACACGATGAAGCTCCGGGGCGCCTACTTCGGCATCGCGACCCTTGCTTTTGCCGAGGCGGCGAGCCAGATCGTGCTCGAATTCGACAGGACCTTTCACGTCACCCTCTTCGAGGGGAGCCACGGCATCACCCTTCCCATCGCCCATGACGAGACTTTTTTCTACTACACCTTCCTCATTACGGTCGCCCTCATCGTGTTCGTTGTGTTTCTCACGGACAGGAACAAATTCGGGTATGCTCTGAAGGCGATCAAGGAGGCGGAGAATTCCGCGGAGCTCGCCGGGGTCAATACACAGCGCTGCAAGGTGTCGGTCTACGCTATTACCGGCGTGATGATCGGCGTCCTGGGCGGCATAAACGCCTATTGGCTGACGTATATCAGTCCCCTGGATGTCTTCAGTGTGACCCATACGATCCATATGATCATCATGGCCCTTTTCGGCGGCATCGGCACCGTCTTCGGCCCCGTCATAGGCGCCGTCGTGCTCAGCCTCGCCAACGAGACAATAGGCGCCAAGCTGCTCTATACCTATCTCCTGATGCTGGGCGTCATCCTCCTCGTGGTGGTCATATTCGTGCCGAGCGGCTTTATCGGGCTGCTCTCATTCAAGAGGTTCCGGAAATGAGCCTGCTTTCGGTGAGGGATCTCAAGAAGAACTTCGGCGCCTTAAAGGCCCTCAATAACGTGAATTTCGAGGTGGAGGAGGGCGAGATAGCCGGCATCATAGGGCCGAACGGGGCCGGTAAAACCACCCTCTTCAACGTGATTGTCGGCATCTACAGGCCCGATGGAGGCGACATCCTCTTCAGGGGCCGGAGCGTCAGGAACCTTCCGCCCCACCGGATCTGCCGGACGGGAATTACGAAGACTTCCCAGATCGTGCACCCCTTTTTGACCTTGACGGTGAAGGAGAACGTGCTCGTCGCGCTGATGTTCGGACAGAACCTCACGAAGAGAGAGTCGGAGGGCAGGGCCGAGGAGATCATGGAATTCCTCAATATAGCGGACGTGAAGGACATGCGGTCAACACAGATCTCCCTGCCGAAGAGAAGAAGGCTGGAACTGGCCCGTGCCCTGGGCACAGGGGCAGACCTGATCCTGATGGATGAAAACCTGGCCGGCCTGAACCCCAGGGAGCTCGAGGAAGGGATGGATATCATAAGGGAGCTGAAGAAAAGGGGGAAGACCCTGGTGATCGTGGAGCATATCATGCAGGCGATCATGGGTGTCTGCGAGAGGCTGATAGTGCTGAGTTACGGGGAAAAAATCGCGGAAGGTCTTCCCGTCGAGGTCTGCAGCGACGATCGGGTGATCCAGGCCTACCTGGGGGAAAAGATATGCTCCGCATAAGGCACCTTGACGCGTATTACGGAGACGTTCAGGTACTCTTCGATTTGGACGTGACGGTCGGGAAGGGGGAGCTCGTCTCGATCATAGGACCGAACAGCGCGGGCAAGTCCACGTTATTGAAGACCGTGCTGGGGCTCGTGAGGGCGGGCAGGAACCGGGAGGACGGGGGCATCTTTCTCGACGGCCTTGATCTGAAGGGGATGAGCACCGAAAAGCGCATCGCCCAGGGTATTGCCGTAGTCCCGGAGGGGGCATCCGTTTTCCCCGAGATGAGCGTCTATGACAACCTCTATCTGGGCGGCTACACGCGACCTGAACGGATACGGGAGATGATGAAGCAGGTCTTCGAGATGTTCCCGCGCATCGAGGAGCGGCTCTCCCAAAAAGCCAAGACCCTGAGCGGGGGAGAGCGACAGATGCTCTGCATAGGCAGGACCCTCATGGCGAGCCCGAAGCTCATCCTCTTTGACGAGCCTTCCCTTGGCCTTCAGCCGTCGATCGTGCTTCAGATATTCGCGCACATAAAGCGGATTCACGAAAGGGGAACTGCTATATTGTTGGTAGAGCAGAATGTGTTTCAGACGCTCACCATAACCGAGAGGACCTATGTCCTGGAGCATGGAAGGATCGCCCTGGAGGGAAGGAGCGAAAAGCTGATCGGCGACGCGTACATCAAAAAGTCCTACCTCGCGATCTGAAAAAGGGGAGGGTGAGGATGAAAAGGGTCGGGTTCACCCTGAACAGGAAGGCGATAACCTGCGACGTGGAGGAGAACGAGCTGCTCCTCCATACCTTGCGCGAGAGGCTGTCCGTCACCAGTGTCAAGGAGGGGTGCTCCATCGGGGAATGCGGGACGTGCACCGTCCTGGTCGATGATGAGCCCTGTTACGCGTGTCTTACGCTCACGGCAAAGGTGGAAGGGAGAGAGGTGAAGACCGTGGAATGCCTTGCCCATGAAGACCTTCTCCACCCCCTTCAGGAGTCGTTCATCTCCCACGGCGCCGTGCAGTGCGGCTTCTGCACCCCCGGTATGCTCCTCGTTGCCTACAGCCTGCTCCTCAAGCACCGTGAACCGACGGACGAGCAGATCAGGGAGGCCATGAGCGGCAACCTGTGCAGGTGCACGGGGTATGTCCAGATTATAGAGGCGATTAGAGATGCTGCCCCTTTTTTCGTACGTAGCGGCTCATAACAAGCAGGAAGCCCTCATCTCCCTCGCGTCCTTGAGGGGCTCGGCGCTTCTCGCCGGAGGCACGGACCTCCTCGTGAGGATGAAGAAAGGCGAGACCCACCGGTATGTAATCGACCTGGGGGGTGTAGCCGAACTTGCGGGCGTGACGGAAGAGGGCGGTATGCTGCGCCTGGGCAGCGGCATGACCCACGCCCGCATCGCGACGCACCCGGCCATCGCGAGGACCTGCGGCAGCCTCGCTTCTGCCTGCTCCCTCGTGGGCTCTCCGCAGATAAGGAACATGGGCACCCTGGGAGGGAACCTGGTCAACGCATCACCCGCTGCCGATTCCCTGGCTCCCCTCCTCGTGCACAACGCCGAGGTGACGCTCGAATCGATGGACGGGATGAGGACCGAGAAACTGGAACGGTTCATCGCCGCTCCCTACAGGACCACGATCGGAAGCAAGGAGGTCCTCACTTCCGTAAAGGTAGAGGCCCTCGGCGGCTACGAAGAAGGTTATCGGAGGATCGCGAGAAGGGCAGGGTGGGCCATTTCCCGCCTCTCCGTCGCATGGGCCTTGGCTGATACGGAGGGCATCTTCAATGATGTGCGGATTGCCGTGGGAAGCTGCACCCCCGTGCCTTTCAGGCCACGGTCGGCGGAGGCGTTCCTGATCGGGAAAGGGCGGGAAAGGCCCGTGGTGGAGGAAGCGGTCAGGATGGTGCTCGACGAGATACGGCGCATCGCTGGGATGCGGCCTTCCTTCACCTACAAACTGCCGGTGGTGAGGGACCTCCTCCTGTCGGTGCTCGGGGGCGACGCGTGTTCATAGGAAGGGACCTCGACAGGGTGGACGCCCTCGCAAAGGTGCTCGGAACAGCCGAGTTCGCCCACGACCTGCGTGTGGAAGGCATGCTCTTCGCCTGCGTGGTAAGGAGCACAAGGCCCCATGCGCTGTTGGCCGGCATCGATGTGTCGGGGGCCCTGGCCGTGCCGGGGGTACTCCGTATCCTGAGCTATAAGGACATCCCGGGCCAGAACACCTTCGGCGCCCTGCGCAAGGATCAGCCCTTTCTCGCATCCGGGCGGGTCAGGTACACGGGAGAGCCGATACTTGTCGTCATAGGCGAGAATGAGGCCGTTGCCCGGCAAGGGGCGGCGCGGGTCAAGATCGACTATGGGGATATCGATGCGGTCCCGGACCCCGATACGTCCGCGAAGGGCCACAACCTCATCTATGATACGGGCAACATCCTGGTCTCTAAAAAGGTGCGGAAAGGCGACGTGGAGAAGGGTTTCGCGGAGTCCGACGTTGTCACGGCCCATACGTTCCGGACAACCTGGATCGACCATGCCTTCCTCGAAACCGAGGCAGGGATAGGGTACGTGGACGAAGGCGGGCGGATCGTGATCAAATCATCGACGCAGAATATCCACTATAAGAGGGCGGAGATTAGCCGGCTCCTTGCCATGCCGGAAGAGCGGATCAGGGTCATCCAGGCAACGACGGGCGGAGGTTTCGGCGGGAAGCTCGATGTGACCGTCGAAGGCTTCCTCGCCCTGGCGGTCTATGCGCTCAAGCGTCCCGTATTCATGCGCTATACCAGGGAAGAGAGCTTTCTGGCCAACACGAAGCGGCACCCCCTTTCTATCGAGTACAAGACCGGGGCGAGGAAGGACGGCACCCTGACCGCGGTGAAGGTGAATATCACGGGCGATACCGGACCGTACGCCTCCTATGGTGATGCGGTCTGCCTGAGGTGCGCGGTCCACGCGACCGGACCCTACGAAGTGGCGAACGTCTGGGCCGACAGCACGCTCTTCTACACAAACGGCCCTGTTTCCGGGGCCATGAGGGGTTTCGGCGTCCCCCAGCTCGCCTTCGCCCACGAGTCGCAGATCGACGAGGTGGCGGACCTGCTCGGGATAGACCCGATCGACATACGGATCAAAAACAGCCTGAAGCGGGGATCGACTACCGCCACGGGCCAGGTCCTTTCGGCGAGTGCCGGCTTCGTGGAGACCTTGAAGAGGCTCGAACCCTTCTGGAGGGCGCGGAAGAAGCAGAAGTCGGGCTCGGGGTTCGGTCTTGGGTGCATGTATTACGGCATCGGCAACACGGGTGTGGCCAACCCCGCCCATGCCCAGGTGGAGCTTGGCGCGGAGGGGAGGGTGATCCTCCATACAGGGGCGTGCGAGATAGGCCAGGGGTCCGACACGGTCCTCCTCCAGATCCTCCTCGAAACGCTCGGGATATCCATGCGCGACGTGCTCCTCGACAGGGGTGACACGGATACCTCGAAGGATGCGGGCTCCTCGTCCGCGAGCCGGCAGACCTATGTCTCGGGGAAGGCGGTCCAGGAGGCCGCGACCGGTTTGAGGACGGTTCTCGACAAGGCCGGGTACTACAGGGGCAGGACGCTCAGGGACATCTATTGCGCCATGAAGGACGGAGGCAGGCTCTTGTTCGACGGCCGCTTTAACCCGCCCGCCAGCGGCCTCGATGAGGCGACCGGCCAGGGTGTTCCTTACGCTACTTACGCCTTCGCCGCCCACATGACAGAGGTCGAGGTGGAAGAATCGACGGGCGCATGCCGGGTGAAGCAGGTGTACGCCGCCCACGATGTGGGAAAGAGCATAAACCCGAGGGGTATCAAAGGGCAGATATGCGGGGGGGTTGCCATGGGCATCGGGCTCGCCCTCATGGAGGAGTTCATTCCCGGCAAAACAGCATCCTTCGATACGTACTATATCCCTGCCTCCATGGACATGCCGCGGGTCGAGGTGTTCCTTGTCGAGGACGAGGAGCCTACGGGCCCCTTCGGCGCAAAAGGGGTGGGAGAGCCGGCGCTTATACCCCAGGCCGCGAGCATCGTTAACGCCATCAGGGACGCGGCAGGCGTCAGGGTATACGAGCTGCCGTGTCACATGGAGCGGCTGAAAGGGCTGATGGAAGACAAGAAAGTGACAAAACGAGAGGAGGCGGATCCATGAGACTGGTCTTAAGCAATGTGGGGACGATATTTACCGGCGATATCAGGGCGCCTCTCCAGGAAGGCCCTCTTTCCATCGTCATCGAAGAGGGGCGGATAAAGGCCGTCGAGAAGGGGTCGGGTACCGGGGGCGACAAGACGATCGACGTGAAGGGGATGACCGTGTGCCCAGGGCTCATCGATTCCCATGTGCACCCGGTCTTCGGCGACTTTACCCCACGGCAGAATCAGCTCGGCTTCATCGAGAGCAGCCTGCACGGCGGCGTCACCTCCATGATCTCCGCGGGTGAAGTCCATCTGCCGGGCAGACCCAAGGACAGGCAGGGGACGAAAGCGCTCGCGCTGCTCGCGCACAAATCGTTTGCGGCGAGCCGTCCGGGCGGGGTGAAGGTCTATGGCGGCGCGTTGATCCTGGAGAAGGGGCTTCTTGAGGAGGATTTCAAGGAGCTCGCGGCCGAGGGCGTCTGGCTCGTGGGAGAGATCGGCCTCGGCACGGTGAAAACGGCCTCCGAGGCGCGTGAGATGGCTGAGTGGGCAAAGAAGTACGGCATGAAAGTGCTCATGCACGTGGGCGGGACATCGATCCCGGGCAGCTCGACCGTCACCTGCGATGACGTGCTTGAGGCAAGGCCCACGGTGGTCTGCCATCTCAACGGAGGGCCGACGAGCATTCCCGTCCCCGAGGCGAAGCGGGTGATGGAGGAGTCGGAGGCCGCCATCGAGATCGTCCACTGCGGAAACCCCAAATCAGCAGTGGAGGTGACGATGTTCCTGAAGGAGAAAGGGAGTCTTTCCCGGCTCATCATCGGGAACGACGCGCCTTCCGGCACGGGCGTCGTGCCCCTCGGCATATGGAGGATGATCAATTTTATCTCCGCTTTCTGTGGAATCCCCGCGGAGACCGCTGTCTGCTGCGCCACGGGCAATACGAAGGCTGTCTTTTCCCTGGCCCAGGGGCTGGTGAAAGAGGGAGAGGCCGCGGATTTGCAGGTGATCGATGCACCCATGGGGTCGGCGGGGACGGACGCCAAAGGGGCCATCGAGATAGGCGACATTCCCGGTATAGCAGCCGTTCTGGTAGACGGCGTGATCAAGGTGGAAGTGAGCAGGAATACACCGCCGCCGGTGAGGCGGATAGCCCCGGCCTAGACGAAAAAAGAAGGGCGCCGCTTTGGCGCGTTGCGAAGGCAGAGCGCACAACCGGCGATCGGGGGAGAGACGCCATGAAGATTGATCTGGCCAAATGCAAGGGCTGTGGGGTATGTGGGGAGGTCTGCCCCCTCGGCATCCTCTCTGTAGAGGGGAAGAAAGTGCACATGGGGGAGGGCTGCGTCGAGTGCGGCACGTGCATGAAGGTCTGCCCCAAGGACGTGTTTACCCCGGACGCTCCCGACAAGACGCCCGTCTGCGCTGCCTGCCCCATTGCCTGCAGGATACCGGAGGGTTGTTTCGGCGCCTGTATGCGCTACTACAACGAGGCGGGCGCCATCAGCCGGAAGGCCAGGGTCCTCTCCTATGAAGAGGTGGCTGACCTGGTGGAGTCCGCCGATGCGTCCCTCATCGGACGGCCGCTCCTCACCGGCATCGGTTCGGGCACCACCTACCCGGACTTCAGGCCTTCCCCTTTCATCGTGAGCGGCGTAAGGGACGGCATCGACATTGTCACGGTGGTGACGGAAGCCCCCTTGAGCTACAGCGGGATGAAGGTAAAGATAGATGCCGACCGCTTCCTAGGGAAGGAAGCGAAGGGCATCTATGTGAAACGCAAGGGGAAACGGCACATAGGTCATCTCTGTACCGAGGAGTACGGCTCGAAAATGCTTTCCCTTGGAGGGGTCAACACGCTGACCTCAAAGGACGGACTATTCGCGGCCAGGGTTATGCTGGAACTGCTCGGGGGCAAATGGGTCACCATGGAGATCGAGGACGGGTCGACCATTGAGATCGCCCTCGGCAAGGCGCCGCGGATCGACGGGGCGCCGGAGGAACGGATGCGCGTCGGCTGCGGCAGCGCGGTATCGGGCCTCTTTGCGCCGTATATGGCCCGCGCCGCGGATGAGGTCATCGTGCTCGACGGCCACATCACCGCCCTCTTCAGCGAGCATCCGGCCGGAAGACATATAGGCAAACCCAGGTCCGGCGTGTCGATAGTCGGCCGGAAGAGCACCGACGGCAGGTACTTCGTCGGCAAGGGGAAGGGGTGGGGCGGCACCGACATCACCGAGCCCTTGGAGGTGATCTCCGGGATAAAGGCGGAGGAGTTGCGGGAGGGCATGAGCCTCCTCATCACGGAGACGACAGGCCGCAGCGTCGCCTTCTACAGGATGAGGAAGGGTGGCTTTGCGAAGGAGGAGCCGACCCCTGCTGCAATGGAGTTCATCGAGGTGTTGCGCGACTCCTGCGAATTCGCCGGGGTCAGCGCGGTTTTCGCGGCGGGCGTGGGCGGGTCGGCACGGGCCGGTGTGACGAAGAACCCCATAAAGTTGACGAGGGCGGTGCACGAGGGCAGGGTGGCGATCACCATAGGGGGGGCGCGGCCCTTCATCTTTCCCGGAGGCGGCATAAATTTTCTGGTGGATGTGGGAAAGATCAGGCACGGCAGCATCTATCTCTCCCCCACGCCGTCATTTGTGCTGCCCGTTGAGTATACGATGCGAAGGGATACCTTTGCCGATATCGGGGGCCACATCGATTCGATAAAGCCCATAGAAAAGGTACTGAAGCGCAAAGGACGCTAAATGCTGATCGAGCTAGGCCCGGCCACACTGGTGCTTGCGGGGGAAAAAGGGGGAGAGGCCTTTCCTTTCGAACGCCAGGAGATTGAGGCGTACCTGGGGCGGATCCTCAACGAGATCAGGGAAGCCCTCCCTATTCTCAGGCAGAAGGCTTACAGAATCAAGAACACAGACTACCTGCCGGAGCCGGCCCGGAGGATGATCAGGGCGGTCAAGGCTGTCGACGAGGCGACGCTCACACCCATGGCCGCAGTGGCGGGCGCGGTGGCGGACCTCGTCAAAGAGTATCTCTCCTCATCGGGGGAGATCGATCTTCTCTCCGTGAATAACGGCGGCGACATATCCATATGCAACAGGTCGGGCCGGCCGATGAGGATAGGCATAGGGGATATCGGCAGCACCATCCCTACGCCCTACGTGATGAAGGTGGAGGGGCCCGGCTCTCTCGGAGTGGCGACGAGCGGCTTCGGCGGAAGGAGCTTTACCCTCGGCCTTGCGGACATAGTCAGTGTCGCGGCCGATTCCGCCGCCCTCGCGGATGCCGCGGCCACGCTCATCGCAAACAGGACCAGCGTGGAGACGGCCGGGGTCGTGCGGCGAAGGGCGCTGGAATTAGACCCGCTCACCGATATACCGGACGAGCTTGTGACCGTTGACAGGGGTTGTCTGGACACAGAGGCGGTCATGGCCGCCGTGACGAACGGCGAGGAGGAAGCGGCAAGACTGAAATCGGCGGGGGTCATCAGAGACGCCGTCGTTATCCTGAAAGGGCACATGATGCACACGTTCGATGACAAGAGCGTTATAAAACTGGAGGTGTCCCATGGAAGTGCGGAAAATTGTCACCATTGTTGAGGACATATTCATCGACGGCGCCAAAAGGGCCGAGAACCCGGTCCGAAAGGTGGCGGCTATCGCCGTCATAAAGAACCCCTACGCGGGTGTCTATCAGGAAGACCTGACGGTCCTCATCGATGCCGGGGAGGAATTGGGAAGGGTCCTCGGCGAGAGGGCGGTTGCCGCACTGGAGGGGAGGAAGCCCGAGAGCTACGGAAAAGCCGCGATAGTCGGAGAAAATGGTGAGTACGAGCACGCGGCGGCCCTTCTCCATCCGAAACTGGGCACGCCTTTGCGGAATGCAGTGGGCGGCGGAAAGGCCATAATACCCTCCGTCAAGAAGATCGGAAGGATGGGGGACGGGATAGATATTCCCCTCCATTTCAAGGACGCCGCTTTCGTACGGTCCCACTTCGACGGCATGACCGTCTCCGTGAACGATGCGCCGAAGGGGGATGAGATCCTCGTTGCCGTCGCCGTTACCGCCGGGGGGAGACCGCATGCCCGGGTGGGCGGACTGAAGAAGGAAGAGGCCAAGGGAGAGGACGGGCTGAGATAGGGCGTCTTTTCCGCCCCGCCCGAGGGCTTTTGGCTCATCTTCCTGTCTCTATCCTATCTCACAAGACGGAGCAGGCGCTTTTCCACGACCGCTAAGCCTCTCGCCAGCGGGGTTTGGGCTGCAAGCAGCGCACAGAGGACTCCCACGGTGTTCGCCGCCATATCGCCATACTCAAAAGTCCGATACCCGGTCATGCGCTGGAGATATTCCATGCTGACCCCAAGCATGATAAAAGCTAGTCCGATGGCCCACCGTACCCGGTTCCGCGCGTAGATCTGACCGAACCAGAAGGTGAGGGTAAAGTAAGCCGCGGCGTGCTCGATTTTGTCGCCCCCCTGCATATGTGTCAGGTCCGGCGGGTTTGGCATCAATGAAACGTATATAACCAGCCCGACCGACAAGAAGCCGACGGCGAGCCAGATATTTGTAAATCTCAGTTTCTCCAAGGGGTCACTCTTCCTTTTGCATTGACGGTCTTTCCCGCTTCGCTTCTTTATATGAGTCTCTCTTCCGGGCTTTTAGCGGTTTGCCTCCGCCGCGAGGCGGGCTTTTTGGGCATGAAGCTGCCTCACGTGGGTGAGGATCGCCGCCATCACCGGACCCGCCTGATCATGGATGATCAGGTCGGCCAGATTGTCACACGCGGTCTCGTCGCGATTGACAATGACCAGCTTCGCCCCTGCCCGTTTTGCGACAACCGGCATGGCGGCGGCAGGATGGACGACGAGAGACGAGCCGACAACGATGAAGAGGTCGCAAGACCCCGACCGCAGGTATGCTTCCGTCGTTTCCTTTTCCGGCATGGCCTGGCCGAAAGAGATGGTGGCCGGCTTGAGGATCCCGCCACACGCCTCACACCGGGGGGCTTTCTCTTCTTCCGAGAGACGGGCCTGCACCGCGTCCCGATCGTACCTCTGTCCGCAGTCCAGGCATGTCACATGCATGGCCGTCCCGTGCAGTTCCAGCACCTTTTCTTGCGAATTGCCTGCCTTGAAGTGAAGACCGTCGATATTTTGCGTGATCAGGCAATCGAGTTTTCCCAGCTTCTCCAGCTCGGCGATTGCCAGGTGGCCTGCATTGGGCAGGGCGTTTTTCATGGAATCGTACATTTCGGTCGCCATCCGCCAGTACGTGTGCCGGGACCCTTCACTGGAAAGAAACCGCCCAAAGTCAAAGTCCTCGGGGTCATACTTATCCCATACGCCGCCGGGGCTCCGGAAATCAGGAATGCCCGACTCGGTGCTCATGCCGGCGCCGACAAAGACGACCACCTTCCTTGAATTGACGATCCATTCGGCGACCCTTTCGATCTCTTCTGTCATCCCCTCCTCCTTGCGCATACCGTGGCATGTCTCATAGTGAGATTATACTGCTGAAGGCAGAAGCACTCAAGAACGAAACAGAACGAACCCGGCGAGGCTTTATGCGGGCAGCTTATCTATCGGCTCCGGCTGCGTTCGGGCCGCGAGGCGGGTGATGCGTTTTTCGACAGGGTGAAGTGGAGGAGGTTTTTCTCCACGTCTGCCAAGGCGACCCTGATTTTGACATGATCTCCTATGCGAAAGACTTTGTGGGTCCTCCTGCCCAGGAGGCGGAACTTGTCTTCTTCGAAGGCGTAGTAGTCGTCATGGAGGCTTGAGAGAAGCACCAGTCCCTCGACGAACACATCGAAGAGCTCCACGAAGAAACCATAGGACGTGATATGGGAGATGATGCCCTCATATGTCTGACCGACCCTCTCCTTCATGAAGAGCACCCTGGTCCGGTCCTCTGTTTCCCGCTCCGCCTCCATGGCCGCCCGCTCTCTTTCAGAGAGGTGAACCGCCATCCTTTCGAGCTCCTCTTCTCCATAGAGCGGACGCGCGCCGTCCCCGCCGCCGATAATCTCCTTGAGGATGCGGTGGCAGACGAGGTCCGGATACCGGCGGATAGGAGAAGTGAAGTGACTGTAGAAATCGAGGGCGAGGCCGAAGTGGCCCAGGTTCTGCGCTGAATATCTTGCCTGCTTCATCGACTTCAACAGGATGCGGTTGATCAGGAATTCATGCTCTTTCTCCCGCACGTTCTTCAATATGGACTGGAGTGGCAGCCTGCCCTTGGGATCGGTTTTGTACGGAACTCCCAGGGTTTGCAGCAATCGTTCAAAATCGTGCAGCTTCTCGGGCTCCGGTGGTTGGTGGACGCGGTATATGGTGGGGTGCTTTTGCTCCGCGATGAAGCGGGCGACGGCCTCATTTGCCGCTATCATAAACTCTTCTATGATGCTCTGGGAGAAAAGACGCTCCGACCTCAGGATGTCCTTTATCCCCCCTTCCATGTCGAGGACAAGCTCCGGCTCCGGCAGGTCGAAATCGAGGTTTCCCTTCGCCTCGCGGCGCGCTTTCAGTATATGCGCCAGCTCGCCCATCTGCTCCAATTGTGGCATCAGTCCCTTCAAGGCGCGACCGGCCTCCTTATCCTTCTTGACGAGGCCGTCCTCCACCTGATGGTACGTGAGCCTGTGAGCGCTTTTGATCACGGAACGGTCGAAAGAAGCCTGGAGGAGACTGCCCTGGGTGTCGTACCTGAGCCGTGCGGTCAGGGCCATCCTCTCTTCAGCGGGGTTCAGACTGCAAATATTGTTGGAAAGCTGTTTCGGCAGCATGGGTATGACGGTGCCGGGGAAGTAGACGCTCGTGCCTCGGACATAGGCCTCCCTATCCATGGCCGAATCACGAGGTACGTAGTGGGAAACGTCCGCTATCGATACGTAGAGCAGGAAGCCCTTCTTTGTCTTTTCGATGCATACCGCGTCGTCGAAATCCTTAGCAAACTCACCGTCGATGGTAACGTGACCGGTGGCCCTCAGGTCTATCCTCTTGCGCTCAACGATATCGAGCTGTGTCTGCTTTGCCTCATTTTCGACCGTTCTCGGGAAGCGGGGAGAAAGGTTCTGCTTGTAGGCGATGAATTGCGATATCTTTTTTGCATCGTCCAACGCCCTGAACACCTTCACGATCTTGCATCCCGGATCCCCGCCGTCGGGGAACCCCGTCACCCGCGCCGCCACCAGGTCCCCATGGTTTAGCTCGATGGTTTTTTTGCCGGGCTCTACGATGAAATGGGCGGAAATCCTTTCATCATCGGGGACAAGGAGGAAGAGGTTCTTATGCTGCTGTACGAAGCCGGTCACGTTTTTAGTTTTTCTCTCGGTCACTTTGACGACCCGGCCTTCTCTCCTGCCCCTCGCCAGGTGCTCAATGCGGACGACCACCTTGTCTCCGTGGATGGCATCTTTAATGAAGCGGGAGGGGACAAATATGTCATTCCCCCCTTCTTTGTCGGACGTGACGAACCCGTTCCCGCTTCGCGTGCACCAGAGGGTGCCCACCTCTAGGTTCATTTCATTGGGAATGCCGAACCTGTTGTCCTTAAGCCTGATGAGCGAGCCTTCTCTCACCATCTCCCGAAGGAGTGCTTTGACTTCGTTCTTATGGCTCTTCCACGAGTCGACCAGGCTTCTCAGGTCGGTGATCGAAAGGGGGCGCTCTGCCTTCTTGAATGCGTTGAGGAGTTCGTTCTTGCTGAAACCGGGGGGAAGGACGTCTTTTTTCATACACTGCAAAGATACATCCACCGTGCGGGAAAATCAACTTGAATCGTCTTCTCTCCCTTCACTTTCGCGGGCTTTCCTTTTCGAAATGTCTTATTATTGACAAGGTGGTAACACTTTTCTTATCCTTTGGTGAGCTCGTGCCTATGAGCAGGGAGATGTGAAGGAGACGTATGAAATCGCAGGCAACCCTCGAAATATTCTCTGATTACGTCTGACCGTGGTGCTATTTCAGTACGGTGAGTACTGATCGACTGACCCGGGAATATGAGATCGCGGTCAAATGGCTCGCCTTCCCCCTCCATCCCGAGACCCCGGAAGAAGGCTTGACCCTTGAAGAGCTTTTTGCCGGACACGATGTGGATATCCCGCGTATTCAGCAGCGCCTCAAGCAGGTAGCAGACTCACTCGGTCTGCCCCTGACCGGCCGCACAAAGACTTACAACAGCCGTCTGGCCCAGGAGCTTGCGAAATGGGCGGAGTCTGAGGGTAAGGGGGATCGATTTCACCACGCGGTCTTCAGGGCCTATTTCGCGGAAAGCAAGAACATCGCCAGGGTGGACGAGCTTGTGGGTCTGGCCTCATCCGTGGGACTTCCCGCAGACGTTGCAACGGCCGTGATACGGTCAAGAAGCTTCCGGGAAGCGGTGGATGCCGATTGGGACCGCTCCCGTCGCTTGCGGATCACGGCAGTCCCCACTTTCATCATTGGCGATCGAAGGGTCGTCGGTTTTCAGCCCTACGAGGCTATGGCGCAATTCGTAAGAAGCTGTCCACCCTTTGTAACCTTTTGACAGATCCCGGCGACTTATACTGTAGCACGCATGAGTGTGCATTGAGGGGGACAATATGAAAATGCTTCTACTGGTCGTGCTGCTTTGTGTGGTTGTGGCCGTTGTCGCTGTTCCATGCCCTTCTTATGGAAGGGGTGGCGGACACGGCGGTGGCGGTCATGGCGGCGGTGGATGGTACGGAGGCCATGGCGGCGGTGGATGGTACGGAGGTCATGGCGGTGGATGGTACGGAGGGGGTCGCTACTGGGGAGGATATGGCTACCCATACGGTGGATACGCCTATCCCTATTCTTACGGGTATTGGGCAACTCAGTGTGATTATTATGGCAGGTGTTATAGGGTTTGGGTGCCGTAATTATTGAGGGGACCTGCGGGGACGCTCTTGGAGCGTCCCTAAAGACCCCCCGTGTTATCTACCTCTATAATATCCTCTGCCCTGTTCTCCCACTATGTAGCCGCCGAGCGCACCCGCGGCGGCACCGATAGTAGCCCCTGCAAGAGCACTCCCACCGACAGCCGCACCGAGGAGACCTCCTCCCACAGCTCCGATGGCGGCTCCGCTCAGGGTTGTCTGCTGCCTCCTATTCATGCCCGCACATCCGGTCAAGGTAGCAAAAAACGTGAGAATGATAAAAACAATCACCATGCGTTTCATTTTATCTCTCCTTTTCCGTCAACTCTTACGGTTTCAGCGGACGACCGGCAATACCCGTGGTGATATTCGGTTTGATCATGTCATCCCAGAGCACGGCAACCACCGGTTTTTCAATCTCATCCGGATTTGCCCCATAGTATGCATTGATGAGGGCGACAACCTCATTGGCGGTTTTCCGTGTCTTGTGCGAGGCCTCGATGACTTTCGCTGAGAAGCTCTCCGTTCTCAGTGGAGGATACTTGCCCATCAGGTAGTGCTCCATCGTGACCACCGTCCAGAATCCCCAGACAAAAGCTACTTTGTCATCGTGTGTCATCTTCTGCCAGAGAGTTCCATTAAGAACCGGCATACCTGTGTCCTTCTGCAATTCCTTACTCACCGCTGCCTCACCACCGGGCTCAGCAGCCTCTATCGGAAGCGACCAGCAGGGGATGAGCCAGAACAGCACAGCCACCAAAATGCAGATTTTTGATGCGCCCCGTTTCTCCATATTACCTCCCGTTAATCTTTTGATATGCTCTTTTATACGGTAAACACCGGGCTTTTGAATGTCAAGGAAGTGAGACTGAAAGGTGCCGGGGACCTGCGGGGACGCTCTCGGAGCGTCCCTAAAGATCTCCTAATTTTATCAACGTCGCCTCCTGCACGCCCATGTGAGAGATCTTCACATGATAAAAGATTCATCTTATGGTAATATGTTGAGGATGATCGACAACAGAGGTACCTTCTCAGGCTGCAGGGATCATTTGTGAGAATAGGTGCTTTTCAACTACGCGACCCTGTTCCGGAGTGCGGAGGGTCTTACGTCCTGGCCACCCTTCGGCCCTGGATAGATGTCAACAATGTGGGAAGTCTGGTCCTCGACGAAGTGGAGGCGCGATTCGGGGCTAGAGAATTAGGGGCGCTATCCAAACCGGGTCACTTCTATGACTTCACCAGATACCGGCCTACTATCCATCTCGAAGAGGGCATTCGTGACTTGTCTATTCCCAATACATCAGTTCACTATGCGAGAAGAGAAGGACAGAACGATCTTCTCTTGCTTCGCCTCCTGGAGCCTCATGCCCATTCGGAGCTCTATATCAGTTCCGTTTTGAAGCTTCTCAAAACTTTCAACGCGAAGAAATACATCCTTCTGGGAAGTATGTACGATGTGGTACCTCACACCAGACCTTTACTCGTCAGCGGATATGGAATGGGCGAAGAAGCGCTTCAGGATGTAAAAAAGGCCGGCGCCCTCCCTATCACGTATCACGGCCCTTCAACCATTGCGAATCTGATCACGAAAGAAGCGGCGGAATCAGGGATCGATGCACTTGTGTTAATGGTCTCTTTGCCCCAGTACGTTGTGTTGGAGGAGGATTATCTGGGAAAGGTCAGGCTGATGGAAATATTGAACATGCTTTATAACATCCCCGTCGATAAAGAAGATTTCGAAAGGGCTCTGGAGCAGCGCGATTTAATCGGCGAAAGAGTGGCAAACTCTCCGGAGGTTAAACTTCTTTTGCCTCAGCTTGAAAGCGCGTATGACAAGCGGATCAAAGCGATGGAGGCGGAGGGAATACAGCATCTGACTTCCGAAATGGAAGAAATATTCTGGAAGACTATGGGGAAAGATATAGGGAAGGCATAATCCCTCCACCACCTCCCTACGCCCTATCCCTTTCGAGCACCTCCGCGAGGGTGCCCCTGAACGGACCCCGGGCTTCCATCTTTATCGAGGTCAGAACTGCGGCGAACCTCAAGGACTCCTGGACGGAGCAATCCAGCCTTCGCGCCAGGTATGCCCCGATCAGCGTGTCGCCGCGTCCGGTCCTTCCCTGAACGTTCCTGTTGCAGAATCTCTCAAAGTAGCTCTTCCCTTCGCAGCGCGCGAGTACCCCGTCCGCTCGCGTTATTACCGTCTCACGGCTCCCCCAGGCTTCGAGCCTCGAAGCAGCGGCGAACGGATCATTCGTACCTGTCAGCCATCCGGCCTCATTCACATCCAGTTTCACGTAGTCGGCCATACGGAAGATGTCCCGTTTTTCCGGTACATCCCCATAGTGAATGAGCCTCGACGTCTGGTCAACCCGCCAGACAAAGCTCTGCATATCCACCGATAACCGGAATCCCCGGCCCTTGAGCGCTTCCATGAAATCGAGGGTAAACTCCTGGTCGCTCAAACCGCCGAGGTGGACGAGACCAGGCTCCAGAGGCGGCATCTCCTCTATGCGGAAGAATCCGGCGCTCGTGATGAGAAAGAGCCGGCGCTCGTCGACATCGGCAGTGGGATAGATGACCCGCATCCTGCTGGTCTCGCCCGCGGGCTGTACATACACATCGATCCCCGCGGACCGCAAGGGTTCGAGACCGGCGTGGTCGGCGTGAGCCATCCTCGTGACCACGAGAAGCCTTTTACCGAGGGGCGCGGCTGCCATTGCTCCGAAGAACGGCGCGCCCCCGTAGGTGTATTCCACCTCTCCTCGGAAGTGTTCAATCGCCCCTGCTGCCACATGGCCGACAAATATAATGTCGTATCGGTGCATCTCTTCCGTTTTCATTTAAGCTGTCCGGGCCCTGTGCAGCTTTCTCCGCAAGGCGGCCTCCGAAGCGGCGGTAGTCACGTAAGGCTCCACATATCAATTAGCACCGGAATGCTGCGAGGTCAACTGAAATGAGGGACCCTGGCCGGATAATTGCGTTGGACGTATCCGGGCAGATCAGGTAAAATAGAGCGTGGAGGAAAACTATGGGCTATTATATTCATGATATCCCGGGCAGGCTGAGGATTGAAAGCCCGGTGCTCAAAAATAATGAGGCACACGCGCAAAAGTTCGAGGCCTTTGTAAAAAGCATTCCAGGTGTCACGGCGGTGGAGATGAGGGTGGATATCGGCAGCGCAACCATGCATTATGACAGGACGCGTATCGATCACACCAAGCTCATCGAGCTGCTGGATAAAAGCGGGTATTTCGATCACCTCAAGGCAAAGACCCTGGACGACTGCATCGAAGAAGAGGTGGAGGAAGTTGCCAACGTGGTGATCAAGGCCGCCGTCGGCGAGGTATCCGAGTAGTTGGCTCACCCGGCGTCATCGAGGCGTTTCCCCGCCGAAGAGATCCACGGTTTTCCGTACCAGAGCTGGCAGAGACGGATCCCGTGCCCCCATGACAAGAACGCAATCGCCTGGTCTCACGTCGAGTCTCAGCCTGGCCAGTAACTCATTGCGGTCGCGTACCGCACGCGCATTGAACGACACGGGGCCAAGGCCGTTTATAATATCTTCCGAGGAAATATTTCTCTGGGCGGTGCCCCCCGCATAATAGATCGGCAGGAGATAGAGCAAGTCGTTGTGCCCGAGGGCGGTTCGAAAGGTTGCAATGTAGTCATCCTTCAGGAATCGCGTCGGGCCGAACCCGTGCGGTTGGTATACGGCAACAATGCGCGCAGATAAGCCCCGACAGGCGCTCACCGCAGCCGCTATCTTTGCCGGATTGTGTGCAAAATCATCGACCACGTGCACGTTATGTCTCGTCTCCGTCACCGCGAAGCGCCGGGCCACACCCGAGAAATGTCTTACGGCATCGGCAAGAGCGAGCCCCTCGCAGCCGAAGTGCTCGCAGACGCAAAGTGCCGCGGCCAGGTTTTCAAGGTTGTGGCTTCCGGGAAGCGGCAAATGATACTCAATGCCCTTGCGAAAAAGCTTCACCGATGCCGGCCGGAGCTCTTCATGGTCAGGCCGCCACGAGGCAGATTCGCTCAGGCCAAAGCGCACCGTCGCCGGGAGGGACGCAAGGATCGGATCGTCCGCGTTTGACGCGGTCCATGAAGCCTTTGAAGCAAGTGTCTCAAAAAGGCCTTTTATCTCGTCAACGCTCTTATGGTCCCTGGAAATATTAAGAATAACCGCGACCTCGGGGGCATATTTGACAAGTGTTCCATCGCTCTCGTCAGCCTCTACGACCAGGAGATCGGAGCCGCCGCTCCAGGCATTGCCGATCAGTCCCTGTTTTTCGAGCCTGAGCAAGGCCGCACCGCTTATGAGAGAAGGGGATCTGCCGCATGTAGTCAGGAATTCAAATATCATTGCCGTCACCGTCGACTTGCCGCTTGTACCGGCGACTGCAATCGTCCTGCGTGATGCGATGATTGCCGCAAGCAGATCGGAGCGATGCACGACAGGAAGACCATGGGCGGCCGCGGCAGCGATGTCGGGATTCGATTCTTCTATTGCCGTTGAGACGCAGACGACATCGGTATTCTCCCCGACCCCCGAGCCGTCCTGGCTGACGACAGTGCACCCGAGCCCCTCAAGGGCGTGCCGGATGGAGGCGGTATCCTCACCGGCGAGTAAACGATCGGAACCGGATACCGTAATGCCCTGAAAACGCAGGTATTGGGCGAGGGCGCTCATGCCTGTGCCGAAAATGCCGGTAAAATGGAGACTCCGGCACCGACTTTTGCCAATAGTTATGGGCGGAGGATCGATGCAGACGAGCGTACCTTCCCTGACACGTTCGAATAGGCGGAGGATATCCTGATTCCTTAAAGCTATGCATCCGTGGGACAGGGGAGTGCCTACCAGGTCCTCTCTGTTGGTGCCGTGGATGTAAATGCAGCGCTCATAGGAGTCCACCCCCGCGCCCTTATTGATTCCCTCTTCCAGACCTTCGAGTCGCAGAATACGGGTCAGTATCAGATTATCGTCGGTAGGGCCCCCATCCCAGTCGATGCCCGTATCCCTGCGCTCTTTGAAAATGCGCCCGAGAGGGGCGCCGTACCCGATCTTCTCCCTGATCCGATGGACACCCAGCGGCGTTTTGCACGAGTTTTCCCGGATGCCATTGCCGAAGCGGGAGGTGGAGGCGTCGTATCGCTCGATAACGGTCTCCTTCTCGCAGACAAGGAGTGTTTGCGTCTCGATCGATTGGACAAGGTAAATCTCTCCGGGATCGGTGAGGAATTTCCGCAATTTTTCGTAAATACGCTTTATGCGAGTCTCTTCCATCCTTTATCCCTTCAAAGCCTCCTATTTTCTCCATAGTATACATAATTCTGGTAACGTCAAGACTTTTGTGTCAGTCGAAAAGCGGGTCAGTGCGCGAAATTTTACCCTCTTTTTACCCTCTTCGGCACGTTTTTGTCACCAAACCGTCTCGGCAGCCCTCTTTGTATTCCCTTCTCTCGCAAGCCTTCCCGAAGGGGGGTTGACGAAAGTGGACGAAAGTGGACGGTTTAGGGGGGGTGGGGGCCGGGATCTTTTCGCGCCTGGCGCGGTCGCCGGGGCGTGTCCCCCCAACCTTTATGCTCCGGCCCGGATACGCCCCGGCTTCCGCACCATCCATCGAAAATCTCTCCGGCCCCCGCTGATAGGAAGGGTTCGGCCCGGCCACGCAATATGGAGCTACAGGCTCAATTGTCAAAGAACAACGCCGGTGCTCATAATATTGTCCCTGTTTTCTCCTCTCCTGTCAAAGCGACAAGGAGGGGTGACAACCAGGGGCGACAAGGAGACGTGATAACCAGGCATGACAAAATTGCATGTCCGAAAATTTTCTTACGAAAATCACGGGTGTCCTTCGCACGCTTCAACGAGAGCGCCTTCGCTTCGTCACGTCGGGCACTTGTGCCGTCCACAGACGGGCGTCAACCGGCGACCATACGCCGTCCGATGCCTTCTTCCTGAACTCGATAATACTCGAATTGCTCTTGCACTTGGCCAGTGCGGGTGGTAATCATAGGTAGACGGGTCGGGGACCGAGAGGCGAACCAATGAAAGAAGTGAAGATGTCCCCTTTGGCCCCATAGGTGCTGTCGTAGGCAAGGTCGGCTGTGTCGAACGCGGCCAAGTAGTTGTGCGTCTCTTTTTCTCCTTTACTTTTTCTCTGCATAATTATAACATAATTATATGATACGGTTCGGGTGGGACCCGGTGAAGGCCGCCGCAAACAAGAAGAAAAATGGCGTGGCATTCGAGGAGGCTCAAACCGTGTTCTATGATGAGACCGCTATTCAGTACGATGATCCCGGTCATTCAGACGAAGAAGATCGGTTCCTCATGTTGGGCCTGAGCGCGAAGCTCAGGGTGCTTATGGTAAGTCATGCCTTTCGGGACGATGCAAGGGTGGTCAGGATTATCTCGGCCGAAAGGCGACAAAAGGCGAGGAGAGCGCCTACTGGAGAAAACCATGAGAAAGGAATATGACCTGAGCAGGATGGAAGGACGAAAGAACCTTTACGCTGACGACCTGAAGGCGCAGGTGACGATCCGTCTGGACAAGGACACCATAGCCTATTTTAAGGAACTCTCGAAACGGACAGGTACGCCGTACCAGGTCCTCATAAACTCGTATCTCCGCCAATGCGTCGCGGAAAAGAAAGAGCCAAAAGTCAACTGGAAATAGCGCACAAGGGTTGCCGGCAATGCCGCATCCAGCACGAGGGGGTGTGTAGGTTCGGGTCAACGGGACCAGCAAGTGAAAGCGGTGATTCCTGAGAAGTAACTCCCCACAAATAACTATTGTATTTAATTACATACAATGATAGAATATGTCATGTATAAGAAAACACCACCTCAACAAAAACTACTCGGCGTGGAGACGCAGGTGTCCCCCTCTTTGCGGAACCGTCTTGAGTCTTCATGGGCTCACCTGTTTAGAGGCGAGGTATTTCCAATCCTGTTCAGGAACGAAGATCGCTATGCGATTCTGTACGGCACAACAGGCCGGCCTAATTTCAGCGTTGCGCGTCTTTTGGGTTTGTGTCTCCTTCAGGAGTGGAGCAACTTGAGTGACCAGGAGGCCCTCGACACCTTCAGCTTTGACACCCGGTGGCGATACGCCTTGGATGTCAGCGATGAGGAAGATTATTTGTCCCGTCGCTCTCTTGTAGAGTTCCGCAGGCGATTGGCCGCCAAAGACCCGGAGATGAAGCTGGTCCGCCATGTATTCGACAATATCAGAGATTCAGCGATAAGCAAACTTGGCCTCTCGTCTTCCAGCCAGCGGCTTGATTCTACCCACATAATCTCGAACATTCGTGTACGAGGCAGATTGGCTCTATTCTCGAATACGCTCACCCAGTTTCTCAAGAGTCTGAATGAAGATCAATTGTCGAGAGTCCCGAAGGCAATTCAGGAATGGCATTCAAGCGAACCCGAGGGTTGGTTCGGATTGGGTCCGGCCGAGCAGAAGATCAAGCTGGAAGAACTGGCGCAGTATCTCTATGACCTTATTGTTATCTTCGAGAAGGATAATGAACTTACAGGCAATGAGCCGTACCAATTGTTGAAGCGCCTTTTCTCCGAACAATGCGAATTCACCTCAGACCAAGAATCGTCCAAGGTCCAGGTGAAGAAAAAGAGTGAAGGAGCAACCCTTCAATCCCCTTACGACCCGGATGCGTCCTGCGGACATAAAGGGCCGGGATACAGCCTTCATGTTACGGAGACGTGCAAGAATACCGGAAAAACCGAAATCATCACAGACTATGAGGTGCATGGCGCCGCCAGATCCGACATCGGCAAGGCCCTTCCTGTTATCGAACGTTTGGAGGCTGCCGGGTTGAAGCCCGAAGCGCTCTTTGCCGACGGCGGTTATCCGTCTGTCCCTTCAGCGGCAAAGGTCATAGAGCAAGGTATCGAATTCGTCACGCCCGTCAACCGCAGCAGGCTCTCCGACGATATCGTGGGCAGAGACCTTTTCTCCTTCGACTCGGAAGGTTTGGTGACCCGATGTCCCATGGGTAATAGTCCCATAGACCATCGCATACTGAGCGGCAACAACAGCACCCGTCGTTCTCTCCATGCGATCTTTGACGGAAACGCCTGTCGATCGTGCACGATGCTCGATAGGTGCCCGGTAAGAGCTCCGAACCACCGCAACAAAGGCTGCCAGGCCCGTGAAACGGTCGGGGACTTTCGTCTGGAGATCACTGCCGAGCTTCGCCTGCGGGATCAGATGTATGCCATCCAGCAGACCACTGAATGGAAGGACCGGTACAAGATTCGTGCAGGGATCGAAGCAACGAACTCCGAACTGAAACGAGCGCACGGAATCGGCAGACTTCGGGTGCGCCGGCTGGCAAAAGTATGCTTTGCCGTGGCATGCAAGCTGATCGCCTGCAACATAAAGAGGTGGGCCAAGGCCCCTTGGGCCTTGAAAAAGACCCTGGAAGGCTGCATATCGTCTCTTTGTATTAGCATGAAGGTATTCTTGGCCCAAATAGTCAGCGTGTCCTTGCCTAAGAAGTTCATCTTCACGATGGTGGTAACACAACGATGGTGACGATTGATCCTTTCAGAAAGGGCACTTTCTTCTCAGGAATCAAGCGGTGAAGAACGTCCCTCAAACCCTCCCTTCCCCGAAGAGGTGATGGCCGTGTTCATAGTGGAAACGCACTACTTGTGTGGCAATCTTCGGCTCTTTACGCAGTTCTTGTCACTTGGTGGCAAAAAAGAAAAAGTCCTTGACCTTGAGTAGCCTTTCCCATATTTATATGTTTAACTTTTTTTGATTCGCCTTCTTTCAGGCGCCTTGACTGTCGCTATGGAGGTTTGAAAATGGCTAAAGATCTGCGTGAATTTATTGGTGAGCTGGAAGCGGCAAAAGAACTCATCCGGGTGAAAGACGAGCTTTCCACGCAATTTGAAGTATCTGCGGCAATAAACATCCTGAAGAACAAATACGACAAGGCCATTATATTCGAACAGGTCCGGGGATACGACGTACCGGTGGTCGCCAACGTTCTAGGGAGCAGGAAGAAATTAGCCATGGCCCTGGGCGTCGGGGAAGACGAATACGAGGCGGCTTACCTCGAAAGAAAGGATACGTTCATCAAGCCGGAGCTTAAGGAAAGCGATTTGCCGGACGAGGTCTCGATCGACAAGGATGTCGACATTCTGAAAGTCATGCCGGTTTTAACGCATAGTGAGAAAGATGCGGGGCCGTATCTTTCTTCGTCATTCACGGTGGCCAGAGATCCGGAAACGGGGATGCTGGGGATGGGCCTGCACCGCATCCAGTTGAGGAGCAAGGATGAAATCAACATATGGCTGCTGTCTCAGCCTCTTTCCATTTTTCTTCAGAAGGCAGAAGCGATGAACCAGCCACTGGAGGTGGCCGTCGTCAACGGGGTGCACCCCGCCGTTTTTATGGCTTCCGTCATGAAGGCCCCGACCGGCATCAACAAGTTTGAGATGGCGGGCGGTTTGATGCAAAGGCCCGTGGAAATGATCAAATGCAAAACGGTAAATTTGGAAGTGCCGGCCGACGCCGAATTTGTCCTCGAAGGAGCGATATTCAGTCACAAGAAGGAAAAAGACGGGCCTTTCGGTGAATCTTCGGGCTTCTATGTCGCTACGGAGAGCCCTGTGGCGAAGATACACCTGGTCAGGCATCGAAAAAATCCAATTTATCAGGCCCTGCAGCCCTTTGCCGGCGAGGATTCGGCGCTTTTGAACTTCATGAGTGGCGTGGAGATGAAGAAGGATATCAGACGGAAGTTCCCTTTCATCAAAGACATGGTTCTCAAGGGCCTTAATTACATGGTCATCGTTCAGATTGAAAAAACGGCCGACGACCAGGCAAGGCAAGTTGCCGAAGATTTATTGAAAAACCCTTACATCAAGGTTGTCGTGACGGTGGATAAGGATATTGACCCCTTCTCCGGACAGGAGCTCGTCTGGGCCGTATGCACTCGGCTGCGCATGGATACGGGCGTTCACATTATCAAGAATATGCCGGGCCACCCGATCATCGATCCTTCGCACGAAGGATACTTCCCGACTTCCAAGCTCCTGCTCGATGCGACCGTGCCTTTGGAAAGCAAGAGTTGCTTCGAAAAGATAGACGTACCCGCAGCGGTTAAGACCAAGATAGGGGCGATCATCGCCAAGTATCTGTAACCGTAAGCGGGGTCAAATCATTAGGGGGGTATAGGGTATAGGGGACGACCATAAATACAGATTCCTGAGAAGAAAGTGCCCTTTCTGAAAGGATCAATCGTCACCATCGTTGTGTTACCACCATCGTGAAGATGAACTTCTTAGGCAAGGACACGCCAACTATTTCGGTCCAGAATACCTTCATGCTAATACAAAGAGACGATATGCAGCCTTCCAGGGTCTTTTTCAAGGCCCAAGGGGCCTTGGCCCACCTCTTTATGTTGCAGGCGATCAGCTTGCATGCCACGGCAAAGCATACTTTTGCCAGCCGGCGCACCCGAAGTCTGCCGATTCCGTGCGCTCGTTTCAGTTCGGAGTTCGTTGCTTCGATCCCTGCACGAATCTTGTACCGGTCCTTCCATTCAGTGGTCTGCTGGATGGCATACATCTGATCCCGCAGGCGAAGCTCGGCAGTGATCTCCAGACGAAAGTCCCCGACCGTTTCACGGGCCTGGCAGCCTTTGTTGCGGTGGTTCGGAGCTCTTACCGGGCACCTATCGAGCATCGTGCACGATCGACAGGCGTTTCCGTCAAAGATCGCATGGAGAGAACGACGGGTGCTGTTGTTGCCGCTCAGTATGCGATGGTCTATGGGACTATTACCCATGGGACATCGGGTCACCAAACCTTCCGAGTCGAAGGAGAAAAGGTCTCTGCCCACGATATCGTCGGAGAGCCTGCTGCGGTTGACGGGCGTGACGAATTCGATACCTTGCTCTATGACCTTTGCCGCTGAAGGGACAGACGGATAACCGCCGTCGGCAAAGAGCGCTTCGGGCTTCAACCCGGCAGCCTCCAAACGTTCGATAACAGGAAGGGCCTTGCCGATGTCGGATCTGGCGGCGCCATGCACCTCATAGTCTGTGATGATTTCGGTTTTTCCGGTATTCTTGCACGTCTCCGTAACATGAAGGCTGTATCCCGGCCCTTTATGTCCGCAGGACGCATCCGGGTCGTAAGGGGATTGAAGGGTTGCTCCTTCACTCTTTTTCTTCACCTGGACCTTGGACGATTCTTGGTCTGAGGTGAATTCGCATTGTTCGGAGAAAAGGCGCTTCAACAATTGGTACGGCTCATTGCCTGTAAGTTCATTATCCTTCTCGAAGATAACAATAAGGTCATAGAGATACTGCGCCAGTTCTTCCAGCTTGATCTTCTGCTCGGCCGGACCCAATCCGAACCAACCCTCGGGTTCGCTTGAATGCCATTCCTGAATTGCCTTCGGGACTCTCGACAATTGATCTTCATTCAGACTCTTGAGAAACTGGGTGAGCGTATTCGAGAATAGAGCCAATCTGCCTCGTACACGAATGTTCGAGATTATGTGGGTAGAATCAAGCCGCTGGCTGGAAGACGAGAGGCCAAGTTTGCTTATCGCTGAATCTCTGATATTGTCGAATACATGGCGGACCAGCTTCATCTCCGGGTCTTTGGCGGCCAATCGCCTGCGGAACTCTACAAGAGAGCGACGGGACAAATAATCTTCCTCATCGCTGACATCCAAGGCGTATCGCCACCGGGTGTCAAAGCTGAAGGTGTCGAGGGCCTCCTGGTCACTCAAGTTGCTCCACTCCTGAAGGAGACACAAACCCAAAAGACGCGCAACGCTGAAATTAGGCCGGCCTGTTGTGCCGTACAGAATCGCATAGCGATCTTCGTTCCTGAACAGGATTGGAAATACCTCGCCTCTAAACAGGTGAGCCCATGAAGACTCAAGACGGTTCCGCAAAGAGGGGGACACCTGCGTCTCCACGCCGAGTAGTTTTTGTTGAGGTGGTGTTTTCTTATACATGACATATTCTATCATTGTATGTAATTAAATACAATAGTTATTTGTGGGGAGTTACTTCTCAGGAATCAATACATAACTAACTCCTGCTTGGCGAGGCATAGTTCAGTTATTTATTTGCGTATGGACGTCCCCCATTTCCCCCCCAAAAAAATGGCGATAAGCGATGGGGAGCTGTCACGCACTGCTCCCTGAAAGACAGCGGACGAATGTTTTTCTGTCGGACGAATGTTTTTCTTGCAATAACTGCCTTATCGATGGTAATCAATGAGGGGTAGAGCTATTAGAGGGGTGCCTTAAGTCAAGGATAAAGATTTGACCCTGTCCCCCCCCGGTTCCCATTTGTGCCCATCATCGCGTAGGTCAGGTTCGGACGCTCCGTACATGTTTGATACCGAGAAGAAGGGTATAGTTTTCGGATAAGTAGAGACAGCACCGTCCTCGCGGGTGCTGTATCGATCTTTGTGAGGGCGAAACCTTACCTCCAAGCCGCTTCTTGTGTAAGCAGATGGGTGACTAGGATCGACTTCCGTACAAATAACCAATGTCGCCGAAATCTCCGGTAGTGTAAACTTTCTTGTGTAAATTCTGAAAGAGGCTGGCAAAAAAGGATGTGCCTCCTATAAAATAGGTGACGACCAAATCACAATATTTTAGGGAGGAGGAACATCCGTGGAACTGAAGGTAAGCGTATCAGAGGCGCTCGCGTTAATCAAGGAAGTTGAAAATGTCCCGGCAAAGATTCTTGAGTACATCGGCATGAACATACAGAAAGAGGTAGGGACCTTTCTTACGAACCTTATGGGAAAAGAACTTACCGACCATATAGGAAGAGAAAAATATGAGCGGAAGGACAGCACCGATTACCGCAACGGCAGCTATTCTCGTACCTTTTGCATTAAAGGCATCGGTGACGTAGAGGTCAGGGTGCCCCGTGATCGGGACGGCGATTTTCACTCCCAGGTGTTACCCCGGAGTCAGCGTTATGACGAGCGGATCACCGAAGACATTGCAGCCATGTACCTGACCGGCATAAGCACGAGGACCCTCTCGCTTCTCACGAAGAGGCTCATCGACCGATCTCTCTCGGCGACGGAGGTGAGCAATACAACGACCGAGCTGAAGCAGGCGGTGGAGAAATGGAGGATGCGCGACCTCTCCGGGGAGAAGATCAAATACATCTTTGTTGACGGCGTCAATTTCCGCATGAGGATTTCCGGGAGCATCGAACTCGTACCCGTCCTCGTGGTCATAGGGGTGAGAGAAGACGGCACCAAGCTGGTCCTTGGTCTCCAGAGCGGCGACAAGGAGTCGGCTTCCGTCTGGAGGCAGTTCTTCAAGGATCTCAAGGGAAGAGGACTTCACGGACCTACCGTAGTCCTGGGCATCATGGATGGCCTGTCCGGCCTGGAGAAAGTATTCGAAGAAGAGTTTCCTCATGCAAAGGTTCAACGCTGCCAGGTACATGTCGCCAGGAGCGTCATCGCCAAGGCGCCCATGAACTTGAAACAGGCGGTAGCGGATGACCTCCGGTCTATCTTCTATGCCTCATCCAGAAAGAAGGCGGACGAGTTTGCGTTAAGCTTCGCGGGTAAATGGGAGAAAGAGCTCCCCTCGGCAGTGAAATGCCTGTCGAATTCCCTTAGCGCCTGCCTCACCTTCTTCTCTTTTCCGGAAGAAGAATGGATATCCTTACGGACTACCAACATCATTGAACGGCTGAACAAGGAATTCAAAAGAAGGACCAAACCCATGGAAATTGTTGCCGGGGAGAATGCCTGCTATCTGCTCCTGGCATTTATCTCTTTGAAGATGGAGATGAACTGGAGGACGACGAAAATAGGGAAGGTACGTCCTAATTTGCCCCTCTATAAGAAATTTACACAATTAGGTGTTATTGCAACATAAAAATGTCACCCTTTTTGCAACGTGAATATGTCACCCCCCCTTGGCCCTTTTCATAGAGACGCTCTCGCTTCGCTCGCCGGCCCTGGGCGCATGTAGGACCCCGGCCGGACGCGTCCTTCGATAGGCTTGCAGGGAACCTCTCCCGCCGTATGATGAAAGACATGCCAGCTTCCGTCGAGCCAATGATTCGCCGTAACGGAAGCCTTGGCAAAGCTCAGCCTCGTCTTTGTCGGGAACAGTTGGATCGCCTGTCCGTCGACCGAGATCGTGTTGTCGTAATTGACCTTTGCCTCATATCGCTTACAAAGGATGTTCCGCATGTCCGCGTCTTGAGGAAGCGGTCTCCATGCAGGCTTCGGGTCTTCCGGGGCAACGCCGAAGAGCCGAGCGTACTTGGGGATGAAGGTTTCGTTCAGATACTTCGTCGCCCCTTCGCGGTCGGCGATATTCTTAAGCCGAAGCTCAGCGACAAGCCTGTCCTGGAAGGTCCTGTTGATCCTCTCGCCTCTTCCTCTGGCTTGAGCAGAATGGGCAAAGATGAGCCGTATCCCCAGCTCGCTCATGGCTCTCTGGAACTGGGTAGGCTCGACAGAATCGCTCTTATGCCGGGTGGTTTTAAACTGGGAGGCCCGATCGAGATAGAAGACCGAGGGCCGGCCGAAACGGGCAAAGACCTCTTTGCATACGCCAAAACAGCCCTCCAGGTCTTCTTCCTTTCGAAACAGCCCATAAAGAGGCTTCCCCGTCGAGTCGTCCGTAGACAGAAGGAGCGTTGTCTTTTCCTCCCCGAACCACGCATGGGGAGAGCCGTCCAAAAAGAGCATATGGCCTTCCTTCTCCGATCGTTTTCTTCTCTTCCTATGTCTGCGCTGCTTCCGGACCTTTCCTCCGAACCCTTCAGGACGAAGCCATTGCCGCAAGGTCTCGCGGTTGATCTTTATCCCTTCCTGCTCTTCCAGCATCTCCGAGAGGTGGGAGAAGTTGAAGTCGAAATACTTCTCATTGGCGAGCTTCATCGCCCGCTCTTTCATCCCGGCAGGGAAAGCTCTGCAGGAAGGGCGCCCGCTGTTGCCGTGCTTAATTCCGGAAGGTCCTTCCTTCTTCACTTTAGCCTTGATCCTCTTTAGCTGGCGGAGGGAGACGCCTAACGCCGCCGCAGCCTCTCCGTTCATCATCCTGCCGTCCAATGCCGCCGCTACCACGCCGTACCGCCTTACCTCTTCCGTCATGAACGTCACTCCTTTTCTCACCGGAGCACCTCCCCTCGGTGCCCCTTGTTATCGGCGGGGGTGACATTTTCATATTGCAGCTAAGGGGTGACATAATTATATTGCAGCAACATCCGGGCGTTTTTTGTTGACATTTTGTGATGCGCGGTATAACATGACAAAACAATCTGAAAAGCCAAACCGCCCGCGAGGGTGGGACGGCAAGCCAAAGGGTCTCGGTTCGGTCATCACGGGACGTTCATCAGACAGACAGCCGGGCCGCCGGATTAACTCCTCGGTTCAATTGAGGAGGGCAGTATGGGATAGGACTGTGGCCGAGGCGAGGTTCTGTGAAAATGTTTGAAGATTTCTTAACTAGCAAGAAAGGAGAACGGAAAATGAGAAAGAGAAACACTCTTTTGCTTGTGGCTGCCCTTCTGGGCTGTATGCTCCTGGCGGGTCCTGCCTGGTCGGCCATCGTTTACGACAATGGCCCTACAAGCGGTGCTGTCAATGCGTGGGCCATTAACGGTGTCAACCTGGTTTCCAACTCGTTCACCGTGACGAGTGGTACAACTTTGACGGGCGCACAGATCGGGCTCTGGGTACTCCCGGGAAACACGCCCTTAAACGTTCAGTGGTCTATCGGCACCTCGATCTACGGTAGCGAGATATCTTCTGGAATAAGTACCCTGACTAATGGGTCCTCATCTTTGAACAGCTATGGTTATGATATATTAGACTCGAATTTTTCTTTGAGCGGGGCCGTGAATACGGGCACCACGTACTGGTTCACGCTGCAGAATGCGACAACGAGCGAAGGCTATGGCCTTTACTGGGACGAGAATAACGGGCCGTCGACGGCGTATGGTACTAGTGGCAATCCAGCCGGCTCCGAATCGTTCCGGCTATACAGCAACCCTTCTTCCGTTCCTCTTCCCGGTGCTCTTCTGCTCTTCGGTCCGGGCCTTGTCGGGCTTGCGGCAATAAGGAGGCGGCTCAGGAAGTAGGCGTTATTCGGCCACCATCGCGGGGCAGGGTCAGAAATGGCCCTGCCTTTTTCGTTACGCATCTATTCATTACCGTGGGAAAGCGTGCAGTTTTCGTAAACGAGCCATTTCGTTTGTTACAGGAAGATAGACGTACTATGCTGCACCTACGAGGACTCGGCTCCGGCGTTCGCAAAACCTGAGAATAGCCCCTTGACATCTTCACGGTTTTGACAAGTATACAGGTTGAGGAGTAAGGATGACGTCCGCAGTTTTATACACCAACGAACGGTATGTCAGCCTGCCACAGACCGTCTCTTTGTCCTACGTTATCAGAGAAACGCAGGGAAACTGCAACACTATTCCGGGTTTTCCATTTTCCATCGGGGAAAGGCAGTGAGGCGCCAGTCCTATTTGAGGCCGAGCTGGCGCCGAATCAAGTCGCAGAGAGAGTTCTTGATTTCATTGTGCCGGGGAACCGGAGCCTTCTTTCCGTTCGCGGGATTTGCATAAATATCGTGGCCGCTGCCATGTCTCTTAAGATAGCAGCCCGCCTCGACCAGTTCCTTCAGGAACTCGTGCCGTTTCAAACGGCAACTTCGATCTGTTTAGTCTGACGTCCCTGTGCATTGGGTTCAACTTCGTCTTCCATCATCAGTGCATAGGCTTCCCTGATGTTGTTCTCGAGGTCGTTTAGTGTTTCGCCCTGGCTAAATACCCCCGGAACCTCCTTAAGGCGCCCTACGTACCAATTGTCGTCAAGCCAATATTCAAGGGTAAACAGTGTTACCATGGTTTCCACCTCCTGAACGTTCCCTAGTCTACTTCTTCAGATTCCATTGGTCAACTATGATCGGGTAGACTCCAGGAGACACCCCGGAAAGAAAAAGAAGGGGTGTAGGGACGGTATTTAAGCTCCATTGGCGACGTGCCGAAAACATCACAGGGGGACGGGGGCAAGAAGCCAATGAATGTGTATCTGCTTTCCCAACATAGTCTGGGAGTCGGCCACCTGAGCAGGACCTCGCTTCTGGCCGGAGAAATAGCGCGGATGCCCGGCGTCTCCGTGGTTCATATCTCGTGCGGTCCGGCGACCGGAATAATTCCACCCAAGCCGGACGTGTCACTCGTCGAGCTTCCCCCCCTGATCGTCAGCGGTCTCTCTTCCACCGAGCTTGTGCCGACCGAGGCAGGCAAGACCAGACAGGACGTGGAAAAAGAGCGGGTCCGCGTCGTAGAGGGCCTGATGGAGGGATATCCTCCCGCCATGTTCATCACCGAGTTCTTCCCCTTCTCCCCCCATCGTCTGGACGGCACCGTCATGCCCATCCTCCGCGTCATAAAGGAGAGATATCCGGAGTGCGCAATCGTATGTTCAAGCAGGGACATACCGGTGTGTCACGGCGAGGCGCTTCCGGCGGAAAAGGTTGCCTCCATTAGCTCTATCCTCAACACCTACTATGACCTGCTTCTGGTTCATTCCGACCCTGCCGTCCTGAGCTTCACCGATATACCGAAGTTGCGTGCGTTGAAACTCTCATGCCCTATCGTCTATACCGGTTATGTGTGCGAAAGACGCAGTACCACGCCGCAACCTGCCGCCGGTACGGGGAGGAGGAGAAAGATCATCGTCACCGTGGGCGGGGGACGCGACGGTCGCCACCTTATCGACTGCGCCATAAGGGTTGCCGCAAGGAAGAAAGAGTACTTGTTCGACATCGTGTGCGGCCCTTTCATGGAAAAAGGCGTGGTTGAAAAGATGCACCGAAGTGTCGCGCCTTTGGCAAACGCACGCTTGCACTGGTACGTGCCCAACCTCAAGGAGACCATCGCCGGGTACGATCTGGTGATATGCAAAGGGGGGTACAATACGCTCATGGAGACCATCGTCCGCAGAAGAAGATGCATCTCCGTTCCGAGGAAGGGCTCCTATGAACAAGGGAAGAGGGTCAAGGTCTTCTCCGCAAAGGGACTGCTTGCCACGGTCACAGAGACAAGACTCACGGCGAAAGGTTTATCGGGACTGATCGACGAGGCGTTCTGCGGCGACTCTAGGTCGGTAGCACACATAAATACTGAGGGCCTCAAACATGCGACCTTGACCATATGGGATTGGCTGTCATCACGCGCCGAAGGTGTGCCCGTCCCGCCGGCGCCGTCTCTTCACGCGATTTAGAACGGACCTTCCGTCTCATTCTTCGGACCGGCTTGTCAGCCTATCCCCGTCAGTGGGCGCTTCAGCGTGCGGGTCGTGCCGTTTTTGACAATGCTTCTCCCCGGCGTTACAATATCCCGTTATGCAGCAATTCAGGTTAAATGCCGCCTATAAGCCCGCGGGCGATCAGCCCCAGGCGATCGAGAAGCTGGCCGCGAATGTACTTGCAGGCGTGCCGGATCAGGTGCTGCTCGGCGTCACCGGGTCAGGCAAGACGTTCACCATGGCTAACGTGGTCGAGCGTCTTCAGCGGCCCACCCTCGTGATGTCCCACAACAAGACGCTTGCCGCGCAGCTCTACACGGAGTTCAAGACGCTTTTCCCCGAGAACGGCGTCCACTTCTTCGTGAGCTACTACGACTATTACCAGCCGGAGGCCTACGTGCCGCCGACGGACACCTACATCGAGAAGGATTCGTCTATCAACGAAGAGATCGACAAGCTGCGTCTGTCGGCAACCAACGCCCTTTTCGAAAGGGACGACGTGCTCATCGTCGCGAGCGTCTCCTGCATCTACGGCCTGGGTTCCCCCGAAGCCTATTACGGCATGCTCATCCATCTTGAGCAAGGTGAGCGGACGGAGCGCAAAGCACTGCTCGACAAGCTCATACAGTGCCAGTACGAGCGGAACGACATCGATTTCTACCGGGGCCGGTTCAGGCTGAGAGGCGCGAACATCGACGTCTTCCCTGCGTACGAGGAGGAGAGGGCAATACGGATCGTGATCGATGACGATGTTGTCTCGGATATCTACGCCTTCGATCCGCTCACGGGTAAGATTATCGAGAGGCTGACGAGATGCACCATATACCCCGCGACCCATTATGTCACCCCGAAAGAGCGGCTGGAGACAGCCGTCATCAGCATCGAGGAAGAGCTTGGCTACAGGCTGAAAGAGCTGAAGGGGGCGGGGAAGCTCCTGGAGGCCCAGCGGCTCGACGCGAGGACCAGGTACGACCTTGAGATGCTTAGGGAGATCGGTTATTGTCAGGGCATCGAGAACTATTCGAGACACCTGACAGGACGACAACCCGGAGAGGCGCCCCCCACCCTCATGGACTACCTGCCGAAGAACGCGCTGGTCATCCTCGATGAGAGCCATGTGACCGTGCCCCAAATACAGGGCATGTACCGGGGAGACAGGTCGCGCAAAACAACCCTCGTCGAGTACGGCTTCCGCCTCCCGTCGGCCCTCGATAACCGTCCCCTGACCTTCGAGGAGTTTCAGGGGCACGTCAACCAGGTGGTCTACGTCTCGGCTACGCCCGCGACGTATGAGCTTACCAGGGCCAAAGGGCACGTGGTCGAGCAGATCGTGCGCCCCACGGGGCTCACAGACCCGACGATCGAGGTGAAGCCCGCCCGCAATCAGGTCGATGCGCTGCTCGCGGAGGTGAAGAAGACCATCGCGAAGAAGGAGAGGACCCTCATCACGACGCTGACCAAGCGGTTCGCCGAGGATTTGACCGACTTTATGCTCGATGCGGGCATAAAAGCCAAATATCTCCACTCCGAGGTCGATACCCTCGAAAGGATCGCCATTGTCCGCGATCTTCGCCTCGGGAAGTTTGATGTCCTCGTCGGCGTCAACCTCCTCCGGGAAGGTCTCGACCTGCCGGAGGTATCCCTTGTCGCCATCCTGGATGCCGACAAAGAGGGGTTCCTGCGCTCCGACACCTCATTGATCCAGACCTGCGGCAGGGCAGCCCGGAATATCAACGGCAGGGTGGTCATGTTCGCCGACAAGGTGACCGATTCGATGAGGCGGACCATAGACGAGACCACGCGGCGGCGCGCGGTGCAGACGGCATATAACGAGGCCCACGGCATTACCCCGGAAGGCATCCATAAATCGATTGTCGATATCCTCTCCTCTATTTACGAAAAGGATTACTATACGGTCGATACGGACGAGCTGGAGGAACAGGGCGTCGACCCGAAGAAGCTGTCGAAAATGGTGAAGAAACTGAGGAAGGATATAAACGAGGCGGCAAAGAGGTGGGACTTCGAGAGGGCCGCCCAGCTCAGGGACAGGCTGGTGAAGCTGGAGCAGATGGAGCTGGCAATATGAGTGGGGCGGGGGAGGGCGATGATTTCCGACGACTATATCAACAACCTGCCTGAGAGCCCCGGTGTCTATCTCTTTAGGGACGAGGCAAAGGAGATCCTTTATGTAGGCAAGGCGAGGAGCCTCAGGGACCGGGTGAGGAGCTATTTTGGAAAGGGGAAAAAGGACGGCAAAACCGAACGGTTGGTGAAGCGCGTCGAAGATATGTCGATCGTGCTGACCAGAAATGAAAAAGAGGCGTTCCTGCTGGAGAATAACCTCATCAAGGAGCACCAGCCGAAGTACAATCTCGTCCTGAAAGACGACAAGACGTATGTTTCCCTGAGACTGAGCGTGCAGGATAAATTTCCCGCCCTTAGCATCACGAGGACGATTAAAGACGATGGAGCACTCTATTTCGGGCCTCATCCCTACGCGAAGGACGCAAAGGAACTCCTGAAGGTGGTCCAATCCGTGTATCCCATGAGAAGGTGCAGGGATGCCGTCTTTCGTCGCAGGACGAGGCCGTGTATCCTCGCGGGCCTCTCGATGTGTCCGGCCCCCTGCGTAGGGGAGATAGATGAGAAGGCATATCGCGTGGTCGTGGAAGAAGTGGCGGACTTTCTCCAGGGAAGGAACGAAAAGCTGCTGAAGGTGCTGGAAGCGCAAATCGAGGAGGCCGCCCGCTCGTGGAATTTCGAGGAGGCCCAGGCCGGGAAAGAGAAATTTGACGCGATAAAACGGCTGGTCGAGAAGCAGCGCGTCCACGAGCACATGGGGATAGACAGGGACGTCTGGGGCGTCCTTGCTGAAGAGGGCCGGCTCAGGATGGTTGCCCTCACGTTCAGAAAGGGTGTGCTGATCTCGAAAAGGACGTTCAAGGAGGCTTTTGCCCCTGACCTCGATGATGCACTCCCGTCTTTTTTGTTCCAGTACTACAGTACCAGGCCGATCCCCGACGAGATCGTGCTCTCCGAGGATATCGGGGACAGGCAGGTGCTTGAGCAGGCCTTGCAGGAAAAGAAAAAGGGACGGGTGCGCATCCACGGTCCCTCCGATGGCGGTACTGCCGATATGATCAGGCTCGCCATCGAGAACCTGCACGAGATAGGGACAGTGGTCCTTGATGAGGCGTTCAAGAAAGTGCTCAATCTTTTGAGGCCGCCCAAGAGGATCGAAGTCTACGATATTTCTCATACCCACGGGCAGAGCCCGTCGGGCATCATGGTCGTATTCGAGGGCTTCAAGGAAAAAAAGGGGGATTACAGGGTCTTCCACATACGGGAGGCGGCGACCGAGGACGATGTGGCCATGATGGGCGAAGTGCTCAAGCGCCGTCTGGAGGACGAGCGCATGCGGCCTCTGCCCGATCTGGTGGTGATCGATGGCGGAAAGGCCCAGTTGGCCAAGGCCTTGGGCCTGTTCAAGGGGATAAGCCCCCCCGTCGACCTGGTGAGCATCGCAAAAGGTGAGAGGCGCAGGAGGATGGAAGACTTCCTCTATCTGCCTTTCAGGAAAAACCCGCTCCTCCTTCCGAAATCCTCGCCCGTGTTTAAAGAGCTGGTGCGGATGAGAGACGAGGCGCACCGCTTCGCCATCACCTCGCATAAGAAATGGAAAAGACGGGAGGACCTGACGTCAACGCTTACCACTATCAAGGGCGTGGGGCGAAAGAGGGCGATGGCGCTCCTCGCGGCCTTCCCCTCGATAGAGGAAATAAAGGGGGCAGGCGTCGAGGGCATCGCCCGCATCAAGGGGCTGAACAGAAAGGTAGCCACGGAGATAGTGAGGGCGATGGAGGAATAGCGGCCGGGGGCCGGCCGGGCGCTTTTCGCGCATAGCTTTGTCATCGCGTTCGCCCCGCATCCTCATGTACGCAAAATGTACACTCCGGTGCGGGCCGAACACGATTTCGCGCTCTGCATCAAAAATCGCCTCGGCCGGGGAAAAGACCTTACTCAGTACACCTACTATTGGTGCATGATGCCCCAAAGCTGTGAACCACGCATTACCACTGAAAGGCCGCAGCGCCATCCTATACGATCATTATAGCGCTCTTACGTGTTTAGAGCCTCTCGATCCTGACTGCATACTTTGTTTCGAGGAACTTAATGAACTCGGCCATTGCCTTCTCGATAGCAGCAAGGATTTCAAGATAGCCTTCCCTGGTTAAGGACTTGTCAATTTCGAAGCGATGAACGATACCGTGCCGGTATTGAATAATCTCGCCTATTCGGTGCTCAAGAAATGTAACGGTTTGGCCAATCCGTGCCCTTTTGTAAAGAATACTACGGACATCGATGTTAAGCCATTCCTTGTATGCCTTGTTCAGTTGGCTAAGATTCTGAAATGTGTATGATGACGCGATCACGTCCTCGATAGAACGTTGACCACCGCTCACTTCCAATAGAGCGAAAAAGTCTACCTTGGCGCTGTGCGACTGCTTCTTTTTGCAGGCAAGATCGTCGCAGGTGATAAGCACCCGAAACACTCGCGAGAAGAAGTATTCAAACATAGCTACGGCAAACGGGACTAAGCCGTTATATAGAACGCGAATAGGATCGAGACCTCCCGTCACCTCGACTAGATCACGTGTCCTTTTGTCCTTCTCTTCCGACTGCTTAAATTTCATAAAAGCTGGCGGCAAGCTGGCGGAATCAAACCCGCCCACAACAACAGTGATGGGGGTGGTACTGGTGGAAGCTTCCGGTAGAGCGTACTTTACGGCCGATATTTCCTGGCTGACGTGCTCATATATCATGGCAACACCCCGACTGATCGGGGTACTATCATCCTCCCACAGTGGTGCATACTTGTTCGTTCCGTAATCGCCTTTGATGGTCCCCCCAAACTGCTTGCGGGCGCCACGCAGCACGTCATTAAGCATCTTTACGTCATACCAACTGGCACTGTAGAGGTTGCGTACGTGCAGCGCCCAAGGATTGCCGGATATTGCCGTTTCTTCGCCTGACACGGGATAGACATCGGCGGACACACCGTCGATGGATTTGAAATCTTGATCATCAAACCAGCAGTAATTGAGAGTCCCGGCCGGCCAATCCCACAAATGGCTGCACCGCCGGAACCTGAGACCCTCCAGGTAAAGTTTGAGTTCCCGCTTTGTTGCCTTCTTGGGGTATAGAGTCAGATCTCTTCCCATTTGTTCCTCACTTCACGTTAAGTCGGGAAAGTTGTCATTCCAGCCCACATCCCCTCTTCGCGACTGGAGTGTTTCGCGATTTCGCCATCTGATCCCTACTTTACTTTCTCCGGTTGCTTAGAAACTCTTCGGTTCTTGAATTCCTCGAATTTCCTTGTGAGAGAGAACACGTACATCAAAATCGCCTCTACGAATTCCAAGGCATTTTGTGCATCGATTTGATCAATGACAATGTCGAGGTCATGAGCAGCGTCATTTCCAATAAGTCGCAGTTCATCGGCCCACGTCAAGAGTTTCTGATCAATATGACCATTCGTCCGCATATTCTCGAGCCGTTCCTTCAAGCTGCCCTTTTTGGCTCCAAGTTCTTGACAAAGCGCCTCAATGCATTTTCGGCACATTATAACGCAAGGCTCATAGAGCCCGACCTGATACGAGCGAGCGGCGATGGCATAAGGTCGGGACGTCGTTGCGGGCATTCCCTCCATGGACATGTTTCTGGCCGTGGGATATAAAACGTTCACGCCTTGCGGCGCACAGACTTCCCCCGGTATTTCGTAAAAATCAGATTCCAGAAGAAAGACTCTGCTGCATTTGCAACACAGGGCAATGGCATACTCGGTCACGTAATACGCAGCATCAACAGGATCAGCCGCTGCCTCGGCTGGACTGACAGGCTGTGTTGTCACGTGACTGGCCACGACACTCGCCGTTGTCTGTAAATTGCAGCGGTCGCAGAATACTTCAAAAGTCTTTGCTTCGTTTTCTTGGCTCATAGTTCACTTTTAGCCCAAACATCCAGCAGGGGACCCCCGAGGAGACGACCGTAAACACTAAATGACTTTCAATCCAATGGCAAAAAACAAGAGAGCATGCCTTTCTCGCCTCGCCCTCGTCATCGAGGCCCACAGTCTATCGGTTAATCATTACCGCCATAAAGCACTGTACGGAACGTGTCAATGAAAATGAGACACTTCCAGCAAATATTTAGTGTACCTCACCATCGCTCGTAAGCGACGGCTTGTTAATCCAGACGGCATCAGGCAGTGACGCCGGTTTCGGTATCCTCCCCTTGAACCGTTCCGGATGTTTTTCATAGGCAGCCCGCAGCACGTCCTTGCGATCTTCAATGATCCCTGACGCCCTCCCATGATGGACATCCGCAGGGGTGAGAAGACCCAACCCCGAATGGTAGTGCCCGGCATTGTACCAGGGAAAGAATGTCTGGCAAAAAGCCCTGGCATCCTCGATGGAACCGAACCTCTCTGGGAACTCCGGGCGGTACTTCATGGTCTTGAACTGAGATTCAGAATAGGGGTTGTCGTTACTGACGGAGGGTCTCGAATGGCTCCTGGTGACGCCAAGATCGGCCATGAGCAAAGCAACTGGTTTTGACGTCATGCTCGACCCCCTGTCCGCATGGATCAGGAGTTGATCCGGTTGGATCGTTTGCTTGGCGCAGGTCTCCGCAATCAATTTACGGGCAAGGGCGGCAAGTTCCCTGTGGGCCACCATCCACCCCACGACATAACGGCTGTAGATGTCGAGGATCACGTAGAGATAAAAGTAGGTCCACTTTACCGGCCCCTTGAGCTTCGTGATGTCCCAGCTCCACGCTTCGTTGGGCGCTCTTGCAAGAATCTCCGGCTTTGCATACCGGGGACGGGATACCTGCCTTCTCCTTTCTTTCAGCTCACCCTCTTTTTCAAGGATCCGGTACATGGTGCGCACCGAACAGAGATAGCTCTTCTCATCGAGAAGGGCCGCGTAGATTTCCCTGGGCGCCTTGTCGATGAAACGACCCGCGTGAAGGATATCGAGCACCTCGTTCCGTTCCTCGAAGGAGAGGGATAGCGGAGGAAGACGGCGTGAGGGCTCTTTCTCTCTTGGATGCCGCCACCGGTAAAAGCCCGCACGGGATACGTCGAGGGCGTTGCAGGCCGGCCGGATGTCAAGAGCCAAGGTAATTATCCTCTGGGTATACCCCCGGCTCTGCCGGGGGACTCCAAAAGTTTGACATTTTCGGGAATATAAAAGAAAACCTCCTCCAATGTGAACCGCTCGAAGTTACACAAGGAGGAGGCCTTAGTGAATAACTTTCAGAGTTTAAATCACACCAGGTGGGATTGCAAGTTCCATGTGGTGTGGATACCGAAGTACAGGAAGAGGGCACTCTACGGGCAGCTCAGGAAACAGTTAGCGCCGGTGCTCAAGGAGCTGGCGAATCAGAAGGAAAGCGAAGTATTGGAAGGGCGTCTCGTAGAGGATCACGTACACATGCTCATATCAATACCGCCCAAGTATGCCGTCGCCCAAGTTATAGGCTACATCAAGGGGAAGAGCGCCATATGGATCGCCCGTACGTGCGGAAGGAGAAAAAACTTCATCGGCCAGAATTTTTGGGCCAGGGGCTACTATGTGACAACGGCAGGGTTGGATGAAGAAACGGTCCGCGACTACATCAGAAAGCAGGAAGACGAGGATAAGAAGCTCGATCAGCTCAAGATGTTCGACGAGTAGGGCTACCTTTAGGTAGCTCACGGTGTTTAACCGCTTTGAGCGGTTCACATATTTTCAAACCCCCGGCTCTGCCGGGGGATGAGTAATTCCCCACCCCCGGGGCGGCGGTAATTCCTCACTTCTGCCCGGATGGGTAGTCAGTCATCGGTTGTTGTTTGGGCTCAGTTTCCTCCTATATGATTCTCCTTCATCTATAATGATGTGATGGGCATGGTGGCTCAGGCGGTCGAGCGCTGAGTTGGCCATGACCGGATCGGGGAAAAGACCTATCCAGTCCTGCGGCGGCCGGTTGCTGGTGATGACGATGGATGACCGAAGGTGCCGCTCCGCGACGAGCTCGTAGAAGTCCTCCGCCTGGATCGGCGTCAACGCTGTAAGCCCGAAGTCATCGATAATGAGGAGGTCCGGTCTCACGAACCTCTTGAGCTGCCTCTCCCATGACTGATCCGCTCGTGCCGCAAAAAGGCTCCTGAGTATCTTTGCCGATTTAATAAAGAGCGTCGTATATCCTCTCCTGCAAGCCTCGTGTCCCAGCGCCTCGGCCAAGTGGGTCTTCCCCACGCCGGCGGGTCCGTATATGAGGACATGCTCTTTTTTCTCTATGAACAGACAGGTCGCGAGGTCGGTAACAACGCCCCTTCTGATCCTTGGATTGAAGGCAAAGTCGAACCCCTCCAGAGTCTTCTCTTCTTCGAAGGCGGCCTGCCGGATACGGAGGGATAGCTTCTTCGCCTCTCTCCGTTCGATCTCGTCCTGGATGATAAGGGTGAGAAAAGCGAGATGGGACAGGTCGTCATTTGTCACCTGGGCAAGCCTGAGCTCCAGGCTTTCCAGGAACCCTCCCAGCTTCAACTTACGTAATTGGTCTATGAGGTGGTGGTCGATCATCGCGCGACCCCCTTAAAATAATCGGGTGATCGGAGGAAGCGCTTCCCCAGTTCCGACAACGGCGCCGTTCTGGTGGTCATGTGATCTGTCTGGGTCATGCCGTTCTCAAGCATGGCCTTGATGCTCTTGTATCTGGTATTGCCGAAGGAAAGAGCCCTCTCCGCGACCTTCTCGATGATGTCGCGGTATTTTTCCGCGAGACGCAGGATTGCCTGGGTTTTACGGAGGTTCCTCATGGCGTGTTCCTCAAGGATTGCCGTGATGAGCGCCTCGGTGTGGGGACCATACTCGGCGGCCTTCTTCCGGCACCATGTAGGCGTTGCCATAAGAAAGGCGAGTTTATCCGGCGGATAGTCTGTCTGGTCGGTGACCCAGCTCCCTGGCCGGGACGCCCGCGGATGGAGCTTGATTCGCTCGTGGTCAAGGAAAACCTCTACCTTTTTGTACGTTCCCTTCGCCCACACCTTTTTCCCGATGTATCTCGTAGGGAGGGAGTAATAGGACTTGTCGAAGACGATGTGGTGGTCGGGATGGACCGTGCACTTCTTCCATAAGGGACGCTCGAAAGGCGCGTCCGGAAGGGCTTTCAGCCGGGGCCTTTCTTCGGCGAGGAAGACGGGATAGGGCTTTCTCTTTGTGGTACCATGGATCTCCTGGCCGATCTCCTCCTTGCACCAGTGCAGCGCCCGCTCGTTCGCCTCATGGATATCCTTGAACGTCCTGCCTGCAAGGAGATGCTTTTTCACCACCGCAACGGACCGCTCGACCTTTCCCTTTTGTTCGGCGTCCCCCGCCTTGGCAGGGTCAGCGACAAAACCATAGTATCGTTCGAGATCGGCATAGGCGTAATTGACGAGGGGGTCATAAATGTCCGCCTTCAAAACACCGGATTTTAGGTTGTCCAGGGTTACCCTTGCGGGTACCCCTCCGAGCCACTGGAAGGCCCGTTCGTGGCAGTCGAGCCAGGTGGGGATGTCCTGGTGGAAGACGAACCGCACGAACCGATGGCGGCTAAAAGACAGGGTCATGATGAACGCCCAGGTCTTGCGCTTCCTTTGCGCCTCGGGATCGTACATGAGCCCCGCGTAGCCGAAGTCTACCTGCGCCTCATCGCCTGCAGGCGTCTCGATGCGGACGGTCACGTGGGGCTTTTCCCGGTGGAACTCCTTTCTCACATACCGCTTGACGGTGGTGTAGCCGACGTCAATGTTGTAGTTCTCCTTCAAAAGCCGCCATGCCTGCTTGGCGGTCATGCGAGTGTCATCGAACCATTGTTTGATATCATCCCGGTACTGTGCGACGAGATCAAACGCCGGACGCTCGTAGGCAGCCGCCTGCGTTGCCATAAGGTCCTTCAACTTACCGATGATCTCCTGCTCGTCAGGGAGAGGACTTCCACGGTCTATCGACAGCTCGTTTATCATGCCAAGATACTTGCGCACGGTTTTGCGATCAAGGCCCAGCGATTTGCTGATCTGCTGGATCTTTCTTCCCTGGTGCCACTGGTAGATTGTCTCCACAACTTCATTCATCGGTATATCCCTCCTTGCCATGATCCCTCCGTTCCCATTTGTTGCCATAGGAATGGCAGGATCAGATTCGGTTTGTCTACCGACATCCGGCAAAAGTGGGGAATTATCTTGGCCCTACCAAGTGGGGAATAACCTTGGCCCTAAGAGCCTTCTAGTGGGGATATACCATAGTCCTCGACAGGCCGGATACCCACTTCACAGGCAAGCGACGCGGTGATGTTCATGACTTCTCCTCGCTGGACCCCTTGAGCAGTTCGGCCACTTTTTTTTGGACATCGATAATCAGCTCCGCCTGTTTGAGCTTATGCGCGAGTTTTTCATTTTCCTTTTCCAGTTCGGTAATACGGCGCACGTGGGGATCCGCCTTTTGCGCAGCAGGTCCTCTCTTCTTAGGAACGAGGCCTTGGGCAACCTGACGCCGCCACGAGGTGAGGCTCGACGAGTAGAGACCTTCCCTGCGCAGAAGGGCTCCGATCTGGCCGGGCTCGGTACAGCTCTCCGCCTCTTTGAGGATACGGAGCTTATACGCCGCAGTGAATTTCCTGCGTACCGTCTTCTCCGGCACCTCCGGATCAGGGACTACCTTCGGGTGTGCCATCACTGAATTCTTCTCTTCCATGATCGTTCTTTCCTTCCCGCCCTCAGAGTCTAAACTATTGGGTGGGAAGTGTCTCACTTATATTGGCACAGAGGGGTATGTCAAGGAAAGAATGGGACCCACACTTTCAGGAAGCTATTATGCATAGAAGGAAGCCACACATAATTATCCTCTGGGTATACCCCCGGCTCTGCCGGGGGACTCGAAAAGTTTGACATTTTCGGGAATATAAAAGAAAACCTCCTCCAATGTGAACCGCTCGAAGTTACACAAGGAGGAGGCCTTAGTGAATAACTTTCAGAGTTTAAATCACACCAGGTGGGATTGCAAGTTCCATGTGGTGTGGATACCGAAGTACAGGAAGAGGGCACTCTACGGGCAGCTCAGGAAACAGTTAGCGCCGGTGCTCAAGGAGCTGGCGAATCAGAAGGAAAGCGAAGTATTGGAAGGGCGTCTCGTAGAGGATCACGTACACATGCTCATATCAATACCGCCCAAGTATGCCGTCGCCCAAGTTATAGGCTACATCAAGGGGAAGAGCGCCATATGGATCGCCCGTACGTGCGGAAGGAGAAAAAACTTCATCGGCCAGAATTTTTGGGCCAGGGGCTACTATGTGACAACGGCAGGGTTGGATGAAGAAACGGTCCGCGACTACATCAGAAAGGGGCTCTTGGGGGGGCTCTTGGGGACGCTCTTGAAATGTGATTCCTGAGAAGAAAGTGCCCTTTCTGAAAGGATCAATCGTCACCATCGTTGTGTTACCACCATCGTGAAGATGAACTTCTTAGGCAAGGACACGCTGACTATTTGGGCCAAGAATACCTTCATGCTAATACAAAGAGACGATATGCAGCCTTCCAGGGTCTTTTTCAAGGCCCAAGGGGCCTTGGCCCACCTCTTTATGTTGCAGGCGATCAGTTTGCATGCAACGGCAAAGCATACTTTTGCCAGCCGGCGCACCCGAAGTCTGCCGATTCCGTGCGCTCGTTTCAGTTCGGAGTTCGTTGCTTCGATCCCTGCACGAATCTTGTACCGGTCCTTCCATTCAGTGGTCTGCTGGATGGCATACATCTGATCCCGCAGGCGAAGCTCGGCAGTGATCTCCAGACGAAAGTCCCCGACCGTTTCACGGGCCTGGCAGCCTTTGTTGCGGTGGTTCGGAGCTCTTACCGGGCACCTATCGAGCATCGTGCACGATCGACAGGCGTTTCCGTCAAAGATCGCATGGAGAGAACGACGGGTGCTGTTGTTGCCGCTCAGTATGCGATGGTCTATGGGACTATTACCCATGGGACATCGGGTCACCAAACCTTCCGAGTCGAAGGAGAAAAGGTCTCTGCCCACGATATCGTCGGAGAGCCTGCTGCGGTTGACGGGCGTGACGAATTCGATACCTTGCTCTATGACCTTTGCCGCTGAAGGGACAGACGGATAACCGCCGTCGGCAAAGAGCGCTTCGGGCTTCAACCCGGCAGCCTCCAAACGTTCGATAACAGGAAGGGCCTTGCCGATGTCGGATCTGGCGGCGCCATGCACCTCATAGTCTGTGATGATTTCGGTTTTTCCGGTATTCTTGCACGTCTCCGTAACATGAAGGCTGTATCCCGGCCCTTTATGTCCGCAGGACGCATCCGGGTCGTAAGGGGATTGAAGGGTTGCTCCTTCACTCTTTTTCTTCACCTGGACCTTGGACGATTCTTGGTCTGAGGTGAATTCGCATTGTTCGGAGAAAAGGCGCTTCAACAATTGGTACGGCTCATTGCCTGTAAGTTCATTATCCTTCTCGAAGATAACAATAAGGTCATAGAGATACTGCGCCAGTTCTTCCAGCTTGATCTTCTGCTCGGCCGGACCCAATCCGAACCAACCCTCGGGTTCGCTTGAATGCCATTCCTGAATTGCCTTCGGGACTCTCGACAATTGATCTTCATTCAGACTCTTGAGAAACTGGGTGAGCGTATTCGAGAATAGAGCCAATCTGCCTCGTACACGAATGTTCGAGATTATGTGGGTAGAATCAAGCCGCTGGCTGGAAGACGAGAGGCCAAGTTTGCTTATCGCTGAATCTCTGATATTGTCGAATACATGGCGGACCAGCTTCATCTCCGGGTCTTTGGCGGCCAATCGCCTGCGGAACTCTACAAGAGAGCGACGGGACAAATAATCTTCCTCATCGCTGACATCCAAGGCGTATCGCCACCGGGTGTCAAAGCTGAAGGTGTCGAGGGCCTCCTGGTCACTCAAGTTGCTCCACTCCTGAAGGAGACACAAACCCAAAAGACGCGCAACGCTGAAATTAGGCCGGCCTGTTGTGCCGTACAGAATCGCATAGCGATCTTCGTTCCTGAACAGGATTGGAAATACCTCGCCTCTAAACAGGTGAGCCCATGAAGACTCAAGACGGTTCCGCAAAGAGGGGGACACCTGCGTCTCCACGCCGAGTAGTTTTTGTTGAGGTGGTGTTTTCTTATACATGACATATTCTATCATTGTATGTAATTAAATACAATAGTTATTTGTGGAGAGTTACTTCTCAGGAATCAAATGTGATTCCTGAGAAGTAAGTGCCCTTTCTGAAAGGAATCAACGCCACCCATCATTGTGCCACCACCATCGTGAAGGTGAACTTCTTAGGCAAGGACACGCTGACTATTTCGGCCAAGAATACCTTCACGCGAACACAAAGAGACGATATGCAGCCTTCCAGGGTCCTTTTTAAGGCCCAATGGGCCTTGGCCCACCTCTTTATGTTGCAGGCGATCAGCTTGCATGCCACGGCGAAGTATACTTTTGCCAGCCGGCGCACCCGAAGTCTGCCGATTCCGTGCGCTCGTTTCAATTCGGAGTTTGTTGCTTCGATCCCTGCGCGGATCTTATACCGGTCCTTCCATTCAGTTGTTTGCTGGACGGCGTACATCCGATCCCTCAGGCGAAGCTCGGGGGTGATCTCCAGACGAAAATCCCCGACCGTGTCACGGGCATTGCAGCCTTTCAGACGATGGTTGGGAGCCCGCACCGGACATCGATCGAGCATCGTGCACGATCGACAGAGGTTTCCGTCAAAGATCGCATGGAGAGAACGGCGGGTGCTGTTGTTGCCGCTCAGTACGCGATGGTCTTTGGGACTATGGCCCATGGGACATGTAGTTACCAAACCTTCCGGGTCGAAGGAGAAAAGGTCTCTGCCCACGATATCGTCGGAGAGCCTGCTCCGGTTTACCGGAGTAATGAATTCGATGCCTTGCTCTATGACCTTCGACGCTGAAGGAACAGATGGATAACCGCCGTCGGCAAAAAGTGTTTGAGGCTTACACCCGGCAGCGTCAAGCCGTTCGATGACCGGAAGGGCTTTGCCGATGTCGGACCTGGCAGCGCCGTGCACCTCATAGTCGGTGATGATTTCGGTTTTTCCGGTATTCTTGCACGTCTCCGTAATATGAAGGCTGTATCCCGGTCCTTTATGTCCGCAGGACGCATCCGGATCGTAGGGGGATTGAAGGGCGGCTCCTTCGCTCTTTTTCTTCACCTGAACCTTGGACGAATCCGAGGAGTTGTCCTGTACGAATTCGCATTGTTCCGAGAAAAGGCGGTTAAGCAATTGATATGGCTCATTGCCTGTAAGTCCATCATCTTTCTCAAAGATAACGATAAGGTCGTAAAGATACTGAGCCAGTTCTTGCAGCTTGACGGTTTGCTCAGCCGGACCCAATCCGAACCAGCCTTCGGAGTCACGTGAATGCCACTCCAGAATTGCCTTCGGGACTGTCGACAATTGATCTTCATTCAGACTCTTGAGAAACTGGGTAAGCGTGTTTGAGAAGAGCGCCAACCTGCCTCGTACACGAATATTTGAGATGATATGGGTAGAATCAAGCCGCTGGCTGGAGGACGAGAGGCCAAGTTTGCTTATCGCTGAATCTCTGATATTGTCGAATATACCGCGAACCAGCTTCATCTCAGGGTCTTTGGCCGCCAACCGCCTGCGGAACTCTACAAGAGAGCGACGGGAAAGATAGTCTTCTTCATCGCTGACATCCAACGCATAGCGCCACCGGATGTCAAAGCTGAATTCGTCCAGGGCCTCCTGATCGCTCAAGTCGTTCCACTCCTGCAGGAGACACAGGCCCAAAAGACGCGCAACGCTGAAATTGGGACGGCCTGTTGTGCCGTACAGCATCGCATAGCGATCTTCGTTTCTGAACAAGACTGGAAATACCTCGCCTCTAAACAGGTGAGCCCAAGAAGACTCAAGACGGTTCCGCAAAGAGGGAGACACCTGCGTCTCCACGCCGAGTAGCTTTTGTTGAGGTGGTGTTCTCTTATACATGACATATTCTATCATTGTATGTAATTAAATACAATAGTTTTTTCGGGAGTTACTTCTCAGGGATCAAATGTTGAAATTGGGCAGCGTCGGGGCCGTAGCTCCGTTTATTCCGTTATTCCAGCAGAACAGTGCGTTACGGAGCTATCAGGTTGAGAGTGGGAAAATAGTTTCTGTACCGTTTACCGTCCCTGGTGAGAAGAGGCATGCCTTGCACTGCAGCGTGAGCCCCGATAAAGAAGTCAGGGAGGGGCGTAACTTTTCTGCCGCCTTTCTTTCTGTACTTGAGAAAGACTTTCCCAGCGAGAAAAGCGGCTTCCCAAGGGAGTGGGTCTTTCCGGAAGAACAGGGGATCAAGGACTTCCTCCAGATCCTCGATAGAGGCAAAGCGTATTGATATCTCTGCATAGATAATGGGATTGATGACGAGGGTGTTCTTGTCTGCTTCAAAAGCCAGCTTCTCGGAGGACCAGGCGAACCACGCGGCATCGTTCGTAAGGACATCGAGAATAACGTTACTGTCGACAAGGACTTCCAATTCAACCCCTTGTGAGGGCCATGATCTCGTCGGTCGTCATCCGGACCGAACCCTTGCCGCGAATGCGCTCGATAAGCTCTTTACCGCGGCCACCTGGTTTGCTTTTCAATACACACACGTTGTTCCCTTCCAGTGTGAACTCTACCTCTACTCCTGGCAGCAAACCGGCCTTATCCCTGATTTCTTGTGGAATTGTCACCTGACCCTTGCTGGTGATCCGCATATGATCCCTCCGCCTAGTCTTACTCTTACCAATATTACTGTATATTGAGAGAGAAGCCATGTCAAGGAGTCTACACGGGAAAGCCCTTCTCCTTCATGATTGCTTGTCCTCGCGCCGTCGCGATACCGACAACTGGTTGGTGTCATCATTCCTCGTCATCAGTGATAAGGAACTCAAAGGTGAGGAAGCAGGCGAAAGCCTTGTGGGCATCAGAAAAAGGCTGCACGGATGACCGAATAGGACTGTTTTCGGAACCGCCTCGCCGCACCTTTATACCGGTCGTGGCGCCGAACGGAGAAGGGCTCACTGCGACACCTTGGCAATCACTCCCATGATATGGCCCTGGAGCGTCTGGTAGCTCTGGAAGTCGGTAAAGATAAAGGACGCCCCGATGGTCGTCTGGCCGTTGGAGTGTGTATGCCTGGCCAGGCAATCCACGGTGAGCGCTCTCTCGCCTTCGGACAGGGTGAAGATCACGGAGATGGCAGACTCCTCCCCTGCCTCGCACTGAAAGCCCTGGGGGACCGATATCCGTATGCCGTCGAGGGAGATGTCCTGGAGCATTCCCGCGTGCACCGTCCCATCAAGGCCCCTCACAAGGGCGGGGATGGATATCTTTTTCCGAGGATAAAGGCGCTTCTCCCCGTCCACGTTTTTCAGCTCTCGCTCTTTTATGTGCGCATAGAGGATGTTCTCTATGAAGGAAGAAAGAGATCTCTTTTCCTCGCTGGAGATCTTCTCCAGCGCTTTGCGCAATTCCTCGCTCGTCCGGAAACATATTGTCGTATCCCTGCTCAAGCGGTCCCTTTCTCCTCAATGAGATTATAAGCGTGCCGGGGTAGAAATGCTGCAAGAGTCATCGGAGATCAGCCGGAACTATTGCCTCAATTCCTTTTTCAACTGCACAAAATAGCCCCTGATATATTCATAGTCCCCTAACTCATCTTCTACAGTTTTCCCCCATTTTTGCCAATCGACCCACGTATTTATGCGGGTTTTCGGGCAATAATCTGAAAAACGGCCCTTTCCGTAGTGCCACGTTATTACCACTATTTGCTTGACAGGTAGGATAATAGTATTTAGTATAGTGGTGATATGTTCTTCAGAACCAAGAAGTCGGGACCCCGGGAGTATCTCCAGATCGTCCGCAATCGAAGGGATGAAGGAAAGGTGAAACAGGAGGTCATCGGAACCATCGGCCGGACCGATCTCCTTAAAGAAAGCGGTGCCATTGACAGCCTCCTCCGTTCGGGCGCCCGGTTCTCTGAAAGACTCGCCCTTCTGGATGCCTATGAGAAGGGGGAGGCATCTCCGGCGAAAGATACGAAGATAGGCATACTGCTTATCTTCGGTCGTCTCTGGAACGAACTCGGCATACGGGAAGTTCTCGATGATCTTCTTGCCCGCCGCCAGTTCCAGTTTCCCCTCGAAAGAGCCCTTTTTCTTACAGTGCTCCACCGTCTCACAGAAACCGGTTCCGACCGCTCCTGCGACGAATGGCAGAAGGACTACCGGATAGAAGGGACAGAAGATATCGCTCTTCACCATCTCTACCGGGCGATGGCATGGCTCGGTGAACCTCTTCCGGATCAAACAGACGCTACGCCCTTCTCGCCCCGCTGTGTGAAGGACATCGTGGAGGAGAAGCTCTTCGAGAAAAGAAAGGATCTCTTTGCCGACCTCACCCTTGCCTTCTTCGATACGACGAGCATCTACTTCGAGGGCGAGGGGGATTACTTGGGGGAGTATGGTAACTCGAAGGACAGCCGGCCTGATCTGTTGCAGATGGTGGTCGGCGTCGTCTTGGACCGATCAGGCACTCCCCTCTGCTCCGAGATGTGGCCCGGCAACACGGCCGACGTAAAGACCCTTCTCCCCGTCGTCACACGACTGCAAAAGCGCTTCGGCATAGGCAGGATATGCATAGTCGCCGACAGGGGGATGATAAGCAGGGAAACAATCGCCGAACTCGAAAGAAACCACATCGACTATATCCTGGGCGTCAGGATGAGAAGCCAAAAGGAGATAGGAACAGATGTTCTCTCCAGAGCCGGACGCTATCATGAGGTGGAAGAGAACCTGAAGGTAAAGGAAGTCCTGCACGGAGGCAAGCGTTATATCGTCTGCGTCAATGAAGACCAGGCGAAGAAAGATGCTCATGATAGGCAGGCCATAGTCGCGGCGCTCGAAGAGCGCCTGACGAAGGGGACGAAAGGCCTCATCGGGAATAAAGGCTATAGGAAGTACGTCAGGATGGAGAGGAATGCAGTGACGATCGACAACGACAAGATTGCCGATGAGGCGCGCTACGACGGCAAGTGGGTGCTCGCCACGAACACGTCCCTTAAACCGGAGCACGTGGCAAGACAGTACAAAAACCTCTGGATGGTGGAGCAGGCGTTCAGGACGATGAAATCCGTGCTCAACACACGGCCCATCTTCCACAAGAGGACCGAGACGATAAGAGGTCATGTCTTTTGCAGCTTCCTGGCGCTTATCCTCATGAAAGAGCTCAAGACCAGGCTTGCGAAGAAAGGCTGGAAGCTCGAATGGGACAGGCTGATCCGTGATCTCGATCATCTCAAGGAAATAGAAGTGTCGGCTGTCGGGAAAAACGTGATCATCAGAACGGAACTCAGGGGTGACACGGGCAAGGTGTTCCAGGCAGCGGGCGTCGCCGTCCCCTCTACAGTGAAACTGATAAACAGGACAGAGTCAGATGAGGCATGATCCCGTAACCCCAACCTCTTTTGTAGTGCCACGCCCTCTTTCTGTCTCTATAAGTCGTTAATTTTGCAGAAGAATAAATTTGTTGGTGTAGAAGATGAGCCTAATGCAAGCTCTCGCGTCTCCGGGAGAGCAAGTCCCTGCCACCTCTGCTCGATATCGTCGAGCATGTAATCTATCGGCTTTTTCCCATAATAGTGTCGGATATACCTGAGGATGCCTATGACCCCCAGAGTATCTATCTTATCGGCATCGTAGAGGATTTTAGATTCTATGCTCGTCCTCTGATCCGATGTTGCACTCACATCATGTACCCTGATGGCATGGAGAACGCGCTCTCTCTTTTCCGTGGGGAAATGGATTCTCTCCAGCACCGGCTCCGCCTTCTGGGCGCTCAGGGCGCCGTGAGCCGTATCGGGAATGTAGTGTCGACCGAGATCGTGCAGATAGACAGCAGCCACCAGTATCTCGGGGTCCGCGTCGAGTTTCTTTCCCAGACGGTCGCAACGTTCCCGTACCCGGAGAATATGATCCAGGGCGTGCACCTCCGACACCGCCGGAGCCTTTTCCATCTCATCAAGGAGTTCCTTTTCAAGCACTGGTATCCAGCTCATCCAATGGTCTTTCCAATCATCCATCTGTGCCTCCCGATGCATAAGGGCGGTGCGGACGTCCACTCGGAAGGGATTTCAGAAATCACTTCCGAGACGCAGGAAATCAGCGCATCACCTACGTACCTACGATCTCTCTTCATCAAGAAGCAAATAGACGTTACGTACCTCCTGGCCTACGGCATGGAGATAGTCGCGTACCGTTGTTGCGGCGCTGTCTACACTGCCTCCTGCGGCTGGTAAAAGGCCGTTGTCGATGAGCGCACACAGAATGTCAGTCGATAGCTTCATTATCTCTTCGGTCTTCACGTCGTGCCTCCTATCCGTCATTATCAAACGCATACACCGAGTTACTATCTCAACACGTGCTCATGGGGAAATTCATTCCGAAGGGCATTGACAAGATCGGTAAGCCCTACGAATTGGACGGCTACATTTCCGGCAATACGAGAGAACGGCCTATCCACGTCTGACGCGACAACGAAATTCGCACCTGCAGGATACCATCTTCTGAAAATATGAAGGTTTTTGGCGTCAAAGTCCGACGCGGACCATTTACATTCGATCGCTATCGGATCGCCGCCACGCACATCGAGTATTATATCGATCTCGTGGTTATTCTTGTCTCTCCAGTAGTACAGTTGCCGCGTCTGGAGCCTGGCGAAAAGCTCATTCATCACATAATGTTCCCAGAGCACTCCCATGTCTTCACTCCGCAGATCGTACCATCCACGATAGTAGCAGTGGAAGCCCGTATCGAAGGCGTATACTTTCGGGGCCGCGACAATTTCGGTAGGGCGATGCGAGCTGAAGGGCCGTATGACGTGTGCGATGAATGTTGTTTCGAGCACCGAGAGGTAGTTTGCAATAGTCGCTCTGCTCACCTCGCACGGTTTTGAGAATTTACTTGCTTCGAAAATACCACCACTTTGCGCCAAAAGCAACTCGACAAACTTCAAGAACGAGTGGCGCCGCTCAAGCCTGAAAAGCTCCTGGATGTCTTTAGCCCAGTAGGCGTCCATCCACTCCACGAAATCCCGTTCCGGGATGTCCTTGGAGAGAAAAAACGGGGGTAAGCCGCCTCGGAGAAAACGATGGGTGAGGGCTGTTTGTTGAAAAGCTTCAAGATCCGATGAGATCATCGGCGTGAGCCATAACTCGGTCTTACGTCCGGTCAAGGTGTCCTTGAATTTGGAGGAAGCGCCGAGTGTCGAGGATCCTGTCGCAATTACCTTGGTTTCAGGGTAGTGGTCAGCCGCAATTTTGAGGATCTCCGATGGATTGTCGAGTCGGTGGATCTCGTCCAGAACGATTGTTCGGCCTTGTAGGCCTTGAAGAAAGCCCTGGGGGTCCTCCATCTCACGGCGTACTCGGGGCAGTTCACAGTCGAAGTATTCAATGTCCGGTATGCTTTTGCAAAGGTATGTCTTTCCGACGCGCCTAACACCCGAGAGCCACAGGACCGAACGTTGCTGCAGTTGTTCTTCAATGCGATGAATCCAGAAGTCCCGCTTTACCATATGCTTATCATGATAACATATAGTGATTCTAACTGCAAACGGATATGACAGTTAGTGTTGACGGTGGGGACGTCGCTCTGCAAGATCATATGACAGAAGAACCGATGAGAAAGACGCATTCAGGATTGACATAGGCCGAACACTCTTATAGAGTAAGGGCGGCCGGGGCAGAAGCGCCGGAAGACCGTTCGGACAAGAGTGGGCAAAGCGTTCGAGGAAAATAGACTGGGCACTCCTGCCTGTTTGCGAGGGTCGGGCTTAAGTATGACTCCCGACCGCCGACCATATACGAAACTCGTCGCTGGATCATGAGCGACAATGTGCGTACCCTGGGGACACCATGAGAGTGTGGAAATTTGGAGAAGGGAATATCACAACCTTGCTTTATTTCCTGCCTGCCATTGAAGACACCATTGAGACAGCAAAATCCGCAAAGGAGGCGGACAGACATGAAAAGACTCAACCTAGCAGCTATTTCCACACTATTCGTGCTATTTTTTGCGAACGCAGCGATATCCGCAACCTATCATATTTCACCAGGCGGCAGTGACAGCAATCCGGGCTCCATTACCGCACCATTCGCAACTATAGGGAAGGCGGCCGCTCTGGTTAATGCGGGAGATACCGTAATCGCGTCGAACGGCACCTACTATGAGAATTACCAGGCGCAAGGAGTGTTCGGTCTTCTTCTCAGCAGAGGAGGGACCGCGAGCAACCCGATCCTGTTCATGTCTGCCAGCCCGGGCGGGGCGATCATCGATGGGAATAGCACGGTACAGATAGGAGTCTACATCCCCGCCAACTACGTACAGATCCAGGGCTTTCAACTGAGAAACTTTTCGCGTGAAGGAGTATCGGTACACGGACAGTACGCGACGATAAGGGGGAACATCGTCAAAAACAACGGGAGCGATACCACCGTGAGTCCTACCCTCGGCCACAACGGGATCTACACCGACCAAAACGCCACGAATTCCATGGTAGACGGTAATATCGTCTACGGAAACGGCAGGCTCTCTTTGGGTTCCGGAATCCCTTACGGGTATTTAGATCAGGGGGTTTACGTTTGCAGTCCAAATTCCACTGTGCAGAACAACCTGATATACGGAAACCAGGCTTATGGCATCCAGATCGCCGGATATGTGAGCTTGAGTAATATCCTGGTGCAAAACAATACGATAGCCAGCGAGCAAAATGCCGGGGGCATCGTCATCTGGCAGGCCGGCGCCAAGGGCTGCGTTATCCAAAATAACACCGTGATGAACAATGCCGGCTACGGATTGGACTTCTTCGATGACGGCGGGGGACATGTCGTCCAGAACAACACATTTTACGGAAATGCTGCGGGCGGCATCGATCCATCAATGAGCGCGCAATACACAGGGTCGAATAATTTAGTCGGACCCTAGAGGACGCGTACCTTTTCTGCCGCCTTTCTTTCTGTACTTGAGAAAGACTTTTCCAGCGAGAAAGGCGGCTTCCCAGGGGAGTGGGTCTTTCCGGAAGAACAGGGGATCGAGGACTTCCTCCAGATCCTCGATAGAGGCAAAGCGTATCGATATCTCTGCATAGATAAGGGGATTGATGACGAGAGTGTTCTTGTCTGCTTCAAAAGCCGGCTTCTAGGTCCATTGCCTGGGTGTGGTTTCAGCCGCTATTGACTCGGGTCGAGAAAGGAACTGTCCATTCTCTCTATAACATCATTCAGAGAGCCCGTGAACGGACCGGCGGATTCCATCTTGATCGATGCGAGCGCTGCGGCGAAGCGAAGCGAGTCTTCGACAGAATGATCCAGCCTGCGTGCCAGGTACGATCCCATAACGGTATCGCCCCGGCCCATCCTGCCCCGGGTGCTCCTGTTAGTAAATTTCGCAAACGTAGTTTTCCCCTTGCTGCGAGCCAGGGCTCCCTCCGAAGAAGTTATTATAGTCTCGGAACTTCCCCAGTCTTCCAGCCTGTCCGCCTGGTCCTGCAGAACTTCGGTACCCGTCAAGGTCTTTGCCTCCATGGCATCAAGCTTTACGAAATCGGCCATGTCCAGGATTTCTTTTTTCTCCGGAACATCTTTAAGCTGGACGACCCCCGTCTCATCGTCCGCCTGGAGCACGAAGCTCTGCATATCCACTGACAAACGGAATCCGCGTGCCTTCAGTGCTCGCATCAAGTCCAACTGAAACTCGCGGACGCCCATGCAGCAAAGGTGGATCAGACACGCTTCAAAAGGAGGTATGTCTCTAATAGCAAAATGTTCTCCGCCCTTTATGAGAAAGGCCTGCCTTTGATCGACATTTGCGGTCGGGAAAACGACACGGTATCGAGTAATCTCTCCGGGCTCCACAAAGAGATCAATCCCGGCAGCTTTCAGCGGTTCCAGGAGGTATTCTTCGCTCTCGGAGATTTTCGTCACGGCGGCAATCCTTTTTCCCAGACAGGAGGCTGCTATTGGAGCAAAGAGTACCGGACTGCCCTGTTCGACGAAAGGGGATCCCTCGAAAGGAACAATTATACCCGTACCCAAGTGACCGATAAATACGATATCGTAGCGATTCATCTTCAGCCCTCCGGACATCTCCTACTTTTCCCATTCATAAAATTCAGTTTGTTTTGCTTCCAATTCTCTTCTTGCCGTCATCTTCTTTACTTCCATGACTATTGCTCTCGTTTCCAAGAGGGACGACCGTGATATCTCACGTTTCTCTTTCCCGTAATATTTCAGGAATTTATCCAATATTTCCTGAAGCTCTTGCTCATCCTCAACATACCTCGCATTACCGTAGGCTATTACGCTCTCCCATTTCCCATGACAGTTATTCCTGCTCTTAAAATCCTCCGGAGATCCATAATATTTCATGATGGTATACACAACAGATGAGTTTCTTTTTATGTAATCAATCTTTTTCCCGCCGACAGCACAGTGAAAGTAAAAGTTGCCGTCTTCATACGCGTGATTCACCGGTACGGCATAGGGTTCGCTTTCGTGGCTGAATGACAACACTCCGTGATATGACCCTTTGATAATAGCTTCACACTCTTCATTATTTGTTTCTGTAGGTTTGATTCTATATGTCATTATGACCTCCTCTTGTCCAATGGCTAACAATTAACATACCACGTTGGTATTCTATGGTGACCTGTAATCTTCAAAAGAAAAGTTTCTATTGCACTGTTGACGACTTCCGGATGCGTCACCGGACCCATATGACCCATGCCCTCCAGTTCGAGTATTTTCGCATGTGGCAAGACTGAAGATAACAGCCTGGTCATAGCCCTGGCTGGAGCGGTCGATTTCGTTCCTGACAGAAGGAGGGTTGGAATATCCACCGCTGCGAAGGCAGCCAGGGGTATCGCCTCGTGGAATGATGCGTGCCATTCCGGACTCGCCGCACACATACTCGCGGCAAAAGCCGAACGTCGCGCTTCCGTCATGCCCTTCCAGGTGCCGGGGCCAATCCAGTAGTCAATGAAATATTCCCCCGCTCCCGCATAGTCCCTCCCATCGATCAACCGCTGGGTTTCGTCACGGTTGGTTGCTATATCTCGTGCGGGGGCACTGCAAGGGTCATCAGCAATCAGGAGACTCCATAGCGCCGGCTCAAAGAGCACCAGTGACAGCAACCGCGGCAAATGGCGTAGGGCAGCTTTCAGTGCTATTGCGGCGCCCCAGGAGTGTCCAATAAGGTGGAACCTATCGGCGGCCAACCGGAAGACAGGCTCCAGGAGATCGACTTCGTCATCAACATGCATCCCACGGTGATCCGGCCAGGGGGGCGTGCGGCCATGCCCATAGAGGTCAGGGGCAATGAGCCGGAACCTGTCGGACAGTCTATCCATCAAGGAGCGCCACTGACCGGACGAGCTTGCGCTTCCGTGAATGCACACAACCGAAGGTCCGCAACCTGCTTCTCTATAACCGGGAATAGGTGTGTCCATAGCTTTTCGCCTGGTGCTGATTATGAGTAAACGGGCATTGGGGCCGGCAAATTATACCAGAACAATTTTATGATATAAAGATCGGTTCTTCTTCCCGATTAGCGGACTGAAATGTTGCGCCACGGCTCCGGGAAGCCCATCGTCCTTTTTTCCGAGGATGCTTTTTGTCACCCTTGGTTGTCATCTCTGGTTGTCGCTCCTGGTTGTCACTCCTCCTTGTCGCTTTGACAGGAGAGCGGAAAACTGAGAAAATCTTATCAGCACCCTTCCCTCCCTGCCGGTCGGGTGGTGCGACGTGAGCAAGTGGCGACCCGGCCGCATCCGGGTGGGGTATGATGGATTTAGTGGACACCAAAGTTGAGGTACAATACAGAAGCAGACGGAGGTGTCACTATGGCGAAGGAGAAGATCCCCTATGGCGTCTATTCGAGAGAGTTCCGGGAGGAGGCGGTCAAGCTGGTCATAGAAAACGGCTTCAGCGTCAGGCAGGTGGGCGTTCAGCTATCAATCCCTTCTACCACCATAAGGTACTGGGTAAAGGCCCACAAGAAGGGTGAACTCGCATCAGTGGGGAAGACGAAGAAGACCCTCTCGGAAACAGAGCTGGAACTGGCACGGGTGAGAAGAGAACTGGCCGAAGTGAAGATGGAACGTGATCTACTAAAAAAGGCAGCCGCGTACTTTGCGAAAGGGTCGCTGCCCGGTACGCGCTGATGAAGCAGATGCGACTCACGTACTCCATCCCCCGGATGTGCCGTTTCTTCAGGGTATCGGCAAGCGGATACTATAAATGGCTCAATGCTCCTCCTTCAAGACATGCCAGGGAGGAAGCACGGCTGGAAATAGAGATCCGGGTTGCCCACAAAAGGACCCGTGAGACCTCAGGGCCTGAGAAGCTTCAGGCAGACCTTGCGGAACATGGGATAAGGGTGGGCATCTGCAGGATCAGACGGATCAGGGAGAAACTGGGGATACGGTGCAAACAAATCAGGAAGTTCAAGGCAACAACGCACTCGAAACATACGCTTCCCGTGGCGGAGAACCTCCTGGAACAGAACTTCAGGGTAGAAGCTCCAAACGAGGTCTGGGTCAGTGACCTGACCTATGTGCCCACCGAAGAAGGCTGGCTCTACTGCGCCGCTCACAAAGACCTCTTCAACGGGGAGATCGTCGGCTACGCCCTGGGATCGAGGATCATCACGGACCTAGTGAAGGAGTCCCTCTCCCGGGCAGTAGGGTCCAGGCGCCCGGCCAGGGGACTCATTCATCACTCTGATCGCGGTTGTCAGTACTGCTCCCACGAATACCGGAAGCTGCTCGAACGGTTCGGCATGAAGGCATCAATGAGCAGAAAGGGCAACTGCTACGACAACGCCCCTATGGAGAGCTTTTGGGGCACCTTGAAGAACGAGCTTGTCCACCACCGGCATTACAGAACAAGAGAGGAGGCACGCAGAGACATTACCGAATACATTGAAGTCTTCTACAACCGGCAGCGGCGTCAGAGACGGCTTGGCTATCTATCTCCCGTGGCATATGGGAGGCAGTTCCACGCCAGACAGGTTGCGGCATGAAAGATATTTCGTGTCCACTATTGACATCAGGGGTCAGACGGCGGTGCCCCACCCCCCCCTAAACCGTCCAGTTTCGTCCACTTTCGTCCACCCCCCTTCTGGAAGGCTTGCGGGAGAAGAGAATGAGAAGAGGGGTTGCGAGACGGCCTGTGAAAAATGCGTGCCGAAGAGGGCAAAGAAAGAGTAAAAGGCGGTAAAACATGCCAAAACTAAGCGTTTTTGCGTTTGTTTGTTCACAACGTTGCGCGGCCGGTCTAACTCCGCAACAACATGGTTGTAATTGCCGGTGTAACCTGTATAATCTTTAGCGATATTTATGGAGAACTCCTTTACTATACATGATCTCCCCAGGGCCGAAAGGCCGCGGGAGCGCATGCAAGCACTTGGGGCCGAAGCGCTTTCGTCCCTGGAGCTGCTCAGCCTGATTATCGGCAGGGGTGTCTCCGGCAAATCGGCCATGCACATAGCCCAGGAACTTTTGACCACATTCGGGAACATCCATGCCGTCAGCCTTGCTACAATAGAGGAGCTTTCCCGGGTAAAAGGCATAGGGCTTGCGAAGGCTGCCCAGATCAGGGCCGCCTTCGAGCTGGGCAGGCGCCAGGACCTGGAGCCGGATGTGGGACAGTACAGTATAAGCGATCCGGAGCGTCTCGTAAAAGCCCTTCGAAAAGGTATTCAGGAGAAGGCAAAGGAGCACTTCAAGCTTGTCCTTCTCAACACGAGGAACAAGATTATCGGTATATCGACTATATCCGTGGGAACCTTGAACGCGAGTCTCGTGCATCCCCGCGAGGTCTTCAAGGACGCGCTGACGCACAACGCCTCGTCGATCATACTCGTCCACAACCACCCTTCGGACGACCCCGAGCCTTCGGATGACGACCTTACGGTAACCCGCAGGCTGGTCGATGCAGGCCGGCTGATGGGGATCGAGGTGCTCGACCATATCATTATCACCCGGAGCGGCTACACGAGCCTCAAAGAAAAGGGCCTGCTGTGATCCGGCCGCGAGAGGAGACCGGCGCATGCTGCGCATGAACGTCGTTTGCAAGAGGAACAAGGAGGCTGCCTTCGCTGCCGCCCAGGAGATTATTGATCGGTACGGGGCATCTCTCGACATCGCCCTCGATGAAGATGCAGCGAGCCGGATCGGCCACGGGAAGACATTCGAGATGGAGCATGTGGCGGATGGTGCAGACCTCATCGTAGTACTCGGCGGGGACGGCACCCTGCTTTCGGTTGCCCGGCAAGTAAGGGGGAGAGACGTGCCCGTCCTTGGGGTGAACCTGGGGGGCCTCGGTTTCCTTACGGAGATAACCCTCGAAGAGTTGCCGGAAATGCTGACCCGTGTGTGTGCAGGTGATTACTGCACCTCAACCAGGGCCATGCTCGATGTGGCGGTGAAGAGAGAGGGAGAGGAGATTTTTGCCCTTTCTCTCCTCAATGACGCGGTTATCGCAAAGGATGCCCTGGCGCGCATTATCAATATCGAGACGTACGTGGACAACGACTATCTGACGACCTTCCGAGGCGACGGCCTGATCGTCTCCACCCCTACCGGTTCCACGGGTTATTCTCTGGCCGCGGGCGGCCCTATCCTCTATCCTTCCCTGGAGCAGATCGTGCTCACCCCCATCTGCCCGCACATGCTGACCAATCGTCCTATCATCCTTTCCCGGGAGGTGATAGTGCGGGCAAAGCTCGTTTCCCCTGACGAAAAAGTGATACTGACCCTGGATGGTCAGGTGGGACTGCCCCTCGACCACATGGACGAGGTGCTGATGAGAAAATCGGCATTTTCCGTGACTTTGATAAAATCGGAGACGAGGGATTATTTCGAAGTGCTGCGGGATAAACTGAAGTGGGGTGAGAGGTAACATGCTCGCTTTCCTGCGGGTGAAGGGTTTTGCCATTATCGATGAGCTGGACGTGGAATTCAAGGAAGGGTTCAACGTGATAACAGGGGAAACAGGCGCGGGAAAATCGATCATCATCAACGCCCTCGCGTCGCTGCTTAATGCGCGGGTGCCGACCGATGTAGTTCGGGGAGCGGCGGAGCGCGCGGAGGTAGTGGGCCATTGCTTTCAGGACGGCGAGGAATATGTTTTAAGAAGAATTATAGGCAATCAGGGGAGGTCACGGGCTTTTATCAATGACAACCCCGTCACGGTGAAAAGCTTGGAGGAGCTTGGGAGTCTGCTCATCCACGTGTACGGCCAGAACGAGTCGCAGCAGCTTCTCAGCAAGGAGAACTATGTCTCCATGGTCGACCGTTTTCTCCATTTGGAGGGGGAAGCGCAGGCCCTCTCCGGCCGGGTGAGACGCCTTGACGAGGTGAGGCGGCTCCTGGAGGCGCGGAAGTCGGCTGCTGCCGGTCAGGGCAAGGAGATAGACCTCCTCACGTACCAGCTTCAGGAGATCGAGAAGGAGCGCATCGGGGCCGGCGAGGAAGAGAGGGTCAGGCAGAGGCTGAAAGTGTTGAAAGATGCGGCGAGGATAAAGAACAGCATCCAGGGCGTCGCGGGCGGGTTGTATGAAGACGAGCAATCGGCGCATGCCTTGGTCACCGGGTGCTCGGCACTCCTCAGACCATTTTCCGGCATCGCGTGGGTAGATGCGATCAGGAAGAGGATAGAAGGCATATCTTTTGACGTGGAGGACATAGTCCGGTCGATCAGGGAAGAGGAAAAATCCCTCGATGACGAGCCGGGCGAGCTTGAAGGGCTCGGGGAGCGGCTGGCGACGATCGCCAGGCTTAAAGAGAAGTACGGCAAGACTTACGGCGGCATCGCGGAGTTTGAAGACTGGGCGCGAAAACGGCTCGAAGAGCTTCTCCATATGAAGACGGATGAAGAGGAGCTGGAATTGGAGAAGGCATCTCTTGAGGCCGCCGTCGGAGAGATGGCGGCCGCCTTGTCCGCATCGAGGAAGAACGGGGCACAGGAGATCGAGGAACTCGTGAAGGGAGAGCTCGCGTTCCTTTCCATGAAAGGCGTTCAATTCAAGGTCGATATCGCGGACAAGGGCTGGATCGGCGAAGACGGCAGGGACGAGGTGGAGTTCCTGCTCACGACGAACCCGGGAGAGCCCCTGAGGCCGTTGCGGAAGGTCGCGTCCGGCGGCGAGCTTTCGAGGATCATGCTCGCCGTCAAGAAGGTCACGGGCGGCGAAGAGGATAAGACCTTTGTCTTCGACGAGATTGATGCAGGCATCGGGGGCAGGGTGGCCGAGGTTGTGGGTAAAAGGCTCGGGGAGCTTTCAGGGAAACACCAGATCATCTGTATTACCCATCTCCCGCAGATAGCGGTATACGCAGACCACCATTTCCTTGTGGAGAAATACCAGGAAGAGGCTGCGACCCGCACCTCGATCAGGCAGCTCACAGGTCCTGAGCGGATCGAAGAGATCGCAAGGATGCTCGGGGGTATCACGATTACCGGGAAGACACGGGGGCAAGCGGAGGAGATGCTGAGGAATGCTCAGAAAAGCGCGTATTAGCGATGTCAGCCTTATCCACCGGTTGATCAACTCGTGCGCCGAGCGCGGGGAGATGCTTCCGCGGTCGCTGGCCGAGTTGTATGATAACATGCGCGACTATTTTGTGTATGAGCATCCGGAAACAGGCGAGATCGGAGGTGCGTGCAGCCTTCACATCTGCTGGGAAGACCTGGCCGAGATAAGGTCTCTCTGTGTCGTGGAACACCTGCGGCGCCTGGGTGTGGGTGCGGACCTTGTGAGGGCATGCATGGAAGAGGCGAAGCAGTTTGCTGTAGAAGAGCTGTTCGTTCTGACCTATCGACGTGAATTCTTCGGGCAGTTCGGGTTCGAAGAGGTGGAGAAAACGCGGCTCCCCCAGAAGATTTGGACCGATTGCGTGAAATGTCCGAAATTCCCTCTCTGCGACGAAGTCGCAATGATCACCCGTCTGCCGTAATTTACCGCGCCGGCGCAAGGAGGTTTCGCCATGGAGAGCCAATTCTGGACACAACGTCTGGAGACAATCTTTGAAGACTGGGAGGTCTGCCTGGTAAAAGAGCGCGCCAAGAAGTACGAAGCCGCTGATGGCGAGCTCCTTACCATGGAGGTCAAGGAGGAGGAGGGCATCTCACTCCGCGCCGTGAAAGACGGGAAGAGGTGTTTCTCATACACCTTCGAAAAGGGGGAGAAGGCGGTCTCCAGCCTCTTAGGGAATGTCACCGCGTTGATGCCCTTTCTCGATGCAGACCCCTGCTACGTGTTCCCGTCCGGATCCGGGCAGTATCCAGACCTCGATCTTTACGACGAAACAGGCCTAAGGACCGCTGACGACGTGAAAATCGACGCGCTCCTGCAAATGGAATCGACCATCCGGCTAATCGACCGGCGGATCACCCACACGAGGAATTGCGAGCTTCATGAATCGGAGCTGCACGTGGGTATCATCAATTCACGTGGCTTGAGGGCAGATGCAAAAAAGACCGTGTACACCTTGGGCGCCATGGCGGTTGCGCAGGACGGCAGCGACGAGGTCTCCTGGTACGACTGGTCATGGGCGTCGCGGTACCGCGATCTGGATGGACACAAACTAGGGCGCCGGATAGCGGAAAAGGCGCTCTCCTGCCTCGCGGGGGAGGTCCTCACGACAGGCGTCTATAATGGCCTTCTGACCCCTGCATGCGCCTGCCAGATACTGGAGATTCTCTCTCCCTCTTTCCTGTCCGAGAACCTGTACAAGAATAAGACCTGCCTGAGAGACAAGGTGGGGACGCGGTGTTTTTCAGAGCATCTCACGGTCATCGATTCGGGGTTAAGGGGGATGGACGCGTTCCCCTTTGACGGGGAGGGCGTTCCTTCTCAGGAGAACGTGCTGGTGAACGATGGTGTGCTTCAGGCCTTCCTCTACGACACGTATTATGCAAAAAGGATGGAGAAGGAGTCCACGGGTAATTCCGTGCGGCCAGGCATCAAAGAGCCGCCGAGATGCGGGTCGCGAGGTTTTTTTATCGATCGCGGCCGTATGGACGATCCGGAGGCGGGAAGGGACGGGGTCGTGATTGAGGAGTTGATGGGCACCCACATGGCAAACACTATCACGGGCGATTTTTCCCTGGGCGCTATCGGTCACTACTGTTCGGGCACCGCGCCGACGCCCTTCAAGGGTGTCATCCTCTCGGGAAATCTGTTCGATCTCCTCGGCCGGGTGAAGGCCGTGGGGAAGGACCTCACCTTCTACGGCGACTACGGTTCGCCGACGCTTCTTGTGGAGGGTCTCAAGATAAGCGGAAGGTAAGAGGGGGCCGGGAGATACCCGCGTTGGATAATAAAGGAAAGAGATACATACTGCTCGCGTTGATCTTCTCTGCGGCGATTGGTCTCAGATTGGCCATCATGGCGAATTCCACGGCCATCGAGCTGGACGGTATAGGCTATGCGACCATGGCCGAACAATTCGTCAGGGGCCTTTTCAGCCAGGCCCTGGGCAGTGTTTTCCCTCCCGTTTATCCCCTTATCGTCGCGTCTTTCCACCTTTTCATACCAGACGTGGAGCTGGCTGGCCGCCTGGTCTCTCTTGTGTTCGGCATGGCCACGATCTACGTCTCTTTCCTCTTCGCGAGACGGCTGCTCCACGACGAGACAAAGGCCGTATGGGTCGTCTTTCTCCTCGCACTTCAGCCATATCTGGTGCGGTACTCAGGGGCCGTGCTCTCCGAATCCCTCGCCGTCTTTCTCTTTAGCGTCACTGTTTTTGCCTTCTACGTGGGATGGCAGGAGGGGCGGTCATGGTATATCGCCGTGGCCGGCTTCTGTCTCACGCTGACCTACCTTACAAGGCCCGAGTATCTTATTTTCTACGTGCCCTTCGTTGCTTTTCTTGCAAAAGGCCGACGTATAAAGGATCTTTTCTTGCTTCTCCTGCCTTTCTTTGTGCTCGGTCTTTTATACATCTGCTATCTTCGGATTGAAACGGGCTTGTGGATGGTGAGCAAAAAGGCGGTTCCTTCGCCCTTTGCCATGCTTCATGCTTTTGCTGGCAACGTTTCTCTCGTTTCCTACGAATTCATTATCGCTCTTTACCCGCTGTTTGTTTTTCTTGCAACGCTCGGCTTAAATAAGGTCGAAAGACCTTACCGGAACCTCGTCCTCGGCTTGATCATCTTCCATGTACTCAGTCTTTGCTTTGTGGGCCATTCGACAAAACGATACTCAGTTGAATTTATTCCTATCTGCATGGTCTTTGTTGTCGAAGGGATCTACGCTTCTCGAGCATACTCAAAGGGGATCTTTTTTCAACGGTCCTTCATCTATATTGTTGTCCTGGTCATCATGTGTTTGACCGCTTTTCAGACCTTTACCCCAATTCGGAATGATAGGGCTCTCCACAAGCAGGCAGGTGTTTTTCTTCTTCGGTACGGGCCGGGTAGTCTCATTGCAGCCCGACTTCCCATCGTCGCCTTTTATGCCAGAGGTAAGCCTATCGACCTTGCCCACGAGATCGGAGGCAAGAAGGATTTGGCCCATTTTCTCGAAATAGTGTCTGAAAAGAAGGTGGCGTATCTCGTAGTTGACGAGGAAACGGAGGAGGAGTTTCCATTTCTCAGGAACTACCCAACGTCGGCGCCTCTAAGAGAGTTCAGGAATAAACAGTCTTTCGTCCGATTGTACAGGCTTCCGTATGGATGATCTTGTTTCCGTTGTTATCGTGAATTGGAACGGTGAGCCATTCCTGGGGAAAGCCCTCGACAGCGTTCTCAGGCAGGATTACCGATCAATTGAAATAATAGCGGTCGATAATGCTTCTACAGACCGGTCGGTCGACCTGGTAAGGGAGCGTTATCCCCAGGTAAAGCTGCTATTAAACGGACAAAACCTGGGTTTTGCCGCGGGTAATAACATGGGGATTCGTCACGCACGAGGGCGATATATCGTGCTGCTTAACAATGACGCGGAACTGGGACACGACTGTATCACCGAGATGAAGCGGGCCATAGATAGCGATCCGAGGTTCGGCGCGTGCGCATCCAAAATTTATCTAAAATTCGAGGAGAATTTGCTGGATGCGGCCGGGATTGCAATTTGTCCTGACGGACTGTCTATTGGACGGGGAAGACTGGAGAGGGGTGATTGCTATAATGCGGAGGAAGAGGTTTTTTTTGGGAGCGGTTGCTGCATTATGTGCAGGAGGGATATGCTCGAGGATGTGAGCATTGATAATGATTATTTTGATGAGGACTTTTTCATGTACGCCGACGATACCGATCTCGGTTGGAGGGCGAGGCTGCGAGGCTGGAAGACTATCTATTCTCCTCTGGCAAGGACCTACCATGCCCACTCGCTGGCAGCAGGCAGTTATTCGCCATTCAAGGCCTTTCACGTAGAGAGAAACAGAATCTGGGTGGCGTTGAAATATTTCCCCCCGGGCCTTCTCGCTTGCGGCCAGATCTTTACGCTTCAGCGATATGTGCTTCAGGCATATGGGGCATTCGCGGGAAAAGGCGCGGCAGGTTCATTCGTGAAGGAGCGGTCAAGAAGAGAGTTGGTCCGTGTATTGGGAAGGGTCTACTGGGCGGCCCTCAAGGGTCTTCCGAAGATGCTCAGAAAAAGAAACGAGGTACAAAAGCGACGCACGATCACAAAGAGTGAGATATACAGGCTTTTCAAAGATTATGGAATACGGGCGCGGGATATCGCGCTGAGAAAATAGAGGCGGGTTCGCGTGGGTTACTTGAGGAATCTTTCGACAATGCGAAACAGGCGGTAAACTAAAGCTTTAGGGAGTGCAATAGCCGGGACGGTAAAGAGCCAAAAGTAGAGATACCCACGGTACAGGGGGTACAGGGAGCGGAAGTAATTTTCGGGGATGAGGTTGATCACCTTGCTTCGGGCGAGCGCGAGCATGGCCGGGAAGTGCATCAGCAGGAGCTTCCGGTTAATCGCGCGGAAGTATCTGTCATCCACGCCTTGTTTTCTGAATATATCGAAAATTTTGTTGAAGTTGTGCCCGAAGACCTGACACAGGGCGTATCCGCTCCAGTCATGGACTCGTGCCGCGAGCAGATACTCATCAACGTACACCTGTTTTTTGGCATTGAATAGGGCCGAAAATATCCACGCGAGGTGGACGAGGTTTGAGTCGAGGAACGGACGCCATTCGGAAGGCTCCTCGACTAAGGTGCGGTTGAATATATTGGCTGACATGAACGCGAACAGGTAACGGGCCCTGTTGACGAAGGCCAGGGTGTCCGTATAGACGGTATAGCCCGTCGGCCTGTCGGCCGGTTTCTCCCGGACAAAATCGCTCTCAAAACCGTATGAGTTCAGAAAGACCACGCCGTAATCTCCGCCCCTCAGGATGGGGAGTAGTTTGTCCAGCGCGCCATCCAAGAGCACGTCGTCATCCCCTGTCATGAGCACGTACTTGCCTTTCGCTTTCCTGTAGCACTGCTCGAAGTTTCTGTCCGGGCCGATGTTTTCGGCGTTCTTCAGGTAGGTGAGAGGATGGCCGAGAGAGAGGTATTTGTGGACCACCTCCTCTGTTGCATCAGGCGAGCAGTTGTCCGAGATAAGAAGCTCCACCTCACTTTCGTGGGTTTTTAGTTGACTGCAAATGTTATGAAGACATATATCAAGGTACGATGCCCTGTTATACGTTGGCACCGCGATGGTGAAGAGGTAAGAGGGGGCGGAAGCGGTCATATAGTTTGCCAGGCGCGCTTTTTCGTTCTGAATATCCAGAGAATCCAGGGAAAGCCCCAGACGCAGCCGGAGAGCCATCCGAGAAAGAAATACTGGGGAGCGAAATACTTGGCACAGAGGACGGTCGTCAGCGTGACGTAGATGGCGGAGAGCACCGAGGGCAGCACGAGCGGTTCCTGCTTGTGGGCCCGAAGGTAGGTAGCAAGGCCGTTAACGATGATCTGCAAAAACCAGGCGATTGCGAGAAAAAGCATGGAGAGCGGGTCGGAAAAGCGGTCTATTATCGCGTACCTCCCTTTCAAAAGGTAGATGAGGGCAAAGATCGCGAGACCGCCTGTGAGAAACGTTGCCCCTGAAAAGAGCAGGTTCCGCCAAAAGAGCGCATCGAGGCCGGTCCAGTCGCGCTTCGACACGAGCATGTTCAGCCGCGGCGTCACGGCGTAGATCCATGAATTGGAGACGGCAAAGATGCCTATCCAGAGCATGACGGAGAGGCCCACCCTGCCTGCCTCCACGGGGCCGTGGAACTGGAACGCCAGAGGGGTGTAAACCTGGAAGATGAAATAACCCGAAGACCAGCTCAGGGCGTAGCGCCAGAGAAGAGCGAGGACGTGGCGCCTCCATGAATAGGCGGCAGCCCTGGACTCGGTAATGAAGGCGCCGAAGAGCGGTCCGTACCGCCGCCAGACCGCGTAGAGACCGTAGAGCGCCGCCCCGAGCATGGAGAGGGAGAGCGCGTAGAGGCCGAAATGGAACACGAGGCCCAGCCACATGAGCACCATGGTCAAGGCCGTGATGAAAAGCCTGAGCCTCTGGATTGCGGCGACCAGGTTGCAGCCCTCCAGAAAGCAGAGGAGGCCGCTCGTGAAGAAGGTGACGCCTCCCCCCGCCACGTAAACGACCCAGGGAATACCCCAGCGGATGGCGGTCTTCTGTTGAGAAAGGAAGAGGAACCCCACGAGAAAAATAACCGGAAAGGCCACCACGGCAACGGACAGCGCCCACTTGGCACAGAAAACGAAGAGGCTCGCAAGCCTCTTCTTGTGCTCCTCGCTACCGACAATGTCATTGCTGTCGAATTTCAGATAGGCGAACTCGTGGGCGGCAAACTGCAGGGTCACCTGAAAAAAGCCAAGCTCGGCGAGCATGGCCAACGCAGCGAGGCTCGTCATGGTGAACCAGTATCCCTGCTGCTCTTTGGTAAGGAAAAGCGGGATCAGGATGAGTGTAAAGATGCCCGAAAGCCCGCGAAAAAGCTGGTTCGCCTGCGTAAAGATGACGGCTTCATGCAGATACCTCTTCAAACTACTGCCCTGACAAATGCTTTCCTCATTGCATGCCGTCCGGCAACCTATTTCCATACACGGTCGTCAAGCGAAAACGGACGTGGGTTGCCGGTACCTCTCCTCCCGGCCGGCCGATCATCGCCAGAGAGTTTTGAGGCCAAGCTTTTTGTAAGGCCCCAGCCCCCTGTCTTTTGTAATGAGCACGGCATTTCGGTTGAGAGCCTGCCATACAACGAGCCGGTCAAAAGGGTCTTTGTGCGAACCCCTCGGAAGCTTGTAGAAGGTCGACGCCGTCTCTGCATCCACGTCCATGGTCTCGAAACTCATTTGTTGGGAAATGCCGGGAAGGGCGTCCGGCAAGACATTCGTCAGCACGAGTTTCCCGAGGGCATATTTCAATGATATCTCCCAGTATGTTGCCGCGCTTACGTACACTCTATTGTCAGGGTCCTCGATTGTTTCCCGGGCTTTTTGGCTGAGTTTGTCCGGGTCGAATAACGTCCAGAGAAAAACATAGGTATCAAGGAGATAGTTCACGACGCGAACAATTCTTCATCTGTTATCTGAAACGGCTCACAGACTTCAAACCTCGCCTTGTCGTGCAGCGGCCCGAGTTTTCTCCGTCCCTTGGGGCGATACTCATCGTACGACACGATTACCGCGACCCTTTCTCTCTTCTTTCCGTAAGCAACGGCTATCTTCTCTCCGCCCTTCACCCGTTCCAGCACCTCCGAAAAATGTGCCTTGATCTCGCCGACGCCTAACGTTTTCACTTCATTCACCTCATTCTCACAGAGAAATTATAGCCTGGTGTTTGACAAGTTGTCAAGAATAAAGGACGGCCCTAATCGTTCCGGCCGGGTGCCGTCATGGACAAATATGCGCAACAAACAGTCTTCTTTTGGCATTGTTTGCCCTTTTTTGCACGCATTTGTCACCAACCGTTTTGCAACCCCTTCCGGATCCCCTTCTCCCGCAAGCCTTCCAGAAGGGGGGTTTACGAAAGTGGACGAAAGTGGACGGTTTCAGGGGGGGTGCATGCCCATTCGACGGAAGATGGGCGACGGGAGAGGGGAGCAACACTGCTATCCGAAGGGCTGTCGCGGCTCAGTTGTCAAAGAACACGGCCGGGCACGTGATCTATATACGCGGCCTTGGGCTCACACGCTGACGAAGTGCGGGCGCCTATGCGATATAGTATCTCTCAATCCCTTCTTCCCGTCAAAGTGACAAGGAGGGGTGACAATCAGAGACGACAAGGAGAGGTGACAACCAGGGGTGACAATAGGCATGTTGACCCCTGATGTCAATAGTGGACACGAAATATCTTTCATGCCGCAACCTGTCTGGCGTGGAACTGCCTCCCATATGCCACGGGAGATAGATAGCCAAGCCGTCTCTGACGCCGCTGCCGGTTGTAGAAGACTTCAATGTATTCGGTAATGTCTCTGCGTGCCTCCTCTCTTGTTCTGTAATGCCGGTGGTGGACAAGCTCGTTCTTCAAGGTGCCCCAAAAGCTCTCCATAGGGGCGTTGTCGTAGCAGTTGCCCTTTCTGCTCATTGATGCCTTCATGCCGAACCGTTCGAGCAGCTTCCGGTATTCGTGGGAGCAGTACTGACAACCGCGATCAGAGTGATGAATGAGTCCCCTGGCCGGGCGCCTGGACCCTACTGCCCGGGAGAGGGACTCCTTGACTAGGTCCGTGATGATCCTCGATCCCAGGGCGTAGCCGACGATCTCCCCGTTGAAGAGGTCTTTGTGAGCGGCGCAGTAGAGCCAGCCTTCTTCGGTGGGCACATAGGTCAGGTCACTGACCCAGACCTCGTTTGGAGCTTCTACCCTGAAGTTCTGTTCCAGGAGGTTCTCCGCCACGGGAAGCGTATGTTTCGAGTGCGTTGTTGCCTTGAACTTCCTGATTTGTTTGCACCGTATCCCCAGTTTCTCCCTGATCCGTCTGATCCTGCAGATGCCCACCCTTATCCCATGTTCCGCAAGGTCTGCCTGAAGCTTCTCAGGCCCTGAGGTCTCACGGGTCCTTTTGTGGGCGACCCGGATCTCTATTTCCAGCCGTGCTTCCTCCCTGGCATGTCTTGAAGGAGGAGCATTGAGCCATTTATAGTATCCGCTTGCCGATACCCTGAAGAAACGGCACATCCGGGGGATGGAGTACGTGAGTCGCATCTGCTTCATCAGCGCGTACCGGGCAGCGACCCTTTCGCAAAGTACGCGGCTGCCTTTTTTAGTAGATCACGTTCCATCTTCACTTCGGCCAGTTCTCTTCTCACCCGTGCCAGTTCCAGCTCTGTTTCCGAGAGGGTCTTCTTCGTCTTCCCCACTGATGCGAGTTCACCCTTCTTGTGGGCCTTTACCCAGTACCTTATGGTGGTAGAAGGGATTGATAGCTGAACGCCCACCTGCCTGACGCTGAAGCCGTTTTCTATGACCAGCTTGACCGCCTCCTCCCGGAACTCTCTCGAATAGACGCCATAGGGGATCTTCTCCTTCGCCATAGTGACACCTCCGTCTGCTTCTGTATTGTACCTCAACTTTGGTGTCCACTAAATCCATCATACTCTATGTTTGAGATTTTTTGATCGGCCTGTTGTCATATTACCGGCTGGCAGCGAGACGCCGGAGAATATCAGTATTGACGCGAAAGAAGCATAACGCCGAAGGCATGGCGAGGGTAGCGAGACTCATCATGGTAAACCATGTTCTGTTACTTATCGTACTTCTTTTGCGGCGTAAAAATCAGTATAGAAATATCGATCATGAATCATGTCATCGAAATTGTCATGCTTTTTTATGTGAGGAAATCTAACAGAAAGCCCTAAATTTTCCAAGAGCTTAAGGTATTCATTGGGCCTAACTCCCGCCTTGTTGAGTGCGTAAGGCCACAATTCCCCCAGTATGACAAGAGATGAAGAATGGTTTATTGTTTCAACAGCCCCTTTGATGGCGTAAAAATCGTATCCTTGGATATCGATCTTGATGAAGTCGACCTTTTCACTGTTGTTGAGATAATCGTCGATAGAAACAGACTGAGTTTCAACGCACTTTCTGCCTTCGCCGCTGTCAAAAGTCTGATGGTCCACATTAAATCTGTCGGAGAGGTAGAGTTTCAGTTTCCCGGTTTTGTCTCCGCAGGCCAACTGACGCACGGTAACATTTGCAAATTTCCTTGCATTTGCACTAAGACGCCTGAAATTAAGTGCATCCGGCTCAAAGGCTATGACATGCCCCTTTTCGCCCACCAATTTTGAGAATAGAATAGAATAGAAACCAATATTCGCGCCGATATCTAGAACCTTCATTCCGGGCTTGACGGTTCTCTTGATTAACGCAATCTGTTCTCTATCGCTCACGGTTTTATAGAGAAAATACAGAGGTTTGTAAAGAAAATAGAAATGCCTGTAGAGCCCGTTAAAACACGTGTATACGGCGTATAGCAGTTTATTCAAGTTTACCTTTCAGATTGTAGCCAACATTGGTTCTTATCTGTCCGGAACGGCTTTTGAAGGCGGGCCCGAAACGGCGAGAATGTGTTCGGCCAAAACGACATAGGACCCTGACAAAGTTTCCCGGCATTGTGTTCTCCGGCGCAGCGCGAGCTATGCAGGGTGCTTGACGCGGCAGACCGGTCATCACATATCAGGTTCGCATGAAAATGAACTCATTACAGCCCGTCGGCACGCCTGCCCTTACCGTCCGAACTGTGACAAAACCCTCCTTGTTCAGGACCTGCTCGATCTCAGGCACGGAAGCATATTCGTAGGGATACCCACCCACCCAGTCCACGACATTGAAATAGAAGTCCATGCCCCGCTGCTGCTTCTTGGGGCTCCGGCGGGCAACGGCAAACTTGGCAAGATAGATAACAGGATACAGCAGGGCCACTAACGGTTTTTGAAGGAGGGGGAACTTATTGTAGCTGTATTTAATGACGAGCCACGCAGGGCTTGTCCAGTGTCTGTTGTAGATGGCGATTATGAGTTGTCCTCCCGGTTTGACAAGGGAGCATACGTTTTTCAAGGCCATCTTCATATTGCCTGTATGGTGAAGCACGCCCCAGGAATGAACGATATCGTACTGTCCGCTCCTATCCGGCGATCTGTCTCGCAACGTTTTCACCGCATCTCCCTCGATAATCGAGCCAACCACAAGGTCCACTTTCCGATCGTTCGCCTCAGGAAAATAGACGTGGTTCCTCTCTATTACTTCACGGCATCTGGGATTTATGTCGCATCCTACCGCGCGTGCTCCCTGCTCTGCCGCAATCAGAAGGCTGATCCCCTGTCCGAATCCGACATCAAGAAAAGAGCGATCGCGCAGTTCTATCCCCTGGAATAACGCGGCAAAGTCCCTCCTTGCCTGCGATATCTTTTCCTCGGAAAGCGCAGCCTGAGAGAATTTTAACCAGTTTCTACCGAAATCAAACTGCATGAAGGCCCATGGAATAGAACGATACCCCGAACATTATGACATGTTCACTATCGCGGTCCTATGCCACTGTCACGTGACGATGCCGACTATAGTGAACCTCCTGAGAAAGGTCAACCTTAGTTTGTACAACTTATCCTCATCGCTTCGAGATCCTGACGTGAGAAATGTAAGCACCTTGACGCATCGGCTCACCAGAAACCCGCCAACTCCGGTAAAAGGCCCGTAGGTATATCGGCTCCCTGCTATACGAAAACCGGCGTCGTACAATAGTTGCCTGGCACGGCGCAGAGTGGTCACGTAGTTGTGCGTAAAATCACAGTTAAAAAAATCGGTTTTCCAGTCAAGGCTGTCCGGACTGATGATTGACAAGATACCTCCGGGTCTCAAAACCCGACGGGCTTCCTTAACAAACTGTTGCGCGTATTCAGCATCAGCCAAGTGTTCGAGGACATCGGCTATGATCAGAGCATCATAGGACCGGTCAGGCGCCTGTATGGGCGGGACCATGAAATTGCTTATCGTCCTTATCCCGAGGCCGGTTAATAGTGAATTCATCAGCGGATTGGGCTCACATGCGTCGAACCGTGAGAAACCACTGTTGATAAATATCCGAGCGAGCAGGCCCTGCCCCGGGCCAATTTCCAGTATTTCGGCTTCCCTGGAGCTCAGGAACCGGCTTATGTAGACCTGTTCTCGACGTTTGGTCAGTTTTTCAAGCCACGCACCGACCTGCGTGGGAGTGCCGCGAGCAAAGTGATCAAAAAAGGCCATACTGTCAATCCTCTGAAGCGTTTTGCTGGATTCTTTTATAGGGGCTGTTTTCGAGCGACCACAAACTTCATATCACTGCACCTGTCTCTGAAACGCTCATACAAAGCCACGCCTCCTTTGGGCCTATAGAACAGGTAGTCTTCATTCCGCACAAGAACGCATTGCCGGCATAGGGTCTCAAGTACCTTACCCCAGTCTACATGGTCGTCAGGCCAGACATGAATGTCGCCTTCTCTCTTGTAGCGCCGGTTTACAAACAACTTGATTAACGCAGTTTTATAAAGCGACAGCGAGAAGAGGTCTCCGTCCCTCATGAGTTGTGCCAAGTGATCGAGGATGCGGTAAGACGTCAGAGCCTGATATTCACCTAACACGCCATCAGGCCTCCAATGGTTGTCGGTGAACTCGTGGTCTATATAAAGCAGGCCCCCTGGCTTAAGCACCCGGACCAACTCGTTCACCGCGCGAAGGTAGTCCGGAACATGGTGTAAGACCGAATATGTGACTGCCATATGAAACGTGTGATCAGCAAAGGGAAGATTCTCCCCGGCGAAGAGTGTCGTATTGAGACGATCGGACCCCATTTTTTGCTTCAGGATATCAAGTGACATCCTCGAAACATCGCAAGCGGTTACCAGAAACTTTTTCTCAAGAAAAAACTTTGTCAGGTTCCCGGTTCCCGCTCCGAAATCCACCACATGTATTTCGCCATGTTCTGCGTAGCTCGCTGCCAAGTCTGCGACTATTTTTCCGATTCGACCTTGTTCGATATCATTAAAGATCTCCCGGTGCTTTGAATCGTAGGTGTGCGCCATTCTGTTTTGAGAGCCGCCATTCAATTTAGACAGATTGTGACGAGTCATTGAGTCTCACGCACACAGCAATTGTTCATAAATTGTCCTGAGCTGGGACACGTAGCGCTCGACATCGTACTGTCTCGATGTGGCAAGCCCCCCGGCCGTGAGCTTGTCTCGCAAATCAGGCTGTGACCGGAGGAGCAGGATTTTGTTCGCCAAATCCTCCGCGTTGCCCGTTTCAAACAGAAGGCCATTCTGACCATCCTGAATTATTTCGTTCAGGGCTTCGGTATTGGAGGCAATTACAGGCACACCGAGGGCTTGGGCCTCGATCTCAACCAAACCCTGCGGTTCCCATAATGACGGCACGACCAGACAATTCAGGCCCATATAGAATGACTTCATGTCTTCGATCTGGCCAAAATAGATGATACGGTCTGCCCGTGCTCTCTCCCTGATCGCCTCAAGAACCCGCTGCTTTTCGGGGCCGTCGCCGGCAATCAGGAATTTGAATGCCGGGAACTTCCCGAAGACGTGATCCGTGGCGTCCAGAAAGGTCAACCAGCCCTTGCGATGCACCAACCTGCCCGCAAAACCGACACGGAAATCTGAGGCATCAGGACCCCGAGCACTGTGGTCCAACCTTCGTCCTCTATCTGAGACGGGATCGGCATTGCGGAAAAGTGGATCAACGAAGTTGTACAGCACGCTAATTTTGTCGGCCCTGATACGGGAGCGATTGATCAACCGATTCCGGGTCGCTTTGGAGATGGCAATGAAACCATCGACCTGAAGAGAAGCGATGCGAAGAAACGCCGCATAGAGCCTGTCCCCTGACACGCTACCCAACTCCGACCCGAAAATCCGCCCATGTTCATGAAATATCAGCTTTATCCTGGGAAAGAATAGCGTCTTCAACAACCAACCGAATACCTGTGACCGAAAGAGATGGCAGTGAAGAACATCTACGGGATGGCCACTAACCCATTTCCGCAAACCAAGCAGGGGCATTAGAGAAAAGCGCCATTCCGAATCGTTGATAGTGACTCTTGGATGCTCTACAGGGACAGGGTTCTTCACGGGGCGCAAAACGTAAAGGGAAACATCCGGGTCCTGGCGTTGACGCTCCAGCAATCCTTTGACAATTATCTGGGCTCCACCTCTTGCCAAAGAGTCCACGACATGAAGCGCTCTCATCGTTGCCTAAGATCCCCCGATTTCGATCCAACAGGAGAGATGCGAATGACCGAGAAAAGCTGATCGGTGTAGACGGCATTGGCAACGGGCCATGGAACCACTGCCAGTTCTGCGCGGTGTTTCTGTGCGACGCGGACGACTTCTTCCGTCCTGCCGCTGCTCAACGCCTTCTGGGTGTCGGACAATTCATCGACCCATGTGACAGCTTTAGCGGTAACCGCAGCCACGGCAGCCGCCTGTCGCGACCCCACTAGGGTCAAGTTCAGCAAAGACAGGTCGTCCCGATTGGTCAGCACCCGGGTCCCTGGCCTGGCATTCCGGTCCAGCCATGTCCTAAGTTGTTCAGTGGAGTAATAGAGAGAACTGGCATTGCCGCCGCCACCAATGCCTAAAGCCGAGCGTGCATTTCGCATCGCAGCCATATCCTGTCCGTTCACGATGCCGGTGTTAGTGGCTACCGACAGAAGATACTCCCGCGCCGAGCCTGACATGGACTTCATAAACGCCGGCAACGCCAAGTAGGCTACGACAATAAACATTGCTCCGGCGATTGCTTTTCGGTCTCCCGGCTCGGTCGCTTTCTCAAAGAGACAGAAGATAAAGTAGATGGACGGGATCATGACGACAGACAGAGCGCGAACCTCTTCGAAGTTAATCGGGTAAACAGGAAAAAATGACCTGACGATCCACATGAGAGTCTGAGGTCCGAATGACACTACAACCGAACTGAGAAAAAGTCCCGCCATCAGCCGGTCGTTCCCAGTCAGTCCCTGACGCTTTCGGACAAAGAATCCGGCCACTGCCAGAAGACCAATCAAGGCGTACGACGAAATCATATTGGCCACATTGACGAGGGGCACGGGCATATTCCGCCATGGCCGCAGACTGAGCTCGACGTCCCAGGCCACTGCAGGGGTCATCACATCGCCTGGCACCATTGGCAGGATGGATCTCCCTTTGGCCATCGCGCTAAGTACAGCCACATTGTTCGTGCTGAACCTTGTCTGTTGCAGCGCCAGAAGCGTCAGGCAAGCCAGTCCCAAACCTCCAATAAACCAGAAGATACGAGCATCAACTTTCCACTTCCGAAGCACGGCAAAGTCCCAGGCCTCCAGCGCAACAAAAATGGCGATGATGTGAAAGGCACTCAGATGAATTGGGGAGCAAAGCACCAATAGCGAATACACTAGATATTTCGCTGGAGTTTTAGAAAATTGCCAGAAGAACCAGAACGCCAGGATGATCAGGGGCATCACAAGGGTTCGACTCAGCAACGCCGTCGAATCGGTGACGCCCCATGAGGAAATACCAAAGGAAACCGCAAAGGCGGCCAGGATGGCAAAAAACACGCATTTCCATTTCAGGTCGGTGAAAAGCGACATCCACAGCTCAAACGCGAACAGGTAAAAGACCGTCGCCACAGCCAGAATGATCCTCATCGAAAGTATATGCGAGCCGGTATACGCATGGAGGTAGGCCATCAGGACGGCAAAGTTCCTGACAGAATTCGACTCCTTCCAGTAATCACCCGCCGGCCTCGCCGCCAGAATGGAGTCTGCAAGTTTGATATAGGAGATGTGATCCCCACCCAAGGGCGGTTGCGGACCCATGGCCACAAAAGTAAGAGCCGAAAATCCAATGTAAAGAGCGAAGGATACCAGGAGTCCCTTCAACCAACTTGATCTCGCTGCTGCGGTCGTCACATTCATCGTCATCTCTGCCCCGAAGGAAGCGGACCCGTGGACTTATGCACGACAATTCCCATGTCAGTGCTAAGATCGACCAGGGCCAGCAGAGAAGGCAGAAGAAATGGTCGGTCAAAGCGATAGACAATTTCAACCCGCCCGAAACCTTTGGCCTTCAATAACCTCCTGATCGTGCCCGGACTCATGACGTTGATATGCGTCTGCATGTAATACTGATGGATAAGCTCTGTCTCCGCGCTCCGAAACCCAGTCAGTTTCCGCCAACAGGAACGAAGAGATTCCCGGATAACCACCAGGACATGGTAAACGCCATTGCTGGCCGTCCTATCAACATTTCCATTGGGCGTATGGATCAGGAGCTTTCCGTCATCTTTCAGAAGATTCTTGAATACGTCCAGAAGGTTCTTGAACTCGCCCTCACCGAGATGTTCAACTACGTCCGACAATAGTATGTAGTCATACCGATCCTTGAACGGTTCGAGACTATCCACCCTGAAGAATTCCACGGTGCCCGGCATGGCTCCTCGGCAGCGGGCCAGCTTCTCCTTGGCCTTATCGATAGCGTCAGTGTCAAAATCCACCCCGTGAACACGAAACCCCATGCTGCCAAGCGCCAGATCGAGTTCGCCGGCTCCACAGCCAAAGTCCATAACCGCAAGGGATTGCCGTTTTTCGTAATTTTGTAGACGGTCGAATATAAAGCTACAGTAATGATGGATACGGAACCCAGACACAGTTTCTACCGCCGGTAAGCTATCATGTATTTCCGTGTACTGCTTGTCGTAGATCGACTTCACATCCGAGCTAGTCAATGAACCGTATCGGGCCCGCGCATTCCGTTTTAGAAGGCCGATTGTCGCATCGATTCCAATAATCTCTGCCAGGGCAAAGATCATCTTCTTGTCATCAAATACTTTCATGCCACATTCCACTGACAGTTTTTGCATTGCGTCTCAAAAATTGTTGAAGCTCAGAGCGTTCTCCGCTATAAACAATGTACGCTGAAGATATCTTGACTTACTGGGTTCTAAACGGTTGTCTGCAAGGAATTCTATGCGATACCGATGTGTGCCGATGAGTCTACCGCCAGTTCGGGTAAAATGCTCACCGCAAGGGGAATTATATGTTTTTATAAAAACGTTGAAAAACCCCAAACCACATACGACGCACAAAGAGCCAAAGTTTCTCAACATCATTTATCTTAGGAAAAAAGCCAACAAGGACGTATTTGGGGCTAAGAAATCGTCGTATTCGGGCTTTGTTGAACCGGCGGACTGCGGAAAGCCTTATTTCTTCCAGTTGCTCTTTTGTAAAATGCAGCGAATCGCATGTTCGCGCAGCGGTTTGGTCCGGCGCCATCAACCCGTGTTTGATATAATCTTTACCTAAGTCCGTGTGAGAGTACGCGATGGGTAACACAATATTGACGGCATCGACGTTGAGCTTTTCGATAAACTGAATTGTAGTTTCGATGTCTTCTTTTGTCTCTTTTGGAAATCCTAGAATAATATTCGTTTTGGTCCAGAATCCGAGTTGATTGGCTTTATCGATAATTTCCACACCTTTTGCGAGGTTGATTGGTTTCCGGATGTATTTTACAGTCTTGGGGTTTCCTGTTTCAAATTGTGGATTAATAACATACAGGCCACTTCGTTTGAATTTGATGAGCAATTCTTCATCGAGTAAATGAAGATTGACTCCCGGTGGAATCTGGTAACGGATGTCTAACCCACGGTTTATGATTTCATCACATATTCCAATAACACGGGACCGATCTGCAGTAAAACTATCGTCGTTAATCAAGAACTCACGGACCCCATACTCATTGTGCAGGTGCGCCATTTCATCAACAACATTCTTTGGGGAGTTTCCTCGGAACTTCCTTCCCCACAGCAAAGTAGTGCTGCAAAAAATGCAGTTAAAAGGACAGGCTCGGCTAGTCATGATGGATGCGACAGGGTGCCTCATGTAATAATATCTCGGCCGATGTTTGAAATAATTGTGCATTGGCAGAAGGTGCCGGGCAGGAAAAGGGAGGCTTTCGATGTTGACTGGTTCTCTTTCTGCTGTTTTGACCGGCACCTCGTCCTTATTTTTGAATACGATTCCTCTGATCGACTCAAGGGGGGACTGGATCTCAATACTCTCAAGGAGTTCGACAACGGTTCTTTCCCCCTCACCCATGACAATGATGTCGATGGAGGGTTCCTTGATACATCTTTTCCATTCAAGGGTTGCATGAGCCCCTCCAACCATCAGCAGGACATCAGGTTTGATCCTTTTGATCTCTTTTAGGAAGGAAATAATCTCCTGTGCATACAAAGACGTAATAAGCGAAACGCCAACAATGTCTGGGTCTCTTTCTTTCACCATGGCCAAAAGTTCTTCCACAGGTAGACCAATCCGGAGTGTATCGTTCTCTTTATCGAAGGCGTGAGACAATCCGACACTGTCAATGATTTCAACGTGATGCTTTGTGCTGCGCTCGATGACGGCGGCAATATAGGCAAGTCCCAGTGGCTCTCCAAAAGATAAACCAAGGGAGAAGAAAGTATGATACGTTGGATTTATCAGTAGGACGTTCATACGGATCGTTTTGTTATGGTCTTTAACACAACTAACCCTCTGTCAGCGAGGTTTCCACAGGCATACGAAACAACGCATGCTGAAGATGGGTGTGCTTGCCGGAGTGTCACGGAGGGGCTATCTGTGAAAAGCCCTTGTGGATAAGTTTTACGCCTCTCCCTCAAGCAGGTCGAGGTCTCCGGGTCGCTCTCCAGGGGAAAAGATCGGCGATTTGAACGAGGCCGCCCGCCATGGCTGTTATCACCAGGAGAGCAAGTGACAACCATGCAAAGGCCACCCCCGCCTGTCCATCGCCCCAGAAGGACTGAAAAAAGGCGAGAGAGAACCAATCTCGCAAGCCAAGCCCTGATATGGTCACTGGAAGGGAAACAAGCACTGCAAGCACGGAGTAGAACACCACCACCTCGATCGTGCGGCAGCCCACGCCCAGCCCTCGGATTACAAGATAAAATGACAGCACACCCAGGCAGTGTATGAGCATACTGTATCCCATTGCTTTCAGAAGCAGACAAGGCTGACGCCTGTAAAGCTGCAGGGTATCGAAAGCCTGGCTGAAGAAAGCCAGGATTCTATTGGAGGGACGCCGGCCTATTTCACGCCTGCCGAGCGCCTTTCCTACTAGACCTGCCCCGCAAGCTCCAAACAATAGTGCTAAGGCTCCGGCAGTGAATCCGTACCTGCCAAGCTTTTTCAAGTAGGGGTTCAAGGTCCCGTCGCCGAGCGCCAGAATCGCGCAGCTTATGACAAAGAAGACGAGCAGTGTGTAGAGACCGATGATCCTATCCATTGCTATCGACAAAGGTAGCTCCCCAACACGGGCATCCTTGTTCTTGAGCGCCAGCGAAGCACCCTTGGCCACGTCGCCGGAAACCACCCCGGGCAGGATTGCACCGTAGAACACCCCAATCCAATTGTATCTGAGAGTCTGCGCGTATGAAAGCAGGTCACCTGAAAGTATCTGCCAGCGACGAGCGGCCAGAAAGAGGATAACCACGAAGCACATCAGAGAAGCTCCCGGAAAAACCAACCCCACGCTCCTAACTCGAGACACAACCTCTACCACATCAACTTTTCTCAGAACAAGAAAGACTAGAATTGCCGATAGCAGGGCCTTGCCAATAAATATAGCGACTACCTTGACTTTCTTCATTCCCATTCGGCTCAAGAGAGTAACCTTATGAATCTTTCTGCGATACTGTCCCAGGAATAACTTTTTACAGCCCTTCGTCTGCCTCGGTCCCCCATTGTCGAGGCGCCCTCGGGATCTCGCGCTATTTTCGCCAAGGCATCAAAACACGCATCAGGCTTCTTGAGGTCAAAAATATATCCATTCTGACCATCCTTTATCAGAGTATTGTTTCCAGGTATGTCACTTGCTACCACCGGCAATCCGCTCGCCATGGCTTCCAGCACGGTATTGGGCATGCCTTCATAGAGGGACGGGTTCACGAAGCAACTCGAAGTCGCATACAGTCCTCTCAGTTGGTCTTTATTTGTCCATCCATACCACGTCACGGATCCTTCAAGACCCACTTTAGCCGCATATGTTTCTAACTCCCCCCTCTGGGGTCCATCTCCAACCATGCGCAATGACACTTTCCCCGGGAACGCTGATTTCAGCTTCGAACATTGATCCAGCAGATAAAAGAGGTTCTTTTGCACTACAAACCGCCCTGCAAACAAAATATGGAAGCCATTAATGTGCGGTTCATGTTTTGCCGGGGCAAAATAGTCCGTGTCGACTCCGTTGGGTATGACGCCTACGGGATAAGGGTCTGCAGCCATTGATAGATTGGCCAATCCGTCATCGTTGGCGATAATGGCTGATGCGTTTCGCAGAATCAACCGCCTTATCGGCCTGGTAATTCGATGAATCCTTTCAAGTTCTGGTGCCCACCCTGGAACCTCACCGCCCCTCAGAAGAATCACGTATGGAATCCCGTGTCTTTTTTTCAGCCAATACCCCAATGCGCCGGAAGGCAGAGTGAAGAACGCCATCGTTCTCTGTATGCCGTGTTTTCGCACAAGGCGATCGGCGCGAATAGCCGCAGCAGCCGGGAAAAGCATCATTTCCATTATCCGTGCCCTGTCTATGGATCTCCTAAGAACCGGGACTCTATAAACTTGAAGCCCTTCTTCGTCTCTGTATCCCCTCAAATCGGCGAAAGACGATGTCAAGACCACCGTATTGATTCCCATTCGGCAAAAGGCCCTGCCCAGAGAGAAAGTGGCGTTGCTTGCACCACCGCCAATTGGCGGATACTCATAATTAACAAGCAGCAGATTCATCTATTGACACTAGGAGACCTTATAAATGTTGGACACGTTTTGGTTCATGGCCCTTTTTCTTAATACAAATATATGACATGAACTCCCTAATATATAGCTAAGATGCCTCCTGAGTTTAAGTGATAGTGCCGACCCAAGAATCCCATACCCTGTATAAAACAATCTATTCGTAAATATCTTTTCTATTTTCCAGTCGGTAATTGTAAACAGTTTAACCCATTTATGTCTGCTGAAATGATACAATTCGGTAAATGCAGTACCGATTTCTCCATGCCTAGGTGCGAGCGCCATTCTTCTAAGTAGATAACCAAGGCTCAAGTGTTGTATTCTTGACAGATCGTTGGTTTTGGCGACATTTTCCGCTTCGCCAGAACTATCTTCACTTTTTGACGACGCTAGTTGTTTGATAATGATGTTTTTGATGGTTTTGATTACAAACCCGTAGTGTGCCACATTTGTCCAAAATCGCCAACTCCCGCTGGGGACTATATTGATAGAAAGGCCATCTGATTTCAATACTCTCTTAATTTCATGTTGAAACGCTATAACATGAGGGACATGTTCTAATACGTTTGAGGTGAACACAATATCAAAATAATCATCTGGAAAGGGGATATGTTTACCGTCATAGTTTGTTATAGGCCAAATCCTACCTTTTGAGTAATTACTACTGTCAATATCTATTGCCTCGACGGAATGACCGTTCTCACTTAGTTTTTGTGACTGCCATCCCGAGCCGGCTCCGATTTCCAATATGATATTTCGTCCAGGCTTTTCTATTTTTATCTCAGATAATACACACTCAAGTTCCAATAAACGTATTGACTCAAGATACTCTAAAGTCATTAATGAATCCCGAAAAGCAGCCACGAATACCCTATTATTTTGTATCATGGTGTGCCACCTCCGTCCGAAATAATGAGATGGTCTATCCAGCCGGTTCGTTCCATCGCGACAAAAGCCACGCATTCCAGAGAAACGCGCGGTGATCATGGCGGCTGCTCCGATGCTCTTCGATCATGCGTTTCGTGAATGCGGCGTTGATTAAGCCGGTGCCGTCGGTTCCATCAACCGCGAAATTGCCGTTCTGAAACCATTTGCCGATGGGAACTCCGAAGCCTTTTTTGGAGCGGTAGAGGATGCTGCCGGGGAGTACCGGCTCAAGAGCCTTCTTGAGTATGTATTTGGATTGTCCCCTCCTGCACTTATAGTCACTGGGGATTCGCCGAACAAAATCGACGAGATCGATGTCAAGAAAGGGGGCACGGACCTCCAGAGAGTTCATCATGCTGGCGCGGTCTACCTTGACCAGGATATCATCCTGCAAATAAAGTTTTGTGTAAAACTGCAGCGTCTTGTCGGTCAGGTTATCCTGGGGACAATTTTCCCAGTGCTCGATGGCCTCGGCATACACTTCCTCAAGGTCGACCGGTTCGTTGAACAGCTCCGCAAGATCGGTGGGATCAAGCGGCCCAAGCCACACCGCGTTCCAGAATCGGCAAGGGTAGCTCAATCCGCGGAGGGTCCGCTTTATTCTGAAGTCAAGACTCATGTTTCGATGGGAGGTAGGTAGGCGAGCCATCACCATCCGGATCGCGGCATGAATCGGCTTCGGGACCAGGCGACCATATAGTTCGGCCCAGTAGAGTGCTTTGAATGGATCATAGCCGGCGAACAACTCGTCTGCACCATCGCCACCGAGAGCCACTGTGACCTGCCTTCGTGCCTCCCTGCAGAGCAAGAATGTGGGTAGGATGGAGCTGTCACCCATGGGTTCGTCAAGTTTGCCGGCAATGTCGTCCAACAGCGACGCCGATCTCTCCAGAGAAAGGAATTCGAGGACATGGTCCGTCCCGAGAAAGGATGCTACTTGCCGTGAATAGCTGGATTCATCAAATGATGGTTCCTCAAAACCGATTGAGAATGACTTGATCCTGTCTCCCGCGGAAGAAACCGCGAAAGCGGCAATTGAGGAAGAGTCGATTCCGCCGCTGAGGAAAATACCCAGCGGAACATCCGACATAAGTCTACGCTTGACGGCTCGCTGCAAGAGGTCGCGAATGGCCTCTCCCCATTCACTCTCCGGGTTTTGTGGGATCTTCTCGAAAGGTTCTATCGCAAGGTCCCAGTATTTTGTGATCTCAACCTCCATCCGGGGCAGGCTTAGGAGCAGGTTGTATCCACCCGGCAGCTTGAGAATCTTGTGATACAAGGACCAGGGGGCCGGAATGTATCCGTAGGCAAAGTATTTCTTAAGGCTCATCGGGTTGATACTTGTCACTATAGACGGATGCTTGACGAGTGAACTCAGCTCGGAGGCGAAGGCAAATGTTCCATTCTGAAGTGAATAAAAGAGCGGCTTCTTGCCAAAACGGTCGCGACTGATAAATATCTCCTGCTTCTGCCGGTCATAAATAGCGAATGCCCACATACCGTTCAGCCTCTGGGGCAGACCGTCGCCCCACTCCCGGTATCCGTGGAGTAAGACCTCCGTGTCCGAATGGTCTGACGAGAATCGGTGGCCGGCGTCGGTCAGGGCTGCACGAAGGTCGACATGGTTGTAAATCTCCCCATTGAAGACCACGCCGAGGGCTCCGTCGGCCGTCCACATCGGCTGATTTCCACCTGCCAGATCGATGATGGAAAGCCTGCGATGCCCGAGATATACGGCTTTCTTTTCATCGCTCCACAGCCCCTCAGCATCAGGGCCACGGTGGGTCATAGCCCTTGACATACGTGTCAGGTCCTGCAAATCGCCTTGACCGACAAAACCGCAAATGCCGCACATAATCAATTGCCTTCAAAGTTACGGGATTCCGAGACGGAATATACCGGTTTCTGCTGGGATTCGTGATAGGTCCTGATAAGAATCTCAGCTATCAGACCCATAAGAACGCACATGACGCCGGTGATGCTGCACATTATGAAGAGCAGGGGTAAAGGGGTTGAGATAAAAGCTTTGCCGTGGAAGAGCTTGTAGTACAGGCTGGCAACAGCCGAGCAAAATGCGGCCATGAGATTCAGGATTCCAAAGACACCGAAGACGTAAATCGGTTTCTGGGCATATTTGGCAAAAAACTTTACCACGATGAGATCGAGGAGCACCTTGACCGCCCTTTCAATCCCGTACTTCGACTTGCCGTGTATCCTTGCATGGTGATTGACGGGGATCTCCGTGACTCTCGCCCCTTCCCAAAAGGCATATATGGGGATGAAACGATGCATCTCGCCGTAAAGCTTGACCTCTTTTATAACCTCTTTTCTGTAAGCTTTAAGGGAGCAGCCGTAGTCGTGGAGATGGACCCCGGAAATCCAGGATATCAGGAAATTGGCAATGCGACTGGGCAGGTTGCGCCTCAAGGCATGGTCTTTGCGGTTCTTACGCCATCCCGAGCACACGTCGTACCCTTCTTCCAGCTTGGCAAGCAAAAGCGGTATATCCTGCGGGTCGTTTTGGAGGTCTCCATCCATGGGAACCAGCACATCCCCCGAGGAAAAATCGATTCCCGCCATCATCGCCGCCGTTTGACCAAAATTTCTCCGGAAGTGGATCACTTTTACCCGGAGGTCCCTTTCGGCCAGTTTGTCCAGGGTACTCTTAGTTCCGTCGGTAGATCCGTCGTTAATGAAAATCAATTCGAACGGGCAACCAAGGATTGGCGCCACATTCAACACCATTTCATAAAGGGGCAGGATATTTTGTTCCTCATTGTAAACAGGTACGATGAAAGATAGAAGCCCGAGCCATGAGGGGTCAGTCATGGTTCTTGCCCGGGGCGCGTCTGCATCAAAGGGATGAGGGGTTTTCATCCAACACGTTTGCACTCCGTTGAGCGGACTTTCCTGAACCAAAATATATAACAGGCAGCGGTCAGGTGTTCGCGCACGTTTTGCTTAATATCTGCCACGAAAACATTGCGCAGCCCACTCGCAATCATGCTCAGCAGAAAAACAGATATTATCAACGGATTCAGTATGACTGAGATGCTTATATCTCCTTTTATAGGATAGTACGCCTTCGGAATCAAAAGCAATGCGAAAAGAATCGAGTAGAGGAGGTCTGCTCCGCTCCTTTCCTTGGAATTGAGAAATAGCCACATGGGTATGTACAAGTTGAGAAGCCTGTAATCGGCCGTTACAAAGGGGAAAAATATCATACTCAGTGTCAGGATCGCCACTTTTTTCCATAGTTCTTTCTCTACCAACACTATGTACAGAGCAACAAGTGCAAAAAGCAGCAAGGAGACCCAATAATAGGTTCTGTAAAGCAGCAGTAGGCGCGGGGCCGATACTTGCGGAGCCCACGCGTAAATCGCTGCCTTAAGCGCTCCGAAGGCGCTCGAGCAAAACGCCGCTCCCCCGTCGCCTATCACGTATAGAGCGTTGTAAGTATTCCGAGGGTCCCCAGAGCTCTTGATTATTGAAGTAAAGCTTGAAAAGCGAAAAGTGATGCCTTGGAGGCTATTATAAGTCAACCCAGACAAGACGAGCAGGGTGCCCCCGAAGATGGCTATGTCTTTGTACCTTTTTTCTGATAAGTAAAGAAGGAAAAATATGACGGGGTAGATTTTCAGCGCCGTTGCTGCGGCGAGGAAGATGGCGCTTATCCATGTCTTATTAGAGCGAAAAAAGTACACAAATAGAGACAACAATATGAAGGCAAAACCTTCGACATTTCCTCTATCCAGGGTAAAAAGTACGGGATAAGAGAGGAATGACAAAACGAAGAGGCCAAGAATAAGGCTGACCGGGGACATCTTCGGGAAAGATCCCGACAGTAGATTCTTCAGGTTGTAAAACAGCACATACAGAGCTATCGTTACGGTGTAGACTAGAAAAGACACGTAGGCGTTCTTGAAAGAGATCAGATAAAGGAACCGCCACACGAAGTATGCCAGTCCTGATGTGCCGACCATGCCTTCACCATGACCGGCTGTTACGTAAGTGAGCGAGTTAAAGTAATCCATGAATCTATCCCCAGGTTGAAACAGGAAAGTATTGAAGGGATATCCCAGATGCATATACGTGCCCATGAAGTAGTGAAAAAGAGCGGACAAAATGAACCCAGTGAACACGATGAAGGAAACGATGCTGATCTTGTCCTTTCTCTCCAAAGATATCTTTGCCCATCTCGAAGTTTTCAGGAATGACAGGAAGGCGCTATTTTTACTGAAGAAAGTTTTGTGCATGGCTGATCCTGTTACCTGGGCATGGCTTTATTTGTCCAGAAGCAATAAGGTGGGCCGCAAACCGGTATTCAGTTTATCCGCTCGTACACACTCACGAGCTCCCCTTTCGCGATTTTTCTATAGTTGTTTCTTACCCCATCGAATACTTTTTTCAATTCAAGGAGTCTTCCGTATCTTGAAGCCCTCTCATTTTTGTCGAAATTACTGATAAATAGTGTATTCCATGGATCGAAGGGCTTGTTGGTGAGATCGATATCCGTATCCACGAAGAGGAATCGCGCGCGGTTCTTTTCAATGCTATCAACCGCCACCGCAGTATCCTCACGGGAAATCAAAGCCCAAGACAGTTCGAACTGGGGCATGCGGCTGTATTTACGAGCGAGAAATGGCAGAAGATTATCATACCGTGAGATAATGAAAATCCCGTCATCCGCTTCGCTGTATTTGTCTATGAGCGAGACGGCCTCTGTCAGTGGGGAAGGATTGATTGTCGTTATCACTTTTGCCCTCGGAAACTGCCAGTGATAGACGCGATGATCGGTGAAGTTATTATAAAACTCTTGTTTACCGGTGTAGTAACTAACGGCTGCAACTAACATAAGCAGGAAGAAACCGGCGGTAAGAGCCGCTACCCCCATGCGCAGTTTGTCTCTTGCTTCTTCCCTTTCCCTGAGGAGTACTTTATGCGCGACGAAGAGCATAAGAAAGAGCTGTACTCCGAGAAAGGGAAGGACCAAAGGAAGATGGTTGAGAAAGCCGGACCAGTAGAAGTAAACGAGCAACCCCTGGCTGTACATGAAGCTGAACGTATAGAGGTATTTGACAGGTTCTCTGTGAGGCCTCAATAAGAGCATGAATGCATAGGATACGACCAGGTAAAAAAGCGTCAATACCACAATCACTCTTTCGGGCTCCCATGAGAAGTAGCCGAGAAGGAAGTAGTGGAAATCGTGAGCCGATTTTCCGGCGGGCAGAAGAAGAAGCAGGGCAACGTCCAAGGCAAGCATGGCGACAGTGATTGCAACCGCAGGATAAGTTCCTTTTTTGTAGAAGTTTTCAAGAATGAAAAGGCCTGCGATGAGGACAAAGGCTGTAGAAAGGATCGCCCCGAACTGAAAGCTGCACAATAGGGCCAGCGTTGAGGCAAGCGCCGCAAGGCCGAGAAAGATCAAGTTCTTCCGCGAAAAAAACAGGACCAGCAGAATGAGTACCACTACATCGAACATGTGACCCGAAGGCATTATGCCCGGAGCTAACACGAAGCCTATAAAGCCTGTCCAGAAGAAAGCGAGGGCATAGACGGCGAAAGATCCGAGCGTGAACAGGCGATCCCCCTTGAACAGCATTCTCAGCATAATGAAGAAGAGCGCTGCGTAGATCAAATAGAATACGTAGCACTTGTAGTACCCCTGGAGGGAGAGGTCTCCAGACAGGTCTGTCACCCATTTCATGAGAAACGTGTTCCCAACGCCATACTGAAAGTACGATTGGTCTAGTGGCCTGCCTAGCGCATATTCATTGAGTGGGTTAAGGATGTGGCCGATATGGTTGATCTGCCCCCTAGTCATGTTCTGATGTTGGTATTCCAACACATTGTTGAGATAGAAGCTCTTTATGTCTTCGATATCGGTGTTCGGATTCCGGATTGTCGAATTATCACCAAGTTTCTCTCCACCCTCGAGCGTAGAAGGTTCGTTCACCTTGCGATCGAGGTCATGGTATGCCTCGATCGGCCTGAGGTCCTCACTCTTCACGAAGGCAAGGACGACTGATCGGGATTTGATCGTCCTGTAGTTAATCGCTTTGTATCGATTCCTTAGGTCCTGAAATAAGGTGAAATCATATGCATTCTCGTGAAACCGGCCCAAAAACTCTCTGTTATTAACGTACTTGTTTCTGATTAATGTCTCGCCATACAGGTCCTGGTACTCATTCATGAGATAAACCGGACCGAGCATGAGAAAGAAAGGCTCAAGAAGCAGCGCAAAAAGAATCAGATAGGAGCAGGCTAGCGACATTCGGGACAAGCGCCGGACAAGCGCCAGTTTGTCCGGCTTCCATGATGGAGTCAGAAAGAGTATCAGAGGAATTACGAATATGAGGGCATAGACAGTGGGGCGTAATCCTGTAAAGAAAAAAGCGGTAGTGCCGAGACCGGATAAGGAAAGAATAGGTGACGCCACAAGGAGCAGGTATCCGATGCCATCGCTTTTGTTTCTTACGTAGCTTGTCAGTCTCCCGGTATAGAGGCATAGAGCACAAGCCCCGAGGAACGCAGCAACAATCACATAATTGAATAGAGAACTCTCGGAGGGGTGGAAGAAGATATATACCCACGTATTGACATCGAGCTTCCCTATGACGGAGCTCTTCACGAAGGTAACCAGTTCCCACAGAAGAAGCGCCGCACCCGTCACCGAGAGCATGAGCTGAATGGTCAATAAGATAGTCTTACGTTCCGACAAGTTCCGAAAAGTCTCCTTGGTTATTCTGCGACTTTTGAGGAAAGGCTTGCCCTGCTGCGTGCGCTTGGGCAAATTGATTCGGCTTCATCTATTCTTAAAGGAGAACTTCGAGTGTCCTACATAACTTATGATGACACAGGCGAGGATCACGAGAGCGGCCGCGAACTTTGGAGTGAGCCTGAAGAATTCGACGAAGACAGGCAAAAGCACGAGGCTTAGCAGAAAAGTGCCGACATAGGTGAGGCAAAATCGAATAAACTCGATTATGAGAGAGGTACCCTCTTTAGTTGACCTGAAAGTAATGTACTTGTGGAAGACATATGCATTGATGACCGAAATGATGTTTGAGACGATATTGGCACTCATATACGTGAGGTAACGGGTCTGAAAGACACCGGTAAAAAGCGTGTCAAAGAGAACGAACATCAGATATCCGAATAGGGTATTCCACGCCCCGACAGCGACGAACCTCGCCTTCGTTTCATGTCTCTTATAAAGAGACAGATAGTGAGTTGATTCCGTGATTGACATCTGCATCCGTCAAGTAGCCTCGAATGGCAATTATTGCTTTCACCTTGACTTTTGTCCTATCTCGAAATGGCAATTCCGATTATGGCTTCTCGAAGCCTATCTTTTGATTGACAATGAAACTCGGCCTCGCCTTCACTTCCTCGTATATCTGCGCGATATACTGCCCCAATATCCCGAGGATGAAGAAAAGGATTCCGAACATCAACACGATGAGTGAAACGATTGTGCCATACCCGGCGAAGGGGACACCTTTCAAAATTATCCTGGCCACGGTAAACAGGAGATAGAGGAGCGATACTCCCGATACAAATACACCGAAAACTGAGATGGAGCGAATGGGGATGTACGAGAAGGCAAATATGCTGCTCACGGCGAGCTGGACCACGTGAAACGAATGGGCATGGGACTGCCCGGAAAACCTCCTGGCGCGCTCGTATTCCACCCCGACGGACTTGAAGCCGGTCCATGCGACCATGCCGCGAATAAAGCGGTTGCGCTCTTTCATGAAATTGATCGTTTCGTATACCTTTCGGTCAATAAGTCTGAAATCGCTCACGTTCTGTGGAATGAGATCATCGGTCATGACGTTTATTATCTTGTAAAAGAGCACCGAGTTGAACCGCCTCAATAACCCCTTGCCCGTCCTCTTCTTTACTATGCCATAGACGTTTTCATACCCTTCTTCCCATCGCTTGATGAACTCGGTGATGACCTCCGGTCTGTCCTGCAGGTTTGCCGTCATAATAACGGCGGCATCGCCCCTGGCGTGGCTCAGCCCCGCCGTGATGCCCCCATCCATCCTAAAATTCCTTGATAACTGGACAATCTTGAAACGTCTGTCCTCTTCGTTGACCTTGAGCATCTTTTCGAATGTGTGGTCTTGGGAGCCGTTTTCAACCAGGATGACTTCGAAATCATACTTATCGTTCTCATTGAATACAGCCTTGAGCTGCCGGGCCAGCTCGTCTACGTTGCCTTCCTCATTGTATGCTGAGGCAACTATGCTTATCAGTTTTTTCACGGCGCATCTCCTTCCGTGAAGCCGGCATCAACGAATTGTCGGTAGATTTTATGAACGTCAAGAAGATCGGCCGGACACGTGGCATGCCAAAGTGAGGTAGGCCGGGAAGAACTATGATTAACGCAACTGATCTGAAGCGATGTCAAGGGCTTTGCCCGCTTCCTGTTCGGTGAGGTCGTGTACTCTGTACATTTGATTGTTGTCGCCCATCATCACGAGGGCCAGCCCAATGCCTGTCCGTTTCTTGTCTTTCTTCATGCCTTCGATCACGCTTGCACGATCGAAGTAGTCGCTCCTCACCTTGACGGCAAGGCTCGGCAGGAGCAGCTCACGCATGATGAACTGATAGAACTCATCGGAAAGAAGGCCCCGTTCCCGGGCGACTATATTCGCAAGGAGCATGCCCAGAACAACCGCTTGTCCGTGGGGAATCTCGTACCTGGCTGCCGATTCGATGGCGTGTCCGAAGCAGTGACCGAAATTGAGCATGTTGCGTCTACCTGTATCGAACTCGTCTTCCGTAATAAATCCTTTCTTGATTAAGAGGGAGCTCTGTACGCTTTCAAGGAGAGCATCGGGTTCCCTTCCAATGATGGCAGGTAATGCCGCTATGATGCGGTGCATACTATCGGTTCCCCCGATCATGTGGAGCTTCACCACTTCACCGAGACCGCTGTAAAAGTCGACGTCCTCCTGGGTGAGAAGGAACGGCGTATGGATCAGGACCTGCGAAGGTGGATAGAAGGTGCCTATCAGGTTCTTGAATGCCTTATAGTTGAGGGACGTCTTGGCGCCGATGCAGCTATCCGCCTGGGCGAGCAGCGTGGTGGGAATGAAAACCCAGTTTATGCCCCGGTAGAGGGTAGAGGCGGCAAAACCTGAAATATCCTGCAGAATGCCCCCCCCAATGGAGATAAGCGTCAGATTTCGCTTGGCGCTCCGTTGAACCAGGTAGTCATAAAGCTTTTGAACGCTCTCCAGGGATTTCAGCTCCTCCTCGATGGGGAGCACGATAACGTCTGAATGGCGCAGGTCCTTGAGCGGCCCCTCGGAATAAAGACGCCATACGTTCTTATCGATGGCATAGCACCGCTCTCGATATTGTTCGAGTTCCTGTAGAAACTGAAAGGATTCAGGGAAGCTCACCGTGTAGTCGCGGATATTCGATTTGATGGTAATCAAAGACACGTAAACCCCCCGTCGACCATGATGATCTGCCCCGTGACGTACGAGTTCCTGTCCGAGGCAAGAAAGGCGGCCACTTCCGCGATTTCTTCGGGTTCGGCCAGCCGGCCGACAGGGATAGTCCTTTCAATTGCCTCTATTTCTGCCCCGGTATTGTTCCGGCGCGTCAACTCCGTGTTGACGTAACCCGGTGCGAGTGCGTTTACGAGGACATTGTAAGGGGCCAGCTCAACGGAAAGGGTCCTTGTCATTCCTCCCAGGCCGGCCTTGGCGGTAGAGTACATGAGCCTTCCCGCCTTGGTGACGACGGCCCAGACAGAGCTGATATTGACGATCCTCCCGTAGCGCCGTTCCATCATTGAGGGCGCAAGGGCCCTAGCGAGGCGAAGTGGAGCGAGAAGGTCGATCTGTATGGTGTCCTGAATATCAGGGTCGGCTATCTCGGCCAAAGAGGCTATAATGTTGATCCCCGCATTGTTAATGAGAATATCGACAGGCTGTTTCAGCGACCGCACGTAAGCGTCTATGGACGCGCCCGACAAAAGGTCCATTTCCGTGCGGGTTGGCGCTATGATATCGACCCCGTCCGCGTGCAGCCTCTTACCGATGGCGAGCCCGATGCCCCTCGACCCTCCCGTAACCAGCGCCGTTCGCCTGTCCGTGTTCATCGTGCTTTCGTGTCCCTACCTACGTCCGGGACTGCTCATGGCGAGCTTCGAGCATCGAGATTCTTTTTTCGTCCTCTTCCGCGATGGTTTTGTAGTAACTTCTCTTGTTTTGCAGCCACAGCAGCTCAAATTCGACGGCCTTTTCTATCCCTTTTTCGGCGCCATCCTTCAGGGCGGCCGGGCAGGAGAAACATATCTTCCTCGTTTCATACCTGTCGATCATCACGCCGTCTGAAAGCCGTCTCAGGAAGGGCAGGGCATCCGCCGATATGCCGCCCCCCACAACCACCGTCATCTTTTTTTCCTTGGCTACGGTGAGTACGTCCTTTGTAATGGCAAAAATTTTGTCGCTGTCACATGCGCTCCTGCCAAGCCCCATCGACCCCACGAGGTCAACCCTGCCGACCACTATCCCGCCCAGTTTCTCTATGCCCGGGATTTTTATCATGTTGCCGAAGTTCTGCGCAGTCATTAGTGTTTCGACGTTGATCAGGAATTCAATCTTCTCCTGTTCGTCTTTCGGGAACACGAGGTCAATTACTTTCAGGTATTTTTGAAGGGCAAAGGGTGTTTCAACCATGGGAGCGACGAGATAATTGACTCCAACGGTGCGGGCATCGTACATGTCCCGAACAGCTTCGCAGCCACCGATCTTAAGCGTCAGCGCCACCTTCGCCGTCATGCAGATCTCTTTCAGCCGCATAAGCTCTTCGGTTCGTGTCCCCTCCGCCTCGAATTCGGCTTTCACCCCAACGACCGCGTGGTTGTCTCTTAGTTCTTTGAGCACGTCCACTATCTTGATCTCTATCGCGTTCATGTCACACCCCTAATGAGGCTAAGATTCAAGCCTCAATTATCTTCCAGTACTGGTCTTCGATGACCCCGATTCTTTGTCTGTCCAGAGATGCTATCGCGTCGTAGTAGCTCAGTTTGTTGCGAAGCCACAGGAGCTCGAATGCAAGGGCCTTAAGGATACCCTTTCCCAGGTCAGCCTTTTTACCTTTCGTATAATCGAAGCAAATCTTTCGCGTCTCGCACCGATCCAGACGGCCCTCAGGGAGTCGCGAAAAAAACGGCAAAGAATGAGCCGACACACCTCCTCCGATGGTACAACTCAGACCTTTTGTCTTCGCCTTTGCGGTTACACCGGCTATCAGCTCATTGATTTCCTCATCATTGATGCACCGCTCGTCCCTTCCCAGGGAAAAACACAAATCGACCCGCTCGATTACGATGCCGTCGAGCGACCCTATTTCCGGGACCTCCAGCATCTCGACGAAATTGTCTATAGCAGTTGCAGTCTCCACATTGCAAAGTATTTCGACATGTTGCTCCCGTTGGTCTTTCGAAAAGAGCTTGCTCACGGCCTGTAGATATTTGCGTAGTGCATAGGCGGATTCGACCATGGGCGCCACGAGATAGTTCACCCCTACCACCCTGGCTTCGAGCATATCCCTTATTGATTCGCAGCCGCCTATCTTCAAGGTGAGTCCGAGTTCGGCGGCCATGCAGATCTCTTTCAGCCGAAGCAGTTCCTCGAGCTTGGTCCCCTCCTGCTCGAACTCGGCACGAATGCTTAATGCCCCATGCTTTTCCTTCAGTTCCCTGAGGACATCCAGCATCTTGTACTCTAATGTATTCACTCAACCCCCCCCCTTATTAGTGGTAAACGCCTACTCCTTGAGCGGCTCTAATATCATATTACTGAGCATCTCTTCTCTCGACAAAAATGGATACATGTCTTCGAGAGGCTTTGATACAATCCTTCCGTCCGGCTCTTTCTTGGATGAAACGCGGGGACTGAAATTCTGTTCAGGTGAGAGGATGACTTCACAAACCACAGGTCCCGGGGTTGTCAGTACCTCTTCTATCCTTTCTTTCAGGCCAATCTGGTTGGCGATAACGGCCGAAGGGATTCCATAGGCGACCGCGACCCGACAAACATCGGGGAAGGTAACGCCGCTGCTCGGACCGCACGCAACATACCTGCTCTCGAAAAAGCTGTCCTGCGTCTGCCTGATGGATACGTAGCCGCCGTTGTTCAGAACAAAGAGTTTTACGGGGACTTTGTGATGGGATAACGTCTGCAACTCCTGTATGTTCATTTGCAGGCTCCCGTCCCCCGCCAGGCACACGACCGGATTTCCCGATGAGCCGAGGCAAGCGCCTACGGCCGCCGGCAGGTCGTATCCCATGGAGGCACATCCCGAGTTCCAAAAGAAACGCTGCCCGTCCTTTACGATTCCTGCCTGAAAGAGTGTTACGCAAGCGGTTCCGTTTCCCGCGACCACGATTGCCCTTTCGTCGAGGGCCTCGGTTAATGTCTGCATGAAACAGTAAGGATTGACGGGCTCTTTACGCTCCCAGTATTCGGTAAGCACGACCGGGTAGCGCTCTCTGCGCTCACGGCACCAGTCGATCCAGGGTTGGCGGTTAGGGAAGGAGGCTATTTCCACTGCTTCCTTGAAACGGCGCAGGAACTCTGTAGCATCGGCGCGGATAGCGACATCGGGAAAAAAGGTCGGTTTCTTCAGCTCCGCCTCATCTATGTCCACAACGACCTTTATCGCGTTCTTGGCAAAATCACCTGAATTGTAACTCACCTGGCGGATATTGTTCCTGGAGCCGACCGATATGAGCAGGTCGGCGTTCTGGAGCGCGAAATTTCCAAACCTTGACCCGAGTGTTCCGGGCCTTCCGGCAAAAAGACGATGGCTTGAAGGTATGAGATCGAAGCCGCAGAATGAGGCAAGTACGGGAATTTGGATCTTATCTACCACCTGCCTGAACAGGTCGATGCCTTTGCTTATCCGGATGCCCTGTCCGGCCAGAAAAATGGGACGCTCGGCTTTTTGCAGCAGTGCGACCACCTGGGCGACTTGCCGCGAGAGCGCGGCCCCGTCGAACGGCATCTCGTCTTCCCGGTTGTCGTAGGGGGTGAGGCCATCGGGATCAACGAGGGCCGCCTGCACGTCGAGGGGTATGTCGAGCCAAACCGGGCCGGGCCGTCCGTGCGTGGCGAGATAGATCGCCTTATCAAGGTGATAGCGGATGTCCTGCGGACCTTTTACGATTGCCGTATACTTTGTCACGGGCCTCACGATATCCGTGATGTTGATTTCCTGGTCGCCGAGTTGTCTGAGGCTCAATTCGCGGCACGATTCTATTGTTGTTTCTTGCTTTACCTGTCCCGAGAGATAGAGAACAGGCACGGAGTCGAGCCATTGTCCAATGACGCCGGTGAGGGCATTGGTGCCGCCCGGACCGCTGGTCACGACCACGACGGCGAGCTTGCCCGTGACGCGGGAATACCCTTCTGCCGCAATGGCAGCCGCTTGCTCATGATGGGGACATATGTATTGGAGGCCCGGCTGCTTCCCTACGGAGTCAACTAGGTGCATCGCCCCTCCTCCAGAGATCATAAAAACATCACGCACGGCATACTCGGTCGCAAGGCGGTTAGTCACATAGTCGGTCAACTTGATCATGCGTTGCAGTCTCTGTTTGCTTCCTGATCCATGGAGGAATCAGCCTTTTTCCAGGGTCTCTTGCCGCCTTCCCGTTTCACCCGATGCCACTCGACCGTCTTCTTGATGGCGCTTATGAAGTCAACGTCTTGTCTTAACCCAAGTTCCTGACGCGCCTTCGAGGTACTTGGCACGTACCGCTCGGCCTGAAGGCCGGGCGCCTTCTTTTCGTTTATCGTGACCTGTTGGGGCGGGTCAAAGCAGTCGGCGACGGCGCGGGCGGTTTCGGAGATGGAAACGGCTTGTTCAGACCCCACATTATACGCAGACCCTGCCTTTCCCTTGAAAAGAAGGACCCATAGCCAGATGGCGAGATCCGAGGCGTAGAGATAGGAACGGAGGGGCGTCCCATCTCCCTTTACCACAATGGGACCCCCGTTGAGGCCATCCCGGATAAAGTTCCCTATGGCAAAATGTGTGTCCAGATTCAAATAGGGTCCGACAAAGGCGAAACAGCGTGCGATCACGGTGTCAATCTCATAAGAACGGTGGTAAGTGGAACAAAGGAGCTCCCCCAATCTCTTGGCCTCACCATACGCCGAGCCGGGATCAAGGGGGTTGGGACCGCCGGAATAACTCTCGGCCACATGGCCTATGTGGGCGGACTGTTTCCCGTATACAGCCCCTGAGCTGATGAAAAGGAAACGCTCCGTTCCTCGATTCCTCGCCAGCTCCAGAACGGCTTGCGTCCCTTCGGTAATCGTTTGTACCATCAGCAGGGGAGTTTCCTTGTTCAATGCTGCACTCGCCTGGGCTGCCCCATGTATCACCGCGTCGAATGAGCCTTGGGGCCATGCGAAGGTCCTCACATCACCCTGAGTGAACTGAAGGGCGGGATGGGAAGCAAGACGAGGACTGTTCCTCTTGAATGAGTCGAAGTCCCTGGTGAGGACAGTCATCCGGGCTCGAAGGTCAAGTTTGTCGCAAGCCCACGTGAAGCTCTCAAGAAGCCACTTCCCGATGAAACCCGTTCCCCCGGTAACGAATATCGATTTTCCCCGGAGCTGTTCCCATATCTCTCGCGTGGACGCCAGGATATGATCGAGATCGGAGGATAGCGGATTCTCGCGATTCGTCGTGCGACTGCCGGAAGGCCTTATTCCCAATCATCCACCTTGATGCTGCTTTCGGCTACCCCGGCCGCCGTCAAGCAGGACCTAAAGTCCCTAATCATCTGAAGGGGACCGGACAAATAGTATACCGAAGCTGTCTCTGCCTTGTTTTCGGCATATATCTCTTCTATAGGGATGATACCCTGTCTGCATCGGCCGACGCCGTCCACGATGCTTCCATCCTCGAAATAACAGGAATATTTAAAATCCGCCAATTGCTTCGCGCATTCTCTCAGAAGATCACCACAGATCAAGTCGGCGCCGGTCCTTACTCCGTAGTGGAGCCTGATCTGTGTGCCTGCCTGTTTATCAAGGCACTGCTCGAGAAAAGAGAGAAAAGGAGTCACTCCGGTGCCCCCTGCGATAAGAACAACCGGGTGGTCACTCAAGAAAGTGAAGCTCCCGTAAGGCAGCTTCACAAACAACTCGTCACCCTCTTTCACCTCGTGGAACATTCTGGAGGTGAAGGGGCCTTTTACCGCGAAGACAATCCTCAGTGGATCCCGTGAAGGGGCGCTTGCTATGGAGAAGACGCGTGATTCGGGCCAATGACTTGCGGGGTCATAGGGATCGAGTGCCAGGTGAAGAAATTGTCCTGGCTTGAAGACGGGGCATTTTTTCAGGGGTCTGAGAAGAAAGGTCTTGACCTTATCGGTATGCTGGATGACGGCTTCTACGACAACGGGGATTTTTATCGGCGTAGTCAACTAATGGTTCCTCAGGAACCGATCGAAGTGCTCGATGATGTAATCGATCTGCGGGTTGCCGAGACCGGGAAAGACCCCGATAAAAAAAGTGTTCTCCATGATATAATCGGTGTTCCCCAGGTCGCCGATCTGTCGTTTTTCGATGTCCGCATAAGCCGGCTGGCGCGTCAGGTTCCCGGAGAAGAGGTTGCGCGTCTCGATCCCGTTTTGTTCGAGATAGGTGGACAGCTCGTTCCGGGTGAAGCCGCTGTTCTTCCTGACGCTTATGACAAAACCGAACCAGGAAGGATCGCTGTGAGGGGTCGGCTCGGGCAAGAGCAGCCGGTCCTCGAACTGCCGCAACCCCTTGAGGATGCGGTCAAAATTCTCTTTTCTTTTTTCGATGAAGCCTTCCAGCTTATCGAGCTGCGCAACTCCTATGGCCGCCTGCATGTCGGTGGCCTTTAAATTGTATCCTATGTGTGAGTAAACGTACTTGTGGTCATAGCCAAGCGGCAGGGTGCCGAATTGCTGCGTGAACCTCTTTCCGCAGGTATTGTTTTCACCTCCGCTGCAATAGCAGTCCCTTCCCCAGTCGCGAAAGGAGCGGACGATTCTTGCAAGATCTTCTGAGTTGGTAAGGACGCAGCCGCCTTCACCCATGGTAATGTGATGCGCCGGGTAGAAGGAACATGTGGCAAGGTCGCCGAAGGTGCCTGTCAGCTTTCCGGTATACCTGCTGCCCAAGGCGTCGCAATTATCTTCGATGACCCAGAGATTGTTTTTCCTCGCTATTTCGACCACTGCCTCGACTTCGAAAGGATTCCCCATGGTGTGGGCCATGAAGATGGCGCGGGTCAGGGGACCTATAGCATCTGCGACCTGCTCGACAAGGGCATTGTAGGTTCCCAGGTGAACGTCGACAAAGACGGGAATGAGTCTGTTTTGAACGATCGGCGCCACTGTGGTGGGAAAACCTGCCGCTGCCGTGATGACCTCGTCTCCCGGCTTGAGCCGCCTCTCTCCCAGCTTGGGGGACGTGAGGGCGCTGAGTGCCACAAGATTGGCGGACGAGCCGGAATTTACGAGGACCGCATCGGAGAGGTCGAAGAAACCGGCGAACCTTGACTCGAATTCCTCTGCGTACCGGCCGGCAGTAAGCCAGAAATCGAGCGACGCGTCGACAAGATTGATCATTTCCCGTTCGTCAAAGACCCGTCCTGCATAGCGGACGGGGGTTTTTCCGGGAATGAACGGACTCGCGCCGCAGCGCTGCCGGTGAAGCCGTCTTACCAAATCAAAAATGTCGCTTCTAATCTGCTCTTCTTCCCGCGTCATCAGTGAGCATCCGTTCCATGTAGTCTTTGATCTGGTCTACGTTCACTCGGGCCATATCGGCGTTCCCGCTGGATGCCCTGTACCACTCGACCGTTCTCTTGACCGCCTCCTGTACCCGGAGGCATGGCGTCCAGCCGAGCTTATAGCGGGCCTTGTTGATGTCGAGGATAAGCAGACCGTCTTCATGCGACTGATTATCGACCGCGGTCGATTCCCATGACCCCGATCCCCATTCTGATACTACGAGTCCGACAAGCTCGCCGACGGTTATAGTAGAATATCTTTCGGGGCCGAAGTTCCATGGGCCGCTGTACATATCCGGATGCTCGCTCATCATCGCCCCGAGGAGCAGGTAGCCGCCGAGGGGCTCCAGGACGTACTGCCATGGCCTTATAGCATAGGGACTCCTGACCTTTATCGCCTCTCCCGTTTCAAGAAACCTGATGCAGTCAGGCACGATCCGGTCTTTGGACCAATCGCCGCCGCCTATCACATTTCCCGCCCGCACCGTGGCGAGAGCCTTTCCGTATGGTTGCGGTCTGTTGCCGTTGAAGAAGGACTTCGCGTAAGCCGCGCTTATAAGCTCCGAACAGCCCTTGCTCGCGCTGTAGGGGTCATGACCGCCCATAGGGTCGCACTCCCTGTATCCCCAAAACCATTCCTTGTTCTCATAGCACTTGTCGCTTGTCACATTAACGATTATCCCGGCCGAATCTGAAAGTCTGCAGCTCTCCAAAACATTGACGGTGCCCCCCAGATTCGTGTCAAACGTCTCCTTGGGGCTTTCGTAACCTTTCATTACGAGCGCCTGGGCTGCGAGGTGGAAGACAAACTCCGGCTTGAACTCTTCGAAGACCTTCCGGAGTGCTCCTAAGTCTCTCACATCGCCACGGACGTCAACGATCCGATCCCCCAACCGTGAGACTACGAAATTGTCACGGGCGGTACGGGGATCAAGGGCATACCCGACGACATGAGCACCAAGCTCGGCCAGCCAGAGCGCGAGCCAGGAGCCCTTAAATCCTGTGTGGCCGGTTATCAGGACTCTGCGGTCACGGTAGCACTTTTGAAGGAGATCAGCCGCGCGTCCCATTCTACCAGACCTTCCAGGGGCAGGCGCCTGAATCCCAGAGCTCATTGAGGAGCATCACATCCCTCAAGGTGTCCATGCACTGCCAGAAACTGTCGTGCTTATACGCCGCCAATTGGCCATCCCGCGCCAGCCGCTCCAGGGGCTGGCGTTCAAAAGGCATCTCGTCGCCGCTAATGTAATCGAAAACTCCCGGCTCCAATACAAAAAACCCTCCGTTGATCCAGCCTTCCCCTAACTGCGGCTTTTCGATGAAGTCGGTGACCAGCCCGTTATCGATGGCCATACCCCCGAACCTGGACGGTGGACGTACGGCGGTTACGGTGGCAAGCTTGCCATGGCTCTTGTGGAATGCCAGGAGTGCCTGAATGTCGATATCGGCCACCCCGTCCCCATAAGTGAGCATGAAGGTTTGATTGTCCAGATAGTTCCGGATGCGCAGGATGCGGCCTCCCGTCATCGTCTTGTCGCCGGTATCGACGAGGGTAATCCTCCACGGCTCGGTACTGTTACTGTGAAGAAGGGAGCTGTTGGTTCTCAGGTCGATGGTAATGTCCGATCCGTGGGTTACATAGTTTGCGAAGAATTCTTTGATCGTGTAGCCCTTGTACCCCAGGCAGACTACGAAATCCTCAAAGCCCCAGCGTCCGTATATCTTCATGATATGCCAGATGATCGGTCTCCCTCCGATTTCAACCATGGGTTTTGGCTTGACAATAGTTTCCTCGGTCAAGCGTGTGCCTAGTCCGCCGGCCAGAATGACAGTTTTCATGATAGTACCTCGTTCATGCGGGTGAGAGGCGGGCAATCATCGACAAAAAGTGTGCGCTTCGCCACAGATTTGGGTCGGCGCAACAGATGAAGCATCGAGATTGGTCGCCGCTGGAAAATGCAATATTGACAAACACGACCGATAGCATACGGCTAAGAAGACAAGGAATTCAAGGCTTTTTTCCAGGAGCGGCACCGCCTCCCGTAATCTCCTCCACGTACCGGTCCACGCTGCTTGTCCAGTCCGGTATCTCCGCGCCGAGGGCGGCTGCGAGCTTCGCGTTCGACAGCGCTGAAAAGCGGGGGCGCCGGGCAGGGGAGGGGAAATAGTCCGTGGAAACGGGTATGATGGTATTCGTCATGCCCATCCGCGTCAGGAAGTAACGCGCGATCTGATAGCGTGAAGCGTAGCCGCTCGCGGTCATGTGGTAGGCGCCGGAGAGATTCGCCTTCAACGCGAGCAGGGTGAGACGCACGATGTCCCGCGTCGAGGTGGGCGTCGAGACCTGGTCGTCGACGACCTTGAGCGCGCGGCCTTGGTCTGCCCATTGGAGAAGCTTATAGAGGAAGTTCTGCGTCCCCTCTCCGAAAACCCAGCTCACGCGGAACAGAAGAAAAGGGACTGATGTTTCCTGGAGAACGTGCTCGCCCGCCAATTTGCTCCGTCCGTATTCGTTGAGAGGGCAGGGTGTGTCCTCCTCCGTGTAGGGTGCGCCTTTCTGCCCGTCGAACACGTAGTCCGTGCCGTAGTGGACCAGAAGGGCGCCGGCCTCCCTGCACGCTGCTGCCAGAAGGCCGACGCCCGTTGCGTTTATCGCGAAGGCCGGACCGGGGTCCCTTTCCGCGTCATCCACGAGGTTGTAGGCCGCGCAGTTGAGGACCACATCAGGCCGACTGCCGGCGATTATGTGCCTGACCGCATCGCTGTTCGTAATGTCCAGCTTTTCCTCGTCCGGTGCATCCACCTCGAATTCCGGCGCGGCGAGCCGCTTCGTAAATTCCCGTCCGAGCTGGCCATTCTTTCCAGCAATGAGGATTTTCATGTGATCGGGCAGCCGCTTGTGTCCCTCCGATTTAACCTTTCTTCCTCGGTTTTCCGGTGAGGGCGAGGAGGTATTGTCCGTAGCCGTTCTTCTTCAGAGGCTCCGCGAGTGCGATCAGTTGTTGCTCGTCTATGTATCCCAGCGCATAGGCGATCTCCTCTATACAGGCGACTTTGAGGCCCTGCCGTTTTTCTATGGTCGCCATGAATTCCGAGGCCTCAAGAAGCGTTTCGTGCGTGCCCGTGTCGAGCCAGGCATAGCCCCTGCCGAGAAGTTCCGCCCGGAGCTTCCCTCTTTCGAGATACGCCCTGTTCACGTCCGTGATCTCCAGCTCCCCCCGCGCCGAGGGGCTGATATTCCTCGCTATCTCTATCACCTCGTTGTCGTAGAAATAGAGACCGGTCACCGCGTAGTTTGATTTGGGTTTTTTCGGTTTTTCCTCGATCGATATGATCTTCTGGTCTTCGTCAAATTCGGCTATGCCGTACCGTTCAGGGTCCTTCACATAATAGCCGAAGACCGTTGCCCCACCCTGTGTGCGCACGTCAGAGACCGCTTTTCTCAGAAGCTCCGTCAGACCGTGTCCGTAGAAGATGTTATCGCCCAGTATCAGGCAGGTATCGTCGCTGCCCACGAAGTCCGCGCCTATGATGAATGCTTCAGCAAGTCCGTTTGGCTGGGGCTGTTCGCGATAAGAGAACGTCAACCCGAGATGGGAGCCGTCTCTAAAGATGTCTTTGAAGCGTCCCAGGTCCTGGGGCGTGGAAATGATGAGGATATCCCTGATACCCGCGAGCATGAGCACCGACAGGGGGAAATAGATCATCGGCTTGTCGTAGACGGGTATCAACTGCTTGCAGACGCCGAGGGTAACAGGGAAAAGCCTTGTGCCGCTGCCCCCTGCCAATATGATGCCTTTCATAGCCGGCCGATCCTCCTTGTCACGGTAATACGGCAATCGATGCGTGCCGCCCCCTCGCCCGTATCCTAAAAAAGGGCTGACGCGGTAATTCGGTTCACACCAGCGCGACCCGCGGCCTTACGATGCCTTTTCCTTTCATCAAAAAAAAAGGGGGGGGTAGTTAGACCAAAGATACGGCCGAGGAGGCCCGAACACTCAAGGAAGCGAAAAAGCGAGGAACCGTCAAAAGTCGATCCATGCTCTCTCACGATGGAGCGCATGGCTGAAGCGATAGATTTTTGATAAGCTACCGCCGTGAATGCCCTCTGTCATCCCGCTACGACCACACTTGTTGTCAACTCAAAACCATCTTATGCCGGTAAGCTGTCTATCAGAATATCTATTCTAACAAAAAATTGGCCAACTGTGCAACCGTGTAACTAGGCAGACCGCTAATACGGATGCCCAGAAATGACAGAAATGGCACAATTCGTAAGAAGCGCACCGGAGATCACCGTCTCTTCGCCCCTTGTTTCTATGGCAGTTTCCCCGCGGACAGGCTCGTTCTCTTGAAATGGAGTTTCTCTCCCGGCGCCCGTGAATGCAGTCTTACTCACGGGGGACTTGAAATAGTTGTTGTAATCTTGCGGCATTTCTCTGATAATGAAGATCAAGGCCATGGCAGTTGCGTCATCACATACAGGTTCTTCCGGTGCGCCTATGAGCGAAAATCCCGATCCGCAGGTGAGGACGAAAGATTTCGAGTTCCTCGCTTTGCAGAAGGCCAATAACTACCGCGCGGCCCTAGTTCGGGAGTTCTCCCCTTTTCTCAAAGGCCGCGTCATCGAAGTCGGCGCCGGTATCGGCCAACTCACCGAGGACTTGTCCGCGGTGCCCACCGTCCGGGAACTGGTATCCGTCGAGCCCGAGCCCACGTTCTGCGAGACTTTCCGGCGACTCCACCCCGGATTGTGCGTCGTTCAGGGCACCGTGGACGTCTTGCCCACCGACTCTGCCTGGGACGCCGTGGTGAGCGTCAACGTGCTCGAACACATCTATGAAGACGACACCGAATTAGCCCGGTGGCGGCAAAAGCTTGCGGCCCGTGGCGGCCATCTGTGCCTCTTCGTTCCTGCCCGTCCCGAGATCTATGCGCCGATCGATCGCGATTTTGGCCATCACCGCCGCTATACACGCCCGCAATTGCGTTCCAAGCTGGAAGGGGCGGGCTTTTCCATTATCCGTTTGAACTATTTCAACTGGGTAGGTTACTTTGCCTGGTGGTTCAACTTCCGTTCGCTGAAGAAACGCCACTTCGATGTCGGTGCCGTGGCGTTCTTTGATCGGGCCATTTTTCCGGTCGTCCACGCCCTGGAGCGCAATATTGTCCGACCGCCGTTCGGGCAAAGCCTGCTGGCCATCGCTCGAGCCCAGCCATGAACAATTTGTTCGGGCAGAGGGGCTGTGTGAAAGGCAGCCGCTGAAAGTGATCAGCCGACCCCGTTGCAAGCTAGCCGGAAAAGCGATTTGCCATTTGCCTCGACAAATCAAAAATGTTAAACTGGGCCGCAGTGAAACTATCCATTATCATACCCGCATATAATGAGGGCTCGACGATCGGTGACATATGCGAAAAGATACGACAGGTCCCGATGATTGCCGGTGTCGAAAAGGAAATTGTAGTCGTCAACGATGCGTCATCGGACAATACGGAGGAGATGGTCTTTCTATACAGGGAAGAACATCAAGATCTTCCCATCAGCTATTTCAAGCATAGTGTCAATAGAGGCAAGGGGGCGGCGCTCCACACCGGAATACAGGGAGCCACAGGAGATTTCGTCATAATTCAGGATGCCGATCTCGAATACGATCCGCAGGAGTATAATCTGCTTCTGAAGCCGATTCTTGACGGCTTCGCCGATATTGTCTATGGTTCACGTTTTGCGGGCGGAAATCCGCATAGAATTCTCTTTTTCTGGCATACCCTAGGCAATCGACTTCTCACGTTTTTGTCCAATATGTTTACGAATTTGAACCTTAGCGATATGGAAACCTGCTACAAACTCTTCCGCGCGGAGATAATAAAATCGATCGATCTCCGGGAGAGCCGTTTCGGCTTTGAGCCAGAAGTCACGGCGAAAATTGCCCGGATTCCGAATGTGAGAATCTACGAGGTCGGTATTTCGTATTACGGGCGGACCTATCGGGAGGGGAAAAAGATCAACTGGAAGGACGGGCTCAAGGCGCTGTACTGCATCGTCAGGTATAATCTCTTTGCGTGACGCGTTTTCCGGGATCAGGTCTACCAAGGAAAGGACGTGGCTATTCAAGATGACTCGATCCAGGCTCAGGACGTATATAGTCCTTGCACTAGTGATCCCCTTCGCGCTCTATGCTAATTTGAGGATAATCAATAAAGAAGCAGGCAGATTGAAGGGACCCGGTCGCACCGAAGAGATACTGTACGAAGCGCGCCTCGAACCACTCAAGGAGATGCTGCCCAAGGACGCAATTGTCGGCTATGTGACCGATGAAAGCGTAGATGCGCTGCACAAGGTCAAATACTTTGTTCTCACTCAGTATGATCTTTGCCCGTTATTGGTAGTGAGAGGGAAGAATTATCCTTTTGTGATAGGTGGTTATTACGATATCGATAACGCCGGGGGACCGGAGTCGGCAGACCTCGTCCTCGTGAAAGATTTCGGCTATGGCATCCGATTGTATCGGGGAAAACAGGAATGATGTTAAACCTCTTTCTCTCTATCGCGGCGCCCCTTGCGGCCGGACTCCTGTTGGTGCGATTGGCATGGCGGCCTGGGGCCGGTATCCATACGTGTGTATTGCAGTTCGTCCTCGGATCGGGCCTTGCCGTCGGGATATCGTCCTGTACCTTCTTTCTCTGGTTGGCCAGGCCTTTCTCTATGGGTATTCAATTCGCTGTTGCGGAGCCGGTCTTCCTTTTTTGTGCAGTCGCAGCCTGTCTCGCATTTAAGAAACCGAGACGTGCTGTTCTCACCAACCTTCTCCCCGACCCGTTTGCTTCGCTCCCCGGAGACGTGGCCGATACGGATCGCATCCCGAAACGCGTGTTGGTCGGCTTTTATGTTGTCCTTGCGTGCGCCATTGCAGCCCTTATACTGGTTTTCATCAATAAGCCTCACGGCGGCGGAGATTCTTACGGAATCTGGAACTTGCGGGCAAGATTCCTGTTTCGCGGGCACGAAGAATGGACTAGAGGTTTTTCCAGCCTTATAAGCTGGTCTCATCCGGATTATCCACTCCTCATCCCGTCTTCCATAGCCCGCGTGTGGACCTACCTGGGGTTCGATACCCCAAGAGTACCTCAGTTGATAGCCGCCTTTTTCACCCTGGGAACCGCTACACTCCTGTTCTCTTCTCTTGCCGTCTTCCGCTCGGCGAATAAGGGGCTGTCGGCCGTGCTGTTCCTAATGGCAACCACGTATTTCGTAAGGCTCAGTGGGACTCAATACGCCGATATTCCCACCGGTTTCTTCATTCTGACCACAATTGTGCTGCTTGCTTTGAGGGATGCGACGGATGGAGAGCATCCGGGATTACTTTGTCTTGCAGGGATGGCAGCAGGTTTTGCGGCATGGACAAAAAACGAGGGTATGCTCTTCGTCTTCAGTATATTGGCTGCAAGGTTTGTGGTACTAATAATAAGGAGCGGGTACAAGAGTTGTTTCAGGGAATCGGGCTTTTTCCTCGTGGGGCTTTTGCCGGTTCTTGGAATACTCTTCTATTTTAAGCTGCGGTATGCGCCTCCGAGCGATCTCTTTGGGTCTCACGACTTTGAGTTGATGGTCCGAAAGTTGAGCGACCTTCATCGGTATGTGTTGGTGGCCAAGGCGTTTGGGAATGAGATCCTTCGCTGGGGAAATGGCCTCACCGCTGTATTTGTGGTTTACGCTATAGCCGGCGGCATAAAGCTCAACCGAAGGTATCTGACCACTGTTGCTATGGATTTCATCATGCTTGCCCTTATGATCATAGGATATTTCTTTGTATACGTTCTTACCCCCTACGACCTGAAATGGCATTTGGGGAGTTCCCTTGAGCGACTTTTCCTACAGCTTTGGCCGACCTTCCTGTTTGTGTTTTTCTTGATCGTAAGCCCCGGTGAAGACCATAGTGAGGACCTTCTCATCACCCCCAGGTTCCTAGGGCAGCTTCCCCGCGGACAAGCTCGTTCTCTTGAAAAGCTGGGTGAAGTAGTATGTAGCGACGAGGAGGACGTAGTAAATAAGGACCGATGAAAGGGCAAAGCCGAAAAGATAGGGAATGACATGAAGCCTGAAGGCAACGTACATACAGATGGCGGCGAGGCCGTACCCCGCGACGTAGGCCGCAAGGACCTCCCTTACCGCACTCGCTATCTTCTCGAACTCGAAGGCCCTGCGCACGTCCGTGTCTTGCACGGAGGTGCAGAAGGCGAAGGGGATAAAGAAGGAGCAGAAGATGAAGGCGAGGACCGCGAGGACCTTCATGATGCCCCCGATGAAAAGGGTGACGACGTTGCCGAAACTCGACAAAAGGAAGCTGAAGGAGAAAAGGAAGCAGGGAAGGGCTTCGTAGAGGATGACGATATAGGCGAGTCTTGCCCCCTCCCTCCAGAGCTCATTTTTTCGCTCCCACGTGGGGAGCCCTATGCCGCCTATCATGGTGAGGCCGGATGACCGTGAGAGATACCCCAGGGAGAGGAAGTTGACAATCGGGATAAAAAGGATGATCCCGGCCGAGATCCAGCGTTTTACGTAGCGCGCGTTGAAGGTGAAGGATACGAAAGAGATAATGTCCATTATTTCATTTGCCCTGCGATGCCCTTTTCGTTGAGTCTCATGCGAAAGAACCTCCGTAGAAGTCGCCTATTCTCTTGTCAAAACATGTTGTCAGGTCCTCACTCGTTTCTATTTCCCTGCCGGTCGCCTGGCGCCACACATCCGCCCTCTCCATGCAAAGGTAGACGAAAAGACCGGGCTCCTTTTCCAGGAGCCTGCCGTAAAGCATCCTGTAGACTTTTATCCTTTCCGCCTTGAGGTAGCGGAACTTGCCATCCTCGCCCATGATAAATTCGCCATGGAGCAGGTTTGCGCGCCTCTCACGCAAGAACAGCTTCATGAGAGGGGGCGTAAAGCGCAGGCAACCCACGCTGACCCAGATAACCCTCTTTAAGTCGAGTGTTCCTGCGATCTCATCTATCAGGTCGGCGTAATCCTTTTCGAATCCTTCATAGATGACTACCGGATCAAAGTGGAGGCCGACAAAACAGCCCCAATCCTGGGCCTTTTTGAGCGTCTTGAGTCTCCTGGAAATAGGGCTCGTCCTTTTTTCCTCCGCGTCTATCATCCTCTGAGGGGCGACCGAGAAGGAAACGACCACATAGGGATTAAGGCAAGGCTTCAGGTGTTCGATGGAAGCCCATTTCGATTTCAGTTCCAAAAGAGCCTTTTTCCTCTCTCCGAAGAACTGCGCGACAGGTCCGTTCACGTGCAGCTCATCATCGAGGGCCAGGCTGTCCGACAACTCCCCGGTCCCAAAGCGGAGCACGTGGGCCCCTTTGCATGCGATCAGCCGGTCGATCTCTTTGATGACGGCGCCCGTGTCTGTCCGGACAGCGATGCCGGGGTTATTCAGATAGCCCCTGAGGATGCAGTAAGAGCAGGAAAGCGGGCATCCTTCTATAAGATCTATCGTCTTATACCCGCAGCAAATATGTTTTCTGGTTCCCGGGCAGTCCCTGACGACACTGCCTTCAGAGTCTATGCGGCGTACCGTGGGTAAGCTCAAATATGCTCCTGAAAAGGCCCTGCCCCGTAAGGCATTCCAGTTTTTTCAGCGCCTCTTCGATTTCCCGGCTGTTCCTGGCTTGCAGTGAAATATCGATCGATTCCTTTTCAAAGGCGGGGTCCACCCGCACTTTTATATGTGGGGGAAGGGCGCATGCGGACAGCAGTCGGCCGAGTCTTTCTTCGAGGTCGGAGAGAAGCGGATGAGTCTGCCTCTTCAGCCTCTCCCTTATCGCGTCCGCATCTTTCACGCCGTCGAGCTGCTGGAAATCGATGGTCCCCCGCTTCACCTTCAGGAGCATCATGAGCTGCAGCATCTCCCTGAAGGAGCTTACACTCGTGCGCACGGCGTCAGCGAGGCAGATGATGCTATACCGCTCCTCAGGTTCGAACCAGAAAAGCTGCTCGACCAGAGTCAGGGGGAGCTGGTGCTTCACGATAAACGATTTTGCAGGCGCCTCCGCGCAGGCGGCCGCAATGGCAGTTTTCAGGATATTCTCCCGCGGTGGAAGACCAAGCATTGTCATGATTTCGTAGACTTCCTCTACCTTGAAGCCTGCTGTAAGCATTTTGTCGATGCACAACGCCTTCTCAACCGTGTTGAGGGGCCTTGTGATGTTGTCGTGTATCGCGGTGAGCAGCGCCCGCCTCTCGCTGACATCCAGAAACACATAGGGAAGTTCTCTGATGCCCAGTCTCCTTGCCGCTTCGAGCCTTTTGAAGCCGGTCACGATAACCGGTTCGTCGCGCCGAAGTAAGCCGATGGGGACAAGGACGCCGAATTTGGCTACAGAGGTGAGGAGGAGATCGTCCTCCAGAGGATAGGAGACGCAGAATGACCTGTCATTGACGTGAATCTTATCGATCTCAACCGTTTCCATCTCTACAACTATCGGGGTTAGCCCGTCCTTTGGATGCGAGGATACTCAACCAGTTTAACACCATATCAAAACCGGGGCTTTGTGTCAACCGCATCGGCGTGAGAACAGCGAGTGAATACCGGCGAGCGGAAAGCGAGGCAGCCTTTCCTCTCTCCCGTCCCCAGCCACTTTCCCCTAGACGTCACTCTTCCTCACCCCGGACGGGCGCCATGCGGGAGAAATCACCTTATGCTCCTTTTCCTCGCTGATCGTTGACGCAAAGGTGATCGAATGCTCGCCGAACTTGTCGTTGACGGCATCCATGGCCTTTGCCATGGCGGCCCTTTTGTCCTGTTCCGGGTCTTGAAAGAGAGACATCTGGTTGCCGTCTTTCCCGAGGGACGAAAGGGAGATGCCGAGGAGCCGCACGCTTGCGCGGAGGCGTATCCCGTCGATGATGGCGACTGCTGAGCGGTAAATCTCGCCGGTGTCGTTCGTGGGGGCGGGCAGGGTGATCTGCCTTGTAAAGGTTGTGAAGTCCGGGTACCTCACGGTGAGTGTGATTTTCCTGCCTTTGTAGCCGTAGCGTCGTGCCCTCCGCCCGACCCTTTCGCTCAAGGCGAGAAGGCAGGGGAGCATCTCGCCCCGTTTCCAGATGTCCTTCGGCAAAGTAATACTGTGGCCGATGGACTTCGGCTCGGGGGGCACTATCTCCAAAGGCCGTTCCAGCTTTCCCCTGCCCATCGCTTTAAGCTGCTCTCCGATGATGCCGAACTTTTTCGTCAGAAGGGCAAGGGGCGCCCTCCCCAACTGACCGCAGGTACTGATGCCCAGGCGTGCGAGTTTTTCCTCTGTCCGGGGTCCGATGCCCCAGAGTTTTTTCACGGGAAGGGCCTCAAAAACGGATGGGATGGTTTCTTCGTCTATCCAGCGCAGGCCGTCGGGCTTGGCGAGGTCGCTCGCCAGCTTGGCGATGAGAAGATTCGGCCCGATACCCACGGTGCAGGGGAGAGACAACTCGTTTTTTACCGTGGTCTTGATGGCCCGGGCCAGGTTCTCAGGGCCGCTGAAAAGGTGGTGCGAGCCGGTGATGTCGAGAAAAACCTCATCTATTGAGTAGATTTCAGTATCGGGGGTGAAGCGGAGACAGATTTCCACGAGTCTTGTGCAGACCTGAGCGTACTTTTGATTATTGCCCACAACGAGGAGTATATGCGGGCAGAGCTTCCGCGCATCAAAGACGGTCATCCCGGTTTTGACCCCGTAGGCACGGGCCTCATATGAAGAGGTCGTGATAACCGTCCTCTCTCCGGCGCCGGTCACGGCGATGGGTTTGCCCTTGAGGGCCGGGTTGTCCTGCTGCTCAACGGAAGCAAAAAAGGCGTCCATGTCGACGCAGACGATAATTCTCGACATGCTCTATTATACCACCGGTCAGATCATCTTCACCCGGTCAAGCGACTTCACCCGCTCAACCTCCTGATTGAGCAGGTGAAGCGGTCTTTCACCCATGAATACCGCGAGCAGGTTGCGGACGGCCATCGAGGCCATGTCCCCCCTCGTCTCCTTTGTGGCGCTCCCCAGGTGAGGGACCAGCACCACATTGTCCAGGGCGAGGAGGGGGCTTGCAGGGTCCAAAGGCTCCTTTTCGAAGACGTCGAGGCCTGCCCCGAGAATCCGACCTTCCTTGAGGGCACGGCCAAGAGCGGCCTCATCAACAGTCGGACCCCGCGATGTGTTTATCAGTATGGCGCCGGGCTTCATGAGCCTCAACCTTGCCTCATCAATGAGATTGCGGGTGTTCTCGGTGAGAGGAACATGAAGGCTCACAAAATCGGATTCCCTGAGGAGGTCTTCCAGGGGTCTGTAGGCTGCTCCCGTTGCTTCCTCATCCTCCTTATGAAGGCGCTCTTTGTTATAGTAAATGACGTTCATCTGAAAGCCTCTTGCCCTCCCGGCCACTGCTCTTCCAATCCTTCCGAAGCCGATAATACCGAGCGTCTTCCCCGACGTCGATGTCCCAAGAAAGTCTTGCGGCGCCAAAGGCGTTTTCCACATTCCCGCCCGTACAAATCTGTCCGCCTCGGTGAGTCTTCTTGCGGCACAAAGAAGAAGGGCAAAGGCCAGGTCTGCGGTAGCATCGGTGAGGACGCCAGGGGTGAAACCGATATAGATACCCCTTTTTGTGGACTCGGCCACGTCGATGTGGTCATACCCCACACTCATGGTGCTTATTGTCTTGAGACGCGGGGCGGCATCGAGGACGCTGCGGTCGATCATGTCCCCAGGGACACAAAGAATGCCGTCTTTGTCACGCACTTGCCCGAGTATTTCCTCATGAGAGGGCGGGTCTTCTTTTTCGTTGACAACTACCTCGCAGAATTGCATGAGACGTTCAATTGCCGTCGGGAATATCTGCCTCGTCACGTATACCTTCGGCTTCATGCTGCCTCCTCAGTTTTTTAATACACCCCTTTTCAGTTTCATTATAACAATATCCCCGGTACCGTCAAGAAGAGCGCATTATATGGACTGGGCGCCCGCCTTTATGATAGATTTTATCCGTCTTATAAAGGTTGGGGCCGCAAGACAGAGAAAGGAGCTGATCATGGACGCGAAGGAAAGGATGATCCTCGCCCTGGACGTCGAGCATTTTGACGAGGTACGGGAATTGGTCGAACGATTCAGGGAGCACGTGGGCATGTTCAAGGTGGGCAAGCAGCTCTTTACCCATTACGGCCCGAAGATCATAGACTTTTTAAAGAGCCGGGATGCAAAGGTTTTTCTCGATCTTAAATATCATGACATTCCCAATACGGTCTCCAAGGCGGCGATAGAGGCGGCAAGACTCGGCGTCGATATGTTCAACGTCCACGCCTCCGGGGGCTTTACCATGATGGCCCACACAATGGAGGCGGTCCGCGAGGAAGCTAAAAAGCGCGGGAGCCCTCAGCCCAGGATCATTGCGGTGACTCTGCTCACGAGCATCGATAGCGCCGAGCTCGTAAGGATGGGTATCGATCTGTCGCCCAGGGAACTCACCGGGCGTCTCGCCCTTCTCACGAAAGAAGCCGGTCTGGACGGGGTCGTTGCGTCGGGACAGGAGCTGGAGTTGATACGGGAGCTGTGCGGGAAAGACTTCATCATCGTGACGCCGGGCGTCCGGATCACGGAGACAAAAGACGATCAGAAAAGGACTTCCGGTCCTGCCGAGGCTATCCTGAAAGGGGCAACCTATCTCGTGCTGGGCCGGACGGTGCTTGCCTCGGCAAACCCCGCAGAAACGCTCGCTCAGGTGGAGAAGCAGATAAGCGATGCTCTATCTGGACAACAGGAATAGCATTATCGAGGCCTTGCGGTCTCAACCGGAGAGCGCCACGAGGCTCTGGGTTGAGGCCGGCCACGAGCGGACCGCCTCCGAACTCATGAGTGAGGCGCGGTTGGCCGGCGTCTCCGTGCGGGTGGCCGCCAAAGAGCAGTTCGCAAGGCGGTTCAAGGGCGTAAAATCGCATGTTTGTCTTGAGATGGAGGAATTCTCCTATGCCGACCCCGACGCCCTTCTCGGCCAGGTATCCGCACTCGCCAGGCCCCTCTTCGCTGCCTTCGACGGCATCTACGATCCCCAAAACCTGGGGAACGCCATCAGGACGGCAGCCTGCTTCGGTTTTGATGCCCTGTTCATTCCCCGTGATAATGCATGCGGGGTAACCGAAACGGTCATCAATGTCGCCAGGGGCGGCGCCAGCCACATCAGGATAAGCCGCGTGACCAACGTGCACCGGCACATAGAGGCGCTCAAGAAAAGGAATCTGTTCTGTTTCGGCCTTGACGAGACCGCGGACCGAACGATCTTTGACGCGGACCTGACGGTCCCCCTATGCCTGGTGCTCGGCGGGGAAAAAGGGCTCAGGAGGCTGACGCGGGAAAGCTGCGATATGCTCCTTAAGATACCGACAGCCGGTTCATTCCCCTCGTTGAACGTGGCATCCGCCTTCGCAATTGCCGCCTATGAAGCAGTGCGTCAGCAGGGCGTCAAAAAGTAGAGAAGGCCGGATAGCAGTGATACTCTACCTTTTAAGGGAAGAGAATGCCCAATGATGTTATATATACGCGCAGCCTCACCATCGTGTACGGGGACGTGGCGTTGGAGCCGTACAGTACCATCGATTGCGAGAGTCCCGACAGGGTATGGACGATCCTGTCGCACGTGAGGGACCTTGCCGATTTTGTCGAGCCCATCCCCTGCCCGGTGGCCGATCTTCTCCTGTGCCACACCGAGTCGTTGATCGCTTCCGTCAAGAGGGATAGGCTCGTCTTCCAGGCGGCCGCGTCGGCTGCGGGAGGGGCGATACAGGCCGCGGAGCGCGCTCTCGTAGGGCCCGCCTTCGCGCTCGTCAGGCCTCCCGGCCATCACGCGGGCCGCGCCTTCAACGGGGGGTTCTGCTTCTTCAACAACATGGCCGTGGCCCTCAAGAAGCTCCTCGCATCGGGCGCTGTCCGATCGGCCCTGATCGTTGATATAGACCTCCACTACGGCAACGGGACGGACGATATCTTCAAGGATGACGACCGCGTGACATTCAGAAACATCTCGGCATCGGAAAGAACCGGGTTCTTCCATGAGCTTGATGAGGCCCTGGCCGATGCCTCCCGTTATGATATCGTCGGGTGTTCCGCCGGCTTCGACACCTATATCAGGGACTGGGGGAACCTCCTCTTTACCGAGGACTTCAGGCGGATCGGCGCCATGCTCGCTTCCTCCAACGCCCATTTCTTCTCCGTCCTTGAAGGTGGATATTACATCGAGGATCTGGGGAAGAACGTGCGCGCCTACCTGGAAGGCGTCCGCTCCGGTTGTTCGTAGCGGCAGACCGGAGAACTGAGCCATGATATCAGCTATTATTTTTGACTTCGACGGAACCCTCGCCAAATTGACGCTCGATAAACGGCAGGCAAAGGATAACATCATAAAAATCGCGCAGAAGTACATCGATCCCGACATGGCCGGACAAATGGAGCAAGTTTATGTGGCGGAGACGGTCTATGCAATAGAAAAGCATTGTGGAACTTCCGCCGAGAGATTCCGGCAGGAAGCCTTTCAGGCATTGTCGGAGCTGGAACTTACAGGTGCGAAAGGCAAGGGCGTGTTCCCTTACACAAGGAAGGTTCTCACGGAGCTGCGTCATCGAGGCATGAAACTTGGAATTCTTTCACGGAGTTGCCGAGCAGCCTTGAGACTCGCCTTTCCGGACGTTGATGACTATGTGGACGGATAAAGGCCTGGCGCTATTCCACCCCCTCATCCAAAAATGGTTTAGGGAGCGGCTGGGTGCACCTTCCGATATCCAGGCGAAGGCTTGGCCGGAGATCGCCAAGGGCAGGCACGCCTTGGTGACGGCTCCCACAGGGAGCGGCAAGACACTTACGGCCTTCCTCTGGGCAATAAACCAGCTCATCACCGGGACATGGGGTCCGGGGCAGACGCGCGTCCTTTATGTCTCGCCGCTTAAGGCGCTCAACAACGACATCCGGCGAAACCTCACCACACCGCTTGCTGAACTTGGCGCATCCTTCCGGGAAGCCGGCGAGACCTTCCCGACCATCGGAGTCCTCACCCGGAGCGGCGATACCCCGGCCGATGAGCGGCGGCAGATGCTCAGGCGCCCCCCGGAAATCCTCATCACCACGCCCGAGAGCCTGAACATCATGCTGAGCTCCCGCAGCGGCTCACGCCTGTTCACGGGGATCGCCACGGTCATCCTGGATGAGATCCATGCCGTGGTCGGCACCAAACGGGGGACGCACCTGATCACGGCTGTGGAGCGCCTGGTCCGCCTCACCGGCGAGTTTCAACGCATCGCCCTGTCTGCCACAGTGAGGCCCCTGGAGACGGTGGCAGAGTTTGTGGGCGGATACGTGCAGAGAGGGGGCGCCCGGTCAGACCTTTATGAGAAGCGTCAGGTCGAGATTATCCGGTCTGCGGACAAAAAACACTATACCATCGATGTCCGCTTTCCGCAAAACGCCCGGGAGCAGCTTGTGGATGGTTCCTGGTGGCCGGTGCTCGTCGAGGCTTTCAAGGATATCATCAGGGCACACCGTTCGACCCTGCTCTTTGTCAACAGCCGCAGGACGGCAGAGAAGATAACACGCATGATCAACGAGGGCGAGCCTCAGGAGCTCGCCTATGCCCACCACGGCTCGCTATCCCGGGAGATCCGCCTGGCCGTCGAGCAGCGGCTAAAGAATGGGGAGCTGAAGGCCATCGTTGCCACGAGCTCGCTGGAACTCGGGATCGATATTGGCGACCTCGACCGGGTGATCCTCATCGAAACCCCGCCCGCCATCTCCTCGGCGATTCAACGCATCGGCCGCTCGGGCCACCGCGTAGGGGGCATGAGCCGCGGCCTGCTTTACCCCACCCACGGCCATGACTTCCTGACCGCCGCGGTGATCGCGAAAAGCGTGGCGGACCAGGATATTGAATCGATCAGCCCAATCGAAGCACCCCTGGACGTCCTTGCCCAGGTGATCATCTCCATGGTCGGCCTCGAGCAATGGGATGTGGACGATCTTTTCGCCTTTCTCAGGACCGGCTACCCCTACCGCCATCTTTCACGCAAGGCTTTTGACCTTGTCCTCTCCATGCTTGCGGGAAGGTACGCAGAGACGAGACTCAGGGAGCTCAGACCCCGCATCTCCCTGGACAGGGTCGACAACACGGTCCATGGCAGGGAAGGGGTGCAGCGGCTGATCTACATGTCCGGCGGGACCATCCCGGACCGGGGATACTTTGACCTGCGGATCGAGGAATCGAGAGCCAAGATCGGCGAGCTTGACGAAGAGTTCGTCTGGGAGCGGAGCATCGGAGACACCTTCAGCTTGGGGACACATGTCTGGCGCATCCGGAAGATCACTCCCAACGACGTGGAGGTGGTCCCTACAGAGGCCAAACCCGGCATCTTTCCCTTCTGGAGGGCAGAAGACATGAGCCGGGATTTCCACTTCTCGGAGAAGATCCTCCTGTTTCTGGAGCGCGCCGACGACCGCCTCGACGACCCGTCCCTGCGTGATGAGCTCCTCCACGACTATTTCCTGGACACGTGGGCTGCCGACGAGCTGATCAATTATCTGCGGCGGCAGCGGGAGGCAACCGGCACCGATCTTCCTCACCGCCGCCATCTGCTCATCGAGCATTTTCAAGACCCCCTGAACACGTCGGATATGAAGCAGGTGATACTCCACACCCTCTGGGGCGGCAAGGTCAACCGGCCCTTTGGTCTGGCCTTGCAGGCGGCCTGGGAGGAGAAATACCATCATCACCTCGAGATCATCGAAAACAACGATTGTCTCCTGCTCATGCTCCCCCATGAGTTTTCCGCCGAGGATATCTTCTCCCTCGTAACGCCGGAGAACGTGGAGCGGCTGCTGCGCCTGACCCTGGAGAAGAGTGCGTTCTTCGGGGCCAAGTTCCGGGAAAACGCAGGCCGTGCGCTTCTGCTCCCACGGGCGGGCTTTAAGAAGCGCCTGCCCCTTTGGCTGAACCGGCTGCGTTCCAAGAAGCTCATGGATGTCGTGCTTCAGTATCCCGATTTTCCCATCCTTCTTGAGACGTGGCGCACCTGTCTGCAGGATGAGTTCGACCTCGAGAGCCTGCGCCGGCTCCTCGACGAAATCAGGACAGGGCAGATAAAGCTGACCGAGGCGACCACGAAAGCGGCATCTCCCTTTGCGGACGGTCTGGTCTGGAAGCAGACCAACACCTACATGTACGAAGACGACTCGCCCTCATCGGGGAAGTCCTCACAATTAAGCGGGGACCTGCTGAGGGAGGTCCTCTTTTCCACGTCCTTGAGGCCCCGCATCCCCCGGAACCTGGTAGCGAACCTCGAGGCCAAGCTCCAGCGGACGGCCCCGGGTTATGCCCCCCGGTCAACGGACGACCTCCTGGACTGGGCAAAAGAGCGCTTCCTCCTCCCTATCCCTGAGTGGGAGGTGCTTATGTCCGCCGTGGAGCGGGACCATGAGATGCCCACAGCGGAAGCGGTTGCACCGGTGAGGGATAAGATCCTCTCCATCCGTCTGCCTCACGGCTCCGTGAGGGTAGTCTGCGCGCGGGAAAATCTGGACCGCCTGGCTCGGGCCTTTTCAACCCGTAAGGATTTGCTGGACGTCCGGGATGTAGTGACCGGTGAGTCCCTGAGTAATAAAGCGCTTCACCCCGGAAAAACCATAACCGGGAATAGCGGCGTGCCGAGCCGGGGAGAGCACGATGACCATGCACTGTCCGATATCTTTCTGCAGTGGCTCTCCTTCTATGGACCGGTCCGTAAGTCCTCCCTGAGAGAGGTGCTCGGTCTCGACGAATCCGTCCTGGATAATGTGCTGGCCGGCCTTGTGGAGACCGAAGCGCTCATCCTCGATCTCCTCACGGAATCGGCTGAAGAGCCGGAAATCTGCGACCGGGAAAACCTGGAGATCCTCCTGAGGATGGCGAGAAAGTCGCGGCAGCCTTCCTTCAGGGCCCTATCGATAGACCATCTTCCCCTGTTTCTCGCCGCCTGGCAGGGGCTCGTCACACCGGGCGAGACCGCTTCCGATCTGCAGGACCGCCTGGATCAGCTCTTCGGCTACCCGGCCCCGGCCGAGGCCTGGGAGAAGCACATCCTGCCTGCCCGGTTATCCCCCTACTACAGCTCCTGGCTGGACGGTCTGATGCAGGGAAGCGGCCTGGCGTGGTTCGGATGCGGAAGCAAGAGGCTCAGCTTTGCCTTTGCCGATGACATGGACCTGTACCTTCCGCAGGGCGGCCGTCCCCACACGGAAACGGCTGAAGGAGACACCCTGCCGGATGACTTCATCCGCCTGTTTCCGAGGAGGATCGGGCGGTACAACCTTCAGGATATTGTCAGGTTTTCGAAGTCGGACAGCCGTACCGTGACCAAGAAACTGTGGGACCTTGTGTGGCAGGGGCTGGTGACCAATGACACTTTCACGGCCCTGCGCCAGGGGATATTGACGGACTTTGCCCCCAGGCGTCTGAAGAGCGAGCGCCGCCGGTCTTTTCGTACAGGGTACAACCGGTGGAGCGCCGCCCAACCTTTTCCGGGCAACTGGCATGTTCTTGACGTCGAACGCATGGAAAAGGATTCCATCGATGAGGCCGAACTGGTCAAAGATCGCGTCCGCCAGCTCTTCAGGCGCTACGGCATCCTCTTCCGGCAGCTCGTCGCATACGAGCTGCCGCTCCTCCAGTGGGCCGCAATTTTTAGGGCGCTGAGACTCATGGAACTCTCCGGAGAGATCCTTTCTGGGTACTTTTTCGAGGGTATTCCCGGTATCCAGTTCATCTCCCATGAAGCGTATCGATTCTTGAATGAGCCTATGCACGATGACCGGGTCTACTGGATGAACGCCATTGACCCGGCTTCGCTGTGCGGCATCAAGCTGGACTCCCTCAAGGGCGTCTTCCCCAGTCGCATCCCTTCGACCTATCTGGTCTATCGCGGGAAAAAGCCCGCGGTCATTTCACGCCGGAACGGGAGTATCCTGGATTTTCATGTTCCGCCCGATGACCCGCGGATCCTCGACTATCTCTTCTTTTTCAAGGTGCTCTTGATGAGGGAATTCAGCCCCGAGAAGATCATCACGGTGGAGACGATCAATGGAAAACCGGCGCAGGAGAGCGATTATGCGTGGCCATTGAAAGAATTCGGCTTCTCCGGAGGTTATAAAGGATTGGAGCTGGCGAAGAGGTATTCATAAGGGGGAAGTCGAGGACGTTGTTTCCCGGTGTGATGTGTTTTGCAGACCTGATGCCGTAGACTCACGTGCTGGTGGGAGAAAAAAGGTGTGATTCCGGGTCTGTCAACAGTTCTGTGGAGAACATCGGCCCTTGCAGCAACTCTCCACCTTACCCGTCCGACTCGACGTTTGTAAACCTGACTTAATTCTGCCAGTACGAGCTAGCCTTGTCAAACAGTCCTCGTGGCCGAAAGTTCTGCCTTTTTCCGTTGCCCCAATATTTTTTGACAGCCTTCCGTCCAAGGTGTATACTTTAGCTAAGATAGCTAAAGGAGTTAACCATGAAAGAAGCTGCTGCAACCGACGTGAAGAACAAATTCGGGCAGATGCTTGAGGCGGTCATATCGGAGCCTATAGCGATCGAGAAGAAAGGCAGGCCCGTGGCCGTTATGATGTCGATTGCCGAATACCAGCGCCTTGTGGAGATCGAGGACCGTTACTGGGGCGAAAAGGCCCTAAAAGCCATCGAGGAAGGCTTTGTGAGCGACAGCAAGACCAGGGCTCTATTAGAGGGGAAGCTTGGCACTGAAGCTGCTCGTTAGCAAACGGGCGTACAGTTTCCTGGACGGCCTGCCGCCTAAGCAATTCAGACAGGTACTCAGGAAAGTACTTGCCCTGCTCGAAGACCCCCGGCCCCACGATACCGAACAATTGAAGGGGTACCCGTTTCTCAGGAACGATGTCGGCGAATACAGGATCGTCTACGATGTCCAGGGCGACACTCTTAGGCTGATCCTTGTCGGTGCGCTAGCGAGACGGAGGGAAAGCACGATGGACGAATTCGAAATGATCAAGCAAGACAGTACGAAAGCGAGAATGCGTCTCTCACCCACTTAAACTTCCGGCATCGATCATGGTTGTACTCGATGTCGGATCGGGTGGACGACGGCATGCAGGGATCGATGAGATGTCGATGCATTGTGAGCCCTGTAGACCGCAGGCGTACTGTACCGTACGTCGGAGGTCACAGGGCGAGCAGGGCGCGGCAGATCGCGATTCCTTCAGGCCGTCGTCCGGCCGCCCTCTAGCTGCGGTATGAGGCATTAATCTTGATATAGTCGTAGCTAAGATCCGTCGTATACATATCGTAGGAGGCCCTGCCGTCATGGAGGTCCACCACAAGCTCGATCTCCCGCACGCCCATCAGCCCTTTGAGCTTTTCTTCCGAAAAGGGCACCTCGACGCCCCCTCGCGCGAGCACCTCTCCCTGTATGGCGATCTCCATCTTTCCGGGGTCGAGGGGCACGTTCGCGTCTCCCGCGGCAGCGATCACCCTGCCCCAATTGGGGTCGCAGCCGAAAAAGGCCGTCTTGACAAGAGGAGAAACGGCTATCCTCCGGGCCATTACTTCGGCGACCCTTTTTTGTCGTGCGCCCTTTACCGTAAGATGGATCACCTTGGTCGCCCCTTCTCCATCCCTGACAATCAGAAGGGCAAGGGCCTTCATGACGCGGGCGAGGGCCTGCCTGAGCGCGCCGCCCCCGGCGTGCGCCGTCCCGCTGCCGGTGGAGAAGAGCATGAGCGTGTCGTTCGTGCTTGTGTCGCCGTCGACGCTGATGCGCTCGAATGTCTCCTTGCCCAACGTGGGCAGAAGCCGCCTCATCCGGATCGAGTCCAGCGGGTAATCGGTGAAGACGAAAGCAAGCATGGTCGCAAATAAGGGGTTCATCATCCCGGCGCCCTTTGCGACACCCGCGATAGAGCAGCCCTCGTCGCCCGGCACATGCTCCTCCACGATCTTCGGGTAGGTATCGGTGGTCATTATGGCGCGGGCAAAGACCTCCAGGCGCTCCTGCTTCAGGCCGCCTACAAGACCGGGCAGGCCGGCGACAACGGTCTCCACGGGAAGACGCTTGCCGATGACCCCGGTAGAAGCAAAAAGGATCTCCTCTTCCCGTATGTTGAGGAGGCGGGCCAGCTCCTTTGCAATGGTTGCGAGGTCTCCGATCCCGCCTTCTCCCGTGCAGGCGTTTGCGCACCCGCTGTTGACGAGAAGCGCGCGGACCGGGTGAGCTGCTCTTCTCTTGTTGTAGAGGATATGCGCAGCTTTGACCTTATTGCGCGTATAGAGCGCAGCATGCGGCACGGCCTCGTCAAAAGAGACGAGACCGAGGTCGAGCCCCGCTGCCTTGATGCCCGACGCGATGCCGGAGAAGCGTACGCCCTTTACCATGACATCAACCCTTACCGCAGCATTTCTTATATTTCTTTCCGCTCCCGCAGGGGCAGGGGTCATTACGGCCTATCTTCTGTCCCGCTCGCGAGGGCGCCTCTTCTTCGCCCCTGTTCATGAAGAACACGGGCCCTTCCGGCTTCAGCTCCTCTTCCTGGTTTGCCGGTTGTATCGCAAAGAGCTTGCCGACCGTATCCAGGTTGATCCTTTCGAGCATATCGAGAAAAATCTCGAAGCTTTCTTTCTGGTACTCCCTCAAGGGGTCCTTCTGTCCATACCCCCTGAGACCGATGCCCTCTCTCAGGTGATCGAGGGAGAGCAGATGTTCTTTCCAGTGGTTGTCGAGGGAGTTCAAGGCGATAAACTGCTCGATGTTCCGGAGGGTAGTCGGGCCGAATTCCTTCTCCTTTGCCTCGTAGACGGAAAGCACCGAGGCTTTTACCATATCGAGAAGACCCGCCTTCGTCATCGACTTCAACTCTAGATGGTCGAAGTCCATGGGGAAGAAAAAGGTCTCGTAGATCCGATTCTTGAGAGAGGCTAAATCCCATTCTTCCGGGTAGACTTTCTCCGGGGCATACTCGTCCACGAAGCCTTCGACGGCGCTCTCCACCATCTCGACAACGCGCTCCTTTATATCGCCGTCGTTGATGATCTCCTTGCGCATGCCGTAGATGGTCTCGCGCTGCTTGTTCATCACGTTGTCGTATTCCAGGAGGTACTTCCTTATCTCGAAGTTATGCGATTCCACCCTGCTTTGGGCGTTTTCGATGGCCTTTGTGATGAGACGGTGCTCTATGGGCATATCTTCTTCCATCCCCAGTTTGCCGAGCAAAGGAGAGATGCGGTCGGAGCCGAAGATACGCATGATCTCATCTTCCAGGGACACATAGAAGCGCGACGAGCCCGGGTCGCCCTGCCTGCCTGAACGGCCCCGCAACTGGTTGTCGATCCTGCGTGATTCGTGCCTTTCAGTCCCGAGGATATGGAGGCCCCCCTCAGCAATCACCTGCGCTTTTTCCTTCTCGCAGATCGCCTTCGCCTCATTGAGCGCTTTGCCGTAAGTCTCCTCGTCCTCCTTGCCTTTGGCGAGCACGCGGGCCAGGAAAACGGGATTGCCGCCGAGGAGGATATCCGTTCCCCTTCCGGCCATGTTCGTCGAGATGGTGATCGCCTTGTACCTTCCTGCCTGGGCCACGATCTCCGCCTCACGCTCGTGGATCTTCGCGTTCAGCACGTGGTGGGGTATGCTTTTCCTCTTGAGCATCTCCGACAGCCGCTCCGATTTATCGATGGAAAAAGTCCCCACGAGTACCGGCCTTCCCCTCTTGTAAAGGTCTTCAATCTCTGTGACGACGGCCTTGAACTTTTCCTTTTCAGTCCTGTAGACCACATCGGAATAGTTCGTCCTTATCAGGGGCTTGTCCGTCGGGATGACAACCACGTCCAGGTTGTATATCTTTCTGAACTCCATCGCCTCTGTATCGGCCGTGCCTGTCATGCCTGCGAGCTTCTTGTACATGCGGAAATAGTTCTGGAAGGTCACCGTGGCGAGAGTCTGGTTCTCCCGCTCGATCTTGACATTCTCTTTTGCCTCCAGGGCTTGGTGGAGGCCGTCGCTGAAGCGCCTGCCCGCCATGAGCCTGCCGGTGAACTCATCGACGATGATGACCTGGCCGTCCTTCACGATGTAGTCCACGTCCCTGGTGAACAGGTGGTGCCCTTTCAGCGCCTGGTTGACGTGGTGCAGGAAGTCCACGTATTTCGGATCGTACAGGTTATCCACCTTCAGGAGCTTTTCGATTTTTGCCACGCCCTCTTCCGTCAGGTACGCGCTCTTGGCCTTCTCATCTATCTTGAAATCCGTCTCCTTCTTCAATTGATAGATGAGCTTGTTGACCTTGTAGTATTTGTCCGTCGACTCTTCAGCGGGACCGGATATGATGAGGGGTGTCCGCGCCTCGTCGATGAGGATGCTGTCGACTTCGTCCACAATCGCATAGTTGAAGTCCCGTTGGACAAACTCGTCGACGGAGTACTTCATGTTATCTCTCAGATAATCGAAGCCGAATTCGTTGTTCGTGCCGTAGGTCACGTCACAGCCGTATTGCTCTTTACGCTCCGGGTCATCGATACCGTGAACGACGACACCCACCGAGATGCCGAGGAAAGCGTAAATGGGCCCCATCCACTCCGCATCCCGCTTTGCGAGATAGTCGTTTACCGTGACCACGTGGACCCCCGCTCCACTCAGCGCATTGAGATAGACAGGGAGGGTCGCCACCAGGGTCTTGCCCTCGCCGGTCGCCATTTCGGCAATCTTCCCCTCATGGAGTATTACCCCTCCTATGAGCTGGGCATCGAAATGGCGCATGTTTACGGTTCTTCTCGCAGCTTCTCTTACGGCGGTAAAAGCTTCGGGCAGGATCGAATCGAGTTCCTCGCCCTTCTCAAGCCGCTGCTTGAATTGGGGCGTCATCCCCTTCAACTCTTCATCCGAAAGAGGGCGTATCTTCTGCTCGTGGCTGTTAATTTCCTCGATGAGCGGCCGGACCCTCTTCAACTCCCGTTCGTTCTTCGTACCGACTATTTTTTTGAGTAAGTTGGTGATCATGGTGCCAATTGTACCATAGCGGCCGGCCAAAATCAAAGGCACGGACGAGTGACCTAAATCCGGAATGAAGGCGGGTTTTTGTAGTGATTCCCTTTTCGGCCGGGAAAGAGTAACATGTTGTCACCGGCGGACAAGACGAGCGCAAGAGGCCCTGTAATGTACAGAAAACTAGTGTTGGCAATGGTCATGCTGCTTTTTGTCGGCTGCCGCGGTGGTCCTCTCGGTCGCGAGCTGGCTTCCAGGGCCAGGGACTGGCAGCCGAACTGGGAACAAAAGGAGAAGACGGTTCCCGTCGTCTTCGACGCGGCGCCCTTCGACGTGAAGAGAGCGAGTCTGCCGCCGTGCTACGACGGCCACGACATTATGAAGGTCTATGAGTCGTTCGAGCCGGGGGGCAGCCCCCCGGAGAACGGTGAAAACAGGCCGGGGCAGCGGGCCGCGGCACCGGCAGCGAACGGGGAAAGCGAGGGGGCCGGAGCCTATGCGTTCAGGGAGACCATCGCCCCCGGCCCTCCGGGCAATCAGTTCTGGTACGACGCGGATCATTGCACCTTCAAGGTCCGCATCCGGGTCGAGCCCTTTTTCGACCCCGAGGGAAACATCGTGAGAGACAGGGTCGCCTTTGTTATCGCCGGTTATCCAAACAAAACGGAGCGTGGCCCGGCCCGGGACCGGGAGGCTTCGGTGACGAGATGGCTCCTGTGGGAAGTGTCGGTGGCCGACGGTCCGGGGCTGCGGGAAAAGATGCACACGGACAGGTCCGGGACGTTTATCGCGGCAGAGGGGAAAGTTCCTCCGGCCGATGCTCCCTTGCCCAAAGACATTTCAGCGCTCCTTGTCTGCACAACCCGGACGGCCGGAGAAGGTCTTTCCGTAGGCCCGGGCCTCTCCCCCACAATCGCCGGGAGCGGCTTCAGACACTACTACCTGAACGCCGACCTGCTGGAGTTGTGGGTATATGATTACAGGACGGGCCGGATATTCGTGAAGGAGAAAATAGCAGGGCAGACGCCTCAAGTTTCAGGAGGGGCCGTACCCCTCATCGACCCGGGCAAGACGCGTGGGGGCGGCGCGGAAGGAAGCAAGAAATTAAGTTAGGGCACCACGAAATCGAGCTTGTGGCACTGGGAACAGAAGTTCTCTGACTTTTCGTGCTGATGATGGCAGACGTTGCAGTCCAGACTAGTCCCGTAATGGGGAGACGTGTGCGGGTTTTCAGGTTTCACCTGCGCCGTCTTCTCTGCCAGTTTATCCGCGTCGTGGCAGGCCACACACTGTTTCATCTTCACAGCTTCAGGCTTCCTGGCCTTGCCGTGACACTTCGCACAGGTTACGCCGTTCAGTTGATGGATATGACTTCCCGGCAGTTTCCCTTCCAATTTCTGAGGCCCTGTCCGCTCGTGGCATCCCAGACAGTCTTTATAGGTCATCGCCCTGGTGTCGCCGTGGTCAGGGGGGAGAACTGCTTGTCGGCCGTGACAGACGGCACAATTGCCGGCTTTGGCGCCCGGTATGTTTTTCGGCGCGGCGCACAACGTACCGGCGGAGCCGCACAAAAAGAGCATCACCGAGATGCCGGCTATCACACGGGGCAATATCCTTCTCGCCATCGTCCCCTTTCCAAAGTCCGCCTTCACCATCTAATGCCTCCTTGGGCCGGATCAGCGCACTAAGCGCGTGTTACAGAACACCTTTTACCGGCAGGGGAGAGAGAAGAAGGTATAGTACCATTTCTTCCCTCTCCCCTGGCTATTTTAACCCCAGGCTTTTCCTTTTGCCGCATTCTGACCGGCGATACGGCCGAAGACCAGGCAGGCCAGAGTTGCGCAGCTTCCAAGACGGACGGCTCCGTGTACGCCGCCCACAGACTCACCGGCAGCATAGAGGCCGGGGATTGGCTGGTCGTTCGTTACGTCCGTAACCTGTGCCTTGGTGTTGATTCTGACCCCGCCCATGCAGTAGTGGATTTTCGGTAGAAGGCGCATGGCATAGAAAGGCGCAGTTGTCATGGGCTTTGCATTTTTATTCATGTAACGGCTGAATTCGTCGTCTTTGCCCTGGGCAACGTACTTGTTATAATTATCGATGGTCTCTCTGAGGGCCGCAGGGGGGACATTGTAGGCCGCTGCCAGTTCTTCAATGGTAGTGAACTGCCTGACCACGCCGCTCGCCAAAAGTTTGGGGAGCAGATCCTTTACCCATGAAGCGCCGGTTGCGTCGGTAACGGCGATACACTTCTCTCCTTTGTTGCCCAGCTCCATAATCTTGTCGGCGCGGAGCTTGCGATTGGCCAGCTCGCTGATGAACCGCTTGCCCGTCTTGGTGTCGACCCACACTCCGTACATGGCCGCGGCCTCCTGAGCAAAATGGGGACCCAAGCCGAAACCCTTCTCGTCGGGGCTCCCCCATGGGCCGACCTGTATCCAGGACAGTTGAACGGGTGTGCAGCCGATTCTGAGGGCCTCCCTGATGCCTTCTGCCGTAGCGCCCGGCTGGTTGGTGCTGTCGAACATGGCGGTGAGCTTAGGGTCCTGAATCGTGCGGAAGGCCACGTCCTGAGCGAAACCGCCATAAGCAAGAACCACCGCCCTCTTCGCCCTGATGGTCTTGACCTTGCCGCTGCCTGCTTTAGGGAAGACGTAGCCCTCGCGGATCTCGACCCCCTTGACACGACCGTCTTTGTCTCTCAGGACCTTCTGGAGATAGACCTGAAATCTGGGCTCGACGCCCAGGGCCTTCAGCTTTGCGAGCTGCGGCTGCACAATGGCAGATCCGCTGTTATTGTAAGTCTGATAGCTGCGGGGTACGGCGTGACCCCCTTCCTGTACAAGGTTATCGGTGTATTTCGTGCCCAGCTCGCTGATCGTCCACTGGACTGTGGCCACCGACGCATCCGCCATCAGCTTCACCAGTTCGGGATGATTGAGCCCCAGCCCTTCTCTGACCATGTCGTCATAGAGCTGCTGGGGGGAATCCTTGAGCCCCTTCTCTGCCTGGAGCGGCGAGCCTGCCGCGGCTACAATCCCGCCGTTTATGATGGAATTTCCTCCCGGAGTGCGCATCTTTTCCAGGATTACCACCGATGCCCCAGCCTTCTTCGCCTCGTAAGCGGCCGCCAGTCCTGCGAATCCGCTGCCGATGACCACCACGTCATAGGTCTCATCCCATTTCTTCGGCATCGCATCCCAGGCAGCCTGGGCCTCCTTCCCTGCTGCACCCACGGCCATTCCTGCAATAGCGGCAACGGCGCCGGTCTTTTTTAAGAAATCGCGTCTTGACGGGTCTTGGGGTTTCTTTGTTTCTTCGCTCATCGTACGCCTCCTAGGATTCGTTAAATCGGGCGAAAGCAATCACCTCGCCGGATTTTGATGTTATTCGTAGGGTCCGTGGCTTTGTCGGATATGAACATTGTTGACACAATTGGATGCAATGTCAAGGTAAAAGCGGGAAGAGAACGGCACGCACTTTGCAAAAAATGAGTAGGCATTTCACTCAAGGAGGTTCCACCATGTCTTCTATTTCCGGTATTTCTTCAAGCACTAGTGCCTACCAGAAGCAGCTCCAACAGATAATGAAAGACTTCTCGACCCTCCAGACAGACCTGTCCTCGGGTAGCCTCTCGACGGCGCAGCAGGCGTATGCGACATTAACGCAGGACCTGCAGAACGTGCAGCAGACCCAGGGCGCACAGCAAACCGGAGGGAGCAGCCGGATCAGCACCGACCTTGCCGCCGTTGGCAGCGCCCTGACGTCGGGCAGCATCTCAGATGCCCAGAGCGCCTTTGCCACGCTGACGCAGGACATGCAGAATGCGCTGCAGACCCAGGCCGTTCAGGGCACTCAGCAGACTTACGGTCATCACCATCACCATCACGGCGATAGCTCACAAACAGCAAGCAGTACCAGCCTTAGCACCGACCTTGCGTCGGTTGGCAGCGCCCTGCAGTCCGGTAATATCGCAACAGCCCAGAGCGCCTTTGCCACGCTGATGCAGGACCTGGGAAGTGGCAGCGCGCAAAATACGACCGGAACTTCCGGCAGCAGCACTATCCTCCAGGCTATCGGCGCCAATGTCAATATTGCTGTGTAAGGCCGATTAAAGGGGAACGGCTCTTGCGGGAATCCGTCTTTCCGGGCAGAAAAGTTTTCCCATAAGGGAATTTTTTTCTACCCTGAAAGGGTAGGGCAGGGGGCGTTCGCATTACGGCCCCCCCTCCTTCTTTTTCCAATGCCGTCCGAAGGGGATGCCGAGTTTTTGCAAGCGGTGTCTGAGGGTGGCCGGGTTCATACCGAGCATCACCGCCGCACCCTTAGCCCCCTCCACTCTCCCATCCGTGATCTCCATGATGCATCGGATGTGGCGGTATTCGAGATCCTGGAGCTTCAGGCAGCGGTCCTCCAGGTCTTCTTCTGCCTCGGACAACTCGGTTCTCTTTTGAAGGGGCGTCAGGTTGTCGAAGGTGAGGGATCGACCTCTGCACTGAATGAGCGCCTGTTCGATGATATTGGCAACCTCCCGCACGTTGCCCGGCCAGTCATATGCCACGAGCCGGTCGATGTCCTTTTCCGCAACGGCGGGTATGGAGCGAAGACCTATCTCGTGAGCCTTTCTTGTGATGAAATACTCTACCAGGGCGGGAATATCCACCCTTCGCTTACGCAGCGGCGGGATGTTGATGGGGTACACCGCCAGGCGGTAATAGAGGTCTTCCCTGAAGAGGCGTTGGGCGACCATCTTTTGCAGGTCCTTGTGGGTGGCCGATATAACCCGTATATCGACTCTTATCGGCTCCGAGCCGCCCACCCGCTCTATCTCTTTTTCCTGAAGCACCCGCAGGAGTCTCACCTGGGCGTGGAGTGGAAGCTCGCCTACCTCGTCGAGAAAAACCGTGCCCTTATGGGCTCGCTCAAACCGGCCCCTCCTGTGCGTCACCGCTCCGGTAAAGGCGCCCTTCTCATGACCGAAAAGCTCGCTGTCGATGAGAGATTCGGGAATTGCCCCACAGTTTACCGTGATCAGGGGGCCGCTGTTCCGGGCGGAGAGGTTGTGGATGGCGTTTGCGATCACTTCCTTGCCGGTGCCTGTCTCCCCGATCAGAAGGACCGGGCTCGAAAGGGGGGCCACCCTGTTTACCTGCTCCATCACGCCCTTGAGACCGAAGTTCGCTCCCACTATCTGCGTCCCCAGAGGGTTTCGGAGCTCATCATGCAGATACCGGTTGTCGTCGAGAAGCGCGTCCTTGAGATGCAAAAGCTCCCGATATCGCAGGCTGTTTATCAGGGCGATGCCCACGGGCTCATTGACGGCCGACCAGAGCCTCGCGTGTTCTTCGCCATACCTCCCCAATCCATCCGCCCTGATGATGAGCGAACCGATAAAACTGTGCTCGATGATAAGGCGCGCGACGATCACGGACGAATGAGGCCACTTGAAGAACGCTCCAACCTCCTTTATGATAAGGTCCTGCCGGACGTCCTTTAGTACCCTGACACGGGGATAATTCTCTACGTTTTCGAGCTCTTCCCTAAGGGGAGGGGGCATGAGTATTGTGTGAGGCTCGGTGCTGACCCCTCCGTTTTCCGCGCGGGCAATCACTTGCGCCGAGCCCGTGGCCCTGTCGTAAACGATAAGTATCAGCTCATCCGCGGGCATAGCGCGGCGCACGTAAGAGAGACAAGCGGGCAGGGCCTCTCCTATGTCGAGGCTTCCGCATATGCGGAGACTGAACTCCAGGAAGAAATCACTTTCATCGTCCATGTCGTTTCCCTTCACACATCGGGCAAGGACCAATTTACACGTTCGGCGCACTCCATGCCGTCTGTTCCACTCGGACAGGGATACGATACAGCAATGTAGTGTAACGATAGCAAATGCACTATTATTATACGCAATCGGTAAAAAATTGATAGCCCTTTATCGTATCGGGAGAGTAATCAGTGAATCTCCTTTTGGCGCCCGACTTGTCAACCACGCCGCCCTTGCCCTGCCGCCCACATAGCCAGGGGACGGTGAGTCGCATTACACTTTAAGTGAGGAGATGGAAATCTGAGGATCGAAAGAGAGATGGATCAGCAGGAATTGAACGGCAGGATCATCGAAACGGGCAAGGTGCTGCTGGAGCTGCTCGAAGGGGAAAAGCCGACTCTCTTCGAGGAGAGGCAATGGGTCGGCAAAATAATGGGCTGGTCCCTGAAGCACGAAGCATTTCGGGCAGGTCTGCTCCGGTTTGTCGATGTCTTTCCCTCACTCTCGACGCCGGCGTCGCTCAACCGGCACCTGACCGAATATTTTGACGAGGGAAGGGGCTATGTTCCAACTCCGGTACGCTTCGCCTTGAGGCTTGCCGGTCGCGGCGGCCGGCTGGGGGCCGCGCTCCTGGGCAGGGCAATCCGGTACAGTATCGAGAAGCTTGGAAAACAGTTCATAGTGGGGGAGGATGGGGCGGATGCGTTAAGGGGACTGTCAAAGGTCCGCCGTCAGGGTTGCGCGTTTTCCGTGGATGTCCTCGGTGAAGCGGTGGTGAGTGAAGATGAGGCAGAACAGTATGGGACCCTCTACATGGCCCTCCTCGACGAGCTGAAGAGGGGCCAGGGGGCCTGGCCTAGCCTGGGCGGATGGACACCGGCGGGAACGGACCTCGACTGGGGCTCCGCCCCCAAGATCAGCGTATCCCTGAAGCCGAGCTCTCTGTACTCGCAGGCGAGGCCACAGAATTTCGAGGGCTCGGTAGCCGCTATGCTGAATCGCATCCGGCCCATCTATGAAAAGGTGATGGAGGCCGGCGGTGCGCTGTGCATCGACATGGAATCTTATCAGCACAAGGATATGTTCCTGGAGCTCTACAGGAAGCTGCGCTCGGAGTACGGCGCATACCCCCACCTCGGCATCGCGATCCAGGCGTACCTGCGTGACACGGACCGGGACCTTGGCGATCTCCTCGACTGGAGCAGGGGAAAGGGTCTCCCTGTCTCCGTCCGGCTCGTTAAAGGCGCTTACTGGGACTATGAGGTGCTCAGGGCGCGGCAGAATGGGTGGGACCTCCCGGTCTACAGCAACAAGACCGAGACGGATGCTGCCTTCGAGCGCGCCAGCCAGATGATCCTCCGGAACCATGACATCGCCTACCTTGCCTGTGGCTCCCACAATATCCGCTCGATCGCCGCCGCACTCACAATGGCTCGTGTTTTAGGGGTTCCCGACGACCGCTATGAGTTTCAGGTGCTTTACGGGATGGCCGAGCCTATCCGCAAGGGTCTTTTGAAGGCCTCAGGCCGGGTGAGGCTCTACTGCCCCTGCGGCAAGCTGGTTCCCGGCATGAGTTATCTGGTGCGCCGCCTGCTCGAAAATACCGCGAACCAGGGTTTTCTCCGCCGGATGTTTGCTGAAAGAGCGGATGCCGCGGAACTCCTTCAGGACCCCTCGGGCAAGGGAGAAAAAAAGCAGGCCGCCTTCCACGTAGGGGAAGAGGGCGCTTGCGTTCAGGAAAACCAGGTGCCTTTCAGGAACCACGCCCCTTCCGATTTCACGAAGAAGGAGGAACGGGAGCTTTTCAGCAAGGCGATTGCCCAGGTGCGTCAGGAGCTGGGGATGACGTGTCCCCTCCACATCGACGGTGTCGACCTGATGAGCGTGGATATGTCCCCTTCGGTAAACCCGGCCGATCCGCACGAGGTGATCGCTTTCGTGTGCCAGGCGGGGAAGGCTGAGGCAGAAGTTGCCGTTGAGGCGGCCCGAAGGAGCTTTGACGCCTGGCGAGAGACGGCACCTGCTGTGCGGGCAGGGTACCTGTTAGCCGCAGCCTCGTGGATGACCACACACCGGCACGAGCTGGCGGCCTGGCAGGTGCTGGAAATCGGCAAGCAGTGGGACCAGGCCTCGGCGGATGTGGCTGAAGCAATAGATTTCCTGGAATATTACGCCCGGGAGATGGTGCGCCTCGGCACGCCCCGGAAGCTCCCCTCGCCGCCCGGCGAGGTCAATCATTGCTTTTATGAGCCGAGAGGCGTGGCGGTTGTCATCGCCCCGTGGAATTTCCCCCTCGCCATCAGCACCGGCATGGTGTCGGCGGCGATAGTCACGGGTAACTGTGTCGTCTACAAACCCTCTCCTCTGACCCCCGTCATTGGCCATCATCTTGTGGAGGCATTCCGGCAGGCGGGCCTGCCGCCAGGGGTTTTTAACTTCCTGCCCGGTCGCACCGAGGTGATCGCCGAGTATCTCATCGATCATCCCGGCGTGAGCACCATCGCCTTTACCGGATCGACCGAGGTGGGCTTGCGGATTATAGAGAAGGCGGCAGTGGTCCATCCGGGACAGGTGAACGTGAAAAGGGTTATTTGCGAGATGGGAGGCAAGAACGCGATCATCATCGATGATGATGCGGACCTGGACGAGGCTGTGCCGGCGGTGCTCGTTTCCGCCTTCGGTTTTCAGGGGCAGAAATGCTCGTCGTGCTCCCGGGTGATCGTGCTCGAGTCGATCTACGACAGTTTTACGGACCGCCTGGTGGCCGCGGCCGACGCGCTCGCGTCAGGGCCGGCGGAAGATCCGGCATTCTTTCTGGGACCGGTCTGCGACCATCAGGCGCAGGAGAGGCTCCTCAAGTACATGGATATCGCGGGAAAAGAGGGGAAGATCCTGTACGTCGGCCGCACTCCCGATGGGGATGCCTACGTGCCCATTACCATTGTGGGTGGTATACGGCCCGAGCACAGGATCAGCCAGGAGGAGATATTCGGACCCCTCCTCGCGGTCATGAAGGTGCGGACTTTTGACGAGGCACTCCAATGGGCCGACTCGACCCGCTTTGCCCTCACGGGAGGGGTGTTCAGCAGGAGCCCGAGCCATCTGGAGGAAGCGAGGAGGAGGTTCAGGGTAGGGAATCTCTACCTGAACCGGCACATCACGGGCGCTCTGGTGGGACGCCAACCCTTCGGGGGCTTCAGGATGTCCGGCCTGGGCACGAAGGCCGGCGGAGAGGAATATCTGCTCCACTTCATGGACCCCAAGGTGGTGACGGAGAACACGGCGCGGCGGGGTTTCGCGCCGGACGCTGGGTAGGGAACGCACCGCATAATCATTGTTAACCGAGAATTAACACTTTTCCTATTACAACCGTAACACAGGAACCGGATACTAAAGGCGAAATTCATAAAATCCAATTAAGGAGGATCAGGAATGAAAACATGGATGTACGGCGCGGCAGGCCGTATCCCGCAAAAGTTGTCGGTGTTCGCCGTCGGATTGTGCTGTCTTCTCTTTATGCCGGCCGGTCCCGCCGGGGCGCAGACGGCGACCGTCGGGTCTCTGCAGTCCCAGATCGACGCCCTTCAGAAGCAGGTCGACGCCCTTAAGGCTGCCCAGGCAGCGCAACCAGCTCCGGCCGCAAACAAGGCGCTGATTCAGACTCCTTCCGCGCCGGGCGGCGGGATAACGTTCGGAAACAAAACCGCCGTGAAGCTGACCGTCGGCGGATTCATCGAAGCCACGGGCATTGAGCGCAACCTCTATACGGGCTCCGATGTCAACTCGAAGTGGAACCTCGGCTCGGGGGGCTTTCCGCTGCCAAACTCCCCGAACTACTACCAGAACGAGTTCCGCGGCACCTCACGCCAGTCACGCCTCTCACTCCTCGCCGAGGGGCAGGACGATTATGCGGCGCTCAAGGCCTATTTCGAGCTTGACTTCCTTGGAGGCGGCTCCGGCACATCGGGCACCTCCGTGGAAAGCAACAGTTACAACCCCCGCATTCGCCTTCTCTATGGCACCTATGACACGAAGGGCGGCTGGCACCTCCTGGCAGGCCAGGAGTGGAGTCTGATCACCATGAATAAGACGGGCATAGTGCCGCGCCAGGAGAACATACCCATGACCATCGACGCGCAGTACGTACCCGGCTTCACGTGGACGCGGAACCCCCAGGTGCGTCTGGTTAAGGACTTCGGCAGCACGGTCTCCGTCGGTCTGTCGGCTGAAGCGCCTCAGACGATCATCACCGGAGGAGGCCTGAAGGCGGCCACCACCGGCTCAAACCAAAACTACACGTACGCACTCGCCAACGCCGCCAATTTCGCCGACGTCACCGGCACCACCAACAACTCCAACCTACCCAGCTCCATGTCCCTGGATCAATATCCCGATATCGTGGGCAAGGTAGCCGTCGACCCAGGCTTCGGCCATTATGAGGCCTACGGTCTGGCGCGGTTCTTTAACGACAGGACATTGGTCAATAACGTGCACAACAACAACACGACCGTCGGCTGGGGCGCGGGCGGCGCAATGCTGTTGCCGGTTGCACCCAAGCTGCTCGATTTCCAGGGAAGCATACTGGCAGGGCAGGGCATAGGCCGCTACGGATCGGCCGGGTTATACGATACCGTGGTCAACCCCAATACCGGCAAGCTCGATCCTTTGACCGAGGTGTTGGCCCTGGTGGGCCTGATCGGCCATCCTAATAACCGCACGGATATTTACGCGTATGCGGGCATGGAGCAGGCGGCGAGAAAAGATGTCCAGGGCACGAACGGAGGCTTCGGCAACGCGGCTTACGCCCCGATAGGCTTGCTCGCGGAAGGCAACACGGCAAGCGGCTCGCTCGTTCAGGCCTCCGGCGTTCAACAGGCCACCCTGGGCTTCTGGTATTCCTTCTACCAAGGCAGTCTCGGCAGGATGCGCGTCGGTTTGTCCGATTCCTACACGAAGCTGAGCATTTTCGGCATGCCGGACGAGAAAATGAACGTAGTCATGGTGAGCTTCCGCTATTATCCATTCTGATCGCCGATGCCGTCTCCCCCGGCCAGCCGGGGGAGCGGGCTGGAATTGCGGCAATGGCCCCGGAAGACCTCGATGTGGATCCGGGGCCATTGCCTTATTACCTAACAGCGCAGCACCGTCACGCGCTCATAGGTTATAAGGCCGATCTCACCCACCCGGTCCAGAGCCGACACAAGCTCATCGACTTTCTCCGTGCTGTCGATTATTTCGATCACTATCGGCAGGTCCTCGGAGAAGAGCACATCCGCCGTGTGCAGGCGGGTCGAATGGCCGAAGCCTTCGGTGCCGCGCACCACCAGGGCGCCGGCAATATGCAATCGTCGCGCCTCGGCGACGATTGCCTGGTATAAGGGCAGGTTGCCGTGGCGCTTATCCTCGCCCGTATAGATTCTCAGGCGTACGGCTTCCAGATTGACGTCCATTGAATCGCACTTGTTCTTCCCCTGGTTTATCATCCTGATAACCCCCCTGAAGGCATTCTGAGATCGACGGCGGGGCACCCGATGCTGCCCCGCCCACCGATTTGGTCGCGCTGCCATCCTCACTTCTGAGGATCGACGGGTGCCCGGAACATGCGCGTGAACGCGGCGACGATTGCCGGCTGCGGCCGGCGGATCGGGGGAATGGACTGATAGTTCTCCCAACCGCCTCCCAGGGCCTTGTACATGGTAACGAAAGCATCGGCCGTCGCGGTCTGGGCCACGGCGTACTGGTCCTCGAGGTCGTATTCCTGGCGCTGCGCGTCGAGTACGTTCAGAAAGTCCGTCAGGCCGCGCTTGTAGCGCTCCGAGGCGTAACCCTCCGCCTCCTGGCCCGCCGCCAGCGCATCGCCAAGATTATTGAGCCGATCTCGCTGTGCCGTGTACGCGCTGATTGCCGCGTCGACCTCGCGTACGGCGTTAATGACGGTCGCCCGGTAGACGACTAACTGCTCGCGCGTGCGCAGATCGGCGATATCGACCAAGGCGTCAAGGGTGCCGAAATCCAGGAAATTCCAGAACGCCGAAGGGCCCGCCGACCAAATCTGTTTGCCGCCGGGAGACGCAAGGCCCGGGTATTGGACGCCAAACGCCGCGGTCAGGTTCAGATGCGGGAACAGTTCGGCAGTAGCCACCCCGATACGCGCGGTGGCAGCGGCGAGCCGCCGCTCCGCCACGCGAATGTCGGAGCGCCTCCGCAGTAAGTCGAGCGGTAATCCGACCTGCACCTGCGGGGGAATGGGCGGGATCACTAGGGGTGACTCGAGCTCCGTGGCCAGTGCTTCCGGATACTGGCCGAGCAACACCGCGATGGTGTAGCGTGCCGCCCTCACCTGGGCGGCCAAAGGCGCGAGACGCGCGCGCAGAGTAGCGAGCTCCCTCTGGGCGAGTGTGAGGTCTAAGGCGTTGGTAAAGCCGCCTTCGTAACGGGCCCGCACGAAATCGAGCGTCTGCTTCGCGGTGTCGACGCCCTGGCTGGCCGCGGCGACCTCCATCTGCAGGCCGCGCATGTCCAAATAGGCGCGCACTACATCGGCGATCACCGTGACAAGCACGGCATTGCGCGCCTCAGCGGCTGCCTGCGCGTCGTAGCGGCTCGCCTCGATCTCGCGCCGGTATCGCCCGAAGACATCAATCTCCCAGCCGGCGTCGAATCCCCTTACCTGTTCGATGTGGTGGAGGCCGCTGCTGCCTAGTCGCCGCGGTCAACGGTGAGGCGACTCGCCCGCGGGTCACATCGCTGCCTGTCCCGGAGGCTTGAGCCGCGCTCGCGTCGAAGACCGGCATTGCGAGCCCCATGACGACCGCTTCCTGTGTTCGCGCCTCCTGTAGTCGATCGAGCGCGATCTCGATGTCCGGATTCGAGTGGATCGCTCTCTCGACAAGCGAATCCAGCTCAGGATCGCCGAAGGAGCGCCACCAGGCGGCTGCGTCGATGGCGGCGCCGGAACCCTTAGCCGCAGCCTCCGGCGGAGCGTTCTTCGCAGGCGCCGGCGCCAAGGAGGGCGCTGCATTGAAGGCGTCCGGGACCGCCAGCCGGGGAGCATGATAATTGGGCCCGACCGCGCACGCGGAGAGTATCGCTACGAGAGCGGCCACAGTAAGGTATCGAAAGGGACTCATCGCGCTTCGGAACATTCGGTCACTGCCTATGCGCCGGCGCCACAGAGACGCTCGTGGTCGTATCACTACCTTTGCTCACTACGACCTTCTGGCCTTCGGTCACCTGGCTGCTCAGGTTGAGCACCACGTTCTCGCCGGGCGCCACGCCCGTTGCGAGCAGCACGGTGCCGCCATCGTCCCGAGCTATACTGACGCTACGCAGGTGTACGATGCCGTCAGCGCCCACAACGGCCACCTGCGGGCCCGAGGCTCGAAAGATCAGAGCCGCGGCCGGCACTTGCAGCAGCCCGTCTGCGGGCAGTGTAAAGACGACCTGCACGTACATACCCGACACCAGGGTTCTGTTCGAATTGGGCACATCGATCTCGACCCGGAAGGTCCGCGCCTGCGAATTGATGGCCTGCGCCGTGCGCGCGATCTTGCCTACGAAACGGCGGCTCGGAACTTGATTTGTGACAATGCCGACCGGCACGCCGACTTTCATTAAATCGCCCGCGGCAGCCTGCGGTACATTGACCCAGACCCGCATGGGATCGTCCTGCGTCATGCGGTAGAGCGGCATGGTCCCGCTAGAGATGCCCGCGGCCACAAGATTGCCGATGTCGATACGCCGCTCGATGATCGTGCCGGTGTACGGAGCGGTCACGCGCTTGAATTTTTCGAAGGCCGCAAAGCGGTCGACGTCGGCCTGGTCGAGCGCGACGTGGGCTCGCGCCGCCACCAGACGCGCGACTGCGCTGTCGAATTCGGCCTTCTTGTCCTCGCGTTCCTGCTCCGAAACCACGCCCTTGGGCGCCTCGCGCCAGCGTGCATAGGTGGTGCGCGCGAACTCGGCTTGGGCCTCGCTTACCTGGACATCGGCCTGTGTCGCCTTAAGCTTCGCCTGCGCGGCAACGAATTGTGCGTCGAGCTCAGGGGTCTCGATCTCGGCCAGGACCTGCCCCTCCGAGACATGGTCGCCGATATCGACATTCCATTTCGCGACATACCCGGTTACACGCGCGTAAATCGTGCTTTCGTACCACGCGTGCGTCTCACCGGGAAGGGTCAGACTTGGCCCGACGGCTGCCGGCCGGGCCACGACCGCGTCGACCATGATCGGTGCCGCAGCGAGGGCATCTGTTTCCCGGACGAGCGTGTGGGTGGAGACGAGCCGCACCGTCTCAACGACGGCGAACGCGGTCAAGAACACTAAAACCACGACAATGGCCAGGCGCTTCATGCGCCGGTCCATGCGCGCGCGCTCGTGCGCGAACAGCGGCTGCTCCGATGTCTCACTCCCGTGGGCGTCATGATCACGTGATTGCATGAGGTTCTCCTTCAATTGGTTCTGGGGCCGGCTGCGCCGCGTTCCTGCGCAGCAGCCGGTACATAGTCGGCACGAAGACGAGGGTGGCGAGCGTCGCGAACGTGAGTCCCCCGATAACAGCGCGGGCAAGCGGCGCATTTTGCTCGCCGCCTTCACCTAGCCCTAAGGCCATCGGAATCATCCCGAAAATCATCGCGCCGGCCGTCATCAGCACAGCCCGCAGCCGCGTGTAGCCCGCCGCCGCTGCGGCCGTTGCCGCATCGTCGCCGACCTTCATGCGTTGATTCGCGAAGGTCACCACCAGAATGCTGTTGGCCGTGGTCAGCCCGATGCACATGAGCGTTCCCATGAGCGCGGGGATGCTCAGGTGGGTCTGCGTCAGGAGCAGCATCCAGATGACGCCGCCGAGCGCGAAGGGAACGGCCATCAGCACGATCAATGGATCGACCCAGCTCTGAAAGTTAATCACGAGGAAGAGGTAGACGAGCACGACGGCAAGGGCCATGCCGCCGAACAAGCCGGCATAGCCTTCCCGCATGGTTTCGACCTGGCCGCTCAATGTCACCGTAATGGCTTTGGCAGGGTCGGGCCTCTCGGCGGCGATCACCTTGTCGATACCTTTTGCCGCCGAATCGAGATCCCTGCCCTGTACGTCGGCATGGACGTCGAACACCGGCCGGATATTGAGTTGCGACATGGCGAGCGGAACAGTGCGACGGCCGAAAGACGAGACATTCATCAAGAGCTGGTGTACCCTCTCCGGCCCACGGGCCGTCACCGGCAGCGACCAAAGGTCCTGGCTGGAAGTGATCTTGTAAGTCGGCAACTGCACGACGAGGGGATAGCTCACGCCGTTGTCCGGATCGACCCAGAAGTTCGGCATCGTCTGGGCGCTGCCGTTGATGCCGGTCAGCACGTCGTTCGCCGTTGTGCGCTGGTCCAAGCCTAGCTGGCTCGCGAGTGCGCGGTCAACGTCTACAGACAGAGCCGGCGCGTCGGGCACCTGGAACACGTGCGCATCGACGATGCCGGATACCCGTCCGACATCGTGCGCCAGCCGGGCGGCCAATGCGTAAGCCTCATCGTTGCTCGGCCCTGACACACGGATGTCGATCGGCGCCGGCTGGCCGAAATTCAGAACCTGGTCGACGATATCGGCCGGCTGAAAAAAGAACTGCAGCTCCGGAAAGCGCCCGGGCAGCTCGCGGCGCAGCTTGGCGACCAGCTTGGCTGTTGGAGTATGCTGTGCCTTGAGTGAAATGAGGATCTCACCGTCCATGGGCCCCACCGTAGCCGAGTCGCTCAGCGCGATGTTCATGCCGCTGTAAGGCAGACCGATGTTGTCAAGGACAGTATCGATCTGTCGAGGCCCGACGAGCTTGCGGATAGCTGCTTCCACCTGGGCGAAGGCCTCCTGAGTTTGCTCGATGCGTGTGCCCGCGGGCGCCCGCACGTGGAGCCGCATCTGGCCGGCATCGACCTGGGGAAAAAAATCGCGCCCCAGGAGAGGAAAAAGCAGCAGCGAAGCCGTCATCAGCGCGAGGAAAAATGCCGCTGTCGGTATGGGTCGAGACAGGGCCCATTGGATATAAAGACGGTAGGACTGCCGGAACGCTTGAAAACGGTGTTCGAACCCCTGCTGAACGACAACGAAAGGCGAAGACCATCTCGGGGCGCCGGAGTACGAGCCGTGTGAAGCGCCCGCCCCGCGCAGCAAATATTTGAACAAGACAGGGACCATGGTGAAAGAGAGCCCGAGACTTGCCAGCAATGCGATGCACACGGACAGGGACAGTGGCGAGAACAGGTATTTGGCCGTGCCCTGCAGCAGAAACACCGGCACGAAGACGATACAGATGCAAAAAGTCGACAGGAGGGTCGGTACGCCGACTTCACCGGCGCCATCCATGATGGCTTGCTCCAGGCCTTCACCGAGCCTGACGTGGCGCTCGATGTTCTCTATCACCACGGTGCCGTTATCGACCAGGATCCCGACCGCCAGCGCAAATCCGCCTAGAGTCATGGTGTTGAGCGTCTGTCCCCCGGCGTACAGCACGATCACCGCGGTGGCGATGGAGAGCGGGATCGCCGCCAGAATAATAAGCGTGAGCCGCCAATTGCCGAGGAACAGCAGGATCATGAGGGCAGTCAGGGCCCCTGCCATCATGCCGCCCATTTTGACGCTGTTCAGAGCCGCCTTGACGAATACGGACTGGTCGAAGAGCGCCTTCACTGAGACACTCTTGGGGATCACCTTTTCTATTTCGGGCAGCGCCTTGCGGATGCCGTCGATGACGGCGAGGGTAGAGACGCCCCCTGTCTTGCGGATGGTGATGAGGGCGCCGGGTCGGCCATCGACGGCAACCGAATTGGTCTGTACCTGGAAGCCGTCGTGCACATGCGCAATGTCGCGCATGAACACGGTGCGGCCATCGATCTCCTTGATGGGAAAGGCATTGATCCGGTCGATTACGTTCGGACTATTGTTCATCGTCAGCGTATAGTCCTTGGCGCCGATCTTCACGTCGCCCGAGGGGAGGATGACGTTCTGGCGCTGCAGCGCGTCACTCACATCCGACAGCGACAGGTCGTGAGCGTTCAGGGCGCGCTGGTCGAGGTCGGCCATGATCACGCGGGGTTTGCCGCCGTAAGGCTGGGGCACTTCGGCCCCATGCACGACGGCGAGATCCGGCCGGATGATGTTCTGCCCGAGATCGTTCAGCCTGGTGTCGGGCAGCGACGTGCTCGAGAGACTGAGCTGAATGATAGGCACGTCCGTGGCGTCATAGCGCAGCACGAGCGGCGGCGTGATGTTGGGCGGCATATATTTCAGCACGACCAGCGCGCTGCTCGCCAACTGCGACACCGCCCGGCTCACATCCGCCCCGTCGTGCAGATAGATCTTCTCCACGCCCACACCCTGGTAGCTGGTGGCTTCGATGCGCGAAATATCGTCTACAAGCGAGGCTATCGAGCGCTCATGCAGAGACAGAATACGGTTCTGAATGTCCGGCGCGCTCATGCCGTTGTAGGTCCACACCACACTCACGACCGGGATGTTGATCTCGGGGAAGATGTCGATCGGCATCCGACTTGCGGCACCCACGGCGAGGAGGCAGATCATGATCAGGACCGCCACCACGGTATAGGGGCGCCTCAGGACATATCCAACGATCTTCATTGCATTTCGTCTCCTGTTAATTTGCTCCTACTATGGATTGCCCCACGATGGTGCCGGCGTTGTCCGGACACGCCCACAACTGGTCGTGTGACCGGGAGACCAATGTTTAGTTGAGTGTGGCGATTGATGCATGTTTCGTGGCCACGGCATATCAGGAATGCAAGACAGTAATGGTGCATTAATCACTTATCCCCCGGCAGAGCAGAGGCTTACCCCATTTAGCTATGACGCTGTATATAAATCGTTCCTGCCTGGATGTAACACCTGATAGGGGGCCTCCTTTCTTAATCCGTTTCGGTGGTACTACTCTACTAATCCGTGTAGCGGATCCATGTGAGATAATTGATATCGTTCACCCTCTTGTAAGTTCCCTGAACGGGCGCACCAATCCGAATGCCCTTTGCCTCGTTGTACTCCTGCGCAAACCTCGCATAGTCGTCCCGGAAGGTAATCTGCCCGTTAGCGGTGTCGACGACAAGGCTGTGTTGCCCAGACGCACGGGTCGCACGGCTCACCACGCGGCCGGTGAACCTCACCTCCGTGGCGAGCGACATTTCGTTCATGAATTCTTCCTTGCTCCACTCAGCCCCACCACCCGAAGCAGCCAGGGCCTTACCTACAAATGCCAACGCAAAAATACACAACACAACCACCGACAATCTCTTCTTCATGTATAACCTCCTTATTTTTAATTTTTGAACTTGTGGTAACGTCATATTTTAACGCCTTTGCAAAATTTTTGCAAAGGACTGGCCATTCAAATAAAAGATGGAACCCTTTCTGAATCCTTGGGGATTGAGAGATCGAGCCCTGGCCCGAAGAAATGAAAAATGGGGATTTATGCCCCATATGTGGCAGGATGGGACAAAACGTGTCGGACCCCAGGACTTTATGCTTTGACAAGTTTCAGTTTTTAGTGTACCGTATGTCCTGTACAGTATGAGTTGCCGGCAGGGATATGGGCTATAGCGAAAAGGCGGGTTTATCAGAGGTGCTCTATGGAGATCAGGCAGACGCGTAAGATCATTATAATCCTGGCCGTTCTCGTCGTCGGCCTCACATCGGCCGGGTGCGAAAAGTCGGGGCAGGGCTCGGGACCGCCCGGAGGGGGCGTTCCCGAAGTAAGCGTCGTGGCCGTGCGGCCGGAGCGCGTACCGATCACCACGGAATTGCCCGGACGAACGTCAGCCTTCCTCGTTGCGGAAGTGCGGCCCCAGGTGGGCGGCATCATCAAAAAGCGCCTGTTCACTGAAGGGTCTGATGTAAAGGTAGGCGACGTGCTCTACCAGATAGATCCGGCCATGTACGAGGCTGCCCGTGACAGCGCCGGGGCGGGCCTTTCCAGGGCTGAAGCAAACCTGACCTCCATCCGGTCCAGAATGGAGCGCTACAAGGAACTGGTGGCCATCGATGCGGTCAGCCAGCAGGATTACGATGACGCCTCCGCGGCACTGCAGCAGGCCAGGGCCGATATTGACGCAAACAAGGCAGCACTGGAGACCGCCCGCATCAATCTGGCATACACCCGCGTCACCGCGCCGATTACCGGGCGCATCGGCAAATCGAATGTGACCGTAGGCGCCCTTGCAACGGCGGGCCAGGGCTCCCCCTTCACGACGATCCAGCAGCTTGACCCGATTTATGTGGACGTGACCCAATCAAGCGCCAATCTGCTCCAGCTAAAGCGCAACATGGCAGCCGGCCGGATCAGGGACGGCGGTTCTGCCCAAGCGCGGGTGACGCTGCTCCTCGAAGACGGCACGCCCTATCCACTCGAAGGAAGCCTGAAGTTTTCCGACGTTACCGTTGATCCCAGCACCGGATCGTTCATCCTCCGTGTTGTCGTCCCCAATCCGAAGCATATGCTTCTGCCGGGCATGTATGTGCGCGCAGTGGTCCGGGAGGGCGTGGTCGATCGTGCGATCCTCGTCCCCCAGCAGGGGGTCTCCCGCGACCAGAAAGGGAATCCCCTGGCGCTGATCGTGGACGGCTCGGGCAAGGTGCAGCAGAGGATGATCACGGTCGACCGCGCCATCGGCGATAAATGGCTCGTCTCCTCAGGTCTCATGCCGGGCGACCGGGTGATCGTCGAGGGCGTCCAAAAGGTGCGACCCGGCGCTCCTGTAAAGGTTGTCTCCTTCGATGCCGGCCGGAAAGATACTCCTGGGGCCGGCCGCGCAGGGGCGAATTGAACGGGGGCACGTGATGTTATCGAAATTCTTCCTGGACCGTCCGGTCTTCGCCTGGGTTATCGCCGTTATCATAATGCTGGCAGGCGTCCTTGCAATCTACAAGCTGCCCATATCGCAGTATCCCCCTGTCGCGCCCCCCTCGATCTACATTCAGGCCTATTATCCCGGGGCCTCGGCGGAGACGGTGGAGAATACCGTCACCCAGATCGTCGAGCAGAAGATGACCGGCCTCGACAAGATGCTCTATTTATCCGCCGTCAGCGATTCTGCCGGGTCCTCCCGCATCGAGCTGACCTTTGCCCCGGGCATGGACCCGGACCTCGCCTGGGCCAAGGTACAGAACAAGCTCCAGCTCGCCATGGCGGGCCTGCCCGACGTGGTCCAGCGCCAGGGGATCACGGTCGGCAAGGCCACCAGAAATTATCTGATGGTCATCGGTCTGATCTCGGAAGACGGGAGCATGGACGGCCACGACCTGATGGACTATGCCCAATCGAACCTGGAGAAGGTGGTCGCGCGGGTGCCCGGTGTGGGGGAGGTGGAAGAGTTCGGCTCCCAGTACGCCATGCGTATCTGGCTGAATTCCGACAAGCTGACAGACTATTCCCTGACGGTCGACGATGTGGTCACCGCGCTCCAGGCTTACAACGTGGAGGTCTCTGCCGGCCAGTTCGGCGGGACGCCGGCGGTGCAGGGCCAGCGCCTGAACGTCTCCATCATCGTCCAGAGCCTGCTCAAGACCCCCGATGAGTTTGCCGCCATCCCCGTCCGCGTCAACCCTGATGGCTCCATCGTGCGGATCAGGGACGTGGGACGGACGGAGCTGGGAACCGAAGTCTACGATATCGAAGGCTTCCACAACGGCAAACCCGCCGCCGCCCTGGCCATCCGGCAGATCGCGGGCGCGAATGCGCTGGAGACCGCGGATGCGGTCAAGGCAAAATTGAAGGAGATGAGCCGGTACTTCCCGCCGGGGATGAAGGTCGTTTACCCTTACGACACCACCCCTTTTATCAGGGTAGCCATCGACGAGGTGGTCAAGACCCTCTTTGAGGCCATACTGCTCGTTTTTCTGATCATGTGGCTTTTCATGGGGAACATCCGTGCCACCCTGATCCCGACCATCGCCGTGCCCGTGGTGCTCCTGGGGACCTTCGGGGTACTGGGGCTTTTCGGCTTCTCCATCAATATGCTGACGATGTTTGCCATGGTGCTCTCCATCGGCCTCCTGGTGGACGACGCCATCGTGGTGGTGGAAAACGTGGAACGGATCATGAGCGAGGAAGGGCTTTCGCCGAAGGAAGCCACCCGCAAGTCCATGGAACAGATCACGAGCGCCCTGATCGGCATCGGGCTTGTGCTCTCCGCGGTCTTCGGTCCCATGGCCTTTTTCAGCGGCTCCACCGGCGTCATCTATCGCCAGTTTTCCGTGACTATCATCGCCTCCATGCTCCTGTCCGTGATTGTGGCCCTGATCCTGACGCCCGTTCTCTGCGCCTCCTTTCTCAAGCCGGTGAGAGCGGGACACGAGCCGGCCGAAAATGCGGTCTTCTTCCTGCGCCCCTTCTTCCGGATGTTTGACCGCACCTTTTTCCGTATCAGAGACCGGTACGTAAGAACGGTCGAACGCTCCTTTTCGCGGAAACTGCGCTACGCCATCATTTATATCCTGATTGTGGCGGCCGTGGGGGTCCTCTTCCTGCGCATGCCGACGGCCTACGTGCCCGATGAAGACCAGGGGATACTGTTTGCCCAGGTGATGCTGCCGACGAGCGCCACCTTGGAGCAAACCAAGGAGGTCGTGGACAAGGCGCAGCGCTATTTCCTGGAGAACGAAAAAGAGGCGGTCGAATCGTGTATGGCGATTTCCGGCATCGGCTTTTCCGGGAGGGCCCAGACCAACGGTATTTTATTCGTCAAGCTCAGGGACTGGAAGCTCCGCGACCGGTCGGGCCTGAGGGCGAAGGCTGTGGCGGAGCGGGCCACGAGGGCATTCGCGAAAATCCGCACCGGCCTGGTGTTCGCCTTCCCGCCTCCTTCCGTGATCGAGCTGGGCAACGCCACCGGGTTTGACTTCGAGTTGCTCGACCGGGGCGGGCTCGGCCACGACAAGCTTGTGGCGGCCCGCAACCAGCTTCTCGGCATGGCTTCGAAAGACCCGCGCCTGACCAAAGTCCGGCCCAACGGCATGGAGGACGTGCCCCAGTACCGGCTCGACGTGGACTGGGGAAAAGCAGGCGCCCTCGGGATCCCTATTACTTCCATACATAACACCATATCCGAGGCCTTCGGCAGTGCCTATGTCAACAACTTCATTCAGAGCGGCCGCGTGAAAAGGGTGTACGCTCAGGCCGACGCCCCCTTTCGCATGCTGCCCGCGGACGTGGAGCGGCTCTACGTACGAAATACCGCGGGGAAGATGGTGCCCTTTTCCGCGTTTACCACCAGCCGTTGGACTTCCGGCTCCCCCAGGCTGGAACGCTACAACGGTTTTTCCTCGGTCAACATCTGGGGCGAGCCTGCGCCGGGGAGGAGTTCCGGTGAGGCAATGCGGGCGATGGAAGAGATGGTCGCGCGATTGCCGCAGGGGATCGGTTTTGAATGGAACGGGCTTTCCTATCAGGAGCGGATGGCAAGCTCTCAGGGGCCCCTCCTCTATGCCTTTTCCATTATCGTCATCTTCCTTTGCGTGGCTGCCCTGTACGAGAGCTGGCCGATCCCGCTCGCCAATCTGCTGATGCTGCCCCTGGGGGTATTCGGCGCGACCCTGGCCACCTGGATGCGGGGTACACCGAACGATGTCTACTTCCAGATCGGCTTCCTCACCACCCTCGGTCTGACCACAAAGAACGCCATCCTTATTATTCAGTTTGCGAGGGAGCGGATGGCGCACGGAGAAGGACTGGTCGAGGCGACCCTCGGGGCGGCACGGGTGCGACTGAGACCGGTTATTATGACCTCGCTCGCATTCTTCTTCGGTGTCTTGCCGCTGGCCATCGCAACAGGCGCGGGCGCCGGCGCGATGAAGGCCATTGGCACCGCCGTTACCGGCGGGATGCTCTCCGCCACCTTCATCGACCTCTTTTATATCCCCCTGCTCTTTGTCGTCGTCTCCCGCACGTTCAAAGCGAAAAAGCCGGATCGACCGCCCGAGGGCCACGCAGGCCCCTCCACGTCTTCCGAAGGAGACCGGTCATGATGAGAGACGCGCTGGCGATCATCCTTGCGATTACCTGTCTGGCCGGGTGCACTATGATTCCCGCGTACATGCGCCCGACGCCGCCAATCCCGGCCGGGTGGCCGACGGGTCCGGCGTACAAGGCTGAGATGAGCCGGACAGGTCCGCCGGTCGCGGATGTCGGGTGGCGCGGATTCTATGCCGATGAGCGCATGCAGAAGGTTATCGGTCTATCCCTCGCTCACAACCGCGATCTAAGGGTAGCGGCACTGAATATCGAAAGGGCCCGGGGCCTTTACCGGATCCAGCGGGCCGCGCTTTTTCCCGGCGTCAATGCTACCGGCGACCTCACCGGGGAGGAGTTGCCGAACTTTCTCTCCCCGACGGGTAAAGCCATGACCCTCAGGTACTACGACGCCGGCCTGGGGATCAGCTCCTGGGAGATCGACTTTTTCGGTCGCATTCGAAGCCTTAAAGAGAGCGCCCTGGAGCAGTACCTTGCAACCGGGCAGGCCCTCCGCAGCGCACGGATATCGTTGATGGCCGAAGTTGCCTCGACGTATCTGACCTACGCCGCCGACGGCGAGAACCTGAAACTCAGCCGATCGACGCTTGCGGCCCGGCTGGCCACCTACAACCTGATTCAGCATCGTTTTGACGTAGGCGCCTCATCCGCGCTGGACCTGCGTCAGGCCCAAACCACCGTGGAAGCGGCGCGGGTGGACGTTGCGGGATATACCCGTCTCGTAGCCCTGGACGAAAACGCGCTCAACCTTTTGGTCGGCGCACCGCTCCCTGCCGAGCTACTGCCTGCGGATCTGGATGCGGTGACGCCGCCAAAGGATATTTCACCCGGCCTGGCTTCAGACCAGCTCCTCACCCGGCCTGATATCCTCCAGGCCGAGAACCAGCTCAGGGCCGCCAACGCCAACATCGGCGCCGCACGGGCAGACTTCTTCCCCCGCATTGCCCTCACCACCAGCATTGGCACAAGCAGTGAGGAGTTGTCCGGTCTGTTCAAGCCCGGTTCCGGCGTCTGGGTCTTCGCGCCGCAGATCACCGTACCGATCTTCGATGCCGGCTCAAGGTTGGCAAGTCTCAAGGTGGCGAAAACCGACCGCGATATATATCTGGCCATGTACGAGAAGGCTATTCAGACGGCTTTCAGGGAAGTGGCGGACGCCCTTGCCCAAGGGGGAACCCTGGGGGATCAGATAGCCGCGCAGGAATCCCTTGTCCATGCCTCACAGGAAACCTATAGCCTCTCCAATGCCCGCTATATGAAGGGAATTGACAGCTACCTGGCCGTCCTGGACGCACAGCGCTCGCTCTATGCCGCGCAGCAGGGTCTCATCACCCTCCGCCTGGCCAGGCTCAATAACGTGGTGACGCTCTATAAGGTGTTGGGCGGCGGGGGAGGGCAGTGAAAAGAGAGGGCCCGACAAAGGAGTGACGGTTATATGCATATGCTTGCAACCGTTCTATGGATCGGCGTATACATTGCGCTCTTCGCTGTGATTGTTCTTAAAGGCTTACAGGAATGGCTCCGGAAAAGACGAGATAGGAAAAAAAGAGGGGGCTGACATGGGCCGTCATTCAGACAACGCCAGAGAAAGGATAATCGACGCCGCCGAACAGGTGGTTGTCGACTTTGGGGCCGGGCATTTGACCTTCGATGCCGTGGCATTGAAGGCAGGCCTGAGCCGTGGAGGACTCCTCTATCACTTCCCCGACAAGGAGGCGCTTCTCAAGGGCATGCTCGACCGCCTCATAGAACGCGCGACAGAGCGCAGAGCGAAAATACGCGCAGACCTCCCGGAAGGCGGCGCGGAAGGGGAGATTGTCGCTCACGTGCTCTCCTTTCTGGAGGAGGATGACAAAGCAAAGAGGGCTCAGGCCGCCGTTTTTGCTTCGGGGGCGCATGATCCAAAGCTCCTCGCACCTGTCAAAGAGAAGTACAGAAAGGTTATGGATGATTTCACCAGAAACGGGCTCCCCTTCGAGCGAGCCGCCGTCATTGCCCTTGCGACCGACGGCCTGCGGTTGTTGGAGCTTCTGTCGATATCTCCTTTCAACGAGGAAGAACGGAAGAGAATTATCGACGAAATGATCTCTCTCGCAAAGGAGAACACGCACGCGAAGTAACGGAAAATGCGTGTGCCGGCGTACTTACCCCGCCGCGCCCTCCTGATCTGCCATGACCCGCCTGATGATTTCGGCCATCTCGTTCTTGATGATGGGCTTCATCACGAACTCGCGGATACCCATTGCCTTCGCGCTCTCGGATGAGATCATTTCGCTGAAGCCAGTACAGAGGATGACCGGTATATCCTTCTTTATGGACATCATCCTTTTCGCAAGCTCGATGCCGCTCATGTTCGGCATGGTCTGGTCGGTGATGACAAGATCGAACTTCGCCGGATCCCTCTGGAACTGTTTTAAGGCCCTGACACTGTCTTTTTCCGCGACTACTTCGTACCCGAGCCGCTCCAGCATCTGTTTCCCTATCTCTACCAGGGCCTCTTCGTCATCCACGAAAAGTATGCGCCTCTTCCCCTTTACCGGTTCGACGGCAGCAGGCTTTGCGCGCTCCTCGGCGGCCGTCGGTTGCGCACCTTTCAATTTTCTGAAATAGACGGCGAAGGTCGAGCCCCTCCCCGGCGCGCTGCTCACGGTGATGGCCCCCTGGTGGCTCTTCACTATCCCGTAGACGACGGAAAGGCCCATCCCGGCGCTGCCGGACTCTCTCGTCGTGAAAAACGGCTCGAAAATCCTGTCTTTTATCAGGTCGTCAATCCCCGCCCCTGTGTCGCTGACGGACAGCTTCAGGTAGGGACCGGGATTCATATCGGGATAGGGGGCGTCCGCGGGGTCCGAAAGGATAAAATCACTCACCCTCACCTCAAGCACCCCCTTTCCCGCTTTCATTGCTTGCCCCGCATTGGTGCAGAGGTTGATGAGAAGCTGATGGATCTGCACGGGGTCGGCGAGGATTATCCCGTCCTCCGTATCGACCCTCGGCCGGATCTCAACAGTTGAGGGGAGCAGCGCACGCATCAGCTTGAGCACCTCCCGCACGATAGGCGCCACCTGCACGGGCTTCTTCTCCTGCTCGCCCTGACGGCTGAACGTCAATATTTGCTTCACAAGGTCCCTGCCTCGGTAACCCGCGTTGCGCACATGCTCAAGGTTTTTTCTCGCACGGCCGCCCTCTTCGAGGTCATCGAGGGCAAGCTCGGTGAAGCCGATCATGGCCGCGAGGATGTTGTTGAAATCGTGCGCAATGCCGCCCGCGAGAGTGCCGATGGCCTGCATCTTCTGGGCCTGGCGCAACTCCATCTCCAACCCGGCCTGTTGTGTCATATCCCGCTCGACGGCAACATAGTTGGTGATCGCGCCCGCTTTGTCCCTTATGGGTGATATGGTCCTCTCCACCTCGTAGGTGCTGCCATCCTTTTTCCTGTTGACGAGGCGCCCCGTCCAGACGTTGCCCGCCTCAAGCACGTGCCCCATGTCTTCCCAAAAAGCGTCCTGCTCGTACCCTCTCAGCACGTCAAACTTGCGTCCCGTAATCTCTTCCCTGCTGTAAAGGCTCACTTTTTCGAAGGCGGGATTGACGTACTGCACGACGCCGCGGCTGTCGGTGATAATCACGCAGTCGCCGCCCTGTTCTATGGCTGTCGCAAGGCGCGTCCGCTCTGCTTCTGCCTCTTTGTGTTCCCTGATCTCGACTTCAAGCCGCTGATAGGCGTCTGTAAGCTCGGCTGTCCGCTCCTCCACACGCCTTTCCAACTCGTCGTACATGCGCCGCAGCTTCTCCTCTATCTGCTTCCGCTCGGTAACATCACGGCCGTTGACCACGATACCGGCGACTTTTGCATCGTGGAGCAGGTTCCTACTGATCATCTCGACAGTGCGCCAGCCTCCGTCCTTTCTCTTTAAGGGAGCATCGAGGGTCATGGTGAAGCCCGGCATCCTCCCTGCTTCGACGAACCGCTCAGCCACCGCGTCTCTGCCCGCGGGATGAACAAAATCGAGGAAATTCTTGTTGACCAAGCTCTTCGGACTGTAGCCGAGCACGCGCTTCACGGACGGGCCCGCGTACTTGATGGTCCCATCCCCTTTCAGCACCATCACCATATCGAGCGCATTTTCGATGAGGAGCCTAAAATGCTCCTCCCTTTCCCTCAGGCCGATCTCGGCCTGCTCTCGCTCACCGGCCTCTTTCTTCAACCGCTCGTTGGCGGCCGTCAGGTCTTCGGTCCGCTCTTCGGCGGTCCCCGGCGCAGACGCACGTCTTTCCCGCATCGTCCTGAGTTCCTGCTCTGTTTCCTTGAGCCGGGCCTGCAGTTCGGCTGTACTCGCGACGTCCTCTTTACTCTTGCTCATACCCTACTACCCCCGCTCGCTGGATTGCTTTGCATGAAATGTGCAACAAACGGCCCTGCTGTGTGAGGTTGAGATTACTCCGAATTCCGGTACCGGTGACTTCGTTTATCCTGCACTCCCGTCAACCTGATGAGACGGCGAAGGAACATCGTCTTGTGCGGCGCTTGCCTTGCTAAAGTATCATTATAGTGATTCGGTTGCCCTTTGTAAAGAAAAGTTCCGCACATGGTGCGGGCGGACGTTTCGGGGCAGCTCTTTCCGGCGCGGACTTATTGCGGCTGCGTGATTGCCGATAATTGCCACAGATGGGGACCCATAGGCCGCGTGAACGTCCAGTACTCTTCGAACTTGACGGGGTCGGTCTTGCTGCCCTCAACCACCTGCCCCGTGCGTTCATCCACGGTATAGTCGAGGAGGTTTGCATAGAAACGGACAGTGATATAGTCTTTGCCCGATTCCTGCCAGGCCTCAACGATGTCGGTTGACCTGACGGCGATATTATCGAGCTTATTGAATCTCTTCTCCCGCTTCAGCTTTTCCGCGTCCCCCTGCAGGATGCGGTGCATATCCTCGGTGAGGACGTCCCTGACCGAAGACATATCCCGATTCGCCCACGCGCCCTGGATCTTGAAAAAGGCGTCCATGCACGCGTCCCCGCATTTCGCTTCGTCGAAGTACGAGTCCGTCCGGCGTATATAGCGCAGTCCCGTCTCCGTGTCCATTTCCTGTCCGCCGGGTGTGTACGCAGGCCCGGAGGATTGCTGGTAGACCGGCCCGTCCGCCGGGGACGACTGGTAATACGCGCCTGTCTCCGCCTGTTCCCTTCTCCTCTTTACGAACTTGTAGACGAGATAGAGGAGGAACGCGAAGATAATGATCTCAAAAAGGCCTATACCGCCTCCTCCACCGAAGCCGAGACCCCGGAAAAGCATGCTGCCCAGGAAGCCGCCGGCCATGCCGCCCATCATGCTTCTGAAAAACCCACCGCCGCCGAAAGACGAGCTACCCGACTGGTAAGGAGACCCCATGGGGCTTGAAGGTCTCATAGGGGAGCTGTAACTGCGAGAACCGCGCATGCCCGAGGAGAAGCCTCCGCCCACCCTTGCAAGGGAGTCCGTCGCGAGTATGGAGCAGAGAAAAACAAGGGCGACGGCAAAGACACACATTATTTTCAACCAGGTATTTCTTGGCATACAGACCTCCGATCTCATGATGCGGTAATCTTACCATAATGCGCCGTCAAGCCGCAAGGAGCGAAAAAAATGCGCCGCCTTTCCCCGTGACCTCACCCTTGCAGCGGCCACAAAAGGCTTGCAATTAACCCGCCGGACATGGTACACGAGGACAAGGACGCTCGGTTTTAACAGCCGGGTGGCGAGACATCGGACATCCGAAAGATGTTGGGCAAAGAGGCATCATCATGATGCCCTAGGATACTCTGTGAGACGCGGAGGGTATGCAGGTGACGGATGCATCGATTGCGGGAGCGGCAAAAGGCGCGTCTCTCTCATGAAGCGACATGTATCAATTATTATAGACACTTCCACCCATTATGTGAGAAAGTATATGAGCAAGGAGAGACCGTGGGGAGAGATGAAAAGAGGGCGGACGGCATAGCCCTGAGGAGGAAAGCGAGAGCGTGAAATCCCTTCTGCTTGCGGTCCAGTTCCTCACCATCATCCCCATATCCGTAAGGGGCGAGGTGACGCAGCGGGATATGGCCCGCTCGGCTGCGTTTTTTCCGCTTGCCGGGGGCTTGCAGGGGGTGATCGGCGCTTTTGCGGCTCTGATTGCGGTCCGCCTTTTCCCCGCGAGTATCGCAGGCGGCCTCGTGCTTCTCGTGCTGACCGTCGTCAACGGCGGCTTTCACCTGGACGCCCTGGCCGACACCTTCGACGCAATTGCCGTCAAATCGACAGGCGACGGAGCACAGGACCGGCAAAAGAGGCTTTCCGTCATGAAAGACAGCACCACGGGCGCGATAGGCGTGACCGCCATCGTGATGGCCCTCTTGGTGAAATACCTTTTCATCAGCCCCCTCTTCGCAAGATACGGTACCTGGGGCACGGCCTATCTCCTCTTCCTGATGCCTGTTTTTTCAAAATGGGCCATCATACCCGCCCTGTTTCACGGAAAACCCGCGGCCTCCGGTGGGCTTGGCAGGATTTTCATTGAAGGAATGGACGGACGGACGTACTTCCTGTCGTGGCTCGTGCTCGCCGTCGCCACACTGGCCGCCACCTGGCTTTGCCCATCTCTCTCCCTGGCGGCGGGCGTAAGCTTCCTCTTCCTTCCCTGCCTCTGTCTGTACGCATTCAGCCTGCTCTGGGTCTTTTTTTGCAGCGGGAAATTCGGCGGCCTTACAGGGGACACCATCGGGGCTGCGGCCGAGATAGCGGACCTGCTCTTTCTCGCACTGGCATTTTTATGGTTTTAAGGAGACAAAACCGGACATGACAAGACTTTTCCTCATACGACACGGGAACACGGTGGACGAAGAGACGAAGAAGATCTATAAGGGAAGGACCGACATACCCCTTTCCCGGACGGGCATCTTGCGGATGCACGGGGCCGCGTCCTTTCTCTCCGCATTCACCCTGGACAGGATATATACGTCAACCCTTTCGCGGAGCATCGACAGCGGGAGGATTATCGCGACCAGCCAGGGAACCGACATTGAGGTCACGCCGGCCTTCGACGAAGTGGACTTCGGGGTCTGGGAAGGCTTGAGCTTCGAGGAGATCAGGGAGCGTTATCCCGAGGACCTCCGTTTGTGGCTCAAGGATCCCGCAACCTATCCCCCGCCTCGGGGAGAATCGTTCAAGAAAGCGCAAAAACGGGGCATGGGCCGGCTCAGGAAAATCATGAGGGAACATACCGGGCGGCAGGTCGGCATCGTCGCCCACGCGGGTATCCTCAGGATCATGATCTTCGCCCTTCTCGGCATGAGACTTACCAAGCTTTTCAGAATGGGCCAGGGGTACGGCTGCATTAACATCATCGACGTTTATGAAGACGGTGTGGTGGTGGCGGACCTTCTTAACTTCACCTATTATAAGGTCGCGCAAGATCTCCCCGCGGACTGACACCCCCCGTGCACCCGGCCCATCAGATGTGGTACACTATCCGGTCGTCCGGGTGCGCGCTTGTCTTGTCTCGCGCGCCTGAGGCGAGGAAATACCGCAGACAAAGGAAGGGGATAGAACACGATGTTCTTCAAGACACAGGGCGCAAAGAGATTATTCCGGCTCGCTCCAGCGAGGGAGACAAGGAGGCACGCCGGGCAGGCCGGAAAGGTAATGCCTGCTACACAGGCTGGCGGGTCGTTCCGCATCGCGACCTACAACATCCATAAGTGTCGCGGTCTGGACGGGCGCGTGCAGCCCCAGCGCGTCGTGGAAGTGCTGCGGGAGGTGGACGCGGACATCATCGCCCTCCAGGAGGTCGTGAGCATCGACCACGGAAATCGCAAGGATAACCAGGCAGCCTTCATCGCCGACGAACTGGGGCTTCACTACTGTTTTGGGGAAAACCGGAAGCACAGGGGCGGCCGCTACGGAAACGTCATACTCAGCCGGCTGCCGGTGATCTCGGAGCAGAACTACAACCTCTCCCGTCCGGGCAGGGAAAAGCGCGGTTGCCTCCGCACCGATGTGGTCCTCAACGGCGCGGTCCTTCACATTTATAACGTGCACCTGGGCGTCGCGTACCTGGAGCGCCGCCACCAGGGACGTCAGCTTGTGGGATCGGACATACTCGCAAGGGGAGACCTCCAGGGACCCCGCATCCTCCTCGGCGATTTCAACGAATGGCTGAGGGGCCTCACTACACAGCTTCTGACCGAGCACTTCGGCAGCACCGATATCAGGACGCACCTTGGCCGGAGGCGCACCTATCCGGGTCCGCTGCCGCTGTTTCATCTGGACAACATGTATTTCGATGACGGACTTCAGTTGGAAGGAGCGATGCTTCACAGGTCCCGTAAAGCGCTTATCGCATCGGACCACCTGCCCCTTGCCGCCGATTTCCGCGTCCGGCCTGCGCTTTAGTCGAGTGCGTTGACCGCCTTCCTGATCCTTTCGATGCCTTTCTCGATGACCTCCATCGATGTCGCAAAGGAAAGCCTCAGGTGCCCCTCCTTGCCGAATTCGGTGCCGGGCACCACGGCCACGTGGAAATCTTCAAGGAGTATATCGGTCCACTGGGCGATGGAGGTCACCCTCTTCCCCTTGTACGTCCTGCCCACGAGCCCTTTGAAAGAGGGGAAGACATAGAACGCGCCCTTGGGGTTGAAGCAGCTCACCCCTTCCATCCCGGCGAGTCCCGCGACAAACACGTCTCTTCTCTTCACGAACTCCCTGACCATAAAGCCGACGAAGTCCTGCGGGCCGTTCAGGGCCGCTATCGCCGCTTTCTGCGATATAGAGGCAGGGTTGGACGTGCTCTGGCTCTGGATGTTGCTCATTGCCTGGATCACTTCTTTGTTCCCGGCGGCGAAGCCGATCCTCCAGCCCGTCATCGAGTAGGTCTTGGAGACGCCGTGGGTGATGATGGTCGCCTCTTTGATAGGCCCGCCGAGAGATGCGATACTGGTGTGCGCGTAGCCGTCATACACGAGCTTTTCGTAAATCTCGTCGGAGATGAGATAGAAACCGTGCTCCACGGCAAGCTTGCCTATCTGCTCAAGGTTCCGCAGGGAGTAGACGGCGCCACACGGGTTGGACGGGTAGTTGAGGACAATCCCCCTGGTTTTCTCCGTAAGATGCGCTCTTACCATCTCCGCCGTGATCTGGTACTCCTCTTCCTCGTGCGTCTCCACGAAAACGGGCGTTGCCCCGGCGAGCTCGATCATGGCGGGATAGGAGACCCAATAGGGCGTGGGGACGATAACCTCGTCGCCTTCCTGGAAGACCGCCTGAAAAAGATTGTAGAGCGCGTGTTTGCCGCCGCACGTCACGATGACCTCTTCCCGATTGTACTCGAGGTCGCTGTCCCTCTTGAACTTGGCACAGATGGCGTCCTTCAGTTCCTCCATGCCGGCGGCGGGGGTATATTTGGTAAAGCCGTCCATGATCGCGTCTATAGCGGCCTTCTTGATGTGATTCGGCGTATCGAAATCCGGCTCGCCGGCCCCAAAGCCGACGATATCGAGGCCCTGCGCCCTGAGCGCCTTCTCTTTCGCCGCGATGGCGAGTGTCGGCGACGGTTTCAAAGACCTTGCTCTCTGTGAGATCATCAGAACTCCTTTGGCTTCGCGAGGATTTCGCGCACTTTTATGTGAAAAAATCTATTGGATGAGTCGCCTTTTATGAGGCATGCCGTATCCGCCCCCTGTCCCGTGCCCGCGACGGCAATGACATCTCCCGGAGGCGCCAGGCCCGCGTCGCAGGCCATGGCAGCGATCTCCACGCATACCTTGATGCCTTGACCCAGTATGCGGAGCGTCGACGCGACCAGGTCCTGCTCCGAGTAGCCGACAAGCCCCCTGATGGCGGTGCCGAGGCTGCGCAGCACCATCGTCCCCGTGAGCACCCTTATCCCATGGGCGGTCAGCTCGGGCCTGAGTTCATCGGGAAACTCCTGCTCTCCCGGGGCCTTGAATCCCGTATTGTGGGTGACCACCACTATGGTGAAAGGCTGGTGAGGGAAGCGCTCAAGCAGCATGCGGGCCGTACGGCCGGTGGTTGACGCGACGATAATATGCTTCACCTGGTTCTCTCTCGCATAGCGAAAGGCAACTTCCAGGGTTTTTTCCGTGTTCCCGATACCGGCCTGCTCGAAATACATAAATCCCTCCAGTGAGATGTGTCCATTTACTTATACTACATTCCGCCGTCTTGTCAACCCACAGACAGTCTTTTGAGGTGAAATGAGGAACGGGCGAATCGCTTATTGTTCCTGCTTTATCGACCGGGAAAAGAAGCGCGACCAAACGTAGGTCCCTTTGAGAAGCCGGTTTATCTGCGAGGAGACGTCCGCTTTTTGGGTGATCAGGTTCACGTAGAGCCCTTCGTGACTGCGTAGCGCTACAGCCCGGATAGCGGTCCCCTTGGGCTATCAAGAAGGGCTAAGTCTCGTTATCTGTTGCCGAACCTGAGTCACAAATTGGGCCGGTGAAGAGACAAACCTGATCATGCATCTACTCTGCCCATCGTGTATGATCGCAAGCTTGCCAAAATTGAGCATTGCCCCTAGCGCAGGCTGAGAGAAATCGATGGCAACGATCTTATTCAGCGGGATATCAGAGGACTTCACTAGAGGAAATCCGGCATTGATCAAGACCCTCCTTTGGGTTAATCCCACTTCCGACTCACGGAAGCTGAGATAAGAGAATATACCCCAAAGGAGGCCAAAAGCCATGAGCGCAATTGCGTGGAACCCCTGAGACTTCAGCGCCAGCGCGCCCATAAGGATGACAAGTATCGGTCCAAAGAGAATTGTATAGTGGCATTTCGTGCGATAGATGATCGTTTCATCCTTTGTCAGTGTGTCATCGATCGATTTCATGCAAAAGCCCGCCCTTTACACCGGTTACCCCTTGCCCATGAGTAGATTGGGCAGCCATAGGGCGATCTGCGGAAAAAGAAAGAGCACCGCCAAGGCCACGACAAGGGCCGAAAGGAAGGGCACAACCCCCTTGTAAATCGTTTTGAAAGGAATTCCTGTTATATTCCCTAAGATGAACACATAGATTGCCACGGGCGGAATAATACCGCCGATCATCAGGGTGACGCAGATCAGGATGCCAAACCATATCGGATCATAGCCGAGCGCGACGGCTGTCGGGAAAAAGATCGGGGTGGCAAGTACCATAAATGCCAGGTCGTCCATGATTGAGCCGCCTATAAGGTAGATGGCCACTATCAGGAGCATGACGCAAGAAGGGGGGATAGCAAGCGAGGAGGCCCATTTTGCCGCAATCATGGGGATTTCCGTTATTGCGAGGAAATGCCCGAAAACAGCAGAGCCGGTAATAAGCATGAGGACCATGATGGAAGTTCTCAACGCCCCCTTAAAAGATCCGATAAGCATGCGCGAATTCACTTCTCTTCGCACAAGAGCAAGAAGGAAAATTGCAAAGGTACCTATTGTGCCGGCCTCTGTGGGGCTGAAAAACCCGGTTATCATTCCGCCTATTACGATGCCGAACACAACAAAAACAACCACTGCATCCGGGATCACACCAAGCCTTTCTTTCCACGTCGACCTTGCCCCCCGGGGAGCTATCGCAGGCTGAAGGCTTACCCATCCCGCTATAACCCCCATGAAAAGAACCGATATCATGAGCGCCGGTACGATCCCTGCAAGGAAAAGCCGGCCTATGGATTGCTCTACCTCGAGCCCATAGATAATGAGTACCGTGCTGGGGGGCAGGATCATGCCTATGGTACTGACGGATGCGATGGTGCCCGCCGAAAGTTCTGTTTTGTAGCCGTACCGGTTCATTTCAGGCAGCGCGAGGTTCGAAAAGGTCCCGACGGTAGCGAGCGTCGATCCGCACATGGCCTTGAACGCCGTAGCCCCTGCGACCGTTGTCATGGCGAGCCCGCCCGGTATATGGCCAAACCACCGGTGCGCCCCCAGGTAGAGTCTCTTCGCGATATTTGAATTTGAGGCAAACTCGCCCATAATGATAAAGAGGGGAATTACCGTATAACTGTATGTGGTAAAGTCGTCGAAGAAATCCTTAACCACAAGACTGGCCGCCGCTTGAAACGTCATAAGAAAGATAAATCCGAAAAATCCGACCAGTATCATGGAATAGGCCATCTCGAGCCCGGTGAGAAATAGCGCGAGCAGCGCAATGATCCCGTATATTCCGACTGCGACATCACTCATCGTTTTCTCCTTTCACCGTTCTTATGAAATCGCGAAATACCGTGAAGCTCTGTAAGAGAAAACTGAGCGAAAGGGCAAAGGCAAAGGGGTAATAGGGTATCTTAAAGCTGGCCGTACGCTCGCCCGTAAGCCTCACGTGCATCCCGTAATTGAAGAAATTGTAGGCAATGAACAGGAACAGGAGCATGCCTACGCACCTTGTCGCTATGCTCACGATTCGTTTCTTTCCCGGGCTAAGCTTCTCCGTCAGGATATCCACAATAACCTGTGCCCCCAGCAGGGTGCCGTAAGGAATTGAGAACCCGAAGACAATAGCGCCCCCATATTGTATGAATTCCATGGATCCGGTAATAGGATGGCCAAAGTTCCTCAGGATCACATCACAGAGGGTCACTATGATCATACACGCCAGCACGCCGCCGGCAACGACGTAGAGCACCTTATCTACGCTGACGATCCCTGCCATAAAACGCTTCATCGCACGCCTCCACATTTAAAAAGGATCCGAAACCACATGCTTTCTTATATCGTTGCCGTTGCAATAAACGGGGGCTGCCCACGCAGCCCCCGCAACGGCGCATGATATTATTGGTTTTTCTTTAAGAAATCTTCGCAGAACTTCAACGCCTCATCGCCGGGAAGCCCCTTGGACTTCGCCATCTTGACGTACCTATCCAGGATCGGCTTCATCTTTTGAGCTGTCGCCGCCTCATCTTCTTTGGAGACTGCGATGAAAGTCACGCCCTTCCCTTTGGCGAACTTCATGGCATTGTTATCCATCTCGATCCACAGTTTGCCTATCTTTTCGATATACTCCTCATCGATCTTGTCTATCGCCTTTTGATCGGCGGGAGATATCGCGTTCCATTTCGCTTTGTTCATAATGGTATACATGGATGTCATGTACGACATGGGATAGTCTTCAAGCACGGTCTTGACAACCTCGCCGATCTTAAATCCCTGCAACGCCTCTATCGGAAAAAGGCATCCGTCTACAACACCTCGTGAAAGGGCATCGTACGTCTCGGTAACGGGCATGGTTACGGGAGACGCGCCGAGATTCTTTACTATGTCCGCATTCTCTGCATTGGCCTTTATCCTGAGTCCCTTTATATCGGCAACCGATTTAACCGGCTTCTGAGTAAAAATGAACCCCGGAGCCGCACCGTGAAGAAACAGCACCTTCACGTCATCGAATTCTTTCGGTTTGAATTTCTTATAATATTCATTGGCCAGCCTGGTCGCCTGATAACCGTTCCTGTATCCCAAGGGCTGCTGCAAAACCTCCGAAAGCGGGAGTCTGCCGGGTGAATATGCCAGCAGGCTCGTGCCGATATCGACAACGCCGAGTGCCGTGTTGTCATAAACCTGCATTGGAGGCGAAAGGGTACTGCTCGCAAATATGGTTATTGTTATCCTTCCTGCGGTTGCCTTCTCAACGTCCTTGCCCCATTGATCGTACAGTTTCGTTATGGGGTGTTGCGAGGGCCACATAACCGAAAGCCTCAGCTTCATGGCCTTCTGCTGCGCCTGGGCGGATACGGGGATGAGAGAAAGGACAAAAAAGCCAAGCACCAGACAGACAAAAAACACCGTTTTCTTCATGCCTTACCTCCTCATAGTTTTAATAGTATAACTCTTTTCGGTGTAAACACATTCCCCTTTTTGCTTCTCCTGGAATTACCGGGGATGTCTCTATTTCTTCCCACCCTCCAGGAACGAATTCTTCAACTCGCGCTTGAGGATCTTCCCCGCCGCGCTTTTCGGCATATCTTTTACAATAACATACTCTTTAGGAACCTTAAAGGATGAAAGACGGGATTTGAGAAAAGATTTCACCTCGTCGGGCACAATCGTTTTGCCGCTTTTCGGAACGATAAAGGCAGCGACGCGCTCACCCCATTCCTTGTCGGGAAGCCCTACAACCGCGCATTCCTCCACACCGGCAAAAGTGTAGATCGCTTCCTCGACCTCCCGGGGAAAGACGTTCTCCCCCCCCGTAATGATCAGGTCCTTGAGACGGTCCACGATAAACAGGTAATCGTTGACGTCAAAGAAGCCGATATCGCCGGAACGAACCCAGCCGCCATCCCAGAATGCCTCGCGGGTGCCTTCTGGGTTATTCAGATATCCCGTCATACAAGAGGGCGCCCTAAGACAAATCTCGCCCTCTCTGCCCTGTTCCAGAATATTCCCCATGGTGTCCCTGATTTGGACCTCAACGCCGGGGCAGGGCTGACCCACTGATCCCGCGAGATGCTTGTCCGGGTGATAATGGTTGTAGGTGACCGGCATACACTCCGTCATTCCGTAGGACTCGGAGATGGTGATACCAGTATGCTCCTTCCATTGCTTGACGATCTCGAGGGCCATGGATGCGGCGGCTGAAAAGCAGTAGCGAAGCGGCCCGAGCCTTTCTTTCAGGTTGGGCAGGGTAAGCAGACGGATATAGAGGGTGGGAACGGCGAAGAACTTGGTGATGCGGCCGGCCTCCAGAGCGGAAAGCACCCGGTCCATGTCGAAGGCGGGCAGCATTTCCAGGCAGCCGGAACTGAAAATGGTTGAATTCATTATGTGTATCTGACCGAAAACATGGTTGAATGGCAGAAAACAGAGGGCGGTATCGCTCTCTGTTGACCTTTCGTAAAAGGCGATGGATTGACTGGAAAAGTTTATTCCCTCGTGTTTCAGCATTACCCCCTTGGGCAAACCGGTGGTGCCACCCGTGTAAAGGATTGCGGCCGTATCGGTACGCTCTCTGTCGATAGCCTTGAACGATCCCTGCCCCTCTTTGATAAGATCGGCCATGTGTAAATCGCCACCCGGGCAGATTATCTTTTCCACTCCTGCCTCTGCCTTTACCTGTTGCATTTCCTTTAGTTTGTTTTCACCGATAAAAATGAATCTGGGTTTTGCGTGGTTTACGAGGTTCTTCAGCTCGTCGCCCGTAAGGGCAGCGGAAAGGGTCACGGCAACGCCGCCCGCTTTGAGAATTCCGAAATAAAAGATGATCCACTCGGCGGAGTTGGGCGCACAGATAGCTATAAGATCGCCGGGCTTGGTCCCCATGTGCATCAAACCCGTCGCGACACGATTCGCCCGATCGTTCAACTCGGCGTAAGTGAGCTCGGAGCCGTTATCCCTGATGGCGGAGCGCTGAGGAAAGAAGAAAGCAGAGCGTTCAAGATTTTTTGCAACGTTCATCAAAGTCACCTCCTCTGTAGTGATCCTCGTTTGCGAGCTTTACGGATTATGATCGACTGTTCTCTCGCGGGACCTGTTGCCGTTCTCACCAATCGGAAATCTTGAAGAAATATGAAAAAGCTCCCCCTTCTTTTTTGGGGCAACGGATTCCCACTGTGTGAATGCAGGTATTCAATAAGCGTGCCTTTACAATAAGTACCCGATATTGCTGGGCGTCTCCCGTCTGCCTCTTCAACAGCTTATTGGATGGTTTGGCTTTATAAGGCCAAATGTGGCCATATATCGCCAACTGGAATGAAAATAAGGTTTGACAATCGTCCGGCTCTGTTCTATCATCAACAGGAAATCAGGCCGCGTTAATACTCAAAAGAAGTATCGGAGATGAGAGTGAAAGCTGCAAACCGGGAACCGAGGAGGATGCACCGGGACATGGACGACACTGAGAACGAAATCGTCCTGTATCTTCTCCATGCGACTTCGCCGGTCTCCATCGATACGCTCCTCGCTCTTTCGGGGTCTCCTGCCGTTAAGGTTCTAAGTCTGATAGACAGGCTTAAAAGGAAGAAACTCATACGCGAGAACCAGGGACGGCTAAAAGGCACGTATTTTGTTAACAGCGTGAATATCGCAAAATTCGTAGAGAAACAAATGGACGAGGAGAAGACACTCAAAGGTCTGCGAAGAGTGGCAGAGTTTTGCGGGGGGTCCCTGGCCGACGGGAGGGAGAGGACCCTCGTCCTCGCAAATCTCTATCTCAAGCTGGGAAACGGAGCGAATGGACTGGAACATATAAAGAAAGCCGCGGAAATCCTCGCGCAATCAGAAGAAACGGAGAAAGCCGTCATTTACTACGATTACCTTCTGGAATATTTCTCCCAAAATGGGCCCGACAGCTCCAATACCGCTTTTTTTCTCGACAGCGTTCTCGGAAAGATCTCGCTTCTGAAACACCTCATGCCTATCGAGGAGCAGGTCTCCCTTTTGAGCCGGGCGCAGGAAATGGCGAAACGCTATAAAATGTGGGATTCCCTGGCGAGGATAAAATTTACACTGGGCCAGCTATTTCAGAAGGCCGGGCAGCTTGGGAAGGCGCTCAGGTGCATTGACGATTTCTGGCGGATCTCAAAGAGAATGGATGACCACAGGATGCTTAAAATGGGTGCCCTATTGACAGCGGAATTCCTCTTCCTGCATGGCAGGATCTCTGAGGTGATTCGCCGCTACGAGGAGGTGGTGGGGGACCTGGAGGAGTTCGGCGATGACGAGGTGACACTGAGGGCTCTTGGCAATGTAGGGATGGCTTATGTGGTAGCGGGCAGGGTTGCGCGGGGTATGGGGATGCTTGATGCGCTCAGGGCCAAAGGCGAATCACTCAACCTTCCGCAGGTCTCGATTTTTGCCGACGTCGCGAGCGCCCTCTCCCTGCTCGATATTTCTCAGCTTGAAGAGGCCGATGCCCACCTGGAAAGGATATTCGCATTGTCGGACGATGTGACCGGCCCTTTTAGCCTGCGCACGGCCGAGCGCTGTAAGGCCTATATCTGCGTGAACAGGGGAGACTTCGCGGGCGCTTCCGAATACCTGAAGAAGTCCATTGAACACTCGCATTACGTTGGCTGGAGGTACTTGAAGGGGGCATGGACCTTTGAGCTTCTCGACGCTCTTGAAAAGGAAGGATTCTTTCACGAGGAGATGAACTACGACGCGGAAGTGGAGGGGATGCTGAAATGGCGGGATATCCACATGAAAGGGGTCGCCTATCGGTATCGCGCGCTGCGAGCCATGGAAAGGCAACAGCCGATAAGCGGCATAATGTCCGATCTCGAGAACAGCGAGAGATGTCTCAAGAAATCGGGCGCCGAAATAGAGCTTGCGCGCACCAGGATCGTCCTCGGAAAGGCGTACATCGAGCGAGGGGACATCAAGCGCGCCCAATCATACCTGGCAAAGGGCTGGACACTCGTCTCCAAATTCGACAAGAGCCTCTTTCCCAAAAAGCTGGTCGGCATCATGCCCCAGGAGCAGAGAATAGAGCTGATAATGGACAGGATCATCAGCATCAACGAGTCCCTGGGCACCATAAAGGATCGGTCTTCTTTTCTTGAACAGATGATCAACGTGGCAATCGACTTTTCCATGGCCATGCGCGGCGCCTTCTTTACAATGGAGGCCGGAGATGAGCCGAAGATCATCGCAAGCAGGAACCTGGATTCTCTATTTTATAAAGAGGAGCAGTTCAAGCTCATCAGGCAGGTTGTTTCTGAAGTGGCTTCCGACTGCGCCGAAGTCGTCGTGCCCGCATCAAAGGAAGAAAAGGCTAACCTTCCCGAGGCCGCCCTCACGAAAGCCGGCATTACTTCATTGATCTGCACACCGGCAAAACTCGGCTCCCACGTTCACGGCTATCTCTATCTCGACAACCGTCTTGGCGGGGGTCCGTTTCAGGCCAACCTGCTTCCGTACGTGAAGTTGCTCTGTAGTCAGATAGGATTGGGTCTCTCGAATCTGGAAGAATATGATGACATAAAGGACCTCAAAGACCACTATCAGCAGGAAGCGATTTTTTACAAGCGTGAAATGGTAATCGCCAACCCTTCGGAAGCCATCATTGGAAACTCGGAGGGGATACGCCGTGTAATAGAGCAAATAAGACAGGTAGCGCCCACGGACAGCTCCGTATTGATCATGGGGGAAACAGGCGTAGGCAAAGAGCTTGTGGCAAAAGCCATTCACCATTTGAGCGAGCGGAAGGAGGGGTCATTTATCCCCGTCAATCTCGCGACCCTTCCCGGGGAGCTTGTGACAAGCGAGCTTTTCGGGCATGAGAAGGGCGCTTTTACAGGAGCCAACGAACAGTACAAGGGGAGATTCGATCTCGCGAATGGTGGAACAATCTTCCTTGATGAGATTGCGGACCTCCCTGCTCATGTCCAGGTGAAACTTCTCAGGGTGTTGCAGGAAGGGACATTTGAGCGGTTGGGAAGCCCGAAGCCGATCAGATCAAATTTCCGGGTCATTTCCGCCACAAATAAAGACCTGCTTGCCGATGTCGAAAAGGGTATTTTCCGGCAGGATCTTTACTATCGCCTGAACGTCTTTCCTGTCTATGTGCCTCCCTTGCGAGACAGAAAGGAGGACATCATCACTCTTGCGCACTATTTTATCGATAAGTTCAGCAGGGATATGGGAAAAAGGATCAGGCGGGTGCCGGGTGAGGAATTGAAGAAGCTGACGGAATATCACTGGCCCGGTAATGTGAGGGAACTGGAGCATTTCGTCGAGAGGGCAGTAATACTCTCCGACGGAAACAGGATCAGCTTTTCGGGCCTGGAGCGCAGCCCGGCCGATGCAATTTCTCTTCAGGATCGGGGTTCCATGTCTCTCGCGGATGTCGAGCGGGAGCATATTGAGAAGGTGCTCGAGACAACTCACTGGAAGGTAAGCGGGCCACGTGGAGCAGCGGCGATCCTCGGGCTGAAACGATCCACTCTCCGATCGCGGATGGTAAAACTGGGTATCAAGCATCGTTTCCTCGGGAGCCAATTTGGGTCAGCCCTTTAACAGCCTGTTGAAAAACTGACCATTCGCCCAAGTCTCATGCCAGGCCACACCATGCACGATCCTCTTTTCGCTGAAGGCTCGGACGAGGAGGAACAGGAAAATCAGGCAGCGGGCGGGCAGTGGCTGCCCTATCACCTCTTCCCCTTTCTTTGGTTCCCTCCTTGACAGGAGCTTTACCATCCTTTTTATGTTCTGGGCGGTTGCTGTCATAAGTACCTGTTCTCGAACTAGAGCGGTTCTCATAATTCCCTTCCGCATCACTAGCAAATAGGGCTAGTTTTTTGTCTCATCTTGTGTCATGCTGTTCATGTGGCACGGCAAGCACTCATCCCAAACCCCGAGAATGCCTCTCTTCGAGAATTGAAGGAAGCGGGGAAGGTGGGGAAGTTTGAGACGGGCGTACGGTGCAATGCCATCCAGATGCTTGTAGTCGGTATTCCCCGCGAGCAAGTATGCCGCGCTTTACAGATCACCGAACGTAGTCTTCGCACCTGGATTCGGCTGTTTAACGAATATGGGGTCGATGGTCTGATTGTCAATAAGAGGCCGGGACGTCCGCACATTATAGGGAAAGAAAAAGCTATAGAACTCAGTGATCTCATTGGCAACCCTCAGAAGGCAGACCGGGAGTTCTGGACGGCAAAGGCCTTTCATGGGTATATCTGCGGCGCCTATGCGATCGAGTGCAGCTACCAGACCGTAGTCCGCTTCTTTCATGAACGAGGATATGTTCTTAAAGTGCCTCAACCCTGGCCTGACCGGCAGGACGAAGCATTACGGCAAGCCTTTTTGGATAAGCTTCGCGCGTTGAGTGAACAAGGGGATACAGATATCTGGTTTGGCGATGAATCGGGTTTTGAAGGCGATCCCCGGCCCAGAAGGAGATGGGATAAGAAAGGCCATAAGACCAGAAGCACGAAGAACGGCGATCATCTGAGGATGAACGCCCTTGGCATGGTCTGTCCCAGGTCGGGTGAATTCTTCGCCATTGAAGCAACCCATGTCTCCTCGGACATGTTCCAGGCATTCTTAGATGAAGCAGACAACGGCCTCACATTCACACGGAATCGAAATGTCCTGATTCTGGATAATGCCTCCTGGCATAAGAAGAAATCCCTTCAATGGCACAACTTTGAGCCCCTCTATCTTTCTCCTTACTCCCCCGATTTCAATCCTATTGAACGGCTCTGGCTCCTCATGAAGGATCGGTGGTTCAACAATGTCGTGTGCAAGAACATGAATCTCCTCATCCAGCGTCTTGACAGAGCACTTCTTGACTTAATCGGACGACCGGAAGAAGTGAAAGTGACTACCTCATTCGGAAAGTTATTGTGAGAAGGGGTCTAACTTGAGAGTTCCCTGTAGCTTGCTACAGGGGGTCTTTGTTATACTGCACAGGTGGACGATGAAAGCAGGGTTAGAAAAGGATACCACTGTGCCTGGCAGATTCATTACCACATCGTCTTCCCGGTCAAGTACAGGAAATCCCTTCTCGACGAAGAGGTTGTGCGCATAATCAGAGAGACGGCTGCGGGCATAGAAGAGCGATATGAAATTGAGATCGAAACGATGGGTATGGACAAGAATCATATCCACCTTCTCTGCGGAGCGCATCCCAAGCTCTCCCCCGGTCGGATCGTCCAGATTTTTAAGAGCATCACCGCTCGGGAGATATTCGCAAGAAAACCCTCCGTCAAAAAGCACCTCTGGGGCGGTGAGTTCTGGACAGATGGCTATTATGTTGCCACTGTCGGAGAAAGAGCCGATTGGAAAACGGTCGAAAGGTACATCCAGAAACAAGGAGTGCCAAAACAAGACCTCAAACAGTTACCGCTTTTTGGTTTTTAATACCCTGTAGCTTGCTACAGGGTGGTTTATTCGACGCAACCGGAATTTTGGCCGGCAAAAAAAGGCTGCGAGGCCGTGGCACTCATTTTTTGAAAAATGCTCTAAAGCTCAAAAGGATCAAGGGTAAGCTCGTCACTCTTCTCTCGTCACCCGCGCCGTTACTTTCATTACCCGCGTCGTCTCCCCGGTCACTTTGTAGAGGTTGCTTATCCGCATCCCCACGACCCAGATGATGTCGTCGCCTGAGAGCAAAAGGGGGATTCGCCTGCGCTTGCCCCCCGGCACCTTCCTCGCGATGAAATAGTCCTTCACCTTGACGCTCTGCTCCATGCCGAGGGGCATGAACCTGTCTCCCTCGCGGAATGTCCTCATGGTCAGACCGGCTATCCTGCCCGCATCAAAAAAGGCGGTATACCTGTCTTCCGGAAATGCCTTCGGCCTCTCATCATCAAAAGAGACGTCAAGGGTCACACCGAGGAGGGGAAACGCAGTAGTCCCCGGCCCGACCTCAAAGGTGTCGGCTACCGGCGCAGTCTCACCCACTTTTGTGAATATGAGGTCTCCGTATTCCCTTACGACCTTTATCCCGTCGGGGAGCATGACCATGTTGTTGGGCCTATCCGAGAAAAGCGATTTTTCGATGAGGAGCATGTGCTCCCGCAGCGCGATAAACCGGGGGGCGAGCCGGCTGAGCAGGCGGGAAACGACCCTGAACCTGACTTCCGGCTGTAGGTCCGAGAGCTCCCCGGCCCCGACCCTGAAACCCTCCCCTTCGGGCCGCACAATTGCCGGTGCCTCAAGGATGGCCGCCGCCTCATTATCGAACACGGTGTTGACCGACGCGATGTCTGCCAGAAGGGAAAGGACTTTCTCTTTGAACCTCGGGTTGAGCTGCTCCATGAGCGGTACTATTCGGCTGCGTATGAAATTCCGCTCGTACTTTTCCGACAGGTTCGACGAATCTTCCCGGTAGGCTATCGAGTAATCGCGCGCAAAGGCGGCGATCTCCGCGCGGGAGGCGCGCAGGAGCGGCCTCACGACAGCGCCTCTTTTTATAGGGATCGAAGCGAGGCCGGAAAGCCCTGACCCCTTGACCACCCGCAGCAGGAACGTTTCCACCTGATCGTCCCGGTTGTGGGCGATTGCGATCTTCCCGTAGCCGTGGGCAGTGGCTGTCTCTTCAAAATAGCGGTAGCGTATGTCCCTGCCTGCGTGCTGCACGGAGAGGCCGTTTTCCCGGGCGTAGCCACGGACGTCCGCCCGCAAGGTGTGGCAGGGCGCTCCGTACCTGTCCGCAAGCCCTCTGACAAAGGCCTCGTCCCCAAGAGACTCTTCGCCCCGCAACTGGTGGTTGACATGGGCGACGGCCAGACCGAAGGCCATATCCTCTTTGATCCTGTCGAGCAAAAAGAGGAGGGCCGAGGAATCGATCCCCCCGGACACCCCGACCAGCACCGTATCACCAGGGTCAATCAGCCCTTCCTCCCTGATGACCCGCCGCACGGTCTCGTCGAGCGCCATCAAAACCGGTTATGAGCAGGAAGAGCAGTTCGAGGACGAGCACCCCGAACAGCCTGAGCCGGAGCTTGAGGGGAGTTTCAATTTGCCGCCTGTTGAAAATCCGAAGGTGGACATTTTCTTTTTGGGGGCTTTATTGCCGCATTTCGGACATTCTACAGGCTCATCCGTCCTGAAGACGATGCATTCAAAATCGTCTCCACAGTTCTCACAGTTGTATTCATAGATAGGCACTTCCTTTTCCCTCCTTGTGTTAACCCGCCCGCCCCATCTCTTTCGCGAGGTCCGGCAGGAGATCGCGGAGAGACTGCACGTAGGTCTCCACCTCCGTATGCCCCTCTATCGGCATCGCCAGGGCCTCCTCGGCGAATATTTTCGCCATGGAGAACCTGTTCCTGAAGTAGCAGTTAAAGGCCGAGGTATAGAGAAAAAAGAACTTCGCCACCAGATTTCCTCGGTCCAGTTTAGTCGCCTTTTGAAAGAGACTCCTCGCAACCTGATAGTACTCACTCCTGAGATAGCTGAGGGCCGCCTTGAAGATGAGCGTGGTGCGGCCCTGGTCGTAGATATCGTCAAGCATGTCCTGGTAGCCCTTCTTCCCGTACATCCCTATGAACGACCGTTCGTTTTCGAGTAAAAAACGCGGCAGCAGGTAATTGTTCCTGTAGATCTTCACCAGGTCCTTCAACTGCTCCGCCAGGTCCTTGAGGAGCGTTCTCACTTCTTTGAGGCCCTCGTTCAGCCTCTTCTGGGCCTTCATGATCAGCGCGTCAAACTCGCGGATCACCTTTTTTTCGGCCGGGGTCAGCTCCGGGGAGCTGATGAGCATGTTGTACTGGGGCTTGTAGTAATCGAGCTGGTAGATGCACTCCCGGAGTTTCATTGCCTCGTGAAAAATGTAGCCCACGGTAATATCGAAGAATTTCTCTTTGTAGGCGGCCTCGGCAGTGTTCCTGAACAACTCGTGGCACATCTGCTTGAGCCTGTAGAGGCAGCTTTTCCCCCTGTCGTCGACAAACTCCTCGACTTCCGGGAAGGTAAGGGCCCCTCTCTTATGTAAATCCAGGCAGTGGCAGCACGTCTTGTGAAGGCTGATAGACTCGTTAATAAGATCTATCTGCTTCTTTTCGATATTCAGGTTTGTCACTTTCCGCCGCGCCTTCCTTTTCGCGTAGTTATCGTCCCTCAGTTACGGGACCCGTCCCGAACTTTCGGGACCTGTTCCTTTTCCTCGTATTCACTCACGAGTCGCCTCAACTCCTCCCCCTCGACGACCTCTTTCTCAAGGAGGACCCCGGCTATTTGCTCAAGAAGCTGCTTCTTCTCGCTGAGCGTCTCTTTGACCTGCTCATAGGCATCCTCGATTATCCGCCTGATCTCGTTGTCTATCTCTCTGGCGGTCTCCTCGCTGTAGTCCCTGGAGTGGGTTTCGGAACCGATATCGAGGAACATCGATTTCCTTTCGTTTTCGTAGGTGATGTGGCCTATTCTGTCGCTCATCCCGAATTCCTTGACCATCGACTTCACGATATCCGTCGCCTTGGCAAGGTCGTCATGGGCACCCGTCGAGACTTCCCCGAAGGTCAGCTCTTCAGCGACCCTGCCGCCAAGAAGAACGGCAAGGCGGTCAAGGAGTTCCTGCTTCGTCATCAGGTAGCGGTCCTCGGTGGGCCGCTGCATGGTATAGCCGAGGGCCGCGATCCCCCTCGGTATGATGGAGATCTTGTGCACCGGGTCCGGCGTCTGCAAAAGCGACGCCATCAGCGCGTGGCCTGTCTCATGATATGCCACGATCTCCTTTTCCTTTCTGTTCATAACCTTTTTCTTCTTCTCCAGGCCGGCGAGCACCCGGTCTATGGCTTCGTCGAACTCCGCGGTCGTCACCGCAGACTTGCCCTTCCGCGCGGTAAGGAGGGCCGCCTCGTTCACTAGGTTGGCGAGGTCCGCCCCGACAAAGCCGGGTGTCCTTGCGGCCACCACCGCCAGGTCCACATCGGTGGCGATTTTTACCCCTTTCGCGTGGACTCGGAGGATCGCCTCCCTTCCGTTGATGTCGGGCCTGTCGACGAGCACGTGCCTGTCGAACCGCCCCGGCCGCAACAGGGCCGGGTCGAGGATCTCCGGCCTGTTGGTCGCCGCCATGATGATCACGCCCTTCTTGGTCTCGAAGCCGTCCATTTCAGCGAGAAGCTGGTTCAGGGTCTGCTCCCTCTCGTCGTGCGACGCGAGCGGGTTCAGGCCGCGGGCCTTGCCCAGCGCATCAAGCTCATCGATGAAGATGATGCAGGGCGCCTTTTCCTGCGCTTGCGCGAAGAGGTCCCTCACCCGCGCCGCCCCCACGCCGACGAACATCTCGACGAAGTCCGATCCGCTCATGCTGAAGAAGGGTACTTTCGCCTCTCCCGCCACTGCTTTTGCGAGGAGGGTCTTTCCCGTGCCCGGCGCTCCAACGAGGAGGATGCCCTTCGGTATCTTTCCCCCGATATTCAGGAACTTCTGCGGCGTCCTCAAAAATTCGATGATCTCCTTCAGCTCTTCCTTGGCTTCTTCCACGCCGGCCACGTCTTCGAAGGTGATGCTTATCTCATTTTGCCCCAATATCCTGCTCCGGCTCTTGCCGAAATTGAGGACGCTGGTGGGGGTGCCGCCCATTTTCCTCATCAGGAGGTTCCAGATGACGATGATGATGGCAAAGGGCAGGATCCAGGAGATGATCCCTTTGAAAAGTTTATTCTCGTACTGACCGCTGAACTTGACGTTGCTCTTCTGCAGGTCCTTAACCAGGTCAGGGTCATCCACTCTCGCGGTCATGAACTTCGCGGCCTTATCTTCCTGCTTGACCGTTCCCTGAATGCTTTCATTGCTTATGACAAGGTCGCTGACCTCCCCCTTCGCCAAATCCTGTTTGAACTCGCTGTAAGAGATGGTCTTTACCTCTGTATTGGACAAGTAGCTGTTGATGATGATTATGGCGACGAAGGCAACGATAAAGTAGAGAAAAGTGAAATTTCTCGTCTTGTTGTCCTTGTTGGCGCTAGTACTGCTTGATTTTAGGTCCAGAAAGGGGATTTTTCTGCCGCTCTTTTTTTTGACTCTTCTCTTCGGCATGTTAGATTCTAACAGAAAATATTTACTTTTTAAACACCTCCTTATATTCCTTTATGCACCCCGCCCTTTAAGTAGAATATTGTCATTTCCCCGCTCATTGTCAATTATGGCGCCCCGGCGGTTTTCTTAGCGCATCATAGAGCACCCCATATCTCGCCCCCGCCGTGCTGACCGTAAGCTGCGTGCCCCCGAAGGCAACGACGATCTCCTCCATGAGGAGCACGCCCTGAGGAATAAGGTCTTCCCTTCGCGGTTCCATCCCCGGCAGGCCCTTTCGCTCTTCGATAGTCATGGCTAAGAGGTGCTCTCTCCACTCGCGAAGCGTCGCAAGGGATATGACCATGCCGTGGATTCTCTTCTTGTCGAATGCGTCAAGGCCGATGACCATCGCCGCCAGCGTCGTGACCGTGCCTGCCATGCCGACGATGCTCCGGTTGCCCGACCCACCCCGAGCCGCCCGATGCCCGGCCACCTGCCCCCTGACAAAACCGGATAGGTTCTCCAGCTCGTCTGCGAGGGGCGGGTCGTGGCCGATAAAGCGCTCGGTCAGTTTCACCGTGCCTAGGGGAAGCGACACGTAGCCCAGGAACTCATGCCTCGTGCCCCAGGCGATCTCCGTGCTCCCCCCGCCGATATCGACTATGAGAAGCTCCTCACCGCAGATCAGCGGGTCATCTTTCACCGAGAGATACGTGTAATACGCCTCCTCGTACTCGCTGATCACCCGTACCCTGATCCCGGCCCTTTGCCACGCCATCTCGACGAATTCGTCTCTGTTTGCAGCCTCCCGCAGCGCGGCTGTCCCGAAGCAGTCCGGGGTCTCCACGCCGTAGTGGTCGAGCATGCGCCGGTAGTCAACAAGTGTGCCTACGGTCCTCTCCATGGCGGGCCGGGTGAGCCTGCCGGTCGCGAGCAGCCCTTCTCCGAGCCGCGTGATGGTCGAGGCGTCATACAACTCGTCGAGTTGTCCCTTCGACTCCATCACGAGCAGGAGGACGGCGTTCGTCCCGATATCGATAGAGGCGTATCTCATTTGACAAATCCCGTAAGAAAGTAAATAATTAACGCGTGGAAGTCAACGGATTGATCGCCTTTTTTGCCGGAGTCGGTTCGTTCTTCAGTCCCTGCGTGCTTCCCCTCGTCCCTTCGTTTCTCATCTACATATCAGGCGTCACCGTGCATGATTTCAACGACCTTTCCGAGGCGGGGTGCAGAAAGAGGGTGCTTTCCCACTCGGTCTCCTTCATCATCGGCTTTTCTTTCGTCTTCATCGTCCTGGGCATCTCGTCTTCCTTCCTCGGGAGCCTTTTCTCCTCATACCATAAATGGATCATGATCGTAGGGGGCGTTGTGCTCCTCATCATGGGTCTCAACATGCTCGGTCTTTTCAAAATCCCCTTCCTCAACCGGGAAAAGATAATCAATGTCTCAAAGAAACCCTCGAATCTGTTCGGCTCCTTTATCGTGGGCTTGACCTTCTCCCTCGGGTGGACGCCCTGCATCGGCCCCGTGCTCGCTTCTATCCTCATCGTTGCGGCAACGGGCAAGTCGGTCCTGGGGGGGCTGTACCTGCTAGGCCTCTACTCCCTCGGCCTCGCCATACCCTTCTTCGTCGCCGCGGTCCTCGTGGCCAGGCTGATGAACCTCATGCGGCGCTTCGGCTACGTGGTGAGGTACACCTCTCTCATCCTGGGCGCGCTCCTCGTCATCCTGGGCGCGCTCCTCGTCACCGGCTATTACACGACAATGACGAAACTGTTGGGTTGAAACGCAGCCTCACTTGGGCGCGGTCCCCACGTCGGAGAGGGCGATCCCCTTTGTTTCCGGGCTATAGATGAGGCTGGCAAAGGTGATGATCGAGCCGATGGTCAGTATCACCGCGGGGGAGAGCCACATGTCCTGCCCTTCTATCGATTTGATAAAAGAGATGTTGTGGGCCCACCACACGTACAGGCTGAACCCCGCGCCGATCAGGGCGCCGGCTGAGTAGCCGAAACCGACACCGACGGCACGCCTCCTCGTGGGAAACCGCTCCGAGAGGTAGGCGGGTACCATACCCCAGGCAAGCTTGAGCATTGCCGCCATCGTGGTCCCCACTACGGCAAGCACGAGGTTCCGCGCGACGGCCGCATGGTAGAGCACGTAATAGACGGGGATGCCAAAGGTGACGAGAAAGGCGCAGTACCACATGGTGAGCGGCTTTCTTCCCGTAATATCGGAGAGCCAGCCATAGAGGTTGTAGCCCAGGAAAGCCATGAAGAGGGCGAAACCATAGATGAGGCTATAGGTGGTCGGGTCAAAGCCCCTGCCGCCGAGGGTGAGGAGGTTCGGCAAGAACCCGTACACCGAATAATCGGTGAGAAAAAGGCCCGTCATGAACATGAAGACCTGGAGGAAGTCCCACAGTGCCGGAGGCTTGAAAAGACTGAAGAAGGGCGCCCTCTCCACTGCACCCTTCTTCTTGGCCTTTTCAAACTCGGGTGACTCCGGCAGCATACGCCTGATGTAGAGCGCGAGCAGCACGGGCAGCAACCCCGTCATAAAGGCAATGCGCCAGCCGTAAGAGGACATGGCCGCCTTTCCCGTGAGAGCGAAAATTACGGCAAATACGAGGGAGGCGAACACGTAGCCCAGAGGGAAACCCGACTGGACAAAGCCCCCGATGGCGCCGCGTCTACGAGCCGGGGCGTGCTCGATGGCGAATGCGTGTCCCACCGCGTATTCACCCCCGAAGAAACAGCCCATGATGAACCGGAGCACGCAGAACAGGACGTACGACCAGACGCCCACCCGTTGGTACGTGGGAAGGAACCCGGCGATGCCCGACATGAGACCCACCCCGGCGATGGTGAAGACGAGCAGGCGGCGGCGTCCTATCTTATCGGCATAGTGGCCGAAGATTGCCGATCCCAGGGGTCTGGCTGCCATGGTGATGGAGTAGGTGAAGACGACGGTGATGTATTGCCATGCCTCGCTCCCTTTGGGGGAGGCGAAGACCTTGATGAGGATAGGCGCCATGACGAGGACGAGCGCCATGTCGTAGGCATCGAGCATGAAACCGAGGAACTGGGAGACCATAGCCAACTTCGTGTTTTTGCCGAGTCTCGCGGTCGTATCAGCGGACATAAGAGTACCCCCCCTTTTTTTCTTACCACGCTATCTAACCCGTAGTTTTGTCGCCTACTCCAGTCCTGCAAAAGCCCGATCCACTGCGATCTTCCGGTTCAGTCCGTTCCCGTGTGAAAAAGCCGGAAGAAAAAGCCTAATCCAGCATCGGTATATGCTCATCGTCACGTTCCGTATTCATGGCCTGCACACGTTCGATCTCGCGCAGCTTCAGTCTGATGAGCACGATAAGCACGATAAGCCCAACCCAGAAAAGGGCGAGGTTCACATAGATGGAGGCCCGGTCATATGCGGAAGGGGGGATGAGAGCGATCTTCTCTTCAGCGAATACGACCCGGCCGGGGAGAAGAAGGAACCAAAGGATGAGGAGAAATTTGTTCACGCGCCGCTCCTTTTTAACTGAAATACCCGACTATCGTCATGACGACGAAATAGAGGAGGTAGCCCACGCCGATGGCGGTAAAGAGGGGGCTCCTCTCTCCCGAGCTCGATTTTTTGTCAAAAAAGGGCACAAGGAAGAGGAAAAGGATTGCGAGGCTGATGAAGACTATGGCAATAGTTTCCCCGTTCATGCCGGCCAGTGTGCCGGGGAAGAGCTTCAGTGTCTGAAAGAGGAACAGGAAATACCACTCCGGCTTCACATTTTCGGGCGGGGGCGCGAGGGGGTCAGCCTTTTTTGCGATATCGGGGGGCAGGAACACGGCTAGGGTGACCACGATGCCGAGCACGACGAGCCAGATCATAAGGTCGCGGTAGAACACGTTGGGAAAGAAGGGGACCTGTTTCAGGGTCTTCCCCTTTTGCGACTGGGGCACGCTCATGCCATGGAACTGGACGAGGAGGAGATGGACGCCGAGGACGACCAGGGTGAGCAGCGGGAGGACCGAGATGTGAAAGGCGTAGAAACGGGTCAGCGTCTCCCCTGTCACATCGATGCCGCCCCTCAGGAATGCCTTGATCCAAGCGCCGAAAATCGGGAGGTTTCCCGCGCCGCCCGTGGCTACACGGACCGCCGCAAAGGCCCTCTCGTCCCACAGGAGGAAATACCCCGAGAGGCCGAAGAAGATGGAGATGCCCAGGAGGAAGAACCCCGACACCCATTGGAGCTCCCTGGGCTTTCTGTACGACTTTAAAAGGAGCGTGGCAAAGACATGGACGAACATGACGAAGATCGCAGCTTGGGCCCCCCAGTGGTGGAGGGAGCGGAAAAACCACCCCATGTTCAGCTTTGTCACGATATCGATGATGCTCTTGTGGGCAGCCTCGAAGTAGGGGATATAGTAGAAGGCGAGGGCGAGCCCCGTGAAAACCTGCATAACGAAGAGAAAAAGAACGATGCCCCCCGTATAGTACCATATCTCCCTGCTATGGACGGGGACGAGCTTTTTTCCCGCTGCTGCGCGCACGCCGGCCACGTCGCAGCGCTCTCCGAACCAGTCTCTAAGCCTTGGGAAGTTCAACCTTGACCCCTTTTTTGTGGACGATCAGCTTCCCGCCCTCGACCCTATAGTCGAAGAATTCCAGGGGTTTTGGGGGCGGCCCTTCAACGTTCCTGCCGTTCTCATCAAACCAGCCCTTGTGACAGGGGCAGTAAAACCGATGCCGCTCGGGCTTGTAAACGATATTGCACTCCATGTGAGAGCAGACACCCTTGAGCGCCACTATCCGGTTGTCGGCCGTCTTGAAGAAGAGGCCGACCTTGCCCCCCCATGCAAAGGCCTTGGTGGAATTGGCGGGTATGGAGAAAAAATCTTCCGGCTTCAGGATGACGAAATCAGGCTCCTTTCCGAGTGTCGGGAAGGCGAACCTGTAGAGGGCGTAAAAGCTGCCAATAGCAAAGGAGGCTACCCAGCCGCCTAAAAGGGCGTTAAGAAAGGTCCTGCGGGTGACGAGGGAATAATCAATCTTCATGGCCGTCCACCCCAAAGACGCGCTTCAGCCTGTATTTCACCAGCCTTTTCCGGAGTCCTACGATGGCGTCCGTGGGCCTCACTTCCTTCGGACACGCGTCGATACAGCGAAGGAGCGTGTCGCATCCCCAGACGCCCCGACCGTTATTTACCGACTCCAGGAACCTGTCGGGTCTTTCATCCCTGGAGTCGAGCATGAACCTCTGAAGCTTTGCGAGGGCCGCCGGTCCCACATAGTCAGGCTCCCTTCTCAGCACTTCGCACGCCCCGTAACAGCAGGCGCAGAGTATGCAGTTGACGAACTGGTCGATCCGCTTCCTGTTTTCTTCGCTCTGGAGGATCTCCTTCTCGGGATCGGGACTACGCCTCACGAGATAGGGCTTGACCTGTTCGTACATGGTCCAGAAGGGCGCCAGATCGACCACGAGGTCCCTGATGATCTCGAAATTCGGGAGCGGCTCCAGGATGATCGTTTCCGAGTTGCAGGAGGTCACCTGCGTCCTGCAGGCGAGATCGAGCCTGCCGTTGATGACCATCGCGCAGGAGCCGCACGTGGCCGCCCTGCACGAGGACCTGAAGGCCAGCGTCCCGTCCAGCTCGTCCCTGATCCTCATGAGCACCGTGAGGACGGTGAGCCCGGGGATCACACGCACGCTGTACGAGGAGAAGGTCGCCTTTTCCTCCGGTTTCTGTGCATCGTACCGCAGTACCTTGAAGGTGTATATGTCGCCGCTCAATAGGTCCTCGCCATGGGCTGGTATCTGGTGATGACGGGCTCCCTGTAAGAGATGGAGAGCTCCCCCGTGGTCGCGTCTTTCGTCGCGAGTGTGTGCTTCAGCCAGTCCCCATCGTTCCTTGTCGTGAAGTCGCGCCTGAAATGGGCACCCCTGCTCTCCTGTCTGAGGAGGGCCCCGAGGGTGGTCGCGTGGGCGACGTCGATCATCGACCCCAGCTCCAGCGCGCCGATGAGCTCATAGTTCATGTGGAGCGCAGACGACGAGAGCCGCACCGACTTGTATCTCTCCCTGATCGCGAGGACCCTCTCCAAACCCTTTTCAAGCTCTTCTCCGGTCCTGAATATCCCCACGTACTCATCCATGGTCTTTCTCAAATCCTCCAGGACCTTGAAGGGCCTCTCGCTCCCTTCGGCCGACAACTTCCTGATCTTCCGCTCCATCTCCTCCTTCCTGGCCTCTACCACCTTTTCGGTGGGCCTCACCGCGTGACCGCTCAGGTAGTCGTCGATGCTCAGGGAGCAAAGTTTTCCGAAGACGATGGTATCGAGGAGCGAATTTCCGCCAAGCCTGTTCCCGCCGTGGACGCTCACGCAGGCGCACTCACCGGCGGCGTAGAAGCCCTTCAGCCCTGTCTCGCCCCGGGCGTTCGTGTCGATGCCTCCCATGGAATAGTGCTGGCACGGCATGATGGGGATGGGTTCACGGATGGGGTCGACGCCGGCAAAGTCGATGGATATGCGCCGTATGCCGGGGAGCCTCTCCAGGATCTTCTTCTCCCCGAGATGGCGGAGGTCGAGGTGGACGTACTTGCCCAGCTCGTTCTCAAAGGCGTTGCCGGCTTCGATCTCGCTCTGGATGCTCCTCGAGACGATATCCCGGGGCGCAAGCTCCATGGCCTTCGGCACGTAGCGCTCCATGAACCGCTCGCCCTTGTTGTTGATGAGGTAGGCGCCCTCGCCACGGCACGCCTCGGACATGAGGATGTTTGTTCCGAGGAGGGTAGTGGGGTGGAACTGAACGAACTCCATATCTTTCATGGGTACGCCCGCGGCATAGGCCATGCCGATGCCGCTTCCGTTATTGATGACAGCGTTGGTCGAATGGTAATAGATGCGGCCGTAGCCGCCCGTCGCAAAAAGGGTCGCCCTTGAGAGGACAGGCACGATGGTGCCCTTCACCTGATCGATCAGGACCACGCCGTGGCAGACACCTTCCTCCGCAGCCAGGGCGGCCACCACATATTCGGAATAGATCCTTACACCACAGGCAACGGCCCTCTCGTAAAGGGTGTTGAGGAGCACGTGTCCTGTCAGGTCGGCCGAATAGCAGGTCCTCGGGTAACCGGCCCCTCCGAAGGGACGCTGCGCTATGGTGCCGTCGGGGAACCGGCTGAAAGGGCAGCCCCAGTGCTCCATCTCGTAGACGACGTTGATGGCCTCGCGACACATGATCTCGACGGCATCCTGGTCGGCCAGGTAATCACTCCCCTTGATCGTATCGAAGGCGTGCTTCTCCCACGTGTCGTCCCTGCCGTCGGGATTGTTGGCGAGGGCAGCGTTGATGCCCCCCTGGGCCGCGATGGAATGGGACCTGATGGGGTGTACCTTCGAGACGAGGGCGACGTCGTACTTGTCGCACAGACCTACGGCAGCCCTCAAGCCCGCCAGACCGCCCCCGACAACGACCACGTCGTGATGGATCATGTTACGCCACTCTGGTGTAGATAAAGACCAAGGCCGCCGATATGACGCAGCCGAGCACGTTCGACAACCAGAAAAGCTGTTTCTCCTTCTTGTACCCGAGATCGATAGCAATCGTTCTCAACCCGTAAAGGCTGTGGAAGGTAAAGAGCACCAGTATGAGGATGTCGACGACGGGGTTCCTGTGAATACCGAGGGCCCAATCAGGCTTCTTGTCCTTTGTATAGAGGAAGAAACTCGAAAAGATCTTCATGGCGAGGAGGACTATAAGCAGGAGGCCGCTTATTCGGTGAAACAGCCAGATCAGCATGATCTTTGGTATCATTCCCTCTATTGTTTTGTCAAGCTGTTTTTCACCACCTGTCGTTTTTCCCCACGTTTCCGTGAGAAGCCAACACCGCCCCGGCAGGGGCGATGGCGAATTATGAATTATGAATTTGTAATTTGTAATTTGTAATTCAATACGCCCAGTACGGCCCCGTGCCCAGGCTGGATGTGGTGTCTTCTATGCCTACGTACACGTTTCTTCCGAGGAAAAAGGGGAGCCCCCAGTCGAAGAGGCCCGACCACGGCCCGCCGAGGTTGGAGAATACGTTATTCGAAGAGGCGCTGAGGGTGTTGAAGTTCGCGATCTGGAACGTGACGTTACCGCTCGGCGAACCAGTTGAGGCCGTAGTCGTGGCCGACAGGGTGAGCGTGGACGGGGGGCAGAACCAATCGCCGCATGTCGGAATCGCGTTGTCAGTGAAGAAAAAACCGTTGGAGCCGGAGTCGAGAAAGGCTTCGTAAGCGACGTTGTTAAAGATGGTGGTGAAGTTCCCGTTCTGGTCGGCGCCGTAGGCGACAACCCCGGAAGGGCTGTTGTTCGATTGGGTGCCGATGCCGAGCACGAGGTAGCCGGTCGCCGAAGCTGATCCGCCGGAAGGCACACTGGGGAGCAGCAGCGCAATGCCATTATTGTCGACAGGAAGGCTCGCGACCGGGTTATGGACCTGATTGTCCAGGGAGACGGTGGTTCCGGTGCACGTGCCGCCGCTGCACGTATAGTACACCCGGTTATTCTTGCTGCTTGCGCACACCGGGCCGCAGTCCTGGAGGAAGAAGCCGAGCCCCAGGCTTCCGTTGTACAGGGCAGTGGTCGGGCTGGAAGACGCGCCTGCGCATGCGCGCCGCGATCCACTTACCACATCGGGCGTGGTAGACCCGATCACCTGGATAGGCACTTTGACCGCCTGCTCGCCCGCGAGGACCACATTCGCCCACTCGACCGGCCCCCAGACGGTCGAGCCGTCGCCATACTCGACACACTCGTAAAGACCGGCCTGTACCGGGTTCTGGCTGAGGGCGGTAAGAAGGCCCGGTTGAGTCAATGCCTGTTGGAATATGCGCACCCCGTAGTCCCCCGTGTCGAGAAGGATATCGTTGACGGTCTGGCAATTGCCGGGGTTGTTCGGATCGCATATGGTGACGCTCACGCAAGGTTTGTTCGGCCACTGGGCCACGGTGGCCGCCGAACATTCCGAGCCGTCAATAGTCAGGGTGAGCACGTTGTTGCCGGTCACCTGGAGAAGGGTGAGACCATTGGGAAGGGTGATGGCAGGGATGGATGGAGCAGCCGGAGCGCTTGATCCCGAGGAGCCGCCTCCCCCACCGCTGCAGGCGGCTGCTAGTGCGAGGATCACGCAAAGAAGCATTATGCTACTTGATTTCATCGATAGTCACTCCGGGAGGCATCAGGTCCGGGGCGTAGGCCCTCCCCCGCAGGTCCCGCACGTGTCCCCATTTTTCGACGACCACCCCGTTCGCCTTCACCGATAGACGCCTCACGCCCGGTTGGCGCGGGGTGTTGCTGAGGGCCTGCCGGTACTCGCCCATGTGTGAGCCGAGAAGCGCTGTAAGATCGGGGTGCCTTATCCCGTTCCAGGCGACGGCGAATACGATGCCGGAGGCGGAGACGTATTCGCGCACGGCAGCGCCGTCATAATTAATCTCCTGAACCGTATAGCCGTTTTGCGCGGTCGTGCCGCCGCGTACGGCCGAGAGCGCAATTCTGTCCGACTCGACGGAATCGGCACTTTGGCCGAGCGTCGCGTTTCCCGGCCTGACCATACAAAGGAAACCGGCTGAAAACACAAGGCAGAGAAGCACTCGACAGGACACGTGTTTCATGGCTCACCCCTTTAGGGTTTCTTAAAGCACCCGAAAGCAACTATACATGTTCTTTAAGCAAAAGACATGCCCGGAGGCTAAAACGTGGGCTGCAAGCCTATAGCTCCATTTGAGTACATTATGCGACGGACGGGAAGGGGATGGCAATACAAAAGTTCCCACTTCACCTCTGTCGCCGATAGCCCGAAAACCGGCACCTTGAGACCCCTGGGGAAGCGTCTTTTTCGATTAGCCTTTATATGGAAAACATACTGGGGTATAATTATCCTCTGGGTATACCCCCGGCTCTGCCGGGGGACTCCAAAAGTTTGACATTTTCGGGAATATAAAAGAAAACCTCCTCCAATGTGAACCGCTCGAAGTTACACAAGGAGGAGGCCTTAGTGAATAACTTTCAGAGTTTAAATCACACCAGGTGGGATTGCAAGTTCCATGTGGTGTGGATACCGAAGTACAGGAAGAGGGCACTCTACGGGCAGCTCAGGAAACAGTTAGCGCCGGTGCTCAAGGAGCTGGCGAATCAGAAGGAAAGCGAAGTATTGGAAGGGCGTCTCGTAGAGGATCACGTACACATGCTCATATCAATACCGCCCAAGTATGCCGTCGCCCAAGTTATAGGCTACATCAAGGGGAAGAGCGCCATATGGATCGCCCGTACGTGCGGAAGGAGAAAAAACTTCATCGGCCAGAATTTTTGGGCCAGGGGCTACTATGTGACAACGGCAGGATTGGATGAAGAAACGGTCCGCGACTACATCAGAAAGCAGGAAGACGAGGATAAGAAGCTCGATCAGCTCAAGATGTTCGACGAGTAGGGCTACCTTTAGGTAGCTCACGGTGTTTAACCGCTTTGAGCGGTTCACATATTTTCAAACCCCCGGCTCTGCCGGGGGATGAGTGATTTCTTGCCGCGGACACGCGCCGCCTGTCTTTGCAGGCATGAACGCGCATCCAGCGAGGGACAGGAGTTCTGTTTGATGCCGAACAATCCCCCATTGAAGACGCCCCGAACTTTGCGTGAAAAGGCGGAGCAGTTGCTGCGCGCGAATCCCGACCGGCTCTTTCGCGTCTCTTCGCAGAGCGTGGAGGAGCTTGTCCATGAGTTGTCGCTCCTCCGGATCGAGCAGGAGCTGCAGGAGCAAGAGCTGCGCGATTCCCGGCGGCGGCGCCACGGGGAGAAGATAGAGGCCCTCGCCCTCATGGCAATGGGTATCGCCCATGACTTCAACAACATGCTCGCGGCGATGATCGGGTTTGCCGAGCTGGCGAAAGACCGCGTGCCCAAAGAAAGCCGCCAGGAGCGTCACCTCCAGAGGGTGCTGGAGGCAGGTGCCCGCGGCCGTGAGATGGTCAGGCAACTGCTCACCTTCGGTAGAAAGACCGGTGCCGGGTTGACACCGCTGAAACTGAGCGGCGTCGTCAGGGAGACTGTGGAGTTTCTCCGCGCTTCCATCCCTGCCGCCGTCAACGTTAAGGTCGAGATCGACAGCGAGCCGGGCGCTATCCTCGGAGACGCCGGCGAGATGCAGCAGGTGCTGACGCACCTCTGCACGAATGCGGCGCAGGCGATGGGAGAGAAGGGCGGCGTCCTCGACATCGCTCTCCGCGATTTCAGCCTCCAGGCGGGGGGGAACACCGACGGGATGGAGCCGGGCCCTTATGTGAAGCTCGTGGTTTCTGATACGGGATGCGGCATGCAGCCCGAGGTCATTGACAAAGTTTTCGATCCCTTCTTCACCACGAAGACCTCCGGCGCGGGGCTTGGCCTTTCGATGGTGCATGGCATCGTGCGGCAGCACGGCGGTTACATCACCGTGGAGAGCACGAAAGGCAAAGGTGCCGTCTTCACGGTCTACCTGCCCGTGACCGGCCAGGGGCCGGAGAGAGATGTCGTCGCCGGCCGGCCGGTCCTTGCGAAGGGCCGCAAACACATCCTCTTCATCGACGACGAAGAGATCATCGTGGACCTGGGCGGGCAAGTAATAAACAAGCTCGGGTATAAGGTGACAGGCATGACGAGCGGCGCCGCTGCCCTTGCGCTCTTCCAACAGAACCCCGCCCGGTTCGACCTCGTGATTACCGATCAGACCATGCCGGGCTTGACAGGTCTGGAGCTGGCCGGTCTGCTCCGCAAGGCAAGGGCCGATATGCCGGTCATCCTCTGCACGGGCTACAGCCAGTCGGTCGACGCGGGCGTGGCGGAGAAGGCGGGTATCAGTGCTGTTATCATGAAGCCTTTCACCAGGGACGAGATCGCTCGCGCGGTGCGCGGCGCTCTCGAGAAGAAAGAATAAAGGCAAATCCACGCGCCGGGGAGAGAGAGGTTTATAAGTCTTCCAGGACCTATGAGTCGTATAAGACCTATGAGAGAACAGGTTTTCTCTTTGTGCGCTACGTCGGTTGGGCGTCGAGCACCCGGCGTATGGTCCTCGCCAGATCCCCACTGACGACCGGCTTCATCACGAAGGCCTTGATGCCCAGGGTCTGCGCCTTCTCAGGCGAGACCGTGTCGCTGTGCCCCGTGCACAAGATGATCGGCATATCCTTTCTCACCCCCAGGATCTTCTCCGCAAGCATCGTCCCCGTCATGCCCGGCATGGTCTGATCGGTAATCACGAGGTCGAACCGCATGGTGTCTCCGAGGAAGATACGCCAGGCCTCCGTGCTCGCGGTGACGGCCGTAACCTCGTACCCGAGGCGCTCAAGCATCATCCCGGCGGCCGAGGATAGCAACTCTTCGTCATCGACGAAAAGTATCCGCTCCCGCCCGCAAGATAAGGGTGTCAACATCAATGCCTTCGTCGATCCCGGAAACCCGGGCGACGGGCAGGTAGATGCCGAAGGAGGCGCCTTTGCCGGGCGTGCTCGCGACGGTAATGGCCCCGCCGTGGGCCTTGACGATCCCGTAGACCACGGCGAGGCCCATCCCCGTGCCCTGGCCTGCCTTCCTGGTGGTAAAAAATGGCTCGAATATCCTCCTGCGCACGGCGTTGGTCATGCCCACGCCGGTATCGCTGACAGTCAGAAGCACATACCCGCCAGGCAGCATATCGGCGACGGGGAGGGGGTGTGAGGGGCCGAAGAAGGCGTTGGAGAGGCTCATGGTCAGGGCGCCTCCCGACTCTTGCATGGAGTAGGCGCTATTCGTGGCGAGGTTCATCAAAATCTGCTGCATCTCCGCCGGGTCGGCAAGCACGGTGTCCGGCTTGGCCCGGAGGTCCGCGTGCATCTCTATGGTGGTCGGCAGGGAGGAACGGAGGAACCGCCATGTCTCCTTAAGGAGTGGGGTCAGCGCCAGGGGTTTCCGCCCCCGGCTGCTTTTCCTGCTGAACATGAGGATCTGTTTCACCAGGTCGCGGCCTCTCTGGGTGGCCTTGAGGATATGCTGGAGGTTTTTTCGCGGCCCTTCCATGTGTTCCAGGTCATCGAGCACCAGTTCCGTGTTCCCCATAATGATGGCGAGCATATTATTGAAATCGTGGGCGATGCCACCGGCGAGGGTTCCGATGGCCTCCAGCTTCTGGGCCTGGCGGAGTTGGCTTTCCAACCTGATCTCTTCGGTCACATCCCGGGAAAGGGCCGCGTAGTTGATGATCTGTCCGGATGCGTCCCTCACGGGGGATATGACCACTTCGATCTCGTAGGCTATGCCGTCTTTCCGTTTCCCCGGCAGCCGTCCCGACCAGGTGTTCCCGCTCATGACCGTCGTCATAATGGACGCGTGGGTTTTTGCGTCGATACGGCCGAGGATGCCCACGTTCTTTCCGAGCACTTCCGCTTGCTCATAGCCGGTAATGCGCGAGAAGGCGGGATTCACGTACTGCACGACGCCCATGACCGAGATTACAGCGACGCCTTCGGCGGCTTCCTCGATGGCGGCGGCCAGACGGATGCGCGCCTCTTCCGCCTCGCGGCTCTTCAGGGTTTCCGCCCGTAGCGCTTCGTAGGCCCCTTTCAATTCGGCGGTCCGCTCGCGGACGTGCCTGTCCAGGTCGTCTCGGGCCTGGCGGACTTCGCCCGCCCATTGCTCGGCTTCCATGCGTGCCTGCATATGCTGAAGGCCAAGAGAGGCAAAGCCGGCCAACTGCGAAAGGAGTGCCTCATCCTCCGGCGCGAAGTCGCTTTCGTTCTTGTCGGAGACCATGATAAGGCCCTGGCCGGCCCCGGACGCATCGGTGAGGCTCGCTCCCAGAAGGCCGCGGAAAGGCACCTCGCACCCCTTGCTGCGGATGGCCCGCATGAGGGGATGGCCTTTTAACTCGTCTTCTGTCAGGCGGACCGGTGTGCCCCTGCCGACAAGGTCCATAAAAACGCCGCCGCCGTCTCCATCGAAGACGTCGTCGGGGATGGGGGGAGCATCGGGCGCCAGGGAGACTGCCCCCACGGTAAACCGGCCGTTCCGGTACCCGTGGACCCCGACGGCGAGGCGCGCCCCGGTCAGCTCCCGGCCCGCGTCGACGACGCGCGGCAGCAGTTCCTGAACGCTCCTGACCGCGAAGACCTCTCCTGATACCTTTACCAGGGTATTGAGCTTAGCCAGATATGCAACACGCCGGGTTTCCGCCTGAACCGCTTCAGCGAGCGCTTCTTCCGCTTCCCGGAGCCTGGCCTCCAGCGTATTGATGCGGGCATCTTTGCTTTGTCCGGGGTCCTTACCCGGAGGCGCTTGTTTTCTGGTTTTCATGTGATCGTCCGCCCCCGTAGTAACTCGTCTAGCGATCGTCGAGGGATGATGGTAAAAGAGTTACTAAGTATAGCACAATTAGTTCCGTGAGGGAATTATACCCGAGCCTCCGGGTCATGCAGCACGCCGGTCTCATCTTTCCTGATCGGGTCTCGATGGTGAATATAACTCTTGTCTCAAGGAAGGGCAGGCACCCGGGAGAGGTTTAACGCCCCAATTTAACTATCTCATTCGTTGAGGTTGAGGGGGTCAATCCTTTCCGCAGAAAGCTGACAACAGAGGCACGCAGCACTCTTACCGACCCGTTCAGCTTAACGCTCTCCATAAGTCCCATGTCGCACCAGCGATATACCGTCTTGGCTGATACCCCTAAGAAAGCAGCCACCTCTGCCGGTTTCAACAACTCCCTATCCGGCACATCGTCTAACAGTATCCGAACCTCGTCTGTCATCGTTCCCCCCCCCGTCGTGATGGTCAATGCAAAATCTCCGGCAACACCGCATATCGCACCTCACCGTTGTGAGGAGTACATAAATAATAGCGAACATCATACCTCCTGATTGCACAGTGACAAGGCTGCGTCCGAAATTGCTCTCAATGGTAAAATCACGGTTCATACCGAAACACTATCCCGCGGCCATGCTGGGAATGGCGCCCGTACAAACAGGTCCGGAAGCGGTATCCAAGAACCATCACAAGGTTGTAGCGGGCAATATGTCGGCAGAGCATGAACCATCTTTTCTTGAAGAACTCCTCGTAAAAGCTACTCTACTGAATTTTTCGCTCTAAGATCACCTACCCTGATGGGTAGCTGTTTTCACAAGAGTACCCAATGTACAAATGAAAGCACGTATCAGGGACGCCGAAGGGGGCGACCAATAAAACCATAGGAGGCGGATATGCCGACGGGATCGCTTGCGGACAATGTGGTGGAGACAAACGATATCGACGAAGGATTTACTCAGGGGATCATCATTCAGGAGGCCGGGTTTGTGGTGAAAAATCTGGTGAGCGATGACGAAAGGATTCAGGCCCACCGGCTGAGACACAGGGTTTATTGTGAGGAATTGGGATGGGTGCCCCGATCAGAGACTTTGCTGGAAACCGACGAATATGACAGGCATGCAACATTTATCGGAGTACTCGATCAACATCAAACACTACTGGCGTCTTGTAGACTCCATCTCCCCGGTATGCCTTTCATGATCGAAAGAGAATTCTCATCCCTGATAGGCGCCTGGCACACAATCAGGAAGCAAAATGATACGGCAGAGGTGTCAAGGTCATGTGTCGCTCAAGAAGCGCGAAGGGTGTTGTGCGCAGAGGCTCCGGTACCTATAGGCTGTCTACGCTGGTGTATAAGGGCGTCTACCATTGGTGCTGTATGAACGGCGTGAGATACGTGTATATTGTTGTGGAAGACAAACTTTACAGGATGCTTCGGGCGATGGGATTCCAGAGCCACCTGGTCGGTGCGCCTGTGACGATGCCCGACGGATGCGTGGTAATGGCCGCCGTTGTCGACTGGAAGGAATTCGTCTCCGGCAATACCGTGAAACGTCCTGACTTCGCGAAATGGTTTACTCTATACGAATCAGGCCATTTTGAAGAGCCACGGCGACAGCCTGAGTTCTACTTACAACCTCAAGCTTCCCCATAATGTTCTTCAGATGGAACTTTACCGTATTTTTGCTTATTGAGAGAATCACGGAGATTTCCCAGGTGCTCTTACCATCTTTAGCCCAGTTCAAAACCTCTTTTTCTCTCGAAGACAACCCCGCACTTAGCCGGCTTGGTCTCTCTTTGCCGTCTCCTACGATTCGATTGAAAGCCCGGTCTAAGTGCGGGACGGCATGCTCCAGGATAAGTTCTGTGCGAGGATTGCGCTTTACGGACCTTCCGGCAAAAGAAAAGTGCGATTTCTTGTCTCCGCCGGGACTTCTTACTCCGTGAGAGTATCCTTCCCTGAGTCCAAAATCCTGCGCGGCAGAGACAAAAGCTCGGGCGTCGTATTTCTTGTAGGTGTCGGGCCAGTACTGAAGTCCATTGCCGTTCCTGGCGCTCTCCCGAACAATTGGGTCGGTCTTATCGAACCCCTTGGATAGGTAGAGGCTACACCACTCGGGAGGAAAGCTTACATTAATAAAATGGTTCGCGTCGATTGATGCCTCCGTCCTATGAAGAGCACAGACTGCGAAATCGTAAGAAAATAGTCGTCTGAATTCATTGATCAGACTTATTAGTTGTTCCTCGCTGTCGCACGAAAGGCTTGAATAGATCAGATCCAGAAGAAGACATGAATCCTCTTGGGTGAGCAGGTTTCTGCTGTTTATCACGATTTGCCGCCCTCCTCGGTTTTAATTAAATAGGTTAACAATAGCCCTTTTTTCAGGCGCTCTCCCTGGCTTCCCCCCCAATGGAGGCAATGGGTCTTCCAGGACGCAGGGCAGTCGCGCCGCTCACCCGGTGGACACCGATATAAGCCCTGGGCAACTCAAAAGTTGATCCGGTTTTCAGGGTACTGCAAGAATTCGTCACGATAGATGTAGTGCGATAGAATTTAAGGTTGGATGAGTTCCTTGCCGAGATCATCTCGCTATACCTTCGATGAAAATGGAAATCGGCGTGGTTCTCGGGTGGCCTGGTGGTCTGCCTGATGGAGATCGGTGTCTGAGTGCCCGAGAACCTTTGGGCTTTCCGTCCCATCCCCGGGGACGGTTAGGCTTATCAGAATGTTATCCATTTATGTGTAATGTCTAAATGTATGTACAATGTCTAGAGATGTCAAGTAAATTATGTCTTATTGTTGCTGCAATATAATTATGTCACCCCTTAGCTGCAATATGAAAATGTCACCCCCGCCGATAACAAGGGGCACCGAGGGGAGGTGCTCCGGTGAGAAAAGGAGTGACGTTCATGACGGAAGAGGTAAGGCGGTACGGCGTGGTAGCGGCGGCATTGGACGGCAGGATGATGAACGGAGAGGCTGCGGCGGCGTTAGGCGTCTCCCTCCGCCAGCTAAAGAGGATCAAGGCTAAAGTGAAGAAGGAAGGACCTTCCGGAATTAAGCACGGCAACAGCGGGCGCCCTTCCTGCAGAGCTTTCCCTGCCGGGATGAAAGAGCGGGCGATGAAGCTCGCCAATGAGAAGTATTTCGACTTCAACTTCTCCCACCTCTCGGAGATGCTGGAAGAGCAGGAAGGGATAAAGATCAACCGCGAGACCTTGCGGCAATGGCTTCGTCCTGAAGGGTTCGGAGGAAAGGTCCGGAAGCAGCGCAGACATAGGAAGAGAAGAAAACGATCGGAGAAGGAAGGCCATATGCTCTTTTTGGACGGCTCTCCCCATGCGTGGTTCGGGGAGGAAAAGACAACGCTCCTTCTGTCTACGGACGACTCGACGGGGAAGCCTCTTTATGGGCTGTTTCGAAAGGAAGAAGACCTGGAGGGCTGTTTTGGCGTATGCAAAGAGGTCTTTGCCCGTTTCGGCCGGCCCTCGGTCTTCTATCTCGATCGGGCCTCCCAGTTTAAAACCACCCGGCATAAGAGCGATTCTGTCGAGCCTACCCAGTTCCAGAGAGCCATGAGCGAGCTGGGGATACGGCTCATCTTTGCCCATTCTGCTCAAGCCAGAGGAAGAGGCGAGAGGATCAACAGGACCTTCCAGGACAGGCTTGTCGCTGAGCTTCGGCTTAAGAATATCGCCGACCGCGAAGGGGCGACGAAGTATCTGAACGAAACCTTCATCCCCAAGTACGCTCGGCTCTTCGGCGTTGCCCCGGAAGACCCGAAGCCTGCATGGAGACCGCTTCCTCAAGACGCGGACATGCGGAACATCCTTTGTAAGCGATATGAGGCAAAGGTCAATTACGACAACACGATCTCGGTCGACGGACAGGCGATCCAACTGTTCCCGACAAAGACGAGGCTGAGCTTTGCCAAGGCTTCCGTTACGGCGAATCATTGGCTCGACGGAAGCTGGCATGTCTTTCATCATACGGCGGGAGAGGTTCCCTGCAAGCCTATCGAAGGACGCGTCCGGCCGGGGTCCTACATGCGCCCAGGGCCGGCGAGCGAAGCGAGAGCGTCTCTATGAAAAGGGCCAAGGGGGGGTGACATATTCACGTTGCAAAAAGGGTGACATTTTTATGTTGCAATAACAGTAAATTATGTCTTATTATAAGGAAAGACTCGCGACGGGGCGGATGTTCAAGCGCGCCGCAGGGGCACCTCATATTTACGTATGGCTATGATGTTTTCGGAAAAGAGTCGTAGTAACGAGCAGCATCAGTGCAGTGCCCGCGGAGGCAGACATGAGCAGGGCCATCGGACCGGCTGTTCCATCGTGCAAATAGCTGACCAACGCCGAAGCGAGGGCTCCAACGACCATCTGCATGCTTCCGATCAACGCGGACGCGCTGCCTGCGTTTCGAGAAAAGGGTTGCAACGCCAATCCAGCCGCGTTCGGCAGCATAAAACCGAAGCAGAAAAGAAAGCAGAATATAAGGCCAAGCATAGCATTTCTGGGGAGAAACCCCATACAGCCGCCGGCCAGCAGGAGCACGCCTATCGCGGATTGAAAAACGGCGCAGACGAGGAGCACGTGTCTCTCGTCGCACTTTCTGAGCAGCACCCTGTTGACCTGGTTGGCGGCGATCAGCGAGCACGCATTGGCCCCGTATATCCAACCGAACTCCGTTACGGTAAAACCAAATAGATCCATGAATACAAAAGGAGAACCGGCGATATAGGAAAACAGGCCCCCTGTCACTGCTGCGGCCGCCCCTGCGTACACGACGAAGTCCCGCTCCTTAAAAACGTTGAGATACTCCCGGGCTATATTCCAGGGTCGGAGAGAGACGGTTGGGTCCGCCCGCTTGGTCTCATGAAGCAGCAGTTGAACAGCAAAGAGCACGGCCATGGCAATTGCGGCCAGGACGCCGAAGATGAATCTCCAGCCGAGTAGGGTGACAACCATGCTGCCTATAGTCGGAGCGATAATCGGGGCTATACCGAATACCATCATGACCAGGGACAATGCCCGGGCTATCTCGCTTCCGGAAAATAGGTCACGGACAATAGCCCTGCTTGCGACCATGCCCACGCAGCCGCCTAGGGCAAGCAATAACCGCAGGGAGATCAGGTAATCGATGGACGGCGACAACGCGCAGCCGAAGGCGGCAAATATATAGAGCAAGAGCCCAAGGATTACGGGTGTTTTTCGCCCATAGCGGTCAAGCATCGGCCCGTACGCCAACTGCCCTATGGAGATGCCGATGAAATAGCTGGTGAGGGTAAACCCCACGTGGGCAACATCGGTTTTCAGGCTACGGGCTATTGCCTGAAAACCAGGCAGATACATGTCGGTGGAGAAGGGACCTATGGCTGCCAGGGCGCCAAGGACGAATATAACAAGTTTGTGCTGTTTCCTATCGATCATTCTTTTGTCCTGCTCCGCCCTTGCAACCCATGGTCCGCTCCGTGCTTCAACGTCTCATACTGTCCGGGCGGGTGTGACCGGGAGACATTTGCAAGCGCCGCACCTTCAGGGAATACACAGGGGTGTTTGACCCGGAACGCGTGGGATCAGAGAAGCTTATGCCAGGGATCGGTGGTGATTCAAGTATAAAGTGGAAGAGGCGAGCTAAGGGAAACGGCGATGGGAAAGAATAGGTCCTCCAGGTCGGACGGGACTTAATAAGACCTAAGAGAAAATAAACATTGAAATCCATCCTGTCATTGAGCTATCGTAAAAAAGTGACCGGAGGTATTTTGCATGAAAAGGGTTTCGAGAGGCTCCTGGACGGGGAGATCAAAGTCTATGAAAGCGATATGCAGCAGTTTCGCAGCTCGGGCACGGGATGGTTCGCCGCGAAGTACGGGACCGGAACGGCCGGCACTTCCCGCTGATTGAACGCGGATAAAGGAGAAAGAGGCGACAACGGTATGGGGGCCGCCTTTGCCGGCAGTATTTGTCATCTATCAGGGCGTTGTTGTATAATCTCAAGATGAACCTCTCCTGGCTGCCGAACGTCCTCACTCTCGGCAATCTCACATGCGGGTTCGTTTCCCTTATTTTTGCGAGCACCGACTCTCTCGAAGGGTACGGCGTGGCCTCGTGGCTGATCCTGCTTGCGGCACTGTTCGATGGGGTCGACGGCCAGGTTGCCCGTTGGCTCGGCGTAGAGAGTGTGATTGGAAAAGAGCTCGACTCTCTTGCGGACTGCGTCGCCTTTGGGGTTGCTCCCGGCTATCTTGCCTACAAGACCTACCTCATCGGGACCTCTGCCTTCGTGGCCGGACAGCCGGTCGACTTCGGCGTCCTCATGGCTGTCATCTTTCCCATCTGCGCAGCCTACCGGCTTGCCCGGTTCAATGTCAGCTCTTTGCCCCATTCCTTCGTCGGCCTCCCATCCCCTATCGCGGGGATTATGGTGGGGCTCGGTATCCTTTGTTTTCCGCCCGGACACATCCCGAGGCCGCTCTTTGCAATCCTTTTTTGCGTCATCGGGTTCCTCATGGTCTCAACCATCAGCTATTCGAAACCGCAGTCATTTATCCTGAAGAACCTGCAGGGTCTCAGATTGTCATTGCTCATCGTCCTGGTCATCGTGCTGCTCCTGCTCTTCAAGTTCTGGGTCATACTGCTCTCCGTCTCGGTCTATGTCCTGTCCGGTCTTCTCCGCTGGTTGATCCACCTTATAGAGGAGCACCGGTACTGACACTTTGTACCCGTCACTTTGCCGTGGAGCCGCTCATAAAGCTGTCATAGAGCGAAAGATTTTCCTTTATCAGGTCGGGGATCGGCAACTGATAGGGGCAGCGCCGAAGGCATTCCCCACATTCAGAGCAATTACGGCCCTTTTCTATCATCTCCTTCATCCAGCCCGCCTCCCGTACCTGGACGCCGAACCGCTTGATGGTAGACTTCAACCCGAGCACAAACTGGATGTAGATCTCTTCGGTGCAGGGTTGACAGTAGTCGCACCGCCTGCAGAATTGACGGTCGAACTCCTTCCGTATGGCCTCTATGTACTCCTTGTCCGCGTCCGTGAGGGGGCCTGCCTCCATAAAGACCTTCCAATTCTCCTGGGCCTTCTCGAGGGTTTCCGAGCCCGGGATCGGCACAATGTCTTCGGTCGAGAGGACATATCTGAGCGCAGGACCTGCTTTTTCGACCACCCCACCCGAAAAAGGCTTCATGGCCATTACACCGATATCGTTGGCCCGTGCCAGGGGGAATACCCTGGCAGCCGCATCGGGTTCGAGAAAACCATAACAGGCCATTATGACGGCAACGCGACCCTCGTCAATGGTCCTCACCAGCACATCGAGATTGTGGCTGGTGAGCCCGATATGGTCGATCAACCCTTCATCCCGCGCACGCGTCAGCCCCTCATAGGCCCCTCCCGGGGCCATCACCTTTTCGTAGTCCTCCATACTGGAAACGCCGTGCAGATGATAGATGTCGATCTTTTTCATTTTTAATTGTCTCAGGCTTTCATGCACTTCATCGTAAATCCGCGCCGTTCTCACCTGCGATTTTGACGAAAGGACAACGGGCCTATCCATCCCCTCAAGGGCAAGCCCTACCCGGTGCTCGCTGTTTGTGTAGGCGCGGGCGGTATCCAGCAGGTCCACACCCATGTCGATCACCGACCGGATCACGGAAACGGCCTCGCCCTCGTCTACCCGCTGGATGGGAATACCGCCCCAGCCCAGCCTCGTCACGACCAATCCGGTCTTGCCCAGCCTCACCTTCTCCATATCCTGGCCTCCCTATCCCGTCTCCGGCGCGATATCCTTGCCTCCTATATTATCGTCCGACCGGAAAAATGTAAAGGTCCCCGTGAAGCTTGCCATCCCTTCAGGAACGTGGTATGTGATAGTCTGTCTTCGACCCGACGAATCGATTCAATTTTCCCGCGGAGGTATACCATGATCGATATCCTGCGAACAAGGCGGAGCATCAGGAGCTACAAAAAGAAGCGCATTGAGCCGCAAGCCCTTGAGGTGATAAAAGAGGCCTTGCTCCGATGCCCCTCTTCCCGCAACAGTACTCCCTGGACGTTTATATTTGTCGACAACCCGGATATACTGCTTCGATTGTCCCAGGCGAGAGAGCAAGGCTCCGGTTTTCTGAAGGACGCCGCCCTCGGCATTGTGGTCTGTGGAGACGGATCAAAATCGGATGTGTGGATCGAAGATTGCGCTATTGCCGCAATAGTTGCGCAGCTCACCGCCCACTCGCTGGGGCTGGGAAGCTGCTGGAACCAGATCAGAAGCAGGTCTCATTCGGCGGAAAAAACCGCGGGGGAGTATGTGCGGGAGACCCTTGGCATACCGGATACCCTGAGCGTGGAGTGTATGATCGGCATAGGGTACCCGGTGGAAGACAGCAGAGCCCCAAGGCCGGTGGAAGGGCTCGATTATGGAAAAATTCACTATAATCGTTACGGGGAGAATGCTCTCTAGGCCTCCGGACCGGTAAATCCCGCCTGAGGGGATAACTCATGGACGAAGGGAGAGGAAGAAGATCAGGCGCTTCCGGGGTCAACCCGGAAGAGGTCGCGAAAGGTATATACAGGCTTGAGATACCCCTTCCGGGCAGTCCCCTGAAAGCCGTCAATTCTTATGTAATAAAAGGGCGGGAGCGCAATCTGATTATCGATACGGGCATGAGGCGAAGGGAATGCCTGGATGCCATGCGGGCCGGACTCGGGCGCTTGGGCATTGCCCTTTCTGATACGGATTTTTTCATCACCCACTTTCACGCTGACCATCTTGGCCTTGTTTCCGATCTCGCCACGGAGACGACAGAGATCTACCTGAATGGACCGGACGCCGGCCGTATTCTTGCCGGCGGGTTCCCCGGGAGCCTCGAAGGTCCCGCGCGCCTGCACGGCTTCCCCGAGCAGGACCTGCATAATGCCCTCGACCATCACCCGGGTCGTGTCTACGGCCCCCAAGGGCCGCTCCGCTTTACGCAGACCCATGACGGCCAGGTGATACGCGCGGGCAGCTATACCTTCCGGTGCCTTGAGACGCCCGGCCACAGTTTCGGCCATACCTGTCTCTATGACGCCGAACACCGCATGCTGATCTCCGGCGACCACATTCTTGCCGATATCACGCCTAACATCCAGGGCTGGTTTGATGAGTGGAATGCGCTTCAAGAGTACCTGAAAAGTCTGGAACGTGCGGCCCTCCTCGACGTGACCCTTGTCCTGCCCGGCCACCGGGGCGTTTTTTATGATATGCAGGGGAGGATTAAAGAACTGAAAAGACATCACGAGAAGAGGGCGGAGGAAGCCCTCCATGTGCTGAAACCTGGACCGAAAACCGCCTACCAGGTAGCCTCCGAAATGACCTGGGACATCGTGTGCGATTCCTTCGACCTTTTCCCGCTTTCCCAGAAATGGTTTGCCCTCGGGGAAACCATCGCGCACCTCAGCTACCTTGAGGCCCTCTCGAAGGTGCGTTGGGAGATCATGGAAGAGGGCGGCCGGAAACAGGTGCTGTGGCGTCCTGTTTTCAGGACATAGTCCACTTTTTTAGAGTCAATCTCCACCGGGGCTGCATCGTCATCTCACGCACAACTCTCAAAAGACGCGGTAGACAACGGCTTAGAGGTATAGGTGAGGGGACTGCTGCATGGCATGGTTCTTGTTAGGATCAATGAAGCCATAAGAAAAGGAGGGAGCAGACAATGCGTTTAGACAAACACCTCTTCATGGGTCTATGCGTCACGGTATGGTTTATCAACACATGCATGGCCGGGACAGCGACACTCTCCGGTATCTGGCTTGGTCTCGGCATCAGTCTCATATCCATCCCTGTCTGGGCATTGATAGGCTCGGCCTTTTCGGGCATCGGCATGTTCATGTTAAAATTGGCGAAAGTGGACATCACCGGTTTGAGCTTGTGGGAAAAAGCCGATGTCGGCCTCGCACTGGCCGTTGTTCTTAAGCCGGCCCTGGGCATCGCATTCTGACTTTCTCGCCAGGGGCTAGACCGACTCTTGTCAACCCCCCCCTTTGTGACAGTTACACTAGTTTTGTGTATAGTAGTTTTGTGGGCATTCACCATCGCCACCGATTTCTTAAGAATAAAATGGGGAGGTAAGAGATGAGAAGAGGATTGTGGATGGTTGCGCTGCTGTGCTTCGCGTTGATGCTGGCGGGTCAGGCCATGGCCCAGGACTCTGGCGGGGCCGAGTGGAGCAAGACGAGATTCGAAAGGTGGCTCGCCGCGGAGAAAGAGGTGAGGTTCAGCGGTATGGTAGTAAGCCATGATCCCATATGTCACTGTGTTGTCGTGAAAACCGAAAGAGGAGAGCTTACCCTTCAGGATGACTATGCGAGGTTTATGCAGGAGTACAATGAGGCAAAGGGCCTCAAGATCGGCGCGGAAGTGACCGGGGTCTTCAAGACAGTGAATCATATCCATTATCTTATGTCCGTTACGTACAGGAAGATGGAACCTTGATCGCCGGGTGAGGCAAATTGATCAAAAAAGGGGAGGCCGACGTCTCCCCTTTTTTGCGCTCAAGGGGCATGATCGGTTAAAGTCCTGACCGCAAAAAAACCCTCCCGCACCATGAGAAAATATGCACAAAAGAATTGACACACTATTTTCTCTTGTGCTATATTCGCGCTCGGGGGGGATAATCAAGCCTTTACACCAAGAATACGCTCGTTCCGCTCGCCGCGATTGCGCGTCGAGACGAACAGAACGATTCTTCCGTTGAAATCTTGATTGCCCTGTACGGCTGCAGGGGTGGAACCCCTGCCAATTTTATAATCTATAACAAAGGAGGCAATCATCACAATGGAAGCGGAAAAATTAGGAAATCCAGCACCTCTCGGTCTGGCAGGTTTCGGCATGACGACAATCCTTTTGAATATCCACAATACCGGGATCTTTCCTCTTGGCTCTATGATCCTGGCGATGGGACTCTGTTACGGGGGGGTTGCCCAGATTATTGCGGGAATCCTGGAGTTCAAGAAGGGTAATACCTTCGGTCTGACTGCCTTCGTCTCCTATGGCTTTTTCTGGTGGACCCTTGTCTTCATCCTTCTTTTCAAAGACCTTCCCGCGGTTCCTGTCGGGTTTATGGGCTGGTATCTCTTCTTGTGGGGTGTGTTCACCTTCTTCATGTGGTTCGGCACGTGGGGAAAGAACAGGGTGCTCCAGTATGTCTTCCTGAGCCTCACCGTGCTTTTCTGGCTCCTCGCCATCAGGGACTGGAGCGGAAATCCCACCATAGGGATAATCGCCGGATGGGAAGGCATCACCTGCGGCGCTTCTGCCCTTTACCTTGCCATGGCGGAGGTAATCAATGAGACCCACGGAAAAACCGTGCTTCCTATCGGCCAGTTATAGATATTCAGCTTAGAGGAGGACGCGCGCTTTGCGCTGCACGCGTAAAGCGCGCGTCAGGAACGGGTAACGAGGCGACCGCCTTCCGGGTGTACGTGAAAGCCCGATCCCGGGCAACGCTCCTCCATTTTCCTTGTCTGCCCCAGCCCCTCGTCGGTGTGGGCGCCGGTGCCGCAGTAAAACGCGAAATCAACGAGCGTGTTGAAGAGTGCGATCTCCTGCTCGGTCCGCCCCTTTTCCATCTCCAGCGCGACCCATCCTTCCGCCCCCGCGCCATATGGGCTGGCGGCGCAGGAAATCTTGAAATCAGTCACGTGTACGTGCTCCATGACCGCTGTCGCCGGGGGGAGGGGAATGGGCGAAAAGGTGTTCCAGATTTCACAGTATCGCGCGAATATCGTGTGGATAACAGGAAAAGGCACGCACTCTCCCTGGACCTCAACAATCGTGGGTGAGGCAAACCGCACGGTCGCAACCCTCCTGCTTTGGTTCGCGTCCGCGATAAGCTCCTCGTAGGCGGCCTGTCTTACCTCTCTGTCCGCACTTGAGGCGAGGGTTGCCTCTCCCTTTTTTACCAGCTCTCCGAGCACAGGCATAAGGACTCCTCGCGATAGTTCGGTCGCCCGCGCACGGATGACGCCTGTTTCCAGCTTGTGGGCAAAGGAAAACGTGTAAGGTTTTACCGCAAGCCCCTCAACGCTCTTCCGGACCGCGTCCCTGACAGAGGAAAAGGTTTCGTTAGTCGTGTATATGACGGCGGATAGGGGCATTCTCCAGGATGGTACTGACCGCTTCTCTTATGGCTTTCATTTTTTCCGGCGAAAACGGCTTTATGCTTGCATATTTCTCGTTGAGCGTCTCCCTGGGGACAAACTCCTGCAGGAAAAAGCGGCGGGCCGGCCTGATCTCTCTCGCCACCTGATAAGCATCCTCTTCCCGGTGCAGGAACGGCACAAGGGTCATTCTGAATTCATAATCGACGCGCCCCTCCAGGACAAAATCGATGCTCTCCCTGATCTTCTTCCTGTCGACGCGACATCCGCACCACCTCGCGTAGGCATCGAGGGGACCCTTTACATCCATGGCGATATAGTCGACCAGCCCCTCGTCAACAAGCCCCTTGACCACGTCCGGCCGCGACCCGTTCGTGTCAAGTTTCACCTTAAGTCCCTGTTTCTTCAAGGTCTCGACGGCTTTGACAAGACTTTTGTGCATGGTAGGCTCGCCCCCGGTGACTACCACCCGTTCCACCCATTTCCGGAATTTTTTCAACCGCCCAAGGATGTAGTCAAAACGTATGTCCTCCATGGACTGGGGACGGAGCACCAGATTCCTGTTGTGGCAAAAAGGGCACCGGAAATTGCAGCCTCCGGAAAATAGTACCGACGCGAGCTGCCCCTTCCAGTCGATGAAGCTCGTCTCTATAAAGCCTTTGACGGGAAAATCAGGCAGTATGGATAACAGTGAGCACCTCTTCGATCTTGGGGACATCCCCCCTCCATTCTCCTATACCGTTTTCCATCGTGTCTTCCACAAGCACCGTGGGCAGCGACATGATGCTATAGAAGCTCGCCTCGGCGAGGCCGTCCGCCGTCCCCACATTGTAGGTGAGGACATTCACGTCCCTCTCCCGCAGCTTATCTCTCAACTGTTTCGCCAAAGGGCACTTCGGGCAATCGTCTTTATAGAAAATTTTTACCACTCCCATCCCTTGCTCTCCTCTATTATTGGGGCTCAGCGCCCCCTCCATCAGCAAGCTGACCGAGCCTCCCCGCTCAGCTCGCTTCGCTCGGTTATTGGGGCTCAGCGCCCCCTCCATTATCAGATAGCCTTTCTTTGCTGCTCGCCGGAGAAGAACTCATTGTTGCGATACCGGTCCTTGAGCTCTCCCAGCTTGCCCTTGTTCCAGCTTGATATCTTGGTAAAATAGCCGGTAATCCTGGTGATGCCGTCCACCTCGTTGGAATTGCAGTGAGGACATGTGTCGCTCAACCCCCGCGATGTCTGGTCGCAGGCGTTGCATATGGTAAATTCCGGCGAAAAAGCGATCTGATCGCTCAAGGTATATCTGAAAGTCTTCGTGACGAAATCGGCGATAGCCTCTTTCGACGGCATAGACTCCCCGATCCAGACGTGGGAGATGGACCCGGCCTCTATCAGGGGGTGGAATAGCCCTTCATTGGTCACCCTTTCGATTGGATTCATCGGCGCCGCCACGTTCAGGTGAGTGGAGTTCGTGTAGTAGACCTCGCCGGAAGAGATATCGCCCTTTACGGTTTTTCCCGAAGCAGGAGAGAGATAATGGAGGTCGAGCTTCGCGAACCGGTAGCTCGTGCTCTCCGCGGGGGTTTGTTCGAGAACGAGCCTCATGTTCTCCTGCACTTTCATCTTGTCCGCCTGGAGCTTCAAGTGGGCCATGATCTTCAGGCCGAACTTGAGCGCCTTCTTCGACTCATGCATCTCTTCTCCCGCATGTATCTGCACCATCTCATTGAGGCCCACCATCCCCACCAGGTGGGAAGCCCTGTTCATCCTGAGGTAGGGCATGCCGTCCCGGTTCATGGTCAGGAGTGCAAGAGGGCCGTCTTCTCCTGACGAGAGGAGCTTTTCGATGAAAGCCCGCTTCTCTTTATGGGCCTTCACAGTGAGCAGGAATTTCTCCGTAAGCAGGTTGAACAGATGCGTATCATCACCTTTAGCCAGATGGGCAATGCGTGGAAGGTTGATGGATACATTTTGCAGCGCGGAATAGCGCATCCGCCACGGCTGCTTCGCGTCCAGGAGATCGAATTCATCCAGCTTGAAGCTCAACCGGCAGCATTCCGATATCTTGGCTGTTTCGCCCCTGTCAAAGACGAAGTAGGTATTCCCCTTGTCTGCGGCAACATCCGAGATATGGTTCAGAAAGTCCTTATAACCCTCGGTCTTGAAGAATTTTTCCGTGATGTGGACGAGGGGCTTGGGGAAGAAGAAGGGACGTCCCGCGCCGTCTCCATCTTTGAAGACCTCGAACAACTTCCAGACAAACCGCTGTGCCTCTTTCTCATACTCTCCGTATGTTTTGCCGGTGAAAACCCCGCCCGGTCCTATAGCCGGGACCTCTACAAAGTGCTTCGGTATCTCCCAATAGAGGTTGATGTCTGTAAAGATCGCCTGGCCGCCTCTGGCCACCGCCTGCTGCGAAAACTCAAAAATAAGCATCTGGGCGAGCTGCTGCACCTCTTTATCACTCATGCCCTCAAGGTACGGCGCAAAGAAGATGTTGATGGCATCCCAGCCTATGGCCCCTGCGAAATTGCTCTGCAGGGCCGCGGCGAATTTTACCAGATGGGCAAGAAGCACCTCTGCATGTTTCGCGGGTTTTGCCATGGAAAGCGAGTGGGGGAGGTTGAGTCCGAATTTCTTGATGTATTCAAGGGACTGACCGCTGCAATATGGCCTGTCTATGAAGCCGAGATCGTGGAGATGGATATCGCCGTTCATATGCGCGTCAGCCACATCCTGGGAAAAAACGGAGAGGAGGGCAAACTCCTTCTTTATTCTCTCGGCCAGGGTGAGGTTGGTCGCCTCCGGTCCATGGGGCACGTTCGCATTCTCCTTATTCTGATGAAGGATCAGGTTGCCGACGTCGTAGATCGGCATACCAAGTCTGGTATGCATCCTCCGCGCAGATTCCAGGCCCTTCTCGATCAGCTTCGCGTTGACAAGCTCCCTGATCAACGGGGCTGTCACCACCTTGATACCTGACTTTATAATCAGGTCCTCCACGCCGCCGCTGAGCGAGACGGCCGTATCCCGGTCGATCATCGTCTCTCTCATAAGGGCATCGACTATCCTTGATCGGTCCCAGTCGGAAATGGTTTCTTCTGAGGTGCGTACGAAAAGGTTCAGGTCGGTTGTCTCCATGGCTCTTTGCCCCCTTTGTCTAACTATTCGGAAGTACTAAAAATACTATATATTGTGCTGACAGCCGATGCTGATACCATATATAGTGTGTCAGATAGCATGTACATTCTCATCTTTGACAGTGCAATTGTCAAGAAAATTTTAAGAAAATGTTGCTGCAATATAATTATGTCACCCCTTAGCTGCAATATGAAAATGTCACCCCCGCCGATAACAAGGGGCACCGAGGGGAGGTGCTCCGGTGAGAAAAGGAGTGACGTTCATGACGGAAGAGGTAAGGCGGTACGGCGTGGTAGCGGCGGCATTGGACGGCAGGATGATGAACGGAGAGGCTGCGGCGGCGTTAGGCGTCTCCCTCCGCCAGCTAAAGAGGATCAAGGCTAAAGTGAAGAAGGAAGGACCTTCCGGAATTAAGCACGGCAACAGCGGGCGCCCTTCCTGCAGAGCTTTCCCTGCCGGGATGAAAGAGCGGGCGATGAAGCTCGCCAATGAGAAGTATTTCGACTTCAACTTCTCCCACCTCTCGGAGATGCTGGAAGAGCAGGAAGGGATAAAGATCAACCGCGAGACCTTGCGGCAATGGCTTCGTCCTGAAGGGTTCGGAGGAAAGGTCCGGAAGCAGCGCAGACATAGGAAGAGAAGAAAACGATCGGAGAAGGAAGGCCATATGCTCTTTTTGGACGGCTCTCCCCATGCGTGGTTCGGGGAGGAAAAGACAACGCTCCTTCTGTCTACGGACGACTCGACGGGGAAGCCTCTTTATGGGCTGTTTCGAAAGGAAGAAGACCTGGAGGGCTGTTTTGGCGTATGCAAAGAGGTCTTTGCCCGTTTCGGCCGGCCCTCGGTCTTCTATCTCGATCGGGCCTCCCAGTTTAAAACCACCCGGCATAAGAGCGATTCTGTCGAGCCTACCCAGTTCCAGAGAGCCATGAGCGAGCTGGGGATACGGCTCATCTTTGCCCATTCTGCTCAAGCCAGAGGAAGAGGCGAGAGGATCAACAGGACCTTCCAGGACAGGCTTGTCGCTGAGCTTCGGCTTAAGAATATCGCCGACCGCGAAGGGGCGACGAAGTATCTGAACGAAACCTTCATCCCCAAGTACGCTCGGCTCTTCGGCGTTGCCCCGGAAGACCCGAAGCCTGCATGGAGACCGCTTCCTCAAGACGCGGACATGCGGAACATCCTTTGTAAGCGATATGAGGCAAAGGTCAATTACGACAACACGATCTCGGTCGACGGACAGGCGATCCAACTGTTCCCGACAAAGACGAGGCTGAGCTTTGCCAAGGCTTCCGTTACGGCGAATCATTGGCTCGACGGAAGCTGGCATGTCTTTCATCATACGGCGGGAGAGGTTCCCTGCAAGCCTATCGAAGGACGCGTCCGGCCGGGGTCCTACATGCGCCCAGGGCCGGCGAGCGAAGCGAGAGCGTCTCTATGAAAAGGGCCAAGGGGGGGTGACATATTCACGTTGCAAAAAGGGTGACATTTTTATGTTGCAATAACAGAAAATTTTAAGAAAATGTTGCTGCAATATAATTATGTCACCCCTTAGCTGCAATATGAAAATGTCACCCCCGCCGATAACAAGGGGCACCGAGGGGAGGTGCTCCGGTGAGAAAAGGAGTGACGTTCATGACGGAAGAGGTAAGGCGGTACGGCGTGGTAGCGGCGGCATTGGACGGCAGGATGATGAACGGAGAGGCTGCGGCGGCGTTAGGCGTCTCCCTCCGCCAGCTAAAGAGGATCAAGGCTAAAGTGAAGAAGGAAGGACCTTCCGGAATTAAGCACGGCAACAGCGGGCGCCCTTCCTGCAGAGCTTTCCCTGCCGGGATGAAAGAGCGGGCGATGAAGCTCGCCAATGAGAAGTATTTCGACTTCAACTTCTCCCACCTCTCGGAGATGCTGGAAGAGCAGGAAGGGATAAAGATCAACCGCGAGACCTTGCGGCAATGGCTTCGTCCTGAAGGGTTCGGAGGAAAGGTCCGGAAGCAGCGCAGACATAGGAAGAGAAGAAAACGATCGGAGAAGGAAGGCCATATGCTCTTTTTGGACGGCTCTCCCCATGCGTGGTTCGGGGAGGAAAAGACAACGCTCCTTCTGTCTACGGACGACTCGACGGGGAAGCCTCTTTATGGGCTGTTTCGAAAGGAAGAAGACCTGGAGGGCTGTTTTGGCGTATGCAAAGAGGTCTTTGCCCGTTTCGGCCGGCCCTCGGTCTTCTATCTCGATCGGGCCTCCCAGTTTAAAACCACCCGGCATAAGAGCGATTCTGTCGAGCCTACCCAGTTCCAGAGAGCCATGAGCGAGCTGGGGATACGGCTCATCTTTGCCCATTCTGCTCAAGCCAGAGGAAGAGGCGAGAGGATCAACAGGACCTTCCAGGACAGGCTTGTCGCTGAGCTTCGGCTTAAGAATATCGCCGACCGCGAAGGGGCGACGAAGTATCTGAACGAAACCTTCATCCCCAAGTACGCTCGGCTCTTCGGCGTTGCCCCGGAAGACCCGAAGCCTGCATGGAGACCGCTTCCTCAAGACGCGGACATGCGGAACATCCTTTGTAAGCGATATGAGGCAAAGGTCAATTACGACAACACGATCTCGGTCGACGGACAGGCGATCCAACTGTTCCCGACAAAGACGAGGCTGAGCTTTGCCAAGGCTTCCGTTACGGCGAATCATTGGCTCGACGGAAGCTGGCATGTCTTTCATCATACGGCGGGAGAGGTTCCCTGCAAGCCTATCGAAGGACGCGTCCGGCCGGGGTCCTACATGCGCCCAGGGCCGGCGAGCGAAGCGAGAGCGTCTCTATGAAAAGGGCCAAGGGGGGGTGACATATTCACGTTGCAAAAAGGGTGACATTTTTATGTTGCAATAACAGAAAATTTTAAGAAAATTTTAAGAATTTCAAGAAGGGCTGACTTTACAATAACTTGCCTTGTCTGATCCCTTTAACCAAACGGACAATTGTTGAGGAGAGCAGCCCTCCTCCTACCAGGAGAAGAAGCGCACCTAAAAGCAATGAGGAAAAGGCGGCCTGCCCGCGGGACAGGTAGCAGCAGAAGCACATGTTCCATAGAAAAACGGCCCCGAAGAGCACCATAACCATGCCGAACGATACCGAGAGCCCAAATATAAGCCAGTAGACGGTGGACTTCACGCATTCCCCCTATGTTTCTTCCGTCTTCAATATGGCAGCCGCTTCCTCAGGCATGATGGAAACCGTATAGAATTCGTCTTCCCGTTTGTACTTGGAGTAGATCCTGGGGAGGACCTCAATATGCCAATGAAAATAGTCGCTCGCCTGTGGACCACCCGGTTCGGCAAGACGCCAGGCTGCCATGTTCGGGGAGGTATGGAACACTATCGAGTAAGAACTTCTGAACCTTTCAATACGCTTCATTGTATCGAGGAAGACCTCGACAAAGTCGCGTTTGACGCCTTCGTCGATCCAGGACTCAAAGCTCGGGTTGTGACGGCGAGGAACGATCCAGATCTCGAAGGATAAGCGGGATGCAAAAGGGCAGATAACCAGGAAGTGCTCGGTCGAAATCACCACCCGCTTGTCCTGCCTTATCTCCTGGCTCACGATGTCGCAGATGAGACACCGCTCCTTTTGCAGATAGTGATTCCTGGAATTGGCGAGTTCCAGCGACAACTGCTGAGGTACAATAGGCGTCGCAAGCACGTGCGAATGCGGGTGAAAGATGTGGGATCCCGTTATTTCTCCATGGTTCTTGAAAACCTGCACATATTTGAAGCGCCTATCCCTCTTCAGGTCGACGATGCGCTCCGAGTACATCTCCACCATGCGCGCGACGTCGGCGAAGTTAAAAGTCGAAAAGGTTTTCGTATGCGACCTGTCCTCTACGATGATCTCGTGCGCCCCGAGGGTCCCCATCTTATCGTAAAAGCCTTCGGCCCTCTTGTTCTCGCTTGCCTCTATCTGGAATACCGGATTGATCGCGGGAAAGGAGCGCGCAAGCCACTGCCCCTGTCCGTCGCGTACCTCTCTTATCGAGTGCGGCGTCAGATGCTCGTTGCCAGGGCAAAAAGGACAGACGCCCGTCTCGGCCGTTTCGGGTGTTTCGGCTTTCGCCACCCCCACGACCACCCAATTGCCTGTCAACGGGTCCTTTCTGAACTCTCCCACTAAGTAAACATAAACATTTTCCTGGCGGGTTGTCAAAAGAAACGCGCACACGCTGGAATTGAGGGTAGCGGGTCAGTGTGAAATAGAAGGTTATCTGTAGAGCACGTTTCCATATGCTGCATCTTTTCCGTTATGGTCAGAATGCTCAACAGGTTTTAGCCCTACTCGTATTTTGAGTGTGTTTAAGGGCAGGTGATCTATTGAGGGTCTCCAATCGGTCTGTACCTTGTTCTTTCCAAGAACTTCCATCAGGGCTTTGGCGGCAGCCATAGATCGGTCTTCCGCTTGCGCCCGGCCTTCGCCATTAGTTTCTATAGTAATCCCATCGGCGAACGTAGTAGTATCGAGGAATCGTTTCATGCCCGGCAAGATATTCCACTTCGCATCGGAGAGGAGCCATGCGAGTTGACCCGTTGTTCTCCATGATTCGGCCTCGGCCAAACTTTCTATGATGACGTTAATACCCTGGAACTGTGATAATTCCTTCGCTGACTGCCTTTGCTCTATGCTTCGTGGCGCAAGCCATGCTTCCAGCCGCATACGTTCAAGTTGTTCGGCCTCGGCTGTTTCTTTGGCCTTTGCTATCTCGCTTTTCTCTTTAGCTGCTTCGGCGGTCAGCCGGGCCAGACGTTCCTCTATTTCTGCTTTTACACGCGCTATGTGTTCCTCTGAATCTGTTTTGACTTTGGCGATCCGTAAAGCCTGTTCCTTATTTTCAAGCCTGATCAATTCGTCTTTGGCGTTGTTCAACTGGGTTGTAATATTACGTGTGATATACGACGCCACAAAATAAAGGGCTATTGCTATTGCGGCAGCGGCAACAAGGAAAATAGCTATTCTATTCAATGTTGTGAGCGAGGCGCTCATTTCGTTAACCTTGGAGGTAATGAAACCTATGTTAGACATATTGTCCCCCTTGTATTTCTCCCGACGAACATCCATTTCGAGGCCCCTCATGCGTCTCATACCCTCACCTAGCCTTTAGGCTTCCGTAAGTCACCATTGTCAAATAGTCTACCCTGAGAGAGAACCGGCTTTTCCGCAACCTGGATGCTGGTTGCAAAGCTCCTGATCATTTCGGCTTCGGGAGCCGTAAACAGCAGCCTCCCGTCACGGAATCGATGGCCTGTGGGAATCTGCCCCTTTCGTCTCCAGCGCCAAAATGTCTGGCGTGACACCCCGGTCTCCACTAAAAGCTGAGTCGCCGGGTAATAGTTAACCCCGTTTATCGTCAATGTCTTCATAGAATACCCTAATCATAGTTGCACGGCGTGAACCCTTGTAACACCATGTCTTGTCATATCACGTCCCGTAACAACTGTCAACATAATTTACTACCGGAGTTTCCGGAGTTTCTGAGAACGGGGTTCAACGGGGTTTTGCACTCATCCACTGTTTTTAAGGTCTGACTATGACTCATCTTCTCAGGGCTGAACTCAGTGACTATCACAACATCCGGCATGCGACAGCGGGCAGGGGAGATAAAACGGACCAGGGAAAAAGTCGAAGGCTTTTCGGACCTTGTCAAGCACGCACCATGGGCATATACTATCGTTCCGAAGCTACAATCGGCAGACTCGGTTGGTGAGCATGTTTCAAAAGGAAGGCCTGAGGGCCGTTATCTTCGATATCGACGGTACCCTTGTCGACAGCTTCAGCGTCTACCGGAAGGTCTTCAACGAGGGCATAAGGGACCAGAACATAGGACCGGTCCCCGAAGGCCTCCTGGACAATTGCCTGAGAAAAGGCAAGGGTTTGCGGGAGATCCTGGAGGGAGTATTTCCACCGGGCACGGACGAGAGCGCCATCGATGCGTGCAAAGAGAGGATCAAGCGTCTTTTCAGGCAGGCAGAGCCGGAGGAGATCAAACCGTTTCCGGGGGTCGAGGAACTGTTCGGGCACCTTGAAAGCCGGGGGGTGAAGATCGGCATCGCCACAGGCAGGGTGTCGACGCCTGAGGATGAGTGGAGACGGTTCACGCGACTGGGCCTGAGCCGATTTGTCGACGCCATCGTCACGTCGCACGATATCGTTTCTCGTAAGCCCGCCCCGGACGTCCTCCTCGCGTGCGCAAGAAGGCTCGATGTCCCTATCGGCGCCTGCCTCGCCGTCGGGGACACGGAATCGGATATTCTCGCGGCGAAAAGGGCCGGTGCGATCGCCGCCTATGTCCGTACCGGCGAGGAGGACGCAGATGCCATCGCGAAGGCAGGGCCCGATATTATTCTGGAAAGCACCTACGATCTCCTCGCGCTATTGAAAGGGGAGTAGGAAGGGGCAAAACTTTTGTTCGAAGACGCTGCGAATTGCCTTCCCCCTGCTATCTCATGAGCACGCCCGGCAGATACGTAGCCAGCCTGGGGAAGAGAAACAACAACACCATGACAAGCACCATCGATGTGAGAAAAGGATAGACCCCACTGTAAATGGTCGACATCGGTGTTTTTGTAATATTCTTCACTACAAATACAACCATCGCAACAGGAGGGATCACAGATCCTATAGCAACGGTCAGCGAGACCATGATCCCGGCCCATATGGGGTCATACCCCAGCTTCACGACGATAGGATAGAAGATCGGGGTCGCAAGGATCATGAATGCCAGGTCATCGATAAACGAGCCTCCCAGAAGGTAAACGGCGAAAATAATGACCATAACCGTCCATGCGGGCAGAGGAAGTCCTGTCAGCCAGTCTGCGGCCGCCTGAGGTATATTTGTGACCGCAATAAAGTGACCCAGTACCGATGAACCGGCTATCAGCAGGAGGGTCATACATGCGGTGCGAAGCGCTTCCTCCACAGACCTATAAAAACCTTTCAGCCCCAGATCCCGCTTTGCAAAACAGAATACCAGAACTGCGAAGGTACCGACGCCGCCGGCTTCGGTTGGTGTAAAAAAACCATTCATGAGCCCGCCTACTATGACTGCAAAAATAAGCACCGGCCATATCACCGCAGGAAGGCTCTTCATCCTCGCAGACCATGAGAATTTCTCACTTCGCGGCCCGATGGCCGGGTTGATCCTACACCATCCAAAGATGATAACTACAAAAAAGAAGGCCATCAGAAGACCGGGGATGATGCCTGCCATGAACAGCTTTCCGATGGACTGCTGGGTTATAAGCCCAAATACTATGAGTATGACACTGGGCGGCAGAAGACTGCCGAGGGTTCCCACGGTAGCCACTATGCCCGTAGAAAGCTTTCTACTGTAATTGAATCGATCCATCTCGGAAACAGCTACGCTTGCAAAAGTAGCCGCCGTAGCCACCACGGAACCGCAGATTGACTTGAAAACTGTTGCGCCCACCACCGTAGCGACAGCAAGTCCCCCGGGGATGTGGCCAACGAATTTGTTGCTCGAGTCATACAATCGCTTGGCAATGCCTGCATTGAAGGCGATCTGTCCCATAAATACGAAAAGAGGTATAGCAGTCAACCCATAGGACCCAAGAGAATCGATATAGTCATTTGCCAAAAGATGCACGGCAGTGCCAAAGGAGTTAAGAGACGCAAATCCTACAAACCCTATCACTGTCATGGCAAAGGCCAGCTCGATCCCGGTTAAAAAGAGGCATAGCAGCGCCAAAAGGCCTATTATACCGACCGTCACTTCATTCATGACTTGTCTCCACAATGCTGTATTTGGGTACTACAGCCCTCACTATGTCGGCGAAAAGCACGAGGCACTCAACGAAACTGCATAGTAACAAGGCGTACGCTACAGGATGAAAAGGGATTCGAAGCGTGAGAGAGGTTTCCCCTCCCGCACGAAGTTCGTTTCCCTTTACAAAGAAGGACCATGCGAGCAATATAAAGAGCATAAGGCCTACAATTTTTGTACAGATTAACATGATATTTGAAGTTCGTTTTCCCATTATCTGAGTCAACATATCCACGTTGACATGGGCCCCGTCGAGGGAAGTCTTGGCAATAGAGAAACCGACAACCAGCGCTCCCGCAAAAGACATGAGCTCATACGTACCCGTAATCCCGGTTCCAAGCCCCCGCAACACGACGTCCGTCATCGTGAGCAAAACCATAACCACGAGTAAAATCCCGGCTATCCAGTTGGCAACCTTACTGACAACGCTTATGCCTGCCAGAACCTTCTCCATGTGCCTCTCCTCTTTTTATCGATGCTTATCTCAAAAGCACCCCTTCTTCTTCAAAACGCCTTTCTTCGCGGTTCTATATCGGTCTGTCCGCCGGCTGAGGCGGCCGACCCAAAAGGGCCACCTCAGTCACTGACATCAACGTCTGTAGGGTTTCAGATAATCATTAATGAACTTTACCGCTTCTTCACCCGGCAAGTTCTTAGCCTTCATGTTCTTTACGTACTCGTCAATCACCGGTTTTGCTTTTTCCGCCCAGCGGGCCTGCTCCTGTGGGGAAAGGGAGATAATCTTGTTTCCCCTCTTTACGATAAGCTCTTTCCCCTTCCTATCTATGTCATCCCACACCTTTCCGGTCTTCACGATGTACTCGGCGCTCATCTCATCAATTATCGCCTGGATATCTTTCGGGAGCGAATTCCACTTGTTCTTGTTCATGGTCATCATAAAGAGAACCGTGAACGCCGAACCGTAGTTTTCTGTGGAATATTCTATTTGATCCGCAAGCGCGTGACCCTCCATGACCTCATAACATGCCATGAGTCCATCCACAACGCCTTTAGAGAGAGAATCATACACGTCGTTCATCGGCATGGCAATGGGAATAGCCCCGAGGCTTGACGCAAATCTTGTGCTGGTACCGGTAGTCCGTATTTTTAGCCCTTTCAGGTCTTCCAACTTGTACACGGCCTTGCGTTTCGTATGGAGAATGTATGGCGCAACAGCATGTAGCCAAAGTACCTTTACCTCATCCAGCTCTTTAGGCTTGAATTTCTGATAGAATGCATTAACCATTTTCGTTGCGGCCAAACCGCTCGGATAACCGAAAGGCAGGTCGATCCCCTCGAGCAACGGAAACCTGCCCGGTGTGTAACTGGCGACAAAGTTGCCCACATCGATAATCCCGGTCTTCGTTGCGTCATAAATCTGCTGGGGAGGGGCCAGCGAACTCCCCGGATAGACTATGACTTTTATCCTTCCCTTTGTCCGTTTCTCAAGCTCATCTTCTACAGTTTTCCCCCATTTTTGCCAATCGACCCACGTATTTATGCGGGTTTTCGGGCAATAATCTGAAAAACGGCCCTTTCCGTAGTGCCACGTTATTACCACTATTTGCTTGACAGGTAGGATAATAGTATTTAGTATAGTGGTGATATGTTCTTCAGAACCAAGAAGTCGGGACCCCGGGAGTATCTCCAGATCGTCCGCAATCGAAGGGATGAAGGAAAGGTGAAACAGGAGGTCATCGGAACCATCGGCCGGACCGATCTCCTTAAAGAAAGCGGTGCCATTGACAGCCTCCTCCGTTCGGGCGCCCGGTTCTCTGAAAGACTCGCCCTTCTGGATGCCTATGAGAAGGGGGAGGCATCTCCGGCGAAAGATACGAAGATAGGCATACTGCTTATCTTCGGTCGTCTCTGGAACGAACTCGGCATACGGGAAGTTCTCGATGATCTTCTTGCCCGCCGCCAGTTCCAGTTTCCCCTCGAAAGAGCCCTTTTTCTTACAGTGCTCCACCGTCTCACAGAAACCGGTTCCGACCGCTCCTGCGACGAATGGCAGAAGGACTACCGGATAGAAGGGACAGAAGATATCGCTCTTCACCATCTCTACCGGGCGATGGCATGGCTCGGTGAACCTCTTCCGGATCAAACAGACGCTACGCCCTTCTCGCCCCGCTGTGTGAAGGACATCGTGGAGGAGAAGCTCTTCGAGAAAAGAAAGGATCTCTTTGCCGACCTCACCCTTGCCTTCTTCGATACGACGAGCATCTACTTCGAGGGCGAGGGGGATTACTTGGGGGAGTATGGTAACTCGAAGGACAGCCGGCCTGATCTGTTGCAGATGGTGGTCGGCGTCGTCTTGGACCGATCAGGCACTCCCCTCTGCTCCGAGATGTGGCCCGGCAACACGGCCGACGTAAAGACCCTTCTCCCCGTCGTCACACGACTGCAAAAGCGCTTCGGCATAGGCAGGATATGCATAGTCGCCGACAGGGGGATGATAAGCAGGGAAACAATCGCCGAACTCGAAAGAAACCACATCGACTATATCCTGGGCGTCAGGATGAGAAGCCAAAAGGAGATAGGAACAGATGTTCTCTCCAGAGCCGGACGCTATCATGAGGTGGAAGAGAACCTGAAGGTAAAGGAAGTCCTGCACGGAGGCAAGCGTTATATCGTCTGCGTCAATGAAGACCAGGCGAAGAAAGATGCTCATGATAGGCAGGCCATAGTCGCGGCGCTCGAAGAGCGCCTGACGAAGGGGACGAAAGGCCTCATCGGGAATAAAGGCTATAGGAAGTACGTCAGGATGGAGAGGAATGCAGTGACGATCGACAACGACAAGATTGCCGATGAGGCGCGCTACGACGGCAAGTGGGTGCTCGCCACGAACACGTCCCTTAAACCGGAGCACGTGGCAAGACAGTACAAAAACCTCTGGATGGTGGAGCAGGCGTTCAGGACGATGAAATCCGTGCTCAACACACGGCCCATCTTCCACAAGAGGACCGAGACGATAAGAGGTCATGTCTTTTGCAGCTTCCTGGCGCTTATCCTCATGAAAGAGCTCAAGACCAGGCTTGCGAAGAAAGGCTGGAAGCTCGAATGGGACAGGCTGATCCGTGATCTCGATCATCTCAAGGAAATAGAAGTGTCGGCTGTCGGGAAAAACGTGATCATCAGAACGGAACTCAGGGGTGACACGGGCAAGGTGTTCCAGGCAGCGGGCGTCGCCGTCCCCTCTACAGTGAAACTGATAAACAGGACAGAGTCAGATGAGGCATGATCCCGTAACCCCAACCTCTTTTGTAGTGCCACGCCCTCTTTCTGTCTCTATAAGTCGTTAATTTTGCAGAAGAATAAATTTGTTGGTGTAGAAGATGAGTCAAGATCTTTGGCCCATTCCTGGTAAAGTACCGCTTGTCCGTGTCCCACCGGAAAATGATGGCAGAACTTAAGGCGAATCGCCTTATCCTTATCCTGAGCATACCCCTGCCCCCCAACCATGAACAGTGTCACAGCCAAAATTACCGCCAGGAATACTGCCACTCGTGCAAGGCCTTTCATAACGTCCTCCTTTTATCGTTTATGTTTCTCCGTGCGGTTCCATCATACAAGCGGGCAGGTATCTCGCTAAGTATGTCGTAAAGCCTTCCCCACAAAACGGCTCAACCCGTGCGCCTATCGTCTTCCCGTTCTCGTTAGGCAATATTAGGTCCCATCAGTAATACATATTACCGAGTATAATTAATCAATACACCCACGGTTGTCAAGGAAAAACATTCGTGATTATTACCCTGATACGATTGTGTTAACCGGATGATCTCCCTAATTTAGTTCTTGACAATAGTGTGAATACTGATTAACTATATTTGCTAATAACAACCTCCGAAGGATAATAATGATGGCTGCCGACAAACGGAAGGCGATAATAGAATCAGCCGAATTTCTTTTTGCTACGAAAGGCTTTCAACAAACCACGATGTCGGATATTGCCAGAGAATCCGGTGTCACTCATGAAGCATCTCTCTATTCGCACTTCAGCAATAAAAGAGACATATTGTTTGGCATATATGGGGCGTATCTCCAAAAGGCAAGCGAAAGCTTGAACGACCATTTCCAAGGCATGAAAGAGCCCGGACCAAAGTTCAGAAAAGCGATCTGGCATTATCTGGCGGATATGAAGAATAATCCGAATTATGCCAAGATCTTGATGATGGCGCAGAGAGAGAACCCCGATTTTTATGCCTCCGAATATATAAAGTATCTTGAGCCTTATGTAACCCTGGTTTTAGGGGTTGTTGTTGCGGGGCAGGAGGAGGGGGTATTCCGTGCAGACATCAACCCGCGCCTGATTCGAAATATGGCCATGGGCGCAGGCGTCCATATGGCTTTTTTAAGCACCGCCTATAACCAACCCTATGATCCCAACGAGATCTCTGATCAAATCTATGTACTGGTTCATAACGCAGCCCATGCCGAAGCCCCATCTTTGACAAATAATCGGAAAGCTATCCAGGGGGAGAGGGTGGAGTTTCGCAAATCCCAGATTCTTGAAACTGCAATCAAAGTTTTTGCCGTCAAGGGCTTTTCGAGTGCAACTATTTCTGAAATCGCTAAACAAACCAATTTGGGCGACGCCACTCTTTATGAGTATTTTGAGAGCAAAGAAGCAATTTTGCTTGGTACTGCGGAGAGCCGTCTTCAGAACCTGTGTCTGGATGACGACAATGACAGGGCGAGTTTTGCGGAAGCCGAGCAAAGCTTACGTAAGCTTCTGTGGCGTTGGATATGGCTGATATACTCCGATCAGGATTTTTCGCGGGTTCTCTTCCTGGAGCTTTTTCGAAACATAGATTTCTACTTTAGCCCTGCCTATAAACATTTCACGGCTTTTTTAGAAAGGATCCGCGAGACCGTCCGGCAGGGCCAGGAAGCAGGAACCTTTATCAAAGATGTACCATTCCCTGTGTACACACATATGATAACGGGCACTTTTGATCAGTATCTTCTTGCGCAATTTCTTAGAAACAGGCCTGCCCCGGGAATTGCCGCACTGAGTACCGCAGTGGACGCCATAGTGCGGGCAATTAAGGTCCCTGATGGTTCACGGACCTGATCATTATTCGCACGTTTGGGAGGTCAAAGTCTTTCTTCCCGACCAGTAGCCCAGATGCTGCCCCTCACCCACGTCGAGCGAACACTCAGCGAGCACTTCATATTCAAGCGTTTCGTAGAAGTTTCTTGATGGCAAAGAGACGCTCAATACGACTTCTGACAAGCCTTTTGCCTTTGCTCTGCTTTCCAGTTCGCTCATGATCGTTTTCCCATAGCCTTGGCCTTGGTCGTCCGGCTTGACAAAGACTCCCACTATCTCGTTCCCGACTAAGGCACCCGTCGCCACTATTGAGCCGCCTCTTGTGATAATCAATACTTCACCCGCCTGACTTCGCTCCGTGATTTTCTTTTCGGAATGGTACTCCTTAAAGAATTGAACTGCACGCACGGGATACACACCCGAATAGGAGGCGTCGATGGTATCGCAAATCATGCGATGGAGTGCGCCTAAATCAGCGTCACCGAATGGACGGATCATAATGTTTTCCTTTTCCCCTTACTCTTCTGCCTCATACCATATAATATACGGTCGGCCGTATTTCCCGGTGTTTTTGGTATCCTACCTGGGAACAACGTTATATATTTCCATGACCCCATACGCACACTATATATCTTAGATTCTTGTTCCTATGCCTGATTTGAGGCCGGCCCCTGACAAGGGACAGGATGAGTTCCGACAACTTTCAATGTGTAACAATGAGAGATGTTTCCGCTATGCCAGCGACCTGTGGAGCCGCTGCATTTCGTCTATCTCCCGGTTTGCCTGGTCAAGGTCCCACACGAACTTGACCACGTCTAAGCGTGCGAGTTGCGGGTACGTCTTTTTGAGCAGTTTGAATGCATCGGTCTCCGAAACGATCAGGCCGCTCATATCATTATCGAAACCGTGCAGGGTGAGCCGTGCGAACATGTCCGCAAGCGATACGAAGGCGACTGCGACCCTGTATGGCTCAGATGCCCCGGAAGGGGCGTGATGGCAGCGCGCACACTCGATGAAGATGTCCGGCAGACTCCATTTTTCGAGGAGCAAGCCCCCCGCCACGTCGTGCGAGGCGCCCAGTATACGCCTTTCGGCTTCAAGCACCGAGATGTTCTCTTTGCGCGTCAGGTCGAGGATCGCCGCATAGACCTCGTGACTGAGCCTGTCGAGAACGAGGCAGCCTACATCGTGGATCAGGCCGGCGATATAGAGCTGCTCGCCCCGGCCGGTTTCAAGTTTTCGCCAGACCTTTCTGGCGATGACGCCCGTCGCCACCGAGTGACGCCAGAACCGGTCGAGATCGACCGTGACGGTCCGTGGCGGAGGAGTCAAGCCGCGCGCGGCTCCGTAGCACATGCACAGTGAAGCTATCTCGTTCGTCCCCAGCATGCCGATTGCCTGGTCGATCCCGGTAACCCTCGATGCAAGGCCATAGGCGGCCGAGTTCGCGATCTTTAGGATATTCGCGGCCATGGAGGGATCTCTCGATATGATCCTCGCTATGGTTCCGAGGTCCACGTCGTCACTGGAAAGAACGCCAGCGAGCTCTGTTGCGGCAGGCGGCATGGGCGGTAGAAAGTCGATGACTTTCTCGATCTTTTTCCAGAGATCGTTAATCATGGAGAGCACCTCGTATAATCTGGCAGGCGCGGAGCGCTCTTTTTAGCACGCATGGTCATTCGTATTATCGCCGGTCTGCGCATACTCTTTAGGAAGTCCTGCTCGTCCTTTCCTTTCTGTTAAACTCTCCCCTATTTTTGTCGGTCGGCCGGCCTCATGTCCTGAATCGTCATCCGGAAACATATGGGAGATTTTTGATGAGCAAAAATTCTTAAGCCGGAAAAACCGAGAGAAGCGTTGTCTTGGACAAGAGTTGATTTTCGATGTTTTTGTTATCATGCCGCTCAGGGGGAAAAATGGCAATCTCAAAATGCCCCACAAAATGGTCATTCCTCGTGAAGCCGGACCTTGCAGGAAAGGTGTGTTTGAGAGGTGAACGCTTCCGCCGTCGAGATGGGCGCCCCTTTGTGGTCCCCTGAACATAGTTGTTGTAATCTTGCGGCATTTCTCAGATAATGGAGGATAAGGAGATGGCAGTCGGAAAGACTGACACGCTCAACAACGTTGTTCCCGTCTCCCGGAAACTGATATGATAACGAAACTTTTGCACACGCTTGATCATATTCGTAAATCCTTCAACGATTCGACAAACAGGACCGGCCGCGCTCAAATCGGTCAGTTCCTCACACCCTCCGCAATAGCCCGGTTTATGTCGTCGATGTGTGAAACATTCCCCCAGGAGGTGAGAATCCTCGATCCCGGTGCAGGGGCAGGCGTCCTTTTCGCCGAGCTTGTTGACACTTTGATTTCGCGAGAGAACCGGCCTCTTTTTATTGAAGTCGTCGCCTACGAAACCGACAGCGCAATCCTCCCGTTCCTCAAAGAGACGGTAGACCGGTGTGAGACGCTTTGCACTTCGAAGGGGATCAGATTTAGGGGAATAATCAGGCATGAGGATTTTGTTTCGGATGCTATCGCGGAAACAAGCGACTCTCTATTTGCCGTTCCAGGTACACGATTCACGCATATCATTCTTAACCCGCCCTACAAGAAGATCAATACCCAGACCGCCATGGGCAAGAGGCTCTACGCAGCGGGCCTTGAGGTCGCGAACCTTTATGCTGCCTTTTTATGGCTTTCCACCCGTTTGTTGGAGGCAGGCGGAGAAATCGTAGCCATAACTCCCCGAAGCTTTTGTAATGGTCCTTATTTCAAAAAGTTCCGGGTTGCCTTCCTCAATATGGTTAGCCTCAGGCGTATCCATGTATTCGCATCCAGGAAGAAGGCCTTCGGTGATGATGACGTACTGCAGGAGAATATTATCTATCACGCCGTCCGGGGGCCTCGGAAGGCAAAGTCCGTCATAATTTCCACGTCCGACGGCCTTGATTTCGACAAGGGGCGTACGCTATCCGTCCCGTATAGCCGGGTTGTTCATCCGGGCGATCCGGATATGTTTATTCATCTCGGCCTTGATGCAGCCGATCTGAACCTCGTGGAACGAATGAAGTGCTTTACGTCATCTCTCGGTAAGCTGGGGCTGAGCGTCTCCACCGGACGTGTCGTCGATTTCAGGGCACGGGAGCACCTGAGAGAATCACGTGAGCAAGGGACCGTTCCGTTGATCTATCCGTATCATTTCCACTACGGCTTCATCAACTGGCCGATGGAATCAGGGAAAAAACCGGGTGCCATCGTGTCGTCGGCGGAGACGTCCGATCTTCTTATCGAGGCGGGATTCTATGTGCTCACGAAAAGGTTCTCGTCGAAGGAACAGCAGAGACGGGTCATGGCGGCCATCTATGATCCCGCAAGGATCGATGCACGCCTCGTAGGCTTCGAAAACCACCTCAACTACTTCCATAACCAGGGCAAAGGGCTATCGGCCGATCTGGCGAAAGGGCTCGCGCTCTACCTCAATTCGACCCTTGCCGACCAGTATTTCCGGCTATTTAGCGGACACACCCAGGTTAATGCCACCGATCTCAGGCGGATGCCATATCCCAGTTATCAACAGCTCTTGCGACTTGGCGGCCATGTAAAGGAGACCATGCCTGATCAGGAGATCATCGACGCGATAGTGGAAAAAGAGTGTGAAAACCGTGATTAAGAAAGCGAATGGTGAGAAAGGGGAACAAAAGATAGGGGAGGCCCTTGCACTACTGAACGATTTGGGTTTGCCTCGGCAGCAGCAGAACGAACGTTCGGCCTTGACGCTTCTGTCGCTGCTTGGCCTAAAACCGGACGCTGCCTGGGAAAACGCATCCGATCCACTTATGGGCATTACGCCCATGATGGATTTCTTTTCCGAACACTACGACAAAAAATACGCACCAAACACGCGGGAGACAGTCCGCCGCCAAACCGTCCATCAATTTCTACAGGCTGCTTTGATCGTGGCGAATCCCGACAAACCCTCCAGACCGACCAACAGCCCAAAAGCGGTCTACCAGATCGAGCCGTCCGCACTGAAGCTCCTCCGTGATTTCGGTAAGCCGGGATGGAAGAAGGACTTGCAAAAGTATCTTCGGACCCTGAAGACATTGAAGAAGCTCTATGCGCGCGAAAGAGATATGAGGCGGCTGCCTGTCCAACTGGCAAATGGGCAGGAATTAAGGCTTTCGCCCGGCGGTCAGAATGTTTTGGTCAAGAAAATCCTTGATGATTTTTGTCCTTTGTTTACGCCCGGGGGCCGCATCGTATACGTGGGAGATACCCAAGCAAAGTGGGCCTATTTCGATTCAAAGGCCCTGACGGTATTGGGTCTTGAAATAGAAGAACACGGTAAAATGCCCGATGTTGTGGTCCATCATACAGAAAAGAACTGGCTGGTCCTCATCGAAGCCGTGACCAGCCATGGACCCGTAAATCCGAAGCGCAGGCGGGAGTTGAAGGAGCTGTTTTCGAAGTCGACCGCCGGTTTGGTCTTTGTGACGGCATTTCTCGATCGAAGGGCCATGCTTAAATACCTGAATGATATTTCCTGGGAAACGGAGGTATGGGTTGCCGATTCTCCGACGCACCTCATCCACTTTAACGGCGAACGTTTCCTGGGACCTTATGAAGAATAGGGTAATAATAGGGTCAAACGATTTCTCGAATTTGCGAGGTCTGGTCGGGGTAATGGAAAGGATGAAGATTTGGCCCAAGGCCCCCTTGGAGAAAGGACTTGCGTATGCACCCCAGAGGGAAGACTCAGTCTATCGGGCGAAAGCAACCTGAGCTATCCGAAAGCATGGGAGGAACGTAACGTATGCCCCTTTTAAAACTTTGGCAACTTTTTGCTGCCGTGGCTGTTTGGCTTTGCGCCTTCGGCATAGTGGGTACCAGTACCGTAGCACTGGCTGCAAGGAATTCGCCAGAAACGAAAGGGCATCCATTGGCCAACGTTGTATTTGATCCAGCTTGGACGCGAGTACCGAGGGCGTTCACAGGTAGCGACATCCGGGCGGTCTACAGTGAGCTTTTTCAAAGATTTTCCCCACGCGAAGAGTTTGAAACCTCAGCGGATTATGAGACCCGGCTTGCATTACAGAAGGCCGCCGTGCTCACTTATCGGTTTGCCTTTAAGCCTGTCCACGCTGAGAACAGGTATGTAGCGGACGAGGGAAAGCTCTATGTTACTGTCAAGGGGCGGCAGGACTCGATAGGCCGCTATGATTGGTTCACGGTAGTGAGAGAAGTGAAACAACTCCCATCATTCGCGGCGCAAAACGCTTTCGGCGCTACGGTCCGCGCTAAGCGGATACGTGAGTCCGTGTACGATGCTGTGCTTTCCAATATTGTATTGTTCTCTGAAAAGGCCCGAGAGAAAGGGCAGGACATTGGCTACGGCGGCTGTGAGATCACGCTTGGCATACGCTGCACCTCGTCCGAGGCGAAGGCGATCAAGGACCGGCTAAATGTCCTTTTCGTTGTGGGTCTGGCGGAGCCGTATCATGGGGTGGATTCATGGGAGGGCGGGCCGAGTCTGGATATGCCCGTACGAATTGAGCTGTCTTCAAGAGCGGTCTATACAACCGTCTTGGAAATCTGGGTGTACGACTCGGCCACAGGCGCTGTGTTGTTGAAAGTTATGCAGATAGGTGACTCAAGTGAAAACTCATAGCGGAACTATTTGTACAACTTCGGTTTGGGATTTTACAGGCAGTTTCCTATAGACTTGAGTTAGGGCTCATACTCAATGACATTTTTGGGAACTCTGATCACCGGCATAGTCATAGCGGTCGTTTCGTCATTCGTTTCGGCGCGCGTTACGGTGCACTATGCCCTGAAGCGATTTCACTCAGAGAAGTGGTGGGAGCGAAAGGCCGAGGCATATGGGGCCATCCTTGAGGCTTTGCATCACGTAAGAAACCACGCCGACACCAATATAGCATTTCTGGAGCGTGGGAAGGAACTGCCTGAAGCCGGAGAAGAAGAACTAACACAGAAGCTTGAAGACGCCATGGCCGAGCTACGTAAGCGGTATGATATTGGCAACTTCGTCATCTCAACCGAAGCTGTAGCTGCAATGAACACGCTAATGAAGGGACTCGATGCGGCGGTTCAGGACGCAGGGGGAACTTGGGGTACACACTTGGTGCTCAAGCGTGCCGCCGTAGACAAGTGCCTTGCTTCAATGCGTAAACTTGCCAGAATAGATCTTCAACTCAATCAAGAGTAAAACCCGCCGCCAGTGCCTTAGCGCCACAACCTTTCAAACCTAGCTGGATTGGTGGCCATGTATCTTCACCGTGTGCCCAATGTTCCGGTGTCAAAGGTAGTCTTGAACGAGCCGCGTACCACGAGCGAATGTCAACACTTGCAGATGCGTAAGCAACGCCTTTTCCCCGGCCGGAGGAAATTTTGATGCAAGGTGCCGAAATCTTGGGGTCGCCGCCCGGAGGCGTACTCTTTCGTACGTCGAGGACGCGCGACCCCAAGATACAGGTGCATGGCGCGAAATTTACCCGGCCGCTTTGTCACCTCCGGCCGGTGGCCGTCGCCACCGTCTCTATAAACGCATCAATCCTATTCCTCGTGTCCGCCTCATTGTACGAGCTGATGTCGACGATATCGCCTTCCATGATGAAGACGGGGATGTCGCGATATACCTTCTTGAGCAACTGGGTGTAGAGCAGGATGCCCGCATGCCAGGAGCGGCAGGAGAAGGCGGAATGGAAGACGACGCCGTCGCACTTGTACTCTTCGATATACTCGATCAGGCGCTCCACCTCCGGCATGGAGCCGGGGCGCTGCCGCGCCTTGTCGTACCAGTGGGTCCAGGGGCGCATCCATCTCCAGGCGATGTGTTCCAGTGGGTCGTTCGTCTTCGGGATGTCGAGCCGGTAGACCGCTTCGCCGCAGCGATACGTGGTCTCCGCGGGGAATACGGCGCCCTTGCTGTTGAAATACTGAAAATCACCGAGGGCGAACCAGGAGGGCAGGCCGGCGCCCCAGAGGAGCCTGTATTTTTCATTCTCGGCCACGCCCTGCCCCGCTGCGATCTTCTGTTTTAGCTCGTCGTTCAGGTCCTTGTAAAAGTCGTAGCATTCCTGCGTGCCGACCATGAACGAGATGGGGACCATCGTATTCATCGCGTCCCCCGTATCCATGGGGCAGGGCACCGTTTTCCTCAGCTCGTAGGTCTCGACGAAGAGGTTCCACGTGCGGTCCGTCAGGTCGACTACTTCGGCAAGCCTGTCCCAGTCCATTTTCTTGCCCGTCACTTTCTCGCAAAAGCTGACGCAGGCGCGAAGTTGCTCGGTGTTGTACTTGACGTAGAATGCTTCCTGTTCCTTGTGGTCTATAGTGGGGTCCCACGGGGGGTAGTACATGCCCCCGACAAAGACGGGCACGTCCCGGAGGTAGTGCTGCGTGGCCTGGGGCCACTTGAACCTCGGGTCGCAGAGCTGCTGGGCGCTGCCGAGGATCATGTCGGGCCTGCCTATCCCGCCCCAGGGGGGCTTGGGCGGCATCTCACCACCCAGTTCCTCGCGCCACATGTCAAAGCCCAGGCTGCAGGTGGCGTAAGTACAGAGCGAGCGGGAAAAGTTATCCGCTTCCGCTTTCTGGAGGAATCTTTCGGCGTCGCGCTTTGCAGAGCATATGCCGGAGAAGCTCTCACCCCAGGCGGGTACGATGTCCATCGCCCTCATGATGTCGTCCACTGCGCAGACAATGAAGGAATAGGCCACTTTCTTTCCTTCTTCCCTGGCCTTTACCGTGGCGACTAGGTTGTCGCGTGCCATCTTCGGTATTTTGGCCGCCGCCTGAGTTGCGAGCGCCCTTGGTTTTTTCTCGTCAGCCATTTCTCACCTCCATCACTGTTTACGCGATCATTTCGAGGAATGCCTCGACCCTGGTCTTCACCCGGCCTCGGGTGGAGGTAGAGTATTCGTCCTCCAGGTAGAGCACGGGCGCACCTGCCGATTCGATGAAGCCCTTTATCGACGGGACTTCAAAACCGTAGGGGTCGCAATACTTGTAGACGAAGAGAATGACCGCATTTACGTTGAATTCTTTTATATCACCTTTCAGATGACCGAACCGTGCTTCGAGGTTTTCCTCGTAGGTGTTGCCCTCGGAAACGAAGGTCGTCGGCAATTTTATCTTCCGCAGGTAACGTTCGGCAATGCCTGTGAGCGGATCCGGCGTGGCATCGACGTCGGTCCTGTATATCTTGCCGCCGATGGAGAGATCGTCCACCACGAGCCGGCTGCCGGCGGCCTCGATGAGCTCCGGGATGGCCACGTCATCGATCTGGTCGCCGATCAGCATGAGCCGGCTGCCCCCGTTTCCTGACGGTGCCGGCCTCTGTTTTACCTCTTCCGTGACGCTCTTGATGAGGCTGGTCGATTCGTCCACGGGCAGGCTCATCGCAGCCACCAGGACTTTCATCATCTCACTGCCTGAGACGAGCGGAGGGTTGGCCTTCCTCAGATCGTAGAGCGCTCTCATGGCGCGCCTGTTCTCGTTGTGCGCCGCTACCGCGGAAGCGAGGGCCGCGGCCGTGATCTCACGTCCTGTAAATTTCTCCAGGCTTTTGATGAAGACGCCGAGCACCGACTTGAAGAACTCTACGGAAGAGTTGTCGGTCAGGTGGGGGACGTTCAGAAAGTGAAAGTAGGGCAGCCCGAGGTTGTACCTCCATTCGTTGTTTGTCCTGTCCGTGCTGTCACACTGGTGGGGCATTACCATGCCGTCGAGGTAGTCGAACTTTCCCTTCAGGGCCGCATCGAAGACGTTGCGGATAAAAGGACAGACGATCGTCTCCATGTAGGCGTCGGCCTTCGTGACAGGCTCCGAAACGCTCCCCTTCAGCCGAAGAGGCACGACGCCCGCAGCCGTCAGGATCTCGACGGGCCCCAGGGCGGTGAGATAGCCGATAATTTTCCTGCCCGCAGCCTTTAACTCCCTTGCCCTTGATCCATACTCCGTATAATACTTTTCCGCCAATGCCAATCCATCCATCCGTTGCTGTTCCATAGTCATTCCTCTCATCCGTCCCGCGCTTCTTTATGTCCCCGCCGGGACTCGGTAGTATCGTAACAGGTGCGCCTATCGCGATGATCCTTACATATATGTCGCCAACAAATGTATACATTAAATGTGTACATTATACAAGATTTTTTTGTTATAGATTTAAACGCTAGCGGCAGAAGCCCAGGAACAGGCCGAATTTCGGGAGTTTTCAAGACCGACCGGTCACTCAACCGGCTCCGGCAGGTGGTAGACCTTTCGGGGCATCTTGTTCGGCAGGAGATTGTCGGGAAGGTTGATCGTGCACCCCGGGCATGCCGTCACAACTATGTGCGCGCCTGTCGCCTTTATGCCTTCCATCTTCTTTGCCGCTATCTTCTTTGTGAGATCATGGTGGTCCGCAGGTTTGCGCCGACCACCATGCGTATCGTTGGAGTTGGAATAGCGAGAACGTTCGGGTTAGGCAGGACACGTTGAACGCAAAAACAAGACTCGCCTGAAGCAAAGTGACGATACAAACTAACGGTGGACTCCCCAATCCCCCTAGACTGTATTGTAGAACAATAAAGAATGACCTAGGGCAATGTCAAGACAATTTTTTTCGTTCTGATGATTTTCGGCCGGGAGCTTGGTTTTTCGCCGATGCACTTTTGAAGGGGCCGGGCATCGATGTCCGGCCCCTGGGAGGAGAGGGCGCCCGGGTTAGTTCGGGGAGGGCGCCCTCGATGCGCTCTAGAACAGGTACATGGCCCCGATCGATATGGTGTCCTGCGTCTTGTATCGGCCTGCGTCGAAGGCATACTGATCAGACCAGTCGTGCCTGTACTCAGGTCTCAGGATGAGGTTCTTTGCTACCTTGAACTCGGTGGTGAGAGTCCCTTCTTTGAGTGTCTGTCCGATCCCCGTCGGTTGTGTCGGCGGCAGCATACCCGCAGCCGGTGTCATTGCAGAGTATGTACGGACCCCCTCCGGGTCGTTGAACCACTCACCCCTCAGCGCCATGGCGAACCACTCATTAAAGCTATACTTGGCATATCCGGCTATGCCGTACCATCTCGCGTCGCGGGGACCCATGGCCGTGAGTACGCCTTGCTCGCTCGCCCAATCCGTGTTCAGGACGAAGGTCAGGTTTTTGGTCGCATTCAGCGTGCCCACCCAGTCGAAGAGAAAGCGGTTATTGCTGTTGTTGGAATCAGATTCCGGCCCGTACAGGAAGTTAAAGGCCATGTTGAAGGGCTGGACGGGCGTCACGCCGAAAGAGAGCCCCACGGTCTTGCCGGTGTTGTTGTCGGTCGTACGATCCCAGGCGTTGACCAGATAAAATGCGGCATTGAAGGCGTCGGAGAAGGCATAGTAGGTCTTTAAGCCCGTAAGGGTGAAAGGCACTGCATAGTTAAAGAGAAAGGACCGGGAATAGTTGAAGTTGTCGATCGCTTCGATCACCTCCGCCGTCTCCGGGGCGACGAATTTACCGAAAGAGAACTGCAGGCCCTTGCCTAGAGGGGCGTTATACGTGACGAAGGCCTGGGTCAGATCGAAAGGAGTCTCGCCGCTGATCCCGGTACTCGTCTGCGGTGAGAGGGTCTGGGGGCCGAGGCCCGCCGAATGGATGAACTTCGCCGTATCGCCGAAGGAAAATTTGAAATTGTAGCCGAGACCTCCCACGTCCGCGTCCTTCTGGAACCGGATCTGGGCGAGGTCGAGGGTGAAGCTGTTCGCCTCGTGGTCGAAGATGCGCAGATCGTTCTCCTGGGAGCTGGGGTTCCGGGTATTATAGACATACCCGCCCTGAAAATACATACTGAAGCCGAGCGCTTTTCTCAGCTCGTCAACGGTCATGCTCCCGACCGTCGCAGGGGCCGCCGGGGCAGGAGCGGGCGTCGTCGCGGCAGGGGCCGCAGGGGCCTGGTCCTCGGCATAACCGGCAAAAGAGCAAAAGGAAAGGATAATAGCACCGACCAGAACAACTACCAGACTTCGCATAGTAAGACCTCCTTGTTGATTAAAAAATAGTCAGAAACAAAACATGCAAGCCTATCCATGTTGTCCACTAGGGCGCTCCGTACCGCGTGCGAAGGCTGAGATTGACTTCGAGCACGTTCACCATCTTCTCACCTGCGAGCCCAAACCACGGAGCCGCGGCATTCTCCTGCACTATCTGCTCGATCTCTTTTCGCACTGTCGCCTGATCGCGCTTCAAATCGGCCGCCCATTTCGAGGCCACGCGGTCCAGTTGATATTCCGCATTCTGAAGTGTGATATGAGGGTCGAGCCCTGAGCCCGATGTCGTGACCATGTCGCCGGGGAGGTCTTGAAGGTCGGCCTCGGCATGGTCTTGCCGCCACATGTCGAAAAAGACCGACTGAACGTCCGAGCCTTCTTTGACGGGTTCGATTGTCGTCTGGTCCTTGCCGTCAGCCCCTTTGTGGGTAACAGGGGAGGGGAACTTTCCCGGGTTCTCCGTGGAGAACGTTTCAAAAAAGGCGACGGCCAGATCGGGCGCCTTGGGCTGCGGGGTGGCGGGGTTCGCCTTAACCCACGCGGCTACCGCTGCGGCGTGCGTCTTTGCCCAATTGTCCACATACGTGCCGTGTGTAGGGTCCGCCTTGACCCAGCCCTGGGCAAGGGAGTTGTGCAGGTCCGCCCACTGAGCCACGATGTGGGGGCTGCCCTGGAACATGTCCTTCTGGAACCAGCTTTCGACATCAGGCGCTACCGCTTTGCCGGCCTTAGGACCGCTTCGATAGGTGACAAGCGGACCGAGGGACCGGGCGACCCGGTCGCGCAGCGCGTAATTGGAGGGCGCAAGCGTTGACGAGGCGGAAGCGGACGCATCGTAAGAAGGCGCCGAAGGGCGGGGTTGAAAGTATTCGTCCTTGGTAAAGGGCTGGGCGATCAGTCTCGACCCCACCACGGCGCCGCCCGGCGCCCGCACCAGGCTGCCGTTGGCCTGTGAGGGAAAGAAGACTTGACCTACCACCCATAAGGCCAGCGGATAAATGCAGCAGCAGATGATCACGGCGAAGAATAAGAGCCAGAATACTTTTCGCAAGGTATCGTACCATGTGTATGCCTCCTTGATTCATCAGCTCACCAGGTGGAAGCCCACCATGATGAGGTCGATCAGCTTAATGCCTATAAAGGGTACAACGACGCCCCCCAGTCCCCAGACGAAGAGATTCCTGCGCAGCAGCGCGTCTGCGCCGAGGGCCCGGTAGGCGACACCCTTAAGGGCGACGGGGATGAGCAGGGGGATGATGATCGCGTTGAAGATGATCGCCGACAGGATGGCCGAGGTCGGTGAATGGAGATGCATGACGTTGATCGTGTCCAGCCAGGGCAGCGTACCGGCAAAAAGCGCCGGGATAATCGCAAAGTATTTCGCCACGTCATTGGCGATGGAGAAGGTCGTGAGGGACCCCCGGGTGATCAGAAGCTGCTTGCCGATTTCCACCACTTCGATCAGCTTGGTGGGGTCGCTGTCCAGATCGACCATATTGGCTGCTTCCTTGGCCGCCTGCGTCCCGGCGTTCATGGCCAGGGCCACGTCCGCCTGGGCCAGGGCAGGGGCATCGTTCGTGCCGTCGCCCATCATAGCCACCAGCTTCCCCTCAGCCTGCTCCTTTTTGATGTAGGCGAGCTTCAATTCCGGGGTGACCTCGGCGACGAAGTCATCGACTCCTGCCCGTGCGGCGATGGTCGCCGCTGTAAGGGGATTGTCTCCGGTGATCATGACGGTCCGCAGCCCCATCTTCCGGAGGCGCTCGAAGCGCTCAGCCATGTGGGGTTTCAAAATGTCCTCAAGAACGACCACGCCCGCGACGTGAGCGCCGTCAGCGACGACCAGCGGGGTCGCGCCTTTGGATGCGACGGTACTGACCAACTCGCTGAGCCCATCCGGTACGCTGCCTCTGTTACTCCCGACAAATTGGATGATCGCGTCCGGGCGCCCCTTTCCGCAGGTGCCGGCCGTCAGGAAGGTCGACACCGCTCATGCGCGTCTGCGCGGTAAAGGGTATAGCCTGCGCTGGCCGCCGGCACATTCACCGGGCTTCCGCTTTGCTTTTCGAATAACCTCACAATGCTCTTCCCCTCGGGCGTCTCGTCAGCGGCGGAGGCCAGGGCGGCCAGTCGCCGCCAGGTCGGCAGCCGAATAGGTGCCGATCGGGAGGAACTCCGTCGCGCTCCGGTTGCCCATCGTGATCGTGCCTGTCTTATCGAGGAGCACGACATCGATGTCCCCGGCCAATTCCACCGCCTTGCCGCTCTTGGCAATGATGTTGGCCTGCAGGGCGCGGTCCATGCCCGCGATGCCGATGGCGGCAAGCAAAGCGCCGATGGTGGTGGGAATGAGGCAGACCAAAAGCGCAATAAGGGTCGGCACATCGGTGCCGAGGCTTCTTAAGGGCTCCTGGATGCCCAGATAGCCCATCATGTACTGCTCGGCATTCCAAGCCATGGGCCAGAGCGGAATCACCACGATCAGAAAGGCCAGCGTGAAGGCCGAGAGCAAGAGCGTAAGGGCTATCTCGTTCGGACTTCTCTGGCGGATCGCGCCCTCGACCAGGGCGATCATCCGGTCGAGGAAGGATTCACCGGCACCGCTGGTGATCTCTACGACGATCCGGTCGGAGAGCACTTCCGTACCGCCGGTCACACCCGACCGGTCGCCGCCTGCTTCACGAATGACCGGAGCCGACTCGCCGGTAATCGCCGACTCGTCGACGGAAGCGACCCCTTCGATGATCTCCCCGTCGCCGGGGATCAATTGCCCTGCCTCCACGACAACCCGGTCGCCAGGTTTCAAATCCGCCGATGAAACCTCCTCAAGGGCGCCCGCCATATTCAGACGATAGGCCATCGTCTCGTGGCGCGCGTGTCTAAGAGATTGGGCCTGGGCCTTGCCGCGGGCTTCGGCAAGGGCGGTCGCAAAGTTTGCAAAGAGCACGGTCAGGAAAAGCCACACGTCCAGGCTGATAAAATAGCCTATCGACACCTGGCTCGCGGCTTTCCCGAATGCCGCCTGCAGGATAAAGAACAGGGTCAGGAAGGCGCCCACCTCCACCACGAACATCACCGGGTTCTTCCATTGGACGTCCGGCCGCAGCATGATGAAGGCCTGTTTCAGCGCCTGCACCGTTGTTTCCTTCTCCAGCAATCGTTTCGGTTTCTTCCGGCGCTCCACTGCCGGCTGTTCCGTTGATAGACTGACCTTCTGTACGGTCTTTGCAGTAACGGTCGCATTATTCATGTCCCACTCCTTTGGGTACTCTATTCATGTCGAAACCCGTCAATAACATCCATTGCGCGATCATGGTCAGCCCCCGAACGGGATGGGACCCAGGTATTCCGCAAGCGGCCCGAGTGCGGCGACCGGCAGGAAGAGCAGGGCCCCGATGATGAGAATCGTCCCGAGCAAGAGGATGCCGAAGGTCACGGTGTCGGTGCGAAGCGTCCCCAGGCCAAAGGGACTCGATTTCTTTGCCCCGAGATATGCCGCCATGGCGACGGGCGCGACAATCGGAAGGTAGCGGCCGAAGATCATCACCAGGCCACATGCGATATCCCACGGGATGGCGGTCGGCGCCGGGCTCGGATTGTTCGCGAAGCCGTAAACCGTCGCCAATCCATCGAAAGCCGAGCCGTTATTGGCGGAGGCCGACGAGAACTGGTAGAGCATTTGTGAGAAACCATGGGCGCCGGGGTTGCTCACGGCCTGGAGTCCCCAAGCCGTCGCGGCGAAGAGCCCGGTGGGCAAAAGCATCATGAACGGATGGACCAAAAGGGCGATGATCGCGAGCTTGACCTCGCGGGCCCCGATCTTCTTCCCCAGATACTCCGGCGTTCGCCCCACCATCATACCGGCCACGAAGATGCCGATGATGACATACATCAGCATGTTGATCATGCCCACGCCTTTGCCGCCGAAGATGCAGTTAAGCCACATGCCGATCATGGGCGAGAGTCCGGCCATCGGGTGGAGGCTGTCGGCCTCCGCGTTCACGGCGCCGCAGGTCACGTCCGTGGTGATCGCTGCGTAGGTGGCGCCCGCCGAGGTCCCGAAGCGCATTTCTTTGCCCTCCAGGTTGCCCAGGTGCTGGTCCACCGGCAGGCCCGCGACCGCGGGCAGGGTCACCGCCCGCTTCCCGCCAGGCGCCGTGGCGCTGGGCACCTGGTATGTTCGGGCCACAGGATGAGCGGTCAATCCGGGGTTTGGTTTGAGCGTGTCATAGTAGACCGACATAAGGACGGTGCCCGCCATCAACAGCAGCATGACCGAAAAGATGACGAGGGCGTGGCGCCGTTTGGCGAGCATGCGTCCGAACATTATTACAAGGGCGAAGGGGAATATCATCATGGAGAGACAGTTCACGAAATTTGTGAGGCCCGTAGGATTTTCGAAAGGATGGGCGGAGTTCATGCCGAAGAACCCGCCGCCGTTGGTCCCGAGCATCTTCATGGACTCGAAGGCTGCCACGGGCCCGACCACGATGGTCTGCTGCTTCGTCTCGTTTTTGTCTGTGGTTCCCATCGCCGCAGGCTCAAGGGTCGAGACCTGATAAGAGCTCTTGAAGGTCATCGGGCTGCCCTGCACCAAAAAGATTAGAGCGATCACAAAGGCGATCGGCACGAACATGTAGACCAGTATCCGCCACATGTCGAGGAAATAATTGCCGACCTTGGAATCGCCGCGCAAGGCCCGGATGATCGCCACCAACGCGGAGAATCCGACGGCGGCCGATATGAAGAGCATGGAGATGGAGAAGAAAATCTGGCTGAAGTTCGACAGGTGCACGTCGCCGGCCCAGTGCTGGAGGTCCGTGTTCGTCATGAACGAGGTCACGGCCTGAAAGATGGTGCTGGGGAAGAGCGTTCCCTTGCCGTCGGGATTCAGCGGCATCCACTTCTGGAGCGCCAGCACTACATAGCCGTACACGAACAGCACGATATTGAAGACCAACAGGGCGCCGACATACTGCTTCCAGTCCTGCGGGCCGCTGTCCAGGCGTTTTTCGAACCAGCGGAAGACCGACAAGGGCCGGTATTTTCCGTCCATGATCCACGCGAGGTAGCGACCTAAGGGGAACGCGATGACCGTCGCGGTGAGAAGAAGCAAAAATGGGGGAAGCCACGTTTGTATAAACATTGTTCTAACTCCTTTCGGTATCTTTTAATATCCGGTATATCCGCCCCTGTCTTAGAACCATTCCGGTCGTACAAGGGCCACAACCAGGTAGACGAACAAGAACACCGCTACAGCCGCTGTCACATAGATCATCTTTATCACCTCATCCTTTAAATGTTCTCACACCCTTTCAGGAACAGGTAACAGAGCCCCATCCCTGCAAGGCCCAACACAAACATCGCCAGAAACCACATTGTAAGACTCATCAGGATCCCTCCTCAAACGGCATCATTACGTACGTGTTTTTTGATCACAATAGTAAATTAACCACTTGTCCCGTCAATTGTGCATAAAAGGATCGGTCGAAGGCATAAAAAAAACGTCAGGAAACACCTTCCTTTCCGTAGGTTAATTCGTGCCGCCGAACCGATACCCCACGCCCGGCTCCGTCACGATGTAGCGCGGACGGTTCGGGTCCTCTTCGATCTTGTGGCGAAGCTGGGCGATGTAGACGCGAAGGTAGTGGACGTCCTCCCGGTGAGCGCCCCGTATCTCGGCGAGGAGCTGCCGGTGCGTGACTATCCTGCCGGCATGGAGGACCAGGAATGTGAGGATCTCGTATTCTGTCGGCGTCAGCTTTACCTCGTTTTCGCCAATCGCCACACGATGCCGTGCCAGGTCTACGGTGAGATTGCCTAGGGTAATGACAGGCTCGTCGTCTGACGATGCTGCGTAACGGAGGGCAACCCTGATGCGGGCCAGCAGCTCGCCCATATAGCACGGCTTCGTCACGTAATCGTCCGCGCCCGCATCGAGCGCCGCAATTTTGTCATCTTCATGCTCGCGTACCGTGAGCACGATTATGGGGACCTTCGTCCACTCGCGAAGGCGTCGTATGACCTCAATTCCATCCAGATCCGGCAACCCCAGGTCAAGGATAATCACATCGGGATGAAAGACCTGCGTCTGGCTCAGAGCGTCGTAACCCGAAGGGGCCTCCTGGATTTCGTAACCCTTGCCGGACAGCGCTGTTTTCAACATGCGGCGGATCTGCAGTTCGTCATCAACGACAAGTATGCGAACACCTTCAGACAACATAATTTTCTCCTTCTTCGACCTCCCTTTCAGAGGGTCTTTCCGTTAACGGCATGGCAAAGGTGAACCTGTTGCCCTGCCCGAGGGGCGAGTCCATCCATATCATCCCGCCGTGGGCTTCGATGATCGACCCCTTATCGCCTGTACTATTGTGCGAGTTTTTGTGTCAATTGTGCGTTAAGATACGGCGCTAAGTAGTAAAAAAAGCGTCAATGATGTGCGTGATGCAGAAGAAACAGGGCACTTCAGAGACTTCTGCGAGACTGAAAGGAAAGGACAAGGGGCAATTGTTTTTGCAAAATGGTCCGGAATCATAGTAGAGTAACTGAATGGGACAGTGCACTATCCTCATCTACTCTGATGAATTGGCAGGTACCGAGTATTCTGCGTCCCATCCCTTTAAGCCCGTCAGGGCGAAGCTCTTCCTCGAGCTTTTGCACCGGTATTATAACCTTCAGGAAGACCACTTCAGGATCAAGAGGCCCGAGCCCCTCGATGAAGAGATCCTTTACCTGTTCCACAGCAGGCCGTATATTGACATGCTCAAGAAAGCCGGTAGGGGTGAGTTTGAGCCGGAGATGTTCCGGGCGGGCCTGGGCACTGAGGAGAACCCTGTTTTCAAGGGCATGTTCGATGTGGCGCTCACCATTGCCGGGGGCACACAGGAAGGGGCCATGGCGCTCATGGAGGGGGAGGCAGACACCGTTTTCGACCCCATAAGCGGCCTTCACCACGCGAAAAGAGACCATGCATCCGGTTTTTGCTATGTGAACGACGCCGCGTGCGTGATTGCCGACCTCGTGAGGAAGGGGCTGAGGGTCGCCTACGTCGATATAGACGTGCATCATGGCGACGGCGTCCAGGATGCCTTCTATACGACCGACCGCGTGCTGACAATTTCGCTCCACGAATCGGCGGCAACGCTTTTCCCCGGGACGGGGTTTGAAACGGAGATAGGCGTGGGCTCTGGAAAAGGTTATAACGTCAATGTGCCTTTTCGGGCCGGAACGGACGATGAAGTCTATCTCTCAGCCTTCGAGGCGGTGGTCCCTGCTTTGATTGAGTGGTTCCGGCCTGACATTGTTTTCGCCCAGATCGGGGCGGATACCCACCGGGAAGACCATCTGGCGCACCTCAACCTCACGAGCAATGGTTACACACGGGTAGTTTCGCAGATCAAGGCGCTCTCTTCCCGGATGCTGGCAATGGGCGGAGGGGGTTATAACGTTTACAGGACAGCGGCTCTCTGGGCCGCCGCATGGTCCGCCCTGTCGGGTATGCAGGCTGAGGACAAGTTTACCGGCCTTGTAGGGGGCATGATGTACGGCCCGGAGGCAAAGGCGGGGAGCCTTGAAGAGGCGCCGTTCGTGCTGGAAGGGCGGGAGAAGGAGTTGTGCGCGAATGATGCGGACCGTGTAGTCCGCTATATCAGAGAGACTGTCTTTCCGATCCACGGCATCTAGTGTACTGTCTCAGTAATATATTTACAATAGCCTTTGCTTGTGCTATACTTGGTGCATGTGGAAACCAGCCAATAAGCTCATGATGACGGAAGAACAGCAAAGAACATTGGAAGCTTGGATTCGTGCGAAAAAGACGCCTCAAAGAGTAGTCCTCCGTTCCCGTATTTGCCTGCTTGCCGCAAGGGGTCTCTCGCATAACGCCATCGCTAAGGAATTGGACGCCTCTCGCCCCACGGTTCTGTTGTGGACAAACCGATTTAGAGCGAAAGGCATTTCAGGATTGGCTGAAGATGCTCCTCATGGTCCCAGTTCAAGGCAACTCGATCCGAAAAAGGTTGATGCCATCGTGGAAGCTACCCTCCATACAACGCCTGCCGATTCAACCCACTGGTCGACGAGAACTATGGCAAAGGCTCATGGCGTCAGCCATGCGACCGTGCAACGCATCTGGGACGCCCATGGCTTGCAGCCGCACCGCGTGGAGACCTTCAAGTTATCCAAAGACAAGCGATTCGTGGAAAAACTGACGGATGTTGTAGGCGTCTATCTGAATCCGCCCGACAAGGCGGTGGTGCTATGCGTCGATGAAAAGACCCAGGTGCAGGCGCTCGATAGGACGCAACCGGGTCTGCCTATGAAGAAAGGGCGCTGCGGAACAATGACGCACGATTACCGACGCAACGGTACTACCTGTCTTTTTGCTGCGATGAACCTGTTGGAAGGAAAAGTTATCGGCTCCTGTTATCCCCGGCACAGGAACACGGAATTCCTAAAGTTTCTCCGCAAGATCAACCGGGAAGTGCCCCAGAAATTGGCAATTCACTTGATCCTGGATAATTATGGAACGCACGGCCACCCAAATGTGAAAATGTGGCTTGAAAAGCATCCTCGCTTTGCCCTTCACTTCACACCCACAAGCTCATCCTGGTTGAATCTGGTAGAACGTTGGTTTGGAGAAATCACACGGAAAAGAATCCGTCGGGGAGTATTCAAAAGCGTGCCGGAACTGGTAGCCGCCATCGAAGAGTACATCCGGCTCTACAACGAGAACCCCAAGCCTTTTGTTTGGACGAAGAAAGCGGAAGATATCGTCAAGAAGGTGGCCCGTTGTAAAGCCGTTACTGAGACAGTACACTAGCCGCCAAGCCGCAGTAAGGACCGGGGCAGCCTTACGAGACCTTCGTGAGCAGCTTACCGGCAAGCCCCATCCCCTGTAAGCCCTTTACAAAGGGCGTCTTCACATGAAGCAGCGCACGAAAAGTTACCTTCGCACACGACGAAAAGCAGCCTCTGAAAAATATTTGATCTATTCAAATAGATTTTGATCCTGGCGCAGGGTCCTGAAGGCCATGACCGCTTACACCACGCGTTCCATAATATACCGTCCTCTAGGGTGCAACCAAATTATTAGACCCCGTGTATTGCGTGCTCATTAATGGATCGATGCCGCCCGCAACATTTCCGTAAAATATGTTGTTCTGGACGACATGTCCCCCGCCATCACCGTAGAAGTCCAATCCGTAGCCGGCATTGTTGGTCACAGTGTTGTTTTGGATAACGCAGCCCTTGGCGCCGGTCTGCCAGATGATGATGCCTCCGCAATTCTGTTGGGTGACTATTGTATTATTTGCTATTAATACGGTGCCCAGGCTCACATATCCGGCAATTTGTATTCCGTAAGCCTGGTTTCCGTATATCAGGTTGTTCTGCACAGTGGAATTTGGACTGCAAAGGTAAACCCCCTGATCTTCAGATCCGTAAGGGATACCCGGACCCAAAGAGAGCCTGCCGTTTCCGTAGACGATATTGCCGTTTACCATGCAATTCGTGGCGTTTTGGTCGGTGTAGATTCCGTTGTGCCCGATGCTGGGACTCACGGTGGTATCACTCCCGTTGTTATGGACGATGTTCCCCGTTATCGTCGCGTACTGTCCGTGTACCGAGACTCCTTCACGCGAAAAGTTTCTCATTTGAAAGCCCTGGATCTGTACGTAGTTGGCGGGGATGTAGACTCCTATCTGTACCGTGTTATTCCCATCGATGATCGCCCCGCCCGGGCTGGCAGACATGAACAGGATCGGGTTGCTCGCGGTCCCTCCTCTGCTGAGAAGAAGACCGAACACCCCTTGCGCTTGATAATTCTCATAGTAAACGCCTTTCGACGCGATTACGGTATCTCCGGGGTTTACCAAACAGGCCGGTTTCGCCAGGGTTTTGAAAGGCGCGGTAAGGGACCCAACATTGCTGTCATTGCCGGACGGTGAAACGTAGTATGTTGCGGATATCGCTGCGTTCGAAAAAAATAGCACGAATAGTGTGGAAATAGCCGCTAGGCTGAGTCTTTTCATCTCTGTCCGCCTCCTCTGCGGATTTTGCCGGTTCTAGGGTGTCGTTGTCGCTCCGCTTCAGAATGCTTTCGTGGCTCTTTGCCTTGAACACCATCCATACCGGCGATTCCGCTTGTCCTCCGGAGTGCTGTTTTCCATGCCGCCTTCTGCGCCCGCTATTATACACTATTGGGGAATAATATCATTGGGTGGGAAACCGTGTCTAAGACACATGGCGCTCATGTCGCCGTTGTCTAAAAAGCTTACGGAAATCCATAGCGGGCACGAAGGGTGGCAGGAACGGTGTTTCATCCGTCACACAAACAATGTTCCCATCACGCCCGTCTTTCTCATACCGAGTCTCCTTTGGACAGAATTGTGTCCGACCCGGCGGCTCGACCACCTATCGGGTGATGATCGCGGGCGCAGTTCTGAGACACGCTCGCTTTCCGCTCCGTGGTCGCCCATGGTTTGGCTTTGTTGGACCTTGAGGGGATAATACCATGCACTTGTTGCAGTTTTGCAAAGATTTCGTGAAATATTCGTTAAAACAAGTCACGGTTCATATGGGGCCCCCCATAACAGGTGCACTTCGGCCGGAGGGAGTTTTGATGCATGGCGCTTTGTTGGGTCGCACCGGCTCCATGTTACCTTAACTGGGTGGTAAATATGAGGATGTTGCGGTGTCGATGATGACAAATAATCGGCGGGGTGCCCGGCTCCATCGGCGGGGTGCCCGGCTCCATATTGCTTTGCCGGGCCGCACGCAAAAAGTGCCCGGCCGTCTATATGCCCTATACCCGGCCGCTAACCTACGGTACCTCCGTAACCTTCACCGTCTGTGGCGGTTTCTGGTCGAGACTCGTCACAACCTCCGCATCTTCTACGGCTTCCGATAACGTCTCTCGTTTCTCGATGAGACTCACGAAGTCGTCTTTGTGGAAGTAGACGATCATATATTCGAGGAACCCGCCGTAGGTGTCGCATTGCGACAGGTCACGGACAGGCCAGTAGACGCCGAAGGCAAGGCCGTCGACCCCGTCCATCCGTAGGTCTTCCACTTTGAGGTAACGGAGGTTCTTCTCGAAATGGTGTCGGAATACCTCGGAGAACCTTTCGGTGGGTTTTGACGGCATCTCGCCGATGTGGGAGAACACTTCAGGTTTTGACGGCATCTCGCCGATGTGGATGTTACGCGGCCTTACCTCGACGAGGAGGTAGTGAAGTGTCTTGCCTTCCCTGTCGGAGACGTTCACAAAACCCAGGCCGCCCGGATAGATGTCGATGCCGGCCGACCGGTACCGCTGGTAGAGATTGTTCAGGATCGGCCGATACTGCACGGACAATTCGGAAAGAGCAGGGTCCTGATAAGAGGTCTTTATCGCCTGTCCTTCATTTTGGGCAACCAGCACAGGTCCGGCACTGCAAGAGGCGAGGACGCACAGAAACAAAACGAGAATCAGCGTTGTTTTCATGTTCGGTCTCCTTTGTCGAGTATTTTGACGATCTCCCTTAGTTCTTCCTTGATCTCCACAAAGAGCGTTCTCTGCGTGTTCAGGTATTTTTTGGCGCCGTCGATAGTAAATCGTTTTTCGTAAAGAAGTTTTTTGATAGTGAAAATCGCATCCAGGTCCTTTCTTCTGTACAGTCTCTGTCCCGTGGAGCTTTTCGCTGGCTTTATGTCCCTGAATTCTTGTTCCCAGTACCGCAGTATATGAGGCTTTAGGCCGGTAAGCGTGCACACTTCCCTTATCCTGTAGAATACCCTTTCAGGGATATTCGGGATCATGCGCCGTTGTCGTTGTAGTTTATCTCGTCTTTCAAAACCTGGCTCAACTTGAAGTTCAGCACTTTGCGCGGGGCAATCTCGATCACTTCGCCCGTTTGAGGGTTTCTTCCCTTTCTTGCCTGCTTCTCTTTTACTACAAAATTACCCAGCCCGGATATCTTGACATTTTCACCCTGAGCCAGACTTTGTTTCACGATCCTAAAAAATTGCTCGACGAGATCCGACGATTCTCTCTTTGAAAAACCGAGCTTTTCGTATACTGTCGTCACTATTTCCTGCTTCGTCATACATCCTCCCTACGTTCTCAGTTTTATCCCTTCTTTCGCTGAAAGCCTCCCGATAATGATCTGCTGCAGAGTGTTTACGTTCTCGTCCGTGAGAGTGTCCTCGTAGGATTGAAACACAACGCGAAAAGATATGCTTCTCACCTCCTTCTTAAAAGTATCGAAGACCCCAACCGAGACTATCAGGGGAGACACTTGTGATACCTGCTCAACAAGATCGGCAACCGGAACCCGGTCCGGCACATAAAAGGAAAAATCGCGCACAACGGCCGGGTAACGGGATATGGGTCGGTAGGTCCTTTCCCGGGTCCCGCACCGGCCGAGCACGTCAAGATCCAGCTCGCAGCACCACACCTTCTCGCCCGCGTTGTAGGCGGCCCTCACGCTGTCCCGGAGCGCCCCGATCCAGCCGACTTTTCTGTCGTTGGCGAAGAGGTCCGCCGCACCTGCGCTTTCGAGGAAGGGACTTTCCGTGCGCTGCACCCGGAGCGGGAGGTTGAACCGCTCGAAAAGACCCTCCAGGACACCCTTCAGGTCGAAGAAATCGAACTCTTTCACCGTATCTCTCCAGAAGTACTCCCTTTCCTTGCCCGAAATCGCGCAAGCCAGATGCATCGATTCGCTGGGCAGTTGTGACTCGTCCGATCTGAAGAATACCTTGCCCACCTCGAAGAGCCTCAGGTTCTTCGTGCCCCTGTTGCTGTTGTAGGCGATGTTTTCGAGCAGGCGCGCGGCAAGGAAGGTGCGCATGACGCCCAGCTCTTTCGATATCGGGTTGAGCAGGGGCACAAAGGATGCGCGCTCGTCGGGGGCCTGAAGAAGAAAGTTCTCGATATCCTTGACGCTGAAGAACCCGTAGTTGATGACCTCAAAGAACCCGGCCGCCGCCAGGTACGTCTTGGCCGCGTCGATGTCCCTGTCTGCCTTTCCCCGCGACACGGGGAGAAGAGTGCTGACCGGGGCGGAAGCAGGCACGGCGTCGTAGCCGGCTATGCGCGCCACTTCCTCGATGAGGTCGACGTACTCGTTCAAATCGTGGCGGAATGGCGGTATGGAAAAGCAGAGCATCTCCGCGCCGCTCGAAAGCGGTTGGGGGGACACCCCTCTCGCCTCTTGTCTTTCGGAGGAGTGTCCCCCCTCCACTATCCCGATTGACGCAAGGCCGTCGACGACCTCCTCGCGGGAGAGGGGCGCACCGATGAGATCCCGGGTGCGCTTCAGGCTTAAAGCTATCGTGCGGGGCGGACGCTTTTCGTATACCTCCAGGCTGCCCGCGAGCACGACTCCCCCCGCGGTGCGCTGCATCAGCTCAATGGCCCTCCGGGCCGCGTAGTCGACCGTTTCGATATCGATGCCCTTCTCGAAGCGCGCCGAGGCCTCGGACCGTAAGTCTAGCCGCCTTGCCGTCCGTCTGATGAGCAGCGGGTTGAAGAAGGCGCTCTCCAGGGCTACATCTTTCGTTGCCGCGCTTATCTCTGAGTTTTCTCCTCCCATGACGCCGGCGAGGGCCACGGGACCTGACCCGTCGCAGATGAGTATGTCCCCCTTAACAAGTGTCCTGTCCTGACCGTCGAGGGTGCGGAAGAGGGACTTCTCGTGGGCCACCCTCACGTCGATGCGCTTCGCAGCGATGGTCGCATAGTCAAAGGCATGGAGCGGCTGGCCAAGTTCCAGCATCACGTAATTCGTCACGTCGACAATGGCGTTTATGGGCCGCATGCCGGCTTTCGTGATCCTGCTTCTCATCCAGAAAGGGGCGGAGACGATCGAGATCCCCCGCACCATGCGCAGCACGTACCTGGGGCACGCGTCCGTGTCGGCGACCGAGAGCTTGATGAGGCCGTCTATGGCGTCCGTCTCTTTCAGAGTGAAGGAGGGGAGGGTGACGCTAAGGCCATATATGCCCGCCACTTCTCTCGCGATGCCCAGGATGGACTGGCAGTCGCCCCTGTTTGGCGGTACGTTGACATCGAGTACGTAATCGGCGATGCCGAGGGCGGCCTCGAGGGGCTCGCCCGTTTTTAATGTGTCCGGGAGCACGAAGATGCCGCTATGGTCGTCCGATAGGGCTAGCTCCTTTTCCGAGCAGAGCATGCCTGAAGACTCAACACCCACGAGCCGTTTTTTCTCGATCACGCTGTTGTCGGCGAGGCGCCCACCGGGCAGGGCGACGGCCACCGTCTGTCCCTTGGCGACATTGGGCGCGGCGCAGACGATGGGGAGGACGTCCGCCCCCACTTCCACCCGGCACAGGGAGAGCTTTTTCGCAGCCGGGATTGCCTCGACCTCGAGGACCCTGCCGACGTAGACCTGGCTGAACCGGGGCGATATGCGCTCCACTGCCTCAACTTCGAGCCCTCTCATGGTAAGTGCGTCTGCCACGTCGGAGGCGGCCGCAGAGACCGGGGTAAATTCTTTCAGCCAGTTAAAGGGTACTCTCATTGCAGCCTCAGAACTGTGACAGGAAACGGATGTCGTTATTATAGAACTGCTTGATGTCGTCGATGCCGAACTTTATCATGGCGATCCTTTCGACCCCCATGCCGAAGGCGAACCCGCTTACCTCTTCCGGGTCATAGCCCACGTTCCTGAAGAGCTGGGGATGGACGGTGCCGGAGCCGAGGATTTCGAGCCATCCGGTCTTTTTGCACACGCCGCAGCCCGTGCCCTTGCAGATGACGCAGCCGATATCCACCTCGGCCGAGGGTTCGGTGAAGGGGAAGTAACTGGGCCTGAACCTCACCGGCACGTTTTCTCCGAACATCTCATGGATAAACATGGTCAACACGCCTTTGAGATCGGAAAACCTCACGTTCCTGTCAACCATCAGGCCTTCGACCTGGTGGAACATAGGGGTATGGGAGATGTCCTGGTCGTGGCGGTAGACCGCGCCGGGAGCGATGATCCGTATGGGGGGCGACGAGCGCTCCATGGTCCGTATCTGGACTGGGGAGGTGTGGGTCCGCAGCACCACGTCGGGTTTCACGTAGAAAGTATCCTGCATGTCCCGGGCGGGATGGTCCTTGGGGATGTTGAGGGCCTCGAAATTGTAGTACTCAAGCTCGATGTCCGGTCCCTCGGCAACCGAAAATCCGAGGGAGGAAAAGATCCTGATGATCTCATCGAAGATAAGCGTGATGGGGTGGAGCCTGCCGGGGACGGGTTTTTTTCCGGGGAGCGTGATGTCGATGGACGTGTCTTGCGCCCTTTTTATCTGCTCCTCGCCGGCGTATGCCGCCTCAAGCTCACCCAGTCTTGTCTCGGTCCAGTTCTTGAGGCTGTTGATCTCCCGGCCGGCCGGACGCCTTTCCTCAAGCTCCCTGGTTTTTAACTGCTCATAGTAGTCCGGGAAGAGACCCTTCCTGCCGAGGAGGCTGACCTTCACTCGCCTCAGGTCTTCCATCGAGTGTATCGATGCAAGTTCCTGAGTGATTTTTTCTTTAAGCGCCGTAAGATCCACTCGTCTTTCGCCCTATGCGCACCAACGTCATCACCCGAAAAGCTCAACTACCCGGGCGGTTGAGTTTTCCACCCAACGCTTCAGATTATTGCGCTTGCGCCGCTTTGACCTTCGCGATAAGTGTCCCGAATCCTGCCGGATCGCTTACCGCCATGTCGGCGAGCGATTTACGGTCCAACCCGATGTTTTGCAGCTTCAATCCGTGGACAAACAGACCGTAGGGGATGCCGTATGACCTGCATGCCGCATTTATTCTCGTTATCCATAAAGACCTGAAGTCCCGCTTCCTCTGCTTTCTGCCCGCAAACGCGTGCTGCATGGCCTTGAACACGGACTGCTGCGCCACCTTGAAAACCGTGCGCCTCGCGCCGACCATGCCCCTGGCGGCCTTCATGATCTTTTTACGTCTGGCCCTTGCTTTTGTTCCTCTTTTAGCCCTTGGCATTTCTTTAACTCCTCATTATCTTGGGGCTCAGCGCCCCCCTCCTCGGCGAAGCCTCCTGGGCACCCGCTCGCGGGTTGTCCCCGCTCAACTCGCTTCGTTCGTTCAGAACCTTACAGATAGGGGACTAACTTCTTCAAGTTCTTTTCATTCGTGGTGTGTGCCATTACCGTCTGTGAAAGGTTTCTCTTCCTCTTCGGCGATTTCGAAGAAAGGAGATGGCTGTGAAAGGCCCTTGACCGCTTGATTTTGCCGCTTGCGGTCTTTTTCACCCTCTTCGCCAGCCCCCTGTGTGATTTTAGCTTCGGCATTATTCCTCCTCAATTACTGGGGCTCAGCGCCCCCTCCATCGGCAAAGCCGCCCGGGCACCCGCTTGCGGGTTGTCCCCCCTCGGCTCGCTTCGCTCACTTGGGCGCAAAAACTATGATTATGTTTCTGCCGTCGAACTTTGCTCTCTGTTCCACGTCACTCACGTCTTTCAGGGCGTCTATCACCTTTACGGCGAGCTGTTCCCCCTTGTCCCTGTGGAGCACCTCTCTGCCTCTGAACATGATGGTGATCTTCACCTTATCGCCCTCACTCAGAAAGTCCCGCAGGTGTTTCAGCTTGAACTGAAGGTCGTGCTCTTCGATCTTCAGCCCCAGTTTCATCTCTTTCACCTGGATGATCGTCTGTTTTTTCTTGGCCTCGGCCGCCCTCTTCGCCGTCTGGTACTTGAACTTGCCATAGTCCATGATCCTGGCGACGGGGGGCACGGCTTTCGGCGAGACTTCGACCAGATCAAGCTCCTTCTCACGCGCCATTCTGATTGCATCATAAGTGGACGTGATGCCTACCATTGTGCCGTCCTCATCGATCAGCCTCACCTCTTTTGCCCTTATCTTCTCGTTGATATTCGTGACATCCTTCACTTCTCTGGCGGATCCTATGAATTCACCTCCTGGACGTATTCTCTTGCCTCACTCTCTCTATGAACTCGGCGGCACTTACGCCTTTCATCTCGGCGCCGTCTCGGCCCCTGACCGAAATGGTGCGCGTCTCCGTTTCCTTCCTTCCCAGTATAAGCATATAAGGGATTTTTCTCATGGTCCCTTCACGTATTTTAAAGCCCAATTTTTCGTTCCGCCCATCTACTTCGACCCTGATGTCGGCACCCGCGAGCATCTGCCGCAGCTCTTCCGCATAGGCAGCCTGCTCGTCCGTAATGGTGAGGACGAGGACCTGCAGCGGTGAGAGCCACAGCGGGAAGCGGCCCGCATAGTGCTCGATGAGTATGCCGATAAACCGCTCCATAGCCCCGAGGATCACGCGGTGGAGCATTACCGGCCTCTTTCGCAGGCTGTCCTTGTCGGCGTAGTGGAGGTCAAAGCGCTCGGGCAGGGCAAAGTCAAGCTGGATGGTTGCACACTGCCACTTTCTGCCCAGGGCGTCCTTCAGCTTCACATCGATCTTCGGCCCGTAGAACGCGCCGTCTCCCTCGTTGATATCATAGGGGATAGACCTGTCGTCGAGGACGCTCTTCAATATGCTTTCCGCCTTGTCCCAGTCCTCGAGACGGCCTATGAAGTGCTCCTTCGGCCTGGTGCTGACCTCCAGCTCGTATTCGAACCCGAAGATCCCCATGACGTCGGCGACGAACGATACGATACTGTTTATCTCGTCGTGGAGCTGGTCCTGCCTGCAGAAAATATGGGCGTCATCCTGGGTGAATTCCCTGACCCTCAAAAGACCATGGAGCACTCCCGACAGCTCGTGCCGGTTGACGGTACCCAGCTCGAAGTAACGCAGGGGCAGGTCCCTGTAGCTCCTGAGCTGCGATTTATAGACCATGATATGGGCGACGCAATTCATGGGCTTCAGCCCGTACTCGACGTCATCCACCTTAGTGAAGTACATGTTTTCCCGGTAGTTCTCATAGTGGCCGGACTTCTTCCACAAATCCACCTTGAGGATCTGCGGACCGATGACGAACTGATAACCCCGCTTCAGGTGTTCTTTCTTCTCGAAGTCTTCGAGGATGTAGCGAAGCAGGGCGCCGTTGGGGTGGTAGATGACGAGACCGGCGCCGACCTCGTCGGAGATGCTGAAAAGGTCGAGCTCCCTGCCGAGCCGCCTGTGGTCTCTCTTCCTGACCTCTTCAAGGAACGTCAGATGCTCCTGGAGGGCCCCCGCGCTCGGGAAAGCCGTCCCGTATATCCTCGTCAGCATCTTGTTCTTTTCATCGCCTCTCCAATACGCGCCGGCAAGGCTGAGAAGCTTGAAAGCGGGTATCCTTCCCGTCGAGGGGAGGTGGGGGCCGCGGCAGAAGTCGGTAAAGCCGTCCTGTGTGTAGAGGCTCACCTGCTCATCGGGAATGGCGCTGATCAGCTCTACCTTGAAGGGCTCGCCCATGCCGTGGAACAGCTCGATTGCCTCCGTCCTGGAGACTACCCGCCGCGCGATGGGGATGTCCTTGTCGATGATCGCCTGCATCCTCTCTTCTATCCGGGGCAGGTCTTCCTCCGTAAAGCCGGGCTCGTAATCGAAGTCGTAGTAGAAGCCCGTCTCTATGGCCGGGCCGATTGTCACCTTTGCCTCCGGGAAGAGCTCCTTCACCGCCTCCGCCATGACGTGAGCGGTACTGTGGCGCAGGATATGCGTGCCTTCGGCGGAGTCTATATACACGGGCTCAAGGTCGCCTTCCCGCAGTGTGGAGGAGAGGTCGAGCAGCTCGCCTCCCGCCTTCACCGCAACGATTTCTTTTTCAAAGGCGCCGAGACCCTTGAGGAAATCGAGAAAACTGACGCTTCCGTCCGGAGCGGCGTATTCCTTGTCCCTAAATCGTACGATCAAAACTTACTCCCGTGTATGTTACCCAAGAAATCAAAAGGCATCAAATGATGCCCCTGTTGAAAGAATGCAACCTAAAGCACCGCAGTTCCGATTGTGTATTCCGCAGGCCAGGCACTTCCTCTTCGTATCGGCACACAACTGAGGTATTTTACTGTTTTTTTCTTTGCCTTGTCAATTGATAATTGACCTCCAGCCCACCGCTTGTTTTTTCGATACAGGGATTTTCGATACAGAGATTGTAGCGTAATTTGTAAACACCGCTGGTGGACATCTCACCAGGAGCGAAATGAACGTGGGTTCGGAGAAATCACACGAAAAAGAATTCGCCGGGCAGTATTCAAAAGCGTGCCGGAACCGGTAGGTGCTGTCGAAGAGTACACCCTTTTTGGTAACGAGAACCCCAAGCCCTAAAAGGCCGCCTCACGCCATTCCAACATCTTAATGAGCGGCGTTCAGGAGGAACCACTGTATTCCGGGCCATGCCACGGTTTCATCGCGTTATCTTTATAATATTGACCCTCTGTTCGTAATATCTATTGACGAACTATGGGTTACTATTGTAATATTGAGCGTCATTCAGTTATTATACTTTAGATAATTAAGGCGTATTTTGGTAATTATCCTCTGGGTATACCCCCGGCTCTGCCGGGGGACTCCAAAAGTTTGACATTTTCGGGAATATAAAAGAAAACCTCCTCCAATGTGAACCGCTCGAAGTTACACAAGGAGGAGGCCTTAGTGAATAACTTTCAGAGTTTAAATCACACCAGGTGGGATTGCAAGTTCCATGTGGTGTGGATACCGAAGTACAGGAAGAGGGCACTCTACGGGCAGCTCAGGAAACAGTTAGCGCCGGTGCTCAAGGAGCTGGCGAATCAGAAGGAAAGCGAAGTATTGGAAGGGCGTCTCGTAGAGGATCACGTACACATGCTCATATCAATACCGCCCAAGTATGCCGTCGCCCAAGTTATAGGCTACATCAAGGGGAAGAGCGCCATATGGATCGCCCGTACGTGCGGAAGGAGAAAAAACTTCATCGGCCAGAATTTTTGGGCCAGGGGCTACTATGTGACAACGGCAGGATTGGATGAAGAAACGGTCCGCGACTACATCAGAAAGCAGGAAGACGAGGATAAGAAGCTCGATCAGCTCAAGATGTTCGACGAGTAGGGCTACCTTTAGGTAGCTCACGGTGTTTAACCGCTTTGAGCGGTTCACATATTTTCAAACCCCCGGCTCTGCCGGGGGATGAGTGATTTGAATGACACTCAATTATGAAGGCGCCTTGGGAAGGAAAAGAAGGTTACGGAAGGGCAAAGCCGAGTGAGAAGAACCGGCCCGCTGCGTGCGGAGATTGAAGAGGAGGTCAGACAAATGGCGGAAAAGGATGTGGGCAAAGCCTTCACCGGATGTGCGCTCTGTTACCACAGTTGCGGGGTGGAGGTATCGGTTTCTAATGGAACGGTGATCGGTGTCCGGGGACAGGAGTCCCATCCCGTCAACAAGGGAAGGCTGTGTCCCAAGGGAGAGGCGATGGTCGAGCACCTGTATCACCCGGACCGGCTCAAATACCCTCTCAAGAGGGTGGGAGACGAGTGGCAAAGGGTTTCATGGGAGCAGGCGCTCTCGGAGATTGCGGCCAAGCTGAGCGAGCTGAAAGAGAAGTACGGCCCTTCGGTGCTCGCCTTCTTCTGCGGCTCCATAGGGGTCGAGAACCTGGAGATGATCTCCCTGACCCACAGGTTCAAGGCGGCCTTCGGTTCTCCCAATTTCTTCTCGGTGGAAAGCATCTGCTACAGGATGAGGATCAGGGCCAGACAGATTACCTTCGGAAAATACCCCGTGGAAGAGATGGACTCGAACCTCTATCTCCTGTGGGGCCATAACCCGGCGGCCTCTGACTTCCCCCTCTCCCTCGCTCTGGAGGAAAACCTGAAAAAGGGCGCGAGGCTGATCGTTATCGATCCGAGAAGGATCCCCATCGCGGACAAGGCGGAGATGTACGTGGCCATAAGGCCCGGCACCGACGGCGCCTTGGCCCTCGCGATGATGAACGTGATGATCAACGAAAAACGCTACGACGCGGACTTTGTGGAGAAATATACCTACGGCTTCGACAAGCTCGTCCCCCATGTCCAGCCCTACACACCGGAATGGGCGGAAAAGATTACCCGGGTGAAGGCGGATGACATCAGGATCCTCGCCCGTCGCTTCGCGTCGACGCGGGGGGCAAGCATCTTTCACGGCACGTGCACGCAGGACCAGTGTGCAAATGGTAGCCAGACCGACCGGGCCATGGCCATACTTCAGGTGCTTACCGGCAATATTAATGTCCCGGGTGGGTGGGTGATAAGTCCCCGGCTGAGACTCCAGGACGTGAGCCTTCCCTTCCCCGGCAAGCCCCTCGGAGCGGAGGAATACCCGCTCTTCTACGAGCTGTGGGGGAGAACGAGCCCTTACGCGGTCATGAACATGGTGCCCGAGAGCGTGCCTGACAAGCTTAAGGCCTTTATCGTCGCCGGAGGAAATCCCCTCGTCACTATGCCCGATTCCAACGCCCTGAGGGAGGCATTTCGGAAGCTGGACCTCGTTGTCGTATATGAACAGTTCATGACGGAGACCGCGGAATTCGCCCATTACGTACTGCCGGCCAGTAACCAACTCGAGTTCTGGGGCCTTGCGTATAACTATAACGTCTGTCACTGCGTCCCCTACCTGATGCTGAGACGGCCTCTCATCGAGCCGTACTATGAATGCCGGTCGATCCGGGACGTCTACACCGCCCTGGCCGGGAAACTCGGCTTCGGCGACAAGTTCCCGTGGAAATCGGACGAAGAGGTGGTGGCCCACGAACTCGCGCCATGCTCCGTCGATTTCAAGACCCTACTCGAAAAACCTGAAGGGGCCATCTACCAGGAGAAAGAGTATTCTATCGGCAACCGCACCTTTGCGACCCCGACAGGCAAGATCGAGATATACAGCGAAGCCTTCGCGAAGGTCGGGTTCGACCCGATTCCCACCTACCGCGAACCCGACAAGAGTCCGCAGGGGTCCCGGTGGGCAGAGCTTGGAGAGAGATATCCCCTGATCCTCTCCACCGGCACGCGGGATTATTACTTTAACGGCAGCATGCTCCACAACCTGAAATCCCTCCAGCTCTGGTCGCCTTTCCCTAAGGCGGAGCTGGGACCAAAGACCGCCGAGCAGTATGGGATAGGGCATGGAGACGACGTCGTCGTCGAGACGGACCGGGGGTGGGTCAAGATGAAGGCATCCGTTGATGAGCGAACGATGGAGGGGGTCGTCCTCGTGCCTCACGGGTGGCCAGGAGAAGGCAACTGTAACCTCCTCACGGATTGCAACTGCAGGGAACCGATCATGGGATATCCCCAGTGGAAGGGACTCCTGTGCAATATCAGAAAAGCGGACATGCCTTGAGAGCAATTTTCTTAAAGATGCGAGAAAAGCACATTTTCGGGTGGAGGCAACATGGGTAGTATCGTTTCCTACAGGTTTGAAGAATACACCGCGATGGTAAAGTCTTTTCACGGCTGCGCAGCCCCTGGCGTCATAATAGGCGGTTTCATGGTCGACCTTGCTTACAGGAGCCTGCCCGAGGGGGAAGTGTACGATGTCATCTGTGAGACGGCAAAATGTCTGCCCGACGCAGTCCAGCTCCTGACCCCTTGCTCCATAGGGAACAGGTGGCTCAAGATCATCGATGTGGGTCGATATGCGCTGACTTTCTATGAAAAAAGAACGGGGACGGGGGTACGCGTCTACCTCGATTGCGCCAAGCTGGAGAGTTGGCCGGAAATAAGGGCCTGGTATCTGAAGCTCAAGCCAAAGGACGCGCAGGACGACGACGTGCTTCTCCGTCAGATCAGGGAAGCGGGAAGAGAGATGTGCAGCGTCGAGAGGGTCCAGGTCTCTCCCGGCTTCTTCAAAAAACAACAAAGCGGTCCGATTTCCATCTGTCCCTCGTGCGGTGAAGCCTATCATGCCGTTGACGGCGCCGTCTGCCCCGCCTGCAAGGGCGGGGTGCTGCCCTATCCGTCAGGAAACGCCTTTTGCGAGAAGGAACCCGTGGGCGGGGTCGTGGGCCGGCGCGGATGAGGGGGTCCTCACCGGGGCCGCTGCCGGGGGGAGGCGATCAATGGAGGAGTGTGAAAACCTAAGGATAGCTCCCGAAGTGGAGTTGACTCTCGAAAGGAGGGGAATCAGGGCGGAGGACATCCGGAAGGTGCTGGTCCACGCCCTGAAGACGGGGGAGGTTTACACGCACCGCGTCACCGGCCATTACCTGGCCTATGACCGGCCGTCGAGCATCACCTATTGGGTGGAGTACGGGATCGAGGACAGGTCATATCGGATCTACAACGCGTACTCCCATCGCATGAAGATCCTCCACGGATTCAACATGCCCGCAAAGCGGAAGGAAGCCGCGGAATGGATCTGCGCGAAATGCGGCCTTGTACTGGAGCTGGCCACGGTCAAGCTGGCCTACCTCGATGAGACCTTTGGAGCCGACATTCCAGTGTGCTCCTCCTGCGGACGCGTATACATCAGCGAGAGTGACGCCGTCGAAAAGATAGCCCTGGCGGAAAAAATGCTCGAAGATAAATAAACGGTGGATTTGCGTATAAACGTTATATTTGACATATCAAATAGAATTCTGCAAGAATTATTGTGTATAACGCGGAAAATACGGACACGCGCAATAAGGGCGCGATCGCGAAGCATCCAGGAAGGATCAGGTTGACATGTCGAGAAAGAAAACGAAGAAACAACAGATAGTACAGGCAGCCATAGAGGTGTTCGGCAGGAAAAACTTTCAGGAAGCTACGTGTACTGTCTCAGTAAGCTTTACAACGGGCCACTTCTTGACGATATCTGCTTTCTTGTAAAAAAGGTTGGGTTTGTTGTAGAGCGGATGTACTCTTGATGGCGGCTAAGTTGGCACGCTTTTGAATACTCGACGGATTCTTTTGTGTGATTTCTCCAAACCAACGTTCTACCAGATTCAACCAGGATGAGCTTGTGGGTGTGAAGTGAAGGGCAAAGCGAGGATGCTTTTCAAGCCACATTTTCACATTTGGGTGGCCGTGCGTTCCATAATTATCCAGGATCAAGTGAATTGCCAATTTCTGGGGCACTTCCCGGTTGATCTTGCGGAGAAACTTTAGGAATTCCGTGTTCCTGTGCCGGGGATAACAGGAGCCGATAACTTTTCCTTCCAACAGGTTCATCGCAGCAAAAGGGCAGCAAGTACCGTTGCGTCGGTAATCGTGCGTCATTGTTCCGCAGCGCCCTTTCTTCATAGGCAGACCCGGTTGCGTCCTATCGAGCGCCTGCACCTGGGTCTTTTCATCGACGCATAGCACCACCGCCTTGTCGGGCGGATTCAGATAGACGCCTACAACTGCCGCAGTTTTTCCACGAATCGCTTGTCTTTGGATAACTTGAAGGTCTCCACGCGGTGCGGCTGCAAGCCATGGGCGTCCCAGATGCGTTGCACGGTCGCATGGCTGACGCCATGAGCCTTTGCCATAGTTCTCGTCGACCAGTGGGTTGAATCGGCAGGCGTTGTATGGAGGGTAGCTTCCACGATGGCATCAACCTTTTTCGGATCGAGTCGCCTTGAACTGGGACGATGAGGAGCATCTTCAGCCAATCCTGAAATGCCTTTCGCTCTGAATCGGTTTGTCCACAACAGAACCGTGGGGCGAGAGGCGTCCAATTCCTTAGCGATGGCGTTATGCGAGAGACCCCTTGCGGCAAGCAGGCAAATACGGGAACGGAGGACTACTCTTTGAGGCGTCTTTTTCGCACGAATCCAAGCTTCCAATGTTCTTTGCTGTTCTTCCGTCATCATGAGCTTATTGGCTGGTTTCCACATGCACCAAGTATAGCACAAGCAAAGGCTATTGTAAATATATTACTGAGACAGTACACTAGTATTTCCGAAATCGCGCGCTTGGCCGGTGTCGCCGAGGGGACGATTTACGAATATTTCAAGAGCAAGCAGCACTTGTTTTTCTCGATCCCTCTCGAGACGACCAAGGTGTTCTGCCGTGAGCTCAACCACCACCTGGAAGATTCAAAGGATACTTCAGACAAGATAAGAAGGCTCATCTGGTATTACCTCTACTTTTTCAAGATAAACCCTGACTATGCCCGGAGCCTTATGCTCGAAATGAGGGTGAATAAGGACTTCGCGAAGTCGAGGAGCTCCAAAAGCTTCTCGCCCTTCATGAGCGCGCTCGTCGAAATTCTTGAACAGGGACAGAAAGAGGGGGTGATCAGGAGAGATCTGCCCGCGCGCCTGTTAAGGCAGATGCTTTTGGGGTCACTGGAGCACCTGGTGACAAGATGGCTGCTCAAGGGCGAGAAATACGATCTCCTTCGTGATTACGAAGGGATGAGTGAAGCTATTTTCGGCGGGATCGGCAACCACGCCGAAAAACGGGTTCCCGGACAGGTTGGGTTACCCGGATAGCACAAGGCGGCGACACACTCGATAATCGGAACGGTGATCACATGGACGAATCAGAAAAGAGCACCTTCTACAACAACAAATCCCTCGAAAGGGCACTCCAGATACTGGGGGTCTTTGATGCGGAGCGGCCAAGTCTTACGCTCTCAGAGCTTTCCGAGACCTTAGCCATACCGAAGACCACGATACTCAGGCTCTGCTCAACCCTCGTGCAGTACGAATTCCTCAGGTTCAAACGAGATACGAAGAAATACTCCCTGGGACTCAAGCTCTTCGAGCTGGGTAGTGTAGTCTTCGCCTCTTTCTCTCTCAGAAGGATTGCTGTTCCGTATATCCTGAGGCTGCAAGAGAAGCTGGGTAGGACCGTGTTCCTGGGGATTTTACAGGATGGGGAGCTGGTCTATATCGACAAGAAAGAAGAGCCTCTGAATCCCATCAGGTTCGCATCGCGCATAGGAACGAGGAGGCCGCCTTACTTCGGCATGCTGGGGAATGTCCTCATGGCGCACCTCTCCGATAACGACGTGACGGAGTTGCTGAAAAGGTATCCCCTCGCAGCTATCACGAAGAAAACCATTATCGATGAGACCCTTGTCAGGGAAAGACTCAGGCTTATCCGTTCTCAGGGGTATTACATAGACCGGGAAGAGGCATTTGAGGGCATTACGGGAGTTGGGGCGCCTGTCCACGATTTCAGCGGAGAGGTTGTCGCAGCCGTGGGAGTCGGCTTTATATCCTCAGCGGAAGATGACAAGGGTGTCAAGAGGATCGTAAAGGAGACTCAGAGAACGGCTGCGGCCATCTCCAAGGCCATGGGGTACATCGAGCAGAAGGCCGGCCTGTCTACTGGCGACGAAAGATAGCGCCTATGCCCGCTCGCATCCGGCCGGATCCCAGGATCCCCAGTTTTTGATTTTGATTTCCATGTATCCTTCTTTTCGCTATCGCGGGTGCACGTAGCCCTTCGCGGCATTCACCGATCAGTCAAGTCCAAGCGTAGAGCGTTCCGCAGAATTCATACCCCTTTGACGGCAACGTGTTCGTCTTCTTTCCGTCATTCCGGCGGACGCCGGTAGAGCGAAGCGGGCCTTAATCCCGCCGCAGGTGAGACATCCAGTCCTTTCAGCACCTTACAAGCTACCTGTGCCCCGATTTTCACCGGGGTGACAACTGGGCGAATCGTCACTTTATTTTGGGCCCGGCTCTGAATGTTTTTGCCCCGATGACTTTCAGCCCATCTTGAAAAGAAATGGTCAGGGACGAAAAGAGGGCATTTTTATGATCGGACGCGGTGGCGCAAAGGAACAGAAGGAAAAACAACAATAATTTCTGCCATTTTCAATTTGTTCTTACTTATATGCATTTTTTTTCTGTTATTGCAACATAAAAATGTCACCCTTTTTGCAACGTGAATATGTCACCCCCCCTTGGCCCTTTTCATAGAGACGCTCTCGCTTCGCTCGCCGGCCCTGGGCGCATGTAGGACCCCGGCCGGACGCGTCCTTCGATAGGCTTGCAGGGAACCTCTCCCGCCGTATGATGAAAGACATGCCAGCTTCCGTCGAGCCAATGATTCGCCGTAACGGAAGCCTTGGCAAAGCTCAGCCTCGTCTTTGTCGGGAACAGTTGGATCGCCTGTCCGTCGACCGAGATCGTGTTGTCGTAATTGACCTTTGCCTCATATCGCTTACAAAGGATGTTCCGCATGTCCGCGTCTTGAGGAAGCGGTCTCCATGCAGGCTTCGGGTCTTCCGGGGCAACGCCGAAGAGCCGAGCGTACTTGGGGATGAAGGTTTCGTTCAGATACTTCGTCGCCCCTTCGCGGTCGGCGATATTCTTAAGCCGAAGCTCAGCGACAAGCCTGTCCTGGAAGGTCCTGTTGATCCTCTCGCCTCTTCCTCTGGCTTGAGCAGAATGGGCAAAGATGAGCCGTATCCCCAGCTCGCTCATGGCTCTCTGGAACTGGGTAGGCTCGACAGAATCGCTCTTATGCCGGGTGGTTTTAAACTGGGAGGCCCGATCGAGATAGAAGACCGAGGGCCGGCCGAAACGGGCAAAGACCTCTTTGCATACGCCAAAACAGCCCTCCAGGTCTTCTTCCTTTCGAAACAGCCCATAAAGAGGCTTCCCCGTCGAGTCGTCCGTAGACAGAAGGAGCGTTGTCTTTTCCTCCCCGAACCACGCATGGGGAGAGCCGTCCAAAAAGAGCATATGGCCTTCCTTCTCCGATCGTTTTCTTCTCTTCCTATGTCTGCGCTGCTTCCGGACCTTTCCTCCGAACCCTTCAGGACGAAGCCATTGCCGCAAGGTCTCGCGGTTGATCTTTATCCCTTCCTGCTCTTCCAGCATCTCCGAGAGGTGGGAGAAGTTGAAGTCGAAATACTTCTCATTGGCGAGCTTCATCGCCCGCTCTTTCATCCCGGCAGGGAAAGCTCTGCAGGAAGGGCGCCCGCTGTTGCCGTGCTTAATTCCGGAAGGTCCTTCCTTCTTCACTTTAGCCTTGATCCTCTTTAGCTGGCGGAGGGAGACGCCTAACGCCGCCGCAGCCTCTCCGTTCATCATCCTGCCGTCCAATGCCGCCGCTACCACGCCGTACCGCCTTACCTCTTCCGTCATGAACGTCACTCCTTTTCTCACCGGAGCACCTCCCCTCGGTGCCCCTTGTTATCGGCGGGGGTGACATTTTCATATTGCAGCTAAGGGGTGACATAATTATATTGCAGCAACAATATGCATTTTTTTTCTTGACAGAGAAAATCGGGAGTGGTAGCATTTCATTTATCGGATGACGGTTGCGATAATCGGAACGGTGGCGCTCATGACCGGATCAGAAAGCAGTACCTTCTACAACAACAAATCCCTCGGGAGGGCGCTGGAGATACTTAGGGTCTTTAACGCGGAGCGGCCAAGTTTCACGCTCTCAGAGCTTTCCGAGACCTTAGCCATACCGAAGACCACGATACTCAGGCTCTGCTCAACCCTCGTGCAGTACGAATTCCTCAGGTTCAAACGAGATACGAAGAAATACTCCCTGGGACTCAAGCTCTTCGAGCTGGGTAGTGTAGTCTTCGCCTCTTTCTCTCTCAGAAGGATTGCTGTTCCGTATATCCTGAGGCTGCAAGAGAAGCTGGGTAGGACCGTGTTCCTGGGGATTTTACAGGATGGGGAGCTGGTCTATATCGACAAGAAAGAAGAGCCTCTGAATCCCATCAGGTTCGCATCGCGCATAGGAACGAGGAGACCGCCTTACTTCGGCATGCTGGGGAATGTCCTCATGGCGCACCTCTCCGATAACGACGTGACGGAGTTGCTGAAAAGGTATCCCCTCGCAGCTATCACGAAGAAAACCATTATCGATGAGACCCTTGTCAGGGAAAGACTCAGACTTATCCGTTCTCAGGGGTATTACATAGACCGGGAAGAGGCATTTGACGGTATTACGGGAGTTGGGGCGCCTGTCCGCGATTTCAGCGGAGAGGTTGTCGCAGCCGTGGGAGTCGGCTTTATATCCTCAGCGGAAGATGACAAGGGTGTCAAGAGGATCGTAAAGGAGACTCTCAGAACGGCTGCGGCCATCTCCAAGGCCATGGGGTACATCGAGCAGAACGGGAACTTGTCTATTTAACCAAGAAAGGGGGAAGCATGGCCGAGGAGGAAGTGCTCGTAGAAAAGGCGGGTCGCACGGTCCTTCTGACGATCAACCGGGAGGGCGCCCTTAATGCCTTAAACAATCGAATCATGCTCAGGCTCCAAGAGATATTTGAGACCCTCGAAGAGGATGAAGACTCCTTGGTTGTCACCATCACCGGGTCAGGCTCCAGGGCCTTTGTTGCAGGCGCCGACGTGAGGGAGATCAAGGATGCGGGAAGCGGAAGAACCGCGTTTATTACAAGAGGGCAACAAATATTCTCTGAAATCAGAAGATCGAGCAAGGTCGTGATAGCAGCGGTCAATGGATATGCTCTCGGGGGCGGATGCGAGCTGGCGTTGGCCTGCGATATCCGGATCGCTGCGGAACACGCAAAATTCGGCTTGCCGGAGGCAACACTGGGTGTGATGGCAGGCTATGGAGGAAGCCAGCTATTGCCCCGTCTGATAGGCCCGGGAAGGGCCAAGTATCTGATGCTGTCAGGGACGATGCTGACGGCGGCGGAGGCCTATGCGTGGGGCCTTGTTGAGAAGGTTTGCGGGAGAGAGACTTTGATGGAGGAGGTGAGGGGGTTAGCAGGCAGAATCGCTTCGGCGGGTCCTCTTGCGGTGCGGGGGTGCAAGCGCGCCATAGACGTGGGTCTGGAGCTGCCTATCGAGGAGGCACTCCGTCTTGAACTCGAGATCTACGATAAGGTGGCTAATTCCCAGGATGCGGAAGAAGGGCTGTCGGCGTTCATCGAGAAGCGAAAACCGGTGTTTCGGGGAAAATAGCAGCGATCCTGGGACACAGGACATGCAGAACGACTGCTGGGGAGGTGCTGTGATCGAACTCCTGATTTTTCAGGAGTGACTAAAAAGGGGAGGTCGGGGAATGACAATAGCACAAGCGTTACTACGGTTTGTCGTCATCATGGCAATCTCATGGATCTTTATGTATGTCGTACCCATTAAATGGTTCGTCATGGCGTATCTTCCATTCTCATTCTTCTTGCTTATGGGCAGCGTTACCTTTGGCGTTCTCGGTCTCGGCTGGCCTTTTGGCGTACCCGGGGGTACGTGGAAGCCTGGCACGAGCAAGGTGCTGACCGGCATCGGTATGATGATTGTCTGGATCCTCATGGCATTCATACTCTACTTCTTCGTGGGTTATGTCTATCCCAAAATGCCCATGACTCCCTGGTTCGGTATCATCATCTTTATGGCGACCCTCTGGTATGCTTTTGACGGGGTTGGGCCTCACCCATTTAAAGCACCGTGGGCGAATTGGCTTTTCGGTACCGTGCTGATAATGGTATTGTCCCTCATCATCTGGCCCATTTTTGTCAGTCTGAAAGGCACGCCGGCCGAAGGGGCTCCCTTCGATCCAAAAGGAATCTTCCCGGGTGACTACTGGTTTGGACTATGTGTCTGGATTATCGTGTGGATACAGGTATGGGGTTTCCCCATGTGTCTTCAGGGATGGCCGTTCTACAAGCTCCCAAAAGGGCTCTACCAGCTTGTGCTTGCCGCAGTATGCGTGTTCCTCGGCTATGTCTTCTGGCAGGGCGGTCTCTCTCTGGGGATACCGCCTACTTTCTGGTTCGGCGCCATAGGGGCGAGCATGATCGGCTGGTCCCTCATGCACTCTGTGGCCTTTGAGATGTATCCCTGCGCCGGCTCCATTCAGCCCAAACGGGGATGGCAGTGTTTCCTGCTGGAAGAGATCGGGCTTACGGCCGTCTGGATCGCCATCCTGCGTGTCATTCTCCAACCTTTCGTTGCGAAAGCGCAGGCGGCAGGACTGCCCCTTGACATTAATATGTGGACGGCCTTCTATACCCTTCATGTGACTGCACTTGCGTTGCTCGTCCATCAATTCTTTTTTCTGCGCGCTCCGCTTTCAATTCCCGGTCCGCCCCTAGGTGCGGAAGAACTGCCTCCGGGTGCGGAAGAGCTGCCTCCGGGTGTGGAGGCCGGGACAGCCGCAGGAAGTCAGATGTAAGACTTTGGAGGTGAAATGAATGTTTGTCAAAAGGTTTGAAGAACTGAACAAAGACCTGTTCGAAGAGTGCGGAGGCAAGGCAGCCCACCTGGGTGAGCTTACGAGCCTCAAGTTGAATGTGCCGGGTGGATTCAGCGTGCTCGGAGATGCGTACTACCATCACCTGGAAGTCAACGGGTTGAGAGGACGGATCGATGCTGCTGCAGCGACCATCAACTTCGATGACTTTCAGGACCTGGAAAACAAGACAAAGCCGATCCGTGAGATGATCATCGCCGCTCCCATGCCGCCCGAGATAGAGAAAGACATTGTCGATAACTACGCAAGGCTTTCTCAAGGGGGGGTGGAGCCTTTTGTAGCAGTCCGCTCGTCGGTGGCAATCAAGGATTCGGCTGTGTCGTCCTTTCCCGGTATGATGGACACGTTCCACTACATCCGGGGAGCGCAGAACGTGGTACAGAAGGTAAAGGAATGCTGGGCCTCGGTCTGGTCGGGACGCGCCGCTTTTGCCCGCCACTCAAAAGGGCTCGACCACAACAAGGCGGTCATCGCCCCCACGATCCAGCTCATGGTCAACTCGGAGGTGGCCGGTGTACTCTTTACCCTCAATCCCATAAGCGGGTCGAAGGATGAGATCGTGGTGGAATCGAACTGGGGGCTGGGGGAGACAGTGGTCTGCGGCAGATGCCAGAGCGACCTCTACGTGATGACAAAAAATCCTGTCACCATTAAGGACAAAAGGGTCGCCAAGAAGCATGAGACTTACCTCCAGGCTGAAGGGGGCGGTGCCGAATGGGTGGACGTGGCGGCTGAGAAGGTGAGTCAGCCGACCCTCACGGATGAGCAGATTAAGGAACTGTGTAGGACCGCATGTCTCATTGAGGATCATTATGGTTGTTGCCAGGACATCGAGTTTGCCTATGAAAAAGACAACCTGTATATCCTGCAGGCCCGAAGGGCTAAAGCCGGCGGCGAATAGCAAAAAAGAAAGCAAGGGGGGTGATCCGCGAAAACGGAGCAGGAAGTGGATTGATTCGGCAGAAGGGTTCTGCCGAAGCCGGTGCTGACCCGGCAAGGTAAAAAAAATAAAGGAGGCCTATATGGCGCAGAGAACAGTTGACGTACACTGCCACTATTATCCGAAGGAATACATTGACTATCTGATATCGAGGGGTAAGGATAAGACCCCCTATTGTATCCAGGATGGCCCCACCGCTTATAGGATGTACTACAAGGGTGTAGCCGTGGCCCATATTGATAGGGCGGGCCACTATGATCTGGAAGCGCGGATAAGGGACCTTGATGCCGCAGGTCTCGACACGCAGCTTCTCACCGTCACCATCCCGGGCCCGGAGACCCTTGAGCGGGATGCGGGTATTCATTGGGCTAAGTTCTGCAACGACGCCCTTGCAGAGGCTGCCAGGAAATACCCTGGGCGTTTTTTTCACATGGCGTCCCTGCCCTACCAGGACGTCGATGCGGCGTGTGCAGAGTTGGAAAGGTGCAAGAAATTGGGTGCCGTCGGCATTCAGATGTTCTCGAACGTCAACGGCGAGGCCGTTTACCTCGAGAAGTTCCATCCGATTTATGAGATCGCCAACAAGTACGATATGCCTTTCCTGGTACACCCGGCAGTGCCCCTGACCGCTCCCGTCATGGACATGATGCGGCTCCCTTACCAGCTCTGGGGCTACACGCTCGATACGAGCATGGCCGTCATGAGCCTCATCTTTCAGGGCGTTATGGACAAGTTCCCGAAGATGACCCTGGTCCACGGGCATTTGGGCGGAACGGTGCCCTACTTTGTCCGCAGGATCCAGGATGCGTACAAAGGCTACGGGAAGGAATGGGGGCTTGAGCTGAAGGAGCCGCCCGACGTGACGTACAAGACCAGGGTCTATCCCGACACCACGTCGTTCTACCTGCCGGCAATGAAGTGCTGTCTCGAATGGGTCGGCCCGGGCCAGATGATTATCGGCACGGACTACGCTCACAGGGTCGGCGACCCGGAAGGGGCAATCAAGGCGATAAAAGACTTGCAGACCCAGGCGGGCTTGAAGCAGGACGAGATCGACTTGATACTCGGGAAGAACGCGGAGAGGATCTTTCATCTGCCGCCGATGAAGAAATAGAACGGACCTGGCCGAGGGGAGGGTTTCTTCCCTCCCCTCGGGCCGGAAAGATGGCCCTGGCGAAAGGGTTCCTCGAATGTCGGGAGGCTTAGAATGGCTATCGAGTTGAAGTGGGTTGGTTTTGACTTTGGTCAGTGCATGATGGACCCGACGGGATTGCGCAACTATCTCGTGGTGGGCGACGTGTCGAAAGAGATCGGGGAGCCTGACCTCGTTGAGGAGCGTATATACAGGTATCGGCAGCTTAAGGAAATGTACGGTAGTTATAGTGCAATCAAAGAGGGCCATCGCAGCGAGATCATGACTCATGTCTTCGATGGAAGTGACAGGGCCATGGAGGTCTTCTCCGCCAAGGAACAGGAACACCTGCTCATGGGGAACGGTCTGGAAGAAGCGCTCCGCTACCTGAAGGACGAGGGGATTCACCTTGCGGTCGTCGCTGAGCTAAAAAAGACGCTGGGTGCGATGGGTTCCGATATCGTGACCCGCTTCCTCGATACGAAGGGCCTGACAGGCTATTTCGAAGAGTTGGTAACGCCGCAGGGGAGAATCGATCTGCGGGATGGATCTATCGATCTGGCGTACAAGGGAAAGACGAAAGAGGAGGGGACGCTCTACGACCAGTTGATTCTGGCGCTGCGGAAGCGCGGCATCGATCCGCAGGAGGGCGCCATAGTGGGGGACAAGCCTGCCACCGATATCATCCCCGCGAAGAAGCGGGGTTTCATCACGATACAGTACACGGGCTATGTCGACTCAAATCCCCATGAGGCGGATTACCGGATAGGTGATTTTCTGAAGCTCAAAGAGATGATCAGGAAGAAGGTGTGATATGAGTGGGCCAAAACGCATAGTGATAGAGTATGAGGGCGGTACGCGCAGGGAAGTGCCCTTCAGTCAGTTGAGCAGGCAGGCGCAGGCGGAACTTTCCAGCCTGGGGTCCCCCGAGAAGGCCGGGACGGCGAAAAACTTCGTTCTCCTTGAATGGAAGGACGGATGGAAGGAGGTCGCTGCCGTGGATGGGCGGGCCTCGGAGCTGCTCCGCTTCTACACACTGGAGCGCGTCGAAGAGGTAGGCCGGCTGTCGCTAGACGTAGCGGACGCCTATCCCGAACTGCTTCAGATAAAACGCCTCCCCCGTCACATAGAGCACATCCTGTTTGTCGGGAGGGAGTCCCTCCAGGCATATGTGCCGGAAGAGAAAGTGACGGTGAAAGAAGGCGGCAAGGTAGAGCACATTTTCTATGACAAGAAGAGACCTGATTTTAAGATGGAGGATGCTTCTGCTGCCTCCACGCGTTTTGCGGCTGTACTCGGTTCTTTGAATGAAGAGCTTCAGAAGAAGGGGCTGCGGGGCTCGGGCGTAGTCGCCCTGGGCGAGGATGAGCGCCGGCAGCTTTACAATGAACTCGCCCATGCGCTGGGACTGAAGGGATATCGGCAGCAGCATGATGTCTATGAATTCCTCCAGCTTGCCCTTTCGAGGCTGGACGCGACATAGGCGAAAAATAAAAAACGGGGGGGATTATGTACGACAAATTGAACCTTGACACGCACGACAGGAGCATTTCGGGTTTGAGGACTCTCAGGATGCCTGAGGACAACGATATTTTCTGGTTCCGCGACGATCTTCACCAGCCTTTTCCCATATCGCCTCTCGGTATGACGACCATACAGAAGCACCACGCCTGGGGCTACCATGTGGGGGCCGAGGTGACGAAGCTGCCGCCTTCAAAGGGCGGTCACGTGAAGATCCACAAGGGCCGGGTGATGCTCGGCTTCGAGGCGCTTACCGACCCCGACGAGATCGGCAGAAGAGCCGCTGAGTTCGGCAGGCTGCTTGAGCACTGCGGGGCCCACTGGGATGAATGGTACACCCATCACATCGACGAGGTAAAGGAAGGTCTCAATTTCATGGCGTCGGTCAACGACGGCATGTCCGACACAGACCTGTACAATGCGATCAAGAGAAGCGAGGCGCTCAACAGAAGGAACTGGGAGATCCACTTCACCACCATGTACATGGCCGATGTGCTTTATTTCGGTTTCGAGGGTTTTTGCAAAGAACACGGGCTCGAAGAAAAGGACTTCACCATCATGCTCAAGGGGCTTGAGACCATGGCCACCAAGACCGATACGGCACTTTGGGAGCTTGCCAAGCTGGCGGATGGATACGAGATAGGCGACAAGATCCTCAATGGCGACCCCAAAGTCGTGCTCTCCGAGCTGGAGAAAGATTCCAAGGGCGTGACCTGGATCAAATCATTCAACAAGTTCCTCGACATGTACGGTCACCGGATTTCGGCAGCCCACCTCGATGTCATCTTCCCCACGTGGATCGAGGACCCCTCTCCCGTTATGGAGACATTGAAAGCGTACATCTCCAAGACGAGGCAGGGATGGGATATAAAGGCAGACAGAGAAGCGATGATCAGGGAAGGGCAGGCCTCAGCCAATGCCTTCAAGGCAACCCTTAGCGATGCAGAGCGCCCGGAGTTCGAGAAACAGCTCGAGATAGGCAAGAAAATCTACCAGTTCCAGGAGGACCACGGCTTCTATATCGATGGCTCCTCAACTGCCCGGCTCCACGATGTGGCCACGGTCTGCGGAAAAAGGCTTGTCAAATATGGTCTCCTTGAAAAATTCGATGATGTGTTCTTCTTTAATTACTATGAATTGGCTGAGGTGATGGAGTCCGTCTCCATGAACAGGAGCCCTGCAATCTATCACTACCGCCGTCTGACCCTTCCCCTTATCAAGGAAAGGAGAGAGGGATGGGAGCAGGTCGCGGTAGCGCAGGAAGCGCCGCTGACGATGGGCACGATCCCGCAAAAGGCGGAGGACCCCATATTGATGAAGGTCTTCGGGATGGTGGATGAGATGCTGAAGGCCGGAAAAGTTGAAGAAATGGCGGTGATGGATGTCTTTGAAGGCTATCCCGGCGCACCAGGTGTTGCTGAAGGGATTGCCCGTGTGGTGAAAACCTTCGAAGGCTTCTCGACCTTGAAGCAGGGCGACATCCTGGTGTGTCCCTACACGGCCACCGCATGGACCCCGCTTTTCCCGAAGATCAAAGCTGTCGTGACGGATACGGGCGGCATGCTCACCCATGCAGCCATTACGGCCAGGGAGTACCGGATCCCGGCGGTTGTAGGAACATGGAGGGCCACCCGTTCAATATCTGATGGCGACCTGATCAGGGTGAACGGGAACACGGGAACCGTGGAGATACTCAAGAAGGCTTCGTGATAGTTCCCCCTGTGCCCGGCTCGCGAGGGCCGGGCAGAGGGGGATGGGTTGAATAAAAGTACTCTTAAGGAGAAGAAGCGATGAAATACGAGAAGTTATTTGAGCCGATCACCATGCGTGGGGTCACCTTTCCCAACAGGATACAGCGTACCTCTATGGTGTCGGGCCTGACAACGGAGGAAGGATTCGTCACGGAGGATCTCAAGAAAAGGTACCTGAGAGAGGCAAAAGGCGGCGTCGGGGCCATCGTCGTAGAGGCAGCCGTTGTTATCCCCTCGAAGAGTCCCTACAACCTCCGCATCTCAAGCGACGAGTTCGTTCCCGGTATCACCGACGTGGTTAAAGCGGTCCGCGAAGCGAACAAGGACGTCAAGATGGGCATCCAGATCATGCAGCACCTTAAACTCGCGAAGTCCGGCTGGAGACAGAAGGTCGAGGATTTCAAGACGGAGGAGCTGCCGAAGATCGTCGAGGACCACGTTGCGGCAGCCAAGCGCGCCCTGGCCTGCGGTTTCGACTTTATTGAAGTCCACATGGCCCATGCCTATGTGCTCTCATCTTTCCTTTCCCGCGTCAACAAGAGGACCGACGGGTATGGAAGCAGCCTTCAGAATAGAATGAAGCTGCCCACCGAAGTATTCCAGGCCGTCAGGGCCGTGGTCGGAGAGAACTTCCCGCTTGGCGTCAGGATAAATGGCGAGGATTTTCATGTCTCGGGCAATACGCTGGCCCAGAGCTCGCGGATCGCCGTGAAACTCGCGGAGCTGGGGGCGGATTATATCAGCGTATCAGCCGGCAGCCGCTTTGAAGATGCCCTGACGCCCCCGGAAGGGAGCCCTCCCGATCCGATGTCCGGCTACAGCGGTCATCGGATGAGTCCCTGGTTCTGGTGGCCCGATGGTACTCATGTTTTTTTGGCTGACGGCATCAGGCAAGCGGTCAGGGCGGCCGGTTTCACCACGCCTATTATCACGGCCGGGAAGATCAGGGAGCCGGAACATGCCGAAAGGATTTTGCAGCAGGGGAAGGCGGACGTCATCGGCCTGTGCCGGGCCCTCCTTGCAGACCCCGACTGGCCCGTCAAGGCAAAAGAGGGTCGGGAGAAGGAACTCGTCCGCTGCGTCGCCTGCAACTGGTGTTTGGAAGCCGACTCCCGCTACGAGAAGGTGAATTGCAATCGCTGGCCCCAGGGTATGCTGAATGCACCCGATCCCTTTACACCTTCGATTGCGAGGCCGGGCGAATTCAAGAAAGAGGATCTCTAGTCACTATCTACCATGTGGTCGCCAGGGGTTGCGTGGAGAAGGCAATATAAGTTTTCAAGGAGCGTGTGCATATGAGCGTCGAATTTCCGAAACACAGTCGGGACCAGGTTGAGAAATACGTGAACAAGCGGTGGTGGCTCGGCCTTACGCTAGGTGATATCCTGGACCGGGTGGCCGACGTCTTCCCCACCAGGGAAGCAGTTGTCGATGATAGGGGCCGCATCACCTTCGCGGAGCTCAAGGGGCGGGTGGAGCGGTTGGCCGCAGGCCTCATGCGGCTCGGCATCAAACAGGGTGAGTGCGTGCTTTTGCAACTGCCCAACTGGGGCGAGTACGTCTACTCGTATTTCGCCCTCCAAAAGATCGGAGCAATACCGGTTGTCCTGATCTCTGGCTACAAGCAGCTCGAAGTGGGTCACCTGGGTAAACTGACCGAGGCGACCGCCTGGATCGTCCCGACTTCCTATCGTAAGATCGACTACGCGTCATTCCTGGGAGAAGTGCGGTCATTCAACCCCCAGTTGAAACAAGTGATTTCCGCGAGGGCTTCCGGCAGCGCGCCTGGGTTTACCAGCAGCCTCGAGACACTGATAGAGACGCCCATCACCGAGGACGAGCGGGAAGAGCTTGGCCGCAGAAGGCCGGATCCCATTAGTGTGGCCCATATCATACCTTCGGGAGGGACGACGGGTCTGCCTAAGGGCATACCCAGGAGCCATAACGATTACATTTGTAATGTCGAATATATGCACCGGGGATGGGAGATGAATGCGGGCGATGTCGCGCTTGTCGTCGTCCCCGTAGGTCATAACCTCGCTCTCCTCAACGTGGTTGGGTCCATCCTCTTCGGCTACAAGCTCGTGCTCCTCGATTCCACGAAGCCGGTCGATATTTGTGCGACCATCGAGGCGGAAAAGGTGACCTATATGCCGATGGTGCCAAGCCTCGTGCGGAGAATACTGGAACAGCCCGAGCTGGGGACCTATAGTTTGGCATCACTGAAGAAGATATCCGCCGGTGGAGAGCCCAGCACGCCGGAGCTGATTCGAGATGTCTACAAAAAACTGAACTGTACGTACATAAACGAGTTCGGCATGAGCGAGGGTCTTCTCTGCAGGACGAGCCTTACAGACGATGTCGAGACGATCTGTACTACGGTAGGGAAACCCTGCTGCCCGTACGACGAGGTACAAATCCTGGATACGGACGGGGGCCAGGTAGGCCCCGGCTCGGATGGTGAGCTGGCAACGAGAGGACCATGCATCTTCGCCGGGTATTTGAAGAACCCGGAAGAAAACGCAAAATCCTTTACATCGGATGGCTTTTTCAGGACGGGCGACCAGGCACGGAGGGACGACGCGGGCAACCTGCGTATCACCGGAAGGATCAAGGACCTTATTATAAGGGGTGGTGAGAATGTGACGCCCTCTCAGGTGGAGGATCTCCTGTGCCAGTCTCCGGAGATCGCCGATGCAGCGGTGATCGGTATGCCTGACAGGGAACTGGGTGAAAAGGTCTGTGCGTACGTACGGTTGACACCCGGTGCGACGACCGATCTGGACAAGATACGTAGTTTCATGGAGAGCAAGGGCGCCTCCAGGCTTTTGATCCCGGAGTACTGCGTCTTCGTGGAGACGCTCCCCCTCACGGAAGCGGGAAAACACGATAAAAAGGCCCTGCGTAAAGACATACGGCAGCGACTTGGGGTAGAATAGCACAAGACCGGATATCTCTTTTTTGGGGAGGAAGAATGGTGGCACGGGAAGCAAAGATGGTATTGACGGACTGCACCCTTTGTTATCACTCCTGCGGCACACGAGTGACCGTGAAGGATGGGAGGGCGGTCAAGGTGGAGGGCCTGGACATTCATCCGCTCAATAAGGGGAAGCTCTGTCCGAAAGGCGAGGCAGCGCTCGACAACGTCTATCACCCGGCCCGATTGATGCATCCATTGAAAAAGGTTGATAGACGGTGGGAGCAAGTCACCTGGGACCAGGCCCTTACAGAGATCGCCGAAAAACTGCTGCGCCTGAAGGAAGAGTTCGGTCCTGCGATGCTGGGTGTCTTTAGCGGGTCCATTGGCGTCGAAAATCTGGAGATGGCGGGATTAACCCAGAGATTCAAGGCGGCCTTCGGATCGCCCAACTTCTTCTCTGTCGAAAGCATCTGCTACCGCATGCGCATCCGCACCCGGCAGATCACCTTCGGCAAATACCCCACGGAGGAACTTGACTCGAACCTCTATATCCTCTGGGGGCACAACCCGGATGAATCCGACTTCCCCCTCCAGCTCGCCCTCGAGGAAAACCTGAAAAAGGGGGCGAAGCTGGTGGTGATCGACCCGAAGCGGATTCCACTGGCGGACCGCGCGGACATGTATCTGCGGATACGGCCCGGGACGGACGGCGCCATGGCCCTTGCCATGATCAATGTGATAGTCAACGAAAGGCTCTACGATGAAGACTTTATCGCTGCGTATACGACGGGCTTCGACAAGCTGACAACGCACATTCAGAAATTCACCCCCGAATGGGCGGAAAAGATCACGTGGGTGGGCGCGGAGGCAATCCGGAAGCTGGCGCGCCTCTTCGCTCACACAATGGGGGCGGCTATCTACCAGGGTACCTGTACACAGGACCAGACAGCCAACGGGACCCAAAACAGCCGTGCCTTCTCGGTCCTTCAGATCATTACGGGCAACATTAATAATCCTGGCGGTTGGGTGATCAGCCCGAGGCTGCCTCTCGGGAACGTGGGGATGAGCGTGGAGGGAGAGCCTCTCGGCGCCGATCAATATCCCCTCTTCTACGAGGTGTGGGGCAGGAAGAGCCCCTACGGTGTGGTCACCTGCGTCCCTGAAAGTGTTCCGGAAAAGATCAAGGCCTTTCTTGTGGTAGGCGGCAACCCTCTTATTTCCATGGCCGACTCCAACGCCTTCCGGGAGGCCTTCAACAAGCTGGAGCTGCTTGTCGTCCACGACCTTTTCATGACCGAGACCGGGGAAGCGGCCCATTACGTGCTTCCGGCCTGCTCGCACCTGGAGAAATGGGGCGTCGCGTATACCTACAACGTGTGCCATTGCCTCCCCTACCTGATGTTGAGAAAGAAGGCGATAGAGCCTTTGGGTGAATGCTGGTCCGAGTGGAAGTTCTTCACGGAATTGGCGGGTAAGCTTGGTTTTGGCGACAAGTTCCCCTGGAAAACAGAGGAGGAGTTGATTGAGTACGAGCTGGAGCCGACCGGTCTGACCTTCAGGGAGCTCCTGGAGGAGAAACCGGAGGGCGCGTATTATCAGCAGAAGCGCTACGGCATGGAAGGCGCCCGCTTTTCGACGCCGACAAAGAAAATCGAGATATACAGCGACGCCCTGGAGCACATCGGCTTCGATCCGCTCCCGACGTACCTTGAGCCGGAGCGAAGTCCGGCGTCATCCCCCGAGCTGCTTGACCGGTACCCCCTCATCCTTTCAACGGGAAACCGGAACATGTATTACACGCACGGACAATTCCGGGGCATTGAGGCGCTCCGGGAGAAGAACCCCGAGCCACACGCGGAGCTGGGTCCGGAGACGGCGGCCCGGTACGGCATAGGAGATGGGGCGAAGGTCATCATCGAAACAAACCGGGGCCGGGTCCTGATGAAAGCCTGTATAGACGAGCGCGTCTCGGAAGGCGTCGTGCTGGTACCGCATGGGTGGCCGGGGGATGCAAACGCCAATCTGCTCACCGATACCCGTTGCCGGGAGCCGATCATGGGATATCCGGAGGTAAAATCACTGCTCTGCGCGATCAGAAAGGCATAGAGGACCGTGATTGATAAAGGAGGAGTTATGGGAATCAAAAAACTTGGTGTAGTGGGATGTGGCCAGATGGGGGCGGGCATTGTCCAGGTATTTGCCCAGGCGGGCTATGAGGTGCTCGCCGTTGATACGGTACCCGCAATGCTCGAAAAAGGGATGAAAGGCGTTGAAAAACGGCTCACGGGCCGCGTGGAGAAGGGAAAGCTCGATGCGGGTGAGAGGGATGCCATTATGGGCCGGATCAGGACGAGCACCAGGATGGAAGACCTGGCTGATTGCGACCTGATCGAGGAGGCGATCCCTGAAGACCTGGAGCTGAAGAAGAAGTTCTTTGCAGAACTGGACAGGATTTGCAAGCCGGAAACGATCTTCGGCAGCAACACGTCAGGTCTCTCGGTAACAGACATGGCAGTGGCGACAAAGCGGGGTGACAAGGTGATAGGCATGCACTTCCACAACCCGGCCCCGGTCATGCAGCTCCTGGAGCTTGTCCGTACGATCATGACGAGCCAGGAGACGATTGATACCGTGAAACAGTGGGGAGCGACGCTCGGGAAAACGGTGGTGGTGGCGCCCGATGTGGGCGGCTTTATCGTCACCCGGCTTTTTACACCTTTTTTGCTTGGGGCCGTAAGAATGCTCGAGGCAGGCATTGCAACCAGGGATGAGATCGACATTTCCATGAAACTGGCGGTCAATCATCCGATGGGGCCACTTGAGGTAGTCGATTTCATCGGTCTCGACACAGAGCTTTCCATTGCGGAAAGCCTGTACGAGGAGACAAAGGAAGCAAAGTACGCCCCGCCTCTCCTCCTGAAAAAGATGGTCACCGCAGGGTGGCTGGGGAGAAAGACAGGTAGGGGTTTCTACGAATATAAGTAGGGAACGTGCGGCGATGCCGACACGGATTCGGTGGATCCGGGAGAGGATGGTGCGTATCGCGAAGGACGAGGACCCTCTGGGGGAGATAAAGCCGTTGGCCTGTACGTCGAGCCGGAAGAGCCGCGGCTTTCGAAGCACAAAGTCCCGGGAAGCAAGGAAGGGGAACCTATGTACCTGCCTGATTTTGAGTACTATGCACCCGCGACCGTAAACGAAGCCTGCTTTATCCTCGCCCGATTGGAGGGTGCAGGCTCGGTGCTCGCCGGGGGCACCGACCTGCTCCCCCACATGAAGAACGGGACAATAGCCCCCGCGGCCCTCGTCTCCCTGAAGGAGATCCGGGAGCTGCGGGAAATAGCGCACGTTCCGGGCAGGGGGGTGGTGATCGGGGCACGGGCGACGCAGAACGGTCTTGTCCGTTCCCCGGTGCTCCAGGAGCGCTATCCCGCGATCTGTGAGACTGCCCACTCGATGGCGAACAACCAGATACGGAACCGGGGTACTATAGGCGGCAACCTGGTGAGCGCCGTGCCTTCGGCCGACCTGCCTCCGATCCTGATCGCGCTGCAGGCGAGCGTCACCGTGGCCGGCCCTCAGGGCACGAGGACCATTCCATTGGAAAGTTTTTTCGTCCGGCCCCGTTGTTCGGTCATCGCCCCCGATGAGGTCCTCACCGAGGTGGTCATTCCCGACCAGGAGACGACGGGGAGCGCCTATCTCAAGTTCGGGCTGCGCCGTTCGGGCGCCCTGGCCGTCGTGGGCGTTGCGGCCAGTGTCGTCGCACGCGGCATGCACTGTGATGAGGTGCGCATCGTCCTCGGCGCCGTGGCCCCGACACCGGTGAGAGCGTGTGAGGCGGAGAGCCTGCTCAGGGGGAACAGGGTGACGGAACCGTTGTTGGAGGAAGTGGGCAGGACTGCCGCGCACGGGTGCCGGCCCATATCGGATATCAGGGGCTCGGACGAGTACCGGCGGGACATGGTCGCGGTTTTCACCAAACGCGCCCTGGCCAAGGCCCTGGGCCTGGCCTTGACCGGTGGGACAAAGGGGAGCGGGTGATGGAAGATATTCGGGACGCAAAGGGGAGCGTGAGGCGCTACGCCATAGACTTAACGGTGAACGGGGACCCGGGCACCGTGGTCGTCAAGGCGAATACGCTGTTGGTCAATGTGTTGCGGGACCAACTGGGCCTCACCGGCACCAAGAGGGGCTGCGAATTGGGAGACTGCGGGTCGTGCACGGTGCTGCTCGACGGGGAGCCGGTCGATTCATGCCTGGTCCTCGCCCTGGAAGCGGACGGCTGCGAGGTCGTCACCGTGGAAGGAGTGGCGCAAAACAGCCAACTGGACGCGGTGCAGCAGGCGTTCTCCGATCACGCCGCCGTACAGTGCGGCTTCTGCATTCCCGGCATGGTCCTTTCGGCCAAGGCCCTCCTTACGAGAAACCCGCATCCTACCGAACGGGAAGTGCGGGAGGCTATCGCGGGTAACCTGTGCCGGTGCACCGGCTACGTGAACATCGTCAAGGCCGTCTTGTCCGCTGCGGAAGGACGCAAAGGGGGCACGACATGAAGGAGAGGGATTATGCGGTCATAGGCAGGAGCGTCCCGAAGATAGACGCCCGGGCGAAACTGACGGGCGAGGCCCTGTACGGGGGCGACCTCAAGTTCCCCAACATGCTCTTCGGAAAGATGCTGACGAGCCCCCACGCCCATGCGCGCATCCTGCGGATAGACACCTCCGATGCCGAGCGGCTTCCCGGGGTGAAGGCCGTCATCACCCATGAGGACGTGCCCTCGAAGAAGTACGGGGTCTCCCCGGCCCGTTACGACGAGAATATCTTTTGCATCGACAAGGTGCGGTACGTCGGCGACGAGGTGGCGGCGGTCGCGGCAATAGATGAGGAGACCGTCTATAAGGCGCTGAAGCTTATCAAGGTCGACTACGAGGTGCTGCCGGCCGTCTTCGACCCCTTCGAAGCGTTGGCCGAAGGCGCGCCCCTTGTGCACGACGAGTATCCGGGGAACCTCAACGTGGAGGTCCACCAGGCCTTCGGGGACGTCGATGCGGCTTTCAGCCGCGCGTTTCACGTCAGGAAAGACACGTTTTTAGCCCACCGCACGTACCACTCGATGCTGGAGCCCCACGTGTCCATCGCCAGGTGGGAGGGCGACAAGGTCACCTTGTACGCGGCCAACCAGAAACCCCACTACCTTCAGCACGACCTGGCCCGGCAGTTCGACCTTCCCATGGGCAGCGTACGGGTGGTCAAACCCTACCTGGGCGGCGGGTTCGGGGGGAAGGAGTCGGCCATGGCGCTCGACTTCGCCGGCGTCGCCCTGGCCCGCATCACGGGAAGGCCCGTAAAGATGTTTTTCGACCGCCAGGATATGTTCACCTATAACAGGGGACGCCACCGCCAGATCATGGAGATGACGACCGGTGTCGACCGGGACGGCAGGATCCTCGGGGTCCATTGCAATTTCGTCATGGACGGGGGCGCCTACACCGCCAACGGTATCGCCACGGCCTATTACTCGGGGGCGCTCCTGACCCTCGCCTATAATTTCGACAACTACAAGTTCGACCTGGTCAGGGCCTACACGAACCTTCCTGCCTGCGCGGCCCAGCGCGGCCACGGCGCACCCCACCCGCGGTATGCCCTCGAAAGCCAGTTGGACAGGATCGCGCGCGACCTGGACATCGACCCCGCGGAGATACGGCTTCGGAACGCGAGAAAGGCCGACACGACCACGGTCAACGAATTTCGCATCAACTCGTGCGAGCTTTCAACCTGCATCGAGACCGCGCGGAAGGTCTCAGGCTGGGCCGACAAGAAAGGCAAGCTGCCGCGGGGCAGGGGGATAGGGATCGCGGCAAGCGGCTACATATCCGGCGCGGGCTACCCCATCTACCGGACGAACCTGCCCCACTCCTCCGCGCTCATAAAGGTAAACGACGACGGGTCCCTGGCAACCCTCTACACGGGCGCATCCGACATCGGCCAGGGGTCGGACACGATTCTCTGCCAGATAGCGGCGGAAGCTATGGGGTTCAGGTATGAGAATATGACGGTGGTTTCCGCCGATACCGAAAGGTCGACACACGACCTGGGCGCCTATTCCAGCAGGCAGACGGTCATGGCCGGGTCCGCGGTCAAGAAGGCGGGCGAGATGATCAAGGCGCAGGTGCTGGAAACGGCCGCGGAGATGATGGAACTCGATCCGGCGCAGTTGGAATGCAGGGACGCCATGATCTTTGTGAAGGACAGCCCGGCCATCGGAGAACCCTTCGCGAAGGTGGCCCGCGAGCATTTTGTGAGGAAGGGTCTCCTCGTGGGACATGGCACGTATACGCCGCCCAAGCTTGGCGGAAAGTTCAAGGGGGCCGCGGTGGGGACATCGCCCGCTTACAGCTTCGCCGCCCAGGTCATGGAGGTGGAGGTGGATGAGGAGACGGGGGAGATCACGCTCAAGAACGTCTGGGACGTCCACGACTCGGGCACGGTGATAAACCCCGGCCTGGTCGAAGGGCAGGTGCACGGCGGTCTCTACATGGGCATTGGGGAGGCGATCTGGGAAGAAGTCCGGTTCGACGAGAACGGGCGGGTCCTGAATGCGAACCTCTCGGAATACAGGATGCCCACGGCCCTGGATATACCGATGCTTAACTCGGTGATCGTCGAGAGCTACGACCAGGCGGGACCCTACGGGGCCAAGGAGGTCGGCGAGGGGTCGAGCGTGCCCACCGAAGGCTGCGTGGCAAACGCCATCCTCGACGCGACGGGGGTCCTGATCGACAGCCTGCCCCTGTCGTATGAAAAAGTGTGGCGCGCATTAAAGAGCAAGAAAGCGCGGGGCGGCACGGGAGAGTGCCTCTGATTCGAAAGCGGAGTCGTCTTCTACACTTTCCCTGATTTTTGCTTATCGGCCCGCAGTGATGCGGGTCCGGGCGCAAATTTGAGGCTGCGCGGCGACGGGGGAGACCCATGCAAAAGGGGAGATTATGAAGAGATTTCTCGATGGTGTTCTCAAGGTCAACATAGTGATGCAGGCCATAGCCGCGATTGCCCTCACCCTCATCATACTCCTGACAACGGTCGACGTCCTCGCGAGGCTGATCGGAAAACCGTTGCCGGGGGCCGTCGAGATCATCGCCATCCTCGGCGGCGTCGTGGCGGGCTTCACCACCCCTATCACCTCCTGGATGAAAGGCCATATCCAGGTCGACTTCGTCCTGAACTGGCTGCCTGCGGGCGCGAGGAACGCGGTCGAAGTGACGACGCGGTGCGTGGCCATCGGCCTCTGTCTCCTGGTGAGCTGGAATTGTCTGAAGATAGGGACCGACTTCTGGAGCAAAGGAGAGGTGTCGGGAACGCTTCTCTTGCCGCTCTTTCCCGTCTGTTACGGTCTGGCGACCTGTTTTTTCATGCTCTCGACCGTGCTCTTTTGCGATATCCTGAAAATTTTTGGGGGAAGCCATGAGTGAGGTCACGGTCGGATGCATAGCCCTGGTGGCGCTGCTTGTCCTGTTTTTCACCGGCCTTGAGCTGCCTTTCTGCATGATCCTGGTCGGTTTTGCCGGGTTCAGCTATCTCGTGAACATCAAGGCGGCTACCCATATGATGGCAAAGGACATCTATGATGTCTTCGTCTCATACGGGTACACGGTCTTTCCCCTCTTTATCTTCATGGGCCAGATCGCATTCACCTCCGGGATCGCGAAAAAGCTCTACGAGAGCGCTTACCGCTTTGTCGGCCACATACCGGGCGGCCTCGCGGTCGCCACCATCGGCGGCGCCACCGCGTTCAAGGCGCTCTGCGGCTCGGCGGTCGCCACCGCGGCGACCTTCAGCAACCTGGCGGTACCCGAGATGGAGCGGTACGGCTACAGCAGGACGCTCTCGACGGGTCTCGTGGCCATAGTGGGCACCCTCGGCTGCCTGATGCCGCCCACGATCTTTCTCATCCTCTACGGGCTCCTCACCGAGCAGTCGATAGGCGAGCTCTTCCTGGCCGGGATCATTCCCGGCCTGGGGATCGCCTGCTTCTTCGTGCTCACTGTTTATGGATGGGCCAAGATCAACCCGAAGCTGGCCCCTGCCGGGGAGAGGTCTACGTGGAGGCAGAGGATCGCCACCCTGCCCGAAGTAGGGGTGGTTCTCTTTGTCTTCGCCCTCATGATCGTGGGGCTCCTCGACGGGTTCTTCACCCCGACGGAAGCGGGCAGCATCGGCACCATGGTCTTGCTCCTCATGGTCGTGGTGAGACGGCAGCTCGGCTTTCGGGCATACGTCAAGGCGATAGGTGAGGCGATGCGCACTGCCTGCATGATCCTCCTGCTGCTGGCGGGCTCGGCGATCCTCGGCCATTTCATCACGATCACCAACATCCCGCAGATCATGGCGGACTGGGCCACGAGCCTCCCCATCAACAGGAACATGGTCCTCGTCCTCATCTGCTTTATCTACCTGATCGGCGGCTCCTTCATCGACGACCTTGCCTTCATGGTCCTCGCGACACCCATTTTCTACCCCGTCGTCATCAAGCTCGGGTTCGACCCCGTCTGGTTCGGCATCATAGTCGCCATCACCGTCATGATCGGCATCGTCATCCCCCGGTGGCCGCCAACGTCTTCATCGTCCACAAGCTGACCAACACACCCATGCTCACCGTCTACAAGGGCGTCGTCCCCTTCCTGGGAGCCATTGTGGTATTCGCCGCCCTGCTCTTTGTCTTTCCCCAGCTCGCCTTGTTCCTTCCCCAGCACCTGATGAAACACGGATGAGAAGCCGCTGTGTAATAAACCACTAAAGGAGAGATGATTATGAGGAAATGCGTTCCAGCCGTCCTGCTCGCCGCCTTCGTCCTCGGCGTCGCGGGTCCCGCGTCTGTCCATGCGCAGGGCCAGCCCCCTATCAAGCTGAAATTCAGCAATTTCCAGCCCCTCACCTTTTCCGCCGCCCCAGTGATGGCCGCCTTTTGCGAAGAAATAAAGAAGCGTACCAACGACAGGGTCCAGATCACCCATTATGCGGGCGGCACTCTCACAACGGCCCCGAAGGTCTATGACGGTATCGTGAACCAGGTTTCCGACATCGGTCACAGCCATATCGGCTACACCAGGGGACGCTTCCCCGTCACGGAGATACTCGACCTGCCCGTGGGCTACACGAGCGGCTTCGTGACAACCCACGTGAAGCACGACTTCTACAAGCAGTTCAGGCCAAAGGAGTGGAATGACGTGCACGTGCTCTACTTTTGGGCCGTCGGTCCCCAGATCCTCGCGACGGCGAAGAAACCCGTGAAGAAACTGGAGGACATGAAAGGCATGAAGATCAGGGGTTTGGGGAGACCCGCGGATACCATCAAGGCCCTCGGCGCGGTGCCGGTGGCCCTCGAAATGGGGGACACCTATGACGCGGCCCAGAGGGGTATGCTCGACGGCATCTTCGAGTCGATGGAAACATGGAAAGGCTTCCGGATGGGCGACGTGGTCCACTACGGGCACCTCACCCAAAAGGCCGTAGGCGGCATCTTCACGTTCTATGTGGCCATGAATAAGGAGAAATGGGAAGCCCTGCCCGCCGACATCAAGAAAATCTTCGACGAGGTGTCGGAGGAATGGGTGGACAAACACGCGGTAAAGACCCTGGAAGCGGACCAGGAGGGGATGGATTATTTAAAGAAGCACGGCGGACAGATGGTGGTGCTCCCGGAAGAAGAGCTCGCGAAGATGCACAACGCGGTCCAGCCCGTCATACAAAGCTACATCAAGGGCATGGAAGCGAAAGGGTACAAGAGAAGCGACATGGAGCAGCAGTTAAATTACATACATGAACGCATCGCATACTGGAGCAAGCAGGAGAAAGAAAGAAAACTTAAGAGTCCGTACGTACAATAATAGCTGAATTGCATTCACTATTTATATTGAATTCAATTCATATAGAGCAATATGGTTTAATATACAATAAATCTTTGACAATAGTTTATCAATGTATGCTAACTATCAGTGTTGTTCAATATAACTATGAGTGGTATTCACAAATGACTCACAAGACCCTCAGAAAAAGGAAATCATTCGGGCGGCAATCGAAGCATTTGGCAGGAATGGTTTTCAAAATTCAAACATTTCGGAAATTGCTCAGAAGGCTCACGTCATCGAGGGGACCATTTACCGGTAGCCTGGTTGCGCAGCGCATCCGTCCATGAAAAGAACTCTGATCCAAGAGGTGAACTATATATATTTGGCCTGACTGCATCCCCTGTATCCTCAAGATGTCCCTGGAGATTGCGCGCCTCTCCATGAAGGAAGAGCATGCGGTTAAGGCTTTTATGGTGGAAATTCTTAGTCTGCCCGCGCTCAGGGGTGAGGAATGGAACATCACGTCCCCGGCGATCGTTCAGATGATCTGGGAGAGGATCGTACGTGTTACGAAGGACGAGGATCCGCTGAGGGAGATAAAGGCCGGGCAGAACCGAAAAGCCCTCGACCTTTACGGCGTTGCGAGCGACCGGGTGAGGAAAAGCGCAGACCCTTTCCTGGCCGCCCTTAAATTTGCCATCGCAGGCAATTCCATGGATGCCATGGTCGATCTTCACCGTGATCAATCGGCCGGCGCGTTCCAGGGCGATCCTGCCGGGGATTGGGTCCTGACAGATGAGGGTGCCGAAGGTCTGAGGAACCGGCTGCGGAAGGCGACGAGGATTGTTTATCTCCTCGATAATTGTGGAGAAATCGTTTTTGACAGGCTTTTTCTTGAGGTTCTCAGGGAGACGTATAAGCAACAGGTCTCGGTAGTAGTACGAAGCCGCCCGGTTCTGAACGATGCAACGATCGCGGAAGCGAGGTCGGTCGGACTGGCTGCGGTGGCGCCGATCATCGAGAACGGCATTCCCGAACCCTTTCCCGGGACAAGGCTGCATCTTGTTTCAACCGAAATTCGTCGGCTCCTCATGGCTGCCGACCTTATCGTCGCGAAAGGCGTCGGCAATCTGGACAGCCTGACAGAGGAGGGCGAGCTTAAAGGACGGATATCTTTTCTTTTCCATGGGAAGTGTCATCCCTGCTGCGCGCCTCGCAATGTTTCTCCCGGCACGCTTATTATTGATAACCAGTGACGGAGTTTTCCACCGGGCCGCGCGAGTCGAGGAAGCGCCCCGCATCTATCTCTACCATCTCTTCAGCCGAATATGGTATATTGATCTAGAGGCTTCGCCTATAGCGGGCGGCGGCCTGCACTGCCGGACCGGGCACACGCTTTTAAGATCAAAGAGGAGAGCAGCATGAACGAACAATATATTGAGGAAGGTCTTACTTTTGATGACCTTCTTCTTGTTCCGTCTTTCAGCGGGGTGATGCCATCGGACGTGGATGTGTCGACTTTTCTCACCCCTACCATAAAGCTCAATATCCCCCTTATCAGCGCCGCGATGGATACGGTCACCGAGGCGAAGACTGCCATATGCATGGCGCAGGAGGGTGGGATCGGCATCATCCACCGGAACATGGGCGTGAGGGAGCAGGCCCAGGAAGTGGAGCAGGTGAAAAAATCGGAAAGCGGTATGATTGTCGACCCCATCGTCATATCGCCGGACCAGCAGCTCAAAGACGCGCTTGACCTGATGGCGCGTTACAGGATCTCCGGGATTCCCGTCACGCGCGGGAGAAAGCTGGTCGGCATCATCACAAACAGGGACCTCAGGTTCGAGACCAATGTGGAGCAGAAGGTCGCGGATGTCATGACCAAGGATAACCTCGTCACCGTCGATGAGGGTATCAGCCTGGAAGAATCGAAGAAGGTGCTCCACCGGCACAAGATCGAGAAGCTCCTTGTGGTGGACCGGGAGTACAACCTGAAGGGGCTCATCACCATAAAGGACATAGAGAAGGTGATAAAATACCCCTCCGCCTGCAAGGATTCGCTTGGCAGGCTGCGGGTCGGCGCGGCCGTGGGCGTCGGACCCGACAGGGAAATGAGGGTCGATGCCCTGCTGAAGGCAGGTTGTGACGTGATCGTCATCGACACGGCTCACGGCCATTCAAAGAACGTCATAGAGACCGTGGCCGATACGAGGAGAACGTTTAAAGGCGTACAGATCATTGCGGGGAATATCGCCACTGTTGAGGGGGCCACGGCGCTTATCGACGCGGGATGCGATGCGGTGAAAGTGGGTGTGGGTCCGGGATCGATCTGTACCACCAGGATCGTCGCGGGGGTAGGTGTCCCTCAGATAACGGCCATTCTCGGCGCGGTAAAGGTGGCGCGTGAACGCGGTATCCCGGTCGTTGCGGATGGGGGCATCAAATTCTCGGGCGATATCACAAAAGCCATTGCAGCCGGCGCAGACGTGGCGATGATAGGGAACCTCTTCGCGGGGACTGATGAAACACCCGGTGAAATGGTGCTCTACCAGGGACGCACGTACAAGATGTACCGGGGCATGGGGTCGCTCGACGCCATGAAAGAGGGCAGGACCAGGGACCGTTACTCCGTCCGGGAGGACGAGGTCGAGTCGAAGATAGTCCCGGAAGGGATTGAGGGGCGCGTGCCTTACAGAGGATCGCTTTCGTTTACCCTCCATCAATTGATCGGAGGTCTCAGGGCAGGCATGGGCTATCTCGGATGCGGCAATCTGCGCGAGCTGCAGAAGACATGCCAAATTCTGTGCGGATCACGAATGCGGGTTTGCGCGAAAGCCACGTGCACGACGTGATGATCACGAAAGAGGCGCCAAACTATAGGATCGAATGAGCAACAACATACCATGAGCATGCGCGACTACCATAAGGAAATAGTGGCAATTCTTGATTTCGGGTCCCAGTACACGCAGTTGATTGCGAGAAAAGTGCGGGAGCTGAAGGTCTACTGCGAGATATTCCCGTACAATGCGGACATCGAAAAGTTGAGGTCTTTGAACCCCCTGGGGATAATTCTCTCGGGAGGTCCACGGAGCGTCACGGAAGCGGATGCTCCCGCATGCGACCCTGCCATATTCGATCTAGGTGTACCGATCCTCGGTATTTGCTATGGGATCCAACTGATAGCCAAGCTTTATCAGGGTGAGGTCCAGCGATCGGACAAGCGGGAGTACGGCCGCGCCCATATTTATGTGGACAGGCCTGACGCCCTTCTGGAAGGCATTGAAGACGGCGATATCATCTGGATGAGCCACGGCGACAGCATCATGACGATGCCTTCCGGCTTCCTGGCCCTCGCCCACTCGGAGAATTCTCCTTATGCGGCTATCAGGAACGAGAGCGGGACTATCTACGGCGTGCAGTTCCATCCCGAGGTCCACCATACCCCTAAAGGCAAAGTCATCCTCAAAAACTTTCTCCACAAGATTTGCAAGGCAAAAGGTCTTTTCTCTACGGCTTCTTTCATTGAGATGACGACGCGGAAGATCCGCGCCCAGGTCGGCGACGGCAAAGTGGTATGCGCGCTCAGCGGAGGCGTCGACTCGTCGGTTGTGGCGACCCTCGTCCACAGGGCGATAGGCGACAGGCTCACCTGCGTCTTCGTGAACAACGGCGTGCTCAGGAAGAACGAAGGGCAGGAAGTGCTCGATCTGTTCAAAGATCGGCTGCACCTGAACTTGCGCTATGTGGACGGGTCGGAAAGGTTCCTTGCCGCATTGCGCGGCGTCAGAGACCCGGAGAGAAAGCGAAAGATCATCGGAAGGCTCTTTATCAAAGTCTTCGAAGAAGAGGCAGCCGGCCTTGGCGACGTGCGGTATCTCGCACAGGGGACACTCTATCCCGACGTCATCGAAAGCGTCTCGTTCAAAGGCCCTTCCGCGACGATCAAGAGCCACCACAATGTCGGCGGTCTCCCCAAACGGATGAAGCTGAAGCTTATCGAGCCCCTCAGGGAGCTCTTCAAGGACGAGGTGCGCGTCGTCGGAAGGGAGCTTGGCCTTCCGGACTATGTGGTCCTGAGACAGCCCTTCCCCGGTCCGGGCCTCGCCATCAGGATGATCGGGGAAGTCACGAAGGAGCGGGTCGCGATGCTTCAGGAAGCGGACCACATCATTCGGGAGGAGATCGAAAGGAAGAAGACTTTCGGCCACATCTGGCAGTCCTTCGCGATCCTGATCCCCATCAAGACCGTGGGAGTGATGGGAGACGAACGCACCTACGCGCACGCAATCGCAGTGCGAGCCGTGGAGAGTGAAGACGGCATGACCGCGGACTGGGCAAGAATACCCTACGACGTGCTCGACCTTATCTCCCGCAGGATCATCAACGAGGTCCCCGGAGTAAACCGCGTGGTCCTCGACATATCGTCGAAGCCGCCAAGCACCATAGAATGGGAATAGGTTGAGCGAATTCGTCCATCTCCACCTGCACACGCAGTTCAGCCTCCTCGACGGCGCCATCCGTTTCGAGCCGCTTTTCGAGCTGGCGCGCTCGTACAACATGCCGGCATGCGCTATCACCGATCATGGGAACATGTTCGGGGTGGTCGATTTTTACTTTGCTGCCCGTTCTGCGGGCGTAAAGCCGATTATCGGCTGCGAGGCGTATATAGCGCCCAGGTCGCGCACCGACAAAGAACGGCACGAAGACAACGCCTGCCACGTGGTGCTCCTCGCTCTCAACAATGAGGGGTACTACAACCTCATGAAGCTGATCAGCATCGCCAATATGGAGGGTTTTTACTATGCGCCCCGCATCGACAAGGAGATACTCAGGCGATACAACGCCGGCCTTGTCTGCATGACGGCGTGCCTTAAGGGACAGATACCCCAGGCGATCCTGAAGGAAGACGAAAACGGCCTGAAGACACACATGGAGGATTATCTCTCCATATTCGGGGATCGGCTCTACCTGGAGCTGCAGGACAATGGCATGCCCGAGCAGAAAAAGGTGAACGAGGGCCTCGTGCGCCTCGCGGGGCAGTACAATGTGCCCCTGGTCGCAACGAACGACTGCCACTATCTCAGAAAGCGGGAGGCAAGGGCGCACGAGCTGCTGCTCTGCATCCAGACAGGCAAGAAGATCAGCGATACGGACCGGCTCAAGCTCTCAACCGATGAATTCTACTTCAAATCGCCCGATGAGATGGTGTCTGCCTTCGCCGGCTATCCCCAGGCCATCTCCAATACCCTCCGCATCGCCGAGATGTGCGACGTCACCATTCAAACCGGCGTCTACCACTTCCCCGCCTTGAACCTGCCGGGGAACAAAGGCCCGGAAGAGCACTTCGAGGAGCTTTGTCTCGCGGGTTTCGAGAAGAAGACACAAAGGGTCGCGTCGAGCTACGCGGAGTTCACGGACGAGCTGCGAGAGAAGTACAAGGCCAGACTGGCATACGAAATGGAGGTCATCAGGTCCACCGGTTTTGCCAGCTATTTTCTCATCGTCGCCGATTTTATCGGCTATGCGAAATCGCACGATATACCGGTCGGGCCGGGCAGGGGCTCGGCCGCGGGCAGCCTGGTCGCCTTTTCTCTCGATATCACGAACGTCGACCCTATCAAATACGACCTCCTCTTCGAGCGGTTTCTCAACCCGGAGCGGATCAGCATGCCCGATATCGACGTGGACTTCTGTTTCGAAAAACGGGAGCGCGTCATCGAGTACGTGACCAATAAGTACGGGAAGGACAACGTAGCCCAGATCATTACCTTCGGCACGATGAAATCGAAGGCGGCCGTCAGGGACGTGGGAAGGGCCCTCGGCATCCCTTATGCAAACGTCGACCAGATAGCAAAGCTGATACCCGCGACGCTCGATATAAGCATCGAGCAGGCCATGAATGATGAGCCGAGACTGAAAGAGCTTTATGAGAAGGACGGGACCGTCAAGGAGCTGATCGACAACGCCATGGTGCTCGAGCGGCTTGCGCGCCACGCGTCGACCCACGCGGCCGGGATCGTCATATCGAACAAGCCGCTCATGGAATACGTGCCTCTCTACCGCGGTCAGAAGGGTGAGACCGTCACCCAGTACGCCATGAAGACCATCGAGAAGATAGGCCTGGTCAAGTTCGACCTCCTTGGTCTCAAGACCCTTACCATCATCGATAATGTCATCAAGATGCTGCAGGCTGGCGGTGTGGAGCTGGACATCAACAATCTCCCCCTCGACGACGTGGAAACCTATCAGCTCCTCGCTTCGGGCAATACCTCGGGCGTGTTCCAGCTTGAAAGCAGGGGCATGAGGGAGCTTCTCACGCGCCTGAAGCCCTCCCGGTTCGAGGATATCATCGCCCTTAACGCCCTCTACCGGCCCGGCCCTCTGGGGAGCGGGATGATCGACGATTTTATCAAGAGGAAGCATAACCCGGCGCTCGTCAAGTACGAGACGCCTCTCCTGAAAGAGGCCCTGGAGGAGACGTACGGGGTTATCGTCTATCAGGAACAGATCATGAAGATCGCTTCCTCGCTTGCCAATTTTACCAAGGGTGAGGCGGATGCGCTGAGAAAGGCGATTAGCAAGAAGGTGCCCGAGCAGTTGGAATCCTACAGGGAGCAGTTCAAGCAGGGATGCGCGGCGAATGGCGTAAAGGTTGAGGCCGCCACGCGGATCTATGATGTCATCCTGCGGTTCGGCCAGTACGGCTTCAATAAGTCGCACAGCGCCGCTTACGCCCTCGTGGCCTACCAGACGGCCTATCTGAAGACGCACCACTACCTGCCCTTCATGGCGGCAATCCTGACGAACGAAGTGAATGACACGGATAGTCTGATCAAGTATATTACGGAGTGCAGGGAAAACGGGGTAGTTATCTTGCCGCCCGACGTTAACGAGAGCGCGAAAGTCTTTACCATAGTGGGAGATAAGATAAGATACGGACTGCTCGGCATAAAAGGTGTAGGGGAAGCGGCCCTTGACAGCATCCTCACCGCACGGGAGGAGTGCGGAGGCTTTACCTCGTTCATCCATTTTTGCAGCCTCGTCGATTCGAGGAAGGTGAACAAGAAGGTCGTGGAGTGCCTCATAAAGGCAGGCGCCTTCGACAGCATGGGTCTGAAAAGGTCCCAGCTTTTTGCGCTCGTGCAGGACAAATGGGACAGGCTCTCGAAAAAGAACGGCAAGAACACCCAACAGATGGATTTTTTCGGAGCGGACACCTTTGCGCCGAAAGAAGAAGAGATCCCCGACACGGAGGAGCTCGACCGCGCGGAGATACTGAAAGGAGAAAAAGAGGCGTTGGGCTTCTTTTTCAGCCAGCATCCTCTTTCGGCGTATCAGCATATCATTTCCCAGATCACCCCCCTCGACACGAACAGCATAAAGGAAACGGAGACGAGCGACGATGTGACGATCGTCGGCATCGTAAACGGGTGCAAGGAGATTACCACGAAGAGGGGGGACCGCATGGCGACCATCACCCTCGAAGATACGAAGGGCATTATAGAGGCGATCGTCTTCCCCGATCTTTTCTCGAAAAACCTCCTCATCATCAAGAGCGACAGCCCCCTGGTGGTCACCGGGTCTCCCGAGAGGACCGAGGACGGGACAACCCGCATCAGGGCAAAGAGCATCACGCCGTTGCAAGAGATCCAGAACGAGCTGGAAAAGATGGTGCGCATAAAGATCGATTGCAGCGTTTTTAAGAAGGACCACTTACGGAAACTGAGGGACATCCTCGTCAACATCAAGGGGGATTCACGGGTCTCTCTTGAATTTGTCCAAAATGGCGACCGAAGGGTGTTTCTCGTTCCCGAGGTGCGTATTGACGCGGGGAAGAGCGCAACGATCGGGAAATATTTCGAAACCGGCCTGGATATCGAGGTAGCGAGAGGATGAAGCGATATTATCTGGATTTCGAAAAAAAGCTCGAGCCCCTTGAGCGCAGAATAGAAGAGATAAAGAAGTTTCACGACGTAAAGGAGGCCCACTACGCGAAGGAGATGGATGGGCTGCTCAAGAAGGTCTCGAAGGCGGAGAAAGAGATTTACGGCGATCTGAGCAACTGGCAGCGGTGCCAGCTCTCACGCCATCTGAACCGTCCCCATACGTTGGATTATATCCAGAACCTGTGCACCGATTTTATCGAGATCCACGGCGATCGGAGGTTCAGAGACGACCCCGCCGTGGTAACCGGTTTCGCCCGGTTCAACGGCATAAGCATCGCGGTTGCGGGACACCAGAAAGGCAACACCTTGAGCGAGATGGCGGCGAGGAACTTCGGCATGGCCAACCCGGAAGGGTACAGGAAGTCGATGAGACTGATGGAACTGGCCGATCGATGGCATAAGCCGCTTTTGACGTTCATCGATACACCGGGCGCCTTTCCCGGCGTGGGGGCCGAGGAACGTGGCCAGGCCGAGACTATCGCATCAAGCCTCCAGTTCATGTTTTCCCTTTCTATCCCGGTCATCTCGGTTGTGATCGGCGAGGGCGGAAGCGGTGGAGCTTTGGCCATAGGTGTGGGAAACAGGATCCTGATGATGGAAAACGCGATTTACTCGGTTATCTCGCCTGAAGGCTGCGCAGCGATTCTCTGGAGAGACGGATCGAAAGGGCCTCTGGCCGCAGATACCCTCAAGCCTACGGCTCAGGACCTTTACGCCCTGAAAGTAATCGACGAGATCACACCCGAGCCTTTCGGAGGGGCCCACAGGGACTGGCTCGCAACCTTCGAGGCCGTATCATTGGTGATAGCGAAGCACCTCAAAGACCTGCAACAGATGTCCGGTGAAGACCTCATGCAGCAGAGGTATGAGAAATTCAGGCGGATGGGCGTATTCGAAGAAGTCATCAGTCATTAGTCATCAGTCAGGAGTCAGGAGCGAGAATTAGAGTTGCGGTGGTACTCTAAGCTTTTTCTCCCCGTCTCCCCAACTCTTCTCATGACCATGTCTCCCCGTCTCTTCTTTTCTCTCCTTTCTTTTCTTTCACTCCTGACTCCTGACTCCTCCCCCGGGTTGACAAGGGGAGGGTGCGACATTAAATTAGTATTTCAACCCACCAAGGGGAGAGTAGGGCGGCAATTTGTTGTCAAGACGGCACATAAGATTGGTGGCACGGGAGGAAACGGAAGGGGAGCGCCGCTCCCGCAAGGATAGGTCGTCAAGGAACACTCTCACCGTCCCTCGCAGTGTGGCACTTATCGTGGGGATGGTGCTTGGGGCCGGCATCTTCAAGACACCCTCCCTTGTCGCGTCGCAATGTCAAAGCAATGCCGGTGTGTTGCTCCTCTGGCTTGCCGGAGGAGCGATTTCCCTCATCGGCGCCCTTTGTTACGCGGAATTGGCTTCATCTTACCCCCACCCGGAAGGCGACTACTACTATCTTGAGCGCGCCTTCGGGGACGCACCGGCCTTCCTCTTCGCGTGGTCCCGCCTGGCCGTGATCCAGACCGGCTTGATCGCGATGTACGCATTCATCATAGGCGATTATGCCTCCGAGGTAGTAAGACTCGGTCCTTACTCGTCATCCGTCTATGCGGTCGGCGCTGTCGTTCTCCTCACTTTCGCCAACATAATGGGCGTCACCCAAGGCAAGTGGACGCGGATCATACTGACGTCGGCCGTCGGCCTCGGTCTGATATCGCTAGTCATTTTTGGTGTCGCGGCCTCGCCGGACGGCCCCCGGACAGCCGGTGCAGTTGATGCCGGCGGGGCGAGCGGTGTGGGAATGGCGTTGATTTTCGTGCTCCTTACCTACGGGGGATGGAACAAGATCGCCTACTTCTCCTCGGAAGTCAGGAGGGCGCGGAAGCACATGACCCTGGCGCTCCTCTACGGGATAGGCGCTGTCACGGCCATTTACGTGGCCCTCAATTATAGCCTGCTGAGGTCCCTCGGTCTTGCAGCGACCGCATCTTCGAGCGCGATCGCCTCTGATGTGATGCGCGGCATCCTTGGTGAGGCAGGCGCTGTTTCCATGAGCGTGCTCGTCGTCTTCGTGGCCTTGGGCAGCATGAGCGCGGTTATTATCAGGGCGTCCCGGACAAATTATGCTTTCTGGCGGGCGTTTCCGCTTTTCGGTTTTCTCAGCCGATGGGATAAGGTGGTGAATGTACCGGGACTTCTTCTCCAGGGCGCGGCCGGCATCGCGCTGGTACTGATCGGCACGGGCGCACATCGCGGTTTCCCGATGATGGTGGAGTATACTGCACCGGCATTCTGGTTGTTCTTCCTGCTGGGCGGGCTCTCTTTGTTCGTGTTGCGGTGGAAGGAAAGGGCCATAGCAAGACCCTTCCGCGTACCCCTTTACCCGGCGACGCCGCTCATTTTTTGCGTTGCTTGCCTCTACATGCTCTATTCCAGCATCGTCTATACCGGAAAGGGCGGGTTGATCGGGGTCGGTGTCCTCCTGGCGGGCATCCCGCTTTTCCTGACCAATCGATTGCTTGCCGTACAAGATGGAATGTGAGGGAGGTTTTTTCCGGCTACCTCGAAGGGAAAGCACAAGGCAGCCGGATAGGGAGATATTACGATCTAGGAGCGCCCTGCAAGACTTTCAGACTCGCGGGCGACTTCGGTGGTCTGTTTCCTCTTTTCATTGAGGCGAGGCGTTATCTGCCGCATTATCCTCGTTTTTGCCTTGTCCTGTATGTCCCGCAGCTTAGGAAGCTGATCCGGCAGGACCAGGGTGAAGGCCCGGCCGCCTTTTCCCATGCGCGCCGTTCTTCCGATTCTGTGCACATAATATTGCTCGTCCTGGGGCAGATCGTAGTTGATGACCGCCTCAATGTCGTCCACATCGATGCCTCGGGCGGCGACGTCGGTCGCCACGAGTATGCGGAGAAGTTTTTTGCGGAACTTCCCCATCGCGTGATCGCGGCGGGACTGGGTCATGTCCCCATGCAGGCTGTCGGCCATGTACCCTCTGCCCTGCAGGTCTTTGACGATCTGGTCAACCCGTCTTTTCGTATTGCAGAAGACAAGGGATGAGGTGGGTGTGTACGCGTCGATAAGCCGGCACAACACATCCAGCTTCATCCACGGTTTTACCTCAAAGAAGGTCTGCTCTACTTCGGGCACCGTCACTTGTTCGCCGACCACGTTGACTACCACCGGATCTTTTTGAAATTTCCGGACAAGGTCCATGATCGACTGGGGCATCGTGGCGGAAAAGAGGAGCGTCTGGCGCCCTTCCGGCATGGCCCAGAGGATCGTCTTCATGTCGTCGACAAACCCCATATCGAGCATCTTGTCCGCCTCATCGAGCACTACCATGCGGACCTTATCAAACCGGAGCGTGCCCCTCTGCATATGGTCCATGACGCGTCCCGGCGTCCCAACGATGATCCGCGCGCCTCTCTTCAGGCTGCTTAACTGCTTCTGTATGGGTTGTCCACCGTAGACAGGCACTATGTGCAGGTCTCTTCTGTATTTTGCAAGCCTCATCAGCTCCTCGGCGACCTGCACCGCAAGCTCCCTCGTGGGGCAGAGGATGACCGCTTCCGGACTAATCCCTTTTCGCGGAAGCATCTCAATAAGGGGAAGGCCAAAGGCAAGGGTTTTACCGGTGCCTGTCTGTGCCTGACCGATCACGTCTTTTCCCTCTAGTATGAGAGGAATTGACTCGGACTGAATCGGGGTCAGCGTCTCAAATCCCATGTCCACCACTGCCTTTTGCATCTCCTTCGATAGATCCAACTCGTCAAACCTTGTGTTTTGCATAGCTCTCCTTGAAATAGTTTCTGGCCGCTCCGTCCTGCCCGGCAATCGGCCATTCCATGAAGTTGAAGACAATGGGAAAGCTGAGAGGCTGAAAGTGGCAAAAGTAATATAGCATAGAAATTCTCAAATTAGTAGTCGAATTAAAAAAGCGGAAAGAACCGGGTCTTATAAGTCCTTTTCGACCTATAAGTCCTATTCGAACCTGATCGCCATCCCCTTCGAAGGACCCTCGCGAATGCGCTTGCCTTGCAGATGGGGCACATTTTCCTTGAAAGCGGCCGTCCGCACAAGTAGAATTAAGGAGCTATGCAAAGAAGAAGATCGAAGGAGCTTAAGGAAGTATGAAAAGAAGAAGGTCGGAGGAACTTTACGATCAGGCCGTTGCTCTCATCCCCGGCGGGGTGAACAGCCCTGTGAGGGCCTTTCTTTCGGTGGGGGGCAAGCCGTTTTACGTAGACCATGCAAAGGGGCCTTGCCTTTTTGATGTCGATGGGAACACCTACCTCGATTTTGTCTCTTCATGGGGTGCCATTATACTCGGCCATGCAGAGGAAGGCTTGATCAGGGAAGCGCAGGCGGCGGTCACGGACGGGACGAGCTTCGGCGCCTGTCACCCCTATGAGCCGGCCCTTGCGAAGCTGATCATCGATGCCTTTCCGTCTATGGAGATGGTGCGTCTCACCAATTCGGGCACGGAGGCGACCATGAGCGCCGTCAGGCTTGCCCGAGGCGCGACGGGCAGGGTGGGGATTATCAAATTCAGGGGTTGCTATCACGGCCACGTGGACAGTCTGCTCGTCAAGGCCGGGTCAGGTCTGGCCACCTATGGGGTGCCGGACAGCGAAGGGATACCCGATGATTTGGCGAAACATACGCTTGTGGCCGACTTCAACCACATCGACACGGTGTGGCGGATCGTGAAGGAACGGAAAGATATCGCATGCCTGATCATGGAACCGGTCATGGGCAACATGGGGGTGATCCTTCCGGAGGAGACGTTTCTTCACGATGTGCGAGACATCTGCGACAGGCATGGGATCCTCCTGGTGTTTGATGAAGTGATCACCGGCTTCCGGATTGCCTATGGGGGCGCGCAGGAGATGTACGGCGTGCGGCCCGACCTGACCTGTCTTGGAAAGATCATAGGGGGCGGGTTCCCCATCGGCGCTTTTGGGGGAAGGCGTGAGCTGATGGAGAAGGTTGCCCCCCTCGGCGGTGTGTATCAGGCCGGTACCCTTGCGGGCAACCCTGTCGCGGTAAGGGCGGGCATTTATACACTGACCCGTCTCAAAGAAGAGATGCCCTACGGCCGGCTTCGGATGAGACTGGAAAGACTTGGGACTGCGATCTCACAGGTCGCCCGCGAGGAAGGGGTGGCCTATACCATAAACAGCGTAACCTCCATGTTCACCGGCTTTTTCAACGAGCGCGACGTTGTCGATTACGAGACCGCGGTCTCCTCCGACCGCCATCTTTATGCAGCATTCTTCAAGGCGATGCTGGACGAAGGTATCTTCTTTGCCCCGAGCCAGTTTGAGGCGGCGTTCCTGACACTGGCCCATGATGACGGGGTGGTCGAAAAGACTATTGAGACCTCCCGGAGGGTATTCAGGAAGATCAAGGATCTCTCTTGATTATCTGTGTATTGCCCTGGTATGTTGTTTTGCTTCGGTCTCCGTAAGGACGAGTACCGGTATCCTTCGTAAAGGGGTGCGTGTGGGAGAGAAAGGGATGAGTGGTGAAGGCGATTCAGATGACTCAAGGAGGCTGAGGACTTCGGTATGGATCGACCTCGGTGCCCTGGAAGAGAATTACCGGGCCCTCGAACGCCTTGTACAGGCGCCGGTGATACTTTTGTGTGTCATAAAGGCAGATGCCTACGGTCACGGCGCCGTGGAAGTGGGGCGCCGGCTGGAGTCCCTTGGCGCGGCATATTTCGGGGTTGCAACCATGGGCGAGGGGAAGGAGCTTCGGGAAGAAGGGATTCGCGCGCCGATTCTCGTGCTTGGCGGGGTGATGCCGTGGGAGCGTTTCGAGGCCCTTATCGAGTATGACCTGACGGCAACTGTCGGCACCTTTGACATGCTGGAGAGGATCGCGGCGTTCAGGGGGAGAAGGCCCTTAAAAGTGCATCTGAAGATCGACACGGGCATGGGCAGGCTCGGTTTTGGGGCAGGAGACTTGAGCGCTCTGGCACGCAGGCTGCGGCAGTTGCGGGGAGTCGAGATCGAAGGCGTGATGAGCCATTTCCCCGCCTCAGAGAAGCGAGACGACCGGGGCTTGCAGCAGGTGGCCCATTTCACTGAAGCCCTGGAGCTGCTGAGGGAGAACGGGATAGAGCCCAAGTTCAGCCATATGGCAAACAGCGCCGCCATCTGCAACTACCCGGAGGCCCATTTTAACATGGTGAGACCGGGGATCATGCTCTACGGGTCTTATCCCGGCAAGGCCCTGCAAGAGAGGCTCGACCTGAAGCCCGTCATGAAGTGGACCTCGTATGTCTCTTTCGTGCGGACTTTTCCGTCGGGCACTGCCTTGAGCTACGGGGGTACTTACGTGACCGAAAGGGAGACGAGAGTGGCCTATGTGCCTCTCGGTTATGCGGATGGCTACCCGAGAGCGCTGTCGAACCGTGGATGCGTGTTGGTCGGGGGCAGGCGGTGCAGGATTGTCGGGACAGTGTGTATGGACTGGGTTTTCGTCGACGTCACGGGACTTCCCGGTGTGGGACCCGGCGAAGAGGTTGTAGTGATGGGCACGCTGAAAGGCGAGACCATTACCGCCGATGAGATAGGGGAGCAGGCAGGGACGATCCCCTACGAGATCCTCTGCAACGTGTCGAGGCGCATAACGAGGTGTTATGTCTCTTAAAGACCACGTGAAGAATGCCTTCATACCCGTCGAAACGTTCGCGGCTGAGTTTGGCGGCATATGGATCATGTTCATGGCAGCGGCACGCTGGACGTTCAGGAGGCCCTTGAGGATCAATGCGATCTTCAAGCAAATGGAGTTCATCGGCGTCAAGTCTTTGTGGGTCGTCATTGTGACCGGCGGCTTTACAGGTATGGTCCTCGCCCTCCAGACCTATTACGGTTTCAGGAGGTTCAACTCGGAGGGCCTTGTGGGGGCGACGGTGGCCCTGAGCATAACGAGGGAGCTGGGTCCTGTGCTGACGGGGCTGATGGTGACGGGAAGGGCGGGCTCTGCTATTGCGGCCGAGCTGGGCACCATGCGGGTAACGGAGCAGATTGACGCGCTGACGGTCATGGCATTGAATCCGGTGAAATACCTTGTGGTCCCCCGTGTGCTCGCTTCGCTCCTGATGCTCCCCATATTGACTGTTATTGCCGATTTCATGGGGATTGCGGGCGGATACTTCGTGGGCGTCAAGCTCCTCGGTATAAATGAAGGCATATTCATCGGCAGGATGGTAAAGTACGTCGATCTTGAGGATATTTACAACGGTCTGGCGAAGGCGGCATGCTTCGGGGTTATTTTGTCGGTCATTGCATGCTACAAGGGGTTTGCTACAAAGGGAGGGGCCGAGGGCGTGGGAAGGGCGACAACGGAAGCTGTCGTGATGTCAAGCATCGCGATCCTCGTTGCCGACTACGTGCTCACCTCTCTCATGTTCTGATGGCTATGGAAGAAATCGTCATAAGGGTGAAAGATGTCTATAAGAGCTTCGGGCGCCAGAAAATCCTGAACGGCATCAACCTCGCGGTTGAGCGCGGGAAGATTACCGTGATTATCGGCAAGAGCGGCAGCGGGAAGAGCGTGCTCATGAAACACCTTATAGGCCTGATAAAACCCGACAGAGGAGAAATACTGGTTGACGAGGTGGACATCAGCCGCCTCGGCGAGTCTCAACTGAATGACGTGAGGAAAAGGTTCGGCATGCTTTTTCAGGAGGCGGCCCTCTTCGATTCCATGACCGTGGAAGAGAACGTGGCGTTCCCCATCAGGGAGCACAGGAGATTCTCCGACGGTGAGGTCGGCCGGCTGGTCAACGAAAAGCTACAGCAGGTCGGCCTCACCGGCTTTAACGACAAGATGCCGTCCGAGTTGTCGGGAGGCATGAAAAAGAGAGTGGGTCTTGCACGGGCCCTCGCGCTCGATCCGGAAATCGTCTTATTCGATGAGCCCACGAGCGCCCTTGACCCCGTGACCTCGCTGACCATAGAAGAGCTCATCAAGGAAACCCAGGTGAGGCTGAAAAAGACCTACGTGGTGATAAGCCACGACATACTGGGCATGTTCAGGATCGCGGACAAGGTGGCCATGTTGTATGACGGCGAGATTGTCGCCTTCGGCGCCCCTGACGAGGTGAGAAGGAGCGATCTTCCGGCCGTGAGGGAGTTTTTGGAAGCCACCAGAGTGCCTGGTTTTGCATTAGGAGGGGGCGCTGAGCCCCAATAATAGGAGGACACCATGACAACGGAATTTAAAGTCGGTATCGTCGTCCTTTTAGGTATCGTTATCCTTTTCTACATGTCTTTCAGGGTGGGCAAATTCGGCACACTCACCGAGGGTCACGGGTATATCGTCACTGCCCACTTCAGAAACATTGCGGGCCTCGACACGAAGTCGCCGGTCGAGGTGGCCGGTGTGGAGGTCGGGAGGATAAACAAGATCGCCCTTGAGGGAAGCGTGGCGAAGACATGGCTGCTTATGAAGGATGGTGTAAAAATTCCGGTGGACAGCAAAGTCGCCATAAAATCTTTCGGCATCCTCGGCGACAAGTACATAGAGATCACCCCCGGCCTTTCGACGGAGTATGTCAAAAGCGGGGATGAGATGAATAACGTCGTCTCCTACGCGGATTATGACGAGATTTTTCAGAACGTGAGCGTGGCGGCGAAGAATATGGGCGAGACCCTGTCGCAATTTAAGGGCGTGATCGACGAAAAGGACAAGGAGAACTTCAAACAGGGCCTTGCCAACATAAGAGAGGCCAGCGGCGGGTTCAAAGAGATGGTGGCGGAGAACAAGACGAATGTGAACCGTATTGTCGCGAACGTCGCGCAGGCGAGCGTCAGGCTCGGACCCATCGCGGATAAGGCCGATTCGATGGTGACGCAGATGAACACCATCGTACAGGGTGTGGGTGAAGGGAAGGGGACGCTTGGCAAACTCGTGAAGGACGAGAAGCTCTATGACGACGCAAAGGACATGGTTGCCAACCTGAAGAGCGTTTCTTCGGACATCGAGCAGGGCAAAGGGACGCTCGGCAAACTCGTGAAGGACGACACTCTCTACGTACAAACGACGGATACGATGAAGAACGTCAATCAGATCACATCGGGTTTCAAGGAGGGAAATCTCGTTGGCGAGGCGCAGGTCACCATGAAGAAGATCCAGCAGGCGGCCGAAGGGGTACAGGAAATGACGCCGATCACCATTCTTGGGACTATTTTTGGCCTCTTTTTCTGATGCGCGCATGTATCCTCTTTCTTCTCATCCTTCTTAGCCCTTGCGGTCTCCTGGCCTTCTGGCCGGTCTACTGGGAGCTGGGCAATGAGAAGAACCTGCTCGGTCCCCTCATTTCTTACGAGAGGAAGGACGACGAGACCCATGTAACGGTGAGGCCGCTCCTCTCTTCCTATGATTCTCCCCGGACCTACTCGCTCCTGTTTCCTCTGGGCGAGAGTACCGAGGAGAAGTCTTATTTTGTCCCCCTCTATATGAGGCACAGCTCGGAAAACGCCTACGATGTGAGCCTCTTCCCTTTTTTTTGGGGAAAGACCGCTGAAAGGTCGTATGGAGGCATTTTCCCCTTTTACGGCAAGCTTTACCATAGGTTCAGGCGGGACGAGATCGGTTTTGCCCTCTGGCCCCTCTATGGCTACAGCGCGTCGGAAGGGACTACCAGGACAAACATCCTGTGGCCGCTATTCTCCTTTTACAAAGGACGCGAGGAAGGGTTCAAGCTGGGCCCCCTGTACGGCCGGCGGCGCATAGGCGACGAGAGGCGGTCGTCATTCGTGCTCTGGCCATTCTTTATAAAAGATGAAAAGGATCTCAATGCAGATAACCCCAAGGCCAGCCTCTTCATATTTCCGTTTTACATGCAGACCACGTCCCCCCAATCATCGTTCTATGCGGTGATGTGGCCTTTCTTCACCTACATGAGGGTGCAGGACAGGACGGAAGTAAAGGCCCCCTGGCCTTTCTTTTCCTACGCCACGGGCAAAGAGGAAAACGAGTTCCACTTATGGCCGGTCTATTCGCACTCGAAAGTGGGGAAGGATGAGGTGACCTACGTGCTCTGGCCCATTTACAAAGGGAGCGAGCGATATCCGGGCGACAAAAAGTGGACCCAAAAAAGGGTACTTATCATAGACAAGTACGAGACGGATGATCGGGGCACGTTCTTCAACATCTGTCCGTTTTTTGAGTATCGCCGGAGCAGCGCGGAGACAGTCTTCTTTTTCCCCTCGATCCTGCCGTGGAGGAACGCGGGGTTCGACAGGATTATAAGGCCCCTCATTACCTTCTACGAATACCGGAAGAAGGGCGACAGGACGACGACGAACTTCCTCTACGGTTTTTATACGAAGGAGCAGGAGGGAGCGCTTTGGAAAAGGCGGCTGGCCTTCCTTCTGGAGGTCGAAAGGGAGATTGGAGGCATGGGTTTCCAGGTCCTTTCGGGGCTCTTCGGGCTGGACAGCGACAGGGTGAAAATCTTCTATATACCCATAAGTAGGGATAAAGCCGGGGCCGCTGCCTCGATGGACGACCCGGGGGAGGGGGCAATCGGTGCCGGCGGGCAACAATTGGTGACAGATGACAGAAAGGATCAGGATAAAAGAGATCCGGTTCACGGCTGTGCACAGGGCGCTCAGGACGACATTCGCGACCTCCCTCGGCCGGAAGGAGCATCTCCGTAGCGTCATCGTAAGAGTTACCTTAGAGGGCGGAGCCGTTGGGGTAGGCGAGGTACCGACCAGCGCTGCCTTCAAAGATGAAACCATCGCAGCCATCGGCCGGGTGCTTAAGGAAGCGCGTCTCAGGTTAAAAGGGGTTGAAATCGACGACTGTGCGGAGCGCCTGGATAAATTGCGCGGCGCGTTTCCGGCCGCGGTGATGACGATATCTGGCCTGGAGGTGGCGCTCTTCCGGGCCTGCCTCGCGAGCAGGGGAACGCCGGAGCACGTCTACTGGGGCGGCATCGAAGGCCGGATCGAGACGGACATTACCCTTCCGATCCTACAGGATAAACAGGTGCTCGCGTCCTGGATCGAGGGCGCGGTAGGGAAGGGCTTCACCGCCTATAAGGTAAAGGTAAGCGGCAACCTCGAACAGGACCGGGAGATGGTCGCGTTCATCTACCGGCTGCTAGGTGAGAAAATCACCCGCTTCCGCCTGCGCCTCGACGGCAATCAAGGCTATACGGCTAAAACGTTTCTTGCATTTGCCGACTTCTTGCGAAAGATGCGCTTCGAGATCGAGCTCTTTGAGCAGCCCCTCCCGAAGGACGCGTTTGAGGGCCTTGCGTACATAAAAGAGCGCTGCCCGATACCTCTTATCCTGGACGAAACAATACTAACCGCGGAAGACGCCCAGAGGGCCGTTGATCACAATCTCGGCGACGGCATAAACATCAAGATCGCGAAAAGCGGTATAGGCGAATCGGTAAAGCTCCTGGAATTAGCACGCCGTCACGGGATGAAGTTGATGGTGGGGTGCATGATCGAAACCATGGTGGGTTTGTCCGCGGCCGTCTTTTTTGCCGCGGGCACCGGAGCATTCGATTTCATCGATCTCGACGCGGTCCATTTTTTATATGGAGGAAACGCCTATCCCGGGATCGGAAGAGTTGGTCCGTCATTCCTCATCGGCGGGACGGGGAGATCACAAGCGGTGACGCCGGCGAACCTGGCCTGAAACTGCTCCGGCTCAAGATGGGCCGCCTCCGCGAGCAGCCGGAGCTGCTTTCCCTGGAAGTCCTGTGGTCCCAGCCTGATCATGTATTTTCTGGCTACCTGGTAGATCTGCGACCCGGTGTCGACTCTCCGTATCCTGCTCTCACCTGATTCGTCGATAAACTCCGAGAAGGGGATGGCTTTGATGGCATGTTCGTCGGAGATTACGGTCGAACCCGTCCCACCGCCCAGAAGAAGCCGGACCGCGCCATACCCGAGGTTCCTCGTGTACTCCACGTCGAAAGGGATAGGGGCGGCGGCCCTCAATTCGTAGCCGATATTCTTGTGGACAATCGTTACCTTCAGACCCAATGATTCCAGGGTCGTCCTGCAAATCTTTTTCAGCACCTCGCCCAGGCGGAGTTCAGAGAGGCGCACCCGGCCCATATCGTCCTTTTCCATTGCCTCGTCGGAACTGGTCCCATCGAGGATGACCTTTTCCGATATGCCTTCGGCAAGGACGGCGACCCCGTGGTCTTTGCCCATGCAGAGCCTTTTTATGATCGATCCTGTGAGCACGTCGGCAACCTGGCTTGCGCAGACCGTTTCTCCGAATTCTTCAGGGATTAAGGTGACGGTGGCCCCCGCCGCTTTCCCTATTCCGAGTGCAAGATGGCCCGCGTGCCTGCCCATAGTGGTGACAAAATACCACCTGCCCGTTGTCCGCGCATCTTCCATGAGATTCGTCACAATATGGACGCCCAGGTGGCGGGCCGTCTCGTAGCCGAACGTCGCGAGCCCACCCGGCAGGGGGATGTCGTTATCTATCGTCTTCGGTACATGGACCACCTTTACGGAATCTTTCGCCTCCCGGTAAATCCAATTCGCCATAAAGAGTGTGCCCTCGCCCCCTATGGTGACGAGGTAATCGATCCCGAGCCGCCTGATGGTCGACATCATCACGCGGAACTTCTCTTGCACGTCATCGGGAAAATCACGTGACGTTCTGAGGATCGACCCTCCTTGCGTGTGGAGCCTGGAGACGTCGTCAATCGTGAGGCGTCTGATATCGCCCTCCCTCCCTTCGAAGAGGGTTTTGAAACCGCCCACGATACCAACGACATCGACGCCCTCGTTGATCGCCTCAATTGTAGCGGAGCTGATGACGCCGTTGATTCCCGGCGCGGGGCCCCCACCGACCACAAGTGCCAGCACCTCTTTTTGCATAGGTGTATTTAGCATCTTTATCCACAACATTGCAACTTATTTTTGCGGGCAAGAAGGAACCGCCCCCAGAACGGGGGTGGTAATATCCATCGGAAATCTTTCCGGTCGGAAAACGATCCTTGCTTACTGGCTTCACCTACCTACAAGTGGTTGAGTTGGCTCGATAGTCCGAAACGAGGATTACCGCGAGGAAGAGCGATCTTGCGACAGCAACGCGACGATGCTGGAACTCAATAGGTCGGTCTTCCCGGGCTTTTGGTCAGAGGTTGCCCCCATGGAACCTTCCAAATCCCCGTGCCAGCATAAGTGCCATGAGCAGTGCCCCGAGTCCCAGAACAACAACGTGCCTCGTCTTACGCAACTCGAACCGGCCAATGCGGGCCGCCAGTACGTAAGCCACAATCAGGTTGAACATTCCCCACAGGACGTTGACCGTCGACGATGACAAGCCTTGCCCGGGTGGCGATGCGAACGGGCTCTGGAACGGCCTACCCGAAATGCCGTTCACCAGATGTGGGATCGTGTTTGCGAGGAAAGCCCCACCGAAGAAGTAAGCGATAAAGTGATACCAGCGCGTCACTGTCTGCATAAGACCCCCAATTCAGTCGTAATCTCACACATAAAGGGTACCAGATGCTTCCTCATGCGTGGCATTCTTAAGGTTCAGAGTCAAATGCCACCCCAAGGAGGCCTAACGTCCCTATCGTGTCAAAGTGCAGACGACGGGCCATCGTTTCCTTCTGTACATTGTCACTCACCGGACCAGCCTGTCAGCCTTTCCCCTGCCATTTCCTTGTCCCTAATTATCAGAGACATGCCGTAAGATTACAACAAGTATCTCAGGCTTTCCATTAGAAAGAGGGTGTTCGACTATTTCACACGCCCTGCCCGGTGCCCGAATCTTTGCGAATTATGAGATAATAGGGGAACGGAGGCGTCGGTCGGTGAAAATAGGCTTTCATGTTCCTATTGCAAAGGGCTTCGAGCATGCCTACCGGGAGGCGGCGCGCCTCGGCTGCGACGTGATTCAAATATTTGTGAAGAACCCACGGTCATGGGCGGAAAAGTCCTGGAGCAGCGCGGACCGCGAAGCCTTCGGGCGCCTCTTTCGCAATCTGCCGGTGGTTGCGCACCTCAGCTATTTGCCCAACATCGCTCGGTCCGATGAAGAGCCCCGGAATTTAGCGGGCTTCCTGCATGAGGCAAAGCTCTGCGCTGAGCTGGGGATAGAGACGATGGTGATCCACTGCGGGTCGAGGGAGAGCAGCGAAAAAGGTCTGGACGTTGCCGCGTGGAGTGTAGACCAAGTCCTCGCCGCATATCCCCTTTCCGTGCTTTTGGAAAATGCGGCAGGTCAGGGCCATGCCCTGGGAAAGACGCTCTCGGAGCTGGCAGCCTTGCGGGCGCGCGTGCGGGACCTCGACAGGGTAGGGTATTGCCTCGACACGGCCCACCTGTTCGAGGCAGGCTACGATGTGCGGTCGCCCCGGTTGTGGGATGAGATTATCGACGAGTTGGAGGGCGCTTCCGGGCCGGACTGCATAAGGTTCTTCCATCTGAACGATTCAAAGACGCCCCTCGCCAGCTCGGTGGACAGGCACTGGCACATAGGGAAGGGCGAGATCGGTACGGGGTGTTTCCGTTTTCTCTTGAACGATAAAAGGCTTGCCCGTCTTGGGGGCGTTATGGAAACCCCGAAGACGGGCAAGATGGACGAAGAAAATATGATGGTTATGAGATCCCTACTTTCTCCTCTGGTGCCTCGTCCTTCTTCTTAGCTTTCTGTACTTATGCTTCCGCATTTTCTTCTTTCTCCACTTGACGACGCTACCCATCCTTCACCTCATTATTTAATGGAAAAATAACCCTTCAATACCGGTTTGCGGCATGGACCCCAACAAGATAACCTTCATTGGGGTTTTTTTCAAGAAGATAATGAGAGAGCGACCTGTCCGAGCCGGGAAGAGGGGCGTTTCTGTCTTCCTCACAGTTGAAAGGAAAGGGGGAAACGGGTATAATGAGGCGTGCGCCTGTAGCTCAACTGGACAGAGCAACGGCCTTCTAAATCGTAGGTCATTGAACATTGGTGCGCCCGTAGCTCAGATGGATAGAGCATCTGCCTTCTAAGCAGAGGGTCGCAGGTTCGAATCCTGCCGGGCGCGTTTTTCTTTATATCGGTGGGTGGTGACTTTGGGTGGGAAATCAATCGATAATCTCCAGCGGTTCTGTTCCCTTCGCATAACTTGCCTTAATACTCCTTAAATACCTATCTGTGGTCGTTGCCCTGGCGTGGCCTAGAACCTGCTGAATCACAGTTAAGGGTTCCCCTGCATCAGCCATGATCGACGCGGAGAGGTGTCGGAGGCAGTGAAAGGTAAATTCCTTTACGTACGCCTGGGAGCATAGCCTCTTAAGAAACTTATCCCTATAGTCAAACTTGGTTTTGGTCCGGGTGTTGATGAAGAGATATTCTCCTTCCTTGGGGATAGACTTGAGCACTTCCTTGAGAATGGAATTGACAGGGACCGTCCTTTCCACCTCGTCCGAGTTCCGAGCCTTGCGAGTCCGAAGGATCAGAAACCTGAACTCGTTATCGACATCTTCCCATTTGAGCCGGTTTATTTCCCGGACCCTGGCTGCCGTGTGGGCGATGCACATCAGATAGCTTCTCTGCTCCTGGTTTGCCTTGAGGAGAACTTTTTTTACGTCCTCCACTGGTGGAATGTACTTAGGCTTGGTTCGCGCAGGGTAGGGGTCTATGCCCTTAGTGGGGTTTAACAGGATAGCGCCTGTCTTGATTCCGTGATTGAACAGGGCGTTTATCCACCGCTTCCTCTTGTTGGCGAGAGCAAAACTCTTTTGGGCTACCTGGTCGAGGTCGGAACGTGTCAATGAAAATGAGACACTTCCAGCAAATATTTAGTGTACCTCACCATCGCTCGTAAGCGACGGCTTGTTAATCCAGACGGCATCAGGCAGTGACGCCGGTTTCGGTATCCTCCCCTTGAACCGTTCCGGATGTTTTTCATAGGCAGCCCGCAGCACGTCCTTGCGATCTTCAATGATCCCTGACGCCCTCCCATGATGGACATCCGCAGGGGTGAGAAGACCCAACCCCGAATGGTAGTGCCCGGCATTGTACCAGGGAAAGAATGTCTGGCAAAAAGCCCTGGCATCCTCGATGGAACCGAACCTCTCTGGGAACTCCGGGCGGTACTTCATGGTCTTGAACTGAGATTCAGAATAGGGGTTGTCGTTACTGACGGAGGGTCTCGAATGGCTCCTGGTGACGCCAAGATCGGCCATGAGCAAAGCAACTGGTTTTGACGTCATGCTCGACCCCCTGTCCGCATGGATCAGGAGTTGATCCGGTTGGATCGTTTGCTTGGCGCAGGTCTCCGCAATCAATTTACGGGCAAGGGCGGCAAGTTCCCTGTGGGCCACCATCCACCCCACGACATAACGGCTGTAGATGTCGAGGATCACGTAGAGATAAAAGTAGGTCCACTTTACCGGCCCCTTGAGCTTCGTGATGTCCCAGCTCCACGCTTCGTTGGGCGCTCTTGCAAGAATCTCCGGCTTTGCATACCGGGGACGGGATACCTGCCTTCTCCTTTCTTTCAGCTCACCCTCTTTTTCAAGGATCCGGTACATGGTGCGCACCGAACAGAGATAGCTCTTCTCATCGAGAAGGGCCGCGTAGATTTCCCTGGGCGCCTTGTCGATGAAACGACCCGCGTGAAGGATATCGAGCACCTCGTTCCGTTCCTCGAAGGAGAGGGATAGCGGAGGAAGACGGCGTGAGGGCTCTTTCTCTCTTGGATGCCGCCACCGGTAAAAGCCCGCACGGGATACGTCGAGGGCGTTGCAGGCCGGCCGGATACCCACTTCACAGGCAAGCGACGCGGTGATGTTCATGACTTCTCCTCGCTGGACCCCTTGAGCAGTTCGGCCACTTTTTTTTGGACATCGATAATCAGCTCCGCCTGTTTGAGCTTATGCGCGAGTTTTTCATTTTCCTTTTCCAGTTCGGTAATACGGCGCACGTGGGGATCCGCCTTTTGCGCAGCAGGTCCTCTCTTCTTAGGAACGAGGCCTTGGGCAACCTGACGCCGCCACGAGGTGAGGCTCGACGAGTAGAGACCTTCCCTGCGCAGAAGGGCTCCGATCTGGCCGGGCTCGGTACAGCTCTCCGCCTCTTTGAGGATACGGAGCTTATACGCCGCAGTGAATTTCCTGCGTACCGTCTTCTCCGGCACCTCCGGATCAGGGACTACCTTCGGGTGTGCCATCACTGAATTCTTCTCTTCCATGATCGTTCTTTCCTTCCCGCCCTCAGAGTCTAAACTATTGGGTGGGAAGTGTCTCACTTATATTGGCACAGAGGGGTATTCCACAATGTCTTTTCGGCTTACTTCGGTTTTCCTCCCGAAAATCGGTGTTATGTTTTTAAGGAACGACTTCATCTCTTTGAAGTGCTGTCTACTCCTCTTGACCTCCAGTTCCTTGAGCCGACTCTCGCAGAGCTGCACGAAGTCCATATTTATCATTCGAGCCGTGGCTCTTGCTTTGGCTTCTGCCTCGACTGCCTTTTGCTTGGTGCTGTATCCTCCCTTCCGGTATCTCACCTCGTTCTTCCAAAAGTCGTACATCCACTTCTTCTTGTGTCTGTAAACTGGCATTGGTCCACCTCCTTATAATGGATTCAAAAACACTTCTAGGAAACCTCACGAGCCGACCGATCTTGACGCCTCCTAGTGTACTGTCTCAGTAACGGCTTTACAACGGGCCACCTTCTTGACGATATCTTCCGCTTTCTTCGTCCAAACAAAAGGCTTGGGGTTCTCGTTGTAGAGCCGGATGTACTCTTCGATGGCGGCTACCAGTTCCGGCACGCTTTTGAATACTCCCCGACGGATTCTTTTCCGTGTGATTTCTCCAAACCAACGTTCTACCAGATTCAACCAGGATGAGCTTGTGGGTGTGAAGTGAAGGGCAAAGCGAGGATGCTTTTCAAGCCACATTTTCACATTTGGGTGGCCGTGCGTTCCATAATTATCCAGGATCAAGTGAATTGCCAATTTCTGGGGCACTTCCCGGTTGATCTTGCGGAGAAACTTTAGGAATTCCGTGTTCCTGTGCCGGGGATAACAGGAGCCGATAACTTTTCCTTCCAACAGGTTCATCGCAGCAAAAAGACAGGTAGTACCGTTGCGTCGGTAATCGTGCGTCATTGTTCCGCAGCGCCCTTTCTTCATAGGCAGACCCGGTTGCGTCCTATCGAGCGCCTGCACCTGGGTCTTTTCATCGACGCATAGCACCACCGCCTTGTCGGGCGGATTCAGATAGACGCCTACAACATCCGTCAGTTTTTCCACGAATCGCTTGTCTTTGGATAACTTGAAGGTCTCCACGCGGTGCGGCTGCAAGCCATGGGCGTCCCAGATGCGTTGCACGGTCGCATGGCTGACGCCATGAGCCTTTGCCATAGTTCTCGTCGACCAGTGGGTTGAATCGGCAGGCGTTGTATGGAGGGTAGCTTCCACGATGGCATCAACCTTTTTCGGATCGAGTTGCCTTGAACTGGGACCATGAGGAGCATCTTCAGCCAATCCTGAAATGCCTTTCGCTCTAAATCGGTTTGTCCACAACAGAACCGTGGGGCGAGAGGCGTCCAATTCCTTAGCGATGGCGTTATGCGAGAGACCCCTTGCGGCAAGCAGGCAAATACGGGAACGGAGGACTACTCTTTGAGGCGTCTTTTTCGCACGAATCCAAGCTTCCAATGTTCTTTGCTGTTCTTCCGTCATCATGAGCTTATTGGCTGGTTTCCACATGCACCAAGTATAGCACAAGCAAAGGCTATTGTAAATATATTACTGAGACAGTACACTAGAAGGATTCGATTTTTGTAGACAAACTCGGGGCTTGTCTTCAGAATCTGGGCGATTTCTTCAGCCGTTAGAAATTCCATGAACGTTCTGCCTGAGTTTGCCCCACTCCCTGGACATTAGAAATGCCAGGGAGGGAGCGAAACTGTTTAGCCCTTTAGGATAAAAACAATCTCTTCTGCCAGACTTGTAATTACCCGTCTCCGCCATACAGAAGTCTCCATCACAAAAAATGCTACCCTCCACTCGATGGCGGAGGGGGAGTTGGCTGACTTGCCGTGTCATGCTCAACGGAGACCCCTCCAAGTGCGTTCGAAGTCGATTGAAGGTGGTAGGGCTCATAGTGGTTCCAGTGGAAACCATTCCAGTTTGAATTGTCGTTTTTTCGTTTCATAGGTTTTGATCGCTATTTCCTTTACATATAAAGGTCGTTGGGATTTGGCTATTCCCTCCTCTTCTGGCGTCCGATAGGCGCAGGTGTACTTGTCCGGGAACTGAAGATCGGACGCGCTAAGCGTTTGAAACTCGTTGGCCAGCATTGATGCTTCCCGGTATCCGCACCGAAACGCAATTAAGGTGCCGATATTGGACAACATCACTCTCACCAGCGTCTGATCAATGGTGGCAAAGTCCTGCGTGGCTAAAATCGCCGACAGCCGATATTTTCTACCCTCTTTCAAAATATCTAAGTGGTTGGAATTAATAAAGTTATGGGCCTCGTCGATGTACATGACGAGGGGCTGATACTCCTTCACCCACGTGTACCTGAAAAAGCTCTTGACGGCGTGCGTGATGACGCACCCGGTGAAAATCATCTTGTCCCGGCCCATCCCGAAACAATCCAGGATGAGCGTCTGCCCTTTCCCGATAAACTCCTTCCAGTTGATAGTCTTCGGACTGCATATAATTCTTTTAAGGTTCTCGTCCTGGAGCAACAGCTGTAATCGCGAGACGATCCCGTCTCGGGTCTCCGTGTCTCCTTTTTGAGCGATCAGGAAATCCTGAACCGCTTCCAGAGACGGCCGGTGGTTTTTAAGGCACCAGAGGGTGGCGTCGGTAAGGATTTTACGCATTTTCGCGGTCAACAGGGCGTTTGGCGTGACGAGGGAAACAACCTGGTTGACTATTTCAATAAGGTTGTCAGTCAATTGGATTGGCCCGTAAGGCTCCAAGAGCGGGTTCAAACCAACCGGGTGTTGGAGCGAGCAATAGAGAGCCCTGCCCTTGGAGAGGGAGTAAAGATCCTTGGCCAGAAATCCACTCGGGTCTATCGCAATCTTGGCGCAGCCGTAAATGTCGTCCATCTGCCACCAGTTGGCCAGGGACACACTTTTTCCGGTCCCCGGCCGGCCGACGACGAGCATACTCAGATACCTGTCATCATCCTTCACGTAAACGGGCATGTAAGTATCTTTGTTGTTTCCAATTTTGAGTCTAGTAATCATCCCACTTGATACCCCATATACCATTCGGTATTGTCAGGCTCTTCCTCCTCCTCGTCATCGTTATGTTTTGGCAGAGCCTTAGCGAGAACGGCTTTCTTGAGTTGGTTATCAAGATGCGCCAGGTCAACTTCCTCTTTTAGCATCCAGTTTTCCATTTCCGCTTTCAGAAGGGCGAGAATCTCTCTTTTCTGAGCAATTAGATTCATGGTCTTATGGTGGTCGTAGAGGTGCTTTTCGTAATCAACCCGGTCGTCCCATGTATAAAGCTGAAGGGCGATTTGGAGAAAGGATTGGATAGAGGAAACACGGGCGTTGAAAGCATCACTTATATTTCGCTCAAGTTCTGCGAAGTTTCGGGATTTCCGCTTGTCCCACCAGAGCGAAAATCCGCTGTCGTCCATACTCGATTTTGATTTAAGGCCCTTAAAGAGTTCAGCTATGTCGTTTTCATCAATTTTCTTCAGTTTATCGCTCATTTTATCCTCCTTAATTGGTCTTGGGCTTGGTTGTGAATTTCGTTGAGTTGTCTTGACATGGTGGATATTCGCATGTCATGGTCATTCGGTTTAGATGGTGGAGCATCCATCATTGCCCCCACCGCCTCAAATATTGAGCCGAGGATTATGAAGGCAAGTCCTGCCAGAAACAAAATTACAATCCCTGTAATGATGTAGCAAATGATCGCGGTAATCATTTGATCCTCCTTATAAACTGCGTAAACTCGTCGTCCGGCTCGTTACGATAGACGACTATTCCGAAATTGGGTATCTTGTAACCGAAAAGTTTTGAAAGGGCTTGAGTGGCATCTTTCCAGTTCCTCCACGTGTTTATCTTCATCTGTAGGTACTCTGGAGTTTCGTTGTGGACGACTTCTAGAATAAAGCAGAGGCCGCGACCGTCTCTCTTTAAGAGAACGGCCGCATCGGAGCGGAGAGCGGGCTCGAAGGCAATCTCCCTGAATATGACGGTTTCGTGGTTAAGCTTGAGGATTTCGGCGAGTGCCTGGGTTAAAAGGCGGTCGTGGTCTTTCCACGCCCCACGGTAAGAGAGGGTGGCATAATACCCGTCCCCTCGGATAAGGTGTCCGGTCTCTGCCAAGAAATTTAGTTTTTTCTGAACTTGAACACGGTCAGAATGAGGATTAGGAGAGTTTTTTCTGGCGGAGATTATCTCGCCTACTGTCTTAGCATCGGCAACTCTTAAACCCTCGATAATCTTCTTAACGGTCGTGTCTATCTTCATGCCTGTAACCTCGTTTCAGAAAGATTTGTGAATACACGATTTTTCACTGTAGCCCCGTTTTCCGTGAAGGTCCGCTTCGTCTTGAGAAAGGAATAACTCCTATTGAGGAGCGGGTCAATGCAATGTTTTTGTAAAGATTGTAAACGAAGGTCAGTCTGTAAGGAGCCTGTAGCCTCGTCCGCGAACGTTAGAAATATATTTCGGGCCGATCTTGACTCTAATATTGTAGACCTGTACGTCGATGGTTCTTGTTTCTATGTTGGACTCTAAGCCTATTGCGGTAAGCAACTCACTTTTATTACACGGCTGTGGCCTCTTCTTCCACAAACACCAAAGTATTTTCCACTGATCGGGACCTAACGTTATCTTCTTGTCATCCTTCATGATTAGTTTTTTGTTGAAATCGATGGATAGGCCATCATGAGAGAAAATGTTAGACTCCATTTTTTTGACTTTTTCAATGAGACTTGCAATTTGTCGGGCCAAGCGGCCGATCCTTTCTCTTCTGCCGAAGTCCTCAAACACGCCACTCATCCTGGCATATCCTTTCAGCTGTTCGATGAGCCTTAGTAATTCAGCAGCTTCTTCAACGTATCTCAGCTCTCGCCACAGATTCGCGATATTTTCAGCGACTTCTATGAATGCATCAACATATCGATCAGCATTGATACGGATTATCTCAAAAGCTAAGAAGTACTTATCCATGGCGTCAGAAATGTCTACCTTTTGCTCCAGAGCATGACCAATCGCAAGCAGACAGAAAATATGTTGGCGGGTATACTTTATTGCCTCGAAAATAGCTAACGATTCCGAAAGAAATCTAATGGCCTCATCGGGATTGCCCTTAGTAATTTCCAATAGGCCGATTCTATAGAGACAGTCACCTTCTTCCCTTCGATAGCCCTTATCTTTCGATCTTCCCAATGCTTGTAGGTAGTAGTCGGTGGCCTTGTCTTGATCGTTAAGGGATCTGTAGGCGTCGCCGAGTCTGTATAGGGAGGATATGATCGCATTTTCGGATGGGATCTCCCTTGATAAGTCAAGGGCTTTTTTCAAGAAGGAAACGGATTCAGTCAACTGGCCAGTCATTCCGTACACCTTGCCTATGTCGCCTAGCAACGTAGCTTTTCTTTCCCGAAATCCAACCTTATCACAGATCTCCAGACCCTCGACATACCAGCAGAGCGCCTTTTGAAATTCTCTAACGCTCTCGAAAGTGTGTCCTACACAGGCCATTGCGTCAGCTTCTTCTTTTCGTAAGCTAAATTCCCTTGTTATTCTAAGTGACTCAAAGGCCAGTGCTTCCGCTTCCTTTGGTTTTCCTAACTGAATAGATAAATAGGATCGCTGCTGAAGCACGTCGGCCTTCTCCCTGTGCAAACCCCCGGAAGAGGCAGCCCTAAGAGCCTTGTCGAGACTTTTGAAAGCGTCATTAGCCATGCCCAAGTCTCGAAAAATCGACGCTTGAAGCATCAATGCGTTGGCGATAATCGAGTCATCGGTTTTCTGTGATGCTATAAGATCTGTTACGGCTTCAAGGGAGCCGAGCAGGTCGCCCTGGTCTCGCAGTTTAGAATAATGCGCAAGACGTTTCTTAGGGCTTGTTTTATTCTTGGTCATAACGGAACGTGTCAATGAAAATGAGACACTTCCAGCAAATATTTAGTGTACCTCACCATCGCTCGTAAGCGACGGCTTGTTAATCCAGACGGCATCAGGCAGTGACGCCGGTTTCGGTATCCTCCCCTTGAACCGTTCCGGATGTTTTTCATAGGCAGCCCGCAGCACGTCCTTGCGATCTTCAATGATCCCTGACGCCCTCCCATGATGGACATCCGCAGGGGTGAGAAGACCCAACCCCGAATGGTAGTGCCCGGCATTGTACCAGGGAAAGAATGTCTGGCAAAAAGCCCTGGCATCCTCGATGGAACCGAACCTCTCTGGGAACTCCGGGCGGTACTTCATGGTCTTGAACTGAGATTCAGAATAGGGGTTGTCGTTACTGACGGAGGGTCTCGAATGGCTCCTGGTGACGCCAAGATCGGCCATGAGCAAAGCAACTGGTTTTGACGTCATGCTCGACCCCCTGTCCGCATGGATCAGGAGTTGATCCGGTTGGATCGTTTGCTTGGCGCAGGTCTCCGCAATCAATTTACGGGCAAGGGCGGCAAGTTCCCTGTGGGCCACCATCCACCCCACGACATAACGGCTGTAGATGTCGAGGATCACGTAGAGATAAAAGTAGGTCCACTTTACCGGCCCCTTGAGCTTCGTGATGTCCCAGCTCCACGCTTCGTTGGGCGCTCTTGCAAGAATCTCCGGCTTTGCATACCGGGGACGGGATACCTGCCTTCTCCTTTCTTTCAGCTCACCCTCTTTTTCAAGGATCCGGTACATGGTGCGCACCGAACAGAGATAGCTCTTCTCATCGAGAAGGGCCGCGTAGATTTCCCTGGGCGCCTTGTCGATGAAACGACCCGCGTGAAGGATATCGAGCACCTCGTTCCGTTCCTCGAAGGAGAGGGATAGCGGAGGAAGACGGCGTGAGGGCTCTTTCTCTCTTGGATGCCGCCACCGGTAAAAGCCCGCACGGGATACGTCGAGGGCGTTGCAGGCCGGCCGGATACCCACTTCACAGGCAAGCGACGCGGTGATGTTCATGACTTCTCCTCGCTGGACCCCTTGAGCAGTTCGGCCACTTTTTTTTGGACATCGATAATCAGCTCCGCCTGTTTGAGCTTATGCGCGAGTTTTTCATTTTCCTTTTCCAGTTCGGTAATACGGCGCACGTGGGGATCCGCCTTTTGCGCAGCAGGTCCTCTCTTCTTAGGAACGAGGCCTTGGGCAACCTGACGCCGCCACGAGGTGAGGCTCGACGAGTAGAGACCTTCCCTGCGCAGAAGGGCTCCGATCTGGCCGGGCTCGGTACAGCTCTCCGCCTCTTTGAGGATACGGAGCTTATACGCCGCAGTGAATTTCCTGCGTACCGTCTTCTCCGGCACCTCCGGATCAGGGACTACCTTCGGGTGTGCCATCACTGAATTCTTCTCTTCCATGATCGTTCTTTCCTTCCCGCCCTCAGAGTCTAAACTATTGGGTGGGAAGTGTCTCACTTATATTGGCACAGAGGGTAAGAGATTTGAGTTTATACGTTCATAATAGCATTGCTTTATTCTTGGATCAAGATTCCGTTGCGTCTGGTGTCGATGGCAATAGAATCAAAGATGTTCTGGTGAAGATAAGGAAGGGTTAAGCTGAGTTTTATGAGCTTAAAGACATAAAATTTTGGTAAACTGAGAATCGTAGTAAAGACAGGCAGTTTAGAGCAGTTTAAACCCTCATTTCTTCTTCAAAGGGCGGTCTTTCTCTAATCTTTCCCTCCTCTGCTTCTATTTTCATATCTTCCTATTTGGGTCCCGTGGGCCAAGGGATTGTAAGGGTCTCCCTTACCTCCTCCCTAATTTCAGCTATAGGGCTGTCTATTCACCCGAATATCCGGTACATAGATCTGCGACACCTATCGGGCAAACCAACGTTGAATCCTCAGTGACATACCAGAGTGATGGCACACTTTTTTTCTCCTGTCCGCCTTCCGACTTCTCCGCGCTCCGCCTCGGAGCGCGTACCTTCGGTGTGCCGTACCACTAACCTCTAACTTGAGAGTTCCCTGTAGCTTGCTACAGGGGGTCTTTGTTATACTGCACAGGTGGACGATGAAAGCAGGGTTAGAAAAGGATACCACTGTGCCTGGCAGATTCATTACCACATCGTCTTCCCGGTCAAGTACAGGAAATCCCTTCTCGACGAAGAGGTTGTGCGCATAATCAGAGAGACGGCTGCGGGCATAGAAGAGCGATATGAAATTGAGATCGAAACGATGGGCATGGACAAGAATCATATCCACCTTCTCTGCGGAGCGCATCCCAAGCTCTCCCCCGGTCGGATCGTCCAGATTTTTAAGAGCATCACCGCTCGGGAGATATTCGCAAGAAAACCCTCCGTCAAAAAGCACCTCTGGGGCGGTGAGTTCTGGACAGATGGCTATTATGTTGCCACTGTCGGAGAAAGAGCCGATTGGAAAACGGTCGAAAGGTACATCCAGAAACAAGGAGTGCCAAAACAAGACCTCAAACAGTTGCCGCTTTTTGGTTTTTAATACCCTGTAGCTTGCTACAGGGTGGTTTATTTTTTGGGTAACCATTATATAGGCGTCGCTGCCTTACCTTCTCTTGCTATCGTCTTCATAAGACTATGTAAAAACCATAAATCTCTTTATAACGGAACCTGTTGATTCCTTCTCAACTATGACCATTGTATACCCAATGACTCAAATCTGAGTTTCAGATTAACAACGCTCCGAAGCAGGCGCTGGCTTCTTTGGGGTAACCTGGATAGAGGAGCTATGAATGCTCCCTTCTTTTCTCACTGACTCTCTTTGCACGGGGGTGCAAATTTCTCAGAATGTGAGACCTTGACTTTCATAAGCTGGATGCTACAATGAAAGAACCAAGGTGGAAAGCCCCGCGAGATACCTCGCAGGGCTCTCTTTTTTTATACTCCATACCTATAAGCGGTCATCGCTTTTTCGATATGATCGCAATACCTCTTTCGCAGATACTCCTGGCACGAGCACCACGACCCAGCGGAATGCTCGGCGTCTATCATTACCTGATACCAGTCGTTAGGATCTCTCTCTGACTGAACTTTGTATACCTTTATTTCTTTAACAGGCATTGTTTTCACCTCCCTTCCAGGCATCGGCTTTGCGCCTTTGCGGGAAAGGAAAAGCATCCTGATGGCTTGTGGAAGTCAAGGTGGAAGCGCGCGCCTCGCGGGCTGACTCCTTATTACCAAAAATTTGCACCCGTGGCTTTACCCGAGCAAAGCCATAGAACTCCTTGATTTTGCGATTCTTTCGATGAGCAAAAGCAATAAGGGTGGGAGGGAATACAGAATGACCATATTTTTAAAGAGCAAAGAGTCGGCCTGTTTCAAAAACAGTAAGGGAAAGGCGCTCGGTTTTGTCCTTGATCCTGAGAACACAGGCAAAACGGTGGGCCTTTCCACCTCTTCGAAAAACAACAGGACGGTTCTTTGATTTTTGAAAATACACCTTTTTTTGGGCTAAAGCGATACAGGATTGTAAGGGCGGAGCCCTTACCTCAATCTTTGCAAGTATACAACTGCTGATTCTCCAGAAACCCGCTATAGGTAGCTCCCAGTACCCGATTGGGCTTATCTCTTAATACCTGCCTCACAATCTCAAACAGCATATCGAGCCGTTTTTGTTCCAGGGCCTTAATCCTTTTCACGTTCTTCCAGTGGGCGTACTCGGCGGTCCCCATCCAGAATACTATCCGGAAGGTACCCTTCCCGGCGTAATGGGTCCTAATCTTATCCTTAATCTGTTTTCTTCCCATGTGGCCGCTGTCGAACTCAAAATACAGGTTTCCGGTATTGAGCCTGAGCACCGCGTCCGCGAAAGTCCTGACGGTCAAAAATTCCATGAGCCCGTTCCCGCAGGTGTTCAGGTATTTCCCTAAACAATCCCGCAGTTTAATGTCGTGTTCGACATGCTGGTGGTTGATGGTGCTTTTGGGATTGGCAGCCAGGGCATAGCAGGTATAGAACTCGTGGTGGAGCTTCTTGAGGCGCAGTTCTCGGCGCTTCGTCCGGCACATTCGGTTAAGCTCCGCCGCCACTATGGCGTATGTTTTCTTTTCCCGTTTCCCCGTGAGGAGATAACAAATATTGGAGGCGGTGGCCCACTCCGTGGTGGATATGAATTGTCGAATGAGGTGTCTGCTGAGGGTCATAGGTACTAATAGCCCAATGGACGGGGGATGGGGTCCAGGGGCGTGAGCCCCGGCAAAGGCGAAGGTGAGGTGGCGGAGTCCCTCCATTTGGCTTTGCTGGGGCTTTGTGGTGATGAAATCCCACAAGCTCCTGGCCTCCTTCTCCCCCAAAATAATTAGAGATTCAAGCCGTTTTCCGGAAAATCGGCGCGGCTCGTCCAATCGAAACGGTCTGCCTAAGGTGTATAGGCACGACTATAGGCGTTAATTCAGGCAGTCCGCAGTGGTCTATTTGAAATTGTTAATGAGTAAGAGAGGAGGGAATGTTATCCCTCCAGGTTGATGATTTGCCAGTGGAAATTGAGATTCCGCGTGGCATATTCGACGGCCTCGGCACCGCTCGTAAAAAGCCTCGGCCCGCCGTCCTTTAGAGCAACGACGGCGATTTCTTTGCGGACGTTCCATCTGAGAATAACGAACATGGGGCCTCCTAATACCCGCAGTTGTGGCAGACGGTCCTAATCTTCCCTCCGCCTTCGGAGAGAATGATGATGCTGTTTTCAAAATGGTGGCCGATGGTCGCCTGGTGCCCGCAATCCAGTTTGATGGTTTCTCCGGATAAGAGTATTTCCAGATCCTTGGTGGTCAGCACCCGATCATTTTTCATGGTTCCTCCACGATGGCCTGGTAAGCCCGCACGTGTTTCTCCATTATGGAGACGGGCGGGGTGGATTTGAGGGCCTCGGTGACGGCGTTGAAAAAGTTCCATTTGTTTCTTTCATTAAATTCGAGGTGGCTGGGCCGGAGCCACTCTTCCCTGATAACCGGGAGCTGCCGGGGGCTCACGATGTCATGGCCGTAGAGGAGTCCCATGAGCTGGAAAGCCTCGTGGTTATCAATCGGGATTCTCTTGAGGCGCTCGGCGTCGGTGATCACTTTTTCGAAGTTATGCTGAGCCTTGTAAAGGGTGGTGATGGCCAGATCTTCCAGAGCGCTCCACACGCCTTTGGTGTGCTTCTTCATCACGGCGATTTCGCCGTGGAGACTCAGGTTGTCGCAAATGAAAACCGACGCTCCGATGGCCAGGCCCACGCTCATGGACCGGTCATAGCTGTTTCGGAAAGCGACGGATAGTCCGATTTCGGAGTTATCCCGCTTGAACTGCAAGAGCGCGAAAAGCTGCTGGCCCTGCCGGGCGACGGCGTAACTTTCGCCGACCAGGACAAAGTCCGTGAGCAGATCCTGCGATACCGCAAGAAGCTTGTCCGCCAGATGGTAATGGGAAACGGGGATATATGAATCCGTTTCGCCGGGAACGGGGATAAGGTCAAGCTCCTGTTTGGAAACGATTTGTCCGCCTCTATGTAAAATCATTTCGTCCACGGTATTCCTCCTTCACAGTAATCCCTTTTCCTTCATGGAAAGGGTGGTCTTGCCGATGATGATATGATCCAGAACATCGATGCCAATGATCTTCCCGGCCTCAGACAACCTCCGGGTCAGGGTGATGTCGTCATTGCTTGGCTCAGTGTCTCCCGATGGGTGGCTGTGGGCCAAAATGAGCGAAGAAGCGCCGGCCTTGATGGCCCGCCGAAAAACTTCTCTCGGGTGTACGAGGCTGGCGTTCAGCGTCCCTAAACTCACCAGCTCCACAAATCTTATCCGGTTTCTGGTATTCAGGATTATGACCCAGAAATGCTCTCTTTCCCTGGACAGGCTGTCCTCCTTCCGCAGAAGCTTACGCAGATGGTGACCTACGTCAGCCGGACCCTTAATGGTGGCTCGTTCCCTCGACACAATCATCAAAACTCACCTCCTCTGGTTTGATGGCTCATGGCTCTAATCCAGGTAGACTATTTCCCACTTGCCGGGGAGGTTCTCCTGGGCATAATGCTCCGCTTCTCTTCGAAAGAGAAAGGGGAGGGGAGCGCCGTCCTCGTTAAGAACGAATGACACGTCCCGGTAACTGCTCCACGTTATAATGAAAAACATCTCGGTCCTCCTTTTGGGCCAGTTTTTTGAAAAGATGGGTTATCCGTTCGCGGTCCTCCCTATTCTTGCTCCGCACCAGTTTTAGGATATGGTCGGAGATTTCCTCGATCGTCCTTTCTTGTGCCTCGATAGTTTCAAAGAGGCGGCCTTCTTTGAGTTCGCCGATAAATGTATCGAGGATGCAGTTGACGACGTAGGTCATCGGCCTTCCCATGTGGTGGGAAAGGCGATGGATATACGGGATCAAGTCTTCCCTGATCTTAGGGCTATACATGCCTTGGCACACTGAGCACCTCCTTTTTTGGGCCCCGTGCGATTTTGTTTAAAGAACTGTTTTGGCCTAGTTACAGTTTAAAGGATGGGGGAGTATATATAAGGAGGGGAATGTTGCCTGGAGAGGAAAATCGCTGGACAACTTTTAGGTCACGCCGTTTTAGAAGGAATACGGAAACCAACCTTGTTCTTGACGCCTACACTTCGCCGGGCGTCTTAGTGACGTTATTGTTCGATTTACGGCAAAAGCCACCACATCGTTGTGGATAACTTCACTTTACAAAATAGGCTCCAGTGATAGAATGAAATCGTGAACAGAAAAATAAATACCAAAATGGCGATAGGAATTATTCTGATAGCTGCAAGTATGGTCGGAGGTCTTTTGTATTTTAAAAACAAGCAATATTTATCAGAATTAAACTCTGCGAAACCAACTACTCGGCCTTCATTAAACTCTGCGAAACCAACTACTGGAACTTCTGCATATTCCCCAGGACCAGATTGTGTTCCACCGAATTGTCCAAACGAGGTTGTTGACAGTAGTCCTTACAATGGAAATCTCATTATCAAAGCGTCGAATAGTCTTATGACTTTCAAAAATGAAGGGCTTGGATATGAATTCAATTTTCCAAAACAATGGAATAATGTTGCAGATGGAGGCGAATATGACATTACGTTTTTTAATGAAGACAAGTACGCCAAAGCATATGCGCAATATTTAAACGAAAGCCGGCCGCTTGACTTTTATGATAATAACAACGGTTACGCCGATATAAATATCGGAGCCTATGAAAAGGGGCAGACCGTTGGACCAACTCCGGGAGCACATACCATAGTAGATGAAGATACGGATCTTCAGAGTTTTGTGAGCAACATAATCGGATGCGTGGGCAAAGATAAAAAGCTCTCGGAAATATCAGTAGGAAACCAAGAAGCGTACGAATGCTCTATGTCGGGACAGCTTCATCCGGTCCTAAGTGTTTATTTAAAACTCAAAGGTAATATACTGGTAATAGCTGCTGATTATGGCGATTCTTATAAAACTACCACGGAACTACAAAATACTTTTAGCACAATACTCTCTTCATTCAGGTTTTTTTGAAGTCTATGGCTCTTGATCTAACTATTTTAACCCGCTTTCCAAAGCGGGTTTTTGACGCTATTATACCGTCTGATAACCCAACCGAAGGGATAAAGGATGATTTCTTTGTTCCAGCGGAGAAAAGTAGGAAAAAGTCTGTTATTGCAACATAAAAATGTCACCCTTTTTGCAACGTGAATATGTCACCCCCCCTTGGCCCTTTTCATAGAGACGCTCTCGCTTCGCTCGCCGGCCCTGGGCGCATGTAGGACCCCGGCCGGACGCGTCCTTCGATAGGCTTGCAGGGAACCTCTCCCGCCGTATGATGAAAGACATGCCAGCTTCCGTCGAGCCAATGATTCGCCGTAACGGAAGCCTTGGCAAAGCTCAGCCTCGTCTTTGTCGGGAACAGTTGGATCGCCTGTCCGTCGACCGAGATCGTGTTGTCGTAATTGACCTTTGCCTCATATCGCTTACAAAGGATGTTCCGCATGTCCGCGTCTTGAGGAAGCGGTCTCCATGCAGGCTTCGGGTCTTCCGGGGCAACGCCGAAGAGCCGAGCGTACTTGGGGATGAAGGTTTCGTTCAGATACTTCGTCGCCCCTTCGCGGTCGGCGATATTCTTAAGCCGAAGCTCAGCGACAAGCCTGTCCTGGAAGGTCCTGTTGATCCTCTCGCCTCTTCCTCTGGCTTGAGCAGAATGGGCAAAGATGAGCCGTATCCCCAGCTCGCTCATGGCTCTCTGGAACTGGGTAGGCTCGACAGAATCGCTCTTATGCCGGGTGGTTTTAAACTGGGAGGCCCGATCGAGATAGAAGACCGAGGGCCGGCCGAAACGGGCAAAGACCTCTTTGCATACGCCAAAACAGCCCTCCAGGTCTTCTTCCTTTCGAAACAGCCCATAAAGAGGCTTCCCCGTCGAGTCGTCCGTAGACAGAAGGAGCGTTGTCTTTTCCTCCCCGAACCACGCATGGGGAGAGCCGTCCAAAAAGAGCATATGGCCTTCCTTCTCCGATCGTTTTCTTCTCTTCCTATGTCTGCGCTGCTTCCGGACCTTTCCTCCGAACCCTTCAGGACGAAGCCATTGCCGCAAGGTCTCGCGGTTGATCTTTATCCCTTCCTGCTCTTCCAGCATCTCCGAGAGGTGGGAGAAGTTGAAGTCGAAATACTTCTCATTGGCGAGCTTCATCGCCCGCTCTTTCATCCCGGCAGGGAAAGCTCTGCAGGAAGGGCGCCCGCTGTTGCCGTGCTTAATTCCGGAAGGTCCTTCCTTCTTCACTTTAGCCTTGATCCTCTTTAGCTGGCGGAGGGAGACGCCTAACGCCGCCGCAGCCTCTCCGTTCATCATCCTGCCGTCCAATGCCGCCGCTACCACGCCGTACCGCCTTACCTCTTCCGTCATGAACGTCACTCCTTTTCTCACCGGAGCACCTCCCCTCGGTGCCCCTTGTTATCGGCGGGGGTGACATTTTCATATTGCAGCTAAGGGGTGACATAATTATATTGCAGCAACAAAAGTAGGAAAAAGTCTTGACATGAGTTTAACCATCGTATAACGTAGTAGTCAATCTGAAAAAGCCAAACCGCCCGCGAGGGTGGGACGGAAAACCAACGGGTCTCAGTAAAAGCACCGTGGTCCTCTCCAGCAAGAAAGCCGTGGTTGCCAGAAAAGTCTCACTAACGACTTCTTTCTCGCGAGGAGGACCGCATGAAGTATGCAGCGCCAGTCATAGTCGCATTGTTTCTCCTTACCACTTTTGTAGGGCACGCCCATGCTGTCCAGATTGGCTACACGACTCAGAACCTGGGCTCAGGCCAGTGGGAGTACACCTACACGGTCCAGAACAGTTCGCCTTCCGGAACGTGTCAATGAAAATGAGACACTTCCAGCAAATATTTAGTGTACCTCACCATCGCTCGTAAGCGACGGCTTGTTAATCCAGACGGCATCAGGCAGTGACGCCGGTTTCGGTATCCTCCCCTTGAACCGTTCCGGATGTTTTTCATAGGCAGCCCGCAGCACGTCCTTGCGATCTTCAATGATCCCTGACGCCCTCCCATGATGGACATCCGCAGGGGTGAGAAGACCCAACCCCGAATGGTAGTGCCCGGCATTGTACCAGGGAAAGAATGTCTGGCAAAAAGCCCTGGCATCCTCGATGGAACCGAACCTCTCTGGGAACTCCGGGCGGTACTTCATGGTCTTGAACTGAGATTCAGAATAGGGGTTGTCGTTACTGACGGAGGGTCTCGAATGGCTCCTGGTGACGCCAAGATCGGCCATGAGCAAAGCAACTGGTTTTGACGTCATGCTCGACCCCCTGTCCGCATGGATCAGGAGTTGATCCGGTTGGATCGTTTGCTTGGCGCAGGTCTCCGCAATCAATTTACGGGCAAGGGCGGCAAGTTCCCTGTGGGCCACCATCCACCCCACGACATAACGGCTGTAGATGTCGAGGATCACGTAGAGATAAAAGTAGGTCCACTTTACCGGCCCCTTGAGCTTCGTGATGTCCCAGCTCCACGCTTCGTTGGGCGCTCTTGCAAGAATCTCCGGCTTTGCATACCGGGGACGGGATACCTGCCTTCTCCTTTCTTTCAGCTCACCCTCTTTTTCAAGGATCCGGTACATGGTGCGCACCGAACAGAGATAGCTCTTCTCATCGAGAAGGGCCGCGTAGATTTCCCTGGGCGCCTTGTCGATGAAACGACCCGCGTGAAGGATATCGAGCACCTCGTTCCGTTCCTCGAAGGAGAGGGATAGCGGAGGAAGACGGCGTGAGGGCTCTTTCTCTCTTGGATGCCGCCACCGGTAAAAGCCCGCACGGGATACGTCGAGGGCGTTGCAGGCCGGCCGGATACCCACTTCACAGGCAAGCGACGCGGTGATGTTCATGACTTCTCCTCGCTGGACCCCTTGAGCAGTTCGGCCACTTTTTTTTGGACATCGATAATCAGCTCCGCCTGTTTGAGCTTATGCGCGAGTTTTTCATTTTCCTTTTCCAGTTCGGTAATACGGCGCACGTGGGGATCCGCCTTTTGCGCAGCAGGTCCTCTCTTCTTAGGAACGAGGCCTTGGGCAACCTGACGCCGCCACGAGGTGAGGCTCGACGAGTAGAGACCTTCCCTGCGCAGAAGGGCTCCGATCTGGCCGGGCTCGGTACAGCTCTCCGCCTCTTTGAGGATACGGAGCTTATACGCCGCAGTGAATTTCCTGCGTACCGTCTTCTCCGGCACCTCCGGATCAGGGACTACCTTCGGGTGTGCCATCACTGAATTCTTCTCTTCCATGATCGTTCTTTCCTTCCCGCCCTCAGAGTCTAAACTATTGGGTGGGAAGTGTCTCACTTATATTGGCACAGAGGGTCCGTCCCGATACAGGAGTTTACCGTCTTCTTCGACTACGGCCTTTATCAGAACCTTGATGCCAGCGCCTATACTTCAGCAAAGCCGAACTGGAGCATCATTACCGTCGAGCCCGACCTTATCCTCGGCTCTCCGCAACCGGGCTTCTACGATGCCCTTTCATTGGGATCAGGCATTCCTTTCGGTTATTATGAAGGCGGGTTCACAGTAAGCTTCCAGTGGCTGGGTAATGGCACACCAGGTCCTCAGGTCTTTGACATCGTCGATACGTCCACCTATGCGACTCTTTATGAGGGACAAACAACGCCTGTGCCGCTGCCTGGGGCGATAGTTCTCTTAGGATCTGCACTCGTCGGCCTGCCGGTACTGAGACGTATTGGCACGTCTAAAACGAAAACAAGAATGTAATAATACGGTGCAACGAATAAATACCTAGTTGAGGAGGCGGAGCATGTGTGCAAGCCCCAAAAAAGAATTGTCAGTTATGCCTCTCGCATTTTTTGTATTTCTATGTTGTGTGACACTATTTGCGCAATCGCATGCCGCCGTCTCTGAACTGACGGTGGGAAATTATAGTCTCATAAGTTCTACAAGGGTGGGAAGAACCACTTGGCAGTATGTGTATAGGGCAACTGTGACAAATTCCGGTACTACAGATATTCCAAATGTTACTGCCACGGCGACCAGCGCTGTTACCGGTTTGACTGTTGTTAGCGGCACTATCACCTTTGGTGATGTCCCTCCTGGCAAGGCGGTTAGCAGTTCGACCACTTTTACCGTGAGTGTTGACCGCTCGTACTCATTGAATCAGGCCGATTTGACTTGGATTATTACGAGCACCATAGCCACGGGTTCCATTGGGGCCACCGGAGGGGCCTTGGCTACTCCCGACGGCGTCACTACATTCAACATACCCGCTGGGGCTCTTCAGCAAAACACCAATTTTACCATAGCGCAAAGTACAAATTACCCTCCGGTCGGCGGACTAACAGGTGCCTACGAGCTATATCCGGATGGACTCATATTCAGTACCCCGATTTCTCTCAGCATCAAGTACGACCCGGATTCCATACCCGCCAGCATAGATCAAAATCAACTCAAAGTAGCTTACGTATACAATAACGACTGGACAGTTGTGAACAATACTATGGTGGATACAGTCAATCACATTGTAACCGCCCAAATCCCCCATTTATCAACTTATGCTGTGGTAGTTGGGGGCAAACCCTTCGGAACGGTTCTCAATCCTACAGGGGAACCTTACACTAGTAGGGTATTGGTTTATTCAAACGGAGCACCGAGTAACTTCAGTGGTACCTTCAATTGTGGTGGAAGCTCACCATGTGGTAGTGATGATGCAGCAAACACCGGCTATGAATGGCAGTGTGTTGAATTTGTCAATAGGTACTATCTACAGGTTTATGGAAAAAATGTAAGATATCCTTCTAAGGGAAATGCGAACGACTATTACAAAACCGCTGCTACAAGGGGCCTTACCCCTTATCCTAACGGGGGGTCCACTCCACCTCAAATTGGCGATATTATAGTTTCAGCGATAGGTAGTGATGCCACTTGCCTTAACCCTGCTAAGGGCCAACGCGCTATTTGCGGTCATGTTGCTGTTGTGACAAACGTTCAACCTAACGTGATCACCGTAGCTCAGCAGAATTACTTAGAAAATGTAAACGATGCCGAATACCCCTTACTCAGGGACCCTCTAAACCCAAATCACGTTTTTCCGTTCGACGGCAAGTCAGGTAGCTACATCGTTACAGGGTGGTTACGGCTTGCCGAGTCGCCCTCAACGCACACCATTAGTCTCCCCAAGACCGGTCAAACAGCCTGTTACGATACCGCAGGAACGATAATACCATGTACAGGCACCGGCCAGGACGGGGAGATTCAAGCAGGCGTAGCATGGCCGAGCCCAAGATTCAACGACAATGGTGACGGGACGGTAACAGACAAGCTCACAGGGCTCATGTGGCTAAAGGACGGCAACTGCTTTGGCATGCAAACCTGGTATGGCGCACTGGATAAGATTGCAGGCTTCAATGGAAGTTCAGGCAACTATAATTGTCAGGCTTACACAGCCCATTATTCTGATTGGCGGATGCCAAATATTAACGAGGCTGAAAGCCTCGTCCATCCTCAGGCTGAAATCCCGTCTGACTGGTTGAACAGCCAGGGATTTGTCAATGTCCAATATAACTGGTACTGGTCATCGACCACCCGTAGCTACCTCCCCTCTGTTACGGAAAGCGCATGGGACGTTTCAATGATGGCCGGCTGGGTAAGTAGTTTGTGGAAAGGCAGCGGCTTGACATACGTGTGGCCAGTCAGGGCGGGACAGTTTAATACTACTGATCCCAACTATCCTGCAAATATGTGGAAAACAGGGCAGAAGACAAGTTATTACGCAGGAGATGATGGCGCAAAACAGGCAGGTGTATCCTGGCCGTCTGGCAGATTTACGGATCATGGAGATGGGACAATAAACGACAACCTCACCGGTTTGGTATGGGCCAAAAACGCGGCCACGCCCGTTGTCGATGCCTGTCCGCTTGGAACAAATACCTGGCAGAACGCTCTGGATCTTGTGAAATGCCTGAGCGCCAATAAGTACCTCGGGTATGGCGATTGGCGGCTCCCAAACAGAAATGAACTTTACAGTTTGCTTGATTTTTCTCAGTCTTACCCTGCGCTTCCTTCGGGGCATCCGTTTGTTGTGACCGGCACCAATAGCTACTGGACGTCTACCAGTCTCGGGGCAGCAACCTACTGGAATACTTTAGCGTACCTTATAGACATCGCCGCTGAGGGTGCGTTTAGAGGCGACAAGAGCAACCAGTCTAATTACAATTATCAGGTATGGCCGGTACGCGCGGGGACTCAGCCATAAAGGAGGGGAATGTTGCCTGGAGAGGAAAATCTACCAAAGCGTCTGTGTTGCGAGATTTACCAAGGATATTTGAGGCAGAGCAAGTCTACGAGATTACGAACATTTCGTGTCTCGGAGTGCTTCTTTCTCATGTCTACCCAAAATACTCGATTTATCTTGACACCCTCCTTGGTAGTGTTATAGACCAATACAAAAGGGGAGACTAATGGGCGCAAAAAATGGGAGTAACACGAGAAAGATCGGGAGAGATGCGGGCACCGGCAAATTTATCCCAGTAGAGGAAGCAAAGCGGCACCCCAAGACGACGACCGTCGAAACAATTAAGAAGTCCGGCAAGAAGTAGCTAACCCCGTCAACCGGAGAGATCGGAGACGGAGCTTCGCTACCAGGTTTGCCTTGCCGAATGATCATAAGCCGAATTTAAAAGGATAAAATCGTATGGACGACGTCAATCTCTCGGCACAAACAACGGCCTTGTCGGAAAAGGGGACAGTAAGAAACTCGATAGAAGCTGCGATAATCCATAAGCTCGTCAAGGAACGACAAGGAGAAGCAAAAGCCATTATCCGTCCTGCCCCTCTTCCATTGGACCCGCCTGTTGTAAAACTTGTAACCGATATCTACAGTTTATATGGCATCAAAACAGGCAAAGGTTATGGGAGATTTGAAGCAGACGAGTTAAATTTTCCCTCGTCTCGTATATTGAGAGAAATCTACAACGACGGAAAGAAAACATTCCTTGAGGCGTCACAGGAATTGATGAGTGTGCTCGCCACTAAGGCAGGCCAGGCTAAGCTGGCTACCGGTGGTTATGTGGTCATGGCTCAAGGCAATATGGCAGGAAAAGGAAGATGGTTCTTGGTGGCGATGATCACCAACGTTAGCGCATCCGCGATTAAAGATGACTCCTTGGAAATAGTCGACTCCGTTCACATTGATCTGCAAAATCTGCGGGTCGCTGGGCGAGTGAATCTGACTGATTGGATAGATGAACCGAAAGATGTTCGCTACATAGGCTTTCTTAAACAGCGGAACGAGGTTTCCGAATACTTCAAGCTGTTTCTCGGATGTAAAGAATTTATCGGCTCGAAGGAAGAAACGAAAAAACTCGTTAAGATCGTCACAGATTTCGCCAAGAAGTTGGGAGTTGATGCTGAGAAACAAGAATTGGTTCTCAAGGCTGCGTATGATCACTGTAATGACTGCCGGAAAAGCGACCAGCCAATCAATCTCGAAGAATTCTCAAATTCTGTCTGGCCAGAAGACCCAAAAGCTCTTCAGCAAGCACTTGCGGATAACGATATTCAACTCAGCGATGGCTTTGTGCCTGATCAGCGTGGTTTAAAGGGACTTGTTAAAATAAGAGCAAAGACGCCGTATTGGACTGTTGAGATTGATCGAAAAGCAATCGTCAAGGGGCAGGCGAAATACAACCCTGAAGACAGAACCCTTATTTTTACAAATCTGCCAAAAGAGTTGGAGGATGAGCTAAGGACAGAAATCAGCCATGGCGACATTTGAAGATTTAGTCCTTATCGTCCGTAACTTATCCGAAATAGATAGAACTCTTGGAATCTCAGGTCGTTTACAGCTCGACACGCCGGAAAAGCTATCTGCGCTCCTGGCGTGTGAATCAGATTGTGACGACACCGCGCTGACTGTTCTTGATCCCGCAGACGGCAACGACATCGGGTTAGGCAAGAATGTTCGTGTCCAGATCGGGACACCTCGTCCGGGATTCGGCCTGCTTTCGGAAAACCTTGAGGAATTGCTTTGTTTTCCCTATGCCCGCGTCAAGGAGCCTTCGCATTACCTACTTTTAGACATCGACTACTCTAATAGCGATTCCATGCCTCCGCATCCTGCAATCACTACTTATCGATTAGCGCTAGAATTCGTGGCCATGCTCAAATCCTGTGCCGCATTTCTGGACGAACAGGCTCAGGTTTTGGTGTTTATAAGGAATGGCAAGTTCGAAGTCCCAATCTTATTCTCCGAACAAGACATACATTCACTGAAAACCAAAGAGATAGCGGATCTCTCATCTGCCCTTGAGAAAGGCGTGCACGAAAAACAACGTGCCTCGATCATGGCAGAGGCTGTTTGTGAGATGACCGTGATGCTTCCACCTGATACGAGGTTCTCCTCGTTACTCAGCCACGCGGACGACCTGAAGGACCGTTTCGAGAAGGGGTATCAGCTGTTTGCGGCCGGTTTTTCTTACGAGAAGATACGCGATGAAATAGAGGCGGCGCGCATTGAATACTCCGGGAAGCTTCACAAGGTAATCTCGGATATTCAAAACCAGCTTCTCGGTATTCCCGTTGCTGTTATTGTCTCTGCCACACAAATGAGAGAAAGCGCGAAGATAGACGGGAATTTTTGGATCAGTGTCGGGGTTCTCGGTGGATCATTGATCTTCGCTATATTGATGTGCTTCCTTCTCCGCAATCAGCGGCAAACCCTTGATGTGATCGGTATCGAAATTCTGCGACAGAAGACAAAACTCGAAAAGGAACATGCGAGCATTGCGAAAAACTTTGTGGACACATTCAAATCACTTAGTGAACGCTATAAGACGCAACGGAAAATATTGTGGGTGATTCAGGGCTCTGTGGTTGTTGGTTTTTTGTCTTCTGCTTTTTTCTTTGTGAAAATGAATCAATCGGTGCAAAATCTTCTGCTAACGTCTTTTAAGTGGCTATCTTCGCCACTCCTTTCGAAATTGTTTTGATTCCGGCGTTATTCATGGCCCGCATTTCCCTTGCCATTTGATGTCGTTCATGGAAAGCATGAGGAACTGAAAGGGCTGATAGGCTCCGGCTGGCTGGCGAGAAGAAAGTCCATCTGCTGACCGCTCGGGGCAGCGCAAACCCCCCTGATGGCCGTAGTTTTTAATAACATCAAATACAGCATCGCTGATATAATAAGGATTACAAAATATAATCGAGAGGTAAATATGGCAAAACGTGAGGTTAAGGTTAGCGAAGAATTTATGCCGCCTTCTCTCACTCGTCCATAGGCTCGCCGCCGATGAAGACGATTCCTTTAAGCACCTCGGGGATAAGTCTTAGACAAACAAAAGCGCCGAACGGCTAAATTTGCTGATGTTTTGGACGAGTGTTCATTGCCTAATGAAAACCGCCCAAAACTTTCTTTGAGCGGTACGACTATGGAGAGGTTGGTGTATTCTGTCAATTTGCTAAAGGATTATTTGTGGCTCGGCGCTTGCCTGTGACTTTGAGACTGACGTCAACATCATTAGGGTCTATGTCAACTACGAGTTGCCAATTTTCGGGCGGCTACAATCATACGAGACAATCTCTCTCTCGCTTTTCTTCGTCTGGTTTTTATCTGGAGTAAAGCGAAGTTGACTCGTGTTGCTTTATTGGTTTTTAGGGAAAGCGGTTTTATCTGTTCGGGTGGTATGAGAACAACCTCGCCGCCACGGAGAACGGCAATGGGATTCCCGGCAATCCGATGTTCCTCAATGGCATCAGCAACAGCTTCCTTAAAAGCCGACTCGGCCTGTTTGCCAAATGATGATCCGCTACGATTCTTTCTTGTTAATAGATTGCCCATATGCTTTCACCTCCTTGAGTATTTCGACAAATATCTGCTTGTTCTTGATCCTGAGATTTCCATTCTCCTCCGAACTAATGAGTTCCGGTTCCGGCCCTGAATTATCATAGAGGAACCAGTCGTCGGCTATATGACGATATAAATTCTGCATGTTATAGACCGACCTGAGATACCTTCTACGTATATCCTGCTCCGGTACGTCGTGGCCACCATGCCTCACACGCTCGTTAACTCGCTCGACCGCAAGTTCTTGAGAGCGTAGCCAGACAAAGAAAATAACAACCTTAAATCCAGCGTCCTTCAGCTCTTGCAAGTACTTGGCATGCCACACGCCCGCAAATGTTGCTTCGAAAGCAAAATCGTTTTTCTCCTCTTTCAACTGGCTAAGACGTTTCAACACTTTCCTTCCGGCTGTTATAGCCGCTGTCTCAGGCGACTCGTGGTTCAGCGCCTGGGCTACGATATCAGCATTAACGAACTCAATTGTAACGGTGCTACCGAACAGTCTGGTAAAGAACGTCGTCTTTCCCGCTCCGTTCGGCCCGCCCACAACATAGACTGTTGGCTTCCTGATCGTTCTTTCCTTTCACCGCCGAATTTTTTCTAAGTCTCTGGACTGATATCGATTTTGAACTAGAACGGTTAGTGGACGACCAAAGAACTATGTTTCGGTCTGTAAAACCCGCTGTCCTCTTCATACCACAGTACAAGGGTTGGGGCCGAGTAAAAAACAATTTCTCCCTAGTGCATATATGCAATAGATAATTGTTGTTATCCCTTGCTTGAGTTAGTGGAAGAAGAAGATAAAGTCTCATCAGCCTTCGGCAAAGGCGTGCGGTACGGATGTCTTCTCGTGGGTGGGTATCGGATGCGTTACAAAAGAATAATGATATCACTAACTTATATTGTACCATGCTGCCAATGGTAGTCAAGAAATAAAAAAGAGCTCCATGGGCTTGCTGGTGTTCTTTCCCGGTTAGTGCTATATGTTCTACGTAAGCTTCTCTGTTCTTCGAAACAGGGTCAGATAATAATATTAAATGGTTAAATGATATAGAACACCTCACAGCAACAAAATAAAAAACACCCATCCATGCAGGCACAGGTGTTATTTCCCGGCCATCTGGGCGATGATAATCACCGCTCATCTGACGCTTCCTCAGAAGTTAGTGAACTCAAAGAACGTTAACGCATAGATAAACTCGGCATTATACTATTTATATCAGACTGAGTCAAGATAATTTTGAAAAGATTTCAACTCACCTGCTTCATTGCTCCATAAGTATAAGTATAGATTTGAGATGGCATTTTCGCATTCCTTTTCTGACCGATAATTATTTGCAAATTCCGTGACCCGAAGGGCCGTCCGGGGACCGTGGACAGCGCTCGCCCTCCCCCAAAAGAGGCTCCGGAATAATCAAACACCGTTGGCGGAGAAGGATGGGTTTCCCCGCTTTGGGGGATTCCTTTAATGGAGGGAGCGCCTTCGGAAGAGGGGAACCAAAGGGGGAGAGGAGCGGCACGAGGATTTGCTTTTGAGAATGGGACTTCAGAAAACGATTGAAAATGACTCCACAGTGGATTAAGATGGGTTTATATGAAGAAGGCATTTCGTGTCGCAATCGCCATAGCGATAGTCTTGTTGCTTTGTCTGTTCTTCTGGCCCTGGCTCCGATACTGGGACACTATCTGCGGGGCTTCACTGTTTGAGGGTTTCCTTGGGGCTGCTGTCGGAGGATTTTTCGCGGCCATCTTGGCGTGGATCGCCTATAAGGAATTGAGTGGTATCGGGAAAACGAATAGGACCGATTTCATTCACAGATTGAGGAACGATTTCTTTGTTGAGGAGACGAGGATATTAGTGGATCATATCACCGAGGATCGGCTTCTTTATACGCAGGTTCCTGCCGAAGTCGTCCGGGGTGAGGAAGATGCTACTTCGTCGCACAACGAAATGCGATATTTCGAGGTAGACCTGAGGAAGATACTGCCAACTTTCCCAAAGGAGCTTCAAGATCAGCTGACCAGGAAAAGATATTACTTGGAAGTAGAAGTGGACGATTTCTTGCTCGGACACTTTGAGGACATAGGCCTGTTCGAAGAGAAAGGACTCATCGATACTGAGATGACGTACGAGGAATTCTCCTACTACATTTTTGAGACCTTTGAAAATCCAGAAATAAAGAAGTACTTGAATGATGCGGATTTTTGTGACTGGGAATTCGACTCGATGGCAGCTGCAAGGACTAGCCAAACGGTTACCCCCGGAGAACTGTACCGGATTATTTCAGGTGAAGTCCTTCCAAGGCAGCCGATCCCTTCCAATCCCTCGGTACTGTCAACCTAATTGTGTAAATTTCTTATAGAGGGGCAAATTAGGACGTACCTTCCCTATTTTCGTCGTCCTCCAGTTCATCTCCATCTTCAAAGAGATAAATGCCAGGAGCAGATAGCAGGCATTCTCTCCGGCAACAATTTCCATGGGTTTGGTCCTTCGCTTAAACTCCTTGTTCAGCCGTTCAATGATGTTGGTAGTCCTTAAGGATATCCATTCTTCTTCAGGGAAAGAGAAGAAGGTGAGGCAGGCGTCAAGAGAGTTGGCCAGGCATTTCACTGCCGAAGGAAGCTCTTTCTCCCATTTACCCGCAAAGCTCACCGCAAACTCGTCCGCCTTCTTTTTCGATGAGGCATAGAAGATAGACCGGAGGTCATCCGCCACCGCCTGTTTCAGCTTCATGGGCGCCTTGGCGATGACGCTTTTGGCGACGTGCACCTGGCAGCGTTGAACCTTTGCATGGGGAAACTCCTCCTGGAACACCTTCTCCAGGCCGGATAGACCGTCCATGATGCCCAAGACTACCCCTTGCCCGTCAAGTCCTCTTTCCTTGATATCTTGAAGAACTGTCTCCAGACAGAGGCCGATTCCTTATCGCCGCTCTGAAGGCCAAGGACCAGCTTGGTGCCGTCTTCTCTGACGCCGATGACCACGAGGACGGGGACGAGCTCGATGCTTCCGCCGATCCTCATCCGGAAGTTGACGCCGTCAACAAAGATGTATTTGATCTTCTCCCCGGAGAGGTCGCGCATCCTCCATTTCTCCACCGCCTGCTTCAGCTCGGTCGTTGTATTGCTCACCTCCGTCGCCGAGAGAGATCGGTCGATGAGCCTCTTCGTGAGAAGCGAGAGGGTCCTCGTGCTTATGCCGGTCAGGTACATGGCTGCAATGTCTTCGGTGATACGCTCATCGTAACGCTGGCACCGGGGGAGCACCTGGGAGTGAAAATCACCGTCCCGATCGCGGGGTACCCTGACCTCGACGTCGCCGATGCCTTTAATGCAAAAGGTACGAGAATAGCTGCCGTTGCGGTAATCGGTGCTGTCCTTCCGCTCATACTTCTCTCTTCCTATATGGTCGGTGAGCTCTTTTCCCATAAGGTTCGTAAGAAAGGTCCCCACCTCTTTCTGTATGTTCATACCGATGTACTCAAGGATCTTTGCCGGTACATTTTCAACTTCCTTGATTAATGCCAACGCCTCTGATACGCTTACCTTCAGTTCCACGGATGTTCCTCCTCCCTAAAATATTGTGATTTGGTCGTCACCTATTTTATAGGAGGCACATCCTTTTTTGCCAGCCTCTTTCAGAATTTACACAAGAAAGTTTACACTACCAATCCCTCTCGTGATGATTTGAATGAGCTGCTAAAGGTGTCGAATTTACATAAGGCAATCGCCAAGGCAAAGAAAGGCATCGTCTTCTCGGAACAAGTGCAATCGTTGCTTGAAGAAACAGCGGGCTACAGTAAACGACGTTTTTCTCGTTTGAAGGGCGATCAGCAGAGAAACAGAAAGACGCTGAATCGCTTGTTATTGGAGGAGACCTACCCAAGCCTTCCCAAGAATATCTACATCCGGCGCGACGATTATGACCCAGACATGTATTCAAAGTTTACTTACATCTACTACAAGCTTAAGGATTTTGAGGAGGGAAAGAAAAGAAAAAACGGCCATGCCTTAAATCAAGGCTCGCGATAGCCGTGGGACTAAGAACCCACCAACGGATTTGAAAAACGGCCAAGATACGTATTGCGCTAAAGGTGCGTTCCTTCCTGGTCTAAAAAAAGGAAGGTCTGAGAAAGGAATTCTTGACTTCCCCCTTCCGTTCTGATATTTATACATATCACGTTTTTCAGCTTTGCTTTACAAAGAGACGCTGTGGCTTACGTAGCGGTTGGTCACCTGCGCGGCGGAGGGGAAAGGGACAACATTACCTCCGAAGGGAAATCAGACCCCCACAGGTATCGCTATTTTTGGGACAAATATGAACATCAATGGCTTTAATGTAAGGTACATTGACAGATCCCATCACGGGCATGTCTACCTTTTTTTGTCCTGCGGCTTTTCCAATTACGATAACTCCCTGAGTTCCGGGCGTAAGTTTCTGGTAAGGAACGCCAGACGCGACTATCGCATTGCCAACCCCATCCATAAATAAGGCAGTGTCTTTAGATTGCATACTTGCAAAAACAGTTGCTACCGCCACTGTTTTCCCCTCATAAGGATAAGGATTAGACACAAATTCGTGCGGGAGAAGAATCCTGGATACTCCGTAACGCTTCAGAAAATCCTGTGCTGCTTTGGACCGTTCAACTGAACCAACAGCTTGCGGGTAAACAAAGGTTGAATTCAACGCTAGGGAAATAAGGGCTATGGCAATTCCGCAAACGACGCTATTCTTCATTCTTTACCTCCGATATTTATTTTATTGTTTTTAAGAGCACTCTCATGGTGTCTCTACCATAACAACGAAATCCGGCGATTTTCCCTCTACTCTGCCGTACCTCACCACCCCATCCCTGTAGAGTTTTTCCCGACTCAGAATGGCCAGGACTTGCCTTTGAGTCCATGTCTTCCCGTTCCTTCGAATGCAGCCCCGTTCGTTCAGATGCTGGGCTATCTCCTGGGAACTATTATTATCACGTTTCATTGAAAAGATTATCGTGACGATCTCCACTTCGTGGGGATTCTTTGATATCTCCTTACCCATCCTCGAATATCCGTAGGGAAGCGTACCGCCCGCCATCTTGCCCTTCAATGTCCTTTCCTCCCGGCCTTTCTTCAGCCGCTCGATAATCTCTTTCCGATTCTCTTCCGCGATTGCCTCCCGGATCTGTCTCAGCAGCACGTCCTTCCGATTACTCCGGTCATAATATGGCATGTCGGCTATGAGGACCCGCACTCCGAGCCGGTCAAATTCAAAAAGCAGGTTCTCCGTGAGCCGGAGATCCCTGGATAGCCTGTCCAATGAGGCGACGATAACGGCTCTGATTTTGCGAGCCTTACAGTCCTTGAGCAATCTCTTAAGCGCTTTCCTGTTTTCCGTGACACCGCTTCTCGCCTTATCGACATAAAAATCATCTATGCTGGCGCCGGCGGCTTGAGCATAGTTTCCGATCTCCCTCATCTGAATGTCTATCCCGTATCCTTTCTTTTTCTGTTCGAGGGTACTTACCCGACAGTATCCGGCCACGATTCCTTTTTTATGCATTGACGAAAGGCTTACCTGGTTAGATCGTAGCGTCTCTTTGTAAAGAGAAGCCGTCTTTAAATTCAGTGTAAAGGGTCGTGGCCATTCTGTCCATAACCGAGGGGCCTGCGAAAGGGCAAAGAGTAAGGAGGAGATTACCCTCTGTGCCAATATAAGTGAGACACTTCCCGCCCTCAGAGTCTAAACTATTGGGTGGGAAGTGTCTCACTTATATTGGCACAGAGGGTGGGTGGATCATTTTTGGGGAGCAGTCAAATAGGAGGAAATCTAACTCTGAGGGTGGTACAATAAGCGGGGGTAGATCACTTTGACATCACTTGCGCAATTCTAGACAATGCTTTATAATGAAATTAGATTAGTCTTTTTAGGTAATCGTAATTATTAAACTCAAAATTATAATATGAACGAGAACAAATTTTTTGCGGCTCCCCCAGCGGTAGATAATTCAGGGAGTGCAGGTGATCCCGAGAAAAAGGACGAAGGTCAGACAGCTTTATCCGGCCCGGATAAGGAGCCTACAGCCGAGGAATTAAAAACTTACAAAAAAATGTCTGACGAAGAATGGAAAGAAAGGAGTGCCAAAATAGCAGAAGAAACAGAAGATATTAAAGCTGAAACTGACAGACGCATGAAAGAATGGGAAGAGAAATGGAATAAAAAAGCTAACGCAATCAAAGCAGTAAAGCCGACAGGCGATCTAAAGAAAGATGCGGAAGCTTTACTGGAGGCCACGGAAAAGAATCCTGATTCCTTAAAAAGCCCTCATAAAGAAGCTTTTCAAGATGAAGATGAAGAGGGAATATTGAAATATCTAAAATACTTGAAAGATATACAAATTAATGCGCTTAGTGGTACGGATAATATTCCCGATTGTATAAGGGAATATAACAGCGTATTGACCGATAAGCTTGGATCAATTATATCTGCTAACGAAAAAGAAAAGTAAAAGGAAAAAGAAAACACGAAGTAGGATAAAATAAACACCGATTTTCGCAGAACCAAGTGATATGAGATCTTGACAGGCATTTTATTGCTAGAGCCGATCTTCACCTCCTTTCTATGTGGTCGCACAAACCTATTGACAACTTGTTTCTTTAAATATACTATTACAGTATATTATGAGAAACGAGGATATTAGATCAAAACAAATACTCAAGCTGGCAGCCACGTTGCCGGTTTTCGGCGCGGCCAATCTGGCTCCGATAGGAGAAAAGAGAGCCTATCTGAATATAGTTCTATCCAGGCAGGTGAAGCGGGGAACGATGGTTCACCTGAGAAAAAATTTGTACGTAACGAAAGGCTATCTTGATAATGCAGAGCGGAGGGGCATCTTCTCCGATTACGTTGAGTTTATCGCCAACAGGCTGTACTCGCCCTCTTACCTCAGTCTCGATTATGTTCTCCACGAACATAATATGCTCACCGAGATTCCCCGGAATATTACTTCAATGGGGCTTCGCAAGACGGATCAGTTTTCCAATGACATGGGCAACTTCATTTACCACAAGATCAAGGAAGAACTATACCTCGGGTTCAAGGTAGTTAAGAAAGGAGACTTTTCCATACTTAAAGCGACGAAAGCTAAGGCGCTCTTTGATTTTCTCTATCTTCGAAAAAGACTGCTTGTGGACAAGCGAGCGGTAGAAGAACTGCGGCTCAACCTTGATGAATTTACGGACAATGATTCCAAGGAGCTTCTGGAATACGTTGAGGCAGAAAGGTCGCCCCGAATGAAAGAGATTTTTAATTGGCTAAAATGACTACCATTATGGAAACTATTAAACCGGTCCTCACGAACATCATCAGCGAGTCCCCGTCCCGCAACAACCTTTTCTGTCGAGGACTATGGTATATCCCCACTAGAAGGCTCTTAGGGCCAAGGTTATTCCCCACTTGGTAGGGCCAAGATAATTCCCCACTTTTGCCGGATGTCGGTAGACAAACCGAATCTGATCCTGCCATTCCTATGGCAACAAATGGGAACGGAGGGATCATGGCAAGGAGGGATATACCGATGAATGAAGTTGTGGAGACAATCTACCAGTGGCACCAGGGAAGAAAGATCCAGCAGATCAGCAAATCGCTGGGCCTTGATCGCAAAACCGTGCGCAAGTATCTTGGCATGATAAACGAGCTGTCGATAGACCGTGGAAGTCCTCTCCCTGACGAGCAGGAGATCATCGGTAAGTTGAAGGACCTTATGGCAACGCAGGCGGCTGCCTACGAGCGTCCGGCGTTTGATCTCGTCGCACAGTACCGGGATGATATCAAACAATGGTTCGATGACACTCGCATGACCGCCAAGCAGGCATGGCGGCTTTTGAAGGAGAACTACAACATTGACGTCGGCTACACCACCGTCAAGCGGTATGTGAGAAAGGAGTTCCACCGGGAAAAGCCCCACGTGACCGTCCGCATCGAGACGCCTGCAGGCGATGAGGCGCAGGTAGACTTCGGCTACGCGGGGCTCATGTACGATCCCGAGGCGCAAAGGAAGCGCAAGACCTGGGCGTTCATCATGACCCTGTCTTTTAGCCGCCATCGGTTCGTGCGGTTCGTCTTCCACCAGGACATCCCCACCTGGCTCGACTGCCACGAACGGGCCTTCCAGTGGCTCGGAGGGGTACCCGCAAGGGTAACCCTGGACAACCTAAAATCCGGTGTTTTGAAGGCGGACATTTATGACCCCCTCGTCAATTACGCCTATGCCGATCTCGAACGATACTATGGTTTTGTCGCTGACCCTGCCAAGGCGGGGGACGCCGAACAAAAGGGAAAGGTCGAGCGGTCCGTTGCGGTGGTGAAAAAGCATCTCCTTGCAGGCAGGACGTTCAAGGATATCCATGAGGCGAACGAGCGGGCGCTGCACTGGTGCAAGGAGGAGATCGGCCAGGAGATCCATGGTACCACAAAGAGAAAGCCCTATCCCGTCTTCCTCGCCGAAGAAAGGCCCCGGCTGAAAGCCCTTCCGGACGCGCCTTTCGAGCGTCCCTTATGGAAGAAGTGCACGGTCCATCCCGACCACCACATCGTCTTCGACAAGTCCTATTACTCCCTCCCTACGAGATACATCGGGAAAAAGGTGTGGGCGAAGGGAACGTACAAAAAGGTAGAGGTTTTCCTTGACCACGAGCGAATCAAGCTCCATCCGCGGGCGTCCCGGCCAGGGAGCTGGGTCACCGACCAGACAGACTATCCGCCGGATAAACTCGCCTTTCTTATGGCAACGCCTACATGGTGCCGGAAGAAGGCCGCCGAGTATGGTCCCCACACCGAGGCGCTCATCACGGCAATCCTTGAGGAACACGCCATGAGGAACCTCCGTAAAACCCAGGCAATCCTGCGTCTCGCGGAAAAATACCGCGACATCATCGAGAAGGTCGCGGAGAGGGCTCTTTCCTTCGGCAATACCAGATACAAGAGCATCAAGGCCATGCTTGAGAACGGCATGACCCAGACAGATCACATGACCACCAGAACGGCGCCGTTGTCGGAACTGGGGAAGCGCTTCCTCCGATCACCCGATTATTTTAAGGGGGTCGCGCGATGATCGACCACCACCTCATAGACCAATTACGTAAGTTGAAGCTGGGAGGGTTCCTGGAAAGCCTGGAGCTCAGGCTTGCCCAGGTGACAAATGACGACCTGTCCCATCTCGCTTTTCTCACCCTTATCATCCAGGACGAGATCGAACGGAGAGAGGCGAAGAAGCTATCCCTCCGTATCCGGCAGGCCGCCTTCGAAGAAGAGAAGACTCTGGAGGGGTTCGACTTTGCCTTCAATCCAAGGATCAGAAGGGGCGTTGTTACCGACCTCGCGACCTGTCTGTTCATAGAGAAAAAAGAGCATGTCCTCATATACGGACCCGCCGGCGTGGGGAAGACCCACTTGGCCGAGGCGCTGGGACACGAGGCTTGCAGGAGAGGATATACGACGCTCTTTATTAAATCGGCAAAGATACTCAGGAGCCTTTTTGCGGCACGAGCGGATCAGTCATGGGAGAGGCAGCTCAAGAGGTTCGTGAGACCGGACCTCCTCATTATCGATGACTTCGGGCTTACAGCGTTGACGCCGATCCAGGCGGAGGACTTCTACGAGCTCGTCGCGGAGCGGCACCTTCGGTCATCCATCGTCATCACCAGCAACCGGCCGCCGCAGGACTGGATAGGTCTTTTCCCCGATCCGGTCATGGCCAACTCAGCGCTCGACCGCCTGAGCCACCATGCCCATCACATCATTATAGATGAAGGAGAATCATATAGGAGGAAACTGAGCCCAAACAACAACCGATGACTGACTACCCATCCGGGCAGAAGTGAGGAATTACCGCCGCCCCGGGGGTGGGGAATTACCTTGGCTCTTGACAACCTTTTCAAACGAAACCTTCTCAAGGAGTACCTTCAGGTGGTAGTCCTTGATTTCATTTATTCCCATCCGACATATAGTCAGCTTCTATTCTACGGAGGCTCGGCTCTCGCGCATTGCTTCGACCTTCAGCGGCTTTCCGAAGATCTGGATTTCATCGATGAGACGAAGAAGATAGCGGTTCCGAAACTGGCCAAGGACCTGGAGGAATATTTTTCCAAACGCACTGATCTCCCGGTGAAGACGACCGTCCAAAAATTCCGCATCTATCTCAAATTTCCAATCCTTCGCGATCTCGGCCTTTCCACCAGGGAAGAAACAGACGATCTCTTTCTCAAGGTTGAGGTGTTTTCCGAGTTTGATTTTTGTGAGCATTACTCAACTGAAATCCGCCCGATCTTCAAGTATAACCGGTCCGTTCTCATTAAGATGCTCGATGCATCCACCCTTATGGCGACAAAAGTCCGGGCAATCCTTTTCCGCAAGTGGGAAAAGACAGACAAGCAGGGCAATACTACCGTGAAAGTGAAAGGCCGGGATTACTTTGACCTCCTCTGGTATCTCCAAAAAGGGATTCAACCTAATCTATCTTGTATTGAAGGCGCAGATACCATGAAAGACCTTAAGGAGAAACTTCTATCCATGGTCGGGCGCATTGATAGCCAGAGCATCCGACTTGATCTCGATCCCCTCATAGCTAATCCCACTTTCGTTAATAGTATGAGCCGGAATATGAAAGCCATTTTGGAACGGGAGATTTCGGAAAAGCTGTGACGCTGGCGTGACAATTGGGTTTTGCAGGAGCGAAATAAATGAATCATCGTCGTATTTCTGTGGTTTTTACTGCCTGATTTTCCTTGAAACAAGTTCGAACGTCTTCCACTACGGCCCACCATTTCATAATTTGAGCTTCTGATAAGGTGATTTGTGGCTCTAGTAAGCTTTTTCTGAGAAGTTCGAGCCAATCATTTTCACCGCCTACACCCCTAAGCCCTTTTTCAAGAATAATAAGGGCTTTTCTGGCTTTAATCTCCAGTTTTCTGTCCTTCAGAAAAAAGTTCGAGCCAATCCGTCTGAAGACGGAACGCTTCTCCTGAACAGTCCCGGCTCTGAATCTCATTCTAGCTGCACTGGCAAAGGTTATCATTTCTTCCGGAGATTCGTCCGGCTTTTCCTCTCCGGTTATGTTTCCATTGCCATTCTCCTCAAGGCGGATTCTCTCTGATAGTAGCTTCTGCTTCTCGGCGCGGTATTCTTCATCATCAATGAGATCATTGATTCTCATCCGGTTAAGATTGGTTATCCTTTGTTCGGAATCATGGACAGCTTTCTCCAGGGATTTGCGAACCGAGGTATCGTCGAGATGGTCTTGTTTTAGGGACTCCGCAAGATGTTTCAAGGCAATATCCAAAAGTTTCTTGGGCACATATATCCGGTCGAGATAGCCGGCGATCTGGTCTTCTAATTATCCTCTGGGTATACCCCCGGCTCTGCCGGGGGACTCCAAAAGTTTGACATTTTCGGGAATATAAAAGAAAACCTCCTCCAATGTGAACCGCTCGAAGTTACACAAGGAGGAGGCCTTAGTGAATAACTTTCAGAGTTTAAATCACACCAGGTGGGATTGCAAGTTCCATGTGGTGTGGATACCGAAGTACAGGAAGAGGGCACTCTACGGGCAGCTCAGGAAACAGTTAGCGCCGGTGCTCAAGGAGCTGGCGAATCAGAAGGAAAGCGAAGTATTGGAAGGGCGTCTCGTAGAGGATCACGTACACATGCTCATATCAATACCGCCCAAGTATGCCGTCGCCCAAGTTATAGGCTACATCAAGGGGAAGAGCGCCATATGGATCGCCCGTACGTGCGGAAGGAGAAAAAACTTCATCGGCCAGAATTTTTGGGCCAGGGGCTACTATGTGACAACGGCAGGATTGGATGAAGAAACGGTCCGCGACTACATCAGAAAGCAGGAAGACGAGGATAAGAAGCTCGATCAGCTCAAGATGTTCGACGAGTAGGGCTACCTTTAGGTAGCTCACGGTGTTTAACCGCTTTGAGCGGTTCACATATTTTCAAACCCCCGGCTCTGCCGGGGGATGAGTGATTTTATCAGGTTTATGTATCTTTGCCGGCAGGTTTGGTCCCATTTCTTTTTGGTGCAGCGGTAATAAACGTAATGGCTGCCGTACTGGTTGTCTTTTTCCTCGGCAGTGATCATAGAGCCGCATTCCGCGCATCGAATGAGACCGGTAAAGGCGAACTCATGGCTTTGAGATCGTGGCTGTCCTCTCCTTCCCAATATCTCTTGAGCTTTCCAGAATTCTTCCTCGGTGATCATCTTCATGTGCCTTCCCAGAAACACTCCCTCTTTCCGGGTGATGAGGCCATAGTAAAAGGGAAGTCGGAACAATTTGTAGACTGCAGCTACACTTAAAGGTGTGTTTCCCGTTTTCCTTCCCTTCCTTGTTCGGAATCCCCATTCGTTGTTGGCGATGGCCCTGATTTTCAATGGCCGTGTTTCAGCCAGAAGTAAATCCCACATTTTTCTGACCAGAGGAAATCTTTCTGGATCGGGAACGATAATTCTCTCTGTGGGGTGGTTTAGATACCCAAGAGGAGCGCGGCCCGGAAGCCACCCCTTTTCCAATTTTGTTTTGTTGCCTCGTTTCACATTATCACTGAGATCATCAACGTATTTTTTGGCCATGCCCAGATCAAGATTCATGACGAATTTGTCGTTACTATTGTTGCAGTAGGTTGCGCTGGGAGTGATGATCTTCTCCAACTTTCCCTGGTCAATCGCCCAAATAATCGCCGAGCCGTCGATGGGATTGCGAGCCAGGCGGTCGAGTTTCCAGGCGATAATGCCTTTGATTTGGCCCTTATACACCCGGCCCATCAGAGCATTGAAAACTGGCCGGCCGGGGGATTTAGCCGACTGGGATTCGGTGAGTATTTCTGCGACTGGAACTTTTAATCTCGCCGCGAGCTCGGTCAGCTCCTTTATTTGTGATTCGATGGATAGAACCTGCCGCTCTTCGGATTCCGAAGACTTCCGGCAGTACATGACATACGACATGGAGGTTTATCTGGCAAAAAAGCGCTCGCGTTGCTCCTTCTTACCAGGACACAATTAGGTGTAGTTGTCTAGTATACCATTTCCACGAGTTTCGTCAAATTGCCTTGTTTTATCAGAGTTCTTGAACTGCCTTAAGAGTTTAGGCCCAAGGACGACTCTTAAAAGCTCAACCAGATTGGTGAGTTCATCATAGGCTTCATCGGCAGTCATTTCCTTCCCAAATTCCTCCGAATAAGCTTTTCTGAATCTTTGAATTGTCTCTTCGCTCGGCTTCATATATTTCTATCTTTCAAGGTACCGTAATGGCGAAAGATAGTAAGGGGAGGTATTTTGCCCAGAGAGGCAAGGAGTCCCTCCTTATTAAGCTCCTGATTTGTTGATATTTTATGGATATCTGCAAATATGTCACAAATATGAAGGAAAATACTCAGCAATATGAACAACAAACATAGAATCGATGCTAACCCTCCGGCTAGACGCCTCGCTGACGGCGGGTGGTACTGGATTGACCGGAATATACTACAGAATTGTGCCCGCGTTATCGGAGCTATCGGCCTTGCCGTATACAACGTGCTCGCCTCCATGGCGGATAGCAATCAGGAGTGTTACCCGTCCCAACAGCGCATTGGCGATCTCCTTGGCTATTCCAGGGCGACGGTCAATAAGGCGCTCAAGGTCTTGGAGGGGCAGGGCTTGATCACGGTTTCGAGGAGAAGCGCCCACGGCTGTACCTATCGGCTCATGAAGGCCAGATGTAAAGCAGGGGAAACGGAGATGTCAACGAGAGGAAACCAAGATGTTCCTCCGGTTGACACAAACGATAACCAATTAATAAGAATCAATAACGATATTATCGTTCGTGTCAAAAAAGAAGAATTTGAGGTGGCGGTTACTGGGAAAGGCCCCCAGTTTATACCGGAAACCAGAGAGGAAGTTCTGGCCCATGATCTAGTGTACTGTCTCAGTAATATATTTACAATAGCCTTTGCTTGTGCTATACTTGGTGCATGTGGAAACCAGCCAATAAGCTCATGATGACGGAAGAACAGCAAAGAACATTGGAAGCTTGGATTCGTGCGAAAAAGACGCCTCAAAGAGTAGTCCTCCGTTCCCGTATTTGCCTGCTTGCCGCAAGGGGTCTCTCGCATAACGCCATCGCTAAGGAATTGGACGCCTCTCGCCCCACGGTTCTGTTGTGGACAAACCGATTTAGAGCGAAAGGCATTTCAGGATTGGCTGAAGATGCTCCTCATGGTCCCAGTTCAAGGCAACTCGATCCGAAAAAGGTTGATGCCATCGTGGAAGCTACCCTCCATACAACGCCTGCCGATTCAACCCACTGGTCGACGAGAACTATGGCAAAGGCTCATGGCGTCAGCCATGCGACCGTGCAACGCATCTGGGACGCCCATGGCTTGCAGCCGCACCGCGTGGAGACCTTCAAGTTATCCAAAGACAAGCGATTCGTGGAAAAACTGACGGATGTTGTAGGCGTCTATCTGAATCCGCCCGACAAGGCGGTGGTGCTATGCGTCGATGAAAAGACCCAGGTGCAGGCGCTCGATAGGACGCAACCGGGTCTGCCTATGAAGAAAGGGCGCTGCGGAACAATGACGCACGATTACCGACGCAACGGTACTACCTGTCTTTTTGCTGCGATGAACCTGTTGGAAGGAAAAGTTATCGGCTCCTGTTATCCCCGGCACAGGAACACGGAATTCCTAAAGTTTCTCCGCAAGATCAACCGGGAAGTGCCCCAGAAATTGGCAATTCACTTGATCCTGGATAATTATGGAACGCACGGCCACCCAAATGTGAAAATGTGGCTTGAAAAGCATCCTCGCTTTGCCCTTCACTTCACACCCACAAGCTCATCCTGGTTGAATCTGGTAGAACGTTGGTTTGGAGAAATCACACGGAAAAGAATCCGTCGGGGAGTATTCAAAAGCGTGCCGGAACTGGTAGCCGCCATCGAAGAGTACATCCGGCTCTACAACGAGAACCCCAAGCCTTTTGTTTGGACGAAGAAAGCGGAAGATATCGTCAAGAAGGTGGCCCGTTGTAAAGCCGTTACTGAGACAGTACACTAGCCTGCGCCCTCAATGAACCTGAAAACCTCTCGTGGTATCTCTACCTCGCAAAGCGACACCCTGAAAGTCTTTTGAGGCAAACATTAAGCGAAACGAAAGAAATCCCTGAGGCCGAGATTCGAAAGAATCATCCAGCATTATTTAACCATTTGCTCAAAAACCACAATAAACCACCCTGTAGCAAGCTACAGGGTATTAAAAACCAAAAAGCGGCAACTGTTTGAGGTCTTGTTTTGGCACTCCTTGTTTCTGGATGTACCTTTCGACCGTTTTCCAATCGGCTCTTTCTCCGACAGTGGCAACATAATAGCCATCTGTCCAGAACTCACCGCCCCAGAGGTGCTTTTTGACGGAGGGTTTTCTTGCGAATATCTCCCGAGCGGTGATGCTCTTAAAAATCTGGACGATCCGACCGGGGGAGAGCTTGGGATGCGCTCCGCAGAGAAGGTGGATATGATTCTTGTCCATGCCCATCGTTTCGATCTCAATTTCATATCGCTCTTCTATGCCCGCAGCCGTCTCTCTGATTATGCGCACAACCTCTTCGTCGAGAAGGGATTTCCTGTACTTGACCGGGAAGACGATGTGGTAATGAATCTGCCAGGCACAGTGGTATCCTTTTCTAACCCTGCTTTCATCGTCCACCTGTGCAGTATAACAAAGACCCCCTGTAGCAAGCTACAGGGAACTCTCAAGTTAGAAAGTCGCATTACGACCCTGGCAACTGATCCCGGCACGAAGTATTTGGTGCTGGTGGTCTTCGGGGATGCTGAACTCCGGCAACTCGGCTGGGGTTAGCGCCAGAGCCGGCATTTCTTTTCGATCTCTGACTTTTTCAAAATGTTTGCCATAAACGGCAACTCTTCCCGCCTTCTCCGTCGTTTCTGAAATGGTATTCTGAAAGCACAACCATAATAAGGAGGACATGGAGAAAACAAGGAGGATCAAAAATTCACTGTGGGCTGCTCGACAGAGAATGGGATTTTCCCAAAAGAGCGTAGCTCGCGCCCTAGGTCTAAGAAGGACCAGCGTTCTTTCCCGCTATGAGCATGGGGAAAGAATCCCAGGCCTGGTCAATGCCCTGAAACTTGAAATTGTCTACCGAATGCCGGTGGCTTTTTTGTTCAGGGATCTCTATTCCAATCTCAAGAATGAGGTCAGGGAAAGAGAAGAACGCATGAGGCCGTAGGAGAGATGGGGCAATGAGCGTTAATAGCAAACCAGTGACATAGTAGATGGCTGGTTTGTTCGATGTTTATTGTCGGCGTGCCAATTTTGTTTAGCAAAACTATGTGTAGCAAGGAACATATTATTTTATCAGTTAATCCCGGTACTAAGTATCTTGGCCTCGCGGTTTTTGAGGGACCGGATCTGATCTACTGGGGCATTAAGGTGCTCAAAGGAGAATGGTCACGGGAAAAGATGAGAAGGACTGAGAACATCCTCTCGGATCTCATTGATCAGTACGACGTAACCATGTTGATGTTGAAAAAACTTCATCCCTCACGGAGTTCGAGGCATCTCAACAGCCTTGTCACATTAATTGAAAGGCTCGCAAAGAAAAAAGGGGTGGGGCTTCGTCTCTACACGCTCCCCGACCTACAGAACTTCCTGGCGCCTGACATCCGGGTCACCAAATTAGACATGGCTGACCTTGTGGCTGCCCGTTACCGGTTTCTGATTCCGTATGTGGAAGGGGAACGAAATCATAAGCATCCGTATTTTATCCGAATGTTCGAGGCCATAGCCGCCGGCACCCTTCCTCTTGATCGTATCCGTCATTTATGAAGACAAAAATGAGACGGGTAAAATAAGGAAGATAGATTCAAACCTTGCGGGTAGCAATTGTAGCAAATTAAAAGGGGAAGCCGGATTGTTATCCGCTTCCCCTTCTTGTTTATACAAAACGATGATACGTTTTGAGATTTTGGGCAACGCTCAGCATGATCTCGTTTTTCTCGGTAAAGAGCCACTCGAAGGTGATTTGAGCAAATGAGGATAGAAGCTCCATCTGCCGAGAGGAAAGGTAAGGAAGCCCGAAATTACAGACACACTGCCTCCCTCCCGCCAGGTGGCGGAGACAGGAAAACATATCGGTCGTAATCCAGACTTCCTCCCTCGGGCCAACGTTGTTGAGGTTATAAAGATACAATTCGGGATTAAAGGACTTATGATACACGGCCCTCCTGTCTGAGGTCCGAATACCGTAATAGGCGATCTTTAAACCCTTTTCATCATATATTGTAAAGGCTACGGCTCCGCTCATCATCGTCTTTCCTTTCGGTTTTCCGACGCCGAGCCTTTCACAGAGTTCTTTGTCGAGCCCTTCCTTTTCCATCAGATCGCACCACTCCAAATCATAGTTCAGGCCGAGTTCATTCTCGATGGGCTTATCCACTCCGGCCGTCTTTTCAACGAGGAGATTTTTGGCCTCCTGAAATTCTATCCCTTTGAGCCTGGCCACGATAGCGATGATGTTATCACCGATCTTGCAACTCGGACAGTAAGACACGTTCTTTTTGTCTCCGAAATATCTCATCGCGGCCTCCGCTTGGCATTTAGGGCAGAGGAAATTCAGGTATGAACCGTTTTTCGTCGCCGTTAATCCGACAAAAGACAAAGCCTTTTCGGTATTAATCGCTTGCATGGCTTCGGAATACTTCATATCGCCTCCTTTAATGGGTGGTGGATTGGGTGGAAACTCCTAAATACAGTTGATGATGTTTAAACGGTTTTCAGGCAGTAGATGCAGAGGGTGAAATTAGGAAGTTACGAGAATTAAAGGGAATTTAATATGCTTTAAGACCTTCTAAGCCGTAGGTTCCGCGTTCGAGCCGCGGCAGGCGCGCTTGATAAAACGAAAAGGCCGTGTTTTTTTGCCCAAATTTTGCCCAAATTTGTGGGCAAAAATCTCGGGGCTTATTTTTTTTGTACACATTTATATGCATTCGCCAGCAAGGACCCGTCGCTCGTCTCCTTTGCGTCTTCGATCAATTTCATATAAACATTGAAGGTTACGGGATGACAGTGAGGACTTGGTTATGAATTCAAAGTATCTTTCATTTACCGGCGTTGAGTGGACAGGCTGCGAGTTCGGCGATCCCCTTGTACGCGTCACTTTCGAAAAATGACGGATTTCAGTCATTGACCGGTCCTCCGTTGTATGGGATAAAAGACGATGGGGAACCTCGGGTTTTGGAGACGGGAGAGCGAATGTCATCCGTCGATCTTCCAATCATTATGTAGTCAAACGAAAAAGGGGGACAAAATGAAGGGAAAACCGCTATTTCTCATTCTTTCGCTGTTGTGCCTGGTCTTTCTTGCATTGGGACAGCCCGCCGCCGCGGAAGAGAACGTACTGAAGATAGGCGGCCTCTACTGTCTTACAGGGTTCGGCTCAGGGGCCGAGGCGTACGTCGCACAGGGCTCGAAGCTCGGAGAGGAATGGATCAACGAAAACGGAGGGGTCACGATCAAGGGGAAAAAGGTGCCTGTCAAGCTGATCATTGAAGACATGAAAGGGACGGCCGACGGTGCCGTGGCCGCCGCGACAAAGCTGGCTTACGATCACAAGGTAAAATTCGTTATAGGAACGGTCGTGCCCTTCATGGTCCAGGCGGCGGGGACGGTCCTCGAGCCCGCAAAGGTCCTCCGCATTTTGCTGTACAACTGTGCAATGCCTAATGAGTACGGGCCCAAGACCCCTTACGCGTTTCTTTGTCAGGATGCGACGGTAGAAGGGATGAGGGCCTCTCTGGAATACCTGAAGGAGCGCTACCCGAAGGTGAAGACCGTCACGTACATAATACCCGATGACGGCTCAGTGCCTTACCTTCAGAAGCTTTTCACGGCGAGGGCTTCCGAGCTCGGGCTCAAGGTGGCAGGGGTAGCGAAATGGGCTATGACAACGGAGGATTACACCCCTATTATCACGGAGGTGCTTGCGACGAAGCCCGATTCTATTGCTTTCGCGAACGGATGGCCCCAGGCCACGGGCAGCATGCTCAGGATAGCGCGCGAGATGGGCTTCAAGGGTCCGGTTTTCGGCGGCAATTACGACGACGCGTATCAGATAAGGGAGATTGCGGGGAAAGAGAATTCTACCGATTTCTTTATCCACAATCTGGACCTGGACTCCTCCGATATGACCCCCATGATCAAGGAGGTCGTAAAACGGGCAAAGGCAAAATACGGAAAGGTAAACGGCATGTATATGATGGGTTTCTTCCCTTGGTATGAGCTGAAGCAGGTGTTGGAGGCGGCCAACAGCACGGACCCCACGGTCGTGAAGAATACGTGGGAGAAGATGAAGGCCGTCGATACGCTTTACGGCCCGGGGAAAATGGGCGGTTTGAAGACCTACGGCATCAACCATACGGTGTGCCACCCGTGCCCCATCGTCTCTCTCATGAACGGCGAGGTGAAGTGGGTAAAGTGGGTTGACGTCTACAGCCCTTGAGACGGATCCCGCCCGGCAGGAGGCTGTCCCCTCCTGCCGGGCGCCCTATCTTCCTTAGGAAAGAGAAAAACCACAGGATAATCGGCGGAGAGAAAAGGTGACACCAGAGGCTGCCGTCCAGACCGTCGCGAACGTATTCATGCTTTCTGCCATATACATCCTGGTGGCGCTCGGTTTCGCGCTCCTCATGAACATCCTGGGCATCCTCAACTTCGCCCATGCGGCCATATACATGGTGGGCGGATACATCTCCTTCGAGCTGATCGTCGGCGCCGGGATAAACCAATGGGTTTCGCTCCTGATCTCGGCGGTAGCGACCGGGGGCCTGGGCCTCCTTATAGAGAGGTTCCTTTTCCGACCTTTCCTGAAAGATATGAACAGCATCGTCGTGATCACCCTCGCCCTCATCATCATCATCGAGGCCGCAGTCAACGTGACCATTGGGAGCTACGTGCGGCGCATCCCCAGTTTCGTGCCGGGGGTGCTCAGGATCGGGAGCGTTTCTCTGAGCGGCGACAGGATGGCCACCTTCGTGATCGGCTCGTGCCTGCTCGCGGCAGCCATCCTTTTTATCAGAAAGACCAGGACGGGGATGCAGATGCTCGCGATATCTCAGGACTTCGACGCCGCCGCCCTCCAGGGGATAAACACGCGCCGCATCTTCGCCCTCACCACCGCCATAGGCTGCGCCCTGGCCGCGGTGGCAGGAACTCTCATGGGCGCCGTGTTGAGCCTGAGCCCCCTCATGGGCGACTATATGCTCGTTAAGGCAATTGAGATCGTCATCCTCGCCGGTATCGGGAGCATTGGCGGCGTGCTGATCGGGGGACTGATCCTCGGCCTCCTGGATGCCTCTCTCCCCCTTTTCATCGGAGGAAGCGCAACAGACCTGATCGGCCTCAGTATCGTGATAATCCTGCTCCTATTCAGATCACAGGGGCTCTTCGGACACGAAGCGTGAACCTGACGGGACAAAGGCACATCAAGACTAAAAGAGGGGGAAGGAAGAAACTTTTCGTCTCCTTGGGCATAGTCGTCCTTCTCGGCCTTGTGCCGCTGTCGACGACATCCCCCTATTATCTTCACACGCTCATCATCACATTCATCTACGTCATCGCGGCGGCGAGTCTCCGCACTATACTCCTTTCGGGCCAGATCTCCATTGCCCATGCCGCCTTCATGGGCGTCGGGGCCTATGCCTCCGCCATTCTCGCGAAAGAGCTGGGCTGGACGCCCTGGCTCACGATGCCCCTGGGGGGGCTTTTCTCCCTGGTCTTCGGCGCCCTGATCGGATACCCCCTGACCAGGGTGAGGGCCATCTATTTTTCCATGGTGAGCCTATTTTTGGGTTTGGCCATCGTGGCCCTCTTGGGGGTGCTCCAGGGAATTACGGGCGGAGACATCGGGATGATCGACATCCCCCCCCTCTCCGCCATCGCCGTTCCAGGATTGCCTCATATCGATTTTGACAGCTCTAAAATCCCTTACTACTATTTCTTTCTGATCCTGTCCTTTCTGATCCTGCTCGTCCTTTACAGGATTGAGCACTCGCGCATCGGCACGAGCTGGAAGGCGATCGCCCAGGCCCACATGGTCGCCTCCGCCGTGGGCATCAACGAGTCGGGCATGCGGATCCTCGCGTTCTCCGTGGGGTGCTTTTTTGCCGGTATTGCCGGGGCGGGCTATGCGCACTATAACATGGTGCTCACGCGAAGCAGCTTTGGCTTCCTTTCGAGCATCAACCTGCTCATCTACGTGCTGGTGGGAGGGTCCGGGAGCTTCGCTGGACCGATTATCGGAACGGCAGTTCTCGTGATCGTCCCGGAGATCGTCCGCTCGTTGCAGACCTTTGCCCCCTTCGTCTTCGGAGGCATAATGCTCTTCGTCGTTTTCTTCATGCGTCAGGGGATTGCCGGACTGTTCGAGCAACTGGGATCTAAACTTACAAGATCGAAAAGAAAGGAGGAGCCCGGCCGTGCTCCTTGAGACGAAGGCACTGACCAAGCATTTTGGCGGCCTCACCGCCGTATCTTTCCTCGACATGTCCGTCGGTGAGGGGGAGGTCGTCGGTCTGATCGGACCCAACGGGGCGGGCAAGACGACCATCCTCAACCTGATCACGGGCTTTCTTCGGCCGTCACACGGCCATATCTTCTTTCAGGAAAAGGAGATATCGCACAAGAAACCCCACACGATCGCGAGGCTCGGGATCGGCCGGACGTTCCAGTTGGCCTACCTGTTCCCCGATTTCACCGTTTTCGAGAACATCGCTGCGTCCTTCCACGTGCATCCGAAGTACGGCTTCTGGGAGACGTTGCTCAACAACGCCTCCTGCCGGGGGAAAGAGAGGCACATCGAGGAGCAGGCCACGCAGATCCTGCACCTTGTGGGGTTAGAGTCGGTGAGAGACGTTCTCGGGAAGAACCTCCCCCACGGGTACCAGAAGCTTTTGTCCATGGCGCGGGCCCTGGCCGTCAAACCGAAGCTCCTCCTCCTCGACGAGCCGATCGGCGGGATGGGCCCCCAGGAGATCGTGTTTGCGCTGTCCGTGATCGAGAAGATCAGGGATCAGGGGATCACCATCCTTCTCGTCGAGCACAACATGAAGATCAGATCCCTGTGCGACAGGGTGGTCGTCATCAACTTCGGCACCAAGATCGCCGAAGGGCCGATGGATGAGGTCAGGCAGAACCAGGAGGTGATCGACGCCTACTTTGGGAGAGACGATGCTGCTTGAGGTGAGAGACCTGACCGTCTGCTACGAGAAGGCCGTCGCCCTGAGGAACGTCTCCCTCCACGTGGCGGAAGGAGAGGTCGTTACCATCATCGGCGCCAACGGGGCAGGGAAAAGCACCGTACTGAAGGTCCTCTCGGGGCTTTGGCCTTCGGCCTCCGGGGAGGTCTGCTTCGACGGCAGGAAGATCGACGGGATGATGCCCTACGACATCATTCGCTTCGGCCTCGTGCACATCCCGGAGGGCAGAAGGCTTTTCCCATACTTGAACGTGCTGCAGAACCTCCAGTTGGGTGCGAGTCTGCGCAAGGACAAGGACGGCATCAGGCAGGACCTGGAGTGGGTCTTCGACCGTTTCCCCATACTTCGCGCGCGCCGAAACCAGAAGGCGGGAAGCCTGAGCGGCGGCGAGCAGATGATGCTGGCCATCGGCCGGGGTCTCATGGCCAAACCGAGGCTCCTTCTCATGGACGAGCCTTCACTCGGCCTCTCGCCCCTGATGGTGGCCGAGGTGGCCCATATCATCGAGGCGATCAATGAGGCGCGCGTGAGCGTCCTTCTGGTGGAACAGAACGTCTTTTTGGCCATGAAAGTGGCCCGGAGAGGTTACCTGCTGGAGGTGGGGCAGGTGGTGCTGGAGGGCGATATTGAGGAGTTCAGGGACAATGACATGGTCAGGCGAGGTTACCTGGGCGAATGAAAGCTACTAGGAGCCGTACGCCGGGTTAGGGGAAGGCGGGCCGGAAAGCAACGAGACCAGACGGGCGAGGCTCGTCCTGTTCTTGACGTTCAGCTTCTCATAGATCAGCCGCAAATGGTTCTCCACCGTGTAGTGACTGATGTAAAGCCTGTCCGATATCTCCCTGTTGCTTAAGCCCTTGCAGACAAGGGAGACGACCTCGGACTGCCGGGCGGTCAGGCCCAGCTCCGCGAGCTTTCGGCACAGACAAAAGGAATCCTCCCCGGGCTCGAGCAAAAGCTTGTAGAAGAACTTGCCCGCGAACGTCTCTTGCCTGATGCTGACGGAAACCCGCTGCTTCGTCTCTTTTGTGAACATGTCGAACCCGGGATGGTCCGCCTGACGCCCCAAATAGTCAAGGAAGCGCTCCGGGAGCCCCTCCTTGAGGGGAGATTCATCGCAGCCGGGCGCTTTCCGCGGGCCGCCCAGGGCGGATATGATGTCCCTGGCTGTATCGTTCACGTAGAGGACCTCGCGACGCTCATTCAGGATGACGATCCCTTTATGCGATATCTCGGACGCCATGGACCCTATGATCCCCTGGTTCCTCGTGTCCCGCTCGACGGCGATGGTTCTCTCCAGCGCCCCCGTAAGGGACGGCACCATCAATACTGCCTTCTCTCTGTCGGACTCGGAGAACACCGCCTTGTTTCTCGGTCTGAAGAGGGCGACGATGCCGAGGAGGCGCGTCCCAGAGTGGAGGTAGAGGGTGAGCTGCGAGTAGATCGATTGAGGTTTCAGAAAATCGTTGTAGTAACAGGTCTTTTCAAGCTTTTCGTAGGGGATGACCTGCTCCGTCGTACAGGCCGCCGTCCTGATAAAAAGCGACTTCAACTTCAGGAAGGGGTCGTACTTGTGATAGTGCTGGCGGAAGTCGGAGAGCGATTTCTCCTCGATGCCCCTGCTCACGACCGCGTTAAGCGCCAGCCGGTCCTCTTCGGCGGCAAGGAAGAAGTTGGATGACTCCGCCTTGAAGATCGGCTGGAGCAGATCCAGAACCTTTTTCCGCAGCTCGTCCACCTGACGACACTCGAATGCCCGGCCGGTAACGTAAAGCACATCCGTCGCGTCGCGGGAGACACAGACAAACTTGGTCATGCCGGCGAACTCCCCCTTTTATATAGTTAACCGACAGAGGGGGAGTTGTCAAGAGACAAAGCGACGGGCGCCGGTGCCGCGGGAATGTCGGCCCTCTTTCAAAAATGACGGATTCCCGTCATTGACCGATCCTTACATGTATGGAAAAATGAGAGGAGAGATATACGGTTTTCGGGAACGGGAGCGGGAGGACACCGCAGCCGAAAGGGTCGCATCCGACCCTGCCTCGATTGGCCTTGAGCGAGGGCCGGCAAAGACAATAGCGACACGTGACAAGGAGGGATCATGGCGCTGACAGATGAAATACTTCTAGGTGCGTACAAGAAAATGCTGATGACGAGGACCCTGGAATCGAAGCACAAGCAGCTTCTCGCCGAGGGAAAGATCCAGTTGATGGGGCATTTCGGCCGGGGCCAGGAGGCGGTCTCGACGGGGGTCACGGCCCCTCTGCGCAAAGAAGACATACTCTTCGGGACCCATCGCGGGGTGGGCGAGTACATCGGTAAGGGCATGGACCCCAAGGACATCTGGTGCGAGTACATGGGAAAGAGGACGGGGCTGAGCAAGGGGAAGGGCACGCTCCATCTCACAGACAAGGAATTGAACATCCCCTTCGTCGTCTCCAGCCTGGGCGCTGACTGGTCTATGGCCGTCGGAGCGGGGCTCGCGATCAAGATGAAGAAGACCGACCAGGTGGTGCTCTATTTCGTTGGAGAGGGCACGTGCAATCAGGCGGACGCCCATCCCGCCATGGTAATGGCGGCTCTGTGGCAGGTACCCGTCGTATTTGCGATTTGCACGAACCAGTTCTGCGAGATGGCCTACATGTCCGAGCACTTCCCTACCGCCGATGTGGCGCCCAGGGCCGCCGGCTACGGCATACCGTACGAGATCGTGGACGGCCAGGATATAGAGACCACCTACGAGGCAACGGTAAGGGGGCTGGAGAACGCGCGGAGCGGGAAAGGGCCGTATCTCATCGAGTACAAGACTTTCAGGATGGAGCTTCACTTCACCGGCGACCCGGGAGGCTACGTGAGGCAGGAGGACCTGGACGAATGGGGGAAGCGCGATCCCATCGATATCGCGCAGAAGAAGCTCTTCGACCGTGGCGTCCTCACACCGGAGAAGGACGAGCGGCTAAGGGCCGACATCGCCCAGGAGGCGAATGCCGCCATTAATGCGGCCTTTGACGCGCCCTTCCCCACGGAAGAAGATTTTTTTACGGACATATGCGAAACGAAGGGGGTGTTCTGATGGCACGGACAATAACCTTCATGCAGGCCATCAATGAGGCAATGGCTGAAGAGATGCGGCGCGATCCCTCCGTTTTCATCCTGGGCGAGGACGTCCGGGTGGCGGCCTTCGGGCAGACAGCAGGGTTAGTAAAGGAATTCGGGCTTGAAAGGGTCATCAACACGCCCATCGCAGAGAACGCGATCACTGGCGTCGCCGCCGGCGCCGCCATGTTCGGCTTTCGCCCGGTCCTGGAGCTGATGTTCTGTGATTTCGCCATGCTGGCCATGGACGAGCTGTGCAACCAGATTGCCCAGTTCCGCTACGTGAGCGGCGGCCAGTATCCCTGCCCCGTTACGGTCCGCATGGCAACGGGGGCGGGGTTCAGGATGGCGTACGGTCATTCCCAGTCCCTTCAGTCGCAGCTTATACAGGCGCCGGGCCTGATCCTGGTCGAGACGTCGACGCCGGCCGACGCGAAGGGCCTTCTGAAATCGGCTATCCGCAGCAACGATCCGGTCATCTTCTTCGAGCACAAGAAGCTGCTCCTCGGCGGTGTCTCGGGCGAGGTGCCGGACGGCGACTACACGGTGCCTTTCGGACAGGCCGCGATCAGGAAGCCGGGCAAGGACGTCACCGTCGTGGCCCTGGGTTTCATGGTCTACGAGGCCTTGCAGGCCGCCGGGGAGCTTGCGGCTGAGGGCATAGACATAGAGGTGATAGACCCGAGGACTATCGTCCCTCTCGACAAGGCGACGATCTTCAAATCCGTCGAGAAGACGGGGCGCCTGGTTACCGTGGAGGAAGGAAGGATCAGGGGCGGTATAGGCGCCGAGATAGCCGCCATCGCGGCCGACGAGTACTTCGACCTCCTCGACGCCCCCGTCGTAAGGGTCGCGGCGCCCATGGTGCCCATACCCGGCAGCCCCGTATTGGAGGACATGTATATTCCGAACAGCAAATCTATAGTCAAGGCGGTGAAGCGGGTTCGGGAGCGGGGATGAGCCCGGGCGAGAAGAAGGGGGCAGCGCATGCGACTCAAGAATAGAGTGGCCGTACTGACGGGAGGAGGAGGCGGGCTGGGAGAGGGCATAGCGCTCTGTCTCGCAAGGGAGGGCGCCCGCGTTGTCGTAAGTGATATAAAGCTCGATCTAGCAGAGAAGGTCGCTGATAAGGTGAGGGAGAAAGGCGGGCAGGCGACGGCCGTAAAGACCGACGTGCGCAAGGCAGAGGAGTGCGAGGCGCTGATCTCCCTCGCCGCGAAGGAGATGGGGCGCATCGATATACTCGTGTGCGGCGCGGGTGTGAACGGGTTTTCGCTCCGGCCCGATTCGGAGGACCCGCCCTGGCTGGAGAACCTTTCGGAGGACGATTGGGACCTCACGATAGACGTGAACCTGAAGGGCGTGTTTCTGTGCAACAAGGCGATTGTCCCCTATTTTAAAAAACAAAAGAGCGGGAAGATAGTCAACGTCTCCTCCATGGCCGGGCGCAGGGGTGTGGACTTCATACCCCACTACTGCGCGAGCAAGGCCGGGGTGATCGTTTTCAGCCAGGCAGTGGCGCTTCAGCTCGCCGCCTATAACGTCAATGTCAACACGATCTGTCCGGGCATCATATGGACCCCCATGTGGCAGGACGCGGCGCGGGTCCTGTCGATGTCGTATCCGGCCTTCAAAGGGCTGCCCGCGGAGCAGGTCTTTGGGGCTGCCGTGGGGACGATGATACCGATGAGACGCCCGCAGACGCCGGAGGACATCGGCAACGCCGTCGTCTTTCTCGCCTCCGACGAGGCCCGTGAGATAACGGGCCAGGCCCTCAACATCGACGGCGGGGCAGTCTTCAGCTAGGGGTACTGCCGGGGGAAAGGGCTTGCCGCGACGGCCCTTTCTTTCGAGCGGGCTTCCGGGGAGAGGTACGAATGCGTGTAGCGACTTTCAGAGATCTAAAAAAGATCGAGGTCCACGAGAAGCCGAAGCCGACGGCCTCGGACGGAGACGTTGTCGTCAAGGTCGAGTACTGCGGCATCTGCGGCTCCGATGTCCACGGGTACCTGAACGGTGTCATGGTCCCGCTGGGGACCGTTATGGGGCACGAATGCTCGGGCGTTGTAGCCGAGGTCGGCAAGGACGTGCGGGACTTCAGACCGGGAGACCGGGTCGTCGCGAAACCGATCGCCCAGTGCGGCGTGTGCGTGCCGTGTAAGAGAGGGGCGTATTCGCTCTGCGTGTCGGCCTTCGATCGGGCGATCGGCATAACCACTACCAATGACGGCGCCTTTGCCGAGTACGTCAAGATAGAGTACCCGAGAGTGATGCTCTTCAGGCTGCCCGACGACGTCTCCTTCGAGCAGGGTGCGCTCGTGGAGCCGCTCTCGACTTCCCTCCACGGCGTTCGCCTGTCCCGGGTGAAACCCGGGGACAGCGTCGTCGTCATCGGAGCCGGCATGATCGGCCTCGGCACGATCCAGCTCCTAAAACTGGCGGGGGCGGGCCGGATCATCGCGCTGGAGATATCGGAGGCGAAGGCTGGGCTAGCCCTGAAGGCGGGGGCCGATATCGTGCTCGATCCCCTGAAGGAGGGCGATGGTTTGCAAGCGCATATCCTCGATCTGACCGACGGGGTGGGGGCGGAGGTCGTGTACGAGTGCAGCGGCGTGCCCTTCGGGTTCCAGAACGCCATGTACTTCGCAAAAAGCGGCGGCCAGGTGATGGTCGTCGGCATCGTCGATAGAGAGGTCGCCTTCACCCCCTTCAGGATGGTGCTGGCGGAGATCGAGATGAAGGCCGTGCTCGGCTATTACGACGAATTCGACTACGTCATACGCTTTCTCTCTCAGGGAAGGCTCAACACGGACATCCTGATATCCGGCATTGTCTCTCTCAGCGATATCGAAAAGGGCTTCGACAGGCTCCTTTCATCGAGGGACGATGTGAAGATCCTCGTGCGGCCATAGGGGTAACGCCTCAGGCGGACCCGGCAGGGGTACCGGAAGGTGCGGAGGACAAGCATGGCAGTGGACATAACGATACCAAAGCTCGGCATGAGCGTCGACGAAGTGACCCTCGTGGAATGGAAGGTTGGCGAAGGCGGGAGGGTCGAGAAGGACGACGTGGTGCTCGTCATCGAGACCCAGAAGACCGAATGGAACGTCGAGGCCGAAGGCGCCGGCCTTCTCCACATCCTGTTGGAGGCGGGGCAGAAGGCGCCCATAGGCGCGGTTGTCGGCCGGATCGCCGACAGCGCCGAGGAACTTCAAAGACTCCGGGAAGAAGCGCCCTCCGGGGCGCCTCAGCGGTCCGTGCCGGAGCCGCCTCCGGCGTCGCGGCCCGGAGGACCCTCTGCGGCCGACCCCCAAGAGGCGGCGGGCCGGCCACGCATAACCCCTGTTGCCCGTAAGATGGCTGAGGAGCACATAATCGATGTCGCCGCCATAGCGGGCACGGGTCCGGGCGGGAGGATAACGAGGGAGGACGTCGAGAAGGTCATCGCGGCGAGGGCCGCGCCCGAGAAGGCGCCAAAGACCGCCCCTGACTTCCACCAGGGGAGAAGGGTCAGGGAGTCGATCACCTTGAGGGGCATGAGGAAGGCGATCGCGGAGCACATGTTCCGCAGTCTCGCATCCGCGGCCCAGATGACGGTCATGGGTGAGATAGACATGAGCGAGGCGGTCAGGCTCAGGAACGGCCTCGCGGCCCATGAGGCGGAGACAGGCTCGAAGATCGGCTTCGTCGATATCCTCGTCTTCGTCCTGTCGCGGGCACTCGTCGAGCACAGAGACATGAACTGCACCCTTTTCGACAACAACGAGTTGAAGATATGGGAGGACATCAATATCGGGGTAGCCGTGGCGCTGGGAAAGGAGGGCCTCATAGTCCCCGTCGTGAAAAATGCCGACAAGATGGCACTGAAGGAGATATCGGAGAGAGTGCGCAAAATGGCCGAAAAGGCCCGGGCCGGGCAGCTTACGCCCAACGAAGTGAGCGGGGGGACCTTCACGCTGACAAGCCTGGGCCGGCGCGCGACGAGCTTGTACCAGACGCCGATCCTCAACCAGCCCGAGTCGGCCATACTGGGGACGGGGTCCATCAGCGACAGGCCGGTAGTTAAGAACGGACAGATAGTCATTGCCCCTATCATGTCCTTCAGCCTGACCTTCGACCACAGGGCGATCAACGGCTACGGAGCGGAGGAGTTCATGGGCAAGGTGCAGACCCTGCTGGGAACGCCGGGTCTCCTTCTCTAGGGGGCCACGTTGCCAAGGCCGGACGCACCTCCGGGAACCGATAAAAAGGAGGCACGATGGACACGAAAAAACCACCCGTATTACCGCCGGTATCACAGATCGGCGTCGTTGTCAGGGATCTGGCCAAGGCCGTCAAATACTATACGGACACGTTCGGGATCGGACCCTTCATGATCGTCGACTTCGCACCGGAAAAACACCTCGTCCGGGGCAAGCCCGTTCCGATAAAGCTCCGTATAGGCATAGCCCAGATGGGCGCCGTCCAGATCGAGCTCATCGAGCCCGTGGAGGGCGACGCGCCCCACAAACAGTTCCTCGAAGAAAGGGGCGAGGGTCTCCAACACCTCGGGTTCTTTGTGGACAACTACGACGAATGGATGGCCTACCTCAAGGAACAGGGGATAGGGGTCCTCATGGAGGCGGATACGACCGTCGAAGGCATGGGCCACGTCCGCGCCGCTTACACGGAGACGGATAAGACGGGTGGCGTCCTGTTCGAGTTCGTTCAGTTCGATAACGCGTGAGGCGGCCTGAAGGCGACCGACTGACTCGAGTCCGCGGGCTTTAACGTAAGCGAACTCTTTTTAGTGATTAAGAACAGTACCGCTTTATGCACGAATCGCCACGCAGACAGCATGTGGACCCCGGTAAACCCTGGCTATGAGGAGAAGCCCATGTATCCTGATGATCTGAAATACAACCTCGAACACACGTGGCTCAAACTGGAGACCCCCACCAGGGGAAGAGTGGGCATTACTGCATACGCGCAGGAGCAATTAAAAGAAGTTGTGTTTGTCGAACTTCCCGAGGTCGGCGCTGAAACCGTCCAGATGGAGCCTTTCGGAGTTATCGAGTCGGTGAAAGCGACAAATGACCTTTACAGTCCTGTGAGTGGAACAGTAGTAGAGGTGAATAGAAGGTTAAGTGACGATCCGGGACTGGTGAACAGCGACCCTTACGGGGAAGGTTGGATGATCGTGATCGAGTTCAGCACTACGACAGGGCTTGATGCGCTCTTATCGGCGGAGGCCTACCGGTCGGCCGTGGGCAGGTAGCTCTGCGGATGAGAGCAGGCTTTTCACGCGAGAAAGACAGCGGGGAGGATTGAATATGGAAGAACGCGATGTGCTCGTAATCGGTGCGGGTCCCGCCGGTTATGCAGCAGCGATCAGGGCCGCGCAGCTTGGCGGAAAAGTAACGATCGTAGAAAGAGAAGCCTTGGGAGGGACTTGTCTGAATCGTGGATGCATCCCGACGCAGGTGTACGCCAGGGCAGCGGAATTGCTCCAGACGGGAAGCCATGGCAAGGACTATGGCATCACCTTTCATGACCCGATCATCGATTTCTCAAAACTGATCGCGAGAAAAGACATCGTGGTGAAGACACTCGTGGCAGGCGTCAGGACTTTGCTCGAGGGGAATCGTGTTGAGATGGAGGTGGGGAAGGCTGAGTTCATCAATGCCAGGGAGCTTACGATAACAGCCCCCGATGGAGGGAGAAAGACACTACACGCCAGAAATACCATCATAGCCCCGGGTGCCGGACCCAAAGACTTCTCCATATCCGGGGGAGAGATGATAATTGATGTGACGGCGGTCTTTCAGCTCAAGGAGATACCCCGTTCAATGGTTATTCTCGGGGCAGACTGCGTAGCGATGTCTCTTGCGAGCGTATTCTCAACGCTTGGTACTACAGTGACCGTATTGGAGCAATCAAACTCCATGCTCACCGGGATTGATAGAGAAATCGTTTCACAGTACCAGAAGGAAGCGAGAAAATCCAAGATCGCGTATTACGCTGAATGCCGCATTCAGGCAATCGAGCATGACTCGAATGAGGGAATGAGGGTCCTGGCGAATGTGAAGGGCGAGGAACTCATTGTAAATGCCCAATGCATTGTCAACGCTGAGGAAAGAGAAGCCGATATTGAGGGGCTTGGCCTGACGGAACTCGGCGTGACTCTAAACGAAAAAAGAGGTGTTGCGGTAGACAGGACAATGCGGACAAACGTTGACGGTCTCTTCGCCGCCGGCGATGTGACCATGGAACACATGTGGACGACCGTGGCATACATGGAAGGTGTGGTAGCGGCCGAAAACGCTATGGGGAGAAAATCGTGCGCAGACTACGGCGCCGTACCTTATTGGACTTGCACTATTCCGGGTGTTGCCGGAGTGGGCCTGACCGAAGAAAAGGCTGTCGAATCGGGATACGACGTGAAGTCGTCACGGTTCTATTTTGCCGGGAACGGTATGGCCGTCGCTCTTGGGCAGAGAAGAGGCATGCTTAAGCTGATTGCCGAGCGAAAATACGGACAGGTGCTTGGTGTCCACATTGTAGGCGCCGAGGCGGTCGAGCTGATTACCGAGGCTTCAATGGCAGTGAAATCCGAACTCACCGCTGAGGACATAGGAGCCGTGCTGCATCCCCACCCTTCGCTGTCCGAGGCCTTCTGGGAGACGGCGAGAAGCGTTGGTGGCAATGCGATCCACCTCCTTCCCGACAAGTAAGCGTGCGATCATGATATTGGCAGCAGGGTCCGGTCAAAACATCGCCGTCGAGAGGATAACCAACATCTATCAACTGGGTTTGATGGAATACAGTAGGGCCTATGAACTGCAAAAGACCATTCATGGCAGGAAGCTCATGGGTGAGGAGCCGGATGCCCTTCTACTGGTGGAGCATACGCCTACCTTCACCATCGGAAAGTCGGGAAAGCTGGACAATGTATTGGCATCAAGAGAGACGCTGGAGACCTTGGGAATCTCTTTGTTCTTCATCGAGCGAGGTGGAGATGTGACGTACCACGGTCCGGGACAGATAGTCGGCTACCCGATCATAGATCTGAGACACAGAGGCAAAGATATCCGAAAGTTTGTCTACGATTTGGAGGAGGTTCTTTTGCGTACCCTCAAAGACTTCTCTGTGGAAGGGGAACGTGATTCAACTCACCCGGGCGTGTGGGTCAATCATGAAGAAGTGGCGGCTATAGGCCTGAGTGTTCGCCGGTGGGTCAGCATGCATGGTTTTGCCCTCAACGTGAACACGAGAATGGAGCACTTTTCATTCATCAATCCTTGCGGTTTTAACGATAGAAACGCTGTTTCCATCTCACAACTGCTTTCCCGGGAGATACCTTTGGAGCAGGTAACGGAGAAGTTGTTGTTTCACTTCTCACGTGTTTTTGAGACGCGCGTGGTGATTATGCCTTCCCTGACCCCGGATAGTGTATGATGCGAGCACGCTTGCCGGAGTGGCTCAGACAGAGGATCCCCGAGCCCGGAACCATGCAGGCCATGGTGAGGCTTCTTCGGGAAAAGCACCTTCACACGGTCTGCGAAGGTGCGATCTGTCCCAATATTGGCGGCTGCTTCGCAAGGAATACAGCAACCTTCATGATTCTTGGCGATACGTGCACCCGACGGTGCGCTTTTTGCGCGGTAAAAAAGGGTGCTCCCCTGCCTGTGGACGAAAAAGAACCGTACCATATCGTGGAAGCGGTTCAAGCCCTTGGCCTGGCGTATGTCGTAATAACATCCGTTACACGTGATGATCTGGACGACGGAGGGGCATCACACTTTGCCGCGGTGATAAGAGCAATTCGGGAGTACGATGTCAGCATCCGTGTGGAGGTCCTCGTTCCCGATTTTGGCGGCTCGGAGAAGGCCGTAAGGAGAGTCGCCGAGGCAAGGCCGCACGTTATCAATCACAATATTGAGACCGTGCAGCGACTCTACCCACGGGTTCGGCCCGAGGCTGACTTTGGCCGCTCCATGGAGCTTCTCTCCCGCGTCAAATGCCTGAACGGGGGTATCGTCACGAAATCAGGGCTGATGCTCGGTTTGGGCGAAGAGAAGGATGAAGTACTGGAGTCCATGAAGAGCCTTAGGAGGAATGGCTGTGATCTGCTCACGTTAGGGCAATATCTCCAGCCGTCCATTCATCATTACCCTGTTGTCCGATTCGTTCCTCCCGATGAGTTCGCTGACTATGAAGGGGCAGCCGAAGGAATCGGGTTTGCGGGCATCGCTTCTGCGCCCCTGGTGAGGAGTTCATTCAGGGCAGCGGAGCTTTACGGGAAGGCTGAGAAGAGCAGGCAGCCATCGACATTGGCTCTGACTGAGCCGGGGTGACGGAAGATAGCCATGAGAGAGACCGACCTGGATAGGGAACTAAGGGAGATAGTGGGTGAAACGAAAGTGACGACCAACCCGTTCGAAAGGAGGGTATACGCTGCCGATTTCGTTCCCATCCCCGAAATTATAAAGGTTTTCTTCAAGACACTGCCGGACGCGGTAGTGAAGCCCTCAGACGCGGCGCAAGTGGGCCGCGTCCTATCCTATTGCTCGGCCAAATCCATACCTGCGACGCCCCGGGGTGGAGGTTCGTCCGGCCTTTTCGGGGCTGTCCCGAAGAAGGGCGGTGTTGTGCTCGATCTGCGCGGACTGTCGAGGGTGATCAACATAGATCGAGATGCTCAAAGGGTAACCGCAGGGGCCGGCGTGACATGGTGGGAGCTTGACAAGGCCGTGAGAAGTGCAGGGCTGACCCTTAAGAGCTATCCTTCCAGTGCTCTGTCCGCTACCGTCGGAGGATGGATCATGGGCAGCGGCCTGGGAATCGGAAGCCTGGCGCACGGCGGGGTGATGGCGCACCTTGTGACAGGAGAAGTGGCGCTTCCTGACGGCTCCGTCAAATCATTCGACAAAGACTATGGTCTGGAATGGTTCTGCCAGAGTGAAGGGATGCTCGGTGTGCTCACCGAAGTGACCCTTAGTCTTCGGAAGGTCCAGGAGGCCGGCTCACACCATCTGGTCTATTTTGCCGATCTCTCGGACTTGTTCGACTTCGCCCGTGATTTAGGGAGGACTTCACCGACTCCTTATGCGGCGGAGTTGTTTGACAGCGTGTACATGGATCTCGTGAAGGACTCGGGTTACCCGGTGACGGACTTCCTGCCGGGCAGTGGAATGGCCCTCGTCACCTACCAGGGGTCCTTTCAAGAGGTGGCCGAAGCGGACGCCGCCATCCGGAGTCTGGCGTCGGCCCACAGGGGAGAGATGCGGGCCGGTGCACAGGAGGAGTGGGGCCACCGGCTCAACATGATGCGGATAAGGCGGGCGGCTCCGACGGTGCTCCCAAGCAGCGTTCATGTGCCGCTGGACCGGTTGGGGAAATTCTACTCTGGTATCAGGAAGCTGAACAAAAGACCCCTGGGATTCCTCGGTCACCTCGTCTCTCCGGATGACTGTGTGGCGATGCTCATGCTCGTTACGGACCGGCGGAGTCCCATGGAGTTTCTCTTTGCCCTTCACACGCCAAGGGATCTCGCAGAACTGGCCTTGTCGGTGGGCGGAAGACCGGGTGGCGGTGTGGGCGTCTGGAACGCACCGTACGCAAAAAAGGTACTCTCAGATCGGAAGATCGGGGAAATGAGGGAGAAGAAGAAGGAATTCGACCCGAAAGGCGTCCTCAACCCCGGCATGTGGCTTGACCCTATCCGTCTATTCACCCCCTCCGTCTATCAGGTGGCTATGGCCGTAACAGGTTTCATAGACCGGATTCTACCCGCCGCGATTAGCGAGCAGAATAAGGATGACCTGAGGTGCGAGTTTTCCGCTTGTGTCCAGTGCGGATATTGCGCACATTACTGCCCCACCAAAGGTGAGTGGTTCTCGGCGACTCCCAGAGGGAGAATCCTCATGACCGAGAAGGTCCTGACGGAAGCGGGCATTGACGAGTCGAAGGCTGGTCCGGATTACGTCAAGAGCATTTTTCAATGCACTCTCTGCGGCAGGTGTAGAGTCGATTGCACGGTTTCCATAGACTCTCCCGCCATGTGGGTAGACTTGAGGAGCCGACTGGCAGAAAAAGGCCGTGAACCGGACGCCCTTAAGGAAATGGCGAACACGGTGGTGAAGAGCCACAACCTCACCGGCAAGGCAAATGACCAGAGGGCAGGATGGGCGAAGCGGATCACGGTACGCTCCGACCTCGACAGAAAGGCCGGTGCTCATGTTGTCTACTTTGTCGGTTGCGTCACGTCATTCTACCCCACGGTTCAAGATGTGGCCCGTTCTTTTGTCCAGCTCCTCGATCTTGCAGGCGTCGACTTCACTCTCCTGGGGGGCGAAGAATGGTGCTGCGGATACCCCCTCATCTCCGCCGGACACAAGGATGAGGCCCGGGAGTCCCTCCTCCATAACTGTCGGATCATCGAGGCGATGGGCACGAAAACCGTCGCTGTCACCTGTCCCGGATGTTACCGCATGTGGAAACATGAATACGAGCGCGCCACCGGTGAGCAGCCGCCTTTCGAAGTCCTTCATGCGACGCAACTGATCTTGGAACTGATCAGGGAGGAAAGGCTCGGTCTGGGCGAAGCGCACAAGACCGTGACGTACCACGATCCCTGCGACCTTGGCCGGGTGGCGGGGATTTATGACCCACCGAGGGACATCATCAGAAGTGTTCCCGGTATCACACTGACCGAACTCGAAGAGAACAGGGAGTTCTGTCACTGCTGTGGGTCGGGGGGAGACCTTCTCGCCTCCAATACGGACATGTCTCTCGCCATCGGCACGCGCAAACTGGAAGAGGCGTTGCTCACAGGGGCCGCGAGTGTCGTGACCGCCTGCCCTTCCTGCGAAAGAATGCTCCTCATGGCGAAAACGGCGCGGAAGTCTCCGATCGAGGTTCTTGACGTTGCGCAGTTAGTATGGAGGGCCGCAGCGAAGAAGTGAGAACCGGAATCAGGGACATGGATAAGGAGGTTGATATGGCACCAATGACCAAAGAAATCATTCTCTGGATTTACGAGCGGATGAGCCTGATCCGCAACCTCGAAGAACGGGTTGTCGATGGGGTGATGAAAGGCAAAATCCCTGGGTTTGCCCACGTCTATGAGGGTGAGGAGGCGATCGCGGTGGGGACTTGTGCCCAACTCACCGACCGGGACTACATCACCTCGACCCACCGGGGACACGGACACTGCATAGCCAAAGGCGTGGATATCAGAAAAATGGTAGCTGAGCTTTATGGGAAGGCGACCGGCGCCTGCAAAGGCAAGGGTGGCTCTATGCATATTGCCGATATCGACAAGGGCATGCTTGGCGCAAACGGCATCGTCGGCGCAGGCGGTCCGCTTGCCTGCGGCTCTGCGTTGAGTGCGAAAACCCGGGGCACCGATCAGGTGACCATCTGTTTTTTCGGCGATGGAGCCGCCGAGCAGGGAACGATGCACGAAGCCATGAACCTCGCGAGTATTTTGAAGCTGCCCGTCATCTTCATGTGCGAACACAATGTCTATGGCGAGGCGACACCGGCGAGCTATCACTGTTCCGTCGGTGACATTTGCTCGCGGGGAGCGGCCTACAGCATGCCCGGTATTAAGATAGACGGCACCGATGTCTTTGCGGTCTATGAAACGGCCGGGGAGGCAGTTGCCAGGGCAAGACGAGGCGAGGGGCCTACCCTGGTCGAGGCGAAGGCATTCCGTTACTACGGCCATTATGTGGGAGACCCTCAAACGTACATGACCAAAGAAGAGATCGAGGGCTACCGGGCCAACGACCCCATCGACAAGTTCAAGGAACGGGTAGTGCAGGACGGTCTGGCAACCACGGCCGAACTGGGAAAAATAGACATACAGGTCACCGCAACCCTCGATGAGGCAGTCGCCTACGCAGAAAGCTCCCCCTGGCCAACCCCCGACGAGCTGTTGAAAGACGTCTACTCGGTCTATAGCAGGCAAAGGAGGTAGAGAAAATGAATGACCGAAAACTGACGTTTCGTGAGGCAATTAATGAAGCCCTGAGACTGGAGATGCGCCGGGATCAGAGTGTGATCCTTCTCGGGGAGGACGTGGCCGGAGGGGCCAATATCCCTCACCTCGAGGAAAAAAATGACGAGGCATACGGTGGTCCCCTCGGTGTGACAAAAGGCCTCATGACGGAATTCGGCAGGAAGCGGGTCATCGATACCCCCATCAGCGAATCCGCTATCATGGGTTCCGCGGTGGGCTCGGCGCTCACCGGGCTGCGGCCTGTTGCCGAATTGATGTTTATCGATTTTCTCGGTGTCTGCTTAGACCAGATATCAAACCAGGGCGGCAAGTTCCGTTATATGTTCGGAGGAAAGGCTCAGGTGCCCATGGTGGTGCGTACGACCATAGGGGCGGGAATGGGTGCCGCTGCACAACATTCCGGCGCGTACTATTCTGTCTTCACCCATTATGCGGGCCTGAAAGTGGTTGTTCCCGCCACCCCTTACGATGCAAAAGGCCTTCTCATCTCGGCGATCCGCGATCCTGACCCCGTCATCTTCTGTGAGCACAAGATGCTCTACGGGGTGGAGGGGCCTTGCCCGGAAGGGGAATACACTATTCCCCTGGGTATGGCCGATGTAAAACGAGCAGGGAAGGACGTGACTGTGGTTACCACGGGACGAATGCTCTATTTTGCCCTGGAGGCCGCGGACGAATTGGCGAAGGCCGGCACGCAGGCGGAAGTCGTTGACACGCGTTCACTCTCTCCGCTGGATGAGGATACGATCCTGGAATCGGTAAAGAAGACCCACCGGCTCGTTGTAGTGGATGAAGATAACCCCCGTTGCGGGTTAGCCGGTGATATCGTGGCCCTCGTCGCCCAGTTCGGTTTCGATTACCTCGACGCCCAACCCGTGACGGTAACGGCGCCTCATACGCCCGTACCCTTCAGTCCGGCCCTTGAAAGCGTTTATATACCGAATGCAGCCAGGATTGTCGCAGCCGTAAAGTCGCTCTCTTGAAAGCGTGTGAAAAACGGCAGGTTTAACTATAACGTACAACTTTTTGGATGGTTTTACTGAGAACTGAGGAGATTGTTTCGTGGCAGCGCAGATAGTGATCCCCAAGCTTGGTTTGACGACGGATGACGCAACAATTGTGGAATGGAAGGCAAAGGAAGGTGATTGGATCGAGAAAGGCACGGTTGTGCTCGTACTCGAGACCCAGAAGGTGGAATGGAACGTCGAGGCCGAAGCCCCCGGTTTCCTCCATATGATTCTGGCCGAGGGGGATAAAGCAGCGATAGGCACGGTGGTTGGACTCCTTGCTGAGACCAGGGAGGAACTGGAGAAACTGGCGAGAGAGACGGCGCCCATATCAGCGTCTGTCCAGGCAGTTGAGGCGGCATCTCCGCATGTCGCAGGGGCGCCGGCGGCCCGGGCGGAAGAAGGCGACCGTGTGAGAATAACACCCGTTGCCCGGAAGATGGCCGAGGAGAAGATGCTTGACATTACCCGCATAAAGGGCACAGGGCCGGGTGGGCGGATTACCTCCGGCGATGTCGAGAAAGCCGCGGAGGAGCAGGAAGGGCAGCAACAGGCCCAAGAGAAAGGGGCAGGCATTCTTATCCACGGCAAGACTGTCAAACAATCCATTCCGATGAAGTCGATGAGGAAGGCGATAGCGGACCATATGCTGAAAAGCCTCGCGACTGCCGCGCAGCTCAGCTTCATGGGAGAAGTGGATATGACGGAGATCGTGAGACTCCGGGATGTCTTCAAAAAGAGGCAGGATCCGGTAGTACAGAAGATCACCTACACCGAGATGCTTGTGGCGGTGCTGGCGCGAACGCTCACGCGTCATCCGGACATAAACTGCAGCATTATCGATAACGAACTGAAGATCTGGGAAGATATCAACATCGGCGTTGCCGTTGCCCTCGGAAATGAGGGTCTCGTTGTGCCTGTGGTAAGGCATGCCGATACTTTGTCGCTCACTGAGTTATCTTTGTCGGTAAAGGCGCTTGTGGAGAAGGCACGGACAGGCAGGCTCATGCCGGATGACATGACCGGTGGTACCTTTACCATCACGGCTGTCGGCCCCATAGGCGTAAGCATCTTCTTCACCCCCATAATAAACCAGCCGGAATGCGCCATAATGGGAACGGGACCAATCGTCGACAAGCCCGTGGTGCGTAATGGGGAGATTGTTGTCGCCCCAATTATGACGTACAGCTTTACTACCGATCATAGGGTGATCAACGGGTATGGCGCTGAACAGTTCATGAGGACATTTCAGGAGATCATCGAGACCCCAGGTCTGCTTATGCTGTGAGGTGAAACTTACCGCGGAGCGCTTCTACGCCTTCCCAAGGGCCTTCAACACCCTATCGGGCGTGAGAGGAAACTCGTCAACCCAGACGCCAATGGCGTTATGAACTGCCGGGCCGAGGAGGGGGGGACAACCGTTGCGACGTCCTCACCGATGCCGACAGTACCGTAGGGGCCATAGCCCATACCGGTCTCCACGAGAATAGTATCGACAGAGCCGACATCATTCATAGTTGCTATCTTATAGTCAAGGAGGTTGCCATTAAGCATCACGCCTGTCACCGGATCATGTATCACCTCTTCACTCCTCGCCCTTCCGACACCCATATATGCGCCGCCGTACTGCTGCCCTTCCGCTCCTTCGGGAGATATCACCTTGCCGACGTCGTTAACGATCACTACCTTCGTTACTTCGACCTCCCCGGTCTCCGTGTCGACCTCAACCTCCATAAAATGTGCCTGACGGCACATCCGAAGCCTGGCATGGGCGTAGGCTCCGTCCTGCACCTGCCAGCTATGGGCAAAGAGGGGCGCGCTAAAGGGCGCCCTCGTAGCCCCCTCCATCCCCAGATCGCCCTGAATAATTGGTCCGCCTGCCCCTGAAGGACCGACCAATTCTGCTATCGACATCCTTTTTGACGGATCGGATTTGACGTAGATGACGCTGTCCTTGATATCGAGATCCTCCGGTTCCATCTCAGGAAAAGGAACTGGAAAAGCGCCCCTCTGCGTCTCCCCCATCGGACTCGTCGCCGCCTTAAGTATCTTCTTTTTCAGGATTCTCGCGGCATTTCGGATCGCAAACCCATTTACAGACATGTTGGTGGAGGAATCGGGAGTCATCGGAAAAAAACCGGTATCGTGATGAGGTCTGTAATAAACGTCCTCGATGCGCATCCCAAGCTCATCCGCTGCGATCTGGCAGTAGGCCGTTTCGGCGTTTACCCCGTTATCGGCCCGCATTCCAAGAATGGTTGCGCTTCCGTCAGTTCGCTCAATACGTAGTGCTATTTCGCTCGATCCCGCAGAATCCTCCCATTCGTGCGCCCAAGTAAAGGCAATCCCATGCATCCTGCCGTTTGGAAGCCTCTTCATGCCCGGAAGGTGCCATTTTTCATCCCAGCCAATGGCTGCCCGACCCTTTTCTATGCATTCGGCCAAGCTATCTCGTATAGGGAATCCTAACTCCTTCTTTTTCTCGTTGAGCCATTTCATGTCGTGGCCGTTCGCCCCATCGTTCTTCAAGGCAACGTTTATAGGATCAAGCTCCAGGACGCTCGCTACGCGATCAAAGACCATGGAAAGGGCAATTACGTTGGGCGCCTGTTCGCAGCGTACCGGAACATTGGTACCCTTATTGACTTTCACCGCCTCTAACTTTCCATAGATATTCGGAATTTTCGTGTTCTCGATGAGGTGCTTGATAATGCCGAAGATAGGTATCATCAGGTTGACCAGTATGGCGTGCACCTTGACGGCTTTGATCGTCCCATCGTTGTCCACGCCGACCTTGAAAAAGTAAGTCCCTTCATCCATCTGCCCGCCGTAGAAATCTTCCCTTCTGGTGAACACCCATTTCACCGGTCTCCGAGTCCTTGCTGCCACAACCGCGGCGCAGTAATGTCCGCCCATGTTCCACGGCATCTGGCTCCACCCCCCGAAGCTCGCCCCCTGGTACAGGCAGTGCATCTGGACCTTGTTCACCGGCATCCCGCCGAACCATGACGCAACGACGCGCTTGCATACGTGGGGCCGTTGTTGTTTGACCCACACTTCGGGATACTCTCCATTCCACTTGAAGACACCGCAAGGACGTTCCGGCCCGATCCAGGTGTTTGCCGTGCGGCGGATTTCGAACTCGATGATTCTGTCTGCTTCCGCCAGACCCTTATCGACATCGCCCGTCTCCTCGATATCGATGCCCCGGTTGAAGACGTTACCGGCAGGGAGCAATTCAGGGTTGGCGAGAATGGCGCCAGGTTTCACCGCTTCCTCTCCATCAAGCAGAAAAGGACGCTGCTCCCATTCCACCTGTATCAGACGCAGTGCCTGCTCGGCTATCTGCTCGGTGTCCGCCGCCACCGCCGCTCCTACTTCCTCTCCCTGAAAGTAGGCCGTGTCGGGGATAACGCGTTCCGATGAAACCACGTGACCCCCCAGGTCGGCTGACACCGGCAGGTCTGGGTCGTCATACCTCAGTACTGCCCTTACCCCTGGCAGGGCCTCAGCTTTGCTCGTGTCCATTCGAACGATTTTCGCGTGTGGATAGGGCGAGGTAAGAAACCGCATATAGAGCATCCCCGGCAGCGCCACGTCAAATGTGTAAAGGGCTTCCCCGCTCGCCTTCTCGAATCCGTCGACGCGCCTTACACCGCGTCTCCCTATACAGTCATACGTCCGGCGGGGATATTTGTCTGCCCTCAGATTGTCCATCAGCTCCAGGATCTTTGACTCTTCCTCGATAATGCCGTTTTTCGTCTTCCTCAAGGCTACCTCCCCTATCCCCCGCTCGCGGGCGAGATGATGTGATCCCTGAGAAGTAACTCCCGAAAAAACTATTGTATTTAATTACATACAATGATAGAATATGTCATGTATAAGAGAACACCACCTCAACAAAAGCTACTCGGCGTGGAGACGCAGGTGTCTCCCTCTTTGCGGAACCGTCTTGAGTCTTCTTGGGCTCACCTGTTTAGAGGCGAGGTATTTCCAGTCTTGTTCAGAAACGAAGATCGCTATGCGATGCTGTACGGCACAACAGGCCGTCCCAATTTCAGCGTTGCGCGTCTTTTGGGCCTGTGTCTCCTGCAGGAGTGGAACGACTTGAGCGATCAGGAGGCCCTGGACGAATTCAGCTTTGACATCCGGTGGCGCTATGCGTTGGATGTCAGCGATGAAGAAGACTATCTTTCCCGTCGCTCTCTTGTAGAGTTCCGCAGGCGGTTGGCGGCCAAAGACCCTGAGATGAAGCTGGTTCGCGGTATATTCGACAATATCAGAGATTCAGCGATAAGCAAACTTGGCCTCTCGTCCTCCAGCCAGCGGCTTGATTCTACCCATATCATCTCAAATATTCGTGTACGAGGCAGGTTGGCGCTCTTCTCAAACACGCTTACCCAGTTTCTCAAGAGTCTGAATGAAGATCAATTGTCGACAGTCCCGAAGGCAATTCTGGAGTGGCATTCACGTGACTCCGAAGGCTGGTTCGGATTGGGTCCGGCTGAGCAAACCGTCAAGCTGCAAGAACTGGCTCAGTATCTTTACGACCTTATCGTTATCTTTGAGAAAGATGATGGACTTACAGGCAATGAGCCATATCAATTGCTTAACCGCCTTTTCTCGGAACAATGCGAATTCGTACAGGACAACTCCTCGGATTCGTCCAAGGTTCAGGTGAAGAAAAAGAGCGAAGGAGCCGCCCTTCAATCCCCCTACGATCCGGATGCGTCCTGCGGACATAAAGGACCGGGATACAGCCTTCATATTACGGAGACGTGCAAGAATACCGGAAAAACCGAAATCATCACCGACTATGAGGTGCACGGCGCTGCCAGGTCCGACATCGGCAAAGCCCTTCCGGTCATCGAACGGCTTGACGCTGCCGGGTGTAAGCCTCAAACACTTTTTGCCGACGGCGGTTATCCATCTGTTCCTTCAGCGTCGAAGGTCATAGAGCAAGGCATCGAATTCATTACTCCGGTAAACCGGAGCAGGCTCTCCGACGATATCGTGGGCAGAGACCTTTTCTCCTTCGACCCGGAAGGTTTGGTAACTACATGTCCCATGGGCCATAGTCCCAAAGACCATCGCGTACTGAGCGGCAACAACAGCACCCGCCGTTCTCTCCATGCGATCTTTGACGGAAACCTCTGTCGATCGTGCACGATGCTCGATCGATGTCCGGTGCGGGCTCCCAACCATCGTCTGAAAGGCTGCAATGCCCGTGACACGGTCGGGGATTTTCGTCTGGAGATCACCCCCGAGCTTCGCCTGAGGGATCGGATGTACGCCGTCCAGCAAACAACTGAATGGAAGGACCGGTATAAGATCCGCGCAGGGATCGAAGCAACAAACTCCGAATTGAAACGAGCGCACGGAATCGGCAGACTTCGGGTGCGCCGGCTGGCAAAAGTATACTTCGCCGTGGCATGCAAGCTGATCGCCTGCAACATAAAGAGGTGGGCCAAGGCCCATTGGGCCTTAAAAAGGACCCTGGAAGGCTGCATATCGTCTCTTTGTGTTCGCGTGAAGGTATTCTTGGCCGAAATAGTCAGCGTGTCCTTGCCTAAGAAGTTCACCTTCACGATGGTGGTGGCACAATGATGGGTGGCGTTGATTCCTTTCAGAAAGGGCACTTACTTCTCAGGAATCTGATGTAAACGGCGTCCCCGTCCTTCAGTATCTTCTTCTTGTCCGTGTACGCCCCGTTCACGATAAGAATTGTCGCGACCCTTTCCGGTAGATGGAGCATCTCGAGAATTGCGCCGGCGGACGTACCTTCCGGAACCTCGACCTTCTCTCCTGAAATGTACTTTTCTACGATCTCTTTGTAATAGCGGAGGGTGCCGTAAATTTTCACCTGTATCGTCACTGCCGCCCCACCTTTTTCCTGTGGTCTTCTGCCCTTCATTCAAGAATGGCGGTCAAGAAGGCAAATCAGAATGCCGCTTTTAAGACTGCTCGATTCCGTCAACGATGACTCATCAATGAACTTGAAGCAGTATTTTCATATTGCCTTCCTTGCTGCTTGTCAGCCTGTCAAATCCCGCCGCCACAGCATCCCTTAATGGAACTGTCGCGGTGATGAGACCGCGCGCATCGAGTCGCTTGTCGGCCATCAATGCGAGGACAGCCCTGGCTTCATCGACATAGATCGGGCTTCCAACAACCGTTATCTGATTGAAGACTATGCTTCCGAAATTGAATGTGCTCGCCTGTCCGAAAACCCCAACCATTACGGCTACCCCACCCTTGCGCACCAGGCTTACAGTGAGTTGGGGGGTCTCAGGCCTGCCCACGCATTCAATCGCAGCATCAACGCCTAGGCCTTCCGTCAACGCGCTAATCTCGGTCGCCGGATCACCTTCCGTGGAGTAAATAACTTTTGTAACCCCCATGGACAGGGCCTTAGTGCCCCTCTTCCTGTATTTTGCGATGAGGTAGACCTCGCTCGCTCCGGCCGCTCGTGCAGCCATTACCGTGGAGATCCCGATAGTGCCGTCTCCGACGACGGCCACTCTGTCCCCTATTTGTATCTTGCCCAGCCGCACCGCGTGCACGGCGACTGACAATGGCTCCACCAACGCGCCTTCTTCATCGGTGACGGCATCAGGCAGCTTATATAAAGTGTTTGCGGGGGCAACCATGTATTCGGCCATGCATCCCGATTCCATCAAACCCGTGAACGGTCCGTTCAGGCAGAGATTGTACATTCCTTTCTTGCAGTAGTGGCAATAGCCACAATACCATTCGCCCAATCCGGTTACCCTGTCCCCTATTCTAAAGGCAGTTACATCCTTCCCTAATGCGACGACTTCTCCGGCGAATTCATGCCCTAATGTTATCGGGGCTTTGTCGACGGCTATCATTATCGGACCATCGACATATTCCTTCAAATCGGTGCCGCAGACGCCGGCCAGATTGATTTTGATCTTCACTTGCCCTGGCCCTGCTTCCGGCTCGGGAGCGTCTTCATAGCGAATGTCTCTGTTTCCGTGCCATCTTAACGCCTTCATACCTACCTCCTTTGAGTTCTCAGTCATTTCCTCTCCAGGTTCGCCACCCCTTGAGCTGATCTTTCGCCGGAGCTTCAGGCGGTTTTCGAACTCGCTTTTCCCTCGTCATTAAGATAGGACGCCTTTCTCTTGATCTATCAAGCTGGTTATTGCCAAGTCGCTTTCCTTGCATAGTTGTGCGGAACGCGAATTCTTACGGTGAAAATCGAGACATAGACGCTGCCCTGGCGAGTGTACCAATATGCTCCCGTCTACGCCGAAAACCGCTACGCCCCTCTTTGTCAATGCGTAAAAACTGTCTACAAGGTTTTGAATGGTCTTGATCGTGACAAGGCCGGTGAACTTGTAATCTTGCGTACAACCAGACTTCGGCATGTCTTTCATTTCATACAACAGCGGGCGTGTGAATGTCAAACGATTTGTGCGGACCCCGGCACCCCTACCTGCAGCAATCGCGAAGAGAAGAAAATCGCTCGGCGAGTCGCCCACCTGCATCTCAGGTTGACAAAGGAAGGTGATCCTTGGCGCCAAGACCCTGGAGAACCATCCGAAGGGCCGCATCACTCAATGCAGCAATCTGGTCCTTCCTGGTTGGTTCGGATTGGGTCCCGTCCTGTATACATCCAGGACCGACTTCTAAGCCGTAGGTTCCGCGTTCGAGCCGCGGCAGGCGCGCTCTTTCTCCCAGCCATTGCCTGATCCGATCTCTGCGATGGGTTACGCGGGTATTGTAAGACGGACCTTGGGTCCTTCCTCTGCCTCTTCAATGGATCCGAGTGGAAAAGCGTCTTCCCCGAGAGCTCTCAGTCTTGTGAGACTTGCGCTTTCGTCGGCCGCGTCTACTATGAAGACAAAGCCTACCCCCATGTTGAAGGTGGCATACATGTCGTCATCGGGCACGTTGCCCATTTTTTGCAAGAGCCGGAAGACCGGCGGGATTCTCCCTGGATCCAGGGCAATAGAGACAGCCAACCCATCAGGGATTATCCTGGCCACGTTACCGGGAAGACCGCCTCCGGTGATGTGCGCCATCCCCTTTATGGGGTAATCGGCGAGGAGCGCCAGCATGGATTTGACATAAATCCTTGTGGGCCTTAAAAGCTCCAGGTATAAAGGCTGATCTCCGAGGGCCTCCACCTTTTCGGTAACTTTCATGTGGCCCAGGTCGAAGAATATCTTGCGCACCAGGGAATAACCGTTGCTGTGCAAGCCGTTCGACGCAAGACCGACCACCCGGTCACCCGCCTTGATTGATGAGCCGTCGATGATCTTTTTCTTCTCGACGACCCCTGTGACAAAGCCTGCAAGCTCATATTCTCCCTCGGGATAAAAAGAGGGCATCTCCGCTGTTTCACCCCCTACCAGGGCGCATGCGGCGAGTTCGCAGCCGTCGCATATCCCCGACAGGACATCCCGGTAAATGGCCTCGTCGACGCGGCCACATGCAAAATAGTCAAGAAAGTACAAGGGTTTTGCCCCGAGAGTGAGAATATCGTTCACGGACATGGCAACGAGGTCGATCCCGACCGTATCGTGCTTGCCCGCCATGAATGCGATCCTCAGCTTTGTGCCCACGCCGTCCGTTGAGCTGACAAGCACCGGCTCCCTGTAGCCCTGCGGCACCTCCACGAGACTCCCAAAACCACCGATAGGGGAGAGGACGTACGGGTTGAACGTGCTTTGGATGCGCGTCTTCAGACTGCCGATCAGCCTATCCGCCTTATCTATGTCGACGCCTGAGTCTCGATACGTTGTGGGCAACATGTGCCTTAAATGTAAAATGATTGGAAGTCCGTTGTCAATCGTTTGCCCTACGTTTGTCCGCTCCCCGCATTGCCTCAATAAATTATATTAATAATACTTCATAAAATCTTCAAACAGGCGATAAATAGAGTATGTACCTTAAGGATCCCTGCGAGCCATGACGGCTGACGCCGACCAAAGCCCCGGCAGCACTAATTATGAGGCAGCCGGGCTCCGGGGCAACAATCTTTTTCACCGGCCCTATTTATCAGGCAATGGTGGAAGAAAACGGCTGAGTACGATGAAAGTGAGAACTTTTTTGGTGACACGGGAAAACATAGTTTGTAGAATGTACACAGCAAGCCGGATGATTTAGAAGGGGTAGGGAGGAAAGCAATGCCTTTTGACCTTGATAAGATCGGACAGTTGCTGAAGGCGGCGCGGGAAGAAAAGGGATTAACTCTGGAAGACGTGTCGCGCGCGCTCTTCCTCAGGAAATCCATAATAGGAGCCGTCGAATCCGGGGATTGGCAGCGCCTGCCTCACGACGTCTACGTGAAGGGTTACGCCACGCAGTATGCGTCTTTTCTGAATGTACTCGACCTCGTCAAGCCTGAGTTGACGCCGAAGGATTCACCGGCGCCGCCGCGAGGGGAGCGGCGAGGTGTGCCTGCGCCACGGGAAGGAGCACCTTTGCTCCGGCCGGATTCGAGGAAGGGAATAGTCGCCGGCATAGTGATGGCAGGCATCCTGATCGGGTTTCTCATTTTTCTGAACGTGGAGAGATCGGGAGGTGTGGTCCGGCCTCCGTATCAGACGCCGCAGCACAGTCAGCAGGTGGCCGCAACGGAACACACAACGCGCCCTTACGACCGGCGCGAAGAGAAGCCGCCATATGGGACGGTTGAGAGCAATTATCAGACGGTGGCGGGGGCGGACCAGTCAGAAAATGTGTACGACCGGCGCGAAGAGAAGGTCGTCCTTGACCCTAAGAAGCTCATGATTGCCTGTCAGGAAAGGACATGGGTAAGGGTTGTGATTGACGGCTCGGAAAGCAAAGAATTTATGTTGAACCGCGAGGAGGTTGTTATGTTGAGCGCGAAAGAAAGCTTTGATGTGCTCATCGGCAACGCCGCGGGCGTCAAATTGTTCTACAACGGGAAAGATATCGATTTTACCGGAGAGAGCGGGGAGGTCAAACGCGTCAACCTCTCCTGAGCCGAGCCTTTATGCCCGCGTTTATGCCGCATACCAGGTCGCATTCGGGACAAAAAGTCCTGTTAAAGAAATGTTGATCGACCTCACCGCCGTGGCAGAGGAAAAGACAAAGGGTGCACTGCATCAATGGTCATTCTCGGCATAGACCCAGGATTGGCCGGCATGGGGTTCGGCGCCATCACCTGCGGGGGCGCATCGTCGGTATCTCTGAACAAGTGCGGCTCCATCAGAACTTCTCCGGAGCACCATATTTCTCAGCGGTTATTTCAAATCCATAACGACCTGAACCGGTTGATGCAGGCATTGAAGCCGGAGGTCGTCGCGGTCGAGAACATATTCTCTCTGGTGCGGTATCCAAAAGCCGGCATGATGCTGGGCGGAGTGATGGCCGTCATTTATCTTGCCGTTGTCCAGAACGACATTGCCGTCATCGAGGTAACGCCGCGAGAGGTAAAGAATGCGCTGGCAGCGTACGGCGCTGCGACGAAGATGCAGGTCAGGGAAGCGACAAGGAGGGTGCTCGGCATCGGAAAAGTGAGATCTTTTCACGCCGCCGACGCCCTTGCAGTTGCGCTCACGGTTTTTTACAGGAGCTACCGGGGGAAAGATGATATCGTACTTGGAAGGGGTGCTGAAAAAAATATACGCCGATAAGATCACTCTGGGTGTTGGCGGCGTCGGGTATGAGGTACTCATCCCGGGATACGTGATGAACGAGATCCGCCGGACCGCTAAAACCGAGGATACGCTAAAGCTCTATATTTCCTTCAACCAGTCGGAAAGACAGCCTAAACCCGTGCTCGTGGGCTTCAGGACGGAGCTGGACAAGGAGTTTTTCGAGCTCTTCATATCTGTGGAGGATATAGGACCTGCGCTCGCAATCAGGGCGCTGACAAGGCCGGTCCGGGAGATAGCGCGCTCCATAGAAGAGAAGGCGGTAAAGGACCTGAAGCAGTTGAAGGGAATAGGGGAAAGAAAGGCGGAGAAGATTATCGCTGCCCTCAAAGGAAAAGCGGCAAAGTACGCGCTCATGCCCGAAGAGCAGCTGCCCGCGGAGACGCCGGAAGACTTCAAGATAGAGGTCGGGAGCGTGCTGGTGACCCAGCTCGGTCACAAGCCCGGGGAGGCGCGGAAAATGATAGAGGAGGCCATGAAGAGGAGGCCTTCCATAAGCACGTCGGAAGAGCTGTTTGAAGAAGTGTACAAGGGCCAAAAGAAATGATATATGACGAATCGGACAAGCCCTTAGAGAAAGAAGGCGAGGAAAAGGCTGAAAATGTTGATGACCTCCTCAATCTGCGACCGAGGGTGCTCTCTGAGTACGTCGGGCAGGAAAAGGCGGTTGAAACCTTAAAGATAGCAATCGAAGCGGCTCTCAAAAGAGGGGAATCGCTGGAGCACATCCTGCTCAACGGGCCACCCGGCCTCGGGAAGACAACGCTGGCCCATATCATTGCAAACGAGATGAACACAAAAATTGTGACGTCTTCGGGACCGGCGCTCGAAAAAGGGGGAGACCTCATGGGGCTCCTGACGAACATGGAAAAGGGGGACATCTTTTTTATCGACGAGATACACCGGATACCGAAGATCGTCGAAGAATTTCTCTACCCGGCCATGGAGGATTTCGCAGTGGACTTCATATTCGACCGGGGCGTCCATGCCCGTACGCACCGGTATCGGCTTGAGCGCTTCACCCTGATAGGCGCCACGACCAGGGCAGGTCTTTTATCGTCGCCCCTCAGGGAGCGATTCGGCATCACCAGGGACCTTGATTTTTATCAGGAGCAGGACCTGGTCCGCATCGTGAAGCGATCAGCTTTTATATTGAAAGTCCCTATCCATGAGGAAGGGGCATACGAGATAGCAAGAAGATCGAGGGGCACGCCGAGAGTGGCCAACAGGCTCTTGAAGCGCGTGCGCGACTACGCGGAGGTACGGGCGACAGGTGTCATTACGGCGCCTGTCGCCGTCGAGGCCCTGGAGCTTGAAGGCATCGACGAGTGCGGGTTGAGTGAGCTTGACAGAAAGCTGCTTAAAACCATCATCTTTAATTACAAAGGCGGGCCTGCGGGCATAGAGGCGCTGGCTGCGACCCTGCAACTGGAGACGGACGTGCTCCTGGAGGTGGTCGAGCCCTATCTGTTGAAAATGGGCTTCCTCATACGCACGTCCCAGGGCAGAAAGACTTCCGACAAGGCCAATGACCATCTACACGTGCCGCGTCGGGCTACCCGCCATGAAAGCACGGGGCTTTTCAGGGATAAAAAGTAAATCGGTAGGGGGTGCTGAACCCCAATGGCCGCCTTTATGAGGGGGGAGGCTTCGACGGCTCCGCCGGTGGAGGGGGTGCTGAACCCCAACTATTGGCTGATCCTCTCCATCTCCTGCAAAGAAATGTCGAAGTTCGCGTGTACGTTCTGTACGTCTTCGGAATCTTCGAGGGTCTCCATCAGCTTGAGCATGGTTTCCGCGCTCTTGCCTTCGAGCTTCACGGATGTCTGCGGAATCATCTCGACCTGTGCTTCCTGATATTTTATATTGTGCTGATCGAAGACCTTCCTTACGGCCTCAAACTGTGAGACGTCCGTAAGGACCTCAAGGGTGCCCTCGTCTTCCCTCACATCCTCTGCCCCGGCCTCGAGGGCGACCTCCATCACCTTGTCCTCATCCACGCTCTGTTTGTCGAAGGAGATATATCCCTTTTTGCTGAAAATCCAGGCCACGCTCCCCGCCTCTCCGAGGTTTCCGTTGAAGCGCGAAAAGATGTGGCGGACCTCGGCGGTTGTCCGGTTTTTGTTGTCCGTGAGCGCCTCCACAAGCACCGCGACACCCGAGGGCCCGTACCCCTCATAGGTATATTCCTCGTACATCTCGCCGCCTTCAGCCGCGCTCGCGCCGCGCTTTATGGCTCTCTCGATGTTCTCTTTGGTCATATTTTCCGCTCTTGCCTTGACCACAGCAACCCGGAGCCGCGGATTGGCTTCGGCGTCTCCGCCGCCTATTCTTGCCGCCGTGGTAATTTCTTTGATCAGCTTGGTGAAAATCGCCCCCCGCCGAGCATCAGCGGCACCCTTCTTATGCTTGATGGTACTCCACTTGCTGTGTCCGGACATAATCTCCTCGATTCAGGGAAGTGGTGGGCAGTATAGGATTCGAACCTACGACCTCTGGTATGTGAGACCAGCGCTCTAACCAACTGAGCTAACCGCCCATCAGGGTAATATTATAATAAATACGGAATCAAAGTCAATACAAAGACTTTGGACGGTGAATGCGCCCTGCCGGGCGCACAAAAAAGCGGGCAGAGACCTTGGTCTCCGCCCGCACAATAAAGCGAATGGTTGTTGGTTCTATCCCTTGAGTCTCTTCCTCATGCCCACAAGACCAAGGAGGCCGGGGGCAAGAAGCAGTAGTGTCGGGGGAACGGGAACCTGGCTGTAGGTGGCAACGAATCCGGCGGTAGCCGGGTTGATTGGCCCCGTGAGAACGATATTCACGAAGAAGGTGTCACCGGTGACGAGCGCGCCTCCTGCGGGGGCGAAGAACTCAACCTGCGTGGGCGACACCGAGACCATGGTCCAGAGCTGGCCGGTTGTGGCGTTAACGAAGCGCGTCGTTTCATCATAGCCACCCGCACCCGTGGGAGGAGCTAAATTGATCGCGGGCATCACAGTTTCCTTAGTGCCGATCACGAAATCGAAATCCGTCGTCACCGGGCCTTTCCAGGTCACTATCCCAAGGCCGAGGCCCGGGATACCCCACGCGGATTCCCCCGCCTGGAATGGAAAAGCCGATCCGCTGGTGGTATTCCAAACCCACGCGTTGCCGTACGGGTCCGTTCCCGTAGCTCCGATGCCCACGAAGCTGGTATAGGTCTCGGCCTTTGCAGGGGCGGCGGAAACCATGATCACCATTGCCAAGACGATCGCTGTAGCCACTAACATTCTTTTCATAAGCTTTCTCCTTTTAATTTTGACATAACGCCCGAACATGAACTGCCTTCTGAGACTCCCTCACCTCCCCTTGTTTTTACGCGTGAAAGCGTTTTTTTTGGCAGCCCGGCCGTCTGTCTGGAGTGTTCACAAGAAGCGTATCAGAGACCCGCTGGCTTTCCGTCCCACCCTTACGAGTGGTTTGGCTTTGTCATAACTTGTATAATGTTATGCTAGGCATAACTCAATGTCAAGAAAAAAGTGAAGGTTTGTTGCTGCAATATAATTATGTCACCCCTTAGCTGCAATATGAAAATGTCACCCCCGCCGATAACAAGGGGCACCGAGGGGAGGTGCTCCGGTGAGAAAAGGAGTGACGTTCATGACGGAAGAGGTAAGGCGGTACGGCGTGGTAGCGGCGGCATTGGACGGCAGGATGATGAACGGAGAGGCTGCGGCGGCGTTAGGCGTCTCCCTCCGCCAGCTAAAGAGGATCAAGGCTAAAGTGAAGAAGGAAGGACCTTCCGGAATTAAGCACGGCAACAGCGGGCGCCCTTCCTGCAGAGCTTTCCCTGCCGGGATGAAAGAGCGGGCGATGAAGCTCGCCAATGAGAAGTATTTCGACTTCAACTTCTCCCACCTCTCGGAGATGCTGGAAGAGCAGGAAGGGATAAAGATCAACCGCGAGACCTTGCGGCAATGGCTTCGTCCTGAAGGGTTCGGAGGAAAGGTCCGGAAGCAGCGCAGACATAGGAAGAGAAGAAAACGATCGGAGAAGGAAGGCCATATGCTCTTTTTGGACGGCTCTCCCCATGCGTGGTTCGGGGAGGAAAAGACAACGCTCCTTCTGTCTACGGACGACTCGACGGGGAAGCCTCTTTATGGGCTGTTTCGAAAGGAAGAAGACCTGGAGGGCTGTTTTGGCGTATGCAAAGAGGTCTTTGCCCGTTTCGGCCGGCCCTCGGTCTTCTATCTCGATCGGGCCTCCCAGTTTAAAACCACCCGGCATAAGAGCGATTCTGTCGAGCCTACCCAGTTCCAGAGAGCCATGAGCGAGCTGGGGATACGGCTCATCTTTGCCCATTCTGCTCAAGCCAGAGGAAGAGGCGAGAGGATCAACAGGACCTTCCAGGACAGGCTTGTCGCTGAGCTTCGGCTTAAGAATATCGCCGACCGCGAAGGGGCGACGAAGTATCTGAACGAAACCTTCATCCCCAAGTACGCTCGGCTCTTCGGCGTTGCCCCGGAAGACCCGAAGCCTGCATGGAGACCGCTTCCTCAAGACGCGGACATGCGGAACATCCTTTGTAAGCGATATGAGGCAAAGGTCAATTACGACAACACGATCTCGGTCGACGGACAGGCGATCCAACTGTTCCCGACAAAGACGAGGCTGAGCTTTGCCAAGGCTTCCGTTACGGCGAATCATTGGCTCGACGGAAGCTGGCATGTCTTTCATCATACGGCGGGAGAGGTTCCCTGCAAGCCTATCGAAGGACGCGTCCGGCCGGGGTCCTACATGCGCCCAGGGCCGGCGAGCGAAGCGAGAGCGTCTCTATGAAAAGGGCCAAGGGGGGGTGACATATTCACGTTGCAAAAAGGGTGACATTTTTATGTTGCAATAACAGAAAAAAGTGAAGGTTTCGGAAAAATAAATTGTACTCCCTTTCGGATGCCGACCGAAAGAGAAAAGAAATGGGTTGCGAAGAGGAGAGAAGGCGAAAAGGCAAAACTTGACATTCCTAAACTAGTAAGCTATTGTTAACGACTTATGGCGGGCGCCACGGAGCGGAATCACGAGACAGACGAGATAGCGAGGGCGTTGCGGCGCAGCGCAACCCTTTTGATGAGGCGATTGCGGCTCAACCGGACCGAGGAGATCTTCAGTCCCTTCAAGCTGATTATCCTGGGCGCCCTTACCCGGGGCGGGCCGGTTGGCGCCACAGAACTCGCGGCGCGGGAGCGTATCCGTCCCCAATCGCTCACGAGAATTCTGGCTTCCCTCGAGGAGAGGGGTTTCGTTTCGCGGCAGCCGGATGGGAGGGACAGGAGGCGTTTTCTGATCAGCATTACCGAAGACGGCAAAAAGGCGTTGGAGGGCGATATCCGCCGGAGGGAGGCGTGGCTTGCCGCAGCAATGACGCGCCACCTTTCTGTTGCGGAGCGTGAAGCCCTTTTCCATGCCTCCAGCCTTCTCGACCGTCTTACGGAAGAAGGGTGAGGATTGTGAGAGCGATGGTGAAGAAAGAACCGAAAGCAAAGGAACCGGCAGGGGGAAATCGGAAGAGTTGGTGGCGCTGGGCGGCGGTGTGTGCCGTCATACTCGTCGCTGCTGTCGCATATGCCTTTTTCGGGAGGTCAAAAGCAGGGGCGCCCCAGAGTGCCGCGCAGGCGGCTCCAGCGGTCCGTGCCATTCCCGTGGGAGCGGTGACCGCCAAAAAGGGCGATATGAACGTCTATATCGTCGGTCTCGGAGCGGTGACCCCCGTCTACACGGTCACGATAAAAAGCCGTGTCGACGGCCAGCTCATGGAGGTCCTCTTCAAGGAAGGTCAGATGGTGAAAAAGGACGACCTCCTCGCCACGATTGACCCGAGGCCCTATCAGGCGCAGTTGCTCCAGGCAGAGGGCCAATTGGCGCGGGATCAGGCGCTCTTGAAAGACTCCCAGATCGACCTGGAGCGTTATCGGGTGTTGTGGAAACAGGATTCGATCCCGAAGCAGCAGTTGGACACGCAGGAGTACCTGGTCCGCCAATATGAGGGCGCCGTCAAGATGGACCAGGGACTGGTGGACAATGCCAGGGTGCAGGTCGTCTACACCCGCATCACTGCTCCCATCAGTGGAAGGGTCGGATTGCGGCTCGTTGACCCGGGAAACATAGTCCACGCCGCCGACACGAACGGTCTCCTCGTCATCACCCAGCTACAACCCATCACAGTGATTTTTCCCATTCCCGAAGACAGCCTTCCCTCGGTGCTGGCGAAGCTGAAAGCGGGGCAGGACATGCCCGTCGATGCCTGGGACCGCGCCGAGGCAAAGAAGCTTTCCAGCGGCTCTCTCCTCACGGTGGACAACCAGATCGATACCACCACAGGCACCGTGCGCTTGAGGGCCGTGTTCAAAAATAAGGAGAACGAGCTATTTCCCAATCAGTTCGTCAATGCCCACCTCCTCGTTAATGTGCAGCACGACACCGTCATCGTGCCTGCGGGCGCGATCCTGCGCGGCTCCCAGGGCACCTTCGTCTACGCGGTGAGGCCCACCGACCATACCGCCCAGGTGCGGATAGTAACCGTGGGAGAGATACAGGGCTCGGAGGCATCGGTGCAGAGCGGCCTTGCCCCGGGCGAACTCGTCGTGGTGGACGGCGCGGAGAGGGTGAGGGAGGGCACAAAAGTGGAGCTCCGGATGCGGGATAAAGGGACCCCGCGGCGGGGCGGCTGATGAACCTCTCCCGGCCCTTCATCTTGAGGCCGGTAGCCACAACCCTGTTGATGGCTGCCATAATCCTGGCAGGCCTTGCCGCCTACCAGATGCTGCCCGTGGCGGCCCTGCCGGAGGTCGATTACCCCACCATCCAGGTCAGGACCTTCTACCCCGGGGGCAGCCCCGATGTGATGGCCTCTTCGGTCACGGCGCCGCTGGAGCGGCAGTTCGGGCAAATGCCGGGCCTCACCCTGATGACATCGACGAGTTCCAGCGGCAGTTCTATCATCACCCTCCAGTTCACCCTGGAACTGGGTCTCGACGTGGCGGAGCAGCAGGTCCAGGCAGCCATCAACGCCGCCTTCACCTACCTGCCGGCCGACCTCCCCACGCCGCCCGTCTACAGCAAGGTCAACCCGGCTGACGCCCCGATCCTCACACTCGCCCTGACTTCGAAGACCATGTCCCTGCCCCAGGTGGAGGACCTGGCGGACACGAGGTTCGCGCAAAAGATTTCCCAGTTGCCCGGGGTTGGGCTCGTGAGTATCTCAGGCGGCCAGCGCCCGGCCGTGCGCATCCAGGTCAATCCGGAGGCCCTTGCCGCCTACGGCCTGACCCTCGAGGACGTGCGCGCCGCCCTCGCTGCCGCAAATGTGAACCAGGCCAAAGGGAGTTTCGACGGTCCCCGCCAGTCCTATATCATCGACGCCAACGACCAGCTCTTTACAGCCAGCAAGTACCGGCCGATCGTGATCGCCTTCCGGAACGGAGCGCCCGTGAGGTTATCCGATGTGGCCGAGGCGGTCGACGACGCCGAAAACGTCCTGCAGGCGGCATGGATGAACAATACCCCCGCGGTGATTGTCAACATCCAGAGGCAGCCGGGCGCAAATGTGATTCAGGTTGTCGACCACATCAAAGCCCTGTTGCCCCAGCTTAGAGGCTCTCTGCCGTCCAGCGTGCAGGTCTCCATCCTGACCGACCGCACCACCACGATCAGGGCTTCGGTGAGGGACGTAGAGTTCGAGCTGATGCTCGCCGTGGCGCTCGTGGTCATGGTAATCTTCCTCTTTCTGCGCAACCTCTCGGCGACGCTCATCCCGAGTGTTGCCGTGCCCCTTTCCCTTATCGGCACCTTCGGCGCCATGTATCTTCTGGGGTTCAGTCTCAATAACCTTTCCTTGATGGCCCTCACCATCTCCACGGGCTTTGTCGTGGACGACGCCATCGTGATGATCGAGAACATCGCCCGGTACATAGAAGAGGGCGAGAGCCCCCTGGAGGCGGCGCTCAAAGGGGCAAAGCAGATAGGCTTCACCATCCTCTCCCTCACCATCTCCCTCATCGCCGTGCTCATCCCGCTTTTGTTCATGAGCGATGTGGTGGGGAGGCTCTTCCGCGAGTTCGCCATCACCCTGGGCATCACGATCCTTTTTTCAGCCGTCGTCTCGCTGACGCTGACACCCATGATGTGCGCCCGCCTCCTCAAGCACACGCCGAAGGAACAGCAGGGGCGCTTCTACCGTGTCTCCCAGGAGATGTTCGACCGCACCATCGCGTTCTACGGGAGGACCCTCCGGTGGGTGCTCGGCCGGAGGGGGGCGACCCTGGTGGTGGCGGCGGGGACGCTCGCCCTCACCATCTTCCTCTACGTGATCGTGCCGAAGGGTTTCTTCCCTGTGGAGGACACGGGGGTCATCCAGGGTATTTCGGAGGCAGCACAGTCGGTCTCCTTTCCCGCCATGGTGGGCCGCCAGCAGCAGCTTTCGGCCACGATCCTCCGGGACCCCGCCGTGGAGAGTCTCTCATCCTTCATCGGCATCGACGGGACCAATAGCACCCTCAACAGCGGCCGTATTCTCATCAACCTCAAGCCCCTCAAGGAGCGGAAGATCAATGCCACTGAGGTGATCCGCCGCCTCCAGTCGGAGCTCTCGAAGGTCGAGGGGATCATGCTCTATATGCAGCCCGTGCAGGACCTTACCGTGGACGCCCGGGTGAGCCGCACCCAGTTCCAGTACACCATCGAAGACCCTGACGCAAAGGAGCTGTACGCGTGGGCGCCCAAACTGGTTGAAGCGCTTCGCAAGCGGCCGGAGCTGCGCGACGTGAGCAGTGACCAGCAGGACAAGGGACTCAGGCTCGCGGTGACCATCGACCGCCCCACTGCCTCGCGCCTGGGCATTCAGCCTCAGGACGTGGACAATGCGCTCTATGACGCCTACGGCCAGCGCATGGTCTCCATCATTTTCACCCAGCTCAACCAGTACCGCGTCATCCTCGCGGTCAAGCCCCAGTATCAGCAGGACCCCTGGAAGCTGGGAGGCATGTACCTACGCGGCGCCGCGGGCGGCCAGGTGCCGCTTTCCGCCATTACGCAGGCGTCTGAAACTACCGGCCCCCTCCTGATCAGCCGGCAGGGACAGTTCCCCTCGGTCACCGTCTCCTTCGATCTCCAGAAGGGCGCCTCCCTTGAAAACGGCGTGCAGGCGGTCGTGGGCACGGCCAGGGACCTGCAGCTTCCCCCGAGTATTCAGGGCGGCTTCCAGGGCACCGCCCATGCCTTCAGGGCCTCCCTGGCCAGCGAGCCCCTCCTGATACTCGCGGCGCTCGTGACCGTCTACATCGTGCTCGGCATCCTGTACGAGAGCTACATCCACCCCATCACCATCCTGTCGACCCTGCCGTCGGCCGGCGTGGGCGCCCTTTTGGCCCTCCTGGTGTCCGGGACCGAGTTCAGCGTCATTGCCCTCATCGGCATCATCCTGCTCATCGGCATCGTGAAGAAGAACGGGATCATGATAGTCGACTTCGCGCTGGAAGCGGAGCGAAAAGAGGGGAAGAGCCCGGTGGAGGCGATCTATCAGGCGTCCCTGCTCAGGTTCCGGCCGATCATGATGACCACCATGGCCGCCCTCCTCGGGGCACTTCCCCTTGCCCTGGGCACGGGTGTGGGCTCGGAGCTGCGCCACCCCCTGGGCATTTCCATTGTGGGGGGCCTCATCATCAGCCAGATACTGACCCTCTACACGACGCCGGTGATCTACCTCGGCTTCGACCAACTGGCGAGACGCCTGAAGGGCCGTCATCCGAAGGGACCGGCGAACGGCGCAGCCCCCAATAATCCGCGATGAACATCTCCTCCGGCTTCATTGCGAGACCCGTTGCAACCACGCTCCTCACCATCGCCGTCGCCCTCGCGGGCGCCGTCGCCTTTCGACTGCTCCCGGTCTCTCCCCTGCCGGCCGTGGATTACCCCACCATCTTCGCCTCGGCCGCGCTGCCGGGGGCCGATCCCGAGACCATGGCAACCTCGGTGGCGGCCCCCCTGGAGCGCCAGTTCGGCCGGATAGCGGGCATCACGGAAATGACGTCTGTAAGCTACCGGGGCACGACGAGCATCATCATGCAGTTTGACCTGGACCGCAACATCAACGGGGCAGCCCGGGACGTGCAGGCGGCGATCAACGCGGCCAGGGGCTTCCTGCCCCCCAACCTCCCGGCCCAGCCCAACTACCGCAAGGTCAATCCTTCCGATGCGCCGGTCCTCATTGTAGCCCTCACCTCCGACACCCAGAACCAGGCCCAGATGTACGACGCCGCGTCGAGCATCATGATGCAGAAGCTGTCCCAGCTGCCGGGCGTGGGCCAGGTCTTCGTGGGGGGCTCCGCGCTCCCGGCGGTGCGGGTGGATCTCAACCCTACCGCTCTGAGCAAGTATGGGATCAGCCTGGAAACCGTCCGCGGCGTGCTGACCCAGACCAGCGTAAACCGGCCCCAAGGACATCTCTCGGATGGGGAAAGGACCTGGGAGATCCAGGCGAACGACCAGCTCCGCTATGCCCGCCACTATATGCCCGTTATCGTGAGCTACAGCAAGTCCGGTGCGCCGGTGCGCCTCCCCGATGTGGCAGACGTGCAGGACTCGGTGGAGGACCTGAGGGCAGGGGGGATGGTCAACGGCAAGCCGGCGGTCATGGTCGTCATCTTCCGCCAACCTAACGCCAATATCATCGAGACGGTCGACCGTGTGGTGAACGTCCTCCCCCAGCTTAAGGCGGACCTGCCGGGGGGGATCGATTTCTCCATCATCCAGGACCGGACGCCGCCGATCCGCGGCTCCCTCAGGGATGTGGAGATCAGCCTTTTGATCTCCTTCGGCCTCGTGATCCTCGTGGTCTTCGCCTTCCTGAGGAATATACGCGCCACCATCATACCGGCCGTCGCCGTCGCGGTCTCACTTATCGGCACCTTCGGCGTCATGTATATCTTCGGCTACAACCTGGATAACCTCTCCCTCATGGCGCTGACCGTTGCGACAGGATTTGTGGTCGATGACGCTATCGTGGTCCTCGAAAACGTAACCCGTCACATGGAGCAGGGGGTCCCCGCAGGGCCTGCCGCCCTGCTCGGCTCGAAGGAGATCGGTTTCACGGTCCTCTCCATGAGCTTTTCCCTGGTTGCGGTATTCATCCCCATCCTGTTGATGGGCGGCATGGTGGGCCGCCTGTTCCGGGAGTTCGCCGTAACCCTCTCCGCCGCCATCATCGCCTCCCTCGTGGTGTCGCTCACCACCACGTCGATGATGTGCGCGACCGTGCTCAAACCCGGCAAGACGGGCGCCCACGGCTGGGTCTATCGCCTGAGCGAGGATGGCTTCAACCGGATGCGCCATCACTATGAAGTGACGCTCCGATGGGCGCTTCGACATCATCGGCTGATGCTCCTCGTGTTCGTGATGACCGTGGCGACCACCGTCTATCTCTTCATCATCATCCCGAAGGGCTTCTTCCCCGAGCAGGACACCGGACGGATCAGCGGCACCATCCAGGCCGACCAGGACATCTCCTTTCAGTCGATGTTCGCGAAGCTGAAACAAGCCGCCGCCATTGTCGGGAGCGACCCCGAGGTGCAATATGTGGGCGGCTTCACCGGGGGGGCGGGAGGGGGCGGGACGGCGATGAATATCGCCCGTCTCTATATCTCGCTCAAACCTTTTAAGGAGCGGAAGGCGACGATGGCCCAGGTTATCGAGAGGCTCCGCAAAAAACTCGCCGGGATACCGGGGGCGCCGACCTATTTCCAGCCCGTCCAGGACCTGCGCATCGGGGGAAGGATGGCCAATGCTTTGTACCAGTATACACTGCAGAGCGACAATCTGGCCGATCTTGTGGCGTGGGCGCCCCGCGTGGAGGCGCGGCTCCGGGCTCTGCCCGCCCTGATCGACGTGAGCAGCGACCAGCAGAACAAGGGGCTCGATGCCTACCTGGTTATCGACCGCCCCACCGCCTCCCGCCTCGGCATCACCCCCCAGGCGATCGACAATATCCTCTACGATGCCTTCGGCCAGCGCCAGGTGTCGATCACCTATACCCAGCTCAACCAGTACCACGTGGTCATGGAGGTTGCGCCCCAGTACTGGCAGCGGCCCGACACGCTCCACGACATCTATGTGAGCGGCTCGAATGGGGGCATGGTGCCCCTCAGCGCCTTTACACATTTCCAGCGGGGCGCGACTTCCCTCGCCGTCGCCCACGCGGGCCAGTTCCCCGCCGTGACCATCTCCTTCAACCTGGCCAAGGACAAATCGCTCGGTGACGCGGTGGAGGAGATCGAGGCCGCGGTGCATGACCTGGGCATACCGGGGAGCATCAGGGGCAGCTTCGCGGGCACCGCCCAGGCATTCCAGGCGTCGCTGGCAAACGAGCCCATCCTGATCCTTATGGCCCTCGTGACGGTCTACATCGTCCTCGGCATCCTCTACGAGAGCTACGTCCACCCCCTCACGATCCTGTCCACCCTCCCTTCAGCGGGTGTGGGCGCGATGCTGGCCCTCATGGTCTTTCACACGGACCTGACGATTATCGCCCTGATCGGCATCATCCTGCTCATCGGCATCGTGAAGAAGAACGGGATCATGATGGTCGACTTTGCCATAGAGGCGGAGCGAAAGGGAGGAAAGAGCCCCGTCGACGCAATCTACGAGGCCTGTCTGCTGCGCTTCAGACCGATCATGATGACCACCATGGCAGCCCTCCTCGGGGCGGTCCCCCTCGCGGTGGGCAGGGGTGTGGGCGCGGAGCTTCGCCGCCCCTTGGGGATTTCAATCGTGGGAGGTCTCATCTTCAGCCAGATGCTCACCCTCTATACCACACCGGTGATGTACCTGTTTCTCGACCGCTTCAGGCTCAGGATGAAAAGCATATGGGGCAGACCAAAACAAGGATTTGAAGATCCGAAGGAGATGAGGTGACTCGGATGAACGCATGGCCCAGGATCACAAAGGCAGTTTTTTCCGTGCTTTTTGTTGCGCTTGCCCTGGCTGGATGTACGGTGGGACCCAACTATGTGAGGCCGCCGGCAGTGACGTCGGAGGCGTTCAAGGAGATGGACGGCTGGAAGAAGGCCGAGCCTGCGGACCACCTGCTGCGGGGCAAATGGTGGGAGATATTTAATGATTCCGCGTTGAATGCGCTGGAAGAACAGATCAGCATCTCGAACCAGAACGTGGCCGCCGCAGAGGCACAGTTCCGGCAGGCGCGGGCCCTTGTCCAGGTTGCCAGGTCCGCCTATTTCCCGACCGCGACGGTCGGGCCTTCTTTCAGCCGCTCTTTTCAGGCAGCCGCGACGGCCCCGTCGGTGCCTGTCTCCCTTTTTACACTGCCCGTGGACGTGACCTGGGAGCCCGACCTCTGGGGCGCCGTGCGCCGGAACGTCGAGTCGAAACGCACGAGCGCGCAGGCCAGCGCAGCCGACCTCCAGGGCGTATTGCTCAGCAGCCAGGCCCAATTGGCCGAGGACTACTTCCAGCTCCGGGCCCTCGATGCACAGAGCCAGATGCTCAATGAGACGGTCGAGGCCTACCGCAAGTCCCTGGAACTGACGCAATACAGGTATAAATCAGGCATTGCCTCGAGGGGAGACGTGCTCCAGGCCGACACGCAGCTCAAAACCACTCAGGCCCAGGCGATTGATGTGGGTGTGCAGCGGGCGCAGCTGGAGCACGCCATCGCGCTGCTTATCGGGAAGCCCCCGTCCAAGTTTTCCCTTCCGCATTTGGCACTCGACACACTCCCGCCCGCCATACCCGTCGCAGTGCCCTCGGTCCTCCTGGAGAGGAGGCCCGATGTCGCAGGCGCCGAGCGGCGCATGGCCTCGGCAAACGCCCAGATCGGGGTGGCCCTGGCTGCCTATTACCCGAGCGTAACGCTCACCGGCGAAGCCGGCTACCAAAGCCTCGATCTGGCAAAGTGGTTCACGTGGCCGGCCAGGTTCTGGGGATTTGGCCCTTCGGTTTCAGAGCTTGTGTACGACGGCGGGCTGCGGAAGGCGCAGACCGCGCAGGCGAGGGCAGCCTATGACCAGGCGGTCGCCACGTACCGGCAGACAGTGCTCACCGGTTTTCAGGAAGTTGAAGACAACCTTGCGGCACTGCGCATCCTGGAGCAGGAGGCAAAGGCTCAGGGAGAGGCGGTGAAGCTGGCGGAGGAGTCCCTCGCGGTGGTCGCCAACCAGTACAAGGGGGGTACGGTGGCATACCTCAACGTCATAGTGGCCCAGACAATTGTCTTGAGCAACCGGATCACGGCGATCAATATCCTCGGCCGCCGGATGACCGCAGCGGCGCTCCTTGTCATGGCGCTGGGGGGAGGGTGGGACATAACCCAACTGCCGGCGGGGTAGGGTGGGGGCGGCAGCGCGGCCGGGATCTTTTTGCGCCTGGCGCGGTCGCCGGGGCGTGTCCGGGTCCTCACATACGGCCAAA
>CAVQYC010000006.1:0-299294 GCA_963717985.1 uncultured delta proteobacterium
AGCGATGGGCCTTCGTGACTCCCCGGACGCTGTCTAACAAAGTCCTTTCTATAATGCGGGGTGAAGCAAAGAAGGCCGGACTTGATGCCACCCATTTCGAGTCCACGTACCTGGCGGGTCTTCTCCACAAGCACAAGCATCTCCTGCCGGAATTTCCAGGATTGCATGTCTTCAATATTGACGAAGCTCTTCAGGATATATTGTCCATCGTAAAAACCAGACCGCCCAAAGGTGATCCACCGGCAGGACTAAGTCTGATTCATCACTACATATATAAACCAGGGACAGGGGATAACCCTGAACTCCACCGGCTTCGTGAGCTTCGAGACGCTTCAAGGACACCCGATATCATCTCCGAGCTGAAAAGCATTTACTACAAGTCCAAGGATCCCACAGCACAACTAAACGCGCTCATAGGCGTCCTAGGGTTCTACAACCCACTTGATGATCCCGCAAAAGAGATGGTCGACGTGTGTGAAATGGGGATACAAATAGCGAGACGAATCGAAGACAAAGGAGTTGAGTCTTATTTTCTCTCGTGGAAAGGGTATTTTCTATCCTTCATGTACTCAGAACTCGACATGCGGACCGTGTGTCGGATACGGGCCGACAATCTTACGGGCATACAAACGGTCGGCGAAGAGGAACGGACGGATGTTGAGAAGCGGCTGGCCTTTCTGTACCAGGAATTCTACCACTCCTTTGCCGACGCCCTAGACATGGCAAAAGACAGCAAAGACCCGTATATAGTAGCCGCCGTTCTGATTTCATACGGCAATGCCGCCGGTCAGCGAGCCTTGTACCTGGGGCAACTTGGTATCAACGAACGGGCTCTGGCCGAAAAGAAGACTTGCCGAGAAAGTATCATGGCGGCAAGAGACATATATCTAAGCATGAATGATGAGCTTGGCGCCGCGAACGCCCTTCACAACCTTGCTAACAATATTCGGTTTCTGGGCGAAGAAAAGGAAGCGTACATGCTGGCCAAGGACATAATCGAAGTGGCCAAGAAGCATAAGGACAAATGGTTGTTGAAGAAGTCGCTATGGATGGAGGAGTCCCTGCGAACTGGAAAAATACCCGACTACCTTGGAGGTGAAAGACGTACATAACGTGGAGGGGGCACGGGGTCAGCCCTTGACTGAGGACAGGAATCTTAAAAAAGAGCTATAATATCGGCCATCTTGTGTGCTGTCTCTTTCCCGTTGTCCCTTGTCAAGGGCTGACCCCGTGCCCCCTGACCCCGTGCCCCCTAATGGAATCAGCGCGAGCCTTGTCGACTTGGTCAAGGAAATGGTTTGCCCATCCGGCGAATCTGAGTGTCGAGGCCTGTCTTGTCGACTTGGTCAAGGAAATGGCTGGCCCATTCGGGAATCTTCCCCTCCGTCAACCGCTCCCAGCGTTCCTGAACCCCCGCCACAGTGGGAGGGACCGATGGTAGAGAGTCAACTTGGTGTTCGTACCACCAAGCACCGGTGAGCACGTCCAGAGATTTCTGCTTCAAAAAGGCGAAACCCTTGATGGGTTGCCACAGCCAGCCGAATCTCGCGAACCAGTGGTCCCCTGTCTTCTTCCAATCGAAGTACACACCGGTAAGGTTGTCGTTTCCTTGATAGCAGTATGGTACTACCAATTCACCGCGCACGACTTTAGCATAGAAATGGCTGCGGCTCATGGGGTTGCGCCACGACCCTTCAAGGATGGAGGCGGCATTTGGTACAGAACTCGATGCAAATTCGCGACCTGGAGCCCATGCTCGGACAGCGTCACCCAACATACCTTTAAGTGATTGCAATTCGCCAAGCAAGGCGCCCACAAGGTCTTCACGTTCTTTATTTCGATCTGATTTCTCTGTTTGAAGTCTACACGTGGATAGTGTGTCGAGCACCATCCTCGCGAGGGGCCTCCCAAGTGTTCGGCTAATGTGGTTCCGGTCGTAGGATAACGTTTGCAGATCCCGTATGTCAAACGGCAGATCGGACAAATTTTGGGTAACAAGAATCGTTGGTTTTCCGAGAGCCATCGCATACCCTAATTCCCACATGACGTTGGGCCGGTTTCCAGTGACGTCCACCACGCACAAAGTCGCGCTCTGGATCTCTCCAAGCAGCCTGTCGGTAATACGGCCAGCAGGCCTGGATTCGTCAAGACGCGAGCAGGTACCGTGGCCGCCCAAGGCCGATTCTACGCTCGACTTGATAGCGGCATACACGTCATCGAACTCTTCAGCGAAGGGCATGATAACGAAGCAGTTCAAGAAATCCGTCTCCTGTTTTGCCAGTCCAACATGGCCATCAGCAGAAGGCCCGAGCATCACGGCGATATAGTCTTGCAAGGTTTCTCGAACGGCATTCCCTTAATTCTTCCGTGCAACCTCGGTGAAAACCCTATAGGGCTATGATTACCGTCTATACTATTACACAAATAGAAAGCGATGCAAAGCAAATGTTACAGGAAGGCGTCCTCCGCCGACCATAGCCGGTCAAACTCGCAGATTACGCCTCAACGGCAGCGGCAGCCACGTATTCACCATTTGCCTTGGCATTCCTTGGGAAGGCGTTCCCGTGGAGATCACGCCGCCTACAGGTGCATGGCCCCGCCGTTTCCAAACGGTTCAAGAATGCCACTTTAGAGGTGCATAAACTGACTGTCAAAACTCCTTCTTATAATCATCAGGACCGTAAAGCCACAGGAGTCTTTGCTCCACATATAATACACATTAATTACTTGAATGTTGATTCAGGATAGGCGTCCTTATGCTTTTCATTTATCAATTTATCTGTTGGCACTGTCTTTAGGAGATGGTATTCTTCCACAAGGGGCTTAAATTTCTCCGAACCGTATTTACTAAGACAGTTATAGAATAAGAGAAGAAGTTCATAACTTGATAATTGTGCTCTAACAATATTTGTGTATACCTTTTTATCTTCATAATTCATATTATCGTTGCGATCCACAAACTTGATAAGGTTATAGAGGTTTCTGAAATAGTGACCCACCGTAGGCTCTTCGTGCTGCCACCAGCCTTCGTAATATTCAAGTGTAGCTTTCAGGTCCATTTCTACATTGGGTTTAATCCCACTTCGCATCCACGTATAAAGCTCTGCAAAACACTCTCTACCCTTAAATATGATACCAGTTGCCATTCTCCTGCTGATAGCATCAACAATTTCATTATGTTGGTTTAAGAGATTAAAAAAAGTATTGTCAAATTTCTGAAACTGTAAAATAGTCCCTTGTTTCTCGGTGGTCTTCATCGATTCTTCTGCTATTGTTATGGATTGTTTAAACTCTTGCCTTTGTCTTCGCAAGTCTTCTCTTTGTAGGCTCAAAGCTCCATAAAAGAGAATTACACCTGCTAACCCTCTGTGCCAATATAAGTGAGACACTTCCCACCCAATAGTTTAGACTCTGAGGGCGGGAAGGAAAGAACGATCATGGAAGAGAAGAATTCAGTGATGGCACACCCGAAGGTAGTCCCTGATCCGGAGGTGCCGGAGAAGACGGTACGCAGGAAATTCACTGCGGCGTATAAGCTCCGTATCCTCAAAGAGGCGGAGAGCTGTACCGAGCCCGGCCAGATCGGAGCCCTTCTGCGCAGGGAAGGTCTCTACTCGTCGAGCCTCACCTCGTGGCGGCGTCAGGTTGCCCAAGGCCTCGTTCCTAAGAAGAGAGGACCTGCTGCGCAAAAGGCGGATCCCCACGTGCGCCGTATTACCGAACTGGAAAAGGAAAATGAAAAACTCGCGCATAAGCTCAAACAGGCGGAGCTGATTATCGATGTCCAAAAAAAAGTGGCCGAACTGCTCAAGGGGTCCAGCGAGGAGAAGTCATGAACATCACCGCGTCGCTTGCCTGTGAAGTGGGTATCCGGCCAGCCTGCAACGCCCTCGACGTATCCCGTGCGGGCTTTTACCGGTGGCGGCATCCAAGAGAGAAAGAGCCCTCACGCCGTCTTCCTCCGCTATCCCTCTCCTTCGAGGAACGGAACGAGGTGCTCGATATCCTTCACGCGGGTCGTTTCATCGACAAGGCGCCCAGGGAAATCTACGCGGCCCTTCTCGATGAGAAGAGCTATCTCTGTTCGGTGCGCACCATGTACCGGATCCTTGAAAAAGAGGGTGAGCTGAAAGAAAGGAGAAGGCAGGTATCCCGTCCCCGGTATGCAAAGCCGGAGATTCTTGCAAGAGCGCCCAACGAAGCGTGGAGCTGGGACATCACGAAGCTCAAGGGGCCGGTAAAGTGGACCTACTTTTATCTCTACGTGATCCTCGACATCTACAGCCGTTATGTCGTGGGGTGGATGGTGGCCCACAGGGAACTTGCCGCCCTTGCCCGTAAATTGATTGCGGAGACCTGCGCCAAGCAAACGATCCAACCGGATCAACTCCTGATCCATGCGGACAGGGGGTCGAGCATGACGTCAAAACCAGTTGCTTTGCTCATGGCCGATCTTGGCGTCACCAGGAGCCATTCGAGACCCTCCGTCAGTAACGACAACCCCTATTCTGAATCTCAGTTCAAGACCATGAAGTACCGCCCGGAGTTCCCAGAGAGGTTCGGTTCCATCGAGGATGCCAGGGCTTTTTGCCAGACATTCTTTCCCTGGTACAATGCCGGGCACTACCATTCGGGGTTGGGTCTTCTCACCCCTGCGGATGTCCATCATGGGAGGGCGTCAGGGATCATTGAAGATCGCAAGGACGTGCTGCGGGCTGCCTATGAAAAACATCCGGAACGGTTCAAGGGGAGGATACCGAAACCGGCGTCACTGCCTGATGCCGTCTGGATTAACAAGCCGTCGCTTACGAGCGATGGTGAGGTACACTAAATATTTGCTGGAAGTGTCTCATTTTCATTGACACGTTCCGGGTCGCGCTGCAACTCCTGATCTGCTTTGATCTCAGTAACAAGGCCACCAAGTTGTTTCGCCGACTCGGAAACTACCTTCTCGATCTCCCGACTGAAAGAAAGGCGTTCGACATCTTTCTTGATAAGCTCGGGGTTCACAGAGGGCTTGCCAGCCACGTGGGGGGCTCTAAGCCCTTCTTGTGGTTTTGCCAGGCCGGCCGTCTCAATCGGAACTCCACCCAACGTGGCCCGCAACTTGTTTATGACGGTCAGCACTGCGACTACCGAAAACTGAGGAAGCCCAAGGTTGACAGCAATATTTCTTTCTGCCCCGCGCAAGGCGGTTTCGCATTGGGTAGCAGCTTTGCTGGCGTCCCTGTAGGAGCCGCTTAATAGCTTCCTTAATTCTTCGACAGTTTCGAGGTTGAGAAGAGCCTGGATTTCTTGAGCACGCGTGCTGTCATCCGCCGCGATGAATTTCAACAACTCCCTTCGTGAAAGGACGTGGTAACCGTTTGCTGCTGATTCGAGAGCTACAGCGAACCCGGCCGAAGGCGCCGGAACACAGGAGAGTGCGCGCACGTTGGATATGCGTCTACCAATGGTGAACTTCTGCGCCTCCCAAACGACAGAGGCTTCGACCGAAGCGTACTTGATATCTGAACCGATGTGTTTGCCGTGTTCCTGGAGGGATAAGTCGCCGGTTCCCTTTCCGGTAAGTCTGGAAATCTTTCCTGTGAAAAGAAAGTCGATGGCGTCAACCAATGCGCTCTTGCCGCTGGCATTGGGACCTGAAACAACGACGTTCTTTTCCTTCGGCTCGAATGAAAAGTCTACCAGCCCGCGTACATTCTTGATGATAAGAGATTCAATCTTCATTTATGTCGGCATTATATAGAGACGCCAGCAGGGCTTCCTTCGAAGGCAGTTTCTTATTCAGAAGGAGCTTCCTAAGAGCCGCTATTTCATCTTGAGTAAGGGCCTCTTTGACCGGGGGGTCCTCGGTGATCGCATCGACGATTTGTTTGTAGAGTTGATCTGGCATTTTATCCTTCTTATTGTCTTAGATGAAAACCTATAATCAAAATAAAGTCAATTAATTTCAGCTCCTTGTGCCTTTATTCTCTATTCGTCCGAAAAAGGATGGCTGAGAGCCGAGGTAAGTAATGATAGAGTGGGCATTAATTTACTTGATAGAGTACACTAAAGGATTTCCCATAGGGATGGCGGGAACCTCTTCTCTTTCCCTGGAAGCGAAAATATACGAACAGCGAACAGGCGGTCAATAATCTTGGACATTCTCCGAGTCGTTGAGGTTGGAGCTTAGCGGAGGTTTTCCGCCCTTTTCGGCCCGGCAGCGTGTTCCCTGGTCACGATTAGAGCGCGGGCAGCTCATGTTCTCCGCTCGGAAAAACTTTTCTGTTGTGTTTTTTTGCCACGGTTCGTATGATACCAAGGGTTCTCCGTTTCAAACAGGCCATGACGTTGAGCAGGGAGACGATGCAGTGATAAAACTCACCGACAACGAAAAGCGTGAAATCCTGCGACTCATAGAGGCTGACAAGGCTCTGCCGGACAAATACCGCTTCTTGCTCTTCGACGAGAAGCGGGAAGTCGAACTGGTGTGGAACGGCAAGACCAACGAGGTGACGAACATCGTTCTGCCCTTTCAGGTCATCGAGCAGGTGGACGAGCCACGGGCCGAGAAAAAAGCTGATACCGCTTTACAGATGGGTCTTTTCGACACTCGCGGCCGTCAGAAGGCGGGCTGGACGAATAAACTGATATGGGGAGACAACAAGCTCATCCTGTCGTCCCTGAAAAACGGCGGCATCCGTGAGGAGATCGAGAAAAATGGCGGTATCAAGCTGATCTACATCGACCCTCCTTTCGACGTGGGCGCTGACTTCTCCATGGACATAGAGATCGGGGAGGACACGTTCACCAAGAAACCGAACGTGCTGGAAGAGCTTGCCTATCGGGATACCTGGGGCAAAGGCGCGGACAGCTTCATTGCCATGATCTACGAGCGAGTAGTGCTAATGAAAGACCTGCTTGCGGAGGACGGAAGTATCTATGTGCATTGCGATTGGAGAGTAAACTCATTCGTTCGACTTGTGTTGAATGAGGTTTTTGCGAGCAGAACTTCATTAGAGCGGTTCTCATAATTCCCTTCCGCATCACTAGCAAATAGGGCTAGTTTTTTGTCTCATCTTGTGTCATGCTGTTCATGTGGCACGGCAAGCACTCATCCCAAACCCCGAGAATGCCTCTCTTCGAGAATTGAAGGAAGCGGGGAAGGTGGGGAAGTTTGAGACGGGCGTACGGTGCAATGCCATCCAGATGCTTGTAGTCGGTATTCCCCGCGAGCAAGTATGCCGCGCTTTACAGATCACCGAACGTAGTCTTCGCACCTGGATTCGGCTGTTTAACGAATATGGGGTCGATGGTCTGATTGTCAATAAGAGGCCGGGACGTCCGCACATTATAGGGAAAGAAAAAGCTATAGAACTCAGTGATCTCATTGGCAACCCTCAGAAGGCAGACCGGGAGTTCTGGACGGCAAAGGCCTTTCATGGGTATATCTGCGGCGCCTATGCGATCGAGTGCAGCTACCAGACCGTAGTCCGCTTCTTTCATGAACGAGGATATGTTCTTAAAGTGCCTCAACCCTGGCCTGACCGGCAGGACGAAGCATTACGGCAAGCCTTTTTGGATAAGCTTCGCGCGTTGAGTGAACAAGGGGATACAGATATCTGGTTTGGCGATGAATCGGGTTTTGAAGGCGATCCCCGGCCCAGAAGGAGATGGGATAAGAAAGGCCATAAGACCAGAAGCACGAAGAACGGCGATCATCTGAGGATGAACGCCCTTGGCATGGTCTGTCCCAGGTCGGGTGAATTCTTCGCCATTGAAGCAACCCATGTCTCCTCGGACATGTTCCAGGCATTCTTAGATGAAGCAGACAACGGCCTCACATTCACACGGAATCGAAATGTCCTGATTCTGGATAATGCCTCCTGGCATAAGAAGAAATCCCTTCAATGGCACAACTTTGAGCCCCTCTATCTTTCTCCTTACTCCCCCGATTTCAATCCTATTGAACGGCTCTGGCTCCTCATGAAGGATCGGTGGTTCAACAATGTCGTGTGCAAGAACATGAATCTCCTCATCCAGCGTCTTGACAGAGCACTTCTTGACTTAATCGGACGACCGGAAGAAGTGAAAGTGACTACCTCATTCGGAAAGTTATTGTGAGAAGGGGTCTAATGAGATAATATGGCAGCGAACCGCCTCACACAATGACCCCGGCCGATACGGAAATATCCACGATTCCATGCTGTTTTATAAAAGGGGTGCGTCCTATGTATGGAATGAACCAAAGATGGAGCAATCCCAAGACTACCTTGATAAGTTCTTCGTTTATGCGGAGTCACCTGACACAAAGAAGTGGATGAAACTGAAGAAAGGCCAATCCTGCCCGGACGGGTGGGAACGATACCGGTTGGGGAACTTCGCCAGCCCTCATCCTAGACCTAATCTGACCTACGAATATAAAGGGTTCAAACCGCCTCGGAATGGCTGGAAAGTCTCGCCTGACCGCATGGTTGAAATGGATAAGCAGAATTTGCTGCATTTCCCGAAGGATGAGGGCGGTCGCATTCAACCTAAACAATATCTGAAAGACACTCTCGGTAATAAGGCGGTACCCGATGTGTGGATTGGGATAGCGCCGATTCAATCGCAAGCAGAAGAGAAACAGAACTACCCTACCCAAAAACCCGAAGCACTTCTTGAGCGTATTATCAGAGCTTCATCGAACGAAAACGGGATCGTGGCCGATTTCTTCTGCGGTTCGGGGACGACCCTCGCCGTTGCCGAAAAGCTCGGCCGTAAATGGATAGGGTCCGACTTGGGGAAGTTCGCCATACACACTACGCGCAAGCGCATGGTAGGCGTGCAACGGGAGTTGAAGGCGACAGGTAAGGATTTCCGGGCCTTCGAAATCCTCAATCTCGGCAAATACGAACGGGCGCATTACATCGGCGTCAACATGGACCTGCGCGAAGAGGAAAGGCAGAAACAGCTTGAGCAGAAGGAAAAGGACTTCATCGCCCTTATACTTCGGGCCTATAAAGCGGAAAGCCTTGAAAATTTCCGCTGCTTTCACGGCAAGAAGGCGGGCCGTCTCGTGTCGGTTGGTCCCATCAACCTGCCGGTCACAAGACTCTTCGTGGAAGAGGTAATCCTTGAGTGCAGGCAAAAGCACATCTCTCGCGTGGACATCCTCGCCTTCGAGTTTGAAATGGGGCTATTTCCAAACATCCAGGAAGAAGCCAAGGCCAAGGGGATTGATCTTGCCCTTAAGTACATCCCCCGCGAGGTTTTCGATAAGCGGGCGGTAGAGAAGAACCAGGTGGTCTTCCACGACGTGTCCTATATCGAGATGAAGCCCTACGTGAGCAAGAACGCGGTCGCCGTTGAACTAACCGACTTCTCTGTCTACTATTCACAGGACACGATGGACAACGCCGCCGCTTCCCTGGATGTAGGAAGGAACAAGATCGTGGTCGAGAATGGTAAGATCATCAAAGTGAGCAAGGACAAGGACGGTGTCTGTACCCGCGATGTGCTCACAAAGAAATGGACGGACTGGATAGATTACTGGAGCGTCGATTTCGACTTCGAGCACAAGCGCGAGATCGTGCGGGTGAAGAATGAGGCGACCGGCGAGATGGAAGAGGTCTGGACGGGTGATTTTATCTTTGAAAACGAATGGCAAAGCTTCCGTACCAAAAAGGACCGGTCCCTTGAACTAAAAACCCCTTTCCATGAATGCTTGCCCCGCCGCTATAAGATCGCCGTGAAGGTGGTAGACATCTTCGGCAACGACACAATGAAGATCATAGACGTGAACGTGCAGGGTAAATAATGGCGATACATCGTTCCTTTCCCGACTCCCCTTACAGCATCCTCGACCCCGATTACCGATGGTTCCCCGCCGACGAAGCCTTGCGCGAATCGAGCTACGAAAAGCTCCTGCCCCCTCTCGTGCACAAGATTCGAGGCGACGTGAAGGAATGGCGTGAGAGCGGCTATGCGGGTGCGTCCAGCACATCAAGGGCGCTGCTCGACTGGTGGTTCAATACCGAACATATTATGCCGCAAGCTGACGGCAGCATGGCGGAGTTCAAATACTACTTCTCCCAACGGGAAGCGGTTGAAACCGTGATCTATCTGTATGAGGTCGCGGGAGTCAAAGACAAGTATGATCTTATGCGCTATGACTCTTCCGGGGCGGTCTCAACGGGCATGTTTGATGAGGACTGGCTGCGTCTTGTCTTGAAGATGGCGACGGGAGCAGGCAAGACTAAGGTCATGAGCCTTATTGTCACGTGGTGCTATTTTCATAGGACGTATGAGGCTGATTCACAGCTTGCGACCAACTTCCTCATGATCGCGCCAAATATCATCGTCCTCGACCGGCTGCGGGCGGACTTCGACGGCCTCAAGATTTTTTGGACGGACCCGGTTCTGCCGGATAACGGCTATGCCGGGCAGAACTGGCAGGACGATTTTCAAATGACCCTGCACATTCAGGACGAGGTTTCCATTGTGAGGAAAAGCGGCAACCTCTTCCTTACGAACATACACCGCGTCTATTCAGGCAGCGACACGGAGCCGAGCTTTGAGGATGACAACCTGGAAGATTATTTCCTGGGGAAGCGCCCGGTTGGGAAAACAACCGATTCCAAGGTGGACCTGGGCGTAATCGTGCGCGAGATTGACGAGCTTGTGGTAATAAACGACGAGGCGCACCATATCCACGACCCCCGCCTTGCCTGGTTCAAGTCCATCCAGGACATCCACAACCGGCTCAAACAGAGAGACCATTTCCTGTCGCTCCAGGTCGATGTGACCGCTACCCCGAAGCACAACAACGGGGCAATCTTCGTACAGACCGTCTGCGATTACCCTCTCGTGGAGGCAATTTGGCAGAACGTGGTTAAGCACCCGGTCCTGCCGGATGCCCCAAGCCGGGCGAAGCTGGCCGAGCGTCAAAGCTCACGTTACACGGAAAAGTACGCCGACTATATCGCCCTTGGCGTCGAGGAATGGCGGAAAGCATACGTCGAGCACGAAAAGCTCGGCAAGAAGGCCGTGCTCTTCGTCATGACCGACGACACGAAGAACTGCGACGACGTGGAAGCCTATCTGGAGAATACCTATCCCGAATTCAAGGACGCGGTCCTTACCATTCACACGAACAACAATGGCGAGGTATCGGAAGCCGACACGAAGAAGAGCAAGGACGAACTGGAAAGGCTGCGGAAGGCGTCTAACCGGATCGACACGTGGGACAGCCCGCACAAAGTCATCGTTTCCGTTCTCATGCTGAAAGAAGGGTGGGACGTGCGCAACGTAACCACCATTGTGGGGCTGCGGGCCTACTCCGCGAAAAGCAACATACTGCCGGAACAGACGTTAGGCCGGGGCCTGCGCCGGATGTATCCCGGTACGGACGCGAAGGAGTATGTAAGCGTCGTCGGCACGGATGCCTTCATGGACTTTGTCGAATCCATCCAAAGCGAGGGCGTGGAGCTTGAGCACAAACCGATGGGCGGCGGGACTGGTCCGAAGGCACCTATCATCATAGAGGTGGATGACAAAAACACGCGAAAGGATGTGGAAAAGCTCGATATCGAAATCCCTGTCCTTTCTGCCCGCGTTTATAGGGAATACAAGAACCTTGAGAACCTGGACCCTGCGTCGTTCGGAACAAAGAGACTGGAATACCGGGAATTCAGCGAAGAGGAGAAACGGGAGATCGTCTTCAAGGACATTACGACCGGGGACATAAACCATGTCACCTTTCTTGACTCAGGGGCCGTGACCGATTACCGGAGCGTGATCGGCTACTTTGCTCAGATTATAATGAAAGACCTGCGCCTCGTGAGCGGGTATGACGTTCTGTACGGCAAGGTAAAGGAGTTCATCTCCAGTTGGCTTTTTGCGGTCCCCGTGGAAATTGACGACCTGAACACTCTTCGGAACCTCTCGGAGTTGGAAGCCTGCAAGACCATAATCGAGACGTTCACGAAAAAGATTAACGAGTTGACCGTTCAGGACAAGGGGAGCGCCGAGATTCGGGATTACATAAAGCTCAGGAACACGCGCCCCTTCGTCGTCAAGGAACAGCCCTTCCTTGTACCCCGGAAGAGCCTGTTCAATAAGATTGTCGGGGACAAGAGCCATCTGGAATTGCTTTTCGCATCGTTCCTTGACGGGTGCGCCGACACGGATGTCGTTTCTTACGCAAAGAATTACTTTTCGGTCCATTTCAACATCGAATACGTGAAGGCCGACGGCGGCATCTCGAACTATTATCCTGACTTCATCGTGAAGACCGGGGATAGGGATATCTACATCGTGGAGACAAAGGGTTTGGAAGACCTTGACGTGCCGCAAAAGATGGAACGCCTTAAACGATGGTGCGAAGATATCAACGCCTTACAGGACAAGGTGCGCTTCGATTATGTCTTTGTGGATGAGGAAGATTTCGAGCGATACAAGCCGGATTCTTTCAGCGACCTTGTCAAGAATTTCAGGCGGTATAAGGATAGATAGGCCCGGTTGGAAAAACACGGGTGGCTCTGTGTATGACACGTCATTGGTATTTTCAGATTGTTCGTAGGGCTGAAGCTGGGATGAGGCTGAATTGAGCTTGCTTGGCCCTTTCGGATGGTCTATACTGTTGCTGTGAACCGGGAGCGGAGAAAAGAATTAGGGAAGATGATACTCGACGTGACAAAATATCTTCTCACAGTGGGTATTATCGGCAGCACTATAACGGCAAGCATTACACTCCCTATGGCGGTTCTTCTCTTCGTGCTTGCGCTTGTTATGGCTGTAATCGGTTTCTATGTCATTCCTAAAAAAGAGGAGAAATGACATGTCAGCGAGTTTTCTCATCATCCTTGGCGCAATTCTCGCAATTGGCTTGTTCGGCCTGATCGTGTCCTACCTCGATGAGCATAGAAAGTGATGCTCAATCAATTGGTCTGGCTGGGCATAGTGGCGGTGATCTGCATCACCACTTTCCTCATCTTCTGGAGACAGGACAGGAAGGACCGCAAGCCTCGCTGAAGGTGGAGAAGTGTTGTATGTATTTTTGTACAATTTCTGGTGTAATTCTGGTGTAATCGTGCAAAGAAAATTACACAAAAAGGGAGAACAAGGCAGAAAGAGAGGCAAGGCGTTGGAGCCTTATATCAGAATAATTTCAAATAGATAGGAAGCTAAGAGAATTTGCGGGAATATACGTAATAAATACTTAAAATTCGCGTGTCACTGATTCGATTCCGGTCCTCGGCACTTAATGAAATCAATGGGTTAGCGAGTTGTCGCTAACCCTCTTTTTTTGCGTTTGTGTAATTCCTGTGTAATCATGCCTCGCTCCAGTCGAGCTTTTCGATATCTTTGACCGCCCTCCTGGTATAAACCAGCCTATAGGTCACTTATGAAACACCTGCTCATGAGTCTTCACCCGTCCGGCTTTGTAATCGGCCCGCGCCTCTTCGATACTCTTCAAATATTCGGGACCGGTGGCAGCGAGGAGATTTTCCAGAAAGGCTTCCCTTTCCTTTCTGTTCATCTCCTTGACTGCTTCGATCACGTCTTCCGCGCTGATATTGACCTTCAGTGCTCGTGCCATTACTACCCTCCGAGGAACGATAAACGATTGCGTATTCTATTGATCCAGAGGAGAGTATAGAGCGTCCGAAGACGGCAATCAAGGATCGGCCTCGTTTGGCCCGATCGTGCCCCATATCGATGAGCCCCAATGGACGATTGGAACCCTTCACGGATGGCTGGTTGAACAGCGAGGAGCGTTCGTGAATTGTCCTTGCCCGCCGCTTTGGGATGCTCTATACTATGTCAGTGATCAACAGAGACCGGGGGAAAGTCGTCGCCGAGATATTCGCTGATGCTGCGAAATACAGCATTACGGCCGGGACGGTCGCTTTATTTCTGGCGGGCAAGCTGAATGCGGTTTCTGTGGTGTTGGTAGCCCTGATATTCGGCATGCTGACGGTTGTGGCGTATTTCGTGACGCCGAAAGATCAGAAGGAAGGGTGACGATGTTCAACGAATTGCTCTGGCTCGGCTTGGTGGCTTTAATTTGTGCGATAACCATCCTGATCTTCTGGCGACAGGACCGGAGAGAGGAGCGGAAGAAGTAACATGTCCGCGAGCTTCCTCGTGATCCTCGGTGCAATTCTCGCAGTCGCCATGTTCGGCCGTATCTTACCCTGATGAGCAGGGAAAGAAGTGATGGAAACGGATTGTATGTGGTTTTGTACAATTGCTGGTGTAATTCTGGTGTAATCGTGCCAAGAAAATTCCACGTTAAGCCGCCCTTCTTTCTTCCTCAGCCGCACTTCTCTGCAAGCATAAACCCCCGTAATGTCCCTACCACCCCATGGCAGTAGGCTGCCAATCGTCATAGGGACGGTGTACTTTTGTATAGAGCGCCTGCAACCGCCCGGATGCCTTCAGCTTTTTTAAGGCGCTTGAGAGTATTTCATCGACTGCGTCGCCTTGCGGTCCCTTCGCGATAATGATGCTATCATCGAAATCTGCCCAATGCTCCCTGGTGATCATGTTGAGCTTCAAATTCCTGAGAGCGAGATCGACTTCCTCCTGGGCCCAGACAAGGGCGTCAATTCTTTTCTTCTGGAGTTTCTGCAGCGAGCTCGTCACGTCATTGGACGGATTGCCGGGAAAACCGAAGAGCCCTTCTATGCCTGCCGGGAGGTCGATTGTATAAGGGAATTGTCCCTTTTGGGCTATGGCGGCCGCGAGCATTTTTTTCGTGATCGGTTTTTCCTTGTTCGAGTATATGACGATACAGACCGTGCCTATTTTCTCAGTGGTAAATCTGTAGGGGAGTCCTGCCTCGGAAATCGCATGGTTTCTCAAGGTCGGTATGTGAAAGTCGGCTTTTCCTTTTATCACATTATCAACCGATCGTGAGAAGGGAAATGTCTCGATCTTAATTTTCCCTCCCGTGTAGACGCTGGCGATCGCCTTCACCACTTCGACAAAGGGACCTTTCTCCGGAGAGTCTATGAGGCCCGGTATTAAGGCCAGACTCCCGGTTAAGTCTTTCGAGCCCCCGGCAGCGCTGAGCAGAGCCGGGGCGCAGAGCATAAGCATAAAACAGGCCATTACGGATACTACTGTCTTGCTGTTCATATGAACCTCCAATTTGGCGGACCGGACACGATGCGGAAAAGTTGGTGTGCAGCGCGTCCGGTCTTCATCCGTGTTAAGCCGCTTTTCTTTCTTCCTCAGTCATACTTGCCTGGGAGTACTCGCTCAGAGGCCAGTAGCCGAAGAAGTTGCTGTAGATTACCATCAGCGGGAAGGTGACGGCGAGAAGCGCACTGGCGAGCCAGAGCTCCAGGTCGTACGTGGGCGGGCCGGAGTGCAGGCCCCCGGCGATTAAGATCGAGAACAACTGATACACGTAAATCATGATCTGACCGACAAGAACCGTTACCAGGAGAAGGAGAAAGCCCTTCAGGGGCTGCCCGATTGTCTGAAAGGGCGACGTCTGGAACATCATCAGCATGATAAACTGGCCGAAGATCGTTGCAATCATGACTTTCACCATGAAGCGGACAACGTCCATTCCCGTATAGACCACAAAGAAATAGAAGACGACATACGTGACGACCGCCGTAAGCACCGTGCCGATGATGCCGAAGATCGGCTGCTTTCCAAGCACGGGCGCTGCTTTCGCCATCGCGGTGAGCGGCCAGAAATCGAACTCGACAAGAAACAGGTTGATGCAGACAAAGGCCACCCAATAAGCGAGGAAAGCCCATGCGTTGAAGAGGCCGTGGGGGTCCAGGTTGGCGGCGTAGAAGGGCGCCCCCTTCATGGAGCTGAAATCGTAAAAGTTACGGAAGATGATCCAGCTGACCACGTACGCAAGGACCAGGGTGCCGAGACCCACCCAGGCCGGGTGTTTCCCGAGCATCGTCATGGGCCAGCACTGCCAGATGGTGACCATCCAGATGGTGGTGATCACCGAGGTGATAATAAACATGATGACAAAAGGGGTGGGGGGTCTGAGGAACCCGCCCACAAGCCGCAAGGACCAGCTTGCCACGATGAGGGCTATCAGGAACGAAAAGAAGAGGAGGTATATCCCCTTCATGGGCTGTTGCAGGGTCGCCGCCGGTGCGGGATAGTTATTCTGCCACACAAGGCTCATAATGACGCCGGCCGGGATAGAGGCCATGGCGATGAAAGAGACCCACGTGCCGAAGGCTTGCACGTCGAACCAAAGAATGACGGCGAGGGACAGAAAGACCACTATCACTGTTGCAAGAACTCCCAAAACAGGTTGCTTCATACCACTTTCCTGTGCCATAATTACCCTCCCTTAGTTTTTGAGCCTTTGCCGGACATGACTATGCAGGCAGAGCAGCCGGTAAGGTTTTTGCAAGATAGAACAATACCCCTGGCCGGTGGGGTCAGTGCATCGCTCTCCCTCCATCCACCAACAGGGTCTGCCCTGTGATGAAATCACTGTCATCGGATGCCAGAAAGATCAGAGCGCCGAAGAGATCGTGAGGCTGCTCCAACCGGCCCATGGGGGTGCGGCTCACGTCATATTTCGAGACATCACCTATTGCGTGGGCCGTCTCGGAGTCGGTAAGTCCGGGCGCGATGGCATTGATGGCGATGTTGTGGGGGCCCAGTTCGACCGCGAGGCTCCGCGTCATCCCTACTACCGCTCCCTTGGAGGTCACGTAATGGACAAAACCGTGAGACCCGGTAAAAAAAGTCTCTGACGAGAAGTTAATGATCTTGCCCTTTCCCTGCTCTTTCATGTAAGGGAATACGGAACAGGTACAAAGCCAGGCGCCCTTCACGTTCACGGCCATCACCCTGTCCCATTCGGCCGGATCGATCTCAAAGAAGGGTTTTCTTTTCAGCGCTGCGACAATACCGGCGCAATTTACCAGAACGTCAACCCTCCCGAAGATTCTCACCGTTTCCTCTGCCATCTTCCGGGTCTCTTCCGGACTCGACACGTCTATCCGCAATCCTGTGGCCGCGCCTCCCGAGGCTTCGATCTCCTCTATGGTTCTCCCGCAGTCTGCGATGTCTGCTGCCGCTATTTTGGCGCCCTCGCCGGCCAGGGCAACGCTAAATGCCTTTCCCAGTCCCTGAGCGGCGCCTGTCACTATGACTACTTTGTCCTTGAGCCTCATGTTTCGCTCCTCTTCTGTATGCTTCGTGACCTCTTCACCCCGTGCTCGTCCTCAAATCCCCCTCTTCAACCCTTCAGTCCAAAGTCCTTGCGGATCACCTGGAGGCAGTTATAGGAGCAGCCCCTGCCTGTACCCACCCCGTTATGGGTCGCAGAGGAGCAAAGGTAGAAGTTCTTTACGGGGGTTCTATAGCCTGACAGCTCAGGGGTCGGCCGGAATCGGTCCATCTGAGAAACGATCATGTCTCCGCACGCGATGGAGCCCTCGTGCATATTCGGGTGGGCGAGCTCGGTGTCGTAGGGAGTGTTGACGTGGATGGCTATGATGTTGTCCCTTGTCATGTTCGGGGCGTATATCTGCCAGTCCCTGACGACGGCCGCTTCAAATTCGTTCCGCAACTCCTGCCAACGGGTCGGGGTGAAGAACCGGGTGGGCGCCGAGAATTCCTCAATGCCGATGATATGTTTCCCTTCAGGCGCTCTGGAGGGGTCCCAGATCGTATCAGGGCCGAGAAACATGAAGAGCTTGCTGGAGATGCCTTTCACGAATATCTCGGAAAGGTACTGGTTAGCCATATAGTCGGCATTTCGCGGCCCCACATACATTCTCGGCTGGGGACCGCAGTCCGGGTTGAAGGAGGCCGCCTTGTACTGAGGCAGTTCGTGCATGGCAACCACTGCCCAGAATATGTTATGCCTGTCATAGCGGATGTTCCTGACTCTCCTGACTATTTTGGGATCGAGGTGATCCTCGCCTATAAGCCCGACAGACTGGAGGGCCGAAAGGTCGCTCACCACGAGCTTTCCAGCCTCGATCTCCGTTCCGCTCCTCAGACGAATCCCTCTTGCCCTGCCGTCTTCCAGGAGGAGTTTGACCACTTCGCTCCTGCAGAACAGCTCTCCTCCCAACTCGGTAAACGCACTCCGGAGGGCGTTCGTGACCGCCTTGCTGCCTCCCTTCGTGATGGCTGCCGGCTCCCAGGAAAGGACAAGGCTCACGGCGTGGATGAAACCGTGGAGTCCGATCACATCCTGAGGCGCGCCACCGAATGAGGTCATGGCAGCCCGCATGAACAATGTACGCAGTTCTTCGCTCTCAAAGACGTCGTAGGCCAACTGCTGGCTTGTCATAAACTGATATATGGGGTCGATGCCGTCCTTTGGATCATCGCACAGTTCTTCCAAAGCATTCTTCTGCCCCCATGCCGTGGGCGGATTGAAGCGGTACGCGCCGAAGGCGGCCTTCCACCGGTTCATATACCTCCCGAACAACTCCTCGGCCGTATCGGCGTCCCTCTGGGAAAAACGGCTGATCTCATTGAGGGTCTTCTGAAAGTTCTCATGGGACACCTCGGTCTTCCCCGTCAGCGGATCGATGACCTTCAGGGCCGAATAGCCCATAAGGCACGTATCGTTGTCAAAGATCATGGCCTCGCTGCCCTCGGGATAGATATACTCCAGGCCCTTCTCGCGCAGATTGAAGTCGGTATATGCGGGATGACCGTAGAAACGCGTCCAGTTGGCGCAGGGATTATAGGTGAAGCCGGGCATAGGACCGGTCTCGCTGATTACCGCTCCCCCCGGCTTCTCCATCATCTCGAATACTGCCGTCTTCATCCCTGCCTTCTGCAGGTAACAGGCCACTATCATTCCATGGTGACCGCCGCCAACGACTATCGCGTCATAACGTGAATCGCTCATGTCATTCCCCCCCCTTTTTTTGGTGTACAGGTTCTGTTGAGTGTCTCCCGCGTCTTTCTCGATTCACAACCCCCTATGCTCCACGTCGTCTGTATTCCAGACCAAGGTCTTTTCGATAGCCATATAACAGTTGTAACTACTACAGCGATTTGGTTTATTAGTGGCGCCGCTCACTGTGCCGTCCATCCCCCGTCGACTGCGATGGTCTGACCAGTGACATAGGAAGAGGCATCCGAGGACAGGTAAAGCAACAGGTCTACACATTCCTCTACCCGGCCGCGGCGCTTCATGGGCGTGGTCTCGATGACCTTTTTCGTCCGCTCGTTGGCAAGCTCTGCATCCTGGCCTGCAAGGCGTTCCTTGGCAATTTCAGTTCCCTCAAAATACCCGGGGGCAATGGCGTTTACCCTTATGCCGTCGCCTGCGTACTCCACGGCAGCTTGCTTGGTGAGCCCGGCCATCCCATGCTTGGCCACAATATAACTGACCCTGGGCATAAGCTCCGGTTTAAGACCAACTATCCCCAAAATAGAGGAAATATTGATAATCACGCCGCTTTTCTGACGTATCATTAACTCTATCTCTTTTTGCATACAGATGAACACGCCGGTCAGGTTGATAGCAATAAGCCGGTTCCACTCTTCAATGGGCGTCTCATGAAGTCGATAGGGCTTGTGGATAATGCCGGCATTGTTAACTGCTATGTCGAGTCTTCCAAATTCCGAAAAGATATCGTTTTTCATGCGCTCCACGTCGTCGGTGCTCGACACGTCAACCACGAGAGGCAAAACCCTCTGTCCGGACTTTCTGACAAGCCCTGCTGTTTCATCCAGGGTTGCTTTGACCTTTTCCGCACAGACCACATGGGCCCCCGCTTCAGCCAGTGCCAAAGAAAAAGCCCTTCCAAAGCCCTGCCCTGCACCGGTAACTAGGGCGACTTTTCCCTCTAAATTGAAAACGGTCTTTTTTGAAGCCATCGCGTTCCTCCTATCAGGATTTGATTACACTCAAACGGGTTGCCTATCCCGTTTGAGCATAATCGATCAGTTGCGCTTACCCTATTTCAAAGAGTCACGGCAAATCAATATGTTGGCTTCCGCAGGTTATGGTCTGCTGCTATGAGCTGGTAGCAATTATAGCTCGAGCCCCTTGCGATACCGCCGCCGCCGAAAACAGCCGAAGAACACATATAAAGATCCTTGATATGTGTCCGGTAACCGCCGGGCAGTCCTCTGAATCGTCCGGCCTGAACGGCGCACATGTTGCCCTCGCCCCAGTTCCCGTCTCTCATATCCGGATGGGTATCCTGTAAGTCCACAGGAGTAATAACGCGATACCCTATGACATTATTTTTCGTCATATTCGGGGCATATGTCTTCCATTGTTCCATGAGAGAGTCAAAATATTGCTCTGCCATCTGGCGCCACTCCTTCCTCGAGAACCACGACACAGGGCAGGTGTAGTCTTCAAATGTGACTAAGTGTTTTCCTTCCGGCGCCCGGCTGGGATCCCAGAGAGTGTCAGGGGCCGACAGATTAAAAGACTTGGAGGATATCCCCAGGAGGTAAAGTTCGTGCGTATATCTCTTTTCAAAGTACTCAAGGTCTTTAGAAGCGAAATAGGTGCGGGGCGTGGCATTGATATCCGGACCGTACTGCTTCGCCACTTTATAATCGGGTAGCTCATGGACGGCTATAGCCCCCCACCAGACATTACCCATGTCAAACGAAAGACTAGCAAGTCTTCGCTTCATTTCCTGGGTTTGATACTCCTGCCCGAGCATGCGCTCGAACAATTGGTATGTTCCGACATCGGCTACGACCATCTGCTTCGCCGTAACCCGGGTGCCGTCGGCCAGTTGTATTCCTGTCGCCTTGCCATTTTCAACGATTACCTTAGTCACGTCAGAGTTGACGAAATATTCAACGCCCTGCTTTTTGCCTGCCGAAACGAGGGCATCTGTGAGTGCCCCCGATGCGCCTTTAGCAACAGCCGCGGTCTCCCATCCCAGAGTCAGGTGAATGGTAGGAATAATCGCCCCAAGACCGGGCACAGCGTCAGGAAAGATGCCGAAGGAGGTCATAAACCCTCGCAGGGTTAGAATCCGCATCTCATCACTTTCGAAGAAATAATGGGCAATCTGCTTGCATGTCATGAATTGCATGGTTGGGTCCAGCCCGCTTTTAGGATTGAGCATAAGTTCTTCCAAGACATCAGGCGTCCCGTAGGGCGGAGGCGGTGAATATCTATACCTGGCAAAGGCCGGCTTCCATATGTCTCTGTATATCTGTGTCAGCTCAAGGTATCTCTCTGCGTCGGCTTTAGAAAACTGAGCGATACTGTCATACGTCCTCTTTACGTTTACTTCGCTGTACTGCGTTGCTCCTGTTTCTTTATCCACCACAGGAAAAGCTGCGTAGCTCACATACGCGGTTTCATCGTCAAATATGATGGCCTCATTCGTGTCGGGGAAGACGTACTGCAATCCCTCATCACGAAGATTAAATTCTTTATACACGGGATGACCATAGAGTCGCGTAAATTGAGCGCAAAAATTCATTTTGAACCCGGGCGCCGGACCAAGTTCGGTTACGCAGCTTCCTCCGAGATGATCCAAAAGCTCAAAGACCGCCACTTTCAAGCCCGCCTTGGCCAGGTAAGGGGCTATAATCGTCCCGTGGTGTCCTCCTCCGATAACCACCGCATCATACACTTTGTCACTCATTTCATCTTCCTCCTATCGTTTTTGATAAAAAATGGGCTCCTGTCGCTTTTCAGAAGCATCAGCGAAGAGCCTTAATAATCGCTGCCAACTTTTCGGCCTTCTCACCAGGTGCACTACCCTCTATAAGCTCACAATCCCTTCTCATGTCCGGCGGTGATGAAAGCGCGACGATGTTCATTTTCTGCAGCTTGTCACCGTCCGATACAAAATCACCACTCTTCCATACAGGAATGGAAGCACCTCCTCTCAGCATCGTCAGCATCCTGGTCTTTGAAATATACCTTAGCTCGCCGACCTCATTGCTCACTGTTACCAGTGCAGGCATCTTGGCCTTCACCTGTTCATATCCTCCGAAAATGTTCTTTTTGACCAACACGTCCCCGTCTTTCACCTTGATCTCCCGGGCAAGACTGACGCATGGAAGCGCTAATATCTCAGCTAAAATCAGGCCGACCTGACCGAAATCCCAGTCACCGGCCTGCCTCCCGGTCAAAACCAGATCATATTCCCCTATCTTCCTTATGGCGTCCGCCAGCACACTGGCTGTGGAATAGCTGTCAAGATTTTCGAAGGCATTATCCTGAAGAAAGATCAACTGATCGGCCCCGGCTGCCAGGCTCTTTCTCATTACCGTGTCCGAGACCTTTTTGCCCATGCTCAATACCGTGATTTTCGCACCCATATCTTCCTTTATCCGAAGAGCAGCCTCCAAGGCATTTTCGTCAAAAGGACTGATGACCTGCGGAGCATCAACGACAATCTCCATTTTTTCAGCATCTACCCTGACATCCGACAACGGTGCCTCGGGGTCGGGTATTTGTTTGGCACACACTATTATTCCTAACTCCTTCATGACAATTCCTCCAATTTTTGTATAAGAGCAGGTACGACCTTTTTATAATCTTCAACAATTCCGTAATCGGACACCTTAAACATGTTGCAGCCCCGATCGGTATTGATGGTGATTATCTTTTTGGAGTGAATCATACCGACAATATGCTGAATAGCTCCCGATATCCCCACTGAAACAAAGATGTCCGGGGAAATCATGGTGCCTGTAAGACCCACCTGATGGTCAGACGTTATCCAGCCTTTATCTACGGCAACCCGGGTAGCTCCGATCATCACGCTCCCGAACGATTTGCCCAGGGCCTTTGCGAGGTCTTGAAGCATATCAAATCCTTCCTCCTCCTCTAACCCTGCTCCACCGGCAACCACAACGTCCGCCTTATCCAGCGCAACGGCCTCCTCCTTGACGACGCTTAAGGATTCCACCTTTATCATGGATTCATCGATTGCAGGCGCTATATCCACGATCTCGCCTTTCCCGTCAACTGCCGCGACAGGGTCAAATACCTTCCCCCTCACCGTCGCTAATTGGGGCTCGCCCTGGCACTTGAAAACCGAGACGGCATTGCCGCCCGCAACCGGCTTTGTGCGCAGCAAAAGCCCGTCCTTAGGATCAATTGAAAGATCGGTGCAATCGGTCGTAAGCCGGGTGTTCAAGCGACAGGCCAATCTCGGCCCCAACTCCATACCTAGTAAGGAGTGGCTCATGAGGAAAACTTTCGGCTTGATCTTGTTGCACGTCTGTTCCAGGGATGCAATCCACAAATCAGCCTTGAATCCCGCAAGTAAGGGATGCTCCACTTTATAAACCCGATTCGGACCATATGAGACAGCCTGTGTAGCTGCCTCTGAAACCGCGTCCCCCATTAACACAACGGAAAGCTCCACACCGAGCTCGCCGGCAAGTTTCTTTCCAACTCCCAACAATTCAAGGGTTCTTATATCCAAACCTCCCTCTTTCACATCTCCCAATATCAGCACATCATTCATCCTGAACCTCCTTCAATGTGTACATAAAATGGACACTGCTAATCTGCCTCTTTCACTGCCTGTAAAACCAGCTCATTCAGGTCCATGATCCGAAGCGTCTCGTTCAGCCCTGCAGCCTTGCGGGCATCCTCCAGCATGATGCGGCACAAAGGACATGCGGTGACTACTATCTGCGCCCCCGTTGCCTCTGCCTCCCTGATCCGGACCGCGCTCATCTTGCCCACGCCCTCTAAATCCTGCCACATCCTTCCGCCGCCTCCGCCGCAGCAGAGGCTGTCGGCCCCGTGATGGCTCATCTCCACCAGCTTAAGCCCGGGGATCGAGCGGATGATCTCTCTTGGCTCATCAAAGATCCGGTTATACCGGCCCAGGTAGCAGGGGTCATGGTAGGTGACGGTCGCCCCATCATGTTCCTTGAGCCGGAGCTTCCCACTCGCTATCAATTCCCACAAGACCATGGTGTAATGACGCACACGGTAAGGCGCCTCAGGGTATTCGTTCTTAAAGGTATTAAAACAATGGGGTGAAAAGGTTACCAGCTCGTTAATGCCGTATTCGTTGAAAATATTCAGGCTATTCTCCCTCTGCTCCGCAAAGAGGCCCACTTCACCCATCCGCCTGGCTACGTCGCCGCAGCAGGGCTCTTTCTTGCCAAGAATGCCGAAATTGACTCCGGCGGACTGAAGTATCTTTGAAAACGCCTGGGCCTCTGCCTGGGCCGTGGATTCAAGGGAAGTAGTACACCCCACAAAGTAGCAGATATCCGTTTTCGTATCCGTTTTTGTCAGATCGACCAGGTCCAACCCTTCCGCCCATGCACCCCGCTTATTCCTGGATGACTCCCAGGGATTATCGTATTTGGACAGTTTTCCAAGGGTCTGGCTTATGAGCTTGGGCACATCACCTTCCTCGATAGCCAAAACCCTCTTTTTTACAACGGCCTCGAAGGCGCCGCCGTACACAGGGCAGACCTCCAGACATGCACGGCACGTGGTGCAGTACCAGAATTTGTCATCCACTTCGGTTGTTTCACCCCTGCCGAGAAACCTGATATCTCCCAAGGGGGAGTGCTCCTGCCATATGGAATGGCGCATCGCCTGGACAAAGTCCCGGGGTGCAAATGGTTCACCCGCCCCTACGGAAGGGCAGGCCTCAACGCATCGCCCGCAGCGCATGCAGGAGTCAAAGAAGATCAGGTCGCCCAGATCAAATTCTCCCGCCCCCTCCGTTATTTCGACCGGTTTGTCGTGTTCCTGGAAATAAATCCCCGCGGGTGCCCCCAGTATATGAAATAGCTTGGTGAAGGGAATCGCTGCAACAAAACTGAGGCTAGCGAGCCCATGCCCCCACCACAGGTAGAGGTAAAGGTCTTTACCTTCTGCGGGTGAAAACAGAGACGCTACCCACCCGCCCACAAACGACCAGCGATACCATGGAGGGTGCAGGTAGGCCAACTGAAGGCCCTCTACAACATAACCGGAAATAACCACCACCAGAAGCCACGCAGGCACCAGGGCGTCCTCTACACGTCTTTCAAGCCGTGGGACGCGTTGAATATATCTGCGAGTGAGTGCCCAGAGGAGACCTGCCAGGAGCACAAGGCCCGCCACCTCCATGACCAGGGAAAAAACCAGGTAACGGGCGCCGGTCAGGTATGAATGCACATACTCGTGGGCAGCCATCATAACGGTGCCGATGGAAAGTATCAAAAAACCCCAAAACAGCAACAAATGCATGGTGCCCGCGGCTATGTCGCCATGGAGCACGCGTAGTCCAAGGAAGGCATCCAATATTACTCGCTTGAGCGCATCCCATGAAAAAGAAAGCTGCGCAGATGCTGCCTTCGACTTCCATACACGGATATAGGCAGCCATGCCTGCCAGGAAAAACGCTATTGAAATTGCCGCAAGCGCGTAGAATATCACATGCGCCGTGCTGTCGAGCTGCCAGTATATGATACGATAAGGTGTCATACAGGTCCTCTCATATGAGTAAGCCTTGCTTCCACTGTATAGTTATAGCCCGCCGCTTCCCTGCCCCGGAGCGGGCGATTTGTCGTCATCAGTTATGCACAGAAATTCACACCACCTGTCTGTACGTTATCCGAGTTATATTATTGGCAAATTGAAAAAAGAGTTTCTTGATAGGTTCTGCTTCCGCTAACTTCATAGTGCTCTGCATCGTGCTCTCGTCCTTGAAGACCATCTCTTTTATAAATTTTGTCGATTCTTCCATGGAAAGCCAGACTGTATAGGCTTCGCACCCATGAGATTCCCAGAATGGCTTGATCTGATTCTTTGTAATCATCAGGTATTCGTCCTGCTTCTCGCTGGGGACTTCATAAATAAATACGACCTTTAACATGGAACACCTCAAGAAGAGATCTGGTTCTATTTATGCCGCTGTCGCCTGTGTTGAGCTTCTTCACACCTCATATCTGTCCAGGGCGGCCCTACGTCCGCCCTGGACGTCATATATCCACAGTCAGGCCCGAGGTACGTTGTCCTTCGGGCTTTTGCAAGCGCCTATTTATTTGTCGAGTATGTAGATTGCTCCCTTGCCTCCGTCCACTCTTATACGCTGCCCTGACCTGATCTTTTCACAGGCAACGAAGGTATTGACGATTGTGGGAATTCCATATTCCCGGCCGATAATGGCCGTATGCGACAGCGTGCCGCCTCTATCGCCCACAACCGCGGCTGCAATACCATATGCAATGGTCCACTCCGGGTTTGTGCCCGGGCATATCAGGATCTCGCCGGCCTTCAGTTGGCCGAGATCCTTAGCGTCCATAATGACCCTCGCAATGCCTTCCGCAATACCGGGGCAGCCGCAAATCCCCACGACATCAGCGCCTATTTCCTCAGCGGTCACGGTGGGCATATCCCCCACCACAATCTTGATGGCAATCGGGTCAAAGGAGGGTAACATGTCCTTGCCGACTGCTTCCATCAGGTCGGCGCGATCAGTATAGAGCGGCGATCTGAACTCACCCTCTTTGGCGAGTCGATCCGTCAATGCCTCCCATTCTTCCCTGCGCCTTCTCGTGAGCCATCGCATATCGGCCTTGCCCGGGACCATGACACTCGATTCGATTTCGTTGGTGTTCATCATGAAGACGTCGTCGGGACGATCTATGCACCCCTGGTCGGCGAGCCACTTCCCTATCTCAAGGTAACCCCAGCGCAATAATCCCATCGTCGTCATCTCACAAAAGAGGTCATGCTCTTCACTGTAGGGAGCAGCCTGTTGGGCCAGATTAATGAGCGATTTGAACAACTCCTGCTCCGAAGGGGGTACCTTGGCGAGCATGTTCTTTACGGCCTCCTCTCTTTTTGCGGAGAGTTCTTTCCGTTTTATATCCAGGACATATTCCTTAGCCGCCGATTCGCCTGTTTCAATGTGGTCTTTTACTTTCTTCAACGGGAACTCGGGGGCTTCTATCCAGGTGGGCGCCACCATATCGAAGGGATTGGTCGCCCTGAATCCCCTCGCTTCTAAGAACCGATTAAATTCCCTCAGCCATAGCCTGCCGATGCTCGATTCTCCCAGGGCCGGCATGATCTCTTCCGGGGCCTTGGACTTAAATATATCGGAAAGCCCAATCTCTGCCGCCTCTTTCGCCAGTACCCACAACTCCCTGTCGACTTTATAGATCTCACAGTCGTAGCCGCGCAGCATGTCTTGAAATTCCGCCGATTTGTCGTCTATGCCGAAACGCTCCTTGCATTCTTTCTCCAACAAGATCCAGGCTGAATAGGATGATTGCATGCCGAGGAAATGGATTTCCCAGTGCCTCAGGCACGCCCGCTCGAGGTCCCAATGAAGATGGATGAAATCGATGGGCGTTGCTGTGGCGGGATTAAACTTTCTCGTCTTTGCACACATTTCCAACAGCTCTTCCTTGTGCTTCTCCCAGATTCCTTGAAAGTCGTCGAAATAGGGTTGCATGGCCTTTTTAAACTTGGCTTCCCTTCCCTTTATCTTTTGCTCGTCCGTCTCTATGAGAAAACTCCAATAGATGCCGCCGTCCTTCCCCCTTCCCTGCCAGCCATAGCACGTGGGCAAACTGAAGTATGTATTGACGTACTTCAATCCGTGGGTGCATCCTCTCGCCCAGAAGAGCTGCAGGCTCAAGGGAGAAAGGGGCGGACACGAATGAGTGCCGTCAAGAAAGTATGAATGGTTCAACGGTAAGTCGATCTCCGGTATCAGATCATAACCCGGACTTACGTCCCAAACAGCAACCCCGGCCTTCAGCTTGCCATCTTTCTGATCCTGTTCCCATTTCTTCCAGATCGCTCCACTTAATTCGTCTGTTCCCATTTTACCCCCCCTTTTTTTGCTGCGAATTAGGTCCCTGACGACAAGTAACGGTCCTTTCTCAAGCTCTCTCGGAGGGGGGCATCCCAATCCCCCCTCCTTCTTTAGGCTGCAGGAGGCGCCTATTTGTCGAGTATGTAGATTGCCCCCTTGCCTCCGTCCACTCTTATACGCTGCCCTGACTTGATCTTTTCACAGGCAACGAAAGTATTAACGATTGTGGGAATTCCATACTCCCGGCCGATAATAGCCGTATGCGACAGCGTGCCGCCTCTATCGCCTACAACCGCAGCTGCAATACCATATGCAATGGTCCACTCCGGGTTTGTGCCCGGGCATATCAGGATCTCGCCTGCCTTCAACTGGTCGAGATCCTTGGCGTCCATAATGACTCTCGCAGTGCCTTCCGCAATACCGGGACAGCCGCAAATGCCCACGATATCCGCTCCTATTTCCTCGGCCGTCACTGTAGGCATATCCCCCACCACAATCTTGATGGCAATCGGGTCGAACGAGGGTAACATGTCCTTACCGACCGCTTCCATCAGGTCGGCGCGATCCGTATAGAGCGGCAGTCTGAATTCGCCCTCTTTAGCGAGTCGGTCCGTCAATGTCTCCCATTCTTCTCTCCGCCTTCTGGTTATCCATCGCATATCGGCCTTGCCCGGCACCATGACGCACGATTCGATTTCATTCGTATTCATCATGAAGACGTCGTCGGGACGATCTATGCACCCCTCGTCGGTGAGCCATTTCCCTATCGCAAGGTAACCCCAGTGCAATACGGCCTGCATGGTCATCTCACAATAGAGGTCATGTTCTTCATTGAAGGCAGCAGCCTGTTGAGCCAGGTTAATGAGCGATTTGAACGATGCCTGCTCTGCAGCGGGCACCTTGGCGAGCATGTTCCTTACGGCCTCTTCTCTTTTTACGGAGAGTTCTTTCCGTTTCGTATCCAGGACATATTCCTGAGCCGCCGCTTCGCCTGATTCAACATAGTCTTTCACCTTCTTTAGCGGGAATTCGGGGGCTTCGAGCCAGGTGGGCCCGATCATATCAAAGGGATTGGTCGCCCTGAATCCCCTCGTCTGCAAGAATCGATCAAATTCCCTCAACCATAGCTTGCCCATGGACGATTCTCCCAGGGCCGGCATGATCTCTTGCGGGGCCTTCGACTTAAATACACCGGAAAGCCCCATATCTACCGCCTCTTTCGCCAGCACCCACAACTCTCTGTCGACTTTATAGATTTCATTGTCGTAACCGCGCAGCATGTCTTGAAATTCCGCCGATTTATCGTCTATGCCGAAACGCTCCTTACATTCTTTCTCCAACAGGATCCAGGCCGAAAAGGATGACTGCATGCCGAGGAAATGGATTTCGTACTGCCTCATACATGCGCGCTCCATATCCCAATGAAAGTGGATGAAATCGATGGGCGTTGCTTTGGCCGGATTAAACTTTCTCAACTTTGCGTACATTTCGCCCAGCTCTTCCTTTTGACTATCCCAGATTCCCTGAAAATCGTCGATATACGGCTGCAGGGCTTTTTTAAACTTAACCTCCCTTTCCTTTATCTTTTGCTCGTCCGTCTCTATCAGAAAACTCCAGTAAATTCCACCGTCCTTCACCCTTCCCTGCCAGCCATAGCACGTGGGCAAACTGAAATAGGTATTTACATACTTCAGTCCGTGGGCACAAGCTTTCGACCAGAAAAGCTGCAGGCTCAAGGGAGAAAGGGGCGGACACGAATGAGTGCCGTCAAAAAAGTACGAATGGTTCAACGGTAAGTCGATCTCCGGTATCAGATCATAGCCAGGACTCAGGCCCCAAATGGCATCTCCCGCTTTGAGATTGCCGTCCTTCTGATCCTGTTGCCATTTCTTCCACATCTCCGCTCTTGACACTTCTTCTGACATCGTACCCCCTTTTTGGATCTGAGTTTTTTTGAATCTCAACCAAAACTAACTCCACCCCCTTAATTGCTTGATATATCTCAAAACTAAAACTTAAACGCTATATTCTTTATTTTCTCTGCTGTTTTGGATACATCTACGGTCGACCTTATGTCACTGGCCAGCCTATCGGCAAGGTTCTTCTGCTCCGAAGATACCTTCTTTGCCACGGTCTTAGCAGGACGCGTTTGGAGCAAGAATATGTTTTTGCCTGTAGGGAAGTCAGGATCCAATGCCCACTCCATATCCTGTGGCTTCCCTAACCTTTGCTCCAGGTGCATCGCTACTTTAGCCACAGCCTTTATGTCCTCATCGGTGAGGCAAGGTTCGCACTGCTTAGCCGGCGGCACCTCTGCCCAATCAGCGCCTTTTTCCAGATAGAGGACACACTTAAGCTTCGTACCTACGGAACGCTCCACGACGTTCAAAGTCTCCTTCTCGACGATCCACTTATCTACGTTCTCGACGCCGCTTACCACGCCTTCGCCTAATCCCCAATTTGCCTCGATGATGACTTTGGTGTCATCGCCGAGTACGGGGTCAATGGTAAAGCCGATGCCGGCAGCCGTGGCATTTACCATCTTTATCACCGCCACGCCGAGCATGTCGCAGTCAATGGGGAATCCTTTGGCGATGCGGAAGGCAATCGCCCTGGGAGTAAAGGAGCTGGCCCACACCTTTTGCACGTGTGCTGTCACCTCTTTCTTCCCCGCTATATTCAGATAGGTCTCGAACATCCCGGGCCGACTCTCAACCCCGGCCGATCTCACCGCGACGGGAAGATCGCTGATGCCTACCTTTTCGCACAATTCATCGTAGTGATTGCATATCAGGTCCGCAACCGACCCCGGCATCGCTTCATTTTCGATCATGGTACGGAGTTCGGCGCTTACTTGCCGAATACGGTCAATGCCCGCCCCCTTCATATTCTCAAGGCTCCCGATGTAGAGGGCGAGTCTTTCCCCAAGGCCGCTGTCCTGCAGAAACTTCTCGTACAGGGCAAGGGTAAGGGCAAATCCCGGCGGCACAGCTAATCCCAGCTTTGTCATCTCGCCAAGGTTCGCGCATTTCTTGCCCACGGCCGGGGCATCATCCGCGCCTAACTCATGATACCAGCAGACAAACCTTCTCCTTTCCATACTTCCCCCCTCCTTTTGATCGGTAATACGTGACTTTGCCAAAATGCCAAACCGCCATTCTGTAACAGGGAGACCCCCTCACCTGTTGATTTCAATGCCCGCTTTTTCCCTGTCCCATGTGTTCGGGGTAATACCTGCCTGTCTGAGCTGGTATTTCTGCACCCGCTCGGTGGGCGTCTTCGGCAGGACGTCCAGGAACTCTATGTACCTCGGCACCGCGAAGTAGGGCATACGCTCCGCGGCGTACCTGGTCAGGTCCTCAGGGGTAACTGTCGCGCCTGGTTTCAGGACGACACATATCTTCACCTCATCCTCGGCGAGCTCCGAACCGACCGCGACGGCCGCCGACTCAAGCACGGAAGGGTGGCTGTTGATCGCCCGCTCCACCTCGAAGGAGGAGATGTTCTCGCCCCTTCTCCGGAGTGAATCCTTCTTCCTGTCGACGAAGGTGAAATAGTTGTCGGCATCCCTCTTCGCGAGGTCCCCCGTGTGGTACCAGAGGTTCCTAAACGATTCGAGGGTCTTGTCCGGCATGTTGTAGTATTCGAGCATCATCGTGTAGGGCACTTTCGGGCGGAAGATGATCTCGCCCGGCTCTCCCACGGGTACCTCTTCATCCTCGTCGTCGACGAGCTTCACGTCGTAGATGTCGAGCACCTTTCCGCACGAGCCCGGCCTCCTGTCATCCATGGTGACATGGACGGGGATGCCTATCTCGCTCATGCCGAACCCCTCCATACAGATACAGCCGAACCTCTTCTCGAAGCGGTCCATGACGGCTTGGGGACATCCCGCGCCAAACGCCACCTTAATCGTGTTGTCGATGTCATCAGGCTTCTCGGGCTGCTTTTCCAGGATCGGGATCACGGCGCCGAGGTAGTTGAACTGCGTCGCCCGGTATTTCTTGATCTCCCCCCAGAAACGGCTCGCGCTGAACTTGTCGGAGAGTACCATCTGGGCCTCCGCCAGGAGGGCGGTCATGGTGGTCAGGCACTGTCCGTTGAAGTGATAAAGGGGCAGGAACGTGTAGAAGATGTCGTCCTTCCCGCCACGGCGCAGCCGAAGCATCCTGTCGGCCACGACGAGCCAGAACTTGTGGGGGCCGAGGACCCCCTTCGAGAGGCCGGTGGTCCCTGAGGTGTAGATGATATTTGCGGGGTCCGACGGATAGATCTTGTCGCCGGGGTCTGTGTCGGGGGCATCGCTGAAGTCGTCGTAGGGTATTACGGGGACCTTCAGCCCCTCGACGTCCTCCTTCTTGTAGGCGCCCAGAACGATAACCTTCTGAAGCTTCTTCAGCTCATCCTGAACGAGCTTCAGCCGTTCGAGCCATTCCGGGACGATCACGAGTATCTTCGAATCAGACTGGTCCACTATGTGGCGCAGGTATTCTCCCTTGTAGGATGTATTAATGGGGACTTCCACCGCCCCTATCTTTGCCGAGCCGAACCAGAGAAAGATGAACTCCGGACTATTGGGCAGCATGAAGCTGACCTTGTCGTTCTTGACAATACCGAGCTTCTTGAAACCGTGGGCGCAACGGTTAGAGAAACGGTTCATTTCCTCATAGGTGAAGCTCCGGTCCTTGAAGCGGAGGAATATCCTCTCGCCGTTTCTTCCGGCCCTGTCCTCGATTAAGTCACCGAGCACATGGGGCGTTCCGTTTTCTGACATTTAGTACCTCCTCCCGTATCCGTCCATCCTGCGGCTGTTCTGCCGCAGGGCCATTGGTCCTTCTTGAACTCTCAACCGGAATCAGTCGTTATTCCTCCGGTGCGATTCTTTAAAAACCCTGTCGAAGTTCTCCACCATAGCGGCCGCAAACTCGAAGTCCTCCAGGTTACAGGGGACTTCAACTATTTCGACCCTCGGATCAAGACCTTTTCTCAAAGCATCTACAAAGACGCGGTCCTCAGCAGGGTCATAGAGAACCGTCCCTTCGCCGTCTATGGCGGACCAGCCTTTGAGAGGCACGAAAAACTTCACAGGCCCCTTTGCCTTGTTCAGCTTATCCCGGTAGAAGGGCGCTGCATACTCCAGCTCATCGCGATTATAGCGGGTCATAGACCTCATTTCGTCCATCTTCATAATGCGAGGCCTGGATGCGTATTTCTCCCGGTTCTTTCGCGTCACCCCGCATCCCGTCAGGTTCACCGTACACGGCGCAAGGAACAGCGGTATCTCTCTCTCGGCGAAGGCATCGAACCTTGCCATACCGGCCGGTCTGTTGCCCTGATAAAGCTCCTCTATCAAGCCCGCAGGGACAATATCGATAACCCCGTCAAAGAAGCCCTGCGAGATGAGGCGGTCCAGCGCCCTTTCGCTAACCCCCTGGGCATGAAAGGGATAGACGTGGTATCCCCTGGCTTCCAGCAATTCCTCTACCTGGCTCGTGCATTTCGGGCAGAAGCCGATCTCTGTTATGGCGACGGATGGATAGGGCAAGGTCAGGGCCGTGTGCGGTCGGCTTTCCTCCACCATCCCCGAGATGACCCCCGCCACCTGCGCGATGGCATTCGTCAGGAGATTGTTGAGTCCTGTAAACTCCATGATCACCTGCATCACGAGGACGTCCATCGCGCCGAACCACTCTCCGATGTAGACCGGCATGGCTGCCGGAGTGGCGATCACTTTGGGTATTCCGAAGGGGAGCCGGCTCATAACGCGCGACCCTATGAGGGCCATCGATGACCCGCCAAGGGCCACAGCGCCGTCCACCTCGCTCCTGCTCAACAACTCGACGATCTTCTTCTGCGCGCCGGCAATCATCACTTCGGCCTTGCTGAACCGGTCGCGGGAAGCCCTGAATTCCTCCGTATCCATGCCCATAAGGCCGGCGATCTCTCGGGCCGTGATATCTGCCCGCACGCGAGGCTCACCACCCATGCCCATATCCATCAGGATGGCCCGGTGTCCCCGCGCAGCTATTTTCTCTTTCAGCAATTGCAAGTGCTCCCCTTTAGTATCGAGGGTTCCTATGACAACGATCGTTTTCGACATATCACTATCTCCCGAAGGACATCATCTGCGGCAGTGCGGCTATTGCGGCAATGGCGGCCATCCTCTTTTTCTCCTCAGACACATGGGATAGCCTTTCCGCCAGAGGTTTCTCCCGCTCCACGATGGCTTTCATGTCGTCCAGGAGCGTGGTTTCGGTTTCGATAAAGTGGGTCCCCAGCTCGCCTGCGACAAAGCGCGGGTTTTCCATCACCGCCTTGTGAAAAGGGATGTTATTCCTGGGTCCCAGAATGACGTATTCGTAGAGGGCCCGCCGCATTCTCGCAATCGCCTCATTTCGGTCTCTCCCCCAGACGATGAGCTTCGATATCATCGGGTCGTAGAAGGGCGGTATCGTATAACCGCTGTACACGCCGCTGTCCACCCGGATGCCTGTCCCGCCCGGTGCGTGGTAGCTCGTGATCCTGCCCGGAGTGGGAACAAAGTCTGCAAAGGGATCTTCCGCATTGATACGGCACTCGATGGCGCTCCCCCGCACTTTCACATCCTTCTGTGTGAGACTCAAGGGCAGGCCCGAGGCGATGCGTATCCCCTCTTTCACTATATCCACACCCGTTACCATCTCCGTCACCGGGTGCTCCACCTGCACCCTGGCGTTCACCTCCATGAAATACAGCCTTCCTTCAGAGAAGAGGAACTCCATCGTTCCCGCGCCTTCATAACCGACCATCCTTGCGGCGTTCGCGGCCTTCTCTCCCATCTCCTTGCGGACTTTCTGGGAGACGGCCGGAGAGGGGGATTCCTCGATCAGCTTCTGGTGTCTGCGCTGTATGGAGCATTCCCTTTCTCCTAAGTGAATGGCATTCCCGTGGGAATCTCCCAGCAGCTGGAACTCTATATGGCGGGGATTGGTAAGGTATTTCTCGATGTAGACATCGGCTATGCCGAAGGTGGTCGCGGCAATGGCCTGCGTGGATTCAAGAGCCTTTTGCAGCTCCCCTTCACTTTCCACGATGGTCATGCCGATTCCCCCTCCACCGCCGGAGGGCTTGATGATCACGGGATATCCGGTTTTTTTAGCTATGTCCCTTGCCTGCCCGAATTCCGTCACACATGCATCGGTACCCGGCACCACGGGGACCCCTGCCTTTATCATCTCGCGGCGCGCTGCTACCTTGTCGCCCAGGAGGGCAAGGACCCTGCTCGACGGCCCGATGAACTTTATACCCTCTTGCTCGCAGGCAGAGGCAAATTTCGGGTTCTCCGCGAGGAAGCCGTAACCCGGATGGATGGCATCGGCGCCGCTCTGCCTTGCCGCTTCAATGACCTTTTGCATGTTGAGATAGCTCATTGTTGCCGGAGCAGGGCCGATGAAATACGCCTCATCGGCGTATTTCGCAAAGAGTGCATCCTTGTCCGCCTCGGAGTATATTGCAACGGACTGGATACCCATCTCCCGGCAGGCGCGCATGATGCGGATTGCTATTTCACCTCTGTTCGCTACAAGAACTTTTTTGATCATGTTATGCCACCACCATCAGGACGTCATCCGGGTTGACAATCTCACCTTCCAGGGCGCAGATCTCCTTCACCACCCCGCCATGGGGGCAGTTGACATGTCTCCTCATCTTCATTGCCTCGACCATTGCCACCAGGTCGCCCGCGCTTATCGCATCACCCACCTTCACCTCAAAAGAGAGGACGAGGCCGGCCATCCCGGAGAGGACGGCGCCGGGGGGGACGTCCTTCGGCTTCCTCGGACTCTCCGGTCTCTCTGCCTCTATGCTCTTTTCGGCCCCGTCCCAGACGGGTGATATTTTCACGCTGAATACTTCTCCATCGACATCCACGCTGAATTCCGTGGGGAAGTCGGCATAGGTTGTGCCGGGCGTCGCTGCCCTGGCCGCGGGCCGGGTTGTCGTCTTCCGGGGCTCACCGGGCTTCACCCGGCTTCCCGGGATAAGGACCCTGAGCAGGAGATCGTCGTCCGAGAGCTCCGGCCCGATCTCCCGGCGCAGCTCTTCAACGGACTTATCGTATCCCGCCGGCTTCCAGTTCCGTAATTTCTTTGCCTGAGGTGAATTCATTATCCTGTCCATGACGTTTTTGTCTATGGGCGCGACCGGCTCCCCATAATAGCCCAGGACGTATTTCATGGCCTCATCGGTGACACGCCCGTACCTCTGGCCGGAGACCACGTTCTCCATGGCCTGGGCGCCTACGATCTGTGAATAGGGGGTCGCCATCACGGGATAGCCTAACTCCTTGCGGACCAGCACGACCTCCTCCAGGATCTCGTCCAACCGGTGTCCCATCCCTACTTCCGCGAGCTGCCGTTTCAGGTTTGTCATCATGCCGCCGGGCACCTGGTGGTCGAAATGAAAGAGGTCGTACTCCATGGGCACCCCTATGGGCAGCCCCTCTGTTTCGGCAATTTTTCTGAAGTGGGCCGACACGGCCGCGAGCGCGTCCTCATCCAAGTCCGAGGAAAAGCCCATACGGCGGGCATTTCTCAAGATGTTTTCCGTGGACGGGAGGGACGTGCCGTTGGCAAGGGGCGCCACTGCCGTGTGCACGGTCGTCACACCCGCTCGGATAGCCTCCAGATAGGAGAGAGGGGCAAGCCCGACATTGCAATGGGAATGGAACTCTAGGGGCAGCCCTTCGCAGTTTTTCTGAACGGTGGTTACCAGCTCCCTGGTCTCATCCGGCGTAATTACTCCCGACGCATCCTCTATCATGATCCGGTCCACACACGCCTTCGCCTCCATGATGAGACGGGTCTTTCGCGCCCAGTGCTCTTTGTTGTGGGCAGGGCTGGAGGTATACATCAGGGCAGGCACGACTTCGGCCCCCTCCTTCTTTGCTAGGCGCGCGAAGTACACGAACTTCTCCATATCCGTCTGGTAATCGCAGATCCAGAAGCTTTTTATCCCATTGGCAACCGACCGCTTTATCCACAGGGTGATGATATCGCGCGGGGTACTCAGATCAAAGGAGGAAAGGCTTCCGATCTGGTAGGACCCGCGGAGAGGTGTTTTTGTGATGAGCCGGGAAAGCACCCGGATCCTCTCCCAGGGATCTTCGTTGAGAGTGCGCACCTGCACGGTAAAGGCCTGGCTGCCCACAGTCGCGATGGCCCTGTACCCGACTTTATCCATCATTTCCGCGATGGGGACCATATGATCGGTCCTCATCGTGAAACCCCAGAGACTCTGCTGCGCATCCCGTATGGTCTGGTCGACGAATTCGATTTTATTCATACCCTGGTAACCCCCAATTTTCTTGTTGCGCAAGAGAAAGAACACCAACACGTTTCCTGTTTATCCATTATTGTTTTAAATGACGACCTTTGCAAGACAATATTTATTATGAATTCATAAGTTGTTTGCCGGGACGGTAGAACTCCATGTACGCGCGTTGCCATCAAAACCTCCCTTGTTCGAACCACCCGTGGGGCCTGAAGACCCCTCGATTCGCAACGGCATCCAAACGATCACCCCAAAGTGGCTCACTTTGAAAATTCCGTTGTCATCTCAATGGCTTATTCCATCATGTCAAGTCCAGACTATAACAATAGAATAGAACTATGGTTTATGCAAGCGAGAAAAAATTAACTTATGGTTCAGTAAATATGAACCATAAAATGGTCGTAAAAATACACTTGTCGGGACCAGGATGAATGGTTGACTCTACATCGTCCATGGACTAAATTTGGGAATGAAGCTCCATGACAGCTTCGGGAGATTGGCGTTGCAGACTTTAAGAGAAAACCATTTTTTGTCGACGATGAAAGCCCGTAATGCAGGTGAATATGGCAATTGAGGTGAGGTGGGCCGGCTTTGATTTCGGCCGTTTTGCCGAGGCCGATTTTGTGATATCGGATTTTCGGGAGCTGAAAACGATACTAAGGGGACCGAAGGAAAAACAATAACAGACTCAAAAAAGGAATTCCTCCACGGTATTTACGTCAGACGACAAAGACCGGATGAATTCTTCTGCGGGAGGGGAAAGATACTTGCCCTTCTTCATAAGGATTCCGTGTCTGGAATATCCCACCCTTTCATCGGACATAGTCATGTTGCAGAAAAACATTCGTTTCTTATCTTCAGGCTGAAAGACTATCCCCGGCGCCATAGAGACACCCATCCCCATTTCCACGTATTTCATGACCACTTCCCAACTGGCGGCTTCCATGGTCACTTTAAGGTTGGGGTTGCAGGCACGCAACATGCTTTCCACGTGCCTCCCCCCTGTTCCTTCTCTGTCGACCAATACGACCGGGTACTTTGCCAGATCTTCGAAGGTGACTTTTTTCTGTTTTGAAAGAGGATGCCCCAAGGGTGCTATACAGTACCTATGGAACCGCCATAATTCCTTGCCTATGATTTCGGGAGATAGGGTAGCCATCGACCCGATGCCGAAATCTACATCTCCTGCCAGCAGCAGAGAACGTATTTCTTTGCCGGTCGTATTGATAAGGATTATATCGCACTCAGGATATGCTTCTCTGAAATTCGTTACATATTTCGGAAGAACATAGAGTAATAACCCTGTCCATGAAGCGATTTTAACCTCCCCTTTTATCTTTCCGGCTATCTTCTCGAATTCAAGTCCTATGCTCTCGCACCGTTCCACAATAGGAGCGACGAGATCAAACAGATTTACCCCGTGCGGGGTCAAAACGGTCTTTCTATTCGATCTATCAAAGAGCTGCCTTCCCAGGCGCTGTTCGAGATCGTTCACTTGCATGCTGACCGCACCCTTTGTGACGCAAAGCACGGCGGCTGCCCGGCTGTAACTGCCGCAACGCGCCACGTGGTAAAATACCTTAAGTTTTGGGTAGGGGATATCACGCACCATCAGTAGCTGTCCTTGTACATACTATCATTTGTCCGACATACAAACAAGGTCTCGCTCGGCGCACAGACTCCTTAAACGGGCGCATTGATCGACGGTAATCGTCGTATCATAACGGCGCGTATCGCCCCTGCACTGCTTCCTGGAATGGATATTTTCATAATGTCCTTTCATTACGAGAATATTTGTGGTAATCGATAAGACTATTATAGGGGCGTGCTCGGGGAGCAAAGCAATTTGACGCGTGTCGGCAGTCCGCCGGTATAGGGACATATATATAGGGAGAGCCGGAGATGAATCGCTACGATATCGTATTTATCGGTCAGGTGGGTTTTGGTACAATTGTTCCTTTCGAGGGATCCTCTTTCATCGAGCAGTGCACCCCGGTGCTCTTTGCTCCACTAGCAGCCTCCTGTCTGGGAAAAAGAATTGCCGCGGTGACGAGAATTTCCGAGAGCGAAGGATACCTCCTCGAATCACTGAAGACTGCAGGTGTCGATCTTTTCGTGCAGCCCGGAGAGGCCCGGCAATACCGTGTCGTTTTCCCGACCGCAAATGTCGATCAGAGACAGGGCTTTGTCATAAAGAGCGGAGGATATTTTACGATTGGCGACATACCTCCCTTTGAACCGTGTCTGATCCACCTTTGCTGCTTTGGCTTCCGCGAGCTTCATCTGGACTTGATGCGGGCGCTGAAGACACGCGGATTCCGTTTGTCGGTGGATATGCAGAACTTCGTGCTCCAGGCGGACGAAAAGACGGGGGTCGTCCAGCTTCAAGATGTTCCGGAGAAAAAAGAAATCCTGGACATGGCCGATTTCGTAAAGCTTGATGCCATGGAGGCAAAGACCTTGACGGGTGCCGAAGTTCTGCAGGACCAGGCGGACATGCTGGAAGAGTGGGGAAGTTCAGAGACTATAATAACTTGTTCAGAAGGTGTGCTGGCTCGCAGCAAGGGGAAAACTACGTTTGCGAAATTTACCAACAGGAGCATCCGGGGCAGGATGGGCCGGGGCGATACCGTTATGGGATCGTACCTGGCACGCAGGCTGGATCATTCTGTCGAAGACTCGCTTCGCTTCGCTGTAGCCCTCACATCGATCAAGATGGAATCCCCTGGTCCCTTCAGGGGCTCCATGGAAGATGTTATTGAAAGAATGAACAACACGTTTTGCAACTGACCATCGCCGACCGATTTTGCCCGATTCCTGCCGATACATGAAAAGAGGGTGAATCCGCGTGTCACTGGTTCGGTTCCGGTCCCCGGCACTTTTTTCTTAACCGACAGCGGCCATTAAGAAAGTGATAATCACCATTGGTTCTGCTATAATTGGGTCGTGGTACTTCCGCCTTTGCCATCCCTTCTCATCGCGCTAGGACTCCTCTTTATTTCAATAGCGATAGTCAACCGGGTGAAGAAGCCCTCATTTCTCGGAAAAACCCCTGCGCGGGCGCTTCTGGCCTGTGCTCTCCTGGTGCTCGCCGTCGGCTTGGCGCTCCATCTCAAAGAGCCGGCAACAGCAGCCCGCCCCGCATCGTTCCGGTCCGCTTTCCCCGGCGATTGGAAATGGCCGGGCCGGGCCGTACATGGAGCGGCCAAGACCCGTATGCCCGCAGGATGGGGCTTTTCTTTCGAGCCCAAGTCCGTGCGGTGGGGTCAGAAGGTACAAATCCGGGTCACGCCCCCGAGGGAAAATGTGACGATCTACTACAACGGGATACCGCTGCCCGCACATGCACAGGAAAAAGGGACATTCGTCGTGACTATACCGCCCATGAGTAAGAACGGCTATTTTACCATCGACTCCGGCGGAAAACAGGTGGAGGCGGAAGAACGGCTCCTTGTCTCGGGTTATTGAGGCGGGTCGGCGGGTCTTCCGGAAGCGATGTAGGTACAATTTTCATGAAGGAGGTTGTGTATGCCTTACGTCAATATCAAGGTCACCCGGGAAGGCGTTACCGCCGAGCAGAAGGAGAAGCTGATCAAGGGGACTACCGATCTGCTGCGCGAAGTCCTCGGCAAGAACCCTAACACGGTTTTCGTCGTCATAGACGAAGTCGAAACGGACAACTGGGGCGCAGGAGGGGAAACGATCACCGCAAAGCGAAAACGGGGACAGTGAGTCGCCCCTACCAGTACCTCACGCGGCCTACGTCTATGTGAACAAACTCCGGGTAGCTTCCCACGCCGCCCGCGGCAAAGAGCTTCGCGCCCTTGCAAAGCTCTCCCATTCCTATGCCGTCGATGGCAAAATCGATGGCGAGACCCGTCATATGGAGGCTCCCCGCGGCCACATGCCTCCCCAGCCGTCTCAAATACTCATTGTACTCGGGTGAGCGGTACCCCGAGATAATGGTGACTTCCCTGCCCGGGGCCAGCCGGTCCTTTATATCGCAAAGGAGGTCTATGACCTTGAGCTTTATGGGCTTAACGGCGTTCGTGTAGTGGCACCGGAGGATGTAGTTGATCCGGCCGAGCTCGTTTTCGTCGTAGCAGCCATCCGCACAGTATCGCGTGTTGAGTCTCTCACCCGTGTGGACGTTGTAGAGGCTGAGCGCCTTCTCCGGGCTGCTGCCGGTACGGGCAGACGCGGCGGTCCGAGCAGAGAATAGTCCCGCGAGGCCATACGCCCCGGCCGCACCGAAGACGCCCCTGAGGAAACCCCGCCTCGATATCATTGCGTGACATCCTCGGCAACCCCCGTCTTTTGCTTTATCACGTTTTCCACTTTTGTCCAGTCTACCTTGTCGGAAAGCCCGCGCTTTTCTATCTCCGTTCTCGCTTCGCCTTCCATGGAGTTAACCATTTTGTAAATGTCCCTGTCAACCTGGAGGAATATACGCCCCTGCTCCGACACGGCTACACTCACCGGCCGGTATATGATCTCGCCGGGGGTACCCTTCTCGACCAATTCGAAGAAGCCGGCCTCCATGTTCTCCGGGAGGACTCTGATACAGCCGTGGCTCCTCCACTGGTAGATAGTTGTGGGCCATATTGTTTCATGAATGAGGATGCCCGGCAGGGAGGTCTGGAGCGCGTACCGCCCAAGGGGATTGTCGGGGCCCGGCGGGACAACCTCCTTGACGGGTTGGCCCTTCCTTGCCATCTCAGCCTGGATGGACTTGGGAACGTGCCAGGCAGGGTCGCGCTCTTTTCCCACGATGACAAAGCTTCCGACAGGCGTCTGCCATTCCCGGTTGCCGAGGCCCACGGGGAAAAAGCTGACGAGTGCACCATCCTTGAAGAAGTAAAGCATCCTGTCCGGCACGTTGACGATAATCCCATTCACAACGACCTTCGGGACGATCTTCCTGTTCGTGATGGCGAGCCGTGCCCCGATCTTGCACTGGTTGCTCGGCTCGATCCGGTTCTCTCTGGCAATGACCTGCCAGTCGACGCCGACCTTGGCGCTAACCAGGATGAGACAATCGCCTTTTTGGGTGGGATAGCTGACATCCCCACCTATCATCATGTCGGCAGCGACCGGGGAGGAAAGAAGAGACAAAATGAAAAGAAGGGCGAGAAATGTCTTCATCAAAAGGTGCATCTCTAGTACCAGTTTTTGAGGACAGTTTCAAGACGGTTCTCCTATCTGCCTTTTCTGTCTTGTATAGATACCGGCCGGCGCCATACATGGTCGCCGGCCGGTCGTGACTACCGGCTATTTCCTCTAGCGGCCATGTTCACCACCATGTTCGAAATCCCTGCCGTGCTCCTCACCGGGCCTTCCTTCGGGGTGTCCCCGCCTTTCTTCCGGCCTTCCCTGGGGCCTGCCGTGCCAGCCCGCCTTCCAGTCGCGGTCGTTCTCCCAGTAATGGCCACGTTCCCATCCCGCCCAGTTCTTTCTCAACTGCCCATACGGTATCCGGCGCCATCCCGGAGGGATGTGGCGGTAGTCCGGCGGCAGTTGTACGAGGGCACGGGGAACCCTGGGATCGGGCACGTACATCCATGGTCCGTTGTAGGCTCCGGCACTGAACCAGCGCCCTTGGTGGAGGCGATACCAGTTGCCGCCGTAAAAGAATATGTCCGCACCGATGTCCGGAACCATATAGACGTAAGTCCCTGGAATCACGACCACCGACGGCGGAGCGGCGATCCGGTACGGTGGGGGCGGTCCGATGTTAATGCCCACGTTCACCTGAGCGTCACCTGGAGCCGGCGACACGATTAAGGGCACAAAAAATAGCACAGCGAGTAACAGGAAACGTTTTAACAGGTCCATCAAACACCTCCTTATAAAATATCTACACAATTATAAACCTGACTCTATTCCTGAGCAAGATGGCTATAAACGGAAAAGACGAGGAGATCCCCTGCTGACAAGGCATGAAAAACGGATTACAATAATTACCGGACAGAATGAGGAAGGCGTTGTTGTCGGGAATAGGCACAGAGAGGAACACCGAGAGGTGAGAGCAATGAAAAGCAAAAAAGGTATATACGCCCGTTTGTTGTTGTGGACACTGGCATTGCTGCTGGCCGCACCGCCCGGAGGGGTCATGGCGCAGGGCCAGGACCAGGGCGGACAGCCGACTTTCAGGCAGGAGGAGCTGGATCAGATGCTTGCGCCCATCGCACTCTATCCGGATGATCTCCTGGTGCAGGTCCTGATGGCGGCCACCTATCCTCTTGAAGTCGTTCAGGCCGCCCGCTGGGTGCAGGCGAACCCGAACCTGGCCGGTGACCAGCTTGCAGCCGCGCTGGAGCAGCAGGACTGGGACCCGAGCGTGAAATCGATGGTAAATTTCCCCTCCGTCCTGCAGATGCTCAATGACAGGCTCGAGTGGACGCAGAAACTTGGAGACGCTTTCCTTGCGCAGAAGGACCAGGTGATGGATACCGTCCAGAAGCTCAGACAAAGGGCCCAGGGCCAGGGCTACCTTAAGACTACGAGCCAGGAGAGGGTCATGGTAGATCCCCAGAGCCAGGAAATCGCCATCGAGCCTCCCACTCCCCAGGAGATGTACGTGCCTGCATACGATCCGGCGGTCGTCTACGGCCCGTGGTGGTGGCCGGCATACCCGCCTTACTACTATTATCCGCCGGGGCTGGTCATTACGGGCGGATTCATCGGCTTCGGAGTGGGGCTCGGCCTCGCCTGGGGCTATGCATGGGGCGGCTTTGACTGGCATCGCCACGGCGTGTCGGTCAACATCACGAGGAACGCGCGCTTCAATAATCGTATAGACAGGAACTGGTACGTGAGTCACGTGACCACGGGAGGCGGCGGCCAGGGGGCGTGGAGGCATGACCCGGCTCACCGGGGTGGAGTCGCCTACCGTACCCCCTCCGTTGCACAGCAGTTTGGCCGCGGGCCTCGCCCGGGGGCCGGTGCGCGTCAGGACTTCAGAGGATTTGATGGCGGTGGAACGGGAAGGGTTGCCGCCCAGGCACCTATCCGGCAGGCTTCTCCGCAGGCGCGAGTTGCGTCGGGGCCTGTTCAGGCCAGGCCTGAGGCACCCAGACAGCCCTCCAGTCCCGCACGTCAGGAGGTCCAGGGGCTGCGCAGTCCGACGGCGTTTGGCAGCGGCGGTGCCGGCAACCAAACACAGCAGGCGAGTAGCCGGGGCCATGCAAGTCTATCGAGTGCTCGTGCTTCTGCCCCCACCGTCAGCAGAGCCTCCTCCGGCGGAGGTGCTTCTCGCGGTGGTGGACGTAACAGGTGAGCCCTCAATTTCAAGGAGACCAATTCGTTATGGAGGATATGGTGATGTCGCGAGTCAGAGATGCCAAAGAAAAGTGGCTCTTCGTCATGGCAGCAGCTCTCGTCGTTGTTTTCGCCTGCGGGAGTGCTCATGCGAACCCTCCACACCAGAGGAGCTTTTCTTCACCGGGGGCGGCGGTCAGGGCAATGGCCGACGCGGTCAAAGCTGATGATACCAGGGCGCTCCTCAGGATATTCGGCCCGGGAAGCAAGGATATTGTCCTGTCGGGTGATCCGGTGGAAGATAAAGAAGGACACCTACGGTTCATTAAGCGCTATGAAGAGAAGAACAGGCTGGAGGAGGTCTCCGGCAAGGTCATACTCTACACGGGTAATGACGAGTGGCCTTTTCCTATCCCCATAGTGAAAGCCGGCACTCGCTGGAGGTTCGATGCAAAGGCAGGCGGACAGGAGATACTGGCGCGGAGGGTCGGCAGGAATGAGCTGAATGCGATCCAGGTCTGCCTCGCCTATGTCGACGCCCAGCAGGAGTACGCCATGAAGAAGGGCCGTCAGGGGAATGGCCTTCTTGAGTACGCGCAAAAGTTTGTCAGCACGCCCGGCGCACATGACGGTCTCTATTGGGAGGCCAAGGAAGGAGAAGAGCAGAGCCCCATGGGACCTTTGTTTGCCACTGCAAGAGAGGCGGGCTACAGCGGTGAGCTATTGGGAGGCGAATCCGCACCTTATCATGGGTACTTCTACAGAATTCTCAAGGCCCAGGGCAAGGACGCACCCGGGGGCGCCCGGGACTATCTGGTTGGAGACAAAATGATCGGAGGGTTCGCCATCGTCGCGTACCCGGCGAAATACGGCGATTCAGGCGTCATGACCTTCATCGTGAACCAGGACGGAGTCGTCTACCAGAAGGACCTGGGCAAGGACGCGAAACGCGCTGCTCTCGCCATGAACGCATACGATCCCGACAAAACCTGGGTCAGGGTGCATCAATAGGCGCCATCGGCCTGAATTGTCAACTTGCGCAACGCCGTTGCGCGCGCCCCTCGCAACCCCTATATTAGATATACAGGGGATGAAACCAGAATGATTTCTGCACTTGCACGCTCGTATGGCTGAAAGCACTGTTTCCCGGCTGTCCCTTTTCCGTATCATCTTCCGCCGAATGATGCTGCCGGTCCTTATTCCGGCAGTGACCGTACTGCTGCTGGCAGGCATCTGCGCGTCGGCCCCGGACAAAAAGGGCGGCGAGGAATTTCCTGTGCGGCCGCCGCCGTTTACCCCGGGTATCTTTCCCTGCAGCGCCTGTCACGAAGGGATGGAGGTAAACACACAAAAGAGAGATCTCGGCGAGCATACGAATATCAGGCTTCGTCACGCGCCTGAAGTCCTGCACCTGGTGCTTCGGCTGTCATGAGGCGAAGAACAGGGACAAGCTCCACCTGGTCAACGGGGACCTGATCGATTTTACCGAGTCTTACCGCCTGTGCGGGCAGTGTCATGGGACCAATTACCGGGACTGGAAAGCGGGCATCCACGGCAAGAGGGTCGGCTATTTCGCGGGTGGCCGGAGGACCTATTTCCTCTGCGTGAACTGTCACAACCCGCACGACCCCAAATTCAAGCCCTTGAAGCCGGAACCACCGCCCTTTAGACCTTTGGATAAACAAAATGGCCCATAAACGTTTTACGCGCAGAGAATTCCTTCGCACCCTCGCCGTTGCCGGCGCCTCCGGCGCCGCCTTCTCCCTGGCCTCGTGCACCAAAGCCGAGAGAGAACAATTCTTCCAGAAGCATTTCCTCGAGATGACGGAGGCGGAGAAAGAAGCAGACGATCAAGAGGCTGGAGGAGCGCTACCTGGAGAAGTACGGACTGACATTCAGCGTGAGCAGCCAAGGGGCGAAGCCCAACACCCTATGGGGGTACGGCCTCGACCTTTCGCGCTGTATCGGGTGCAGGCGATGCGTCTATGCCTGTGTGAAGGAGAACAACCTGTCGCGGCATAATCCCCAGGTCCAGTGGATCAGGGTGCTCCGCTTGAAAAAGGGGAACCTCGTCGAATCTGGAGCAGGCAGAGGATTACTACAACCCGTCTGAAGTACCCGAGGAAGACTATTTCTACATGCCCGTTCAGTGCCAGCATTGCGAGAATCCGCCCTGCGTCAAGGTGTGCCCGGTCCATGCCACCTGGAAGGAGCCGGACGGGCTGGTCGTCGTCGATTATAACTGGTGCATCGGCTGCAGGTACTGCATGGCCGCCTGCCCTTATCGGGGCAGGACTTTCAACTGGTCCGAGCCGAAGGTGCAGAAAGAGGAATGGAACACGCAGGTCCACTACCTGGGCAACCGGCCGCGGTTCAGAAACGTGGTGGATAAGTGCACCTTCTGCGTCCAGCGCGTGAGAAACGGCAGATACCCCGCCTGCGTGGAGGCATGTCCGACGGGGACGAGAAAATTCGGGAATCTGCTCGATCCCGACAGCGAGATACGTTACCTGATCGACCACAAGAGGGTGTTCCGGCTCAAAGAGGATCTCAATACGGAGCCGAAGTTTTACTACTTCTTTGCGGAATAGGGTGAGGACATGGAGGCGTGGAGGTTTTACAAGAAGACGCTGAGGCTTGTGGTATCAGGCGGACCTCTCTACTACGCCTGGTGCCTTTTCCTGATCGGCATCATCCTTTTAGGCCTCACCTACTACCTGCGCCAGATGGATCAGGGGCTGATCGTAACGCACATGCGCGACCAGGTGTCGTGGGGCATGTATATCGCCAATTTCACCTACCTTGTCGGGGTGGCGGCAGCGGCCGTCCTCCTCGTCATACCCGCATACGTGTACGACTTCAAGCCGATCAAGGAGATCGTGGTCCTCGGAGAGCTGTGGGCGGCATCGTCCATCATCATGGCCCTCCTGTTCGTCTTCGTCGACCTGGGCCGGCCGGACCGGTTCTGGCATCTCTCCCTTATATAGGATGGCTCAGTTTCCCCAGGTCCCTCCTCGCCTGGGACGTGCTCGTCCTCAACGGGTACCTGCTCCTCAACACATTCATTCCCGTGTACATGCTCGTAAAGCTCTACTATGGAAAAGAACCGAACAAAAAATTCGTGATCCCCCTCATCCTGGTCTCCATCCCCTGGGCCGTGGGCATCCATACGGTGACGGCCTTCCTCTACAACGGGCTGGAAGCGCGACCTTTCTGGAACGCGTCGATCCTCGCGCCCCGATTCCTGGCATCCGCCTTCTGCTCGGGCCCGGCCATGGTGATTGTCATGTTCCAGGTGGTCAGGCGGATCTCCTATATCAAGATCGAGGATTCAGCCCTTTTCAAGATCGCCGAGCTGATCGCCTATGCCATGTTTCTCAACCTGTTCCTCCTCTCCGCCGAAGTCTTCAAGGAATACTACTCGGATACCATCGGTCTTTCCTCCCTCCGGTACCTGTACCAGGGGCTGGACGGCCACCGGGTGCTCGTGCCCTGGATGTGGACGGCCCTCGGCTTCAACGTGACAGCCTTTTTTCTTTTCCTCATAAGGCGGACGAGGAAATGGCTCCCCACGCTCAATCTGGGCTGTCTGCTCATCATAGTGGGAGTCTGGATCGAGAAAGGGCCCGGTTTTGTCCTGCCCGGCTTTGTGCCCTCTCCCCTTGGGGAGATTTACGATTACGTGCCCAACCAGCTCGAGCTCTTCGTCTCCTTCGGCGTATGGGCCGTGGGGCTCCTTATCTTCACGCTCTTCATGAAGGTCGCCATCCCTATCGAGCGGGGCGATTTTGTGCATACGAAATACCGCGAAGACTTCTGAGGCGCCCTACCCCAACCAAGCGGGTCCGCAAGGGCTGGCTTGTAGTCAGCCCCTGCAAACCACGCAGAGCATTCAAAAGGTCTTCGAGGCAACCTGGTATGGGTGCTATTGCTGAAAAGGGTTCTGCAGGATGATGGTGCTGTCTCTCCGCGGGCCTGTCGATATAATGCCCACAGGCACCCCTATAAGCTCTTCAAGGCGCTTTATGTATCTTTTTGCGTTGTCGGGAAGGTCTTCAACAGAGGCCGCATCCCCTATCGGCGTGCCCCATCCGTCCATGCGCTCATACACAGGCTCACAGACGCTCAGGTCTTTCATCCCCAGAGGCGGATCAGCATATACCTTCCTTCCGATCCTGTATTTGACGCAGACGTTGATCGTATCGAATACGTCCAGGACATCGAGCTTCATGAGGGCGATTGCTTTGACGCCATTTATGACCACGGCGCGCCTTACGATCACGGCATCGAACCAGCCGCACCTCCTCGGTCTGCCTGTGGTCGCCCCATATTCTCCGCCCTTCTCTCTCATCATCTCGCCTTCTGCACCCATCAGCTCTGTCGGAAAAGGACCCTCTCCCACGCGCGTCGTATATGCCTTACAGATACCCTGGACATGATCGATAGCGCCCGGCGCCACCCCTGCCCCGCATGCTGCGGCCCCGGCCAGTGTGTTCGATGAGGTCACGAAGGGGTAGGTCCCATGGTCGACATCAAGATGAGCGCCCTGAGCGCCTTCGAAAAGCAGCGATTTGCCCTCCTCCATGCTCTTATGGAGAAACTGCACATTGTCTCCCGCATACCTCTTGAGGAGGTCGCGATATGCATCGTACTCTTTGACCACGTCCCGCAGCTTGAACGGCTCGGCCTTGTAATATCGTTGAATGAGAAAGTTTTTGAGCTTGAGGTTCTCTCGCACCCGCTCCCTGAACACCCTCTTGTCAAGGAGATCGATGACGCGTATCCCCATCCTCGAAGCCCGGTCCTCGTAAGCGGGTCCTATGCCCCTTCCGGTCGTGCCTATCTTCTGCTTCTTTTCACTCTCCTTCAACATGTCGAGCTTCTTATGATACGGCATGATCAGGTGGCAACGACCGCTGATAAGCAGCCTGCCGTCGTCCGCCATGTACCCGGCGGCCTTCAGGCCCTTGATCTCCTCCTGAAGCGTCGCCGGATCGAGTACCACGCCGTTGCCTATGACGCAGCATGTGTCTTCACGCAATATGCCCGAAGGCATGAGGTGAAGCACTATTTTTTCGTCGCCTACGACGATGGTATGACCGGCATTGGCCCCACCCTGATACCGGACGACTACATCGGCAAATTCGCTCAGTATGTCAATTATCTTCCCTTTGCCCTCGTCGCCCCACTGGATGCCTACGGCCACTACATTCGACATAAATTGGTTCCCCCTTCAGAACGGAAAAACGCTCATTGCGCGGCACTATCATAATGCTTTTTCTCCGAGAGGTCAAACAAAATGGATTCCCGGAACGTCAAGGATAGGTCATATAAGACTTATAGGACCTATTATTATAAAAGCAGTCGCCATCCCTCAAGCCTGACTTGACTTTTATCCGACTGGTGGCGGAGAATGAAAGTCAATAGCGGACAGGTGAGGAAGAAATGAGACTTTTGTCGAAAACCGGAACGACTGCATCCCGCAAAAGAGGACCGGTGAAGCTTGTCACGGGCCTCGGCCTCATGATGCTCGGGCTGACCCTGCTCGCCGCGCCGGGATGCCAGGAGACGAGAGGCCTGGAGCGTGGAGGGCCTGCTTCTCCTTCCGCGGCGGGAACCCATGCGAAATACCGGTATCACTATTACCCTGACTCGGCAGTCTACATGGATACCGCGCGAAAGCTCTTTTTCTACTACAACGGCCAGAGATGGATGACGACGACTCTCCTGCCCGCCGAGATTGAGGTGGATTGGAAGAACCATGTGGTGCTTGAGATGGATACCGACAAACCATACCGGCATCATGCGGAGACCGTCAGGAAGTATCCACCGGGACAACGGAAGAAGCGGGAAGGGGAAAAGACGGAGAAAGACTGAGTGCGGCCCTAAGAGTGCGCCATTCTCTCTTGAAAAGGCGGAAAGTCCTGTGCTATCTTTGAAAGGCGGGGCGTGGCGCAGCATGGTTAGCGCGCTTGCCTTGGGAGCAAGAGGTCGCTGGTTCAAATCCAGTCGCCCCGACCATAACTTAATCGGCTACGGTTGTCCATGGGGCCATCACGGGCCGTACGGCCGCTACCGCAGGTGGTAAACGACCGGGAGGTCCGGCTTTGCCAACCGCACCCGGACCGGCGCAACCTGCTCAGCCGCCGAAGGCGCGGCCACCGGCCCGGGAAAAACCGCGACAGCGACAGGTCTGTCCCGGCTAGACCTGTTTTGCCTCCGCGTCCGACAGGCGGGCCCTCGCCTCTGACAGCTTTCTGTAGTATTTTCTGATCTTTTCCGTGTTGCCCGCGGCAACGGCGGTGGTAAGGTCCCCTTCCGCCTCCGCCACGTCGAGGAGCATGTAGTAGTCAAGAGATTCCTTCATGTGGGCGAGCACGATCATCCCCGTGATAACAGGGTGGTTGTTGGTCACGTTGGCGTCCTTGAAGCGCGTCCCGTGCTCCAGCTCCACATCGAGGCCCGCCCTGAACTGCTCCGGATCGATAGGCATCCGCCCCGTGTTCACCTCGGCCAGGATCTTCTGAGCCTCCTCAACCGTCGCGGCAGGCTCCTTCAAAGTAGTCCAGTCCCTGATACCCAGCTCTTTGCACACCCTTCGCACTTCATCAACCGTTATGTACTCGGGAAGCTTCATCCGTCCTCCTTTTCAACGTTTTCTAAAAAGACCGCCCCATCCTGTAGGCGGTTGTCACCGCCACGCACACCACACTTTTGGACACAGAAACCATAGTATAATGCTATTATAATACAGGAGCAAAGGCAAACAAGCATAGAAGAAATCAGCGGGCGGGAGTAGAGGCATGGATATTACGTTAAAATACGGCTCGGCGGGCATCCCCCTGCACGTTGAGGCGACGCCGGGGTTTGTGGGTGTTTTTGAGCCGTCGGAGCCCGACCCTGTGGACGACCCCCTCATCGCCATTGCCGGAAGCATCAGCCGGCCTATCGAATCAAAGCCTTTGGCCGACATCGCTCAAGGAAAGAAAAGCGCCGTCATAGTAATCAGTGATATCACGCGCCCGGTGCCGAACCGGCTGATACTTCCTCCGATCCTCGACGCGATTCATGCGGCCGGCATACCGCGCCCGGCGGTCTCCCTGCTTATCGCCACGGGGATTCACCGGCCCTCGACCGAGAAGGAACGCATAGAGCTTGTGGGACCGGAGATTGCGGCATCTTACCGCATCATAGATCACCTCTCTAAGAAAAGGGAAGATATGGTGGACGTAGGCAGGATCGCGGGGCGCGTTCCCGCACTCGTGAGCCGGCTCTACGTCGAAGCCGACCTGAAGGTCCTCACGGGCTTCATCGAGCCCCACATGTGGGGAGGCTATTCCGGGGGGAGGAAGTCGATTCTGCCGGGCCTCTCTTCCATCGAGACCCTCCAGTTCATGCACGGCCCTGAAATGATCGTCCATCCCATGACAGAGTACGGCCAACTGGAAGGGAACCTGTTCCACGAGGCGGGGCTCCTGATCATGGAAAAGGCGGGGTGCGATTTTATCGTCAACGTGACGCTCAACAGGAAACGGGAGATCACCGGTATTTTCTCGGGCCACCCCGTCAAGGCCCATCTGCGGGGCTGCGCATTCCTGGAGCCGCACTGCGTGGCTACCCTCGACGAGCCCCTTGACTTCGTGGTGACCACCAATGCCGGCGAACCCCTTGATTGCAACCTTTACCAAACGGTCAAGGGTATGACAGGGGTAGCCGCCGTGGTGAAGCCGAAAGGCGATATCGTGATCGCCAGCCGCTGCAGCCAGGGGATAGGCAGCCCGGAGTATGAACAAATCCTTGAAATGGCCGATTCGCCAAGCTCCTTTGTATACCGTCTTCTGCAAAAGGAGTTCTTCATTCCGGACCAGTGGTGTGCCCAGGAAATGTATCAGGTCCTTCTGGAGAAGGATATCTGGATCTACACCGAGGGAATCTCGCCTGAACGGATCAGGCGCTATCACCTGCGGCCGGTGAGCTCCCTCCCGGCATGCATAGCGACGCTTCTCGGCAAGCACGGAAGAGACGCCCGTTGGGCCGTGGTTCCGGATGGTCCGATGGTGATCCTCAGAAAGGCGAAAAAAACCGCAACAACGGCATGATATCCCAACGGAGAGGAGCATGAAGGAGCAGATAGAAGGGCTTGTTGCGCGATGCGCGGCGTTTCTCGGGAAGGATCGAATCATCACCGACAAGGAAGGTATGGCCCATTTCTGCTATGATGCGACGGAAATGCGGTTCATGCCCGACGTGGTCTTTCTGCCGGGCACAACGGAAGAGGTGTCGAAGATCATGAAACTCTCCTATGAGGCCGACATCCCCGTCACACCTCAGGGAGGGCGGACAGGTCTCTCAGGGGGCGCGTTACCCGTGAACGGAGGCGTGCTCCTCTCGCTTCTGCGGATGAACAGGATCGTGGAGATCGACGAGAAGAACATGCAGGTTGTCGTCGAACCGGGCGTCGTGTCGGCCGATCTGCAGAAGGAGCTGAACAGGCACAACCTCTTTTTCCCTCCCGACCCCTCAAGCACTGTAGAGAGCACCCTGGGCGGCAATGTGGCGGAGAATGCGGGCTATACGCGGGCCGTGAAATACGGGGTGACAAGGGATTACATTCTGGGGCTGGAGGCCGTCCTGCCGGGCGGGGAAATCATCAATGTGGGCGGCCGAACGATAAAGAACGTCACCGGATACGATCTTGTCGCCCTGCTCACGGGCTCGGAGGGTACTTTGGCCGTGGTTACCGGGATCATCCTAAAAGTGCTGCCGAAGCCTGCGTTCCGCAGGACGTGCATCTTCTACCTGGACGACCTGGTGGCGGCCGCAGACCTCGTGGTCTCCGTATTCGGCTTAGGGGTTGTCCCTTGTGCCGTCGAGTTTATGGACAACAGGAGCATCAACTGCGTCGCGGACTACCTGTCGGCATCAGCCGATTTGCGCACCGACGCCGCAGCGATGGTCCTCGTCGAGGTAGATGGGAGCTGCCAGGCCGCAGTGGATGAAGAGGTGCGGCTGGTATTGGAGGCCGCCGGCCGCGCGAAGGGGGTTATCCAGTCGAAGACGGCGCAAAGCGATGAAGAGGCGGAGCGGCTCTGGAAAATACGGAGAGAGACCCTCCCCGCTCTGAAATCGCTGGGGAAAGATCATCTTGAGGCCGATGTGGTAGTCCCCCGCTACCGGCTTCCCTTTCTGGCAAGCGCCGTACAGGAAATCGGCGCGGGGAAAAAGGTGCGCATCGCGACTTACGGCCATGCGGGGGACGGCAACCTCCATGTGACCATCCAGTACAGGAAAAGGAACTTTGCCGAGATGGCGGAGGCCCACGAGGTGCTGGGGGAGGTATACAGGAGGACCATTGAGATGGGCGGGAAGCTGACCGGCGAGCATGGGGTTGGACTTACCGCAAAAGAGTATATGCCGGCGCAGATGACACCGGGTGAGATAGCCCTCATGAAACGGGTGAAGCAGGCCTTTGATCCAAAGGGGTTGCTCAACCCGGGAAAGATATTCCCCGCATGATGCAAAGGAGAAAGGGCATGGCCGCAAGGTGTTGATAAATCTGCAACAAATAATTTCGTAAACACTTTTCAAGTGTGCTATTGTTATAGATTGGCGCCACTCAAAATCACACTTCAGACCGGAGGTTTCGCATGGCATATGGTAGGGAATCCATTCTGCAGCAATATCCGTCAGATATCACCGACATCCTCAAAGCAACAACCGCCAACCCGAAAGATGCCGCAGCGCGGCTGAAGGTAGCAACAACCCTCGCAAGAGCCCTATCTTTCACCAAGATCAGAACGGGGGAGGATCGCACCCCTCAGGATACCGAGGTCTACAAACTGGCTGCGGCAATACGGCGGGCTAAGAGTCAGGAACAATTCTACGAGATGCTGGAGCAGGCAATACCGAAGGCGAAATCCCGCATCCTCGAAAAGTACAATCTGGCCTGGAACCTCCCCTGGTCAACCGAGGAGGGACAGGAAAAGAAGCCGAGGAGACGGCGGGTAAGATCGGCGGAGGTGAGTGAGCCTGTCCCGGACATCAATGCAAGGATCGATGCCCTTGAAAAGGTCGTGGACGAGATCCGGGGCCAACTTTCCGATCTCCAGGCAAAAACCGAACCCTCCGGGACAAGGAAGCTGGCCGGGCAACTCGACGAGGTGCTCCGGAAACTGAAGGCACACCAGCATGACCGGGAGGATGGCAAGGCCTACATACTGGAGAAAAAGGAGCTCTGATCTCCAGGCATTCCCTTCGCCATCGGGCATTGATAGCGGCAATCCCTCACAGGGGAAAAAGTTGCCGCTGCCTAAGATGATACAAGGTATCCTCCTCTTTATCACCGGTATAGCTTTTTTTCTTTTCGCCATGCTCAAGTTGAGCAGCGGCATGCAGTTGGTGATTAGCGGCCGCCTCCGCGCATATCTCGGCTTTTCCGTATCAAAGAAGACATACGGACTTCTTGCCGGAACTCTGGCAACGGTGCTGTTCCAAAGCAGCTCGGCCACGACACTCCTCACCGTAAGTATGGTGAGCGCGGGGCTCATCAGCTTTTACGACTCCCTGTGCATAATCCTCGGGGCCGATATCGGGACCAGCCTTACGGTCCAGCTTGTTGTCTGGAATGTTACCTCGATCTCACCGATCCTGATCTTTGCCGGAGGTACTCTCTATTTCCTGGGCAGGGAAAAGTGGAAGACCGCGGGGGAGATGATTCTGTACTTTGGACTCATTTTCTACGGTCTCAGCCTCGTGGGACTGGCTGTGGCTCCGCTAAAAGACAACCGGACCTTCCTTTACCTTTTTCGCGAGACAAGAAATCCCATCCTCGGCATCCTCGTCGGGCTCGTCTTTACCGGCATCGTACATGCGTCGGCCATCCCCATCGCTATCCTCATCATACTAGGCCAGCAGGGGCTGATCAGCATCGACAATGCCCTGCCTATCGTTTTGGGAGCAAATGTGGGCACCACCGCGACGGCGCTGATGGGAAGCATGGTAACGAACATAAACGGAAAAAGAACAGCAATCGCTCACCTTCTGTCAAAATCCATCGGCGTCCTTATCTGTCTCGTCCTGCTGCCGTTTCTCGCAACTTTCCTGAGACAAATCCCGTCCGGCGTGCCCCAGCAGATCGCCTTGAGCCACTTCCTCTTCAACCTCTTCCTTGCCGGGCTTTTCGTCTCCATCCTCCGACCCTTTTCCCGCTTTGTCGAGACGATCCTCCCCGGTCAGTCACGGACTCTGTCCATCTGGCCGGAATACCTCGACAGGCAGTGCCTTGCACACGCCCCGGAGGCGCTTGCCTGCGCCAGGAAGGAGCTAAGAAGAGAGGTGCTCCTGAGTCAGGAGATGTTTACCGCCAGCCTGGGTCTCATCACCAAATTCAATGAGGCGAAAAAACGTGACATAATGTACATCGAATCCATCGTGGACAACCTACAGTCGGAGATAGTCCAGTATCTCTGGAACATTTCCTGTCTTCAGCTCTCTGCCGACTTGTCGAAGAAGCTCTTTGCCTTCTCATCGATTGTCTATGAGATCGAAAGGATCGGTGATCGCTCCACGAACCTTGTTGAGCTGGCTGAATCCAGACATAGGCGGAAAGCCTTTTTCTCGGAATCTGCTTACAGTGAGCTGAAGCTGATAGGAACACTTCTCATGGAGGACATCGAAGATACGGCTTCTCTCCTGGAGAAGAGGGATGAGGCACCGATACGGACGATCATCGAGCGGCACGCAGAGGTTGCCCGCCTGATAAAGGAGGCAACGGAAAGTCACCTGCAAAGATTCTACAGCAAGGTCTGCCAGGCGGAGGCAGGTCCCATTTTTGTCGATATGCTGGTGAACCTGAAATGGATATCGGACCACTGCCGTACGGTCGCCGAAAACATCGCCGGGCTAAGGGAGGTCTGACCGGCCGTTTTCCCGTGTTTCAGGCGAAGAAGGGTTTCATATCGAGGTATTGCCCGGCGAGCCGTGCCAGGCGCTCTCTGTCGATATGCGGCCCGGCCATGCCACTACGATGAGGAAAAACACCCAGAAGGGGGGCGTCCAGATACCGCGATAACATTTCGGTGTTATGCCCCTTTGCCGGGTCCGCCGCATCGTCCGTGTCGTTCAGGACTACCCCCGCGACGGCTACGCCCTCGTGGTGAAGATACCGGCACGTGAGAAGCGTATGATTGATCGTACCGAGCCCCAGGCGGGATACGATCAGTACGGGAATTTTCCAGTCCTTCACCAGGTCGATGAAGAAGAAATCCCTCCGGATAGGGGCAAGAATCCCTCCGGCCCCTTCTACGAACAGCACGTCGTGGGACTGCGCGAGTCTCCTGTATATGGCGTCCACCACCGCGATGTCGATCTCCACATGCGCCCTTTCCGATGCCGCTTCGGGGGCGAGGGGGGCTTCGAAGGCATACGGTCTGATGACGGAAAGCGCGTCCCGGCTGCCCGAAGCCTCCTTCAGCAGGAGCGCGTCCCCGCTTGCGTCGTCGCCTGCCAGGGCCGGCAGGCCGCTTTCAAAAGGCTTCATGACACCCACGTCCAGGTGTTTTTTTAGAGAACAGTAAGCAGCGATGGCACTCGTCACAATAGTTTTGCCCACGCCCGTGTCGGTGCCCGTGACGAAAAACGCCTTCATGGGGTTTATTCTACGATAAAACAGGCGCAAAAGCTACAGCGACTGCGGGGCTGTTAACCAGGGGAGAATAAGGGTTGACAACACAATGCCCGTTATCGTATCCTTTCCCGGCCAAGCGATATCTTCCGCCGGTGAGGGATCAGTCGTGATCAATGAAGAAGCCGTCCGTGAAACCCATACCCGGGAACCGAAGGCGTTCCGCGACCGCCTTGAGGCCGAGCTCGACGACATCAGGCAGGCCGGCAGCTACAGGGAAATTCGCTTCGTCAAGCCCATTTCGGCCACCCGCATCCTCTATGAGGGTAAGGAGTGCATCAACCTTTGCTCCAATAGCTACCTCTCCCTGGAGGTGCATCCCGAGGTAATAGCAGCGTCTGAATCGGCGGTCCGGGAGTACGGGTCCGGGACGTGTTCGTCCAGGAGCGTGTCGGGGAGCATCGATCTGTACCGCCTCCTGGAGGAGGAAACAGCCGCCTTCAAGGGTTACCCCGGCGCCCTTTGTTTTTCGAACGGGTACATGGCAAACATCGGCATCATCTCGACCCTCACCTGTGATGCGGACGTGATCTTCAGCGACGAGCTGAATCATTCGAGCATCGTCCACAGCACCCGGCTGTCGCGGGCCAGGAAGGTGATCTACCGCCACCTGGACATGGAGGACCTGGAAAAGAAGATCAGGGCCGAGCAATCCGGAGGCACGCGGTTCGTGATCACCGAGACGGTCTTCAGTATGGACGGGGACCTCGCGCCCCTGGCCGATCTCGCGGCGCTGAAGGAGCAGTACGGACTCTGCGCGATTGTGGACGACGCTCACGGAACGGGTGTTTTTGGCCAAAGGGGCCGGGGCGTGGAAGAACTCTTCGGGGTGACCGGAAAGATGGATGTCCATATGTCCACCTTCGGCAAATCTCTCGCGTCCTTCGGCGCGGTGGTCCTCGGGTCTCCGGTTATCCTCGACTACCTGGTAAACCGCGCGAGGACGTTCCTCTATACAACGGCGCTGCCGGCGAGCTGCCTGGCCGCGTCCCGGGCGGCCCTGGCGCTCCTCGGGAGGGACACGTCCTCAAAAGACCGCCTCTGGGCCAATATCGGGTACATGCGCCTGAGGCTGCAGGAAATGGGCTTTGACCTGAAAGAGAGCGTCGGACCGATCGTCCCCCTGGTCGTCGGTGAGGACGAAAAGGCGGTCGCCATGCAGAGGATGCTGCTCGACAAGCGCATCTTTCTCCAGGCCATCCGGCCGCCGACAGTGCCGACCGGGACCTCGCGCCTGCGCCTGACCGTTGTGGCCGGTCTGTCCCGGGACGAGATGGACCAAACCCTGGAGGCCCTCGCCTACGCGGGCAGAAAGGTGGGCCTGATCGGGTAGCGGTTTTCCAGGGAGACCCTTGGGGGGGCAATCTATGACATACGAAGCGGAGCATATGGCAGGCATCGATCAGCTTGCCCGGCTCGATAAGGAATACGTCTGGCATCCATTCACGCAGATGCAGGATTGGATGAAGAGCGAGCCCCTTATTATTCAGAGGGGCGAGGGGCCATATCTGATAGACGTCGAGGGGAAGCGCTACATAGACGGTGTCTCCTCCCTGTGGGTGATCGTCCACGGACATGGCAAGCGGGAGATCATCGAGGCAATAGAGAAGCAGGCACACACGCTCTGTCATTCGACACTGCTCGGTCTGGCAAGCGTGCCGTCCGTGCTCCTTGCCCGGGAGCTGGTCAGGATCGCGCCGCCCGGTCTTTCCCGGGTGTTTTACTCGGACAACGGTTCCACGTCGGTCGAGATCGCTTTGAAAATGGCATATCAGTACTGGCAGCACCGGGGAGAGAAAAGGAGAACCCTCTTCCTCTCCTTCAGGAACGGCTACCACGGCGATACCCTCGGCGCCGTCAGCGTCGGCGGCATCGACCTCTTTCACAAGGTCTACCGCCCCTTGTTATTCCGCTCGCCCAAGGCCCCTTCTCCCTACTGCTACCGCTGCCCTCTGCATCTTGGGCCGGAAGACTGCGGCATGGCCTGCGTGGAGGCCTTCGAACAACAGGTGAAAAAGTACGGAGACCGCCTTTGTGCCGTCATCATAGAACCGGCCGTGCAGGGCGCCGGTGGCATGATCGTCCAGCCGGAAGGGTTCCTCCGGGCCATATGGCGCATAGCCCGGGAGCATGGGCTCCTGTTCATCGCGGACGAGGTAGCGACCGGTTTCGGCAGGACGGGAGATATGTTCGCCTGCCTGGGGGCCGGTATAAGCCCTGATTTTCTCTGCCTTTCCAAAGGCATTACCGGGGGCTATCTTCCGCTGGCCGCTACGCTGACGACCGGGGAGGTGTTCAAGGGCTTCCTCGGGGAATTTGACGACTTTAAGACATTCTTCCACGGCCATACCTACACGGGTAACCCCGTTTCCTGCGCCGCCGCCATAGCCAGCCTCCGGCTGTTTGAAGAGGAAGGGCTCTTGGATCGCGCAGCCGCAGCCTCCCGCCTGATGAAGGCCGGGCTTCAGAAGTTTTACGAACTGCCCCACGTGGGAGACGTGCGCCTGAAGGGCTGCATGGCGGGCATCGAGCTCGTCGCGGACAGGAAGAAAAAGAGACCTTACCGGCCCGGGGAAAAGGTGGGCCAGCGGGTGGTCCTGGAGGCGAGAAAAAGAGGAGTGATCGTGAGGCCCCTGGGAGACGTGATCGTCCTCATGCCGCCTTTGGCAATCGAAGCAGAGGTGCTGGAGGAGCTTCTCTCCGTGACGTACGAGAGCATCCAGGCGGTCACGGACGCCGGGTAATCATGAGCTGGAGACGGACTTTACGGGTTTCGCGCGCTCCTTTTTCAGCTTTCTTTTCTCTTCGTCCCTGATTTCTCGCCGGAGGAGTTTGCCGACCTTCGATTTGGGCAACATATCGCGGAATTCTATGTAGTGGGGTATCTTGTAAGCGGCGAGGCGGTCCCTGCACCACTTCGTCAGCTCGGTGCTTCCCACGCCCCTCGCGTCTTCCTTGAGCACAACGATGGCCTTGATCCGCTCCCCGACCCGCGGGTCGGGGATGCCGACACAGCATGCTCCTATGACGGTGGGATGGTCCTGAAGGACCGCTTCGATCTCGGAGGCCGATATGCGATAGGCCTTGTACTTGATCGTATCGGCCGTCCTCTCCATGAACTCCAGGTCCCCGTCCTCGTTCATCCGCATGAAGTCGCCCATCCTGTAGTAGACGTCGCCGTCGATCTCGACGAACGATCGGGCCGTCTCCTCCGGTTTGTTCCAGTAGCTCTTAATTGTGTAGGGGGACGTGACCAGAAGCTCGCCCACTTCTCCCTGGGCCACGGGCGCCAAGGTCTCCTGGTCGGCCAGGATGCACTTTCTCGACTTCAGCGGTGTTCCCACGACGGTCGGCTTCGGCTCCTTGTCGAGAAGGCTGTAAGTAATGTGCCCGACTTCGGTGGAACCGTAGACCTGATAGATGGGGACCCCGTACTTCTCCTGCCACGTCCTGAATACCTCCGCGGGCAGCACGTCGCCGCCGCAGTAGCAGTACTTCAAGGAGCGAAGGTCGTACTGGTCGAGACGGTCGTTTTCGAGGATCATCCTGTAGAGGGCGGGGACCCCGAGCATCCAGCCCACCTTGTAGCGCTCTATGGCCTTCAGCGTCGCGTCGACGTCGGGGACCGGCATAAGCACGACCGTGTTCCCGAAGTTGAAGCCGAAGCCTATGGTAAAGCCCTTTGCCATGATATGGAACAGGGGGTTTACCATAAGCACCACCTCTTTACTCGGTGTCATGCGGCCGTCGATGACATCGGTCATGACGTCCTTTATATAGGAGACTTCACCCATGTGGTTGCCCGGTACCCCCTTAGGGAAGCCGGTCGTACCCCCCGTGTACATGATATAGGCGAGGTCGCGGTACGCGTCGATCCCCACCTTGGGGGGCTTCGGCCAGTTCTCCTTGATGAGGCCCCAGAAGGAATAGATCTCCTTGCCCCTCTCCACCTTTCCCTTGGGTATTTTGTCGAAGAGCAGGCCGATGGCCTGTTTCCAGGCAGGGAGCAATTCGACAAGGTCGGTAACGATGACGCGCTCAAGCTCCGTCTTTTTCATGACTTCGCGGACATAGACGAAGTTCGTGTCAAGGCATATGACCGTCCTTATATGCGAGTCCTCGATCATGTAGGCGATCTCGTAGGCCGTGTAAATGGGGGAGACGGGGACCACGACAGCCCCTATCTTGTTTATGGCAAAGTTTGCGATGATCCATTGAGGGCAGTTCGGGATATAGAGCATGACGCGATCCCGGGGCTTCACCCCTATCTTCACGAGTCCCGCGGCGAACCTGTCGATGAGCATGGCGAGCCTGCCGTAGCTGTACCGCTCGCCGAGGTAGTAGAGGGCGGTATTGCCCGACTCCTCCTCGCACATTGCCTCGAACCCCGAGAACGTATACGCCTCTTCATAGGATTCCATTGTCGCTCCTTCCATAGCCTAGACGCCGAAGTAGGCGGACTTCACGTCAGGGTTGTCGATGAGCTCCTCCTTCGTCCCGGAGAGCACGTTCGACCCGTTTTCCAGTATGTAGCCGCAGTCGATGATGGGGATAACGGGCCTTGCGTATTGCTCCGTCACGATAATGGAGATGCCTTTCGTGTCCCTTATCGCCTTCGTCCCTTTGATAACGATCTCCTGGTATGCCGGGCTCAAGCCGAGGAGCGGCTCGTCGAGAAGGAGCATCCGGGGCTTGGCCATGAGCGCCCTTCCAATGGCGAGCATCTGCTGCTCGCCGCCGCTCAGGAAGCCTCCCTGTCTCTTGAGGTGGTCCTTGAGCCGAGGGAAGAGGTCGAGGACGTAGTCGATAGTCTCCTTCGATTCCTTCCTCCCGGAGAGGTAGCCCCCTATCTTCAGGTTTTCGAGGACCGAGCTCTCGGGGAATATCCTCCTTCTCTCAGGGCAGAGGACGATTCCCATCCGGGCGCGCAGATGGGGCTTCACGCGGCTGATGTCGACACCGTCGAAGAGGATGCTGCCGTAAAGGGATATCCTCTCGCCGCCGCGCATCTCTTCCTTTTTCTTGATGTCCAGCATGATGCCCGAAAGGGCGTACATGAGGGTACTCTTACCCGCGCTGTTCGAGCCGAACACCCCAATGATCTCACCCGAGCCGCACTTGAGACTGACGTTGTTGAGGGCGAGCATGTTCTCGTAGAAAACCATGAGTTCGCAGCCTTCGAGCATGTCTATTATACCTCTTCGCTTCCGAGATAGGCTTCCCTCACGCGCCTGTCTTCGATGACGTCGGTGTAGTCGCCCTCCGCGATCTTTTCGCCGAAGTTGAGGGCCATGACCCTGTCGGCAACCTTAAAAAGCTCCCGAAGCCGGTGCTCCACCATGATGAGAGTGGCCCCTTCCATCTTAAGCTTCTCGATGAGGGGGATCATACCCGCTATCTCACTCATGCTGAGGCCCGAGAAGACCTCATCGCAGAAGATCACGTCGGGTCTGAGTGCCATGCAGCGGGCCAGCTCAAGCCTCTTCTGATAACCCGTGGGGAGGGTCGAGGCGAGCTTATAGGGGACCCTCGAATCCCTCTCGAACCCAATCTCCTCCAGGATGTCGATGGCGACGGTGTCCCTGTCCCCGTGCCTGCCGCCCCCGCGCCAGCCTCCCAACTTTTTCGCCCTGGGTGACCAGAGGGGTATGATAAGGTTCTTGTAGGCGGGCAGCGAATAGTAGGGCCTCATGATCTGGAAGGTCCGCGCGATGCCGATCTGCGCTATTTTGTGAGCCGGCCATTTCGTGATCTCTTCGTCTCTGAAGAAGACCCGGCCCGCATCCTGCCTGATGAACCCTGTGATGCAGTTGATCAGGGTCGTCTTGCCGGAGCCGTTAGGACCGATGATGCCGTAGATCTCCCCCTGGTAGACGTCGAAACTCACATCCATGAGGGCTTTCAGGCCGCCGAAGGACTTGCTCAGGTCTTTGATCGAAAGAATAACGGTCTCAGCCATGTCTCACCGACCCTCTCATACTTTCACCCATCTTTCGAACTGGTGGTATTTCCGTTGGAGATAGACCATGATCCCCTCGCTCTTGAAGACGATGAAGCCGGTGAGGGCCGCGCAGTAAATGACGACCCTGAGGGTGCCGAAGAAGCGGAGGAATTCCGACAGAGGCACCAGGATGAAACAGCCGATCAACGCGCCTACAAGGGTGCCTCCACCCCCTATGACCACGGCCGCGATGGGGATGATGGAAAAGTCGAGGGCGAAGAGGGAAAGACCGGCCCACATGTAGAGGTGCGCGAGGTAGGCGCCCGCGAAACAACCCATCAGGGAGGCGATGAAGACCCCGATCGATTTTATGTAAGTGATATTTATCCCCGAGGCCCTCACGGATTGGTCGTTATCCTTGACGCCCCGGAAAACGAGGCCCACGTCCTGGTTGACGAGCCGCCTCATGGCAAAGAGGGCGCCGAGCATGGCAATGATGATGGCATATTCCTCAACATATTCGTTCGGAAGGCCGTCGACCCCAGATATGCCGTTCGTGCCTCCCATTACGTTGAAGGCCTCTATGATCCTCGAAAAGAGGATAGGATACATGAGGGTCACGATGGCGAAATAGACCCCCCGGAGGGGGAGACAGGGAAGAATGATGATGGTGCAGATGCATGCCCCGCAGATGGTCGCGAGAGGGATGGAGAGGTAGAAAGGGATCGATAGGTAAACGTTGAAAATGGCGGTGAGATAACCTCCTACCCCGATAAAGAGCGCCCCACCCAGGCAGACAAGGCCCATGTAATTGGCGAGGAAATCGAAGGCCAGGGCGAGGATGGCGTAGACGCACATGATGTTGACGACCCTTTTCCAGTAGGGGGCGAGATCCAGGATAAGGGGGAGGAGGAGCACCCCTGCGATCAGGAGCAGGCGCGGCCCCACCAGATAGGCGATCTCCTCAAAGGAAGAAATGGCGTAGATGCCCTCGGTCCTTACCTTGAGCCCCCGGTCGATCCTTTCTTTCCTCGTCATCTCCATGGCTACACCCTCTCTTCCAGTTGTTTTTGCTTTCCGAAGATGCCGGAAGGCCTGATGAGGAGGGTGACGATGATGGCGAGGAGGGCCACAACCATGAGGAAATGGGAGGAGACAAAGGTCTCCGTCAGGATCTGGGCGAATCCGATGATGAATGAGGCGACTATGGTACCTCCCCAGCTTCCGAGCCCGCCTATGACACAGACGGCCACGGCAAAAATGAGCACGTTGTACCCTTGCTCGACCACGATATTGCCCAGCGGCAACAGGAGAATGGCGGCGAGGCCCGCAAGGCCGGAGCCGAGGGCGAGAGAGATAATGGCGGTCATGTCCGAGTCGATGCCCAGCATCATGGCGGCCCTCTCGTCCTGCGCGATACCCCGGAGGGCGAGGCCTATCCTGTTGAACCGGGTAAAGAGGTAGAGGAGAACGAAGATGAGGACCCCGGAGCCGACGATGATCAGCCTCTGGTAGTCCACGGTCACACCCGCGATACTGGTCGAACCGGCGACGAAAACGGGCAGGACGTAGGTCATTCCCCTGAGTCCTCCCCACCTGAGGCCCTCTATGATGGCGAGGCCGATGGCGTAGGTGCCGATGATCTCGGAGATCTCCATCCCCCTTATCCTTATGATGATAAACCGGTACATGATCGCGCCTATGGCGGCAGTCGCGAGTATGCCGAGCACTATGGAGGGAAGGTAGGGCAGCCCCGTCTTGTTGACGAGGAGCCACACGATGTATCCGGTCGTGAGGTAGAGGGCGCCGTGGGCGAAGTTGGGCAGCCTGCTGATGCTATAGACGAGGGCGAACCCCAGGGAGAGCAGGGAGAGGACGATGCTGTTGATAGTGCCGTAGATCAGGATTTCCACAACGCCTCCTCGCTTGAGTCTAATTCATCCAGGGCGGCCGCATGATTTTCCCTTCCGCAACCGTTGAGGGAAAGATCTGGACCCTTTTCCCTGCCTGCCACTGGATGATGCCGGTGACGGCCCCTTCCTTCGGGTCCATGGACGGGATGATCTGGTGCGACTTCTTATCGAAACGCATTCTCCCGTAGACGCCCATTATGTCGCTAGCCTCCAGACCGGTGATGACCTTGTCCGTGTCGGTGCTGCCCGCTTTTTCGATGGCATCCTTCAGTTGATAGACTGCCATGTAGCTCGACGACGTCCCGTAGCCTTCCGGCTCAAGACCCCACTTCTTCTTGTAGGCGTCCACGAATTTCATGGTCCACGGCGTGATCTTTGCCGGGGCATTGCCCCCGTTTACAAGGTCAACGATCAAATACTCACCCTTGCCTCCCGTCGCCTTCCAGAAGCCGGGCTGCTCGGCCGCATTGACGAACCCGATGGGGATCGATTTGAGCTTCAGGTCGCTCCACTGCTTCAGGAGGATGGCGCTCTCCGGCATGTCCATCCATAGAAAGAGGACCTGAGCGCCCTTTCTGCCCGCGTCCATGAGTCCCACGGAGTAGTCGGCCGTGCCGGTGGGGTATACCTTCATGTCGATGACGGTCCACCCCTTTGCGGTGAGGGCCTTCTGCATGGCTTGCCCCCCGGCGCGCGCGTGAGCCACGTCCTGAACCATGATGCAAGCCTTGTCGAATTTGAAGGACTTTCTCATGTCTTCGAGGAGCGTGACGAGTTCACCCATCATCACCCCCACGTGGCTTGTGTTCCTGAAGCAGTACTTGTACTTGTTGTAGTTGTCCTCCACTTTTTTTGTGTAGGCCGGGGTGAGGACCCCGGTGGTGAGGATGCTCACCTTCTTGTATCTGTTGAGGAGGTCCATGGCAGCGAGGGCGGCCTCCGAACGGACGGGCCCACCGATGATGAAATCGGCTTTCTTTTCCAGGATGAGCTTTTCCAGGGCGAGGAGGGCATCGCTCACGGGCACGCCCGGCTCCAGGTCACGGGTATCGATCACCTCGACCTTGAAGGGGCGCTTCGTACCGGCCACGTTTACCCCGCCCGCAGCGTTGATCTCGTCGACGGCAAGCTTTATGCCTCTCTCCGCATCCCAGCCGTAGAGAAAGGCCGTCGCCAGGGGAGCACCGATGACGATCGGCTTCTCGGCAGCCCCGGCCGAAAACGCCAAGCCAAGAGCCAGGCATAAGGCTACAGCAACAGCGCACACACTCCTTCCCATATTACACCCCCGTTGGTATGGCCTGATTTCAGCTTTCTAAAAGCAACATATGTGCCAGGACCCAGATGCAGGTCACAGGGCCGTCAAATAGTGCGGGGAGCCGTCTCCGGCGCAGGTCCGGGGGAAGGGGGTCCCTTCGGGTGAGTTGAAGGTTTTCTTCCGTGGTGAAAGTTTTTTTCACTTCTCCTCCCCTTTAGGCCCGGGTGAGTCCCCTTCCTTTCTGTTCGGTGTGCCCGGCGGTTTTGTGAGCCTTCTCGCCTCCGCCTTAAGCCGTCTTTCCGGTATCTGGAGGACAAGGCTCGCCTGTTTGATGTCCCATCCGTTCTCTTCAAGGACCGTTCGGATGTGTTCCTGTCTTATCTCTTTGAGTGTTTTCACGGGTAACCTCGAAGGCTCCGGCATAGGTGAAGTGCAAAGAGAGTGCCGCCGGGTGCCGTGCGGTCCCGGAGGTAGATGTTTCCTCATGCCTTTGCCCTGTCTCAGGAGAGTCTCGGGGAAAACGCGGGGTCATTCACTCTAGGGAGAGTTGCCGTCGAGGGCATATTGCCTGAGCTTCTGGCGGAGCGTGGGCCGGGATATGCCCAGGATTTTACATGCCTTCCCGAGGCGACCTCCCGTTTCGTCGAGGACGGCCACGATGTAATCCCTTTCGACCTCGGCCAGGCTGCGGTAAGTCGCGGTAGCCGGTTGGTTCTCCGCCGGGATCGCGGATCCCGCAAGCAGGGGACTCACAGACTCCTCGAATATAATGTCCCCCTTGGTGTTGATGACTGCCCTGGTAAGGATGTTCTCCAGCTCCCTGACATTGCCGGGCCAGTCATACCCGATCAGCGCCCTGAGTGCTTTTTCCTCCACCGACCTGATGTTCCTGTGCAGCTCGGAACTGATTTTCTTCAGGAGATGCGCCACGAGCGGCTCGATGTCCTCCCTTCGCGCCCTTAAAGGAAGGACCCTTATGGCGGCCACGCTGAGCCGGTAATAGAGGTCTTCCCGGAACGTACCCTGCCGGGCCATCTGCCGTAATTCTTTGTTGGTGGCGGCGATAACCCGTGCGTTGGAGTGCAGGGTCTTTCCGCCTCCTACGCGCTCGAACTCCTTCTCCTGGAGAAACCGGAGCAGCTTTGCCTGAAGCTCCATGGGCATGTCGCCCACCTCGTCGAGGAAGATCGTCCCCTCGCCCGCGAGTTCGAACCTCCCCATCTTCTGAGCGACGGCGCCGGTGAAGGCGCCTTTTTCGTGGCCGAAGAGATCGCTTTCGAGCAGGGTTGGGACTATGGCGGAGCAGTTGATGGCCAGAAAGGGGTGGTCCTTATAAGGGCTGTTGCAGTGGATGGCCCTCGCGATCAACTCCTTGCCGGTCCCCGTCTCGCCTTCTATGAGAACGGTGACGCGGTTTTCTGAAAGGGCGCCGATGGCCTTGAAGATCTCCTTTATCTCCTTGCTGTTACCGACGATTGTCCCTTTCCTGTAGCCGGCGGCCGCCTCCGGCGGGGTCCGGCTCTCCGGCGGGACGCCGGTCAGCCGCATGGCCCTGAGGACGGCTTTTTCCAGCTCATCCACGTCGATAGGTTTGGTGATATACTCCGTGGCGCCGAGCTTAATGGCCCTGATGGTGGTGTCCATATCGTGAAAGGCGGTAATCATGATCACCGCCGTTTCGTCGTTTCTGCTCTTCAGCTTCTTCAGCAAGTCGAGGCCGTCTCCATCAGGAAGGCGTATGTCGAGAATGAGGGCGTCCGGCTTGAAACCGTCGATCTTTTCCAAACCCTCGGCCATGCAGATCGCGCATCTCACCTCATAGCCTTTCTCCGTGAGGAACATGCCGAGCGACTCAAGGATCACCTGCTCATCGTCTATGATAAGAATACGTCCCTTCTTCACGAAGTCTCCTCCTTTGCCAGGGGCAGGGTGAGGCGGAGGATCGTCCCCGACGGTTCTTTCGGGGACACGTCGACTCGACCGCCGTGGGCCTCCATGATCTTCTTTACATTGGCGAGGCCGAGGCCCGTCCCCTTTTTCTTGCTGCTGAAGAAGGGGTCGAAGATATAGGGCAGGTCTTCAGCCGGGATGCCTGGACCGTCATCGGCGATCTCCAGCCTCAGGCTCCTCTCTTTTTCGCCGAGGACCTTCGTGGCGATCTCTATCGTGCCGCCGGGGCCGAGGGCATCGATGGAATTGATGAGGACATTGATGATGGCCTGCTCCATTTTCTCCTTATCGAAGACGAGGGAGCGGAGGCGGTGGTTGGAATATGCCCGTTTGACCCCGATTCCCATTTCCCTGATGCGCACTTCCATCGTTTCCAGACAGGAATCGATCACCTTCGCAAGGGAGCCTCTCTGCATCCTGAGGCTCAGGGGTTTCGCGAAGTCGAGCATTTCGTCGAGGATCCTTTCGAGTCTCGATATCTCATTCACCACGATCTCCATACGCCTCTTGTCGTTGCCCCCGAACTCCGTGTTCTTGAGGAGTATCTGGCTGTTCATCTTCACCGAGCAGAGTGGGTTTCTAATCTCGTGGGCCAGGGACGCGGTCAGCTTGCCGATGTAGGCGAAGCGCTCGGCCTCCCGAATACGTTTCTCTATCTTTATCCTCTCCGTGATGTCCCTGCAAATGCCCGCCACCGCGTATTCGCCCTGATAGAGTACGCGCTTCACCTTGTTCTCCGTTGGGAGGGCTTTGCCGTTCTTGTGGCGGCGCAGGTAGGCGTACAGGTCTTTCGAGTCCTCGCCCGCCATGCGCTTTTCATAAAGCCTTCGCACTGCGGCGAGCGATCTGGGGGCAATCGTTTCGGTATAAGGCATCCCCGCCATCTCCTGGGGCGTGTAACCGTGGAGGTCGCAAAACGCCTGATTTGCAAAGACGATCCTCCCCTTCTGATTGACGAAGTAACCGTCGTTTATCTCTTCCACGAGGACGCGGTATTTCGACTCCGACTCGGCGAGCTCCCTGGTCCTTTCCTCCACCTCCCGTTCCAGGTTTTCGGCGTGAGTCCGTATCTGCTCCTCGTGGAGGGACTGGAAGTAGTCGCTGAACCTGGTGATCGTGTAGAAGAGACACTGGTTCAGTCTTTCCATGGTGTTCATGAGTTCTTCTCCACGAAGTTCCCTGAGAAGGATGGGGGTGAGGGTCGTCCGGTAGAGCTCGTACGCGTGCTGGACCTCCGAGAGAGAAAAACCGCCCTCCAGGCGGAGCCTGGTGATCCATTCAATGTGGGCGTTTATCAGGGAATAGTCGTCGTTGACAAGGACCGCACAGCTCGCCTCGTTCGCCCTTGACACCGTGACGAAGAGCTCGTCCAGGGGCCGCTGACCGTACCGTTCACTCACCGATGCGTGAAGCCGACGCACCCATTCGTCGATGATGTCCGGCTGATGTTTCTTCAGAATCGACGCGAGGGGCATGGATTTATTGTAGCAAGCTACATGCCTTACTTCAATAGCGTTCAGAATTACCGGCCGGGATCTTTTCGCGCCTGGCGTGGAAGCGAGAATTACCGCTCAAAATCGCTGCCCGTGTGAGTCATGAGAGGCCAAATCGCGGATGTTGCGTCGAAAATCAGTGACGTCATCTCGGCTCCCCGATGAAAGTGTTGAAAGCGGCTGTAATCTGATATAATTGGAGTATTCAGGAGGTAGGCCGATATGGAGGGCATACAATACGTTACTAACGAAAAGGGAGAAAAAGTGGCGGTTCAGATCAACCTCAAGAAATTCGGGGAGGTCTGGGAAGATTTCTACGATAACCTCCTGGCTGAGAGAAGAGCTAAGGAACCGCGAGAATCGTTGGAATCGGTGAGAAACCGCCTTCGGAAACAGGGCAAGTTGAATGGCTGACTATGCCGTTACCTTCGCCCGGAGCGCTCGCAAGGAAATCGAAGCGCTTGAGCAGAAGCACGTGGAGCGAATATTCCAACGAATTGAAGGTTTGGGAAAGCAGCCGAGGCCGTCCGGCTGCACGAAGCTGGTAGGAAGCAAATTATTGTGGAGGATAAGAATTGGTGATTACCGCATAGTCTATGCAGTGTACGACGACAGGAAGGTTGTCGACATAGTGGCAGTCAGGCATCGGAAGGATGCATACCAGTAAGAAGTCAAGCGTCCGACTTTGGGAAGAAACATGGTGAGTTACTATCTCATAAGCTTGGCCTTATGACAGAGGCCAAGATAATCCCGTTCCAGATTTTGACGGAAGAAACCGGCGTCGGATGCGACAGGGGCAGTGAAGGGGGAGGCAGGGCGAAAAGATGTCTAATGTTTAATTTGGTAATGATTATGGTAACTTGCGAAATGTATTTACTTTCTGATTCCTGAGAAGAAAGTGCCCTTTCTGAAAGGATCAATCGCCACCATCGTTATGTTACCCCCATCGTGAAGACGAACTTCTTAAACAAGGATACGCTGACTATTTCGGCCAAGAATGCCTTCACGCGAATACAAATAGACGATACGCAGCCTTCCAGGGTTCTTTTTAAGGCCCAATGGGCCTTGGCCCACCTCTTTATGTTGCAGGCTATCAGCTTGCATACCACGGCAAAGCATACTTTTGCCAGCCGGCGCACCCGAAGCCTTCCGATCCCGTGAGATCGCTTCAGTTCAGAGTTCGTTGCTTCGATCCCGGCGCGGATCTTGTAACGGTTCTTCCATTCGGCGGTCTGTTGAAGGGAATACATCTGATCCCGCAGGCGAAGCTCGGCAGTGATCTCCAGACGGAAGTCCCCGACCGTGTCACGGGCCTTGCAGCCTTGATCGCGATGGTTGGGAGCTCTTACCGGACACTGATCGAGCATTGTGCATGATCGACAGAGGTCTCCGTCGAAGATCGCATGGAGGGAACGGCTCGTCGTGTTGTGAGCGCTCAATTCGCGATGGTCTATGGGCTTGTGGCCCATTGGACATTGAGCCGCAAAACCACTTGCGTCGAAGACGAAACGGTCTCTGCCCACGACATCGTCGCCGAGCCTGCTCCGGTTGACGGGCGTGACGAATTCGATGCCTTGCTCTATGACCTTCGACGCTGAAGGAACAGATGGATAACCGCCGTCGGCAAAAAGCGTTTCAGGCTTGCACCCGGCAGCGTCTAAACGCTCGACGACGGGAAGGGCTTTGCCAATGTCGGAACGGGCCGCCCCATGCACCTCATAGTCGGTGATGATTTCTGTCTTTTTGGTATTGTTGCACGTCTCCGTGACATGGAGGCTGTATCCCGCGCCTTTATGGCCATAGGACGCATCCGGGTCGTACGGGGATTGAAGAGAGGCGCCTTCGGTTTTCTTTTTGACTTGGACGGAGGTGTCGTTTGCGAGTTCGCACTGCTCCGAAAAAAGACGCTTCAGCAGTTGGTAAGGTTCGCTGTCCGTCAGGTCTTTCTCGAAGAGGAGGATAAGCTCATAGAGGTACTGAGCCAGCTCTTGCAGTTTGACCTTTTGCTCTGCCGGACCTAACCCGAACCAGCCTTCGGGTTCTGTTGCATACCAGTCCTGAATTACCTTGGGGACCCGTGAAAGCTGAGCCTCATTCAGACTCTTGAGAAACAGAGAAAGGGTGTTCGAGAACAGGGCCAATCTGCCGCGGATGCGTATATTTGAGATGACAAGGGTAGAATCAAGGCGTTGGTTGGCGGAGGAAAGGCCAAGCTTCCATATTGCTGAATCCCGGATATTGTCGAAGACATGGCGGATCAGCTTCATCTCGGGGTCTTTGGCGGCCAACCGCCTGCGGAACTCAACGAGAGAACGACGGGACAGATAGTCTTCTTCATCGCTGACATCCAATGCGTATCGCCAGCGGATGTCGAAGCTGAATTCGTCCAGGGCCTCCTGATCGCTCAAGTCGTTCCACTCCTGCAGGAGACACAGGCCCAAAAGACGCGCAACGCTGAAATTGGGACGGCCTGTTGTGCCGTACAGCATCGCATAGCGATCTTCATTTCTGAACAGGATTGGAAATACCTCGCATCTAAACAGGTGAGCCCAGGAAGACTCAAGACGGTTCCGCAAAGAGGGGGACACCTGCGTCTCTATGCCGAGCAGCTTTTGTTGAGGTGGTGTTTTCTTATACATGACATATTTTATCATTGTATGTAATTAAATACAATAGTTATTTTGAGAGTTACTTCTCAGGAATCACTTTCTTAAGCACGTCCCCTTCTCCTTCCCTTCCTATCTATTTGAAATGATTCTACTATTACTACGTTGCACATGTCAACATCTTCTGCCTGATTCTCCCTTTTTCGGTCAGTTTCCTTGCACGATTACACCAGAATTACACCACATATTGTACACAAACGCATACAATAATTCCGGCCTGTCAACAAGGCTTGCAGTCTCTCCTCTTCTCCTCCCTCTTATCCTGTCTCCAGAAGATCAAGATGGTGGTGATGCAGATCACCCTCACTATGCCGAGCCAGAGCAATTCATTGAGCATCACTTTCCATGGTCATCCTGAAAAAAAGTGGACTACTATTTAACTTTTATGTTGACATACTCGTCCATGATATGATATATCCTCACCATCATTATATAAAAGGTGGTATACATATGGCAGACATGGAAAGCGCTTTCGTCCACTTAGCCAGATTAGCATTGAATGACCGGCGGCAAGACGTACTATTATTGATAAGAAAGATGCTCCCCACGATTGCAAAAAGCCGTCCTGATCTCGCAAAGGAATTAGGAGCCTTGGTGTCTGGATCGGCCAATCTTGGGCGTGCGAAGACAGTTAAAGAGGCGATTCCAGTAGACCTGGACTCACGGCTTGAATTGTTACGCGTTGAGGATCATCCTGTCATGCCGGTCGAACCTACATGGCCGACTGCAATCAACAAAGAACTCAACCAAGTAATCCTTGAACGGTCCCAAATCGACCGCCTTAATGCAGCTGGGGTATTACCGACTCGATCTATGCTTTTTATAGGTCCGCCAGGAACCGGAAAGAGCTTGGCAGCGCGTTATCTGGCTACGCAATTAAAACGACCATTACTTACTTTAGACCTTGCGGCAGTTATGAGTAGCTTTCTAGGACGTACGGGGAATAATATACGCGCGGTCCTACAGTTTGCCCAACAGGAACCATCGGTTCTTCTCCTAGATGAATTTGATGCTATAGCGAAGAGAAGGGACGACTCCGCAGAAATTGGGGAACTGAAACGGCTTGTCACAGTATTGCTCCAAACTATCGATGATTGGCCGCCATACGGTATCCTCATTGCGGCTACGAATCACCCCGATCTGCTCGATCCAGCCGTATGGAGGCGTTTTGAGCGCGTATTGTCTTTTGGGCTTCCTGAATTTGAGGAAGTTAGAAATGCTGTAACTGTCACTCTAAACCACCAGATAGATGTGCTGCCAGAAGAAATAACCAACTTCTTGTCCCTACTCTTAACGGGTCAATCGTTTGCTGATATAGAAAGGATTATCACCACCTCTCGTCGTGAGGCGGTCGTTTCCAACATACCACTGCCTCAAGTCCTTCAGCAATTAAGCGAGGCTTTGTTTCAGAAGCTAAATCATGACCAACGCAAAAAGCTTGCAGTAGATATGTATGAGGCGGGGTTTTCTCAACGGGACGCACACTCTCTAACTCACGTAGCAAGAGATACTATCCGTAAGCGGTCGAATAAAAAGAAGGGGGGCAAGTCCAATGGCTCGTCAGCATAACTTTCTTTTGGGAAATGGAGAAAAATCACTCATCCCCCGGCAGAGCCGGGGGTTTGAAAATATGTGAACCGCTCAAAGCGGTTAAACACCGTGAGCTACCTAAAGGTAGCCCTACTCGTCGAACATCTTGAGCTGATCGAGCTTCTTATCCTCGTCTTCCTGCTTTCTGATGTAGTCGCGGACCGTTTCTTCATCCAACCCTGCCGTTGTCACATAGTAGCCCCTGGCCCAAAAATTCTGGCCGATGAAGTTTTTTCTCCTTCCGCACGTACGGGCGATCCATATGGCGCTCTTCCCCTTGATGTAGCCTATAACTTGGGCGACGGCATACTTGGGCGGTATTGATATGAGCATGTGTACGTGATCCTCTACGAGACGCCCTTCCAATACTTCGCTTTCCTTCTGATTCGCCAGCTCCTTGAGCACCGGCGCTAACTGTTTCCTGAGCTGCCCGTAGAGTGCCCTCTTCCTGTACTTCGGTATCCACACCACATGGAACTTGCAATCCCACCTGGTGTGATTTAAACTCTGAAAGTTATTCACTAAGGCCTCCTCCTTGTGTAACTTCGAGCGGTTCACATTGGAGGAGGTTTTCTTTTATATTCCCGAAAATGTCAAACTTTTGGAGTCCCCCGGCAGAGCCGGGGGTATACCCAGAGGATAATTAACGGAGAGTGTTCCTTATATTACGGGTAGTTCCCCGAAATCTCCGCCTTATGAGGTGTCAGAGGCTACGACGCGGTTTAAAACACAGGCGCATCGGATTAGTACGGAGATTCGACACGTGCCAAGAGACGCATGTCCAGGGGATGAGGCCGTTTTATCCGTTACCATGCATCCTCGTTATGTTTCCAAAAGTGATTTTCCGACGCGACTTTTTACGGCCCTGGGGTTGCGGACCATAGATAGTCGCATGACCAAAATCAAACCGGATAAGTGGGGCACTAAAAAACCGCCCGAGGGGGAGGCAACGACCGAAGAGATTTTTGTCGCTGGCACGAGAAACCGCATTTTAGAGATAGAAGCGTCAGTTGATGTTCTATCTGCCGATCCAATTACGATGGAACACCTACTACACATAGAAAAAGTCTCGCTACAGCGTCCAGTAGAGAAGCTAAAGAATCCCCCCGGCAAAGATCACAAGTGGATGGAAGTCGTTTTACACAATATGTCTAACGTAGATGTGTTGTCTGCTTTTTCAGAATATGCAACAAAACTGGGCGCAAATGTTGATATAAAAAGAAGTCGCAGAGTTGGCGGCTTAACGTTCGTGCCTGTTTCGGCTACTGGCCCCGTTTCCGAGCGCATGGCCCGTTTCTCTTTTTTGCGGGTCGCTAGATCAATGCCCACCATGCGCCCTTTTCGTCCGACATTCCTTCGGGCCATAAACCGAGAAAAAGCAGTTCTTCCTTCAGGTGATGCCCTTTCGGACGGATTTCTAGCATTAATTTTTGACGGTGGTATTCCTAAATCAGCCCTTCCCTCATTAAGCCGCTGGGTAGATTTAATTGAACCAACTGGCATTGGACCGAGCGATCCGGACCTTGAGAGACACGGGCTAGCTGTGACCAGCGCTTTTCTGTTTGGTCCAATTGAACAGGCGAATAATTTGAGACGGCCACTCTGTAAGGTAGATCATGTCCGCGTTATCGATACTGCGGTTTGGTCACCTACCGATCTGTCCTACTTCGACGTCCTGCAATGCATTTTGACTTTCTTCGATGCGCACAGTCGTGATTACGCTCTCATTAACCTGAGCATAGGCCCCGACACCCCTATGGATGACGATGACGTTACCGTCTGGACTTCTGAGCTAGATCAACGATTTGCTACCGGCCATTGGCTTGTATCTGTAGCAGCGGGTAATGATGGGGATAGAGATGCTGCCGCTCGTTTGAACCGAATACAGCCGCCCGGCGATGGGGTAAACGTGTTGACAGTGGGGGCATCGGATAGTCTCACTAAGATTTGGGGGAGAGCGTCCTATAGTTGCCAGGGACCGGGAAGGTGCCCCGGCATAGTAAAACCGGATGGAGTTATCTTTGGGGGTACCGCTGCTGACAATTTCAAGGTCTTATCGCCGTTGTTAGAAATAGAGGGGACGCAGGGTACCAGTTTCGCCTCGCCGTTCGCCCTACGGTCGGGGGCATCGATCAAGGCTCAACTCGGCAATTCGCTGAGTCCTTTGGCTATCCGTGCTTTAATGATTCATACTACAGCTGAATCTGATCTTCACGAGTTAACAGAAATCGGGTGGGGGCGGTTTGAGGACAATCCAGAACGCCTTATTACTTGTGAGGATCATGAAGCACTAGTGTACTGTCTCAGTAATATATTTACAATAGCCTTTGCTTGTGCTATACTTGGTGCATGTGGAAACCAGCCAATAAGCTCATGATGACGGAAGAACAGCAAAGAACATTGGAAGCTTGGATTCGTGCGAAAAAGACGCCTCAAAGAGTAGTCCTCCGTTCCCGTATTTGCCTGCTTGCCGCAAGGGGTCTCTCGCATAACGCCATCGCTAAGGAATTGGACGCCTCTCGCCCCACGGTTCTGTTGTGGACAAACCGATTTAGAGCGAAAGGCATTTCAGGATTGGCTGAAGATGCTCCTCATGGTCCCAGTTCAAGGCAACTCGATCCGAAAAAGGTTGATGCCATCGTGGAAGCTACCCTCCATACAACGCCTGCCGATTCAACCCACTGGTCGACGAGAACTATGGCAAAGGCTCATGGCGTCAGCCATGCGACCGTGCAACGCATCTGGGACGCCCATGGCTTGCAGCCGCACCGCGTGGAGACCTTCAAGTTATCCAAAGACAAGCGATTCGTGGAAAAACTGACGGATGTTGTAGGCGTCTATCTGAATCCGCCCGACAAGGCGGTGGTGCTATGCGTCGATGAAAAGACCCAGGTGCAGGCGCTCGATAGGACGCAACCGGGTCTGCCTATGAAGAAAGGGCGCTGCGGAACAATGACGCACGATTACCGACGCAACGGTACTACCTGTCTTTTTGCTGCGATGAACCTGTTGGAAGGAAAAGTTATCGGCTCCTGTTATCCCCGGCACAGGAACACGGAATTCCTAAAGTTTCTCCGCAAGATCAACCGGGAAGTGCCCCAGAAATTGGCAATTCACTTGATCCTGGATAATTATGGAACGCACGGCCACCCAAATGTGAAAATGTGGCTTGAAAAGCATCCTCGCTTTGCCCTTCACTTCACACCCACAAGCTCATCCTGGTTGAATCTGGTAGAACGTTGGTTTGGAGAAATCACACGGAAAAGAATCCGTCGGGGAGTATTCAAAAGCGTGCCGGAACTGGTAGCCGCCATCGAAGAGTACATCCGGCTCTACAACGAGAACCCCAAGCCTTTTGTTTGGACGAAGAAAGCGGAAGATATCGTCAAGAAGGTGGCCCGTTGTAAAGCCGTTACTGAGACAGTACACTAGTAATCTACCAGGGTGAACTGCCCCTAATAGGTCAACAACTCCGTGCACCCGTCCCTCTACCACGGAACCTTAAGGGGAAAGTGGAGATTTGGTACTGTCAACCTAATTGTGTAAATTTTGTTGCTGCAATATAATTATGTCACCCCTTAGCTGCAATATGAAAATGTCACCCCCGCCGATAACAAGGGGCACCGAGGGGAGGTGCTCCGGTGAGAAAAGGAGTGACGTTCATGACGGAAGAGGTAAGGCGGTACGGCGTGGTAGCGGCGGCATTGGACGGCAGGATGATGAACGGAGAGGCTGCGGCGGCGTTAGGCGTCTCCCTCCGCCAGCTAAAGAGGATCAAGGCTAAAGTGAAGAAGGAAGGACCTTCCGGAATTAAGCACGGCAACAGCGGGCGCCCTTCCTGCAGAGCTTTCCCTGCCGGGATGAAAGAGCGGGCGATGAAGCTCGCCAATGAGAAGTATTTCGACTTCAACTTCTCCCACCTCTCGGAGATGCTGGAAGAGCAGGAAGGGATAAAGATCAACCGCGAGACCTTGCGGCAATGGCTTCGTCCTGAAGGGTTCGGAGGAAAGGTCCGGAAGCAGCGCAGACATAGGAAGAGAAGAAAACGATCGGAGAAGGAAGGCCATATGCTCTTTTTGGACGGCTCTCCCCATGCGTGGTTCGGGGAGGAAAAGACAACGCTCCTTCTGTCTACGGACGACTCGACGGGTGTTATTGCAACATAAAAATGTCACCCTTTTTGCAACGTGAATATGTCACCCCCCCTTGGCCCTTTTCATAGAGACGCTCTCGCTTCGCTCGCCGGCCCTGGGCGCATGTAGGACCCCGGCCGGACGCGTCCTTCGATAGGCTTGCAGGGAACCTCTCCCGCCGTATGATGAAAGACATGCCAGCTTCCGTCGAGCCAATGATTCGCCGTAACGGAAGCCTTGGCAAAGCTCAGCCTCGTCTTTGTCGGGAACAGTTGGATCGCCTGTCCGTCGACCGAGATCGTGTTGTCGTAATTGACCTTTGCCTCATATCGCTTACAAAGGATGTTCCGCATGTCCGCGTCTTGAGGAAGCGGTCTCCATGCAGGCTTCGGGTCTTCCGGGGCAACGCCGAAGAGCCGAGCGTACTTGGGGATGAAGGTTTCGTTCAGATACTTCGTCGCCCCTTCGCGGTCGGCGATATTCTTAAGCCGAAGCTCAGCGACAAGCCTGTCCTGGAAGGTCCTGTTGATCCTCTCGCCTCTTCCTCTGGCTTGAGCAGAATGGGCAAAGATGAGCCGTATCCCCAGCTCGCTCATGGCTCTCTGGAACTGGGTAGGCTCGACAGAATCGCTCTTATGCCGGGTGGTTTTAAACTGGGAGGCCCGATCGAGATAGAAGACCGAGGGCCGGCCGAAACGGGCAAAGACCTCTTTGCATACGCCAAAACAGCCCTCCAGGTCTTCTTCCTTTCGAAACAGCCCATAAAGAGGCTTCCCCGTCGAGTCGTCCGTAGACAGAAGGAGCGTTGTCTTTTCCTCCCCGAACCACGCATGGGGAGAGCCGTCCAAAAAGAGCATATGGCCTTCCTTCTCCGATCGTTTTCTTCTCTTCCTATGTCTGCGCTGCTTCCGGACCTTTCCTCCGAACCCTTCAGGACGAAGCCATTGCCGCAAGGTCTCGCGGTTGATCTTTATCCCTTCCTGCTCTTCCAGCATCTCCGAGAGGTGGGAGAAGTTGAAGTCGAAATACTTCTCATTGGCGAGCTTCATCGCCCGCTCTTTCATCCCGGCAGGGAAAGCTCTGCAGGAAGGGCGCCCGCTGTTGCCGTGCTTAATTCCGGAAGGTCCTTCCTTCTTCACTTTAGCCTTGATCCTCTTTAGCTGGCGGAGGGAGACGCCTAACGCCGCCGCAGCCTCTCCGTTCATCATCCTGCCGTCCAATGCCGCCGCTACCACGCCGTACCGCCTTACCTCTTCCGTCATGAACGTCACTCCTTTTCTCACCGGAGCACCTCCCCTCGGTGCCCCTTGTTATCGGCGGGGGTGACATTTTCATATTGCAGCTAAGGGGTGACATAATTATATTGCAGCAACACGGACGACTCGACGGGGAAGCCTCTTTATGGGCTGTTTCGAAAGGAAGAAGACCTGGAGGGCTGTTTTGGCGTATGCAAAGAGGTCTTTGCCCGTTTCGGCCGGCCCTCGGTCTTCTATCTCGATCGGGCCTCCCAGTTTAAAACCACCCGGCATAAGAGCGATTCTGTCGAGCCTACCCAGTTCCAGAGAGCCATGAGCGAGCTGGGGATACGGCTCATCTTTGCCCATTCTGCTCAAGCCAGAGGAAGAGGCGAGAGGATCAACAGGACCTTCCAGGACAGGCTTGTCGCTGAGCTTCGGCTTAAGAATATCGCCGACCGCGAAGGGGCGACGAAGTATCTGAACGAAACCTTCATCCCCAAGTACGCTCGGCTCTTCGGCGTTGCCCCGGAAGACCCGAAGCCTGCATGGAGACCGCTTCCTCAAGACGCGGACATGCGGAACATCCTTTGTAAGCGATATGAGGCAAAGGTCAATTACGACAACACGATCTCGGTCGACGGACAGGCGATCCAACTGTTCCCGACAAAGACGAGGCTGAGCTTTGCCAAGGCTTCCGTTACGGCGAATCATTGGCTCGACGGAAGCTGGCATGTCTTTCATCATACGGCGGGAGAGGTTCCCTGCAAGCCTATCGAAGGACGCGTCCGGCCGGGGTCCTACATGCGCCCAGGGCCGGCGAGCGAAGCGAGAGCGTCTCTATGAAAAGGGCCAAGGGGGGGTGACATATTCACGTTGCAAAAAGGGTGACATTTTTATGTTGCAATAACAGAAAAAACGTACGGGCTCTGAAAAAATAAATTCTTCTTGCCTTGAGACGGAGAGGTAGTTTCCCGGCCGAGGCGAGTTTTGATGCATAACGCGAAGCCGGGGCATGTCCGAGCCGGAGTGTCTATGCTATAAAAGGAGCTTGTAACGGGTTCAGAAAAAAGGCTACCCTCTTTCTTATCGGGAACCGAGCGGTGGAACCAACACCGCTAATTCAAAGAAAGGGAGGTAGCCAGATGAAGATCTATAAGGTACAGGATTTCGTGGTCAAAGGCAAAGAAATGTTCGTTGGTCTCGAGGATTCGAAGAAGACCTGGAGGATCGCTGTGCGGTGTGAGCGCATGCTGGTTCACGAGGCATCCATGGAAGCGAAGTATCCCCTGCTGAAGCAGTACTTGAAGAACAGGTTTCCCGACTGCAAGATTCACCTGATTTACGAGGCAAGCTTCAAAGGGTTCAACCTTTACGACCGTCTTACTGAAGACGGCATAGACTGCATAGTCATTCCTCCCCATATGGTGACCGAGCCCAAGGTAAGCAGGGTAAAGACGGAGAAAAGGGACGCCAAACGTCTTGCTCTGATACTGGAGAACTACGATTTCAAAGACCCCTGCTATGTTCCCGACAAAGAGAGAAGGGAAGACCGGCAGGTGAGCCGCACCCTCACGGCCGTACAGAAAGATATCATCTGCACCCGCAACCGCATCCGCAAGTTCTTGGACTACTACGGCATCGAAGTACCCTTTGCAGATAAGGGTGTCTGGCGGAGGAAAGAGTTCTACGCCCTCCGCGAGCTACCCCTCGGTGAATCGCTCAAGGCAGGCATGACCGTGCTCTTGACGCAACTGGAGCAGCTTTGGGACCATCAGACGACACTGAGGTCTTACCTGCGGGGCCTGTGCAGGAAAGAACGCTACAGAGAGGCCTTCGAGATCGCCAGGAGCCTCCCGGGCATAGGGTGGTTCACGGCCATCCGCCTTGTCATCGAGCTTGGGGAAGATATCTCCCGCTTTACGAGCGGGAAGAAGATCGCGAGCTTCGTCGGACTGACGTGTTGTGAATATACTACAGGAGAGACCGAGCGCAAAGGGCGCATCACCGGGATGGGGTCGGGGTTCATAAGACATATCCTGGTCGAGAACTCCTGGATGGCGATCCGAAGGGACCCGGCCCTGCTGTCCAAATTCTCACGGGTATGGCGGTCGAGCGACAGCAAGAAGAAAGCGATAGTAGCGGTGGCCCGTGTCCTGATCGTTCGCCTTCGGGCGTGCATACTTGCCGGCAGGCCCTACACTATCGGGGTTGTTCGATAGAAGGATGAGCCAGGAGGGAAGATCTTTGCCGATCTTGCGGAACAACGGCGTACAACGATTAGTATGCTGTGCCATATCACGGCCCGGAGTATGTTGACGCCGGTTCCTTCTTTTCGCAGGTAGACACATGTGGCTTGGACCACGAATAGCAGGTTGCAAAGAACCTTTTTCCCGAAGGGCTCTTAACATACTGTGGAAATATGGAAAAAGCTTCGCCTTTACCACATTTCCACAGCACGACGGCGGAAAGACGAAGGGGAGAATCAGTAAGGAAAAAAAGAGGATGCCGGATCCTCAAGGGGGAAAGTTATGAGCTGACGGATGATCAAAGAGGGAGAGGGTAAAAAAAACCTGAAAGAAGACCGCGCTAAAAGGTCTTGACTTTTATCATAGCAGCATACTTCGTGCGTATGTGAGGACCCGGACATGCCCCGGCGACAAAGTTAGGCGCAAAAGGCGCCCGGCCGCCCGGCCCCGCGAATATGGTTTGCCCCGACCCGCCCCTCTATGGTAGAGTATTGCTCGGCTTTGCACCTTTTTCGGACAAGCCCCCATGCGTGTCGGTGTGCATCTGCTTCCCTTAGGCGACGTGCGCCGGGCGCTTGCACGTTCCGGGCGATGACAGCCGCAGTATTCGGAACAAGGAGACTCGATGCCTACAGCCACTATCATACCTATTGAAGACGAGATGAGGCGGTCCTATCTGGACTATGCCATGAGCACTATTATCGGCAGGGCCCTGCCTGATGTCCGGGACGGACTGAAACCGGTTCACCGGAGAATACTCTTCGCTATGTACGAGCTGAACAATATGCATGACAAGCCGTACAAGAAATCGGCCCGCGTTGTCGGCGACGTGATCGGCAAATACCATCCCCACGGCGATCAGGCCGTCTATGACGCGATTACGAGGATGGTCCAGAGTTTCTCCCTGAGATACCCCCTCATCGACGGGCAGGGCAACTTCGGCTCCATAGACGGGGATTCGCCTGCCGCCATGAGGTACACGGAGGTGAGGCTTTCCAGGATCGCGGAGGAGATCCTCGAGGATATAGAGAAGGATACGGTTGCGTTTAAGGTCAACTATGACGAATCGCTGAAAGAACCGGTTGTCCTCCCCTCCAGGGCCCCTAACCTGTTGATAAACGGCTCATCCGGCATTGCCGTCGGCATGGCGACGAATATCCCGCCCCACAACATGACCGAGGTGATCGACGGCACCATCGCCTACATCGACAACCCCTCCATTACCATAGAGGAGCTGATGGCGCACATTCCCGGCCCGGATTTCCCCACCGAGGCGCTCATCTACGGCAGGAAAGGCATCAGGGACGCCTACGAGACGGGGAAAGGCCACATACTGCTGCGGGCAACAACGAACATCGAGAAGAACAAGAAGGACGGCCGGGAATCGATCATCATTACCCAGCTCCCTTACCAGGTCAACAAGGCGCGGCTCATAGAAAGCATCGTCGAGCTGATAAGCGATAAAAAGATAGAGGGCATATCGAATATACGCGACGAATCGAACCGGGAGGGCATCCGCGTCGTGATCGAGCTGAAGAAAAACGAGATCGCGCTGCCCATCCTGAATAAGCTCTACAAGCAGACGCAGCTTCAGACTACTTTCGGCATCATCTTCCTCACCATCGTCAACAACCAGCCGAGGTATCTCAACCTGAAGGAGATGATCAGCGAGTTCGTCAATTTCAGGAAGGAAGTGGTGACCAGGAGGTCCACGTTCGAGCTGAACAAGGCGGCCGACCGGCTCCACATCCTCGAAGGTCTCCAGGTGGCCCTTGACAATATCGATCGGGTGGTCGCCATCATAAGGCAGGCGAAGAATACCGAGGAAGCGAGAAACGGCCTCATTGGCGCCTTCCAGCTTTCCGAAAAGCAGGCCCAAAGCATCCTCGACATGCGCCTTGCCCGGCTCACGTCCCTGGAGCGTACGAAGATCATGGACGAGCTGGTCGCAACCCAGGAAGAGATCAAGCGGTTAACGGCCATCCTTCAGGATGAGTTGCTCCTCATGAACGTCATCAAGACGGAGCTTAAGGAAGTCAAAGAGAAATACGGTGACGAAAGGCTCACGGAGATTGTGGATGAGTTGCCCGAGATCACCATCGAAGACATGATCAAGGAAGAGGAAGTGGTGGTGACCATCACCTACGGGGGCTACATAAAGAGGACCCCTCTCGACCAGTACAAGCAGCAGCTCCGCGGAGGCAAGGGCAAGATCGGCATTTCGGTCAGAGAAGACGACTTCGTCAACCAGCTCTACATCGCCTCGACCCACTCTTATATCATTCTCTTCACCACAGCCGGCAGGGCCCACATCAGGAAGGTCCACACCATCCCCGAGTCGCAGCTCTCCTCCAAGGGCAGGCCGGTGATCAACCTGATCAAGGCGGAGAAGGGCGAGAAGATTACGGCGGTCACGCATGTCAAAGATTTCACCGAAGACAAGTTTCTCTTCCTCGCGACACGCAAGGGACAGGTAAAAAAGATGAGCCTGAGCCTTTTGAAAAACGTGAGGTCCACAGGCATTAAGGCGATCGAGCTGCCTGAAGACGACAGCCTCATGGATGTGCTTCCCCTCGATCCCGGAACGCACGTAGTGCTCGCCTCAAAAAAGGGCATGGCCATCAGGTTCCGGGAAGAAGACATAAGGTCCATGGGCCGGTTGGCTTACGGTGTGCGGGGCATACGCCTCAGAAAAAACGACGAGCTTGTCTCGGTCGACGTGGTGACCAACGAGTGCACGCTCTTCACCGTGACGGAAAAGGGGTTCGGCAAGCGCGTTGACTGCGCGGAGTACAAGGTCCAGGCCCGCGGCGGCATGGGCGTGATAAACGTCAAGTGCGAGAAAAAGAACGGTGAAGTGGTGGGCGTCAAGCAGGTCGCCCTGAATGACGAGATCATCCTTGTCACCAACACGGGTAGGACGATCAGGTTCAATACAACGAGCATTCCCATACATTTCCGCGGCGGCCTGGGTGTGAAGCTGATGGGGCTTAAAGACGATGAGGAAAAAATAAGCGGTGTAGGCGTGATCAGCGAAGACTACAGCGCTGAGCCCCGATAACTGCGTTGAGGGGAGAAGATAAGCATGAATGAGGAGCGGGCAGAATGGATCTAGCTGTCATCGGCGCCGGGGCATGGGGGACCGCCTTCGCGCTGCAACTTGCGGCAAACGGCCACAAGGTCCTCCTCTGGGCCTATGAGCCCGAGCTCGTGCGAGTGCTCAGGGACACCAGGGAGAACACCTATTACCTCCCGGGCTTCCGGCTGCCGGAAGGCATAGAGTTCACGGACGACCTCCGGGCTGCCGTCAAGTCTTCCCACGACATCGTCATTGCCACACCGTCCTTCGCCCTGGGGCCTACCCTCCGGAGAGTCTCGCGCAGCCTCTATGGCAAGCGCATGCTTGTCCTCACGAAGGGTCTGGAGAGGAAAACGCTGCTGCGCATGACTCAAGTAATTGAAGACATTACAGGGACCAGCATCTCCTGCGCGGTCCTGTCCGGCCCTTCTTTCGCAACCGAAGTGGCCGGTAGGCAGTTTACCTCCGTCGTGATCGCGGCTTCCGTCAAAGAGCTCGCGCAATATTTCCAAAAATTGAGCCACAACGACCGATTCCGCGTCTATACGAGCCAGGACGTGGTGGGGGTAGAATTAGGCGGGTCCCTGAAGAACGTGATGGCCATCGGGGCTGGGATCATTCAGGGACTGGGCCTCGGACATAACGCCCTCGCCGCCTACATCACCAGGGCGCTTGCCGAGATCAAGAGGCTCGGGAAGAAGCTGGGGGCGCATGAGACCACATTCATGGGGCTTTCCGGGATGGGGGATCTTATCCTTACCTGTACGGGCCCTTTAAGCAGGAACAGGATGTTTGGGGCAGAGCTCGCCAAAGGCAAGGATCCCCGGGAAGTAATAGCGTCTCAAAAAGCCGTAGTGGAGGGTTTCTACACAATCGAAGCCGCGTACTGGTTCTCGCAAACCCTGCGCGTGGACATGCCTGTTACCGAAGAGCTTTACCGCATCGTGTATGGCGGCAAGGACGTCAGGACCTCCTTTGACGATATCATCAGGAGGGACACAAAAGAGGAAGACGCCTGAAAGCGCAAAACGCTTTGAAGCAGTATGCCTTACCGAAAGCCCGAACCGGGCGCCCCCTTACCGACAAGCTACTCAAAAGAAAAGTCGAGAAATAGATGCTCGGTATCGCTGCCGGACTGGAAGGTGAAAGGCAGCGAGATAATAGGCAGCTTGGTGATGAAGTTGATCTCCACGTTCTCGCCCACGACAACGGTGGGCAGCGCGGCGCTCAGCTTGTACCCCAGCGCTTCGATCTGCACCCTGGTCTGCCCTGAGATGATATTCGTCAGCTCGCCGATGGCATCGACAACGTCCGGCGTCACTCCGGGAGCGTCTTCGTCAACCATCTTCTTATAAATAAATATGGCGCCCTTCCTGCTGAAAGCGAGACTGAAAGTACCCTTCTTGTCGCCGGCGAACCCTATCACCCCGGTCACCTGTCCTGAGGTATATCTGTCCTTTTTTAGGGTCGGTTTACCCATGACGATGTCGAGCTGCACCATCGTCTTAAAGACGTTCTGAGCGGCGGCGAGATATGCGTTGACAAACCCTGCGTCCATGCGCCGCCCCCTATTGCTGGCTCCTCGTCCTTGCTACCGCCTTCTGAATAGCTTCCTGGAGTTTGTCGGGTGTGAAAGGCTTGACGATATAATTGTCAACACCTCCCTTGATCGCCTCGATCACGCTGTCCTTCTGCGCCTCGGCCGTGACCATAACAAAGGGGATTCTTTTGACGGATTCATCGTCTTTGCACGCCCTCAGGAACTCTATGCCCGTCATCTCCGGCATTATCCAGTCGCTGACTATCAGCTCGAAGTCCCCTTCTTTTTTCAATATCTCCAATGCCTGTTTTCCGTTCTCGGCCTCCGTGACGTTCGTGATGTCTATCTGTCTCAGCACATTCTTCACGATCTTTCGCATTGTCGAGAAATCATCGACTACCAGTGTCTTCATCCGCATCCTCCTCTCGCAGGGTTCGCTTTTTCTGACCGGAAAGACCTCTCTGCGCATCCTCAACCGGTCTTTTCCATAACAAACCGGTCAGGTCCGGTCCTTAGCCTTTCACCGATCGCACTGTCTGTTTCTTTATTCGGCACAATCCGGTATTACTTAATACCCCTTCTTATCCGGAGGAGCGGAAAAGCGCTAGAGCACGCTGATCTTCTTCTCCTCAGAAACGAGAAAGATTTTGATCCCAAAGGAATCCATGATCGGCTTCTCGGCTTCAAGGTACTTGCGAAAAGTGGGCGTATCGGAAAAACCTATCGCTATCTGATCCCCGGGGATAAAGTGATCCGGCATGCCTATTTTCATCGCGCTGTATACACCCCTCGCCACACACCGCAGCACCTGGGATTCCGTATAGGCCGCCTCGAGTTTTCCCCTGCCGGCTTTAGAGTGGGCCACACCCGCCACACTGATAAAGATCTTCGCCTTCGATTCAGGATGATAGGCAACAATATCGACCCCCCGCCGGTCCGTAGTCGACTTCTGCAAGATCGCATAACCACGGTCCAACAGGTAGAGAGAGATAGCCTCCGTCACCTCGTTTTCATCAAGCATCCACTCTCCTCCAGAGGTTTCCCTGCCTACAGGTGTGAGCGCGCGCGCCCGTCAATCGTCTTTTTTTCCCGGCCTTTCGCACGCCTAGCCGCGCTCGTTACACATTATAAATACTCCCATGACCAAAAACAATCCAAAACACAGCCTCAAAAAGTCTTTCACTCCGTGAAATTATGGCCGGCGTGCGTTGATTTCGCCGGTCAGGCACCTTATTATATCTTCAGATAACCACACGGGAGCCTATGCCGGGAATTATCAATGCGCTGGAACAATAATGCGTTTTTGGTTATACTATCCGCTGATCACAAATATGGCAAAAGCCGATCGGTTTTTAACAGCATACAGAATGGAATTGCCCGATTGCATCCCCGTCTGGCTTCCGGACGCAGCCATCATCTTTTCGGATATCCTCCTGCCCCTTGAAAAAATGGGCGTCGGTCTGCAATTTATGCACGACGTCCTAGTCCATGGAGTGCGCGAATACGGACGCGGCGCATGAAAACGATGGTGTTGCTCGTCAACTTTGGCGGTCCTGCGACGCTCGATGAGGTACCTCTGTTCCTGAGGAAGCTGACTGGGAGCGTTGCGCCCCAGGCCACAGAGGAAGCGCTCACGGAACGGTACCGGGCCATCGGGGGAGGCTCGCCGCTCGGCCACATCACCCGGGAACAGGCTGCCCTCATCGAAGATGCAACAGGCCACCGGGTCCCCATCAAGTGCGCTTATCGATACACCTCTCCCACGCTGGAGGAGATGATAAACGAGTGCTACAAGTCCGGGACAGGACGGATAATCTTCTTCGTCATGTCTCCCTACTACACCTCAAGGACGGTCGGCGCCTACATAAACGCGGTCGAAGACTATCTATCCTATTTTTCCCTCACGTCCTACCGGCCCGAAGTCATCTTTATCCACAGCTGGTACAAAGAGCCGCTTTTTATCGACGCATGGGTCAGCAGGATACGGGAAGAAGCCCGGCCCGAAGAAGGCTTCTTTCTCTTTTCGGCCCATAGTCTGCCCCGCTCGCTTCAGGACGAGCCCTATATGTCGCAGGTGGAGGAGACGGTTGCCGCTGTCGCCGGCCGGCTCAAGTTATCAGCCTACGCCATCGGCTGGCAGAGCGTGCCCCGGAACGCACACGAGCCATGGATCGGCCCGTCCGTCGAAGCAGTCATCGACGGGATCGCGGGAACAGTGTCGAGGCTTATAGAGATACCCATCGGGTTTGTGAGTGACCATTTGGAAACATTGTACGATATGGATATCGTGCATGCCAAATATGCCGGAACGAAGGGCATTACCTTTTCGCGCGTACCTTCCCTCAACACGTATCCGCCTTTTATCGCCGCGTGTAAGGCCATAGTGGAAAAACATCTGCAGGGAGGGCAATGAAAAAGGTCGCCATCGTCGGCAGCGGTATCTCTGCGTTGGCCTGCGCCGTCGCTCTAAAGGAAGAGGGCGTCGACTTCGTGGTCTTTGAAAAGGGCCCTGCGGCAGGCGGGAAACTGCTCACGGAAAAGGTGGACGGGTTCGTGGTAGAGGCGGGGCCCGACAGCTTCCTTCCCGAAAAACCCTGGACCCTGGACCTCATCAGAAAGGTCGGCCTTGAGGATCAGCTCCTGGCTACAAACGAAGAACACAAGGGAACGTACATCTATTCCAGGGGCAGGCTTCACCGGCTGCCGGAAGGCGTCATACTCATGGTGCCGACAATGATCATGCCCCTGGCCCGCTCCGGCCTGATCTCCCTGCCTGGTAAGATCCGCATGGGTATGGAGGCGTTCATTCCGGGAAAAAGAGATGAGTCCGACGAAAGCCTCGCCAGGTTCGTCACCCGGAGGCTCGGCAGGGAATGTCTGGAGAAGATCGCAGAACCCCTTGTGGCGGGCATCCACACATCGGACCCGGAGGACATGAGTGTAAAGGCCGTATTTCCCCGGTTCCTTGAAATGGAAAAGAAAAGCGGCAGCCTCATCAGGGCAATGGTCAAAACCATGAAGAAGGCCGCGCCCGCCACCAACCCCACGAGGCTGACCTATTTCATGTCCTTAAAAAAAGGCATGCAGCAGCTCGTGGACGGGTGCGTCGATTTCGTAGGGGAAGAGCGGATCCGTACCTCCTGCGAGGTGACGCAGGTCCTATCCGCGCCTCAGGGATACGAGCTGCTCGCGGGGTCCGAGCGGATGGCCTTTGATGCGGTCATCCTCGCCACGCCCGCGTATGTGACGCAAGACGTGATAGGCCGCATGGCCCCTGCGCTCTCCGACAGGCTTTCTACGATCGCATGGTCCTCCACGGCCACCATTTCGCTCGCTTTTGCCGGCAACGACGTTCCTGCCCGTCTCCCCGGCTTCGGTTTTATCGTCCCCCGCGTAGAACAAAGACGGATCAACGCAGCGACCTGGAGCTCGATAAAGTGGTCTTTTCGGGCGCCGCTCCACTGCCTCCTCGTCAGGTCTTTTGTAGGGGGCGGGCAGCACGAGGAGTTGGTCTCCTGCGAGGACAAGGACCTCGTGGCTATCGTCCGCGAGGAACTCGGAGAGATCGCGGGCATTACCGGGGCGCCTCTTTTCTCACGAGTCTACCGGTGGGCGCGGAGCATGCCTCGCTACACCGTGGGTCACCTGGACCGCGTGGCTGCCATCGATAACGCTTTAAAAGCAGAATACCCCGGGCTTGCGCTCATAGGCTGCAGCTATCGCGGCATAGGCATAGGAGACTGTGTCAAAAGCGGTTTCGAGGCAGCGCGGAAGATTGCAGATTTCTCACGGAACCCGGCAGTCTGCGGCGGATGCACCGATAATTGCCAATGATTTGGAGGTAAGAGACATCATGGCAAGACAAGGAACAAAAGTGCTCCTCCTTTACCCGCAACACCCCGACACATTCTGGTCGTACAAGTACGCGCTCAAGTTTATCTCGAAAAAGGCGAGCTCACCCCCCCTCGGACTGCTCACCGTGGCCGCCATGCTGCCGGCGGACTGGGAAAAAAGACTTATAGACACCCAGATAACACCGCTTGAGGAGAAGGACATCGAGTGGGCGGATTACGTATTCATCAGCGCCATGTCCATTCAGGAGAAGTCCGCAAGGCTTGTTATTGCGCGATGCAGGGCAAAGGGTGTCAAGACAGTCGCGGGCGGACCCCTGTTCACGGCAATGCCCGACGCATTCCCCGATGTCGACTACCTGGTGCTCGACGAGGCCGAGATCACCCTCCCTCTTTTTCTGAAAGACCTGGAACAGGGGCACCCCCGGCACGTTTACCGCTCCGACGGTTGGGCCGATATCGGTCTGACGCCAAGCCCCAGGTGGGACCTCATCGATATAAAGAAATATGCCTCGATGAACATCCAGTATTCACGGGGCTGCCCGTTCAACTGCGACTTCTGCAACATTACGGTCCTTTTCGGGCAAAAGGTCCGTACAAAGGGCAGGGAGCAGATACTCGCCGAGCTTGACGGGCTCTTGCGGGTGGGCTGGAAAGGGAGCGTCTTTTTTGTTGACGACAACTTTATCGGGAACAAGGCAAAATTGAAACGGGATGTGCTGCCGGGTATCATCGACTGGATGAAGCGGCGACGCTACCCCTTTGCCTTTGCAACGGAGGTTTCCATCAACCTTGCCGATGACCGGGAGCTGATGGAGCTTATGGTCGAGGCGGGATTCGATACGGTTTTTGTGGGCATTGAAACCCCGAACGAGACGAGCCTTGCCGAGTGCCAGAAGCTCCAGAACGAGAACCGGGACCTCATGGCGTGCGTAAAAACGATACAGCGGTCCGGGCTGCAGGTTCAGGGCGGTTTCATCGTCGGATTCGACAACGATCCGCCGTCGATCTTCGACCGCCTGACCCGCTTCATCCAGGAGAGCGGCATAGTCACCGCGATGGTGGGCCTTCTCAACGCGCCCCGGGGCACCCCGCTTCACAAGCGCCTGGGAATAGAAGGCCGCTTGCTGAGCGAGATCACCGGAGATCACATGGACCTGTCCATAAACTTCGTTCCGAAGATGAACATGGACGTGTTAATCAACGGTTACCAACGGATCCTCCGCACCATCTATTCTCCCCACTGCTACTACGACCGCGTAAGGTGTTTCCTGTCGGAGTATGTGCCCAGCAGAAACAAGGTGTTTCATTTCCGGGCTGCCTATGTGACTGCCTTTCTCAGATCGGTCCTCTTCCTCGGAATAATCGGAAGGGAGCGCATCGACTACTGGAAGCTCCTGCTGTGGTCCCTCTTCAAACGCCCACGCCTCGTCCCCCTTGCCATACAACTCGCTATTTGCGGATTTCATTTCAGGAAGGTGAGCAGTGAGAGGTCTCCGCATCGGCCGGACCTCGGCGTCTATTGACTAAGGTAGTGTGCACATGCGCGGCCTAAAAGGCATGTTCGACCCGTCGACGGTTGCGATCGTCGGGGCCACAGATAAAGAAGAGAGCGTCGGACGGGCCGTCCTTAGAAATATGCTTCTCGCCGAAGGCAGACGGATTTTCCCGGTCAATCCGTCACGACAGAGTGTCCTCGGAATCCCCTGCTTCAAGAAAGTAACCGATATCCCAACTCCCCCTGATCTCACGGTAATAGTCACCCCTGCCGCTATGGTCCCCAATGCGGTCGAGCAGTGCGGCCGTGCAGGCGTGCAGGGCATTGTCGTCATCTCGGCCGGCTTCAGGGAGACGGGAGAACAAGGACGAAGGCTGGAAGAGCGGATCGAAGAGATCAGAACGAAATACGGCATCCGCCTCCTCGGGCCTAATTGCCTGGGATTCATCAGGCCGGGTGTCGGCCTGAACACCACGTTCGTCAAGACCATGCCGGCGCCGGGAAAAATAGCCTTCATCTCCCACAGCGGCGCCCTCGGCAGCACTATAATCGATTGGGTTATAGATGCAGGGGTAGGGTTGAGCATGTTTGTTTCTCTCGGGTCGATGCTGGACATCGACTTCGGCGACCTCATAGATTACCTCGGCGACGACCCGAAGACGAAAAGCATCATGATCTATATGGAAGACGTGGGACATGCGAAGAAATTTATGAGCGCCGCGAGGGGTTTTGCCCGGGCCAAGCCGATAATCGTGCTGAAACCGGGGAAGTTCAAGGAGGGGATTAACGTCGCCCTCTCCCTCACCGGCGCCATGATCGGCGACGACATGGTGTACGACGCGGCGTTCAAGCGGGTGGGTGTGGTCAGGGTGGACGCCATAAGCGACCTTGTCAATTGCGCGGGCGTCCTCGACTTGCAGCACCTCCCGGCCGGGGCAAGGCTTGCCGTCGTCACCAATGCGGGCGCACCCGGCACGATCACCGCTGACTGCCTCATCGGTCAGGGAGGGGGGCTCGCAAAGTTATCGGCCGAAACAACGTCCCGCCTCGACTCCGTCCTTCCGAACGTCTGGAGCCACGGTGACCCTGTCAACGTCCTCGGCGATTCCGACATAGACCGGTATATTAATGCCCTTACCATATGCCTGGACGACCCTGGCGTCGACGGCGTGCTCCTCATTTATACACCCCAGTGGCCGGCAATAGCCACAGCCCTCGCGGAGGCGGTAGCGACGGTCGCCCTTCAGGCGCAGAAGCCGGTCATCACGACATTCATGGGGGCGAAATCCGTAGAGGCCGGCCGGAACATCCTCATTCATCACCGCATCCCGACCTACGATACACCGGAGGAGGCCGTGAAGACCTACCTCTACATGTACAAGTACCAACGCAACCTGGAATTGCTCTATGAAACCCCTGTCGAGCTGTCTCTGGACCAGGCGCCTCCGAAGAACAGTCTCAAAGCGCTGATCAGGAGCATATGCAGAGAAGGGCGGAAAATCCTCACCGAAGAAGAATCTAAAAGGTTCCTCGCCAGCTACAAAATACCCTGCACCCCGGCTGTCCGTGACGTCAACGTCCAGCGCATGGTGGATGAACCGGACTACGAGCTTATTCTTGGCGCAAAAAAACATAAGGATTTCGGTGCGGTCATACTCTTTGGCATGGCAGGCGCCACCGCTTTAGTCTTGAAGGATTTTTCAACCGCCCTGCCCCCTCTCAACCAGACTCTCGCCAGGCGGCTCATGGAGGAAACGAAAGTCTACAACGCCATGGTCGCCTTCAAGGGCCGCGAGCCTGTCAACTTGATGCGGCTGGAACAGATCGTTGTCAGCTTCGCTAACCTCATCACCGATTTTCCTGAGATAGATGAAATGGACATCAACCCGCTTGCTATTGTCCGGGGCGATCCCTTGGCCCTTGATGCGAGGATCACCATCGATCCGCGCTGTCTCGAAAATTACCCACCCTACCAGCACCTGGTTATAGCCCCGTATCCAACGAAATACGTCACCCCTTACACGCTCTCCGACGGCCGACAGGTCTTGCTGCGCCCCATCAGACCCGAGGACGAGCCGCTCGAAAGCGAGATGCTCGCATCGCTCTCGCCGGAAACGGTACGGGGCCGGTTCTTCCAGTCGATCAAGAATTTAAGCCACACAGAGCTGACGCGCTTTTGCAACATCGATTACGAGAGAGAAATGGCGTTTGTGGTTGAGCTGCGAGAAGACGGCGCCAGAAAGATCGCCGGGGTGAGCAGGATCATTATCGAATCGGACTTCAGGGCCGGGGAGTTCGCGGTGCTCGTGCAGGACGCGTATCAGAACAAGGGACTGGGCCGGAAGCTGCTGGATATGGTGATCGGCGTCGCCCAGGAAAAAAACCTGGAGATGCTTTACGGCATCGTGCTGAGCGATAATTACCGCATGCTCGACATCTGTCGCCAATCAGGCTTCAGCCTGGAGCGCCTTGAGGAGGGACTTACCCGGGTCGAGTTAATCCTCAAGTAACCGTAATATCCCTGGCCCCTTAGACGTCCAGGTTTCTCACGTCCAGGGCGTTCTGTTCGATAAAGGTCCTCCGGCTCGGCACGTTATCCCCCATGAGCATGGTGAATACCTGGTCTGCATCCGTGGCGTCGTTTACCGTCACGCGCATCATGTGCCGGCGCTCGGGGTCCATGGTGGTGGTCCACAACTGTTCGGGGTTCATTTCGCCAAGGCCTTTGTAACGCTGTATGGCAAGCCCTTCCTTGCCCGCATCTATAAGGGTCTTCAGCAGCTCCCGGGGGGTGCAGACAGCGAAGGGACCGTTTTTGGTCGACACCTCGACGGCCTGTTCATAATATGCTGAAACTTCCCGGTAATCCCTCGCGCACTGCCGGTATTCGGCGTCTGCAACCAGCTCCTGATCGATACTGAGCGGCGGGAGGCTGTCCCGCTCGATTTCTATATAGAACAGGTCATGTTCAGGGTCCTGCCGGAGGGTTGTAGAATGCGCATCGGCAAGGATACGCATCACCTCCTGAAGGCGGTCACCGGTTTCAAGATCGCTCCTTTTCGTGATCCCCGCCCGGAGCAAGGGAAGCACGATGTCGCTCCCGAACCCTTCTCTGGCAATCGCCCAGAGGGCTTTGTCAAACCGGAAGACGCTGAATATCTCCCTTCTGAAGCGGTCCTCCGGCACCAGTTCACCGCCCAGCTTGCAGGCCGCCTTTTCGACGCCGCGCTTCAGCGCAAACTGTTCCAGCCCGTCATCGTCTTTGAGGTAGACCTCGTTCTTCCCCTGACCCACCCGGTAAAGCGGGGGCTGTGCGATATACAGGTACCCGTTCTCGATGACCTCGGGCATCTTGCGGAAGAAGAACGTTAAGATAAGTGTGCGGATATGGGCGCCGTCCACGTCCGCATCCGTCATAATAATCACTTTGTGGTAACGGAGCTTGTCGATGCCGTTCGAATCGACGCCAAGGGCAAGGTAGATGGACTTTATTTCATTGTTGGCAAACAGCTTGTCCTCCGAAGCCTTCTCGATATTCAGAATCTTCCCTTTCAGCGGGAGGATGGCCTGGGTCTTTCTGCTTCTGCCCTGTTTTGCGGAGCCTCCCGCCGAATCTCCCTCCACCAGGTAAAGCTCGCAGAGGGCCGGATCGCTTTCCTGGCAGTCCGCCAGCTTGCCAGGCAAGATTCCGGTGCTCACGGCTGATTTTGCGCGGATCAGCTCTTTCGCTCTCTTCGCCGCTTCCCTCGCCCGCCTGGTTTCAGCGGCCTTTGCGATGATCGCCTTCGCGATGGCCGGATTGTCGTCGAAGAAATTACCGAGCTGATCGTTCACGATCGACTCGACCAGGCCCTTGATCTCACTGTTGCCCAGCTTGGTCTTCGTCTGCCCCTCGAACTGAGGGTTGGGAACCCGCACATTTACCACCACGACAAGACCTTCCTTAAGGTCGTCGCCGGTCAGCGTCTCGTCCGGTTTCAGCAGCTTCCGCACCTGTCCGGCCGCGTTTACCGACCTGGTCAGGGCAGTCTTGAAGCCGGTGACGTGCGTTCCGGCTTCGTGGGTATTGATGTTGTTGACGAAACTGTTCATCGTCTCGGCATACCCGTCGTTGTACTGAAACGCCGCCTCAAAAAAATCGAGGGGCGGCTTCGAGCCCGTAATGTAAATGGGTTCGGGGAAGAGGGCCGTCTTGTTCGCGCCGAGATACGTCACGAACGCGGCGATTCCCCCGGTATTTTCAAACTCCTGCACTCGTTGATGGTGCTCGTCGACAACCTTCATGTGAATGCCCTTATTCAGGAATGAAAGGTCGCGCATCCGGTGGAGGAGTGTCTCGTAGTTAAGGTCGATGGCGTCAAATATCTCGATGTCGGGAAGAAACCTTACCTTGGTCCCCGTCCGGTCCGTCGCCCCCACGACCTTCAGCTCGGTTTTTTTGAGGCCGCGCTCATACCGTTGAAAATAGACTTTTCCGTCCCGCCTCACCTCGACCTCGAGATATTCCGAAAGGGCGTTGACCACGGAAAGGCCGACACCGTGAAGGCCGGCAGAGTATTTGTACGAATCCTTGTCGAATTTTCCGCCGGCATGGAGTTTTGTGAGAACAACCTCCAGGGCGGAGATATCCTCTTCTCCCTGCATCCTGTCAACCGGTATGCCTCTCCCGTTATCCTCAACGCTTGCGCTCCCGTCTTTATACAGGGTCACCGTGATCCGGTTGCAGTACCCTTCCATGGCTTCGTCCAGACCGTTATCAACCAACTCGTACACAAGATGATGAAGCCCTTCGACGCCTGTATTCCCGATATACATGGAAGGGACCTTCCGCACGGCGTCAAGGCCCCCGAGGATTTTGATGTTATCCGCTCCGTATTCCATATGACCGTTCTCCTTGCTCTCGTTATGCATGGCCTGATTATACCACAAGAAGGGGGTCGACTGGCAGGTTTCTTGACGGTCCGGGCGTGGTTTTGTATCTTCTTACGATAACGGCCGGAAAAACCAAGAAACTGCGGAAAAAGAACTGTTGACAGCTTTTTTCGTCTGGGGTACAGTATGCCAAATGCCAAGGGGAATCAGGAGTGCGATCGTATACAATTAGGATAGATGCGAGGAGACCATGACAGAAATCAAGTTCAACGGCAGGGGAGGCCAGGGGGCGGTAATTGCGGCCCAGATCCTGGCAAAGGTATTCTTTTTCATGGGGATGTATCCTCAATGCTTCTCTGTTTTCGGTGGCGAGCGGAGGGGCGCTCCTGTCGCAAGCTTTCTCAGGGTTGACGAAAAAAAGATCTTCCTCAAATGCGAGATCAGAAGACCGGATCACCTGATCTACATGGCCCCCGACCTTGTCGACGAGAGGGAGATAGAGGCCACCCTGAAGCCTAACGGCATTGTTCTCATCAATAACGCCCTTACCACGAATGAGTTTGCCGGTTTACGGAAATTTCACCTTGCCCTGGTGGACGCCCTTTCCGTGGCCGAGGAAGCCGGATTGGGGAGTACGATAAATACCGCGATCCTCGGCGCCTATGCCCGGACCGCTCAAACCGTATCGATGGAGCACCTGGAGGCGGCCATACGGGATACGGTTCCGGCCAAGGTGGAGCAGAACGTCGCTGCCGCGAAACGGGCCTACGAGCTTACCCGGCTCGTATCCTGAAAGCACAAGGAGTGAAAGTAGATGGATGAGCGTAGAATAACGATTAAAGATATAGAACCGCTGGTGCCCTTTTCCAGGGGATCGACGGAGATATTTCTCACGGGATACTGGAGCCCCAGAAAACCGATCTACGTGGAGAAGACCTCGCCATGCCGGCAGGGCTGTCCCATAGGTAATGATATCGCAAGGGCCTTTGCCTATGCTGCCCGGGGCGAATACGATGAGGCCCTCCGTATTTATCGTCAGGAAAACCCGCTTCCCGGGGTCTGTGGAAGGGTCTGCTATCACCCCTGCGAGGCGGAATGTAACCGGAAGGATTTCGACGAGGCGATCAATATCCGCGGTTTTGAGCGCTTTCTCGCGGATCACGGAACAGTGGATATACGCCGGGAATTGCCGCTCCTGTTACGGGAGGAACAGATCGCCGTTATCGGGTCGGGACCCGCGGGCCTCAGCGCTGCCTATCACCTGGCAAGACTCGGTTATCCCGTGACGATCTTTGAGGCCATGGCCGAACCGGGAGGGATGCTCCGCTATGGCATTCCTGAATACAGACTCCCCAGGGATGTGCTCCGGAGGGAGATAGGGTACATCGAGCAACTCGGGGTGAAGATAAAAACCGGCGTCCGCGTGGGGAAGGAGGTTTCCCTTCTTGAGATACGGAAGGATTATATGGCGGTATTCATCGCCGTGGGCGCCCACAGGGGGACCGGCCTCGATATGGAAGGAGAAGAGCACCCTCCGCTGGTTGAGGGGATAGAGTTTCTCCGGAGCATCAACCTCGGTGAAACGATAGAACCTGCAGAAAAGACGGTCATAATCGGAGGCGGGAATACGGCCATCGATTGTGCCCGCGCAGCCAGGCGGCTTGGCGGGACCGACGTGACGATCCTCTACCGCAGGTCCCGCGCAGAAATGCCGGCGTTGCCCGAAGACGTGGCCTACGCGGAACGTGAAGGGATCACGCTCACCTACCTGGCAGCGCCTAAACGGTTAATCTCGACAAATGGACGACTGTCGGCGGTGGAATGTGTCCGCATGGAGCTGGGTGCACCCGATGCAAGCGGGAGACCACGACCCGTAGCCATGCCGGGGACCGGGTTTATCGTGCCCGCTGAGAGGCTCATCGCCGCGGTGGGGCAGGTTCCCGACGTTGAATTTCTCCGGGAACCGGGCGTGTCGGTGAACAGCAGGGGGCAGATCGACGTCTCCCCTGATACCAATGCAACGAATGTTGAAGGCGTCTTCGCCGGTGGCGACGGTGCGGGTGCAAGGGCTTTTGTGGCAGACGCCATTGGTGACGGAAAGAAAGCCGCCCTTGCCATCCACTGTTTCCTTGAGGGAAAAGACGTGAAAAAGGTGTTTGAGGAGAATCGCATCGCCGAAGGGCGATCTTTTTCCTTCCGGCGCTTCATGGATCCCGCGGGCTACACTGCGGACCTGAAAAAAATCGTTCCCTTCGAGAAGGTCAACACCCTGTGTTTCGCCCATGCCGTACGCAGCGACAACCCCGATCCTCTGAAGGCGGAGGACGTGGTGAGCACCTTCAAAGAAGTAACCGCCGGTCTTGAGCCCAAAATGATGGAGGCCGAGATATCCCGCTGCTTCAAGTGCGGAACCTGCACCCGCTGTGACCTCTGTTTCCTGCTGTGCCCTGATATTTCCATCATTAGACTGGGAGAGGAGGGATACGGGGTGAGAACGGACTTCTGCAAGGGCTGCGGCGTCTGCGCCACCACGTGCCCGCGATACGTGATCGAGATGGGGGACACCCCCGGCTCATCTCGAACAACAGCAGGAGGTGGCATGTGAGACAACTCCTGGCAGGGAATTACGCGGTGGCCGAAGCCGTGCGTATGGCGAGGGTGCAGCTTGTAGCGGCCTATCCTATTACGCCGCAGACCCCTATCTATGAAAAACTGTCGGACATGGAGAACGAGGGAAAGCTCACAGGCATCATGATGCGGACGGAATCGGAACATTCCGCTATGGCGGCCTGCATAGCCGCATCCCTGACCGGCGTCCGCACGTTCACCGCGACCGCGTCTCAGGGGCTGGCCCTCATGCACGAGATGCTCCACTTCGCCTCGGGCAACAGGGTACCCATCGTGATGTGCAACGTGAACCGCGTGGTCGCCGCGCCTTGGGCCTTCGGGAGCGACCAGTCGGACAGTCTTTCCCAGAGGGACACGGGATGGCTCCAATTTTACTGTGAGGACGCCCAGGAGGCCCTGGATACGGTGATCCAGGCGTACAGCATCGCAGAACAGGCGCTCCTGCCCGTTATGGTAGCCATCGACGGTTTCTTTACCTCCCACTTCATCGAGCCTGTAGACATACCGGACCAAGCATCGGTCGACGCCTTTCTGCCTCCCTTCAGCGTGCCCACGAGGTTCAACATAGAAGACCCGGCATACGTGAACAATGTCGTGAACCCGGAGCAGTATATGGGGTACAGGCAGCGGAGCTTCGAGGACATGGAAAAGACGAGGCCCATAATCCGAGAGGTAAACGAACGATATCAGCGCATCATCGGAAGAGGCTACGGTGTCGTGGAACCGGTGAACTGTGACGGCGCCGAGATTGTCCTCGTCACAAGCGGCGCCATGACGAGCACCGCCCGTGTGGCGATCGAATCCCTACGGGAGAAGGGTCTTAGCGCGGGCCTGCTTAAGCTGAAGGCATTCAGACCTTTCCCTACCGAAGAGGTGCAGGAAGTGCTGAAAGACGTGCCGAAGGTGGCCGTGCTGGACCGGAACATCTCTCTAGGGAAGGAGGGCATCTGGTGCCAGGAATTGAAGGCTGCCTTGTATCCTCTTGAGCGTCGTCCCGAGGTATACGGTTTCATCGCGGGTATCTGCGGGGCAGATGTCTCTCCGGATATGATCGAAGGTATGGTGCTTCAGGCACTGAACAGCGCGAAACCGGAACGCGTGCCCACATGGGTGCGAAGGGACGGATAAAGAAAAGAAGGATGGAATAATGGAAAAAGAATTCATGCGTCCCGGACATATGGCCTGTCCCGGCTGCGGAGAAGCGAGCACCATGCGGCTTGTGCTCAAGGTCCTGGGAGAAAAGACGATCGTCGTTATTCTGCCCTCCTGCGTGGGTGTGATCAGCGCCACCTTTCCCAACAGCACCTTTGCCGTGCCCTGTTTTCATTCTGCCTTTGAGATTGCAGCGCCGACTGCTGCGGGCATTGCGAACGCCCTGAAGCTCCAGGGGCGGGAGGACGTGACGGCACTGGCCTTTGCCGGTGACGGAGGGACCTTTGACATCGGGCTCCAGTCGCTCTCCGGCGCTGCCGACCGCAACGACAACTTCATCTATGTCTGTCTGGATAACGAGGGTTACATGAACACGGGCATTCAGTCCAGCTCCTCAACCCCCCAGAACGCCTGGACCATGACCACCCCGGGAGGCAGGAGGGGAAGGAAGAAGAAATTTATGCAGATCATCGCAGCGCACAGGATGCCGTACGCTGCAACCGCATCGATAGGCCACCCCCTCGACCTCATGGAGAAGGTCAGGAAGGCTAAAGACATAAAAGGCATGAAGTTTATCCATACCCTTACGCCTTGTTCTACGGGCTGGCGTATGCCCGAGGACCTCTCCGTGAAAGCGGCCCAGCTTGCCGTGGAAACAAAGCTCTTCCCTCTTTACGAGGTGATCGATGGCTCCGAGTACCGGATTACCCATCAGCCTCAGGGCCTGCCGGTAAGTGAATATCTGAAGATTCAGGGACGTTTTCGCCATTTTACCAGGGACGATGTGGACCGTCTCCAAAGGGAAGTCGACGAAGATTGGGAGCGCCTGCTGGCCCAGGCAGCGATGAAGGGCTGTGTGTGAAGAGAAAGAAGCTCGTCATAAAAGACAACCCCACCATTCGGAAGAAGGTCTATGAGCACGTGCGGGAGCAAATCCTGAGCGGGCAGATCGCGCCGAAGGAACGGCTTATCGAGACGAAGATCGCCCAGGACATAGGAACCTCCCGGACGCCGGTGCGGGAGGCGCTGCACAGCCTGGAAATAGAGGGGCTTATCGAATCAATCCCTCGTATCGGTTATACGGTGAAGGCGATCAGCGACCGGGAAGTGGTGGAGCTCTGGGAGATCCGGTGCCTTATCGAAGGACTGGCGGCCCGCTGGGCCGTGGAGAAGGCCGCAAAAAAACTGGTGAAAGAGTTGAGAAAGAACATTGTCCGGGCCGAAGAACAGGTGTCCAGCGGCAACCTCGATGTCTTTGTCGAACTGGACGGCCAGTTCCACGAGACTATCGCGCGACTGAGCGGCGGGCAGCGTCTTCTGGAGCTTACACAGGCACTGCGGCGCTACGTTTTGAGGTATAGGCTCGAGAGCATCTACCTGCCCGACGTAGCCCTCCGGGCTATCGAGGGTCATAAAGAGATACTCAGGGCTATCGAAAAGGGCGACGACGCTGAGATTTCGCTGGCCCTTAAGAACCACCTGGAGCAGTCGAAGAAGGATACGCTCAGATATGCATTTGACAAGGAAGGAAAAAAGAAGAGGTGAGGAGGTGTAGCTGACGAATATTTTGTGGAGGCTTTTTGACAAGCTTTTAGACATAATGGCCGGGGTGGCCGGGGTGGTGCTTGTAATTATCGTTTCGGCCGTCTGCTACACCATCTTTATGCGCTTCTTCTTCCAACAGACGACCATATGGATCATGCAGACGACCGAATACGGACTGCTGTGGATCGTCTTCCTCGTGACGACCTGGCTTTTGAGGGAGGGCGGCCATATCAGCAACGACATCATATACTCCCGACTCAGTGAAAAGGCGAAGGCTTATCTCGATTGCATCATGTTTACCATCGGAGGGACGGCCTGTGCGATCATGGTCTATTTCGGCGCCCTCTATACCTACGAATGCATCGTAAACAACGTTACCGATGTGAGGGCGGTTACCGTTCCGAAGGCCTATATATTCGTTATCATACCCTTTGGCAGTATCCTCCTCTCTATTCAGTTCCTCAGGATGGCATGGGGCAGGCTCAAGGACATCAGGAGAGGGGCCTAACTTATGGGATGGTACTCTGTTATTTTACTCCTCTTCGGCGGAATGGTCTTCGTGTTGCTTACGGGTCTCCCCATCGCCTTTTCCCTGCTTGTCGTCAACATGGTTGCCGCCTATTTCTTCCTGGGGGGGATACCCGGTATCGTCGAGGTGGTAACGGGTGCCTTCACGTCGGCCAGTACCTTTACGCTGCTTCCTGTGCCTTTCTTTATCTTTATGGGGGAGTTAATATTCCATTCAGGCCTCGGTCTCGATGCAGTCAACGTGCTCGACAAGTGGCTGGGCAAGCTCCGCGGCAGACTCTCGATCCTGGCCGTCATTATGGGGGTCATAATCGGTGCTCTGAACGGCTCCACCATTGCGACCTGCGCCCTTCTCGGCACCATCCTCCTTCCTGATATGTTAAAGAAGGGGTACAGCAAGAGCATCAGCCTCGGACCGCTCATGGGGGTGGGCACCGTCGATGCCTTGATTCCTCCCAATGCGTTGACCGTTGTGCTCGCCAGTATCGCAAATATCGATGTCGGGCAGCTTCTGATTGCAGGTATAGTGCCGGGACTTGTCCTCTCGGCCCTGTATTTCCTGTATGTTGTGCTGCGGGTCCATTTCAAGCCTGAGGAGGCCCCGGAATATGATGTGCCCCATATCCCCCTGAGGGAAAAGCTGAGGGTTACCATAGTCTACTTGCTGCCTCTGAGTTTCATCATCTTTATGGTCATAGGACTCATCTTTCTCGGCGTGGCGACTCCAACAGAATCGGCCGCAGCAGGCACACTGGCTTCGTTCATACTCGCTCTGCTCTACGGACGGTTAACCTGGGGGAACTTTAAGAAATCTGTGGTCTCTACCCTGAAAGTGACGGGAATGATCATGATGATTATTCTCGCCGCAAGCACCTACGGAGAAATCCTGGCGTTTACGGGCGCTGCCGCCGGCCTCACGAATTTTATTATCGACCTCAAGATCGCACCGATCATCGCGGTCATTGCCATGGTTTGCGTCATCCTCATGCTCGATTGTTTTATGGAAACCGTCGCAATTATGATGATCACCATACCCATTTTCATGCCCGTCATCCATGCCTTCGGATATAACCCGCTCTGGTTCGGCGTTGTCATGTTGTGTGCCCTCGAAACGGGCCTGATCTGTCCGCCCTTCGGTGTCACGCTCTTCGTCATGAAAGGTGTGGCGCCCCCTGAGGTTTCCATGGCCGATATCTGGAAGGCAGCTTTTCCTTTCGCCGTGATAGATTTGGTCTGCATCGCGCTTGTGCTGGGAATTCCGGCAATATCAATGGTTGTCCCGAACCTTATGGGGATGATGAGGTAGACTGGCGGTGGGCGTTCGAAGAATCCCAAGAATCAGGAGGGCAGCATGAGGAAGAGAATAGGTTTTCTGATTTTGGTCATGTGGTTTGCCGGCGTTGTTTTGGTATCCCGGACGGGAACTGTATGCGCTGAGACGATCACTCTCAAGGCGATCACGGCCTGGCCAAAAACAGCCACCGAGTACAAGGCATTCACCATATTTACGGACACCGTTGATAAGATTGTCGCGAAGAAGGCGCCCCACGAGCTGAAGATACAGTATATAGGAGGACCGGAGGCGGTCAAGACCCCTGATCAGGTTGAGGCTGTCCAGCGCGGTATGGTCGACATGGTATTCACCACCAACGCCTACTATGTTTCCATCATTCCCGAGGTAGATGCCCTCAAGCTTTCCGAATTGTCGCCTTCCGAAGAGCGTTCAAACGGCGCCTGGGCTTACATGAATGCCCTGCATGAGAAGCACGGTCTCTATTACCTGGCGCGGCTCGGCATCTCCATACCGTTTCAGCTTTACCTCAAGAAACCCATAAAGACCGCCGACCTGAAGGGGCTCAATATCCGCGTATCCCCCATGTACCTGCAGGCCATCAAGGGACTTGGCGGGAACCCTGTGGTTATACCGCCTACGGATGTCTATATCGCCCTTGAACGGAATGTCGTCGACGGATATTGCTGGCCTGCCGTAGGAGTCCGCGATTGGGGCTGGCAGAAGCAGACCGAGTACGTGGTAGACCCGCCTTTTTATCAGGGTCCCAATCCTCTTGTGATGAATCTCAAAACATGGCAGAAGCTCTCAAAGAAACTTCAGGATGTGTTGACGGAAGCATCGGCTGAGGCAGAAAAGGAAGTAGTTGCCTACTATACCGACCTCATGAAGAAGGAACGCCCTATCCTGGCAAAAGAAGGGGTGAAGACGATTACCCTGCCTCCTGCTGAAAAGGCAAAATTCCTAAAAGTAGCCTACGATGAGGGTTGGAAGGACGTAATCCGGAAGAACCCGAAGACGGGGCCCGAGTTGAAAAAAATACTCTCCAAATCAAAATGACAAACAAAGGCTAAAGATAACACCAGGCAGGCCCCACGCCCTTCCGGCGTGCGGGGCCTGCCTGGTGTTATCCGGGAATCACCTGTGGCGGGCGCCAAAAGTTCTCATTACATGGCGGTCCCCGTCCGCGCCTCGAAGGCGTTCAGTATAGACCTTCTCACGTCGCTCCAGAGCACAACCGGGTCCTGAGCCGAAGTGAACGCCAGTTGTGGATATTTTTGGAGGTTCTGGGCCGCCAGTGCCCCCGCAATTTTGACGCGCGCCTCCTGTGTGGACATAGACGCCTGCCGGAGAACTTCTCCAGGTATGCCTATCTTGATGCGGAGCGACCCGATATCCGTTTCCCATGAAACTTCGCCAGGCTCCTGCCCGCCCGTTTTCCGGGGAGGTTCTTCCCGGCTCGCATCTTCAGCGGCTTCGCCGACAGCGGATGGAGCAGGACTGATTTCGGCTGGAGACTCTTGCGGCGCAGGCAACCCCTCCATGAGGCCGGTACTGGGCCGGCAGACCTCGCCGTCGCGTTTTCCACGCTGTCCTTGCGGCCGTACGGCCGGACGACTCGTCAGCTTTTGAAAACGCCCGCCTATCTGGTCCACCACCTCCTCCTCAATAACACGAAAGCCGTTTGTCTCGCCCGCCTTCATACAGAGCTTACAGATTTTGTTGACGAGACGCGGTACCCCGTGCTCCGAATGCCTCCAAAGTGCCGAAATGGCGCTATCGGTAAAGAACATCTCATTGCCGCCCGCGAGACGCAGTCGTGTCTGCACATAATCCATCAGCACCGCTGGCGATTCGATTTTCTCTATGCGGTTGTAAACGCCGATCCTCTGGAAAAGGTTGGCCCTTCGCGGGTGTTCGAGCCTCTTCGCCAGCTCCATCTGGCCGGCCAGTACAAGGGTAAAGAGGTTCCGGTCATCCTCCTGCATATTCGTCAGGAGGCGGAGGCTTTCAAGGGTGGCGGGCGACAGGGCATTCGCCTCGTCGATAAATATGAGGACCTTCCTCTCCTGGTCCACTGTTTCGAAGAGGAGTTTGTTGAATATCTCGAGAAGGTCTGCTTTTCGGGCGGTGGAACAGACCGTGCCCGTGATCTGGCCCACTATATCCTTCAAGAGCTGTATAAATGTCGTGGCAGGATTGGTGATCAGGGCAATGCGGTATTTCTCGCGGTCGAGAGAATCGAGAATGAGCCGAAGGGAGAGTGTTTTCCCGGCGCCTACCTCTCCCACGATCACCGCGATGCATTCTCCGCCCTCTTCTATGGCAAAGAGCGTTTCAGCCACTGCGGTCTCTACGGAAGCGTGGGCTTCGACGTACATGGAGGGATCTGGTACGTTATCGAAGGGTGCTTTTTGCAATCCCCAGTATTCGTAATACATGCGTTTCCTCCTCTACTCAATTATAGGGGCTAGCGTCGCCCCCTCCACCGGCAAGCCGGCGAAGCCTCCCCCTCATACAAAGGAAGAGGCACTAAATTATCGGGACGACCCGCAAGCGGGTACCCCGGTCGCCCCCTCTGAGGCATTTACTCACCGGGCACCAGGCCCCTGATCCCGTCTGCGGCGACACTGCGGCTCAGATACTCGATTGCATCCTCAACCGAGAAACGCCTGAGCCTGCCGATCTTGTAGCTTTTCAGCACACCCGACCGGGTGAGCTTCAACACGGTGCGGCGGCTGACCCCCAGCATTTCGGACAGTTCTCCGGGGTCAAGCAATCTCGGAGGGAGGGCGTCCGGCAGGTGCAGGTTGAAGATGATCGCCTGTGTCTCGTCTCCGTAAAGCTGTTGAAATTGTCTGTTCGATCGGACTACCCCGGCCTGCTCCGGCGTGAGCTTAATAGAAAGCACCCCCACGGGCCGCGGGACTTCGCTGACGCGAGGCCCTGCCGGCAGTCCCAAACCCCCGCCATACCCCTCTTTTCTGCGCTTAACGATACAGATCTTTTCCATAGCCCTCCTCTCCGGTTATTGGGGCTAGCGTCGCCCCCTTCATGAGCAAGCTCATGGAGCCTCCCCCTCACAAAAAAAAAGAGAGGAATAGGTTTTTGCGTTCGCGTCCCGGCTTTTCCTGAAACTCCTGGCAACGCATGAATCGTTCCGGCGGTTTTTTTTACAAGGCAATAATGGGAGTAATGTGCCTTTGTCCCGCGCCATAAATCCCTATCCTAGGCCACGCGAACGAAAGCACCTGGTGAGGAGTGCTGCCCTTCCGCCTGGCAACCCTGCTACCATATTCCCGCATGCGCCCTGTTGGCTTGCATGCGAGAACTTAGGCCAGTGGCTTTGCGCCCCACCCTTTCGAGTGGTTTGCCCTTTTCAGTATTATAATGTATTACACTTATCAGCACTTTGTCAAGAACTTTTTGCGGACAACCTCTTTGTCCACTCCATAAGGCTTGTCAGAAGCTCACCGATCCGCTTTCTCGTCGGCTCATCGACGAGCCTGCCGTTTTCGTCGATCTTGTCCTGCGCGAAGGGCACCATCACTTCCGGCTGGTTGAGGGGATACATGTTCAGAAAGACACAGCTTTGCCGCAGGTGGTATTGGGCCCTCGCAGTAGCGATCATGCCGACGGAAGCGCCCATTATCGCAAGCGGCTTGCCGTCAAACGCACTGTCGCCATAGGGCCTGGACGCCCAGTCCATAGCGTTCCTCAGCACGCCCGGCACCGTGTAGTTCGCCTCGGGCGTGGCGATCAGAAGAGCATCGGCTGCCCTGATCCGCGCCTTAAACTCCGCCACCTTCTCGGGCGGCTGCGCTTCAAAGTCCTGGTTGAAGGGGGGAATGCCTTCCAGGTCGAAGACCTCTATGTCCATGGAAGCAGGGGCCACCTCAACGGCCGCGCGAATAAGCGCCTTGTTGAAAGAGCCTTTACGGAGACTGCCGGCAAATCCCAAAACTTTCATACTTCCTCCTTAATTTATTATAAATAGAGGACGGGGGCTTCCCGCCTAAGGGCTATCGGGGCTTCTCTTTCCGGCTGTTCCAAGTATAATCCGGCCCTCCCTCCCCGGCAAGGTGCGGCGGTTTTACCCCACTTTTACGATGTCTCAAGGTTTTCTTGTACGGACAACGTGTGTATGCTATACTACAAATAGGAGGTGTCTATGGGTCTTGTAACCGATCAGAAATCAAAGCGCATTGACGTCAGAATCACACCTAACGTCAAGCGCCTCCTGCAGGAAGCGGCGGAAGCGGCGAATAAGACAGTGAGTGAGTTTGTTCTTGACAGCGCCCTCACAGAGGCAGCAGAAATCCTTGCCAACCGCAGGGTGTTTTTTCTTGACGAAAAGCAGTGGCAGGAATTTATGGCCGCCCTTGATGCACCCCCTTCGTCCATGCCGAGACTAAAGAAATTGCTGCAGGAGCCAAGTGTCCTTGAGCGCCAAAATGGACACAATGACGGTTGATTCCTCTCCGCCCCTCTCGCCAGTCCAAAAGATCGGGGTGGAGCATGATGTCGAGTCGTTTGCGTGCGGCCGGCCCGAACTCGACCGTTTCCTGAAACTCTATGCTTTGATAAATCAAAAGGCGAATACCGCCCAGACGTATGTTGTATGCCGGGGCAAGAGGGTAGTCGGCTACTACAGTCTGACGGTCGGCAGCGTCATGTACCGCGATGCCCCGGAAAGGATTGTCAAGGGGATAGCCCGCCACCCGGTTCCGCTGATGGTCCTCGCCCGTTTGGCTTTAGACTCCGGAGAACAGGGCAAGGGGCTCGGTGCCGCTCTCCTTAAGGACGCCATGCTGCGAACGCTTAACGCCGCGGGGATTGCAGGGATTCGGGCATTATTCGTTCATGCGAAGAACGATGAGGCAAAGCGTTTTTACGAGCATTTCAACTTCAGGCCAAGCCCAACAGATCCCCATCACCTCTACTGTCTCATAAAGGATGTCCGGCGGTTGATCGGCACCTATCCTCCATCGCTCTGCTGCTGAAAGTGTGCACTGGCACATTTAGCTTGTGGTGCATTAGTACCATTCAATTAATAGTATAGGAAAAGCAACCAACCCCGCTTAAACCTCCTTCCCAACTCGTATAAGGAAAAGCAAGATTCAAAAAGGAGGTTCTGCTACACTATATGATGTCCGATTTTTTGCCCATGTCGAAAGAAGAGATGAAAAAACGGGGCTGGGACGTCCTCGACGTGATCCTCGTGACCGGCGACGCCTACGTGGACCACCCCTCCTACGGGACCGCGGTCATAGGAAGGGTGCTCGAGGCCGCAGGTTACCGGGTGGGCGTGATCGCCCAGCCGGACTGGAGGAGCGTCGAACCCTTCACGTGTCTCGGCACACCCAGGCTGTTTGTCGGCATCACCGCCGGCAACCTCGACTCCATGGTCTCCAACTACAGCTCACATAAGAAGCCGCGCCTCCGCGATGCCTATTCTCCGGGGGGCACACCGGGTCTTCGTCCCGACAGGGCCACAATCGTCTATACTAACCGCGTGCGCGAGGCCTTCGGCGGCATTCCCGTCATCATAGGCGGCATCGAGGCAAGTCTTCGGAGGCTCGCCCACTACGATTGGTGGGACAATAAGGTGCGCAGGTCGCTCCTCCTCGACGCAAAGGCCGACATCCTGGTATACGGAATGGGGGAGACGCAGATAACGGAGATCGCTGCAAGGCTCGGCCGCGGCGCCGACCTCACGGGGATACCTGGTACTGTCGTCTGCCGAAAAACGTCACTGTCCACAGAAAACTCCCTGGAGCTCCCGTCCTACGAGGCGGTCAGGGATGACAAAGATGCCTTTAACGAAGCCTTCAGGCTCATCGTGCAGAACCAGGACCCTTTCCGGGGAAAAGTCCTGTTTCAGCGGCACAACGACCGTTTCGTGATACAGTTCCCCCCCGCCGCACCACTTGCAGGGCATAAGCTTGACGCTGTCTACGGGCTTCCTTATTTAAGGATGCCTCATCCCACATATGGCGATGAGCGCGCCGTCCCCGGCTTCGAGACGACCAGGTTTTCTCTTGTATCGCATCGCGGCTGCTGCGGCGCGTGCAGTTTCTGCTCTCTCTCCATGCATCAGGGGAGGATCATCCAATCAAGGAGCGTCGAGTCGATCCTCCGGGAAGCGCGGACAGTCTCCGAGATGAAGGGCTTCAGGGGGACGATTACGGACGTAGGCGGGCCGACGGCCAACCTCTATCAGGCCCGGTGCCCGTTGTGGACAAAGGCGGGCGCCTGCGCGGAGCGGGACTGTCTCGTGCCTGAAAAGTGCGCACGCCTTAAAGTAGGCTACGGTGAGGCCCTGCGTCTCTACCGCGCAATCATGGGCTTGCCCAAGGTGAAGCATCTGTTCCTGGAGAGCGGTTTGCGATACGACCTGCTCGTTCAGGAAGACGCGGCAGCCTATTTCGAGCACGTATGCCGGCATCACGTAGGGGGCCGGATGAAGGTCGCGCCGGAGCATTCGGTAGACCGGATTCTGCGGATCATGAACAAACCGGGTTTTCACGTGTACGAGCGCTTCGTGCAGCGCTTTAGGGAATTGCGCGAAAAAACGGGAAAAGACGAATATCTCGTCAACTACTTCATCAGCGCCCATCCGGGGGCCACGCTCGCCGACGAAGCGGCCCTCGCATCCTACCTCAGGCAACGGGGCATGAGGCCCGAGCAGGTGCAGGATTATACCCCGCTGCCTCTCACCTTATCTGCGTGCATGTACTATACCGAAAAGCACCCTATCACCGGCGAGAAGCTGCACGTCGCGAAATCTTTTCAGGAGCGCAAGGCGCACCGTGCCTGCATTCAATACACCGTGCAGGCCCCCGCCGAGAACCGGAAGGCTCACCCGCGCCGAAAACCGCTGAAGTTCTCGCGCTAATTGCGGCGACTCGGTATCACGACCCGAACAAGGCCCCGAGTCGCATGAGCAGAGTGAGGTCCCCTTCAACCTTATACTTTCCGGTCATGAACGCCGCCTGACCGTTCATCTCGCCTTTTGATACGGCAAGCCAGACATCCGCGGGCGATTTAATAGTCACATCCGGTTTCTCGTGCGGCCCGTCGGCATAGATGCATCGGCCGTCCGCAATGCTCAGATGGGCAATAAAGTTCTCCGAGCCGCTGATCTCAAACTGATAGACTGACTTCAACGCTCCGGCCGCCTCTTTCTTGAACCCGAGGGGCATCATCTTGAGCAGCTCCAGACAGGTTGCGGCCGACTTTGGGCCGGAAGGCTGCTCCGTTGGTTCCCCGGCCTTCGCCTTCGCTTTGCCTACCTCCGCGGAGATCATGCTCCTTATCCATTCCTTTCGCAACTTCTCGTCCACAGGGGGAACGGCGAAGCTCTGCCCGATATACGCCCCGAACCCTTCCAAGAAACCCGATTCCTGCCAGTGCTTGTAGTCGTCATGCATGAACGCCTTCTCCCGCTCCACGAGGTCCCTCATGAATAGATAGAAAAAGAGGTCATTCTCGGTGGCGGGATATCGCCGTTTTTCCTTGATGGCCCTTGCAAGGTCCAGAGCCATGTCCTTTGCCCTGGCCTCCACGAGGTCCATCCCCAGAAAAGCGCCCGGGCCCACCCCTATTGCCGTGAGGCGTCCTATAGAAAAAGCCCCGTACACCCGAGCGTACTTCCCAGATACTCCGCAACCGCCGTCTCCCCCATACCCGCCGATACGCTTATCGCCATACCCGGTTTCCATGTGGTGCGTGGCTTGTGCCCGTAAGCCAGGGATCGGTCGATAAATGTCTTCATCTGCGCCGTGACGTGCCTGAAGTAGACAGGCGAGGCAAGGATCACGCCGTCGGCGCCGAGCACCTTCCCGATGACCTCCGCATGGTCGTCCTGTCTCCAGCACTTGCCTTTCTCCATGCACACGCCGCACCCGACACAGTATTCGATACGCATCGAAGCAAGGAAGATCTCTTCCAGATCTATTCCTTCCTGCGCGAGGACGGGTTCCATCATCCGTAACATCAGGCTCGTATTACCTATCGCCGAATGGGGCGAGCCGTTAACCGCCACAACCTTCAATCGATCCGACATGACTTCCTCCTTTTCGGTGTTTTGATCTATTACATGAACAAGGTGAGCCCCCGGTCCCTCTGTGCCGCCGGCAAAGGGCTCGATGCCGATTTTCCGTTGATAATACCCGGGATATCTCTTGTTTAACGCCATTCCCACGAACCGCATGAGAAGCAAAGGCAGGACCATCTGGCTGGCAAGGAGGGTAAGCGGACCCCTTTGCAGGGAAAACAGACCAGGAACGAAAGTAATGACTGCGCAGATGATAAAAATACCCGCCCACATCCAGGTCATGTTCCGGTTTATCTTCCTGAAGATATCCGTGCCCCACACCGCGGGAGGCGTCGTCTTCCGCGCAAAGTAACCGGTGAAATATTCCCTCCCCAAGAGCGCGGGAAAGACCGCCACCGCGGCCAGGCATCCATAGAGCATGCCCGCGGGGTTTGCCGATATCCTTCCACTGCCAAGGCTTGCCGGCAAAACCCAGCAGGCGGCCGCGTTGATGATAAAATAGAGAAGGTATGCTTTAATGACCGGTGATATGGCGTCCCGCCGCCGCTCACGGTAGACCATGAGTCCCATAAGGAGCACGCCGCCAAGGCTTGCGGCCTTTAGCCCGGATGCCGAAAAGCACGCCATATTCAATAAAGTCATATAGGCCGCAACGAGCACGTGGGGCAGAGCGTTGACGACCCACGGCCTTGGAGGCCGCGGGTGCCCCGGCTTCATCGAAGGGCCTCCTCACCTTTCAGGGTCTTCGCGGCAGCCACACGGTGTTGGAAGACCCGGTCGATCACATAGTTCCGCAAGGTTCTCGCTCCTCTCGTAAGCTCCGTTGTTACCCGTGCATCCTGGTCATAGGGCAGGTGCCCGGTCAGACGCCGGCGGAGGTCCATCTCCCGGTCAACCAGCTCATTGGCAGTGGCAGTATAGAAGGCGAGGTCGCAAGGGCCAAGACCCCTGGCAAAGGCCCCCGCATATATCCTGCCCGCGTCCACATCATCCTGTCTGAAAGAGCCCTTTTCCAGCGGCATGAGCAGGTGCGCTTCCAAAAGCTCCGAAACTTGCGGCGATGTAAGGCCCGTGGCGTTCCGAAATGCCTCTTCGTCGAGGGCATCCCCAACGGGTGTACCGAAGACGACCCTGTTCAGTTCCATGAGCGCGGTCGTGTCTTTCCCTTCGTCTCTCAACGAGAGCAGTTTCCTGATCTTATCAAGGGGAAAGGAGTATGTGGACTGTATTGACTTGACATACTTAGCCCGCTCGATGCACGCAGGGTCGTAGAACGCCATGTTCCGGCTTGTCCTGACCGGCTCCGGCAGCAACCCCTGTGCCACATAGTGGAGGATCGTCGACTTCGGCAAACCCGTTGCCTCGGTCAGATCTTTCATGCGCAGACCTTTGTTGGCGTGACCCGAAGAAGACTTCTTCATTCTGTTCCCCCTTTGACTGTCCGGCCGGTCGTCTCCTTCCCGGCATCTGAGATAATTCTACATCATAATGTGTAACGTGTCAAGTGTTACTTTACACTATTTTCTTTCACCCCGAGATTATTGCGGTGCGCCCGGCTCTCATCCTTTCTGGCTCCTTGAACTTGCTTCGTTTATCAGGTTTAATTATTAACAATGAAGGAAGAGGAGTCGATATACCGGGTTTTTCGTGAGTTGGCCGCGTTCATCAAAAATCACCCTGCCGACCCGCCGGAAGTCCAGGGAGCACCCGCCCCTGTTCCCGCGCCCGAGCCCGGCGCGAGGCCGCCGGACGAATACGATGCGTTCCTGGAGGCAATGAAGGATGTGAGGAAGGTGGACCGGGGCAACGAAAGGGTCCGGGGACCGGCGAGGGACGCCGCATCGGCCCGCCCCCGCGACTCGGGAACGCGAATCATGGGTGAGATACTGAAGGATTCCTCGCCCTTCAACGTAATCAACCTCCCCGAGTATATGGAAGGCTACGTGGATGATATTAACCCCCTTGTCATCGAAAAGCTGCGGAACGGAGAGTTCTCTATCCAAAAAGTGCTTGACCTCCACGGCCTTTCCGCCCAACTCGCCTGTGACGCGTTCCACGCCTTTTTGAGTGAGGCGGTGCAATCGCAACTGCGCTGCGTCAAGGTCATTCACGGCAGGGGCTTGCGGTCGAGGCAGGGGCCTGTCCTGAAGGAAAAGCTTAAGGAATGGATAGTCCGGGCAATGCACAGGAAATGGGTGGTCGCCTTTGCAAGCTCCAGGATGGCCGACGGCGGGCCGGGGGCGACAACGATATTGCTGAGGGCAAGGGCACAAAAGAAAAGGCTGCACGTTATCGGGTAGGGGCTGCCGAGGGCGCGTCGTACGGGTTTCCCAAAATTCTCTTTATAATCTGAGGCTCATCTGTTATAAGAGAAGGACTGTTTCTTCCTTTTTATGAACTGGACGACCGAGGGGCACCCACGTGGTGGGTCGCGCTTACGGGTGTCCCGCTAATTGCGAACGAGGAGGCTGATAATGAAGAGAGTCGGAATAATGGGTCTGGGAAACATGGGGGAATCCATCACACGCGCCCTCCTCGGCGCCGGCCTTCCAGCGGCCGACATCCTTTCCTTTGAGATAAAGCCGGAAAGAACGCGGACGGTAGCCGGTGCTTATGGCATCGGGATAGCGGCCTCACCCCAGGACCTGGCTGCACAATGCCCCTACCTCATACTGGCGGTGAAGCCCCAGGACGCGAAAACAGCGATCAGCGCGCTCGCGCCGTCCATAGACGAGTCGCGGATCATCATCTCCATCATGGCGGGCATCACCACATCGAGCATCACCTCTATGCTGGAGAAACCGGCCAAGGTAGTCAGGGTTATGCCCAACATCGGCGTGGCGGTGGGGGAAGGCGCCTTGGGCGTTGCGGCAAATTACCTGCTTGCGCCTGACGAGATGGAATCCGTTGCGGCGCTGCTTGCGCCGCTGGGCCGTATCGTCGAAGTCAACGAAGAACAAATGGACGCGGTAACGGCCCTCGGCGGCAGCGGACCCGCCTTCTTCCTCTCTTTTCTCGAAGCCATGATCGACGGGGGGGTGAAGATGGGCCTTCCCCGGGACAAAGCCCACGCACTTGCCGTTCAGACCGTCAAAGGCACCGTGGCCCTGCTCGAAAAAGAGCACAGCCACCCGGCCTTGCTGAAAGAGAGGGTCACTTCTCCGGGGGGTACAACTATTGCCGGCCTCGTCGTCCTAGAGGAAAAGGGCTTCAAGGGCATTGTCGTGAGAGCGCTGGAAGCCGCCAGGATGCGCGCGGGGGAGCTCTCCAGATAATGGACAACGAATACGCAAGCAAACGGCAGCAAATGGTCCACACGCTCATCCAGCAGGGCATAAGGGACCCGAAGGTGCTCGACGCGTTCCGCAAGGTCCCCCGCCATGTTTTTCTCGACGAGGCGCTCTGGCCTCAGGCCTACGACGACCACCCCTCCCTATCGGTGAGAAGCAGACCATATCGCAGCCCTATATGGTCGCCCTCATGACCGAAGCGCTCCAGCTCAAAGGCACGGAGAAGGTGCTCGAAATCGGCACTGGCTCAGGCTACCAGGCAGCCATACTGGCGGAGCTGGCCGACCGGGTCTACACGATCGAGCGCGTGCCTGCCCTCGCAAAGAGGGCGCGAAGGACGCTCGACCTGCTCCGGTACACGAACATCGTCACCCGCATCGGGGATGGGACCCAAGGATATCTGGACGAGAGCCCCTTCAGCGCCATTATCGTCACTGCCGCCGCCCCTGACGCGCCCGACCCCCTCCTGAAGCAGCTTGAGATCGGGGGAAGACTGATCATCCCCATCGGCGATGAACAACTCCAGGACCTGATACTTTACGTGAAGGATGGGGACGACCGGTACCACGAGGAAAACTACGGCGGCTGCAGGTTTGTCAAGCTGATCGGCGAGCATGCTTGGACAGCGTAGAAGCCCTTCTGAGGGGGGAGGCCGGGGCACCCGCCAAGCGGGTCGTGGCTCCGCCGACGGAGGGGGCGCTGAGCCCCAACCTAGAATGTCGATATGAAAGAGGCCGGGAACCCCAGGGCGAATCACCATTCAACGCTGGTGGCATCCGGTATCTTGCTCAGCCGCATCGCCGGTTTGCTGCGGGATCGTGTTTTTGCCTACTATTTCGGAAGCTCTGACGCGGCCGACGCCTTCAGGGCTGCGTTCCGCATCCCAAATCTCCTGCAAAACCTCTTTGGCGAGGGGGCACTCTCGGCTTCCTTCATCCCCGTATACGCCAATCTGCTTGCCCGTAAAGCCGAAGATGAGGCGGACGACGTCGCCTGCGCGGTGTTCTGTCTGCTCACCCTGGCAATGTCGTGCCTGGTTCTCATCGGCATACTCGCCACGCCGCTCTTGACCAGCGTCGTCGCGCCGGGATTCACGGGGGCAAAGCTCCAGCTCACCATCAGTCTGGTCCGTATTCTGTTCCCCGGCGCCGGCCTCCTCGCGATTTCGGCCTGGTGTCTTGGCGTTCTCAATAGTCATCGGCGGTTCTTCCTCTCCTACTCTGCACCGGTTGCGTGGAACGTGATGATGATCGTCTCGTTGGTCGGATTTGGAGGTCGCCTGGACCAGTTCGCGCTTACGAAAGTCCTGGCATGGGGATCCGTGGCGGGCAGCGCCTTGCAGCTTGGGGTGCAGTTACCCCAGGTTCTCCGTCTCATTCGTCGATTCCGCTTACTTATCGGGCTCGCCATGGAAAGCGTTCGGACCGTGGTCCGGAATTTTGCACCGGCGCTTATCAGTCGTGGCGTCGTGCAGATCAGCGCATACGTCGATACGCTGTTGGCAAGCTTCCTCCCGACGGGCGCCCTCGCCGCCCTCGTCTACGCTCAAACCTTGTACACTTTGCCGGTGAGTCTTTTCGGCATGTCCGTGTCCGCCGCCGAATTGCCCGCTCTGTCAAGCGCCCTTGGTGAAGCCCATGAAGTCAGTGCCTATTTGCAGAGCCGGTTGAATGCCGCTCTGCGTCAGATCGCCTTTTTTGTCGTCCCCTCTGCCATGGGATTTCTCGCTCTCGGGGACGTGATTGCCGGGGCTATTTACCAGACAGGGAGGTTCGGGCACAGCGACTCAGTGTACGTGTGGGCGATTCTGGGAGGGTCCGCTATAGGTCTCCTGGCCACCACCTTGGGCAGACTGTATGCGTCGGCATATTATGCGCTGCGGGATACGCGCACTCCCCTTCGTTTTGCCGTCCTGCGGGTTCTCCTGACGGCTGTGCTGGGATATGTAGCGGCCCTGCATCTGCCGCACCTCCTGGGCCTTAATCCCAGGTGGGGGGTCGTGGGACTTACCGCGTCCGCCGGACTGGCCGGATGGCTGGAGTTGGCGCTCCTGCGCCATGCGCTAAAACCCCGTGTCGGCACTACCGGTCTTTCCGTTTCGTTCACAGGCAAGTTGTGGATCGCGGCTGCATGCGCTGCCGCTGCCGGCTGGGGACCCAAACTGATGATGCAGTGGAATCATCCGATCACGCGCGCCATAGTCTGCCTGGGATTGTACGGCCTTGTGTATTTCGCCATGACGGCCGTTTTGCGCGTGCCGGAGATGGGGAGCCTGATCAAAAGGGTCAAGGGCTGGGCGAGGATGCGATAGTCTTTTTTTTGTTTTCTTCTTTCGTTAGGTCGGCCGACCAACGGCATATTCAGAATCGCGATCTTTGGCGCCCTGCTCGCCATGTGACCTCCGACGTACGGAAAGTACGCCTCCGGTCAACATGGCTCACAGTGCATCCAAATCTCATCGATTCCGAACATGCCGTCGTCCACCCGATCCGGCATCGTGAGGACCATTATTTTGCCGATGCCGGAATTTTAATGAGCGTAAGGGTTGAATAACCACGGGCGGTTTCACGGTCACAGACCTATACGCCTGTCAGGGGTGTGACGCGACCGAATAACTGCACTATCGTGACCTAATAAATGACTGCACATTGCCCGGAAATGAAGCTTCCTTCCACCTGTTTGTAGTATTTTTGAACAAGACAATGACCGACAGTCAGAAAAAAAGAAAACGAATCTTCCTGGACGTAAATACCGTCCCCGGCGCTTAGGGGTGCCGCAGATTACTACCAAACGGAAATACTGCGCACAACACCTACTATTCGTCGCATCCGACTAAACCAGTGCCTTCCGATATTACCGCTAAATACGAGACTGGCATTCAAGGGCTGGAGAGGTCAGGGCGTGACTGAAATCATTGCTTGTTTCCGTTAATGTCAATATGTTCCCTCGTTCCACCTATAGGCATTGCGCCCTAAGATACTGCGAGACTTCGCGCACCGGTCTGGTCTGAAGGCGTTCTCGACGGCCGCGGTCTGTCCGCGTTGAGGAGGGGTCGCCAGGGTCTTCGCATCCTCCAACGTCAGCGAGAGACCTGCTTTTTGGGCGAACCGGCAGAACGATTTGTCCGACGACCTCTCCGGACAAGCCTAATCTCTAAGTCACACCCCACCGCCTTCGCATACTTCTTCAAGGTGGCGATGGACGGGGCATGCTTGCCCCCTGATTCGAGCCGCGATACGGCACTCTTTGTCGTTCCCATCAATGCCGCAACAGCATCTTGCGTAAGACCTGCTTCCGAGCGTGCAGACAGCATCTCGCGGACAATGTGACTCCTCGTCCAAGTCATCGTATGCCTTGCGGAATCCTTCGCTTTTCCCGGCTTTCTTGAGAAACGCCTCGTGGTCATGAGAAACCGGTTCATACTTCAGGTCAGCCATCTCGCACCTCCGTCATTCGTTTTCTGGCTATCCTTATTTCCCGCTCCGGGGCGCCCTGCGTCTTCTTGATAAAAGCGTGAAGGATCACGATGCGCCGATTCACGACAAAACAATAGAACGCCCTGCCATACTCTACCCCTCCCCCCCTAAACCGTCAACTATCGTGCACTTTCGTAAACCCGCCGTCAGAAAGCCGTTGCAGGAGAAAGGAATCAAACGGGCACGTGGGTGTATGGTCAGTGCGAAAAGTGCACACAGAGAGGTTAAAAAAGGGGCAAAAGGTAGTAAAAGGCACCAAAAAGACGCGTTCTTGTGATAGTTTGTGCACTCCGGCCGTCCCTTGAGAAACCTTGCGGCGGACATTATATTCGTTTAAAGCTATGCGTTCGATATGGTCAGGTGCGATCAGCTTCGGATTGATACATATCCCGGTCAAACTCTACACGGCTGTGGAAGAGAAAGACCCCGACCTGGATATGCTCAGGCGACAGGACCTTTGCCCCATACGCTACGCTCGCGTATGCCGCGATACAGGGGAGGAAGTCCCCTATCCGGACATCGTGAAGGGTTATCAGTACAGGAAAGGGGATTACGTGGTCCTCGAAGATGAGGACTTCAGGCGCGCAAGCGCCGGGAAGACCCAGACCATCGATATCGTAGAATTTGTTGACGTCCGGGAGCTAGACCCCAAATTCCTCGAAAAACCCTATTATCTCGAACCGACGAAACAGGCGAGGAAGGCCTATGCCCTCCTCCGCGAGGCCCTGAAGAAGACGGCAACAGTCGGCGTGGGGACGTTTGTCCTCCGGAACAGGGAGCACCTGGTTGTCGTCAAGCCGGAGGGCGACGTGATCCTCCTCGAACAGATGCGTTTTGTAGACGAGATCAGGACGCCTGCCGGCCTTAACCTTCCCTCGAAGGACGAGGCGAGCGAGCGGGAGCTGGATATCGCAATAAAATTGATCGACCAGCTCACCGAACCCTTCAAGGCGGAGCAGTTTCAAGACACTTACAGGGAGGAATTGGAGAGGGTGATACGAGAAAAAACCCAGGGCAAACCGCCTCGGCCCGAAAGAGAGACACCGGTGCCCACGGAAGCGCCGGACCTTATGGCAAAGCTCCGGGAAAGCCTCGAGGAGGCACGAAAACGAAAACGCGCCTGACGAGTCCGGCCCAGTCGGTATGAACCTCAAAGAATACCAAAAGAAGCGCAATTTTAGCACGACCCCCGAGCCGCCCGGGCCGACTACAGCAGAGGGGCAGGAGCCGCTTTCCTTTGTCGTCCATAAGCACCACGCCTCACACCTCCATTTCGACCTCCGCCTGGAGCTTGACGGCGTGCTGAAAAGCTGGGCAATACCGAAAGGACCGTCCCTCGACCCGGCCGAAAAGAAACTGGCCGTGATGGTGGAAGACCATCCCTTCGACTACCGGACATTCGAGGGCGTGATCCCCGAGGGCAATTACGGCGCGGGTATGGTGATGATCTGGGACCGGGGCAGCTACCATGCCGCGGGCCGTGCGACGCGCCGGGAGAGCGAGGAGGCGCTGAGACAAGGGCTCGGCCGCGGCCACATCAGCTTCGTCCTCGACGGGCATAGGCTCAAGGGCGAATTTGCCCTCGTCAAGCTGAAGAGGGCAGAGAACAACAGTTGGCTTCTCATCAAGAAAGGGGATGCCTTCGCGCATACCGGTGAAATCTCGCAGGCCGACACCTCCGTCGCCTCCGGCCGGACCATGGAGGAGATCGCAATGGACGCGTCCGATCCTCCATCGACGGCCGTGCATGGGCATGACCGCGGCCTGCAGGCGCCGGGACATCCGTTACTCGATCTCTCCGACGCGCCGGCCGCCCCCATGCCCATGCACGTCAAGCCCATGATGGCCACCCTTGTGGAAAAGCCCTTTGACCGGCTCGGCTGGCTCTTCGAGATCAAGTGGGACGGATACCGTGCCCTTGCCGAGATGAAGCAAGGGGCGGTCCGCCTTTATTCGAGGAACGACAAGACCCTGAACGCACAGTTCAAACCTATCGCCGACGCCCTCGCCGGCTTGCCCCACGACATCCTTTTCGACGGCGAGATCGTGGTGCTCGACAAATCGGGCAGGTCCGATTTTCAGTTGCTCCAGAAGTACCTGCGGTCGGGCCGGGGCGACATAGTCTATTACGTATTCGACCTCCTCTATTACGACGGCCGCGACCTGAGGGTGCTGCCGCTGACGCGGCGAAAATCGGTCCTCAGGCAGGTCGTGGCGGGCCGACCTTTCCTGAGACTGAGCGACCACGTGGAGACGGAAGGGGTTGCCCTTTTCAACGCGGCCAAGGACGCAGGTGTTGAGGGAATCGTCGCCAAGGACGGCGCAAGCCCTTACCGGTCGGGCCATCGCGGCCCTGAGTGGCTGAAAGTCAAGGCATATCTGCGCCAGGAGGCGGTCATCGCCGGCTTCACCCGGCCGCGCGGCGGAAGGACAGGCTTCGGTGCCCTCGTCCTCGGTGTCTACGAAAACGGCTCACTGGTCTGCATAGGCCACACGGGCGGTGGATTTACGAATGCGCAACTGGCGGCGCTTTATGGACGTCTGGAGAGCCTTGCGGCAAAGAGATCCCCCTTCGGGACACCGCCTGTGACGAATATGCCGGTGACGTGGGTCAAGCCGGAGCTTGTGTGCGAAGTGAGGTTTTCAGAGTGGACCGACGAGGGGCTTATGCGCCAACCTGTCTTTTTGGGGCTGAGAGAGGACCTTGCCCCCGGGGACGTCAGGAGAGAAATGCCTGAAAAGCTGCCGGTCGGTTCAGCCGCAGGATCGGACCCACAGGACGGGCCGGAGGAGCAAAGGAAGCGGAGGGGAAGACTCGTCGCCATAAACGACGTGAAGGTCGACCTGACCAATCTCGATAAGGTGCTTTGGCCGGAAGAGGGATATACAAAGGGCGATATGATCACTTACTACCGGTCTGTTGCGCCTTTTATACTCCCCTATCTCAAGGACCGGCCGGAATCGCTCCATCGCCATCCCGATGGTGTCGCGGCCCCGGGCTTCTTCCAGAAAAACGTCGACCACGCCGTCCCCGGCTGGGTGGAAACACTCGCTGTCCATGGGGAGCCGGAGGGCAGGGAGATCGTCTACCTCCTATGCCAGGACGAAGCGACGCTCGTCTACATGGCAAACCTCGGGTGTATAGAGATCAACCCCTGGCATGCGCGAGCCGCCCGCCTCGACAATCCCGATTACATGGTCCTTGATCTGGACCCGCTCGATATACCGTTCGATGAGGTGGTGAGGTGTGCCCTCGCGACCTATGACGTGCTCGTGGAGATAGGCGCGGCGGGGTTTTGCAAGACATCCGGGGCCACGGGCCTCCACGTCTATGTGCCCCTTGGCGCCCGATATTCCCACGACCAGGCGACACAGTTCGCGCGGCTCGTCAACCTCCTCGTGCACAGGCGTCTGCCCCGCACCACAAGCGTAGAAAGGAACCCGGAGAAACGGAAGGGGAGAGTCTATCTGGACTACCTTCAGAACGGTCACGGTCAGACCCTCGCTGCGCCGTATTGCCTGAGACCCAGAAAAGGCGCGCCCGTATCGACCCCGCTGGCTTGGGTTGAGGTACGCGAGTCGCTCGATCCCACCCTCTTCACCATAGAGACGACGATGGCGCGGCTGCGCAAGGTGGGCGATCTATGGAAAGACGTGCTCGGTCCCGGCATCGATATGGAAGAGTGTCTCAGCCGCCTCGAAAACATCATACGGAAGTAAGTAACGAGTCAAGAGTCACGAGAGAATAGTGACGAGAGAGGGAGAGAAAATAGGAAGAGATTGCCTCTTCAGCTTGACGACATTGTATTTTTGTGATACAATTAAATTTACGCGGATCGTGGCAATTGTCACGGTGTATGGCGACTGCTCGTGAGAAGGGTTATACATTATGACTTAATTTAGTTATTTATCGTCGTCCTTCTGACCAGCCTTACAGGAAAGCAAAACACCATCCTACAGTCGTTTTCCTCCTTGAGTGAATAGCAATCCTATAAAGATCAGATAATCACCCTCGGTGTTTGTCAAATCCGGGCACCGGCGTCTGTGCCTTTCATGAAGCCCACAGGCCCATGCCGGCAAGGTAAGGCTTAAGTCTTCCGGGATGACCGGCGATATACCGGGTAGTGAGCTCTGCCTTCAGAGGGGTGATAGCCCCAGGAAAACCTCTTATGCACCGGCCAAAGAGACAGGTGCTAAAAACACGAAGACACGGGATCATGCTTACCCGCAACACCCCCTTGATCGAGCGGCAGAAGAAAGAGTGAGGAGAAAAAGGTGGAGCTGAAAGTCGGCGCGGGATATTACCGGTCTCTTATCGAGAATACTTCCGACATCATCGTGGTGGTCGGCTCGGACGGTGCTGTCCGGTACGTGAGCCCATCAATTGAGCGATTACTTGGACATACCCCCGAAGAGGCGATGAAAGACAAGGAATTCCATGGTGTCCATCCGGACGATCGCGCTCTTATAGGGGGTGCCATTGCTAAGGCAATGGAGACTCCAGGGGCGATAGGCCCCACCATCGAACTGCGGTGTCACCATAAAGACGGGTCGTGGCGGTACATGGAGGCGACAGGAAAAGCGGTTCGCGACGAATCCGACCACGTGCTTGCTATCGTCAGCATGCGCGACATTTCGGAGCGCAAACTGGCCGAGCAGGCCCTGCGCGAAAGCGAGGAAAGGCTCAGCAGGGTGGTGAGCGCGGCTCGGGACGCTATTATCATGATAGATGCCAAGGGTAATGTCTCCTTGTGGAACGATTCCGCCGTACAAATTTTTGGCTATTCCGCCGATCAGGTCCTTGGAAAGAATCTCCACAGGCTGATTGCCCCGGCCCGTTTCCGGGACAGGTGCCAAAAGGGGCTCTCCCTATTCAGTGATTCCGGCGACGGTCCCGCGGTGGGACACGTGACAGAACTAACCGCCTTACGAGAGGACGGGACCGAGTTTCCAGTAGAGATATCCCTGTCTCCCGTCCGGGTCAATACTGAATGGCATGCCGTTGGAATCGTCCGTGACATCACCGGGCGTAAACAGATCGAGGAGGCTTTGAAGAAGAGTGAGGCAACACTGAGATCCGTTTTTTCGGCAGCCCCGGTCGGCATCGCCATTACGAACAGCAACAGGGTGCCCGAATGGATGAATGAAGGTATGACTTCCATTACGGGATATACGACAGAAGAACTGGCATGCAGGGGCGCCAGGCTCTTCTATGCCTCCGAAGAAAAGTTCACCCATGTGGGCAAAGCCATATTGGACGGGATTCAAGAGAGCGGCATCGGGATGACGGATACGAAGTGGATTCAGAAAAACGGAGAAATCCGGGATATCCACCTGAGAGGGGCGGCTATAGACCCCAACGATATTCCGGCGGGGTTAGTCTTTATGGCGGTCGATATTACCGAACGAAAGAGAACAGAGGAAGCCCTCGAGGAATCGGAGGCGAAATACCGCTCGGTGGTAGAGACTTCTCTTGCAGGCGTCTACATCCTCCAGGATAATCTTATCCGGTTCGTTAACAGGAGATGGTGCGATATTTTCGGGTACCGGTATGAAGAGGTCGTCGATAAATCAGGCCCTTTAGACATCGTCCATCCCGAGGATAAGGAGATGGTGAGGGAGAAAATAGGACAACGGTTAACCGGAAAGTTTAATTCTAGCGGCTATGAATTCAGGGCACTTCGAAAAGACGGACAAGTCATCACCGTAAGAGCCCTGGGAAGATTTATGGTCTACCGTGGGCGCCCGGCGGTCACTGGGGCACTTACCGATATTACACGGGAGAAAGTGCTCGAATCTCAACTCCTGCAATCGCAAAAGATGGAAGCCGTAGGAACGTTGGCTGGAGGCATTGCTCACGATTTTAACAACATCCTGACCGTCATAATGGGCTACGCCGCCATGCTCCAGATAAAGATGGATAGCGCGGATCCATCGAGGATACTGGTGGGGCAGATACTATCTGCATCCCAGAAAGCGGCGGGTCTAACCCACGGCCTCCTGGCCTTCAGCAGACAACAGCCCGTATCCTTGAAACCCGTCCACATAAACGATATCGTCAAAGGAACGGAAGGGCTTCTGAGAAGACTTCTTTCGGAGGACATTGTGCTGACGACATCGCTCTGTAAGGAAGATATCACCATAATGGCGGACCCGACACAGATTGATCAGATCCTATTCAACCTCGCCACAAATGCAAGGGATGCCATGCCTGGAGGGGGCGATCTCTCAATAGAGACTAAACTCTTGGAAATAGATGATGGGTTCGTCGGAATGCATGGCCCGGTTGAGCCGGGGAGATACGTGCTCTTATCCGTTTCAGATACGGGGACAGGTATGGATGAGAAGACAAAGGACAAGATTTTCGAGCCCTTCTTCACCACGAAGGAGTTAGGCAGAGGGACAGGTTTGGGCCTCTCCACCGTATATGGCATTGTGAAGCAACACGACGGTCACGTGACGGTCTACAGCGAACAAAACACCGGGACCACCTTCCATGTATATCTTCCTGCGATATCAGTGGCGGCTCCGGAGGAAAAGTCTGTTGCGCAAGAGATCAGAGGAGGTACGGAGTCCATCCTGCTGGCTGAAGATAACGACGACGTGAGGCGTCTCATGAAAAACATCCTTGCGGGATACGGATATTCCGTCATAGAGGCTGTCGATGGTGAAGATGCGGTCAGGAAATTCAGCAGCAGCGAAAAAATAGACCTCGTGATACTGGATTCCGTGATGCCCCGGATGAACGGGAGGGCGGCCTATGATGAAATCAGCAGAAACAATTCTCCGATCAAGGTGCTCTTCACCAGCGGATATACAAAAGACATTGTCCTGCGCAAAGGCATCGAAGACAAGAGATTCGACTTTGTCTCCAAGCCCCTGGCGCCACGCGACCTGCTGAAAAAAGTGAGAGAAGTGCTCGATAAGTAACGGGATCTGTGGGTCATCTGCGGTAACTCCGGTGTATAATCGTGCTTCACGCTACTCGATCATCGCTGAACGCTCAATCATAGAAAACTTTATAGCTGAAGTCGTGTTTTTCTGATAGAATTGGGTTTGTACACATTAACTTCGGGTATTCGTCAGGTTCGGCAATCAAAAAGGAGTTTTCAATGAAAAAGGTGACAATGTATTCTCTGAGCACCTGTTCCTGGTGCTTGAAAGCCAAGAGATACTTTGAGGAACAGGGCGTGGCCTACGAGTACACCGACTACGACCTCGCCGACGATGGAACGCGGCAGAGGATCGATAGAGACATGCATGACATCGAAGCAGGGGGTTTTCCTGTAGTGAAGATCGGGAGGGACGTCGTCACCGGCTACAAGCCGGATAGGTACAAAGAGCTCCTCGGCTAAAAGAGTGCTCAATAAGGGTCTTCGCCCCTTGTTTCAAATGACGCTTCCCTTCCCCGGTGTTTACGCCGTAAGAAGTCTTCAAATCGTCCTCGAAGACGAGCCGGTTTGACCCTTGAGACTTTTTCTCAGCACAACCCATAAGCCGCCCTCGGTAATCATCATCGCCCTTTCCTTCAGTTCGGCCGTTTCGAGGACCGACCACAGGTCACTTTCGATTATCCGGACCCGGCCGAGGGCTTGGTTGAGTTCCTTCGAGCGCTTCTCGATGCTCCTTATGACATCCTCCGGAGTATGGCGTCCGAAGCCGCCTCCGACCAGGGCCATGCCGCCTGCTTTCAGAGACCGGTAGATTGCCGGCAGGTCGGGTTTGAAAAAGGACGGAAAAAAGAAGGCCCCCCTGAAAACGGCCAGATCGAAGGTCTCCGTGGGAACCCCGATGAGTTTCTCGTCGCTTTCACCTATTGTCACCTTGCTAACAAGTCCGAGCTCCCGCGCCTCATCCCTCAAGGTGTCCGCAATTTCGCCGGGAAACACGGCCATAGAAAAGGACGTGCCGATGCCTCTGCGGGCCAACTCAAATGCCAGTCCTGAAAAAGGGCCCACTTCGAGGACATGGCCGTCACGCCGGCTATACAACTCGCTCACCTGTTCGGCCAGGTAGGGCCTGACAGGCTCCCAGAGGCGGTTCAGTTCTACAATCGGGTCTTTTTCCATCGTCTCCCTGACTTACCTGCCGACGTCCCCTATCATTAAGAATACCATTTCCCTGCGTGATGCGCACGTCGTTTATTTCGTTTGTTAACGCCGAACATACGCTCGTCCGGAGAGCGCCGTTTGCGTGATAAGATGCTGCCGGCGGTTCTGCGCCTGGTTGCGATGTTTACTTCAGACGCAACAATTCCCTTGACAGGGCGGGGAGTTTCCTCTATGTTAAAATAAAGGGATTTTAAGGAGACGTGGTGTCACACAGTAACTGCACATCATATCTGTACGATCAGCATTCAGACAACCAGCACGTAATTGACGTCCTCGTAGTCCTTGTACGCGCCACCTACCGGTTTACGCCGTTGTAGGCCTTGACTTCGTGCAACAAGGGCCCCTGCCGGTGTAAGCCGGCAGGGGCTTTTTTTTATTTCCTTTTGGAGGGAGATCCCATGCGATACAGCGGAGCGGAGATCATCATCAGGTTGCTGGAGAGTGCCGGCGTTACCATAGTAAGCGGCATTCCGGGAGGCGCTAACCTCCCCCTCTACCACGCACTCTCCAAAAGCTCGATACGCCACATCCTCGCGCGGCACGAGCAGGGGGCCGGCTTCATTGCCCACGGCATTGCGAGGTCGACCGGAAAGCCGGGCGTCTGCTTCGCCACCTCCGGACCGGGGGCGACCAACCTGGTCACCGCCCTGGCGGACGCGAAGCTCGATTCCGTCCCCATCATTGCGATCACCGGTCAGGTCCCCACCTCCATGATCGGCACCGACGCCTTTCAGGAGGTCGATACCTACGGCATGACCCTTCCGATCACCAAGCACAACTTTCTCATAAAGAGCGCCGAGCAATTGCTTACCATCATCCCCAGGGCTTTTGCCATAGCCCTCTCGGGCCGTCCCGGTCCCGTCCTCATCGATATCCCGAAGGATGTCCAGCTTGCGGAGATCGAGCTGGAGCAATGGCCGGCGCCTGGCGTGAAGGCGGTGTTTCCCGCAATCGACCAAGATCTGGCGGCTGATGCGGCTGTCATGATCGCCCGCGCCAAAAGGCCGGTGATTTACGCCGGAGGCGGCGTGATCAGGTCGGGGTGCCATGGCCCGCTCTATGAGCTGGCAAAAAAGAACGGCATACCCGTCGCCCTCACCCTGATGGGTCTCGGCGCCTTCCCTCCCGATGACGCCCTTTACCTCGGCATGCTCGGCATGCACGGCTCACCGTTGTGTAATATCGTCCTTGACGAGGCAGACCTCGTCCTGGCACTCGGCAGCCGGTTCGACGACCGCGCTGTGGGCCGGGCCGACGAATTCTGCCGCAAGGCCGACATCATTCACGTCGATGTCGATGCGGCCGAGATCCACAAGATAAAGAGGGCGCACCTGCCGATAGTGGGGGACCTGGGCTTAGTGATAACCGCGTTGTTGCCCCTGGTCGAAAGCGACAGCCGGCATGCATGGCTTTCGAGGATCACGGAAATCAGGGCCGCCCTCCCCTGCGGCCCTTTCCGGCGAAACGGCGGCCTCCACCCCATCGACGCCATCAGGACCGCCCATTCCCTGGCCCCGGCCGGTACTATCGTCTGCACCGACGTGGGACAGCATCAGATGTGGGTGGCGCAAGGCTATCCTTTTGCCGAGCCGGGCACCTTTCTCACGTCAGGCGGCCTGGGCACTATGGGGTTCGGCCTTCCCGCCGCCATAGGCGCGGCGCTGGCCAACCCCGGCCGCCGCGTCCTGTGCATAAGCGGCGACGGCTCGTTCCAGATGAACATTCAGGAACTGGCAACGCTGGCCGAACTGGGTCTCCCGGTCACCATACTGCTCTTGAATAACGGTCATCTCGGCCTCGTGAGACAACAGCAGGAGCTGTTTTATGGGGGGAACTACATCGCCTCCCGGTTCGACCTGGAGCTGGATTTTGCAGCCATCGGCAGACAATTCGGCATTCAGGGCTACCGCGTGAGGGAGCCGGGGTCCGTAACGGACATGCTGAGAGAGGCCCTTTCCCACGACGGCCCGTCTCTGGTGGATATACCGGTGCATAACGAAGAAAAAGTCTTTCCCATGGTGGCGCCGGGCCGGGCGAACACGGACATGATCGGAATCGGCTTGTGACCAAGACCTACCTTTTTGCCCTGTGCCCAAATATATTAGGTGGATGATGCGCATTGACTGAAGACCATTGAAAACACAGATGTGGATGCGCTGCGAGTCTTGTTGACCGCAGGCCGGGGCAACCAGGTGCAAGTGGGTTTGCCGGGCACCCGGCCCCTACCGCAGATTATGCTCCCGCGCCCACCGCGCCACATACATCGGGCTCTCCAGCACCTCGACCCCCGCCTCGCTGAGCGCCGCCTGCTTCCCCTCGACCGTCCCCGTACCCCTCCTTACAATCGCCCCCGCATGGCCCATGCGCTTGCCCTGGGGCGAGTACCGGCCGCCGATGTAGGCGGCTACAGGTTTTGTCATGTGCTCCGCAATGAAGCGGGCCGCCCGTTCTTCCTGTTCGCCTCCCACTTCTCCCACGATGATGACCGCGTCGGTATCCGGGTCCTCATCAAAAAGGCTCAGGATATCGGTGAGGTTGGTCAACACCACGGGGTCGGCGCCCATGCCGACCACCGCGCTCTGGCCCACATGGCTCTCGGAAAGCAGGCCCGCAAACTCATACGACAGAGTGCCGCTCCGGGAAACGATCCCGACGCGTCCCGGGGCGAAGAGGGACGCGGGCATAATACCGATCTTGCTCTTGCCGGGGACGAGGATGCCCGGCGTCGTGGGACCGAGGGCAAAGACGCCCTTTGCATCGGCATAATAGCGCATCTTCATCACGTCGTTTACCGGTATGTGCTCCGGCACCACCACGATCAGCTTTATCCCCGCGTCGATGGTCTCAAGGAACGCATCCAGGACAAAGGGCGCGGGCACGAAAAAGACCGAAGCAGTCGCGCCCGTTTCCCTGACAGCCTGCTCGACGCTATCGAAAACGGGCAGCCCTTCGACAGTCGAGCCTCCCTTACCGGGAGTGACGCCGCCCACGACCCTGGTGCCGTAGTCGAGCATCCAGTGCGTCTGCACCGCGCCGATCCGGCCCGTGATACCCTGCACGATCACGCGGGTTTCTTTATCGATCAATATACCCATCCCCGGACCTCGCTACCCTATCTTCGCCGCTTGTCGAGTTTCTTTGGATCCGCGCGCACCCGCCAAAGAGACGACACCGTCAAAAACCACACCGTCACCCGCGCCGACAAGCTCGAACAACCGCTCGACAGCCTTTTCCGTCGCAGGCTCGGTAACCACGTGGACGCCGCCCGACCGGAAAATCTCCCACGTCTCTTCCTGGTGGTTGCCGAGCGCCTTTGCCACGATGGGGATCCGCACGTTGTGCTCCCTGATGTAGCGGACCACACCTTTCGCCCCCTCATGGATGGGGTTTATCCCCCCATAGACGTTGATCAGGATCGCACGCAGCCCCGGCTTCATCATCACCAGGTCCATGCACTTGTACAGCAGGTCGGCGGTAATGCCTCCTCCCGTCTCCAGGAAGTTCGCCGGCTTCATGGTCTTTGCGATGATGTCCATAGAAGCCATGCCCAATCCTGCCCCTGACGAGATAAGCCCGATATCGCCGTCCAGGTCTACATAAGTGACGCCGATCTCCTTTCCCCTCCGCTCGCGGGGGTTTTCGATCCGTTCCGCGGGATCAGGCAGGGGTTGCCGCAGCCGTGACAGCGCGGAGTTGTCTATCTCCAGCACCGCGTCGACCGCGAGGAGTCCGCCGTTGGGGAGCACGACCAGGGGGTTGATTTCCACAATAAGGGCCTCGAAACGGGTAAACACCTTGTAGACTTGGGCAATGACGTCCGTGAACGCATTCAGCAGGTTGTGACTCAGCCCGAGCTTCCGAAGGAGCGCCCTGGCCTGATAAGGATAAAAGCCGACCATCGGGTCTACCTGTATAGACGCGATCTTTTCCGGCGAGATGCGGGCGGTCTCTTCGATATGCATGCCGCCTTCCGTGCTCGTTACGATCACCGGCCTGCCCGTATACCCGTGCACCGTGACACCCACGTAGAGCTCTTTCGCGATGTCCGCTTTTTCCTCAACAAGGATTTTCCTCACGGGGAAGCCGTTGATCTCGGAGATCAGAAGCTCCTCGGCCATTGCTTTCAGTTCCTCCGGGCTGGATGCGCTCCTGACGCCGCCGGCAAGCCCGCGGCCTCCGACCAGGACCTGTGCCTTGAGCATGACCGGGTATCCGATCTCTCCGGCCACGTGGACCGCCTCCTGCACCGAGCTCGCGACGCCCCGCCGGGGGACGGGAATGCCCATAGATTCAAAAATATCGGCTGCCTCGAATTCATGGAGTCTCATGGTTGATACCCTTCTTTCGTAGACGATTTTACCGCGTGGAATGTGCAAGTATAAACAGGCTCCCTCCCGATTGTCAAGATTGATTTGAAATCTGATTTGATAATAAATCAGCATGATAAGGCGCGAAATACTACCAGGCACCACGCGGTGTTGAGGAATTTGCTTGACAGGAGCATCAAAAAATGAAATTTTAATGCAATTTAAAATTACATTTTCCGGGCGCCTTCGCCCCCCACCTGAGAGACTATGCAGAAGAAACAGAACAACCAGGAAGACCTGAGCCGTGCCGCCTACCAGGGGCTTCGCCGTATGCTCTATAACAAGGAACTCGTGCCGGGACAAAAGATCGCCTATCGCGAGCTTGCGGAGCGGCTCAAGATGAGTCCGACACCCATCATACAGGCATTGAAGTGGCTGGAATTGCAGGGGTTCGTCCTCCATGAAGCGAACCGGGGCTACTCCATGGCGCCCTTCAGCATAAAAGAGATCGAGGAGATCTACGAGCTGCGGGAGCTGCTCGAACCCTCACTTGTCGAGGCGACCGTGCAGCACCTGGACAAAGAAGGGGTCGGCCTGCTCAAGGCCGCGCTTGAGGCTCACCGGTCGGCACAGCGCGAGTTTTATCTCAAGGAAAGGCTTTTCAAGAACAGGGAATTCCATGTGACCCTGGCGGCCCTTTCAGGAAAAGAAACCCAGATGCGCATTCTCCGGAACCTTTTTGACATGCTTTTCCTGAAATACGGTGGTAATTATCTGCCCATGTCATCGCTTAAGTCCTCCGACGAGGAGCACCAGGCGATCTATGACTCCGTGGTGCTCCGGGATGTCGAAAAGGCCCGGGCCTTGCTCGCGGGCCATGTATCGAGCGTCAAGAAACAGGTCCTGGCCAGTGTCGGGCAGATGCTGGCGGAACAGGAAAGGTCGGAAATCTGATCTAATTTAATCGAGGAGGTAGTACATAATGGGGCTTAAGACCAAAAAGGAGTATATTGAATCGCTGCGGGTCCTCCATCCCACGGCGTACATGTTCGGGGAGCGCGTGACGAACGTCGTCGACAATCCCCGGCTCCGCGCAGGCATCGAGGCAACGGGAGCCACCTACGAGATAGCCGAATTGGACGAATACCGGGACCTCGTGGTCACCACCAGTCCTCTCATCAACGAGCCCGTCAACCGGTTCACCCTGCCCCCCTCCAGCATCGAGGATCTGGTGGCGCGGGTAAAGGTCAACCGGAAACTGGGCAACTTTGTCGGCACCTGTCACCAGCGGTGCACGGGGCTTGACTGTCTCTCCACCCTGTCGATTGTCACCTATGATATCGACCGGAAGTACCAGACCGACTACCACAGCCGCTTCACCGAATTCCTGAAGTACGTGCAGAAGAATGACCTCTCCGCAAACGCGGGCGTCACCGACGTCAAGGGCGACCGCTCCCTTGGTCCTTCCGACCAGGCCGACAAGGATATGTACCTCCACATGGTCGAAAAAAGGGACGACGGTATCGTGGTGCGCGGCGCGAAGGCCCATCAGACCGGCTCTCTTTCTTCCCACGAGATCATCGTCCTGCCTACCCGCGCCCTCACGAAAGCGGATAAGGAGTATGCCGTCGCCTTTGCAGTCCCCTCCGACGCGGAAGGATTGATCCACGTGGTCGGCAGATCGACCCTAGACATGCGCGAGCTGGACGGCTGCGACATCGGCAACACGCTCTATTCGAAATACTGTCCCACCCTGATTTTCAACAATGTCTTCGTGCCGTGGGAGCGGGTCTTTATGTGCGGCGAGACCGAGTTCGCCCAGGAGATGGTGGTCAAGTTTTCTTCCCTGCACCGCCAGAGCCACGGCGGGTGTAAGTCGGGCAAGATCGACTGCATGATCGGCGCGGCCCTCACGCTCATGGATTATAACGGGACCGCCAAGGTGGGCCACCACAAGCAGAAGATCATCGACATGATCCACAGGGCGGAGACGCTTTACGCATGCTGTCTTGCGGCCTCCTACGAAGGCACGAAACAGCCGTCGGGCACTTACTACATCGATACGGTCCTCGCCAATGCCTCAAAGCTGCACGAGGGCAAGGAGCTTGCGGAAGCGATCCGCCTCATGGTCGACATATGCGGCGGCTTCGTGGCCGACCTGCCTTCCGACAGAGACCTCGCCAACCCCGAGGTCGGGCCGCTCCTCCGGAAATACCTGAAGGGCGTTGACGGCAACGAAGTGGAAGACCGTATGAAGATGTACAGGCTGGTGGAAAAAATGGCCCTCGAAAGCGCCGACACCATCTCCGATATACACGGAGGCGGGTCGCCCGAGGCGCACAGGGTGACGATCTACCGCGAGACGGACCTGCAGGGCAAAAAACGGGCTGCCAAAAGGCTTGCCGGGATCGACAAATAAGAGGGATCGTGCTTTATCGGATGGCGCGACCCTACTCCCACTCCGTATGGAAGAGGCCCTCCCGGTCGAGCCTCCGGTACTGGTGGGCGCCGAAATAGTCCCTCTGGGCCTGGACCAGGTTCGCAGGCAGCCATCCGCTCCGGTAGGCGTCAAAATAGGCGAGACAGGCCCCCAGGCCGGGGGTCGGTATGCCGCTTGCTGCCCCGTCAGCCACCACGGCTCGCAGGTCCGCCTGGTCGCTCATCACCATTTCCCGCAAGGCCGGGTCGAGGAGCAAATTCTTCAGGTCCGGCCGGTCATGGAAGGCCCGGCGGATAGGCTCAAGCAACCCCGAGCGGATGATGCATCCGCCCCTCCAGATCCTCGCGACCTCTTCCAGCCTGAGGCCGTACCCGTATAGCCGGGACGCCTCCGCAAGCTGCGCCATCCCCTGGCTATAGACGATAACCATGGAGGCCCTCATTGCCCTGCCCAGGCAATCGACGAACTGCGCCCCATCCCGGTCAAGGCGCCCGTCCGGTCCGGAAAGCGCAATTGCGGCCTCCTGCCGCTCCTTTCGCAGGTCGGAAAGGTCCCTCATGTGTACGGCGCTGCCGATCGCAGGCACGGGCACACGCAGGTCCATGGCGTCCTGGACCGTCCACTTGCCCGTGCCTTTTTGCTGGGCTTCATCGACGATCATGTCTAAAAGCAAGCGACCGCCGGGGGCGTCCTTTTTCGCAAAAATCCGGGCCGTGATCCCCATCAGAAAGCCTGCAAGGAAGGACGAGTTCCATCGGTCGTAGATATCCCGAAGCCGCTCGTTGGGCAGACTTAAGCCCCGCTTCATCAGGTCGTAGGATTCCGCGATCAATTGCATCATCGCGTACTCGATGCCGTTATGGACCATTTTCACGTAGTCGCCCGAAGACCCGGGACCCAGGTAGGCGACGCACGGCTCTCCGTCCACCTTCGCAGCCGCTGCCTCGAAGATTGGCCGCACACGGGCATAGCCGCCAACCGGTCCGCCCGGCATGATGCTCGGACCGAAGCGCGCGCCACTCTCGCCGCCGGAAATGCCCACTCCCATATAGAGGATATGGCGCTCTTCGAGACGGCGAATGCGGGCATCGGTCTCCCTGAAGTAGGAATTCCCCCCATCGATGAGGAGATCACCGGGCACGAGATGGGGGAGAAGCGCGTCGATGACCGCATCCACGGGAGGTCCCGCGGGCACGAGCATGATTACGGCAATCGGCTTGCGCAGCAGCCGGATCAGCTCGCCGACCGTGGCCGCCCCGGCGGCCGGCCGTCCTTCCGCTTCACGCATGAGCGCTTCGACCTGCTTTTGGTCGGTATCGTATCCTGCCACGGGGAAGCCCTTGTCCGCGATATTGAGGGCAAGGTTCCGTCCCATCACCCCGAGCCCGATCATGCCGATCTCATAATTGCCGCTATTCATCCCTCGTCACCGCCTTATTTCTTGGGCGCACGCGTCACGGACACCATTTACACACCCTTTGTCCCCACGATCAAGGCCCGTTCCACAAGCTGTCGCAGGAGGGAAAAGCCTTTCTTCACGTCATCGCCGAGGTCGATGCGCATCACCTTCCGGTCATGCCTCGCCAGCGCCTCAAGATCGCCCAGGGCCTGGGCCTTCTTGAAGATACCGAAGGTGTACGGCCTTCGGGGAATGGAGATGTCGGTCGCGTCATGACAGGTCAATTGGATGAAAAGACCCGTATTCGGACCACCCTTGTGCAGTTGTCCCGTCGAGTGGAGAAAGCGGGGACCATAGCCGACGGTGGTGGCGAGTCCCAGGGCATCCCTGAGACGGAGCCGGATTGCCTGCATGAGCTCGTTCGTGGATGCTTCTTCCGGCAGATAGGCCAGGATCGCAACGTAATCGCCGGGATGACCCTGTGAGAGGAAGGCTGAAAGCAGTTCTCCGGGGTTTTCCGCGCCATCCCTGGAAAAGAAGCGCAAGGGGCCGTGCACCATCACAGGGGCCGGCTCCGTGAGCGAGCCCCGCTCCCGGACAGAGGAGAGGAGGCGGTTCGTCGCGTCCTTGCTCTCCTGCACATTGGGCTGATCAAAGGGGTTTATACCGAGTATGGCGCCGGCTATCGCGGTTGCCGCTTCCCACCGGAAGAATTCCTGCGCGATGGCGCATGCGCCGGCCACCTCAATGAACGCAAAGGGCAGGCTTGCAGTCTGAAGCATCCTCACGGCTTCCTCCAGCCGCGCGTCGCTCCGCCCTTTCATGTATATGTGGACAAAGAACCGGTCGCTTCCGTAAGCCAGGGGTGTGCCCGCGGGCTCGCCGGTGACCGGGAGAAGTCCTGTTCCCTCCTTGCCCGTGCTCTCCGCGATAAGCTGTTCCAGCCACATGCCGAAGGTGGCCATGTCGTTTGAAAGGAGGAACGTCACCTTGTCCCTGCCCACGCGCGCCATCTCGCCCATGACCGCCCCCAGCAAGGCGCCGGGGTTCTCCTGGACGGGTACGGTCGGCCCGCATGCCCGCGCCATGTGGAGGGCCTCATCGAGAATCCGCTCCACATCGAGACCCATCAGGGCTGCCGGCAGCAAGCCGAAATAGGAGAGGGCCGAATACCGGCCGCCGATGTCGCTGAAGTTGAGAAAAACCCTGCGAAATTGCCTGTCCTTGGCCGTTGTTGCCAGCGGTGTGCCGGGATCCGTCACCGCGACAAAATTCTCTCCAGCCCGTTCCCCTTTGACGGCCCTCACGCGCTCGTAGAAATAGTCGTCAAAGGCGAGGGGCTCTGCGGTTGTCCCCGACTTGCTCGCCACAATAAAGAGGGTGTTTTGGAGGTCGATCCGGCTCTCGAGCGCTGCAATCGTCACGGGGTCGGTCGTATCGAGCACAGTGAGGGGGAGTCCGCCCGGCCCAGGCTCGAACATATCCCGGAAAACGAGCGGTGCGAGGCTGCTCCCGCCCATCCCCATGTGGACCACGTGAGAGAAACCGGAGGCCGCAACCTGCCTCGCGAACCCTATGAGATCCGGCAGGTTTTCCCGCATCAACTCTACCACGTCGAGCCACCCGAGGGCGTGACCTATCGCTTCCTGCTCGACCGCATCTTCCTTCCAAAGCCCCGCATCCTTCTGCCAGAGCCGCTCCACAAACCGCTCCTTTTTGAGCTTCTCAAGGCAGGGCTTCACGTGCGATACCTGGAACGAAGCCGTGTCGTGCGACATCAGGTCCTGGCGGCCCAGGTTCAACACCAGCCGGTTGATCCTGCCGTCCGGCGCCTGCTCTTCCTCCCTTGCGGCCTTGCCGGCCCCCTTTTCCTTATCACTCATTGCGCAAGCTCCTTTTTCGGCAATTATTGGGACACCCGCAAGCGGGTACCCGGTCGCCCCCTCCACGAGCAAGCTCGCGGAGCCACCCCCTCATAAAAAGGAAGAGGCATTTACCATGCTGTTCATATTCATCTCTCAGCTTTTCATGAAACTTTGAGATCACCTTCCAACTGCCGTACCTTCTCCAGGCGCCGCGTGAAGCGTCCGGCGCCGGCGAAACGGGCGGAGAGGAAGGTTTTCACCAAATCCCAGGCCAGGGCAGTACCTACCACCCTGCCCCCAAGGCACAGCACATTCATATCGTCGTCCTCCACCCCTTGGTGAGCGGAAAAAACCTCGTGCACCAGGGCCGCGCGCACGCCCACCACTTTGTTGGCCGCGATAGACGCCCCCACGCCGCTGCCGCACACGGCTATCCCCCGCTCCACCTGCCTTCCGGCCGCGGCCCTCGCCATGGGAACCACAAAATCGGGATAGTCGTCCTCGGGGTCAAGGGCAGAGGGACCGAAATCGACGACGTCGTGGCCTGCTTCCTTGAGCAGCGCCGCGAGACGTTCCTTCAATTCGAAGCCCCCATGGTCCGCCGCCATGCCGATCCGCATATTCTTTAGCCTCCAACCGGGCCTTCCGTGTCGCCCCCGAAGGCGCGCATCGCGAGGCTTGCCGCCCCTACGACCCCCGCGCCCGGTCCGAGCATGCCCGGCACTATCTCGCAAGACGCGCCCGCCGAGGTGAGGGCGTCCTGCGTCACCCTGCGGCGCACCCGATCGATCATCTCGGGCAGACCGTCGATCACGCCACCTCCGAGGACCAGCCGGCCGGGGTTAAAAGCGTTCACGAGGCTGACGCAGCCCGCCGTCAGTGCCCGGCCCACGCTGTCAAGGAGGCTCAAGGAAAGCATGTCCCCGCGATGCGCGCACTGTGCGACCGTTTCCGCGCTGACCCCCTTCGCGGCGCCCCCTGCCGCGGCGAGGAGCATGCTGCCCGATGGGGGGTCCCTCTCTATCATCTCCTGCGCCTGCCGCGCAATGGCCCATCCGCTGGCGAGCGCCTCAAGGCACCCCCTGTTGCCGCACGTGCAAGGCGGGCCATTCATGTCGATGACGATGTGACCCAACTCCCCCGCGCTATTCGCAGAGCCCGACACCACCCGGCCGCCGCTCACTATGCCGCCGCCTATGCCCGTTCCCACGTAAAGGCATATCACGTCATCATATCCCTTCCCCGCGCCATAAAGCCATTCCCCCCAGGTGATGGCCCGCACGTCGTTGGTCACCACGGCGGCCATCTCGAGGGCCTCCTCCAGGTCGGCGCGGAGCGGCACCTCGCGCCAGTTGAGATTCGGCGCAAAGAGAACGCGGCCCGTGTGCCTCTCGATCTGGCCGGCAACACCGACGCCTATGCCGAGAGGCGCCGTCCCCGCCCTCTCCATCAAGAGTCTCGCGGCCTCCACTATATCACGTTCGGCCGCGGCCGGACCACCCTCCGCTCTTGTCGGCGTCCTGATCGAGTCAACGACCTTTCCGCCCCGCTCAACCCTCGCCACCTCAAGCTTCGTGGCGCCCAAATCGACACCTACGGCCCAATATTCATTCACCTTACAGTCCCCCCTCTCGCGTCTCTGTTAAATCCTTTCAGTGGTCGATCAACGCCATGTGAGCTCATAATTATACTCTTCCTTCTATAACTTGGAGCCGACCGGCGCAAGTTGCAAGTAAAAAGTGAAGCATACCCCTCAAGCAATGAAAAAACCGGCCCAAAAAACGCACCGGCCCCTTCCTTGACGTTTGTCAAGGGCGGGACTTATATAAGATATAATCGGGCACATTCCGGCAAGTCGGCCGACCGAACAAAGAGAAATGCAGGGAAAGGGAAAAGGAGATAACCATGGTCCGGGAGACAACAGGATACCTTGAGAAATTGGCGAAATTGGTCCGGTACTATATAATTGTCGCGACGACACGGGCGGGCTCGGGTCACCCCACGTCTTCTCTTTCCGCGGTCGAGCTTACCACGGGCCTTATGTTCGGAGGGTTTTTTCATTACGACCCCGACCGGCCTGCGCTGCCGAACAACGACCGTTTTGTGCTGTCAAAGGGACACGCTTCGCCCCTCCTCTATGCGCTCTGGACTGTTGCGGGCTGCATAACCGAAGAAGAGCTGCTGCAATACCGGGTGTTCGGCAGCCCCCTGGAGGGTCATCCGACGCCCAATTTCCCCTATGCCGACGCTGCCACCGGCTCGCTCGGCCAGGGGCTTTCCATAGGCGTCGGTATGGCCTTGAATGCAAAATATCTCGATAAGCTGCCGTACAGGACCTATGTGCTCCTCGGCGACAGCGAGATGGCCGAGGGGTCGAACTGGGAGGCTATGCAGATCGCCGCACACTATAAGCTGGATAACCTTGTGGGCATGATAGACGTGAACCGCCTGGGCCAGAGGGGCGAGACCATGTATGGATGGGACGTGGAAGCCTATGCCGAGAGGTGCTGCGCCTTCGGCTGGGAGGCTGTGGTGATCGACGGCCATAGGTTCGACGACATCCTGCCGGCTTTCAGGAAGGCAGCGGAGGTCAAGGGAAAGCCGGTAATGATCGTCGCCCGCACCATCAAGGGCAAGGGTGCGCCGGCCGTGGAAAACAAGAACGGCTGGCACGGAAAGCCGTTAACAAAGGAAGAAGGGGACGAGGCGCTAAGGCTCCTTGAGCCGCTCGACAGATCGGTACGCGAAAAAATGAGCCTTCCAGAGGACCTCGCGCCGCCGGGACGCGCAGGCCAGGCTGTTCCCGCGCCTGCGTACAAGCCGGGAGAGGCCGTGGCCACCAGAAAGGCTTACGGCAACGCCCTTGCCCGTCTCTACCCGGCTTTTCCTGAAATGGTCGTCCTTGACGGAGAGGTGAGCAATTCGACCTATGCCGAGATCGTTCACGAGGCCTTTCCCGAACGCTACTTTGAGATGTATATTGCGGAGCAGAATATGGTCGGTACGGCCGTGGGCCTGTCCAGTCGGGGGAAGACACCCTTCGTCTCCACCTTCGCCGCCTTCTTCACGAGGGCCTTCGACCAGATACGGATGAGCGGGTACTCGAAAGTCAACATAAAATTCGCGGGCTCACACGCCGGCGTCTCCATCGGTGAAGACGGTCCTTCCCAGATGGGGCTCGAAGACATCGCCATGTTCCGGAACATTATCGACAGCGTCGTCCTCTACCCGTCTGATGCAGTCTCGACGGAAAAGCTCGTGGAACAGGCAGCAGGCATGAGCGGGATCGTCTACCTGCGGACGACGAGAGGTGCCACGCCCGTCATCTACGACCCGTCCGAAACGTTCGAGATAGGAGGGAACAAGGTGCTCAAGGCTAGCGCCGGGGACCGGATTGCGGTGGTCGCAGCGGGCGTCACCCTCTTCGAGGCCCTGGACGCCTACGAGGAGCTGAAAAAGGAAGGGATCGACCTAAGGGTGATCGACCTCTACTGCGTCAAGCCTATCGACACCTCTACGCTGAAGGCTGCCCTGGGAGCGGTAAAAGTGGTGGTCACCGTCGAGGACCACCATCCGGAAGGGGGCTTGGGAGAGGCGGTACGGAGTGCGCTTGCAGGTGACACCATAGCGGTGCACTCCCTGGCAGTGCGGAAGATACCGAGGAGCGGACATGCGGCGGAGCTGCTCGGTTATGAGGAGATCTCGAAGGCCGCCATCGTAAAAAAGGTGAAGGAGCTTATATGAGACCGCAGCAATTGAAAACGAGGATCTTTCTGGACGGCGGAAACCCTGATGAGACTGCAAGGGCGATAAAGGTCTTCGGGTTCCTCGACGGCCAGACCACCAATCCCACGCTGATCTCGAAGAACCCCAGCGCAGCCGAGCGTCTCGCGCAGGGCACGCGGTTTTCCCCCGGTGAGCTCGTCGGCTATTACCGGGACGTGGTAAAGCAGATATCGGCCATGGTCCCGGAAGGGTCCATCTCTGTCGAAGTCTATGCGGACCGGGCCACAAAGGCGGAGACAATGCTGGAACAGGGCAAAGAGATGTTCGGCTGGATCCCGAACGCCCATATCAAATTCCCCACCTCGGCCGAAGGGCTCAAAGCCGCCTCACTGGCAATCAGCCAGGGGCTGCGCGTCAACATGACCCTCTGCTTCAGCCAGGCCCAGGCCGCTGCGGTCTACGCGGCCACCAGGGGCGCCCGCAAGGGGCAGGTATTCGTCTCGCCCTTTATCGGCAGGCTCGACGACAGGGGGGAGAACGGCATGGACCTCATCAGTCACATCATCAGGATGTATGCCAAGGGGGACGGTCATGTCGAGGTCCTCACCGCGAGCGTGAGAAAAGTCGACCATCTCCTGTATGCACTGGCGCTGGGCTCCGACATCATCACGTCCCCTTTCAGCGTTCTTGAGGAATGGGACAAAAAGGGCCTGCTTTTGCCGGGCGCCGACTACAGTTATGATACGGGCAGCCTCAAGGCCATCCCCTACGAGGAGATGGACCTGACGAAAGACTGGCGGGACTACGACATACGGCACGACCTGACCGACAAAGGCATGGAGCGGTTCTCGCAGGACTGGAACTCCCTTATAGGATAGCGGGTAAAAAAGCCCCCTTTCTGTCCGGGGGGCTATACCAAAGAACGTGACGGAGCGACCTATGTTTGATTATCCGGGAGAGCCGATTATAGACAGCCGATACCTGCAGACATGCGACATCCATACTTCCGGGCGCAGGATCGAGCCCTTTACGCTCGTCATCCTGGGCGGCGGCGGTGATCTGAGCCGGAGGAAGCTGACCCCCTCCCTCTTTCACCTTTTTCACGAGAATGAGCTGCCCGAGGTCTTTTCCGTACTGGCCTTCGACCGGCTCGACCTCGACGATGCCGGCTACCGCGCGGTCATGGAAGAAGAGGTGAAGACGCGCAATGGGAATTCCTTCGACAAGGCGACGTGGGATGTCTTCAGCCGCCACCTCTTCTATTTTCGCGGCATTTTCGAGGACGATGCGAGCCTCAAAGAACTGAAGGGGCGGATCGACCAGGTCGCGGCGCCAACGTCGAAGGGAACGAGGGACGTAATTTACTACAGATCCCTGAGAAGTAACTCCCGAAAAAACTATTGTATTTAATTACATACAATGATAGAATATGTCATGTATAAGAGAACACCACCTCAACAAAAGCTACTCGGCGTGGAGACGCAGGTGTCTCCCTCTTTGCGGAACCGTCTTGAGTCTTCTTGGGCTCACCTGTTTAGAGGCGAGGTATTTCCAGTCTTGTTCAGAAACGAAGATCGCTATGCGATGCTGTACGGCACAACAGGCCGTCCCAATTTCAGCGTTGCGCGTCTTTTGGGCCTGTGTCTCCTGCAGGAGTGGAACGACTTGAGCGATCAGGAGGCCCTGGACGAATTCAGCTTTGACATCCGGTGGCGCTATGCGTTGGATGTCAGCGATGAAGAAGACTATCTTTCCCGTCGCTCTCTTGTAGAGTTCCGCAGGCGGTTGGCGGCCAAAGACCCTGAGATGAAGCTGGTTCGCGGTATATTCGACAATATCAGAGATTCAGCGATAAGCAAACTTGGCCTCTCGTCCTCCAGCCAGCGGCTTGATTCTACCCATATCATCTCAAATATTCGTGTACGAGGCAGGTTGGCGCTCTTCTCAAACACGCTTACCCAGTTTCTCAAGAGTCTGAATGAAGATCAATTGTCGACAGTCCCGAAGGCAATTCTGGAGTGGCATTCACGTGACTCCGAAGGCTGGTTCGGATTGGGTCCGGCTGAGCAAACCGTCAAGCTGCAAGAACTGGCTCAGTATCTTTACGACCTTATCGTTATCTTTGAGAAAGATGATGGACTTACAGGCAATGAGCCATATCAATTGCTTAACCGCCTTTTCTCGGAACAATGCGAATTCGTACAGGACAACTCCTCGGATTCGTCCAAGGTTCAGGTGAAGAAAAAGAGCGAAGGAGCCGCCCTTCAATCCCCCTACGATCCGGATGCGTCCTGCGGACATAAAGGACCGGGATACAGCCTTCATATTACGGAGACGTGCAAGAATACCGGAAAAACCGAAATCATCACCGACTATGAGGTGCACGGCGCTGCCAGGTCCGACATCGGCAAAGCCCTTCCGGTCATCGAACGGCTTGACGCTGCCGGGTGTAAGCCTCAAACACTTTTTGCCGACGGCGGTTATCCATCTGTTCCTTCAGCGTCGAAGGTCATAGAGCAAGGCATCGAATTCATTACTCCGGTAAACCGGAGCAGGCTCTCCGACGATATCGTGGGCAGAGACCTTTTCTCCTTCGACCCGGAAGGTTTGGTAACTACATGTCCCATGGGCCATAGTCCCAAAGACCATCGCGTACTGAGCGGCAACAACAGCACCCGCCGTTCTCTCCATGCGATCTTTGACGGAAACCTCTGTCGATCGTGCACGATGCTCGATCGATGTCCGGTGCGGGCTCCCAACCATCGTCTGAAAGGCTGCAATGCCCGTGACACGGTCGGGGATTTTCGTCTGGAGATCACCCCCGAGCTTCGCCTGAGGGATCGGATGTACGCCGTCCAGCAAACAACTGAATGGAAGGACCGGTATAAGATCCGCGCAGGGATCGAAGCAACAAACTCCGAATTGAAACGAGCGCACGGAATCGGCAGACTTCGGGTGCGCCGGCTGGCAAAAGTATACTTCGCCGTGGCATGCAAGCTGATCGCCTGCAACATAAAGAGGTGGGCCAAGGCCCATTGGGCCTTAAAAAGGACCCTGGAAGGCTGCATATCGTCTCTTTGTGTTCGCGTGAAGGTATTCTTGGCCGAAATAGTCAGCGTGTCCTTGCCTAAGAAGTTCACCTTCACGATGGTGGTGGCACAATGATGGGTGGCGTTGATTCCTTTCAGAAAGGGCACTTACTTCTCAGGAATCACTACATGGCAGTGCCGCCCCAGGTCGTCGCGCCGGCGGTGAAAAAAATGAAGGCCTACAACTTTTGCAAGGGGACCTACGAAACGAGGGTCGTCATAGAGAAGCCCTTCGGGGAAGACCGCGCGTCCGCAGCCCGGCTCAACAGGATAATTACCGGCGCCTTTGACGAGAAGCAGGTGTACCGCATAGACCATTACCTTGCGAAGGATCCCGTTGACAACATCATCTTCTTTCGCTTTTCCAACACGATCTTCGAGGAGGTCTGGAACAGGCGCTGCGTAGACAACGTGCAGATCACCGTGGCGGAGGATATAGGCATCGAGCACAGGGGCGCATTCTATGAGGGGGCAGGCGTCGTGCGCGATATCGTCCAAAACCATATGCTGCAGATTCTTTCCCTCATGTGCATGGAAGCGCCCATAGGGTTCGTCCCGGAGTTCATCAGGGATGAGAAGGCGCGGATCGTCAGGTCCGTCAGGCCGGTAGACGCAGAGTATATCGACCGGTTCATGGTGCGGGGGCAATACGGACCTGGTAGTATCGGCGATCAGGAGATCCCCGGTTATCGCGGAGAGCGGAACGTCTTCCCCTCTTCCACGGCGCCCACCTTTTTTGCCGGAAAGTTCCTCGTCGATAACCTGAGGTGGGCAGGTGTCCCCTTCTACCTGAGAACGGGCAAAAGGCTGCCGAGGCGCGTCACCGAGATATGCATCCAGTTCAAGCGGCTGCCGCTGCGGCTCTTCGGGAGGACGTGCGACGTGCTTGAGCCGAACGTGCTCTTCTTAACGATCCAGCCCAACGAGAAGATTTCCCTCCGGTTCCTTGTCAAATACCCTTTCACCGCAAACCAGCTCTATACGGCACGTATGGACTTCAGCTATGAGGAGGCCTTCAAGACACCGTGCCACGATGCCTATGAGCGTATTCTCCTCGATGTGGTGAAAAGCGACCTCACGCTTTTCGTCAGGGAAGACACCATCGAAGAGATGTGGGAGATAGTCGACCCGATCAACCGGAGGTGGGAAAGCCAGGCGCCTCCGGACTTTCCCAACTACCGCGCCGGCACGTGGGGCCCGCCCGCGGCCGAGCAGCTCATGGCGCAGGAAGGGAGGGAGTGGCTGACCACATAAGAGAGGGGCAAAAGCACGTCCAGGTCTTCGGGTCGAAGGCGGATCTGTTCGCCTTTATGGCCGATCGGTTCCGCCGGGCATCGCAAGGCGCCATAACGCACCAGGGGTGCTTTGCCGCGGCCCTTTCAGGGGGACACACGCCCGTAGGTCTCTATACCGAGATCGCAAGGATTGGCGGGGCGGTCGATTGGAAGAAGATACATATCTTCCTCGCCGACGAACGTCTGGTCCCCCACAAAGATAGCCGAAGCAACTTCGGTATGATCGAAAAGACGCTGCTCGACGCGGTCTCCATACCCGCAGGGAACGTGCACCCCGTCCCCGTCGACCAGAGAGACCCGCTCGTCTCCGCGAGGATGTACGAGGATGACATCCGTGCCTTTCTTCATACCGCACCGGGCGACATGCCCCGGTTCGATCTCGTCCTGCTTGGGATAGGCGAGGACGGCCATACAGCATCCCTCTTTCCCGGCACGTCGCTCCTCAACGACACCACCCATGCGGTCGGGGCGGTAGCGGAAGCGATCGGGAGGACCGGCCGGGTCACGCTCACCCTGCCCGCCATCAACAACGCGAGCGAAGTGGTTTTCCTGGTCACGGGAAAAGGCAAGGCCCCGATAGTAAAGCGCGTGGTCGAGCAGAGGGATAGCCGCCTGCCCGCGTCGCTTGTCGCGCCGGCAAAGGGGCGGCTCTCGTTCCTCTGCGACAGCGATGCGGCTTCGGCGCTTGCGCTGTCCCTCGTGTCGTAAAGAGCCTCTTTCTGCCTGCGCCTTTATGTCCCCAGGTCTGTCTTTATGCCTCTATGTCTCATAGTCCTGAACGCCAGCACCATCCACAAAAACGCGGCGACCAGCAAGACCGCGGGGAGGATGAGGACGGCCTTCTGCAAGTCCCTGTGCAGATGATCGGCGAGGCGGCCCACGACCTCCGGCGACCACATGTCTCCGAATAGATGGATCATGAAAATCGAAACGGCCATCGCACTGGCGCGCACGTTGGCCGGAACGGCTTCGAGGATTACTGTATTGACCGGCCCCGTGCAAAAGAACAGAAGGAAGATGGCGGCCGCAAGAAGGCCCATGGCATTCGCCGTGTTCTCCGCAATGATCCCGCAGAGCGACAGGGGGACCGAAAGTAAGACAGAGCCGCCGAGCATGAGGGCATACCCCGCGGGGGTGCGCCTCTGCAACCATGTTGCGCCGAAACCGCCGAGCAAGGTGCCCGCGAGCCCTGCGACGACTATCGTGCCGCCGAAAAACATATCTGCCTTAGCGAGTGAGAGGCCGTGGGCTCGCTCCAGAAACGTGGGCCCCCAAAAAGCAAAGGCGCCAAGCGCAAAAGTGTAGGCGATATAGCCCCCTACGACGAGGCTGTACTCCACGTTGCGGAAAAGCCGGAGCACATCGCCGGGCCCCGGTGGCGGAAGTCGATTGTCGCCCCGGGCATCCGATTCTCCACGGTCAGGCTCGCGGACGAACAGGAGCATGAGGGCCAGCAGGAGCCCCGGCGCCCCTGCCCAGAAAAAGGCGTGACGCCAGCCCGCGTATGCCGCAACCTCGCCCCCGAGGATGTAGCCTAGTGCGGAGCCCACGGGAATTGCCACATAGAAGACCGTCAGCGCGTTGTTCCGTGCCGCAGCCGGCCAACCGTCCGAGATAAGACCCGGACTCAGAGTCGCGTAGCTCGCCTCTCCCACACCTACCATAGCCCTGTAGAAAAGGAGCATGCCGAAGCCGTGCGCTGCGCCGGTCAGCACTGTTCCTCCGCTCCAGACCAGAATCCCCAGAATGATAAGGAATCTCCGGGAGACGCGATCACCCAGGTAGCCGAAGAAGGGAGAGGTGAGAAAATAGCCGACCATGAAAGCGGTGAAGAGCCTCCCCGAGTCCCCGTAGCTCACGCCGAATTCGGTGGCCATGGGGGTGCGGACGGCGTTCAGCACATACCGGTCCAGGTAATTGAAGAGGTTGAGCCCTGTAAGGATGCACAAGAGCCGGAAAGGCGAGGTCTTTTTCACAAGACGCCGCCCGAAGGGCAAAAAAAAGCATTACACTTGTGATAAGGCCGGATGCGCAGCCGCTGTCCTGCCATACCACCCGGAGGTATCTTCATGAACGTCATCGTCCTCGCTATCAAGCCCATGCAGCCGGAAGAACCCCGCTTCCCGGTCAGAGTAGAATTCAACTGGGGGGCTAAAGACGAGATGGTCAGCAATTCGGCCATCACCGTGGAGGTGTGGCTCGATAAGAGCCAGCTTCGCAGGTCTTCGCTCTCAAAGGTCCACGATACGGCTGTCGCGGAGGCATATAAGCTCCTGGAGCGGGCCCTGGACTCTTCGTCCGCCGCCAATGTGGTCACCGGTTTTTAGGGTATGCTCCTGCTCCCCATCGGTATCACTTCATCCGGCGGACACGTACCTCTATCTCGGGTGTGTCCTTCAACAGCGTGACAAGCCGGGAAACGTCGGAATCGCCGTAATGATAGGGGTAGAGCACCTTCGGCTTGAACGCCTTCGCCCCATCCGCAACCATTTCCGGCGTCATGGTGTAGGGCAGGTTCATGGGCAGAAAGGCATAATCGATGTGCTTCAATGCCTTCATCTCCGGCGTATTTTCGGTATCGCCCGCGATGTAGACACGCTTGTCCCCGAAGGTCAGGACATAGCCGTTTCCGTCCCCCCGCGGATGAAAGAAGGTCCCGTCAGGCCTCTTGTGAACCAGATTGTAGGCGGGCACCGCCTCGATCCGTATCCCCATAATCGTGAGGACGTCACCGTTCTTCATCACCGTACCGCCCCCTACCTGCTCGGCACCTAGCTTGGTGAGCACCACGACACTCTTCCCGGTGCGCACCTGTTTCAGGGCGCCGGGGCTCAGGTGATCGCGGTGCTCGTGGGTGATGAGGACCAGATCGGCCTTTGGGAACTGCCCGTAATCAGCTAACTGATCAAAAGGGTCGACATGGATGATCTTACCTTCGAAGCGCAGCATGAGCGATGCATGGCCGATGAATGTAATCTGCAGATCACCGGCAGACGTGGTGATGGCATCTGTTTCAAAAGGCTCACCGGCAAGGACCGAGCCCGCGCAGAAGACCACTATCCCTAAGGCCGCCAGCATTGCTGCTCCTGTCATCACATCCCTCCTTCTCGTCTGCTTCGGTAGGTTCTCTACATTCTAAAGGGCAAGGAGGATAGAGTCAAGGCATTGCTGCCCCCTGTGCGGGCATTTGGAGGGAGGATCCCCACGCCCCCTTGGGTGCTTAAGGAGCACCATGCAAGGAGAGGCCGGTCGATTTAAGCTTTATCCTCGACTTGCGGCGCCTTCGCTCTATGTCTATAATAGAGAATAAAGGGGGGTTAAGTCATGTTAACCAGAGCGCGTCCGGCAAAAACCGGGAGGGACTTGGCTGCGGAGCGGTTGGACAGGACTTTCAAGGATGCCCTCACAAAGATCGAGGACCTCGCCAGGAAGAGGATTCTCCAGGCACGGGATCCCTTTCGGACAGGCCTCATGCTGGCAAGGGATATTCGCAAGGTAGCGGACAGCATCGATGCCGACGTCATCGCCCAGGGTATCGATGATACGGAAGCAGGCATTGTCCGCGAAGAGGGGGCCAAATAGGAATCAACGCCGCCCACCCCGCGGGTCGATTAGGCTGACGCACCCAGTTTGAGCCGGGGCTCCCCTCAGACTTCCCGATGCTCTTTTACGAGATGAGCCCCGCAACTCACGCAATACTTCTGCTCTACCGCGCAGATCGCGGAGTTGCAACGGGGGCAGCTCACGATCAGACTCGCCTTTCCGCACACGGGGCAGTACTTCACGCCTTTTTCGATAACGGTTCCATCGGGGAGGGCCATCGTAAATCCGCACTCAGTGCATAGGTTCATAGTTCCTCCTTTGATGAAAATTAGGCGAGGGACGCCGGACCATCAAAAAATCCCTGATTGCAGCCGGCCCACAATAAACCCTCCCCTACTTTCTTTGTACACCCTGAGGAACGGTAAGTCAAGGCAGTCTGCATAGTACGCAGCAGATTAATTCAATGAGAGCGGTTCACTATCCTTTTAACGATTCGATTCCTTATTCCCATCTGGTCTTGATGGCCTTCCGGTCGACGGCGCGGAGGAACTTTATCTTGGGATAGCCCATGACGAGCACGCTGAGGACCTGGTGGCCTTCAGGCAGGCGCAGCTCGTCCCTTAGGGGTTTATACCCTTTGGACGCCATCTCGAAGAGCGCGATGTAGGTGGTCTCCAACCCCATGGTCCTTGCGAGCAGACCCATGGTGGTGGAGGCGATGACGCAGTTGTCTTTGGGCGTCACACTCTGCATGGTGGAATGGAAGATGGCCACTGCCGGGGCCTCATAGAAGATGGGGTCGAATCCCGCGTCCCGGGCCTGCACGAGCATCTGAAAGAATTCGACCATCCCCTGGAGCTCCGCCAATTCTCTCGGGGCGCCCTTGCCGCTTGCCTTGAGGTCTGCCAGTTTTTTTGCGTCTTCCCTGGCGACTCCGGCCATGAAATCGACAGCGAGGTTGGAGAGTCGCTTTCTCCTCTCCGGGTTCGTCACGAGTACGATCTCCACGGTCTGGTCGTTGTGTCCCGTGGGTGCGTAGCGGACCGCGTCGATCAATTTTTCCAGATCCTCCCGAGGGATCTTCTTGCCCGTAAATGCCCGGTGGCTCCGGCGCTCCCTGATGAACTGCACGAAGTCACCGGTGTCGACGAGCCGCTTTTTGCTGACTTCCGGAAAATTGGCCATGTCCACGACATGATGGGTGATTGCCTTTGAAGGGCAGACAGCGACGCAGTGGCCGCAGAGCATACAGGTGTTCTCGTCCACCTGTGGCGCGACTTTCTCGTCCGTCTGCGAAAAGCACCTCGGCGACGTCTCGACGCAGATGGAGCAGCCGGTACACTTGTCGTAATCGATAGAAACCACGTTCATCGAGTCCTCCTTGCCTGCTATAACACTATAGTAACAGGCGTGGCGGGCGTCAGCAAGTGAAAGGGGTTTTTCTGTTGACAGCGTTCCCGATTTAGCACTATAAATATGATGACGGTAGCTGCGAAAAATGCAGAGTCAACTCAGATGATCTCGCGGCGGGCGTTCCTAATTACGGCGGCGAAGGCGGCCTCCCTGCTCGGAGGTGTGGGCGTCGCAGATTTATGCCTCTCCAGGCCGGGAGCCTCGAGGTTTACCTTCGGCGATCGGGCATGGGCAGCCGATTACGGGGACGAAGTGCTCCGGGCTGCGCCTCTGGCCCGTTTTTGGGCCTCCGTTGCCTCGGCCGGCCGTAATTGCGGAACATGCCACGACGCAACAGAAAAACTGACGGGCCTCCCCCACGCTCATCCTCACAATCTGGTGAAGTGCCTGCTGTGCGCCCGGCAGTGCGTCATCCTTCCGGGCGGGCGCGGCAAATGCAGAAGCCGGACGAACGTCGGAGGCGAGTTGCGAAGCCTCGTCTACGGCCGCCCCATCGCCATCCATGTTGATCCCATAGAGAAAAAACCCTTCTACCATTACCTGCCGGGGTCGGAAGCATACTCCCTGGCGACCTCCGGTTGTCCCCTCAGGTGCAAATTCTGTCAGAACTGGCAGATTTCTCAAGCCTCGCCGGAAGATTATCAGACACCCTTCACCAAACCGGCCTCAATCGCCGATGGGGCGTCATCCCGCCATGCGCCTGTCATCGCGTTCACGTACAACGAACCGACGGTTTTCACGGAATACCTCATCGACATCGCCCTGGAGGCGAAGAAACGACACATCCGCTCCGTCCTGGTTTCGTGCGGGTTCATGAACGAAGCGCCCCTCGGGGAGATGTGTGCGGCCCTGGGCGCCATAAAGATCGACCTGAAGGGCTTCAGCGATCAATTCTATCGCGACGTGTGCGGCGCCGAGCTTCGTCCCGTATTGAGAAGCATCAAGCAGATCGCCAAGAGCGGGGCGCACCTGGAGATAGTCAATCTGGTGGTCCCCACCCTCAACGACTCGGAAAAGATGCTCCAGGGACTGGCCGACTGGGTGGTAGGTGAAGCGGGACCCGATGTGCCCGTCCATTTTACCCGCTTCCACCCGGACTACCAGATGCCTCATCTCCCCCCGACGCCTGTTGCGACGCTGGAGCGTGCCCGTCAAATAGCCCTTGCCAGGGGGATGCACTACGCCTATGTGGGCAACGTACCCGGCCATCCGGGCAACCACACTTACTGTCCTTCCTGCGGCAAGGTGGTAGTCAGGCGCGATTCATTCTTTGTTGTCGAGATGCATATAGAGGATGGCAAATGCGCCTTTTGCCGTCGAAAGATTGCGGGCGTGTGGAGCTAGCGATGAAAGCCTTTTTCCTTCTCCTTGCGATCCTGTCCATTGGTTTGTTCATCGCTGTCCCGCCCGGTTGCCCGGGCGGTGTGAGCGACGGCGCGAGGCCGCCGGCCGTGGCCGGTCAATTCTATCCAAACGCCCCCGAAGCCCTGAAGGCTGCGGTGCAGGCATTTCTCCGGGATGCCGTGCCGCGTGCGGCTAAGAAACCGATTGCCCTCGTTGTGCCCCATGCCGGGTATATCTTCTCCGGGCAGATCGCGGCCGATGCATTCAAGCAGGTAGAGGGGGAGAGCTACGAGGTGGTTGCCATACTCGGCACAAACCACACAACGCCGGACTTCCGGAAAATATCGGTGTACAACGGCCGCGGCTTTCGCACGCCCCTGGGAGTCGCCGAAGTGGACCGGGAAATCGCGGCCGCCCTTTTGAAGGCTGACACGGATTGCGTAGCCGACGAAAGGGTCCACGAGAATGAGCATTCGATAGAGGTGGAGCTGCCTTTCCTTCAGGTGCTCTTTCCCGGCACCCGGATAGTCCCGGTGATCGTCGGCTCGCCCGACGCCGCCCTGTGCACCCGTTTTGGCGAGGCCTTGGCAAAGGTGCTGAAAAATCGGCGGGCCCTCATCGTGGCCAGCTCTGATCTATCGCACTATCCAACAGCCGAGGCTGCGGAAGGGCTTGACAGAGAGGTGCTCGCAGCCATCGCCGCCCTCGACGGGAAAAGCGTGAGATCGACCATCGAAGCGCACATGAGGCACCCCGTGGCGAGCCTCGTGACGTGCGCCTGCGGCGAGGCACCAATTCTTTCCGCAATCGAGGCCGCGAAAAGGCTCGGTGCGAAGTGGGGAAGCGTCGTGAGCTACGCCCATTCGGGGCAGACCGCCTTAGGCGAGCAATCACGGGTAGTCGGCTACGGGGCCGTCGTCATGACAGCGGAAAAAGGTCCCGCCGGTGTACAAAAGAAAAGCAGGGAGCCTCTCTATTCCGACAGCTTCAGCGAGCCTGAGAGGAGGGCACTCCTCGCCTTCGCACGGGAGAGCATGAGCCGGGCCGTCTTGACCCAGACGGCTCCCCTCGCGAGGGGGTTCGGTCAAAACCTGGAGCAGAAAAGGGGTGTGTTCGTGACCCTGAAAGAGCGCGGTGACCTGCGCGGCTGTATCGGACAGACGGAGCCGGTCACGCCCCTCTCCCAGGCAGTGGGAGCGATGGCGATCCGGGCGGCCTTTTTCGATCCCCGTTTCCGGCCTGTCGGTCCCCGTGAGCTTGGGGAGATTGAAATCGAGATTTCGGTCCTCACGCGGCTCAAGCCCGTTCCCCGCACAGCGGACATCGTCGTCGGGAGAGACGGCGTCCTCCTGACCAAGGGGAAAGGGTCCGCCTTATTCCTCCCCCAAGTGGCGGTCGAGCAGCATTGGGGACTCGCAACGATGCTCGACAACCTCTGTCGCAAGGCGGGGTTGGAGGACGCCTGCTGGCATGAGGGCGCCAGGTTCTCTACCTTCCAGGCCATAAGCTTCGGGGAGCGCACCCACGGGCCTCAATGACATTCTCCCTCTTCCTGGTCGGCTTCGTATCGATGCTCGCGCAAGTGGCTATCCTGCGAGAGTTAAATGTCGCCTTCTACGGGATCGAGCTGATCTACGCGCTGGCCCTAGGGGCCTGGCTCTTATCGACGGCGACGGGCGCCCTCATCCTTCGCAGCCGCGAGGCCTCTCGGGCCGAAATAACGCTTCTCTTTTCCTTTCTCGCGTGGATCCTGCCCCTGGATATACTCTTCCTGCGCGGGAGCCGTCTCATCTTCTCCGGCGTGCCGGGCGCCTACCTGTCCTTTTTTCGGCAGCTCGCGATCATGCTCCTGGCGATGGCGCCGGCAGGCCTTCCTCTGGGGTTTCTCTTTCAGCGGGCCGCGCGGCTTTACACGGAAAAGGGAAAAAGCATGGCACTCGCCTACGCAGTGGAGAGCGGGGGGGGACTCCTGGGCGGGCTCGCCTCAACGCTCTTCGTCAGGTGGGACGTGCAGAATTTTGCCCTCGCCGTCCTCTGCGGCCTCGCCTGCCTCTTTCCCGCGGTGTATCCCCGCCTTGCCCTGTCGTCTCGCTCGCCTGCCATTCTCCTCGCCCCGATCCTGGTTTGTGCGCTCTGTCTGTCCGGCCCCATCGAGCAAGCGACCACTGCCTGGAACCATGAGGGCCTGCTCGCGACCAGGGACACTCCCTACGGCCGGATCACGGTCACGGGGTCGTCGGGCCAGATCGCCGTGTTTGAAAATGACGCCCTGGCATTCGAGACGCAGGACCGGGAGATCGAGGCATTCTCCCACCTCCCCGTGCTTCAGCACTCGACCCCCATCCGGGATGTGCTCGTTCTGGGGGGCATCGACGGTACGGTGAAAGAGATCCTCAAGTACAAGCCTCAAAGAATCGACTGCGTCGTGCTCAACAGGGTGGAGCTCGATGTGATGATGTCGCACGTGCCCGCCGGGATGAGGGACTGGACCACGGATGCGCGCGTGAGCCTTAAAGTTGCCGATCCCCGGCGCTTTCTGCAGGGCCGCGGCGCCTACGATCTTATCATGGTCGCCATGCCCGAGCCGGTTTCAGGCCAGGCGAACCGCTTCTACACAAGGGAGTTCTTCAGCACCTGCGCCTCGCTCATGAAGCCTGGCGCCATCCTGGCCTTACGGTTGCATAGCGGCGAAAATCTCTGGACACCGGCCGCAAGGGGCAGGATGGAGAGCATATACGCCGCTCTGAAAGCTGTTTTCCCCGAGGTGCTCTTTCTTCCCGGCGAGACGAATGTCGTGACCGGCTCCTTTGCCCCGCTGCCGACGGATCCGGAACGCCTCATCGACCAGTGGCGGAGGCTGGCCGTTCCGACGCTCCTCATCTCCCCGCCCTACATCCGTTACCTCTATTCAAACGACAGGTTCTTTGAGATCCGCGACATGCTCAAAGCGGTCAAGGCGCCGATGAATACCGATCTGAGACCCATCTGCTATCAGTATACCCTCATGATCTGGCTGTCGAAGTTCTTCCCATCCTTAGCCTCGAAAGACATGTCGCATTGGGGGAGGCTCTCCTCTCGCTCATCGGGGCTCCTGCTTCTCTGCGTCGCCCTCTTTTTTGTGGCGGCCCGGAAAAGAACGGGAATCCGCAGGATTCTGCTGGCCGGCACGGCGGGCTTTGCGGGCATGGCGCTGGAATCGGTGGTTATGCTCTACTACCAGGTGAAATACGGTGTGCTCTATCAGGATATCGGCGTCTTGCTCATGAGCTTCATGGCCGGTCTCGCGTCAGGCGCGTGGGTAATAGAAAGAGCGCAAGGGGGAAAGAGCGGTCGGATGAAGAGGGTCAGGTTGTGGAGCGGCGGCCTCATGCTGGGATTCTGCGTCCTTTGCGCTTTTGTGTATGGGCAGCTCTATTCCGGCCATGCGGCGGGGCTCATCGAAACAGGCTTCATCCTCGCGGTCGCGGGCTTCGTGGTCGCGGGTATCTTTGTCTGTGCCGGTCGCTATGACCTCCCCGATCAGGGCAAGGTGGTTTCACCGCTCTATGCGGCCGATCTCTTCGGGGGGTGCGCCGCGGCGCTCCTTGCCGGTCTTTTTGTAATCCCCTCGGCCGGTCTCCTCGCCACCACCCTTTGGGCCGGATCATCGACACTATTGGCACTGCTGCTGCTCTAGCCGGCCACAAGCACCCGATAAAAAACAGAGGCCGGGTCGCGAGCCGCCCCTAGGTCAAATCCCCGGCGAACCTCTCCAGGAGAAACTCGTAGATCTTGTTTCCGATGGACAGACCGAGGTCGATGAACTCCGGACCGAAAGACTTACCGGTGTGGGATCGAAAGGCGCCTTTGATACGCGATATTCCTGCCATCCCCTCAGGAAATCGAGGAATAACGGCGACGACCGATCTGCGGGCGAAGCGAAGCATTTCCCAGAGCGTCACCGTGAAATTGTCCGGTCCCCAGCGGAACTTGTCTGCATCGTAGAGCGCATCGCTGACGAGCTTGCCCAGGGCCGCCACCATGATCGGAGGTTCAACGAAGGCCTCGTGGTTTGCGATAGCCTGGACCACGTACTGCCTGTCCCTTTCCGGCACGCCGAGGTTATCGAGCAACAGGCCGGCAGCGACGGCGCCGGAACTCGCATGGTCTTTATCTCCCCGTCGCATGTCGTGGAGGAGGCCGGCAACCTGGGCCAGGGCGGCAGCCTCGTTCGCGTCGGACCTTTCCAAACCGATCCTCGCCCCTTCTGCCAGTACCAAAGCTCCTGCCTCCACCGCGACCTTTTCCGCATGATCAAGCCCGTGACTCGGGTTCCGGGAGAGGTCCCGGGCAATGACCTTGCGACAGCGGGCGACGAGGGGGGCCTGCTGATAGATGCCTTGGGAATCGGCGAGTTGCGAAGTGCACGACTCGTAAAACTGCGGATCCGGGAAGGAGGCCGCGATACGCCGCGAGGCGCTCATCATTTCGTCGTAGATGTCCACCCGGTCGTCCTCCCCCAAGTCGAAGTAGTTCTATCCCTCGTTACCCGCAGCCCTGCAGGGTATGGTATTATTATTCCGGTTTCTTTTCGACATAGGCATGTCAGCAAGTATGCCACGAAAACCCTAGGCAGGGCAATTCGATTTGACTACCTCATTTCCATCTGTTGGAAGCGTTCGATGTGGTTCAGGCGAGCGCCTCATGAAATAACGCGAAAAAATACCTATGTTACTGTATATGTCGGAGAATGGAACTCTTCAAGAAAAACCTCAACTACAATCCAGCATAGAGGAGGAGTGGGAGAAGGCAGTGCGACAGCACCCCGAATACCGTGAAGCCCTGAAAAAGGCATGGCATCTCCTTGTTGTGTGCAGAAAACCGGAGAACCAATGGATCACGGACTGCATCTTCCAGGAGCAGGAGAAGCGACCTCTCCGTTACATCGACGTCCTCTTTTACTCGGAACTCATTTTTCAGCTCATCAGGGGACATTTATACTATATAGGGATCGAGGTAAAGCGCCCCCCTGTTACGAACCCGGAGGAAGGAATCCTGGACGAGATCACCCTCGCGGCCCTGGAAGCCCCCTTCGTCGTCGAATTCCGGAAGACGGACGGCCGGGTGGTCGCCACACTCCGGTGGAGCAAGCCGGTGACGGTCCATAATCACAGGGCAGGAAAATCTCACCTGACGAGCCAACTGGAGCCCGGGTCCGCTCTTCTTCAGATCGGCTATACCAGGGCCATCACGACCGGCCTCGCCCTCAAGGAGCACAAGATCATTGCGCGCTGGCCGCACGGCCACACCTTCGTCTATCTGCTCTACACGGACCTGCAGGGACTCTTCCAGGGGATTACGGACCCATCGCACTGGCTGAACAGCCGTATCTAAAGGGACGCTTCCGGCACCTCGCCCATTTCCTTGATCAGCTCAATTTTCCTTGCGAACAGCAAATAACCCGTGTGGCCGATCATACGGTCCTCCGGCCGCAGGCGAGCCGCCAGGGTCTTATACCTCCTGAAAAGGATTTCCATCACTTCCACGTCGCCGAAACCCTGTCTGAGCGCCTGAAGCAAGTCCGACACCTGGTTTGCAGTCGGCACGATAAAGCCGGCAATAGCCCCACCCTTCAGAAACGTCCGTATCCCCTCCATATAGAGCCACGGCTCGCGCACGTCGACGAATGCGGCATCGAACTCCCGGCCGTCGAAGTCGAGCACGTCCATATTGAGAAGCTCCGTATTCCGGAATTCCAGGTATTTGGCGAGGTTCTTCTGCGCGTTCTTGTGGTGACGCTCCTCCTTCTCAATGGATACCACCTGCCCTTCGGGCCCGACCGCCCTCGAAAGGAGCAGCGTAAGGGCGCCGCTGCCCGTACCGACCTCCAACACCCGTGACCCGCACTTGATATCGAGCTTAACCGAGATGAAAAAGGCGTCTTTCGGATAAACGATCTGCGTCTCCCGCCTGACTCCGTACATCATAATATCCTCGATGGCCGGCCGGAAGACTTCGTACTCGCCGAACCTGGTGCCCCAGGGGCAGCCGATCACGGACGCAAAGGGAAGGATGCCGCCCTTGCCGTGAAACGACTTTCCCACCTCCAGCTTCTTCAGGTATTTCTTGTCCCTGTACACCACAACGACGAGATCGTCTTTACACATCGTGTCCATTAGAAGGCTTTCCTTTCTTCAGAAGGAGCGGGCCGATTAGGCGGCAATCCGCCGCATGCCCCAAGAATAATATGCCCGCATACTCTATTATAGTCCGTCGCGTATTGTCAAAGCTTATCGCTCGCAGGCAACGGAACACGTTCTTGGGGTCCTCTGACTCTTCTTCGAGTACGACTGAGGTTTCGTGACGATGTGTCTCTTCTAGGCTACCGGGACCGGTGCGCCTCTATCAGGTCTGTTCCCTGCACAATCGGTACAAGCAACGTAACCCGCTTGATTCCATCCGGAAGCTCTTCCGACGGTGCGCAAGTAATTTCCACCGGTTACCGCAATTTTCCACAACAAATGTGCAAAAGATGTAGAAAACCTGTGGAATCCACCTCTTAAGTTGTTGTTATCATTGTCTTTTTGACGTTATGCCTTTTCCTTAAGCAACCCAGAAAGCCCAATTGTTTCAGGCAGTATTCAGAAAGCTGAATGTCTCCATAGGCCGTATCACACAATTTGTACCCGCACATAAATACCGTATAAAATGGCTCAGTTGCCGACTGCTGCTTTTCCGGCCCCATTTCCCGGCTTTCCTTGCGGCTTTTCGGGCCGGTCGATTTTCTAGTGCCTTTTTGCGGTCAAATAGGGCCAACGGAACCCTCTACCCAGGGGTATTTACGCGCGGTCCGGGCCAAAAAAGGGCGGCGATGCGGGGAATATCTGCGGCACCCGGGAAGAGCCGCAACGGTCAGACACATTTTTGCAGGTAGAGATGGGCCTGCAACGCGGCCTTCGCGCCCTCCCCCGCAGCCACCACAATCTGTTTCGCCGGTACATTCGTGACGTCTCCGGCTGCGTAAAGCCCCGGAACCTCGGTCTCACAGGCGCAATTTATCAAAATCTCGCCGAGCTCGTTCAGCGTCAGCATACCCCGCACGAAATCTGAATTGGGTATCAGCCCGATCTCGATAAAGACGCCGCCCACCCCCAGCACCTGCTCCTTCCCGCTTTCTATATCCTTCACCCGTATGCCGGAGACCATGCCCTCGCCAAGCACCTCTATTGTCTGATGCTCCGTCATGATGGTGATGTTGGATGCTTCCATCGCCTTCTCTTTCAGTATATTGTCTCCCGTAAGCGGCGTCAGGGAGACAATATAGATATGCCTCGCTATCTTCGTCATGTCGATAGCTGCCTCCAGGGCCGAGTTTCCCCCGCCTATTACCGCCACGTCCATGTCCTGAAAAAGCGGCCCGTCGCAGACCTCGCAATACGTGAGCCCCCTGCCCCGCAGCATTTCCTCTCCGGGCACGTTCAGCATTTTCGGTCGCTTTCCGCTGCAAATAATGGCTGTCCGGCCGAGATACTTTGTGCCGTCCACGTCCCCTATCTCGAAGCCGTCACGCACCCTGATGATCGATTCTATCGCCCGTCCGATCTTTATGTCGATGGGGAACTTCCTCACCTGCTCTTCAAATTTGCGTATCAGCTCTATACCTTCTATGAACTGATACCCCATGTAGTTTTCGATGCCGAGGGTCCAGTTGAGCTGTCCGCCCACATCCTTGGCCAAAAGAAGGGTCTTCGCCTTCTGCCTCGCCGCGTACACGGCTGCCGTCATACCCGCCGGACCCGCGCCTATTATGACAAGATCGTACACGCCGTCCACGACCTACAAGCCCAGTTGCTTTTTCAGGCCGGCCTCATCGAAACCCACGGTCAAGACACCGTCGATCTCGATAACGGGCACACTCATTTGCCCCGATTTCTTTATCATTTCCTCACGCGCGGACTTGTCTCCGGCAACGTCGACCACCTGAAAGGGGATGGCCCGGTCTTCGAGGAACTGCTTCGCCCTCTGGCAATGCGGGCATGTAGGGGTCGAATAGACCACGATCTTCTTCTGCGCATCCATCTTCTACCTCCATTTTTCTGGTGACAAACAGGGACGCTTGATTTATCCTAAATATTATCGTTTCACAAAGGATTGTCAATCCGCTATTCCCTTGACCGCGCGTGAGCATGAGGGAGCACGTTTTCCATAAGAGGTGACTATGGCTTCCATATTCAAGGCTTACGACATCCGTGGAGCGTACCCCCACGAGGTAGACGAATCAATCGCCTTCAAGATCGGCGCGGCCTTCGTGAAACTGCTGGCGGCGCGCACTATCGTGATCGGCTATGACATGCGTCTCTCTTCCCCCACCCTCGCCGACGCCTTTGCGCAAGGCGCGATGAGTGCGGGCGCCCAGGTTATGAACATCGGCATGGTGACGACGCCCCTGCTCTACTTCGCCATAATTGACGGCTCCTATGACGGTGGCGCCATGGTGACGGCGTCCCATTTGCCCGGAGGATCGAACGGCTTCAAGCTGTGCCGGGAAAAGGCCATACCCCTGTCCGGCGACTCGGGCCTGCCCGCCATAGAGCACATGGTGCACGATATGACGGGCGACACGCCTGTTGGACCAGGCGGCGCCTACGGGCAGCGGTCGCTGCTTCCCGCGTACCTGGACAGGCTCAAGACCTTCATCCATGAGCCCATGCCCATCAAAATGGTGATCGATGCCGGCAACGGCGCAGTCGGGCCCGAAGTGCTCCCCCTGACACAGCAGTTCCCCATGTGGCAGGTAGTGCCCCTCTACATGGAGCCTGACGGGCGTTTCCCCCACCACGTGGCGAACCCCCTTATCCCGAAGAACACGGAGGACTTGCGCGCCATGGTCGTGCAGGAAAAGGCCGACATAGGCATAGCATTCGACGGCGACGCAGACAGGTGCGGTTTTATCGACGAGAAGGGGCAGCAGATACCCGAGGACCTGGTGACGGCCCTCATCGCGGAGGTTTACCTCACGAAATCGCCCGGGGCCACTATTCTCTATGACCTCAGATCGAGCCGGTCCGTGCCGGAGACCATCACCCGCCTCGGAGGACTGGCCATACGCTCCAGGGTCGGCCACGCCTTTATAAAGGCCGGCATGAGGGAGCACGATGCGATTTTTGCCGGCGAACTCTCAGGCCATTTTTACTTCAGAGATGCAGGTTTCACCGATAACGCGATGTTTGCCATGATCCAGATGCTCAATCTCCTGGCCTTGAAAAAAACCCCTGTTTCCACACTCATTACCCCATTGAAGAAGTACTCCGCGACAGGGGAGATCAACATGCACGCGACAAATAAGGAAGACATCTACAAGGCCCTGGAGGCGCGGTATAAGGACGGCCGGCAGGACCACCTGGACGGTCTGAGCGTCGATTACCCATCGTGGTGGTTCAATCTCCGGGCCTCCAACACGGAGCCGCTCATAAGGCTCAATTTGGAGGCAGCCAGTCCCGGAGAGATGGAGTCGAGAAAGGGTGATGTCTTCGAAACCATCCGCCTGGCAGACCCTTCCATGCAGTTGAAAGCCTAGGATCGGTCCATGGCGGCCGGACACACCGCCGCTTGCGCCTCTGACCCCGAGGGGCCTCGCGACCGCTACCTCGGATAGGCGGCCACGCAGATAAAGAACGTATTCTCGCTTGTATTGTTGATGAGCCGATGGGCCTCTCCGGCCGGGATCCATATGGCATCCCCCTGCTTCACCGCCTGCTCCTCATCCCCGACCTTCATCAGACCGCCGCCGTAGAGGATAAAGTATATCTCCTCCACCGTATCCACGTGCTCCTCGATGGTGTTGCCGGCGGGAAGGGCCGCCCATGCAAAAAATTCCATGGACTTCAGGTGCTCGCTCGTCAGCACCATACGGGCAATACCCCCCCAGTGCGCCCTGTAGGTAGTCGCCTGCACCACCGGATCGTCAATATTCCTCACAACCATTCTTCATTTCTCCTTTATTGTTTTCTGCATTATAGCTCTTTTTGTTCGTTCGGCCAACGGCATCTTTTCCAGCATCCTACTTACCCGAGTCTATTGAGCTTCCTCCCCCTTTCCATTAGACTATGGCATGCCTGTAAAGCTCATTATTTTCGACCTCGACGGCACCCTCGTCGATTCGAGCGTCGACGTCTGCAACTCCCTTAATTATGCGATCCGCCCTTACAGCTCCTCTGAAGTGAGCGTGGAGGAAACGATTGCCCTCGTCGGGGAAGGGGCCACCGCGCTCGTGAGGAAACTGATCGAAGAAAGGGGCCTCGACCTTGACCCACCCACGCTGCTCCGGAGATTCTTCGACTACTACCGGACCCATATGACCGATCACTCCGCACCCTATCCCGGCGTCGAAAAGACGCTGCGCACGCTCTCCGGGCAGAAGAAAGCAATCGTCTCCAACAAGATCGAAGCCCTGTCGGTACAACTCCTCAAAGCCCTCAACCTCATGGAGTATTTCGACTATGTAGCCGGAGGGGATACGCTTCTCCAAAAAAAACCCTCCCCCGAGCCCATCCTCAACGTGCTCTCCCGCTTCGATACCCTGCCGGGCGATGCGCTCTTCGTGGGGGACAGCATTTTTGACATAACGGCGAGCCGGGCCGCGGGCGTCAAGAGCGTGGCCGTCCTCTACGGCTATGGCTTTCCAGGCTTTTCGGACGGGGCCGATTATTCCGTAGAGCGCATTGAAGAGTTGATAGACCTTGTCGCGAGGCTCTAAAGTCCCCTCCGGACAAAGCGACCGCGGACGCTCTCTTGCGGCCGGAGGAAATTTCGATGCATTTCGCCGTGATCGAGGGGGCGCGAGCCGGAGCGTACTCCATCGTACGTGAGGACTCGCGGCACCGATGAGACAGGCGAAAGGCGCGAAATCACTCATCCCCCGGCAGAGCCGGGGGTTTGAAAATATGTGAACCGCTCAAAGCGGTTAAACACCGTGAGCTACCTAAAGGTAGCCCTACTCGTCGAACATCTTGAGCTGATCGAGCTTCTTATCCTCGTCTTCCTGCTTTCTGATGTAGTCGCGGACCGTTTCTTCATCCAACCCTGCCGTTGTCACATAGTAGCCCCTGGCCCAAAAATTCTGGCCGATGAAGTTTTTTCTCCTTCCGCACGTACGGGCGATCCATATGGCGCTCTTCCCCTTGATGTAGCCTATAACTTGGGCGACGGCATACTTGGGCGGTATTGATATGAGCATGTGTACGTGATCCTCTACGAGACGCCCTTCCAATACTTCGCTTTCCTTCTGATTCGCCAGCTCCTTGAGCACCGGCGCTAACTGTTTCCTGAGCTGCCCGTAGAGTGCCCTCTTCCTGTACTTCGGTATCCACACCACATGGAACTTGCAATCCCACCTGGTGTGATTTAAACTCTGAAAGTTATTCACTAAGGCCTCCTCCTTGTGTAACTTCGAGCGGTTCACATTGGAGGAGGTTTTCTTTTATATTCCCGAAAATGTCAAACTTTTGGAGTCCCCCGGCAGAGCCGGGGGTATACCCAGAGGATAATTAACCCGGCCGCCCCCACGGATCGGCTACCCTTCCAGAAAGGCGCGCGGATTTTCCGTCATGCTCCTCACCACGTAATCCTCGTCAAACCCGGCTTCCATGAGGCGCCGGCCGGCGTCTACCACCGTCAGCGATCCCCCTGATAGTATGCCTTTCTCCACGGGGGCCGTTTTATACCAAGTCGCCTTCTTCGCCCCATCTTTGTTGGCTCCTCGTCGCTCTCCTTGACGTACAAAGGCGTACGCCTGCGTAGGCTCCTCGTCCCCGCCTCGATGGACCATCGAATGCAACCCGGTATGCCCGGAGATATCCGTGCCCCGAACGGAATCGGACACAAGAACGACTTTTCCTGCGTCTTTCAGCCGTAAAATAAGCTCAACGCCCTTCGGGTGGAGATGTACGAGATCGCCGATGAACTCGACGTAGACGTCTTTGTTGAGCAGGCCGAAGCCTGCAAGCCCGGGCTCTCTGTGATGAAAACCGCGCATGGCGTTGAAGAGGTGCGTAATCCCCCTCGCGCCGGCCCGGAACCCCGCCTCGGCCTCCGCATAGGTCGCGTTAGAATGGCCCATATTGACCTTGATGCCCGCGTCCGCCATCTGCCGGATCAGACGGACGGCCCCGTCCATTTCGGGCGCGATCGTGACGATCCGCACGACATCCTCGCAACCCTCGGTCAGCTCCCGGAACGCCCCTTCCCCCGGCGGGATGAATGAGCCGGGGTCGAGGGCGCCGGCCATCAACGGATTCAGGAACGGCCCTTCAAGGTGGGCCCCGATGATCCGCGCTTGCCCCGCGCACTGCCGCGCCATGGCAGCCTTCACCGCGGCCGTCTGCCCCCGCATGACATCCAGGGGAGCAGGGTAGATGGAGAGCACGATCTCCGACACGCCCGCCCTACCCTGGATCTCCGCTATCCGTAACATCGCGCCGGGGTCCGTGGTCCGTGTGTCGAACCCCGCTATCCCATGCGTGTGCAGGTCGATGATCTTTGCAGGCATGCGCACCTCCGCCATGCTACAAGATAACAGAAAACGGGAGGGGCTGTCCGCAAAATTTGACAGGGGTAGAGTTGACACGTATAGTTACAGGGAGGCGGCTTGAGCTAATGTACCGCCGCCTGAGGAGAGCATATGGATCTGATTGAAATAATAGAAGAGCGAAAGAGTATTCGGGCCTTCAAGAGCGACCCGGTGCCCAGGGAGAAGGTGGAAGAAGTACTTCAGCTCGCGATCCGCGCGCCTTCAGCGATCAACCTCCAACCCTGGGAATTGACGGTAGTGATGGATGAAGAGCGCCGGAGACTGAGCAGAAGACTACTCAGGGCGTACAGCGAGAAGCAAATCTCGTGCAGCCCCGGAAACGTGAAGCCTATGCCGAAGATGTTTACCGCCCGGGGCGTCGCCTCTTTTGAGGGGATGAAGCCCTATCTGGATGAAATAGGGTCCGATTTCAACAAGTATATCAATGAGGGGAGCTGCAATTTCTACGGTGCGCCGGTTGCCGTTATCATGTGCATCGACAACTCTTTTTCACAGGCCCGTCTTGTGGACATAGGCGCCTGCCTCGGCTACCTCGTGCTGGCCGCCCACAATCTTGGACTGTGGACCTGTCCTATAGGTCTCATTGCCGCCTATAAAGATGAGGTCAGGGACGTGCTGAACATCCCCGAAGATAAGGATGTGGTCATCGGGGTGGCCCTCGGCTATCCTGACTGGGAGCACCCCGTCAATCGCTTCACTTCACCAAGGGATGCGCTGGACACGATAGTCCGCTGGATAGAGTGACGGCCTAACGCGGGTCCTACCGCTAATTCTCCCCTTGCAGGTGTTTTTTCAGCAGCTCGCCGAAACTGCCTAGAGTAGATGGCGTCTGGTCGTCGCCCTTTTGCTGTGTCCGGTAGTGCTTGAATTCGTCCTGCGCCACTTTTTCGGAAACGGCATTCCTGCTCAGCGAGACCTTCCTGCTCTGCTTGTCCGATCCTATGACGATCACCTGTATCTTCGTCCCCACCGGGAACATGCGGCTGTGGTTCGAGCCTTTGGGGGTACCCATCTCCGAGTTCGGAATGAGCCCGCCGGCCCCGCTTTCGAGTTTCATAAAAATTCCGTAAGGCATTACCCGCTCGACCGTTCCATCCACCACCTCTCCCACTTCCGGAAGAGGGACTTCCTCTTTCGGCTGCTCCAGGGTGAGGGATATCTTCTTGTTGGCTTCGTCAACGGCCAGCACAAGCGGCTCAACCCATTGTCCCACCTCGGCCACTTCCTTCGGGTGGTTGATGTGTCTTCCCGCCCCCAGATTGGAGATGTGGATCAGGCCGTCTATGCCCGGCTCCAGGTTGACGAAGGCGCCAAACGGAGCAAGCCGGACAATAACACCCTTTACCTTGGTATCTACCGCGTATCTCTCCGACACGCCTTCCCACGGGTCAGCCTTGAGGGCCTTGAGGCTCAGGGTCAGCCGGTTTTTCTCCCAGTCGAGACCTATGATCTTTAACGTCATTTCCTGGCCGACGGAGAGCACATCAGACGGTCTTTCGGCCCTGTCCCAACCAATCTCGCTTGCGGGAATAAGGCCGTCCACACCACCCAAATCGACAAAAGCGCCGAAGCCCTGGATAGACCGGACTATGCCGTTCATCTCCATACCCACGGCCAGCGTCTCTTTGAGGCGCTCGGCCTGGGCCCGCCGCTCTTCCTCCAGGAGGGCACGCCGGGAAAGGACTACATTCCGTCCGTCGTTCTCGAATTCCACCACCTTGAAGGAAAAGGTCTGGCCCACATACTGCTCGCTCTCCCTGCTCACCTTGAGGTCCATCTGGGAAAACGGGCAAAAACACCTGGCGCCGCCCACCGTCACCTCATATCCTCCCTTTACCGAGGCTTTCACCTTTCCCGTGACGGGGAGGTTTGCGTGGTACGCATCGCGGATGCCGGCTACGTCCAGCGTCGAATAGCCTCGAATGCGTGTGGTCAGGCGCTTCACGCCATTTTGTACGGCCAGAAAAAAGGCATCTACCTCATCGCCTTCGCGCACGCCGGCCGTTCCGTCCTCTTTCGCAAACTCCGACAGACCGATGACTCCCTCGCTCTTTCCGCCCATGTCGACGTAGACCATGTCTCCGGAAACGCTTATGACGGTCGTCTTTATTTTCTGACCGGGCGCAAGCCTTCCCGGCATTTTATTCTCCCTCTCAAAAAGGGCTCCGAAATCTTCCTCCAACCGGCCGATCTCCTCCCCGGCCTCGTCGATCCTATCCACTGCCATCGTTTCTTCAGCCATATCTTCTGGTCCTCACTTTCAAAGCTTTATATGATTAAACTGTACTGCGAATCAGTCAGGCAGATAGTTTACTACCTTGCGGGCGGAATGTCCATAGTTGCACCCGAGTGTCGCGAGCGGCCGGGGTCTTTTCGCGCCTAACTTTGTCGCCGGGGAAAAAGCGTTGCGCGTCGTCCTCACTTGCCGCCCGCTCCTTTGCTGCCAAGGCTGTGTCCCCTGCCGTTGCATGTTCCGGTGTTGCGAACCCTTTGCCGTCATTCCGGCGAACGCCGGAATCCAGTCTTATCAGTATGTTACAAAGGGCCTGGACCCCGGCGGCGCACCTACTTAAGGGGCCATTCGCCCCTCTCTTTCAACACTTCGCGATAGACGCTAAGCGCCTCATTCACCTTCGGCATGCCCCCGTAAGGGGCGAGCTGAAAAAATACCTCGGCAAGTTTTTTCGGGTCACATCCCACATTGAGTGCCGCGTTCACGTGCAGCCGCAGCTCGTCGGCGGCGCCCAGGGCCGCAAGCATGGCACAGGCCGCCATCTGTCTCTCCGGCAGTGAAAGCACGCCCCTTGAGTAGAGGTTCCCCGTAATGAACATGGAAAGGTCGTTCGCCAGGTCGCGGTCGAACTCCTTCCACATACGGTAAGGCGGGTCCATCTTGATGCCCTTTCCGAAGAGCGCAGCCGCAGTCTCCTGGGTCTTCTTCCTGATCTCGTCATCCATAATAGGCTCCTTGTTCTATCGCACTTCCTTTATTTTTTATGGGCGATCCGACGATGTCAGATCGCTTTTGCTGATGATCGCCGGAAGTAAAAAGCGTATTAATCGTTTCGTAATTGTCCTGTACGTCCGTCATTCCGGCGGACGCCGGAATCCAGCGGCTTCTGCATGCCGAATCAGGTCCGGCATGACAAGCGTATCCGGGCGTTCGTCATATCAACACAATTTCATAAATTAATGGGCCCTCAGCCCAGGAGTCATCAGTTTTTCTTCAGGCTGTTCAGGAGCCGTTCTCTCATGCCGATAAGGGTCAGGCCCACTACTTCATTCGTCGCTTCAACATAGCGGACAATTGCCCCATCGCCAATATCGACGCCGAGAGCCTTCTGCGGTTCGCCCATGCTAATGTAAAGCACATCAGCTTCTTCGTCATAATCCCAGTTGAGGTTTTCTTTCTTTTCAAGGATTTTTATTGCTTCCATAATACTCGTCTCCTTTCGGAAGGTTTGCCTGAGTAGTATGCCGTGAGAATGAACCCGTCCGTTCTATCGACTTCCTTATACACAACAACCAAGAACTTCGATGTAAGAGGGGTCCCCTCGTAAAATCTTATTGCCAGATATTCCCCAAAATCTCCCTCCTGAATCATTTCAGGGGCGGACACTGTCTCCAGAACCCGGTGCCTCTGGCCCTCCATTTCTGGGTGCCGCTTTACGATGTGGGTCCAACGTTCGCGAGTCAACCGGACGGCAACCTCATTTTTCGATTGAACGATTACCATCAGTGCCTTTCACGCCATAACATTTATTTACTTAGTGTACACCCCCTACGCGATTCACACAAGCGCAGATTAGGTGTCTTATTTGCGTGAAACCCAAATATTCACAACGGTAAAGCTCTCCTTTTACAAAGCTTTGCCGGTAATCGAGCCATATCGGTGCGAATGATGACGGTCCCCCGTGCCGCCGAGGCGCCTCTAGTCGTCCCTTCGTCCTTCACTCCTGACTGGCGACTGGTGACACCTGACTCTTGCCTGATGACTCCTGACTAATGACTGGCGCTCTTGAAGGCTCCTCACGGTGTAAACATCTCCTGTAATATCGAGAGAATGCGCTCCACTATGGGCGGCGAGAGTTTACCGAGCCGGCGCGTCAAGCGCTCACGGTCAACAGTGCGAATTTGGTCGATCACCACATAGCCCTCGCGGCCTTTAAACCGGCAGGGCACACGGAAGGGGTAGGGATGACCTCCGGTGGTGAGAGGCGCCACGATAAAGGCCCGCAAATGAGCGTTGAGTTCGTCCGGCGAGACGACGACGCACGGGCGAGTCTTCTGAATCTCCCCTCCCTGAGCCGGGTCCAGGCTCACCAGGAATACATCTCCGCGCAGCACTGCCGTGGCCGTCACCACGTCCATTCTCTCTCGTCAAAATGGGTTGGGATAGGGGGATCCAGCAATCGATCATCATCGCGCGCAGCCATTTCTCCTGCTGCATCTGCCCATCCACTGCGGGGCAGTGCGGTCCGTCCTATGACGACAACGCCATCTCGAACGTCCAACTCTACCTCTTCGGTCAAGCCGGCTTGTGCGATGATCGCCTTAGGCAAACGTACCCCCCGCGAATTACCAATACGAATTAGCCGGGTTTTCATTGAACATAGCCTCCATGCTTTGCTGTGTAATTACATTATAATCACATCACGAAAGGCATGTCAAAGGAGGCTGGGGAGAGTGAGCAGACAGGCAAGAACCTGCCTTTTATCGTCGGGAGCGGCCGGGTTAATTTCGCGCCATGCACCTGTATCTCGGGGTCGCGCGTCCTCGACGTACGGAAGAGTACGCCTCCGGGCGGCGACCCCGAGATTTCGGCACCTTGCATAAAATTTCCTCCGGCCAAAAGACGAGGAAAAGCATCGCCCGAAAAAGACAATGGGGTCAGGTCTTTCATTGTAGCATACCCTGCCGTTCGTCCCTGACAATCCGGCTCACCGTTGTATAGTGCAGCCCGACGTGGTCACCAATCTGCTGAAGCGTGTAACGATGAATGATGTGTGCCGCATAAATGGCTTTGTTTCGTGCTTCCTTTGAGCCTGCACTGGCAAAGAGTGAGTCGAGGTCCGGCTTTGCTGTCTCCCGTTGACGTCGCGGAATTTCGCGGTCATCGTGGCGACGCAATCCCTTTACCTTTTTCATGAAGTGCTCGTCGCCGAGGTAGACCTGCCCCTTAAGTTCTTCCCACGGCGAAGTCCCCGAAATGCCCTCCGCCACGAACATCCGGTACAGTTCGAATGCTCTCTTTCTCGTTGTGCTGAACTGGGCAAGGAGCCGGTCTGTCGTGAGAAAGGGAGGGACGTCATCAATTCCCGCCGTCGCCCGATAGCTACTCCACTTCCAGTCTTCTGTCTTCTCGGCTGCGTGCGCTCTGACGGGATTGAGAACGACGTAGCGGCAGAGTTCGAGGAGATAGGGATCACGGTCTACAATTATTGCCTTATACCTCCCCTGGAAGATATGGCCTGTTCTATCGTATCTCCAGTTACATTTCTGGGTATATACACCATTGAGCTGTCTCATCCCCTTTGCGAGGTTCGCTTCCCGGGTTTCAATGACTAGATGGTAATGATTGTCCATAAGACAGTATGCATAACAGAGCCATTGAAACCGGTCCGTGATGCTGCTGAGAAGTTCGACGAAATAGCTGCGGTCTTTGTGATTCCTAAAGATCTTCTGACGGGCGTTGCCACGGGAGGTGACATGATACAGGGCGCCGGGATATTCAATACGGAGTGGGCGTGCCATTAAGGGGAGTATATCACTGACGGGGAAGAAATACTACAATGAAAGACCTGACCCCATTGGCTCCCTTCGAGGCGTTATTGCTCGGGAAGTGTTAAAGATGAGTTTTACTGACGATCGCCAAAGGGCCAAGGGGCCGATCCTACCTTTCGCATTTGAGTTGCACACTAATCACAAAAAACTACTCATAACGGTCTGTTACTGTAGGCAACGCTGTACCACACGAAGAAGTGGCGGAATTCGTTTCAGCCAAGGTTCCTTCGTTCTCTGCTCTTCGAGCCATGCCTTCGCGTATTCCAAGTAAGAGCGGGCGATGTCATCGTGATATTGCTGCCAGTATTTTACGGCATTATCTGCGAAAGTTGTTGCGTGAAAAGCTTTTCTTCTGTCCGACGTATAGCATTTTCTAAGGATTTCCATGCTGCGATCCAATGCTCCTCGCGCTATGGGGTCGTCGGCAAAATTGATGTTCGCTCGGAACATTATGATTGCGTGGGAGTTCTTGATGGCCCAGTTGCTATCACTCGCCGCACCGAGAGCTCTTTCGATGGTCTGAAACGCCTCGGCGTATTTGCCTCTTGCGCTTAGGAAGAGAGCCTCCTGTTGAAGGGTATACGGACTCGGGTCTATTTCGTAGATGTGTTCATAAAAAGTCTGGCCCTCTTGCCATGTCTTGAAGACTTTGCCGATTTTGCCTGAATCATAGGCATAACGTTTAAACACGTGGTAGTTACAAATCCTAGACGGACTTGCCTGATGATGGAAACGTATTACAATGTCACGGAAGGCTAATTCATTTGCAGCGCTCAATACAGTTTCAGCTACAAGCATGGATCGAGCCGCAAAATAGTCTTGAGGTTCTCGGGCGAGATCACCTTCGTAATCTGTAAGGATGGCACCCACTCGATTTACCATTTCATAGATTTCTCGATAATCATGTATTCTGTCGTACCAGTAAGCGAGTGCCATGTCCATTGAAACAGGCACCCTGCAAGAATGTATATAGGAAACGAATAGGAGCATTTCGGCCAGTTGCGGCGACTCACGGCGAAGGTCTTGTAAAGCTCTTTCAAAACGTTCCCTAAGCGTGGGTTCGCGCGTATTGGCCTCAATAAACTCATAAAGACAGGGTTTGACGCCTTCCGTGACCTCCGGAATGACGAACTGGGTAGAACGAATGTTAGCGGGAATATTTCTCCGTAGCTCTTGGAGGTCTTGATCACTGACCTCGGTGACATCAATGAAGCGATAGAAACCCTTTTGTATGAAATGTAAGATGTTGCTGAGAGAATAATCTCGATCAGCTCCAACTACCTGTACATTAGGTTGCTCAGATAAAAGGGAAAACGCTTCAATATCATTGGTGAAGTTGTCTACAAATATAAGAGCAGGTTCGCCTCCAAGCACACGAATAAGCAGTTCCGTCTCTGCTTTGGAGGGTCCGTCTACCATCAATTTGTGGCCTTGGAAGTCGAATTCTGAGGCTAACTGCATTAGAAGGGTAGTTTTCCCACTAGTGTACTGTCTCAGTAATATATTTACAATAGCCTTTGCTTGTGCTATACTTGGTGCATGTGGAAACCAGCCAATAAGCTCATGATGACGGAAGAACAGCAAAGAACATTGGAAGCTTGGATTCGTGCGAAAAAGACGCCTCAAAGAGTAGTCCTCCGTTCCCGTATTTGCCTGCTTGCCGCAAGGGGTCTCTCGCATAACGCCATCGCTAAGGAATTGGACGCCTCTCGCCCCACGGTTCTGTTGTGGACAAACCGATTTAGAGCGAAAGGCATTTCAGGATTGGCTGAAGATGCTCCTCATGGTCCCAGTTCAAGGCAACTCGATCCGAAAAAGGTTGATGCCATCGTGGAAGCTACCCTCCATACAACGCCTGCCGATTCAACCCACTGGTCGACGAGAACTATGGCAAAGGCTCATGGCGTCAGCCATGCGACCGTGCAACGCATCTGGGACGCCCATGGCTTGCAGCCGCACCGCGTGGAGACCTTCAAGTTATCCAAAGACAAGCGATTCGTGGAAAAACTGACGGATGTTGTAGGCGTCTATCTGAATCCGCCCGACAAGGCGGTGGTGCTATGCGTCGATGAAAAGACCCAGGTGCAGGCGCTCGATAGGACGCAACCGGGTCTGCCTATGAAGAAAGGGCGCTGCGGAACAATGACGCACGATTACCGACGCAACGGTACTACCTGTCTTTTTGCTGCGATGAACCTGTTGGAAGGAAAAGTTATCGGCTCCTGTTATCCCCGGCACAGGAACACGGAATTCCTAAAGTTTCTCCGCAAGATCAACCGGGAAGTGCCCCAGAAATTGGCAATTCACTTGATCCTGGATAATTATGGAACGCACGGCCACCCAAATGTGAAAATGTGGCTTGAAAAGCATCCTCGCTTTGCCCTTCACTTCACACCCACAAGCTCATCCTGGTTGAATCTGGTAGAACGTTGGTTTGGAGAAATCACACGGAAAAGAATCCGTCGGGGAGTATTCAAAAGCGTGCCGGAACTGGTAGCCGCCATCGAAGAGTACATCCGGCTCTACAACGAGAACCCCAAGCCTTTTGTTTGGACGAAGAAAGCGGAAGATATCGTCAAGAAGGTGGCCCGTTGTAAAGCCGTTACTGAGACAGTACACTAGCTGGCACTCCAGTCACAATTAAATTAAGTCGTGCGTTCAATCCATCTTTTATTGAACGGTAATGGGACGTCTTATAAAGGAGGTTTGAAAAAATATCGTTCCATACAGGCGCGCTACCGCGAAAAAAATCGCTAATCTCGCGAACAGGAACTGTACTAGGCAGAGGGACGGCGTATTTAGGAAAGAGAACATTGGTTTGCCTGGAGACGACAGGGGTAATCAGCCTTGGTTCCTTGGGGAAGTTTGAACGGATGTACTCAAGAAACTCCTCCGTGTCTCCGGTGATTATTTGAAGGCCCAGCGCCCTAAAATAGTCGGACAATCCGGTATTGTCATGAGACGGGTGTACCATTATCCATGTATCAGTGAATGAAGCGCCTGCGGCTGTCATCGTTCCCGCCAGCGCCTCTAACGTGGCCGCATCTTCTAATGAATAACCCAAAAAGATGGTTGGAAATTGCTTTAAGCGTACTTGCAGATAGCGCCATCTATCCGGATCGGCCCCGAATGAGGAAGCAACGTCAAGCGCACCAAATCGGAGGGGGCGAAGTGAATAGAGAACGGACCCGTGAAGCGTGAAGAGATCGATCGCCCTCCTGTCTCTGTACATGGGGCCATTCCTATCGATGTCGTTAATATAGAATTCAGTACTCTCTTCGAAAATTCGGTGAAGCAGGTTGTCAATATTTGTAGTGAAAACAGTACGAATCTTAAGCATCTGGATATTTTCGTACCTCTGATCAAACTCGTTCACCGTAAACCTCTTGATGAGGAAATCCTTCAAACGTTCCCGATTTGTGGCGTTTATTATGGTGCACAGCTTTTTTAGTTCAAGATTTGATAGGTGTTTCAGTCCAAAAACCTCCTGCAGTTCGTTCGAAAGTTGACTTCCTACTGGGAGAAATTGACCTTGAGCATCTTTAGCCAAAGTGCTGAATCCCGATCCGAGAAATAAATTTACGGAATGTCTACAGGCCGCAAGAAATGTGTTTTCGTTCTCAATTCTCACAGAAGTCCTCCTTCTGAAATGACGTTACAGTATAGAGGTCATTGAACGTTACGGCCCGATGTCCACATTTGATCAGGACCAAGGACATCCTTCAATCGTTCGATAACTCTGGCCTTAGTGTACGGAAGAATGCTCTGCCTCTCTATTACGAATTATGTCACTGGAAAGAGAAGTGTTCAACAAAAAAAGCAAAAATCCAGAATAGTAAGGGTAGAGTGGAGAGCTGGCGCTTGGCTGGTGCCGTTTCTGGTCCTTTTGATACGCACATCTACTGAGACCTATAAGGGTCAACGGTTTCCAACTCCCCCTCATCAAACCGTACGTTCAGTTTTCCCGAATACGGCTTTCCAATCATCTTCTTCCAGCGGCTTTCGCAGCCTGAGCCCATGGAGCGGTAGCCGGTATTCAAGACTTGACCCCATTGACACTCCACAGGCTAATCCGCGTACCCTTCGATAATGTCTAAGATGTCTTCTAGGAACTGCATCTGCTTACCGTAGGTGTTTGTCCTCAAGTGTTGCGGTATGGATTGGTAAAACTCATCCTTAGTCGTAGGCCTGCGCTTTACAAACAACTCCAGCATCTCATCTCTTAAAATACCGTTCTTGATATCTGGGAACCTCGGCTGTATATTTGTCGCGTTGTACAGCGCCAGCTCTTCCCGTAGCCAATCTTCCAGTTGTCGCGGAGCCGCCGTCTCAGCCGTTGCTTTTTGATGATCGTCCCTCCCGTGCGCAGGCTTTTTTACTTCAGCGGTTCCGTCTTTGACAATAGCCACCTCTGGTTCCGCCTTTAATATGGTCGAGATCGTATTCAGCAGTCTCTGTATCTCCTTTTCCCTGTTCTTGAACCAGTCCACAGACCATATCCTGTGGATCTTCCATCCCTTGCTTTCGAGAATCTCCTGACGGAGGCGGTCACGGTCTCTTACGGATTTGGCACTGTGATACGTCGCGCCGTCACACTCAATTCCCACAATAAATTCTCTTTCCCTGTATGGATGTCGCACACCGATGTCTATGAAAAAACCCGCCACGCCAACTTGCGGCATCACTTTATACCCGTGAGTCTTCAGAATGCGGGCAACGGACAATTCGAAATCACTTCCGGGCTCCTTCCCGGTCCCTGCGATCCCAGGGTCTGTAAGTAACCCTTTCTCTGCATACTCCAGGTATTCCTTCAGCGCTCTCACCCCGCGAGAGGAACTTTCTGTCGGGCGTACGTCCGTGGACCGCATCGAAGTAAAGACCTCCACCCTCTTCTTGGCCCTTGTAATGATTACATTCAGACGGCGCCAGCCCACCTCTTCGGTGATTGGCCCGAACCTTTGGTACACCTGGCCAGAGGCCGGGTCAGGGCCATACGTCGTGGATATGAATATCACATCCCGCTCGTCCCCCTGGACATTTTCAAGGTTCTTAATGAAGAATGGCTCGTTGGAGTTCTCCAATTCTTTGAGTTGTTTTTCCAGCCACTGATCGTTCTTTTGAAATCTCTCAAGGACGTCCAGCATCAGTTCGCTTTGTTCCCTGTTGAAAGTCGCAACGCCAAGACTCTCGCCGGGGCAATTCCTGATATGGTTTATGATGGCGTGGACAACTGCCGTTGCCTCGTCCCTATTGCGCCCCTTCAGATAGGTAGCTCCCTCAATGTAATGGTGCTTAACCCCGTAAACGCTTTCGTTTTTCTGGTTCGTCGGAAAGACAATCAGGTCATCGTCATAGAATCGGTTATTAGAGAACGCGATGAGGCTCTCATGCCGGGACCGATAGTGCCAGCGGAGCCTCCTTTTCGGGTAGATGGTCATGCATACGTCGAGTATCGACTCTGTATCGGTTACAGCATATGCGTCTTCCGCATACTCGTCGCCTCCCAAGCGCTCAAAGAAGCTCGTCGGCGGCAGCTGGTGGGGGTCCCCAACAATGACCAGCTGGTTCGCCCTCGCAATCGCCCCTATGGCATCCGCAGGGCGGATCTGCGAAGCCTCGTCCATGACCACCAGATCGAACTCGATCTTCCCCGGCTCAAGGTACTGCGCCACCGATAAGGGACTCATCATAAAGCATGGCTTGAGCGCCTTCAGTGCTGTGCCGGCGCGTCTGACGAGTTGCCTGATGGGAATATGCTTCTTTTTCTTATGTATTTCGTGTACGAGAAGGCAACGATCGGTATAGTCTCTTACTGGGCCAGTCCCTATGCCAAAAGGGACCGGGCGTTGATAGAGCTCATAGGCGATGTGCTTCGCCATTTTTTTCATCAACTGTTTGTCCAGTGCAGCGAAGCGATTTACGGCATTTTCATGACCTGCCCTAGTAAATCCAGCCAACTCCCCATACTCGTTGATTACTTCTTTTGCTATACTGCCGTAAACGATAAATTTGTAAAGTGGTGAGCACTCTTCGAAGTCGAGTTGCTTAGAGTGTATGCGGTCTGTTAGGCGCTTCAAACCGAGTTGGTCCGCCTCGTCGATGCACCTGTGGTAATCTGACAATGTTACGAGGTACTGTACAGCGTCAATATAGGCCCTGACATTATCCCTTACAGCCTGGCAGAGTGAGTTGTCGTCTCCAAAAAAGTCCCCCACATCTATGCTCCCAAAAGAGGCCAGTTCCCTGCAGGCTTCATCAAGTCTCCGAATTATCTCACGATTAATTGTCAGCAGGCCTTTTAACAGCGACATCTTCGCGTCCATTCGGGATTCTACAAGCCATTTCACGATTTTCTTCGGCAGGCCACTTTTCTCAACCAAATCCTGTACCCACTCTGCCGCTGAAAGCAATGTCTTTAGATCGGTTTCTACTCCTTTGAAACGGGAACCAAGAAGATGTTTAAGATTGTTGTCCTCAGCGATTTTATCGCAAAGATCAAGCGCAGAAAGATAAGCCCTGACGCTTGCGTTTATTACAGCAACATCCAATCCGCCAAAGAGTTCGTTATTCGGCACCACCCCCAAAGCTCTTTCTATGGCCGTGCGCAGGTTACTAATTTTGTCAGCCTCTTGCCTTAGGTCTGAATCATGGTCCAGGGCGAGCCCTATCCCCCCTGCCTTGTCCAGCATGTACTCGTAATTTTTCTGTAAGTTTGGGCTCACCCGCATGAGCCTCTCACGCACATCATTGAGATTCTGCATGAGTGACAACGCAAGCCTCTGGGACTCGACGATGTTCCTAAATTCCTGCGCCCATGATACCAGATTGTACAGGTGATTCCAGTCGGTCTCTATCCCGTGATACAGCGGGCCGAGGACGCGGCTGTAATCTTCGTGAATCTTCACAGCTTGAATCCTTCTTATGGTATCCGCCATCCGTTCAAGCAGTTCGGGCAGTTGCACCGATCTAAACAACTTTTTGTCCACAAGGAATACCTTTACCGACCGTTTCGCTTGCCGATATTCCCCCGACAAGAAGGCGAATAGGGAGTTCTTATGCTTTCGTAGTGTCAGAGCTATGCTCGTGATCTCTTCGTGCTCAGGCAAAACCCTCTGTTCAAATACCTGGCAGAGTTCGCGGTAATCACCGGACAACTGCGTGCACTCCTGACGCGCTGTGCCATAGAGGCTCTCTGCGATTTCAAGGGCATGTCCTGCATGGATATGTATTTCAAGGTCCTTCGGTGACTTCTTCATCAATGTGTACATCTTCAGGACGCGCAGGATCTCATTCAACCTGGAGGGCGGTTCATGGTAACAGTCTACAACAGGTGCGACATTGCCTTGAATCAGCTGGATGCATTCGAGAACCAATCCCAACTTGTCCGAGATGTCTCTTAATGCCGGTAGGTTTTTGTCACCGTAGTCTGCCTTTATAAGAGCATCGGTAACACAAACCACCTCATTGGCCCGTTGGGCTGGCAGGACGCTTAACGCCTGCACAATTGGTTGGGCTTCACTCATCAGCCGCAAGTATTTATTGATGGATTCATCCAATCTTTTGAGCAGGTCCAGGTTCTTTGTTTCGAGAAATTTTATGCCTGCTTCCTCGTCAAAGTCAGCCGGCGGTGAATCCAGCGTTATCACATTTACGTTGGTCAGCGTCCGCAAAAGCCCCATGGTTGGGTCGATGCCGGCCTTTTCTATCAAGTCTCTGTTCTCTTCAATATGGACCGATAGTCTTTCAAGCTCCGTCTCCAAGGATATAAGGGTCGAGCATATCCTTTCGGCGTCTTCCGGCATGATTCCTTTCGGTCTGAAGCCCTGCCATGTCTTAATAATTGAGTCGGGCAACTCCCCCCGCAGGCGTGCCGCATCCTCAAGTTTCTCGATGCAGACAGTGATCTGTTCGCGGGTCAGCCGTGATGCATTCGCTATAGAAAACTGGATAGGTACGTCGTGTATCTTGCCTCGCAGATTTTCCAGAATCCAGAGGAGCTCATAGATTCTTTCGCCGTTTGGGCCAACTCTCTTGTTGGCTATATGGGAAAACAGCAGCCCCTTCTCGCGCTCTCTCTTCAGGTCGTCGATTTCGAGCGATAACAACCCTTCGGCATCTTCATATTTTCGGGCAAGTCGCTGGGCTATGTCCTTATGCATCTGCCCTTTCTGTGTTTTGTGACTGTGCAGTTCCAGGCAAAAGTCTCCGAGTTCGACTTGATCTAGTGTACTGTCTCAGTAATATATTTACAATAGCCTTTGCTTGTGCTATACTTGGTGCATGTGGAAACCAGCCAATAAGCTCATGATGACGGAAGAACAGCAAAGAACATTGGAAGCTTGGATTCGTGCGAAAAAGACGCCTCAAAGAGTAGTCCTCCGTTCCCGTATTTGCCTGCTTGCCGCAAGGGGTCTCTCGCATAACGCCATCGCTAAGGAATTGGACGCCTCTCGCCCCACGGTTCTGTTGTGGACAAACCGATTTAGAGCGAAAGGCATTTCAGGATTGGCTGAAGATGCTCCTCATGGTCCCAGTTCAAGGCAACTCGATCCGAAAAAGGTTGATGCCATCGTGGAAGCTACCCTCCATACAACGCCTGCCGATTCAACCCACTGGTCGACGAGAACTATGGCAAAGGCTCATGGCGTCAGCCATGCGACCGTGCAACGCATCTGGGACGCCCATGGCTTGCAGCCGCACCGCGTGGAGACCTTCAAGTTATCCAAAGACAAGCGATTCGTGGAAAAACTGACGGATGTTGTAGGCGTCTATCTGAATCCGCCCGACAAGGCGGTGGTGCTATGCGTCGATGAAAAGACCCAGGTGCAGGCGCTCGATAGGACGCAACCGGGTCTGCCTATGAAGAAAGGGCGCTGCGGAACAATGACGCACGATTACCGACGCAACGGTACTACCTGTCTTTTTGCTGCGATGAACCTGTTGGAAGGAAAAGTTATCGGCTCCTGTTATCCCCGGCACAGGAACACGGAATTCCTAAAGTTTCTCCGCAAGATCAACCGGGAAGTGCCCCAGAAATTGGCAATTCACTTGATCCTGGATAATTATGGAACGCACGGCCACCCAAATGTGAAAATGTGGCTTGAAAAGCATCCTCGCTTTGCCCTTCACTTCACACCCACAAGCTCATCCTGGTTGAATCTGGTAGAACGTTGGTTTGGAGAAATCACACGGAAAAGAATCCGTCGGGGAGTATTCAAAAGCGTGCCGGAACTGGTAGCCGCCATCGAAGAGTACATCCGGCTCTACAACGAGAACCCCAAGCCTTTTGTTTGGACGAAGAAAGCGGAAGATATCGTCAAGAAGGTGGCCCGTTGTAAAGCCGTTACTGAGACAGTACACTAGCCTTTTTCTTACGACATCGAGTGCCGCCTTTTTCTCCGCAACAAAGAGAACTGACTTTCCCTCATTGAGAGCCGCAGCTATCAAATTGGTGATAGTCTGGGACTTACCAGTCCCCGGTGGGCCTTCTATAGCAAGATCCTTTTCTTTGCACAGCACGTCAATAATGGCAGAATGTTGCGAACTGTCAGCGTCCGACACCAGCGGTGTGCTGGATGCCCATTTATCCCGGTCAATGGCATGCTCCTCTTCAAAGAACAGTTTGTCTGAGGCTTCGCCGCTGTCCCCTCCGACCAGTATTTTGCTGCAGTTCTTGTGACTGACTATTTTGCGGCCCTTCGGCCACTTGGAATGATCGAGATCCTTGTACATCAGAATTTTCGCAAAGGCGAACATCCCGAATACCATGTCCGAGACCACACGCCACCGGGGCAAATGATCGATAGTGCGCCTGACTTCCATCAAATATGTTTCGGGTATCACTTCTTCATCAAGCTCGGACAATATTAGGTTGAAATCCTGATCCAGCTTTACTGCAAGTGACAAGTTGGTCTCAATGTCTTCATCGGTGTACGAAACAATATAGCTGTAGCAGTTAGTCCTTTTGTTTAACCGCCCCCTTTCGATTCGCACTGGTATCAGGATAAGGGGTGCCCTCCGCACTTCCGCGGAGTTAATATCGTCAAACCACTCAAGGAACCCTATTGCAAGATGGAACAAGTTGCTGCCCGACTCCTCGATAGCGGTACGCGATTCGTGGAGAATCCTTTTACAGCGTCTCTCAAGCAAGTCTGGAGCCAGTTGAGTTCGCAGGTGGAGATCGAAAGACTTGGGAGGCCTCTTGGTCTCCGACTGTCCATGGGAGCTTGGAGGCTCAACTGCACCGGCCGCTCGGATTTCTTGATCGGTGCTATTAAACAGTGCTCCCCGCGTCCGGTCATCCAGCAGTCCACGCAATAATGTCAACCGCCCTTGGTCTGGCCTCTCGCCCCCAAGCTTTTCTTGGTCGGTAAGGGGAACGAATTCCATACTTTTCCCCTCGGAAACTAGTAAGCTGAAATACCTCATCCGGCGATTCGTTACTGACGCGGACGCTTCGTAACCCCTCTTTATAATTTAGCAAACGATTCCGCGTGGTGAGATCTAGCAGTTTCCTACGCAGTTTTTCTAACGATTCAAACTCCTGCTTGAATCGACCGTTTTCGGAGTCTTCGTCTTTTGAGTACCTAGGATCGCCTTCCATAGCTAGTGTACTGTCTCAGTAATATATTTACAATAGCCTTTGCTTGTGCTATACTTGGTGCATGTGGAAACCAGCCAATAAGCTCATGATGACGGAAGAACAGCAAAGAACATTGGAAGCTTGGATTCGTGCGAAAAAGACGCCTCAAAGAGTAGTCCTCCGTTCCCGTATTTGCCTGCTTGCCGCAAGGGGTCTCTCGCATAACGCCATCGCTAAGGAATTGGACGCCTCTCGCCCCACGGTTCTGTTGTGGACAAACCGATTTAGAGCGAAAGGCATTTCAGGATTGGCTGAAGATGCTCCTCATGGTCCCAGTTCAAGGCAACTCGATCCGAAAAAGGTTGATGCCATCGTGGAAGCTACCCTCCATACAACGCCTGCCGATTCAACCCACTGGTCGACGAGAACTATGGCAAAGGCTCATGGCGTCAGCCATGCGACCGTGCAACGCATCTGGGACGCCCATGGCTTGCAGCCGCACCGCGTGGAGACCTTCAAGTTATCCAAAGACAAGCGATTCGTGGAAAAACTGACGGATGTTGTAGGCGTCTATCTGAATCCGCCCGACAAGGCGGTGGTGCTATGCGTCGATGAAAAGACCCAGGTGCAGGCGCTCGATAGGACGCAACCGGGTCTGCCTATGAAGAAAGGGCGCTGCGGAACAATGACGCACGATTACCGACGCAACGGTACTACCTGTCTTTTTGCTGCGATGAACCTGTTGGAAGGAAAAGTTATCGGCTCCTGTTATCCCCGGCACAGGAACACGGAATTCCTAAAGTTTCTCCGCAAGATCAACCGGGAAGTGCCCCAGAAATTGGCAATTCACTTGATCCTGGATAATTATGGAACGCACGGCCACCCAAATGTGAAAATGTGGCTTGAAAAGCATCCTCGCTTTGCCCTTCACTTCACACCCACAAGCTCATCCTGGTTGAATCTGGTAGAACGTTGGTTTGGAGAAATCACACGGAAAAGAATCCGTCGGGGAGTATTCAAAAGCGTGCCGGAACTGGTAGCCGCCATCGAAGAGTACATCCGGCTCTACAACGAGAACCCCAAGCCTTTTGTTTGGACGAAGAAAGCGGAAGATATCGTCAAGAAGGTGGCCCGTTGTAAAGCCGTTACTGAGACAGTACACTAGTTCTCGCTCATGTATAATTCTGCAACCGGACGGGCATGCGGCAGGTAACGTAGTTGACTAACGTGAATTATCCCTCCCACCTCAGACCTGTAGACGCGCTTCCGCTCGAAAGGCGGCTCGATCACAAAGGGACGGGGCGCCGCTTCGTACTTTCGCATCACGGTTGTGTCGGCGGGCGGTGGGGTCTCGAAAATGTAGGAGTAGACACACTTGCCTTTGAGGAGGCAGTCGGAACACTCCTTGTCTCTGATGACACAGACGATGCGCCTGAAAGCAGCACCGAAACCGCCCCTCAGGGTCGAGCCCTTGTACGGGGGCAGGATAAGGGGCTCCAGGGCTTTGAGGGTGAAACCTAATTGTGCAACGGTGATCTGGATAGCATTTCTCCTGTCGAACCAGGATAAGAGCTTCACCGATTCTACCACTACATGCCATCATGAACAATAAAAATAATTGCATGAGAAATAGAATGTTCGGCGACAGAAAGGAGGCGGATGGTACGCGTCCCTATAGGACATCGGAGAGGATCTCTTCCCTGCTCAGGGTCTTGACCTTGCCCGTCTCTAACTCCTTGAGGCGTTTCTTTATCTCCTTGCCTTCACCGGAAAGGAGCAGCAGCAACTCTTCCCGGTCCGCTTTGTTGAGCTTCTTTATCCCATCGGCGAGGTCTTCTACCTTGAGTTCCACCATGACACCCACACCCATATCTTTCCTCACATTGCCCCGCCGTGCGGGGCGTATTGTGCGCTTCCTTCCACACTTGGATTACAGCCTGTGTCTCTTGGCTCCTCTATAGCAGACGAATCATATGATAACACATTAACGGGTGTGATCGCCAATATGCGGCTAGGCGTCACAGCGACCCTCGGGGACCTATTTGTCCGCACGACCGGGACGTAGGCGCACCACCACCGCGTCAGGACGTAGGTGACTAACGTGACTTATCCCTCCCCCCCCCCGGCCTGTAGACGCGCTTCCGCTCGAAAGGCGGCTCTATCACGAAGGGATGGGGCGCCGGCAACCGTCGGATATCGGTCAGGACTTGGCTTTTAGAACCTGACGGAGTTTTTTTAAAGCTTCCGTGAATATAGGAAGATCGTCCTGTATTATATGCCACACGATTTGCAGATCGACGCTGAAGTAGGCGTGCACAATACGATGACGAAGGCCAACAATCTTGGCCCATTCAATCTCCGCATGCTCTCCCTTAAACGAAGCGGGGAGCCTGCCGGCGGCCTCGCCTATGATTTCCAGGTTTCTGACAACGGCATCCGTAGTCTTCTGGTCTCTGGCAAATCGGTCCGCCGTCATGCCTTTTGTGAATTGGGAAACTTTTCTCGTTGCCTCCCATATATCTTCGATGAGGAAGGCCACGGGTCGGTCAGACATAGATCAGTTCCCCCTTGATAAGCCTTCGGTGCCTGGGCTTTATAGCACGTGAGGAGACAACCTCCGTGCGGAGGCCCACGTGCTTTTCGATCCTTTCTGCAAGGGTCACGAATTCCAGTCCGATAGAAGGATCGACCTCGACGAGAACATCTACATCGCTGTCCGGACGCTGCTCCATCCGGGCGTATGATCCGAAAAGCCCTATTCTCCGGACTTTGAATTCCTTCTGCAACTCGGGCTTCACTGCAGCAAGGATCTCCAGGACTTCTTCACGGCTTTTCACGTCGATCCCATCCTTCATCTGGCAGCGGTTCTTCTGCGGTCGGAGGTCTTTAAGTTGAGATTGAGTTTTCCGATAACCGGCAGCTCATCCCCGTGCCGGAGCTTTACGATAAGCCAGCCCTCTAAAGCCGATCTCAACGCACGTTCGCACTTATAAAGCGTGTCCGCCAACGCGACAACTCCAGGGCACTTGGAAATCTTCCCGCAATAAGTGCCGTCTTCGACCTTGTCGTATACTGCCTTGGCCATTGCTTCATCGACGTATTCCAAAAGCATGAGGACCTCCATTCTTGCCGGATCACTTCTTATGTGATTGCGATACCATATAGTATTGTAGCACATGATCCCCAACATTGGTGCATTCATTACGCTATCCGTACGACCTACCGCGTCAGCGAAACACTTTCTCCGGCGGGCCGTAGGGATTTGCTATTGACTTAAGGCATAATGCCAGTATAGTATTATCAATTATGACATATCTGCCGCGAGAACTGACCGCTACCGTAGTGAACGCCCTCGACGACATGCCTGTCGTCGCTATTACCGGCATGAGACAGACGGGAAAAAGCACCTTTCTCCAGCAACAGAAAGAGCTTCAAGGCAGAAGATACGTAACCCTCGACGATTTCGCGCAACTTGCTGCGGCCCGCGAAAACCCGGACGGCTTTATTGAAACGGATAAGCCGCTCACAATTGACGAGGCACAACGATGTCCCGAGCTTTTTGTTGCCATCAAAAAGGCCGTCGATCGTCACAGAACATCTGGTCAGTTCATCCTTTCCGGTTCGGCAAATTTCCTGTTGATGAAAAATATCTCCGAAAGTCTGGCCGGAAGAGCCGTCTATTTCACCATGCATCCGTTTACGCGGCGCGAGTTGAGTAGGCAATCATTACAGAAACCCTTTCTCAGAGCGTTCTTTGAGTCCCAAACCATTGCCGGCGCCAACGAGGTGAAGCCGATTCCCTTAGACGACGTGGTTCAGGGCGGAATGCCTACAGTCTGTCTCGGGGGCCTGAAGAACAGGGGGAACTGGTTCAATGGGTACGAACATACCTATCTGGATCGGGATATCCGCGATCTAAGTCGCATCGGCGACGTCATTCCCTTTCGAGGGTTGCTGCACCTTGTCGCATTGAGAACGAGCGGTGTTTTCAACATCAGCAACTTGAGCAGGGATGCCCACCTGAGTGCGGCAACGGTTTCCAACTATCTTTCCATCATGGAGGTTTCCTGTGTCTTCTACCGTCTTGCCCCATATCTGAGAAACAAGACCGGCAGACTGATAAAGTCACCTAAATTCTACCTTGGAGATGCGGGCCTCGCCTGCTACCTGACAGGAACGGAAGATATTTCGGATAACCCGCTCAAGGGCGCCATGATTGAAACATACGTGGCTCAAAACATTGTAGGGATCCTTGACTCTACCTGGCCGCGGGCGAATCTCTTTTTTTGGAACATCCAGGGGCGCCATGAAGTGGACTTTATCATTGAGGCGGGAAATAAGTGTATGGCCATCGAAGTTAAGGCGGCGGCACATTGGGAAAAAGACGACTTGGCCGGTCTGAGGGCATTTATTGCCGCAACACCTCATTGCGTAGCCGCAATACTTGCTTACAACGGCCCCACCGCTGTGAACCTCGGTGGTAAGCTGTGGGCAATCCCGCTCTCTCTGCTGCTCTCATAGACGGACTGTGGGGGCGTAGTTCCGTTCATTCCGTTTCCCCCCTGCCGGCATGAACAGCAAAATAATTGCGTGAAACCGCGCGGGATGCTATTTGTCATCCCTGGTTGTCGCTTCTCCTTGTCATCCCTGGTTGTCACCGCTCCATGTCACTTTGACAGGAGAGTGTGAAACGGAGAAACTATTATGAGCACCCTTCCCTCCGTGCCGGTCGGGTGGTGCCATCATGAGAGGCCCGGAGGAATGACTTAAGCGTAAGCTGGCCTTGTTCTTTGACAATTGAGCCGCAATGGCCGCATACGGCGGCGGCGGTGCTCACTACCCATCCGGACGCTTTCGCGTTCCGGCCAACCGCGTCCTCCCGAGTGTTGTACACAAGCCTTTAAAGGGCCGGAGCAAGTTTCGATGGATAATGCGTAAGACAAGGGGCCGCCGACCGGAGCGTACTTTTCTGTACGTGAGGATCGCGCGGTCGCCGGGTACCCGCCCGACCTCCGGGAGGAGCGGGTGGGAACGCATTAGGCACGAAAGGTGCCCGGTCCCGAATACCCCCCCCTAAACCGTCCAGTTTCGTCCACTTCCGTCCACCCCCCTTCTGGAAGGGTTGCGAGAGAAGGGAATCTGAAGGGGGGTTGTAAGACGGTTTGGCAAAACATGCGTCCAAAAGAGGGTAAAACGGTAAGAAATGCGAAAAAACAATGCGTTTTCACTGCTTTTCCAGCAGCGTCGGCACCTCGAAATGGGAGCAACATTTGACTACACAAGAGCTAACATGGTATTTTCAAAGGTCTAAACCGTTAAACACCATATGCATTCCAACCAGAGTGAGGATGCCCTTGGAGCTCAGTGATACCCTTCTCGTATTCACCCTTTCCGAGCAGCGTTGCGCATTAGCCCTTTCAGACGTTGAAAGAATCGTTCATGTAGTCGAAATCACTCCGCTGCCGAAAGCGCCCGAGATCGTAATGGGCCTGGTAAATGTCCGGGGTCGGGCCATACCTGTTCTCAACATCCGTAAACTATTCAATCTGCCCGAGGTCGGGATTGCCCTGAGTGATCAGATGATCATTGCCCGTACATCACGCCGGACAGTTGCGATTCTCGTGGACAATGCCGTGGGTGTTGTCGATTACAGACAGGAAGATATTACTCCAGCCGAGGATCTTTTCCGGGGGATAGGGTATTTGAAAGGCGTCGCAAAACTGAAGGACGGCATGGCGTACATCTACGATCTCGACAGCTTCCTGTCCCTCGATGAGGAAGCTATACTAGACCGGATTCTGCCTCCCGGCGTAAAGATGCCAGAGGTGGATGGGCATAATGCCTAGCACACAAAAGGCACCTCCAAGACCGGGCAGCGGCACATCTGCCGGCAGTGGACCGACACATCCGGATTCTTCTCTCCTTTCCGAACTGAGCAGGCTTGTTGAAATGTGTATGGGCTTACACTTCCCGAAAGAACGCCATGGGGACCTCGAAAGGCATATCTGCTCAGCGGCACGCGAGTGCGGCTACGAGGATGTCGAGTCTTTCATACAATGGCTGCTGTCATCTCCATCGTCACATGATCAGATAGAGACGCTGGCACGTCATCTTACTATCGGAGAAACGTATTTCTTCAGAGACATGGGGAGTTTCAACGCCCTCCGCGAACAGGTACTTCCTGAGTTGATCCGGTCTCGACGAGGAACAAACCAACGGCTGAGGATATGGAGTGTGGGCTGCTCGACCGGCGAAGAAGCGTACTCCATCGCCATATTGCTCGACAAGATGGTCCCCGATTTGAAGGACTGGAATATTACTATCCTGGCAACCGACATAAATCCTGATTCCCTGAACAAGGCCGCCGAAGGAGTGTATCGCGATTGGTCTTTCCGTGATACGCCGCGGTGGGTGAAGGAAGAGTATTTCACAAAAACAGCAGACGGGTTTGAGGTCCTCAGCCGCATCAGGGAAATGGTCACATTTGCCCATCACAACTTAGCGGCCGATCAATATCCGGCGCTTACAAATAATACCAGTGCAATGGACGTCATTTTTTGCCGAAATGTGTTGATGTACTTTTCCCGCGAGCGAGCGCTGCAAGTCGTACCACGCCTAAGCCGATGTCTCATGGACGACGGGTGGCTCATCACCAGTCCTGTCGAATCCTCTCTCGCGAAACCCCCTTTATTCGAAGGCGTCGCGTTTCCCGGCGCGACCTTCTACAAAAAAACGGGCAGCGCGGTGGAGAGTGCAGGGATAAAGGCGGAGATCTCCGTAATCAGCGAAACAGAGAAACGGAGCGCGGAAAAGGCTGCAAGCCAGGTGAGGAGACCGCAAAAGGGTGAGCCGGAGAGGCGAAGGAAGCATGAGCAGGTACGGACTCGCAGCGTCGCCAATTCTGCGGAACCCCGACTCGTCGACTCCCCGGTTCAAGAAGTAGTCTCCCTATCTTCGCTGTGTTGCTGCAATATAATTATGTCACCCCTTAGCTGCAATATGAAAATGTCACCCCCGCCGATAACAAGGGGCACCGAGGGGAGGTGCTCCGGTGAGAAAAGGAGTGACGTTCATGACGGAAGAGGTAAGGCGGTACGGCGTGGTAGCGGCGGCATTGGACGGCAGGATGATGAACGGAGAGGCTGCGGCGGCGTTAGGCGTCTCCCTCCGCCAGCTAAAGAGGATCAAGGCTAAAGTGAAGAAGGAAGGACCTTCCGGAATTAAGCACGGCAACAGCGGGCGCCCTTCCTGCAGAGCTTTCCCTGCCGGGATGAAAGAGCGGGCGATGAAGCTCGCCAATGAGAAGTATTTCGACTTCAACTTCTCCCACCTCTCGGAGATGCTGGAAGAGCAGGAAGGGATAAAGATCAACCGCGAGACCTTGCGGCAATGGCTTCGTCCTGAAGGGTTCGGAGGAAAGGTCCGGAAGCAGCGCAGACATAGGAAGAGAAGAAAACGATCGGAGAAGGAAGGCCATATGCTCTTTTTGGACGGCTCTCCCCATGCGTGGTTCGGGGAGGAAAAGACAACGCTCCTTCTGTCTACGGACGACTCGACGGGGAAGCCTCTTTATGGGCTGTTTCGAAAGGAAGAAGACCTGGAGGGCTGTTTTGGCGTATGCAAAGAGGTCTTTGCCCGTTTCGGCCGGCCCTCGGTCTTCTATCTCGATCTGGGCCTCCCAGTTTAAAACCACCCGGCATAAGAGCGATTCTGTCGAGCCTACCCAGTTCCAGAGAGCCATGAGCGAGCTGGGGATACGGCTCATCTTTGCCCATTCTGCTCAAGCCAGAGGAAGAGGCGAGAGGATCAACAGGACCTTCCAGGACAGGCTTGTCGCTGAGCTTCGGCTTAAGAATATCGCCGACCGCGAAGGGGCGACGAAGTATCTGAACGAAACCTTCATCCCCAAGTACGCTCGGCTCTTCGGCGTTGCCCCGGAAGACCCGAAGCCTGCATGGAGACCGCTTCCTCAAGACGCGGACATGCGGAACATCCTTTGTAAGCGATATGAGGCAAAGGTCAATTACGACAACACGATCTCGGTCGACGGACAGGCGATCCAACTGTTCCCGACAAAGACGAGGCTGAGCTTTGCCAAGGCTTCCGTTACGGCGAATCATTGGCTCGACGGAAGCTGGCATGTCTTTCATCATACGGCGGGAGAGGTTCCCTGCAAGCCTATCGAAGGACGCGTCCGGCCGGGGTCCTACATGCGCCCAGGGCCGGCGAGCGAAGCGAGAGCGTCTCTATGAAAAGGGCCAAGGGGGGGTGACATATTCACGTTGCAAAAAGGGTGACATTTTTATGTTGCAATAACACTCCCTATCTTCGCTGGCAAGGGCGGCTGCCGATAAGGGCGAGCTTTCCAAAGCCCTGGAATTGTGCCAAAAGGCAATTAACGCAGACAAGCTGAATCCGTGCTTGTACTATCTGCAGGCAACAATCCTCCAGGAAATCGGCAGGGCAAGCGAAGCCGTGACGTCGCTCAAGCGGGCGATCTACCTCGATCAGAATTTTGTTCTGGCCCATTTCTCTCTGGGACATCTGATGCACCAACAGGAAAAATACAAGGAAGCTGAAAAGTGCTTTGAGAATGCCTGCTCGCTCCTGGAGCCGTACGGAGATGAAGAGATAGTACCCGAATCGGGAGACATCAGTGCAAGCAGATTGATGGAAGTAATTCGCACAATGAGACAGATAGTGCCTAAGAGGTGAGTTAATGCGTGAGGGCAAGCTCGACTGGACCGAAATCCGTCAGCGACTCGATAAGGTCGGTGCAGCGATAGAGAGTGGGTACTCACCCAATCCGGAGGATATGAAGAGAATCCTTAAGACCAGGGCGGATGCGCTGGCGCAGGCGCCCGAAGAGACAAAACAGGGAGAGGTGATTGAAATACTGGAGTTCTTGCTCGCAAATGAATGTTATGCCATTGAGTCACAGTTCGTTCGCGAGGTTTACGCGATGAAAGATTACACCCCTCTTCCGGGCACGCCGCCCTTTGTCCTTGGACTGATTAACGTACGCGGACAGATTATCTCCGTCATAGATATCAAGAAGTTTTTCGATATGCCGGATAAAGGGATCAGCGACCTTAACAAGGTCATCATCATCCATGACGATACGATGGAGTTCGGCGTCCTTGCCGATTCCATGCTCGGCGTGCTGCGCATCTCCATGAATGAAATTCAGCCTCCGCTGCCCACGCTCACGGGAATCCGTCAGGAGTTCCTGAAGGGGGTCACCGGCGGACATGTCATAATTCTGGACGCCGAAAGGCTTCTTGCAGACAAGCGCATCATTGTGCATGAAGAGGTTTGACGACTATACTATCAAAGCCTTATAACGAAGGCGGAGGAGTTAAGTAATGCTACGAAATGCCAGGATTGCAGTGAGATTGAGCATCGGGTTCGGGATAGTGATTCTGCTCTTTATCCTTATGGCTCTATTTACAAGAATCGAAATGGGCACCATTGCCGGTCTCACGACAAGGATGTACGAACATCCCTTTACCGTTACCAAGAGTGTCATAGATGCCGAAACCGATATAGTCAGGATGGAGCGGGACATCAAGGATCTATTGTTGGCGCGTGATTCTGCTGAAATTGCTACGAGCGTCAAAGCGATCGATGCGTCTGAGAGAGATGCCCTGGAACATCTGAGAGTAGTGCACGAGCTCTATCTCGGAGACAAGAGGGAGATCGAAGCGGTCATAAAGGAATTGGACGTCTGGAGAGCATATAGAGAAAAAGTCATCGCTTTGATACGGGCGAATAAGAGGGAAGAAGCTGTGGCACTCCACAAGAGCACGGCTTCTCGGCAGATTTCAACAATAGAAAAGCAGATGGAAGCAATGAGGGACTTTGCCTCCGTCAAGGCAACATCTTTCGTGACAGGGGCAAAGGAGACGGCCGAAAAGACATACATCCTGGTTTATTTGTTGGTTATCGTCGCCGTGATCCTTTCAATATCCATCGCCTTCCTTATCTCACGCCCCATCATCGGTCCCCTTAAGGGAGCCGTAAAAGCAGCCAATAATATTGCCGGGGGAGATCTGAGTGTCACAATGCCCCGCGAAGAAAGAAAAGATGAGGTAGGTGACCTGACACGTGCTTTCGCCGGGATGATGCGGTATCTCCAGGAAATGGCCGGGGTCTCCAAACGGATCGCCGGCGGCGACCTCACGGTGACGGTGAAACCTGTGTCCGAAAAAGACTTGCTTGGGAACGCCTTTGCAGAGATGATTACCTATCTCCAGGAAATGGCCGGGGTCTCCAAACGGATCGCCGGCGGCGACCTCACGGTGACGGTGAAACCTGTGTCCGAAAAAGACTTGCTTGGGAACGCCTTTGCAGAGATGATCGGGAACCTCCGGACGGTTAACCTCGAGATCCGTGAAGGCGTTCAGGTGCTTGCATCATCAGTGAGTGAGATCCTGGCGTCAACCACGCAGTTGGCCTCTGTTTCGTCAGAGACAGCCGCGTCGGTAAACGAGACGACATCAACGGTTGAGGAAGTGAAGCAGACTGCCCGGCTTTCGGCGGAGAAATCAAGGAGTGTTTCAGAAGGCGCGCAGAAGGCGGTTGCCGTTGGCGAACAGGGCGCCGCTGCCGTGGCAGAAACCACGGCGGGCATTAATCATACCAAGTCTGTGATGGAAACGGTCACCGAGAGCATTGTGAGGATGAGCGAGCAGACCCAAGCCATAGGGGAGATCATGGCCGTGGTCAACGACCTCGCTCAACAGTCGAACCTGTTGTCGGTCAACGCCGCGATAGAGGCAGCGAAAGCCGGCGAGCACGGGAAAGGCTTTGCCGTGGTGGCCCAGGAAATCAGGAGCCTCGCCGATCAATCGAAAGAGGCGACAGGACAGGTGCGCACCATCCTTAGTGATATACAGAAGGCGACCAGTACATCGGTCTTAGCCGCTGAACAGGTGAGCAAGGCGGTCGAGGGCAGCGTCAATCAGGCGGCTGAATCAGGCGAAGCCATCAGGAAGCTCGCGGACAGTATCGAAGAATCGGCGCACGCGGCCACCCAGATTGCAGCGTCGAACCAGCAGCAGTTTGTCGGCATGGACCAGATTGCGCAGGCCATGGAAGCTGTCAGGCAGGCGTCCCAGCAGCACGTGGCCGGGACGAAACAGGCCGAACAGGCGGCATACAACCTGAAGGAGCTTGGAGAGAAGCTCAGAGAGATGGTGGGAAAATATAGGGTCTAGTGTAAGGGGTCGGTATGGACGAGAGGGACGAGGAATTTCGGAAAAGACTCCTTTTGACGTTCAAAGTTGAGGCGCAAGAACACCTCACTGCCATGACCTCCGGTCTCATTGAAATTGAGAAAGGCGATCCCCGGAAGCAAAGCGAGATTATCGAAACCGTATTCAGGGAATCACATAACCTGAAAGGCGCAGCCCGTTCCGTGAATCTGGCTGATGTGGTTGCCATCTGCCAGGCGGTGGAAAATGTTCTGTCCGCCTTGAAGCGCAAAGTTCTCATCCCCTCTTCGCACATGCTGGACCTGCTTCATAGGGCAGTTGCCTTCATCGGCAGGCTGGTTGGCGGGGGAGGACTCCAGGCTTCAGAAAAGTCAGGGGTGAGGGAATTGATCCGGGGCCTGGAAGGAGAGATCGAAAGACCTGCTCCGGTTTCCGGGCCCGCCGACTTGCCGGTCCACGAGCTACCCGCAACGCCCGGCCCGTCGCCGGCCCAAACTGCGACGATAAGAATCTCTGTCGAAAAGCTTGATGCCCTTCTCCTTCAGGTCGAGGAGATGCTCCTGGTGAAGCTTGGCACGGCTCAGCGCGTACTGGAGCTGAGGCAGGTGAGAAAGGCGTTCGATCTGTGGAAAAAGGAACAGGCGAAAAGGTTGTACAAGACAAGAAGCAGGCAAGAGGTAAAGGGAGAAGTGCGGGGTAAAGACGATATCGATTCGTTTAGCGTCCCCTTTGAAACCGCATTGACAAGGGTGCTGAAGGCGGCAGAAATCGACCAGCGGTCGTTTAGCGTTATGGTGGATACGCTGCTTGCCGATATGAAGAAAACGTTGATGCTCCCCTTTTTGTCGCTTCTGGAAGTCTTTCCCGGCTTGGTACGCAACTTGTCGCGCGAAGCAGGGAAAGAGACGGAGTTGATCATACATGGTGAACAAATTGAAATAGACCGGCGGATATTGGAAGAAATAAAGGACCCTTTGATCCACCTTGTGAGAAACTGCATAGACCACGGCATTGAAATGCCTGAAGAGCGGCTAAAAAGGAAAAAAGCACCACGGGGGGAGATAAGAATTATTGTCTCTTCCCGGGACGGCATGATTGAGATCGCGGTATCCGACGACGGGGCCGGGATCGATACATCAAAGGTGAAGACCGTTGCCGAAAAGAGCGGCTTTCTGTCACAGGAAGAGGCCGGTAGGCTCAGTGACAGCGAGTCGCTGCTCCTGGCTTTCAGATCGGGGGTCACCACGAGCCCCATCGTGACGGACCTTTCCGGCAGAGGGCTGGGGTTGGCCATTGTCAAGGAAAAGGTGGAAAAACTTAACGGCAGGATTGAAATTGAGTCGCAGCCCGGTGCCGGTACAACGCTCAGAATGACCCTCCCACTCACGCTCGCCACCTTCCGTGGGGTCGTCGTCAAGGTGAACGAACACCCCTTCGTCCTTCCATCCGCAAATATCAGGAGAGTGGCGCGGGTCAAAAAAGAGGAAATTCGGACCATCGAAACCCGTGAATCGCTCACCCTGGATGGGCGGGCGATGTCGCTCGTCAGGCTCGGAGAGGTGCTGGACGTCAAAGCAGGAGACAACCGGTCAGAGGCCGACACCTCCTTCGAACAAGTGGTGGTACTCGGCTCGGACGAATTGCAAATGGCTTTTCTCGTAGATGAGATCCTCCACGAGCAGGAAGTATTGGTTAAACCCCTGGGCAGGCAGCTTTTGCGCGCACGGAACTTTTCCGGAGCCACGATACTCGGGAGCGGCAAAGTCGTGCCGATCCTGAACGTCTCCGACCTCATGAAATCCGCCGTAAAGATTTCTCCCACTCTTGCCGGAACTCCTGTGGAGGAGTTGAAGAAACGGATATCCGTACTTGTTGCAGAGGATTCGATCACCGCACGGACCCTGCTGAGGACCATTCTCGAATCGGCGGGCTACTATGTCAAAGTAGCCGTTGACGGCGTCGATGCCTTCATGTTCCTGAAGTCGGAAGAGTTCGACCTTTTGGTATCGGACGTAGACATGCCCAGGATGAACGGATTTGAACTCACCGCAAAGATACGGGCAGATAAGAAACTCTCGGAATTGCCCGTGGTGCTCGTGACGGCACTCGAGTCGGGCGAAGACAAGAAACGCGGAATAGACGTCGGCGCAAACGCATACATCGTGAAAAGCAGCTTTGACCAGAGCAACCTGTTGAAGGTGGTGAAGAGACTTATATGATCAAGGTCCTCGTAGTGGATGACTCTCCCGTGGCACGCGAATTACTCTCTCACGTCTTAAGCTCCGATCCCGACATCCGGGTAATCGGCGCTGCCGGCAGCGGGAGGGACGCTATAGAGTCAATAAAGCACAACAGGCCCGATATTGTCACCATGGACATCAACATGTCGAACATGAACGGTTTTGAGGCAACACGCATTATCATGGAAACCGATGCCTTGCCTATTGTCATCGTGACGGACAGGCCTGATATGGATGAGATGGAGATGTCCTTCCGGGCAATTGAAGCAGGAGCCCTTGCCGTGCTGCATAAACCGCACGGAATCGGTCATCCGGCCTATACGACCGACGCAAAAGAGCTAATCACCACGGTAAAGCTCATGTCGGAGATTAAAGTGGTCAGGCGCTGGAAATCGATTGCGGAACGAAAAGGTTCTCTGCTGAGAAATGCGGTGGATGGTCTCTTGTCGCAGCCCGCCGAAGCCAAGGTCGTTGCTATCGGCGCATCGACAGGCGGGCCCCCGGTAATTGAAAAGATTCTGTCCGGACTCTCAAAGGATTTCTCCCTACCCGTAGTGATCGTTCAGCATATGGCTCCGGGATTTACTCAGGGGCTTGCCGAATGGTTGCGCCACAATTCTCGCTTGTCCGTTCACGTTGCAGCCGGGAGTGGGATGATCCGTCCGGGGCATGTGTACCTTGCACCTGACGGAGTCCAGATGAAAGTGGATGTCGATGGAAGACTTTTATGCACCGATGACGGTCCCGAAAACGGTCTCCGCCCTTCGATTTCGTACCTTTTTCGTTCCGTCTCCAAAGTTTTCGGAAAAGCCTCCGTAGGCGTGCTGCTGACGGGCATGGGCAAGGACGGCGCCGAAGAGCTGAAGTTGATGAGAGAGAAAGGCGCCCTGACCATCGCTCAGGATGAGGAAAGCTCAGTGGTCTTCGGTATGCCCGGCGAAGCGGTAAGGATCAAGGCCGCCACATATGCGCTGCCGCCTGACAAAATCGCATCGGTGCTGAATAGTGTAGGCATATCGAGGGAAAAGACACTTAAAGACGAATAAGGGATTGCACATGAACAAAGATATAAGGGTAAGAGACCATATTGAAATTCTCGTTGTCGAGGATAGCCCGACGCAGGCTGAGGAATTGAAATTTATCCTCGAAAAAAGAGGTTTCACGGTTTCGCTTGCTTCTCACGGAAAGGCAGCCCTCGCATCTCTGCGGACGCACAAGCCTGATATTGTCATTACCGACATCATCATGCCCGAGATGGACGGGTACGAACTCTGCAGACAGATGGGGTCTGATCCGAGCCTCGCACACATACCTGTCATCCTCGTGACCGCCCTTACGGACCCGACGAATGTCCTCCGGGGGATTGAGGTCGGCGCAAACAACTTTATTACCAAGCCTTATGACGAAGGGCATCTCGTTTCCCGTATAGAGTACCTGATCGCAAACAAGGGTTTGCGTGAGAAGTCGCGGGTCGGAAGCGGCATAAATGTGGTGTTGTCAGGGCAAACCTATCACATAACCGCAGACCGTCCACAGATACTCGACCTGCTGCTTTCAACGTATGAGAATGCGGAGCGTCAGAACCGCGAACTCCTCGCGGTGCAAAAAGAATTGACGGAGCTGAATGAACGGCTGGAACAAACGGTCCTGGAACGCGATGCTGAAATTACCGAGCGGAAGAAGATGGAAGCGGAGCTGCAACGTGCGCGCGATGAGCTTGAACGCCGGGTCGAGGAGAGAACTGCCGAGGTCAAGCAACTCGCAGATCTCCTCGATCTTACGCACGATACAGTCTTTGTTCGGGACACCGGGGACCGGATCACGTATTGGAACAGGGGTGCAGAAGAAACGTACGGGTGGCGCCGGGACGAGGCTCTCGGAAAGGTTCCCCACATGTTGCTCCAAACGCGGTTTCCTGAGAGCCTCGAGTCCATGAAAGCATCGTTGATGAATAAAGATCGCTGGGAAGGAGAACTTGTTCAGGCAAAACAGGACGGCACGGAAATTGTGGTGGCGAGCCGCCAGGTGCTGCGCCGGGGTGAAAATGGGAAGCCCCTTGATGTGCTTGAGATCAATATAGACATTACGGGTCAGAAACACACAGAGGCCCAGCTTCGCCAGGCCCAGAAGATGGAGGCCCTGGGCACGCTCACAGGAGGGATCGCCCATGATTTCAATAATATTCTCGGGGCGATGATAGGGTTTACCGAACTGGCACAAGACCGCGCGCTCAAGGGGAGCCGCCAGGAGCACCACCTTCAGAGGGTTATGGAGGCAGGGCTCCGCGGCAGGGAGCTCATCAAACAAATGCTCATCTTCAGCAGAAAGACAGAACAGAAGAAGGAGCTGTTACAATTGAGCAGCATCGTCAAGGAATCCATGAAGCTCCTTGGGGCCTCCATCCCCTCAACCATCACTATAGGGGTCAAGGTCGATAAAGGGTCGGGTTTCGTCCTCGCAGATCCCACCCAGATGCAGCAGGTCCTGATGAACCTCTGCACCAATGCAGCCCATGCGATGCGGGAGAAGGGAGGAACCCTCGGCGTGGAGCTCTCCGACTTCTCCGTCTCCCCCTTCGACGGGAATCCCCACGCCATCGCGCCAGGTCTTTATATGAAGCTCGTTGTCCGGGATACCGGCGCAGGCATACCTCCCGACATCATGGGAAAGTTATTCGATCCCTTTTTCACGACAAAGAAACTCGGGGAGGGGACGGGGCTCGGGCTCTCCGTCGTCGATGGCATCGTAAAGCAGCACAGCGGGTACATCACCGTGATGAGCGAGCCGGGTAAAGGCTCGACCTTTACTGTCTATCTCCCCAGGGTGGCTGAAGCTGCCCCGACCGAGACGATGAGAGAAGGTGCCATTCCCACCGGAACCGAAAAAGTACTCTTCGTAGATGACGAAGAAGCCCTCGCCGAGATGGGTCAGGAGCTTGTTGAAGGGTTGGGCTACAGGGTAACTACCAGCACCAGCAGTATCGATGCCCTGGCGACGCTCGAAGCAGACCCCAATGCTTATGACCTTGTCATCACTGATCAGACTATGCCGGATATGACAGGAATGGAGCTTGCCGCAGCAGTCCTTGGTCTGAGGCGAGATATGCCGGTTATTCTGTGCACCGGGTTCAGCCATATAGTAGATGCTGAGGCGGCAAGGGCGGCGGGCGTCAGGGCCTTCGCCATGAAACCTCTCACCAAGAGGGAAATTGCAGAGACCATCAGGAGGGTACTGGACGAGTAATCAGGGAAGGGAGCACTCGGGGATCCTGAGAGCGGCTTTTTTCTCCAGAGACGCCGTTTTCTTGCTTTTTTTGCTCTCCGGGCTTACACTTTCAGAAAAATTGGAGGTCCTAACTATGAGATATCGGGCAAAAGCGGTCATCATCGCGGGGGTGGTACTCGCATCAGGGGTGGTCTACGGGGCGGACGGCCAGACGCTCAGGACGGAGAAGGAGAAGACGAGCTATGCAGTGGGCGCCCAAATGGGCATGGACATGAAAAAATACCGCATGGACGTAGACCCTGACGTGGTGGCAAGGGGCTTCAGGGACGCCTACACGGGAGGGAAGCTCCTCCTGAATGATCGGGAAATGTCGCAGGCCCTGGCTGATACTCAGAAGCAGATGACGGCGAGAAGCGCCGACGTGATAAAGGAGGACGCAGAAAAGAACCGGAAGGAGGGAGAGGCCTTTCTTGCCCGGAACAAGACAATTGAAGGCGTAAGGACCCTGCCGGACGGCTTGCAGTACAGGGTCATAAAGGCGGGTACCGGACGGACCCCGAGGCCCACCGACATGGTTGTGGTAAACTATCGGGGCACCTTCATAGACGGGACCGAGTTCGACAGCTCATATCGGCGAGGACAGCCCGCCGTCTTCCCGGTCAACAGGGTCATAAGGGGATGGACGGAGGCACTTCAGGTCATGCCGGTCGGGTCAAAATACCAGCTTTTCATACCGCCCCAGCTCGCCTACGGACCACAGGGCGCACCTCCCGCCGTTGGTCCCAACGAGACATTGATTTTTGAGCTGGAGCTGCTTTCCATTCAAAATTAGGAAATAAACATTGGCCTTTGATCTACTTCCTTTCCAGCATTGTGAGCACCTCGAAGTGGGAGGTGTGGGGAAAGAAATCAAAAGGGATGATCTGCCGGGCCTTGTAGACGTCTTTCAGGCTCAGGAGGTCCCTCGCCAGCGTGGATGGATTGCAGGATATGTAAGCCAGCATCGAAGCCCTGATGTCGCGGACCGCCGCGACCGCTTCCCTGCTCAACCCTTTTCTCGGCGGGTCTATCACAAGGAGATCGACCTTTCCGGCCCTAAAGCGGCGGGCGGCCCTTTCCGCCTTGTCCCTTATGAACAGGCAGTTCTGCGACCTGTTGAGACCGGCATTCTCCTGGGCGACCGCGATATTCTCCTTGCCCGAATCGATGCCCGTCACCTCTTTCACATGGCGGGACAGAAAAAGCTCGATGGTTCCGGCGCCGCAGTAGAGGCCGACGACGCGCTCCCCTCCCGTGAGCCCGGCAACAGCAATAAGACGTTCATAGAGCTTCCCGGCCGTCTTCGGATTCGGCTGGAAGAATGAAAGGGGGTATATCCGAAAAGTGAAGTCTCCGAGCATCTCATCAATAGCGGGTTTGCCCCACAGGAGCCTGGTGGCGGCGTCCGTCGCATAAAAGCTCCTGAGCTGCGCCACGGCCCCGGACAGCCGCGAAGTCAGATCCCCAAGCAGGCTGCTTAGGTCGGACGCGGCAATGAGGTGGCACATGACCTCGCCCGTGCCCTTCGCCTCCCTCAGCACCAGCCTCTTAAGCGTCCCCTTCCCTGTCAAAGGATTGTAGGCCGTCAGATCTCTTCCCCGGAAGCATTCACGGACCAGGGAGAGCACCTCCGCCGCAGCGGGACCGAAAAGGGAGCAGCCCTCAACCGGGACGACCCGGCCGCTTGAGGGGCGAAGGGGCGACGGCCGCTCGCTCAGACCAAGGGTGACTCTCCCTTCTGCCTCGCCGAAGGAAAACTCCACTTTGCCCCGGTAAAAGAAGGTGTCCACCGAGGGGACGATACCCGCTACCGCGACCCCTTCGAGGTCTTGTCCGCCCACTCTTTTCAGCACCTGCACGAGATGATTCTCCTTTACTTTAAGCTGCGCCTCGTAGGAGAGCGCCTGCAGGTCGCAGCCGCCGCAACGGCCGAAGTGAGGGCATCGAGGCCGCTCCCGCAAGCGCGACTCCTCCTCGATCATCAAAAGCTCCCCGTAGGCGAATCGCTTATCCAGCTTCACGATCCGCAGCCGCACCCTATCGCCGGGCACTGCGCCGGGCACGAAGACGACCAGATCGTTCAGGCGAGTGACGCCATAGCTGCTCGGTAGCGCGATATCGCTTATCTCCGCGGAGTACTCCCGGCCTGCCTCGATCATCTTTCTACTCCTTCCATGCAGGTGAGCATTCTACCACTCTCGCCCAGTGCCAATCTACAGGAAGAGCCGCAGTGCCCGCCTGATGGTCTCGGGCTCGTCATCGCCCGTGTCCAGCTTCATGACACGAAAGGAAGGCAGGTCGTCCGGTTCTTCCATGATCCTGAGCTGCCGGTCGAGCACGGCAAGGTGGGCATCGGAGACGTCCCTGCCGTCGGCCATCCGCACTCTCACTCTCCGGCGCAGGACATCCTCGGCGGCGCTGCACCAGATGAAAAACGGGTTCAGGCCCGCCTGATCGCAGCTCTCGTAGAACTCTTGCCTGAGAACGGTGGTGAGAAAGGTGGCGTCGACGACGACCCTCTTCCCTTTTGCGGCCGCAGCGACGGCCTCCTGTGTCATTGCCCGGTAAGTCCTTATGCTCATGGCGGGGTCATACAAACCCGAGCCGTAGTCGACGTAGACGTGGGCGGAAACCGGTACGCCCGCCACGCGCTTTCTCACCTCATCGGAGCGCAGCATCACTGCCCCGGGCAGCAAACCTTCCGCAATTGCCGACTTGCCTGAGCCGGAAAGACCCATAAGCACGACCGGGTTGAAGGGCACCTGGCTGTGCTCGACGTAATGCTGCGCAAGCCCGTAATAATTTCCGGCCCGCCTGATCGCAGCCTCCCTACCCGCCGGATCGCTCTTCAACCCGTCCGCGGTAAAACCCTCGATTTTCCCCCTGACTACCGCGCGGTAGGTTTTGTAGAACAGAAGAAGATCGGTCGATTGGCTTTCCGGAAACTGCGAAAAATAAGTCTGTGAGACGGCAGCGGAGAGATCGAACCTGCCCCTGTATTCGAGGTCCATAAAAAGGAACGCCACATCCTCCAGCACATCGCTTATCCGAAATCGCCTGTTGAATTCGATACAGTCAAAGATGATCGGGGGGCTCGTGAGACATATGTGCTGCGTGTGAAGGTCGCCGTGCACCTCGCGCACAAATCCGCTCTCCTTTCTGCCCCTGACCGCGTCGCTCCACTCTTCGAGAAAAAGGCGCGTAGAGGAGACAAGCCGCGTAAAGAACCGCTCGTCGATGGTAATGCCCCGGTAAGGCTCTATCTGGTCGAAGTTCTCTTCCGTATTCGTGCGGACCGCCTCGATCCCGCCGTAGGGACCGCTGCGGTGGATTTCCGCCCCTGCGTGAAAACGCGCCAGTACCCTGCCCACTTCCGCCAGCGCCCCGCGCAGTAATTTCCCCTCCCCTATGAGGTAATACAGCAGCTTCTCTTCGGGTATCCTCTTCATCTTCACCGCGTACTCGGCGACGGCGGCACCTTTCGACCGCAGAAAAGCATACCTGTCCCCCTTCCTGTATATGGGGACAACGCCGAGGTAGGTATCACCCGCCAGACGAGAGTTGAGGAGCACCTCTTCCCTGCAGTAGAAGCGCCTTTTGGCAAGGGTCGTGAAGTCAAGGAAACCGAAGTTCACGGGCTTTTTGATCTTGTAGACCAACGGACCTGCCACGAAAACGTGAGAGATGTGCGTCTCATAGTGAATGACGGAGGAAGGCCTCGAAGGGTAATTTTCCGGCTTCAACAGAAATTCGATAAGGTCCCCGTCGGGCCCCATGTTCACCTCGTACACCGCTTATGTCCTGAAAAAAACGTGAAAGCCTTAGATTATCGAAAATCACCCTCAAGCGGGCGCATATACGTGATCCGGTGTACGAAAAGTAATGTAAGACTCAGGCCGCCCCCATGCACCAGGAAGAGACCGACAGTCTTCGGCAAGAGCTACCAGGCCCGCAGCGCATCCACGATCTCCATCCTCGCCGCCCTGAGGGCCGGCAAGACTCCCCCGACAAAACCCATCACCAGGGAAAAGGAGAGGCCGGAAAAAACGATACCCGGGCTCAGGACAAACGTAAAGGCAAGCTCTGAAAAGGTCTGGAAGTTCAGGGTTGAGACAGTAAAAAACTGCATGAGGGACGCGAGAAGCAACCCCGCACACCCGCCTATAAGCCCAAGGAAAAGCGCCTCGAACAGGAAAGCCGCGAGGATGCTCGTCCTCCTGAACCCTAAGGCCCGAAGGGTGCCTATCTCGCCCGTTCTCGTGGCGACAGCGGCATACATGGTAATCATTGCCCCGATCGTCGCCCCGAGAGAGAAGATGATGGTGAGAGAAATGCCTAGGACACGCAGGAATTTCGCCATCATCTCCGACTGCTCAAGATAATAGCGGGTCTCCTGCTTGACGTCGACGGTCAGCCGGGGGTCGCCTTCCAGCCTCTGCCTCACCTCCCCGAACTTCGAGGAGTCACTGAGCTTGAAGATGACGGACGAAAAAACTGGCCTGCGGAAGGCTTGCATAAGCTGTTCCCCATTCCCCCACACCTCCGAGCTGAAGGCCGTATTGCCCGCGTCAAAAATGCCCACGATTGTCCAGTTGTACATACCGAGATGGAGCGTTTCGCCCAACCCCCCACCGGTAAAGCGCTCGGCCACGCTCCTTCCCGCGATAACCTCAAGGGAGCCGGGATGCGGGAGCCGCCCCTCGACGAGCCGCACCTGCGGCCTTAAACGCAGAGAGCCCGCGCCTATCCCCCTGACCGGCACGTTCGACCGCTTTACCGTGTTGCGCCGGGGCAGCGTAATCAGGACGAGCATCTCCTTTGCGAGCAGCGGCTTTCCGTCAGCGCCTCTCGCCACCTCGGGCTCCGCCTCGATGATGGCTGCCTGCTGGCGATCCACCCCGCTCTGCACTTCAGTGGAAGATGCCTTCCTTATGACTACCACGTTGTCGTAAGAGCCTGTATCTACGAGGGTTTTCTGGAGACCCTGGGCAAGCATGAGAATTGCGGCGAAGACAAAGACGACCAGGGTCATGCCGGACGCAGTCAGTACGGTCGTGAGCTTTCTCGTCCACAAGTTCCTGATGCTGTATGAGAGAGGCAGACCCATTTATCCGATCCTCCTCAAACCGTCGGCGATCTTTATCGTGGTCGCCCGCCACATGGGGATGAGGGCCGCGCAAATGCCCACGGCGAAAGAGGTGGCCGCATCGAGACAGAGAGTCTGGGGAGAGAGATAAAACACAGGGAAATAGTTTCCAAGGAGGCTCCTGAACACGCCTGCCGCAGGGAAGGTGAAAAGCATGCCGAAAAAACCTCCTACTATGGTGATCACAAGAGATTCCGCCAGTATAAGACCCGCGATGCGCAAAGAGCCGAAGCCGAGGGTCTTGAATACCGCGAACTCACCGATCCTCTCCCGTGTAGTCATCGACATGGTATTGGCAGCGACGGCAATGATGATGACGATCACCGCAAGGGAGACAAGGCGGATCACCATAAGGATCGCCTCGGTCATGGAGACAAACGACATATTGAAGGCCTTTTCCGTCTCCGTCAGAGTTTCCGCGAGGGAATTCTTGAACATAGTGTCTATGGCGAGGGCCACGTCGGGGGCGATCTCCGGTCGGTCGACACCGATGATGTACACGCCTACCTGGTCGGCACGGGACGGCAAAGTCTTTCTGATGCTTTCATTCAGGTAGTCCCAATGAAAAAAGAATATACGCTCGTCAACGTTCTGATCCCTGCCGTCATAGATGGCGCGGAGCACAAACTCCCAGTTGCCGGGATAAATGCTCCCCTTGAGCGTGACCGTGTCGCCGATTTTCCATCCGAACCGCTCCGCGAGCTTCCGCCCCGCCACGAAAGCTTTTCGGTCCCGGAAAAAGGCGTCGCTCTGGTCGGGGGGGAAAACGTATTCCGGGTAGAGCGCGAAGTAAGACCTGGGTTCAACGGCGAAATTCGGAAAAAAATTCTTCTCGTCCACATAGACGCCCCCGAACCAGTTCCCTATAGAGACCTGCGTCACTCCCGCCACCTGGGCAATCTTTTCTCTATAAGAGAGGGGCAGGGAAAACGTCATCGAGACCGCGTTTCTCGTGACGAGGCGGTTCGCCGACGACCTCTCCACACCCACGTACCAGGCGTCGATCACCGTCCTCAGCAGACCGAAGGCGAGGATGGCGATAGTGATTGAAAGGATGGTCAACCAGGCCCTGAGCTTGTGGCGGAAGGCGTTCTTAAGGAGCAGCTTGAGGAGAAACATCGTCGAGGATGCCCTTTTCGAGGTGCCTGATCGTGTGGGCCTTCGCTGCCGCCCTGGGATCGTGGGTCACCATGATGATGGTCTTTCCCGATTCCCTGTTGAGGCGGTCCATCAAAGAGAGCACCTCCTCGGCCGAGACCCTGTCGAGATCGCCCGTCGGCTCGTCGGCCACCAGTATGGCGGGGTCCGTTACGACGGCCCGCGCAATGGCAACGCGCTGCTGCTCGCCGCCTGAAAGCTGGGAAGGGTAATGGTCCATGCGTTCACCAAGGTGGACAATAGCCAGGGCCAGGTTCACATGCTCGCGTCTCTCGGCCCGCGAAAGACCGGTGAGGAGCAGGGGCAGCTCCACGTTTTCAAAAGCGGTAAGCACCGGGATAAGGTTGTAAAACTGGAAAATGAAACCCACGTTCGCAGCCCGCCACTCAGCGAGCCCGGTTTCGCCGAGACCGGTAATATCCAAGCCGCCGACTGTGATACTCCCCGAATCCACGTGGTCTATGCCTGCGATAAGGTTGAGAAGGGTTGATTTGCCCGAGCCTGAAGGCCCCATGAGGGCGAGAAACTCACCATCGCTTATCGAAAGGCTAATGTCCTGGAGCACCGGCACGGTCGTTGCGCCCCGCTGATACGCCTTGCTCACATGGCTGATTTCGACGGTGGAAGCCTTTTCCGCCCTCATTTCACCGCAACGCTTACCCTCGATCCACCGCGCAGCCGCCCCGGTGGGTTGACGACTACCTGCTCGCCCGCCTTCACCCCTGCCCGCACCTCCACCATATCGCTTAAGGCCCCTCCCACGGTCACGGGGGTTTCAACAGCCCTGCCCTGTCTGATCACAAAAACGACAGCCCTGTTGTTCCTGCTGACCACGGCATACCGGGCAACCGCCGTCCTCGGGTTCTCCTCGGCTGCCGTAGGCGGCCTCGAAAGAAAGGCGACTTTGGCGCTCATCTCCGGGAGTATCCTCCCATCTTCATCGACAAAGCCGACCTTGACCATCACCGTCGCTTTGCTCCTGTCGGCAGTGGGCACGATCATGTGGACGCGTCCGCGAAAGCGGGATTCGGGCAGGGCGTCGAGCTGAATCTCACAGGGCTGGCCCACCCGCACCAGCTCCAGGTTCGCCTCCGAGACATCGGCTTCGACCTTCAGGGAGCCCATGTCGGCCACCGTAACCACCGCGGCCTTGGCATTTGCCGCCGCGCCGATGGGGGTAACGATGTCGCCCACGTCCGCGCTCTTTGTCAAGACAACCGCGTTGAAAGGCGCCCGGATGAACGTATATTCCACTGCGACCTCGGCCCCACGGAGTGCCGCCTCACCAGAAGTCACCGTTGCTTCAGCCGCTTTAACCCCGGCGTCCGCCTTCTTATACCGGGCGAGCGCGGTATCGTGGTCGGCTTGCGAGATAGAGCCCCGCGACACAAGCCCCCTGGCCCTGTTGATCCCCAGTGTCGCATCGGCAAGCTCCGCCTTTGCCTGATCGAGGTTAAAGCGGGCCGCGCTCACATTTGCCGCAGCCTGGGCCCGGGACGCCGTCACGTCGTCGTTTTCCAGCTTTGCGATCACCTGGCCCACCCTCACCCGGCTCCCCTCCTCCACACCGAGCCAGGTGAGCCGGCCCGTCACTTTCGTCGAGATGGCCGATTTCCGCTGGGCCACGACATAACCGCTCGCGTTGAGAAGCGTGAAGGTCTGGGATGGGTAAACCAGGGTAACCGTCGCGGCCTGTACGGTTACGGAAGGCGCAAGCACACCCGCCCGATAGAGGAGACCCAGGAACACCAGCACGACGAGGGACACAACCGCAAGGAATATGGCTTTTACGCCCCGGCGCCGGCGCCGCGCGTCGCCATGGGGTGATTTCTCTATCCTGAGTCCGGAGAGATCGTCTGCCATCCTCACTTTTCCTCAGCCTTAAGCCGCCGGGCCCAGCCGTCACGCACTTTTTCGCGGGGTTTGCTTATTGCTTTTTGCCCTCTTTGCCCACCTGGCTGCGCGCGCTGCCGGCAGCCCCTCCCGCCTGGGGCGCCGTCTCACCTATGGAAAGCAGCTCCACCTCAAAGATGAGCATGGCATTCGGCGGGATGACGCCTTCTCCGGCCCCCGCCTCCCTGTATGCGAGCTTCGATGGGACGAATATCTGCCATTTCGACCCGGTCTTCATCAGCGGCAGTACCTCGCGCCATCCGGGGATCACACCGTTGACCGCGAAGGTAGCCGGCTGGTTCCGCTTGTAGGAGCTGTCGAACTCGGTCCCATCGATAAAGGTGCCGCGATAATTAACGGTCACCTTGTCATAGGGGGTCGGTTTGTTTCCGCTGCCTGCTTTCATGACCTTGTACTGCAACCCGTCCGGCAGGGTCTTTACTCCTTCCTTTTTCTTGTTCTGGCTGAGGAAGGCCTCTTCCTGTTTCTTGTTCTCTTCGGCAACCTTCTCCGTCGCCGCCTGTTTTTTTGCAGTCATCTCATTCTTGAACGCGGTCATCGTTTCCTGCGCGTCCTTGTCGCTTATGGCCGGCTTCGCGCCGGAAAGGACATCCATGAACCCCTTAACAAACAAATCGGCATTAAGGTCGACGCCCTGACTTTGCATATCCTTTGCGACAATCGTCCCTACGATGTAGCTGACCTTGTCTTTCTGCGTCTTCAGCGCAGCATCTTCCGCAGCACACATGCTTCCCGAAACGAACAAAATTGCACACGCCAATATCCACCTTCTCATGGTAGCTCCTCTTTATCGATTTTGCACTGCCTCGGTCCCTGGTCCGTCGTCAACGTCCCCTGCATCCAGAGCCTTAAGCCTGGCCTCGAATTCTCCTGCCCTTGCAAGATGTTCCTTCGAGGCTGCCTCCAACTCCCCGAAAACCTCGTCGATCCTCTTTCTTGCGTCGTGAATGGAAATGGAAAGGGCCGCAATCGTTTTCCCCTGTCCGACTTGCGTCGCGCGCACAAGCGTGAGGTTGTCGGTCTCTATTCGTTCCTCCAGTTCCATAATCATCTTCTCCAACCTGGAGATCCGCTGGCTGAGCGGCGCGAGGGCGTGCGAGCGCTCCGCAATGATGGCTGCGCGCATCCGCCTCATCTCTTTCTTCTCTGCCCGCTGCCACTTCTTGTCGGTCCCCTTGTCGATCCGGCCGGTTTCAGCGCATCCCGCCTGCTCGTCCTGCCAACCTACCCTCTCCAGAAAATCCCCGTATGTCCCCTCAAAAAGCCACGGCTTCCCTCCCTCAAAAACGATGAGCCGCTCCGCGAGGGCGTGGAGAATCATCTCGCTGTGGGTGGCGAGGATGACGGCCCCCTCGAAGGCGTCGATGGCCTCAATGAGGGAGTCGACAGACTCCATGTCGAGGTGGTTGGTCGGCTCGTCGAGGAGAAGCAGGTTTGACGGTGTGGCGAGCATCTTTCCAAGGAGCACACGACTCTTCTCCCCGCCGGAAAGCACCGAGATCTTCTTCAAAGCCCGGTCCCCCTCGAAGAGCATCAAGCCGCAGATGTTCCGGGCAGTACCCCGACTGAAATCGGGTGTTGCCTGAAGGATCTCCTCTTCAACCGTCCCCTCCCCGCTGAGGCGGTCGATATTGACCTGCCCGAAATAGCCGGTCCGGAGGTTCGCCGAACGGCCGACAGCGCCTCGTACAGGTGTGAGTTCACCCGCGAGGAGGCTGAGAAGCGTGGTTTTCCCTTTGCCGTTCTTACCGATAACGCCTATCCTGTCCCGCCTGCCGACAGCAAAGGTAAGGCCGTCGATGAGCAATGGTCCGCCATCATAGGAGAAGCGCAGGTCCCGCGCCTCTGTGAGCCACTTGCCGGAGAATGGCGCCGCCGGGAACTGGAAATCCAGGACCTTCACCTGCTCCAGCCTTTCACGGCTCTTCGTCCTGTCGAGCACCTTGATCTTTGACTGGACCACGCGGGCCCTGGTTGCCTGCGCCCGGAACCGGTTAATGAATTGCTCCAGATCTTTTCGCTTTCTCTCGTCGTTGACCCGCGTCTTCTCGTACACTTCTTCTTCCTGAAGGATCTGCTGGTAAAGCTTGTGTGTCGATCCCGCTATCTTTCGTATGCCCCCGCGGTGGATGCCCATGACGTGGGTCGTCACGCTGTCCATAAAGGTCCTGTCATGGGTGATGAGGATCAATTCACCCTTCCACTCCCTCAGAAATCGGCCGAGCCAACGGACTGAGACGATGTCCAGGTAGTTGGTGGGTTCGTCCAGCAGCAGAAGGTCAGGCTTCGAGACAAGTACTTTTGCGAGGTTGAGCCGGATTTGGTAGCCGCTCGAAAGCTCCAGGGGGTTTTTCCGGAAATCGGCCTCATCGAAGCCAAGGCCGAAAAGGATACTCTTGACTTTGTAGGTCTCATCCGTCCCATCCTCGCTTGGCGGCAGGCCCAGGGATGCCTCCCCGAGCACGCTCGCCTTCGCGAAGGAAAGGGTCTGGGAGAGATAACCTATCGCGTAATTGCGCGGGATATTGACGCTTCCCGAATCGGGCTCTTCCGCACCGGTAATCAATCTCAGCAGCGTGGTTTTCCCGCTCCCGTTCCTGCCCACAAGGCCCACACGCTCCCCCTCCCCTACCGTGAACGCCACCGCGTCGAAGACGACCTGGGGACCATAAGTCCTTGTCAGACTAGCAACTGAAAGCATCTGGAATCCTGATCATAGCGATAACTGCAAAAAAACGGCGAACGCCATAGTCTACACGAGATGGGACGGAAGTTCAATCGACACGCAGGGCATTTGGGAATTGTCTACCCTGCTGACCGCATGACATCCGTTCCCTCGGCTATGGGGATGTTTCATAGAAACAACTATCACTCAGGTGATGGGTGGTAACGCTTTGTGGTAATATAACCAATTATAATTCGATCCGGGAGGGCGTCATCAGCATCATGGACGGCAAGGGTAATCAATTCCGCTTTTATTTCATCCTGCTTCTCATCGCAGGGGCGCCGCTTTTTTCTCTGGGCCTTGCCAACCACGGTCTCTGGACCCCTGATGAGCCCCGCGTCGCGGAGATCGGCAGAGAAATGGCCCTGAATAGCAATTGGGCAGTCCCGACACTCGATCAAAAACCCTTCCTGGAAGAACCACCCCTTTATTATGCGACGATAGGCGCGGTGTTTAAAGCACTTGGGACCTCTTCGGATAAGATCGTCAGGGTCCCTTCCGCCGTATTCGCTTTCGGCGGCGCCCTTGCCCTCTTTTTCCTCGGCAACCTGTTCTCAGGGCCAAGAACCGGATTTATCGCAGCCGGAGTCATGGCTACCTCCGGCGAATATTTTCGCGTAGCCCATTGGGTGATTGTGGATGGCGCCCTGACCTGTTTCATTGTCTGTGGCCTCACGTTTTTCTTCGCGGCATATCTTTCACCCAACAAGGGCAGGAAGTTTCTTTTCTATGTCCTGTCTTATATCTCGTGCACCCTCGCCTTTTATGCAAAAGGCTTTATCGGGGTTGCCATTCCGGGTCTCGCGGTTCTGGCGTTCCTGATCTCCGACAGGAATATCAAGGAGATTCTCAAAATGCATCTGTGGCTGGGGATTGCCGTTTTTCTCGCCATGACCATGCCGTGGTTCCTGTCCCTGTGGCACCAGGGCGGCGGCGAGTACTTGAGGGTCTTCCTCATCCATAACCATCTTGACCGCTTTGCGGGGGGATCTACGGGTCACCATCAACCTTTCTACTACTACCTCACGCAGTTTCCCGCAGCGTTCCTGCCATGGAGCCTTTTACTCGCACCCGTCCTCTTCCGGAGTTTTCGCAAGCCTCGGCCGCTCGATGGCAACTTGAAAAAAGGCCTCCTCTTCGCGCAATGCTGGTTTATTGCGGGCTTTCTCCTTTTGAGCACGGCTTCGACGAAGCGGGTCCTCTACCTCATGCCCATTTTTGCCCCGATTTCGCTGCTGACTGCCTGGTACATAGAGGCTACCCTCGTACGAGCCGGGTTCGGCAAGCTCGAAGCCTTCTTCATACACGCCTTCGGCTATATTATCCTCATGGTCAGCCTCGCCACCATACCCCTCTTTTTCTACGCTTCCAGGAAATACGGGTTCGGCTTGCCTCCGGAACAAACGGCCTGGACGGTCTTCTTAACTCTGGCCGCCCTAGTCCTCGCGCTCATGGCGTTACGGCGCCTGCCAAAGGATATGGGGCGGTTTTGGGCATGCTCGAGTGCTTCGGTCTTTTCACTCCTTCTCCTCGGTCTGGTGGCGGCAATGCCCCTCCTCGACCGGTACAAGAGCTTTGTGCCGTTCTGCGGAGCGGTCGGCACCGCTGTCCCCGCCACCACGCCTCTTTACGGGTACCAGCCTGACGAAACTCTGAGAGGAGCGGTGCCCTTCTATACCAGACGTTTCTTGACGGAAATAGAAACCCTGCCCGCATTGGAGAAAACCATCGGAAAGGCGCACACTGCTTTTGTGGTGACAAGGGACAAAAACGGAAAGATCGAAGAGGAGCTGCTTTCCACAGGAAGGTTATCAGTGCTCGCCAGGCAAGGAATGGACGCTACCCGCTCCGTCGTGCTTTTCACGACCGGTCGCGTCCCCTAAAACGCAACACCCCGCTGTCATCGCATGATAATCTCCTGTGCTGCAATAATTGTCGCGGCCCGGAAGGGTCGGTCCTTTTTACCTTTACAATTTTCCGTTTATCTGTTAATTTTCCTATCTGAATGAGAAAATTGGCTTTTCTTCTTATTTTTTGCTGCATCTCCTGTGGCCTTCTCTACGCCGCGGAAAATGACAAGGTCGCGAAGGTCGAAATCCTCGGCAACGAGAGGATCGACAAGGGTGTCGTGTACAACGCCGCAAAAACGAAAGAGGGTGACTCGTACAATCCCGCAAAGATCACGGAAGACCTCAAAAGCATTTACAAAACCGGTTTCTTCAGCGATGTGATGGTCGACGTGAAGGATACAGACAAAGGCAAGGTGGTCACTTTTATCGTAGTTGAGAGACCTCCCGTAAGCGCCATTTATATCGCGGGGAACAAAAAACTGAAGACCGCCGACATAAAGGACAAGCTCAAGATAAAATCGGGAAGCGTCATCAACATCGATAAAGTGAAGGAAAGCGTCGAGGAGATCAGGAAGCTCTACGCCAGCAAGGGCTATTATGCGGCAAAGGTAACCTACGAAATTGATACCAAAGAGGGCTACAAGGCTGAGTTGAGATTTGTCATAGAGGAGCCCGAGAGGGCGTACGTGCGCAAGGTCACTTTTACCGGCAACAAACACCTCAAGGCAAGCCAAATCAAGGGCGCGATGAGGACCAGGGAAAAAGGCTGGTTCTCCTGGTTTACCGGCTCAGGCATCCTGGACGAGGAGGCCCTTGAGGAGGACAGAAAGAATATCGAGGCCCTTTACCATGAACACGGCTATGTGAGGGTCAAGGTAGGTGCGCCCGACGTGCGGATTTCCGGCGATGGAAAAACCATCTCCATCGCCACGGACATTCAGGAAGGAGAACTGCACAAGATCAGCCAAATCGAATTCAAGGGAGACATTGTCTTCGACGAGCAGGAGATCCTAAAAAAACTGAAAAGCAAGGCGGGCAGTACTTTTAAGAGTTCCCTGTTCCAGGCAGACGTGGCCACGCTCACCGACCTCTATCAGGACAAAGGATATGCCTTTGTTGACGTTGCCCCTTTTACGGTCATCAATGACGCGGACAAGACGGTGCACGTGACGTTCGATATCGCGAAGGGATCGGAGGTCTACTTCAACCGCATCAATATCGTGGGCAATATAAAAACAAGAGACAAGGTCATCAGGCGGGAGTTGAGATTTGCCGAAGGCGACCTCTATTCGTCGAAGAACATAAAACTGACTAAGAGAAGGCTCAGGAATACCACATTCTTCAAGTCTGAAGAGCTGAAAACAATCAAGACGGACGAGCCGGACAAGGTAAACCTCGATGTGATCGTCGACGAAAAACCGACGGGCACCCTTTCCCTCGGCGTAGGTTACAGCACCTATGAAAAAATAATTATGACGGGGTCGATCAGCCAGGAAAATATATTCGGGTCGGGCGACAAGGCGTATCTGACCGCGTCTCTCAGCTCTATCGCAAAGATTTACAACCTGACCTTCGTACAGCCTTACCCATTTGACAAGAACTTTTCCGTCACGTATAACCTATTTAACACAGAGAGGATTTTCACCACTTATGATTACAAGGGATCGGGCGGCGGCGTCACGGTTTCCCGCCCCCTCACTGAGTTCATAAGGGCGTCTCTCGGATACAGGCTTCAAAAGATCACAGTATATAACATCGAGTCCGATGCCGGAGCCTTTATCCAGGACCAGGCAGGGACGAGCGTCACGAGCGCCGTCGCCGCCTCTATCGCCAGGAACACGATCGACGATATCCTGAACCCGACCAGGGGTTCAATCGCAAGCGCCATGGTTGAAGTCGCGGGCAGCGTCTTCGGAGGAGATAACAAGTTCGTCAAATCGGTTGTTACCTATGGGCAGTACATTCCCTTCTACTGGGACACTACATTCTTTTTGAGAGGCACCGCGGGAAATATCTCGGCTTACGGGGGGACGACCGTCCCTGTCTTCGAGCGGTTTTTCGTCGGCGGCATCCAGACAATGAGGGGGTTCAAATATGGTGAGGCAGGCCCGACCGACCCTGTGACGGGAGACGTGATCGGGGCGACCGACGAGCTCATCTTCAATGCCGAATGGATTTTCCCTGTGTATAAGCCGGCAGGGCTGAAAGGTTTCATCTTCTTCGATTATGGCAAAGGGTTTAACGGCACGGGCGGGTTCTCCGAATCCTTAAGGCCGGCGGCAGGATTTGGTATGCGGTGGTTTTCGCCCATGGGCCCCATCACCGTGGAGCTGGGCTTTAACCTTGACAAGAAGCCTGGTGAGAACTCCAACGTGTTCGACTTTTCAATGGGTAGACCATTTTAACAGGAGGACGTATGAAGAGATATACGGTTTTCGCGGCGTTGTTGATGATGATTTTCACGCCTTTATTGGCAAGGGCTCAATCACCTTCTGTTAAGATCGCCTACATCGACCTGCAGAAGGTGATGATCGAGTCGGACAAAGGCAAAGAGGCGAGGAAGTCGTTAAGCACCGAGCTCGAGAAACGGAAGAAAGAGCTGAGCCAGAAACAGGATGACCTGCAAAAAATGAAGGACGCCCTGGAGAAGCAGGCTGCGATGATCACGCCGGAGGCGCGCGCCGACAAAGAAAAGCAATACCAGACCCACCTGAAGGATTATCAGAGGATAACAACCGATTACCAGACCGAGCTGCAGCAAAAGGACCAGGAGTTCACGCAAAAAATCCTGAAGGACCTTGAAGAGTTAATAAAGACATTGGGCGAAACTGAAAAGTATACCCTTATTCTTGAGAAGACCCAGGGGGGCATCCTCTTCGCATCGCCGTCGGTGGACATTACCGACAAAGTGATCGCTATGTATAACGAATCGCTGAAACGGAAGCCTGCTGCACCCAAGAAATAAGCAAGGGTCCGTCGGTTATAAGACCCGTCCCATAACTGACGGGCAACAATTAAAAGTGATGAAACTAGAAGAGATCGCATCCAGGATAGGGGGGGACGTCGAAGGTGACGGCGAGGCTGATATAAAGGGCATTGCCGGCATCAAAGAGGCGCAGGAGGGTGATGTCGCCTTCCTCCTCAACCGGGGCTTCGAAAAGTACCTGCCAGGCTCCCGGGCAACCGCGGTTATCGCGGGCCCTGGTGCAGATAGAACACTCCTCACGGGCAGAAACTACGTCATTGTCGAGAACCCTGCCCTTGCTTACGTGGATGTCGCCGGACTCTTTGAGCCGGCCCTGGAGTTCGCAAAAGGCGTGAGCGGCTCTTCCTGCGTCTCGGCCGGCGCCGTGATCTCTCCGGAAGCCGCAATTTTTCCCTATGTCTATGTGGAGACGGGGGCTGTAATCGGCAGGAACGCCGTGGTCCACCCCTTCTGTTTTATCGGGCGGGATGTGAGAATCGGCGAAGATACGGTAATCTATCCGAATGTCTCCATCTATGACAGGACGATAATCGGGAAAAGGGTCATCATCCACGCGGGGGTGGTGCTCGGGGCTGATGGATTCGCCTATATATGGGACGGCCAAAGGCATAGAAAAATACCCCAGTTAGGCGTGCTTGAGATTGAGGATGATGTCGAAATAGGGGCGAATACGTGCGTCGACCGCGCATCGATGGACAAAACGGTGATCAGGCAGGGAACCAAGATAGACAACCTTGTGCAGATCGGTCATAATGTCGCAATCGGCGAGCATTCGATCATCGTCTCCCAGGTGGGCATAGCAGGGAGCGTGACCGTAGGCAAAAATGTCATTCTGGGCGGCAAAACAGGGGTAAGAGACCACGTCGTCATCGGTGACAATGTGAGGGCCGCAGGCGGCACGGGGATTACAAAGGACGTCAAGGAGCATGCGGTTATCTCCGGCACGCCTCATATGCCGCATCGTGACTGGCTCAGACTCCAGGGCTATTTGAAGAAACTGCCGGAGCTTTTTGAACGGATCCGCAAAATCGAAGAGACTCTGCACAGGGGCTAACGCATGATTGAGATTCACGAGATCCTGGCGCTGCTGCCACACGCCTTTCCTTTTCTCCTCGTTGATCGGATTGTCGAATTTGAGCCGGAGAAGAGGATAGTAGGCATAAAGAACGTCACCTTCAACGAACCTTTCTTCCCCGGCCATTTCCCTGGAAAGCCAATAATGCCGGGTGTGCTGATAATCGAGGCGCTCGCGCAGACAGGGGGAATCCTTGCCTTTAAGTCGCTCCCCCACTTAAAGGGGGATGTACGGTTTATCGGCATCGACAAGGCCAGGTTCCGACGGCCCGTAACCCCGGGCGACCAGTTGAAGCTGGTACTCGAAGTCGTCAAGCACAGAAGAGAAATATGGGTTTTCGACGCAGAGGCATTTGTCGACGGCAGGAAGGTGGCGGAAGCGCAGCTTATGGCAACGCTTCAGGAAAATGAGGAGAACATATGATACACCCGACGGCCATTATCGAAAAGGGCGCCGAAATAGCGGAGGACGCGGTCATAGGACCTTACTGCGTTATCGGCGGAAATGTGGTGATCGGTTCCGGAACAAGGCTCATAAATCATGTCACCGTAGACGGCCACACCATTATAGGAAGTTCCTGCACTATCCACCCCTTCGCTTCACTCGGCGGCCCGCCCCAGGATATCACTTACAACGGCGAAGAAACGACCTGTCTCATAGGGAACAATAACGTCATCAGGGAATACGTCACCGTGAACAGAGGCACAAAATCGAGCGGGACTACGCGCGTCGGAAGCAACAACTTCATTATGGCGTACAGCCATATCGCCCATGACTGTGCAGTGGGCAGCAACGTCATAATGGCTAATTGCGCGACCCTCGCCGGCCACGTTCATATAGACGATTTTGTCAACCTCGCCGGCCTTTGCGCCATCCACCAGTTCTGCAGGGTAGGGAAGTACGCGTTTGTCAGCGGCCTTACCGGAGTTCCCAAGGATGTTCCTCCTTTTGTCATGGCCGCGCGCACCCCGGCCGCTCTTTACGGCCTCAATGTGGTGGGGCTCGAAAGGCGCGGTTTTTCCAGGGAAGAGATCGCGACACTCAAGAAGGCTTACCGGATTCTCTTCAGATCATCCCTCTCCCTCCAGGCATCCCTGGAGCGGATCGAAGAGGAATTGGACGGCGAGCACGTCCGGGAGCTTGTCACCTTTATCCGCGCGTCCGAGAGGGGCATATGCCGTTAAGACTCTGCCTCATCGGCGCAGGCCACATGGGAAGGATCCATGCGCAGAAGCTTGCCGGGATGAAGGACGTGACCCTCACCTGCGTCATAGACACGGACCCTGCACAAGCGACTGAGACGGCCCGCACGCATGGAGCGGTCGGGGCCACTCACTACACACAGGCACTTGAGGACGGGCTCCAGGCGGCTGTTATTGCGTCGCCGACGGAGACCCACCACGAAGTCGCTCGCGCGCTGCTCGAAAAAGGCGTCCACGTATTCATCGAAAAGCCCATTGCGGCCCATCCGGCCGAGGCACGGGAGCTTATAGCCCTCGCAAAAAAGAAGGGCCTTGTCCTGCAGGTAGGGCATCTCGAACGCTTCAGCCCGCCCTTTCGCAAGGCACAAACAGCCATTCGCGCGCCGCTCTTTATAGAAGCCCGCCGGACCGGTCCTTTTACGGGCAGATCAACAGATATCGACGTGGTCCATGACCTCATGATCCATGATATCAACCTTCTCCTGTCCCTCGTCAAAAGCGATATCACCCGCATAGACGCCCGGGGCACACCCGTTCTCACGGAAAAGATCGATGTGGCAACGGCGCGCATCGAGTTTGCCGGCGGCTGCATTGCAACCCTTACGGCAAGCAGGGTATCCCGCATGAGGGAGAGGGTATTCGCCGTATTTGAGGAAGGCAGGTATTTCTCCCTCAACCTCGCCGCAGGACAGATGTTTTCAGCGAAAAAGAACGAAAAGGGCAGGATGAAGCTCCACACCTACCGGGCCGCTCGTCCGGACCCCGTGCACGATGAGTTGAAGGCATTTGTCAGGGCAGTCAGGTACGGGACGGACGTTCTCGTCGACGGCGAAGACGGGCTGGCCGCCCTCGTCCTGGCAGACACCATAAAAGAAACGATCGACCGGCATCTCGCCACGGACGCGAGCGGAAGGCGGTGAGCAGGAAGGCGGTGAGCAGGAAGGCGGTGATTGTCACGGGCGAGCTGTCGGGGGAGCTGCATGCCGTCCATCTCGTCCGGGCCATCTCGGACGCGGTCGAGATGGAGTTCAGCGGCATGGGCAGTACAAGACTCTCCGACGCGGGCGTCAACCTAGTCCACGATTACCGGGACATCTCCCTTACCGGCCTGAGCGAGGTTTTTTTCAAGGCAGGCTATATATGGAAGGCATACTTCGCGCTCACACGGCACCTCCGTGAGACTAAACCCGACCTTCTGATACTCGTTGATTTTCCCGGCTTCAATTTGAGGATTGCCCGGGCGGCAAAACGCCTCGGCGTCCCTACGGTCTATTTTATCCCCCCCCAGGTATGGGCGTGGCGGAAGAACAGGATGAAGCAGATGAAGTCGTGGATCGACCTGGTCCTCTGCATCCTCCCATTCGAAGAAGCGCTCTATCGTGAAAACCACGTGCCTGCAAGGTATATAGGCCACCCTTTCCTGCATACAGTGAGGCCCCGCTACACGAAAGAAGCGTTCCGCTCCATGTTCGCCATCCGGGAAGGCGTGCCCGTCATCACCATAATGCCGGGGAGCCGGCAGAATGAGGCGAGAAAACACATGCCCGTCCTCACGGACGTAGTCCGCCGGCTTCAGGGGCGCATGCGTCGGCTAACGGTCCTTCTTCCTGTTGCCGATACCATGGATGAAGCGTTCTTCGCCCCCCTTCTCGGGAAGACGGATGGCGTGATTCCCATAAAGGGCCTTCCGTATGATTGCCTGGCCCACTCCGATGCGGCGGTGATCGCATCCGGCAGTGCGACCCTGGAGGCCGCTATCCTTAACGTCCCTTCTGTTGTCCTTTACAGGATCTCCAGCCTGTCCTATTTGATAGCACGGATGGTAGTCCACGTGAGCCACATAAGCCTGCCTAATATTATCGCGGGCCGTGAGATATTCCCCGAGTTCATCCAGTCCCTGGACGCCGAGCGTATTGCCAACACGGTAGTTTCTATGGTAAATAGTGATAAGTCTGCAATACAGAAAGAGATGGAAGAGGTGCGGAAAAGACTTGCCACACCCGACCACGATCCGTATAACATTGCGCGCGCAGAAATTCTTCAGTTCTTAGAGAGAAGATATGGCCCTCTACCTGAGACTTCTTAGATTTCTCCAGCCTTACTGGGTGAAGCTCGCTTTTGCTATGACCTTTATGTCCCTTGTCGGCGGAACAGACGGTCTCACGGCCTATCTTGTCAAACCCGTGATGGACAAGATCTTCTTTGAAAGGAACGGGAAGCTGCTCATCCTCATCCCCTTCGGCGTCATGCTTCTCTACCTGACGAAGGGCGTATTCGATTACCTCCAGGCATATCTCATGGGCTTTGTGGGGCAAAAGATCATCACCGACATCAGGAACCTGGTGTTCAAGCGCCTCCAACTCCAACCACTTGCCTATTTCGACAAGACACCCACGGGCCTCATTATCTCCCGCATTACCAACGATATCAGCCTGATCCAGGGCGCTGTCGCCGATTCTTTCACCGCAATCCTGAAAGATGCGTTCACGATAGTCACCCTCATCTTCGTGGTGTTTTACCGTGACTGGAAGCTGGCGATCATCGCCTTTATCGTCCTCCCCTTCGCCACGTACCCTATCATCGCCTTCGGAAGAAGGCTCAGGAAGATAAGCGTGCAGAACCAGAAGGCGATGGCGAGGCTGACGAGTTTTCTCCATGAGACGATTACAGCGCAGAGGATAGTGAAGGCTTTTACCATGGAGTCTTACGAGGACGGTAAGTTCAATGACGAAAATGAGAACCTTTTCCGCATTGTGGTAAGACGGTACAAGGTGAAGGCCCTTTCTTCGCCTGTAATGGAGGTGCTCGGCGGCATTGCGGTAGCCTTCATCATCTGGTACGGCGGAGGCGCCGTCATTTCCGGAAAGTCGACACCCGGCAATTTTTTCTCTTTTACCACCGCTCTTCTTTTGCTCTATGAGCCGATCAAGCGGCTCAACAAGGAAAACCACAATATCCAGCAGGGGCTCGCGGCCGCACAGAGGGTGTTCGAAGTAGTCGACCGTGTGCCGGAGGTGAGCGATAAGCCCGGTGCGGTCGAGGTTGCGGGCGTGGAAGGGATGATTGATTTCGTCGATGTATCGTTCAAGTATGAAGACAAAATGGTCCTGAAGCATATAAACCTCCGCATAGCCAAGAATGAGACCATCGCGCTGGTGGGCGAAAGCGGGGTGGGAAAAACCACGTTGGTCAACCTGATCCTCAGATTCTACGACGTGACCGATGGGTCTGTCATGCTTGATGGGATTGATATAAGGAACATGACCGCAACATCGCTCCGGGAAAACATCGCCCTGGTCACGCAGGATGTAATCCTTTTCAACGATACCATCCTCAATAACATTACCCATGGCAAGCCACAGGACATGCGGAAAGTAGAGGCGGCCATTCGTTCTGCCTATGCCCATGAGTTCATTGCAAAGCTGCCTAAGAAGCTCGACACGGTTGCAGGAGAAAGAGGCGTCAGGCTTTCCGGCGGGCAAAAACAGAGGATCGCCATTGCAAGGGCACTTTACAAAGATGCGCCGATCCTCATTCTGGATGAAGCCACAAGCGCCCTGGATAGCGCATCCGAGGTAGAGGTACAGAGGGCGCTCGAAAACCTGATGAAAGGCAGGACGACTATTATCATCGCCCATAGGCTTTCGACTATAATAAACGCCGACAGGATAATAGTGCTCGACGGCGGCGGTATCGTCCAGGAGGGGGCGCACCGTGAGCTTATCGGGGTGGAGGGCCGGTATAAGAGCCTCTACGAGCTGCAGTTCAAAGACGAGCCCCAGAAGAAGATAATACGGATCAACAAGAGACTGAAGAATGTTTAAAAACCTCAAGTATGCCCTGTTGCTCCATCTGCTGCCCCCGATTACCTACCTTTTCCTCGTCATCTTGCGCTCCACCCTCACAATAACACAGGTAAACAAAGAGCCGGTCGACCGATTATGGCAGCAGGGGGAGAATATCATCGCCTGCTTCTGGCATGGCAGACTGCTCGCCATGCCTTTTGCTTGTAAAGGAAGCGGGGCGAAAGTACTCATCTCGCGCCATAGGGACGGTGAGTTCATCGCCAGGGTGATACAATATTTCGGCCTCGGAACGATCAGAGGGTCTTACGGAAAGAGATCCGTATCCCCGGTAAGGGAGATGCTTGCGGAGTTGAAGGGAGGGACAGACATAGCCATAACGCCCGACGGGCCGAAAGGACCGCGGTATCGGATGAAACAGGGCATAGTGGAACTCGCCAGGCTCACCCAGAGGCCCATCGTACCCGTCACCTACAGTGCCAGTAAAAAAAAACTTTTTCACTCATGGGATCGCTTTTTGCTCCCCTACCCTTTCTCCAGGATCTTTTTCCTGTGGGGTGACCCCGTTTATGTACCCCGGGACCTGCGGGGCGATGACCTGGAGGCTAAGCGGCAGGAGATAGAAGGAGCACTCATATCGCTCACGGAAACAGCGGACCGCATGGCATGTGGCGACTGATATATAACCTGCTCATCCATGCCTTTCTCCCCTTCTTCCTCCTTTTCTCCCTTACTCAGAAGAAGATCAGGGCAAATTTCCGCGAGCGTCTGTTCCCGGCCCCCGCGCGAAGCAGACTAAAGGGTGCCATATGGATACATGCCGCTTCAGTGGGAGAAGCGATCGTCGCGGAAACGTTCATCAATTATGCGCGGCCAAGGGTGAAAAACGCCTTCATCTTGACGACAAACACCTATTATACCAGGGACCTGCTGCGGAAGAAGTTCGCAGGGTCGGTAGACGTCTTCTCCATGCCCTTTGACCTCCCATACTCTCTCAATCGCTTTATCGGCTCGTCCTCCTTCGCCGCCCTCCTTCTCGTAGAGACGGAGATCTGGCCAAATCTCATATGGACCGCGAGGCGCATGCATATACCTGTCTTCATCATCAACGGCCGCATCTCCGATGCCACACTAGGCCGCTATCAACACCTGTCTTTCTTCCTGCGGGGCCTGCTCTCCTCGGTGGAACTCGTCCTTGCCCAGTCGGAAGCGCACGCTCAAAGGTTCGTGTCCCTCGGCATGTCCATCGAAAAGGTAGTCAATACGGGAAACCTCAAGTACTACCGCGAGGCAAAGGACCTCCCGGCGGCACGCCTTAAAGAGGATATGGTCGTCTTCGGCAGCATACGGGAGAAAGAGCTTCCAATCCTTATTCCCGTCATGAAGGCGCTCAGAGAGGATTTTCCTCACATCGGCATCTTCGTGGCGCCGAGGGAATTGACCTTGATCGCCGCCATTGAAAGACAGCTTCCGGACGACTTCGCAGCCATCCGCTATTCGACCCTGAAAGAGGGCTTCGCTGCGGGCGGGCGGGCAGTGGTGCTCGTCGACACCGTGGGTGATCTGGTCACCCTTTATGCCAGAAGCCTCGTCGCCTTCGTGGGAGGAAGCCTTGCCCCATACGGCGGGCAAAACCTTCTTGAGCCTCTCTTCGTCGGCACCCCGGTGATTTTCGGACCGCACGTGGAAAATTTCAGGGAGATCGCACACGAGGTGATGGCGCAGCGCGCCGGCTTTATGGTTGAAGACGGACCCGAGCTCCTTGGCAAGCTCAGACTTGTGCTGGCTGATGCGGCCTTGCGGAAGGCGCTTGTCGACGCCGGCCGGCACGTGCTCGAAAAGCAAAGAGACGTCATAGAGAAAGCTGCCGGCATCGTACTGGAGACAATATGGAAGAGTTCAGCGCCCTCGTCGCTCTGATGGAGACCCTTCGGGGTGAACACGGTTGCCCGTGGGACAAAAAACAGACCGAGCAGGCATTCAAGACGTTCCTTCTGGAAGAGGTGTATGAGCTGATCGAGGCGATTCAACACGAGGACTATAACGCAATGAAGGAGGAATTAGGGGACCTCCTCTTTCATATTGTTTTCATATGTCAAATCTGCAAGGAAAAGCAGCGGTTTGACATCAGGGACGTGCTCCGTGCCACGTTCGAGAAAATGTATGGGAGACATCCTCACGTGTTCTCTCCCGACGGCAATGAAATGCCGGTGGAGAAAAGGTGGGAAGAAATAAAAAAGACGGAGAAGGCAGGCTATTCCCCGGTCTCCCACGTCCCGAAGATACTCCCCGCCCTGCTGCGCGCCTATGTGATATCAAAAAGAGCGGCAAAGGTTGGATTCGACTGGGAGAAACTGGAAGACATCCATGAGAAAATGCACGAGGAGATCGGAGAGCTGAAAGAGGCTGAGGCCGCGGCAGTCCACGAAGAAATCGAAGAGGAGGTCGGGGATCTCCTCTTCACCGTCGTCAATATCTCTCGCAGGCATGGGATCGATCCCGAGAACGCGCTACGGCTCACTATTGATAAATTCCTCCGAAGGTTCGGTCACATAGAAAGGAACCTCGATTTGACAAATAACAATCCGAAAGCGATGGACGCCCTTTGGAACGAGATAAAGGAGAAGGAAAAAAAGATGAAATGAATCCCTTTTCTATTCGACCTTCACGACATTTGATGCCTGCGGGCCTTTCGGCCCGCTCACAATTTCGAACTCTACGGCCTCTCCCGTTTTCAGAGTTTTAAATCCGTTCTGTTGGATTGCAGAATAGTGCACAAATACGTCCCCCCCGTCTTCCTGTTCGATGAACCCATACCCCTTTGAATCGTTGAACCACTTCACCTTACCTAGTGGCATGCTGCTGAACTCCTTTCTAAAAAAGTAAATTAATGCTGCTGAATGTAATGATAAGTAATCCACAAACTCCCTGTCAAGAAAAATGTTAAAAAACTTTAATGTTTTTTATGCCGGGCAGACTTTGCAGGAATTATCCATACCCCAGCTCTGCGAGCCTCTCCTCGTCCATACCGATATAGTGCGCCACCTCGTGGACTACCGTTATCTCGATTTCCTCCTCCAGCTCTTCCACGGTCTCGCACATCTCTTCCAAAGGCCCCTGGAACAGGAATATCGTATCGGGGTATAGCGGGGGCGAAGTAATGGAACGCTCCGTCAATGCGACGCCCTGAAAGAGGCCCAGCACCTCATCATTCGGCCTTAGCCCCATCTCCTTCCGCATTTCACGGGAGGGTCTCGGCAGGACGGAGATGACGAGGTTATCCAGGTGCGTCCGTATCTCCTCGGGGATACGCGCCACCGCTCTCTTCACGATCGCGTCAAATCTCTTTTCAGGTACTTTCATGGGCTTCCCGCAACCCTAATAATAACACCCTTTCTCCAAACAACGGCGGCAGCCTCGAAACCTGCCTCAATCCGGTCTTGTACGCACAACACCAGCCGGAATAGTCTGAAAATAGTATAATATATTATCAAGGGACGTGCGCATAAACGGTCCGCCCCGAAAGAGGGCCGGGCCGCGCTCTTAGAGGACAACGGGAAATGATAAAGGGGATCTTTCGCGTGGCAGGCCCGGATATCACGGATCAAAGGGACTGTAACGTCTACCTGATTGATCTGGACCGGGAAGCAGTACTCATCGACACCGGGTTCGGCGCGGCATTCGACAGGATGGTTGCCAACATCGAAGATAAGGGCATCTCACCCTCGCGGATATCAACCGCGATCCTCACCCATTGCCACGTCGACCATATTGGTGCTGCTGCCCGGGTACGGGAGCAATTCGGCAGCCGTCTCGTCATGCACGAGCTGGACGCCGGCATTGTCGAGGCTGGAGACAACAGGCTGACCGCCGCATTCTGCTTTGAGCTCGTTTTCCGCCCTCTGGCCATCGACACGAGATTAACGGGTTCCGGCGGAGAGATCCCCTTCAGAGGCCGGAAGCTGTCCTTCCTTCACATACCGGGCCATACGCCAGGTTCCATCACGATCTACGCGGATAGCGGCGGCAGGAAAATTCTCTTCGGCCAAGACATCAGCGCCCCACTCCTCGAGGAATTTGACTGCGACATGGTTGCGTGGCGCCTTTCCATGGAAAAGCTCCTGGCGCTGAAAGCCGATGTGCTCTGCGACGGCCATTCCGGTATCCATCAACCCGCCCGTGCCGTCGCCGCTTATATTCGGCACTTTATGAAGCTGTACGGGAAAGGAGAGAAAGGGGAGGACTGAGAGCCCTCCCCTCTTTTAATAATTAGGTCGTATAGGCTTATAAGAATTCCACCACGTCGCTTACATTCAGTTCAAGCATTGCCGTGCTTGCGAGGAGCCGCACCAGGTTCTTTTTTACCGCTTCGATCTCCCCCCCCATGGCCATCAACTCCTCGGCCGTCTTACGCAGGAGCTGTATCTTTTCGTCCATCTCTTTTATCTTGTATTGAGTGTTCACCTTATACCCCCTCCTGTTTAGTGTTGTCTCATGTCTTTGAATCTCTTCGCCTTTACTTGATACCGGGGAAGGCTTTCATAGGGATGAACCTCGATCTTGTAACCCAGGTTCGTCCTCACCCTCAGCTCGTCCTTGAGCCGTGCCAGGATGGATTCCTTTTGGCCCTCATGGCCCGGCTTGATCTCTATCTTCAACGCGATGTCATCGATGTCGCCTTTCTTGGTGACGAGGACTTCGTACTCATCACTAAGCTCGACGAAGCTTCTCACCACCTCTTCTATGGCGGTGGGCGCCAGAAGCACACCCTTCACCTTGGTAATGTCATCGGACCTGCCCACAACGCCTCCATCGATCATCCGGAAGGTGCGGCCGCATGCGCAGGTATAGTCGGCCCAGCGGATCACGTCCTTCGAGTCAAAGCGGATGCACGGTTTTGCCCTCCGGTCAAAGGCGGTAATGATCATCTTGCCGTTCTTCATCGGCTCCTCGATCAGCTCACCGGTATCGACGTCTTCTATCTCGACGAGGAACATGGCCTCGTTGATGTGGAGGCCCTTTTGTTCCGTACACATGTAGCTCCACGCGCCGATTTCCGTGGCGCCGATGTGGTCGTATACCTTTGCGCCCCATGCTTCCTCGATGCGCTGCTTGGTCGTCGTGATGCTTGCACCCGGCTCGCCGGCACAGGTGATTCTCTGAATCCCTATGCTTCTCGGGTCTATGCCTATCTTCCGCGCGGTGTCGGCCATGCCGAGGACATACGTCGGGGTAGCTCCAAAGGAAGTACACTTCAACTCCTTCATCTTCATGATGCGCGCCTCTGTGTCGAGGACGCCGCCGGGCACCACCTCGCACCCTACCTTTTCAGCCCCATAGTGGGCGGCCCAAAAGGCAACGAAGATATTGTAGCCGAAGGGGACGAAAAAGCGGTCCGTATCCCTGTAGCCCTGGGCGTAGAGGATATATGCCCAGCACTCGGCCCACCATTCCCAGTCCTGCCACGTATCCGCCTGGTATACCGGCGTGCCCGTCGTTCCGCTCGTCTGGCGGAACTCCGTAACCTGCGAAAGGGGTACGGCGAGCATATCGCCATAGGGGAAAGGCTCCCTGCTCTGGACATCCCTGAGCATGCCCTTGTCAATTTTCGGGACCTTTCTGATATCGGCCTGCGTCTTGATATCGCCCGGTTCTATGCCCGCACTCTTATAGAGAGCGCGGTAAAAGGGTGAGTTGTTGTAGGCCCACTCGAAAACACGCCGGAACTTTTTCACCTGCAGCTCCTTCAGTTTTTCCGTGGGCAACGTCTCCAAAACCGGATTCCAGTAGATACTCATATCCTTACCCATGAAACAGTCCTCCTCCTTGCGATGATTTTTTCAATCCGCGGGTCTCTGTGACCCTCGCGGCTAACCTCGCTGCCTTACCGGTATGGAAGTAGATTACTCCGTTTCATCCCCCCTGGGAAGTGTGCTCGTTAATCATAGCACCATATTCATCAAGACCCAATCAAAACTTTTTCGCGAATATGCGGGCCGTCACCGAAACGCATGACCTCACGGGGAATTCGAGAAACATGTGAACCAGGGCGGTGTTGCTGCATAGCCGGAGGGAACGCAGCGCCTTCGGAAGTCCGGAATAAGAATGAATGATAGGTCCTATAAGACTTATAGGACCTATCATTCATCTTATCTTCTGCAAAATTCAGCCTTCTCCCGGCCTGAAGGCCCAGAGGGAAGGGTCTGTCATGAGCAACAGCCTCCGGGGGCACCACACGACCCCGGCAACCCACAGCAGCCGCCCGCAGGCGTCGGCGACGAGAAAGAAGGAGAGCCGGCCGAAACATTGTGAGCAGACATCAACTTCACCAGGTCTTCGCTTCCGCACTTCCTGCACGCAAGGCCCTCCTGCGCGCCAAGGACGATAAACTCGCTTACCTCACCACATTTTCCGCATCGGTATTCAAAAATAGGCATGATATTTTCCTCCTCTCTTTACGATCCGTGATGGCCGCAGTCGCCTTGCGCGTGGCCGCCGCACGCATGCTGCAGTGAAAGCAGCGGGAGCTTGCCGTCTTTCAGAAGATCCACGTTCCGAGCTACCGTCTCAGCGCCGGAGCCGTACACCTTGATGCCCCTGGCATTCAGACCCGAGATGGCGCCCGCGCCAATACCTCCCACCACGACCGCGTCAACCGCATGAGACCCCATGGCCTGGATAGGATTACAAGCGCCGTGGACATGTCCCAGGTCGCTGTTACCCACCGTCGTCACACTGCCCGTATCCGTATCGACCATGACAAATGTGGGGGCTGAGCCGAAATGTCCGTATACTGCACTCTTGATACCTTCGTTCTTCTCTACCGGGAAACAGACTTTCATTCGATATCCTCCTTGTGAATTTCGTGTGTTTCTATCTTCAGGGCCTTGCCCTGAATCAGGGCCTCGGCCACTTTTCGCCTGGCCTCGTTGACGATACGGCCTAAGGTAGCCCTCGACACGCCCATCTCCAGGGCAGCCTGCTCATGATATTTCCCCTCATAGTCGCACAGTCTGAGCGCCTCCACCTCGTCGAGACCCAGGGAGACTTCTTCCAATTCCATGAGGGGGATGCCCCGTGGTTTGAAATATGACGCATCGGGACGGCAATTTATGCATCGCTGCTTCTTGGGTCTTGACATGGTATTATTATAAGCATATGATCATAATGGTGTCAAGCGGTCATTGACGCCGATTATTGCGAGAGGACCAGAGGGGACCTTTCGGGGGCTATTCTTCATACATCCCCAAATCCTGCGCAATTATGGTAAAATCCTCCGGTGACCCTCGACATGTTCTCCCTCCTTTTGATCTCCATTCCCGTGGGCTTTATCGGCTCTCTTACCGGACTCGGAGGGGCGAGCATCCTCATCCCGATCATGGTGTTCTTCGGCATCCCCGTAAAAGAAGCGATCGCCTCGGGCATGGTGAGCGTTATCGCGACATCGAGCGGCTCGGCTTCAGCATACGTGAGGGAGAGGATAGCGAACGTGCGGATCGCCATGTACCTCGAAATGTTCACGAGCGTCGGCGCCATCATCGGGGCTACGATCACAACCCTTATCGCACCTGTGTACCTCTACTTTTTCTTCGCCGCATTCCTCATGACGTCCTTCCTGAAATTAAGAGCCCGGCCGGAGCCTGACTGTCTCTCTCCGGCAACATACTCGGGACTCTCGCACCGGCTGGCGCTTGAGGGGAGATACTTCGACGAGGCGAGAGAGGAGGTCATCACGTACTGTGCCGACCGGCCGCTGCTCGGAGGACTGGGAATGATGATTGCCGGGCTCGCGGCGGGGATGCTCGGCATAGGCGCCGGGGCTTTCAAAGTGACCGTGCAGGAACATGTCCTGAGGCTGCCTTCAAAGGTGGCAAGCGCCACGAGCAACTTTATTATAGGAATGACCGCGCTGGCCGGGACGAGCGTCTATCTCTTCAGCGGCTTCCTCAACCTGACCCTGATGGCGCCCATGGCGATAGGAGCGACCCTGGGGGCCATCGCGGGAGGAAGGGTGCTCAACAAGCTCAACGACCGCGTGCTGAAGGGGCTTTTCTTCTGCGTAGTCGTCCTGCTCATCGCGCAGATGCTCTACAAAGGAGTCGCTTCATGGTAGGCCGGAACGATAAAGGGAGCGGCGCAGCATCTCTGGAGGGCCTGATAAGCTATATTCTCATAACCGGCGTGGTAATAAGTCTTTTCCTCGAAGCCGCCGGCCTTGTGCTTTTTTATCGCTCCTCCGGCAACCTTGCCATTTCCCATGAGAGCCGTGTCATCCTCCGGGCTGATGACTTCTTCGCCCTCCTCGGGCGGCTCTTTTCCGCGCAGTCTTCCAGCCGGTCCCTCCGGTTGATGACGCTCGGCATAGCAGTACTCATTCTCACGCCGTACGTAAGAGCAGTTCTATCGGTCATCTATTTCGCCTCCGCAAAAAACTTCAAGTACCTGGCCGTGACGCTCTTTGTCCTCATAATCCTCACGGCAAGCCTGCTGGTACATTGAATCGCGTCGCCTTTTTCTCGCTATGGTGGTAACAATTTGATCGTTTCAGAACCGGCACTTGCTTCTCAGGGATCACTTTGTGCTAACGTCCCCTGGGCCTTGCCTTCACTTCGTGCGGCATTCCACATGGCAATAAGTACGCCTTGTGTTTCGCTCTTTTCCTGCTATAATAGAAATATGTTTCGATAGATGGAAACAATAGCATGGTTTTCTCTCTGACCCTTCCCCCAATAGGGTTGGTTGATATAATATGTGCTACGCAACGCCAGAAAGGAGATCTTTTGACCCGATGCCATTAGTCCGTGCACTGCTGGTTATTATGATGGCACTGCACCTTATCGCCTCTTCTGCTTTGGCTGATAACCCGAAGCAGACCAGAAAAATCCTGCTGATTCACTCTTTTGAACCCTTTTTACCGTACAGTATTACCGTAAACCAAAGTATCCGCTCAACGCTTGAGTCAGACAAAACCATTCACACGGACCTATACACTGAATACCTCGATCTGGCTCGATTCCCTGGTGAGGATTACCGCGAGCGGTTGCTCGATCTATTACGCCATAAGTATTCACGACATTCTCCCGATGTGATCTTTGTCATGCTGAATCCTGCGCTGGATTTCCTTTTAAAACACCTTGAAAGGCTTTTCCCTGAAATTCCCATTGTATTCTGCACAATCGAAAAATACCAGATTGAAGGTCAAGCCCTGAAACCGAACATTACCGGTGTCCTCATGGAGATAGACCCGAAAGGCACCCTTGATGCAGTACTCAGGTTGCAACCGGATGTCCGGAAGATAATTGTCGTAGGAGGGGCAAGCAAGAACGACAGAGGCTATGAAGCAGCAGTGCGAATGGCATTCAAGGAGTATGAGGGGAGGCTTGATATAACCTATATGACGGGGATGCCAATGGAAACAATTCTCAAAGCCGTCCCTGACCTCCCTGCACATACCATAATTTTTTATATCACCATGTTTCAGGATGGTACCGGTAAATCCTTTGTGCCCAAAGACGTGGCAACCCTTATTTCCCACACTTCAAATGTTCCTGTCTTTGGCATGTTTGATTCCTATTTCGGGCATGGGATCGTTGGTGGCCACCTGGTCAGCTTTGAAGCACAGGGGAAAAAGGCTGCCAAATGGGCCTCCGTATATTGCATGGCGTGAAACCTGCCGATCTTTCCATCTCCGCAAGCCCTAATGTGTATATGTTTGACTGGCGACAGATGAAGCGTTGGGGTATGAGCGAGAAAAATTTGCCTCCTCACAGCATTGTTGCGTACAAAAAAATGACGCTCTGGGATCAATACAAATGGCTTATCATCGGCATAATTGTTTTTTGTACTATCGAGTCATTGCTCATCTTCATTCTCCTCATGCAGCGTATGATGCGGCGCAAGGCAGAGGCTGCGCTCTATAAAAGCGAAGAAAAATACCGTTCCATCTTTGAAAACGCCGTAGAAGGTATATATCAGGCCACACCGGAAGGACACTTTATCAGCGCGAACCCTGCTTTTGTGAAAATGTTGGGGTATGAAACACCGGAAGAGATGATGAACCATATTGCCGATGTCGAAAAACAGGTTTATGTGAACCCTGAAGCCAGGGTAAAAATCAGGCAACTAATGGAAGAACATAGTATTGTGGAAGGCTTTGAAATGCAGCTTCATCGTAAGGATGGAGGAAACATCTGGACCGTAACCAATGCCCATGCGGTAAGGGATGGAACAGGGAAGGTGCTCCATTACGAGGGAACGATGGAGGACATCACCGACCGCAGAAGGACCGAAGATGAACTTCGTATTGCGCACCAGCGGCTTTTTGACATCATCGAGTTCCTTCCCGACGCTACCTTCGTCATAGACCATGAAAGAAAGGTGATCGCCTGGAATAAAGCCATGGAGGCAATGACGGGGATAAAGAAGGAGGATATCCTCGGAAAAGGGGACTATGCGTATGCAATGCCTTTTTATGGAGAACCACGGCCAATTCTCATTGACATGATCCTTGGGGGAGTCGAGAACAGCACAAACTGTTCTGACGTGATTACCAGAGAAGGAGGTACTTTCTCTGTAGTGGCTTATGTGCCGATGACCTACCAAGGGAAGGGCGCATTCCTGTCGGCCACCGCATCGCCAGTCTTTGACACCGAAGGAAGGACCATCGGCGCCATTGAATCGATCAGGGACGTCACCGAGCACAAACGCGTTGAAAGGGAGCTTCAGGAATCTGAGGAACGCAGTCGGATAATAATTGACAGTTCCAACGATGGTATTGCCATTATGAAGGGGGATGAGCACCTCTATGTAAATCAGCGTTTTGTTGAAATGTTTGGCCATGATGACCCCGACGAAATAATTGGAAAAAACAATCGCAAAACTGTACACCCCGATGATTTTCGACTCGTCGATGATATCAATGTCAGGCGACAAAGAGGTGAACCCGTTCCTGCCAGATATGAATTTAAAGGCATCAAAAAAAACGGGACACCAATCTATCTTGATGTATCCGCAACTGGGACCAGATATAAAGGTGATCTTGTCTCCCTCGTTTACCTGCGTGACATCACCGAGCGCAAGGAGGCCGAAAAAGAAATCTCCAAAGAAAGGGAGAAACTGAAAACCCTCTCGGACAATGCCCCCTTCGGGATGGCCCTCATAGATAAGGATGGTTATTTCACCTATATCAACCCCAAATTTACTCAGTTGTTCGGGTTTGATCTCTCTCATGTCCCTGATGGCAGGACATGGTTCAGAAAGGTTTATCCAAATGCCGAATACAGACATATAGTGATATCGGCTTGGATTGAGGACTTGAGGTTTGCCCAACCCGGAACAGGGAAACCAAGGGTCTTCACCGTTACATGCAAGGATGGAACAGAGAAGATCGTGAGCTTCAATACTTCGGTGCTTGTGTCCGGCGATTACCTGATGACCTGCGAAGATATCACGGAACTGAAGCACCTCGAATCCCAACTACGTCAGTCCCAAAAAGTGCAAGCCATAGGCACCCTCACCGGTGGTATTGCCCATGACTTCAACAACATACTTATGGCCGTCATGGGATATGGTGCGCTTCTGCAAATGAGGATAGAGGAGGAAAGCCCTTTGCGTTCGTACATCGATGAGATACTATCCGGTTGCGAGAAGGCGGCTCAACTCACCCAGAGTCTTTTGGCCTTCAGCAGGCAGCGGCCGGTGATCTTAAACCCCCTTAACCTCAACGACATCGTCAGAGGGGCAGAAAAGCTTCTGAAAAGACTTGTCATAGAGGATATTGCCGTACGAACTATCCTTACTCCCGATGATATCATTGTCATGGCTGACGCAACGCAGATCGACCAGATACTCTTCAATCTTGCCACCAATGCCAGGGATGCCATGCCAAAGGGCGGAACCCTTGCTATAGAGACACGAGCGGTGGAATTTGATGAAGAGTTCAAACGTTACCACGGGTATGGTGAGCCGGGCAGATATGCCCTTCTCTCTGTCTCCGATACAGGCACGGGCATGGATGAGGTGACGAGGGAAAAAATATTTGACCCCTTCTTCACTACTAAGGAGGTGGGGAAAGGAACGGGTCTTGGTCTTTCCAGTGTGTACGGCACTGTGAAACAGCATAACGGATACATTACCGTGTACAGCGAACCGAACATGGGGACAACCTTTCATATTTACCTCCCTGTCGTGAGCAAGGGAGCCAAAAAAGAAGAGCCAGCCCAGGAGCCGGTCAAAGGTGGCAATGAGACCGTCCTTGTGGCAGAAGATGATGAAGTGGTACGGCGCCTTCTCAGGGACGTGCTACGTCATCATGGATATAACGTTATTGAGGCAACCGACGGAGCAGATGCAATAAAAAACTTCAAAAACACAGATAGGATAGACCTTCTCATCCTCGACTCTATTATGCCCATAAAAAACGGGCGTGAAGCCTATGACGAGATAAGCAAAATAAGACCGGGCATAAAAGTGCTCTTTACCAGCGGCTACACGAGAGATGTGATCCTCGACAAAGGCATCGAAGACAAGAAGTTTCACTTTATCTCAAAACCTATTTCACCGAGTACCCTCCTGCAAAAAGTGAGAGAGGTACTGGATGAACAGGGTTTGCAGTAAACAGGATATAGGGCGGCAGACACGTTGTTGCTTTCATTGCGTTGCAGTCCGTCGCACACTTCTTTCCGTAACCCACACCCATCCACGGAAGAGCGTAAACTTGACTTGCACCCTTCCCTCCGGCCCCCTACCCCCCCTGAAACCATCCACTTTAGTCAACCCCCCCCTCCTGGAAGGCTTGTGAGAGAAGGGAATCCTAAAGAAGGGTGCTGAAACTGTTAGTGAACAATCCGTGCTGAAAAGGGTAAAAGGAGGGTAAAGCACAGTAAAAGATGGCAAAAAGGACCGGTTTTGCGCTAATATAAGAGACAGAATTACGAGAGTTGCCCCGCAATCCAAAGAAAGAGGTGCGCTATGGACGCAAAGAAACCGGAGCCAAAGAAGCTGTCGATGACCAGCACTAAGCAGGAGATGCTCGATGCATATCATGTCGTGCTTAAGCAAGTGCAGGACAAGGATGGAGCCGAGCTGAAGCCTGAGAAGAAGCTGGAAGAGAAGAAGCACCAGGAGGCGGTTCAGGTCGCCCTCGCCCTCTCGTCGGACGGAGCATCACGGGAGATAGCCAATCTTAAGCTGGAGATCGGAAAGATGCTCACCCAGATTTCAGACAAACTGGATGACGAGGTGTCCAAGTTCAGGAAAATAGAGGAAGCGGTCCGGTTCAAGGAGAAGGAACTGGAAGAGTTTTATGGTATCGAGAAGAATGCGCTATCTCTCGGGGCACTCATCGAAGCGCAAAACGGAAAGCAGCAGGAATTTGAATCGAAAATGGCGGCAGACAAGGAACAACTGACGCGGGAAATTGAGAGCACGCGGCTGCGGTGGGCAGAAGAGAAACAGGCGCGGGAAGCAGAAGCCAAGGAATGGGACGCGGCTGAGAAGAAACGGCGCGATCGTGAGCGCGAAGAATTCGATTACGGCTTCAAACGGGACCAGAAATTGGCGATAGAGGGGCTGGAAGACCAAAAGGCGCGCCTCGAAAAGGAGATCGCAACGAAGCGGGCACAAGCCGAGGAAGGGCTGGCAACCAGAGAGAAAGCCATAGCGGAAAAAGAGGGTGAATTGCAGGATCTGCAGAAACGGGCAGTCATATTCCCGAAGGAACTGGAATCTGCCGTTGCGAAAGTAATAAAGGAAACGACCGACCGGCTCACGCTGAATGCACAGAGCCGTGAGGAGCTGCTGAAAAAGGAGTTCGACGGTGAGCGGAACGTATTGAAGACCCGTGTGGAGGCGTTCGATAAGACGGTGAAGGACCAGCACGAGCAGATCGCAAAGCTCTCGGCGCAGTTAGAGAAAGCGTACCAGAAGATAGAGGATGTGGCGGTCAAGACGATCGAGGGAGCGGCGAATACGCAGTCTCTGAGCAACCTGCAGCAGCTTTTGAGCGATCAGTTGCGCAAACAGACGCAGGAGCGGTGATACCGGGTCGGAGCGGGAAAAGCACCCAGCCCCTCAATCAAAAAGGGCTTTAAAGAGAGCACGCGATGTTGTTCTCTTTAAAGCCCGTTAAAAAAGCTCCCTGGCCGAGACGTTCAGCAAAACTTCTTCCGATACGCCTTTTCGTTTCTCATGATCCCCGTGCAGCAAAAAAACCGCGACGGCCTATGTCTTTGGTCGATCTTGAACTGGCGTATAGCACATGCAAATGCTAGAATATAGACCACGTCTGGTATTCCCACATTATGATTTATTCTCGCACATATGGGACACACGGGCCCGTGAGGATAAAAACGATGTTCTACAGGTTTGACGGAAGGCAGCCGGTTGTCGGGATCGGCACGTACGTGAGCGAGACGGCAATTGTAATAGGCGACGTGAGGATCGGCGAGCGCTGCTATATAGGCCATGGGGCTATCTTGCGGGGCGACTACGGCGCCATCGAGATAGGTGACGAAACAACGGTCGAGGAAGGAGCAATCATACATGCTCCTCCTGACAAGTGTTGTTCCATCGGCAACGGCGTCGTCCTGGGCCACGGGGCGATCGTCCATGCAAAGCGGCTGGGCGACTATTCAGGTGTGGGTATGGGCGCTGTCCTGAGCATCCGATCGGAGATCGGCAGATACTCCGTCGTGGCGGAAGGGGCCGTTGTGAAGCAGGAACAGAAGATATCGGACTCGGTGGTAGTGGCGGGCAACCCGGCAAAAAAAATCAGGGACGTGTCGGAGAAAGAAATAAAGTTCTGGGACTATGCGAGAAGGCTTTATGTGGAGCTGGCAGAAAAGTACTGTAGGCTTGGCATGGAAAGGATAAACCTCTGAAACCTTCCCTTGTGGCCAACGTGCGCGGGTTCGGCTAGGGCTTTTGAAGTCCCGGGAGTGCCCCTCGGTAGGCTTCCTCGTACCTCTCTATTTCGTACCTGCTGCCGATGGCGAAGGGGATGCGCTGATGCACACTTTCGGGCTGTATGTCGCTGACCCTCATCTTTCCGGTCGTTGCCCCGCCCCCTGCCTGTTCGGCGATCAGGGCAAGGGGGGCACACTCGTAGAGGAGTCTCAGCTTCCCTTTAGGCCGTGTATCGTCCTCGGGGTAGAAGTAGATGCCTCCCCTGTGAAGGATTTGATGGAGGTCGGCAACGAGCGCTCCGGAGTAGCGCAGGGCATACCGGCCCTTCCCTTCCGCGGCAACAGCGTCGACAAACCTCCTTGCCCGCTCGCCCCATATCCCGTAATTGCCAAAGTTGGAGGCCATGGTCTTTCCCCGATCCGGCATATGAACACTGTCGTGATCCAGGACGAATTCCCCGATCTCCTCGTCAAGAACGAAGCTATGCACCCCGTCTCCGGCGCTGTACACAAGGATCGTGGAAGTTCCGTACATGATGTACCCGGCGGCAACCTGGTCCGCTCCTTTACGCAGGATGGATTCCTCTACGGAGCCTTTCAGGCTGCGCACCGAGAAAATGGAGCCGATGACGCAGTCCACGTCGAGGTTGGATGAGCCATCGATGGGGTCCACGAGGACGACGTATCTTCCCGGAGCCCCATTGGACTCCATGATCAGAGGCTGTTCCATTTCCTCGGAAACAATGGCTCCGACAATATCGACGTACTCGAAGGCCTCGATGAAGATGGCGTTGCCCAACTCATCCAGCTTCCTCACCTGCTCGCCCTGCACATTCACCCCGCCGGTGAGGCCCGTCAGCGCCTCCAGTGCTGCACGCCGCATGTAGCTGGAGATGATCTTGCCGACGGTGCCGACTTGGTCCATGACCCGTGTTAGCTCACCGGCGGCTCCAGGATAAACCCTTTGCCGCTGGACGAGAAACCGGTTAAGTGTCATGTGTCTGGGTTTCTTCTCTGCCATCTGGTCACACCATCCCTTTCGATCCCTGCCCGGCGCCCTATGGTCCCGCCAACCCTACGTCTAGGGTAATCGCCGGGATGGCACGAGGCAACAATCTTCGGTCCGGAGCCTTCGAGCTTTGAACCTCGCCATTATCGTTCGTAATCTGCTTAAGGGGCTGCCGGCAGGGCGGAGCAGCCGTGGGTTGCTTTCTTTGGAAGATTTTGCATGATAACAGGCGGCGAGGTGTGTAATAATATGCATTATCGAGCAGAAAGTATGGGAGAAGGCGACAAAAAGAACCAACCGAGCACAATGGCAGGCCGCGGAAAAGCGCCGGGGGACCGGATCGTGTGGCACAATTCCCCCAACCGGACGTTCAGGGCAGATGTGACGGAAGTAACCATGGGCCGGGAAGAGATACACATCACCTTCGGCGCGGCTCAGCCCCAGGCTGAAGACCTCGACAAGCTGACGGTCAGCCTCCTTGGCCGCACCGTCTTGACGCCCTTCATGGCTAAAAGGTTCGCAATTGCCCTGCATGACGCCTTGCAGGGACATGAGGCAATCCATGGTCCCATCGGACCCGACTTCATGGCCGCAAACGACCCGTCTGCGCCTGCGGGGGAAAGGGCCTCCAGTCAGAGAAGCCTGCTCCTCGGGCTCATCAACGGTCTTCACGTGGAGTTCGGCTTTGAGCGTTCTTTCAAGATCTTCCGCGGCGCCCTGCTTACGAACCGCTTCCTCCTGTCCCTGCACAGGGATGCCATACCACGGGAAAAGATGCTCGATCTTTGTCGCAATCTCGGCCTGCCCGATGTGTTTTGGGCGCCCCTCCTGCAAAACCTGCCCGACACAAAACTCGTTCATTTCGGCTTTGAAGAGAACGAAAAGGGGTCCGTCTACAAGGTCTATCTGGAGCTAAGCCTGAAGAGCCGCTTTTATCCATTTCTCCTGTACCTCGGCTTTAAGTGGGACCCGTCGGACCACGCCGCGGCCGCACTTGCGCGGTACACCTGCTATCCTTCTCTTACCCCTAAGGACATGACGGAAAGATTATCCGCTGCCTTTGACGGACCCGGCGCCGCCGAGCCTCTTGAGATAGCAAAAGGCATTGTGACCACGGCCTCCGCCATCACTCAGGATATCCTCTACCTTGACGTGACCGAGGACAACAACCGGAGGAGCTCGTTCGACATAAACATGTACAGGGCAGGTCTTCGATTAGAGGCGCTCTACCCCTTGCTTATAAGGATGAGGGACCACTATTCGATCCCTTCGAAACAATTCCATGCCTTCTTTGAGGCAAGCAAGGGCAAAAAGTTCGGCCACCTGTCGGGCGGCACAGACAGGGAAGGGCGCGATTTTTTTACCATTTACTTCGGGGTGGAAGAACATTGATCTCGGAGACGCAAGACCCGGGCAGCCGGATGAAGGGACAGGAAGTGGGGAATGACGCGATAGGCCGGTCGAGGATCGCTCTCGCCGGTTACACGGTCATTCCTCTCTGGTATGGGTGCAACAATAAGTGTGTGATATGCATGCTCGCCCCGGTAAAGGGAAAACTGCCGGCTATCGATTTTGATCTCTTCAAGAAGCTCGTCATAGGCATCGTCAGTAGCGGCAGGTGCAGGCGCCTGATCCTTTCAGGGGCGGAGGTCACTACCTTTCCTCACCTGGAGAGATACGTCGCCTTCGCCGCCGCCCTTGGCTACTTCGAAACAATACAGATACAAACAAACGGAAGAAGACTGAGCGACGCCGGTTATCTGCGCCGGCTGATCGACGCCGGCGTGAATGAATTTTTCATCAGCATCCACGGGCCGCGCCAGGTCCACGACGCCATTTCCCGTGTGCCCGGTTCCTATGATCAAACGATGGAGGGTGTCGCCAATCTTCAGGACTATCAGGTCAATGTGCTGACGAACACGGTCTGCACCCGTCTCAACTATACCCACGTACCCGCCCTCATCGAAGATATAGCGCGCAAGAAGGTGAGCGAGATGCATCTCTGGAACTTCTTCCCCATGGAGGAAAGGGACTCGAAAGACCTGATCGTCCCTATGAAGGACTTGCTGGCAGTGCTCGCCGACGTGCTCCCGCATCTGAGATCTGCCCAAAAGCCCCTGGTGCTCAAGGCCTTCCCCGAATGTCTTCCCCTTTCCGATCCGGTTGTTGTAGACAGCGACTTTCCCCCGACCCTCATCCCTGACGTCTTCTGGGAGACCTTGGGGAAAAGCGGGTTCGGCGCCTGCGGCTACAGGGATGCATGTAAGGCGAAAACGTGCTGGGGCCTTTCCCGCCCCTATATCGCAGCATATGGAGATGAGAGGAGCATACTGTCGCCTATCAGATGAGGCGGCTCGCACAAACAGCCGGAGGGCGACGTGAGGCCAGGATCAACGAAGCCATGAAAGAGACAATAATCAGGCCGGAGTATACGACCGAGGCGGACATTTTTTTTAATTACGCCCTGTGGCCTTACAAGCCGGCTGTCCCCTACGCAAATAAGTTCAGATCGATAAACCTGCTCCTTCATTCATTTGAGATTGCAGGGGCCGATGAACGCATGTTCCGGCTCGTGGGAGGGTTACGGGAGGCGGTAGGCGCCTCCAACACGGTGTGGGGGGTGAAGCGCATAGGCGAGAGCGTCAGGTGGGAGTTCTATTTCTATGACTACGGGAGAAGCAGGAGACAGAGGTCGATCTCGCTTGTCCTCGATGCGCTCAAACCCTTTGTCTCAAGCCCGCTGAAGCCGAACGAGAACCTCCTTTATTTCATGTTCTCTCTCGACATCGACAATGCGCTCGCGACGGGTAAAAGAAACCTGGAAGAGCTGCACATGTACATCGGTAATCCGGGCAGCGCCGTCTCGTCCGGTATTTGCTATGCCCTTACCCCCGAGGGAAGCCGGCTGGAAAATTTCTACTTCTTTTTCGATGCACAAAAGCAACTCGACGAGGTCTTCGCGAAGGCAGCCTGCTCGGCCCATATCGATATCGCAAGGATCGGGGTCGATCACATTGTCCGGCCTGAATTAAGGGATTGCAGGACGATCTGCATCGCCAACAAACAGGGGAACGACTGCATCTATTTCGCGGGGATAAAGCTGGACCAGTTCATCTTTTTTCTGAAAGAACTCAACTATCCGGAGGAAACCATCTCCTTCGTGGAAAAGAACAGATCCATGCTGGACCACCTGGAGTATGACGTGGGGTTCGACTACAGGATGGACGGAAGCGATCTGGTGATCCTGAAAAGCGGCTACTATGGAATATTCTGAGGAAACCGACTACCTCTGCATAGATGCCTTCATCAAGGGTGTTGTAGAGGCGCGCAGCCTCGCCACGGCAATCGAAGCGGGCCTGATCGACCATCTCCTTGAGAACGGACCGAGCACAATGGGGGAAATCGAAAAGCGCTTTGCCATGGACGCGCCCGGCGCATCACTGCTGCTCGACCTGCTCCGGTTGAACAATGTCACCGAGGAACAGGGGGACAAAATCATGCTCACCCCCGCCTTCATCAAGGCCCTCCGATATCGCGATCTCCTGGAGACGAAGCTGGAATTTGCGCATCTCCTTCTCGCCGATTTTACGGAACTCTTTACCGACCTGGTTGCCGGGCCCGGCCGGTTTGTCGGCAGCTCACGCACCTTCGACCTGTTCTCGTACGGCCGTGCCTTCGAGTACAGCCCGGAAAACTACGCGCTGACAAAACGGTGGGTGGCTATCACCACCTCGCTGACGAGATATGAGGCCGCCTCATGCGTCGGGCGCTACGCCTTCGGCCTGCACCGGCGGATGCTCGACATCGGAGGGAACAGCGGAGAGTTCGTCCTACAAATTTGCAGAAAATATTCAGGGATCAGGGCGAGCGTCCTGGACCTGCCGCTGGTATGCGAGATAGGCCGGGAGCACCTGGCCCACGAGCCCGAGGCCGAAAGGATAAGCTTCATCAAAGGGAACGCCTTTACCGATCCGCTGCCGGAAACCTTCGACATCATATCCTTCAAATCGATGCTCCACGATTGGCCGGAAAAGGACGCCTTGATGCTGATCGGAAAGGCTGCCCGGGCCCTGGCGCCCGGAGGCGTCCTGCTCATTTTTGAAAGGGGCCGCATCGCAGTGCACAGGCACACACCGCCCTATTCCGCCATCCCGATCCTCCTTTTCTTCAGGTATTTCCGCGACCCAGCATTTTATGAAAGCCATCTCTCGGCCCTCGGCCTTCAGGACGTGCGCGTGACGGAGATACTGCTCGACACGCCTTTTTACCTTATTACGGCACGGAAAAGCCGCAAATAAGCCTTTTTTTACCGCCTCTCAGGCGACGGGGAAGCTGCCTCTTGATGACGTCTCGCCCCCGCCACACAGCGGAGGGCGGCTGTGTACGAACTGGCCCAAAAACGGGTAGTTTTAGCGCCTTTTCCTGACCGTGCACCCACGCCCCTTTATGATTCCCTTCTCTTGCAAGGCATTTCAGAAGAGGGGTACACGAAAGTGAACGAAACTGGACGGTTTTAGGGGGGGTATTCGGGGGCTAGTGCGATTCAGTTGTCAAAGAGCACTGCCGGAGACCTTTCGAATCCGGCTCAAACGGGACGGGGCAATGCCCGTCCTGATAAGATTGTCCTCCTTTTCCCGCTTCCTGTCAAAGTGACAACCAAGGGTGTCAACCAGGAGCGACAAGGAGAAGTGACAACCAGGCATGACAAAAAGTACCCCGGCGGCACCCCGGTGAAAACCGGGGTCCAGGCACCTCGGAGTTTTGCGTTGGCGATATTCTTTTGTGGTGACGTCGTGGACGTTGTTCTTAGAGCCGGCAATGTCCTGCTGGTCAGCTTTAGACTACCCCGTAGAGGATTTCAAGCAGTTCTTTCCCAAACACTTCGATCTTCTGAGGGCCCAGTCCATATACTTCTTCCAGCTCGGCTAAGGTTCCGGGGGCCTTTCTGGCCAGGTCTTCCAATGTTCGGTTGCTAAAAACCAAAAAGGCCGGCATGTCCAGTCTCCTCGCATATTCAAGTCGCCAGTCTTTGATGGCCCTCATCCTCGCGGATTCTTGAGCACTCAAGGTCGTTGCAATTCTCTCGATTCGGGGTTTTTTCTCCTTTGATTTTCCCTTCCGGGTAGGTGTCTTTGTGGGAGCCGTGAGGGTATGCGGAACTCTTCTCGAGGAGCCGGAGTCACATACATCGCAATGGCCGCAGGACTGAATCCGATCGACATCTTTGAAGTATGTGAGAATTCCGGAGTGCCGGCATTCACCCCCTTCGGCGTACTGAATGATGGCATCCAGAGATCTCCACCGTGCCTTTTTGATTTCAACCGGGGCATTGCTTTCACGTATGAAAAACGACTGAAGCCCGCGATCTTTCTTTGCATATAAGAGAAGACAGGTAGAGTGTTCTCCGTCTCGGCCTGCTCGCCCCACTTCCTGATAGTACGAGTCAAGATTCGCCGGCATCTGATAGTGGACGATGAGTCTCACATCCGGGCTATCTACACCCATGCCGAAGGCATTTGTGGCCACCAGTATTCTGACGGCGCCTTTGTCGTATTTGTCTTGTATGGAGTCTCGCTCTTCGCTTGAAAGCCCCGCATGATAGTAATCAACGCCGGGGTACCTCGTGCACAGTTCACCATGTAGATTCTCACATTGTTTTCGTGTTCCTGCATAAATGATGATCCTTCCATGAGGTGTCCGGTCCAGCGCTTCCCGGACAAGCGTCATCTTCTCTGTCTCGTCATCGCAGTACTCAACCTGGTAATACAAATTGGGGCGATAGAAGCCGTAGACATGCTGCCTTGGTTCCTTCAACCCCAATTGCTTAGCGATGTCTTTCAAAACCTGCGGCGTAGCTGTGGCCGTGGTGGCAAGAATGGGAACATCTGAGCGTAATGTGCGAAGCACATTGAGCTTGCCGTAATCGGGCCTGAAATCGTGCCCCCACTGAGATACACAATGTGCTTCATCAACGGCAAACAAAGAGATAGGAGCAGTTTTCACCCAGTGCTCAAAACCAGGTTTCTGAACTCGTTCGGGAGAAAGATAGAGTAGGAATGAATCGCTTGCCTTAAGCTCGCGGAAAACCCGTCGGTTTTCGGTCGTGTCTTGACTGGAATTAATGCAACCGCAAGGGATGCCCTTTGCCTTCAAAGCCGACACTTGATCGCGCATGAGTGAAATGAGAGGTGTTATCACCAATGTAATTCCCTTCCGGCAGAGGGAGGGGAGTTGATAGCAAAGGGATTTTCCTCCGCCTGTCGGCATTACGGCCAGCGTATCCTGTTTGCTCAAAACCGACGAAATAATCTCCCATTGGCCGTGACGAAAGGACTGAATGCCGAATGAATTGTGTAGAATGTGAAGTATCGCTGATTGTTCCAAAGTATTTCCGCCGTATTTGCGAGGAACCGGCCGTGCGTTATGATCCAAACCGGCCATCCGTTCCGGACGGATCCGGCCACCTGATACTGTGGTGCGCGGCCGCTCCCGTCGAAAGCCATTCAGGTGACGCCGGTCTTTGTGTACTCTATATCGGTTCTTCCTTCTCTGTCAACGATGTTTTTCTCTTTTGTTGCTGCAATATAATTATGTCACCCCTTAGCTGCAATATGAAAATGTCACCCCCGCCGATAACAAGGGGCACCGAGGGGAGGTGCTCCGGTGAGAAAAGGAGTGACGTTCATGACGGAAGAGGTAAGGCGGTACGGCGTGGTAGCGGCGGCATTGGACGGCAGGATGATGAACGGAGAGGCTGCGGCGGCGTTAGGCGTCTCCCTCCGCCAGCTAAAGAGGATCAAGGCTAAAGTGAAGAAGGAAGGACCTTCCGGAATTAAGCACGGCAACAGCGGGCGCCCTTCCTGCAGAGCTTTCCCTGCCGGGATGAAAGAGCGGGCGATGAAGCTCGCCAATGAGAAGTATTTCGACTTCAACTTCTCCCACCTCTCGGAGATGCTGGAAGAGCAGGAAGGGATAAAGATCAACCGCGAGACCTTGCGGCAATGGCTTCGTCCTGAAGGGTTCGGAGGAAAGGTCCGGAAGCAGCGCAGACATAGGAAGAGAAGAAAACGATCGGAGAAGGAAGGCCATATGCTCTTTTTGGACGGCTCTCCCCATGCGTGGTTCGGGGAGGAAAAGACAACGCTCCTTCTGTCTACGGACGACTCGACGGGGAAGCCTCTTTATGGGCTGTTTCGAAAGGAAGAAGACCTGGAGGGCTGTTTTGGCGTATGCAAAGAGGTCTTTGCCCGTTTCGGCCGGCCCTCGGTCTTCTATCTCGATCGGGCCTCCCAGTTTAAAACCACCCGGCATAAGAGCGATTCTGTCGAGCCTACCCAGTTCCAGAGAGCCATGAGCGAGCTGGGGATACGGCTCATCTTTGCCCATTCTGCTCAAGCCAGAGGAAGAGGCGAGAGGATCAACAGGACCTTCCAGGACAGGCTTGTCGCTGAGCTTCGGCTTAAGAATATCGCCGACCGCGAAGGGGCGACGAAGTATCTGAACGAAACCTTCATCCCCAAGTACGCTCGGCTCTTCGGCGTTGCCCCGGAAGACCCGAAGCCTGCATGGAGACCGCTTCCTCAAGACGCGGACATGCGGAACATCCTTTGTAAGCGATATGAGGCAAAGGTCAATTACGACAACACGATCTCGGTCGACGGACAGGCGATCCAACTGTTCCCGACAAAGACGAGGCTGAGCTTTGCCAAGGCTTCCGTTACGGCGAATCATTGGCTCGACGGAAGCTGGCATGTCTTTCATCATACGGCGGGAGAGGTTCCCTGCAAGCCTATCGAAGGACGCGTCCGGCCGGGGTCCTACATGCGCCCAGGGCCGGCGAGCGAAGCGAGAGCGTCTCTATGAAAAGGGCCAAGGGGGGGTGACATATTCACGTTGCAAAAAGGGTGACATTTTTATGTTGCAATAACACGATGTTTTTCTCTTTCTCACGGATTCCCCTTCCTCACAACAACCAAGGAGGATCTGTCCGAGAACGGCCTAATGTTTTTCTTGCACTACAGCGTTGGTGGCGGTTATGATTACCTATTGCAGCGACGGCCTTCTCCCTTTCCTAAGCCTCGGGCACAAGCTGCCGGTATGCGAATGACAGCCTGCTTGCGATAATACGGGTCAAGTTCTTCAATACTTCGAGTCCTTCGCTCGGATAATCTTTTATGGCAGCCTCCACGATTTCGCGGGAGATCTTGATTACGCCCGCGTCCTGGACACATTTGGCTGTTGCGGTATACCGGTAGGGTTCGACCAGGGCCGACCATCCGAAGACCTCACCCGGCCGATTGATTACCAGCGTTTCCTCCGTCTCGGGTATCTCGATATGGATATCACCGGCAGCGAGGAGATAAAAATGGAAGGCGTCTTCGCCTTTCTTGAAGATGACCGAGTTCTTCTTGTAGTTCTGCTCCTCTGCGCCGCTTGCTATCCTCATGATGAAGCGCTGGCTTGCACCTTTGAAAAGCTCCGACTCCATTATCGCCATGGCTACCTCCTTTTCGCGCACCCCCCGCTATCGAAGAGCACCCGATACTGGTCCTCTTGATAGAATATAGGCCCCAATCGAACCTCCTGCACCAAGCTGCAAGGAATCATCCGATTGACGGTTCCGCTTCACAGTTGCGTCACACTCAAAAGGGTATTTCGTCCACTACTTTCGTAGCCATACCATGGGGGAAGGCAGACCAAGAAGGCGGAGAAATCCCCCTCCTCTGTTTCTCCTGGAGAGGATGTTCCTCCTCATTAGTGCTGGAATCGAGCGGTGCGCTTCAAACAAAACGATACAAAATTTCAAACGGCATTCGAGTGGCGGAGTACTTACGGGTCGGTCGAAAATAGGTTCTGCCAGATGAAAGCGGGCATGGGACGAACTACATTAAATTATCGGACCTATGCTTGGAAGTGGTTATGCCGCAATTTGAGCATGAAAAGGAGGGACCTATGAAAAGCATCGAAGTAGAATCGTTTAATTCTCCCGATGAGACAAGGACATTTGATAAGGGCAAGCTCGAACTTGTCGATGTCAACGGGCGGACGGTTGGAAGGGCAACACTCGAGCCGGGATGGCGGTGGTCGGAATCACTCAAGCCGGTGGCCAAAACAAAGAGCTGTGCGGCCCCCCATTTCCAGTATCACCTTTCCGGTACACTTCACATAAAGGCTGACGACGGAGAAGAGAGGGACGTGAAGGCGGGAGAGGTTTCCATGTTGGCGGCCGGCCACGACGCGTGGGTGGTCGGTCATGAGCCTGTCGTGGTGATTGATTTCCAGGGTATGGTGGACTACGCAAAACAGCAGTGAAGCGCGCTTCACCTGAGTGCCAGGTGCTGATTAACTAAGTTGCCCGCCACAGCCGAGCGATAACCCAATTGTGAGGATGCGCGAAGCATCACGCTTGGCCCTATACCTGGTCATTATGATGTCCGGCTGTAGTGACAATGCGTCTGCCTTGAAAAGGCAGCGATTCTGCAAAGAAGGCAGGCACACACGGAAATCGACGAATGTGGGTAAGACGGCATATTCACGGTACACTATAGTTTCATTGCCGTGGACTGCACCGTGTCTCGTTTGTTTTTGAGATCGTAAAATCAGAGAATGCAAGCAATACCCTCGTTTCGATTGCTGCCCCCAAACCATTCGACTCCCACTCAGCAAGCTCCGGACAATTATCATACGTTGCTTCGCCCGTCTCCGTCCAATAGAGAATCGAATCGTCTCGAATGATCGGATCCGACCAAGATCCTTCAAAGACCTTCTTTCGCTTCTGCAAATCCCATATTATGAGACCACTGGGTCCTGGGCCGGTCGTGCTATCCAGAATAAGAAGATTGCCCTTCAGCCCGGCGAAGTATTCGGCCCATTCATTCTTGATTTCGAGATCGTCGTTTCCAACAGCATAAATGCACGGCAGCTTTTCTTCCGCTCTTGATTTGTGCCTAATAAGCAAGTCTGTACCCACACCATTTTCGACGTCTTTTTCAATTACAAAATACCATGGTGAAGAATAACAGCGGATATGAAGTGATTCGTCAGAGATGACTTGGCTGGTACCTTCTGCCTGATCCTTTTCAGCCGCCTGCAAGTGTGGAGGACAGACAATGAGCCAAACTGATATGGCAACATAAGCACAGATAATATCTAATCTCATTCCCATCAGATATTTTGGCCTCACACGATGTATGATAGCATGGTTGAGTCAGCCTAGTCCATTTCAGGCTTAATCAATGCCAACTTTTCTCCATAGAGCCACGCTTTCGAAGCGTAATCTTCACTGTCGGTAGCGGACTCCGTATGCTCTCTTTGTAGGTAGGTGAACGCATCGAGCGAGGGGTCGAGGAGAACTTCCTGCAATGGTGTTTTTGTTCGCGCTCAGTTTCGTGCAACAATTCTTCCGGTAATCGTTGGGGAAGGTTGGTGGAGTATTTTCCACGAAAAAGGGCAGGCCTTCTAAAGACCCGCCCCTTGATGATCGAAGAGGGCTTACTTTTCCCCGATCCTCCTTCGCAGTGAGATCAGGCCCGCTAAGCCCGAAGCGAGGAGCCATATGGCGCCGGGGATGGGCACCGCGCTGAGTTTACCGTAGCTGTGGGCGATAAAGGCACCCGTACCGGTAATACCGGAGAGCGTCCCGGTCGGGTCGAACAAGGTGGTGACGGTGAGCGAGCCGTCCGTGATGTTCAGGGTCACCCCTTGCCCCAGGACCAGTGTTGTGATGTCGATGGTCTTGCCGTCGAGATTGATCGTATTGGCACCGGCGCCCAGGAACTCCCACTTGTCGCCGGCCGAGCCGGTGATTGTGCCCCCTCCACTGAAAATGCCGTCGAAGATGACGGTGGACGGGTCGCTGACCAAAGTGCCGTTGTTCAAGAAGGTGCCCGCGAAAGTCACGTACGACTTGTTGATGGTGAAGGTCGCCCCCGCGTTGTTTGTCACCGGGCTCGCGAAGATGAGGTACGCAGAACTCACCCCATTGCCTACAGTGAAATTCCCGCCCGAGTTGTTCATCACCGAGGCCCAGAAGATATTGGGCGTGGCTGACGTGCCCCCGGTAACGTTTACCTGGCCGCTGTTCTGGAGGGCGCCCGCGATCGTGCCGCCGGAGTAATTGAGGGTACCGCTGTTCATAATGCTGGCTGCAGTCAGCGCGCCGACCTGCTGATTGAAGATGCCGCCCTGGATGCTGACTGATGCCTGGCTCAGGCTGCCGTTGTTCGTGGTGAGACCGCCGGTCTGGGTATAACTGCCTGTGCCGATGATGTTACCGTTGTTGGTCATCGTGCCGTTGTTGGTCATCGTGCCGGAGTTGTTCAGCGTGGCGCCGGAGAAATTGGTCATCGTGCCGGAGTCGGTCATCGTGCCGGAGCTGATCATCGTGCCGTAGTTGTTCAGCGTGCCTCCGGAGTAAGTGACGATCGTGCCGGAGTTGATCACCGTGCCTCCCTGGTTGTTGTTCAGTATGCCGCCGGAGAAGTTGACCAGCCCGTTGTAGTTGTACAGCACACCGTTGTTGGTCAGCGTGCCGCCGTCGTAGGTGGACAGCGCGTAGTAGTTGTTCAGCGTGGCGTCGTTTTCCAGGTAGCCGGAGCTGTAATAGACGTCGAACGTGCCGTCGTTGCTCAGCGTACCGTAGTTGTAGAGATTGCCGAAGTTGAACACCGTGCCGGCGTTGTACACCGTGCCGCCGGCGTAGTTGGTAATCGTGCCCTGCGGGATTGTCAGCCCGTAGCCCGGGTCATAGCCGTTGGTCAGCGTGCCGTTGATGGTCACCGTGCCGCCGCCGTAGTTGTTCAGCGTGCCTACGTTGCTCAGCCCGCCGCCGCTGATGGGGTTGGTGGTCAGCGAGCCGGCATTGTTCACCGTGCCGCCGGTGCTAATCACCAGAAAGCCGCCGGACAAGAAGGTCATCGAGCCGCCGGATAAGTTGGTGAGCGTGCCGTAGTTGAGCAGTTCGCCGCCGGAGAAGGTGATCGTGCCGCCGGATAAGTTGGTGAGCGTGCCGTAGTTGTACAGGAAGCCGTCGGAGAAGCCGCTGGATACGTTGTTCAGCACGCCGGTGGAGGTGTTGTACATGGTGCCGTTGTTGGTCAGCGTGCCGGAGTTGGTGAGCGTGCCGGAGTTCATCATCCCCACAGAGTTTGTCGTGGTGCCGGTGGAGTTGTTGGTGAGCGTGCCGGTGGAGGTGTTGTTTAGCGTGCTGCCGGAGTAATTGTTCAGCGTGGCGCCACTTGCGATGTTTATCGTGCCGTTATTATTATACGTAGTGTTGTTTGCATTGCCATAGTAGGGGTTATCCACGGTGACGGTCCCGGTAGAAGGATTGGGGTTCGGCCCAATCTGATTGAAAGGCACGGATGAAATCGAAAGGACTCCCATGTTGGAATTGAAGATGAATGAATAACCTAATCCGGGGCCCAAGCCGGTAGCGACAAGTGCAGGTGTTCCGGAGGCTGAAGCGTAAGACAAAAGATCATAGGAATTACCTGCCGAGGGTTTGTAGCCGTAGATGAAATCGAACTCGATCATGCCTCCGGTAAAGGTGGCCGAGCTACCGATGTTCAGCACGCTGTATTGCCCGAGCCCGGCGATGTCGAACAGCAAGGTGCCGCTGCTGGAAAAATTGCCGTTGATGGTGAGGGTACCCGGAGCATCGCCCGGAAATAGCGTTCCCGCAGGGCCTATGGTCACAGGGGCGTTGATAGTACCGGTTCCGTTCAGGGTGCCGCCATTGATCTGGACAGAAGCCTGGCTCAGGCTGCCGTTGATTTTGGTGAGACCGGCAGTCTGGGTATAGGTACCCGAGCCGTTGATGCTACCGTAGTTGTAGAGCATACCGTTGTTGGTCAGCGTGCCGTTGTTGGTCATCGAGGCCGAGTTGTTCGTCAGCGTGCCGTTGTTGTTCAGCGTGCCGTTGTTGGTAAGCGTAGCGCTGAAGTTGTTGGTAAGCGTGCCGTTGTTGTTCAGCGTGCCGGAATAGAGGTTGGTCAGCGTGGCCTCGGCGTTGTTCGTCAGCGTGCCGTAGTTGGTGAACGTGCCGTTGTTGGTTAGAATGCTGCTGAAGGCGGAGAGGTTGGTAAGTGTGCCGTAGTTCGTGAACGTGCCGCCGGTGATGTTGGCCAGCGAGCCGCCGGTGTTCAGCGTACCGTAGTTGGTCAGCGTGCCGGAGTTGCTCAACGAGCCGCCGGTGTTCAGCGTGCCGCCGTACTCGTTGACCAGCGTGCCGGTGGCGTTGTTGGTGATCGCGCCGGTGCCGTAGGCGCTGTTTAGCGTGCCGTAGTTGTCTACCGTGCCGCCGAGGTTGGTCAGCGCGCCTTGGTTCATCAGCGTGCCGGAGTTGGTCAGCGTGCCGGAGCCAAAGGCGTTGTATATACCCACGACGCCGGAGCTGTTCTGCGGGCCGTAGTTGGTCAGGACGCCGTAGTTGGTCAGGACGCCGATATTTGTGATGTCTATAGTCCCAAAATTATAAAAAGCAATATTGTTAAACGCGTTGGTGGTATAGATGGTGCCCGTTGGGCCGATGGTGATGACATTCAAATTAACAGCATCGAGCACGGGGCCATATTCAGCTCCCTCATCAAAAGAAGATCGGCCGCACGTTGCAGAAGCAATGCAGGACGGATCTTCGATCTGCTGAGCATGAACAATAAAAGGAGTGCTCGCGAAAGCGATGGCCGCCAACAAGATGGACAGAATCTTTCTCCTATTCATGGATTGCCTCCTCACATTGTCTACCACACTGGTTTTTCATAAAGCATTCCACAACTTCATGTGATGACCGAACATGAACCGCCTTTTGAGACTGCCTCACCTTCTTTCGCTTTCATGCATGTTATAAACATCCAAGACTTGAGCTGTATGATGGCCGTCGACCCTTTTGTTTTAGCAAGTGCAGTGCCACGGGGTGTAGAGGAGTAAATGCTCACATACACGCCGTTTTCCAAGGGAGGGATGTTGAACGTGACGGCCCGTTGATCCTGCAAAGGGGACGATCTGTCCTGCAAAGGGGACGGATGTCCTTATGCGCACCGGTTTCAGCTATCCCGTCGATGCCGACAAGGCGAAGGCCGTTGACATACGGGCCTTTGCGATGAAGCCTCTCACAAAAATTGAGATAGCAAGGGCAATCAGAGAAGTGCTGGGCGAGTAAACCCGGTTACTACATCCGGCCAGAAGGAAGGGCTGGAGCAAGCAGGAAAAACAAAGGAAACTTAGGAGTCCTTACCTGCAATGACAATAATTATGAGCGAGCGGGGTCAGTCCCTTAAGAGGACACCTTCTCTTCCGTGCGCGTCGCCGGGGTAGCCTTACGCTCCGGAATTGTCCTCTGCCTTTACCTAACGGGCGGTTAAGCCCGTCCAGACGAGTTGCACGCCGGACAACAAGAGCATTGCATAGACCAGGCGCGTGAACCACGTCTCGTTGAAGCGTCGATTCAGGTAGACACCCATCCTCACCCCGATGTAACACAATGGCGCGAGGAGGACGATAGTGGGCCAATTACCCGACTTCAGGAGCCCGAGGATGCTGTAGGGCACCAACTTCAGGGCGTTGGTGACGGCAAAGAAGACGGCGCTGGTCCCCACGTAGATGTGCTTTGGAAACCGCTGGGGAAGAAGATAGATCGCAAGGGGCGGCCCCCCGGAGTGGGAGATGGTGGACGTGAAGCCTGTGATGGCACCCATGACCGTGCCTTCGAGTCGGCCTGGCCTGTGCCTCTCGACGCGCCCGAGTATGAAATCCCGCGTTATCTGGAAGGCAACAAACAATAATGAGAGGATGCCGATGCCTACCCGGAGCACGTCATCCTTCCCCATGAGGGATCGGAAAAAGAAGCCGCCCGCGAGGATGCCGAGGAGAGCTCCGGGTATAAGCACCCTCATGCTCCGACGGTCGAAGTCCCTCCTGTAATAAAAGAGCGCCAGGATATCGATCACGATGAGCAGCGGCAGAAGAATAGCGGCCGCTTGCGCCACGCCTATGGTGAGTGACACGAGGGGCGTCGCGAGGGTGCCCACTCCACCGGCAAATCCCGCCTTGGCGACGCCCATCAGCAGGACAGCGATGACGGCGGCCAGCCAAAAGGCGGCCGTATAATGGGGAATAGCAAGACTCATGCTCCTCTCTCCTCGCCTTCGCAAAAAAACCGGTAATCCCCGCTCTTCCTGGTATATGTTTCACATACTACCTTTTGGCTCCTGCCTTGTCAACCACGCCGTCCATGCGTTTCGCGAACCGGGATATGGGATGGGTGTCAGCTATGATGAAATTTTCTATAGAATACCGTGCGAGGGAATGCTTCGTCTTTCATCAATCCGGGGACTCAGCTACTCGATTTGATGGCGCCACGCTCCATCAAATCGAGGTTAAAACCTTATAAATGGTTATCCTCAAAAATTGTCAAACATGAAAAACCAATAGTTGCAGGTGGAGCCTCCGAGAGTGAAATTTTCACCCACTATCAACATTACGCGCCTGAGGCAGCCTTCCTGTAACAAACGAAAAGGCTCGTTCGTGTAAAGTACACGCTTTCGCGCGGTAATCAATAGGATGCGTAAAAAAGGCAGGGCCATTTACTGACCCTGCCCGTCATATTTGGTGCGCAACGCCTACTTCTTGAATCTTCTCCTCACTGCCGCAAGCCCGACAAGGCCGGGACCGAGAAGAAGGAGTGCAGCCGGGATGGGGACGGGCGCTATGGTATAATGGCCAACGGCAGTGGGTTTACCAGTTCCAACACCCCCGGCCGATATAAAATCGTTCCCTATCGGAGTCCCCGCAATAAAGTCGAATATGCCCTTTCCGCCGACACCTTGACCGGCAAACCCACTCCACACGAAAGATTTCAGACCACTGTAGGTCAGCGAACTCGACATGATGCCGAAACCGTACGCGGGGGTGGAAGACTCACCACCAAATCCGGATCCCCCAAGTGTGGGGCTGTTGGCTTCCGCCGTGAGATTGTACGTGTTGCCATTCCACGTGACCAGGAAATTTGTGAATAGAGGCGTAGTTGAATCATAGGTGAAAGACCCTGTTACGGGAGCAGTGCCTGTCGCGGCTGTGAAGTTTATCTTGTAGTTTGTTATTATGTCAGCATATGCTGGCAATCCAGATAATAGAAAACACCCACAGAGAACCACGACGAAAACCAGGCCGATGGTACAGTAATGAAAGCTCCTCATTGCCTTCTCCTCCTTCATTGGGAGTAATCGGCAGCCCGGCTGTCTATCTGGTGAGGATCAAAAAAGAGTAACTGAGACCCATTGGCTTTCCGTCCCACCCTCGCGGATGGTTTGGCTTTTTCAGACTATGTTTATTTTGTAATGCAAATCGCCCGAAATGTCAATAAAAAAGAATCGTGTGTTGCTGCAATATAATTATGTCACCCCTTAGCTGCAATATGAAAATGTCACCCCCGCCGATAACAAGGGGCACCGAGGGGAGGTGCTCCGGTGAGAAAAGGAGTGACGTTCATGACGGAAGAGGTAAGGCGGTACGGCGTGGTAGCGGCGGCATTGGACGGCAGGATGATGAACGGAGAGGCTGCGGCGGCGTTAGGCGTCTCCCTCCGCCAGCTAAAGAGGATCAAGGCTAAAGTGAAGAAGGAAGGACCTTCCGGAATTAAGCACGGCAACAGCGGGCGCCCTTCCTGCAGAGCTTTCCCTGCCGGGATGAAAGAGCGGGCGATGAAGCTCGCCAATGAGAAGTATTTCGACTTCAACTTCTCCCACCTCTCGGAGATGCTGGAAGAGCAGGAAGGGATAAAGATCAACCGCGAGACCTTGCGGCAATGGCTTCGTCCTGAAGGGTTCGGAGGAAAGGTCCGGAAGCAGCGCAGACATAGGAAGAGAAGAAAACGATCGGAGAAGGAAGGCCATATGCTCTTTTTGGACGGCTCTCCCCATGCGTGGTTCGGGGAGGAAAAGACAACGCTCCTTCTGTCTACGGACGACTCGACGGGGAAGCCTCTTTATGGGCTGTTTCGAAAGGAAGAAGACCTGGAGGGCTGTTTTGGCGTATGCAAAGAGGTCTTTGCCCGTTTCGGCCGGCCCTCGGTCTTCTATCTCGATCGGGCCTCCCAGTTTAAAACCACCCGGCATAAGAGCGATTCTGTCGAGCCTACCCAGTTCCAGAGAGCCATGAGCGAGCTGGGGATACGGCTCATCTTTGCCCATTCTGCTCAAGCCAGAGGAAGAGGCGAGAGGATCAACAGGACCTTCCAGGACAGGCTTGTCGCTGAGCTTCGGCTTAAGAATATCGCCGACCGCGAAGGGGCGACGAAGTATCTGAACGAAACCTTCATCCCCAAGTACGCTCGGCTCTTCGGCGTTGCCCCGGAAGACCCGAAGCCTGCATGGAGACCGCTTCCTCAAGACGCGGACATGCGGAACATCCTTTGTAAGCGATATGAGGCAAAGGTCAATTACGACAACACGATCTCGGTCGACGGACAGGCGATCCAACTGTTCCCGACAAAGACGAGGCTGAGCTTTGCCAAGGCTTCCGTTACGGCGAATCATTGGCTCGACGGAAGCTGGCATGTCTTTCATCATACGGCGGGAGAGGTTCCCTGCAAGCCTATCGAAGGACGCGTCCGGCCGGGGTCCTACATGCGCCCAGGGCCGGCGAGCGAAGCGAGAGCGTCTCTATGAAAAGGGCCAAGGGGGGGTGACATATTCACGTTGCAAAAAGGGTGACATTTTTATGTTGCAATAACAGATAGACCGTAGCGGATTTACAAGAAATTAATGCTTCCCGCTTTCGGCTGGCATTCTTCACTCACCTGGGAAGGCCGCATGCGAGGACTTGTAGGTGCTATACGTAACATATCCTGCTTTCTCTCGTGATATTATATAGTTACAAATCATTTTCCATTATCCCTTTTCCGCGCGTTTCTGTCAATGCAAATCATCTTCTTTCTTGGGGCATCAACAGGCTCCTTTACTCCTCTTCATGCCAGACCTTTCCCTCTTTCACGTCGTAAAGGTTAAAACGAGCGCCCTGGTTGTCGGTGGGATTGAGCCAGAGCATGCGAGTAAATACTTTTTCTGCATCCCTCATCCGGCCGAAGCGCCACAGGCAAAGGCCGTAGCCGTGAAGACAGCGGAGGAACGGACGGTTGTCTGTGCAGCCCCAGGGAAGGAGACCGTCAAAGTCCTTGCCGAGAGAGAGCTCTCCGATCTTCACTCCTATGTCGTAATGGCGGACTGCCGTATCAGGATCCCGATGGAACGCGAAGTTGCCTAGGTGAGCGTGGGCGTCCAGACAGCGGAGATCGGCCTTAAGGACGTCCATGAGCATGCGGATTGCCTTCCTGCGGTCGCCCATTTCTTTCATATCTACCGCTTCCAGGATAGGGTCCGTATCGGGATTGTCGGGATCTTCGCCGGGAAGGACCTGCTCCATCTCGTATTCGGGTCTCAGACCTCGTTTGATGATCGGCCTCGCCCATGGCTCTATCGGCTCGTCGGGTTCTCCCCAATAGTGTTCCTTGGGGTCCCACGTTCCCATTTCATGCAGCTTCAGGGGTGTAAGGCCAAGAGCGGGTATGTCCGTGCGAGAGGCCTTGATCGAGCCTGCGAGGTAGGGATGGCCTCCATAACGCCACTTCCGCCGCGGCGATACGGTGACGATCTCCCCCGGCATTGTCTCCCAGGCCCCCGAGGGCCGAAGGGTAAGAACATGGTCCTTCCCGAGAATGCGGCAGGAGATAGCGTTTCCCTTGACGGCAAGGGCGATGAGCTGGAGGTCCTCGCTCATGTCGATCTCATCCTCTGTTGCCTTCGGCTTCTTGCTCAGTGAGATCTGAGGGTATGGCTCGATGCCGAGCCATGTGCGGTAAGCGGCAATGTAGTCGGCTCCTTTAGAGCCTTCGGGGAAGATAAGATCGCTCGCCGAGACGACGTGTTCGAATGCGTCCTCGCGGCGGAGCTTCGCCGTCAGCCCCCGACGCTCGTTCCCATCGTAATCGATCTCTTTTACCGTCACCGGCTCTCCGACCACAAAAGCGTCTGTGGGCATGGCAACCTCGTCTTCGATGACCTGCCGGAAGGCCCAGAGCTGCTCGTCGTCGCCGTCGGCGTCGACGGTAATGTCATCAACCAGATCGTTCAGTTCCTCTTGGCTCTTTTTATCACCCGCCATCCATGGCTCCTTTCTTCGTCCTCTCTCCCTTGCATCCTTTGCAGCACCAGCTCCATAGCCTTGTAGTAGTCCTGGCGAACCTTGAGGTTCGCCACCCGGCAGTACCGCTGGGTCGTGGTAATATGCTCGTGTCCCAAAAGGTCCTGGATAGTGGCAAGGTCGGCCTCGGCATTCAGAAGCTGCGTGGCGAAGGTGTGCCTCAGCCTATGGCACGACACCTTAAGTCCGCTCTTTCGCCCATAGTATTCGATCCTCTTCTGGATGCCCCGTACAGATATCGGCGTGTCCGTGTGAGGGCCCTTTTGCACGAGGAACAATCCCTTCGCCTTCGACAACCTTTTTTGCAGATAGGCGGAAAGGGCGATGCGGGCATCGTCGCTCAAGTAGACGACCCTATCCTTGGCGCCTTTTCCATTAAGCACGAACACCTGCCTTTTCCGGTAATCTACCGCATCTACCGTAAGATGGGCAACCTCTTCGACCCTGAGGCCCGAGCGGAGCATGAGCATGAACATGGCCCTGTCCCTCGGGTCTCTGATTACGGCAAAAAGCCTGTTTGCCTGGTCGTCTTTGAGGCAACGGGGGAGAGGCTTCGGCAGACGTATAGATACGTGGCTGATGGGATTGGCCATCGCCGTCTTTTCCTCGTCGATGAGGTGTTCGAAGAAGAGATGCAGGGTCTGCAGATGGCAGGCAATCGTTTTCGGCGCCCGTCGCTTCCGCAAAAGATGATCTACGTATGCCCCTATCTCGCGGCGGGTCGTTTTTTCAAGAGGAACGCGCAGCCATAGGGTAAACTGATCTATCCTGTTCATGTAGTTCTTGATCGTATGGGCAGAGAAGTTCTTTCTCTTCAACGATCTCCGGTATCTCTCAGTAATCTCCATCGATCCCTCCCTTCTCGATAAGCGCCATAGCCCGGAAGTATTCTTCTTCCCTTGTTTTATCCGTGAGTCTCGCATAGCGGCGGGTGACCTCGATGTCTTGATGGCCCAAAAGCTGTTGGAGAACTTCAAGACGCATGCCGGCGTTGAGAAGCTCGCTTGCGAAGGTGTGACGGAGACAATGAACCGTGTAGCCTTTATGTTCCAAACGCGCCTTTTTGATGTAGTGCATAAAGCGGCTCCTCGCGGCGCTGTAGCAAAGACGGCCATGCTGGCCGCAGAAGATGAACTTTTCTTCCTTGTCCCTTGTAGCGAGCCAGCGCTTCAAGGCGAAGACGGCATCGTTGCTCAAATAGACCGCCCTACCCATGTTGTTCTTCTCTCCTTCCATGATATGGACCTTCTTCTCCTTGAGATCGACGTCGTTCATCGTAAGGTTCAGGACCTCGCCGATCCGCATGCCTGTCCGCAGAAGAAGAAGGATCAATACGCGGTCCCTGGCATTGTCTATAACTTCGATGAGCCTTCTTACATCCTTGGGATTCATCGCCCGGGGAAGCGCGTCGGGGAGCTTCAATCTGATTGTCTTTTTGAGGAGCAATGGGGAGAGGACTTCCTGCTCCATCAAGAAATGCAGAAAAGCTACAATGGACGCCATCCTGGTCTTAATCGTCGAGACATGCATGCCCCGGTCTTGCTCATGTTCAATGAAGGCTTCAAGATCGGAGCGTTGGATCTGCGCAATGTCGCTTTTGCCTGATGCTCCATAAAACTGGAGAAAGAACATGATCGAGGTGAAGGAGCCTTCGAGCGTCTTCGGCTTGTGATTCGCCCGCCACTTATAGCGCAGGTAGTTCTCGAAGTGCTCCTTGGCGGGGAGGTCCAGAGGATGGAGCCTTTCAAGGACATGATCGATCGGGGTTCGGTCGCGTACGGCTTCGTTGCTGCTGACTGACTGGTGAGATTCCTGTTTCGCCTGGGTCATATCTTCCTCCTTTTGTTGGAGAAAAAGCAGGATAAGATGATGAACCCCGGCCCATCCGGGAGTCAAGACATTTTGTTACGTATAGGTAGGTGAAATGAGTAAGGTTCTTGTTGCGGCCGGAGGAAATTTCGATGGATTTCGCCGTGATCGAGGGGGCGTGAGCCGGAGCGTACTCTGTCGTACGTGAGGACTCGCGGCGCCGATGAGACAGGCGAAAGGCGCGAAATTAACCCGGCCGCCCTGCCCCGCGCCCACACCTATTTTTTGTAGAATCGTACCCTACACTTCAGCCCCGCCGGCAGGCTCAAATTCGGGTTCGGCACCTGGACCCTGATTCCGAAGGTGCCACTCGCCGCATCTACCACCTTGTCCACTATCACCACCCTGCCCGTATATGCGCCGCCCACCGGCGCCTCGGGCCTCACTTCAGCGAACATCCCCTTCACTATGGACCCGTACCGTCCGACGGGCACGACCACTTCCACATTGAGCGGGTCGATTTGCGCTATGGTCAATATGGGCTTTTCCCCCACATATTCGCCGGCCGCCAGATCCCGCTTCACGACCACGCCGTCCACGGTGCTGCGGATGCTGCGCATTTCGAGCTTCGCCGCTGCCTCTTCGAGCAGGGCCTCGCCCTTCTTGAAGTCCGTCTCGATCTCATCCTTTTCATTTGCCGAGATGTCTTCCTTGGCAAAGAGCTCCTGATTGCGATCGAGCTTACGCTTGCTGAACGCGACCTGTGCCTCTGCCAACTGCACGTCGGCCTTCTCCACCCCCGCGCGCAGTCTCGCCACAACCTGGCCCTTTTTCACAAGGTCACCCCGCTCCACGAGCACCTGGTCGATGATGCCCGGCACCTGGCTGCTGATCTTCACTTCGAGATAGGGCTCTATCATGCCCTCCAGGTACTCCGCGGATCCGGCCTTCCCGATGTGGATGCAGAAAAGGGTAAGAAGAACGGCTGCCATGCACGATACGACACGAAAACGCCTAGCCATAAGCACTGACCTCTCTATTCCCCTGAGCCCGAAAACGAAAGAAGGGTGCCCATCCGCTCGTCCTGCTTCAGAAGCTCATGCCTCGCACGGCCATGGACGCGCTCCATCTTTCGCTGAGCATGTAATATAGCGATTTTCGAGACGAGTGTCCAGAGATAGGACCCGGGACGCACGAGGTGCTTCGCGACCCAACCTAAGGCCCCCGCCCTTCCGCCCTCGAGCAATGAATCCTCCATGGAGAGGATCGCCTCATAGCTGCCCTGGTCTCCCTGGCGGCCGCAGCGGCCCGCGAGCTGCCGATCGATCCGTCCCGCATCATGCCGCTCCGTGAGAATCACGTGCAGTCCGCCGAGTTCGGCAACCTCCGGCCCCAGCTTGATATCCGTGCCGCGCCCGGCCATGTTCGTCGCTATGGTGATGGCCCCGTAACGGCCGGCCTCTGCGACAATCGCCGCTTCTTCGCTGTCGTTCTTCGCGTTGAGTACCCTATGGTCCAGACCGGCTTCGGTGAAGCACCTGCTCACCTCCTCGGATGCAGCGACCGAGCGTGTCCCGATAAGGACCGGGCGACCGCGCCGGTTCAAAGCCTCGACCCGTTCCAACACGACACGCCGCTTCAAAGCGGCAGACGGCACTATCACATCCGGCAGGCGGCTGCGTCTGAGGGGTTTTTCCGTGGGTATGCGGCTCACGGCGAGACCGTAGACCGACCAAAGCTCCCTCCTCACCTCCCAGGCTGTTCCCGTCATACCGCAAAGGTGCAGGTACCGACGAAAAAAACGCTGGTACGTGATGCGCGCCATCGATTCCACCTGACGTGTAAGCTCGCACCCCTCCTTGACTTCTATAAGCTGGTGAATGCCGCGCTCCCATGAGCGGTCGGGCATGAGCCTGCCCGTATACTCATCGACGATCTGCACCTTCCCTTCCCTTACCAGGTAGTGGATGTCGGGCTTAAAGAGGTGCAGACCGGCCAGAGCCTTCCGTATGGTCTCGTCGCGCCTGATCGTGCCCGACCAGAGGGGCCCGAGCGCGGCCGAGGCCGTCCGGACCCTGATCTGCCCGGCATCCGTGAGGTCTATCCTGTTCACGTCCCTGTCTACGCGATAGTCGGTGCCTTCGTCGAGCTTCTGGGCGAGGGACATGGCCTGCCGGAGGAAGGTCTCTTCCTCCTCGCCGTCGCCCGAGCCGGAGATGATAAGGGGTGTGCGGGCTTCGTCTACGAGGAGGCTGTCCGCCTCGTCACAGATCGCGAAATGAAGTCCCCGGAGAAAAAGGCGGCTCTCCCGCATGTTGTCTGAGTAAAGGTATTCCGCCTGGAGGCGAAGCGTATCGGTCATCTCCCCGAGGGTCAGCCTGTCCCGCAGGTAATCGAAGGCTATCTCCTTATTGTCACAATAGGTGATGTGACAGCAATATGCGGCCCGCCGCTCCTTCGGTGTCTTATCGTGGATAACACAGCCCACACTCAGGCCAAGGGCCTCGTACACCGGACCCATGGTCTCGGCGTCACGGGCCGTGAGATAGTCGTTGACGCAGATCACGTGGACCGGGATTCCGGCCAGCGCTGCCGCGGCCGCTGCAAGTGTAGCCGTAAGCGTCTTACCTTCTCCGGTCTCCATCTCCGCAACCATGCCCTTAAGGAGGACAACACCGCCCATAAGCTGGGTATCGAAATGGCGAAGGCCGATTGTCCTTCCCGAGACCTCACGGACTACGGCAAAGATACGGGCCAGAAGGTCATCATGAAAACCCATCTTCCGGACTTTAAGTCCCAGGTCCGCCGCCTCTTCCCTCAAGCCCCGGTCGCTCATGCGCGATGCCTGCGGCGCATACGCAGCGACCGCGGCGGCGATCCACCGGGCGCAATTCCGGGAGCGCAGGGACCGCGCGAGGGGAGCAACGACGGCCCGGACGGCACGGTCGATGGCCGATGGCGTCGGGTCTCTCTTTTCAGGCCTGAGGCTTCTTGTTGCGGGGGGATTGGAAAATGAATGGCGTCCCATAACGTACGAGACCTACACGTTAAACCGTCTGAGCAGGACGCGGCGGATCGCCCTGTGCCATCGTGCAGAGAGCGGTTCCGGGGTGTGGACGAACCGCACAAAAACCCTCTCCCCGATTCCTTGTGCCTTTGCGGCAGGGAGAACGATATCGAACTGGAACAGCTTCTCGAAGGCCTGGGGGTTCCGGGTCTCCTTCGGATCGAGCGCGACCGTTCCTCCCCCCTGGACGCTCAAGGCCAGGCTGGGCAAGTCCTTCGATGCGGCCGGCACTTCCCGCGCAATAAAACCAGGGACTACTGAAGGCAACGATTCTACAAGACGGGCTTCCACCCTGACTGTACGGTGCCTGATGTGCTCCACGTCCGCCTGGTTGACGATCACCCTCACAATGGTTCTGGAGAAATCGACCACGTAGCCGAGGGGCGTACCCCTGCGCGCGAATCTGCCCGGCCAGTCCTCCGCCTGAAGCAAAAGAAAGTTTCCCGAGGCCGGGCTCCTCACGATCATCTCGGACATCCTCTCCTGGGCGCGCGCCAGTTTTGCCTGAACGCGGCCCATCTCATCCTTGAGTATCTCCGTCTCCGTGCGGTCCGTCATGAAGCTGACCCGGAGGCGTGCATCCACCTCCCGCAGGCTGGCCTCGAGCACCCTCATTTCCGCGTTCAGGTCGGGGGCATCACAGAAGAACAGCGGATCACCGCGGGATACGCGGGAGCCGGGGGGGGCGAGGACCTTCACGATGAAGCCGTCCGTCCCGGCAAAAACCTGGGACTCCTCGGGTACCCATACAACACCCTGGGTCACTGTAGAGGATGGGAGGGGAAACCAGAGGACGAAGGCCAGGAGCGGGCAGAGGACAGCCGCTGCAATAACGGCGACACGCGGCGCGCGCTCCCGCATCTCCCTTGTCACGTGGCGGACGACCTTGATCAGGGGGAGAACGATCATGCTAAAGGCAGCCCACAAGGCGAGGAGCACGCCCAGGGCGAAAAACTTTCCGGCGATAAACAGGAAAATCGTCACAGATATGAAAATACGGTAGGCAAAGGAGGCAAGGGCGTAGGTGCAGAGCCAGGGTCTCTCGCCGGGAGCCTGTAGGGATGATATGCTATCCTTTATGCGGAGCAGATAGCGCTTGATCAGATAGCCGAGGTATTTGTTCGCCCTGTCTGCGAGGTTGGGGATTTCGAGGAAATCGGCGAGGATATAATAAGAATCGAAACGGAGCAGTGGGTTGCCGTTGAGCAGCAGGGTGGAGAGTCCGGCCACGAATATGACGTTATAGGCAACCGCGCGTACCGCGCCGGGTTCCGCCAGCACCCAGACGATGATGGCAGCGGAGGCGAGGAAGATATCGACCATGATCCCGGCAGCGCCGACGAACATACGTCTGCTCTTCTCAGGGAACGCGGAGGACCATGAAGCATCGACGTAGGGCAAGGGCATAAAGACGATGAGCATCACGCCCATCTCGTGGACCTCCCCGCCCCATCTTTTCACTGCGTAGGCATGGCCGAATTCGTGAAACAGTCTCGAAAAAGGATAGATGAAGGCGAGGAGGAAAAGGTTTTCCGTGCTCAACACCCGGTCGGTAACGTCGCAAGACAACTCCTGCCAGTGCATCCCCAGGAGAAGAAGGGCGGCCGCAATCAGCGCGGCCCACAGCACGACGCCTATCCGGCTGAGGAGGGGACGCACGAGAAAGAGGCTCCTCTCGAGAAAGGAGTCCGGGTCCCAGATCGGAAAGCTCATGGCCGCCGGCGAGCGGGCCCTTGCTATCCAGCGGTTGCTCTTCTCCTCTCTGCTCCTCCTGGCGAGGTCACGGATGTCGGGCGGCTTGTCCGATTGGAGCGCGTCGCTCTGGTGGAGGTAGGAGAGGAGGCTGATCACCTCGTCCTGTGTAGGCATGTCATCGCCTAGGCGCTCGCAGACCGCCTCCCAGATGTCCTGCATGGAGCGTGTGCCGTTCATGAGGCCCACAATCGAATAGGCTTCCATGGAAAACCTGTGGAAGCGTCCGGTGGAATTGTCCTGGAGGATGTACCAATCCCTGCCCCGGTATACGTGGTGATGGAACTGCGTGTGGCCGCGAAGACGGGGCCTCAACTCCGCGACCCGGTACCATGACTGGCTGAAAAGGCTTTTTTGAGCAGGGGGGTTCTTCAAGGCCGCCACGACCAGAACCAGAGCCGGAACCAGTTGCGCAGCTTGAGTGTCCAGATGGATATCAGTTTTCGCCGCTCTACCGATATCTTTCCTACACCTTCCATCCCGGGCCTCAGCGTGCTTGTTGCCTTATCGAGGCCGGCCTCCACCCGAAAGCAGTTCTTCCCCTCCAGGGCTGTCGAGATGGGTGTAATCCTGCGCACGACGAAACCGAAGGCATCGGGGAGCGCCGAGAGCGCCAGGACGCCCCTCTGGCCCTCGCGGACGTGCGCTATCTCAGCTTCGTTCACTTGAAGGATGAGGCGGTAGCCCGAAAGCGGCGCAATCTCGAACAAGAGATCCCCTTGCTCTACCGCGGAGCCCAGTTTCTGGCTGAGATCGCCGCTGACGAGGAGACCGTCGAAGGGAGCGCGTATGGTGGTCCGCTGCAATTTAATCTCCGTCAGGTCAAGCTGGGCGATGACCTGATCGAGCTGGGCCTTGACTACATTGGCCTTGGCCCTGTCGTGAAGGGCCACAGCCTCCTGGTGCTGCCGCAGGAGCTGGCTTTCCTGACCGGCAAGGTTCGTCTTTTCGAGGCGTAGATCGCGTTCATCAAGGGTGCAGAGCACGCTTCCCTCCTGCACCGTGTCTCCGTGACGTGCCCGTGCTTCCCTGATGTACCCTTTGAAAGGCGCCGCAATGGTACGACGCACCGAGCCTTCAAGGGTCGCGCTTGCGGTGATCCGGTATTCGCCGGTTGCAAAGCTGAAAAAGAGAATCAGCGCAGCGAGGAGAAGGACAACAAGTTTTGCTCCGGTATGACCGGGGCCGACCACGCGCTTCACTCCCCGCTGTGTCGCTCCGTACATCTGCCTGAAAAGGGGGAGGCTTTGAATCCGTTTCCCCTCCAGGGCCGGGGCTGCGAGGGCGAAGATACTCCTGCACATATTCACGTCATCCGCGCCAAAGGGTGTCTCTCCATTTCTTTCCAGCGTAAGGGCGCCGTAATAGCGCTCATTGCCGTAAAGAGGGACGGTGAGCATTGCCCTCACACCGTACTGGCCGGCAAATTCTTCGTGGTTCCGCACAATGAGGGCGGTCGTATCATGAGGCGGGGGGTAGATGATCTCAGAGCCTTGAAGAATGGCTTCATCCATTACCGTGGCGAGGGACCGCATGAAACTCGTCCGCTTGTCGAAAAGGGCGCTGTGGGATATGGCCTGGATGCGGACGTCGTGCTTCTTCACGAAGCCAAGGCTCACCCTGTCGCAAAGGAGACCGGCAGCGATGCCGGTGACGAAAGTCATGCAGGCCGCATCAAACGTTTCCTCGGAGAGAACGCCGGCGAGCAGATCGATGGCCGAGCGGAGGCGCGAGATGACCATCCCATCCGCCCGCGTCTGCCGCCTTCGGAAAAAAAGCTCCAGCAGGGGTACGCCCCATTGGAGATGTTCCATGGCGGACCCGAGCTCCTCTTCAGAGCAGACCGCAACCTCTACAGCCGCTACCCCGTGGAGCTGGTTGTCAAAGATTAAGGGACAGCCTATTCCATAGCTGCGGAGACGCCCCTTTGTCGCCTTATCCGTCTGCCCGCCATCGGACGGCGCAGGCAGCTCGGTCAGAAGGGGCCTGCCCTGCTGAAGGACCCTCTCCGAGACCTCGGCGAGCCGTTCCCCATCCGAATCGGCGGTGGCGGACCAGAACGCAACCGGTGTAAAGGCATCGCCCACCTCCTCCTTCATAACCAGGATGGCCTGAAGGGCAGAGGCAATCAGGGAGGACTCAAGGGTGAGCCAGCTCCGCGCATACTCCTCAAGACTTCCGGCGCCAGCTAATTCCGCCCACAAGGCGAAGCGCCCCTGTTCGCCACCGTCCGTTCCGAGCCGCTCTTCACTCAATGTCGCGTCTCCGAAAGTAAGGGGACCCACGATGGACTGCTCTTCTTCATGCTTTCATTCGGCACGTGTGTACAGATAAGGGATTGCCGACCTTCTACCTCGTACCCCCTGCATCGATATCGAGTGCACCAAACCGCGCTTCGTAGTCGGCAACAATCCGGTTGAGGAGGAGCGAAAGACGCTTTGCGGCATAGACATTGAGAATAATGCGGTCGGTCAACTGGACAACGAGCTCGTTCTGGCCTGTCTGCCACGTCTGGTTCGTACCGAAGAGGATGGTCACTTCTTCCCGCGTGCTCGACACGTTGCAGACATTTGCATAAGACGTCTTCAGGTTCGAATCGTCCCAGCGTATCCTGATAGTTCCATCCTGTTTCGGGGCCTCCTGTTTCGTTGCGGCGTCGTCTTCCTTGTTGTTTCCCTGTGTCATTTGATTCTCCTCCTGTTACTATTCTCTTGTTCGCCTGAAAGCCCGGCGTCTACCCGACGCTATTCTAACCGATAAGGGTTTCACACATCAATTTATTTAACCATCCCGGTCCGGTCGGCGGCTTTCCTGGCTACTTCTCCGCCGAACCACGGGAGAAAACGGCGCCTTCTTTGCTCTTCTTTCAGTTTCTTGAACCCCTCCCGGTTCAACCGGACCTCCTTGCCCGCATGCCAGGCGGCAACTGTGCCAAAGGCCACAAAGCCCTCTTTCACGTCACGTCGCCCCTCATCGGCCCCCAGGTAAGCAACTTCTCCATTCGATTCAATCCGTTGCCCTCCCTGGTCTTCACCCTGGGGCGGCTGGGTCGATTCGTCCTGAGGCGCGGGCGTCGCCGCCGGTTGCCCTTCCTGGTTTTGCGGTTGTCCACCGGACCCCGGCGTCGGCGGCGGCTGCTGTGGCGGCTGGGTCTGCTGATCCGTCCCTTCAGAAGGCTGCTGACCGGACTGGGGCGTGGGAACGGGTCCAGCCGGCGGCGCGCCTTCGCCCGGGGCGGCATAGGAACCCGCATGGCTCGACTGCTGTTGTTGCTGTCCCTGCAGATCTGCCGAGGCGAAGTTTTGGGCTATCATGGGGCTGCCGACCTGGAACTCCGTGCCGCTAGGCAGACCTGTTGCCCACGCGGCCTGTCCCGCAAAGGGCGTTGTCAACAACTGTACGCTGCTCGATTGGCCGTTCCCGGCGCTGTAAACGGAAGAGAGCGGGCTGGCGAGGGGGTCATCGCCAAACCAGAAAGTGGAAACCTCTTTCACGCGACCATCTACGATGACGATGTACGCGAACCGGCCGACCATGATGTCGGTTCTAAAACTCCCCATGAACGCACTGTTGCCGATGCCCCCGATCATGATATTCTGTCCGCCGCCGCCGCTCAGAAAATCGTGTCCTCCGGATCGGAGGTCGATGCTCCATATGGTCTCGGTATAGCCCGCCCAGGTGATCTCGCCCCCGGCCCCGAATATGATGTCGTTGCCGGTACCGCCGTAGAGGCCGTTGTTGCCCGCCCCTCCTATGAGGATATTGTTGCCCCCTGCGACATGAACAACGTCGTTCCCTCCCGTGCTGTTATCGACGGAGTACACGGTTGCGGCTGCACTGTTACCAATGGAATAAACCTGAAACATACCGGCCTGTGATTGATCGGCTGGGGGCAACTGACCGGCCGGGTCAAACTCGATCACCCCGTTGTGGCCGATGACGATGCTCGCGCTCGAATTGCCGGGTGACGTGATACCTCCCAGGTTAATCACATTGTCCCCGAACCCGCCGAACACGTAATTGTTGCCGTTGCCGCCGGTGATCACATTGTTGCCGCCTGTGCCCGGGTTCGTTGTCTGGATGGTACCCAGCACACCGGACGACTGGTACTGGACCATGCCGTTGTCGCCGAAAATGATATTGTCTCCGTTACCTGCGGTGATACTGTCCGAGCCCGAGCCTCCGAAGATGATGTTGTTGCCGTTGCCTGTGGTGATCACATTGTTCGCTGCCAGCTCGGGGTCCGTTGACTCGACGAGGCTCGCCATACCAGACGAGAAAAACTGGATATACCCATCATCGCCGAAGATCGTGTTATTGCCGTTGCCGACCTTGATGGTGTCCGATCCTGTGCCCCCTAAGATGATGTTGTTGCCGTTGCCGGTAGTGATCGTGTTATTTCCGGCGACGGTCGGACTCGTGGTGGCGACGGAGGTGAGCACGCCCGTGGAGCCGTAGTCTATTGTGCCGTTGTCGCCGAAGATGATGTTGTTGCCGTTGCCGGCGGTGATCGTGTTATTTCCGGCGGCGCCGATCACGATGTTGTTGCCGTTGCCGGCGGTGATCGTATCACCCACGCCCCCGGCAGGGCTCGCGCTTTCGATGCTCGTTATAACGCCGGCAGGCGTGCCGGCTATCTGTCCGTAGCCGGCTATAATGATGTTGTTGCCGTTTCCGGCATTGATAGTGTCGCCTGCCTCGGCGAGAATGATGTTGTTGCCCGCTCCGGCGGTTATGGTATCGACGCCGGTGTTTTGCGCGTCGTTCCTCGTCTCGATCAATGTAGCGGGGTTGAAGAGGTTGTCGTTCTGATAATAAGGCACATCCGTATCGGTCGTCGCGGTCTGGCCGGGCTCAAGGGTGGTGCGCTCGGAAAGCCCGAGACCGAGACGGGTGATCAGGTCGCCCGCGCTGTCGGTATAGTCGATGAGGCCCTCGTGGCTGAAGATCGTGTCGCCTCCCTGACCGCCTATGATCGTATTATTGCCTTCTCCGCCGAAAATGATGAGCGGCAGGGTCGAGGCGCTCGCATTGACATCGTTGTCGTCCCCCTCTTCCATGTTGAGGACGAAGAGCCCTTTCACCGTATTGGTCAGGTCGATCGTGACGCTGTTGGTTCCCGCTCCCGTATTGACGACGGTGACGGTCTGACCGTTGCCCGGGTCCAGGGTACCCTTCGCCGTGAGGTCGCTCACGTTTCCGAGGAAGTATTCGACGGAATCCATGTCGTGGTAATCGACCGCTATTCCCGCGCCGAGCCCGAGACCCGTCAATGTCATACCGCCGCTGCCCTGACCGAGGAGCGTCCCCGTCCCATCGGATGCCGGCGCCTGGTCGTCGTAAACGGTCATGACGTTTACCAGCTTGGCTACATCGACGAAGTAGGTGTCGGAAAGGCCGTTGATTGCGTAGCTGCTCCCGCTTTTCGGAAGGGTCGTCCATTGCGACGATATTTCGGCCGGGTCTTGCAGGCTAAGACTCGTCAGCGAGGACGATACCGTAACACCCGTGATCCTCCAGAAGCGGTCAAGGCCGCTGCCGGAGACGATCTCGATGGTCTGGCCGGCAAACTGGCTCAGTTGGGTGAAGCCCAGGGCTGCTGCCTTCGTCTGGAGGTCGGCCGTTTCGACCGTCATCGTGTCCGTCGTCGCCCCCGCAGCGCCGGTTCCGGAAAAGGCCACGACTGTGCCGTCCTTGGACGGGACGTTCGTCTCGCCGGGCAGCATCACCGGGCTTGCGTAGTCGACTATGCTCCCCGGGCTCGGACCTCCTTCGATGGTGAGGTTACCCCCGATGGAGCTGAGATTGTGCGACGCCGGGGGTAGCGACGTAAGGTTAAGATAGACAACGTTCCCGCTGGCGTCCCTTTGCCCGGCGTCCACCTGCAAGCCGGCCGGCAGGGTGCCGCCAACGACAAACGTGGCGTTGCCGAGGCCGCCCCAGAGCTCGACATGTGTCGCAGAAGGCGTGCTCAGGATGTAGAAGGTATTGTCGCCTGCCCCTCCATCGACGATGAGCGTCTGGATATCCTGGTAAGAGATCGTCCTGCCGACGCCGTAAATGTCTGTGCCGGTGATGATGAAGTCGTCGTCGAACTCGGTGCCGATGAGCTCCAGCGTATTCTGACCCGTGCCGCCGTCTATCTCCAGGTCGGCGTTCGCCACGTAGCTGATGTTATTGCTGGTGGCCCCTTCAGTGACGCGCGACAGGACCGACGATTCCGTGACGAAGGACTCGATGATAAAGGTGTCGTTCCCCGCTCCACCGACGAGGTCGAGGGTCGCCAGGTTGCGGAAAACGGTGAAATCATCGTCGCCTGCCCCCCCGACTATGGTGGTGTCGTAGCTCACGCCGTTGCTCAGGTAGCCCCTCGTGGTCAGGGTCGTCGTGAATACGTCGCCGGGCGCTATTTGCGCATCGGCCGCGTCACGGGCCGATTGGAAGATCTGGCCTACCTGAAACGTATCGGTCCCGCTGCCGGCGTAAATCAACGTCGCTGTCCGGTTGTCGTCGAGCGTCACCGAATCGTTGCCGTCCCCTGTACGGACTATGAGGTTGCTGATGGATGCCGTATAGTTGACCCTTTCGACGTCCGTGCCTGTGTTCAGGGCGGCGACGAATGCGTAGCCTGACGGGTCCGTGCTCGCCCTGAGAAGCAGGTTTTCTGCCTGATTTGTGCCGTAGATGTTGAGGGTATTGCCGGTTGTCGGCGGCGTCGCCGAAAGCCTGATCGTGTTCGCATCGACGACGATCACGTAGTAGACCGTGTTGTTTGTGAGGCCACCGATGCTTGTCCCGCCGCCGTTCTCATACATGACCTCCTGGCCGCTCAGGTAGCCGTGGGAGTCGATTGTGATCGTGCTGTTCCCAAGGTCCACCTGTGTGGCCGGGTCGAATACCTGCGTCGAGGACGGGGCGACGAGACTGTCTGTACCCGTGCCGCAACTCGTGAGGGTGATGGGGACAGGGGTCGCCTTCAGGGCATCCGCGAGGGTGAGCGCCAGTTGTATGGTATTGGGGTCCTTCACGATCACGTAGTAGACCTGCCCGTTGTCCAGGCCGCCCACGTTGCCCGAGTTGCTCCCGCCATTAAGGTAGCGCACCATTTCGCCGGTATAGTAGCCGTGGTTGTCGATGGTAATCGTGCTGCTTACAAGGTTCACGGAGGCGGTGGCGTCGAATGTGGTGTCAGGGGTGAGTACGGAAAGCTCCTGGGAGGACCCGACGCCCACGAGGCTGGTCAGAGTGACAGGGGTCGGGGTCGCTGCGGCGTCGGTCACGTTGATGGTGTAGTCGCCCGAGCCCGCGTAGTTGACATTGATGGTATTGTTGCCGCCCCCGCCGTCGATGTTCAGGGTGTTGCTGTCGACGTAGGGCAGCTTGGTGATCGTGTCGTCGCCGGCGCCGCCGTAAACGTTCGTCAGGCCGCTCACCGCCTCGATCGTGATCGTGTCCCCCGCAGGGCCGCCGTAAAGGTTCGTGAGGGTTGTGTCCGTATTGACGATGGTGAATCTGTTCTGCCCCAAGGCGAGGGAGATGTTGAGGGTCCCGATGCCCGTGTAGGCGATGCTTCCTGCCATGTCGAGGCCCGTGAGGGTGGTGGAGGTGAGTTCGCCCGTGCGGCCCGTTGCATCGCCTGAGTCGGTCACATTGAGGATGTCGGAGCCTTCATCGCCCGTAACCGTGAGGAGGGCGTTGATGTGGGTCGTAGTATTGGAGGTATCGTAGACGTCGATTGTGTCGGTCCGGCTCCCGTCGGTTACGGTGGTAACCCCGTCGACCTCCTGGACATAGACCGTGTTCGTGCCTGAGCCTGTGTGGAGGTTCGTCGTGTTCAGATGGGTAGATTCGATGGTGAATGTGTCATTACCCGAACCGAGGGAGATGTTGAGGGTCCCGATGCCCGTGTAGGCGATGCTTCCTGCCATGTCGAGGCCCGTGAGGGTGGTGGAGGTGAGTTCGCCCGACACGCTCTGTGTGTCGCCTGAGTCGGTCACATTCAGGATGTCGGAGCCTCCGTCGCCCGTAACCGTGAGGAGGGCGTTGATACCGCCCGCCGTGTCGGACGTATCGCCCACGTCGACCGTGTCGGTCGGGCTCCCGTCGGTTACGGTGGTAACCCCGTCGACCTCCCGGACATAGACCGTGTTCGTGCCTGAGCCTGTGTGGAGGTTCGTCGTGGTGACGTCCGTCGAGAGGATGGTGAAGATATCCGCGCCGGAACCAAGGGCAATATTCAAGGTCTCGATTCCCGAGTAGGTAATGCCCGTTGTCATGTCGAGGCCCGTGAGCGTGGTGGAGGTGAGTTCACCAGTGCGGGCCGTTGCATCGCCTGTGTCGTCGATGTTAAGCGTGTCCGTGCCGCCCTGACCCTCTATCGTGAGGGAGTCCTTGATCGTGCCGAGGACACCGCCCGTATTTGAAATAGCCGTCGCGAGGCTTCCGATGTTTATCGTATCATTCCCCGTGCCCGTCTCGATGGTAGTGGGCGTGTCCGCCTGGACGCCGGTCAGGCTTATCATGTCGTTGTGGGAGCCGCCTTCGATGGTGAGGGATGTTCCGGTAATAGCCCCGGCCACCTGTATGTCGGCACCCGTGCTGCCGGAGGGCAGGGTGGACTCCTGGTCGCCCTTGATCGTCACCGAGGCGCCGGCATTGATCACGGAACCCGAGTCGATGATCACGTTCTGTTCCGCTATGAGCGTCACCGCGCCCGTCGCCGTAATCGACGTGCCTTGGTCTACCACGATGTAGTCGCCCGGGGTACCGCCGGTTTCGTCGACTCCGAAGCTGCCCGGTACTGTTCCTCCTACGGTGATTGTCCCTTCCAGTGTGGTGATACAATGGTCCGTGAGCTGCACGGAGCCGCCCGCGTCTATGGATGATGAATCGCCCGAACCGGAGATTGGTGCCACATCGAGAGAACCCGTGTTCGATATCCAGATGCTGCCGGTCTGCGATATACCCTGGAGCTCGGCCGCCGATACGGTCGACGGAGTGGCAGAGATTATCTGGTTTGTCTGTTCTCCTATATCGCCGTAAGCGAACAGGTAGGTCGCGCCGGAGAGGATGTTGGTCCCGCCTGGGTTCCCGTTTAGTATCTCGCCGCCGGGGGCGGAGATGAAGGCCGTTCCCTCCGCTGTCTCTATGGTATCGAGGGAGAGGTTGCCGCTCGTCTCGGTCACATAGGTGTTCAGGTAGCTGGAGGAGGTGAGGGTCCCCGGCCCGGAATAGGCGCTCTCTATGGCAAGAGGGGCTGTGCCGGAGCCGATGGCCGCATTATCGGACCGGAGGGTGATGTTGTTCCCGATAACAACCGGCCCCACGCCGAGCGAGGAGTCGAGGATGGAGCCGTCCGCCCACAAAGCGACGTCACCCGACGTCGATTTGACGAGGCTGACGTCCATGTCGCCCGAGAACTGGTGGAGGAAGATGGCCTTGGACGCATGTGCCGTGATCGTCCCGCCGGAAAGGAGCGTCCCGACGTAATTGGTGCCCGTGCCGATGCCTTCCCCTGCCTGGAGCGTTGCCGAATGGGCGCCGATCTCCCACTCGGGCTGATCGTCGTCGGGGTAGGCGTCGATGATGGAGCCGGGGGTGGTGAGGTATACGTCGGAGTTGCTGTACACGTCGGCAACCCTTATGTCGTACTGGGTCTCCGTAATGTAGACGTCGTCCGACGCGCTCGCCGTGAGAGACCCGGCCGAGAGGGCCACGAAAAGCGGATTTGAAGAGGAGCCGATGCCGCCGTCCCCCCCTTCGAGGATCGCGTTGCCGCCCGCGACGATGACGGGGTCTGAATCGCTCCTCGCGTCCGTCAGGTTGTCCTGCGCCGTGATCCTCGCTTCTTTGCCGGCCGTCACGCTCTCCAGGCTGAGGCTCCCGGAGGAGCCCACGTTGACGTTCATCGTGGCGTCGAAAATGACGGTACCCGTGGCGACGACATCCACCGACTTTATCTCGTTCACCGTGAGGCTCAGGGCATCCGCGGGATTACCTCCCGTGTTGAGATCTATGACGCTCCCCCTCCCGTCAGCCCCGGTGTAGAAGGTCACGTCCTCGGGCTCCGCGGCGGCCAGGGCCACCTTGGTCGCATCGGGGAGAGAGTCGGAAAGGGGCAGGTTTATGATGAGGGTCCCGTTGCTCACGCCGATGCTGCCCGCCGACGTACTACCCGGCGCATTAGACGCGCTCAGGTATATGTTGTGCCCCGTGATGTCGGTATATGTGCCGAACTGCGTCGATGTCGTGGTCTTCGGCTGAAGGATGGTCGCGCTAAAGGAATCCTGCAACTGGCTCGTGGTCCACACGGCCCGTTCCGAAAGCACCGCGCCGTCCGACAGGTCGTTCGCGCTTCCGGTGACGGCGCCCAGGGTGATCGCGTGCCCCGCGGCCGCATCGGCCGCCGAGTCGGCGAGGCTGACGTCATCCGAGTCGATCTTGATCACGTAATAGGTGTTGCCGTTCGTGAGGCCGGCCACCGAGCCGCCCGTACCCGCCTCGTAAACCACCGCCTCGCCGGTGGTAAAGGCGTTGACGCCGACGTCTATGATGTTCCCCGTCACGGAGCTGAAGGTTTCGTGCAGGTTGGGGTCGTTCACATTGTAGGAAAAGCTCGGGTCGTAGATGCCCGGGTCATACTGGGCGCCGCCGGAGTCTATGTTCCCTACCTGTCCCCAGGTTTGATTGAGCGTATGGTACTCCTGGATCTCCTGGGTGTCCAGGACCGCTATGGCGCTATTCACATAATTCGTGAGGTCGGTCCTGCCGCTCACCGGGTCATTGACGAGCGCCAGACCCGGCGTGCCGGAAAGGGTAGACGCATCCTTCAGGCTGATCGCGACGCCGGCAATTGCGTTCGCCTCGGTTGACGCAAGCTCCAGCTGCGTCGGATTAGTGGTGGCGATGACGTAGTAGGTCTGGCCGTTGACGAGGCTGCCCCCTCCCGTGATATCGATCTCGGCGCCGTCTGCCTCGTAGACGACCGCCTGACCCGTGGTAAAGCCGTGGTCGCTTGCGAAAGAGAGCGCTCCGCCGCTCACGTCCGTAATGGCGCGGTAGTGCGCCTCCTGGGTGTAGTATGCCGTGTAGGCCGCAAGCTGACTGGCAGAGAGCGTCACCGTCTGGCTGTCGCTATACGGCACGTACCGGTCGAAGGTGACCTGCTCGCCGTTTACGAGCGTGCCGCCCGACACCCCCGTCGGATTGATCGTGCCGGCCGTGCTGTCGATGGTCGATGACGAGGAGTCGAAGGTGACGTAGGTCGACGTCGAGCCGAGGTAAAGGCGCTGCTCGGCCCCGCCGGCACCCGGGTCGTTTGAGGCCGTAACAGCGGCGTATGTGGGCGCCCCTTGAGTGGGATCGGTCGTGGAGAGTCTTATCAGCCCGGTGGTGCCGTCCACCACCGCGTAATAGGTCTGGCCCTGGGTGAGTCCACCGACGTAGTCGTCCGACTGCTGGTTCCGGTAGGTCCAGTACGTCTGGTAGTCCTGCGTCTGTCCTGCCTCGTAGGCGTTGATCGTGTTGTTTATGCTGTCCTGGGCGGCCGTGCCCGTCGCCTCCATCTGGGTGTACATGTTGAGGAGCTGGTTCCACGTCCTCGTATCCGTGACAACGTTCGTGTTCGCGTTGGTCAGGTTGCCGTTGGGCACCTCCACCCTTACGTCACCCGGCGTCGTGATATCGTTGACCCGCAGGTCGCCCGTCAACTCCCTGACGTAGACGTTGCCTGCCGCCGTCGCCGTGAGCGTGTCGTGGGTCGTATCGCTCCCGGTGTCGAGGTAGATGGGCAGTGCGTCGAGCGCAGGGTTGTCGAAGGTGCCGCTCGTGCCGAAGGTGCCGATGTTGCCGCCCGTCGCGGTCAGGGTGATCGCGCCGCCGCTTAAGAGCGACTGTGATGCTAAAGAGCCGGCCGCCGAGAGCTGAGCGGAAGAGGCGGCGTAGATGCTCTCCGCCGCCTTGAGCGTGACGTCGCCCGCGGTCTGGGAGGTCGTGATCGTGCCGATGTTCATGCTGCCGGAGGGGTCGATGAGCGCAATGTCGCCCGTTGTGCTCGTCGCGGTCAGGACACCGAGGCCCGTGTCGTTCGGGTCAGTGAGGTTGACGTTGAGGCTGGTGCCGACCCCGATACCGCTCGAGGCGGTGAGATCGATGTTATGGCCGCCGACGGAGCCCGTGCCGCCCGTCTCGATCTGGCCGCCGGAGGAGGTGATGCTCGTCGCGCCCGCCGCGTCCTGGATCGTGCCCTCGACAATGACGCTGCCTTGCGACGTTACCGTGACGCCGCCCGTATCGCTGCCCTTGAAAGTGACGTTTATCGGCTCGCTGGCCTTGATACTGCTCATATAGACATCTTCGTACCCGGTTTCGGTCGTCGTCGTCTGTGTGTAGGTGGTCTTGCCGTACCAGGTCGAGTCGGTTTGCACGGGACCGTATTGCGTATTGCTGCTCGTGATGTATTGCTCTCCGCTGAAGGTGAAGTTGCTCGTACTGCTGTCGTTTGAAATGTATGCGCCCGGCTGCAGCGTCAGGCCGCCGATGTTCTGCGTAGTGGAATTGACGATATTCGACGGCGAGTAGAAGGCGCTGATGCCGAGCCAGGCCGATGTACTGTACGTGTCGGTCGTCGTCTGCAGGAAGGTCTGTCCCTCGGTCCAGTCGTAGCGCTGGCCGGAGGCGGGGGTGTAGAGTGCGCTTCGCGTGAGGGGGTCGGCGTTGAGCACGGTCGACGATGAGGGGTCCGCGATTTTCGTATGGCCATCGGATTCGAGATAATAGCTCTGCACGGAGACCTGCCCGCCCTCCCGCGTGTACTCCGTGGTCAGCGGCAAGTTCTGCCCATCGACCAAGGCCGTGTAGGCGGTATCGGTAATCAACAGTGTGCCTGCCACGTCTTGCCCTGTGTCGACATTGTTCGTGACGATGGCGTAGGGTGTGTTGTTTGTTATATTGACGGTGCCGTAGCCGTCGAGGACGTTGATCTGACCGCCGCCGGTGCTGACTATGTCCCCGTAGAGCTGCATGTAGCCGCCCTGCACGCTTACCGATGCCAGATCGATCTGCTGCGTCTGGGCGTTGTAGTAGGCGTTTATGTTGTCCTGCGAGCCGTCGGTCGTCAGCTTGAACAGCTTCCCGTCGGTCGTCGTAAGGCCATAGGAAGCCTCCAGGAACTGGGCATACCACGTGCTGCCCGCCTGCTCGTACGCGTAGACTGTGTTCGCGTGGCTGATCTGGGTCTCCGCGCTGCTCCCGATAGTCACCTGCTGGTCCGGCTCACCGCTCTGTACGACGCCGTCGATGTTGAGGTACTTGGCCGCTATGTACACGTTGGCGCCGGAGACGATGCTGCCCGTGGGCTGCGGGTTGGTCATGGCAGCGGTGATATCGTTCTGAAGGGTGACATCTGTCGTTTGGTCTATTCCATTATCCCAGTCGTATACGGCCTGAGTAACCACTGCTGCCCACCCCGCCTGGGCGCCGGGGTCTCCACCTGTGTTGCTCAGCACACTGCTGTAGTTCTGTACGTAGCTGCCGCCTGCGCTTATGTTGACGGTCTTCGCATCGAGGTTCCCCTCCGACGTAACGCCCCCCGCGCTCGTGACCGTCACCGTACCGAGGAGGTTGCTGATGTCGCCGGCGAGGTCTATGCCAGGCGTCTGGCGGTCCCGGTAAGGATCTGACGGATCTACGTGCTGGCTGGCGTCAAACTCGTTCGTGATCGTAATCGTGGGCTCCGTCGAGCCGCTCCCGCCCGCCACGTTGAGGACGGCGTGAGTCCCTGCCGAGACGCCCACCGTGCCCGTGAGGCTGGTAAGGGCGTTGTAGTTGAACATTACCTGGCCGCCCGCGTTGTCCGGTACGGTGATATCTTGGATGCGGAGGTTGTCCGGGCTCTTGTTGTCGATCGTGACAGAGACGTTGCCCGCGGCGTTGAGTGTGCCGTTGACCGTGAGGGCGCTGCCGTTGACGTTGATCGTCCCCTCCTGGGCCCAGATGTCGTTGACCGTGACATAGGGCACGGCGTAAGACGAGTAGTAGAGGGTTTGCGTTGTGCCCTGGACCGTGGTCGTGAGGCCGAGTTGCTGCATCTCGGTTTCCACTAATTGCAACTGGCTCTGGTAGGCGCTCTCGGCTATCGTCCCGGTATAGACGTTGGCCAGGTTGCTCCAGTAAGTGTATTCCATCATCAGGTCGTTTGCTTCCGACTCCGTGCTCGGGGTGACAGTGATGCCCTCGGTGGACGAAGGATCGACCGTGCCGTCAATGTCTATGATAAGCGTCTGCTGGTCATCGATGCCCACTTCAACCGTGCCGTTTACCGTAACGGTCCCGGTGGTCGTTATGGTCTGCGTCCCGCCCTGCATCGTGTCGGGGACGGGGGTGCCGCCCAGGGCGCTGCTGATCGCGCCGGCGACGGCCGTCAACCAGTTTTTGCCCGTGCCGTAGCCCAGCACTATATCCGTCCCCAGCGTTTCGGCCGTGAGGTTCGCGTCCCTGGCCGTTTTCAGGTCGCTGCCCGTTCCGATGGTAACGGTATTGTTTTGCACGACCTCGCCGTGGGACTGAAGCTCCGAGATGGGTATGGCGGAGGCGTTAAGCTCGTCGCCGTGGGACGTCACGTTGAAATAGTTATCCGTGCCCAGGTGGTTCTGACCGGCAAGGAGGTTCAGGTTGCCCAAGGAGGTTATGTCGGTGTCGGTCCCGACGTTGACCGCGTCGTTCTCATGCATGCGCGCCAGGGCGTCAACGGATGCGGCGGCGGCCAGACCGTAAGTGTGCGCCTTCGGCTCGGAGTCGAGTATCCCCTGGGTATAGCTTTCCAGATCGAGGTCGCCGACCGTCGATATGACGGCATTGTTGCCTATGCCGGCCGTGGCATTGTTCGTGTCGGCCCGTATCTCGCTCACCACGCCCGCGCCGTCGATGATCCCGCCCGAATCGATATCTACCGAGTCGTACGCCTCGACGTCGTTGTACGCGCTTACGACGAATGCGCCGGGGTCGGAAATACTCCCGACAACGGAGACGGTCGTATAGTTTCCGATCGTGGCAGAGGTGTTGTTGGCGATGTCCGTCTGGCTCTCCGCCGCGCTGCCGGCGAGGACGCCGCCGGAGCCCGCCCAGACGTCCCATTGGCCTTGGCCTGTCGGCACCATGTTCTTCAGGGTTGTGCTCGTCGCCGTCACGTTGAGAGACTTCGTCACGACCTTGGTGTAGTCGCCGATCGCGGCGTCCACTGTCGTGTTGATGCCGTTGTAGCCGGAAGCGCCGCTGCCCCCGACCAGGGACGCCTCAATCGAGTTCGCCTGGCTGTCGAACTGCGCCGTGTGGCTCGCCGAGATTGTAAGGGCAGTCACGTTAAAACTCGTGGAGTTCGAGGGCGATGTCGCGTCCGCGATATACGCCTTTGTCGTGCTCGTATCATAGACGGTCGACTGGGCGCCGGAGCCCGCGATCAGGCCGCCGCTGCCGGCCGTCGACTGGGCGAGGTTGATATCGTCGCCCGTGGCCGATATCGTTACCGACGGACCCGCTGCCTTGTTGTACACGACTGCCTCACCGGCATAGAGGCCGCTGCCCGGCCCCACGTAGATCGACCCGTCGCTCGTATCGAGGCCCGTTGTGGGGTCGAAGGTGACCGTAGAGCCGCCTACCGCCGAGTAAGGCGTAAGGGTGTGGCCCGGCCCAAAGATGGTCGGGTCGCCCAAGGCTATCGTCACCGGGACATCGGCCGTCGCATTCTCAAAGCTCGTGGCGAACTTGACGCGGGTCGGGTCGATGAGCCGGAAGGACTGGCTCGATCCCGTGGCCGAGGCGCCGTTCAGCGTGGTGACCGGGTTGCCGCTGCTGTCCGTCAGGGTCACGTAGCCCGGATGCGCGGCATCAGTGGTTACCGTGTAGACGGCCCCGTTGGTAAGTCCGCCTATGGCCGCGTAGGGGTTGCCGCTGCCGTCACTGCCGGTGGTATAGACCACCTTGTCGCCCGTCTGAAGACCCGTTTCCATCCCCAGGTTTATCTCATCTCCGCTGATGGCCGTCGCCGGGTCGACGGGCATCGTATCGTCAAGGACGATATAATAGACACCGCCGTCCGTAAGGCCGCCTATCGCCGTCCCCGCGGTCACCGTGACACCCGTGCCCATGTAAGCCAGGGTCTGGACGGTGCTCTCCGCGTCGGCCGAGTTGCCGCCCCCGGCTATGAGACCGAAGGCGTCGCTGTTGGCGACGGCCAACTGGTCTGTGTCGTTCGTTGCCGTCACATTGATGGCGCTGCCTATGGAGAGGGTCGTGTTGTTCGCTATGTAGCTTGTCACCGTGCCCGTATTGGTGGCGGTGCTCACCGTCGCGTCGACGGCCACGAGGCCACCCGTCGAGCCCGTCGCATTGGCATAGGCCGCATATTGGCCGGAAGCCTCCGAGTCCGACGCCTGTACCGTCAGATCGGCCGCCTCGACGGTGCCGGCCGCATAGGCCGTGACCGTGGGATCGGCCGTGGCCGTAGCGTCCGATGCGCCTGCCGCGAGCGCGCCCACGGCGATGCCGTAGGCATCCGACTCCACCTGCGGCGTCGCCGTGGCGCTTATCGTCATGGCACCCGTGAGCAGGATGTTCGTATCGCTTCCCGTGTAAACTTCGACAACAGGCGCCGCATACGATGTCGCCGCATTATCGGTAAGTGCGCCTATGCCGCCCGAAAGCCCCCATACCTCTGACGTGATCGTCGCCGTTGATGCCGCCTCTATGGTGAGGCTGCCCACGGTCATACCCGGCGCCTCTCCCACGTCGGCATAATCACCGAGGTAGGCCTCGGTGGAGCCGCCTATGTTCGAGGTAACAACACTTGCCCCTGCGGCAACCGTCCCCAGGCTTGCGCCCAGGGCGATGCCGTTCTCCGTCTCGTTGCTCGTCACCCCAATTGTCACGAGGCCGGCGCGGTCGATGCCGGTCCTTAAGGTATGGGACGTCCCCGACACGTAGGCGAGCGCGTTGTCAGTGATGTTGTTGGTCACCACCGCGCCTCCAAGGGCATAGCCGAGGGCGCCCGACAGGGAGAGCGCAAGGGAGTTGATGGAGCCCGTGTCCGTCGCCGTGACGTTGACGGGGCTTAAGGCCCCCGCCTCTATGGTCGAAGCGCCGTCGATGTAAGCGTTGATGTTGTTGGTTATCGTATTCGTCGTGGCTGATGCGTTGAGCGCCGCGCCCAGGGCTGCGCCGACACCTGCCGCAAGGCTGACGATCTGCTCGCCCGATATTGCCTCGACCGACACGTCGGACCCGGTGGACGTGACCGTGGAGTCCGTCACCGTCGCGCTTATCGTATTCCCAATGGTGTTGGTGGAGATAGCGGCGCTTCCCGCCGCGATGCCTGCGCCTGCGATGCTCCCGGCAAAGGAGAGAATGCTCCCCGTCGTCGGGCTTCCGCTCGTATGGCTGTTGCTGCTGAGGGCGTTTGTCATCGTGTCGACCACGGTCGTTATCGCCGACGCGTAAGCCGGTACGCTGAGGGGCGCCGTGTCCTCCGCCTGGACGAGCACCTCGCCGCCTGCCGTCACGGTGGAGCTTGCGATCGACGCCTCCGTCGTGCTGCCGATGGTGTTTGACGTGACTGAGGCCTGCCCCGCGACGCCGCCCGCGCCGGAGAGACCGGCCGCCAGGCTGCGGATGATGTCGGAGGAGGTCGCGGTGATGTCGGTGGCGCCGCCCGAGGTGACGGTCGATTCAGCGATGGTCGCATCGACCGTGTTACCTATATGGTTAAACGCGGTCGCAGCACCGATGGCGCCGAAGGCGGAGGCCGAAAGTCCGACGGCGATGGAATCGATCCTCGAGGTGTCGGCCGCGCTGAGGGAGACGGCGGCCGTAGTGGATGCGGAAAGGCCTCCCCCATTGACCGTGGAATGTGTACCGCCATCATTCTCTATCGACGCGGTGACCGTGTTGTGGACGTGGTTTATGGTGTCGGAGAGGTTCCCCGACACGCCCCCCGAGACGGCGATGCCGCCGACAAAGGAGAGTATGTCCGCGTCCGAAAAGGCGGTTGCACTGATGTCCGACCCCGTCTCCACATCGGAGCCGATGATCTCGGCCTCAATGGTATTGCCTATGTCGTTATCGGCCACCACCACGTTGCCGCTGATCCCGGGTCCGAAGGATACCGCGAAACCCAGGCCGAAGCCCGTTATGGCGGAGGTGTCCGTCGCGATCAGCGCTAGCTGCCCGCCTGCCCGGACGGTGGAGTCCGTCACCGTCGCGGAGACGGTATTCACGATCTGGTTGCCCATGAGGTTGGCGCTGATCGCCGCCACGCCTGCCACAGCGAAGCCGGCCATAGCGGCCACGATGGAATCATTGGTCAGGGTCGTGAGGGTGATATCGGCACCTGTGTTAGTGATATTCCCATTGCTGTCGACTCCGGCTCTGACCGTCGACGAGGCGATCCCGGTTTCCACCGTGTTCGCTATCTCGTTGCCGAGGACCGTGACGGAGGCCGCCACCGTCCCCGCCCCGGCTACATTGATGACGAGGGCGAGGATGTTCGCCGACGATAGGCTCACCGGAGAGTTGCTCGTCCCCGAATTATAGTCGGACTGGTCGCTTGACGGCATGATCCAGGACGGTATGGTGGAGGGTGCTATGTCCTCGGCCAAAAGCGTGACCGTGCCTGCCGCCGTCACCGTGGAACCCGTTATCGTTGCCTCGACCGTATTCGTCACAAGGTTGCCGACCACGGTGACGCTCAGGCCGAAACCGCCCGCGGAAGCGCCGATAACAAGGGTACGGATGACAGAGGACGATTCGGCGGTCTGGCTGAGGGTAGAGCTTGTCTGGACCGTCGAGTTCTCGATGTTTGCCTCTATGGTGTTGGCGATGACGTTTGTCGCCACGGCCATTCCCGCGGCCCCGCCGCCCACCGCGACGCCGAAGGCGAGGGCGTCGATCTGGGAGGCATCATTCGCGGTGAGGCTGATCGGCCCGCCTGCGCTCACCGGCGTGAGCGTTGTCCCGCTATCGTCGATGAGGGCCTCCGTAGTGTCGGAGATGACGTTCGCCGAAAGGGAGAGCGTCCCCGCGCCGATGCCTCCGGCGAAGTATACCGATAGTCCGAGGATGGTCGCCGCCGATTCGGCGTCCAGGGTCAGGGCCCCGCCCGCAGTCACCTGTTGGGCGCCGGAAATCTCGGCCTCCACCGTGTTCGTGATGACATTGGCCCCGATGAGCGCGGCCACGGCGACACTGCTGCCCGCGAGGCTGATTGCGAGGGATGTAATGTTCGATTCATCCTTGGCAGTAAGGCTCGTCGAGCCGCCAGATGCGACGGCAGAGCTGCCGGAGATGGTGGCCGCGACCGTATCGGCAATGACATTACCGAAGCCCGTGGCGTTGACCGCGACCGCGCCGGAGCCGGCGACGCCCGCCGTTGCCGCCATGATGGCGTCGCTCGAAGTGGCGGTAAGACTCACGTTCGCGCTTGAGTTCGTGATAGTCCCGTCGCTTGCCACGCCCGCCCTGACCGTCGAACCGATGATGTCGGCCCTCACCGTATCGGTGATGACGTTGCCCGCGAGCACGCCGTTTACGGCCACCCCGCCCGTGCCGGCCACGCTTCCGACGACGGCCAGTATGTTGCCGGAAAGGGAAATGGGCGATCCGCTGAAGGATCCGCCGAGCGTGCTTTGGGGGTCGCTGGGGGTGCTGCTCGTATCCTGGAAGGGAAGGCTCTGCGAGGTCCAGTCGGGGATGACGCTCGGCGCCTCGGCGTAGGCGGAAATTTTCACACTATCCGCCGCGCTGACCGTCGAATTCGTCACTTCGGCGAGGACGTTGTCGGCGATACCGTTGCCGATGGCCGTGACCTGGACCGCGAAGCCGCCCGAGCCAGCCACGCCCAGGGCAAAGCTCCGGATGATCTCCGATGCCTGGGCGGTCATATCGAGGCCACCCGTGGTGATCACAGTGGATCCGTCGATCTCGGCCTCGATCGTGTTCGCGATGACGTTGGCCGACAGCGCCGCTCCCACGGCCCCTCCGCCCGTACCCGCCACGCTCAGGGCGAAGGCGTCGATTTCGGATGCATCTTCGGCAGTCAGGGTGACATCCCCGCCCGCGGTCACGGGCGACGCCGTTGTCCCGCTATTGACGATAAGGGCCTCCGTGGTATCGGAGATGACGTTGGCGGCAAAGGAAACGGAGATAGCTGCGGCACCCGAGCCGGCCACGCAGACGGACAACCCCAGAATAGTCGCCTGGGACTCGGAGTCGAGGTCGAGGGTCGTGCCCGCGTTCACCGTCGAGTCGGATACCTCCGTCTCTACCGTGTTCGCTATCACATTGGCAGCCAATAGGGCGCCCACAGCGACAGCCCCCGTACCGGCGACGCTCACGCCAAAGGATACGATGTTCGATTTATCCGTGGCCTTCAAGCTCGTTGCGCCGGCCGACTTAACGGTGGAGCCGCCCGAGATCGTGGCGGCCGTTGTGGTGGCGATCACATCGCCGTAACCGGTCGCGTTGACGGCTACGGCGCCGGAGCCCGCCACGCCCACCGTGAGGGCCATGATGGCGTTCTGTGACAAGGAGGTCATGGTTAACCCGGCAGTCGAGCTGGGGATGACCGAACCGGAGGTGGTGTAGCCGGCCTTGACCGTGGAATCGATGATGTCCGTTCTTACCGTGTTCACGATCACGTTGCCGGAAAGGACGGCGTTGGCGGCCACCGTGCCCGTCCCCGCCACGCCCACCATGACGGCCAGTATGTTGTCGTCGGCAGGGATGGGGGAGTTCTGGGTGGCGTTCGATAGTGCGGTCGCATCGGCTGTCGGCAGAATCCACCCGGGGATGGCGCTGGGCGCTTCGTCCTTGGCCGATATGGAGATATCGCCCGTTGCTATGACCGTCGAATCCGTCACCTCGGCAAGGACACGGTTTGCGATGGCGTTGCCCATGGCCGACACCTGGACGGCGAAGCCGCCCGACCCCGCGACGCCGACAGCGAGGGCCCGGATGATCTCTGAGGACGTTGCGCTTTCGGTAAAAGTCGAGCCCGTGTCCACCGTAGAGCCGGTGACTTCCGCCTCTATCGTGTTGACGATCACGTTGGCCGAGAGCCCGACCGCTACGGCCCCGCCGCCTGAGGCCGCCACGCCGATGGCGAGGGCGTCGATTTCGGATTTGTCGTTGGCGGTGATGGAAAGGGCCCCGCCCGCGTCTACGGAATAGGAGCCGCCCGCGTTCTCGATCATCGCCTCCGTCGTATCGACGATGACGTTCGCGGCGAAGAACACCTGAACGGCCGCCCCGCCCGTTGCCGCCACGCCTCCCACGAAGCCGTAGATGGTTGCCTGGGACTCCGCGTCGAGGTCCAGGGTCGTGCCCGCGTCGACCGTAGAGGCCGATATGATGGCGTCCACGCTGTTCGTGACGACGTTCGCGCCTATGATGGCGGAAACAGCGGTGCTGCCCGAGGCGGCAACGCTCAGGGCCATGGAGTTGATCTGCGACTGGTCCTTCGCGGTCAAACTCATCGCGCTGCCTGACTTCACTGTGGAGCCGCCTGAGATCTCAGCCTCGGTATCGTCCGTGATCACGTTGCCGAAGCCCGTCGCCTGGACAGCCACGCTGCCGGAGCCGCCGACGCCCACGGTGATCGCCGTAATACCTGCGCCCGATGTGGCGGACAGGCTGACGCCTGCGTCGGGGTTCGTGACGTTGCCCGATTGGTCGACGCCGGCCAGGACGGTGGAGTCCGCTATATCGGCGTCCAGGACGTTATGCACGATGTTGCCCGAAAGGGCCGCGCTGACTGCAACAGAGCCGGAGCCGGCGACGCTCACCATAACGGCAAGTATATTGCCCGTGAGGCTAATGGGTGAGCCCGCGAGGGCGTTGTTTAAAGCGGTCTGCTGGTTCGACGTTGTGCCCGTGAGGTCCCACGAGAGAAAACTGGGGGCCACGTCTTCGGCCGAGACGCTTATATTGCCATCCGCTTTCACGGTAGACCCGTTGTCAATCGCGGCGGTGACCGTATCGCCCACGTAATTGCCGAGGGCGGTGACCCCGACGGCCACATTGGCGGCGCCCGAGACACCCACAGCCAGCGCCCGTATCCGGGACTCGGCCTCGGAGTTGAGGGTGACCGTCGAGCCGGAGCTGCCGAGGTCCTTCCAGAGGGTGGCATCTTTGTAGTCGGCCTGCGTCAGGTCGACAGAGGTCTGGGTGGCGCCCACGTACTCGTAGCGGTCTCCCGCATTGCCCTGACCCGCGAAACTCTGGAGCACGTCGACCGTGTCCCCCGGCTTTACGGTCGTTTGACCGGTGTCGCCGCTATTGTAGGTCGAGCCGGCGTTGACTGTCGAGCCGGAGATCTCCGTCCCTACAGTGTTGGTGACGACATTGGCAGCCGCTGCCGCCCCGCCTGCCACACCGCCCGAGCCCGCTACGCCTATGGCGAGGGCGTCGATGCTGGAGGTATCCGTGGCCGAAAGGCTGACCGCGCCCTTGCCCGCAGGCGCGTCTGTCGTGTTGACGGTCGCGTTGCCGGAGATGCTCGCCTCTATGGTATTGTCGATTATGTTGACCGCCACCGCCACGCCCGCTGCAAATTTGCCGCCCCCCGAGCCTGCGAGAGTCAGGTTGTGTACCGCGCTGTTGTCCGTCGCAGTCAGCGACACGTCGTAGGCGGTCACCGTGGAATCGTCAATATTGGCCGTTACACCGGACCTTAAATCGCTCGTGCCGGAGGCAAGGCCTACCGCAGCGGTCCCGGCGCCGGAGGCCGCCCCGGCGACGATCGTCGCAATAGGGGCGGTAGTGGCGCTGACATCGACATCGCCTGCGTCCGCGGTCACGTGGGCGTTGTCGAGGATGGAGGCATCGACGATGCTGCGGATGAAGTTTATGGAGATCGAGCCGCCTATGGCCACCTTGCCCGCGCCTGCCCCGCCTGCAGTGACGTCCACGAGGCTCGGTTCGGACGTAGCCGTCACGTAGACGTTCCCCGCAGTCGATTCGACCGTGGAACCGTCGATATAGGCGCTTACCTGGGCCTGGCTGCTTGAGAGGGGGTTTTCCGGGACGCCGAGCACGGGGTCTAAGGGATCGCCGCCTATATAGTCATAGGCAAGGGCCGCGCCGACGGCTGCGGTCCCGGCTCCGGCCGCGCCGAGAGTGCCCGTGTCGAGCTGGCCGCTGTCCGTCGCGGAAACGGTGACGTCGCCGTGGCCGGTCACTGTGGCGTTGTCCTTGATGTATGCCTCCACCGTGTTGTCTATCCAGTTGAGGGAGATGGCCGCGCCCGCGGCAAACTTGCCCGCGCCCGAGCCCGCGACCGTCACGTTGACGATCTGGGAACCGTCGGTGGTGGGGAGGGTCACGCCGCTGCCCCCCGTGTCGATCGTCGAGAGGTTGGCCGCAACGGTGGGAGGGGCAAAACCGGCATTGACGTTTACCATGCCCGCCGTTGACGTGACGGTCGCGCCGTCGATATAGGCCTCTATCGTATCCCCCACGTCGGTGACGGAGATTGCCGCGCCGACGGCTACCTTCCCGGAGCCGGCGAAGCCGCCGGAGACCACGATCATGGTAGTGCTGTCGCCGGCGTGGATATTGACATCGCCCGAGGCGGTAATGGTGGAGCCGCCTATCACTTGGGCTTCCACGGTGTCTTCTATTTCGTTGACGCTTACCGAGCCGCCGAGGGCGAACTTATCCCCTCCGGCTGCGCCGAGGCTGACGCTCACGAGAAGCTCCTGCGCGTCAGCTTCCACGTCTACTGCTGAGGTCCCGGCAGGCAGCGCGGATTGAGCGACTGTAGAGCTCAAGGTCGAGTCATCGACAAGGGAAGTGACCGTATTGTAAGAGAGGTCGACACCCACTGCAGCCCCTATGGCAGCCTGACCCGTTGAGACGGCAACGCCGCCCGTTATGGCAATGGCGGTCTCGGTGTCTTCCGCCAGGACTTGCACCGCACCCGACGCGGATACGCTGCTCTTGGTGGTAACCCCCGATAGGGTTTGCTGGACGACTTCAGCCTCGACGGTATTCTCCAGAATATTCACGTCGACTGCCCCGGCTATGGCGAGCTTTTTCGCCCCTGCCCCTGCAGCAGCCACGGAGACTACGGTGCCTGTCCTGTTGGCAGTCTCGTTGAAGGCGCCCGCCGAGGTGACACTTGAGCAGGCAACCTCTGCAAGGACATTGTCCTGGACGATATTGAGGCCGATCGCGGCGCCGAGTCCGAGGTTCTTGCCGACCGCGATGGCGCCGGAGAGGGCGTAAAGGCCCGTCGAATCGGTCGCGTCGATGGTGATGTTACCGCTTGAGGTCGTATTCACCGTGCTGCCAATGATGTCTGCCTCAACGGTATTCTCCGTGTAATTGACCGTGACGGTGCCCGCGCCCGCATACCCTCCGGAGCCGCCCGATCCCGTGGCAACACCGAGAGAGCCGGTCACCGCTATGATGAGCCCGCTGTCGGTGGCTTGGTCCATGATGCTGCCGGCCGACAGGTTCGTCATATTCGATATCTCTGCCTGGGTCGTGTTGTTCTCGTAAGTGAAGCCGAGGCCCACCCCGAAGCCTGCCTTGCCGCCGAAGCCGCCCGAGCCCCCCACAGCAACGAGGCCCGATGAATCGTCAGCGTTGAGGGATACTGCCCCGGTGACAGTCGCCGTGCCTGCAATGTTCTCCAATTCCGCTTCCGTGGTGTCGATGATGATGTTGACACCCGCGGAGCCGGCAACGGCCACGCCGTCCTTGCCTGTTGCGCCGGCGACACCGGCGGCGATGGAAACGTTCCAGCCCTTCCGGTCGGCGTCGATATCGAGACCTCCGGCCAGCACGAGGCTGGCTACGCCGTCAACTATCGCCTCCGTGTCACCCGCGAGGATGTTGATGGCTGCCGCGCCCGCGATGCCCGTCGAACTGCCGCCCGTGCCGCTGCTTGCGTAGGCGACCGAGCCGGCAAGGACCACCACCGTCGTGTCGTTCTCCGCGTTGACTGAGAGATTGTTCGCTTTGAAGGCACCCGTGTCGCGGACGTACGCCTCGGTACTGTCGTAAACCAGGTTAACACCTGCAGCACCGGAGATGCCGACAGCCGATTTTGACTCACTCGTGGTCGAGCCCGCGTCGTCCTTGGTGGTGGAGGCGATATTGCCGCTCAGGCTGCCGTTTCCCTTGGCCTCGTTGAGGACCGCGCCCCACTTGCTCTGCCAGTCGGAGAGGTCCTGGTTGCTCTGCTTCGTGCCGGTGGAGCCCTGGGTCCCGCCGGTGCCCGGGTTAGTCGTCCCCCCTGCCCCTTCCTTTGACTGCTCCGGGCTGTTTGACGACTTGGATCCTGCTATGGCGAAGGTGCCGACAAAGCCGCCGTTCGTGGCATCCACGTCCACGTTGCCTGATGCGGTAAAGGAGCCGAGATTGGCCGTTGGGGTCTCGCCTTCGGCCGGGCCTATCACGGCCTGGGTGTCGCGGCCTACGAGGTTGACGGCAGCGGACAGGCCGACGGAATCTTCATCCGAAACCGCCACGCTTCCTGCGACGCTCACCATGACCGTCGTGTCATCGGCATCGACCTTCACCGCGGGCGAGGTCGGGTCGTTCGAGTTCACATGGCCCGAACCGACGGTGATGGAGGCGCCCGAATCGATCTGGGCGAGGGTCGTGTCTATGGCAGTGCTGAAGGCTAGGGTATCGTTGAAGGCGATCTCGCTCGCCTCGCCCCCTGAGGCGACAAGGTTGACGGTGATGTTCGTCGTGTCCGCCTCCACGTCGAGGCTGTCGGCGTAAAGGGTGACCCCGTTCTCTATCTCGGCGGTCACGTCGTTGGTATTGAGTTGTATCATTGCGCCGCCGCCGATGGCGCTTCCTCCCCCTTCGGCGCCGAGCTCAGGTTTTTCAATTGAAGGTACCCATGATTTATCCGGGTGCAGCTTGAGACCGGGCATGCCGAAGTTGCCGGTGATGTTCACCATGTCGTCCTCGGCGTCTGCCGTCACCACCACCTGTTGTTTGCCCGTCCGGAGGTTTACCTGGTTGGAGCCTAAATCGAAGGACGTATTCTGATTTATCTGAGCCCCGTCCTCGATGCGGGCATCGGCAGTATGGCCGAGGAGGAGGACCGCGACCGATCCCGCGATCTGGGTCTTTTCCTGCTTGGTCGTGGCCGTCGTCCAGACGTTTATCAGGTTGCCCCCCGCGAGCCCGAAGTTGTCGTTGAGATAGCCCGTCAGGTTCCCGATGAAATTGGTGGCCAACTGCATCCCCGGGTCGCCGAGGTCCTTCCAGAGGGAAGTATCATCGTAGTTTGCCGTATCCAGGTCCATATAGGTCGCATTTCCGATATACTGGTAGCGGTCCCCCACTTCGCCCTGGCCCGTGAACCCCTGGAGAACATCGACCGTGTTACCCGGCTGGACAAGCTGTGAGCCCGTGTCACTGGTAGTGTACGTGGCTTGATTAGCGCTGGAAATGAAAGGAGCGACGAGGTTCGCCAGTTCGAGGCCGGGCCAGGTGATCTGATTGAGCGATTCTGCGTGGACCGTGAGGGTCTTGCCCGAATCAACGGTGGCGTTACCCGATATGTGGGCATAGGCGTCGTCATGGATGTCAGCGACCGAGACAGCGACAGAAAATCCGAGGGCTGCCGGATTCTGGTTCTTCGTGGCCTCTTTGGTCTCTTTCGCGTCTTCGGCCTCTTTCTCCGCCTCTGGGCTCTCTGTCGAGGCCTGGGACTGGATCGCGGGTTTATCCGATATGGACGCGGTGACGGAAATATTGCCCCCCGCGCTCACCGTCGCCTGGTCTCCCGGTGTCGTGCTCCCGTCTCCTATGCGCGCGGTCGTCTGGTTGTAATCTTCCTGAACGACAACAGAAGCGCCGAAGTCGAACTGGTTGAGCGCGGACAGGCCCGACATGTCAGGCCACTTGCTCTTGAGCCACTGGGCGACCGAGGAATTGCTGATCGCCTTGTCGAGGCCACTGCCCGTGTAAAGGCTCGCTGCGCCTTTTGCCATGAGGCCCGTGACTTTTCCTGTGAACGCATCTTGATAGTCGGTGATGAGGTCGCCGGTCTCCTTACCCGACCCGGCGCCTCCGCTCGCTTGCACGCCGCTCGTGGTTGCGGGCAGGCCGAGCTTGTTTTGGGAGATCTGGGCGCTTTGCGAGGTCGCACCAACCTGTATGTCGCCGCCCGCGTGAGCCGTACCGTCGAGAAAGGCGTTCGTCTGTTCCGTAGCGAAGCTCAGGGCGAGGGAGATAGATTTTGCCTTGCCCGTAGGATCGCTGTTCGATATGGCGTTCGTCCAGTTGCGGTCGGTCCTCTGACCCTCGACAGCCAGATTCCCCCCTATATCGAGGGTGGCCGTATTCGTCACGTCCGCTGTCACGTTCGAATCGAAGACGCTCACCGCCGCCGAATCGGTGGCTCCCGAGACTGCCTTCACGGTCGCGTTGACCATAACCGTGTTGTCGGTGAGCGCTTCTATGGTCGCATCGCCCGTAGTCGTGATAGAGCCTGCCACAGTGACCTCGGAGGTCGTATCTATCATGCCGAAGGCGACCCCCAGCCCCCATGCGGTCGGGGCTGCGGAAGCCACGGCTCTCGTCGTCGTGTCGGCCGTAAAATCGGCTGCCGTTATCTGCGCGTACTGGTCTATGTCGATCTTCGCGGTCGCCTTGGTTACGCTGATGCCTACGAACAGGGACAAGCTCTCCGCGGCTCCGAGAATGCTGTCGAGCGCCTCCGGTACGTCAGAGATGAGAGACTTGATGGTGCCGTAGATGTTGAACATCGAGAAATCGCTCGCCGTGAAATAGTGTTGGCTGTCGGCGGTCGCCTCTATGACCACGTTTCCGCCGGATATGGCGGTGTGCCCGTTGTACCCGTTGTTTGCGCTGCCCAAGGTAGAGCCTATCGTCACCTGGGCGTCGACATTGTCAAGGTTGCAGAAGGCTGTGGCCAACTTGACCCTGTCATCAACAGCGTCGATAGTGATCGTGCCGTCTCCCGCGGCGGTCGAGCCGAGCGCGGAGAGTATCGACCCATTGTCGATGTCGATGTTGTATCCTTGGATGGTGATGTTCCCTGCCGCGCCCGTCCCCGAGCTGGTGATTATCTCATGGCCCAAAATGGTGACCGTGTCACCTTCGACGGTGACGTTCCAGCCCGGATCGATGATATCGCTCGTGACAACGGTAGTGCTGCCGCCGTCGAGGGTATAGGTGCCTGCTTCGGTGCCTGTCCACTTGACATAGCTAAGGGTCGACTGATCGACGGCGTGGACCCCTTCGATAACCACGTTGTTCGTGCCTGCCCCCGGGGTCACTGAGACCTGTTGGCCAGGGGTCAGGCCCGAGATGTTGATGTGATACTCGCTTGCGCCCTTCGATCCAAGGAGAGTATCCGTTCCCCCCCAGAGACAAGGGTCACCGAGCCTGAGAAGGCGGAGGCGTCCAGGGTGTGCGCGTCGTGGCCGCTATTGGTGAGAATGGCGTTCCCGATGTTCGTGAAGGTATCCTTGGACACGCCGTTCAACGCCAGGCCGCTGTCGCTCAGCGTCATGTCCGCGTCCTGCGTCTCGACGAGGGTATTGCTCCATGCATCGGCTTGGCCCGTCATGGTGTCGTCGCCTGATCCGCCGACGAAGGTGTTGTTCCCGAGGGAGCCTTCCAAGGTATCGTTGCCCTTACCCGCGACCAGGGTCACGTTCCCTGCGACTATGGGTGTGCCTGTGAGCACTCCGGTGGCGCTTGTGCCGGCGATGCCCAGGTCTGTGGCCGCGGCTGAGGCCGCGCCGTTGGCGACAATGAGACTACCGGACCCTCCCGAAGAATCGGTGATGCTGATCGCGCCCGTCAAGGTGTTGAGGACCGCCGTGAGGGGATTGATCGTGCCGCTGCCACCGGCCGAGCTAATGGTCACCAAGTCGATGTCGTTGAGCACGTCCTGAATCGTCGTTGCGCTGCTCAAATCGACCGATACCTGAGTGCCGTTGGTCAGGGTGATGGCGAGGGAAGGCGACGTGCCTAGGCCGCTTTCGTTATTGAGCGACTGGAGGGTGGTGGTGGTCGATGCATTGCTCGCCGCGTATATGGAGCTGCCGTTAAGTATTCCGCCAGTGCCGGTGGTAGCGATGCCGAGGTCCGTGGCTGCGGCTGAGCCTGCGCCGTTGACGATGGTGAGGCTACCGGACCCTGCCGAAGAATCGGTGATGCTGATCGCGCTGGTCGTGGTGTTGACGGTCGCCTGAAGATAGCCGCTCGATGCGTCGATCGCGTTGAGCATGTCCTGAATCGTCGTTGCGCTGCTCAAATCGACCGATACCTGAGTGCCGTTGGTCAGGGTGATGGCGAGGGAAGGCGACGTGCCTAGGCCGCTTTCGTTATTGAGCGACTGGAGGGTGGTAGTGGTCGATACATTGCTCGCCGCGTATATGGAGCTGCCGATAAGCACTCCGCCGGTGCCCGTGCTGGTGCCGGTGCCAGCGATGCCGAGGTCTGCGGCTGCGGCTGAGCCGGCGCCGTTCGCGACAATGAGACTACCGGACCCTGCCGAAGAATCGGTGATGCTGATCGCGCTGGTCGTGGTGTTGAGGCTTGCCGTGAGGTAACCGCTCGATGCGTCGATCGCATTGAGCACGTCCTGAATCGTCGTAGCGCCATTCAGGTCAACGGAGACCTGGTCGCCATTGGTCAGGGTGATGGCGAGGGAAGGCGTGCCGTATATGCCATTGCCGCCGTTGAGCGACTGGAGAGCGGTTCCTGTGGACGCCCCATCAAAGGCGGATGCGTCGAGGGTATCCTTCCCTGAGCCGCTGTCGGTGAGGACAACGTTCTGTATGTTGGTGAAGGTGTCCTTGGGAGAGCCGTTTAACGACAGAGCCCCGTTTGTCAGGGTCATGCTCCCGTCTTGCGTCTCGAGGAGGGTATTTGTGCCGCCGCCGCCCGTGATCGTGTCCTTGCCCGTGCCGGCAACAAAGGTATTGTCGCCCGAGCCGCCGATCACGGTCGTAGGTCCGCTTCCTGCGATTATCGTGTTATCGCCTTCGCCGCCGGAAAGGGTCGCGGTGCCGGAAAAGCCCGATGCATCGATGAGGACGCCTGCCCCAACCCCATAAATCTCGGCATTGTTGATGTTGCTGATCGCGTCGAGCGTCTGGTGCTTGCCGGGAGTAACCACGGCAACGGTCACACTCGATGTGGCGAGGAACGAGCCGGTGGCGTCAATAAGGCCCGATCCGTCTGCGCTCAAGCCGGTCGGACCGGTACCGATGGGCTCGCCCGCGAGATTTCCCGTGAAGGTGACTTCCCACGCGCCCGGGTTGCCTGTGACACTCACGCTGTCGCTTCCTATATTGGAAAGGGTCACGAGATCGGCCTGTATGGCACCGGCGGTTGCATCGTACGGGATGGCTATGGTCGTCTGGCCGTCGTACGTCAAGGTAAAGGTGCCGCCTGCTGCCTTCGGATCGAGGGTTACTTGCTGGACCTCGTCCGTGCCCTGGCCCATGTCGAGGGTCGTATCGGTGAGGACGAAGCGGCTGTCGCCGACCTCGAGAAGCGTGTTGCTTGCAGCCCCTGGCATCCCGTTAATCTGGTCGCCTGCCCCTGTTCCGACGGTTAAGGTATTGGTACCCGTGCCGCCCCAAAGCTGATCGGTGCTGCCGTTGCCCGCGTAGAGAATATTGGTCCCAGAGCCGCCCTTGAGAACATCGCTGTTCCCATCACCGGCGTCGAGCGTGACGCTCCCGCTAAATTTGGAGGTGTCCAGGACATCATTGTTGCCGTTACCTGCCGTGATGGTGACCTGGTTGATGTTGGAGAGCGTATCCGTGCTCGACAGGTTGGCGGTGAGATCGTCGATCGTAAGAGTGCTGCTGGCGGGTGTGCCGCTGAGCTTGAAGTTATACGTGTCGTCACCCCTCGTCACGACCAGCGTATTGTTGGCTGAAGCATTTCCTTCGATGGTCTCGCTGCCGCCACTTGCCGCGAAGGTCGTCGCGCCGGCGCCGCCGATCAATGTCGCGTCATTGTAACGGCCGTCGAGGGTGACTGGACCGGAGACGATGGTCGTGCCCGAAAGGGTCAGGGTGGAAGAATTCCATGTGCCGGCCGTGAGGCCGAGGTCAGCCCCCGCGAGGGAGCCGTTCATGTTGACGACGCTCAAACTGCCCGAGCCGCCCGCGGTATCGGTCAAATTGATGCCAGTGCCGGTGGAGTTGATGGTCGCCACGAGGTTCGGGTTCGCGTCATTGATGGCCGAGAGCACGTCCTGAACCGTGTCGAGGTTCGAAAGATCGATATCGACCTTGGCACCGCTCATCATGGTTACCTGGATGTCGGCTGTGACCTCTGCGATAGGCGTGCCTATGAGGGTCGAGCCGTTGCCCAGGGTGGTGCCGGCCTGGTAGAGGCCGAGGTCGGATGCCGCATACGAGCCGTTCAGGGGCCTGACGGTCACGCTGCCCCCCGCATCTGCCGAGTCGGTGAGGACGATCGAGTTTCCCTCCTGAGTATCGATGCTCGCGGTGATCCTTCCTGAGAGGTTGGCGGCCGTCGCCGCGTTGGTGATGTCGTTGAACGCATCCTGAAGCGTGTTGGCGCCGGTCAGACTGACGTCGAAGGTGGCCCTATCCGTCAGGGTGATCTGGAAGTCGTCGGTGCCATTTCCCAGGATACGGACCCCGCTGCCGTCATTCAAGGTGGAGAGCGGCGTCGACCCCGTGAGGTCAGGACTGGTGGCGTCTGTTGTGGCCAAGCCCCCGCTGTTGAGCGCGGACAGGGGCACCGAAGATCCGCCGTCGAGGGTAGCGGTGCCGGTGAAGTTCGATGCGTCTATCACGGTCGTGGAGGCTCCACCGGTAAGATCGGCAGCCGCTATATTCTCAAGGGTTTCCGATTCGAGAGTGGAAAGAGTGGGGCCGCTGCCGTTCGTGACCGTGAGACTGTTATCGGTGAGGGTGATGGTATTCGCGTTCCAGGTCTCTTCCACGGTGTTGGTCGCCTGAGCGCCCTTGCTGCCTATTATCGTGCCACCTACCCCGGCGTCGGCAAAAATGTTGTCGCCCTCATTGTTCGCGGCAACCTGAAGGATGCTGCTCACACCGTTGCCGATAAGGGCGTTGTCCGACTGGCCGCCAGTCACGTTCTGGAAATCGCTTACTCCTTGGGTGCCCGTGGCAATGGCGACGCTCGGGGAGATGTTAACCTCGACCGCGCTCGTATAAGCGGAATAGTCGAGAGTGTTCGTGCCGCCCACGCCGCCGTTCAGGGTTCCGTCGAAGGTCGCCTGGTCCGCGAAGACGAAGTCGTTGCTTCCCGAGCCGCCCACAATGCCCTGGATGTTCGAGGCTTCGGTGAGGGTGTCAGTGGGGCTGGTCGTGCCCGCAGGGTTGGCGTTCGCCACGGAGACCGTGTCGTCCAAATTGATGGCAACCCACAGATTTTCCGTGACCCCTGAGAAGTCGAGTACGGAGGTACCGGCCGCGCTGTCGCTCAACACGGTCGTGCCCGTGCCCCAGCCGTTCTGGAATTCGAAGGTGTCGGACCCGCTGCCGACGAGCGTATCGGTGCCGCCGAGGCCGTCGACTATGGAGGTCCCCCCGCCCGCGATGATCGTGTTGTTCCCGGAACTGCCGATGAGGATGTCGTTGCCCTGGCCGCCGGTGATGTTCTGGATATTGGTGATGCCCCCCGTGCCGGTGGCGCTTCCTGCCGCGACTGTGACGCTCGCGTTCGTCGCCTCATCTGCGTCGGTCGTGTAGGCTGACCCGGAGAGGTTGACCTTCACGCCGGTCGTATAGGCCGTGTAGTCGAGGGTGCTCGTGCCCGAGCCGCCGCTGATGGTGCCCGTGAAAGCGCCCTGGTCATCGAAGGCATAGGTATCGTCGCCGGCGCCGCCATAGATGACAGCCACGTTGGCCACGCCGCTTGTCGGACCTGCCAAGGTGTCAGTGCTGTTGTCGCCTACCAATACTGTGCCGTCCGCATGGATGGTGAAAGCAAGGTCTGTGTCGGAGCTTATCTTCGAGAAATCGAGAGTGTTCGAGGCCCCGCCGCTTATGGTGAGGCTGCCCCAGGCGTCATCCGCGGAGGTGGTGTCCCCGAAGACATAGTCGTTGCTGAGCTGGCCGCCCTTGACGACGTCTATGTCGCTGAAGCCAGCCGTGCCCGTTGCCGTGCCTGTGGTAAAATCGACCTGGACGGCGGTCGTATAGGCGGAATAATCGAGGGTGTTCGTGCCGCCTACGCCGCCGTTTATCGTCCCGGCCAGGACCGCGCCGTTATTGAATACAAAGGTGTTGTTTCCCGAGCCGCCGATCAGTCCTTCTATGCCTGCGACGTTACTTATGCTGTTGCCCGCGCCGTCCGAGACGGAGACGACGCCGCTCGTGCCGATGGTAAAAGTGAGGCTGGACGTCACCGCCGAAAAATCGAGGGTGTTCGTGCCGCTCGAATCGGTGATGCTGTCGGTCCCCCAGGCGTTCGAGAATTTGAAGGTGTCGGAGCCGCTGCCGCCCACCAGGGTGTCGGAGCCGCCCCCACCCGTGATGGTGTCGTTACCGCTGCCGGCGATGATCACGTTGTTGCCGGAATTCCCTGTGAGCGTATCGTTGCCGGACCCGCCGGTAATATTCTGGATATTGCTGATGCCCGTCGTGCCTGTGGCAGTGCCCGCAGCGAGGTTGACCGTAACGGCCGTCGTATAGGCGGAATAATTGAGGGTGTTCGTGCCGCCTACGCCGCCGTCGATAGTGCCGGCAAAGGCTGCGCCGTTGTCGAAGGCGTAAGTATTGTTGCCGGAGCCGCCGATAATCGCCCCGACGCCCTTTATCTCGGAGATGGTGTTCTGGCCGTCCGTGAGAGAGACTGTGCCGTCCGCACCGATGATAAAGGTAAGGGCGGACGTCACGGCGGAAAAGTCGAGGGTCTTGATACCCGTCGTGTCTATGGTATACGCGCTCCAGCCGTCCGAGAAGGCAAGGGTGGTGTTCGCTGTGGACGAGCCGACTATGCCGGTGATATTGCTGACGCCCTGGGTCCCCGTGGCCGTGCCCGCCCCGAGGTTGACCGTGACGGCCGTCTTGTAGGCGGAATAATCGAGGGTGTTCGTGCCGCCCACTCCGCCGTCGATAATGCCGGCAAAAGTTGCGCCGTTGTCGAATTTGTACGTGTTGTTGCCGCTCCCCCCGATAATCTCCTGTATGTTGGCGACGTTGTTGAGGGTATCGCCGCTCGGGTCCGTAACCGAAACGGTGCCGTCCGCGTGGAAGGTGAAGGTGAGGTTGGCCGTTACGTTCGAAAAGTCAAGGGTGTTCACGCCGCTCGTGCCTGTATCAGTGACCGTGTCGTTACCCCAGTTATTGGAGAATATGAACCTGTCATTCCCGCTCGTGCCCGTCAGGGTCTCGTTGTGGGTCGTGGCCACGTAATCGGCAAGGAGATAGTCGTATCCGGCAACGGCAGTGGCGCTGAAGAGGGGCGCAGCCGTTATGACACCCGTCGAGTACCCGAGGGTCCACGCGTCATTGGCGCCGCCCCCCAGATTGTCCATGGAAGCTGCGACAACCGTGCCGGTGGCTGCCGCAAGGTCGTTGACGAACCGGACACCCGCCGGGCTGCCCGCCACATCGCACGCGTAAAGCAGGATATCGGCACCCGGCGCAAGCGATGCCTGCCACCCGGAGACCTCCGCCAGCCTGCTCTGGAGCGTCTCCTCGGTGAGGTCCGTGGTCCCGAGGGTGACGAGTCCCGCTGAGCCGTGGGAGAGGATATAGACCGCGGCCACATCCTGGTACTGCGAGAGTACCTGCGTGATCTGGTCAATGCCGTCTTTGTTCGGGTTGAGGACGACGATCAGCGTGCCGTTGTCGTCGATGGCGCCCGTTCCTGTGGAAGTAATCGCCCCCCTGCCCTGCCCTGCCCCGTTGGCATTGCCCCGGACGATGTCCTGGACGAGCTGCGTATAGTCGGTGACAGAGGGATCGACAAAGACAATCTCCTGGACCGGTTTTTGGGAAAATGCGGTAAGCTGCGCTCCGGCCTGTGCCGGTGCAGTCGTGTTGGCCCGGGCGGAGGTGAAAGGTGCTGCGGCCGCGTTTGATGCCGGGGGAGCCGCCTGTTTCGCCGCCCATGCCTGCTGGGCCTCTGCAACGTTCAGGTGATAGCGGCAAACCGCGGATGGCGAGGCGGCTTCTCCGTATATTCCCGGACCAACCTGGGTGTTCGTGTGCTGCACGACCCTGGAGTCCCACCGGACATGGGCAGGTGGAGCGGCGACCATGTCGGTCATCTGTTTGGCCACGTGGGAGGCAATAACGCCGCCTGCCGACGGAAGAATCCGCCTTTCCAGCATCTCGAACTGCATTGCCCGTCGCTGCCGTTTCTCCTGCCGCTTCATGGTCCTTTCCGGGGAAAGCCTTTCCTTCAATCTTCCAAGCATGGAACTTCCTCCATACTACGACGAACCGAGTATCCTTCTCCCTGCCGTTATAGTCATTGCAGCCACTCGTTGACCGCGGCGAGATCGGATTCCGACAACGTCCCGACAGCCTGCTTTAACTTAAGGTTGTTGACAATATAGTCGTACCGGCTTTGAGCATAGTCCCGGCGATAGAGGTAGAGGTCCCGGGCTGCATCGAGCACTGCGAGACTAGCGTACATACCTGACCTGTAGCCCTGTTCCTTGGCCTGGACAAGCACGGTCTGCGCTTCCACCGATTTTTTGAGCGCGCCTGCCCTGCTCAAAGCGGTCTTCACGCCGTTGTAGAATGTATTAACCTGGCGGACGGCTGCCCGCCTCGCTTGCTCCAGGATCTGGCGTCCCTTGGCAAATCGGTTGCTCGCTTCATTGACTTTGGAGGTGATGACGAGCCCTTCGAAGATCGGCACGCTGAGGGTCAAGGTAATATCTTTTGTGTCAACCGTTGCGCCGCCGCCGAAAAGCGAGCCGCCCATATCGTTCCGGTAGTACCGGCCCATGAGGTCGATAGTGGGGTAGTGGCCCGACTTTTGACGGGTCACTTCCTGTTTGGCCACCTCGACGTCGTACTGCACGCTCTTGACCTTGAGGTTCTGTTCCATACTCACCTTGACCCAGGCTTCGGGATCGTCGGGATCAGGAACGACGAGGGGCAGTTCTTCCCTCAAACGGTTCAGGGTAACGATGGGCGACCCGGTGATCTCCGTTATGGCCTGAAGCGCGTCGCGGTAATCGTTTTCCACTTTCACGAGTTGTGCATTCACCGACGCAAGGCGCGCCTGCGCGTCGTACTGGTCGGTGACCGGGGCGAGACCGGACTTGTAACGGTTCTGTGCCCGTTCGGAGAATACCTCTACGTCCTTTTTTTCCGCTTCTGCAAACGCTATGCTTTCTTTAGATGCGAGGGCTGACAAATAAGCCTGGGCGACCCGTATGATCAGGTCTTGCTTCGCGATCTCAAGGTCCACATCTGCGCGCTTCGACAGCTTCTTCGCCTGCCCCACCTCAACGAACAGGGAGTACCGGAAAATGGGCTGGACCAATTTTGCCGTATACAACTGGGTGTAATAATCGGCTTTCCCCGACGCAAATACGGGATTGTCGCTACGCACTATATCCTGGTAGGTCTTGGTGCCCACGCCTTCCAGGCTTATATCGGGCATAATGCGCCCATGCGCCTGGTTGAGGCTTTCTTTCAGGGCAAGGCGCTCATACGAGGCCCCCTTGAACTGCGGGTCATGGTCGATAGCCAGCCTGTAAAGGTCGAGCACGTCCTCGCCGTATGCAGTCTTGCCGGCCGGCACAAGGATGGCTGCCAAAATCAGGAAACAACATACGTGGAAAAAAGATGAACGGATTTTCTTGCGATTCATAGATAAGCCTGCCCCTTTCTGCACGCCAGCCCACCTTCCTTCGCAAGTCCTGGGCTTATCGGGTGCTCTTGTTCAAGTATTGTGAAACACTTCACAAATCAACGCGCTCTTTTGCCCCTTCCGCGTGAAACCTTGAGCCGAATTCTTCGTGCTGAAATGCATGAAAAGCAACATCACAACAGCCGGTTTTCGGGTCGGGTCCGGTAATGGAACCGGCCTCTCTATTTTTCGGACATGATATACATATGTCATACAACCATTTGCACGTGGATGTCAAGGCTTTTCGGCTATTATTTCGATAATTTTCGCGCGGTCGGGAACGCTTCTTTTGCCGCAAGAGGCGGGTCGAAGAAGGCAACCGGTTCATCAGAACGTTATGGCGCCACCCTGTTCAAGAAATTTTATGTTCTTCTCCCCCATCGATGCCAGTTCCTCGATGATCTCCTCGCAAAGGAAAGGCTTCATGTGGGTGACGTAAACGGTCTTGTCCAGAAGTCCGTAAGAGCGAAGATACGTCCGGAGCATGCTGGGCGTCATGTGGCCGCTCATCACGGCGACATCCTCCATTCTGCTCGGAAAGGAGACATCGGCCAGAATGAACTCTATCCCCTTCTCCTTTTGGGCAATCTCCCAGAATCGTTTCGTAGGCCCTGAATCGGCCGTGAACATGAAGCCTTTGCCGTCCTCTTTTACCATGAAGGCCGTGCAGGCGACTGTATGGCTTACGGGCACGGGCGTTATTTCCAGGCCGTCAAGGACAGCGGCCTTCTCCACTTCGAGCGGAAAAGGCACGATCACCGGGGATTCGGGTGATGGTATGCGGGTGAAATCCGGATATATCTTGCCGTTGAAGAGACAGGTGAGCACGACGTCGAGAACAGGCTTGACAGCGGCCAGGCTGATGCCCTGGCAGCCGAGGAAGAACAGGTTGTCGGCAAGGGTGGGGAGGTCCCTGATGTGGTCCATGTGGGCATGGCTTACGAGGATGGTCCGTATCTTCTTTAGCTCATCTTTGTCGAGCGCCTCCGATACCGTTCCCGCATCGAGCAGAACCGAATCGTTGAGAAGGAACGAAGTCGCCCTGTGATACTGGGTAACGCCGCCGTAACAGCCGAGTATCCGTATTTTCACGTTGAGCAATTCTATGAGATAGAGACGGCTCTTGTCAAGATGCCTTTTCGTCAATTCCCACAGAATGCCGACTACAAACAGGAATTTCGGACCCACCCATCTTCCGCGCCCCTCCCCTCATTCCCTCTCTTACAAGCCTTTCGGAAGGAGGGTTGACGATTGTGCATGACAACCACGGATGAAAAAGCACCTGAGGCGGTTTTTTGAAAAAAATGACTCCGCCATGGCCTCAGTGGACCGGTGGCCAGACCCAGAGATGTTCCTACCTAGCTTCCTTCCTGCAACAAACGAAGAATCTCTTCCTCCAAAGGCACACGCTTTCCCCTGGTAATCTTCAAGGTAGAAAATGAAAAAGGCAGGGCCATTTCTGGCCCTGCCATGTGATCCCTAGTGAATAACATCTATTTCTTGAATTTCTTGAATCTTCTCCTGATAGCCGCGATACCCGCAAAGCCCGGACCGAAAAGCAGCAGAGCCGAAGGAAGAGGAACCGGGCTTGTGGCGACTGTGGCGGCGGCCATAAATGGCTGACCATCCCCCCCAAGCCCGTAACTGGTGAAGACGATGCTCGTCAACGTCTGGGTGGCGAAGGACGAAGGCAGATTGTAAATTTGCATATCCAGCCTGTCCATTCCGTCAGGGCTTGTAAATGCATTGACTACCGTGGGGCCAGCAATGACGTTCTGCCAGCCATCGTTATAGTGGTCCCGTACATTCGTTCCTTCTACAAGATTCACTACATAGTCTCCCCCTGCGGAGCCGAGGAATGTGACTGTGCCCACCGTGGCACCATAGCTTCCATAGGCCGTATTGATGAGCGTATAAGCGTTGGTAACCCCATAGATACCTACCGGAATAGTAACCGATCCTCCTGGATTATAATATACAGTGTTTCCGGATGAATCCTCCGCCAGACCGAAAGGGACCCCGTTCCAGGTCCAGGTCGTCGAGGTACCAGGCCCTGAAAAAAGCCCGTTGTAATTGTAGCCCTGGGACCATGTCCTGATGTCTGTCGTAAGCGCAGGAAGGGTGAGCGGTGTATACGCGGCAGCGCGGGAGGCACCTGTAAAGGCTATGCCGCCAAGGAGCGATATAAACAGCACCAATGTCAGAACAAATACCAGCTTCTTCATTTTCTTTCGCCTCCTTCGATTATAGAAATATTTGTGTTCTGGCGGCTTGGCAGTCTACTGGAGTAGCCTTAAGTGAAACTATCAGAGATCCATCGCTTTCCGTCCCACCCTCTCGGATGGTTTGGCTTTATCAGATTGTTTAAGCATGTTATACCGAGCATCACAGGGTGTCAAGAAAAAACGTACAGGTTG
>CAVQYC010000007.1:0-177255 GCA_963717985.1 uncultured delta proteobacterium
CATCGGAATAAAAATAGGTTGACATGTCGAACTTCTCGTTTCAGATGGGAATAATGCTATGAGACGCACGAATCCAACTTCAGGGAGCGGGACTATGGAGGTTGATGAGGAAACGCCGGGCGTACAGGCAGGCGACAGGAGTTTGAATCAGGTGACCATTTCTGGAGGTGAATACCAGCTTGCCTTTGGCGAAAGCCTCTCGAATACCCTTGACCTCGATACCTGGCACCCAGGAGCCGATCTTGTAGAAATGTACGAAAGGCTTAGGCAAGAAATTGCCGAAGCAGTGAGACAAGAAACAGTAATTCAGAAACAGATTCGGGAAGAGGTATTTCCAAGATTGCGCGTTAGGCCTGGAGCGCCTTCAGGTGCAGGTGTTTATCGGGTTGCGCCTGCCGACCTTGAAGAAATACATAAGAAATTACTATTTAATGGTGGGGTAGAAGCGTGCGATGGAACAGTTGCACCATACGATACACTGCCTGTAACGATCACTCAAATTGGAGTTTGTCTCGTATCGTACAGCGGCGATCAAGGCTCTTGGGTTCACAGAATTTACCGCAGGGACTTACGTTCTTTAGGCAAAAATCCAGTAGAGGAGACTCTTGAGATTTTCGAAAGGCGACGGCAACGGGGAGCGATAGATCAGGAGGTCTCCCGGGATCGTCTGACCAGCCTTGCGCAAAGAGGGATTATGGCATATGCAGAAAGAGCTGCTTTGCTTGATAGATCTAGTGCGGTGTGGCGAATGGGCCATGGCAGCCCGACACCCTATGAATTGGTAACTGGCTCCGGCATGCAAGAACTGTTGAAGGCCGGATTGGGCTTGATGAGACGCCTCATTTTGGAACACAAGCGCTTTGTCTTTGTCCCTAGTTCGATATCAGCACGAGAACTTCTGACGATAGGCAATGCGCTGTTGCCCCTGGAGTATGCAATAGTTGATACAAACGAGGGCACCCTTGACAGGATTGCCTCCGGACACTATCGCGGAGAAGGATGGGGAAATCTGGGTGATGAGGTACAGAAGTTTGTAAAAGAATGCGGACCGAAGGTGGTTATAGGCTTGTATCGCGCCTCTGAATTCTCTCCCTGCCAGGTTTTCTATGCCCACATCGACCACGCACATGAGGCAGCTCTGATAGCTATGGCAGATAGCGTACTCCAAGAGCATAGAGGTTTCCCAATGCTAATCGATCTTGCCGATGGTCTCTGCGGCACTATTTTCAGTGCTGGTAGTTTTTCTGCATCAATACAACTTGCTTACGCCGAAGCAAGAGAACCTTTCCGCTACGTGGCCGAACGCAAAACGCGACATTAACACGGGGGAGAACCATGCGAGAAAATATTCCGGTAGGTGTGGTAAGCGGCTCTGAAGACGTTCTTTCTCCTCCCGAAAGCGCCTTTAAGGCTGTGGATGAGGACAGCGAAAGGGCGGGTGGCCAGTGGACACTCCCTTCGGAGTACGAAGGAAGCATGGGACGCACCATGTTCGACACGCCGACGAGTAAGGACGGAACAATTACTGTTCTCCTGCCTAAAGAGAACATTGATATGCTTCCTGGGCAAGCGTTAGTGCGAATAGAAAGCGTGCCCGACGTACGAACGTATCTCGGAGCTGTGACTGAGGGGCCCTTTGCCGAGCCCGATGGCCTGCGGGCTGATGCAACTCCCATGGTCATATCGACGGTCCAAGGCGGCCTGTTAATGCCCAAATACCATGGTAGGGTTCAGGTTGAGATTATCGGGGAACAGCTTGAAGGGGGGGCTGTTGTTCCTCCTCGACGCCGACCCAAACCAAATAGCCCTGTATTTGCTCTTAATTCAGAAGAGACCGGAAAAGTACTTCGTCTAGATGGAGATATGAGGATCGGTCTTGCTGAAGGGTTTGATGATCTATCAGTGAATATTCAGGCTAACAGCAAGAACGTTTTCCCAAGGCATCTCGGAATTCTAGGGACCACTGGCGGTGGCAAGTCGACAACGGTGTCAGGGCTTCTGTCAAAAGCACAAGAGCAGAGAATGGCTGCAATTGTAATCGACACCGAGGGCGAGTACTGCGCTATGAACGAGCCAACAGGTGACCAAGTAATGATACAATCTCTGAAACGGCTACAGCAAACCCCGAAGGGTGTTCCTAATACGCGCATCTATCATCTCGTCGGCAGAGACACACGAAATCCGAAGCATCCTAATCTGACACCGTTCTCGTTACGCTTCAGCGACCCATCCCCTTATGCAATACAAGAAATACTTGATTTGAATGAAGCGCAGGCAGAGCGCTTTTTTAAGGCATATGAGATCACTAAGTTGGCCATGGAACGACTGGGAATATGGCCAAAGACCGCAGAGGACAAATCACGGCTGCTGGAACTTGACGAGTTGGATTCGGGCTACCCAGAAATGACGCTGAATCATCTCTATGACGTGGTTGCTCAGATAGCTTCAATGAAAAACAGCGATCCTGACCCTTACTTGCAGACATCGACATTTACCAGTAACAGAGATCAGTTCAAAACCATTATCAATGCGGCTCAAACGCAATCAAACGTGCCCAGCTGGAGGAAGGTACAGGGTAAGCTTGGACAGATAAAAAGATTAAAGATCTTTGATTCGAGCCAGGCAAAGCCGCTGAACTACGGGTCAATGCTCCAGCCGGGGACCGTGTCTATCATAGATTTGAGCGATACCGATTCTCCACACATACGCAATCTTGTTATCGCCGAATTGCTCCGTGGAATACAGACTCAACAAGATGCAAATTACCTTACGGCTGTGCAAAATGGAGAGCAACCGACACCGGTCTCCATATTCATCGAAGAGGCTCATGAATTTCTTTCCGCCCAACGCATCAAGCAGATGGAGGTATTGTTTCAGCAGGTGGCTCGGATAGCCAGAAGGGGACGCAAGAGATGGCTTGGTCTAGTCTTCATTTCACAGATGCCCCAGCATCTGCCCGATGAAGTGCTCAGCCTCATCAATAACTGGATACTGCATAAAATAACCGATGCAAATGTTGTTAATAGACTGAAACGGTCGATTGGCGGCATTAATGAGTCAATGTGGAGACAACTGCCTTCGTTGGCGCCTGGTCAGGCGATAGTCTCTTTCACTACACAAGCACGTCCGGTATTAGTCAGCATCGATCCGACTCCATGCAAGTTACTTATGACTGAATAGGGGCAACTCCACGGGGGATAACCGTAGCAGGCACCGGGGCACCCGCTTGCGGGTCGTGGAGATTTCCTAGACCCCTTCTCACAATAACTTTCCGAATGAGGTAGTCACTTTCACTTCTTCCGGTCGTCCGATTAAGTCAAGAAGTGCTCTGTCAAGACGCTGGATGAGGAGATTCATGTTCTTGCACACGACATTGTTGAACCACCGATCCTTCATGAGGAGCCAGAGCCGTTCAATAGGATTGAAATCGGGGGAGTAAGGAGAAAGATAGAGGGGCTCAAAGTTGTGCCATTGAAGGGATTTCTTCTTATGCCAGGAGGCATTATCCAGAATCAGGACATTTCGATTCCGTGTGAATGTGAGGCCGTTGTCTGCTTCATCTAAGAATGCCTGGAACATGTCCGAGGAGACATGGGTTGCTTCAATGGCGAAGAATTCACCCGACCTGGGACAGACCATGCCAAGGGCGTTCATCCTCAGATGATCGCCGTTCTTCGTGCTTCTGGTCTTATGGCCTTTCTTATCCCATCTCCTTCTGGGCCGGGGATCGCCTTCAAAACCCGATTCATCGCCAAACCAGATATCTGTATCCCCTTGTTCACTCAACGCGCGAAGCTTATCCAAAAAGGCTTGCCGTAATGCTTCGTCCTGCCGGTCAGGCCAGGGTTGAGGCACTTTAAGAACATATCCTCGTTCATGAAAGAAGCGGACTACGGTCTGGTAGCTGCACTCGATCGCATAGGCGCCGCAGATATACCCATGAAAGGCCTTTGCCGTCCAGAACTCCCGGTCTGCCTTCTGAGGGTTGCCAATGAGATCACTGAGTTCTATAGCTTTTTCTTTCCCTATAATGTGCGGACGTCCCGGCCTCTTATTGACAATCAGACCATCGACCCCATATTCGTTAAACAGCCGAATCCAGGTGCGAAGACTACGTTCGGTGATCTGTAAAGCGCGGCATACTTGCTCGCGGGGAATACCGACTACAAGCATCTGGATGGCATTGCACCGTACGCCCGTCTCAAACTTCCCCACCTTCCCCGCTTCCTTCAATTCTCGAAGAGAGGCATTCTCGGGGTTTGGGATGAGTGCTTGCCGTGCCACATGAACAGCATGACACAAGATGAGACAAAAAACTAGCCCTATTTGCTAGTGATGCGGAAGGGAATTATGAGAACCGCTCTAACATACCGTTGGCCGACCGACCAAAAAGATTAGAAAAACACAAGAGTGACCCCAGACCTTCGACCTTTCGTCCGGCAGATGTTTCACGTGAAACATCGATTCCCCGTTTTCCTTTTCGCGGCCGAGACGATTTTTGATGCCAGAGCGCGAAGCCGGAGTGTCTATGCTATAAAAGGAGCTTGTAACGGGTTCAGAAAAAAGGCTACCCTCTTTCTTATCGGGAACCGAGCGGTGGAACCAACACCGCTAATTCAAAGAAAGGGAGGTAGCCAGATGAAGATCTATAAGGTACAGGATTTCGTGGTCAAAGGCAAAGAAATGTTCGTTGGTCTCGAGGATTCGAAGAAGACCTGGAGGATCGCTGTGCGGTGTGAGCGCATGCTGGTTCACGAGGCATCCATGGAAGCGAAGTATCCCCTGCTGAAGCAGTACTTGAAGAACAGGTTTCCCGACTGCAAGATTCACCTGATTTACGAGGCAAGCTTCAAAGGGTTCAACCTTTACGACCGTCTTACTGAAGACGGCATAGACTGCATAGTCATTCCTCCCCATATGGTGACCGAGCCCAAGGTAAGCAGGGTAAAGACGGAGAAAAGGGACGCCAAACGTCTTGCTCTGATACTGGAGAACTACGATTTCAAAGACCCCTGCTATGTTCCCGACAAAGAGAGAAGGGAAGACCGGCAGGTGAGCCGCACCCTCACGGCCGTACAGAAAGATATCATCTGCACCCGCAACCGCATCCGCAAGTTCTTGGACTACTACGGCATCGAAGTACCCTTTGCAGATAAGGGTGTCTGGCGGAGGAAAGAGTTCTACGCCCTCCGCGAGCTACCCCTCGGTGAATCGCTCAAGGCAGGCATGACCGTGCTCTTGACGCAACTGGAGCAGCTTTGGGACCATCAGACGACACTGAGGTCTTACCTGCGGGGCCTGTGCAGGAAAGAACGCTACAGAGAGGCCTTCGAGATCGCCAGGAGCCTCCCGGGCATAGGGTGGTTCACGGCCATCCGCCTTGTCATCGAGCTTGGGGAAGATATCTCCCGCTTTACGAGCGGGAAGAAGATCGCGAGCTTCGTCGGACTGACGTGTTGTGAATATACTACAGGAGAGACCGAGCGCAAAGGGCGCATCACCGGGATGGGGTCGGGGTTCATAAGACATATCCTGGTCGAGAACTCCTGGATGGCGATCCGAAGGGACCCGGCCCTGCTGTCCAAATTCTCACGGGTATGGCGGTCGAGCGACAGCAAGAAGAAAGCGATAGTAGCGGTGGCCCGTGTCCTGATCGTTCGCCTTCGGGCGTGCATACTTGCCGGCAGGCCCTACACTATCGGGGTTGTTCGATAGAAGGATGAGCCAGGAGGGAAGATCTTTGCCGATCTTGCGGAACAACGGCGTACAACGATTAGTATGCTGTGCCATATCACGGCCCGGAGTATGTTGACGCCGGTTCCTTCTTTTCGCAGGTAGACACATGTGGCTTGGACCACGAATAGCAGGTTGCAAAGAACCTTTTTCCCGAAGGGCTCTTAACATACTGTGGAAATATGGAAAAAGCTTCGCCTTTACCACATTTCCACAGCACGACGGCGGAAAGACGAAGGGGAGAATCAGTAAGGAAAAAAAGAGGATGCCGGATCCTCAAGGGGGAAAGTTATGAGCTGACGGATGATCAAAGAGGGAGAGGGTAAAAAAAACCTGAAAGAAGACCGCGCTAAAAGGTCTGTTATTGCAACATAAAAATGTCACCCTTTTTGCAACGTGAATATGTCACCCCCCCTTGGCCCTTTTCATAGAGACGCTCTCGCTTCGCTCGCCGGCCCTGGGCGCATGTAGGACCCCGGCCGGACGCGTCCTTCGATAGGCTTGCAGGGAACCTCTCCCGCCGTATGATGAAAGACATGCCAGCTTCCGTCGAGCCAATGATTCGCCGTAACGGAAGCCTTGGCAAAGCTCAGCCTCGTCTTTGTCGGGAACAGTTGGATCGCCTGTCCGTCGACCGAGATCGTGTTGTCGTAATTGACCTTTGCCTCATATCGCTTACAAAGGATGTTCCGCATGTCCGCGTCTTGAGGAAGCGGTCTCCATGCAGGCTTCGGGTCTTCCGGGGCAACGCCGAAGAGCCGAGCGTACTTGGGGATGAAGGTTTCGTTCAGATACTTCGTCGCCCCTTCGCGGTCGGCGATATTCTTAAGCCGAAGCTCAGCGACAAGCCTGTCCTGGAAGGTCCTGTTGATCCTCTCGCCTCTTCCTCTGGCTTGAGCAGAATGGGCAAAGATGAGCCGTATCCCCAGCTCGCTCATGGCTCTCTGGAACTGGGTAGGCTCGACAGAATCGCTCTTATGCCGGGTGGTTTTAAACTGGGAGGCCCGATCGAGATAGAAGACCGAGGGCCGGCCGAAACGGGCAAAGACCTCTTTGCATACGCCAAAACAGCCCTCCAGGTCTTCTTCCTTTCGAAACAGCCCATAAAGAGGCTTCCCCGTCGAGTCGTCCGTAGACAGAAGGAGCGTTGTCTTTTCCTCCCCGAACCACGCATGGGGAGAGCCGTCCAAAAAGAGCATATGGCCTTCCTTCTCCGATCGTTTTCTTCTCTTCCTATGTCTGCGCTGCTTCCGGACCTTTCCTCCGAACCCTTCAGGACGAAGCCATTGCCGCAAGGTCTCGCGGTTGATCTTTATCCCTTCCTGCTCTTCCAGCATCTCCGAGAGGTGGGAGAAGTTGAAGTCGAAATACTTCTCATTGGCGAGCTTCATCGCCCGCTCTTTCATCCCGGCAGGGAAAGCTCTGCAGGAAGGGCGCCCGCTGTTGCCGTGCTTAATTCCGGAAGGTCCTTCCTTCTTCACTTTAGCCTTGATCCTCTTTAGCTGGCGGAGGGAGACGCCTAACGCCGCCGCAGCCTCTCCGTTCATCATCCTGCCGTCCAATGCCGCCGCTACCACGCCGTACCGCCTTACCTCTTCCGTCATGAACGTCACTCCTTTTCTCACCGGAGCACCTCCCCTCGGTGCCCCTTGTTATCGGCGGGGGTGACATTTTCATATTGCAGCTAAGGGGTGACATAATTATATTGCAGCAACACCGCGCTAAAAGGTCTTGACTTTTATCATAGCAGCATACTGCTCGTATGTGAGGACCCGGACACGCCCCGGTGACCGCGCCAGGCGCGACAAGATCCCGGCCGCGCCCCTACGCCCGACTGATCCCGGAGGCACCTTCACACCGGTTTGGGCCCACAAGCCTTCGCTTCTGTATCATTAATGACCCTTTCCCAGATCACGTCGGTGACGAACTTGAGCGCCTCTTCCCTGTCCTTGTCCATAACTATGGCCCTCACGAGTTGTATCTCCCTCTCATCAAGCGTAACGCTCTTCATAACTATTACCTCCTCTAATAGGTGAATGCCGGTGGCAACGATAATCACTCCCTGGACACGCGCTCCAAGGCGGAATGTGCCTTAGGGAGTAGAAACCCTTTGTGAGACCGCGGGCCGGAGCATTGACGTTCCCGCATCTAACCTTATTCCGATCCATCCCGGCCCTTTATCAAAAATAATGGCTTTCTTCCGTTGCTGCAATACAGTTGTGTCATCCCCGTACATCCCAAGCCGGGGGCATCCGGAAAAGGCATGGATTGCGGCGTCCGCCGGAATGACGACCCATCGGATAGCTACGAGAAGAGTTGAAACGGGAACGAGGGTAGAGTAGAGAGGGCAAGAGGAGCATTGCTGGCGCTCGTATACGATAGTGCAGCGATAAAGAGATGGAGCAAGCTTTTTCATTGCCGTCACCACCAAAAACGAAGGAATGTACATTGTGGCGGCTCGGGTGGCCAATCGGGCTACCCGCGTACCCACTTCCGGGTGATGACATTTCTCGACATGCCGTTGGCCCACCGACAGTGAAGAAAACAAAGGTTATGAGGTGGGCTGTTTGTGCGGCCGAGGCGATTTTTGATGCAGAGCGCGAAGCCGGGGTGCCGTCCGGGCCGCAGCATACTTTGTGCGTATGTGAGGACCCGGACACGCCCCGGCGACAAAGCTATGCGCAAAAAGCGCCCGGCCGCCCCTTGTCAACAAGAGTCGAACGTGATAGCATTTGTGATGCCTGCTCCCCCCTCCCCGGAAACCGTCACAGACGGCGTATATCTCGTCGGAAGCTCCGATCTGACCGACGGCAGGGACTGTTCGATCTACCTTGTGGACGCGGGGGAGCTCGTGCTCATTGACGCCGGGGCCGGCGTCAATACGGGCCAGATCGCGAAGAACATAGAGCTTCTCGGTCTCGATCCCGGCCGCCTCTCCACTCTCATCCTCACCCATTGTCACATCGACCACGTGGGCGGCGCGGCCTACTTCAAGGAGCGGTTCGGCGTCAAGATCGTGATGCACGCCCTTGACGCCGACGCAGTGGAGCATGGCGACCACATAAAAACCGGCGCTTCCTGGTATAACCTGCGTCTGCCCCCGCTGCCCGTCGACGTGAAGATCTCGCAAGATGAAGAGTCGTTGAGCTTCCGCGACGGCACGACGCTCGTATGCCTCCACACGCCGGGGCACACACCCGGCTCTCTCTCAGTGTACCTGGACCGGGGCGGGGAGAGGGTGCTTTTCGGCCAGGACATACACGGCCCTTTCCTCCCGGAGTTCGGCGCCGACCTCTCGGCCTGGCGGCGCTCCATGGAAACGCTGCTCCGCCTGGAGGCCGACATCCTCTGCGAGGGCCATTTCGGCGTGTACCGGACAAAGCCGGCCGTCAGGCAGTATATAGAGAGCTACCTGGACCAATACGGTTTGTAGGATTCCTGGCGGACCCTTACTCCCGTCGATTGATGTTTCATGTGAAACACCGACTGCCCATGTACTCTACTCTACCCGCATTCATGCTTGTTTTTTGACTCGATCAATGATACATATGGTGTAGTAAATATGCCAAGCACGATGCCTTCCCGGAGGATGAGAAGCTCAGGAAAGCCGGGCGCTTGTAGGATTTACTGAGGGGGTATCCATCATGACAACCATAGACGCAACGTCCGAAGTATTCATGACAGCCTTTCGCGCATTGCCGAAGAAAGCGAGAGAGGCGGTGGTCGACAAAATGCTTAACGACAAAGAATTTCGTGAAGACCTGATGGACGCTGCAATTATTGATCAGCGTCGCAAAGAGCCGTCACGTCCCTTAGAGGAGTATCTTTCAGACAGACGAAAGAAAGGCTGACAATGCCGTATACCGTCTATCTGAAGAGATCAGCAGAAAAGGAGTTGGAAGACTTACCGGCAAAGATACACGACAAAATCATCACAGTCCTTCTTTCATTGAAAGACAATTCTTTCCCCCGCAATACCAAAAAGCTTCATGGTCGCGAAGGTCTCAGAATAAGAGTTGGCAATTATCGAATACTCTATGTTGTTGATGAGGCGCTTTTGTCTTCTATCGAGCAGATTATTCGATAATCACCGATGCGGTATTTCCAGAGTCCTCTGAGATCCTCTGATACTGCCCTCGTCAAAAAATCGGGGTTACCAAAACCCACTGCAATTTACTTGTACGGCTAGCCCAATAGCGCAGGCAACACGTTGATGTGTTCCAGACGATGGTGTTCTCATGGGAGAGCGCCATTTTTTTACGTTTTGAGGCCGGACGAAGGCGTCCTTGCTCCAGGAATGGGCAAGGGTGCCTTCTTATTTTATAGGGAGGAGGTTTTTATGAACACAGGTGATACGGCATGGGTTCTCATGTCCGCAGCGTTGGTCATGCTCATGACGCCGGGTCTCGCCTTTTTTTATGGCGGGATGGTGAGGCGCAAGAACGTGCTCGGCGTGCTGATGCAGTGCTTCACCATACTCTGCGTACTGAGCATTCAATGGGTGCTCTACGGGTACAGCCTTGCTTTTGCGCCGGGTAACGGGTTTTGGGGCGGTTTTGACTGGATCGGACTTACGGGCGTAGGCCTGGAGCCGTACAAAGCTTACGCACCGACAATCCCCCATCAGGCGTTCATGATCTTCCAGGCCATGTTCGCCATCATCACACCCGCCCTGATCATCGGGGCCTTTGCGGAGCGGATGAAGTTTTCGGGCTTCCTCCTCTTCACAATCCTCTGGGCCACCTTTATTTACGATCCCGTCGCCCACTGGGTATGGGGCGTGGGTGGATGGCTGAAAGACATGGGTGCCCTTGATTTTGCCGGGGGTACCGTCGTGCACATCAACGCGGGTATTGCCGCCCTGGCAACCGCGCTCTTCATCGGCAAGAGAAAGGGCTACAACGGCAGAGCAATACCCCCCCACAACTTACCTCACACGGTGATCGGCACCGCCCTGCTCTGGTTCGGCTGGTTCGGCTTCAACGCAGGAAGCGCTCTCGCCGCAAACGGTCTTGCGGTCAACGCCTTTGTCGTCACCAACACCGCAGCCGCCACCGCGGGCCTCACATGGGCCGTCATCGAATGGATCCACAACGGGAAACCGACCATTTTCGGAACTGCCACGGGTGTGGTTGCGGGCCTCGTCGCTATTACGCCTGCGGCCGGCTTCGTCAGCGCCATGTCTGCGATAGTGATCGGCATATTCGTGAGCATTTTCTGTTTTATCTTCGTTGCACTCATCAAACCGCGGATGGGTTACGATGACTCCCTCGATGCCTTTGGCGTCCATTGCGTGGGCGGTATCTGGGGCGCCCTGGCTACCGGCCTCTTTGCCTCCAAGCTCATCAACCCCGACGCGGCCAACGGTCTTTTCTTCGGCAACCCCAGGCAATTCCTGATCCAGGCCCTTGCCGTCGCGGTTACCCTTGTCTATAGCTTCGTCGGGAGTCTGATCCTCTATAAGCTCGTCGACTGGGTCGTCGGCATGAGGGTCACTGAAAAGGAAGAAATCATTGGCCTCGACTTGACGCAGCATAACGAAAATGCGTATACCCTTTTAGAATAGGTATGGTCAAAACCTTTATGAAAGGGCCGGAGATAAATATAGGCAGTCATTTCTGCCTCTTCCTTTTTATGAGGGGGAGGCTCCATGAGCTTGCTCACGGAGGGGGCGACGCTAGCCCCAGTAATCGCATAGGAGACCAACGATGAAAATAATCTTTGCCGTGATAAAACCGGACAGGCTGGAGGCGGTGAAACAGGAGCTTTACAAAGTAGACGTGAACCTTATAACCGTGAGCGAGGTGCTCGGGCATGGGCGCCAGATGGGCGTCACCGAGGTCTATCGCGGCGTCAAGGAAATGGGCAACCTGTTAAGAAAAATTCAGCTCATGATTGCCGTAAATGACCCCTACGTCGAAGCGACAATCAAGGCCATTATCAAAGGCGGGAAGACGGGCGAGATCGGCGATGGCAAGATATTTGTGCTCCCCATGGAGGAATGCATCCGCATAAGGACGGAGGAGCGGGGCGGGGCGGCCATCGGTTAACGCCGCGGGGTGTCGCAAGGGGCGGTTACCAGACGATGACGTTTTTTACTTGTATACCGCGTGACGTGTATGGCGCACGGCGTTGTGTATCTTTGTATCAAGGATGCCCGGCGTCCCAAGGCTTCCAGCCGAAAGGGCTGAAACCCTTCTGCACATGAGGTTTGCGAATGACAGGCGCACGCAGCAAAAACAGGCTCAGACTGGCCAGGATCGCCGGCGACAGCGTCCTCAACGAGAAAATTCTCCCAAAAGAGACGCTCGATAGCGAGCTTGTGGGCGTGATCGCGGGTCAGATGACGAACATCGTCGCGGAGATGGCAGCGGAGTGGGAATCGAACCCCGCATCCGACGAGATGAGAGAGGGGCTCGGCCTGCTGCGCCGTTACCTTGATTGTCTGAAGACATACCGAAAAGGCAGCATATAAAAACAAGGAGGAAATGATGGAGAAGAAAACCGGCGCAAAAGGGAGCGGCAAATCGTTCCGCTGGACTGGAGCGGTCACGGACAAAGACGTCCAGAATGTGGCGAAGCTTATCAAAGACAACAAAATCCAGGTCGTGGATCTGAAATTCTGCGATCTTCCCGGCCTTTGGCAGCACTTTTCAGTCCCCGCGGCTGAGCTGGTCGAGATTAAAGACCTCGCAACGAGTATATGGGAGGACGGCATAGGCTTCGACGGTTCTTCCATCAGAGGTTTTCAGAAGATCAACGAGTCCGACATGATCCTTCTGCCCGACCCCGGAAGCGCAGTGGTCGATCCCGCCTGCGCCATACCTACCTTGAGCGTCATTTGCGACATTTATGACCCTGTAACAAAGAAGCCCTATACCCGCGATCCCCGGTACATCAGCAAGAAAGCAGAGGCCTTTCTGAAGACGACCGGCATTGCCGACGAGAGCTACTACGGCCCGGAGCAGGAGTTTTTCATCTTCGACGACATCCGCTTCGATCAGACCATCAACAGCGGCTACTATTTTATCGACTCCGTCGAGGGCGCCTGGAACTCCGGCCGCGACGAGAAACCGAACCTGGGCTACAAGCCGCGCTACAAGGAAGGCTACTTCCCCGTCCCGCCCACCGATTCCCTCCAGGACCTGCGCAGCGAGATCCTTCTCGTCATGATGAAGGCAGGGCTCAAGATGGAAGTGCAGCACCACGAAGTCGCCACTGCGGGCCAGTGCGAGATGGACATGAGGTATGCGCCCCTCGTCCAGATGGCGGACCAGTGCATGATGTACAAATACATCGTCAAGAACGTGGTCAAGAAACATAACATGGTCGCGACGTTCATGCCGAAGCCCCTCTTCGGCGACAACGGCTCCGGCATGCACACCCATATATCCCTCTGGAGCAAAGGGACAAACATCTTCTACGATCCCAAAGGCTACGCCGGCATCAGCCAGGCGGCCAAGTACGCCATCGGCGGCCTGTTGAAACACGCGCCCGCGCTGCTGGCCTTCTGTGCGCCCACGACCAACTCCTACAAGAGGCTGGTACCCGGCTACGAAGCGCCTGTCAACCTCGTCTACTCGGCCCGAAACCGCTCCGCAGCGGTCAGGATACCCATGTACTCAGACAATCCCAAGGCCAAGAGGCTCGAATTCAGGCCGCCCGACTGCATGTGCAACCCCTACCTGTCCTTCCCCGCGATCCTGATGGCCTGCATCGACGGCATCATCAAGAAGATCGACCCGGGCAACCCGACGGATGTGAATACCTACCACATGTCGCCGGAAGACTTCGCCAAGATACCGACCGTTCCGGGCTCCCTTGCCGAGGCCATCGATGCCCTGGAGAAGGACAACGAATTCCTCCTCCGCGGCAATGTCTTTACCAAGGACCTGATCGATATGTGGATCGACTATAAGAGAGAAAACGAGATCGATCCCATCCGCCTCCGGCCGCATCCTTACGAATTCTATCTCTACTTCGATCTCTAGGAGGAGATAGGGGGTCGTGAGCGGCAAGGTTTACATCATCAGCCATGCGGAGAACGAAGGGCCTGGGCTGATGGGGGGGTTTTTCCAACGCCTCGGCTGGGAAGAGGTGGGTCTCTGCCTCTGGCGAGGCGATGAGCTTCCCCGGGACCTGGACTCCGCGGCAGGTATCGTGATGCTCGGCGGCCCCATGAATGTGTATCAAGAAAAAGAGTATCCGTTTTTGAAGAAGGAAGACCTGTTCATAAGGGGGGTGCTCAGGGAGGAGGTTCCCTTCCTGGGCATCTGCCTTGGTTCTCAGCTTTTGGCAAAGGCATGCGGGGCCGCGGTCACGAAGTCGCCCGAGAAAGAGATAGGATGGTATGACGTGCAGTTGACGGGGGAGGGGCAGGACGATGACCTTTTCCGCGGTCTCGGGCAGACGCTCTCCGTCCTCCAGTGGCACGGCGATACCTTCGCCGTACCCGATGGCGGCATACTCCTTGCCACGGGAAGGCCGTGCCGCAACCAGGCATTCAAGATGGGCAGTTGCGCCTACGGTCTCCAGTTCCATCCGGAAGTGACGGCCGATATGGTAAAGGCGTGGTCGGAGGAGGACGGGGTATCCTTCGACGCAGGCCCAATGGAAGAAGAAGGGGCGGCGCAGCGAGCGCAGTTTGAAAAACAGGCCCGAAGACTGAGTGACAACTTCACGGAGATCATGAAATCGGCCATGACGGCGAAAAAGGTCATGGATAACCTGTAAAGCTATTGACAATAGCCCGAATCTGATGGTAGATTAACGGCGGCACAGAGGGGTGTCAAAAAGACCAGGGCGTCCACTCCGGACGTCCTTTTTCGTGGGTGGGAATATTATGGAGGCCAACCAGGGCAGCACCAACACCGCAATTTTTTTCTGTCAACAACTCGATCCCGATCAAGACACAAACAGGCGGCTCCTCGAAAAGGAGCTGGGCCGGAAGATCCGCTTTTTCCCTCTGCCCTGCAGCGGCAGGATAGACGCGCTCCACCTGCTGAAGGCGATCGAGACAGGCGCAGAAAAGGTCTACGTCATTACCTGTCCCGAAGGCGCCTGCAAATACAGGCAGGGCAACGTGCGGGCGGGCAAGCGGCTCGAATACGCGAAAACCCTGATCCAGGAGATAGAAATGCCGGCCGGATGCCTGGAAATTGTTCGTGCCCCCGCCACGCTCCCGCTCTCGATAGACGGTCTCGTCCGGCAGCTCCTTGGGCTGCCTCCGGCAGCAGGCCCTGTCCGGGCAGGCAAGACCGACAACGGCGCCGGGTAGCGTGGGCGACCGGTTGCGACCAGTCTGTGGACGACTGGTGCCCGCTATTGTTGCTTGCGGGTGTCCCCATAATTGCAAAGGAGTGACGCATGATAACCGCTGAAAGAAAACCCTTCCCTGAGATAAAGGAGAGCATCAAACCCTATGAAAAGATCCTGATGGTGGGGTGCGGCACCTGCGTGGCCGAATGCGCGGCGGGAGGCGAGAAAGAAGTGGCCCTCCTCGCGTCTCAGCTCCGCATCGATGCGGCCAGGGAGGGGCGAAAGACCGAAATCAAAGAGATGACCGTGGACAGGCAGTGCGTCTACGAGTTTATCGACCAGGTCACCGCCTTGGCCGATCAATACGACGTGATCCTCTCCCTCGGATGCGGGGCTGGAGTCCAGGCCATGGCAGAAGTGCTGCCCAAGATTCACATTATCCCCGCCCTCAACACCACCTGCATCGCCGAGACAAAGGAGGCAGGGGTCTGGATTGAGGACTGCCGGGGGTGCGGCGACTGCAAGCTCGACCACTTTGCCGATATTTGTCCCATTACCCGGTGTGCCAAGGGGCTCTTCAACGGACCTTGCGGCGGCTCGAAAGAGGGCCATTGTGAAGTCGACCCGGAGGCGTTGTGCGCCTGGCATCAGATTATCACACGCCTTGAGGAGACGGGCCGGACCGAATCGATGGACGAGGTATATCCGCCCGCCAATTGGGCGAAAACGCAGGGGAAGGGGCCCAGGAAAATCGTGAGGGAGGATCAGAGAGCGTGATGACCGAGAGCAGGCTGAAAAAGGTACTGACCATGGGCCATTTTGCGGTTACCGCAGAGTGTGGCCCCCCGAAAGGCGCAGACCCGGAGGTGATCCGGAAAAAGGGTGGCCTCCTTAAGAACTATGTGGACAGCGTCAACGTCACCGATAACCAGACGGGCGTCGTTCGTCTCTCCAGCCTTGCTTCATGCGTGATCCTGAAGGCAGAGGGCCTCGATCCCGTGCTGCAGATGGTGACGAGGGACCGAAACCGCATCGCCTTGCAGTCGGATGTCCTCGGCGCCTCCGCCCTGGGGATCAGAAACATCCTCTGCCTGAGCGGTGACCACCAGAGCCTTGGCAACCAGCCGCAGGCAAAGGGCGTCTTCGATCTCGACTCCATGCAGCTCCTCCAGGTCGTGCGCCAGATGCGCGACAAGGGCGTGATCCTTGGAGGCGATCAACTGAGCAGCATACCCGAGCTCTTCATCGGCGCCGTGGAGAACCCCTTTGGCGACCCGCAACAATACCGGGTCACAAGGCTTGCAAAAAAGGTGCGGGCAGGGGCCGAGTTTATCCAGACCCAGTGTGTCTACAACCTGGACCGTTTCAAAGAGTTCATGCGGCAGGCATGCGATAAGGGGCTTGACGGGAAGGTTGCCATTCTCGGCGGGGTAACGCCGTTGAAATCGGCCCGCATGGCGGAATATATGGCCAAGAACGTGGCAGGCATGGACATCCCTCTCGATGTCATCGATCGTATGAAGGCCGTACCGGCCAAGGAGCAGCGCCAGGAAGGGATCAGGATTGCGGTCGAAACCATCCAGGCCCTTACGCAGATAAAGGGCGTGCGGGGCGTCCATATCATGGCAATCGAGTGGGAAGAAGCCGTCCCGGAGCTGGTTGAGAAAGCGGGATTACTTCCAAGACCTTAAAGCGTGTGAGGAATAGCGATGCCGGCAAAATATCATATAAACACCAAGCCAGTCCCAAACAGGTTCCAGCCCGTGATCCGCTCGGGCGTTATTGCCTGGGAGGAGGGCTGCCTGAGGTGCGTGCGGTGCGTCAAAAAGGAATGTGTCTATAAGGTCTATGAAAAACGCGGGCTCGATCCCCGGCAGATGCTCGACTCTCTCGACAGTATTTGCAAGGACTGTTTCCGCTGCGTCCAGAATTGCCCCAACCGCTTGATCGAGAAAGGCATTAACCCTTCATACAAGGCCCTCGGAGACGAATACTGGACCCCTGAGATCATCTCATGCCTCTGGCTCCAGGCAGAGACCGGGCGCATACCAGTGTCCGGCGGCGGATACGGCGGCCCCTTCTCGGGACCCGGCTTCGATGCGATGTGGACCGATATGTCGGAGATCGTCCGCCCTACCAGGGATGGCATACACGGCCGCGAATATATCAGCACAACCGTCGATCTCGGGCGAAAGGTAAAGGCCCTGGAGTTCGACGCCGGCAACGGCCACCTCATTTCCTCCATTCCGCCCCTCGTAGAGCTGCCCCTGCCGGTGATCTTCGATGTCCTTCCTTTTTCGCCGCCGGGCCGGCTGATCACCCTGGTTATCCTGAGCGCCGCGCGCCAGTTGAAGACCCTCGCCGTCGTGCGCGCCTCTGCATGGGATACCGATTACGAGCCTTACCTTCCGGAGACGCTCCTTTACGTCGATAAAGAAATTGACCGCCTTGACACGCTCCTCGGTGCGCTGCGTCTTGTCGAGATCGACGACTCACCCGATGTCCTTTCCCGCCAGGGGGCCCTAAAAGAGCATAACCCCGGCCTCGTCGTCGCCATACGCCTGCACCTGGACGGCAATTCTGCGGCCAGGGCGGCCGGTCTTACCCGTGACGGTGCCGAGGTGATCCATCTCGTTGCCGACACCCACGGTCTGGACCGGCAGGAACCACCCATGTTTATAAAAGACCGGATGAAGCAGGTCCACCTGCACCTGGTCGACGAAGGCATCCGCGACCTCGTGACCCTGATCGGAGGAGGAGGCGTGGCCATGGCCGAGCACATGGCAAAGCTGGTCATCTGCGGCGCAGATTTGGTCTCCTGCGACATACCCCTCCTCGTTGCCATGGAGTGCCGCGTCTGCAAGCGGTGCAGCCAGGGCATCCCTTGCCCGGTGGAGATCGACACGGTCAACCCGGGATGGGGTGCGGCGCGCATCCGCAACCTCATCGCAGGCTGGCACAACCAGCTCATCGAGATCCTCGGCGCCATGGGAATCAGGGAAGTGCGCCGTTTGAGGGGCGAGATGGGCAGGGCCATGTTCTACGAGGACCTTGAAAAGGAATTCGCAACACTAGGAAAGCGGAGTTAAACCCATGGCAGATCAGACCACATTCATCTTTCCCGAGGCAAAACGGACGCCCAGCCGCTTCCGTAACCCCCACTCGAAATATCGTCTGATCATCGGTGAGGCGTGCGATAACTGCGGCCTATGCGTTTCCATCTGTCCTTATGGGGTGTATCGGAAAGGCGCGAAAAAGCCCAAGGCAATAGGCGATCATCTTTGTCTGGGACCGGGGTGCGAGAAGGAATCCTTCTACTGTATTCGTCAATGTCCTAAAGCGGCCATAAGCATGCCCCTCAACCCCTCTTACGAGATGCTCGGGGACAAACGGTGGACGCCCGACCTCCTTGCCGGTACGTGGTATATGGCGGAGACGGGAGAGATCCCCTATCAGGACCTGAACTACAAGACAGGCGCATCCCTTGGAGGGTTCGACAAGATCCGTTTTGTTTATCCCCGCCAAAACGGCGCTATTGCTGGGGCTAGCGTCGCCCCCTCCAGCGGCAAAGCCACGACCCGCTTCGCGGGTGCCCCGGCCTCCCCCTCAATGAAAAGCGCTATCGCCACGGAGGATATCTCCTGCGCCGTAAACCTGAACCACTCGGGCGACGGGCGTCCCCAGCTGCGGATTCCCCTGCCTCTCTATCTGGGGGGCATGTCCTTCGGCTCCATCAGCATCGTCTCCATGCTCTCCCGGGTCAGGGCTGCATCGCTCCTCGGCACCTTCTGCTGTACCGGAGAAGGGGGTTATCCCGACGAGCTCAAGCCCTATGACGATCATGTGATCACCCAGGTGGCGACCGGGCTCTTCGGCGTCCGGGAGGAGACGATCAAACGGGTCAAAATCGTGGAATTCAAGTATGCTCAGGGAGCAAAGCCGGGACTTGGCGGACACCTCCTGGGCGACAAGGTGACTCCCAGGGTGGCCGCCATGAGAGAAGCTATGCCGGGGAGCGCCCTGTTCTCTCCCTTCCCCTTCCACAGTGTCTATTCCGTGGAGGATCACAAGAAGCACATAGACTGGATCAAAGAGGTGAACCCCCGGGCCCTCGTAAGCGTGAAAGTCTCCACACCCACCGACGTGGACATGGTTGCGGTGGGGAGCTTCTTCGCGGGCGCCCATATCATCCAGCTTGACGGAAGTTATGGCGGGACCGGTGCGGCCCCGGATATCGCGAAGAAGAATATTGCGATGCCCATCGAATATGCCGTCCCCAAAGTGCATAAGTTTCTGAAGGAGGAAGGACTCCGGGACCGGGTGACCTTCGTCGCAAGCGGCGGTATCAGGACCCCCCATGACATGGCAAAGATTATCGCCCTCGGAGCGGATGCCGTCTGCCTCGGGACCGCAGATCTCGTTGCCCTGGAATGCCTCCGCTGCCACCATTGTGAATCGGGTCGCGGCTGTGCGCGCGGCATCGCCACGACCGACGACGAGCTGACGGCCCTCATGGATCTGGAATGGGGCACCCAGCGCATCGTCAACCTGTATCTTGCCTGGCATAAGGCCCTCGTCGCCATCCTTCAGCGGCTCGGCATGCGGAGCGTCACCGAGCTGGCGGGCCGTACCGACTTGCTCGTCCATTTGGACTATATGAAACAGGAAGAGATCGACGGAGAACTCGACTAAGAGGATCACATGAAAGAGGAATCGTACGCCGCATTAATCGCCAATTCCCGCACATACCTCAAGGATAAAGTCCCCGAGGGACCCTTCCGTGAGGCAGAGGAGGGGGGGTGCGGCGTCACAGGTTTCGCCTGCAGCATCCCCTTAAGCGGCCGCCATATCATCGAGCCTTCGGTGCAGATGCACAACCGCGGCAACGGCAAGGGCGGCGGTATCGCGGCAGTGGGTCTCGGCGCGGGCCAGCTCGGCGTCGACCAGAAGACACTCGATGAGGCATTTCTCCTTCAGATCGCCCTTCTCGATGATTCCGTCCTGCCCGAGCTTGAGCAGCGGTTCATCCGGCCCCATTTCCGCGTCGACCACGAGGCGCTCCTCGACACCGTCGACGACTACCGCGACATCCCGGGTCTGGAGGTCAAACCCCCCACGGTGAAGCGCTACTTCGTGCGCGTCAGGCCCGACACGCTCGTCCGCTTTCAGCAGGAGCGCGGCCTTCAACATCTGCCCCTTGACAGGGTAGAGGAAGAATTTGTCTACCAGAATACGTTCCTCCTCAATCAGGCCTATTACAGCTCTCTCGGCGACAAGAAGGCCTTTGTCCTCTCTCACGGACGAAACATGATGATCCTCAAGATCGTCGGCTATGCGGAGCAGGTCGCCCAATACTACAAGCTGGAGGGCTTCAAGGCTCACGTCTGGATAGCCCATCAGCGCTATCCCACCAAGGGCCGCGTCTGGCATCCGGGCGGGGCTCACCCTTTCGTGGGTCTCGACGAAGCCCTTGTCCATAACGGTGATTTTGCCAACTATTACTCGGTGACCGAGTACCTCCGCCAGCGGAACGTCTACCCCCTCTTCCTCACGGACACGGAGGTATCGGTGCAGGTCTTCGACCTCCTCAACAGGGTCTACGGCTATCCCCTCGAGTACATCATCGAGGCCCTGGCGCCGACAACCGAAATGGATTTTGACCACCTGCCCGAAGAGAAGCAGCGCATCTACCGGCAGATTCAGGCCACCCAGATTCACGGCTCGCCGGACGGCCCCTGGTTCTTCATTATTGCCCGCTCCATCCCCAGGGAGCGCCGGTTCCAACTGATCGGCATTACCGACACGGCCATGCTGCGCCCCCAGGTCTTTGCCCTTCAGGAAGGCGCGTTGCAACTCGGCCTCATCTGTTCAGAGAAGCAAGCCATTGACGCGACCCTCCAGAGCCTTGCCTCAGAGGACCCGCGGTTTGGTACCATCGCCGACCAATATTGGAACGCGAGGGGCGGCAGCTACACCGACGGCGGCGCTTTCATCTTCACCGTCTCCGAAGCGGGAGAGGGGCACACCCTGACCTGCACCGACAAGTTCGGCAGGGAGATAAAGATACCCGCCCACAAGCAGGCTTACGACTTCAGCGCCGCCTCCGCCCCGGCCCCCCTTGCCACAACCGGAGCAGCCGATCTGAAGAAAGCGATGGCCGCCTCGGACGCGGATGCCCTCTTCCGCTATTTCACTCAAGGTCTTCCGGCTTGGGATTTTGCGGAGATACGGAGCCGCCTTGCCTTCCTCACAGGGCTCGCGACCGAGGAAGAATCGAAGCCCGTCGTTATCGAGCTTCTCACACGCCTTCTCGACCGCCGCTATCCCACGGGGGCTAAAAGGAGACGCTCCCTCCTCCAGATGCTGACGGATGCCCTCGACCGCATTTTCCTTGACGTGCCGCTTATCACCGGGACGCCAAAAGGCGCCTGGGTGAGAATCGATTTCCCCTCCCGAAAGAGTTTGCGACCGCCAAAAGCGGGCGAAGAGATCCTCGTCACCGACGCCGGCGGTTTCCCGCCAGAGGGTGATGAGGGCCATGCCAGGCTTGTCTGCGATGCCTACGCCCTCGGGTGGCGACGATTCATCTGCTTCGGCCACCGGGGACAGCGCTTTCTCGGCTCGGGTCTCGGTCCCGAAACCCACGGCGCCCGCATCGACGCCTACGGCTCGACAGGCGATTATCTCGGCTCCGGCATGGATGGTCTCGAACTCTACGTGCACGGGAACGGTCAGGACCAGATCGGCCAAATCCTCAAATCGGGTAAGCTCGTCGTCTACGGCGATGTGGGCCAGACCTTCATGTATGGCGCGAAGGGCGGGGAAGTCTACGTCCTCGGGAACGCCGCGGGACGGCCCCTCATCAACGCCGCGGGACGGCCGAGGGTCGTCGTCAACGGCACGGCCCTCGATTTCCTCGCCGAATCATTCATGGCCGGCGACCCCTATAATGGCGGCGGCTTCGTGATCGTGAACGGCCTCTCCTTCGACGATGAAGGGCGCGTCGTCCCCCAGGAGACGCCATACCCCGGCTCCAACCTCTTCTCCCTCGCCTCCGGCGGCGCTATATTCGTTCGCGATCCGGAGGGCGCCCTCGTGGACGAACAGTTGAACGGGGGCCAATTCCTGCCCTTCGGCGACGCCGAATGGGACCTGATAAGACCCTACCTTGAGGAGAATGGGCGCCTCTTTGGCATCACCGTTGACGACCTTCTCACCGTAAACGGAGGCAGGCGGAAACCCCACGAAGTGTACAGGATGATAGGGGCGCTAAAGCTCTCCGTCCTCGCCGCGGGCGCGGCCGCTGCAACGCAAGAATGGGATAGCGACGAATAGCCTGCGGGGTGATGTGCGTCTCGCCGGCGCCATAGTTGCCGCTCAATAAATTCTATTTTCATTGACGCCATTCTATGATAGAAAGATATGCTAGGGGAACGTGATGGTGCGGACTCAACACGAGATGGACCGTTTGCTTCAGGACCTCGGAAATCCGGACTGGGAGGCACGCTTCAAGGCAGCAGAGGGCTTGGGGCGGCTAAAACGGATAGGGGCCGTGAAGCGGCTTCTTGAGGCGCTCAAGGACGAAGAGGAATATGTCAGGGAGGCTGCGGCATGGGCCCTGGGCGAGATTGGCCACAAAACGGCAGTGGAGCCCCTCATCCGGGCGGTGACGGACGGGGATAGATACGTGCGGGAAGGGGCGGTTGCGGCCTTGGGCAAAATCAAAGATCCCCGCGTGGTCCAGCCCCTTATCCTTGCTTTGCAGGATCATGATGAATCGATGAGGCGGGCGGCAGAGGAAGCCCTTGGAAGCCTCGGCCGGATTGCCCTCCCCGCCCTTGTCACACTTCTCGGCGCAGAGGACTGGGATGTCAGATGGCGGGTCACCCATATTATGGGCCGGACGAAGGATAGCTCCGTCCTCGATGCGCTGTGCCGCGCATTAAAGGATGAGAACACGTATGTGCGGGAAGGGGCGGTCGCGGCCCTCGGCGACATAAAAAATCAAGGGGCGGTAGGCCCCCTGATAGAGGCATTGGGCGATCAAAACAAATATGTGAGGGAAGAGGCGGTCAACGCCCTCGGAGAGATGCAGGACAAGAAGGCCGTCGACGCGCTCATCGTCGCCCTTCAGGACAGGGATTGGGGTGTCCGGTGGGGCGCCGCAAACGCCCTTGGGCAGATAGGGGACAAGAAGGCGATAAGCGCCCTCATCATAGCGCTCGCAGACGAGGCGAGATACGTCCGCGAAGGTACGGCCCTCGCACTCTCACGCATAGGCAAACAGGCGGTGCCCGCCCTGATCGAATCGCTCACCGATAAAAACCGCAGCATTCGGCGCTGGGCTGCGTGGACCCTCGGCAAAATAGGGGATGAGAGGGCCGCCCGCCACCTCATCACGGCCCTCGACGATGAGGATGGAGGCGTGCAGTTCGCGGCTGAGATCGCCCTCGCGGAGATGGAAGAGTAGGCGACGCCCTCTTTCTCACACGAGCCGCATGCGATTAACAAGAATTCCCGTACCGATTAGGTCGAAACATGCTTCCACACAGAAACGAAACCCCCTAAGGCGGGTTATTGAAGCTCTTCACCTCCCTTTTCATTCTCATGGTATTGTCGGCGCTCGCCGCTGTTGCCTATTATTCGGTCTATCCTGACGTATCCAGGCTGAAGAGGTTCAACCCCCGTAAGACCGCGTTCATGGAATACAGGGAACAGGAATGGCAAAGCAAGGGTAAGAAGGTCAGGATTCAACAAAAGTGGGTCGGGTTCTCTCATATTTCGTCCTATGCAGCAAAAGCGGTGATCATCGCCGAAGACGATAAGTTTTGGTCGCACCGGGGTTTTGACCTGGAAGCCATAGAGAAGGCGATGGAAAAAGACATCGAGGAGGGCAGGCTCAAGTTTGGAGGCAGCACCATCAGCCAGCAGCTGGTCAAGAATTTGTATCTTTCGCCTTCCAAAAACCCGCTGAGGAAGCTCGCCGAGGCGCTCATCACATGGCGGATGGAAAAGACGCTCTCAAAAAGACGGATCCTCGAGCTCTATCTGAATGTGGTCGAATGGGGTGAAGCCATTTTCGGGATCGAGGCCGCTTCACTTCATTACTACGGCAAGCATGCGTCCCTCCTCTCCCCTGAGGAGGCGGCCCGGTTGGCCGCCGTTCTCCCAAACCCAAGGAGATATGCGGTGAACGGCGACTCGCGCTACGTGGCAAGGCGGGCCCGGCTGATCTACGATATAATGGTAAAAAGGGGGATTGTGGTGAAGGATTATGAGGAGGCAGCGAAAGAGTCCGACCAGCCGCTGCCGGCGCAGCAAGAGGAGAGTCGATAGAGGGGACGCACGTTGCCCATGCATGAGAAGGGGGGAAGGCAGTGGCACACTATGTGAGGGTTACGGTACCCGTCGCCAATTTGAGAAAGAGGCCGATAGAGGCTGGCCCGCTCAACATCCACGATGAGATGCAGGAGAGCCAGGTGCTGTTTCACGAGCTCCTCCTCGTGAGGGAGGAAACAACGGGCTGGCTGCAGGTCGAGGCGCTGGAGCAGCAGAAGTCCGTTGCTCACGGATGGCAGGGCTACCCCGGATGGGTACGGAAAAAGGATATCACAGAGACGGAGGGGCCCGGGGGGCACGACGGCGTGGTAAAGCGGCCCTTTACCATGCTCCGCTCCGCGCCGTCCGCAGCCGGTCGGCCCATCTTTCCCCTCTCCCTGGGCACGAGACTCTCTCTGGCGGGAGAGGCAAAGGGCTTTCTTGAGGTTGCCATGGACGGGCGGCACATCGGCTGGGCGCCGAAAAGGGATATCTCCCGAACCGCTGACGGCCCGCCCGTCCGGGAGAGGGCGCGCGACCTGGTCAAGACGGCCCGCTTCTTTCTCGGCGCAGCCTACCTCTGGGGCGGAAGGAGTATGCCCATGCCATGGTCCCGTGGTCCTGTCATGGGTGTCGACTGCTCCGGCTTCACTTGCCTTGTCTTCCGCGCCCTTGGTCTCGACTTACCCCGCGATGCCCACGACCAGTGGATGACGGCAACCCCTATCGCCCCGCAGGCCCTGGGGCCTGGCGATTTGATATTTCTTTCCCGGCAGGGAGAGGCGGGTTCCGTCACTCACGTGATGCTCTCTTTGGGGGGCGAGCAGTTCATCGAGGCAGCGGAGACGGGGGATATCGTGCGCATAGAGACATTCTCACGGAAGTTCGGTCTTGGTCTCCGAGCGCTCGAAGAAAGTAATTTTACCATACATAACACGAGCATGTATTTCGGAAGAATAGAATAGTGAAAAGTGCAAAATAATGGGTCTTATAAGTCCTCTGGGACCTATTATTCTGCACAAAGGAGGGTCTTATGTCGGTTTTGCTGGAGATGGCCATGTTCCCGACGGACAAGGGAGAAAGCGTAAGCAGTTATGTGGCGAGGGTCATCGCCATGATCGATCGGCGAAACCTCGACTACCGGCTTACGCCGATGGGAACTATTGTTGAAACAGCCGACATCGACGAGGCGCTCAGGGTCGTCGCCGATGCCTACCGGGAGCTTGAGCCGGACTGCAACAGGGTCTACGCAACAGTCAAGCTCGATGTCAGAAAAGGAGAGGGCGGCAGGATCAGCAGGAAAATCGAATCGGTCGAAAAGAAACTGGGGGAAAAGCCAAAGACCTGAAAGGGGCGGCTCTTCGACCCTTATGTCGCCAGCCGTATCCTGAACTTCTCCACCATATGGTCCGGGTTGTAGGAAAGCTTGGCCTCTCTCAGGCCGGGCTCCCCCAAGTCCTGCTCCCGGTTGATGAAGCGCGTATCCGGCCATTGCTTCTCGCAAAACTGTTGATTTATGGCGTTATACAGGCCACGGATTTCCGTGTTTGCCTTTTCGATGTGGACCACCGCGGTCTCTTCATTGAGTCGTTCGCCCAAGGTAAAGGCCTCAACCTTCTCGTTGATCAGTATTACCCCCCCTTTTATCTGCAAAGGGCCCAAGTGGCTCAGGGCTTCCCGTGTCGCATCCCATTCACCTACCAGGTTCAGGTCGTCCTCGCATCGCCGAAGAACGCACCAGTTTTCGGCCATACCGAGACAGGCCTTGACGTGGGCCTCGGTAATCGGCTCATACACCATGTTGTACGAGCGGAGCAGGTAGTTCAGGTGGTTCCGTTTTGCGCGATAGGCCTTACCCGAAAGCGCGATCAGATCCTCCGTCACGTAGACGTAGTCAAACTGGTCCCTCACCGGCTCGACCGCAAAGCCTCCGCTTTCCCCCAGCTCGGATGCGAGCCTCGCGTCTGCCCTGTGTATGGCCGGGTCGGGTATGTTTCTCTCGTCCCGCATCCACGTGAGGAGCATCCGGGTCACCTCCGCGCGTGACGGCGGCCCGATGGGAGGGAGGGCCTGCACGCCGTTTCCCGAATTTGAGCCGACCACAAGCAGCCAATCGCCGTGGAGAGACCATTCGAAACCGTAATGCGCCCTCCATATGAACATATTGGTAAAATTGAGCTCGGATGTCTCGGGCCGGTACTCCCTGAGCTTGCTGTCGATCAGGTCCCGGTCCTCTATGCCTATCGGTTTGAATGCTGGAAATTGAGGTACCATATCGTTATTATATACACCTTCCTTGTTTTTTGCCTTATCCCCGGCGCCCATGCTTCCAGGCGTCGCAAAAAGCCCGCCTTTGATAATCGGTCAGGGGCCGGCTTTAGGAGGAAAGGGGCGAGCCGCCTCCGGGATTACCGAGGGTCCTCATCCGGGATTCGGGACAACAATGCCCGCCACGCGACCGCCTCGGCGTCGCTCGGCGCGCGCCAGTCGCCTCTAGGGGACAAAGAGCCGCCGGAGCCCACTTTCGGCCCGTTGGCTATGCAGCTCCGCTTATACTGGCTGAACTCGAAGAAGCGCTCAATAAACACGGACAGCCACCGCTTGATCTCGCCTATCGTGTAAGCCCTCCGCATCCCTTCGGGGACGTCAGGCCAAAGGCCGCCCGCCCTGTCATGCCAGGCAGTCCACGAAAGAAAGGCCACTTTCGGCGGGGGGAAGCCGAAGCGAAGCACATAGTAGAGCGTGAAATCCTGCAACCCAAAGGGGCCGAGCACGTCTTCGGAGCGCTGACCCGGCTCTTCAACGCTTTCGCCGGGCACAAGCTCAGGGCTTATCACCGTATCGAGCACATCTTTCAGGGCAATGCTCGCATCTGCGCCGAAGAAGGTCTTTCTGGCCACCCACCGTATCAGATATTGGATCAGCGTCTTCGGCACGCTAGAATTCACGTGATAGTGCGCCATATGGTCGCCCACGCCGTAGGTACACCAACCCAGGGCAAGCTCGGAAAGATCGCTCGTCCCCACTACCAGTCCGTGCCTCAAGTTTGCGAGCCGGAAAAGGTGGCTCGTCCGCTCGCCGGCCTGCACGTTTTCAAAGGTGATATCGTAGACGGCCTCCCCCTTTGCGTAAGGGTGGCCGATGTCCTTAAACATCTGCAGGCAGGAGGGGCGTATATCGATCTCTTCACGGGTACAGCCAAGGGCGTCCAGAAGTCTGCGCGCCTGGCTTATGGTGCGTGCGCTTGATGCGAACCCCGGCAACAGGCACCCGAGGACGTTGGTCCTGGGGAGCTGCATGACGTCCATGGCCCGGACGGCAACGATGAGCGCCTGGGTGGAATCGAGCCCGCCCGAGACGCCGATCACCACCTTGTCGATCCCCGTGAATTGAAGCCGTTTTGCAAGACCCTGCACCTGGATCTCGTAGACCTCGCGGCACCTTTGGTCCTGCCCCTCAACGTCGCTCGGCACAAAAGGGAATCGCTCGTAAGTCCGGTCGAGCAGAAGCGTTTCGTCACGCGGGATAGCCGCATTAACGACGATGGGGGTAAAATCGGCGAGGTAGCGGCCGTGAAGGTGTACGGACTGGCCGAAGCTCCCCTGCCCCATCCGGTCCTGGCTCAACCGGTCGAGGTCGACATCCCCGGTCACGAGCTGTGAATCGTATGAAAACCGCTTTGATTCCGCAAGTTTTGTTCCGTTCTCGTATATCAGCCCCTGCCCGTCCCATGCCAGGTCGGTCGTCGATTCACCAAAGCCCGCAGCCGTGTAAACATAGGCACTGATGCATCGGGCCGACTGGTTTGCCACAAGCTGCCGCCGGTAGGCGGCCTTTCCCACGGTGATATTCGAGCCGGAAAGGTTGATGAGCACCGTTGCCCCTGCAAGGGCAGCGTATGAGGAGGGGGGGATCGGCACCCAGAGGTCCTCGCACACCTCTACGAAAAACCTGAAAGCCGGCTGCTCTTCAACCTCGACGAGCAGCTTGTTCCCGAAGGGCACGTCCCGCTGACCAAGGAGGTCGAGACGCGTGCAGATAGCATGGTCCGCCGGGGCGAAATACCGCAGCTCGTAATATTCACGATAGTTGGGCAGGTAGGTCTTGGGGGCAACCCCGAGGAGCTTCCCCCCGTAGAGAACTGCCGCGCAGTTGAAGAGCAGGTCCCTCACCGCGAGGGGCAGTCCCACGACCGTGATGACCGGGATGCGGCTAGACGCCTCCAGGATCGCCCCGAGGGCGTCCCGGCAGCCGTCGAGAAGGGCCTGCTGGTGAAACAGGTCATCGCACGAGTACCCTGAAAGCCCCAGCTCGGGAAAGGCCACGAGGAGGGCTTTACGCCGGTGAGCCTCTTCCATCAATGAGATCGTCTGCTCCGCATTGAACGCGGTGTTGGCGACGCGCACCCGCGGTATCGCGGCAGCCACCCGGACGAAATTATGGTTGTAGAGATTGAAGAAGGCCGCGCTTTGCATCACTTTACGAGACTCCCCACCATATTCACACCTGACGCCGGGATAAGGCCATCAGGCACCCAGCATCTCGTTCACGTAATTCAATGCCTCCATGGCCAGATCGGCCGGGACCCCGCCCTGAGCCATCTGGGGGTTGCCCCCGCCCTTACCGTTGTATTTCGCCGCGATCGACTTAATGATCTGTCCCGCGTTAAAGGCATTGACAAGGTCTTTGGTGACTGCTGCCACGATAAGCCCTTTTGTCTCGTCCCTCGTGCCCACGACCACCACGCAGCTTCTCAGCTTGTCGCGGATCATGTCGGTCGCTTTCCTCAAGTCGTCGGCGCTCCCGCCCGGCATGAACAGGGAGACGATCGTGGCGCCGTCTTTCCGGTGGCTGGCCTTTATCGCCTCCTCGATCCTCTGCCGCATCATCTCGTCTTTCAAGCGTCCTATTTCCTTCTCTTTCGCGGCCATCTCCGCTAGAAGCGCCTCTACCCTGTCTTGCAGGCCCTCGATATCGGTCTTCAGGTCCCGGCTGACGGCCCGCGCCATGTTTTCGATCTTTCTCCGGTAGGCCACAGCACTCTTGCCCGTGACCGCCTCTATTCTTCGTATGCCCGATGCGAGGGAGCCTTCGCTGATAACGGAGAAACTGCCGATCTCTCCGCTATTTTTCACGTGGGTGCCGCCGCACAGCTCCCGGCTGAATTCACCCATTGACACGACCCGGACCGTATCGCCGTATTTCTCTTCAAAAAGGGCGGTTGCCCCTTCCCGGATCGCGTCTTCCCGGCCCTTCACCTCTGTCTTCACGTCAACCATGTCAAGTATTTTTTCGTTGACGATATCCTCGACCCTGGCCAGCTCTTCCTTGTTGAGGCCCTGAAAATGGGTGAAATCGAACCTCAGCCTGTCCCTTTCGACAAGGGAGCCCGATTGCTTGACATGCTCGCCGAGCACAGTCCTGAGGGCGAACTGGAGAAGATGGGTTGCGCTGTGGTTCCTTGCCACTGCCCTTCTCTTCTCCCTGTCCACTGTCAGGCACACGACTTCACCGGCCCTGAACGCGCCCTTCTCCACCCTCACCGCATGAGAGAAGAGGTTTTCCTTCACCCTGGTCACGTTACTGATCGCCCCCACCGCGCCATCCCCTTCCATGATGCCGTCATCGCTTGTCTGTCCTCCGGCCTCACCGTAGAAGGGTGTCTTGTCGAAAAACATGTGGGCCTCAGTCTCCCTCCCGAACTTCCTCGACGGGCTGCCCTTCCTTCAGGATAGCCAGAATGGCGGCGTCAGACGAAAGCGTGTCGTACCCGGTAAAGACATTCTTCAAATCCCCTGCCGCTACCGCGCCGGACTCCTGGACGAGTCCCTCCTTTTTCATGCGGCGGTCGGTCCTCGACCGCTCCTTCTGCTCGCCCAGGGCCCTCTCGAAACCCGCCATATCGAGGAAAAGACCGTCTTCGCGGGCCATCTCATCGGTAATATCAACGGGAAAACCGAAGGTATCGTAGAGCCTGTAGACTACGTCCCCGGGGATCACCCTGTCTCCCCTCGCCATGCTCTCTTTCTTGACATCTTCATAGAGGCGCATGCCCACATTGAGCGTTTCGAGAAAACGCCCTTCCTCGCCTTTGAGGATAGCCAGGATAAAGGGGTAATTGTTTTTTATTTCCGGGTAGGCATCCCCCATCATATCGACCACGAGCCGTGAGAGGTCGGAGACGAAGTCCTTCTCGATGCCTATCTTTTTCCCATAGCGCAACGCACGCCGCAGGATCCTGCGAAGCACGTAGCCCCGCCCCTCCCTCCCCGGGAGGACACCGTCGTTGATGATGAACGTCGCGCCGCGCACGTGGTCGGCGATGACGCGGAAAGCGGTATCGACCGCCCCTCCCTCCCCGTAGGCCTCGCCCGAAATCTCTTCCAGGCGTCGGAGGAGGGGCATAAAAAGGTCGGTCTCGTAGTTGCCTATTTTCCCTTCGAGCACTGACACGATACGCTCTAGCCCCATACCCGTGTCGATAGAGGGGTTCGGAAGCCTCTTCATGTCGCCGCCCCGGGAGCGCTCGTATTGCATGAACACCAGGTTCCATATCTCCAGGTACCTGTCGCAGTCGCACCCTACCGCGCAGGTCGGCTGCCTGCACCCTACCTGAGGGCCCAAGTCGTAGATGATCTCGGAGCAGGGACCGCACGGCCCTTCATCCCCCATGGACCAGAAGTTGTCCTTCTCCCCGAGTCTCACGATACGGGACGGCGATATTCCTACCGCCTTCCACAACTCTTCCGCCTCATCGTCCTCCCTGAAGATGGTGACCCACAAACACCGTTCGTCGAGGTTCAGAGTTTTCCGTAAATATTCCCAGGCATACCCGATCGCCTCTTTCTTGAAGTAGTCCCCAAAGGAGAAGTTGCCCAACATTTCGAAGAAGGTGTGGTGTCTCAGGGTCTTGCCCACATTGCCCAGATCATTGTGTTTGCCCCCTGCCCGCACGCACTTCTGCGAGCTTGTGGCCCGGCTGTAGGGCCGCTTCTCAAGGCCCAGGAACACATTCTTGAACTGTACCATGCCTGCATTGACGAAGAGAAGGCTGGGGTCTTTTTCCGGAACAAGAGAAGAACTGGCAACAATCGTATGCCCGTTGGCTGCAAAAAATTCCAGGAATGATCTTCTCGTTTCTTTCGACAGCACGTTTATTCCTTTCTTAGACCGTAATGAATGAGCAGTTTCGATTCTATGTCGGCGGCCACTTCCGGGTGGCTCTTGAGAAATTCCTTGGCGTTCTCTCTGCCCTGGCCGATCCTGACCTCTCCGTATGAAAACCATGTGCCCGCTTTATCCACCAGGTTCGCCTCAACGCCCAGGTCGATGAGGTCGCCCTCCCTCGATATGCCCTCGCCGAACACGATGTCGAACTCCACTTCCCTGAAGGGGGGGGCAAGCTTATTCTTGACGACCTTTACCCTTGTCCTCGCCCCGACCACATCCTGGCCGTCCTTGATTGCCGAGATGCGCCTGATATCGAGTCTCACCGACGCATAGAACTTGAGGGCGTTGCCGCCCGTTGTTGTCTCGGGGTTGCCGAACATGATGCCGATCTTCTGTCTGATCTGGTTGATGAAGATGACGATGGTCATCGATTTGCTGATCGTGCCGGTAAGTTTTCTGAGGGCCTGGGACATGAGCCGCGCCTGCAGCCCCATATGCTGGTCGCCCATCTCTCCTTCAATCTCCGCCCGAGGCACGAGGGCCGCCACTGAGTCGATGACGACTATGTCGACGCCGCCGCTCCGCACGAGGATTTCAGTAATCTCCAGGGCCTGCTCGCCCGTGTCGGGCTGCGAGACGAGGAGCTCTTCTGTGTTGACGCCTATCCGGTTCGCATAGTGGACGTCCAGCGCATGCTCGGCATCGATGAATGCGGCCGAGCCGCCCGCCTTCTGCACCTCGGCAACCACCTGAAGGGCAAGGGTCGTCTTTCCGGAGGCCTCCGGCCCGAATATCTCGATCACCCGTCCCCGGGGTATACCTCCGATGCCAAGAGCGATGTTCAGCCCTATCGAGCCCGTCGATACAATCGGGATATCTTCGATAGGCCGCTCGCCCAGCTTCATGATCGCGCCCTTGCCGAATAGCTTCTCGATCTGCGTCATCGCCATATCTATTGCTTTTCCCTTATTTCCTTCCTCTGCCTTCATCCTGCCCCCTTCTTCCCTCATCGGTCTTCGCCTCCAAGTTTTATCTTCCAGATCGGGGCGTAGATGGCACCGCCCGGCGTCAGAGTGCTCTTATAGAGAACGAGCTGCTCGATAGGAAACTCCTTCTCTTCGATCGGCATCGGGTCTCCATTAGGGAACGGTTTTGGTATTCTCCTCCTGCCCAGGGTGAGGTGCGGCACCAACTTCCTTCTTTCCCTTTCTACGCCTATCGCGGCAAGCCGTTCCTCGACCTCCTCGAATATGGCTTGTGCAGGCTCGATCCCCTCTTTCAGCTTCACCACGATGACCCTTGCGCTCCTCCGTGCAGGAAAGGCATCGAGACCGCCCAGACTGGCACGAAACGGCCCGAAAAGCGCGCCAATCGGGGTTAGGACCCCCCTCACCTTTTCCGCCATGCCCTCCTCGATCTCGCCCAGGAATTTCACCGTGATGTGGATGCCTTCGTCCCTTACCCATCGCACCCCTTCGGTTCGCCTCTCCAGGCGGCCGGCCACCTCTTTGAGGTAGGCAACAATATCTGCCGGGGTGGGGAGGGCCAGGAATGTTCTCATCCAGCCGCCCGCCCTTCCAGATAATCGAGGACGAACTTGAGGGCCTCGTCTGCGCTCTGCCGCTTTATGGCGGAGCGGTCGCCGGCGAACTTGTGCTGCCTCACGAGGCTTGCCCCAGCCGCTGCGAGCCCCATGAAGACCGTCCCCACCGGCTTTTCGCTCGTGCCTCCGCCGGGACCGGCAATGCCGGTCACGGAAAGGCCTATGTCGGCCTCCGCCGCATGACGGACCCCTTCGGCCATCCTTGCGGCCACCTCCGCGCTCACCGCCCCCTTTGCCATAAGCAGGTCCCTGGGCACGGAGAGGAGGGTTTCTTTCGCCTCATTGCTATAGGTCACCAGACCTGCCCGGAAGTAAACCGATGCGCCCGCCACATCGGTGATCCTGCTCGAAATAAGGCCTCCCGTGCAAGATTCCGCAACGGCGATGGTCAGTCTCCTTTGCGTGAGCAGTCGGTTCAGCCTTTCCTCGTGGCTCATGCCTCAGTCTCCCCCATATGAAGAGCGCACCGCTTGCAAATGCACCTGCCAGGACGTCATCTGCGATGATACCATAAGCGCCGGGTAGACGCTCCACTTTTTTTATAGGGTAGGGTTTTAGTATATCAAAGGCGCGGAAGAGAATAAAGGCTTTGACGATGTTCCAGATAGTGATGTTGTGTCCAACCGTGGCGACAAGCATGCCAATCATTTCGTCTATCACGATATAGCCGGGGTCTGCCTCTTCTCCCCTTATCCGCTCAATAGCAAAAACAGCGAGCAGCGCGAGGAGAATGATGACGGCCGGGTGATTGAAGGAGTGAATAAAGTAAAGGATGCTGCATGCAAGCAGTGAAGCCCACGTCCCCGGCGCGAGGGGCAGGTAGCCCGTATAGCAGCAGGTGACAAACCACTCACAGATCCTATCTTTTATCACCGTAGACCGCATCCTCGTCGAACACCTTTTCGCCGACCTCAATCCATCCGTCTCTCCAGGATCGGTAAAAGCAGCTCCAGTGGCCCGTATGACAGGCAGCGACCTTCTGATCGACCACGAGCAGAAGCGTATCTCCATCGCAGTCGAGGAAGAGGCCGCGCACCTCCTGGTAATGGCCCGATGTTTCTCCCTTGAGCCACAACTTGTTTCGGGAGCGGGAATAGTAGTGTGCGCGCCCCGTCGTGCGCGTCAGCTCCAGGGCTTCCGCATTCATATAGGCGACCATTACCACGTCGTGCGTCCCTGCGTCCTGGACTACTACCGGGATAAGCCCCCGGCTATCCCATTTTATAGCATCGCCGATATTCTCCATCCTCTTCTCCTTGCAATTACCGGGGTTCAGCACCCCCTCCAGCGGCAAGCCACGACCCGCAAGCGGGTACCCCGGCCTCCCCGCCCATCTCGCGACGCTCGTCAGGGGGGCTGGCGACACAAAAAGTCCGCTCTTATAACCGGACGGCTACCCCGCGCTTTTGCAGATACTTCTTCGCGTCTATCACCGTGTGCTCCCGATAATGGAAGATGGATGCCGCGAGCACCGCGTCTGCTTTGCCGTCGACGAGACCCTCGTACAGGTGCTCCAGGGTGCCGACGCCTCCCGAGGCAATGACCGGTATGGTGACTGCTTCCGAGATCGTCCTGGTCAGCGGTATGTCATAGCCGACCCTGGTACCGTCCCGGTCCATGCTGGTGAGGAGGATCTCGCCGGCCCCGAGGGCTTCCGCCCTACGAGCCCATTTGACGGCGTCGACACCCGTGGGCCGTCTTCCCCCGTAGGTATATACCTCAAAGCCGTCCTGCGTCGCTTTCGCATCGATGGCAATGCAGATGCACTGGCTCCCGAACATCTCGGCCGCCTCGCTGATGATCTCCGGCCGCTCAACGGCTGCCGTGTTGATAGTCACCTTATCGGCCCCTGCGAGAAGAATATCCCTTATATCGGCGAGTTCCCTTATGCCCCCCCCTACGGTGAGGGGCATGAAGACCTCGGCGGCAACCTCCTCGACCACATGGATGATCGTCTTTCTCGATTCGTGAGACGCAGTGATGTCCAGAAAGCAAAGCTCGTCCGCCAACTGCTCTTCGTAGGCCTTGGCGTTCTCTACCGGTCCGCCCGCGTCCTTCAGGTTGACAAAATTCATCCCTTTTACCACCCTGCCTTCCATCACATCGAGGCAGGGGATGATCCGCTTAGTCAGCATAGACCATGGCCTCCTGGATCCCTATCTTCTCTTCATAGAATGCCTTGCCCACGATGGCGGCCCAGACATCCAGTTCCTTCAGGCGTTTTCAGGTCGTCGACGCCGCTCACGCCGCCGCTTGCGATGATCGGAAGGGCGGTCATCGACTTCATGCGGCTGATGCCCTCATAGATCCGGTCCGGTGAGCATACCGTCCCGGGCGATATTTGTGCAAAGGAGGGCCATGATGCCAAACCTCCGGGCATCCTCGAGCACCTTCTCCATGTCGGCGGCCACGACCTCTTTCCAGCCCTTTACCATCAGCCTCCCCTCATACATGTCGAGGCCGAGCACGATATTATGGAAGGCCGACAAGCGCTCAAAAAATAGAGGGTCCGTCAGCGCCCGGGTGCCTACGATAATACCGTTCACCCCGCAGTGCGTGTAAGACGCAATATCCTCATCCCTTCGAATGCCCCCTCCCACTTCAAGGTAGCCCGTAACTACTCCCCGGATCACCTTTATCAGCTCCCGGTGGCTGATGCTGCCCGTCCGGGCGCCATCGAGGTCGATCACGTGGAAGTCCCTTGCCCCCTCAGCCAGCATGCGCCCGATCATGGCCGCGGGGTCACGGCTGTATACGGTCATCTGCTCGAAATCCCCGCGCACGAGCCTCACGCAGCACCCGCCTATCAGGTCCATGGCAAACAATATTTTCATGGTGATTTCCCTGACTGCGCATCCTTCAGATCCTCTGCAAAAAAACTGACCGCCTTGCCGACGCCTTCGCGGCCGAGCTCCTCGACGGTGATCCACCTGGCTTTTCGCCTGAGGAAGGTAAAGAAGCCGAAGATGTTTTCCGATAAGGGCCGCTGCGTCTCGTCAAAGACAAACACCTTCACGAGACCGTTCTCGTCAAAGAGATGGACGTGGAAGCCGACACTCGCGGGTCGCTCCACGGAAAATGCACCCCCCCGCCGTTCCTGAAAGCGGTAGATAAGCACGTTGAGGCAGCGCGCCTCCCCAGGCTCCTGGGTGTAGCTGATTCCCGCATCTCCGAGGGCCCCGCCCAGCTCGGTCGCTATCACGTCTTCCGCGTTCTCGTGTATGCCGCCCGGCACTATCACCTGATGGCAGACGGGGCAGAAGTTGGCGTTCGCGTCATCGAGGCGCTCCACATAAAGCCCGATTGCATGAGCCGAGCCTGACAGGCCGACAAGCACCAGAAGAACCGCACCGAGGATACGCGCTATTCGCATAATCTCACAAAATTCCTTAGCAGCCTGAGGCCGGCAGCCTGGCTCTTTTCCGGATGGAACTGGCAGGCAAAGATATTATCCTTCTGCAGAGAAGAGGTAAACCGCACCCCGTAGTCGGTGACGGTGGCCGATACAGATTCCGCAGGATCGGGAAAATAGGAGTGGACGAAATAAAAATAGGAGCCGCTGGGGATGGCGTCAAATATCCCCGAAGGCCTCACGATTTCCACGCTGTTCCAGCCCATATGGGGTATCTTCATAGCACCCCTGAAAGCGGACCACACGCCCCTTGATCACTGCCAGACCGGCAATCCCGGGCGCCTCTTCCGACGATTCGAGGAGGATCTGCATGCCGAGGCAGATCCCGAGATAGGGTTTTCCTTCGGCTATCTGCCCTTTCAGGAGTTCAAAGAGGCCGAATCTTTCCAGGTTCTCCACACACTTGCCGAAGGCGCCGACTCCCGGCAGGACCAGGGCGCGCGCGTCCCGGATAACCGATTCATCCCTCGTGATCACGATATCCGCGCCGAGGCGCTTGAAGGCGTTCGTCACGCTCCTCAGGTTTCCCATGCCGTAATCAATTATCGCAATCATCACAAGCACCCTTTCGTGGAGAGGGGCCCCTTCACCCTTTCATCCTTCGTCACGGCTTCCCGGAGCGCCCTCCCCGAGGCCTTGAATATCGCCTCGATCTTGTGGTGCAGGTTCTCGCCATAGAGCAGGTTCACGTGGAGGGTAATCCGCGCCTCGTTCACAAAGCCCCGGAAGAACTCTTTTATCACCTCGCCGTCGAAGGCGCCGATCTTCCCGTTGATATCCCCGTTCCATGTGAGGCCCGGCCTGCCGGAGAGGTCTATGGCCACCATGCACAGGGCCTCATCCATAGGGAGGATGGAATGGCCGAACCGCCTTATCCCGGCAAATCCGGGAAGGGCCTCTCTCAGCGCCTTCCCTAATGTAATACCCGTATCCTCGATGGTGTGATGATAGTCGATCTCGATGTCGCCTTCCGCCTCCACCGTAAGATCGAAGAAACCATGGCGGCTAAAAAGCTCCAGCATATGGTTGAAAAAGGGGATACCCGTCGAGATGCGGTAAGCGCCCTCGCCGTCCAGCTTCCAGCCGACCCGTATTCGGGTCTCCTGTGTGTCCCTCTTTGTGTCGGATTCCCTCTCCATGAATCCCCCTATTATTGGGGCTCAGCGCCCCCTCCGCCGGAGCCTCCCCCGTCACAAAAGCTAGTGTACTGTCTCAGTAACGGCTTTACAACGGGCCACCTTCTTGACGATATCTTCCGCTTTCTTCGTCCAAACAAAAGGCTTGGGGTTCTCGTTGTAGAGCCGGATGTACTCTTCGATGGCGGCTACCAGTTCCGGCACGCTTTTGAATACTCCCCGACGGATTCTTTTCCGTGTGATTTCTCCAAACCAACGTTCTACCAGATTCAACCAGGATGAGCTTGTGGGTGTGAAGTGAAGGGCAAAGCGAGGATGCTTTTCAAGCCACATTTTCACATTTGGGTGGCCGTGCGTTCCATAATTATCCAGGATCAAGTGAATTGCCAATTTCTGGGGCACTTCCCGGTTGATCTTGCGGAGAAACTTTAGGAATTCCGTGTTCCTGTGCCGGGGATAACAGGAGCCGATAACTTTTCCTTCCAACAGGTTCATCGCAGCAAAAAGACAGGTAGTACCGTTGCGTCGGTAATCGTGCGTCATTGTTCCGCAGCGCCCTTTCTTCATAGGCAGACCCGGTTGCGTCCTATCGAGCGCCTGCACCTGGGTCTTTTCATCGACGCATAGCACCACCGCCTTGTCGGGCGGATTCAGATAGACGCCTACAACATCCGTCAGTTTTTCCACGAATCGCTTGTCTTTGGATAACTTGAAGGTCTCCACGCGGTGCGGCTGCAAGCCATGGGCGTCCCAGATGCGTTGCACGGTCGCATGGCTGACGCCATGAGCCTTTGCCATAGTTCTCGTCGACCAGTGGGTTGAATCGGCAGGCGTTGTATGGAGGGTAGCTTCCACGATGGCATCAACCTTTTTCGGATCGAGTTGCCTTGAACTGGGACCATGAGGAGCATCTTCAGCCAATCCTGAAATGCCTTTCGCTCTAAATCGGTTTGTCCACAACAGAACCGTGGGGCGAGAGGCGTCCAATTCCTTAGCGATGGCGTTATGCGAGAGACCCCTTGCGGCAAGCAGGCAAATACGGGAACGGAGGACTACTCTTTGAGGCGTCTTTTTCGCACGAATCCAAGCTTCCAATGTTCTTTGCTGTTCTTCCGTCATCATGAGCTTATTGGCTGGTTTCCACATGCACCAAGTATAGCACAAGCAAAGGCTATTGTAAATATATTACTGAGACAGTACACTAGAGTATCACCTTATTCAACGGATATTCAACGATGCCTTGCGCGCCCGCCCTCCGGAGCGACGGGATGATATCACGGACCACCTGCTCGTCGATAATCACCTCTATGGCAACCCATTTGCTATCCGAAAGGCCCGAGATCGTCGGCGTGTGCAAAGAGGGGAGGATGCCTATGACAAAATCGAGCTTCTCTCTCGGCACGTTCATCTTGAGCCCCACCAACTCATCCGCAAGGAGAGCCGCTTTGAGAAGCATCACGATGTTCTCGATCTTCGTCTTCTTCCACTTGTCTTTGAACGCGGTCTTGTTTGCAACCACCACGGTTTCCGATTCAAGAATGGTCTCGATGATCCGCAGATTGTTCGCCGTGAGAGACGCGCCCGTTTCCGTCACCTCTACTATGGCGTCCGCGAGCAGGGGCGGCTTGGCCTCTGTTGCCCCCCAGGAATACTCCACTGTGGCGTCTATCTTATGCGATTTCAGATAGCGTGTGGTGAAGCCCACGAGCTCAGTCGCAATTTTCTTTCCCTGGAGTCCCGACAGGTCTTTGATCTCTGAGTCGACAGGCACTGCCACCACCCATTTGACGCCCCTGAATCCCACCTTACCGTAGCGCAGGCGTGCGACCTCCACCACTTTCGAGTTCTGCTCAAGCACCCAGTCGAGGCCGGTTATCCCCATGTCGAGTATGTTGTTCTCCACGTACCGCCCCATTTCCTGCGCCCGGATCACGAGCCCCTCCAGTTCGGGGTCGTCAATGGCCGGAACGTAGGACCGCTCCGCCAGCTTTATGGTGTAACCCGCATTTTTAAAGAGCCTGCGGGTGCTCTCATACAGACTCCCTTTTGGTATCCCTATCCTCAGCAACACTTAAGGCAGCTCCTTTCTCGCCCTTATCGCCTCGCCGTGGGCGTAAAGACCTTCTTTGTCCGCGAGACTTGCGGCGTCTTCCCCGTACTTCCTGAAGAATGACCCTTCTATCTTAACCAAAACCTGCTTCTTTGTAAACCGTTCTACCGAGAGACCCGAGGAGAACCTCCCCGCGCCCCCGGTCGGCAGCACGTGGTTGGTGCCTATATAGTAGTCACCCATGGAGACACACGTGTAAGGCCCCACGTAGGTGATGCCGGAATATCGTATTTTTTCCGCAACTGTCTCATCCCCTATGACCTCCACGTGCTCGGGGGCGATCGCGTCGATCGCCGCCAGGGCATCTTCCACGTTCGTGTAATCGACCAGGAAACCGTTTGCGCTGAGCGCCCGCTCAACGATATCGCGCCTTTTGTTTGAGGAGATAAGGCGCTCCATAGCCTTCAGCACACCGTGCAGCTCCTCCTTTGAAGGAGAAAAGAGGCCTACCGTTGCCATCTCATCGTGCTCCGCCTGGGAGAAAAGGTCCCAGGCGAGTATGGAGGCCGGGAACCGCTCCGTCGCGAGGATCACTAGCTCGCTTGGGCCGGCAAGCATGTCGATGCCGACCCGGCCGTATACATCCCTTTTCGCTTCCTCCACATAGGCATTGCCCGGACCCACTATCATATCCACCTTCGGCGCCCCGCCCACGCCGTATGCGAAGGCATAGATCGCCTGGGCCCCGCCTATTCTGTAGACGCCCGTAATATCAAGGAGCAGTGCGGCGGCGGCGATAAAGGGGTTGAGGCTTCCACTGTTGGCAGGCGTGGTTGCGTAAATCTCCTTGACGCCCGCGATGCGCGCCGGTACTGCCCCCATCACAAGGCTCGACGGGTAGGGCGCTTTTCCGCCGGGCACGTACACGAGGGCCCTCTCCACGGGCACGGACCGCTCGACGACTTTCAGGCCCTGTCTCCTGTAGGTCCGCTGGCGCCGCTTCTGGCTCCGATGAAAGAGGGTCACGTTCTCTATCATGCCCTTGAGCGTGCGCTCGTCTTCTTTTCCAAGGGTCGAGGCGGCACGCTCTAGATCGTCCCGGCTCACTTTCAGCGGATAGTCTTGAGTCCATCCGTCGAATTGCCTGGCATAGGATATGAGCGCCTCTTCGCCCTTCTCCAGCACCTCCGCCCTGATAGCCTGCACCCTATCTCTCACGCCGGCCTTGCGTTCTTCCCTCGCAGAGGTGATGGCAGCGATGAAAGCGTCGTACTCTTTCTCAAGATGCCAGATTTTCATTCCTTCCTCCTCTCGATCCGCGCCCCAAGCACACCCAGCTTCTTCTCGATCGCTTCATACCCCCGGTCGATGTGGTAGATCCGGGAAACCTCCGTAGTGCCGTAGGCGCAAAGACCCGCCAGGATGAGGGACGCGCTCGCGCGAAGGTCGGTGGCCATTACCTTTGCGCCCTGGAGCGCCTTGACCCCCTTCACTATTGCCGTATTTCCGATGACGCGTACTTCCGCTCCCATCCTCCTCAGCTCCGCGGCATGCATCATCCTGTTCTCGAAGATCGTCTCGGTAATCACGCTGACACCCCCCGACATACTCGTGAGCGCCATCACCTGCGCCTGCATGTCCGTGGGGAAACCGGGGTACGGCAGCGTCTTCACGTCGAAGGCCGAGGGCCTCTTCCTGCTCATCGATGCCCAAATCGAGCCGTCTTTCTCCTCTATCTCCATGCCTGCTTCTTTCAGTTTTTCGATCACGGCCTTCAAGTGCTCGGCCCTGGCGCCCTCCAGGACGATGCTGCCCCTCGTCAGGCCGCAGCCGACGAGGAAGGTGCCCGCCTCGATCCTGTCGGGAATCACCGCATAGTCGCAGGGGGCGAGATCCTTGACGCCCCTTATTCTGATCAGCTCGGTGCCGATACCGTCGATCCTGGCGCCCATCTGCGTCAGCATGACCGCGAGATCGACCACTTCGGGTTCCCGTGCAGCGTTCTCTATTATCGTCTCCCCTTCGGCGAGCACCGCGGCCATGAGGATATTTTCCGTCCCCCCCACCGTTGGGGCGTCAAAGGCTACCCTGCCGCCGCGCAGCTTTTTCGCGCTCACGTCGACGTACCCTTCGTGTATCTTCACCTCACACCCTAACTGGGAAAGCCCCTTCAGATGGAGGTCTATGGGCCGCTCTCCTATTGCGCATCCCCCGGGATAGGAAACGACCGCTCGTTTGAGCCTCCCCACGAGTGCACCGAGGACGAGGACTGAGGCCCGCATCTCCTTCACCATTTCGTAAGGAGCGGTGTAGTTCCGGGCGTGCCCCGTGTCTACGACCACGGTATGGTCGTCTTCCCGCGTGCTCGTGGCCCCGATGAAAGAAAGCAGCTTTATCATGGAATCCACGTCCCGGAGCCGGGGGACATTGGTGATCCGGTAGAGACCCTCCTGAAGCAGGGTGGCCGCAAGCACGGGGAGCACCGCGTTCTTTGCGCCGCCTACCCTGACCGTGCCCCGAAGCCGCTCACCGCCCTCTATGACAAACTTTTCCATGAGCCCTTTATCACCCTCTGCCGGCCCGCGAGGTCGTACAGCACCGTCACCTCAAGCCCCGCCTTTCTTAAAAGCGCACCCAGAGGAATTGCCTGGCCCTCGCCCCCGATCTCGCAAAGGAGAGCGCCCTCTTCGGAGAGATAGCCGCCAATCTCCTCCAGATACCTCTCGTAGAGTTCCGTTCCCACGTCCCCGCCCACCAGGGCCTGCTTCGGCTCGAACCCCCTCACTTCAGTCATAAGCCCCTCCCACTCATGGAGGGCCACATAGGGTAGGTTGGCGCATATAAGATCGAAGGTCCGGCCCTTCTTGATCGCGGAGAACAGGTTGGTGGCCATAAACTCGATATCGGTCTGAAGCCCGAAAGCGCGGGCATTCTTACGGGCCACCGCGAGGGCGCCCGGCGAGATATCGGCACACAAGACGCTCCCGGCCCCATTTTTCGCGAGCAGTATGCCTATGACCCCTGAACCGGTCCCCATGTCGAGCACGTGCAGGCGCCCCTTCGCCCGCATGATCTTCAAGGCCTCCTCCACGAGCAGCTCTGTCTCCGGTCTCGGTATCAGGACGCGCTCGTCCACATAGAACGGCTTTGACAAGAACTCCCGCATGTGAGTGAGGTAGGCCAGGGGCTTTCCCTTCCGCCTCTCCTCGATAGATTGCCCTATCTTCACCTGTTCCGACTTATCGAGCACCCTCTCGGGCTCCATCAGTATCCGCTCCGGGGGGAGCGAAAGCACATGGGAAACGATGCCGATGAGGTCGATCCTGGGCAGGTCCTTTTCGGAAAGAAATATCTGTCTGATGCGCACGGTGGTTACCGTGTCTTCAGAAATTCTGTCTGAAAATGGGCGGCAAGCGGATCAAGAAGGCTGTCGAGATTGCCTGCCAGCACATCCTCAAGCTTGTAGATCGTGAGGCCGACTCTGTGGTCGGTTACCCTGCCTTGGGGGAAGTTATAGGTGCGGATCCGTTCGCTCCTGTCGCCCGTCCCCACCTGTTTTCTTCTCTCCTCCGAGACTTCCTGGGCGTTCTCTTCCTCCATTCTTTCCTTGAGACGTGCCCGCAACACCCTGAGCGCTTTCGCCTTGTTCTTGTGCTGCGATTTCTCGTCCTGACAAGTCACCACGAGACCCGTGGGTAAATGGGTGATCCTGACAGCGGAATCGGTCGTGTTCACATGCTGGCCGCCGGGGCCGCTCGACCGGTACAAGTCAATGCGCAGGTCCTCCGGGTTTATGTTCAGCTCCAACTCTTCCGGCTCGGGCAGCACGGCGACGGTGACGGTGGACGTATGGATCCTCCCTTGAGATTCCGTCTCCGGCACCCTCTGTACCCGGTGCACCCCGCTTTCGTATCTCAGCTTCTGAAATGCCTCGGGCGCCTCTACGGCCACGGTGATCTCTTTGAAGCCGCCCAGGTCGGACATGCTCATATTGAGAATCTCCGTCTTCCATCGCATCTTCTCCGCATACTTCATATACATGCTGAAAAGATCGCGCGCAAAGAGCGCCGCTTCTTCGCCTCCGGTGCCTCCCCGTATTTCCAGGAACGTGTTCTTTACCTGCTGCTCGTCCTTCGAGAGGAGCTTGCCTTTCAGGAGGGATTCGAGCCTCTCGTTCTCCTTCTCGAGGAAGGCCGCCTCTTCCCTGGCGAGGTCCCTCATCTCCTCCTCCGTCTCCTGGTGCATCATCTCCTTCGCCTTTTGAAGCTCCGCCCCGACCCTCTTCCATTCCCGGAACATCGTGACAAGCTCGCGCAGCTCGGCATGCTCGCGCCCGAGCTTTTTGTACTCCTCGATATTGGAGATTGCGGCCGGCCTTGCCATATCGGCCTCTATCTGCTCAAACCGTTTCTCCAGGTCCTCGAGCTTCCCGGCGATCATTCCTTATCCTTTGCCACCCTCTTGCCGTACTTTCTCTCGAACTTTTCCACCCTTCCCGCGGAATCCCGGAGCTTCTCGCGTCCCGTAAAGATCGGGTGGCACTTCGCGCATATTTCCACCGTGATCTTCTCCTTTGTCGAAAGGGTCTCGAAGGTGTTTCCACAGGCGCAACGCACCTGGGCCTTCTTCATTTCCGGATGAATCTTGTCTTTCATTTTTATCCTCCTCTGTCAATTACTGGGGTTCAGCACCCCCTCCGGCGGCGAAGCCGCATCGGGGTACCCGCTTGCGGGTCGTCCCCGCTCACAACCGCAAATTTGCTCACATCAAGCCTTTCCATGAGATTCCGGCAAACCTTTCTTTGCATTATCCCCCTCTACTCATTGAATTGAGAAAGTCTTTATTGGAATCCGTATCGGAGAGCTTTTCCAGGAGAAACTCCATCGATTCGACCGTATTCATCGGCTGGAGCACCTTGCGCAGGAGCCATATGCGCGATAGGTCGCCGTTGTTGATGAGGAGCTCCTCTTTTCTGGTGCCCGACTTGTTGATATCGATGGAAGGGAACATCCTCTTTTCTGTCAGCTTCCGGTCGAGATAGATCTCGGAGTTGCCTGTTCCTTTGAATTCTTCGAATATGACCTCGTCCATTCTGCTGCCTGTATCGATGAGGGCCGTGGCGATAATCGTGAGGCTTCCGCCCTCTTCTATCTTCCGGGCGGCGCCGAAGAAACGCTTCGGTTTCTGCATGGCGGAAGCGTCGATACCGCCGGAAAGGATCTTGCCGCTGCTTGGCACTACCGTGTTGTATGCCCGGGCCAGCCTGGTGATGCTGTCGAGCAGGATTACCACGTCTTTCTTGTGCTCGACCAGCCTTTTCGCCTTTTCTATGACAATCTCGGCCACCTGTACGTGTCTCGTTGCCGGCTCGTCAAAGGTGGAGCTGATCACCTCGCCGTTTACCGACCGCTCCATGTCGGTGACCTCTTCAGGCCTTTCATCGATGAGCAGCACAATGAGATAAATTTCTTTGTGGTTTGTCGTGATGCTGTTCGCAAGACCCTGGAGGAGCATCGTCTTCCCGGTCCTCGGGGGCGCCACTATCAGCCCCCTCTGGCCTTTGCCTATAGGGGTGAAGAGGTCCATCACCCTTGTGGAGAGCTTGGTCGCGGTTGTCTCCAGTTGTATGCGCTCGCATGGGTATATGGGTGTCAGGTTGTCGAAGATGATCTTGTCCTTGGCGATCTCAGGGTCATCGAAATTGATTTTCTCGATCTTCAGAAGGGCAAAGTACTTCTCGTTGTCCTTGGGTGGTCTTATCTGGCCCGCGATTGTATCCCCGGTCCTCAAGCCGAACCTTTTTATCTGTGACGGGGAGACGTATATGTCGTCCGGGCCGGGCAAATAGTTGGAGTCTGTCGACCGCAGGAATCCAAACCCTTCCGGCAGGATCTCCAGTATGCCCTCGCCGTGGATGAGCTCGTTTTTTTCAACGAGGGACTGAAGAATAGCAAAAATAAGCTCCTGCTTTCTCAGGCCGGTTGCATTCTCCACGCTCAGATCTTTCGCGATATGCGTGAGGTCTCCTATCTTCTTTCTCTTCAGTTCATTTAAGTACATCTTATAGTACCTCCCCCTTCGTTATCTCTTCGAGGAGCTCGTCAACCTGTTCTACGAGCCGATCTTCCGTCCCATTGTTGTCGATGATATAGTCTGTCATTTTTTCCTTTGCCTCTAACGATATTTGAAAGGAGAGTCTCCGTTCGATATCGTCGGGATCCATGCCCCTTTTTCTCAATCTCTCCCTGATGGTGTCCATATGCGCGGTGACCACAACGATTTTATCGAGTCTCCTGTAAAATCCCGTTTCGAAAAGAAGAGGGTGGTCGATGAAAACCACGGGTGTGCCCTTTTTTTCGAGCACATCGAGCCTCCTCCTTATCTCCTGTATTATCCGCGGATGAATAATCGCCTCAAGGGTCCGCAGGCTTTCTTTTGTAAAAGCAACCCCCCGCAGGCTTTCCACGTCAACTGTGCCGTCGACGACATATTCCGAACCGAAGGCTTTTTTAATATCATCCTGGGTTTCTTTCCAGGTGAGACTATTTCTTGCGAGCGCGTCGAGGTCGATTACTTCCAGACCCCGCTTTCTCAGCAAGGCAGTGACGGTGCTTTTGCCGCTCCCCAATATGCCGGTTAACCCGATAATAATCATATATCAAGCGTTCGTACATCTACCGCATTTTCCTCGATAAATGCCCTCCTCGATTCTATATTGGTCCCCATGAGTATCGTGAACATCTGATCGGCCTGTATAGCATCCTCGATAGAAACCCGTGCCAGGGTCCTGTGGGCAGGGTCCATGGTTGTCGTCCAAAGCTGCTCGGGGTTCATTTCACCCAGGCCTTTGTAGCGTTGCACGGTGATGCCTTCCTTCCCTTTTTCGTTGACGAACGCGAGGAGTTCTTCCTCGGTAGTGGAGCGGACGGCGCCGTCTTTGTTGAGAACCCGTATCTCGTCCTCATAATAGGCCGCTACCCGCTTGTAGGTGCGATAGCTTTCCCGGTAGTCTTCCCGGTTGCAGAACTCATAGTCGATGACAAACTCGTGACCCTTCTTGACGCCGTCCCGAATATTTAGTGTATAAAGGTTGTGTTCCCGGTCCAGATGAACGGCAACGCCATATGCTTCTTTGGCCAGGCACTCTTTCAGGGCAAAGAGCTTGTCCGGGTTTTCAAAATCTCCTCTTCTATGAATATCTGTCTTAAAGAGAGATAAAACCAGTACCTTTTTTATCCCGAGGCGCTCCATCTCGCCCAGATATTTTTCAATACTCTTTATGTGCTCTATGTCCCCCCTGAGGCGGTCGCGTCCCATTTCCTTATCCCTGATGAAACATCTTATTTTTTCCATGCTTCTTTGCATGACGAAGTGCTCGAATTCTTCATCGTTCTTCATGTAAAGTTCCTTGCCGCCTACGGTAATTTTATAAAGTGGAGGCTGAGCAATGTAGAGATATCCCTTTTCAATGAGCTCCGGCATTTTTCTATAAAATAACGTCAGAAGAAGGGTCCGGATGTGGGAGCCGTCCACGTCGGCATCGGTCATAATCATCACCTTTTTATAACGCAGGTTGCTGATTCCGCTGCCGTTGATGCCAAGAGCGAGATAAATGGCCTTAATTTCCAGGTTCGATACCACCTTTTCCTCTCGTGCTTTTTCCACATTGAGAATTTTGCCCTTTAGGGGCAGAATGGCCTGCGTTTTTCTATCGCGTCCCTGTTTTGCGGAACCGCCTGCAGAATCACCTTCCACAATGTAAAGCTCCCTGAAATCAGGGCTTCTCTCCTGACAATCGGCCAGTTTTCCCGGCAGTATGCCGGTCTCCATAGCACTCTTGCTCTTTATTAACTCCTTTGCTTTCTTCGCTGCCTCGCGCGCTTTTTTAGCATCGATTGCCTTGTTAACGATCGCCCTCGCCGCATGCTCATTGAGATTAAAATACTCAGTGAGCTTCTGATTCATGAGGGTTTCAACAAGTCCCTTTATCTCACTGTTGCCGAGCTTCGATTTTGTCTGTCCCTCAAACTGAGGGTTCTGTATCTTCACGTTGATCACGGCCACGAGACCTTCCTTTACATCATCCCCCGAAAGGTTCTCCTTAATTAATTTCTTGTGTTCAGCAAAGGCATTGATGCACCTCGTAAGGGCGGATCTGAAACCCGCAACGTGCGATCCGCCTTCATGGGTATTCACACTATTCACAAAACTGTATATATGCTCGTTGTAGCCATCGTTGTAGTGGATGGCTGCTTCAAAATAATCAAGGCCGGGTTTCACTCCCGTCACATATATAGGCTCGGGGATGAGCAGATTCTTATTGGAATTTAAATAGGAGGCAAAGGCCCGTACTCCACCCATGTGTTTAAACTCCTGTTTTCTCACCTTTCGGTCATCGCTGAGAATAATGTGAATACCCTCATTCAGAAAAGATATCTCCCGCATCCTCTGACCAAGCATCTCATAACTGAATTCTATCGAATCAAACAATGCCGCGTCCGGCAGAAAATGCACTTTTGTGCCCGACTTCACGGTATCGCCGATTGTCTTGAGGTCTGTTGTTTTTTTCCCCCGCTCGTAGCGCTGAAAATAGACCTTGCCCCCCCTGCGTATCTCTACTTCAAGATGTTCGGAAAGTGCATTCACGACAGACAGACCTACACCGTGAAGGCCTGCCGAAAATTTATAACTCTCTTTATCAAACTTACCGCCTGCGTGCAGCTTCGTAAGCACAAGCTCAAGCGCGGACAGATTGTCGCTGTGGAGGTCGACAGGAATGCCCCGGCCGTTGTCCTCGGTCGTCACGCTGTTATCCGTGTGGATAGTGACGGAAATCCTGTTGCAATATCCCTCGAGGGCTTCGTCGACACTATTATCGACAAGCTCATACACCAGGTGGTGCAAGCCCTCCGCACCGGTGTTCCCGATGTACATGGACGGTACCTTACGCACCGCGTTCAACCCATCGAGAATTTTTATATTTTCTGCCCTGTACCCTTTCACTTTCAGACCCTTATGGGCATCACAATATTCTTGTAATGCTCATCTTTCTCTCCCTCAAAAAGCACCGCGCCATAGGTTGAAGGCGCCCTTACGATGATATTTTCCCCATCAATGTGACTTGCGACGTCCATGAGAAACCTGATATTAAAATTCATGTTCAGCTTCTCGCCGTTATAATCGACATCAAGCACTTCCTTTGCATGGCCGATTTCCGATTCCGTCTCAATCTCCATAGAGCCTTGCGACAACGTCACTTTTATCGGCTCCGACTTACTGATGATTGTTGCCACTTTCCGCAAACCCTTCATAAATTTTATTTTATCCACCGTAAGCACATTCGTATTATTCCTCGGCACGACATTCTCATAGTCCGGAAAATTCCCTTCAAGGAGCCTTGACACCACAGTGACCGAAGGCGTGTTGAACTGGACATGCTTTTCGCCCACCACGAACCTCATCTGGTCTCCCTCCCCTACCATCCTCCCAATCTCAAGAATCGATCTCTTCGGAATAATAATGCCCGGAAATCCCTTGACGCCCTCCACCTCCTGCTGGTAGAGGGCCATTCTGAAACCGTCTGTCCCCACTACCGATATAAGTCCCTCAGAGCCAACGATATACATGCCTGTGAGTACATATCTCGTTTCGTCCGATGATATGGCAAATCCTACCTTTTCTATCATTTCCAGGAACGTCGCGCCAGAAAGGGAAAATTCTTCCGTGCCCGTGATCTCTCTCACCTCCGGAAATTCTTCCGGGTCCTGCAGACTAAGCACAAATTCAGCCTGTTTCTGTTTCATGGTCATCGTATTGTCACTAAAATCAAGGTCCAGTGTGTCCGCATCCATCTCCTTGAGTATCTCAAAGAATTTTCTGCCGTGAACCACAATTTTCTTTTCACTATCCCCCTGATAAGGCACATGGCTTATCGCACTCAATTCGAGGTCTGTCGAATAGATATCGATCTCTCCCTTTGAAAAAGCAACAAGAATATTTGAGAGAATAGGCATAATAGAGCGGTGCTCCGTGATGTTAACGAGTTTTGTGAGGGGTGTGAGGAGAAGACCCCTTTCGATTATTATATTCATAATATCTCCTTATACGTCGTATTCATAAGAGATGTTGATTTGTGGAAAAGTAAGCTTTACCCAGGAAAGAAAAGGGAAAACACCTATCACTCCCAACATTGCCTCTGTGAAAAATATGTAGACTCATGTGGACTTAACCCGCACCTCTATCTTTTCCACAGTCTCCTTAAAATCCTTTTTTGCTTTCATTTCCTCTTCAATTTTTTTGATCGAATGAATGATCGTGGCATGGTCCTTACCGCCGAATTTTTCGCCGATGCTCACCAGGGAGTTGCCTGTTAATTTCCTTGAGAGGAAAATAGCTACTTGTCTGGGCAGCATAATCGACTTTATGCGCTTTGCGGATTTCAGATCGGAAATTTTGACGGAGAAGTATGAAGCAACTTCCTTCGTAATCATATCTATAGTAATTTCCCTTTTTTTATCAGTAATGATATTTCCCATTACCTCTTTTGCAAGAACCATGCTTATAGGTATATTGCGAAGGGAGGCAAATGCGCTGAGACGAATGAGAGACCCTTCAAGAACGCGGATGTTATGGTCTATATTCGAGGCGAGGTAGAAGGCGACATCCTGGGGCAGGAGAACGTTTTCAAACTCCGCCTTCTTGTTAAGAATAGCGACTTTTGTCTCGAGGTCGGGAGGCTGAATGTCGGCGATTAATCCCCATTCAAACCTGGACCGGAGTCTCTCCTCAAAATTCGGGATGTCTTTTGGAAATTTGTCGCTGGTTACCACAATCTGCTTTGTATTATCATAGAGGGCGTTAAAGGTGTAAAAAAATTCCGCTTGCGTCCGCTCTTTACCTGCGATGAATTGTATATCGTCAATCAACAGGACATCCATTTTACGGAAACGGTTTCGAAAATCATCCATTTTCTCGAAACGAAGGGAATTAATAAGCTCGTTGGTGAACTCCTCCGCAGTAATATAGGAGATACGGCTGATGTTGGCATTTTGACGGGTAACGAGAGAATTGCCGATAGCATTGAGGAGGTGTGTCTTTCCAAGACCGACCCCGCCGTAAATGAAAAGGGGATTATATACCTTTCCCGGATTATTTGCGACGGCAAGACACGCCGCGTTGGCAAACTGGTTGCTCGCTCCCACGACGAACGTTTCAAAGGTATATCTCGGTTTAAAAAGATCGGAAGACACCTGCTTCTTGAGAGCAACATTCTTCTTCTGGATTTGTGCCTCTTCCTTCTTGAGGAGATATTCGATTCGTGCTTCTTCATGAGTCGCTTCTTTGAGAAGAGTCTTGAACAGGGGCTCAAAATTTTCAATAATCCAGTCCCGGAAAAAGGCGTTGGGAACAACAACCGAGCAGAGGCCATCTTCATAATTGAGAAATTTGATGGGATCGATCCAGGTTTTGAAATTGTCTTCACTTACCATTTGCGCAAGGCGAAGCTTTATTTGAGCACAGACGTTGTCCATAAAACACGCCTTTTATAGAGTCAATTTCAACATGTTTTCAACATATGTGGAAAACTTTTGATTTCCTGCGGAAAAAGGAATAATGGTAGCTTACAATAAAATTGAATCTGTTTCAATGCTTTTTTACAATACACCTGCATGGACTCATTCTGATGCCTGATAAGGTCCGGGTGTCAGGAGGCGGTCTCTCCGATCCCCAAAGGCTTGCAGCACGCGCCGGGTCACTTTTGTTTCAGATAGACAAGGTCGGTGGGGGCAAAAGAGGCCGCCTTAATAATCTTTGCCCACGAAGCATCGACCCCGAAAATCTCGACGACTTCTATATCCCCTTTGTAGCTTCCCTTGGTTTTTCCCAGAGGTAGCTTCGTTGTTTTGTCGATGACCTGATCCCCGGGAGAGTATACCTCCAACACGTCACCCTTTTCAAGGCCCGACAACCTGCCGGCGTTAAGAAAAACCCTGTCTGTTTCGACGGACGCAATGCGTGCGTGCCAGTCGAGGGATAGAAGGCTTTTGAGGAGATCGTCGGCAATGAGCTCTATAGCGAGATCAATTGCCTTTACCTTTGATTTTTCGGAGCTCATGTCTCCGTTCTCCCGCGAGAGAAAGAACGGGTTCCTCGCGGTAAGGCGACGGAGCATCTTGCCTGTTTCGGTGTTATAGATTTCGAGAGATATCTTGCAGAGGGCAAAGGATACCTCTTTGTCATTCGCCCCGTCGATCTTTGACGTACTGGCATACAAGTCGGAAAGGGCACCCTTGACTACGGCCTGAATTCCGTAAAGCTCGTTGAGGGGTTTCATGGCCTCGGGTGTCGAAGGATCACCGGACAGGTTCAGGGTGTGCGGGTCCACGGCAATGATGGTGCCGGAGTTTTCAAGGCGGGAGATGAGTTTCTTGGTAGTCAGCTCATCGAGATGCTCTTCCTTGTAGTTAGTCGTGTCGGCCAAGGGTAGGACGAGGACGCGCCTCTTCATTTTTGGTGAGGGATAGGCGAAGCCAATAGCCGGAGCGGGACCCATAAGGCGTGTGGACGGAAGAGCGGCAGTCTGCATGGGATTGGCTGTCTGGGGGGTTGTCTTCTTGTTTGTAATGTCTGCCTCGAGCTTCGCCATGCGCTGCTGGAGCTCGGCGCGCTCCTGTTTATCCGCGGTGCCCTGGCCGGTCGTCCGGCCGGCAACAGAGTCAAAAACACCGGGTGAGTATTGATCTTTCGGCACCCACTGGTACTCGGGCTCATCGGGACTGATATTAAATTTACGGTTTCGCGCGTAGATATACTCTACGCCGTCGACCACCCGGACGTCACCCGGTTTTGGTTTGTCGGTCTGACCAACGATTTCACCCTTTTCGGTCTTAACGGGAACACTTGTTTTTTTGCCGAAGGGCCAAATACTGCACGACGCAAGGAGGATGACAAGGAGAAAAACCAATAATTTACGCATAGATGGTATGTTACACTGAAGGGAAAGAAAATGTCAAAAATAATTTGTCATACCCGCCGTGCCTGAAAAAGCGGCGAATCGCCCTTGAGGAGCGCTCGTCTCTCTGATCATGCCTTTCGAGCCGGCGTGCCCCCGGCGCTTCCGTTGCAATCTTGCCGCCCTTCGTGTATTTTATCACTGCCGTGAAGCAGATCCTCTACAGGAGCACGAATAATCAGGCCGACAAGGTCAATTTCGAGACGGCCCTGCTGAGGGGGCTGGCGCCCGACTACGGGCTTTACATGGTAGACAGAGCAGATATACCGAAGCTCGATATGGACGTAATAAGGGCCATGCGGCTCATGTCTTACGGACGCATCGCTTTCGAGGTACTGCGCCCGTACCTCGCGGCAGAAATTGCGGAAAATGTGCTCGCCGCCCTCCTCGATGACGCCTATGGGGAAGAGACTATTCCCACTGAAGTGCAGCGTGTAACGGAAAATACCTCTGTCATGTGGCTCACGAAGGGGCCTACATACTCATTCAAAGACTATGCTGCGCGCTTTTTTGGACGCATCCTGAATTATTTTCTTGAGCGGCGGGGTCTCCGGAGGGTCGTGATAGTTGCTACCAGCGGGGACACCGGGGGCGCCGTCGCAGATGCCCTCCGGGGCTTGAGCAATGTCGATAATGTCGTCTTTTTTCCCAAAGATGCTGTAAGTGAAAGCCAGCGAAGGCAAATGACCACCCTCGGCCGGAATGTCCATGCTTTTGAGGTGAATGGAGATTTCGATGTGTGCCAGGCGCTTGCAAAGAACCTTCTGGGGGACCGCCTGTTCGCCGACAAGGTGTTCGGGGACAGGGAGCGCTTCACTTCGGCAAACTCAATCAGTCTCGGGAGACTTCTGCCCCAGGCGGTCTATCCCTTCTTCGCCTATGCGAGGATTGCGGCCGACGGCGGGCCAATAGTTGCGAGCATACCCTCGGGAAATTTCGGCGATATGATGGGCACGGTCATCGCGAAGGCTATGGGCCTTCCTCTCTGCCGCATCATATGCGGCGTGAACGAAAACCGAGAATTTCCCGATTTCCTGTACGGCGACACGTACACGGTGACTGCTTCCAGGCGATCGCCCTCTTCCGCAATGATTGTGTCTCATCCGAGCAACCTGGCCCGACTCGTCGATTTCTACGGCGGCCGCATGACTGATGAGCGAGACCCCGCAACGGGGAACGTCGTGCGTGCCGGGGTCATTGAAAGGATGCCGGACATGGAGGAGATGAGGCGGGATCTTTTCTCGGTGAGCGTCGATAACCCCCAGCATTACAGGACGATGAAAGAGGTGTTCGAGAAATACCGTATCATCCTCGACCCCCACGGTGCGGTCGGATGGAGGGCGATAGAGGTATATCGGTCAAGCGGCGACCAGACCGAGGCGGTCGTCTACGAAACAGCAGACCCGGGAAAGTTCCCCCACGATGTCGAGCAGGCGATCGGCATCGTCCCCGATTTACCTCCGGGTATGAAGAAGCAGGCATACCTGCCGGAGCGTATTTATGCTCTTGAGGAGGAGCCCCATGCCACGGCAGCGGGGCGTACCGTCAGCCCCGGGCAGATAAAAGAAGCGAAAGAAAAGATAGCGGCCATCTTTTCACCAGATGCGAAATAGGCAAAGCGATTGCCCTTATGCCGAAAGGTCAAGGCGGACATTTTGCACAGATTGACCTGAACTGCATGACACTCAGGTAGCGGTCTCCGCGGTCGGGCAGCATGACAACAACCGTGCCCCCCTTCATCCGCGTAGCTATCCGCAGGGCGCCTACCACTGCCGCCCCACTGGACATGCCGACGAAAACGCCTTCCCGCCGGGCGAGGACCCTCGTCATCTCGAAGGCTTCGCCGTCTTCAACCACGAGCTTCTCGTCGAGTTTGTCGGGATTATAGATCCTGGGAACAATCGATTCGCCCATATTCTTGAGACCCTGTATCGCATGACCGAGCGTGGGCTCGACGCCCACGATCCTGACCTGGGGTTTGTGTTCCTTCAGATACCGGCCCGTGCCCATGAGCGTGCCGCCCGTGCCCATTCCCGCGACAAATACGTCTACCTCGCCCCCGGTCTGCCGGAATATCTCAGGCCCGGTCGTCTCGTAGTGCGCCAGCACGTTGCTCTCGTTGTCATACTGATTGGGCATATAGTACTTGCCCGGCTCCGCGTCAAAAAGTTCGTGCGCCCGCCGTATGGCGCCATCGGTCCCCTCTTTTGCGGGGGTGAGGAAAACTTCCGCGCCAAGGGCTTCCAGGATAACGCGTCTTTCCGTGCTCACACACTCCGGCATGCACAGCTTAATCTGGTACTCCTTTGCGGCGGCTATCATTGCAAGGGCAATTCCCGTATTGCCCGACGTGGGCTCCAGGATGACCTTTTCGTGGGTGAGCTGCCCCGACTCCTCGGCCCCCTTAATCATGTAGTATGCGGGGCGATCCTTGACCGACCCTCCGGGGTTGCACCCCTCGAGCTTGACAAAAATCCGTGCCCCGGCGTCCCCGTTGAGGTGTATAAGCTGCACCATCGGTGTGTTTCCGATGGCGGATAGTATGGACATCAATCCCTCCCCAAAAAGGCTTCTTGAGCCTCTAGGCGTGAGTCCTGGAAGCGGCGAAAACCCCTTCAAGAAAGAATGTTTCTCCGGGCTCGGCCGACAGGCGCATTTCCCACGACGATAAGGTTTTTGCCTCTTTTTCGAGTACGTAGGTTACTTTCGCGCTCGCCCTCACATTGGGTGCCGCTCCCGAAAAAACAAGCATTCCTTTTTGTTGGGAAGAAGCCTTTGCCCTGGCGCCCGCGCCTTCCGTCTCTGCCCTTGTGAGGACTACCACGGCGGATGCGCGCTCCGCAGATGCCTTTTCCTTAATCCGTCTCTTTATGGTTTCTTTCTGAAACTCCGTACGCCACACAAGGGAGACGCTCTTGAACTCGTCTCCGTTGCCCTCCGGATGCCCCGGTTCGCCTTTATAGGCAAAAACAGCAATCGGTGCAACCCTTCCCTGGCTGCCCAAGGCCCTCTTCGCCATATCTGCCGCCCTTTCAAATGTAGCCCTGAGCACAGGCGGGAGTGATACTTTCGCATGATTTGCCGCGGCGCCGGCGGGCGGGGGGGCCGCAGGCATCGGACTGCCCGGGGTGTTCGGGTCGCCTTTCATATAAGGAGGAGTTCTTCTTCTCTTTCGCGTCATCTCTTCTCTCAACTATATCCCGATGTATGCAATCTGTAAAGGAAAATTGCAGCACCGGAAGGCACGGGCGTGGGATACCGGCGCGGCAGGGCCGCGGTTCATTGACCGGCGACGCCCCTATTCCACGTCCATCAGCAACGTCTTGCCGGTCCTGTATCCCTTAATCCGCGTGTCTTTTGCCCTCTCAAAAAACGTACGGACCAGGCCGTGGTCGACGGGCTCGTTGCACGTGCGGCCTTGTTCCGGGTCGTAGTAGACAAACTTTTTGTCCAGGAGGAGGCGCTCGAAAATCATCTGCCTCCTCCCGTCCGCTGCCACGGCTTCGGTAGTGAGGAGATCGCGGCCTGCGGTGATGCCCTCATACCTGTCGAGGAGCTGCTTGACGTAGTTAATAAACCTCACGAGCTTCACAAAGGTGTAGGTGACGGTTCTGGGAAACAGCGGGTTGAGGGGAAACATGACGCTTGACCGCGTCCATTGGAGGGGAACATCACCGGCGCCGTCGAGGGATACGCTTGCCGGACTGCCCGGCGACAGGTAGAAGATGCTCGGACCGAGCAGCAGTCTTTGGCCCATGAGAGAGCATAGGGTGTCGAGCAGGTCCGTAGGGCGCTGTCCCGGCAGCCCGATGATGAAGTGGGCTTCCACCAGGAAGGGCGAGTGATCGAGATAGGGAAGGAGCTGCACGAACGACCTCTGGGTCGTTCTCCCCTGCGTCGCAAGGATTGACTCGGACAGATCGACGAGGGAAAAGTTAAGCCGCCGAAAGCCGGCCCTGTACATGAGCTCCAGTGTGGGTACATCCATATTCGCAGGATAAATGCCGTTCATGGCGGACAGGGTGATCTCCCTGCCGACGAACAACTCAAGCACCGCCGCAAAGAACGACCTGTCGAGGTTGAGCATGTCGTCCTCAAAGTCGATCGCCTCTATGCGTGAGCCTGCGCACGCGTCTATCTCACCCGCGATACTGCCGATATTCCTCTTCCTGTACGGGACCGGAGGTTTCCCGCAAAAGCCGCAGGAAAAAGGACACCCCCTGGAGGTAAGAAAAAAGGTGTATCGTTTCTTGTGTATCCGGTAACGGTCCGCGTCTAAGAATTGTCGCCCCGGCAGCAGGTTTATGTCGCTCTCGACATTCGTGCCGGAGAGGTGAAAACGCCCCTTTTCCTTGAAGGAGAGGCCCCCGATCTCTCTTTGTGCCTGTATGTTGCCGTGAGACAAAGCGGAAACCAGCTCAAAAAACGGCGTTTCGCCCTCTCCCCGCACGCAGTAATCAACATCCCGGTGAGAAAGGAGGCGCTCGGGGAAGAGCGTGGGATGGACGCCTCCCATCACCGTCACAATCTCCCGGCTCGCCTCTTTGGCCGCCATTGCCACCTCTAACGCCTGTTTTTCGTAGGCGCTGCACATGGAGGCGACAGCTACCACATCAGGTTTTTCCTTTTCTACAGCCCTCTTTATTTCGCCGAAGGTGAGTCCGAAGCGGCTATAATGGCTGAAAAACGAAAAAGGGGTATAGGTACCTTCCTTGTAGAACGGTTCGAGCTCATGGAATTCGTGCCCGCCGAGTCGCTCGGGCTTGGAGCCGGTCCTTGCATCGAGGACGACGACGTCCGCAATGTCCCCTACGGCTGCGGCGAGATAGAGCAGGCCGAGGGGGTATGTCCTGATCGAGGTGTCGTAGAAGTCCTCTATGGGCGGCTGCACAAGGAGTACTTTCATGATGTTACTATAGTGAAATAATGACACGAAGGAAAGGAAGAAAGCTAAAGACGCCGCAAAACTCCGATTGACACGCTGCCCCGACTCCTGTTACGCTGTCTTCAAAAAGGGGGCACACCTATGTCACTAGATGGACGCGTCGCGAGGAAGACGGAGATAATCGCAGCTTCCCCCAAGAGTTTTGACCATGCAGTGCAGGTAGGGTTCAAGCGGGCTTCCAGGACATTGAGGGGCATCACCGGCATAAAGGTGGACAATTGGCGCTGCAAAGTGGAAAACGGGACCATAGTCGAATACCTCGTCACCCTGAACGTCCTTTTTGTTCTCGAAACATAACAAAGGCCTACCGGGCTTTGCCCGGCCCGAAATTGACCGGGCGTGCCGCGAAAGGTGGTGCGGCCCCCCTGCCGGAATGATCCCCGGCCAAACAGACCGGATACCCGTGCGGGGGCGCCGAAGGTAACTGCGTGACAGGCGATAGTTCAGCCTGAACCTCTGGCAAATATACCGGAAAATTCTGCTGTATTTCACGGTTGACGTTTTTGCTCCCTTGGACTCCCTACATATACCGCAGGCCGGTCCTGGCATGTTTTATGCTTAAGACTACTGCGGCGAGCCCGGAGAACGGCCGGTTGGCGGGGCTATTTGTCTCCAACAACGAAAAAAGCTATAATGATCTATGGTTAGCCGGCACAGGTGAGCCAATCTGAGTAATCGGGGGCGTTATGGGAGAAGATATTGATCTCAGCAAAGTGGAGGAGATCCTCCAAAAATTTGCAAAGGAGGAAGCATCTCTTATTCCCGTGCTGCAGGAGGTCCAGGGACTGTTCGGTTATCTGCCCGAGGAGACGCTCGGGGTGATCGGTCGGGGATTGGGCGTATCCATGAGCAGGGTGTACGGAGTGGTGACGTTTTACTCCCAGTTCTACCTCACGAAGAGAGGGAGACACATAGTGCGGGTATGCCGGGGTACGGCGTGCCACGTGCGGGGTGGAAAGTCGGTCCTGAGCACGGTGAGGGATTTCCTCGGCGTGAAGGACGGAGAAACCACGGCCGATTTCAACTTCTCACTGGAAACGGTGGCGTGCCTCGGCACGTGCTTTCTGGCCCCCGTAATGATGGTGGACAGGAGTTACTACGGCAAGATGGTCGGCCCCAAGGTGCCGGCGATACTCGATCAGTTTGCCGATAAGAAGGGGGACTAAGGTGAGGAGACTGGCATCACCGTCGGAGCTCACTGAGTTCCGCACATCGTTACAACAGGGAATAGATCCGGAGAAGATCGTCGTCCGTATCTGCATGACAGGGTGTCGTGCCTATGGCGCCCTGGAAGCAAGGGACAGCTTCATTCAAGAGATCCGAAGCCGGGGCCTCGAGGATAAGGTGGAGATCCGGGAGACGGGCTGCCACGGGTTCTGCGCCCGCGCACCGGTTGCGGCCATCGACCCCCTGGACATATTCTATCAGCAGTTCTCAGCCGACGATGTTCCCGAGATCGTCTCGGAGACGATAGGGAAAGGGCGCATCGTCGAGCGTCTTGCCTACCCGCACCCGTTAACGGGCGACCGCATAGCGCATATCTCGGAAATCCCTTTCTATAAAGGTCAGACGCAGATCGTCCTCAGGAATTGTGGAAAAATCGATCCGCGGAGCATCGAGCAGTACATCGCGAGGGATGGTTACGCGGCTTTGGCGCGGGCCTTGCGCCAAAAGCCGGAGGACGTGATAGAAGAGGTGAAGAAGTCGGGTCTTAGGGGCCGGGGCGGCGCGGGCTTCCCGACCGGTATGAAATGGTCGTTCCTCCGGGCCGCGCCCGGAGACGTGAAATACCTCATCTGCAATGCGGACGAAGGGGACCCGGGGGCCTTCATGGACCGGGCGGTGCTGGAGGGGGACCCCCATAGCGTTATGGAGGGCATGCTCGTGGCGGCTTTCGCCACCGGCGCGCGGGCGGGCTACGTCTACGTGAGGGCCGAATATCCTATAGCCGTCGAACATTTGAAGATTGCCGTGGCCCAGGCTACCGACCTCGGACTCCTCGGAGAGAACATCCTCGGCTCGGGCCTCACCTTTCACCTTAAGATCAAGGAAGGGGCAGGCGCCTTCGTCTGCGGCGAGGAGACGGCGCTCATCGCCTCCATAGAAGGCCGTCGCGGTACGCCGAGGCCGCGCCCTCCCTTCCCGGCGCAAGCGGGCCTCTTCGGAAAACCGACGAATATAAACAACGTGGAGACCTTTGCGAATATCGCGCCTATCGTACTGAAAGGAGCGGAATGGTACGCGGGGATGGGCACGCAGTCGAGCAAGGGGACGAAGATATTCTCCCTTGCGGGGCGCATCAACAATACGGGGCTCGTGGAAGTACCCGTGGGCGTGCCGCTCCATGAAGTCATCTTTTCCATCGGCGGCGGCATCCCGAGGGACAGGCGCTTCAAGGCCGTCCAGATGGGAGGGCCTTCGGGCGGCTGCGTGCCCATGAGCCACCTTAACCTCCCCATCGATTACGGCTCCCTGGAGTCGGTCGGCGCCATTATGGGATCGGGCGGGATGGTCGTGATGGACCAGAACACGTGCATGGTCGACGTGGCCCGCTTTTTCCTCAGTTTCACACAGACCGAGTCCTGCGGCAAGTGCGTTCCCTGCCGGATCGGCACGAAACGCATGCTGGAGATCCTGACAAGGATTACCGCAGGTGATGGCCGGGAAGGGGACATAGAGCTGCTCCAGGAGATGGGACAGTCGATCAAGGACGCGAGTCTGTGCGGTCTGGGGCAGACGGCCCCCAACCCGGTGCTGTCGACGATCCGTCACTTCAGGGACGAGTACGAAGCGCACATCCGGCAGAAACGCTGCCCCTCAGGCGTATGCGACGCCCTGGTCTTCGCTCCGTGCGAGAATACCTGCCCTGTCCGTTGCGACGCGGTCGGCTACGTCTCCCTCGTTGCGGCGGGCAGATACGAGGAAGCCCTCGACCTCATCCGACTCACCATGCCGCTTCCCGGAATCTGCGGGCGGGTCTGCAATCATCCATGCGAAAAGGTCTGCAAGCGGGGCGAGATCGATGATCCTGTCGCCATCTCCGCGCTCAAGCGCTTTGCGGCCGACTGGGAGATAAAGCAGGGGAAGCTTGCGCCGCCGACCTTCATCGAGAAACCGAAAAAGGACGCCGTTGCCATCGTGGGAGCGGGTCCCGCCGGGCTGAATGCGGCTTATCAGCTTGGCAGGCGCGGCTACCGGGTCACGATCTTTGAGGCGCTCCCTACGGCCGGCGGCATGTTGGCCGTGGGCATCCCCCGTTTTCGCCTGCCCAGGGAAGTGCTCGACCACGATATCCGTTTCATCCGCCAGCACAACGTCGAGATACTCACGGACAAGGTGCTCGGCAGGGACTTCACCGTCAGGGGGCTCCTGGAGCAGGGCTACAAGGCGGTCTTCCTCGCCTTGGGCGCTCATCTCGACCAGAGGCTGAATATCCCGGGCGAGGACGCAGAAGGCGTCCTTCCGGGCGTCGAGTTCCTCAGGCAGGCGAACCTGGGACAGAAGATCGCCATTGGCGAAAAAGTCGCCATAATTGGTGGCGGGAATGTCGCCTTGGACGCGGCCCGCATGGTCCTCCGTCTCGGCGCAAAGAACGTCACCATAGTGTATCGCAGGACACGGGAGGAGATGCCCGCGAACATAGAGGAGATCGAGGAGGCCGAGGATGAAAAGATCCGGTTCCTCTACCTCCTCTCACCGACGAGGGTCATTACCGAGAACGGCAAGGTAAGGGGGATCGAGTGCCAGCAGATGAAGCTGGGCGAGTATGACGCGAGCGGGCGGGCCAAGCCCGTCCCCATCCCCGGCTCCGAGCACGTGCTTGAAGTCGACACCATCATTCCCGAGATCGGTTACGTGCCCGAGCTCACCTGCCTGAAAGGGGAAAGCGGTTTTTCCATGAACAAGAACGGCACCCTCGCGGTCGACCCCATGACGCTGGAAACGAGCGTGGCCGGCGTCTTCGCGGGGGGCGACGTGGTGAGCGGTCCGTCGACTATTGTTGAGGCGATGGCGGGCGGATATGTCGCGGCCGAATCCATCGACATGTACCTGAAGGGCCAGGACCTTTCCAAGGACCGCGTCTACCGGGCGCAGAGGCGCGCCGACGTGGTATACAGCGAAACAGATGCGGAAGAGGCGGGCGCAGAGAAGGAACGCTACCAGATGCCCTACCTGGGTGTGGGCTACCGGGTGAGGGGGTTTACCGAAGTCAATCTGGGGTTCGATGAAAAGACCGCTGTCTGCGAGGCAAAGCGCTGTCTGCGGTGCGACCTGGAGGGAAGGAGGGACGAGTCATGAGTGGAGTCACTTTAACCATAGATGAGCGCACGGTGGAGGCGCCGGCGGGCGCGACGGTCTTCTGGGCCGCAAGAAAGGCGGGGATCGAGATCCCGCACCTCTGCTACCTGGAGGGGCTCTCACCGACCGCCGGATGCAGGCTCTGCGTCGTGGAGGTGGAGGGGAGCCGCAACCTCTCGGCGTCATGCAGCCTCCCTGTTGCGGACAAGATGGTCGTCAGGACCGATTCGCCAAGGGTAACGGCCGCCAGACGCATGGTGCTCGAATTCCTCCTCTCCGACCACCCTCGCGACTGCATGACCTGCGAGAAGAGCGGCGGCTGCGAGCTCGAGAGGCTACGCGTACAAGTTCGGTATCCGCCAGTCCGGATTCGAGGGGGAAGGCCACAATTACCCCTTGCGCGACAAGCAACCCCTTCTTCGTGCGGGACTACAACAAGTGCATCCTGTGCGCCCGGTGCGTCACTGTCTGCCATGAGATTCAGTACTGCCGGGCGGTCGATCAGACGCACCGGGGATTCGCGACGAAGGTGGCTGCCCTTGGCGACCGGTCGATGGAAGAGACGCCCTGCGTCTTTTGCGGCAACTGCGTCAGCGTCTGTCCTACGGGGGCGCTCACCGAGAAGGCGGGCCGCTTTGAAGGCCGCTCCTGGGATATGAAGAAGGTGCCTACCATCTGTTCGTACTGCGGGGTGGGATGCACCCTCGTCTTGAACGTGAAAGAAGACAGGATCGTCAAGGTCACCTCCGATAGGGAGAAGGGCATGAACAGGGGTTGGACCTGCGTCAAAGGCAGGTTCGGCTTCGATTACGTCCATAGCCCGGACCGCCTTTCCACCCCTCTGGTGCGGGACAACGGGGACCTGCGCCCGGCCGGATGGGATGAGGCGCTCGACAGGGCGGCCACCGGTCTCACAAAAGTGAAGGACCAGTACGGACCCGACGCCGTCGGCTTCCTTGTTTCGGCGAAGTGCACGAACGAGGAAAACTATCTCCTCCAGAAGATAGCCCGCGCCGCCATCGGGACGAACAACGTCGATCACTGCGCCCGTCTCTGACACAGCTCCACTGTCGCCGGTCTGGCGATGGCCTTCGGGAGCGGGGCAATGACCAATTCCATCAGCGAGATAGCAAGCGCCGACGTGATATTCGTTATCGGATCGAATACGACCGAAAACCATCCTGTCCTCGCCCTCGAGATAAAGAAGGCGGTCCAGCAGCATGGGGCAAAGCTGATCGTTGCAGACCCCCGGAGGATCGAGCTGGTCGATTACGCCGCTGTCTGGCTCAGCCAGCAGCCCGGGACGGACGTGGCCCTGGTGAACGGCATGATCAATGCGATCATCGCCTCGGGCTTAGCCGATAAGGCATTTGTGGCGGAGCGGACCGAGGGCTTCGAGGCGCTCGCCGAATCTGTGTCGGGTTACACGCCGGAAGCGGTGGAGAAAGTGACGGGAGTGAAGGCAGCCGACCTTATCGCGGCCGCACGCCTCTTCGCGGAGTCGCCCGCCGCATCGATTCTCTATGCCATGGGCATCACCCAGCATACATCAGGTACGAACAACGTCCTTGCCCTCGCCAACCTGTCGATGGTGACCGGACAGATCGGCAAACCCGCATCCGGCGTCAACCCCCTCCGGGGTCAGAACAATGTGCAGGGCGCCTGCGACATGGGTGGCTTGCCGAATGTCTTCACCGGGTACCAGAGGGTAGATGACGAAACGGCGAGGACGAAATTCGAAAAGGCGTGGGGAAGGCAGCTTTCCGCCCGCCCCGGGCTTACCCTCCTGGAGATAATGAAGGCTATAGGCGAGGGCCGCATAAAAGCACTCTTCGTCCTGGGCGAGAACCCGCTCCTCACCGATCCCGATGCGACGACAGGTGCGCGAGGAACTCTCACACCTCGACCTCCTGGTGGTCCAGGATATATTCCTCACGGAGACGGCGGAACTGGCCGATGTCGTGCTGCCGGGCGTAAGCTTCGCGGAAAAGGACGGCACCTTTACGAATACGGAGAGGAGGGTACAGCGGGTAAGGGCCGCCATAAAGCCCCTTGGGGACGCCCGCCCCGACTGGCAGATACTCTGCGATCTCGCCTCCCGGCTGGGCTACCCTATAAGCTGCGACTCGCCCGAAGAGATCATGGACGAGATCGCTTCCCTCACTCCCTCCTACGGGGGTATCCGCTATGGGCGCCTCGAGGGCCGGGGTCTCCAGTGGCCCTGCCCGGACGCGGATCATCCGGGGACGCCATACCTGCACAAGGGGCGTTTCGTAAGGGGCAAAGGGAAATTCCATATCACGCCGTATGTGCCGCCTCCCGAACTGCCCGACGAAGAGTACCCCTTCCTCCTGACGACCGGCCGCATGCTTTACCACTACCATGGCGTCCTTTCGAGAAAGTCGAAGGGCCTTTCCGGGATGGCCCCGGCGCCGGTTATAGAGATCAGCCGGGCTGATGCAAAAAGACTGGGCTTTAATGGAGAGGGTGCAACGGTTTCCGTCGAGTCGAGGCGGGGACGCATTGAAGCCAGGGCGAGGGCGGTCGATTCCCTCCAGGAAGGGCTCGTTTTCATGAACTTCCACTTTAAAGAGGCGGCAGTGAACAATCTGACCCTCGCCACCCTCGACCCGGTGGCGAAGATCCCAGGGTATAAGGTCTGCGCAGTGAAGATCCGAAAGCTTGTCTGAAGCGACGGCACAGGCCCTTTTCGCGACGGGGCGGCTCTTGGAGGGACGGGCGCAGCGAGAGAGAAAGCAGGCCCGTTTTTATAAGAAAATACCTTGTTGACAGGTGAGACGGAAGGTGCTATCCTGAGTTGTGATTTCCTTCACTTCCGCACTGTCATACGCGATAATCTACGCATTTTCTCACAGCAGGAGTATTCTTTCCGTTTCCGGAGACGAGGACCAATTTTAATGATAATGGAGAAACGAGCATCAGCCGGGGACCGACGGGAAAGCGCGCGGTCCTTTGCGGTCATGGGTTGTGAGCTTAATTGTCAGGACAGAGTAACGAAAAGGAGGTAACAGTATGTGGGAACTGAAGAATGATGCGCAGGCAAAGGTGGAGGCTGCAATTAAGATATTCCTCCCCCCGTGTCAGAACAAATGCCCGATCCGCGAAGACATCCAGCGAACAAACGTTCTCATCTCCTTGCTTCCCAAGGACCCTGAAAAAGCACGGGAGGGCGTGCTGCAGATCGGAGACCACCTCTACGAGAGGAACCCTTTTTTCACGGTCTGCGGTTATATTTGCGGCATCTGCGAACGGGAATGTAACTACAAGACAAAGGGCGGCTCCGTGAAGAGAAGGCTTTTGAAGCGTTTTCTCTCCGACACCTACACCCCTTATCTGAAAACCAAGGAGCCCTTTGTTGTGAACAAGGACGGTGAAAAAGTAGCCGTCATCGGAGGCGGTCCCGGCGGCTTGATGGCTGCGTGGGAAATGGCCAAGAAGGGACATGACGTGACCATCTTCGATTCCAACCCCAAGCTTGGAGGCGCCGTCAGGTACATCCCCAAGTACCGCCTTCCTGAAGACGTCCTCGATACCGCGGTCGACAGCCTTGTCCGCATAGGGGGCATAAAGGTGGAAAAAAACACCACCTTTGAAGGTGTCGATGCGATTTCCACGCTCAAAGCGCAGGGCTTCAAAGCATTCTTCGTTGCGACGGGCACGCCTTACCCCCGCCCCCTCACGTTCGGTGTCGACAAGGTGGAGTGGCAGAGTATGGAGGGCGTGAGCTACGGCCTTACCATGCTCGACGAAGCGGGAAAAGGGCTTCTTCCGCCGGACTACTACAAGGGGAAGAGGGTTGTCGTCATCGGCGGAGGCAATGTGGCCTTCGATGCCGCGAGGACAGCCTACCGGCTGGGCGGACAGGTCACCGTAGTCTGCCTTGAGAACGAGGACAAGACATCGAAGGACGGCATCCCCGCGGATGCGGAGGAGATAGAAGGGGCCATTCAGGAAGGCATCAGGATCGTCTATTCGAGGGGCGTGAGAAACATCATCGCCGAGAACGGGAAGTTCAAGAAGATCGACTGCCCTAAATGCGTGGGCGTTTTCGACTACAAGGGCTTCAACCCCCAATTTGACTGCAGCGACTGTCATGATGTGGAGGGTGATGTGCTGCTCATCACGATCGGCCAGATGTGGGATCGGAGCCTTCTCCAGAATGCGGGGCTTTTCGACGCGAGCGGCAGGCTTGCCGTTGACCCCCTTACCCGGCGGAGCGCGTTGCGGGAAGAGGTCTTCATCGGCGGGGACGTGAGGAGGATCGGCTTCATGGTGGACGCCATGGCGGAAGGCAGGGAGGCGGCCCAATCGATGGAGAGATACCTCCGCGGCATGCCCATGCAGCGCTGGGGCCTGAGACGAGAGACCACGGGTACGCCGACGAGAAGCACCTTCAAGCCGGAGCCCAAGGCAAAATGGACTGCGTCGACGGAGAGGAAGACCTTTGACATGTTCGAGATAGGATTCACCCTCGATGAGGCGACAGAGGAGGCGAGGAGGTGCCTGGAGTGCGGTCCGTGCCCTGCCTGCAAGGCATGTGTCTCCGCCGGCATCCAGCCTGAGCTGCCGACAGTCCAGGTGCATGAGAACCTCTGCTCCGGCTGCGGCGTCTGCGTGTCCGCGTGCAACTATGAGACCGCCCACCTTCTTGAAACGAAAGAGATTATCGAAGGCAGAGAGGTGGGGACGCGCCTGGTGAGCTATTCAGACCCTATAAAGTGCAAGGCCTGCGGCCAGTGCGTCTCCGCGTGTCCTTCCGGTGCGCGTGAGCTGGTGCCCGACCTCTCGAAAATGGAGAAGCAAAAGATCACCGAGAAGCCGGGGATTGTCTGCTTTGCCTGCAAGTTCGGCTACGGCTATTGCGGGAACGGGGCCGCATCAGGGGTGAAGACGCTCATTCCCGTGGTCTGCATCGGCAAGGTGGATACGACGGACATCATCAACGCCTTCAAGAAGGGAGCGGACGGCGTCCTCCTCCTCGGCTGCGGAGACGGCGACTGCCACTTTCAGGACGGCAACGAGGAAGCGCGGAAGCGCGTCTATCTCTTGCAGAAGGTGCTTGAATCATTCAGTATCGAGAAAGAAAGAGTAAAGGTAGTCACGTCCTTCGATCCGGAGGGCACGAAGATAGCGGCACTTGTCGACGAATTCGCACAGAGACTCAAGGGTCTTGAACCAATCAGGGTTTAGGAGGAAGATATGGCTGATAAACCGAAAGTAGCAATAATGTGGCTCGGGGGCTGCGGCGGGTGCGATGAGGCCGTCGTCGACCTTAACGAGAATGTGTTGAAGGTGGCCGCCGCCGTTGATTTTGTGCTCTGGCCCGTGGCCCTGGACTTTAAATACCATCACATAGAGGCAATGAAAGACGGAGAGATCACACTGAGCATCATCAACGGCTCGGTGAGGAATTCCGAGCTTGAGGAGTTCGCGAAGGTGCTCCGCAAAAAGTCTCAGCTCGTGCTGGCCTTCGGGGCATGCGCCTGCTTCGGCGGCACGCCTGGTTTGGCCAACTTCCGCTCCAGAGACGACATCTTTCAATGGGTCTATAAGGATGCCCCCACGGTCACCAACCCGAACGGGAATTATCCGCAAACAACGACGAACATCGACGGCAAGGAGCTGACGCTGCCCTATCTTTTCGACGATGTACACACCGTCAACCAGGTCATCGATGTCGATTACTACCTGCCCGGCTGCCCGCCGCCTGCCAACCTTATCCTTGATGCAGTCAGCGCGGTGCTGGAGGGGCGACTTCCTCCAAAAGGCTCGACCCTCGCCCCCGAGAGGGCGCTCTGCGACGTCTGTGAGAGAAACCGGACCAAGCCGGAGCGACTCACCGTCTCCGCGGTAAAGAGGATACATGAGATAGAGGCCGATCCCGAGAAGTGTTTTCTGGCTCAGGGCGTGATCTGCTCGGGACCGGCGACGCGGTCCGGGTGCGGCGAGGTGTGCTTGAAGATCAATATGCCCTGCAGGGGCTGCTTCGGCCCGGTCGAGGGGGTTGCCGATATGGGCTCCAAGTACCTGTCGGCCTTTTCCTCTCTGATCGATGGGGGGAGTATGGAGGAGGCGATGAAGGTAGCCGACACCCTTGACGATCCTACGGGATATTTCTATCGTTTCACTGCTGCGTCTTCTCTCTTGAAAAAGCAGAGAGACGCATCCAAGAAAGAGGTGTAACCATGGGTAAGAGAATATCGATAAATCCGGTAACGAGATTGGAAGGTCATGGGAAGATCGAGATCTTTCTCAACGACCAGGGTGATGTGGACGACGCATATTTCCAGGTGACGGAGCTGAGGGGCTTCGAGCGGTTCTGTCTGGGAAGACCCGTTGAGGAGATGCCGAGGATCGTGCCTAATATTTGCGGTGTCTGCCCAACGCCTCACAACATGGCATCGACAAAGGCCCTCGACAAAGTGTACGGGGTGGAGCCGACGGTTACCGCCAAGCTTATCCGGCAGCTCCAGTATGACGCCTTTTATGTGGAAGACCACTTTATCCACTTTTTCTTCCTCGGCGGACCGGACTTTGTGGTCGGCCCTGACGCGAATCCGGCAGAGCGGAACATTCTTGGTGTAATCCAAAAGGTAGGCATGGAGATCGCGGGAAAGGTGATCGAAGTCCGGAAAAGGTGCAGGGATATCATGCGGCTCTTGGGGAGCAAGGCCCCGCACCCGGAGGGCGGCCTTCCGGGCGGCGTCTCAAGAGGCGTTACCGAGGAAGAGCGCGTGACGATAAAGGAGACGGCCGACTATGCTGTCGAATTCTCGAAATTCGCCCTCCAGTTGTTCAAGAACGTGGTGGTGAGGAATCCCGATTATCTCGATCTTGTCCTCAACGATGCGTACAACCTCAATACCTATTATATGGGGATGGTCGACGAGAACAAATGCGTCAGCTTTTACGACGGCAATATCCGGGTGGTCAATCCGGAAGGCAAGGAGAGGGCCCTCTTTGACCCTCAGTATTACACGGACCATATTGCTGAATGGGTCGAGCCCTGGACCTATATAAGGCTCACCTACCTGAAGGTCCTGGGATGGCAGGGGTTGAAAGAAGGATATGGCTCTTCCCTTTACCGCGTAGGGCCGTTGGCCCGTTTGAATGCATCCAAGGGCATGGCTACGCCCGAGGCGCAGGCGGAATACGAGGAGATGTATGCAATCCTCGGCAACAAGCCGGCGCACAATACCCTTGCCTTTCACTGGGCGCGGTTGATCGAAGCCCTGCAGGCGGCTGAGGACATGCAGCGTATCGCGAGCGACCCTGCTCTGACCAGCAAGGATATACGGAACATGAACCTCCGCCTGACGAAGAAAGGCATCGGGTGCGTAGAGGCGGCAAGGGGAACGCTGATCCACCACTATGAGACGGACGACAAGGGACTCATGACGAAAGCGAACCTCATTGTCGCAACACAGCACAACGCCGCCCCGATCTGTCTTTCAGTAAAAAAGGCGGCCCAGGCTTTTATAAAAGGAGGAGAGGCAAGGGAAGGGCTCCTCAACAGGGTCGAGATGGCGTTCCGCGCCTACGATCCATGTCTCGGATGCGCAACCCACACGCTTCCCGGGAAAATGCCCTTCGAAGTCGTGCTCCGCGATAGACAGGGGAACGTGATCGAGCGCATAACCCGCGGCTTATAACAAAAAAGATCGGAAAAGGCCGTGGCTTCAAAGGTTGGGGGGACACTCCTCTCGCCCCTTGTCTTTCGGAGGGGTGTCCCCCCAACCAGTCTTGACGGGTCATGGCCTCACTTTTTACTATGGATTCTCAGAAAACTCTTGTCCTCGGGCTCGGCAATACTATCCTCGGCGATGACGGCATCGGCATCTGCGTCGTGCGGGAGATGAGGAAAACATGGGCCGGCCATCCCCAGGTCGAGCTTGTCGAGGCGAGTCTCGCGGGGATGGTGCTCCTCGATGTGATTACCGGATTCGACAAGGTGGTCGTCGTCGATGCCATTATGACGGACGACCCGAACCCCGCCGGTTTCGTCTACGAGCTGACCCTGGACGACCTGGGAGAGTTAATCCTGCCCTATGCGTCCCACGCGCTTGACCTGAAGACCACCATCGAGTTGGGGAAAAGGCTTGGATACAAGATGCCGGCGACCATACAAATCTACGCCATAAAGATAGAGGAGAACACGCTCTTTACGGAGAAGCTCACGCCGCCGGTGGAGAAGGTAGTGCCCCTCCTCGCGGAGCGCCTGACCGGGGAGCTGAGCAGCCTCAACCCATCCTCGCCCTCGAATTAACCTGTGCGGCTTGCTTTTGCCTGCCCATTTTCCTATAATAAACTACAGCGGCCGGGGGAATATAGGTCTTATAAGTCCTATATGACCGATTCCTGAGAAGTAACTCCCCACAAATAACTATTGTATTTAATTACATACAATGATAGAATATGTCATGTATAAGAAAACACCACCTCAACAAAAACTACTCGGCGTGGAGACGCAGGTGTCCCCCTCTTTGCGGAACCGTCTTGAGTCTTCATGGGCTCACCTGTTTAGAGGCGAGGTATTTCCAATCCTGTTCAGGAACGAAGATCGCTATGCGATTCTGTACGGCACAACAGGCCGGCCTAATTTCAGCGTTGCGCGTCTTTTGGGTTTGTGTCTCCTTCAGGAGTGGAGCAACTTGAGTGACCAGGAGGCCCTCGACACCTTCAGCTTTGACACCCGGTGGCGATACGCCTTGGATGTCAGCGATGAGGAAGATTATTTGTCCCGTCGCTCTCTTGTAGAGTTCCGCAGGCGATTGGCCGCCAAAGACCCGGAGATGAAGCTGGTCCGCCATGTATTCGACAATATCAGAGATTCAGCGATAAGCAAACTTGGCCTCTCGTCTTCCAGCCAGCGGCTTGATTCTACCCACATAATCTCGAACATTCGTGTACGAGGCAGATTGGCTCTATTCTCGAATACGCTCACCCAGTTTCTCAAGAGTCTGAATGAAGATCAATTGTCGAGAGTCCCGAAGGCAATTCAGGAATGGCATTCAAGCGAACCCGAGGGTTGGTTCGGATTGGGTCCGGCCGAGCAGAAGATCAAGCTGGAAGAACTGGCGCAGTATCTCTATGACCTTATTGTTATCTTCGAGAAGGATAATGAACTTACAGGCAATGAGCCGTACCAATTGTTGAAGCGCCTTTTCTCCGAACAATGCGAATTCACCTCAGACCAAGAATCGTCCAAGGTCCAGGTGAAGAAAAAGAGTGAAGGAGCAACCCTTCAATCCCCTTACGACCCGGATGCGTCCTGCGGACATAAAGGGCCGGGATACAGCCTTCATGTTACGGAGACGTGCAAGAATACCGGAAAAACCGAAATCATCACAGACTATGAGGTGCATGGCGCCGCCAGATCCGACATCGGCAAGGCCCTTCCTGTTATCGAACGTTTGGAGGCTGCCGGGTTGAAGCCCGAAGCGCTCTTTGCCGACGGCGGTTATCCGTCTGTCCCTTCAGCGGCAAAGGTCATAGAGCAAGGTATCGAATTCGTCACGCCCGTCAACCGCAGCAGGCTCTCCGACGATATCGTGGGCAGAGACCTTTTCTCCTTCGACTCGGAAGGTTTGGTGACCCGATGTCCCATGGGTAATAGTCCCATAGACCATCGCATACTGAGCGGCAACAACAGCACCCGTCGTTCTCTCCATGCGATCTTTGACGGAAACGCCTGTCGATCGTGCACGATGCTCGATAGGTGCCCGGTAAGAGCTCCGAACCACCGCAACAAAGGCTGCCAGGCCCGTGAAACGGTCGGGGACTTTCGTCTGGAGATCACTGCCGAGCTTCGCCTGCGGGATCAGATGTATGCCATCCAGCAGACCACTGAATGGAAGGACCGGTACAAGATTCGTGCAGGGATCGAAGCAACGAACTCCGAACTGAAACGATCTCACGGGATCGGCAGGCTTCGCGTGCGTCGGATTGCAAAAGTATGCTTTGCCGTTGCATGCAAGCTGATAGCCTGCAACATAAAGAGGTGGGCCAAGGCCCCTTGGGCCTTGAAAAAGACCCTGGAAGGCTGCATATCGTCTCTTTGTATTAGCATGAAGGTATTCTGGACCGAAATAGTTGGCGTGTCCTTGCCTAAGAAGTTCATCTTCACGATGGTGGTAACACAACGATGGTGACGATTGATCCTTTCAGAAAGGGCACTTTCTTCTCAGGAATCATGACCTATATTTTTATAACTGCGGGACAAGGAGGGCAAGGTGATGGCTAGTTATAAATGCACTGTATGTGGGTATATCTACGATCCTGCGGAAGGTGATCCTGCCTCGGGAATAGCGGCGGGTACGGCGTTCGACGCGTTGCCCGATTCCTGGGTGTGCCCTGTGTGCGGCGCGCCGAAAACGGAGTTTGAAAAGGAAGGCTAGGCATGACCGGGCATGCTGTGCCGGTAGGGGAAAGAAACAAGGAGGAGTGAAGGGAGATGCTGCTGGAGACGGGGTTTTCAGACCTTGGCGCCCCCAGAAAGGGCAAGGTGCGGGACATTTACGATCTGGGCGATACGCTTCTCATCGTCGTCACTGACCGCGTGTCCGCCTTTGATGTGGTATTGCCGTCGGGTATACCCGACAAGGGGAAGGTCCTCAATCAGCTCTCTCTTTTTTGGTTCCGCCGGATGGCGGACATCGTCAGGAATCACGTGCTGGAATCGGATGTCGAGCGCTACCCCGCAACCCTGGCGAAGTATGCCGACGGGCTTGCGGGGAGAAGCATGATAGTGAAGAAGGCGAAGCCCATCCCCGCCGAGTGTGTTGTCCGGGGCTACCTCGCGGGATCGGGGTGGACCGAATACAGGGAAAAAGGGACCGTATGCGGGATAAAGCTGCCCGGCGGCTTGCAGGAATCCCAAAAGCTGGAAGAGCCTATTTTCACGCCCACAACGAAAGCCGACGAGGGACACGACCTCCCCATCTCACAGGAGGGCTTGCGTGACCTGATAGGGGCACGGCAGGCAGAAGAGGTGACGCGCCTGAGCCTTGAGATTTACAAGAGGGCCGCAACGCTCGCAGAGACGAGAGGTATTCTGATCGCGGATACGAAATTTGAATTCGGCGTTATCGACGGCGAGACGATCATCATCGACGAGATCCTCACGCCCGATTCCTCCAGGTTCTGGTCGGCCCGGGCCTATAAGCCGGGGCAGGGGCAGGACAGTTTCGACAAGCAGATCGTCAGGGACTACCTGAACACCCTTGAGTGGGACAAGACCGCACCCGGGCCCGAGCTGCCGGCAGCGATTGTGGAGAAGACCTCGCAGCGGTATCGGGAGATATATCAAATACTAACAGGCGGCCCGCTCCGGTAGCGGGCGGGCGGCCGGGATCTTTTCGCGTCTGGCACGGTTGCCGGGGCGTGTCCGGGTCCTCACGTACGGACCAAGTACGCTCCGGCCCGGACGACACCCCGGCTTCCGCCCCATCCATCGAAAATCTCTCCGGCCGCGAAAAGACCTTACTCAATTCACCTGCAGGTGGAGTAGTCTTTCACGTGTCCTCACGGCCGCATTTTGCAAATTGCATTTCCTTATAGCCACTATTGCAATATGGGTGAGTCAGTGGTGAATGAGTCAAGGCAATACAGATGCGAATAGGAGGGTGTAAGGGGCGTAAACACGAACGACAGCGCCTCATGGGCACTCTTGAAATGAAATGTCGACTGATGATTTGCAGAAGGGGGCACGATGGCAAAATTTTAGGAACGTCATCCGCCCCCGTGTCCCTCAGAAAAAACTTCTTGCAACTCTCGCCCCTCAAAGGATATTATGGCAGCAGTAGCGATGAATGCACCTCTCCCAGGAGGCAAGAATAAATGGCCCCGGCTTTCAACGACCAAGAGCACATCTTCCGCTCAGAGAAGTTTCAAAGCGTGCTGGACGATGCGCTCCAATTTTTCTCGCATACCCCTGTTCATCCATTACCACCCGCCCATGAATTTATTGGACCGGGGGTATATGGAATCTACTATTTAGGCGATTTCCCTCCGTACGGTCCGCTGTCGCGCATTAACAAGCCTGTATGCACTCAACCCATCTATGTAGGCAAGGCGGTACCGAAAGGATGGAGAACCGGGCGATCTTCTCAAGTCATGAGAAAAGATTTGCATGGACGGTTAGCTCAGCACGCCCGCAGCATCAGCCAGACAGAAGAGTACGCGAGCAGGACGAGGATTTCACAGTACATAAAACTTATCGATTTTCGGTGTCGTTTTATGATTCTAAAAGAGACGGAGAGTGATTTAATCGCTCCGGCTGAGGCCGCGCTCATCCGCACGTATAACCCGTTATGGAATCATGCAATTGCCGGATTCGGTTTGCATGACGTCGGGAAAAAGCGATTAGATCAGCTTCGGACAATGTGGGATACCCTTCACCCCGGTCGCACCTGGACGCAGAAACTTACAGGCACTTCTCCTGATTTGGACAAAATACTCGCGACGATCGAGCAGGTCCTTCAAAACCTATCTTCTCCTTAGCTCGATCACTGCTTCATAGAGCTGATGTACATCCTGCGCTTTTTCAACACGGACGTTGGATTTTATTATGCTGTTGCCGACACGGGTGTTCCGGGGAATATGAATCTCTACCAGCTCAAGCCCGACAAGCTCTGCAATTTTGCCGAAGTATCGGTCGGTTGGTATCATTAACCCCTGAAGAATGCTGTTGCCGATCACAACAAGGGCGGTTCTGCCGGGCTTTAGAACATACTGTATGCCTTCAGCAAACTTGTAGCAATCATTAAAATAGGATGCTGCATAATTTGCCCAACCCTTGCCTCCGTAAGTGCCTTTCTCGGGTTTAAGTGCCCTCAAACATTCTATCTGCTCGTGGAGATTCTCTCCCGGCAAACTGAAATTCAAATCGATGGAGTCCAGCTCCCGCACAGTTTGCCAGTATTTGCCGAAATTAGCGTTCTCTAACTTGCTCAGGTCTTTGGGGTTCTGGGCATATCCGAGCCAGTACAGATGGGGGCGAGTGTTGCGGTTATAATGGTAGTTGTTTACGTATGGCGGCGAGGTGATGATCAAATCGACGGAGCCGGGCGGCAGGTGGCTATCGTAATGGAAGAAGCTATCATTGATAACTTTTCCGCTTATGTCCTCGGCCGCCGGACTACGCACCTTTAGCCATCTGATGTCTGCTTCCATCTCATGGAGCTTATCTCTTACGGTCTCTACGACCGGAAAATCGATGATTTCTTCCTTGCCTGAGCTTACCCGTCTTCCCAAGCTTGGTTCGTACGAATAATTCGAGTAGCGGACCATGGTCGAGGCGAATGCCAGCCGAAAAAGATCGTGGACCTCGCCGTTGTCCAAGGTTGAAATATAATCCTGGACCAGAAGCACTTTTTTCATCACCATCGGGCTATAGAACTCCGCTCGACTTCTAAAACCGAGAGGCGGGACGCTTGTTGGCCTATAGCTCGCCCCATCATGCTCGTCGCAGAAGGAACAGAAGCCTTCAATTGCTTTCTTAAAATCGGGCGAGCTCACGCGGCCGGCGTACAGCTTCGATTGGGCAGCCAGCGCCGCATATGGATTGATTTCAAACCCCACGGATTGATGGCCTTGAACGAGTGCTTCGACAAGTGTGGTACCTACGCCGCAAAATGGGTCCAGCACTACTCCGGGGTTTTCAAGATATCGCTCTATTGCTCCGCCGACGAAGTCACACGAGAATCCGGCTATCCAGGGAACCCAGCGATGAATGGGCATACTCTTGTTTCCTGCGAATGCAGGATCGCAAAACACAGATTTCCCGTTACCGCCTTGGCCTACAATAGGAGTCTTCATATCCGGGAAAGTGAACTCTCCCTGTATATGCATCATTACGACCTCATCCCGGCAAATGAGAAGCTGCTATAGATGATGGTAACATTGTACATTAATTCTAACGCACACGCAACTATTTTGTTTCGTCTTTTTTCGGTCTACCGCGCCTTCTCTTCCCATGAGCCGCAAAATACTCTAAAGTCGCTTCCCGTATTAGGTGATCGCGGCCGACCTTTTCGGATTTGATCTGGTTGTTTACGATTAGTTGCCGCACCCTTGAGGGAGTGACTCCCAGATATTCTGCAGCATCCTGGGTTGTAAAATACTTGCTCATGCGTAATGATTTATAGTACCACGAAACGCACCAAAACTAAACTCATATAGTATAGGCGGTGGGGACATTGGTTCCTAGAGGGGAGCTCTAGAGGGGAGCTTGGGGATGCTCGTGAAATGTTGAAATGTCATTTCATTTCTTTTGGAGAGGTGACATGGACGCCCATTAAATCTCTACGGTGAGGTCGGAGACGTGGTTGGCCAACTTTCCCGGGACCATCACCAAATCGGGCGTGTCGAAGAGCAGCAAACGAGAGAGAGGATGAGTCACGATAGTCAACTATATCCCGGATGTTGAGCGAGGCCACTTTCCGGCCGATTGGGTGACTTTACTCATACAAGGTTCTTTTGTCTTTTGATGATTTCCGCCAGCGATCTCAATGCCTGATTTACGGAGTCGTAGTCGGGAAAGACTTTCGCAACGTCCGCCGTGCGGCTGTAAAATGTGGTATTATTGTCGTATAGACGGGGTTCGGATGGAGGCCCATATGAAGCAATACAAGGTTATTGTCGAAAAACATCCTGATGGCTATGTGGCCTATCCATTGGGGCTAAAAGGGGTCGTGGTCGGAGAGGGCGACTCATACGAAGAAGCTCTTTCCGACGTCAAATCGGCGATCCGCTTTCACATGGAGACCTTTGAGGGGCGAAGGGGACGGCCGTAAATAAGTCGTGGCTAGTGTACTGTCTCAGTAACGGCTTTACAACGGGCCACCTTCTTGACGATATCTTCCGCTTTCTTCGTCCAAACAAAAGGCTTGGGGTTCTCGTTGTAGAGCCGGATGTACTCTTCGATGGCGGCTACCAGTTCCGGCACGCTTTTGAATACTCCCCGACGGATTCTTTTCCGTGTGATTTCTCCAAACCAACGTTCTACCAGATTCAACCAGGATGAGCTTGTGGGTGTGAAGTGAAGGGCAAAGCGAGGATGCTTTTCAAGCCACATTTTCACATTTGGGTGGCCGTGCGTTCCATAATTATCCAGGATCAAGTGAATTGCCAATTTCTGGGGCACTTCCCGGTTGATCTTGCGGAGAAACTTTAGGAATTCCGTGTTCCTGTGCCGGGGATAACAGGAGCCGATAACTTTTCCTTCCAACAGGTTCATCGCAGCAAAAAGACAGGTAGTACCGTTGCGTCGGTAATCGTGCGTCATTGTTCCGCAGCGCCCTTTCTTCATAGGCAGACCCGGTTGCGTCCTATCGAGCGCCTGCACCTGGGTCTTTTCATCGACGCATAGCACCACCGCCTTGTCGGGCGGATTCAGATAGACGCCTACAACATCCGTCAGTTTTTCCACGAATCGCTTGTCTTTGGATAACTTGAAGGTCTCCACGCGGTGCGGCTGCAAGCCATGGGCGTCCCAGATGCGTTGCACGGTCGCATGGCTGACGCCATGAGCCTTTGCCATAGTTCTCGTCGACCAGTGGGTTGAATCGGCAGGCGTTGTATGGAGGGTAGCTTCCACGATGGCATCAACCTTTTTCGGATCGAGTTGCCTTGAACTGGGACCATGAGGAGCATCTTCAGCCAATCCTGAAATGCCTTTCGCTCTAAATCGGTTTGTCCACAACAGAACCGTGGGGCGAGAGGCGTCCAATTCCTTAGCGATGGCGTTATGCGAGAGACCCCTTGCGGCAAGCAGGCAAATACGGGAACGGAGGACTACTCTTTGAGGCGTCTTTTTCGCACGAATCCAAGCTTCCAATGTTCTTTGCTGTTCTTCCGTCATCATGAGCTTATTGGCTGGTTTCCACATGCACCAAGTATAGCACAAGCAAAGGCTATTGTAAATATATTACTGAGACAGTACACTAGTAGCCCTTATCGCAGGCAATCTTCTCAAAGTATCCCATTGTAATGACGAATCCTTATGCCAGATCTTTCAACGCCGCGAGCGATTCTCCCTTGCCCATCTTTTTCACGAATTTCTCATCTGCCGTGACAAGGAGCGCGCCGGTCTCGACGGCTACGGCGAGGTAGGAAGCGTCGTAAAAGGTCACCTTTTTCGTTTTCATCCATTGAAAACATCTGTTGATCATGGTATCGGTCAAGGCAACGCTCCTTATCTCAAGACGGCGGAGCATTTCCATTTTCCTCCCGGCTTCGTCAGGAAGCTCCCGGCCGAGATAGTTGGCTACCTCGTACTCCCAAAGCGCCGGCGCCCGCAGGTCATCTCTCCCTTCTGCCCACCCCGTGAGTAACTCGACGGCTTTTGCCTGGTCCGGCTCCTCTCTATCGCCGAGAATCCACTTGAGGATTACTGACGCATCAATCACGTAGTCTGCCATCAGTGGTCCTCCCTGTCGTGAGAAAGACCGGTTACGATAGCCGCGGTGCTCAGCTTACGGCCATGACCCGACTCCGAAAGAAGATTACTTGCGGCCGATTTCCTTCGCATCAATTCCAAATGCCTTCGCAAAGCCTCATTCACTACCTTGCTCCTCTTGCCCGCGGGCACAAGACGCTCCATCTCCTGCTCCACGTCCTTCTCGATGAGAAAGTTCATCTTCCGTGATCTCTGACCCATGATGTACCTCCTCTTGCCCTGTACGATATGTACACATCAATTGTACTCCATGATATGGAGTATGACAAGCGGCGAAGCGATATGAAGCTGCCCCCCCGGCCATTGGGGCAAAGAACGTTGGAGGCATTTAGGGGACGGAACGTTGGTACAAAGTGAACTTTCGTCATGGAACCGGCCGGGACGTTGTTGCAACCGTTGCATGCCTACCTGTCTTCGCTCACACCGAGCGACCTCCTGCGGGAATATGGGGTCGCCTTTCTGTGCCCGGAAAAGGCGGGAGGCCGTGTCTTCTAATATTATGGACTATGTACGGTTTGGCTTCAGGATGAATGACGGTTTAATAGGGATTTTGAAATTGCCATTTTTCCCCCGGAGCGGTATGATAACAAAAATACCTGAAATTACGGGTTACCGTATGTTACATGTCTTCGGTCCTGGAACGGATTGAAGCCGGCTCTGTTTGGTGCTATTCTGGATTAGGTGGGAGGAAAACGATGGGACAGATTATGAGAAAGGACGAAGCCCATAAGCTAATTGACCGGATGCCGCCAGACGCCACCTGGGATGATCTCATGCGTGAGATATACGTTCGCGAGACGATTGAGCAGGGGTTGTCCGATAGCAAAGAAGGGCGGACCACGGATGTAAGAGAGGTTCGGGCAAAGTACGGATTGCCTGAATGAAGGTTTATTGGACCGACACGGCCCAAGCCCACCTCTATGCCATTCACGCGTACATCGCTCAAGATTCACCCAACTTTGCCAAGCGCACGGTTGACCGACTCACCCGTTAGATCTCAGCAAATCGCATGGCGAGAACTTCCAAGACACCCGCCGTCTTTCTGTATCAGCGATACCGATAAAGTACCTTGCCTCCGGCAATGGTCATACCGAGTTGAAAGGAAAAACCGCTCATTGCTTGAACAGGCCCCAGATCAGCCACCTCCTCGAACAGTGAAGGCATAAAATCTACGGTTGCATCGCCTTCCCATGCGTCAGCGATTCGTGCATTTGTCACATTACTGACTAGAATATCATGGACCAAAGGCTTCGCGGGGTTTTCATAGTCCGGGAAATGGCGCATGAGATAGAATTTGAAAGGCGGTACGTCTGCCGGCGCGACCTGTTTTCTAAAATTCAGGGACCCCTCCACGATCCTCTCCTCGTGGGACACACAGATACCTTTTATTTTCGCTCCAATCTTCTTTCCCCCTACCTTCGGGGTTAGTTCATGGAGTTTCGTGATATGGATACGGCCGAGCTTCTTGGGGAATCCCTGAATGAATCCCCGCATGAGGGTAAAGTCGTTGTCGACCCAGATATACGGCACGTAATAGCCGGGAACGCCTTCGAACTGACACCCAACCATTATAATACATTCGTGATAGGTGGACCGCTCAGGGTTGATAAAGGCGAGGTCCTGGTTGGATTCGCTCACTGAAACCCACTCGACAAACCATACCACCCCTTCACCAGGATTGGGGCCGATTTCAAGGGGCGGTGGCAGCAGCGCTTTTACCCTTTTCTCATCTGCCTTGAAAATAAGATGCATCACATCTCCTCCATAATGCCATGGCGGGGCATCGAGCAGGGATGACCGACCCTCCGGAGACAGAGGCAACATATACCCCTTGAGCGAAAACGCTTTCTCTGAATCCATAATTCCTCCTTTTCTCTATACCTACCTACCTCCTGAATACTCCAATTATATCAGATTCCAGCCGCGTTCAATACTTTCATCGGGGAGCCGGAGATGGCGTCGGTCCTCGGGCAGAGGAGTTCAGGAAGCCAGTGGATGGGGATGGGCCGCCCAACCCCCATAGGTTGATGATTTTTTCAAACAAAATGCGGTGCGTGCTTTTTGTCACCCCTGGTTGTCGTGCCTGCTTGTCAGTCCTCCTTGTCACCCCTGGTTGTCGCTTTGACAGAATATCGGGAAAGAGAGAGAATCTTATGAGCACCCTTCCCTCCCTGCCGGGTCGCACCCGCCTATGGCAGTCCGTGAAGGGATAGCACGGGCGTGCGCCCGTCTGGGCCGGTTTCCGGAGATTCCCCGGACCGGTCTATCTCTTTGACAATTGAGCCCCGACCCACGTGCCGTGCGCCGCATCCGGCGGCCGTGTTCCCCGGCCGCCCCCTCCCCCCCTAAACCGTCCACTTTCGTCCACTTTCGTAAACCCCTCTTTGAGAAGTCTTGCGAGAGAGGGGAATGTGGAAGGGGGGTGATGAGGCGGTTAGTGAAAAATGCGTGCACAAGAGGGCAAAAAACAGTAAAACTGCCAAAAAATGAGTGCTTTTGAGAGAAAAACATAGAGAAAAGTCCAGGTGCGAGGCACGGCAAAGGGGTGTCTTATAGGGCTGTTCGGCCCTTGTGGGCCGCCGCCGATATCCTCAGCGCGTTTCCCGTTACCATGATGCTGCTCGCGAACATGGCGCATAGGGCAACGAGCGGGTTGAGCAGACCCGCGGCCGCGACGGGGATGGCGACGCCGTTATAGAGAAAGGCAAAGAAGAGGTTCTGCCGGATCCTCCTCGTGGTGAGGCCGGACAGCTCAAAAGCGTCGATAAGCTTTCGGGGGTCCGGGGAGAGGAAGGTGAGGTCAGAGGCGCCGCGGACAGCCTGCACGGCGGGACCGAAGGCGCATCCCACGTCAGCCTGGGCAAGGGCGCCCGCGTCGTTGAGGCCGTCTCCCACCATGCCCACGCGATGCCCTTCTTCCTGGAGGCGCCGGATAAGCCCGGCCTTTTCCGCCGGGAGCATCTCCCCCTCAAAGCGGCTAATCCCCAACGACCGCGCTACCCTCTCCGTTGTGGCAAGGGCATCGCCCGAGAGGAGCCACACCTCCATGCCGCGGCCCTGCAGGAGACGCACGACCTCTTCCGCGCCGGGTCTCACCGGGTCTCCGAATACCAGGAAGCCCCGGACCGAACGCTCCCACCCGAAGAACGAGACTGTCCTCCCCTTTTTTTCCCAGGACTCCGCCTGTTCGTCCATGGTCGGGTGCAGGGAGAGGCCCGACTGATTCATGAACCGGCGGTTGCCGATGGACGTCTCGACCCCAAGGACCCGCCCCCTTACCCCAAGGCCCTCAAAGGCCTCAATATCTGAGGCTTCATAGACCCTGCCTCCTCTTGTGGCTGCCTCACGGAGAATTTCATGGGCGAGGAAGTGAGGTGAGTCTTTCTCCACCGACGCGAGTCGGATGAGGAGATCGACCTCATCCGACCCTTCGCCGACCACTTTCTCCAGGGCGTATGCCCCCTGGGTGAGCGTGCCTGTCTTGTCGAAGATGATCGCATCGAGGTCCTTCATCCGGTCGAGGGCCCTGCTTTCCCTCACGAGGATCCCCTTCTTTCCGGCGAACCCGATGGCAGCCGCCTTCACGAGGGGGACGGCGAGCCCTAAGGCGCAGGGGCATGAAATGAGCAGGACGGCGAGAAGCCGGAGGAGCGCCTCATGCGCGGGGAGGCCGGCAAGCCATGCGCCGACGGCGGTTGCGCATGCTATAGCGAGGACGAGGGGGACAAAGAGCCGGCTGATCCTGTCCGCGATGAGCTCGCCCGCGCTCTTCCCGGCGAGGGCATCCTCGACAACAGCGATGACGTGGCCGACCATGCTGTCACCGGCGGTGTGGGTGGCACGGATGTTGAGCTGTCCCTCCCGCACCATGCTTCCCCCGATCACCATGTCTCCGGGTTGTTTGGTCCGGGGACGTGCTTCGCCGGTGATAAGGGATTCATCGACGAGGCCGCTGCCGTCGATAACCCTGCCGTCGAGGAGAATCGCCTCTCCGGTCATGACCGTGAATCGATCGCCGGGCGCCATTCGTGCGGCGCTTACCCATTGTTCCTTCGCGCCCGCACGGGTCCTGATCTTACCTTGCCGCATCTCGTAAAGCTCGGTGAGCCCCGCGGATAGCCGTTCCCTCAGCCGCAGCTCCACATGCCTCCCCAGGAGCACAAAGGTGACGAGCATCGATGCCGTGTCGAAGTAAAGGTGAAGGCCGCCTCCGATCATCGATGCGCAACTGTAAAGGTAGGATGACAGGGCGCTGATGGAGACGAGGGTGTCCATAGAGGGCGAGTGATAGCGCAGCGCCGCCAGACCGCGCCTCAGTATGGGAAGGCCGCCGTAAAAGACGACGAAGGTTGCCATAACGAAAAGAGGGTACGAAAAGCACCAGGCCGCCGCAGGGGCAAAGGCGCGGAAGAAACCGGAGTACAGGACAAAAGAGAGCATCATGATGTTCGCCGTGAGGATCGCAGATAAGCCGAGGCGCTGGAGTTCTGTTCTCCTTTCGGGCCCGGCCGCTCCATTTCCCCCCGGCGCTTCGATGCGGTAACCGAGCTTTCCGATGGCTGCGACGATCTCTGCGGGCGCCACCTTGTGGGGAAGATACTTGAGGCGGACCGTGTCGGAGACAAATGAGACCCTGGGCTCGATCACCCCTGCGGTGCGGCGCGTCACCTCTTCTATGAGCCAGGCGCAGGAGGGGCACCACATTCCTTCTATCTTGTAGAAGAGTTCCAGGGGGGGCAGGTCGGTTGGGGGAGCAATCGGATCATACCCCGGTGCCGCTTCCGCCGGCCGGATAATGCCTGCCTTCAGACAGGCCTGGTAGAGATCGGTTTTTTGGAAGTCTTCCGGCAATGCACCCGTTGCGGCGGAGAGCAGGAGAAAGACCTGATGGCATCCATGACAGCAGAAGCAGGCTGCGCCCTCCCCTGTGTTATCGCGGAGGCGTGATGCACCCAGGGGCAGGCCGCAAAGGCGACAAAGGGTCCCGCCAACGGCCGTAGCCTCCGCACGCGCCTCGGAGGTCACTTCCCCGACGCGAAGGATTTGATGTAATTGACTATAACCCACGTGTCGGTCTCCGCCACGGTTGTGTATAACCGCGGATGCCTCTTGTACCCCAGCCTGATCTTTGCGTAGAGCTCACCCTCTGCCTGCGACTGCACCTGCTCAGACCTGAGGTCTGTGGGAAGGGGAGAAAAGCTTTGTCCCACCGTGCCCAGGCCGTCCAAATGCGGTCCGTGACAATGCACGCAGAAGTAGCCGTATGCCTGTCTGCCGTTTTCAAGAGAGACCTCGGTCGCGAGGACGGGGTTATGGAGCGTCCGCGGGTGCGCGGTAAGGAGGTCCTGGAATCCGCCCTCGACAGGCAGAGTCCTCGGGTCCATAGGGGGCATCTCTTTCTTGTAGGGGCGCACCGACTCCTGGTCGTACATGCGCGCGTAGTCGCAGCCCCAGATGGAAGCGGATAGGAGCATACACAGTAAACAGAAGAGGTTTTTGGTCATCGTTGCCTCTCCAATCCTTTCGGGGTCTCTGCCCCGGACGGCTTCCCGCTGACGTGCTGCGGCTCGGTTGCCCCTGGTGGAGCGGTAGAATAGACCGACTGACCGGGCGTGTCCTCAATCGAGCCAAAATCCCAGTCCGGATTGCCCTTATCGCCGATCGCAAAGTACATGAAAATGCCGTAGCCGAGGAATAGCGCGGCAATGAGAGAGACGATGAGGAATCCGCGCACGACGGCCCGTCGATCACGGATGGCGTCCATTTCTCCCGCCGATGTCTGCCTTTCTTCTTTTTGCCCGGACGGACCGGGCCCTGTCGCATCGAAGTCGATCACGGATCAACACCTCCGGATATTACAGGGGACCGCCTTTGAGACCCCAGAAGATCACATAGCAGACAAACCAAACTGCGAACCCGATAAAGACAAAGAGCACCACCGTCGGCAAAGGGGGGTTTTTTGAGCGAGACCCGCCGAATCCTATGTAGACAAGGAGTGCAGCGATCAAACCAAAAAAAACGCCCAGGATGAGATGTTGCGTGTTGAGTATATCAAAAAACCTCATCCTACCTCCCCATACCCGTAAACAGGATGCTGACGAAAGCGCCGATCAGGGTCGCACCGCCGATCAGGAAAAGCGCGAGGAGTACATAGACTCCCCTTAAGCGCAATGGGGCGACCTCGAAGCAGCGGTCTGCTTCGCCCCTGAGCGGGAGATAGCGGGCCCTCTCCTGGTCCGAGAACTGCCCGTTGCGCAGGGCCCAGAAAAACCCCGCAAAGCTCAGCCCGAGACCTGCCGCCAACAAGAGTATCCAGGGGAGATAGTAGCTCATTTCGTCTTTCCTCCCTCGCCCATTCCACCCGGCGGCGCTGGATGCAGCCTATCGACCTGCGGGGGAAAACCGGGCTCCCTGGTGATGAAGGACGCATCGATCCCCCTGGGTCCGGCATAGGCGTCACTCTGCCCGATAAAGGTGACCGCCACATAATCGCCCACGTCCCATATCTTTTCCGACTCTAGCTCCCTCTTGAAATAAGGCATGGCCGTTCCGGTGATGCCGTTCATGATCTGGTAGTAGAGGATACCGCCGGAAACGGCCCTGTCCCTGAGAATGGTAAAATTGAGGGGAGGAGGATAGAGGTACGCTTCTGCGGGTCCCATGCCGTCCCCGATGGGGCCGTGACATCCGATGCAGAAGCTCTGATAAATCCGCTGCCCCCGCTTTAAGCCTTCCCGGGAGCTTGGATAGGGATTGTGCAGGGTTCTCCACCCGTCGGGGACATGTGCGTGAAGCCATTCCACGTTTTTATCAGGCCCCGACCCGTATGCCCGGACACTGTCGCCTTTCCATTTCCGTTGCCGTTCCATCCTGAAGTCGGCGTCCTTGAAACCCAGCCCCTGCTTGTAGGCAATGAGCGCATCGATGCTATCCCTTCCCAGGAATTCAAAGGCGGGCATGATCGACTCGGGGCGCGTGTACCGCGGATTGATGAAGTGGGCAAGGTGCCAGTCATCGGGGTGCTCGCCTCCCTCCTGGGAAAGGTCGGGACCGGTCCGCTCGGAGCCGAGGAGGTGGGGCTGGTCTTTCACGTAATCGCCTGATCTCGCTATCCTTTCCGCACCGTGTCCCCAGTCGATATACCTGACGAACTGCGTATGGCAGAAGGTGCATCCGTTGGCGATATAGAGTTGTCTCCCCCTTTCTTCGAGGGAGGTCCGGGGCCGGAAAGGTTCAGATGGCTTTTCGGCAATAGTTGCCCAGGGGAGGATAACGGAGACGAAAATGATAGGGCCGAGGATGATAAGGCCGCCGTAGATTATCAGTCTCAACGTCACTTTCATGGTTTTTCGCCCCCCGCCCCGGCGCCGTAGAGGCTCCTCGCGATATTGTAAAGACCGACGCACGACCCCACAAAAATCATCACGCCGAAGGCAAGGCGACTGACGAAATAGAGGTGAAGCTCAGGAAGGAGCTTATATACGGTCTCGCCGTACAGCCAGCCGGTCCCTTGTATGAGACCCGCGAAGGTCAGCACAAGAAAAAAACCGGTGAGCCCGATAAGGAGCAGCCAGTAGTGAATATCGGCAAGCTTGGCGCTGTAGAGGGGGCGCTGCCTGATCCGGGGTATGACGAAATAGGCGCCCCCGAGGGCGATAAACCCTGAAAACCCGAAAACGGCGATGTGGGAGTGGGCCACCACCCAATTGGTCATATGGGTCACGCGCTGCACCGAGGGCAAAGACTGAAAAATACCCTGGAAGCAGACAAACAGATACCAGACAAGGCCGGCAAAGACGAACTTGCCTCCGATGTCGGCGTGAATGCGCGCTATCCGCCCCTTCATCGTCAACCACAGGTTGACGAGCACGGTGGTAACAGGGATAAGCATGCCGACGCTCCCTGTGACTGCGACGACCTTCAGCCACGTCGGGGCCGGGGTCTGCAGCAGGTGGTGGGTGCCGATGTGGGGATAGAACATGAGGATCGACCAGAAGCCGACGAGTGAGAGGGTATGGCTGAAAAGCGGCCGCCGCGCGACAATGGGGATTACGTAATAGGAAAGCCCGACGGCAAGGGGGGTCAGGAAGAGACCCACAATCCCGTGGCCATAGAACCAGGCGAGAACCCCGTCGGCCATCCCGGTTATCGCCCCCGTCCTGGGATGCCACACGGCATTCCCCAGGAAATAGATGAACCAGGTGAAGATCATGGCGCCTAAGGCATACCAGACCGAGACGTAGAGCAACGTTTCTTTCCGATGCTCCACGGTCTTGAGGATGTTGTAAAAAGCGAGGGCTAACGCAAGCAACACGAGGATATCCACGGGCCATATCCATTCCGCGTATTCCCTGCTCTGGCTCATACCCGCCATGAGGGTAATGTCGCCGCCGGCAATAGCGATGTTCCACAGCCAGTTGGTGAGGCGGCCTAGGGCCCGTGAATAGAGCGGGGCGCGAACCAGGTGGGGAACGAAGTAGTACATGGCGCCCACCAGCCCGGACCCGACAAATCCAAAGAGCATCGTGTTGGTATGGACGGGCCTGAGCCGGCCGAAAACCAGCCACGACACATTCTTGTACAGACCGAAATCGGGCGCGACCATCCATGAGGCAAGGAAGAGCCCGACAAAAGCGGCCGCCACGAACCAGCAGGCAGACGACAGAAAAAAGCCGCTTGCCGTTTCATGCGCTTCATCTTCGCGAAACCGGACCATTGTGGCCCTCCTTCACCGGTGGCATCCAAGCCAACAATCGAGCTCGGCGCCCATGCTTCTGTGACAGGTGATACAAAATCCCATCTCAAAGTTGACACGCCCCAGCCTGTCCATCTCCTTCACCGCCCCGTGACAGCGGGAGCAGTCGAGCCCGGCCTGTGCTATGTGGGGTTCGTGACGGAAGAAGACAAACTCCGGGACCCAGAAAACCCGGACCCAGGGGACCGGTTTTTTTGCATCGAAATAGGCCCGCTCTTTCAGGATTTCAGGATGACCCGGTATGATGTAGTTGTGGCAGAAGAAGCATTTCTCTACGGCAGGCAGCCCGGCATCCTGCGAACGCGCAACATAAGGGTGGCAGAAGCGGCAGTCGATCTGCTTCACCCCCGCATGGACCCGGTGGCTGAAAGCTATGGGCTGGCTGGGGCCGATCCTTAAAGAAGGGTAGGCCCAGTAAAAAAAGCACATGAGGGCACACAAGACCCCGGCGAGGCCTATCCACAGATAGCCGTGTTTCATCCCTTGAGGTCGCGTTGCCGGTCCGTCTTTTTCAGCCACAGGCTTTTTACCTTGTCTGTAGTTCATACACGTGGAAGCGTAAGTTCCCTCACGGTTTCAACGTTTCGCCCCCCTCTGCCAGAAACCTGTGGAAAAGGGGGTCCGAGACCGGGACGATGGGAACCCGGGACAAAAAGAGCGTCATACAGAGCCATACGAGACCAAAAAAACCCGCCGAAATCAGGACCTCGAGCAGGCCGAAGGGAATACCCGGCCGACCCGACCACGTGGAGGGAACCACGAGGAGGAAGCGCTCCATCCACAGACCGACGAGGATCATGATCGTGATAACGATCATGGGAATTCGCTTTATCTTGATTCTTTTACTGAGCAGGGTGAGGAAAGGGATAACGAATACCATGAAGAGGACTATCCATGCCCACGGCTTCCATGGATCGAGTTTCGTTCGCAGGATCACGAATCGCGTTTCTTCCGGAAGATTGCCGTACCAGATCACGAGCAGTTGCGCGTAGAACAGATAACCGGTGAAGATGGCGAAACCGAAGGTCAGTTTACCGAGGTCATGAAACTGGCGCGGAAAGAGATACTTCTTCAGGCCGAGGCGATTGTTCGCGAGAAGCACAAACAGGTAAAGGGCTGCTATTGCCGAATAGAAGGCTGCGATGAAGTAGTAGCCGGGGAAGAGCGTACTGTACCATTCGCTGCTGAGGCTCATGATCAGGTCGATGGCAAAAAGGGAGAGGATAAAGGCGTACGCTGCGGGCAGGACGGGGGAAAAGCGCCATTGGGAACGAAACAGGCCCGACCACGGATATTCCATACTCACCGGGGGCCGACCGTTCCGCAGCCACTCCCTGTCCGCTTTGACCGAGAAGTAGACGAGCAGGAGAGAGAGCAGGGTGAGGCTGAAAAGACAAATTCCTTCACGGGCAAACATGAATGGCGCGTTGAGAAAAGCCTGTTTTTCCGGCACAGGTTTTTCTATCCAGGGGAAGATATACTCTTTCCCCGGCCAAAGAACCCAGAAGAGGAGAAACGAGACGGGGAGATACGCGCTGAAAGCTTCGGCCATGCGCTTGATGGGCCTTCCCCATACGGCCTTTGACAGGTTGAGAACCGCCGAAAACAGGACCCCTCCAAAGGCAAGGCCTGCCCAGAAAACGTAGTTAACCGTAAAGATTTGCCAAGCCCTGAGCCGATATGCACCGTAAGCGCCATACAGAAAGGCAGCGAGGCCGACGAGGACAAGAATCGAGGAAATGACGATCCAGCTCGCAGGCACCCCCGGATAGATATCTCCGTCATCAAGCGGTGACACGGCGGACCTCCTCGGCACCCCTTTCTTTCAGGAGTCTTTCAAGCTTCTCCATGTCGTCACCGGCTGCGGACACGAGGACACCGAATTTGTGTCCGGAGAAAGCAGCATCATAACCGGGACCGGCAGAGGGCTGAGGCAGCCCCGCCTTGAAAACCCAGGACACAAAGGCGAACAGGGAAGCACCCAGGATGGTACCCTCGAAAGCTACAACCACCCAGGGTACCCAGGCAAGAATAGGTTTGCCCCACACGATAAGCCTGAAGCTGAGATGGGCATAGACTGCCAGACCGACCAGACCCGATGCGCCGATGATGCCGCCTATCAGGGTAAACGTGCGGGTAAGGCTGGGCTTCGGCGTCAATAGGTCCTGCATCTCAGGAAGGCGCACCGGCGAGAAGGCATTGCATATGGCATATCTTTCTTCTTTCAACATTTTCAGACACGAGAGGAATTCGTCGACGTAGGGGAAGACCGCAAGGAGGGTGTGCTCAGTCTTCACGGTAAACCCCTCCCTTTTGCACGGGCATGCCTGCTTCCTTCTTCACCTCGCTAATGGGGATCGAGGGCAGGAATTTCGCGAAAAACATAAAGGCAAAGAAAAGAAAACAAAACGTAGCCAGGGTCCAGGCGAGCTCCACCCAGTTCGGCCAGTAGAACCCCCACTGGAAAGGCAGGTAGTTCTGCGATATGGATTGGATGACGATGAAGAACCTCTCCCACCACATGCCGATATTCACGAAGATGGAGATGATGAAGAGAGGCACGGACGCCGTGCGCATGGGTCTGAAGAAAAAGAGCAGGGGGCAGACAACGGCGCAGCCCACGACCAGCCAATAGACCCACGCGTAATAGCCGAAGATTCTGAAGTTAAATATCTGCTGCTCGAAAATGTTTCCGCTGTACCACGCCATGAAGTGCTCGACTAAGTAGGAATAGACGAGAATTGACGTGGTGAGGAGCATCGTCTCCGCGATAAGCTCCAGGGTGCGGGTTGTGACGATGTGTTCGATCCTGAAGATGCGCCTCATGGGGATGAGCAGGGTGAGGACCATAGCGAGACCCGAGTGGATCGCCCCTGCCACGAAGTAGGGCGGGAAGATCGTGCTGTGCCAACCGGGCTGAATGGGCAGGGCGAAGTCCCAGGAGACGACGGTGTGGACGGAAATGACCAGCGCCGTGGCGAGGCCGGCCAGAAGGAGATAAGAAGCGGCGTAGTGGTGCCACTGCTTGTGAGAACCCGTCCAGCCGAGGGCGAGATATCCGTAGACCTTGCGCCGGACCCCCGTAGTGCGGTCACGGATTATGGCAAGATCGGGCACTAAGCCGGTGTAAAAGAAGATGAGGCTCACGGTAAAGTAGGTGGAAACGGCAAGAAAGTCAAAGATCAATGGCGATACAAAATCAGGCCATAGCTGTCGCTGATTCGGATAGGGGATAAGCCAGTAGAAAATCCATGCCCTTCCGAGGTGGATCAAGGGGTAAGTGCTCGCCATCAGGATGCATATCATGGTCATCGCTTCAGCCATACGGTTAATGGATGTGCGGAATTTCGCCCTGAAGAGGTAGAGGATGGCGGAGATCAGGGTACCGGAATGGGCAAGGCCGATCCAGAAGACAAAATTGACGAGGAAGATGCCCCAATTGACGGGGGGACGAAGGCCCGTTGATCCCATGCCGGTCGCCACCTCGTAGCCCCATGCGCACAGTCCGTATAAGAAACCGAGGCAGAGGAGCATCGCGACGAACCAGAAGACGAGCGACGGTCTCCACAAGGTCCTGAGCACCTCGTGGTTGACGTCCTGAAACTTTACCTCCATGCGCTGTCGCTCCTTATGCCAGAACCTGAGTGATCTTTTTCAGGTAGATCACCGCTGTTTTTGTATTGAGACCACCGAGGACCTGGTATGCGCGGGCCTGTCCCGCAAGCCGCGATACCCGACTTTCCGGGTCCATGAGACTGCCGAAGACAATCGCGTCGGAAGGACAGGTCTGGGCGCAGGCAGTCGTGAACTCGCCGTCCCTGACCTTGCGGCCCTCACGTGCCGCGACGGTCTTTGCCTGGACCACGCGTTGGATGCAGAAGGAGCACTTCTCCATTACCCCTTTCTGCCGCACCGTGACATCGGGGTTGAGCTGCCATTCCAGGGGGTGATCGTGCGTCCAGGTAAACCAGTTGAACCGCCGCACCTTCCACGGGCAGTTCTCGTTGCAGTCGCGCGTGCCGATGCAGCGGTTGTAGACCTGGTTATTGATCCCTTCCTTGTTGTGGTGCGGCGCGAAGACCGGGCAGACCGACTCGCAGGGCGCCGAGTCACAGTGCTGGCAGAGCATGGGCAGAAAGCGGACAATAGGCTGGTCCGGCTCGAAATAGCGCTCGATGTGGAGCCATGACATCTGCCGGCCCATGGCAACGTTTTTCTTTCCCACAATGCCCACGTTGTTCTCGGCGTAGCAGGCGACGACGCAGGCCTGGCAGCCGATGCACCGGTCGAGGTCGATTACCATGCCCCATCGGTAGTCGACGTGCTGGTGGCTCGGGTAGAAGTCTCTCTTTTTGTCCCAGCCGGAAGGCAAGGGCATGATGAGTGCGGGTGCGTGTCCCCTGGTGCTCAGGTATTCCCGGAACGACAGGCTTTGGGCCAGCCTGCGTCCATGCTGATAGGCGCTGCCGTCTGCGTTGGCGATGAGGACGGAGCGCCCGGTCTTTTCGATGGTGACTGAGGAGTTAGACCGGATGAGGCCGTCCGCGGGGTCAAGCTGCCCGGAGAAGAGCGCGTTCGGGTTTCCTGCCTCGCCGGTCGCATATCTGCCCGACATTGCGCCGTGTCCATAGCCGACAGGCATGGCAAGGCTGCCGGGAGGGATGCCGGCATAGGGGAAAGCAGGCGCCTGAATTGCCCTGTTGCCGACCCGTACGACAAGGACGTCTCCTTTTTCGATGTGCATTGCTTTTGCTGTATCAGGGTTGATCTCGATCCAGCCGTCCCAGGTGACCATCGTGACGGGATCGGGCATTTCCTGGAGGAAGGGATGGTTCGCCGAGTGGCCGTCGAAGAACCGGATGGTCGGATAGGTGAAGAAGTCGAAGGACACAGGCGTTCTTTGACGAGGGCCTGCCGCCGGGGCGGAAAAGAGTAAGCCGCCCAGGCCGCCCGCGCCTTGGGTCTCGCCTTTGGCCTGCTGCCATGCGCCTCCCCGCTGCAGGCACTGCTGCCAGAAGGCATCCGGGGAAGCGTCGCACCCCTGCTCCTTGCGCCTTTGCTCCCACCCATTCCTGAGTACTTCGTAGAAGCTGTTTTCCGGGAAAGCTCCTTGCCCGCCTATCTTTTTGCCGAGAGAAAGAAGCATATCCCCGAGATGCCTTGTGTTGAAGAGGGGGCCCATGGCAGGCTGGAGCAGGCCGCGGACATTGCGCTGGGGCCTGTAGTCCCCCCAGGATTCGAGGAAAGTATGAGAGGGCATGAGGAGAGTGGCAAGCCTGGTAGTCTCATCAGGAAAGCTGGAAAAGCTGATAAGGGCGGTCAGGTTCTTGAGGGCCGATTCGAATCCCCATGAAGCGGGCACGTTATAGACCGGGTTGGCCCGGTAGACGATCAAGGCGGAAACCTCCCCACTTGCCATGCGGTCCGCGAGCGCCTTTATCCGGGAGGCCGGAGCAGCCTGTCCGAGGGACATGGGGTTCGAAAAATCGAGGAGCGGCCCGCTGCCCGGGGATAGCGTGCACAGGAGATTTGCGGCGACCGCTGTGTCGAAGGCGTTGGGGTCCTGGAATGCCATCCCTTCCGCGAGGACAAGGGGTCGTGTGGCTTTTTTGAACTGTGCGGCCATCATACGGAGCACGTCCGCCCTTACCCCTGTTCTCTCTTCCACCAGATCGGGGGTGAATGCCGAAATACGGGAAGCGAGGCTCGCGGCAGCCCCTGAAAAAAAAGGCCGCTCCTGCAGGAGGAGGCGCAGCAGTCCGAGGGCCACACAGGATTCCCCGCCGACCGGGACTGTTACCCAGTGATCCGCGTTGGCCGCGGTCATGGAGAGCCGTGGACCAACGTAGACGAAGGGGTGTTTTCCCTCATCCCTGGGTTCGTGAAAAGAGGCAAACTGGCGGGCGAACTGCACGTTCGATATCCAGGTCTCCAGAAAATTGGCGCCGAAGGAGAGAAGGAAGTCGGCCTGATCGATATGATAGGTCGGCAGCCCGTTCTTGCCGAAGACGATCTGGTTCGCCTTGCGCAACGGTTCGTAGGCGAAAGGCTCGTACACGATATATTCCCCGCCAAGGGTATCCATGAGTCGGACCGCCAAATCTTCTTCCGCACCGGTCATGAGGTGGGACATGAAAACGACAGCGCCTTTCCGTCTGGCTGCGGATAACCCTTCCACTGCAGCATCTTCCGCGACCGCCCAAGAGACCTGTCCGGGTGTGCCGTCCGGGTGCTTCATCATGGGGCCTTTGTGGCGGTCAGGGTTATAGAGACCCTGAACGGACGCCTGGCCCCTCGGACAGAGCCTTCCCGTATTGATAGGCTGGCCGGGGTTGCCTTCCACCTTGATAATATGACCGTCCCTGTTTTTCACGAGTGTGCCGCATCCCGCCGGACATTCCCTGCACGTGCTTGCGTACCATGTCGCCTCGCCCGGCACGACATCTTCGGGAGGGATCACGTAAGGGATGAGATGGCGGACAGGGTCAGAGCAGCCCGCGAGCGTGGCTGTTCCGGCCAGCCCCAACGTCTTGAGGAATTGACGCCGTGAGATTCCTGTCATACCTTTGCCCTTTTTCCAGTATAGGCATGAACCATGGGCTTTGCACGCAGGGAACAGCAAAACGCCTAGAGGGCCACGTGTCTTAAGGGCGCCCTTCGCTTTTTGACGATCAGGCGAACGTCTTGGGCGGCGGGAAGATAAGGGCGAATCTAGAGGCCCGGGGTCCCATGAGTCGGGACGCCGGGCCCGGAATATAGCTTAATCTAATGCGTCTTTCATTGCGCTTGCCGGAGAAAACTTTGGAGCTTTCTTCGCCTGAATCTTGATCTCTTTTCCCGTCCGTGGATTTCGCCCGGTCCGGGCCTTCCTCTCTACCACGGAGAAGGTGCCGAATCCCGTGACGGTCACGCGGTCCCCGCTCTTGAGAGATTCTTTCACTGCTGCGACAAAAGAGTCGATCGCCTTCTCTGCCTGGGTCTTCTTGATTGCCGCACCTGCTGCTACCTTGTCGACAAGATCTTTTTTGGTCATGTTCCCTCACCTCCTTTTTTCATGAGTCGCAGTTTTATTGGTAAATCACCCCTCTTACGGGAACATTGTACGTGTTTTTCGAATGCAATGGAATAGAAATCGCATCCTTTGCAGGTGAAAAAGCTGGAAATCATCGCATAGGGGTCTTAAGTTTACTTTTGATTACGAAAGAGGGTGGCGCGGGAAAAGGCAATTGCAGCGGCGGAAAGCCGGGGAAGGGAACGAACTGCAAGGGGTTTGCAACTTTGTTGCCTTTTTCCGTGCGAATATGCTATCCTAACAGTCGATGTTTCTCCTGTTTTTGAAGCTTCCCTCTTCTTCTGCTTCAAAAGAGATTCACTAACAAAGAGATACCCGGAGGATGGAGGAATGGAACTATTTGTGGGTAAACTGACTTGCCTCCGCGGACAAGGGGAAAGCTGGAGAAAATCTTTACCACGAACCGGTGCGGCGTGACACGAAGGAAGGGCGGATAATCAACGCAAACTAGCAGAAAAGGGGTAAGCGTGGCAAACGTAGAGGTAAGCGACGGCAATATCGAGAAGGCGATCAAGGCACTCAAGCGCATGCTCCAGCGGGAGGGCATCCTCAAGGAGATCAAGAGGAGGAGCTTTTACGAGAAACCGTCTGAAAGGGAAAGGCGGAAGCAAAGAGAAGCGAGGAAGCGACGGCTGCGGGCGGAAAGGAGAAAGCATGCCTCGGGCAGAGAGTGAGCTTCGAAGGCGTCATTTTCCACTTGAAGCCAAGGCCGGCCCGATGCTAAATCTCGCATCCGTCCGATAGGGGCAATGGTAGTGCTGACCGCAGGAGCCATCGACGGCCTTGGGAGGCGATCTTTGTGGGCATTTCCGGCGAAAGGTCCCTGGTGGTGTTCTGTGTCGGAATCAGCGCCTGGTACTTCACGGAAGAAGTCGGTGAGGAGAAAGGTCCCGGCACTTGCGGGGGCGGATGCCTTGTGCCAGCCCCGCTATCATGGAGAGCTTCGCTATGAAGCGACTTTTTTTGATGAGGGGCTTTTTCCATCTATCGGGGTGTCTCATACCCATTATCTACTTGCTGGCAGACAAGGGCGTGGCGCTGCTTGTCACCGGCTCGGCTGTCGTTGTGGCCGCCTTTGTGGAAGCGCTAAGGATCAAAGGCTGCATCAGTTTGGCTTTTGTCGGCCCCCTTTTGAAAGAGAAGGAAATGAAGGGGCCCACAGGATGCCTTTTTTATCTCATCTCCTGCCTGGCAACAATACTCCTATTCGATAAGAGAGTCGCGTCGGCTTCAATTTTCGTGCTTGCCATATCGGATCCGCTATCGGCGATAGTAGGCTCGAAATGGGGGAGGCGGTCTTTGTATGGAAAATCAGCGGAAGGGACAGGCGCCTTTTTTTTCTCGGCCCTTGTCGTCCTCGCCTGCTTTTCCTTCAAATGGCCCGGCCTTATTTTAGTTGCGGGCGCCGCAAGTGCTGCCGAGCTCTTCTCGTCAAAGTTTGTTGATGATAATCTTACTATCCCGATCGTTACCGCTCTTGCGCTGACCGTGCTAGCCCGCTGACGTTTCCCTGCACAGTCCCGGCGACAAAGTTTGCCGCAAAAAGCGCTTGCCACACACATCACGCGCGGGTTATCTGCCCGCCCTTCATCGAGTAGAGCCCGATCTCCCCCTTCTGGCTTTTAAACAGCCTGGCTATTTCCGGGTGGCAGGTGAAATAGATCACCTGATGCGTGTCGGCCAGCGCGAGAATAGCCGCGGCGGCCTGGGCAGCGCGGGCCGCATCGAAGTTGACGAGTATCTCATCCATGATGACGGGAAGGCTTTCACCGCCGGCCGTGAAATTCGTGATGTAGCCAAACCGGAGAGCAAGATAGAGCTGTTCCGCGGTGCCCCTGCTCAGGTGCTCCGGTCTCTTCGTCTGCCCCTTGGGGGTGGCGATTTCAATCGTGTCCTCTCCGATGGGCGCCACGATCCTTTCGTAGCGGCCGCCGGTAATAACTTTGAAAAACTTGCTTGCGTCACTGATGACCTTCGGCTGCTGCTCCTCCTGGAACCGCTTTCTTGCTTCTGCCAGAAGATGCCTTGCAATGGCGTAGCTCCCCCACTCCACTGCCTGGAGACGGACCTCCTCGATGATCTTTTCCTCTTCCAGTCTCAATACGGATATATCGTCCGCGGAAGCAAGAGAACGCATTTCCTGGCTTAGCTCTGCCTTTTCCTGGTATTCCCGGTGAAGCTTTTCATCGAGGTCCGCGATGCGACTCGCACACTCGTCACTCGCGGTCTTGAGCTCGTCCTTGCTGTATTGGTGCAACTCTTCTTTGAGGCTCCCGGTCTCTTCACGTCCGGACAGCTTCTTTATGTTCCCCTCCGTCTTTTCAAGGTCAGCCAGGAGGGCGCTTCTTTTTTCATAAAGGGCCTCCCACTCGCGGAATGCTTCCTCGGAATCCGCTCCTCCTTCGGCCAGGAGCGCAGCCACATCCTCCCTCAACTGGGCCAGCTCGCGGTCTGCCCTGCTCATCCTGAAGTCGATGTCTTCAAGGTGCTTCCTCAGACCACCCTGCTTCGTCTTGTTGGTCTTTGCCTCTTCATACGCGTTCTCCAGCGCTTCTACGACCGCTACAAGCCTCTCGTCTGCAGGGACCGGCATCGTGAGGGCGTCGCACAATTCGCGCGCCAATTCCCGATATTCCCGGATATGCTTTTCGCAACTCCCGAGCCGGGCCTTCAAGTCGGCCCTTTCGTCGATTCCGCGGACGCATTCGTCTATCTTGTGCAGGGCCTCCATTGTCGTGGTAGGCGATAATGGCTGATCGAACCCCGCGGCTAAGAGCCAATCGCGCCACAGCCGCCACCCCTTTTCTTCGTCTTCGACCGCCCTGTCCACAATTGCTTTGACATCATCACACCCCTTTTGAGTGGTGCGTACCCTGTCGGACCGGTCTTTCAATCGCGCTTCCGCCTTTTCCCTCTCGTGGAGCTGTGCCGTAATCTCCCGGTCCCGCCTGAGCTGTGCGTCCAGAAGGGGCAGGACACTCGCGGGATCAGGGTCAGATAGGCCACCCAGAGAGCGCCCCCCGGCCGCAATGGAAAGGTAATCCCCCTGATGCTTCTCCATGCGCCTGATCCGCTCCTCAAGGTCCGCTAACGTCTTGAGCCGGCTTTTGATGTTCTCTACCATGGGAAAGACCTGATGGACCGTCCTCGGCGTCATCCCTGACACGAGCCGTGCTTTCCGCAGATACGTTTCCCACTCCTTTCCGGTCGACTGTAAGCGCGCCTCCTCCGCCTCTTTTTTTGTCCTCCCCTCCTCCAGGGCCTTCATAGCCTTTTCGGCCCTGCCGCTCCACGTTTTTTGGTCCTCGACCAGGCTTATTATCCGCTCGCATCGCCGCATCTCTTCATCGAGGGCAGCTTCCCGGAGGTCGAGCGCCTCAACCGGCGGGAGCGCGTCCGTCGTCGTCGCCCCGGTGAGCTCCTCAATCTTCCGGTCGACCGCGCTGCGGCTGAGACCGGCCTCATCCAGGACGGACGCTGCGGCGGAAATCCCGGCATCCAGCTCCGCGAGCCTGGATGAGGCAGCGGCAGCGCGGGCCGATGACGCTTTGAGCGCGAGCACGTAGAGGGCGCTGCCGAGAATGCCCGCAACCACGAGGCATACGGCGAGCGCGGACCAGGCATGCGATCCGGCCGGCACAGAGAGCGCAAGGATCACGGCGCCAAGGAGAATTACGGCAAAAGAGGCGAATTTTGCCGTCTTTCCGGGCGGTGTCCGGAGGCCGGCGGTATAATGCTTTTTCTCCTCCCTTTTCTCCTCAAGTCGCTCTTTCTCATTGTCGATCTTTAATGAGAGCTTTTCACGAGTGATGATAAGGGCCCGCAGCGCCCTCAAGGAAGTCTTGCGGGCGGCCAGATCCTCACGGGTGAGGGCAACGGGTCCTATCTCCCCGATTTCACGGGTGCTCCGGTCGATCATCTCTCGCGCGTCTTCAAGGTCCCTGGATGCCGCGTCCATCCAGCCTTCCGTTTTTCGGACCTCTCCTTCGAGGTCGGCGAACATCCGCTCAAAGGTCTGGACTTTTTCCCGCGCCGCTATGGAACAATCAAATGAGGCGATCTCATCCTCGCGCCAGTCCGGGCTGATTTCCCTGATAGCATCTTCCAGCCGCCCCCTCTCTTCCGCGCGCTCTTTGCGGACCCCAGGCAGATCGGCGACGATGGAAGCGAATTGGTCCCTGCCTTTTTGCAGTTGGGCGATGGTCTCCTCGTCCGCTTCTCTTTCCTTCGCGGGTCTCCTTTCAAGCTCCCTTCGGGCCTCCTGCTCATCCCTGGCCGCCGAATCGAGGTCTTCCTTCCTTGCGGCAAGGGTGTTTTCAGCATTGACGCGGCAGGCTCTCAGGTCTTCGAGGGTCTGCCGCCGCGTCTCTATTTCTTCACGGGCAAAAAGCGACCTGTCCAGAGAAAGCACTTTTTGCTCTGTCCAATCCCTGCCAAGCTCGGCCAGCGCGGTGCCGATGCTCTTGCCGACGGCTTCGATTTGCTGCCTCAATACGGATATGGCCGCGCGGTCGACGAGGTAGGTTGCTTTCCTGGAGAGCAGCTCGCGGACCGGCTCGGATTGTTCCAGGAGGCGCTCGTCGGCACGGAGGTTTTGCAGCTCGCGCAAAGCCGCGTCGCGCTCATCGGCCAGTGTGGCGCATAGCGCTTCCTTCGCCTCGATTTTTTCACCCAGCCGGTCCAGACGGTCAACGCCTTTGGCGGGGAAGCTTTCTATTTTGAGGGGCAGGTCTGCCAATTCCCTTTCAAAGGTCCTGAGCAGCGCCGCGTCGTCCCATATCTTGATGTAGGTGTCGACCCGCTCCTTCTCCCTGTTTGAAGAGCGTATGGCCACCCTGTACTCTTCTATGACACTCTCCATGTGACGAAGCCCCTGAAATGCCTCATCATATCTTTTCAGCTCCTGCCTGCTGGCGCGCAATTTGTTCCAGACATCCTCGAGATCGCGCAGCCTTCGGTTGAGCTCCGGGCTTCTACCGCCCGGCTTAAAAAGCTCATCGAGCTTCTTGCCTATGGTTGCCATCGCTGTTGACAACGCACGCACGCCTGTGCCCATGCCGGCCCCGTAAAGGGCAGATTTTACCGCCTCATTATCAAGGGTCTCCATGCTCTGGAGCTCGCTCAAACTGAAGGCGTAAACGTTTCGATAGAGCTCGCTGGTCGTGCCGCCCAGAAGCTCGGCCAAGGCCTCTTCACCCCCCTTTCTGCCGTCGGGGTGGGTGACGTTTACGGTGCCGCCTTTTTTTCCTGCCTTTCTTTCCAGGGATATCTTCCCGAATCGCCGGCTCACGAAATTGATGCGGCCACCCTGGGTCCCGCCCGAGAGGGGTGGGTACTCATTGTCTTTCGACCTTCTGTCCCTGAACCCGAACAACATGTCCCGTATGAACCAGAGACACGTCGACTTGCCTGCCTCATTGTCGCCCGAAAAGAGGATAAACCCCGGCGGAAGGTTTTCCACGGACAGGTTGTGGAATATACCGAACCCATCCACAAAAATATCCGATATCCTCATTCGTCCGCCTCAAGCGCGTCGATACAGATCAACTCGGCCCTTTCCACCATTGTGCGGATTTCATCGTCGGTAAACCCCTCAACTGCACCGCGGACTGCCCTGTTCGAGAGGAGGTCGGAAAGTTCTCTTTGCCGCGCTTTCGTCGGCTCGTCTCGCAGCTCCCGGGATATGCGCAAGACCTGGGCAAGGAAATCGGCGCCTTTCCGTCTTTCTTCCACATCGATTTCCGGACGGCAGTGAAAGTCTATCTCCTGTATCCACACAAAGGGATCCTCGTAGGCAAGCGACTCCTGTGCGCGTTGAAGCAGCTCCGCCACGTTATTCCCCTTCCGCAGCTCCTGGTATAAAGGTCCCCTCCCTGACAGTCGGGTGCGGCAGATCACTGCCCTCCCGTCGGCCTCTCTCGCCAGGTCTTGGACCCTTGTTTGTATCACGAGGCAGAGCCGGTCAAGAGTCGGGATACCGTCAATACTTACATCGATCTCGGCCCAGCGTATGGCGTCCAGGGCACAAAACTCCACAGTGCCGACAGCGCCGTCCTCAACCGTCACTATATGGCACCCTTTTTTGCCCTTCTCACGAAAGCTCCGGCCCTGCGTGTTGCCCGGGTAGAGGACCGTGGACCGGTTGTCCAGCACGTTCTTTTCATGGACGTGCCCCAGCGCCCAATAGTCGAATTCCACTTCAAGCAGCTCGCTGAGCTGGCACGGGGCATAGGGGTCATGACCCGTATTCGAGCCGACGGTGCAGTGGAGCAGGCCGATATGGAAAGGCTCTGATGCGCGGCGCCTGAATCTCTTCGCCAGATTTTCCGTCTCGTTCTTCTTTGCGTGGCTGATACCGGATATTACTGCTATAGTCGACCCTTCCCTTTGAAAAGGTATCGATTCTACCGTGCGGTAGCCGAATATGTGGACCGTGGCCGGATACGAGAGTGAGGAAGACCGGCTGTCGTAAGGGTCGTGGTTGCCGTGGACCACATAGGTCGCAATGTTTTTTTCCGCGAGCCGGACCAGCCCATCGTGAAACCGGAGCTGGGCGCGAAGGCTTCGGTCTTCTCCATCATATATGTCGCCGGCCACCACAAGAAATTGTACTTCTCGTTCGATGCAGAGGTCGATAAGGGCGTCGAAGGCCCGAAAGGTTGCAGAGCGCAAGGGGTCCGCGATTGCGGGGTTCTTTGCCGTGATCCCTTTGAACGGACTGTCGAGGTGAAGATCCGCAACGTGAACAAAGGAAAAGGAACGACTGCTCATAATCCTGCCTGATTTAACTGATGAGTATTGAAGCAGCTTTTACCAACATCCGCAGCTTTTGTCAATTCCTCTTCGCAATTTACTGTTGACATATCTCTGAGGAGGGAAGTAAGATGTCGTCAAACATGGGTGCCATCGGTGCTGTCATAGCTACTCTCGTCGGGGGGATCACTTACAAGACCGCAATAAATATTTCGAGAAGACAAGAATTTAACACAGAAAGCTTAGGGGTGAGGCGATGAAAAGAGTTACGTGGACGATCGACATAGACGCGGACTCGCCAAGAGAGGCGGCTATTGCAGCAAGACAGTTGCAGCAGGACAAAGAGAGCATCACCCACCTCTTCGTTGTTTTAGATGAACACGGCGAAAAGATGACATTTGATTTTGACGAAGAAGAAGGGGCAGTGTAATAATTACGGCACCCACACTCTGCAGCACCTGCCGTAAGGATCACACTGAGTTGAGAAAATACCCGTAAGAATAGCAGGGATAATAGGGATAGGCGTATCCTCTGTACGGGTAATAGCCATATCCTCCCCAGCAACGGCCTCTCCGTACCATCCACCACCGAAATGACCACCAAAACCGCCGTGACCACCGCCCCTTCCATAAGAGGGGTATGGGACAGCCATAACGGCCACGACCATACAAAGCACCACGACCAGTAGAAGCTTTTTCATTTGTCTCCCTGAATCACTCTTATAACAGCAAAAAAGATGTGTGGCATAGAGGGGTAATCGGGTCGGCAGAATTCACCATTTCTGCACGCCGCGCGTTTTTTGTGCTATATTATTGGGCAAATATGGGCAAAAAGAGCATTGATCTGGTGAGCGTAGGCAGGGGTTTGTAGCATGGCTCAGGAGAAGCTGAGGATACTTTCTTCGACTTTGGCAGAGATATACGTGCGCCAGGGCCACTTCGACAAGGCGAGGGAAGTGTACGAGAAGCTTTTGTTGAGGGACGGCGAAAATGTGCTTTACCGGAGGAGGCTTGTGCTCCTTTCAGAGGGAAAGCCTGAGGCAAAGAGGCTCAAGCTGCTCTCCCGGATACTGAGAAAGGTTGAAGAAAGGCGTGATGAGAGAGAAGCGGGTAAGCAGAGTAGTTGAGATTTTGGAACGGCAGGAACTCCGCGCCTGCATTATCAAGGGTATGGAGAATATCTTCTATCTCACCGGCTTTCGGGGTTCGGAGGGGTCGGTGCTTGTCACCAGGGGCGATGTTGTCCTCCTGGTAGACAGCAGATACATCACCTATGCCCAGGGAGTAGCGCAGGGCTGTGTCGTGCTTGAGACAAAGGGAAAGGACGGAATTATGGAGAGTCTTTTCCAGAGGTACGGCATTACGAGAACGGGTTTCGACAGCTATCACACAACCTTTGAGACCTACCGGACGTTGAGGGACGGCAGCCCCTCCGTCGAATTTGTACCTCTCGCGAATGACATAGAGTCGGTGAGGCAATGCAAGGAGCCGGAGGAGGTCCTCGCCATGCAAAAGGCCATAAGCATCGCGACGCGGGCCTTTACCGCCGTCTTTGAAAAGATCGTACCGGGAAGGACCGAAAAGGAGATAGCGAACGACCTGGATTATGCGATGCGGAGCTTTGGCGCCGATGAACCGTCGTTCGAGACCATCGTCGCCTCGGGGCCGCGCTCCGCGCTCCCCCACGGGCAACCGACCGACAAAACCCTGGAGGCGGGGGAAGTGGTGATCATAGATTTCGGGTGCCGGGTCGACGGATATTGCTCCGATGAGACGTGTACTATTTCTCTGGGACAAACGAGTAAGCAATTACAGGAGATCCATGAGGTCGTCCGCGATGCGAAGCAGAAGGGCCTCGATGCGGTGAGAGCCGGTCTGCCGGTGCGGGAACTGGATATGATAGTGCGGGGCTTTATCGAGGAGAAGGGCTATGGGGAGTTCTTCGGTCACGGGACCGGCCACGGTGTGGGCATAGCGGTCCATGAGGCGCCCGGGGTGACGAACAGGGGCGAAGGGCTCCTGGAAGAGTATATGGTTATTACCATTGAGCCCGGTATTTACATACCCCATGTGGGTGGAGTACGCCTGGAGGACATGGTGCTTGTGAAAGAGAACGGGGGAGAGGTCCTCACCCGTTTGCGGAAAGATCTATTCGAGACACAAGGGGGCTTGCGATGATGGTAGCGACTAGTGAATTCAGGAAGGGCTTGAAAGTGCTTTTGGATAACGACGAACCTTTTATGATAGTCGATTTTCAGCACGTCAAACCGGGAAAAGGCGGTGCCTTCGTCAGGACGAGGCTCAAGAGCCTGGTGTCGGGAAATGTGCTGGACAGGACGTTCAGGTCGGGAGACAAGATCGAGATCCCAGAAATGGAAGAGAAACAGATGCAGTACATGTACAAAGAGGGGGTAAACTACTACTTCATGGACGTGAACACCTACGACCAGCTTTTTATCGAAGAGGAAAACCTGGGCGATGCGAAGAACTACCTGAAGGAGGGGTTGACCATAAACGTCTCTTTTTACAAGGGGAAAGCCATCGGGGTGGAGCTTCCCAATTTCGTCGATCTGGCGGTGGTGAAAACGGAACCCGGCGCCAAAGGGGACACAGCTCAAAATGCGACGAAATCGGCCGAGCTGGAATCGGGCCACGTGCTCCAGGTGCCTCTCTTCCTGGAAGAGGGAGAAGTGATAAAAATTGACACCAGGTCCGGGCAGTACATCACAAGGGTTTCTAAATAGGTGGCTTATGCTCGTGACGTTCGAGGGGATCGAGGGGAGTGGGAAAACCACACAGGTTGAGCTTCTTTGCAAATACCTGCAGGAAAAGGGCTATCAGGTCGTAAGGACGCGGGAGCCGGGCGGGACCGCGCTTGGTGAGGCGCTGCGCAAGGTTCTGCTGCAGAAGGACCTCCATGTGCTTCCCCTCTCGGAACTGCTCATATTCATGGCCGTCAGGTCGCAGCATATGGAGGAAGTAATCATGCCGGCCCTCGTCAGGGGGGCTGTCGTGGTCTGCGACCGGTTTGTCGATGCCACCTATGCCTATCAGGGATACGGCAGAGGCGTCGATCTGGGGATTATCGCTACCCTTAACCGCCTTGTCACTAAAGGCGTCACGCCGAACCTCACCATCCTTCTCGACTGCGACGTGGATGTGGGGCTCAAGAGGAAACTGGTCCATAATCCCCAGTCGGACAGGTTCGAGCAGGAAGGGGCCGCCTTCCACGAACAGATCAGGCGGGGCTATCTCAAGCTGGTGGAAGAGGACGAAAAAAGGTTTTTTGTGGTCAACGGGAAGCGGGATATCGAGGCGACCCATCTCGCGATAAGAGACAGGGTGGAAAGGCTGCTGGAAAGCCATGGAGTTTAGCGCCCTCGGTCACGATCATCAGAAGCATGTGCTTTCGTCCCTCGTACAAAAGGGGAAACTTCCCCATGCACTGCTCTTTGCCGGACCCAGGGGCGTCGGGAAACGGACGATAGCCGTCGAGCTGGTAAAGAACCTTTTTTGCGAGAAAGGCGGCGCCTGCGCAACGTGCCGCGGATGCCGGAACGTCGAGGCCGGTCTCCATCCTGATTTTACGCTCGTGAGCGGAGAGACATCGATCAAAATAGATGAGCTGCGCGCGGTTATGAAAGAGGTCTATGAGTCTCCCTTTGAGGCGCAGGTTCGGGCGGTCCTCATTGACAATGCGGAGCTTATGACGCATGAGGCGGCAAACGCCCTCCTGAAAACACTGGAAGAGCCTCCGCCTTCCAACCTTTTTTTGCTCGTCTCCTCAAGAGAGCAGGAGATACCGCTGACCGTGAGGTCCCGCTGTATGCGTCTCGGGTTCGGCCCGCTTTCGACGGAACACCTGTGCGCGTACTTCGAGCGGGTAGCGAGGCTGGACGGGCAAAAAGCGCAGGTCCTTGCCGCCATTAGCAACGGCAGCGTAGCGTCAGGGCTCTTCTGGATGGAAGAAGAACACTACGGGATGAGGCAAAGGATCGCGGAGCTGCTTACCGGGCGGAAGCAGACGTCTGCGAATGCAGCCTTACTTGCGGAAAGGATGACGGCGAAGGAGGACGAGATGGAATACCTTTCCTTCCTCCTCTCTTTCTTCAGGGACATCTGGTGGCTTTGCCGCACCGGCGAATCAGGCGGCCTGCTCAATAAAGACCTGGCGGGGATCATGAGTGATGCGAGAGCCGGGGGCGCCACATGGGCGGAATCGTCAATAACAAGGATCCAGGAGATGTCAAGAACGCTTCGCTACAACATAAACAGGTGGCTCGCCATGGAAACTCTGATGCTTCACCTCGTGAGGCCGGTATGAAGGCATGCCGGGTGAAATTTGACTGTCCGACAGGGACTGTCGAGCTGGAGGCGGTTGACGACCTGAAGGTCGGCGACCAGGTTGTGTGCGACCTCGACAAGGGCGAAAGCCTGGGGGTTGTGGCGACGGAACCAGCGGAGACTTTGAAGGAGGGGCTGCGGAAGGTGGTGAGGAAGGCGTCTCCCGAAGAGGTTGCCGACTACCGGGTCCTGAAAGGAAAAGAGGGTTACGCCTTCGACCTGTGCAAGCGTAAGATCGCGGAGATGAGGCTGCCCATGAAGCTCCTGCGGGCCGAATATCTGCTCAGGTCCGCCAAGCTGCTCTTCTATTTTTTTTCTGAAGACAGGGTTGATTTCCGGGACCTGGTCAAAGAACTGGCGAAGGAGTTCAAGGTGCGGATAGAAATGCGGCAGGTCGGCGTCAGGGACGAGGCCAAGATCATCGGGGGTGTCGGAAACTGCGGGAACGTGGTCTGCTGCAAACGTTTTTTGAACAGCTTTTCCATAGTCTCCATAAAGATGATGAAGGAGCAGAACCTCCTCCTCAACCCGTCCAAGATCTCCGGCGTCTGTGGGAGGCTCATGTGCTGCCTGGGCTATGAATACGGTATGTACGTGGACCTGAAGAAGGACTTTCCCAAGGTGGGCAAACGGGTGACGACGCCGCAGGGTGAGGCCAAGGTGATAAAGAACAACGTGCTGGTCCAGACCGTCACGGTGGAGACCGGAGACGGGAAAGAGGTGACGTTTCCGGTGAAGGACGTAAGACCGGTGAAGAGCGGGGAGACTTAAGTTGAACAAGCATTACTATATTACCACGCCTATCTACTATATCAACGACGTGCCGCATATAGGCCATGCCTATACCACCTGTGCCGCCGACGTGATGGCGCGTTATAAGAGAATCTGCGGCTACGAGGTCTTTTTCCTCACCGGGGTTGACGAGCACGGTCAGAAGGCCCAAAGGACCGCCCTTGAGCAGGGCATCCAGCCGCAGGAGCTGGCGGACAGGATGCTGCCCACCTTCGTCGATCTTTGGAAGCTCCTTAACGTAACGAACACAGGGTTCATCAGGACGACGGACGCCGCCCACAGAAAGGTGGTCCAGTACCTTTTCGAAAAGATATACGAGAAAGGCGACATCTACCTCGGGGAATACGAGGACTGGTACTGTACCCCTTGCGAGAGCTATTTTACCGAGCTGCAGCTCAAAGAGGGCAACTGCCCCGATTGCGGCCGGAGCGTGGAGCGGCTCAAAGAGGAGAGCTACTTCTTCAGGATGTCGCGCTTCGGAGAGCCCCTGCTCCGTTACCTGGAACAGCACAAGACGTTCGTCATGCCCGAGGTGCGGCATAACGAAGTGGCAAGTTTCGTGAAGAGTGGGCTGCACGACCTGTCTATAAGCAGAACCACCTTCAACTGGGGCATTCCCGTTCCCGGCAACCCCAACCATGTGGTCTATGTCTGGTTCGACGCCCTGGCGAATTACCTGACCGGCGCCGGGTTTTTGAGCGACATGGACCGGTTCGAACAGTTTTGGCCGGCTGATGCGCACCTTATCGGCAAAGACATTCTCAGGTTCCACGCCGTCTACTGGCCCTCCTTTCTTATGGCTGCCGATCTTCCCCTGCCGGAGCACGTCTTTGCCCACGGCTGGTGGACGGTCGAGGGCCGGAAGATGTCCAAATCCCTGGGCAATGTGGTGGACCCCAACGAAATGGCGAACACCTACGGCGTCGATGAGTTCAGGTTCTTCCTGTTCCGGGAGGTACCGTTCGGCCTCGACGGCGATTTTTCGCAGGACGCCATCGTGGCCCGCATCAACGGGGACCTCGCGAATGATTACGGCAATCTCGTTTCCAGGAGCGCAAACATGGTCGGGAAGTTCCTGGCCGGAAGGCTGGCAATGCCCGGCGAGTCGGGGGGCACAGACGCACACCTTTTGGCGCGGACGCAGGAGATCGTAGCCGAGTACCGAAGGGAAATGGACGTCTTCGGCTTCTACAAGGCATTAAACAGCGTCTTTGAGCTTACCGGCCTTGTGAATAAGTACATAGACACCGAGGCGCCATGGAAACTCGCCAAGGAGGACCGGGTGAGGCTTTCCACCGTGCTCTATAATATCTGGAACGGCGTCAGAATCTGCACGCTCCTCCTCTATCCCTTCATGCCGTCAAAGACGGCTTCTGCCTGGAAGGCGCTGGGGATCAACCGGGATATTGAAAAGGCGGCCTTTGACGAGGAACAAGGGTTTTACCATGCGGGCGACCTTTCTCCCATAGAGAGGATAGCGCCCTTGTTTCCGAGGAGAGAGCGCTAAAGTATGCCTTTCACCATTCTGAAGCAGATATTGGAAAGGGTCATGCGCGAGCAGGACTTCAAGGGCGACATCGAGGCGTACAGGGTCTTTGCCGAATGGACGGATATCGTGGGGCAGAAGGTGGCGGACCACACCAGACCCGTGCGCCTGGGCGATAGGCTCCTCTACGTGGAAGTGGACGATCACCTGTGGATGGCCCAGTTAAAGTATATGAAAGCGGATATGTTGAGAAAGATAGACCGGGCGATTAAGCCCGGTCTCTTCAGGGATTTAAAGTTCTTTCTTAAGAGCGTCCAGTAGCGCCCGGTACGGCAACCCCAGCCCGTCGGCAATCCGTTTTACCTCTTCGAACTCAATGTGGGTCTTCACGAGCCTTCCCGACCTGTCGTACCCTTTCTTCACCTTTACCGGGCCGAACGATGTCTGGCGCACCTCTTCAGACCGGGCAAGGATTGTCCGAAACTCCGACCTGAGCCGCAGGCCAAAGGTCGAGGTCTCTCGAAAGACCGCTTCCGTCAAGGCGGGGAGGCGGGATGCCGGGGCGAGGATCGAGAGGCGTATGCCTGACCTGCCCTTCTTCATCTGCACGGGGAAGTAAAGCACATCGAGTGCGCCGACGCTGCGGATCCTCTCGGCCGCGACCCCCATATATTCGGTCTCCATATCGTCCATGTCCGCTTCCATGACCCATATCTCTTCATCGACGGCGGGCCCCTCCATCTCACCGATGAAGACACGCAGGACATTCGGCCTTGCCGTCTCAAAGGTGCCGAACCCGCAGCCGTGGCGGATGATCCTGAACGCCGGTCTTGTCTGGCTTTTTACATAATGCCTGACAATTGCCGCTCCTGTCGGGGTGGTCAGCTCGAGCTCTTCGTCGAGGAAGATCACTTTGAAACCGGAGAGGAGTTCCGTGGTTGCGGGCGGCGGGTTGGGCATCATGCCGTGGGCCGTTTTCACGAAGCCCCTGCCGACCGGCACGGGTCCGCAGTACACCGTGTCTATATTGAAGTAGGCGACTGCCCGGGCCACGCCGAGCACGTCGATAATCGTATCTATATGGGAGAGCTCATGGAAGTGTATCTCCTCCCTGGGCACGCCGTGCACTTTCGATTCGGCGTCGACGACGATGTCGAGGATGGCCCCCGCGTCCGCCTTCACACGCTCTTCCGTATGCAGGCCCTCTATCATCTGTCGCATCTGCGTGACGGACAGGTGGATATCGCTCGGACCCATCAACAGGTGCGTTCCGACGATAGCCCCCCGGCGCTTTTTTTCGGGTTCGATGGAAGGCACGCTGACTGGGAGCTGTCCGAGGAGGTCCGTCAGCACCGAAAGCGGGCATCCCGCGTCGAGGAGAGCGCTGATGGTCATATCGCCGCTTATGCCGAGGACAGGATCCAGGTAGAGGATGTTCATAGGCGATTGATGAGGGTTGCGAAATAGGCCGCGCCGAAGCCGTTATCGATGTTGAAGGTGGCGACGGTGGAACAGGAGTTGAGCATGGCGAGGAGGGCTGAAATGCCACCGAAGCTCGCGCCGTAACCGATGCTCGTCGGGACCGCGATGACGGGCGCTGCCACTATCCCCGCCACAATTGACGGGAGGGCGCCTTCCATGCCCGCGGCCACGATGATGACCCGGGCTTTCTTTAGGAGGTCCAGGTTCTGGAAAAGGCGGTGAATGCCGGCGACACCCACGTCGTAGAGCGTTTCCGTCACGTTGCCGAAAAACGCGGAGGTCGTGGAGGCTTCCTCGGCAACGGGGATATCGCTTGTCCCGGCAGAGACTATGAGGATCGTGCCCTTCCCCCTTAGGGACATATCTTTCCTGATGGTGAAGCAACGGGCTGCCTCGTGATAGCTGCCTTCCGGAAAAGAGTCGATGAGCCGATCGCCCTTCTCCTGATCGATCCTCGTGGCGAGCACGTCGACCCCTTTCTCCGTCATGGAGCTGACGATCTCCTCAATCTGCTCGAATGTCTTGCCTTCGCCGAAGATGACCTCCTGAATGCCTTTCCTGAGCTGGCGATGAAGATCGATCTTCGTGTGCGTCAGGTCCTGGAACGGCACGTCTTTCATCTCCTCGAAGGCAGCCTGTACGGAGACGGTGCCGGCGGCGACCGCGGAAAGGAGCGCGAGGATGCGTTCATCCATGTTCTTCCACCAGAAAGGCGTTCTTGACGAGCTTGATCTTATCGTAGTCGATGCCGATCACGTCGAAGCGGACGCTCCTGTCAGAGCAGTGATGCGTCTTCAGATAAAAGAGGGCGGCCCTCACGAGATGCCGCTTTTTTCTCTCATCGATGGAGCAGACCGCCTCTCCAAAAAGGGGCGTGTTCCTTTTCTTTACCTCGACAAAAACCAGGCACCCTCCTTCCTCGGCGATGACATCTATCTCGCCCAGTCTGCTTCTATAATTCCTTTCGACTATCTTGTATCCCCTGCGCTTCAGGGTTTTGATTGCGGTCTCTTCGCCGCGTATGCCCTCTTCCCGGCTAGTCACCGCAGTACTCCTTCACGCCCTTGAAGGTGCGCCTGTGGAGGGGCGACAGACCGAACCTCTCGATGGCCAGCTTGTGCTCCCCGGTGGGATAGCCTTTGTTCTTTTTCCAGTTGTAATGCGGATAGGCAGCATCGTAGACGACCATCAACCGGTCCCTCACCACCTTTGCCACTATGGAGGCGCAGGCGATGAAGAAGCACTTGCGGTCGCCTTTGACGACGGGCTTTGAGTAGTCCATCCCTTCGAGGGGAAAGAGTCCGTCGACAAGCAGGAGGCGGGGCCGGAGCGCGGTGTTTCTCACTGCCCTTTCCATGGAGAGGAGTGAGGCATAATGGATATTCAGCCGTTCAATCTCTTCAGGGCTTGCCATCCCCAGGGTCACCTTGTACGCGTGTTCCAGGATCCATCCGAAAAGATACTCTCTTCTCTTTTCGCTGAGCAGCTTTGAATCGTTGACCTTTTCTTCGAGAGGCGGCAGGCCCTCCCAGACGACGCACGACGAAACTACCGGGCCCGCCAGCGGCCCACGCCCAGCCTCGTCAAGACCTGCCACGAGACCTGTCAGCCGGCAGCTCACTAATCCCTTTTTTCTTTAAGCTTTGCCGCTTTCCCTTTCAGACCCCTGAGGTAATAGAGCTTACCCCTGCGCACCTTCGCCTTGCTCATCACCTCGATGTGTTCGATCAGGGGTGAATGCTTCGGAAATGTTTTCTCGATCCCTACGCCATAGGAGACCTTCCGGACGGTGAAAGTCGCCCTGGTGTTGCCGCCCCTTTTTCCGATCACCACGCCTTCGAACACCTGTACCCGCTCCTTGTCGCCTTCGTAGATCTTCGTGAAGACCTTGACGCTGTCGCCCACGCCCACCTCGGTGAGGTCGAGCCTCATATGTTCCTTTTCAATCAAGTCAATCGTCTCGTTCATCTTCTTCTCCTCTCGCGCCGAACAGTCTATCAAGAATGATACCGATGGCGACGCGCAACGACAGGTGGTTATAATCCCCCTGTCCCCTGATCGGCAACAATACTCTTTCGCAGCTTCCCACTATGTCGGGAGGCAGACCCCATCCGGTACCGAAGAGCAGGAGGAACGGTCTGGGGTCGGCCTTAATCCATCTTCTCAATTGGCCGTAGCCGATCGAACTGTCCCTTTTCGTCGACGAGGTCCCGATCAGTATCGGCGTGCTCCCCTGAAATTCGGACATCACGTCGCCGACAGCCTTTTTTATGCAAATCTTTTCCAGGGCTTTCGCCCTATGCGGATTGTACTGCCGCCCGTAGCCCGTTTTCCAATGGTCGACAAGCTGCTCCGCAATCCCCTTTTGTTTTTCCAAGGGAGTCACAATATAGCATAATTGCACGCCGAATGTCATGCAACTTCTCGCCGTGTCATGTAATTCAAGGTTGGTGATGCTCGTCGAGACGATATCGCCCTGTTTATCGAGGACCGGATAATGGATAATGGCAAGGGAGACAGCGCCCATGCCTACTCCATTTCCTCCAGGACCTGTCGCATCATGATCCCGTCCTCACGGGTAGGCTGAAAACGCTCCATCAGGTCGGGCCTCCGCAAGATAGTCCTTTTAAGGGACTCCTTTCTTCTCCACCTACGGATCTCCTCATGGTTTCCTGACAGGAGCGCATCGGGCACCTGCATCCCCATGAACTCTCTGGGCCGCGTATACTGCGGATATTCGAGGAGACCCTCCCCGAAGCTCTCGTCCGCCGGTGATGCCTCATTGCCGAGTACTCCGGGCACCAGCCGGGAAACGGCATCGACCACCACAAGGGCCGCAGTCTCGCCGCCCGATAGGACATAATCGCCAATCGACACCTCGTCATCCACCAGGGCGTGTATACGTTCGTCAACGCCCTCGTAGCGCCCGCAAAGGAGGGCGAGATGGGGGATGCGAGAGAACCGCGTAGCCAGCTCCTGATCAAAGCGCCTGCCGTGGGGTGTGAGGAGGACAAAATGTGTGCGACCGCGCTCCTTCCTCACCTGCTCCATGGCGTAGTGGACGGGCTCTACCTTCATCACCATACCCGCTCCACCGCCGAAAGGGGCGTCATCAGCCGTGTGGTGGATGTCGGCGGCGAACGCCCTTATGTTGACGATGTTGAATTCGAGAAGGCCTTTCTCCCGCGCCTTCTTTATAAGGCTCTCGTTGAGGGGGGAATCAAATATTCCGGGGAACAGGGTCAGGATCGTGAAAATCATTCAACGAGCCCGTCCTCTCTGACCCGCACGAGCCCGTCTTCCATGCTGACGTTCACGATATGGGCCTCGGTCATCGGCACGAGCACTTCCCTTGTGCCCCCGATAACCAGGATATCGCCCGCCTTAGTGTGCATGACGTCCACCACCACCCCTATCTTGCGGTCCTGCTCCGTGACTGCTGCAAGACCGATAAGCTGGTAATCGTAATACTCATCTTCCCCGAGGGTCGCAAGGTCTTCTTCTCTTACAAAAAGCTCTCTCTTGAAGAGAAAGCGCGCATCCTCCGCAGTCTCCAAGCCGCTGAATCTTATGATGAAAAGGTTTCCCTGGGGGCGAACCTGCAAAGGCTTCAGCTCTCGCTTCGTGCCTTTGTCGTCAGCGAAAAACGAGGGATACTGCAAAGAAGCCGTGGCGTCTTCGTTGTAGTACCGGAATTTTATCTCTCCTCTTACTCCATGGGCGGCTACGACCCGCCCCACCGGGATGAAATTCATTACTCGATTATTTCTAGCACGGCCCTCTTCCTTGCCTTGGTTGAAGCTGCGCTCAGTATAGTTCTCATAGCCCGGGCAGTCCGTCCTTGTTTGCCGATGACCTTTCCCAAATCATCCTTTGCTACGCTGAGCTCGATAACCGATGTCTTTTCCCCTTCGATTTCGGAAACCTTTACCTGATCAGGGTTATCCACCAATGTCTTCGCGATGTACTCGATCAGTTCTTTCAGCACAGCTCCACCTCCGGAGGATTAATGTGGTGTCTCGCTCAAAACCCCTTCCCGCTTGAAGAGCTTCTCGACCGTCTTCGTCGGTCTTGCGCCTTTCTGATACCAGGCTGTTATTTTCTCTTTGTCGAGCTTTACCTCGAAAGGCTCCGCCATGGAATCATACGTGCCCACCATCTCGATAAACCTTCCGTCCCTCGGGTATCTCTCGTCTGCCACGACGATCCGATAATAGGGCCTCTTCTTTGCACCGCGTCGTGTGAGTCTGAATTTTACCGCCAATCTTGCCTCCTCATTTGAATAAGTGTTTTGGAAGACCTTTCATGCCTCCCTTCGTAAATCTCTTGATCATTTTCTTCGTTTCCATGTATCGTTTTAAAAGCTCGTTCACGTCCTGGACGCGGTGACCGCTCCCCTTCGCTATTCTTATCCTGCGGGAGCCGTCGAGGAGGTGGGGATAGAGCCGCTCCTTCGGGGTCATGGAATTGATGATCGCCTCGGTGCGCTTGATCTCCTTCTCGGCTTCCGAGAAATCTATCGCCCCTTTCAGCTTGCTCAGCCCCGGGATCATTCCGATGACCGATTCCATGCTCCCGAGTTTCTTCACCTGCTTGATCTGTTCCTTGAAGTCTTCGAGCGTAAACTCGTCCTTTCTCAGCTTGCGCTCGAATTCCTTTGCCTTTTTGTCATCAAAGACTTCCTGGGCCTTCTCGACCAGGGAGACCACGTCGCCCATGCCGAGGATGCGGGAGGCCATCCTGTCCGGGTGAAACACCTCAAGGGCATCGAGCTTTTCGCCTATGCCGATGAACTTGATATACTTGCCTGTTGCGGCCCGGACGGAAAGGGCCGCCCCGCCCCTTGCGTCGCCGTCGAGCTTCGTGAGGATGACCCCGTCAATCGCCACCTTTTCATCGAAGGCCTTCGCAATGTTCACCGCATCCTGTCCTGTCATGGCATCGACGACGAGGAGCGTCTCTCTCGGGTTGAGCAGCTTCTTCTGTCTGACAAGCTCCTGGACCATCTCTTCATCGATGTGCAACCGGCCCGCGGTATCGACTATAAGGGTGTCGAACCCCTTTTTCATGGCGTAGGCCCTTGCATCCCGGCAGATTTCGACCGGGTCGGCCCCGACCAAAGGCGCATAAGCCTCGATCCCCAACTGGCTCCCTATTTTGGCGAGCTGCTGGATGGCCGCCGGCCTATAAACGTCCGTCGGCACGAGAAGGGGTTTCCGCCCTTTTTTTCTCAGGTAAAGCGCCAGCTTCCCGGCCGTGGTCGTTTTGCCGGAGCCCTGAAGGCCGAGGAGCATTACCGGGACAGGCGGGGAACCGGCGACATCGAGGGGTTTATTCGTCTCGCCCAGAAGATCACACATCTCGTCATAAACGACCTTGATGAACTTCTGGCCGGGGGTGATGCTCGTCATCACTTCTTCCCCCAGGGCCTTCTCTTTCACCCTTTCGAGGAAGTCCTTCGCCACCTTGTAGTTGACGTCCGCTTCAAGGAGGGCTACCCTCACCTCGCGCAGAGAGTCCTTGACGTTGCTCTCGCTGAGCTTGCCGTAGCCCTTCACTTTTTTGAATATTACATCAAGTCTTTCCTGCAATTTCTCGAACATATGTCAATAAGATAATAGATTAGAGGTGAATAGTCAACGACAAACGCCGGGGACCGTTCACAATGGAAAACAGAGTTAACGATGCTTATTCTTTCAGCGTCCCGTAATCCTTCAGGAATCGCTCGATCCCTATATCGGTGAGGGGGTGGCTCATAAGCTGTTTGAGGACATTGAAAGGGACAGTCGCGACATCTGCCCCCATCATTGCCGCATGAAGCACGTGCAGGGGGTTCCTCACGCTCGCCACGATAATCTCCGCTTCGAAGCCGTAATTCGTGTAAATGGCGATAATCTGCTCGACAACCTCCATGCCCGCAGCCGAGATGTCGTCTAACCGCCCGACGAAGGGGCTTACATAGTCGGCGCCCGCCTTTGCGGCGATCAGGGCCTGGAGGGGCTGGAATATAAGCGTCACGTTTGTCCTGATCTTTTCGGCCGACAATACCTTCACGGCCTTCATGCCTTCTTCGGTCATGGGGATTTTCACGACCACCTGATCCCCCAGGGATGCGAGCCGGCGCGCCTCCTCTATCATCCCCAGCGCTTGCGTCGAGAGCACTTCAAGGCTCACGGGGCCTGGAACGAGGGAGAGGATTTCCCTGATCGTCTCTTCGGGATTCTTCTTTTCCCTGGCAAGCAGGGTGGGGTTGGTGGTGACGCCGTCCACCAGCCCCATTTCAAGCCCCTTCTTTATTTCTTCCACATGAGCCGTGTCGATAAAGAACTTCATTCCTGGCCTCCTACCATTTCTTATAATTATCGGAAAACTTTCTGTATTCCTTGCCGGCCTCCAGGTGATAAATGAAAAAGGCAGAGGCTTCCAGGCTACTCGTCAGCATATATGCTTCTTCCAGCATGTCTCCCCTCGCGAAGCTGCCGTGGCCCCTCATCATCACGATCTTGTAGTCCTTGAGGCACTCGCTTATCAGCCGGGCTGCGTCCTGGGAGCCGATGGTCTTCTCGACGCTTACCACCGGCACCTTCTTGAAGAGGTAGGATCCTTCCGAATCAACGGGGATCAGCTCGTCCATAAGCATGGACAGAAGGGTTGCGTAGGGCGGGTGCGCATGGACGATTGCGAGGGCGCTTGTGTTCCGGTAGACGGCCCTGTGGACGACTACTTCGGAAGAGGCGCGCAGCACGTGGGAGTCGGGCTTTTCAAGGTCAACCTCCACCAGGTCGTCGGGCGTGATCCTGCCGAGCATCGAGCCCCTTCTCGTGATGCAGATCTTTTGCCCAATCCTGAGGCTGATATTCCCCGCGTGGGAGCTGATAAGCCCGCGCAGGAACAGGTCCCTTCCGATATCGCGGAAAAGGGCGAAACTGTTCTCTTCAAGCATGTGTGGGTCCGTATCCTTGGGTGTCGGCTAAACGCCTGTGAGAATAGCACTTCTCTACAAGAGATGCAACAACTCCCGCTTCTCCCGCGTCGGGACGCCCGCCTCATCCCAGCCCCTGACCGCATAATATTCCTGAAGCATCCGGTCGAGGGGGAAGGTTGCGAGCCTTTCCGGCAGCCTGTCCTGCTCCACGCCTTCACGCAGGTTGAAGAGCCTCTCCAGGTTCCACAGACGCTCACCGATGGTGAGGGCCTCTTCCCACGTGATCCTTATGCCGAGTGAGGCGCCCGCAATCCGGGCATAGTAGTCCGTGGGCACTGCAAAGGCGGCGAACCTGCAAAGGATGAGGGTATCCATAAAGGCAAAAGCGTTCTGGTAAAGGGCGAGGAGACCGGCCTTGCCCTGCTGGCTAAAGCGGTCGAGGAGCTTCGGGATGCCCAAGACCTCTGTCCCGATGAAATATCCGGGCAGGTGGCACCCCCCCCTGTTGGAAGTGGCGTAACCGAGGGCGTTGCCATATGCCCCTCTCGGGTCGTAGGCAGGCAGCTCAAGGCCTTTGACCTCGGGGGCCGCGTCAGGGAGCCGGTAGTGCTCTGCCATTCTCTTTGCGCCGAGCGAGAGTATTTCGCCCGGCCCCGTCCTTTCGGCAATCCGGCTGATGAGGAGGCCGATCGCCCCCGCGTCCCCGTAGGCGACAGGGATGGGTGCCGCGCCTTTTTCAGCGGCTTCGCAGGCCAACCCGACGACCACGCCGGTGCTTATGGTATCCAAACCCAGCTCGTTGCAGACGCTGCCCAGCCCTGCCACCTTTTCGAGATCGAATAGAGCCAGGTTCGCTCCCAGTGACCAGAGCGTCTCGTACTCAGGCCCGTCGCCGTATCGTGTGACCCTGCCGCAGGCAACCGGGCAAAAGGGACAGGCCCTTCTCTTTTTGAGGAGGCGCTCCGTCAGCATCTCACCCGAGATGGCGGCCGCCTCCAGCGGCGCTTTTTCGCGATAATTTTTCATGGTAAGGAGGCCGGTCTCCCGCATCAGGTTGAAGAGCGCAGCCGTGCCGAACTCGGGCAGGCCCTGCGAGGTGACCGGGTTCGCGGCGAGCCATTTCTTGCACTCATAGGCGAGGAAAGAAAACTGCTCCTCATCGGCCGGACGCACCTTACCCCTGCCCCGGACCACGACCGCTTTAATGCGCTTCGAGCCGAAGATGGCCCCGAGGCCGCCCCTGCCCAGATAGCGCCCGTCGTTCTCGATGTTCGCGTAGAGGACACCCGTCTCGCCCGCCCGCCCGATGAGGAGGATGGAGGCATCCCGGCCGTGTTTCTCGCGTAAATATGCCTTGACAAAAGCCTTGTCCCTGCCCCAGAGGGCGGATGCGTCCTTGATTTGCGCGCTCCCGTCCTCAATCGACAGGTAGGAGGGGCGGTCGGCCGCGCCGGTGAGGACCAACACATCGATCCCCGACTTGCGCAAGTAAATGCCCAGGCGACCTCCACAAGAAGAGCTGAAAATGGTGTTGGTGAGCGGTGATTTGGCTGTCGCCGTAAAACGGCCGCCCATGGGAAAAGGGGTCCCGGTCAGGGGGCCCGTGCCGAAGAGTATGGGCGATGCCCCGTCGAGGGCGTCCCTTCCCGGCTCGGCCATATCGAAGAGCATGCGGCTCGTCACGCCCCTTCCTCCGATATACTCCCTGGCGATGTTTTCATCGAGAGGATGGAGGTGCGTCGCCGACCTGCCGAGATCGATCGTCAGGACCTTCATCCCCCGCCTCCGTCGGGTGTGTCTCCCGCTTTTGCGGCCCCGATCCGGTCTGCCGGGATCCGCCCGTAGAGGTCGATTTTCTGCTCATCCCCTATCTGGTGCAGGTACTCCGCCAGGGACCGCTTGAAGCGCGGATGGATCAAGTTTGGGTCAATCTCAAGGCAGGGAACTATAGCGAACTTCCTTTCGTGCAGCCTCGGGTGGGGGATGATAAGGCCGGGGGCGTCGAGGACGAGTTCGTCAAAGAAAAGGATGTCCAAATCGAGCGTGCGGGGCCCGAACCTGACCGCCCTTGTCCTGCCCTGCCCCGTCTCCACTTCCCGGAGGAAAGAAAGCAACTCCCGGGGGGTGCCCTGCCACGCTATTTTGAGGGCGCCGTTCAAGAAGTCGGCCTGGGCCACAGGGGATACCGGTGAGGTGCGATATAAAGACGAGAGGGCGACAAATGCCACCCTCTCGTCGCTGATTACAGCCATCACGCCTTGCAGGCAGTTGTCGAAGGCATCACCAACGTTGGACCCTATGCCGATATACGCGACCCCCGTCATGTGACTTAAGAAGACTTCGGCTTCTCCCGATCGTTCTTCGGGGTCACGTCGATCTCGTCAGGCTCCTTCATCGATTTCTTGAAGCTCTTTATCCCCTTGCCGATGGCGCCCCCTATCTCGGGGAGCTTGCCGGCGCCGAATATGATCAATACAATAACCATGATCACGATCAGTTCAGGGAAACCGAGTCCGAACATATTGTCCCTCCTTGGAATTACATTACACCAGGGAACGAAAAGACGTGCCGGAAGTCTGTGGAGTGAAGGGCAGGTCTCAAGGGCAGTATACCATCAAACAGCTTCCTGCGCAATGTCGTGGACGGCCGGACGCTTTTTACGGCAAGCTTTGTCATCGCCTTCGCCCCGCATCCTCATGTACAACAGAGTACACTCTGGTGCGGGCCGAAGGCGATTTCGCGTTATTCATCAAAAATCGCTCCGGCCGCGAAAGATTGGGAGACCAAGCACCGAAGATTACTGAAACCGTGTAATGGGGAAGCCAAGCGAGGTCGCGCAGTATAGTACGCGATCCGCTTCGGCGTCTTGATCTTTCGTAAACCCCCGCGAGGAATGGCCTGCGGGAGAAGGGAATAAAAAAAGACGGCTTTCTATAACGGCCTTTGGATTTTGGGCTCCTTCTTTAATTTTTTCGGCGATAAGCCCTGCAAGTGCTTTATCGTGACCCGTCCAAATACCAATCTCCGTTATCTTCTCCGTGAGCTTGACGGCAACAACCTTTATCTTTATCTTCTTAGCCAAACCTTCAATTGAACCTCCGTCTCCCTCTTTGGTTTTTTCAATTCGGACAATTTCAATATGGAGATTCATCAGGGCTGTGACGGACATATCCCATGTGTTTTCAAAAGATGCATCAAGGGCTTCCTGAGCATCCGCCTTTCTGATTTCTTTCTGCAGCTCTGCTCCCTTAATGGCCAGTTGAGCGCCGCCAATTGCTGCTGTGGTCATGGGAATGGTTAATAAAGTACATGCATGCAGGGCCAGCCATACACCGGCAAAAAAGCCAAATAATAAAACCGCCGGGATAATTTTCATCGATTAAATACTCCTGATTATCGATGCGGTGGTGACCCCGGAGAATGTGCGGCATTACGGCCTAGTAGACCCTCCCCGCAGCAAAGGCTTTCGAGAGCGGCCTCCTTGCAGGAGAGGCGGCACCTGGACGCGCCATCTATTTCCATCAACCGCCTTCGGCAGATCATTCCTTTTCAGGCGCAATAATCGGATATGGTTACCATGGGATTGGGCCGCCGCCTGGCGTACCCGGCCCTTTTTCACCCTTCTCCTCTCTCATTTCTTCATGACGCAGGAGCCATTCATTACCGATCCGCTTTCGATCATGATGGACGGTGTGGTGATGTTTCCCGTCTGGGTGGCGGTCTCCTTCAGCACCACCTGCTCGCTTGCGGTCACATCGCCGGTGATCTCTCCGTGGGATACGAGCTTCTTCGTGGTGACCTTGGCGGTGACCTTGGCGGTGGGACCGATGATGAGCAGTCCTTCCGATATGATCTCGCCATCGAGGGTACCCTTTATCATGAGAGAGCTCTTGAAGGTGATCGTGCCGCTGATATGGAGGTCATCGGCCAGGGTCGTGATGACGTTGGTTTCATCGATGTTTGATGCGCTCAATCCTATATCTGTCATTTTGGGCTTCTCCTCGTGGTTTCTCTCGGCAGACCTTCTGCAGTGTCGCCTGCACCTTCTACATGGAGGAACCCTCCTTTCCCTTCATCGTGATCGACCCGTTGAAGAGGGAGCCGCTCTCTACGATGATATTCTGGGTGGTGATGTTTCCCGTCTGGGTGGCGGTCTCCTTCAGCATCACCTGCTCGCTTGCGGTCACATCGCCGGTGATCTCCCCGTGGGATACGAGCTTCTTCGTGGTGACCTTGGCGTTGACCTTGGCGGTGGGACCGACGATGAGCAGTCCTTCCGATACGATTTCGCCATCGAGGGTACCCTTTATCATGAGAGAGCTCTTGAAGGTGATCGTGCCGCTGATATGGAGGTCATCGGCCAGTACAGTGGTGATGCCGGTTTCATCGATGCCTGACACAGGTGGGTTCATATTTGCCATTTTTTACCTCCTCGTCGTTTGGTGGGTCTAGGTAATAACCAGGTACTGGGACATCAATCCTGCGTCACCTACCGAAAAGACCGCCGGGAGCGGTCAGAACAGCAGTTTCTTGGGTTCTTTTGGCGGCTTCGGTGTCCGTTCGGCACGCGTCCCGTGCCCCTCCTGCCCCCACCCCCGTTCCTCCGCCTCCTCCGTGTGTTCCTCCGCCTCCTCCTTGGTCGATATTACCTCTTCGGTGGCGGCTATCGCTTCTTCCGCAGGAAGACCGGAGTGCTCTTCAGAAATGGGGGCTGCCGGCTCCGCCATTTCCTCCTGTATGATGGGGGCTGGCTCCTCCTGAGGTTGAAGCTCCGGATCACGAACTCCCTGCCCTTCCGTCCCGAACTCCCTGCCCTCCTCACCCGTGTCATGCTGCGGTGATTCGGCAACTGCCTCTCTTTTCATCACGCAGGACCCGTTAAAGATAGAGCCGCTCTCCACGATAATATACGGCGTGGTGATGTTTCCCGTCTGGACGGCAGTTCCTTTCAGTACGACCTGCTCGCTCGCGGTCACATCGCCGGTGATCTCTCCGTGGGAAACCAGATTCTTCGTCGTGACCGCCGCGTTGACCTTGGCGGTGGGACCGACGATGAGCAGTCCCTCCGATATGATCTCGCCATTGAGGGTACCCTCTATCATGAGAGAGCTCCTGAACGTCATCGTGCCGGTGATATGGAGGTCCTCGGCCAGGGTCGTCGTGACGTTGGTTTCATCGATGTTCGATGCGCTCAATCCTATATCTGTCATTTTGAACTTCTCCTCATAGTTTTTCTCAACAGATCTCCCGCAATGCCGCCTGAGCCTCTCACCTGGAAAAACCCTCTTTTCCTTTCATCGTGATCGACCCGTTGAAGAGGGAACCGCTCTCTACGATGATGTTCTGGGTAGTGATGTTCCCCATTTGGGTGGCGGTCTTTTTGAGTACCACCTGTTCGCTTGCGGTCACATCTCCCTGGATCTCCCCGTGGGAAATAAGTCTCTTGGTCACAATCGTGGCGTTGATCTTTGCCGTGGGACCGACCACCAGCAGCCCTTCCGAGGTAATCTCTCCTTCAAGAGACCCCTTTATCATGAGAGAAGTCTCGAACCTGAGACTGCCTTTGATGTGTAAGTCTTCGGCGATTACCGTGGTCACATTCTCTTCGGTGTACTCCGTGGTAGGGGGGACGATAGTTGCCACTTTCTCCTCCTTGCTGTTAGTCTTTTTTTGTTTGCCTTCTTCTGAGCATCCTCGTCCTGCTTCTTCGACAATCTATCAAGGGATCAGGGCTCATCGAAGCTGCCCGATTCCGCGGTAGTGCCCAGACTTGGTTTTCCACCTTTTTGGAAGGACAGCACCTCTCTGCTGTCCAATTCCGCTAGCCGTCGCATGTAGGAATGACCGTCAAAGCACGCACCTTCGGATATGCTCAGTTTGGTGGTGTAGATGTCGCCCGCGACAATTCCTTTAGACCCGATCTCCACGCTTTCGCTCGCCCTTATGCTGCCTTCCAGCTTGCCCGCCACCATCGTCCCTCTCGAGACCGCATCACCCTTCATACATCCCGTCTCTCCGACGATGAGCCAGTCTGCCGCGATGTTTCCTTCCACGTTTCCATCGATTCTTGCAATTCCCGGCGTAGACAGGTTTCCCGTGACGCTGGACTCGGGACCGATGATGATTTCCAGAGATTGTTGCCGCTTCCTGAATATCACGACATATCCCCCAGAAAAGCTGCCGGATTCACGCGTTTTCTATCCTTCCACACCTCGTAGTGCACGTGGGGTCCGGTGGAGTCGCCCGTGGAGCCCGAGAGGGAGATCTTCTGCCCCCTTTGGACCCGCTCTCCCAGTTTGACATAGTTCGTCTTGTTATGGGCGTAAACCGTGGTGAAGCCGTGTCCGTGCTCAAGCACGACGATGTAGCCGCTGTCGTCATGCCAGTTTGAAAAACTGACTATGCCGTCCGCGGTTGCCCTCACCACCGATCCGATGGGGGTCCGTATGTCGATGCCCTCATGAAAGGCTGACTCGCTGGTTATGGGATGTACCCGCCACCCGAAGGGCGAACTCACTTGCCCCTTCACGGGCCAGCCCGTCGGCGTCGACCGGTAGAGACTTTTTTGTTCGTTCAGATATTCTCTGATCTCTGAAACCGATTGGATCGTCTCGTCAACCTGTCTCCTCAACAAATTCTCGTCCGGGGCACCCAAATTGGGCATCTCCGGTATTTCCAGGATCTTCTTCTTCGAGTTGAAAGAGACGAGCCTGGCAAACTCCGATTCGGTCTTCCGAAGAGAGAAGATGACCTCCTTCAATTCCATGAGCTGGGACGAAACATGGCGGACCTTCTTCCGCATGCCATAGTACTCGGCGGTCCTGACACCCGTGGACAGAATGTACGTCCCTCCCACGACAGACAAAAGGAGACAACAAAAAAGCCCTATCACAGGAACCCTTATCCTCAGGGGCTTCACTTTGGAATGGGGGACAATCATGATGGTAACGGAAGTAAAGCTTTGTTTCAGAAAATGCTTTAGCTCGCCCACCTATCTCACTCTCTCCGCCGGAGACTCTTTACGTTCTGCGTCATGCTCTTCTTTCTTATCACAAACTGGGTATACTTTCCAACAAATATCTATCCGCGCCCCTAAACTTTTATCCTTTTCAATCCGTAATAGGTGGGGTCGCAATTTGAGTCCGAGCCGGCGCCGAATCAAGTCGCAGAGAGAGGTTCTGATTTCACTGTGTCGGGGAACCGGAGGCTTCTTACTATTTCAAAAAAACGATTGACCATGGAACTGTCCGGTGATATAACAAAAATACTTCGGGTGCCAAAAGGCGTAATAGGGAATCCCGTGAGGACCGCAAGGGGTCCAAGTCGGGAGCGGTCCCGCCGCTGTAACCGGGATGAAGGCCACCATAGCCACTGAACGTTGATTCGGGAAGGCTGGTGAGTAGGACGAACCGGGAGCCAGAAGACCTGCCCGAGGGTCGGTCCGCACTTCATTGGGGTGTGGACGTTTCCCGCGGAGGAAATTGAGGATGAAGTAAATCAGGGTGCAATCCTCGGGGTGTTTTCCGCTCTGAGGATTTTGTTTTTCCGGCCCGGCTTCCGCTCCACGGGCCCGGATAGCTGGGCAGAGAAGACGGTCGAAACGGATGTGTCCCTTGCGAGGTGCGCCTCATCGAGATAAAACAGGAGGGACCATGAACAAGAAAGCGCTTGCCACGACTGCCCTGGCGATGCTCGCTCTTCTCCACGTGCTCTGCCCGTCCGATGCGCAGGCGATGCATATCACCGAGGGCCTGCTCCCCATAAACTGGGCCGTATGGTGGTTCGTCGTTGCCGCGCCTTTCGTTGCTTACGGCCTCTATAGACTTAAGAGAATGTCGGCTGTCGATCTTTCCTTCAAGCCCCTTGTCGGGCTCATGGCAGCGGTAGTCTTCATCCTCTCGTGCATGCCCATACCGGTGCCCACGGCCGGGACGTGCTCACACCCGTGCGGCACGGGGATGTCGGGTATATTGCTGGGCCCGGGCATAAGCGTGCTTGTCGCCTCGGTCGCGCTCCTGATGCAGGCGCTCTTCCTGGCCCATGGGGGCTTGAGCACCCTGGGCGCCAACATCGTCTCCATGGGTGTCATGGGATCCTTTGCGGGTTATCTCACGTTCAAGGCCTTGAGGGGCTTCAAGGTCAACCTGGCCGTATCCGGCTTCGTCGCCGGCCTGCTCGCGGACTGGGCGACCTACTTCGCGACATCCGTCGAGCTTGCCTCGGGTATCAGAGGAAACTCGCCTTTCATGCCCCTTTTCTGGAAGATCCTTATCGCTTTCACCCCGACGCAGATTCCTCTGGGGATACTGGAAGGCGCCATTACCGGCGGAGTGATCGCGCTCCTCTATAAGAGGAGACCTGACCTCCTCGTGAAGATGGGCGTGGTAAAACAGACGGGCGGGGACCAATCGGCATCCGGAAGGTGACGCATGATAGAGATCCGCGACCTGACCAGGACGTACGGCACCGTGCAGGCCGTCGACAGGGTAACGCTGACCATAGAAAAGGGAGAAGTCTTCGGCCTTCTCGGGCCGAACGGGGCGGGGAAAACGACTCTCATCAAGATGCTGACCCTGCTTTCGCGGCCTGATTCAGGCGCATTCACGGTGGCAGGCTTTGACGCGTCCCACCCTTCCGAGATCAAGCGGCTCATCGGCGCCATGCCCCAGGAAAATAACCTTGAGCGCGAGCTGACGGCCCGGGAGAACCTGCTCATCTACGGGATGCTCCACAATCTCGGGGGGTTGGAGCGCAGAATCGAGGGAACGCTGGAGATGGTGGGGCTACTCGACAGGCGGGACTCGGTCGTCTCCAACTTCTCCGGGGGTATGCAAAGGCGGCTTCTCCTGGGCAGGGCCCTCATGACGGAGCCGGCGGTCGTTTTTCTCGACGAGCCTTCCATCGGCCTCGACCCCCAGATCAGGAGGCAGATGTGGGACCTCATACGGAAGGCGCGATTAGACGGGCGCACCGTGGTTATCACCACCCACTACATCGAGGAGGCCGAGACCCTCTGCGACCGGGTGGGGGTCCTCTCGAAGGGCAGGCTGATCGCCCTCGACAGCCCGGCGGGCCTGAAAACGAAGGTGGGCGAGTACGTAGTCGAGTTCGTGAACCAGGAAGGACACCTCATCCAGCATATGTGCCGGACCAGGGCTGAGGCCCAGGACGCGGCAAGCCACATAGAAAATGGTGTCACCATCAGGAGGTCGAACCTGGAGGACGTTTTCATCAAGCTCACGGGGGAGCGGCTCGAATGACGCGGCTCACGGAATGGTATCCTATATACTTCAAGGAGATGCTTCTCTTCAAGCGGAAGCTCTTCAAGCTCGGCTATCTCTTCTCGGCCATGGTTGTCCCCATCATTTATCTCGTGGCTTTCGGTTTCGGCCTCGGCAGGAGCGTCCAGACGGGTCGCGGCACGTACCTCGACTTCCTGATCCCCGGGCTCGTGGCCATGAGCTCCATGAACAATTCCTATAGCTGGGTCGCGAGTGCCCTCAATCTGAACAGGCTCTACTTCAAGACCTTCCAGGTTTTCGTGCAGGCGCCCATCAGCCCCTTCTCCATCATGATCGGCGAGGTGCTGGCGGGCATTACCAAGGGACTCTTCGCCTCCGTCCTCATCATGGCCGTCGGCTTTGCCGTCTCCACGCACTTCCGGGTGACGCCACTCTTTGTCATCGCCCTTCTTCTCAACTGTTCTCTCTTCGCGTGCCTTGGCATCGTGACGGGCATGGTCACGAAATCCCACGAGGATACGTCGACCTACTCGAACTTTTTCATCCTGCCCATGGCCTTTTTCAGCGGCACCTTCTTCCCCGTGGACAGGGCGCCCACGGTCATCAAGTGGATCGTTTATGTCATGCCCCTCACCCATACGAACATTCTGATACGGTCGGCGCACCTCGACGGGCAAGGCATCGCCTCGCTCGCCGTGCTTCTCGTCTACACGGCGGGCTTCTTCGCGTACGGATCGCATCTCATAAGGAGATACAGTGAGTAGCAGAACAAGAGGGATTCCGAGAACAGCGAACCTTCGAAGCTCCCGGGTCGGAAATCGTTGACTGAAGGACTGCCGAGGTATATAAGTTAGGAATAAAATAAGGGGAGGCGGCGATGTTCAGCAAGATACTGGTTCCTATCGACTTTTCGGAATACACGGACGAGATCCTGGAGTATGCGGCGGAAATCGCGAAAAAATTCGGCTCATCCCTGCACCTGATCCATGTGATCCCCACCATGGATTATTTCACCCCTTACGAATCCTTCATATCCGCTGAAAACGTCGAAGGGGCGCAAAAGGCCATCGAGGCCGAAGTCAGGAAGCAAATGGAAGAGACGGCCGGACACCTCACCGGGATTGCCGTGACAAGGGCGGTACGAACAGGGGCCGCCTTCATTGAGATCACGGACTACGCCGAATCTGAAGGCATGGATCTCATTGTCATGGGGACCCACGGGAGGGGAGGCATCGAGCACCTGCTCTTAGGCAGCGTCGCGGGGCGGGTGATCCGCAGAGCGCCCTGTCCGGTGCTCACCATCCGGCCCACAAAGAAGGGCGCCGAGACGCCCTGACAGGCGCGGGCGTCCTCCTCTCACCCTCTTGAGGACTCCCTCTCAGCGTCCCTCGGGCCTGGTTTCCGGGCCTTCATCCCCTCTTCCGGAAGGGGAGGGCCCTTGTGCAGCTTACCCCCCTTTTTTTTCTGGAAAGAGCGGGAAGAAAGCTCCGACGGGGCGAGAATGACTAATGAACCCTGGGAGACAACGTATCCACAGTTCCCCCTGCAGATGAATGCGCCCTACCGGGCGCACAAAAAAAAGCGGGCGGAGACCTTGGCCTCCGCCCGCAAAATAAAGAAAGTGGTTGGTTCTATCCCTTGAGTCTTTTCCTGATGCCCACAAGGCCAAGGAGGCCGGGGGCAAGAAGCAGTAGTGTCGGGGGAACGGGAACCGGGCTGTAGGTGGCAACGAACCCTACCTTAGTCGGGTCGATGTTCCCCGTGAGAACGATATTCACAAAGAAGGTGTCACCGGCGACGAGCTGGGCTCCTCCGGGAGCGAAAAACTGCACCTCCGTGGGCGAAACCGAGACCATGGTCCAGAGTGCACCGGCTGTGGTGTTGCTGAAGCGCGTCGTCAGATAAGAGCCAAACGGGTCATTCCCGGGGGTAGGAGTCAAATCGATCGCCACTCCCGCGGGCACAGTAAATGCGGTGCCGAGCACGAAGTCGAAATCCGTCGTCGCCGGGCCCGTCCAGGTCAATGTCCCCGCGAGGAGACCCGGGATACCCCACGCTGAAGCCCCCCCAGGGCCGTTGTTATTCCAGGTCCACGCGTTGCCGTACGTGTCCACTCCTGCAGCGCCAAGGCCCACGAAGCTGACATCGGCCTTTGCAGAGGCGGCGAAAACCATGATCACCATAGCCAGAACGATCGTTGTAGCCACTAACATTCTTTTCATAAGCTTTCTCCTTTTGATTTTGACTGACGCCGGAACATGAACTGCCTTTTGAGACTTCCTCACCTCCCTTTGTTTTCACGCTTAAAAGCGTGTTTTTGGCAGCCCGGCCGTCTGTCTGAAGTATTCACGAGTAGCGTATCCGAGACCCGCTGGCTTTCCGTCCCACCCTTACGAGTGGTTTGGCTTTTTCAGATATTGCAACAGGTTACCAGAAGGCTGTTACACCCTTGTGAAAGATTTATGAAATATTCGTTAAGAAACTTCGAGTAGTAATCGTGAATATTGAGAACTTGTGGCTGACGCGCGCTTGCAGGCGCGCTTCGTTATTGGTGTCTTCCCGAATTCGTGCAACGGCTGATCCAGTCTGTGGGCCGAAGATTATGAGTGGCAATCGGGTGCCAGGCAATTCCTAATATTTCCGCCTTTGTTGGAAGAAGTGAAGAACGTCCTCGTCGTCCTCTTCTAGTTTATATATAGCAGACTATATATAGCTATTAATAATTTAGTTGACATATTCGTTTACTTTCTGCTATGCTGTTCTGTATGAACGCAGAAGAAATAAAGACCATCCGTGCGAGACTGGGCTGTTCCCAACAGGAACTGGCCTCCATGCTTGGGGTCTCCTTTGCCACGGTCAACAGATGGGAGAATGGAAAGGCGAAGCCGCAGAAGGACAGATTAGATAGGATCCGCGCTTTGTTGGAGGAAAAGCTGTCCCCCGATGAGCCACTGCATCCTGTGGAAAGGCAGATGCAACTCATACCACGGCTTGATTTTGAAGGTGACCCCGAGGCCCTGAAGCTGGTTGTGGATGCCCATCGCCTTCAGAACGGACACCTTTTCAACAAGGCATACGGACTTGAGCTTTCTCGCGTGGTCCCGCTGCCGCACCAGCGCATTGCGGTGTACGAGCATATGCTGCCCCAGAACCCTATGCGCTTCTTCCTCGCCGATGATGCCGGAGCCGGAAAAACCATCATGACCGGCCTTTACATCCGGGAGATGGTCAATCGTGGACGCCTATCCAGGGCCATCGTGTGTTGTCCCGCCGGTTTGACGTGGAATTGGCAGCGTGAGTTGAGACATTTCTTTGATCTCGACTTTGCGGTCCTTCGCGGGGTGGATTTCGCCAGAGGCAACCCCATATCGGCAAACGGGAAATGCTTCGTCATCGTCAGCGTGGACACCGCAGCGACCGACGCTGTCAGAAATTTCCTGACATCGGAAGCAATCAATGCTTTCGACCTGGTTGTTTTCGATGAGGCCCACAAGCTCTCATGGAACGACCCAAAAAGGGCGGATAGTAAAACACGCCGCTACCGGCTTGCTGAGACATTAGGCAGTAAAACAACCCATATGCTCCTCCTCACGGCGACCCCACACATGGGAAAGCCTTTCCCTTATTCGGCCCTATGGCGCCTCCTGGACCCGCACGTCTTTTCCTCTGAAGATGCCGTCTCGTCTTTATCGAAGGAAAAACAGTCAAAGTACTTTGCCAGACGCCTGAAAGAGGAGATGATCGATTATGAGGGGCGTCCGATTTACATGCCCCGTCTCTGCCAGACTATCAGCTTCACACTTACCGAGGCGGAGCAATCCTTTTACAAAGAGACCTCGGAATACCTCCGCTGGAGTTACGAGACCAATACCACCCTCAACAGAAATGCGGCTGCCATGGTGGTGGCCGTGTTTCAGCGTCGCCTGGCCAGTTCCGTCTATGCGGTGTTGGAGTCGCTCAAACGGCGCCGCGCGCGAATCCTCCAAAACGCTTCGGATGGCTATGGGGGAGATCAGGCATCGGTTCCCGCTGTGTCTTTGCAGCACGTGATCGACTACTTTGATAACAGCACGGCTGACGACAGCGAGCCAGCAGAGGACGGACGTGAAACGGATGAACATGTTGAGACAGCCGCCCTCAGTCTCGTGAAACCCGCAACGCCGGCGCAACTTCAAAGAGAATTGGAGTATCTCGAAAGGATCATTGAACTTGGCGAATCTGTCAGAGCGTCGCTCCAGGAGGCTAAGTTCTTCAAGCTTCGAGAGCTCATCGAATCGGCTCAATACCAAAATGAGAAGCTCCTCGTCTTTACAGAGCACCGGGATACCCTGGATTACCTGACACAGAGGTTCGAGGCCCTGGGGTACACGGGGCAAATCGCGCACATCCACGGGGGTATGGCCGTGGAGGAGCGGGAGCGGCAGCGCATCTTCTTTATGTCACCGGAAATGCGTCGCTCCCAAGGGGTGAAAAATCACGATGATCCGAGCGCCAGGATTATGCTGGCTACTGACGCAGCGGGAGAAGGCATCAACCTGCAGTTCGCCTGGATCATGGTCAATTTCGACATACCCTGGAATCCGGCCCGCCTGGAGCAGCGTATGGGAAGGCTCCACCGCTTTGGCCAAAGGCACCCGGAAGTTCGTATCTTCAACCTTGTTGCCGAGAATACGCGCGAAGGCGACGTGCTTGCAACGCTTCTCGAAAAACTGGAAGAGGCAAGAAAGGCCCTTTGCAGTGACAAGGTATTTGACGTCGTGGGCCAACTGCTGCGAGACGTGTCACTCCGGGACCTTCTGAGGGATGCCCTTTTTGAGGCACCGCCTTACACCGCACAGAAAAAACTCGATTCGATCTTCGCCACGCAGAAACTGAGAGCGACTATCGAGGAACAAAGGAAGAATGCCTCTGCCTTTGGAGACGTGGCAAGACGGCTTGGTGAGCTAAACCGCGAGATAGATGCGGAGCGGTTCACCCGCCTCCTCCCCGCCTATGTTCAAAACTTCGTAGAGAAGGCCGCGCCTCGTCTTGGCGTGCAAATCGAAGGTGATCTGACCGGTGCAGCCCGCTTCGCTGTGTCGGGAAATGAAGGGCAATGGCTTTACCGGTTGGCAAATCACTTTTCCGGGGGCCTTCCTGATTACTTTTCCGTCCGGAACGATTTCTTTATAGAAGGAATCGATAGGTCCAGATGCGCCTTTCTTCGCCCAGGGGAGATCATCTTTGACGCCATGTGCAGCGAGACGATCAACCGCTTCCGGGCTGATGTCATGAGAGGGGCAGCCTTTTGTGATCCCTTGGCGGAAAGGCCTTATTATCTCTCTGTCTACATCTGCCAGATCGGTGAGATCGAAGCAGGGTTTAAGGCTCAAAGACAAAAACCGATGAAAACTCTTTCCGACCGATTTCTGATGGGGATACGCTGGGACGAAGGAGGCAACTATGGAGAATGCGCCTTCAACCATTTGCTGGCCCTCCTCGCGGCCCAGCGCTCTCTCGTGTGGAAGGCGGGCACGCTCCTGGTGAACCCCGAAGAACAGGTCTATAAAGCAGACTCTTTCGCACGCGCGCTTGCCGACTCAACTGTCCTACAGCAGATACGATCGCGCTTGCGAACAGAAGCCTTTGCCCGGATCGATGATCTCACGAGAGGTTACGACTACTTGAGCAGTGAGTTGGCGCAGGCCCGTAGCGAGCTTGCCCGGCGCACCCGCGACGGGGACGCCGCCGCAATGCCGGAACTTGAAGACATCCGGAACAGGCAGAAACACCTTGAAGAAGACAAGGCCAAGGCAATGCTCTATGAGGAGCACCGTTCCGATCGTCTGGAGATCACCCACTTGGAGAGGATCGCGACCGCCCTCGTTGTCCCCGATACGACCCCTGCCGCGCAGGAGACCTATGACAATAGCATCGAAGAGATGGCCATGCGCATTGCCCGCAACTTCGAGGTGGACCGGTACAAGGCACGTGTTTACGATGTATCATCACCCCACCTAGCACGGGGGTATGATCTGGAGAGCCACCGCTCGAACGGTGAAAGAGTCGTCATAGAAGTGAAAGGACGTGCGGGTCGCGGACCCATTCAACTGACAGAGAACGAATGGCCCACGGCAGCCAACGTCCGGGATCGCTACTGGCTCTACGTGGTGGTGGACTGCGCCACAAAGCCCACACTCTATAGAGTCCAGGACCCGGCTTTCAAGCTGGCCGTGAAGACGCGACAAAGCTTCACCATAAATATCGGCGACATTATACAGGAGGCGGAAAGAGACTGAGATGGTAGATAAAACGAGGCTCATCGAGGTGGCCTTCCCCGTGAAGCAGGCGTCTGTGGCCAGTGTGCATGAAAAGAACGTGAGACACGGGCACATCTCGACCCTCCATATTTGGCCGGCCCGACGTCCCTTGGCGGCATGTCGCGCGGCCCTTTTAGCGACACTTCTTCCTGACCCCGGCGATCCACAAAAGCGTCAGGAGCTTCTGGACCGGATCGGCGGCGCAGTGGCCATTAAGAACGTAAAGTCCACGGACGATGACGGGTTGAGCGTTACAGAAGAAAAAGAGGTGCTGGAGGACGGAGTACTTGCGTGGGGGCAGGAGAATGGCCCTGCCATGGCGGAATTCAGGGCCATGATTCGCGAGTACTACGGAGATAAGGCCCCCAAAGTCCTTGATCCCTTTGCCGGGGGTGGTGCGATTCCGCTCGAAGCAATGAGACTCGGATGCGACGTGACCGCATCGGACATCAACCCCGTGGCATGGTTCATACTGAAGTGTACCTTGGACTATCCGGCCCGATTCGCCGGGAAGAAGTGGCCTCTTCCCGAATTCGTAAAGGAATGGCCCGATTTCATCGAAGACTTTCAGACAGGAAAGGTCAAAAAAAGGAGGGGAGGGGCCGCCAGGGCATTCTTCGATCCACTGCAACTCACCTTTCTCGAGTTGCCTGAGGCCGATCTTGCCTGGCATGTGAGGGCCTGGGGGCGATGGGTCCTCGAACGGGCTCGGGCAGACCTGGCATCCCGCTACCCCGTCATCAATGGCGAACCTACGGTGGCATACCTTTGGGCGCGTACCGGTCGGGACAAGGCGGCGCCTTACGGGCGCATCCCGCTGCTCAAGACATTCTGGCTGTGCAAGAAGAAAGGTCGCCGAAGCGCGATAATGCCCGTTCCGAAGGCGGACGGATCGGGGGTTGATTTCAGGATTCTCGATGAAAGGTTCTTTACCCATGGAGTACAGAAGCTCCATGATGACTATCCCCACCTGAAGACGTGGGAGGTGACGGCAGATGGTGTGAGCGAATTCCTTAACAAAGGTACGATGAACCGGGCGGGTGCATGGAGCCCCTGCACGGGGCGACCGGGGTTGATCGCGCTCACGATGGACGACCTGCGCCGCCAGGGGCAACAGGGCCTCCTGGGGACACAGATGACCGCAGTCGTCGTTGAAGCGACGAAGCCGGGCAAAAAAACAACCTTCAAGAAGTATCGCCTGCCGGAAGAACAGGAACTGAAGGCGGCTGAAGTGGAAATTGAAGATCTGGAGGCGGTTTTCAAGGATATCCCTTTCGGTATTCCCGATGAGCCAACGCCGGCGGGTGGGGGTAGTGGAGCGTCGAGGGCATTTTCGCTTCACCAATATGGAATGAAGAAATGGCGTGACATGTTCACCCCGCGGCAGTTGTTGGCATTAGGGGTGTTTGTCAAGCATACACGAAAGGCAATGGAGGAGATTGCGGGCCATGACGGTTTGGAGGTGCAGAAGGAGGCAGAGGCGATAGGAGGTTATCTTTCTATGATTCTCGACCGAGTTGCTGACCGCGGCAGTGCGGTGTGTTCTTGGACTTTGGCTCGGGAGAACATCCGAAACACTTTCTCACGGTTTGCCCTTCCTGTCGCGTGGGATTTTTGTGAGAGCGGGACCACAGTTGAAACCTCAGGTGGGTATCCAGGTCAGGTAGAACTCGTTGCACAATTCGTGGAACATGCCCTTCACATTGAGGTTCCGAGCAAATACGTTACGATACATAAACAATCGGCCACAGAACCTCAGAGCACGCCAGTCAGTCTGATTCTCACCGATCCTCCTTACTATGATGCAATTCCCTATTCAGACTTGATGGATTTCTTTCACATATTTTTACGGCGCGTCCTGCGCGGCCTTTGTCCTGCAATCGATCAAGCCTTTGATACGCCGCTTTCGCCAAAGTGGGATCGAGAGAGAAATGATGGAGAGCTGATTGATGATGAATCGAGGTTTGATGGCAATAGAGAGAAATCCAAGAAGGCCTATGAGGACGGGATGGCGAAAGCGTTTCAGAACTGTCTTGACGGCCTCGAAGAACACGGTCGTTTGGTGGTAGTCTTTGCCAACAAAGAAGTGGTCGCGTGGGAGACACTCATTGCTGCCCTTATCCGCAGTGGGGCTGTCGTAACGGCAAGCTGGCCTATCCAGACAGAACGGACTGAGCGCGTCCGGAATGTAGCCGCTGCCGGCCTTGCTTCCTCCGTCTGGATCGTCTGCCGCAAAAGAGACAAGTTCTCTCAGCCGGGCTGGGAAGAGGCGGTGCTGGATCAGATGAGGCAGAAGCTCTTCGAGCCGCGAGAGGCCTTGGGCGGGAGAAACATATTGCAGTACTATTTCGATCTCGGTATCCGGGGGCCCGACTTCATCTGGGCGGCCCTCGGTCCGGCCCTTGAAGCCTACAGCGCCCACCCCTATGTCAAGAAGCCGGCGGGCGGGATCATGACGGTCCCCGAATTCCTGAAAGAAGTACGGAGGCTCGTGCTCCATTTCTCTCTGGGGGAGTTGCCCGGCTTTCGGGAAATTCAGCAGAGCACCCAAGGCCGCGGCGAAGGGATAGAGCTCGATCCCGTCACCCAATATTACCTCCTCCACAGGGCTTATTTCGGTCTCGGCCAGTCGCCTGCAGGGGCATGTATCCTTTACGCCAATGCCTGTGGGAAGAATGAGACAGAACTGAAGATGGTCTGGAACATCATCGAACAGGGCGGGAAATCGAAGAGAGGCAGGCCATCTGCAAAGGATTCCGATAACGGCGATGAGGAAGCCGAATCCAAGGGGAATGAGTATCGCCTCTTGGGATGGCAGGAAAGGATCGGACGCGACGATTTGGGCGAATTGAGGGCAGGAATGGCTCCGCCCCTCATCGACCGGCTTCATAGGCTCATGTTCCTCTTCCAGCAGAATCGTGCTGGTGAGGTTCAGCAAACCTTTGACGGCTGGGGCCTCTCCAGTGAACGGGCCTTTGCCCCCCTCCTCCAGGCGGTTCGCGAACTGGCGCTCCGGGACAACGATGATACGGAGAGGCGGCTCGTCGAAGCCTTGGCCGTGCAGTTGAAGATGAACAAGCGCACGATCTTGGTGAATAACGTGCCAACCGAAGTGCCCATGTTCGAGGCGATAGCCCCCGCAACACGCCCTTTGTCAAAGGCGGGGGATGAAGGCGTTGAATGAAGAGACTGACAGCGAGGTGCGCACATGAGTAAATCCTTTACCATTCTGCCGTGGAAGGAAACCTGTATTCTCCGAAAAGAGATCAAGGAACGAACGCTGACGGCGAGTGATTTCGCGATTGATCTCCATAAGGTAACCTTCGGCGGGCCTGGGGAAAAGCCTTACTACTGCGATCCGGCCCGATTCTTCTCCACGACCTATGCCACCCAGAACCTACGGCAATTCTGCAAGGTTGTTTTGAGGCGACTGGCAAAACTCCCTGGCGGTGAATCGATCATCAACGTATCCCAGACCTTCGGCGGCGGGAAGTCGCATACCTTGACGACCCTGTACTACCTTACCTCTCTTGGCCCCGGTCTACCGGTCAAAGAAACATCCGTGGGCATGATACTCAATGAAGCCCAGATCAAGAACCCGCCCGGAGCAAGAGTGGCAGCGGTGTCTTTCGACAAGGTGGATTGGAAGGCAGGAGGCGAAGTGAGATCACCCGATGGGGAAATCCGGCGCTTCCGGATGCCCTGGAATTTGATTGCCTGGCAGCTTCTCGGACAGAAGGGTCTCGACATATTGAAACGCGACGAAGCAGAGCCCGATTTTGATACACCGCCGGCAGACACCCTTTGGGCAGAGGTCCTCAGTGAGGTCGAATCTTCGGGTAACGGCGCGCTTATTCTTCTTGATGAGTTTCTCATGTGGGCGCACGATGCTGGGTTGCCCGATCCTACGGGAGAAAGCAAGGAGCGCGGACCGTTTTGGTATGACCGGCTCAAGAATTTCTTTCAGAAACTCGCCCAGGCCGTCGAGTCTTCGGGGCGTTCCTGTCTGGTGGTCTCCCTTCTTGCTACAGACCCATCGAAAATCGTCGACGACGTGGGGCAATCAATCCTAACTGCGTGCAACGGCGGGTTGGGAAGACAGGCAACAATCCAGTCGCCCGTTGAGAAGGATGACCTTGCGGAGCTTCTGAGGCGGCGAATGTTCGAGCAGTATCCGGAAAACGTGACAGATCGTCATAAACATATTCTCGCCTTCTGGTCGAGGATGAAGGCGGCCGAGCCGATCCGGGCCAAGATGCCTGACTCGGAAGAGCGCCTCAAAGAATCCTATCCCTTTCACCCCGATCTTCTTGACCGATTCTTCGGAAAATGGGTTGAACTGCATCAATTTCAGCGGACCAGAGGGGTGCTTCAGACCTTCGCCATGGCCCTGCGCGACGCCGCGAATTGGGACACATCTCCCTTGATTGGCGCCCAGGTCTTTCTCTCGGCGCCTGGACAGGTGGGGTTGAGCGAGGCCCTATTGAAGCTTACCCAGGCAGCGAGGGATTCCGACCCCGACCACAAGTTCCCGCCATGGCGAGAAAACCTGGAAACCGAACTTCCAAGGGCGCTAGAAGCGCAAAAGGCGGATGCGGCTACCCTTACGGGAAGGGAGATCGAAGCGGCCTGCGTTGCAGCATTCATTTTTTCCCAACCCGTTGGAGAGCAGGCGGAGCTGGGCGATCTACGGTGGCTCCTCGGTGCAACCTGCGACATGCCCGCCGTGCTCAATGCAGGCCTTTCCTCCTGGGCGCGAGTCTCCTGGTACCTTGAGGAATGCGACAGTACGGAAGCAGGAACAGGCGTACCGAGATTCTGGAGGCTGGGACCGAAGCCTAATCTAAATCAAGTTCATGACTCCTACAAACGCCAGGCCCTGAAACACGCAAAGACAAAGTTTGATGAACTTGCAAAGACAAAATGTCCTCCCCTCTTTGCTGACATCGATCAGTATAAGGTAAAGGCGCACAAACTTCCGACGGCACCCGCTGATGTCGAGGATGACGGCCAGTTTCGGTTGGTTGTGCTGGGAGCCGAGTGTGCCGGGGTAATCGGCAACCCGCCCTATGCGAAGGCGGTCGACTTTATCCGGACCCACTCATCACCGGCAGACCAGCGCACGTATCAGAACATCGTCCTTGTTGTAACGCCGAGCGTGACCGGTCTGCACCAAGCCGAGCAACACATTGCTGACTGGATGGCGTGGGGAGAGATTAAGGTTTCGGGCAAGTTCGCTGAGCTGGACACATTCCAACAGGAGACGGTAAGAAAGCGGGAAAAGGAAACTCTTCAGGAGGCGCAGGGCGCCGTCAGGAATGCTTACGAAATTGTCCTCTACCTCGATAAGGACGGGGCAATTCTGTCGCGGAAAATCACCATAGGTGCGCAGTCTTTAATGGCGACCCTTTTGCTTGAGAAAGATCTCCGCCTCCTCACCGAGAAGATAGACGCAACGGCCATCATGCCCGGAGGACCCTACGCAATTTGGCCGCCCGGTGACGCGTGCGTGCGTGTCCCCGATCTTTACCAGGCCTTCGGCCAACAGGCAAAGCTGCCTAAGCTTCTCAATAGACAGGTTGTGGTCAATACCATTGAAGATGCGGTGAAGCGCGGGGTTCTTGCCTTGCGCTGTGTGAGATCAGACGGCTCGGAGCAGTGGTTCTGGCACGGCCCTATCGACATGGCCGATTGGGAGCAGATCGCGGAGGCATGGCTACCGCAGAATGCGAAGCTGAGTTCCTTAAGCCCATCAGGAGTATTGCCAGAGTCTTTGCCCGGCCTTTGGCCCAAGGATGATCAGGGCGTGCGGCTCTCTAATCTCTATGGCTGGTTTGACGGAAGCCACTTTTTCGAAGAACAGGCCCTTCCCGGTTATCCCACCGAGCTTCGCCCAATTCCACCGGTGGATTACAAAACCGTCCAGATTGCGGTGAGTTCCGCGGTAGCGAACGGCGCACTCTGGCTGATTTACGGAAATGAAAGCGTTTTTAAAGAAAAGCCATCGGCTGTCCAGCTTGATCCGGATACCGTGCTCTACCGGCCTCCTCAGCCGCTTGCCGCCATCGATTTCCTTCCCGGGTCTTTGCCTGACGCCTGGACCAAAGAGGACGAGCCCACAACCGATGTAGAAGCGCTTTATGCAGGAATCAAGGCCGTTCGCGGCAAGCCATGGCCGGAGAAGCTCTTCCTGGACGGCCTCAATAGCGCTATCGGCCAGGGGTACGTTCACCGAAGTTCCGGTACCGTCCCGATAAGCTCGCTGCAACATGACGGCAAGTGTGGATTGGTCATAAAGAATTCAGCGCCTCCGCCTCCGCCGACAACGCCGGTCTCAGGCGGACGTCGAAAAACCAACATGGTGACACTCAATGTTTCCGATGTGCAGACCCTGAGTGACGAACTCTATCACCTCACGAAACTTTTGGCCGGATGCGACCCCGTGGTTGAAGCATGCATCAGCATCAAACCGAAAGAAGGGATAGATTTGAAGGCCGTGGAAGAGGTTTTGAAAAAGATTAAGAATGATTGGAAGTTTTGATAATGACCGCCTTCATCAGGTTGGCAGGATAAATTCTCCAAACGGGGAGGGCAATATGGACTATAAGTGGAAACCGATTGCTCCATTGTCAGTAAAAGAGAGACAGATTGATGTTTCAGACGTGGATTCTCTTAAGGGAAGCTGGCTTGACTTCCGCGATAGGCTTGGTGCATCCAGCCCGCAGAATCTGGTGGAGTTCAATGAGAGGCTGGCACGGAAGTGGAGCATTGAAACAGGTATGCTTGAGAGAATCTACGATATCGATAGAGGAACCACTATAGTACTTATCGAGCGTGGTTTTTTTGCCGGTTTGGTGGAACGTTCGGGCACAGATAAGGATCCGGAACAGTTGATCGAAGTGCTACGGGATCATAAAGTAGCCGCGGATTTACTGCAGGATTGTGTAGCCAATTCGAGACCTCTTACACCCGGCCTCATCCACGAGCTTCACTCGATCCTTACAAAACACCAACAGTTTGTTGAAGCAGTTGACCAATTTGGCACCCGCGTGCTCTTGAAGCCTGAACGCGGGGCGTTCAAGGATCAACCAAACAATCCGACTAGGCCGGACGGATCGCTGCACGAATACTGTCCTCCAATTCATGTCGCGTCGGAAATGGATAACCTCGTCAAGTGGTACAATGAATACTCAGGCGTGAACCCTCTCATTCTATCGGCTTGGTGGCACCACCGTTTCACACAAATACATCCTTACCAGGACGGAAACGGGCGGGTTGCGAGAGCCACAACTAATCTGGTGTTGGTGAAAGGGGGATTCTTTCCAGTGGTAGTCACTAGGGATCAACGAGGGCCTTACATCGGCGCCCTTGAAAAAGCCGACGTGGGCGACCTTGAACCTCTCGTTAGACTGTTTGCTGCAATTGAAAAGACGACAATACTTGAGGCGCTCAGCATAGGACCCGACATCGAACCGTCAAAAGCGGTCCTTGAAGGGGTGGCAGAAGCCATTGCATCGAAACTCAAGCGGCGCAGAGAAGACTCCGAGTTGAGACTTCGTCGCGTCAATGACGTTGCAGCGATTCTTCAAAACGCGGCAGGCAAACACATACGCAAATTGGCGCAGGACGTCGCAGACCGGATTAATCAGGCATCCGACTTGGGGACATCAATCCAGGTATTACTTGGTGGACCCGAGATGCCGTTTAACGACAAGCCGACAGAACACTGGTATCGTTTTCAGGTGGTTCAGAGTGCCCAAGCGGCCAGACGAAGAATCAATTTCAAAGAGCACCATTATTTTGTCCGGACCCGATTGTCATCGCTATCGACGCCATGGCTCACATTCATAGTATCGTTCCACCATATCGGCGAGGAATTGTCAGGGGTGATGGAGGCCACAACATTTAGCGAAATTAGTTTTCCGCCAACAGAACAGGAGTCCCCGAGGACAGATCACGTGAACTGCATGGAAGAGCCATTTACTTTCACAAACAATGACGATCCTGATCGGCTGAAGCGGGAGCTGCTGAATTGGATTGGAGATTGTTTTGCAGTTGCTGTGAAGAGATGGGGAGATGTAGTGTAGCAATGAACGAGCCGGCCGTAAGGCGGAGCATATACCCACATGATGTCTCCGGCGCTCGCTATATGACTATTGTTTGTAATTGAATGGTCTTAGGAAACAAATCCGTGAGAAAAGGGGCAAGACCATGAGAAAGGTTACCGTGAAATGCAACCAGTGCGGCTATGAGGAGAGGATCGAGCTCTTTTCCCGGGAGGAGGCAGAGAAAGAAAGGATCAGCATTGTGCCGCCACGGTGTTCCAAGTGCGGCAGTCCAAACGTGAGTATCCATGAGTAGCCTAAGCCCGATAAGGCCCCGCGTGTTTATTAGCTCCGTAATGGAAAATTTCAAAACCTATCGCGAGACGGCGCGGAAGGGCATAATTAGTGGGGGTGGGGAGCCGGTTCTGGCAGAAGATTTCCCTTCGTTGCCTGTGACGCCAAGGACAGCGTGCCTTGATGCGGTGGCGAGTTGTGACATCTACCTGGTTATTGTTGGGCAGCGCGGAGGCTGGATTACTCCCTCGGGAAAGCTTGCGGTAGAAGAAGAATACGAGGAAGCCGTCAAGCGCAAGCTCCGGCTCCTATCGTTCATTGAAGCCGTTGACCGAGATTTGGAAGCAGAGAACCTGGTGACCAAGCTGTCGGACTATGTCGGGGGGCTGTTTCGCACTACGTTCTCCGGACCTGATCAACTCGGATGGCTTGTTGAAAAGGCACTAGTGTACTGTCTCAGTAATATATTTACAATAGCCTTTGCTTGTGCTATACTTGGTGCATGTGGAAACCAGCCAATAAGCTCATGATGACGGAAGAACAGCAAAGAACATTGGAAGCTTGGATTCGTGCGAAAAAGACGCCTCAAAGAGTAGTCCTCCGTTCCCGTATTTGCCTGCTTGCCGCAAGGGGTCTCTCGCATAACGCCATCGCTAAGGAATTGGACGCCTCTCGCCCCACGGTTCTGTTGTGGACAAACCGATTTAGAGCGAAAGGCATTTCAGGATTGGCTGAAGATGCTCCTCATGGTCCCAGTTCAAGGCAACTCGATCCGAAAAAGGTTGATGCCATCGTGGAAGCTACCCTCCATACAACGCCTGCCGATTCAACCCACTGGTCGACGAGAACTATGGCAAAGGCTCATGGCGTCAGCCATGCGACCGTGCAACGCATCTGGGACGCCCATGGCTTGCAGCCGCACCGCGTGGAGACCTTCAAGTTATCCAAAGACAAGCGATTCGTGGAAAAACTGACGGATGTTGTAGGCGTCTATCTGAATCCGCCCGACAAGGCGGTGGTGCTATGCGTCGATGAAAAGACCCAGGTGCAGGCGCTCGATAGGACGCAACCGGGTCTGCCTATGAAGAAAGGGCGCTGCGGAACAATGACGCACGATTACCGACGCAACGGTACTACCTGTCTTTTTGCTGCGATGAACCTGTTGGAAGGAAAAGTTATCGGCTCCTGTTATCCCCGGCACAGGAACACGGAATTCCTAAAGTTTCTCCGCAAGATCAACCGGGAAGTGCCCCAGAAATTGGCAATTCACTTGATCCTGGATAATTATGGAACGCACGGCCACCCAAATGTGAAAATGTGGCTTGAAAAGCATCCTCGCTTTGCCCTTCACTTCACACCCACAAGCTCATCCTGGTTGAATCTGGTAGAACGTTGGTTTGGAGAAATCACACGGAAAAGAATCCGTCGGGGAGTATTCAAAAGCGTGCCGGAACTGGTAGCCGCCATCGAAGAGTACATCCGGCTCTACAACGAGAACCCCAAGCCTTTTGTTTGGACGAAGAAAGCGGAAGATATCGTCAAGAAGGTGGCCCGTTGTAAAGCCGTTACTGAGACAGTACACTAGCGCCAATAGTCAAGGACTATGGAATGGTAGGGGTGACTATGACAAGAATAGATGAAAAGTTGAAGGATTCCTTTAGAGTCGGCTATGACACCGTGTTGCGGACTGTGTTCGCACCCGAGAGGGAAGGTCAACTCCTTGACCCCGTGGATCTGGAGTCGCCGGGACCATTCACTCAGCTAATGGAGATCGCCCACTCTCCGAAGATCGGCCTTTTTTCATACGAGCAGGGCAAGACGAAGGAGATTGGTATCAATGAGATCGTGATAACACAAGAAAATCTGCGCGGACATGGGCAGACCACTGATGCCGCCCGGTTGGAACTTTCAAGCAGCGGCGTTCTCGTAATCGACACAAACGTTACCGGTCGGGTGCAACGCGGCGACGAACACAGCATGTTGAGTTCCATGGTTATTGCGGAAGAGGACGTATATGGAGAGCTACGAAAAGCCTTCGCTTTTGCGATGGCTTTATTGGAGCAACTCGACCCATACTGCCGCTACGACCGAATGCTATACAACGCGACCTTATCCAATATCGGTCACAGAAATCTGGAAGCAAATCCTCGGCCCAGACAAAGCTATCAGATGGGCATAAGTGGGGAAGCGGTCGTTCCCGCCTTCGATGCGCCAAGGTTGATTACACGAGCAGACCTGCGTGTGCCTGGCCGGGAATTTGCGGCCGTAATCACGATGTTTCGCCGCCGGATGAAGCAATAACAGCGGATCGGTCCGTGTTCAGGTTGCCGGCCATCCCCCCCTCCAGTTTCTTCTACTGCCGTTTACCACGTAGACAGGATTAGCTGAGGGGATTTCTCGAAGGAGAAGGAATCCGGTGCCCATCCCTAGAAAACATAGCAGTAGTGAGGGGTCAGGCGCTGGCACCGGACATGGCCACTCTTTGAAGTGGCAATGTTGAACGCACACCCCGGCCACAGACGTGAATGTTTGCAGGTGAAAGGCGTAAAGGTCACAGCGTATCGAATCCAAGGTGTAAGCTTTTTTACCTCCGGGCCGTCGTCCACCCGACAAGAGAAGAAGAAAGAAGGAGCCGCCTACGCCTCCCTCAACAGCTCCTTCATCCGGGCCGCGTTCGCCGTCGCGCTGCCGCGATGGCAGTTATTGAACATGGCGTACGTCTTTTTCGCCTGCCTGCCCGCCTCTTTCACGGCGGGCGCAAGCTCACCTAGCTCCGCATCGCTGTAAGAGTACGCATATCTTAACGACGTTGCTATGCCTTTTTTCAGCCAATTCTCGACATTCCTCCCGTGAAATCTCAAATAGGCGGTGTCGGTGGTGACGAAGGGCAGGAAAGGCACCGTCGCCGAGGTCCCGTACTGCGGCTCGTCGGCAGCGATGTAGGTGATGGCGTGCGCTCTGAGGAATGAGACAACTTGAGACGCCTTTGCGGGGGAGAGCCAGCTTCCGTGCCGGAATTCGACTGCGAGGGACAACTCCGCCATCAGCTCCTTGCAGAAGAGCAGATAGTCCATGTTGCTGCTCTTGCAGTCGAACCATGGGGGGAACTGGAAGACTATCACGCCCAGCTTCCCCGCGCGGGCCAGGGGCATGAGGGTTTCCCTGAACCGCTGCGCAATCAGGCGCAGCACTTCCCGCTCTCTCACGTAGACAGACTTACTCGAAGGGCCGCCGGCAGCTTCCCTTATATCGGCGGGCAGGGTCCGCAGGTCGATGGCGTGTCCGGTGAGCGCGCCGTAGGCTTTCACATGGAACGTAAAGGCCTCCGGCGTCCTTGTCCCCCAGAGCCAGACAGTCCGTTGTTCGGGGATCGCGTAGTAGGTGGAATCGACCTCGACCGTATCGAAACAGGACGCATAATACCGGAGACGCGCCTCCGCGCTCCTTATCTGCGGGGGATAGAACTCCCCGCTCTCGACGAGCGTCTTTTCCGCCCAGGAGCATACGCCGACCCGCATCATAAGGGTGTGCTACGTTCTCCTTCTTTTTCGCAATACTCCCTTATGTACCTGATCCTTTCGAGCACGGGGGGATGGGAGTAATTGAACAGGGCGTAAAGCGGATGGGGGTAGAGGTTCGAGAGATTATCCTTGGAGAGTTTGACGAGGGCACTGATCATGGCCTCCCCCCTTCCCGCAATTACCGGGGCTAGCGTCGCCCCCTCCACCGGCAAAGCCGTCGGAGCCTCCCCCTCATAGAAAGGAAGGGGCGCAGATGGTCCTTTCGTGTTCATTTCTGGGCTTTTCATGCAACTTTTGGCAATACCGTCAAAGTCGCACGAGAAGCGGTCGGCCTCCCTTTCGAGTCTTCGGCTGAAACCGTTCATCACCGGCGCGAAGAGAAAAGAAAGCATACCGCCGAAAAAGCCGGCGATCACCGCTTGTGCGGGGAAGGAAGCAACGCGGACGGCGAACAGGGTGTCGAGCAGATGACGCGACAGCGCCTGGTGGGCGCAGAAAAAGAAGACCAGCGAAACAAGTGAGCTCAGGAGGAGCCCCTTGAGGAGATGGCGTCCCTTCCAGTGGCCTATCTCGTGCGCCAGCACCGCGAGGACCTCATCGGGCTTCATGGTTTCGAGGAGCGTATCGAAGAGGATGATCCTTTTCGTCCTGCCCATGCCGGTAAAATAGGCGTTTGTGTGCCTGCTCCGCGTCGATTGATCCATGGTGAGCACCTTCTCCACATTGATGCCTGCCCTCGACGCAAGGGCAACGATGGCTTCCTTCAGCGACCCGTCCTCCACCGGGGTGAATCTATTAAACAGGGGTTCGATCACGTAGGGTGCGATATAGGTGATGAAAATGGTGAAGGCAAGGAAAAAGCACCATACCAGGAACCACCAGAAACGGGGGCTCGTCTCCACCAGCATGAGCCCGCCGAAGATCACCGCCGTGAGAAGCAGCAACGAAAGCATGGTCGCTTTCAGGAAATCCAGGAACCAGACGCGGTATGTCGTGGTGTTGAAGCCGTGTTTCTGCTCTATGTGGAAAACGGAGTAGAAGGTGAACGGCAGAGTGAGTAGCTCCCAGGCCAGATAAAGGAGGAGAAAAAATAGCCATCCCGAGACGACGAAGGAGAGATTCATCGAGGCGATCCACGAGTTATAGATATCGAGGACCCCGCCAAAGAGGAAGACGACGACAGCGATAGTCGACAAGGCGGAGGCAGCCGTGTCGAAGCGCACGCTTTCGCGCAAATAGACCTGCATCCGGTCGAGGAACTCCCGGCCGAGAAGGGCATTGAACTCAGGCGCCGTCGTGGCCGAGAGGCGACGCATGTGTCTGAGGTTGAGGTATTCGAGTAAGTACCTGAATGCCTGGAGGCTGAGGTAGATGCACAGGAGAACGACAAGGGCGGTTTTCATCGCAAGGCGCACCTTTTCGCCGAGTATAGCACGGACCTGTATCCTTTATCCAACCTTAAGCGAGTCTTTTCTTGAACCGCATCGCGCTGACCGCGAAGATCGCTATGCCCAGGAGCAGGAGGGCCAGGACTTGCGGCCAGAGCACGTCCATGCCCACCCCTTTCAGGAATATGCCCCGGACGATCACAAGGAAATAGCGTAAAGGGGAGAGATAGGTGATGTACTGGAAGCCCAGGGGCATATTCTCTATGGGCGTCGCGAAACCGGAGAGGAGCACGGTGGGCTGAAAGAAGAAAAAGGAGGCCATCATGGCCTGCTGCTGGGTCTTGCATATGGTCGATATGAAGAGACCTATGCCGAGGATCGGGAACAGGTAGACGCACGTGCAGAGGAAGAGAAAAGGCAGGGAGCCTTTGATGGGCACATGAAACCAGAGCACTCCGACGGCGGTGACGAGGATCATCTGGCCGAAGCCGACTGCGGCGGAGGGGCTCATTTTTGCAAGCACCAGCTCCAGGGGGCGGATAGGGGTCACCATGAGCTGTTCGATGGTGCCGATCTCCCGCTCCCGCACGACCGCCATGGAGGTCGTCATAAGGCAGGTGAGCAGCATGATCAGCGCGATAACGCCGGGCAGCAGGAAGTTGCGGCTCCTCAGGTCCGGGTTGTACCAGACCCTTGTGCGAAAATCGGTCCGCGCGGCGCTGACTGCCACCGGCACCGCCAGGTCCTGCGAAAATCGGTCGACGATCATGGCGACATGACTCATGGCGATCAGGGCGGAATTGGAGTCGGTGCCGTCCACGAGCACCTGAAGGCGCGCAGGGGCGGCATGCTTCTTTATATCTTTCGAGAACCCCCTGTTGATCTGGATTGCCGCGAGTACCTCTCCCTTGTCGAGGAGATATCCTATCTCCCCTTCGGAGGCGGGCAGGCTCGTGATAGTGAAATAGCCAGACGATTCCAGCCTCCGGACAAGCTCCCGGCTCTCCTGCGACCTGTCCAGGTCCAAAAGCGCCGTGGACACGTTATCCACATCGAGGGTGGCCACATAACCGAAAAGGAAGAGCTGGATGAGGGGAGAGATGATGAGGAGGATGGTCCTTCTCCGCTCCCTGAATGTCTGAATGAACTCCTTGATCGCCAGGTACTTTATTCGCTCGAACATGTCGCTACTCGATCCTTTTTTTAAGCTTTCTGCAGGCGAGGATAAACACGACGACCGCATAGAGCGTGAGGAGCGCCACTTCAAGCCAGAGGAAGCGCAGGCCTATGCCTTTCAGGAATATCCCTTTCAGGATGGAGACAAAATACCGGGCCGGGACCGCGTACGTGACAATCCGGAGTGGTGCGGGCATGTTCGCAATGCTGAAGACGAAACCGGAGAGCAGGAACGAGGGGAGAAAGGAGGTGAGCATCCCCAGTGTGCTCGCCAGGAGCTGGTTTCTCGTGGCCGCGGAAATCAATATACCGAAGCTGAGCCCTCCTATGAGGAAGATGGCCGAGGTCGCAAAAAGCAAAAAGATACTGCCCCGCAAGGGCACTCCCAGGAGAAAGGCACTGATCAACACGCAAAGGGCCGTGTCGGCGAAACCGATGAGCAAATAAGGGATCAGCTTGCCGATGACCATCTCTGCCGGCTTCACCGGAGTTGATATGAGCTGCTCCATGGTGCCGCTGTCCCATTCCCTCGCAACGGTAAGAGAGGTAAGCACTGCGACGATGACGGACATAATGAGGGCGATAAGTCCGGGAATGACGAAATTTCTTGATTTCAGCTCCGGATTGTACCAGACCCTGCTGCGCAGGTCGATGACGGGAGGAATGGGCTGTAAGGCCTGTCTTCGGCTAAACTGCCCGGCGATGCTGGTGATGTACCCCAGGGCGATTGTCGCAGTATTGGAATTGCTCCCATCGAGAAGGACTTCCACGGAGGAAGGCTTTCCCGTTCTTATATTTTTTGAAAAATCAAAAGGGATGACAAGGGCGACCCTGGCACTGTCGGAATCCAGGTATCTGTCTATCTGCGCGTAGGAAGCAGGATGGGCCACCGTGGTAAAGTACCCGGACTCGGTGAACTGCGTCACAAGCTCCCTGCTCACGCTGCTTTTGTCCTGGTCGTAGACGGCCATGAGGATGTTATTCACGTCGAAGGTGATTGCATACGCGTAGATGAGCAGGAGTATGACCGGCAAGAGGAAGGCCATGGCCAGGCTCAAGTGATCGCGGCGCACCTGGATCCATTCCTTTTTCGCCATCGCCTTGATGCGCAGGAGGCTCATTTCATGAAACCTCGATCAGGGTCACGAATACATCTTCCAGGGACGGCACTACCTTGTCTATCCGCTCTACCGTGATGCCTGAACCAGCCAGAATCTGTTTTATGCGGGGGGCGGATAGTTCCGCGTCTTCCACGGTGGCGTGGAGGGTGCTGCCGAAGATGGCGTTGTCTATCCCATTCTTGAGAAGGATCTCCAGGGCCTCGACGGTCCTCTCCGTCTCTATCTCCAGAATGTCCCGTTTCATGTAGTTCTGCCGCAGCTCCATGGGCGCCCCTTCCGCGATGATCTGCCCCTTATAGATCAGGGCCAGTCTGTCGCAGTAGTCGGCTTCCTCCATGTAGTGGGTAGTGACAAAGATGGTCGTGCCCGATTCCGCCATCTCCCGTATCAGGTTCCAGAAGCTGCGCCTCGACAGGGGGTCGACGCCGGAAGTAGGCTCGTCCAGGAACAGGACCGGAGGCTCGTGGAGGACCGCGCATCCGAGGGCGAGGCGTTGTTTGAAGCCCGTGGGGAGCGTTCTCGTGAGGACATGCTTTTTGTCCTCGATCCCGGCCATTGCCAGCACCCAGGCCTTGCGGGCCTCTTTCTTTGCTTTAGGGACCTTGTAGACCCCGCCGAAAAAGTTGATGTTCTCTTCCACGGTGAGATCGTCGTAGAGGGAGAATTTTTGCGACATATAGCCGATGATCTTTTTTACGGCTTCCGGCTCGGTGCGGATGTCGTACCCGCCTACCGTTCCGCCCCCGCCGGTCGGCATGAGCAGGCCGCAGAGCATCCTTATGGTTGTCGATTTCCCCGCTCCGTTGGGTCCCAGAAAGCCGAAGATCGCTCCCTTTGCCACCTGGAGGCTGATCTTATCCACGGCAATGAAACTGCCGAAGGTGCGGCTGAGCTCGTGTACGTCCACGGCCGGCTCAAGTCTGCGCATCAGTGTCATTCCCCGTCTCAGCGCTCCCTTCGGATCTTGTCACGAGGGCGATGAACGCGTCTTCGAGGGACGGCAAAATCGACCGTTTCCCCGTGACCTCGATGCCGCTGCCGGCCATGGCCGCCACCACTGCATCGCCCGCATCGGCCGCATCGAGACCCACGTGAAGCCTGTCTCCGTAGGCGGTCACGCTCCGGACACCGGGAATGCCGGCCGCGACAGCCCGCGCCTGCCGCCCGGCACGAGTGAGTATCTCGATCATGGGCACATGGAGCATCCTCCTCACCTCCCGGGGCTCACCCGTAATCAGGAGCTTTCCTTTGTGGATGAGTCCGATCCTCGAGCACCGCTCGGCCTCGTCGAGGTAGGCCGTGGAGACGAAAATCGTCACCCCCTCACGCAGAAGGTCGTAGAGTATCCGCCAGAGGTCCCTGCGCGACACGGGATCAACGCCGCCCGTCGGCTCATCGAGGAGGAGGACCTTGGGCGTGTGGATGAGTGCGCAGGCGAGGCCAAGCTTTTGTTTCATGCCTCCTGACAGATTGCCCGCGAGCCGGTCCCGAAAAGGGGTGAGGTTGCTGAAAGCCAGGAGCCTCTCGATCCTCGGCGGTCTCTCCTTTTTCGGCACTCCGTAGAGGTCTGCGTAGAAGAGCACATTTTCCATGACGGTCAGGTCTTCGTAGAGGCCGAATCTCTGGGCCATATAGCCGATCTTTTCCTTGATCGCTTCAGGGTCATGGAGGATTGAATGGCCTGCCACCCATACCTCCCCGCCGGTAGGCAGCAATATGCCTGAAAAGAGCCTCATTATGGTGCTCTTTCCCGCGCCGTCCGGTCCCACAAGCCCAAAAAGCTCCCCTGACGCGACATCGAGGTCGAGATGATCTACCGCCACATTGTCGCCGAAGGCCTTTATCAGGCCTGAGGCCTTTATCGCTCTATCTTCCGCCATCTGTTCCGGCGTCTTTTCGTGCGTCATTTAAGCAGGATCCTCACATCCGCGGGCATGCTGGGCTTCAGCTCGTTATTCACGTTCTCCACCCGTACCTTGACGCCGAAAACCAGCTTTACCCGCTCCTCCTGAGTTTGTACGTTTTTTGGTGTGAACTCCGCTTCCGAGGAGATGTAGCTTATCCACCCGTTATATACTTTGCCGCGGTACGTGTCGGTAGTTACCTGCGCCTTCTGCCCGAGCTTGACGAGGCCCAGCTTATCTTCCTTCACATAGACTTTTATCCATGGACTCGCCAGATCGCCTATGGTGTAGACAGGGGTGCCCTGTGCCACGGTTTCACCGAGCTCCACGTTCTTTCTCAGGATAATCCCGGGAAAGGGCGCGTAGATGAGTGTATCGTTGAGCTTCTCCTCGGCAACCCTGAGTTGTGCCCGGGCTTGACGGACCCGGTAGGCGGCCGCCTCGATACTCTCCTTGCGCGGGCCTTCTTTCGTGAGGCTGAGCTGTTCTGCGGCGTGGCGGAGCTGGGCAGCCCGGCTCTCAAAGGAGCTTTTTGCGGCATCGAACTGGGCCGACGCTATGGCCCCGTTATGGAAAAGCATTTCTGAACGCTCGTAGTCTTTCCTGATACGGACCAGCTCCGCCTCCTCGGATTGCACGCTCGCCTTTGCCTGTTCGATCTCCTGGGGCCTCGACCCTGCCTCAAGCTCGGCGAGGCGGGCCTCGGCTTCCTGAAGGGCCGCCCTCTGCTGGGCCACTGTGCTCGTCAACTCCGCGTTATCGAGCCGCGCCAGGAGGTCTCCCTTCCGCACTGATTGTCCCTCATCCACGAGCAGGTCGATTACCCTTCCGGCCGGCTTAAAGCCCGTATTCGTCTCCGTGACCTCCATATTGCCGGACAAAAGGAGCACATGCTCTTCCCCCCTTTTCCCGAAATAGATCGCCGACAAGAAGACCGCCACAGCCGCTGCAAGGGCGATGACCGCAATTGCCAGACTTTTCTTCATCTAAGGACCTCCTCTGCAATTACCGGGGCTCAGCGCCCCCTCCGTGAGCAAGCTCACCGAGCCTCCCCCCTCACAAATGCACTTACTTACCGGGGCTCAGCGCCCCCTCAAAAGAGGAAGAAGCATAATGCGCTCAATAGCCCGGCGGATACTCTCCCATAGCTTTCCTTAGCGACGCGAGGGCGACTTCCCTGTCATAGAGTGCCTGATAGTAGTCACTTTCGGCCCTCAGCAACGCCGTCTGCGCGTCGATCACATCGGTCGTCGTGCCCGATCCCGCGCCGAACTTGAGGTGCTCGACCCGGACTGTCTCCCGGGCGCTTTCTATCGCCTTTTCCGCGACTTTTATCCTGTCGGACGTGTTTGCGACGCTCAGCCTGGCGTCCCTCACCTCCCGGGATATGTTCAGTCTTACCAGGCGCTCTTCCTGCCTCACTTTTTCGAGTTCCGTCTTCTCTTTGTCCACCTCTGAGCGGATGAGTCCTCCGTCAAAGATCGGGATGCTCAGTCTCAACCCGAGAAACCAGTCTTCCTGGAAAGAAGTTCCATCCCCTGCCCTTTTTATATATTGGCCGGACCCGTAGATATCGGGAAACCATCTCCCCTGGGCAACCCTTATCCGGCCTTCCGCGATGGCCTTCTTTTTTGCAACCGCCAGATAATCGGGCCTTTTGGCAAGAGCAATGTTCATGCCCTCTTCTTCCGACGGACAGGTTGGGATGGAAGGCTCCGGCTCGACAACGGTAATGGTTGCGCCCGTGTCCTCCATGCCCATGAGGTTTTTGAGGAGCTCGAAGGCGCTATCCAGGTTGTTCCTGACTAAAAGGAGGTTGTCCTTTGCATGGGCGAGGTCGACCTCCGTCTTCAGGAGGTCCAGGCGGGGGGCTGTGCCCGCCTTCAGAAAAAACTCCACGTCGCGGTAATGGCTTTCGAGTTGTGTTACCGAGGCCGCGTTTGCCGTGAGAAGCTTCTGAAGCTGCAATATCTTATGGTAGACGCTCGTCACGTTGTAGATCAAGTCCTGCTCCGACACCCGGTAGTTGTCCCGGGCGAGGGCCTCTCTCATCTCGGCGACGCGGATGTTCGCCGTGATCCGCCCCCCTCTGTAAAGAGGGACCCTGAACGAAGCGCCGGCATCATAGATGGTCTTTTCGAAATCGGGCACTACCAGCGCCGCCAGCGTAGTCGGAGTGAGGTTACCGGGCAGAACGAGGGGTGTGAGTGGTGTGGGATACCGGTACCGGGTGGCGCCCGACCCGAAATCAACCTTCGGCATCCTTTCGGACTTTGCCGCCTCGATTCCGTATTTCTCGGTGGCCACGTCCTTTTGCGAAATGCGCAAGCTTGGGTTGTGCTTCAGGGCGAACCGTATGGTCGATTCAAGATTGAAAGGTGCCCCGTCAGCCCGGCAGGGAGTGGGGCAAAACAGGAGGCCGAGACACACGGCACACAGTAGCGGGAAGAGCCCGTTCCTCATTCGATGTCTCCTTCGTTTTGCGCTGCCATCCGGTCGATTGCATAAAGGGAGAACCGGGTAATGTGGCTCGCGCCCGCATCAATTTCCCGCTCCCCGAAATGCTCCCTGTCGAAAAGCTTGCGTATCACGTGTTTGCTCATATAGAAGTAGAAGACCTGGCCGACGATACTGAGGCAGCAGAGCCCTGTCTTCTCTTTCGACATGGGCTTTTTGAAGAGTTGCAGGACCGTTGCCGAAAGGAAAGCGAAAGTCGGGTTTATGATCTCTTCTATGACCTGATCGAAGGCATCCGTCGGCTGTATCAGCTCCTGGGCCATGAGCTTCGCGAAGAGCCCGCCTTCCCCCTCGTCGAGTATGCGGGAAAGGAGGGTCCGGATGAAGGTATAAAGACGCTCTTCTGGTGGCAGCGCCGCGTAGCCGCAGAAGTCCAAGGGCTTCTCTCCCCAGACCTTAGCCCGCAAGGCGATAAGGACCGCCAGATAGAGATGTTTCTTCCCGCCAAAGTAATAATTGACCGCGGCAACGTTGACGCCCGCCTGCTTGCATATGGCCCGGATAGTCGTGTACTTATAGCCTGAATCGGCGAAGATTTGCCCCGCCGCCTCAATTATACGGCGCTGTGCGTCCGAGCGGACATCCGAGGGGTAATTCTGTGGCTGGGTCTCTAGCATATGTTTCAAACATAAGATTAAAACAATTGTTTTATAAAGTCAAGAACTTTTTTGTAGTCGTAAGGGTTTCGTGGGGCTTTCGGTGCTAGGAGCGGATCATGACGAGGAGCATCTTGAACGATTCGACGGCTTTTACTGCGTGGGGAACATGGGCCGGCATGACGATCATATCGCCTTGCCCCAGGAGATGGGGGGTGCCTGCGATGGTAATCTCGGCGCGGCCTTCCGGCACATAGACAAAGGCGTCAAAGGGGGCGGTGTGCTCGCTGAGACCCTGTCCCCTGTCAAAGGCAAAAATGGTAAGGGTGCCCGTTTCCTTGTTGACTATCTCCCTGCTTACTATGGCGTCTTTCTGATAGGCTACAAGGCCCGCCAGTTGTTTTGCCTCGGTTATTTTGCTGTCTTCCATGACGTTCCCCCTGTGGAAAGCTCAAAAGATACCTACATTGGTTTAAAGATAAGACTGCACGTAGAAATATGCACAAGAGAAGCGTCGAAGCGTTTTTTTTGAGCGGGATATTTGGTTTTCCCTTGACTCGTCGCGTCTTATTTGTTATTGTGAGGCGATGAACCAGCAAGAGGTCAAGACCATATATACGTGGTATTCCTCCGTCTACGATAGGCTTTTTTCTCATTTTTTTTTTCCGAGAATAAAACTGGGCATCAATAAATCCAGGATCAGCCAGGGCGACCGGGTTATCGAGGTAGGCATCGGAACGGGACTGTCACTCCCCCTGTATCCCGGCGGCTGCAACGTCGTGGGCATCGACGTCACGACAAAGATGCTTGAAAAGGCACGGGAAAAAAAGGAGAAGCACAAGCTGGACCACGTGGAGCTGATCGAAATGGACGCGGAAAACATGACCTTCGAGGACAACAGCTTTGACCACGCCGTCGCCGCCTTTGTGGTGACGGTAGTCCCTAATCCTGAAAAAATGGTTTCCGAGATGAAGCGGGTGACGAAAGCCGGCGGCAACATCGTGATCCTTAACCACTTCTGCAGCAATAACACCTTCCTTTCGAAAATCGAAAAGGTCTTTTCCCCCTTGTGTGAGAAATGGGGCTGGAGGTCGGATATCTCCCTGGATCTCCTTTCCAACCATTGCAGCCTTCAGATCAACCAGGTGCTGAAAAAAAACAAACTCGACCCTTGGTCCATCATCATCGCAACAAACAACAAGTGAAATGAAGATAGCCGGCATACAGTTTGCGTGTTCGGACAACAAGGACAAGAACACGGAAAAGGCATGTAAGATGATGGATATGGCCGTTGGAGGGGGGGCGAAGATCGTCTGCTTTCAGGAGCTTTTCAACCTCTACTGGTTTCCGCGGAGCCGGAGCGAGTCTGCCTTTGAGCTGGCTGAGGAGATAACCGGTCCGACGGTCGAGCGCGTCAGAAAGAAGGCCGGGGAATCCGCTGCCGTGGTCGTGCTGCCTTTCTTCGAGAAGGCTGATGGGGCCTATTATAATAGCTCCGCGGTAATTGACGCCGACGGGCATGTGGCGGGGGTATACCGGACGATCCATGTGCCTGACATCCCATTGTGGGAAGAAAAGTTCTATTTTTCAGCGGGAAACCTGGGTTTCCCTGTTTTTCACACCAGGTACGGCCGTATCGGTGTGCAAATCTCGTGGGATAACCTGTTTCCGGAAGGATCGAGGATCCTCGCCCTCAAAGGCGCTGATATCGTGTTTGCTCCAACTGCGTGCGCGTTCAAATCGCAACATATCTGGCAAACCGTCATTACGAGCAACGCTATTACCAATGGGCTTTTCATGATGCGGGTCAACAGGGTCGGGAGCGAAGAGAGCCACGATTTTTATGGCATGAGTTTCAGCGCGAGTCCGGAAGGTGAGATAATAGGGGGCCCGACAGGCAGGGCCGACGGGATCATGCTGGCCGACATCGACAGCGATAAATTGGCAGAAATACGGCGGGAATGGCCGATCGTAAAAGAGCGACGCCCCGACCTGTATAAAGAGATACTACTGAGCGGGGCCGGTCCGGAAAGGGCGTGAGGATCCGAAAGAAGAGCTATGGTGTGGGGCCTCGTGTCATTCCCGGCGAAGGCCCACCCGTGTGCAATTGTGGTCGTCTGCGGCCCAAAGGACCGAAGCAAAAGGGCGACGGATACTGCGCCCGATGAGTGGGATCAACGGATGTGCGACCGGATGTGACGACCGGGAAGGAGACGGTTGATGATAAGAAAGCGGATCGCGGAGATGCTCAAAGAGTCGCTGGAGCGCTGCAAAGACGAAGGCGTTCTTCCCGGCGACATAGAGATCGATCCGCTTGTAGAGATACCCAGAGAAAGGGAGCATGGCGATTATGCCGCCGCCCTGGCTTTCCTGCTTGCGCGGAAGGCCAGAAAGAGCCCCGAGGAGATCGCCCGTTCCCTCGTCAAGCATATGCGCGCAGAGGCCCTTTGCAGTGAAGTGACCATAGCCGCCAGGGGGTTTATCAATTTTCGCGTGCGTGACGACGCATTCAGGTCGGAGCTGGCAGAACTGTCGCGGACCGGCCTGGACCCGTTCTTCCCGGACGTCGGCGGGCAGAAAAGAGTACTAATGGAGTTTGTGAGCTCCAACCCCACAGGACCTCTCCACATAGGTCATGGAAGGGGAGCGGCCGTAGGCGACGTACTCGCGAATGTCCTGCAGAAAACAGGCTATCAGGTGGTGCGCGAGTATTACGTGAACGACGCGGGCAGGCAGATTGAGACCCTGGGGCGGTCCGTCTACCTCAGATGGAAGGAGCTTCAGGGGGCGAGTGTCGACTACCCATCGAACCTCTATCAGGGCGACTACGTGAGGGACATCGCGGGGATGCTCCTCACCGAAAAGTTTGAGGTGCCCGCAGAAGAAGGTCCGGCTGTCGCCTTCATGGCCCGGTTTGCCGCCGACCTGGTGCTGGCCGGCATAAGGAAAGACCTCGAAGCGTTTGGGGTCTTCTTTGACTCTTTCTACAGCGAGACCACCCTTTTCGAAAGGGGACTCGTCGATGAGACCATACGCGCGCTCCAGGAGCGGGGTTGGCTCTGCGAGCAGGATGGGGCGCTCTGGTTCAGGACATCCTCCCTCGGCGATGAAAAGGATCGGGTGATCATTAAGTCTGGCGGCGAAAAAACTTATTTTGCCTCCGACATCGCCTACCACCGGGAAAAGTTCGAGCGCGGTTTTCATACGCTCGTCGATATCTGGGGGTCCGACCACCACGGGTATATCGACCGGCTCAAGGCCTCTATCGAGGCGCTGGGTAGAGACAGAGACGCCCTCAAGGTGCTCCTCATCCAGTTTGTGACCCTGCTCAAAGAGGGGAAACCGGTAGGGATGTCCACAAGGTCGGGACAATTCACTACGCTAAGAGAGGTCCTGGATGAGGTGGGAACGGATGCGGCAAGGTTCTTCTTTCTCATGAGGAAGAGCGACGCCCACCTCGAATTCGATCTCGACCTTGCAAAGAAGACCTCCAGCGAAAACCCCGTCTATTACGTGCAGTACGCCCATGCCCGCATCGAATCGATATTCAGAATGGCCCAAGGCGAAGGCATAGACCCGGCCGCAATCCGGCAGGCGGATGTAGGCCGCCTGGTCCTGCCGGAAGAGATGGGACTGATAAAGGAAATTCTCAATTTCTTCGATGTCCTGGAGGGGAGTGCGCGAAGCTTCGAACCGCACCGCATCACGTTTTACCTGATCGATCTCGTCGGCAAGTTCCACGGCTACTACAACAAAGTCAGGGTATTAGGGAACGAGACCGGGCTTACCCTGGCAAGGCTCGCGCTGCTTGGGGTGCTGCAAAAGGTGATCCGGGAAGGTCTGCATCTAGTGGGCGTTTCTGCCCCGGAGAGGATGGAGAGGGCAGCGAGCGGATGGCGGCGTGATAAATTCTTTATTTTAGGTTACTATATACACATGTGCCCGGCACGGGCGGCAAACTTTTTCGGGAGAATAAATGAAGCAAAAAAGCAAAACACAGGAGTATGTAGAATCACTTCTCGTCGCGGCGCTCATCGCCTTCTTTGTCCGCAGCTTTATGGTACAGGCATTCAAAATCCCTTCCAGCTCCATGGAGCCTACGCTTCTGGTGGGCGACCATCTTCTCGTCAACAGGCTCAGCTATGTCATGAAGGTACCCTTTACGGATATCGTTATCCTTAACCTTGGCAATCCTTCAAGGGGCGACGTGGTTGTTTTCCGTTATCCTGTCGACAGGAGCAAGGATTTTATCAAAAGGGTGATCGGGATAGAGGGAGATGTGGTGGAGATAAGGGATAAGGCAATTTATCTCAATGGGCGGAAGATGGATGACCCCCATGCCCACTTCGCGGAAGACAGCATTGTCCCCGGGGTTTTTTCCCAGCGTGACAACTTCGGACCTGTCAAGGTCCCCCCGGGTTCTTATTTCGTTATGGGTGACAACAGGGACCGGAGCCTCGACAGCAGGTTCTGGGGATTCGTGAAGAAGGAAGACCTCGTCGGACGCGCTCTCATCATTTACTTCTCGTGGGACGGCCGGACTGATGACGTCTTCCACTATGTGCGTTGGGAAAGGTTCGGCAGGCTGATACGGTAGCGGCCCTGGCTTGACTGCGCCATTTTTGAAAAAGGGGTATCATAAGTACTATATGAAACACATCCTCGCGGTCGTTTTTTTTGTTTTCCTCGCGGCCTCTCCGGCTCTTGCCGCCAAAGGCTCCGGTTCTTCATTCCTCTACTTCCTGGAGGGCTACAGGAGCAGCCAGGCCGGCAGGTACGATGAGGCGCTTCAGCACTACAAGTCAGCGCTTTCCCTTGATCCCGGCTCTGCGCAGATAAAGAACGAGATGGCTCTCCTGTACGTGAAGAAAGGGGAGTTGGACAAGGCCGAGACGCTCCTCAAGGAATCGGTCCAGGGAGAGCCGAAAAACCGCCAAAGCCTCATGCTGCTCGCAGGCATCTATTCGTCGAGGGACCAGTTCGACAAGGCACGCCAACTCTATGAGCAGTGCATCGCAATGGACCGGGAGGATACGGACGCCTACCTGCTCTTGGGCTCCATCGACATTGCTCAGAAAAAATACCCGGAGGCGGCCGCAGCTTACGAAAAGGTGCTGAGCTATGACGGTGAAAACCTCATGGCTCTCTACTATACGGCCAGGCTTCACGGTGAGATGAAGGATTTCGAGAAAGCGCGGGGATATTATGAGAAGCTTCTTACCATAAAGCCGGACTTTGAGCTGGCGCTGCTTGACATGGGGACCTTGTCTGAAATAGAGGGCAGACTCGACGTGGCGGTGAGCTACTATAAGAGGGCCGTGCAGGTTAACCCGGCGGGCAAGAAGGCGAGGGCGAGGATAGCCGCGATCTATGTGCAGAAAAAGGATTACGACAGGGCTATCTCCGAATTCGAGAAACTGTCCGACCTCGATAGGGAAGATCTCTCGATCAGGGAAAATATCGGTCTTCTCCACATGGAAAAGGGGAGGTATGAGGAGGCGATCCGGGAATTCAGCCTGATCCTCGCTTCCAGGCCCAAGGACGACAAGGCGAGGCTTTACCTGGCTATAGCGTTGCAGGAGAAGGGAGACCTGAAAAAGGCGATTGAAGAGCTTTTGAAGGTGGATCAGCAGGGAGAGGAATTCCAGTCGGCCTCTCGGAATCTTCTCATTCTCTACGTAAAGGCGGGGGCCATCGATGAGGGCGTTCAGCAGATAGAGAAACTGATCGAAAAGAATGACAAGAACGTTTCTCTCTACCAGCTTTTGGCGGGACTGCTCGAAGAAAAGATGGATTACGGCAAGGGTATAGCCACCCTCGAAAAGGCGAAACGTCTGGAGCCGAAAAATGTCGACCTCCTTTATCAATTGGGCATGCTTTACGAAAAGAACGGGGATAACGACACAGCGCTGAAGAATATGGAAGAGATAGTCAAGATAGAGCCCGACAACCCGGGCGCGCTCAACTTCATCGGCTACAGCTTTGCAGAAAAAGGCATCAACCTGGAACGGGCTGAGGCGCTGGTAAAAAAGGCCCTGGAGAAAAGACCTGACGACGGCTATATCCGCGACAGTCTCGGTTGGGTCTTCTACAGCAAAGGAGAGTACACAAAGGCGCTGAGACGAGATAGTGAAGGCCCGGGACCTGGTCTCCGACGACCCTGTTATCACGGAACATCTTTCAGATGTCATATGCCAAGCTCGGCCAGCGAGACAAGGCAATAGACCTCCTGCACCAATCGATAGACCTCGAAAAAAAGAACGATAGAAAGAAAGTCCTTGAGGAGAAGCTGAGAACGCTCGAGCAAAAGGGCAAGTGAAAAGGCTCCTCTTTGTCTCCTTCCTGATCTTCATTTCGGGATGCGCCCTCCTTCAGAGAAAGGGTGAAAACCTGCAGTGGCCTTCTGACGTCAACTCCCTTAAGGGTGAGGGAGACCTTGACGCGGCGTGGAGGAAAGAGCACTTTTCAGGCCCTTTTGTGGTGACCATGGCATATCCCGACCAGTTTCTCCTGGAGGTGTACGGGCCTTTCGGACAGACCCTCATCTATGTGCGAAAGGAAGCAGGTCGATTTCTCCTCGTCGCCGGAGACGAAAAGACCACCGACGAAGCGGTTTTTGAGCGGAAATACGGTTTTCGTGTAAGCCAGTTCATAGACGACCTCGCCATGAGAGGTGACAGGCAGGAGACGCCTCAGGGGTGGACAATGGAACATGAGAACTATCGGGTCGACTACGGCCAGGACAGGCGGGGCAGGAGACAAATCTGCTGGGAGAGCGGAGACGGCTCGATCTGCCTCACCTTCGACGCAATAAATTTACCGGGCAGTGATGTCGAAGATCGTCGCCGGAGGTTGCCGCGGCTACGACGTACCGCTGCTGAAAGAGTTTTTTTTCAGGGCCCTCGCCGAGTTCGGCGCCTTGCCGGCCAAGTGTAAAGTCCTCCTGAAGCCGAACCTTCTTACCGGCAAGGCGCCTGGGAAGGCGGTCAATACCCATCCTCTCTTTGTGCGGGCCATCGCCGAGATACTGGTAGAGAATGGGTGCACTGTTTTTGTGGGGGACAGCCCCGGATACGAGTCGACCGAGAAGGCCCTCGAAAAATCCGGCATCATGGAGGTCATGCGAGACCTGCGGCTGGGACTCGCGCCTTTCAGAAAGAGGGTGACGAAAGTCAACGCCGGTATTTCCCCCTACAGGGAACTGGTGCTCGGGGAAGACCCTCTCGACTACGACCTGGTGCTCAATATGCCCAAGCTGAAGACCCATGTGATGATGGGCCTTACGGCCGGCGTGAAGAATACCTTCGGCTTTGTGCCTTCCCTGGATAAGGCGAAATGGCACCTCCGATGCAAAGGGGACAAGCGGCTTTTCGCATCCCTTCTCATGGATATCCATTTCCTGGTCAACCCGGCGCTTACCATCCTCGACGGGATAGTCGGCATGGATAGCAATGGTCCGGCCCACGGACGGGTTCGTGATCTGGGTCTCGTTGCCGTTTCCGATAACGGCCTGTCCCTCGACGTTTTTCTTGAAAAGACGCTTTCTATCCGCTCCCCGCTGCCCATCTCCTCACTGGGCGAGGAAAAGGGTCTCCTCAAGGAGGCGATACTGGTGGACGAAGGCGCCCCGCAGGTACGGGACTTCGTGATGCCGGCAGCCATGGACGTAGATTGGAACCTGCCCCCTCTGGTCCGGGAGACCGTAAGGCACATCTTTACGAGAAAGCCGAAATGGGTGAGCAAAAGGTGCAACGTCTGCAAGACCTGCGTGAATGTCTGCCCCGTCGGCGCGCTCCGTCTAGGGGCAAAGGGTCTCTTTTTCGATTATAAGGCGTGCATCAGGTGCTACTGCTGCCACGAGATGTGTCCCACAGGCGCCATTACCGTATGATTTTTTGGGCCCGCCTCCCGGCCTCGTGGACGCGCGTGAGCGACACACGGCATTTCCCCGGAGGATGCGAAAAAGCTTACTCAGGCCCACCCCATCGTGGTCAGTGCCTGCTTAATCTGCTCCGGACCCTCGACAATGAACCCGGAGCTCACCCTTTTCCCGCTGTTTTTCCAGACTATGTTGAGTACTTTTTTCCTGGAAAATGTCGTACCGTGCCGGAAGGCTATTTTCACCTCTAGGATCGATTTCATTGGAATCATGAGTCCCCGGTGCGTGCTTTCCTGCAGGAAATAGAAACCCTGATAGTCGTACCAGTATTCGCCCGGCCCTTTTTCCGGCAAGCCCGCACGCTTCATGCCGCGGCGATACCACGGCTGCCCCATTGCCAGCGTGCCCGTATAAAAACCCTGGTTTTTCATCTTTCCTTGACCCGTCCTTTTTCCTTACCTGACCACCCGTCCCCTTATTTTACTCTGTTTTTGGTCCTCCCGGTGAGTAATTATGGGCCCGGCATGTACGAAGCATTTCCCCGGGACAATGCACCGATTCTTCCCGGCGGAACCTCTTCGTGAATAGGAATAGAGCGTACCTTGCCGGCCGAGCTTCTTGCAAACAAGACCTTTTTATGTGAAACTGTAACTATAGAGGGAAGTGCCAAGGCGCCTGGTGGGCCTCCTGGTCTTCAAAACCAGTGCACCGGTGACGAGCTGGTGGGTGGGTTCGATTCCCATGCACTTCCGCCATTTTCCCTTTATTTTACTTAGTTTTTGTCTTTCGAATCTCGTGCAGATTCGTGCAGACCCTTTCTCAGTTGCACGACCTTCTTTTCCAGGATGGCTTTTCTCGCCGAGGCCTCAACCTTCGCATACTTCTTCACGCTCTCCAATCTGGCCCAGTCTCCAGCTATTTGAACGTCATGGATGTTATACCCGTACTCGTTGATGAGCTGGGAAGCGGTGCTGTGCTTGAGGCCGGAATACATGTCTATTGTCTCGCCTACCTTAGCGCAGGCGGCTTTCCAGAGGTCATTCATGGTCTTGTGGGTATAGTGCTTGCCCTCCAGCTTCCCCCTGGGATGCACGAAGAAGTAGTGCGAGATTATCCCGTTTGTCTTTTGTTTCTGCTCCTCGATCGCGATGAACGGTTCGAAGTCGCTCACCATGGGCACCGCGTGAATCTCCCCTGTCTTGGTTCTGTCCATAGGTACTTTGGCGGAAAAGCCTCGATGCACGGTGAACATCTCGCTGCCGAAGTCTTCCTTGCGTAACGCCATCGCCTCCGCGGGCCTCCGGAGATGGTACTTCAACCACCAAAAGATAGGCTGGTGCTCGATCGGTATGGCTTCGATTACCCTCCGCTGTCGCTCTTCGGGCAGCCATTGAATGACCGATTGCACAATCTGATAGTCTTTCTCCTTAGGAAAAGCCGGCATGGCTGGAATACGACCGGACCGCCACGCGTGGTCTAGGCAGGTGTGCAGGCAGTACATTACGTTCTTCTTGCCCTTGCCTTCTCTCTTGATGTTCCCGAGGAGCTGCGTCAGCGTGTCAAGTCGGATCTCATGCAACTGGACGGTTTTCGTTCCGAAGAAAGGTACGAGATGTCTTTCGACGCTGTTCCTATAATCCTTATAGGTCGCAGGGGTCAGGGTATTTTTGATTGACTCCAGCCAGGTGCGGAGGTAGGAGATTACTTCGCAGTCCTGTATGGTGAATTTCTCGATCCGGAATATCCCGTTACCGTAATCGCCGCGCATGACAGAGAGAAGCTGTTCCGCCATTTCGCGGCCCTGCTTCCCCTTATGCATGTAGAGGCCCTTGTATTTCCAGATCTTGTATGTTTTTCGGTCGGGCTCGTGGTACCAGGCTACATAGTAGCGCTTGACGTTCTTGGCAAACCCCACGCTGCCCTTTTCCATACAGATTCCCCCTGCCGTCTTGCTGAAGGAATTGTACAGAGCAAGGGGAAGGCGTGTCAAGCTATTCGCGCCTCATGCATTCTTTTGCCTTGAGATTCTTCCTGTTCATCTTCTATCAATCGCCTAAAATCAATTCCCGACATCATTCCACGGCAACAGAATCGATTTTCCGAGGCTTTCCGCATTTTCGCCTTTGTCTCTTCGGACACCTTCCTTACCTTCACGGCGCCACCCTTCCGATATGGCATGAAAACATGAAACGCGCACCCTTCAACCTCGCAGTCCCTCCGACCATCCATGTAAAAGCCCGTGCACTCATAGCAATTGGCGAGAATGCTCTCCTTCATGGTGAGGCTCTCGCCCCTGAGGAAGGTTATCAGTTCCCGTTTTCCTCGCGCCGTGCTCCCGTGCTTCTTGATCCATTCGATACTTGCGGTCGTCATCGTTCAGTCCCCTCAGACATGGGCCATTAGACCGGAATGCCTACCCGGTACGCTGCCATGAGCCAGCGAAACGGCGCCCGTCTTTCCCCCGAACCAGATTTCTTGGAAGTAAATCGCTGCTTGATGGCGTCGAGACCGCGATAGTGCAGCCGTTGGGGTTGTTCCGCCAGCGCATGCTCACCCTCTCCCTCCGAAGTCCTGGTCATAGGCCCCTTGAAGCGAGACGTCCCGGCCTTGGGGCTTTTCAACCGAAAGCCCTTTCGTGAGACGATAGTGCTCCAGGGCCTCCCTGATGTAAAGTCCCCGGATGGACTTCGGCATGCCTTCGAGCAGTTCGTAGAGCTCCTTCTGCTTGGCCTTGTGGATGTGCACTCTGTAGACGACGAAATCCTCAGCCATCGTCGCCTCCTTGTTTTGCGTTCCTGCCGTAGCGCCAGTACCCTATCGCGTTCGCCATCACCGGCTCACTCACGATGAGTAGGCCGTGTCTGCTCGCAAAGTCCTTTATCATGGCGCCGCCCCCTCCGATGACGCCCAGGTCGGGATGAGCGGGAAGCTTCTCCAGATAATGGTCCACGAACGAGTCGATTTGATGCACATAGCCGTTGACCTTTTCCCGAACGTCGACCGGGCATGGGGTTCCCATGTAAGCGATCTGCTTACCCCGAAGGATGTCCAGGGCGGTCCTGAAGCCGATGGAACGTCTGTACTCGCGCAAGAATGCATTGGCGATGTCGTCGAGCACGACAGATACGCCGATCTTATGGGTCTCCGTGGCGCTTTCCACGTATTTCCCATCGGCGAAGAAGACCATGTCCAAGGTGTGGTGGCCGACGTCGATGACGGCGACGTTTTTCCGGAAGTCGTCAGGGTAGTTTTGGATGTGGCAAAAGAATATGCCCGCACCCTGGGGGATGATCCTGATATTTCCGCTGATCCGGCAGGGCTCTCCCTTTACCCTTATGTCCGACGTCCTTATGGCGTTGACGATCTTCCGGTTATAGTCCTTCGCGTACATTCCGGGAGGAATGCCCAGCACAACGTCGCCCCCTGAGAACTTGTTGAGCCAGAGGCAATGACCCAGGATCGCTAGCCAGGCGTCCGAAGCAACAAAGCTGGATCGACGGGTGTTGTAACTGCCGCCTTCCCTCTCCGCGTCTTTCCCGACCAGATACCTGCGGCCGTTGACTACGACGGGGATCATGTCTTCGAACGCGCCCTCTTTGGTCATCAGGGCGACGGCGGTGGGGAATATCTGCCTATCCTTTTCCGAGCACGTCTTCGTGTCGGGTAGCCAGGCGGCGTTACCACCGCCCGGCCCCCTAAGAACCGTACGTGAAGGTTTCCCCTCATACGGCTCAAGCCTATCAAAGCCGCAGCCCTTCAACCTGCGACCGGCCTTGCTACAGATTTCCATCGGCTTTCCATCGGCTGTCTGCCTGTCTGTGACATGTGGTGTGCATCAGGACCAGGCGGGGAGTGTCGGGTTCATCTCCGCCAACCGCTCTTTCCGCCAGGCGGTATACCCGGTAGTTGTCTCCGAGCATCTGTTGGCAGATAGGACACTTTCCTCCCTGCTTCTTGAGCATCCGCAATTCCACGTCGTGTCCCTTTACTCCATGAAGGAGCTTGGATAGGTTCCTCTGTTCGAAATACCATTCCCATTTGTGATCGAAGGGATTCGCTTCCGCCCTGATTCTCACGTGACGGACGATCTTGGTACGATTCACTGCATATAGTCTGTATATCACCATCCGCCCCTTCACCCTCTCCGATGCGGCAAACACCCAGCTTCTCGTTCCTTCCTTACGGAAGTATCTACGGGCGGTCCATCTTCCGCCTTTATCCGGATGTCTGCGCCGTGCCCATCGCCACAGTCTCTGCCAAATCGCGTGTCCCACTTTACTGAACGTCTCCGACGACACCGCATGCCTGTGATAGTTCGCCCACCCCCGCAATACCGGGTTGAGCATTATGATAAGGTTGGCTTGCTTCGCCGTCTTGTTGGCTCCTATGATATTCCGTACCTTTCGCAGGAATGCCTTGACGTTATCCTTGCTTGGCCTGATGAGGAGCTTGCCTTTAAACTTCCTCACATTCCACCCAAGGAAATCGAATCCTTCATCCACGTGCGTGATCCTGGTCTTTTCTTCGGATAGTTCCAGGCCCCTGGCCTTGAGAAACTCCCTGACCAATGGTTTGACCTGGTTTTCCAGGAGCTCTTTCGATTCTCCCGTTATCACGAAGTCGTCCGCGTATCTGACATAGTTGACCTTAAAGGAGTGCTCCACTCTCTTTCCTCCCACCGTGGTTCTTTGTTTCCGGAAGGTTTCCTTTAAGAGTATTTGCAGTCCGTCCAGGGCCATATTTGCCAGCGCTGGCGAAATAATCCCCCCTTGAGGGGTCCCGGAACTCGTCGGGTTGAAAGACCCCAGTTCCATGAAACCTGCCTTCAGCCACTTCCTGAGCATCGACTTGTCCATAGGGATGTTGTCTAACAGCCAGGAGTGACTGAGATTATCGAAACAGCCCTTGATGTCCCCTTCTAAAATCCATTGCGCGGATGCGGGTCCGCTGAGCTGGTGAAAACAACCTTCCATTGCGTCCGCAGTACTCCTCGCTGTTCGGAACCCGTAGGAGTGTCTATCCGCCGTTGTCTCCGCGATCGGCTGCAAGGCGAGCAGATAAAGCGCCTGCATCGCCCTGTCCGTCATGGAAGGAATGCTTAACGGGCGTCTCCCTCCCTTGGATTTGGGGACGTATATACGTCTGAGCGGCTTTGTACAATAGCCCCTCTGCCGTAACGACATCACGGCCTTCGACTTGGCCTCCGGTGTGGACCATTTTATGCCGTCCACACCCGGTGTTCTTTTGCCTTGGTTCTCTGTCACCCGTCTGACGGCGAGTGCCTTGCCGCTAAACGAGTGGGTCAGCAGATGTTGTAGGACTTTCACCTTGCCCCATCTGCCTTCCTGCGTAGCCTTTACGATACGCGCCTGTAGCCTTCTGGTAGTCTGGTAGACTTTTCGCCATTCGATCCGGTTCCAGTCGACCGTCCTGCCGGAGGGCGCACAAGTATCTTGCAATACCTTCATTTGCTTTCCCTCCTTCAAAGGTTCTCCCTGCTCTCTCGTAACGATAGACCAGATGGACGTCTGCCCGCTTTCGCGGGGGATGATGTCGGCCTTCGCCTCAATCCCTATCCGGCCCGCTACAGGCCGGCATTCGCCTCTTCCATCCTCCCGTCCCCGCACGCCCATCAGCGTTCCTTGCGGTCCGCTTTCCCCTTCGGGGAGCATATGGGGTTTCCACGTTTCACCTGACTGACGATTTAGGTGGGTTAGGCTCTGCCTATTCGCCTGCCGCGCTTCTGTCCGCGTATTCCCAGGACTTCAAAGGAATATCCCGACGGCTTGCCATTTTGGCTAGGGGCCTATCAGCGTCTTTTGGCCCTTTCGGTTTTAAGGCGTTTATCAGCAGTTCACATGTGTTAGCCATACCACCCCAGCCTGGTTCCCCGACCGCCTGACACTGGCGATCATTGAACGCCCCTCGCAGTTTGTTCTGCGCCTTTCGGCAGGGCTACGTTGTCCCGGTAGCTTCACACCAAGGCGTTTCCGCCTTCGCATGTACCGGTAGGCCACCTGTAGCGGAATACAGGGTTGATTCTCAGGTTTCCCTGAGGATCAACAAATCAGTCAGGCAACCTCGTGTCGCACGAAGCCGTATCCGATATCGATTCCTATGCAATCAACCGCCATGTGAGGTTCCTCCCTGGTCGTCAAGTCGAAGCTCTTTCCTCGCCCATCAAGGGGCCCGGAAAAGGTTCGGAAACATATTCCTATATTACCTTCACCTCCAGATCCTCTCCCGCTCGATCGTCTTCCTCGTCTTCCTCGACGCAGTGAAGATGAACAGCCAGGGTATCGTGATCATGAGGAACGTGGTGAGGACCACGAAGCTCGCCGAAGTGAGAAGCACCGGTTTCACGCTCATGAGAAAACGGTAAATCCTGTTGAGGCTCTGGTAGCTTACCTGCGGATAGAACCACAGGAGAAACCGGGAGACGCGACTTTCGTCGAGCACAGAGGCGTAGAGGGTATTGTAGAAGACGAAGGCGATGACGATCTTCAGGATGCCGGCGACGGTCAGACCGGCCATGAGCCAGTTGATCGCCCGCTTCGATAACTTACCTATATAGTACCTGCCGATGGAGGCGAGGATGAGGCTGTAGCCCATGGCGAAGCTGAGCGCCAGGGCCACGGCGAAGGCCTGGTCGAACAGGGTGAATTCGTAGGAGCCGAAGATGGGGACGCACCTCTCGATGACGCCGACAAAAAAGGGTGTCAGAAGGATGCTCACAAGGCCGGAGATGAAGGCGCCCTTGAACCCCACCTCTGAGATCACGATCTTGCCTTTCAGTGTCAAAAGGTTCTCCGGAAGGTCGTTCCCGTGCTTTTCCGCGAGGAAGTAGTTTTGCACGATGGAGACTACGTCGATGAAGCTCTTCGGCCGGATGGAGCCGCCAAGCCCTATCGGCGTGATGTCGTTCGACTTGTCGCCATCTTTCTGGCTCATAGGCCCAGCACGAACTTCAGCATGCACCCGCCGTATGCTATCGCAACGGAGAGGAAGAAAAGGAGGACGCCCGCCACAATCCTCTGTCTGTAGACGCCAAGAAAGAAGGCGAGGAAAAGGGCAAACGAGGCAAAGAACTTCGCCCAAAACCCTTGGAAGACCGCCTGGAAAAGCACGCGCCACAGGGACATATACTGGGCGTGGGACATGTACGTGAGGGGATTCAGGTAGTCGATGAAATGGGCGGCCGTCATAGCGGAATAATCCCCTTGACGAGCGGCGGCCCGCCCGCTTTGATCTCTTCGAACTCGGCCCTGTTCTCGAAGGCGTTCGCCTTGACCGGAATGAGGAACGCTCTCTTGGGCTTTCCCTGTTCTATCTGGATCTCGTATCGGCGGGTCGTATAGGCCTTTCCCAATTCGGACGTAAGCGCATCAGACTTCCTCAAGCTCTCTACGATCCTTCGCAGGGCCCTGTCCTTGTCCGTATCTCTTAGCAGCGTAATGTCGATAATGCTTCTCTCGGCCGCCATGGCGCCAGCCGTCTCGTAGAGGAACGTCGGATCGCAGTAGACCATATCATCGACGGAGAAGACCCGGAAGGCGCTGCCCGTCTGCGTCACGTTAACGGTCGCGCCTATCCTCCGGAGCAACTCTTTGCAGTCGAACCACTCCTCCCACGAAAGCGAGGCTCTTTTCTCCGCCTGCTCGATCTCCAGTTGCCGGGCTTTACCGTCCGCTTCCTTGAGCAGCTCGGACAACTGGTCGGTGGCCGATTGATGATGTTCGCCTATAGCCTTAACGACCATCTTGAGCCAGTGCGCATCCTTGTCTTTCTCAAATATCTCCTCTACGATGGAGACGCTCGTCAGAGGGTGGTCCGCCTTCACGTACTTGTCCCGGCTTCTCAACTCAGGTATCTTCCCCAGGTCGTGGCCGAGGGCAGCTATGATCACCGCGGGGACGTATCCTACCGGATCATGGTAGGTGTCCTTGAGAAGCCGGAGGGCGATGCGCACGACATTGAAGGTGTGGTCCCGGAGTGTGACCTTCGAAAGGATGTCGCCGACGCGGGTCACCACTTTCTTCTCTGAATCGGCGAGCGTGTCGACGACCGATGGGCAATCCCCGTATCGCTCGAGGAGTTCCATGATCCTGTTGATCCCCTCCAGCATGCCGGCAAGGGTTCCCTTGTGGGGCTCGATCACTTCCCCGTAGAAGGCCTGAGCCGTCATAACGGCCTTGCCGCTTGTGGTCCGGTCTCGTGCGGCGCCCGCGTCTTCGCCGGGCGGCGACGAAAGAGCCGTCTCTTCCGGGCCCGAGACTGCTTTCGCAGTTTCTTTGACAACGGCGGCCGGCTTGAATGAGCTGTTGTATTTGATCCAAATGGGGCAGAGGTCATCGAGAGACAGGACGATCTTTTCGGCGGGAGGCTCCTTTTCTCGAAGAATCGCGATTATCGTCTTCACCGTCTCGAACATGCTTCGCCTTATTTTGCGGCCGACAGCCTCCTGATCTTATCGAAGACGACGTTCGACTGGGCCTCGGAGAGGTCGAAGACCGACCTCTTGCCGGGAATTGTCTTTTCCGGTCCGTCTCCGTCTCGTTTCTTGAAGGAGGAGAGCTCGAACAGGAGGTCTTCCGGCTTCTGACTCCGCTTCCCGGCAACCGTGTCGAGGAGGTAAAGCAGCTTGTCCTGCTGTGGCGTGCTCACCTGTACAGCCAGGGGTTCCTTTTCCATCAGGCGGAACAGCCGCCGGTTAATGAAATCGAACCTCGCCGCGTGGATAAGGAAGCCCACGTTTCTTCTTATGGTGATCGATTCGATCTTTCCCACCACCTGGAAGGCGTCGAGCCTGATGGTCTTCATCTTGCCCTTGCAGCGTTCAAGCTCATCGACGACGGCCATCGCTCCCGACAATTCAACCTGCACCGAGATCGTCTTCTTGTTCACCGCGTAGCCGGTTATCCTTCCGTTCCCTTTCATGATTTGAACCCCTCCGGAAGAGCGTCAGGCGCAACATCTTCCCGGTTCAGGCTTACAGGCCTCATCCTCCCGAAGACGATCACGTCCACCTCCACTTTGCCGTTTGCCAGGCAACGGACTATCCCCCGAAAGTCCCGGTATTCTCCCGAGAGGATGCGGACTATGGAACCGGTCTCCATGCCGGATTTGGGAACAACCGTCTCGCTCAGCCCCAGGAACCTGCCCACCTCCTCGTCTTCTATGGGGCATATGTTTCGGATGTAGCCGGCGACGGAATCGAGGTAGCGCAGCTCCTCCGACTTCGGGTCGTACGCGACCACGTACTCCCCGATGAGGGCTTTCTTGGCCACTACCCCATGGAGGCCGAAAACCTCTGCCACTCGCGTTTCTTTGCCCTTGATCACATGCAAAAGGTAAGGCATTTGTTCCCTCCCGAGACGTCGTATGATACCCCGCATATGGATATTACTTTCCTAGACATGCAAAACCGACCAGCCTGCGCATATTCTCAAGGACAAGAGCCGAAGATATGGATGACCTACGATGAAAGGGCGTGCAAAGTTGGCAGCGTTGAAAAAGATGCCAGATACGCCGTTACGGCGCCTTCATGCATGGAGAAAGGTGCTTACCCCGGATTTCACGCGTTGCTTCGGGCTTTGGCCACTCCCGGGCTATTGCGCGTACGTTGCCGGAGTGGTCTGGTTCCCACAGGAGGAAGTGTTACCCTTTTCGACCTGATGTTGTCTTCGTATAGCAGAGTTTGAATGGAGACAGTCCGGCAATTCTATGGGTGCCAGAAGAAAGGTGCTACCCGGACTTACTCGTCCAATACCTTCCTGATCGTTCTTGCAATCTCTTTCTTCGTGAGGGGCTTCAGCGCAAAAGCTCGTATCCCTGCCGCCTTCGCCTTATCGGCATCGACCACATAGCTGAAGCCTGTACACATGATGATGGGCATGTCTGCTCTGAGAGCGAGAATCTCTTTGGCAAGGTCAACACCCGTCATTTCGGGCATGGTCTGGTCGGTAATGACAAGATCGAACCGGGATGGGTCCGCCGAGAAAAGAGCAAGCGCCTCCTTGCCGTTCATCCGGGATGTAACTTCGTAGCCAAGTTCCGCGAGGACGTTTTCACCCACTTCCACGAGGGTTTCTTCGTCATCGACGAAGAGGATGCGCTCGGAACCGGTGGGAAGCGCATCGTCACTGACCGCATCGGCTTGGAGTTCTCCCGTTACTTTCGGGAAATACACTGTGAAGGTGGAACCTCTGCCGGGTTCACTCTCGACGGTAATATACCCGTTGGATTGCTTTATAATACCATGGACGACCGAGAGGCCCAGTCCGGTTCCCTCTCCCAGTTTCTTGGTCGTGAAGAAGGGATCGAATATCTTATCCATGATGTCTGGAGAAATGCCGGTTCCGGTATCGTGTACAGTCAGCCTTGTATAAAGGCCGGGCTCGATCCCGTGGGGATTACCATCCGATTGGGAAACGGTGTGATTGCTCAGTTGGATGGCGAGAGTCCCGCCCTTCTCCCGCATGGCATGGGCGGCGTTCGTGCAGAGGTTCATGACGACCTGCTGTATCTGTGTGGGGTCTGCGAGGATCAGCCCCGATTCACTGCGAGTGTTGACCGTTATACTGATCGTCGTCGGCGTAGTCGCCCGAATAAGGTCAACGGTCTCCTTGACGATACTGCTCAGGCTCAAGGGCTTCTTCTGCTGCTCGGTTTGTCTGCTCAAGGTGAGCATCCGCCGCACCAAGTCCCGGCCGCGCAAGGAAGACTCCATGACTCTTTTCAGGTGATGCGCTTCCCGGCTCCCTTTAGGGACATGGTCTGTTACAAGTTCCGTGAAGCCGATGATGCCCGCAAGGATGTTGTTAAAATCGTGGGCGATACCTCCGGTGAGCGTGCCGAGAGCTTCCATCTTCTGCGCCTGGCGGAGTTGGGCTTCGACGTGCTCTCGCTCTGTTGTTTCTTCCATCAGCTTATCGTACGCCTGCTGTAGCTCGGCAGTGCGCTCTTGAACCCGCTTTTCAAGTTCCTCACGGCTTTTCTGTAACTCTTCTTCGGCGCGCCTGCGTTCGGTGATGTCGCGGAAAATAAGCACAACTCCCGTGGTGTTGCCTTCGTCGTCTCGTATGGGTGCACCGCTATCGTCGATGGAAACTTCTGTTCCATCTTTCCGTACGAGGATGGTATGATTGGCGAGATCGACAATGATCCCTTTCTGGAGGACCTTCGCTACAGGGCATTCGACCTGGCGGCGGGTATGCTCGTTGACGATGTTGAACACCTCCGTCACCGGCTTCTGTGAAGCGTCCATGAGCGTCCAGCCGGTCAACTTTTCCGCCACGGCGTTCATGAAGACGATGCTGCCCGACGTGTCGGTGGCAATGACGGCATCGCCGATGCTCGCGAGGGTAGTAGCCCAGCGTTGTTCGCTTTCCTGTAAAGCAAGTTCGGTGCGTTTACGCGTTGTGATATCACGCACGACCGATACTGACCCGATGATAGTACCACTGTCATCTTTTACCGGGGAGGCACTGACATCGCGATAGCGCAATTCCCCATGCCCCGGCGTTCTGATCGTCTCCTCCTGGTTCGTCACAACTTCCCCCCGAAGGGCGCGCAACGGTGGAGCATCCTCGACCGGGCGGGGGCTGCCATCGGGGCGATAGACTTCGAGGCTCTCAGCGAACTTTTCTATGTCTATCCCATTATCAGTAGCAAGACCGAACTCCCGAAGGGCCGATGGATTTGCCAAAGTGAATCTCTTGCTCGTGTCTGCAAACCAGACCTCGTCCTGAATGCTGTTGACTAGCGCCGATAGCCGTTCTTTCTCCTCTTGAACCGCAGACAATAGCGTGCGGGTTTCTTGCTCCAGCCGCTTACGCTCGGCAATCTCTTTCTGGAGTTCGGCGGTTCGTTCAGCGACCCTCTCTTCGAGGTGGTCCCGCGCCACCTCCAGCGCCTCCTGAGCACGCATCTGGTCGGTCAGATCGGTGGCGACTATGCAGAAACATTCCACGTCATTAAGCATGAGCAAACGGGCAGACAGGGAGACCGGCACTTTCTCTCCATCAGTGGTCTTGAGAAAAAAGTCGTCTCTACAACCTTTTTCTTCACATACGTACAACATCGTTTGGAAGGATTGCCTATTTCGCTGCATAACGAAATCGTGAAAGGATGTGCCTATGATTTCTTGAAGAGGCTTCTTGATGAGTTCCGCGAGACGGCGGTTGCAGTAAAGGACCGTGCCGTCCTTTGCCACCGTGAGCGCGCCCTCGGCCATCGTTTCCATAAGGGTGCGGTAGGGCCGTTCCGCGCCCTGAAGGGTGAAGACCTGTGGCCCTTCAGGTCCATTGATGACGAACGCGTCAAGCTCGTTGTTCGTGATCGCGCGGAGGGTCTCTTCTGCCTCCTGAAGGCGTAACCGCGTTGCCTCCAGTTCGGCCTCAAGCTGCCGGTTCGTCTTATTGCTCTCCATGGTCACTTCCTCTTTAGGTTCCGGCCTGACTTATTCTTTGGGCTTGAGATCGAGGCCCATAAGGATGCGATCCATGTCCGCCATGCTGCCGATGAACTTACGCAGGGGCAGCGGCAGTTTTTTCACGAGAGTGGGGACCGCAATAACCTGCTCGCCTTCGGCAAGGACAGGCTGCTGATAAATGTCGATCACCTGCAGCTCGTAGCGGCCCGCAAGGTGCTCCTCACAGATTTTCTTGATATTCACGATGGCCTGTGTTGACTTGGGTGTGGTACCGGCGACGTAAAGACGCAGAACGTATTTCTTCTCTTTTGAGTCTTTGATTGCCTTTTCGAAGATTTCTACGCTGTCACGAACCTTCTTCGGCATGTTTCCTCCTCTCGGCCTCAAGGGCAGGCCGAAGGTCGAGGCCGACGAGCACCCGTTCGGTATTGGAAAGGTCCCCGATAATCTTCCGTACCGGCTCGGGGAGCTTCCTGACGAGTGTCGGAATGGCAAGGATTTGATCGCCCTTGGCAAGCAGGGGATTCTCCAAAAGGTCGATAATCTCTATTTTATAGCAGCCCTTCAAGTGCTCTTCACATATGCGCTTGAGATTTGCAAAGGCCGTCAGGGATTTCGAAGTCTGACCGGCTACATAAAGACGCAGGTTCCATATCTCCGGCTTTGGCTCAGCTTTCTTCTTCGCGGTCATGCAGCACCTTCCCCGTCTGCCCCACGGCGGCGGGCCATTTCTTCCCTCTGCTCGACGAGGGCTTTTTCCCGGTTTTCTTCCTGTTGGGCAATCTTGTTTATCTCCTCAAGGTCCGCTTCCATACCCGCCCGTATCGCGGCGATCTGCGCTTCCGCGAGGAGTCGCTTGCCCTCAAGCTCTCGGCGCTTGCGGTCGCGTTCGTCCTTCGCTTCCGCCTCGGTCATCCGCTCCTTCGCCTCTTGTGCTGCGCGTGCAGACCCCGTCAGCACACCGGCAGGACCGAGATAGACCTCCTCAAGGCTGATGCCGTGATCGGTGAGGAGGAATTCGCGAATCTGGTTTGAATGGGCCATGCCACGGGACTTGAGGACCATGAGACCCCGGTTGCGCTCGCCTCCGCTCTCCAAATCGGTGAGGACCATCCAGGTATCCATAACCGAGGAGATGCCCACTTCGGTCTGTTCGAGGTTATCCCCTCCCTTCGTGAGGGTGGTGATCAGGGCGGTGATCTGCTCGCCTTTCAGGTAGTCGATGAGCCGCGTCAGCATCGAGTGGACCTCGTTATCGAGTACCGGCGCTTACCAGGTTCGTGATCGGGTCGACAATGACCACGCTCGGCTTGAAATCTTCGACGGCATGGTGTACGGTGGTCAGGTGCATTTCGAGGCCAAAAACTGTCGGCCGGGATGCCTCTATCCGCAAGATGCCCTTGTCGACGTACGGCCGCAGCTTGATGCCTATCGACTCCATGTTGCGGATGATCTGACTTTCCGATTCCTCGAAGGCGAAGTAGAGGACCCGTTCTCCGCGCTCGCACGCCGATTGGGCAAATGTTGCCGCAATGCTCGATTTGCCGGTGCCCGCGGTACCCGAAATAAGGATGGTGCTGCCCCGATAGTATCCTTTGCCTTCAAACATCGCATCGAGGCGGGGGATGCCGGTCGGGATGCGTTCCCTTGAGACCACGTGCTTCAAGCCTAGGGAAGTGACGGGTAGTACGCTGATGCCGTTATCTCCGATAAGGAACGGGTATTCGTTCGTCCCGTGCGCCGAGCCACGGTACTTGACGACCCGGAGCCTTCTGGTCGAGAGTTGCTCGGTGACGCGATGGTCGAGGATAATCACGCAGTCGGCAACATATTCCTCCAGGCCGTGCCGGGTGAGCGTCTCCCTGCCCCGCTCGCCGGTGATGATCGTGGTGACTCCCTTTTCTTTGAGCCATCGGAAGAGACGACGGAGCTCGGCTCGGAGGATAGCCTCGTTGGGAAGGCTTGCGAAGAGGACCTCTATTGTGTCGAGGACGACACGCTTCGCCTTGATCGAGTCGATGGCGTTGCCGAGCCTTATGAAGAGTCCTTCGAGGTCGTATTCTCCCGTCTCCTCGATCTCGCTCCGCTCGATGTAGACGTAATCGACTGACAGTTTCTTCTCGTCGGTCAGCTTCTTCAGATCGAAGCCGAGGGACTTGACGTTTTTTGTCAACTCCTCGGAGGTCTCTTCAAAGGCCATGAAGACGCCCGGCTCGTTGTAGTCCCGTGCGCCGTGGACGAGGAACTCCATGGCGATAAGCGTTTTGCCCGAGCCAGCGGCTCCGGCCACGAGCGTGGGCCGACCTTTGGGCAATCCGCCGCCCGTGATCTCGTCAAGACCCTTGATTCCTGTCGGTGCCTTCTCAAGAACGCCTTCAGGCTGAATGTTATTAGATTTGTTCATGTTACCCCCCCCCGATTTTACGGCAAGGGGTTATAGGCCGGTTATTTTGAAGTGCTATAAAAGCGCAAAGACGATAACGCTCAATATTAATAGCGTAAGGAACTAGCCGGAGTCAAGCGAGTTTTATGGGGTTACCGATATTCCGTGTGCTCGTCGTGTTAACGTCTCTTTCAACTTCGAGCGCCGGCCGCTGTACTCGGTTGTTTTGCCTAATTCTTGTGCAATCGTGGGCGGGAAACTACATGTGGCGACCAGTTTATTCTAGGGAGAGACCGTGAGTGGCGCGTTCGGTGTTCGACACGTCTCCCACAATGCGTTTCTCGGGCTTAGGCTCAATTTTGACGACGGTGGGAATGGCGACCACGTTGTCTTGTTTCGCCAGCCCCGGATTCTCCTGGAGGTCAAGCACCTCGATTTCGTACCTTCCGGGAAAGCGCTGTTCGCACAGTGCTTTCAGATTCCGGTATGCCGTGACCGATTTTGCCGTCGCGTCGACGACGTAAAGACGAAAGCGTACACGTTGTTCAGGATTTTGGGGAAGGGAGTTCAACATGGTGTGATCTCCTTCTTCCGGCAGACCTTGCCGGCATTGAGCGAACCGTCCACGTCACTGCCACCATCGCTTGCACAGAGGGTGACGTTCGGAGCACGCGCTCGCAAATCGTGGTGACTTGCTAACGGCGATACTCGTTCACGGGCGGGAACCCGGCTTTCTGTCCTTGGAAGCCTTCCTATAGTCCGTTCTAGTATCCTCAACACTACAACTTATGTGTGGATAAATCAACAGGATATTATATTGAGTGGTATCACCGGGCCGCGAATGAGCGTTTTGGGGCTTAAAATCAAGCCCGACGAGCGCCGCACTCCAGATTTCGTTAATGCCTTTTGTAACCTTGAAAATTTTTATGATGCTGTCGGGCAACGAGGAAGGAGTTCAGTCCCTTCCTCCACTGACCAGACTTCACTATTACGCCGCAACCTCTGGACCTTCCGCATGTTTCACGGTATCAGATTAACCAGGGCCCGCCGTCTGACCAGACGACGTTTCTGAGCCGTCGTTCGGCCTGCATGACGCTGTCTCCCCTCTCGAGTGCTCGATCGTGCTCACAAAAGCCTTCAGTACCATTTCCATCATTTCCATCGCCCTCACGGGGCTGACGTTCTTCTCCCGCAACATCCGAATTAGCTCCATGTCCATTGATGAGCAGGGACATGGCGGCTAGAGCAGGAAGACGTTGCCTTCGTTGTCCCTCGCGGCGATAGCAAACACGTGGTTTTCCGAGGATGGCGTCCAGCTCCTGAAGCGCCCCCAGAGGAAAACCAGTTCAAGCCTCCTGCAGTGCTCCGCCAGGAAGTGGATCATGGCATAGTCGATCCCAGAGCCGGTATCCGGGAGCTCCATCTTAATGAGCTTGTGCGAGTTGAAAGGGCACGTGGCGAGCCCATGTAGGAAAGCCGGGCTGAAGTTGAGGCTCAATGCCATTTTATGGAAAGTTCGGGGAGAAAGAGCCTCAGTTCCTCGTTCAAACCGATTGATGCACTTGCGTGCAGTGCCGGCGGCGGTGGCGACGGTGGCCTGCGTCATGCCCTGCGCCCTCCGGGCGAGTCTGTAAAGTCGACGATCCTCGCAGTGCATTGTCGTTTTTGTCCCTCCTTGGTGAATGAGGATAAAGAATCTGAGTTGATGCGCTTATCTCTCAGACTGGCGATCAGTATGACAAAGCTGAGGGAAACCATGACAAGCTGAAACGACGTCTTGAGGTTCTTACTCGATGGGCTGTGAGGGCGGGGAAGTTTAAGCGACACGGCGATCTCCTTCAGGTGATTTACCGAAATATTACTTCGGCCGCGAAAGCGTCGGGCTGTGGGCCGTCGCCACACGCGTGAAATGATTCCTCTGGAATTGTCAGCGGCCCTCCGGAGCGGTCCTCATTGTTCGCCTACAAGGCAGCCGGCGGTAATATATCAATATCTCCTCTCGCCAGGACCTCTCGAACATTTGTGGAGCAGAGCGGTTGGGAGCCTAACGTCGAGGAAACGCGTTGGCAAAAAAAGTTGCAGCGGTCCTGACTCCCGAAAAAGTCGACATGGAAACCGATGAGAGCGACAATATCACTGGTAGATAATGAAGAACCCGGCAAACGAGTACGAGTTCCAAAAACTGAACGCCGACTTCGACAGGAAGATAGACCGCCTCAGCGATGCGTACAAGCGCAAAGCGGACGAAATACTTCATGCGGACCGCTACAGCCTGAACATGGCGAAGAGAAGGAACCGCCTCTGGATGTGGTTTGACCGGAAAACGAAGTTCCGCATCTTCCCGAAGATATTGCTTGGTCTGACGGCGCTTACCGTTACGGCCATCATCTACCAGATAGGCTTTGGATATGATGAAGGGATAGCAATGCTTCT
>CAVQYC010000008.1:0-386278 GCA_963717985.1 uncultured delta proteobacterium
GACAACCAGGCAAGCCCTTACCGCACGGTTAGGTGTTCGTAAATCTATAAGAACACCATGCTCTTTGAGCCACCGATCGATCTCTTCTAAAGCTAAATGGGGGAGCTTTACGATTGCTACAGGCAAGGCCCAGGCCATTGGTATCTCAAGTGATCTAGGGAAAGACTCGGTCTTTCCCGCAAGCCTCCAAAACTTTTCCGCCATAAGGACAATCCGCCTATCGATCATGAACTACTCTTCGGGTCCTGGGTATCTGGTGATTTCGCCTGCCTCTGTTCGTCTTCATCTTTTTGCGAATAATCGCGAGCGGCGGCCAAAAGGCCGGAATCGGGGACGTCAGTGACGCAAGCTTGCCGTAAGGCCCTTAAAGAGATTATCTCTCTTAATAGACGTATCAGCTTGTCGGCATCGCATTTCGCGAAATCAGCCATACGGTGAATGTCTCTCTGAAAATACTCTCCCTGCGCATTAGGCATGCGACAGAGGGCGAGCGCAACCAAAGCGTCCGTTTCACAATGGAGATGGGCAGCGAGCTGCGCATCACTCATTCCGTGCGAAGCCTTAAACTCAGCCATGGCTCTACCCAAGAAGAAATCGTCCTCGCTGGCTCGTGCTGCGAATTGTCTTATTTGTGAGAGAGTTGTTCTGTCTTTCATGCTTGCCTTTTTAGATACCGTTCCATACGTTTTTTTACCCGATCCTTTTCTCTCTTTACTGCACGCCTACATTCGGGAACGGGCAATCGTTGCATTCCGAGTAACTCTGCGAATTTTTGTGTGGATCTTTCTCCTTGAAGTATGAGATTTGCCATCCTCAAATCAACTGGGTCTGCAAACAGGGTAGAAAGCAAAGAATGCAAATCGTCAGCCATTTCCCTACGCTCAAGAACTTCTTCTAAGGCGGGCTCTCTATACGTATTCCCGCCCGTAACCATAAGTTCGACATCTTCAGATAAGATTTCCTTTTCCTGAATACGTTTTGCTTTTGAAAGGGCGTTTTTCAGGTTGCCTTCAGCAGCCATGTGAAGGTAACCGGGAAGACCTCGTTTCGAAGCATCAAACTGGTTCGGGTTCTTGATATAGCTCATCAGAGCATCAGTTACTGCATCAAAGATGAGGTCAGAATCATTTAAGTAGAAGTATTTCTGGGAAAGCCTTTTTATCAGCGTACCTAAGACATTCTGAGCCAGTTCAGCAGGAGCTGTTGGATCAGAGGCAAGAAGCCTCTCGTGAATACTGTGGTACCACTCAATAGACGGCACTTAGCAGTTCCCAATGTTGCGATTCGCACGGTTACTCGAGTACAAGATTAACAATTACTTCCTCTCGCATCCTGTTTCTCAGGTTAGGTCCAGCTTTATCGTGAGAGGGCGGTGGTAGATACCGCCTATGCTCCGGAAGTTCACGTTTTTGAAGCGAAGTAAGTTGAAGCCCGTGTTTTTTTGCCAGTGCAACTATGGCATTTGAGTTTTTGACAAAGACACCATTAATAGTTGAATCTCCAACGACAATAACTGCCAAACCGTTCTTCACGAGTACTCTGCTGATTTCAGAAATCACGGCATTCATGTCAAAAATGTATCGGAGGAACATGCTCTTGGTACGGTCTGAGAGATGCTGGATATCGCCCATCTCTGAAAGAGTTTCTGCAAGGAAGTCTTCTTGATTATGCATTTTGAGGGCTCGCTCGGCTCCGATATTAGTTGAGCGAACGTCGCGCAGATAATTAACTGGATAACCCATCCAGATTAGAGAAAGTTTGTGACCTCTCATATAGTCGATGGCGTTGAGATATGGCGGGGATGTGATAACGAGGTCAATGCATCCATTACTCAAAGGAATACGCCGAGCATCGCCCCTCATAATCTGCGCACTTGGAAAATCGCATCCTTTGGTCGCAAAGACCAGTCCTCTTGTCATTGATCGAACTGATGGCAAGAATCCGTCAAATGGTTTAAGGGGGGCCGTGGTGTAGACTTTGTGAGGGCGACTGTGAGATATGTCCATAGCGAGAGAAACCCCAAGTTTCTTGGTGATGATCATCCTAGAGAAAGCACACCAGAACGATGACCTCAAGTAATAATTGTTTACGGAGGAAATGGCGGAAGATAACGAAGCAAGTTGTCGCCGACTTGTTTTATCAAACCAATAACGTACAAAAGCGCGTGTCTCTTTATCGGATTTGGCTGGGTACGCTTGCCTCGTTTTCAACTTCTCTTCAATATGAGACGCGTGATCGAGAACGAGTTTCGCCTCTCTAAAAAGCGTCTCCTTATTGACGTCAGCACACCAGATGGCCGCAATCAACACTGAAAGCGGATCAGAATCAAAACCGACAGCAAAATGACCCAGCGATCTGGCTATGACGGCGGTAGTTCCAGAGCCAAGCATAGGATCGAGGATCCTCGACGGCTTTTTATCCAGACTGATAAGGTTTTCCCAGGCTATTGATGGTGCCATGCGGGCAGGAAATGGGTGAATAGGCCGGACATGTAAGGTCTCACTATCTGCGTGGTTTATACCCATCACTCCCGCCTTCGCCTCACTGTCTTTTGTTTTGAACAACGCCATTTTGAAAGCTCTGTGGGGGAGCAGAAGGGGACGTCCTTAAGCAAGCAAATAACCCTCCCCTTGCCCTCTCATGAATAGCTCATACTCCCCGTTACAGCAATCATTATCGATTCTAACATTTGCTATCGGCTAGGTCGAGGAAAATGTGGTTTTCCAGGAAGACATTGCCCGAGGGGTCCCGGGTGACCGTCCGCCGCCCCTTTTCTCCCGGTCGGGCCAACGGTACTGTCGAGGGTGAGGCTCGATAGTGAGACCAGAAACAGCTAATAATCATTGGCCTTGGGGTCTCGCATGGCAGGTGGGGAATCGATGTTTCACGTGAAACATCTGCGGGACCGAGGACAAAGTGTACGAGGCATGACGGACATAAGGGATCGCAAAAATTGCGTCAGGATCGAGTTTTGAGGGGGTGGGCAATGTACTTGTATGGCCCGACCCTCTTTTCGCGGTCTTGGAGGATTTTGCCCCACCTTCCCGACAACCGGCCTTGTCAGGAGGGGTCGGATCGGCTGACGAGAGGTGGTGGAGATGGCCGGGGGCGTATGAGGGATGGGTGGCGGGGTGGGAGAGCAGAAGAGGGCGTTCTTAAGCGAGTAAATAGCTTTTCCCCTGTCCTATCACGAACAGCTCATGCTCCCCGTTACAGCAATCAGTGGCGATTCTCACATTTGCTCTCGGTTCTGTCGAGGAAACTCTAGCTTTACAGGAGGTCATTGCCGGCCTGTGTCCCCCTTCTTCTCGGAAAGTCGGAACTACGCCGGCAAAGGGCAGGGGGCGGACGTGCGCCGGGACACAACCAATCGGGGTTGCTCCGGATGACGGTTACTGCTGAAGTGCTCGGGGCAGGACGGCAAAACCTTCCTTTGTCGCGGCAATCCTTAGATTCTGATCGAGACAGGCCATTAGTGCCCCGTTGGGCTCTTCTTGCGTCCACGCCAGGGCCGCCGCAAGCTGTAAGGAATCTGCAGCGCGCAAGGGATGAACCATAATCAGACGTTCGGCTCTTTGTCGCAACGTCTCGGTCGGAAGGACCTCGTGCCAATGGCGAGCCAATTCCGCGAGCAACAATCGCACTTGTTCCATCGCTGCCGCCCCTATCGTTCCTTCCCGGAGTCGCCGTGCAAGTGCCGAAATGCACTCGACACGGGTTCCCCACCACACAACCATATGGGGATCGCTGATAACCGCATCTCTGACGGTGGAGGTCATTGTTTCATTGATGCACAGGGGGAGGATCGCTGATGAGTCCCAGAAGATCATCGGCTTTGGGCACGTTCTTCAAGAAGAGCTTTTCTTACAAGATCCTGTGGATCGTCCGGACGGGGCCGGGACCAGAAATCCTTCGGTAACCCTTTATGACCTGCCCGAATTATCCCAAGCCGTTCAAGCTCTTCTATTGATTTCTCCCCAGGTTTGACCGGTACGATGCGGGCAATGGCTTTTCCGGTCGACGTCACGAGCAATTCCTCCCCCTCCTTTACCTGGGATAGGTATTGGCTCAAGTGGCTCTTGAGGTCCGCTACAGCGACTTTTTTCATGGTGACCCCCTATAGTGACTAGTATAGTCATATTACTATGATCCGTCAAGTTAAAATACTGGAAGTTATCGAATTCGCGGCAGATCGCCTCTCTATGACAACGCAACACAATGTGATGGCCTTTGTCGACATCGAACATAAACCTGATCAACCGGGGAGTAAATAGCCTTCCCCTTGCCGTTTCACGAATAGCTCATGCTCCCCATTACGGCCATTGTTACCGATTCTCATATTTGCTACCGGCTCGGTCGAGGATGAGGCTCGATAGTGCGGCGAGGCACCGACAATAATTGTCGGCCTCGGGGTTTCGCACGGCACGTGGGGAATCGATGTTTCACGTGAAACATCTGCGGGAGCGAGGAGAAAAGGTCAGGAGTCATCAGTCAGGAGTCAAGAGTGACGAAACATCTGCGGGAGCGAGGAGAAAAGTGTACGGGGCAAGACGGACATAAGGGACATGCGTTCGACGTGAACTTAATTGCTGACGCACCGGGCAGGCGGTGTCCGGCGTGGGCGAGGAGGCAGGAGGTAGTACCCCAACACATGGATCGCCAAAATTGCGTCAGGATCGATTTTCGAGGGGGCGAGCCATGTACTTGTATAGCCCGCCCCTCTTTTCGGGCTCCTGGGCGATTTTGCCTCGCGTTTTTGACAATCGGCCTTCGCGGAAGGGGTCAGATCGGCAGACGAGAAATCCGGGATAGAGATGGCCGGCAGGCTGGAGGGACGGATATACAGGGCAAAGAAATAAGCTGCGCCGAGAGCTATTCCCCGCCGTGCAGCACCCGCCGTATCGTCTCTGCAAGCTCCTTCTTTACAATAGGCTTCATGACGAACTCTTTGACGTCTGCGGACTTCGCATTTTCCGGTGACACCATTTCGCTGTAGCCGGTGAAGAGGATGATAGGAAGGTCTTTTCTCGTCTCCAGCATCCTTGCGGCAAGCTCCGTGCCGGTAAGATCGGGCATAATCTGATCCGTAATAACGAGGTCAAAGCGGCCGGGCTCCTTCAGGAATATTTCCAGGGCTTCAGGGCCGCCGAGTGCCGTAGTCACCTCATAGCCGAGGCGCTCTAGTGTCCCGGAAGCGGTTTCGGCAACGAGAGGTTCGTCGTCTACCAGGAGTATCCGTCCCGTCCCGTGAAGAACATCTTCCCCTTCTTCCTTCTCATCGCGTGCACTCACAGAAGCATGAGGCAGAAAAACGGTGAATGTGGAGCCTTTGCCGGGTATGCTCTCTGCCGTGATGGCTCCGTCATGGCTCTTTACGATTCCATATGCTACAGGCAGACCCATGCCGGTCCCCTGGCCGACCTCCTTGGTCGTGAAGAACGGCTCGAAAACCCGCTTCAGGACATCTTCTCTCATGCCGGTCCCTGTATCGCTGACAGTCAGTTTCACATAGGGTCCTGAAGACACATCGGGATCCGGCATCGGGGTGCCTTGTCCCAGAATGACATGCGAGAGACTGATGGAGAGGATGCCGCCCTTTTCACGCATGGCAAAGGCTGCGTTCGTGGCAAGGTTCATCAGGACTTGCTGGATCTGGGCTGAGTCGCCGAGGATGGTATCCGATTCCGTCAGAACGTCGAGCTCCATGCGGATGGTGGTCGGTAGGGAACCGCGGAGCAGCTTCATCGTTTCCTCGACGAGGGATTTCAACCTCAACGGGTTCTTTCCTCGCTCGGTTTTTCTGCTAAATGTAAGGATCTGCTTGATCAGGTCCCTTGCACGCTTGGACGCCCTCAGTATCTGTTCAATATTTCGCCTGGGTCCGGCGTTGTCTTCGACATCCTCGTAGGCCAATTCCGCATTGCCCATGATCACCGCAAGCATGTTGTTGAAATCGTGGGCTATCCCGCCTGCGAGGGTGCCGATAGCCTCCATCTTTTGGGCCTGCCGGAGTTGCTCTTCGACCTGTTTTCGTTCGGCCATTTCCTCTTCCAGTTGCTCGTATGCCTCCCGCAGCTCGGCGGTTCTCTGACGGACCCTGAGTTCAAGTTTGTCATGGGCCTCCTGCAGGGCCTCTTCGGCTTGCTTACGGGCGGTGATATCCGTCGCAAAGGCACAGTTGTATTCCTTACCGTCAAAAACCACATAGTTGGCGCGAATCTCCACAGGGTACACGCGGCCGTCCTTTGTACGATGGAAAGACTCGAAGGTGGCTGATCCATTCTCCCGCAGATCGCGCCAATGCCGGGCAAATACCTCAGGGGGAAAGGTCGGGCCGATATCCGGTACCGACATCTTCAGAAGCTCCTCGCACGGGTACCCCAGTGTGCGACAGGCAGCTTCGTTGACATAGACAAAATGTGCATCTTCTGTCATCCAGAAGGCCTGATCTATTGTTTTATCGATGGCGAACCGCGTGAACCTCAAGACCTCCTCGACCCGCTTGCGCTCGGTGATATCCCGGACGTTTGCCAGGATATAATCCCCGTCGGGGAGCGATAACATGGTCAGGAAGACTTCCACATCGAATACTGAGCCATCCTTTGGCCGTTTAGCCTTCCACTCGAAGAACTGGTTCTCACCGGAGATTACCTTCCTCCAGGCAGAAGAGAGCTGGTCCTCAGGGCAATTGGGGGCTGAGTAGTCGCGAACAATACTCAACTCAATCGCCTCTTCGCGACTGACCCCATACATTTCGAGCATTTTGTCATTTACGTCTAAGACCTTTCCATTAAGATCATGGATAAAGATCGCGTCATACACATTATTGAAGACTGTCCTCAGGTAGTTTTTGGTGGCCTTGAGTTCCTCCTCGACCCGCTTGCGCCCGGTAATATCCCGGGAAATACCGAACAGACCCACGAGGCGGCCCTCGGCATCGAAGAGCGGGCCTTTGGTGGCGAGATATATTGTCGTTTCTCCCGATGCCGTTGTCACGACCTCTTCATAGGTCCGCGTACTGCCGGCGTCCATCACCGCCCGGTCCCGGTCCATCACCGCCGTTGCTTCGCCAGGGGGAAACAGGAAGGTGTCGTCCTTGCCGAGAACCTCATGCGGTTCCTTGGCCGTTGCCCGTCCTGCCGCAGTATTGAAGAGGAGATATCGGCCGTCCTGATCTTTCACATAGATAGCATCCGTGGTCCCCTCTATCACCGCCTCGAGAAGGGCTTCACTTCTACGGATAGTCTCTTGCGCCTGCATCTGTTTGAGCCGCGTGAGGCCCAGGTTTGCGAGCATTTCGGCAAATTCGGAAAAATAATCGAGAAATCGTTGGAGCTTCGTTTCACTGATTACGGGAATCGCCACTGCCGCCCGTATATAGGCTTCCTCATCGAAACCGAACCGCAGGGCCTGTTCCCAGAAGAACGTGAGGTCCGGCGGCTCGAAGAGAAATTGCCCCGTGACAAAATTTGCAACGTGATCACCCTCGACGATTATGGGAGCTGCCGCATCTACGAGCCCGTTCTTGCACTTATAGACCGTGTACCTTTGTCCGGCCTCAAGCTGATTGGCGATGATGGTATCGCTCTCGGTGCACCGCTGTCTTGTCTCGGGGTTCACGCGGTGGAAATTGGTACATATCTCCTGCCAACCCGAACCTGTAATGGCGGTGCCGTCAAAACCGACTATGGCCGAGGGAATACCGGTCGCTTTATAGAAGAGGTCGGTAAGCCTCTGGACCCCGGCAACATCGATAAGGTCAGAAAACTTATGCTTCATGTCCTCTCCTTAAGCGCCCTGCCCTGCCGTCAGGATGCTTTCCGGTTGCTTTCAGAACGCGTTTCTGCTTTTTTGCGCGGGGATTGATGCTTTTTGTCTTCCCGATTTTCATGGCCGGGGACCTGTTGCTGGTAAGTATGCTAAAATTATAGCAGATTGCCCCTTCCGGATAAAGTCAAAAAAAATCGATCCGCAACAGAGATGAGCCTACCGGTCATGTGGCAGGAATTTCCGGCCGATCCTGATAGGCAGGACATAACCGAATATAACCTCTTTCAGATTGCCAATCATCTCGTTGGTATAAAGGAAAGAATAGGGCGAACTAGGGCCTCTGCGTGAAGAGATAGGTCGACCAGAAGTCCTCGCAGTAGCTGTCCACGGGATCGAGCCAAAAAACAGTGCGTCGCGCCCTGATGAGCAGATTTTAGGGGGAGTCCACGACTCCCTAGCAGGTGCTTCAGCTATGGCCCGGCGCGGAGTGGGCCGCCGCTCCTCTTGCGGCCGTGCTTTTCTGGCCGCCCGAACAAAAAGCGGAAAGAAGGCGCTCCGGTTCATCGGTCTCACAATTCGGGCACCGAAGACCTTTATTATCCTCGTTAATCTTCTGGATCACTTCGAACGTTTCCTTGCATTTTCTGCATCGGTATTCATAAATGGGCATGCTATCTCCTCAGTAAATCTCACCGCCACCCGTCCTTATTGAGCTTGTTGTTCTCCAAAAAAGGCATTGTGCGCGGCATATTTACTACATAGTATGTATCACCGATCGAGGGAAAACACAAGCATGAGTGCGGGTAGAGTAAAGGGGCCCATAAGCTATAAGCTACTCTCTTTTCTTGGCTTTCCTGTCGTCGGGGACCGGCCTGCTTCCTACCTGTTTTGAGCGGAAAAGAGTCGTGTCCATAGCCATCGCGCAACCGCCCGGTAGTCGGCTGCACCCGACGAATCAGGCGCATGCAGTGCTACCGGCAGACCAAAACCGGGCGCTTCCGCCAGCGCGACGTTCTCCCGGACAACGGGAGCCACCTTACCCGGAAAGGCCTTCTCGATCTCGCTCATTACCTCTCTGTGTATACGGTGCCTGGGATGGGAGCGGCAGACGATGATGGCGAGCAGGTCGAGGGCGCGGTTATCCTTGCGCGCAGACTCGATGGTCTCGACCGTCTGTCGCAGGCTCCCGAAGGCCAGACGGTTGGCCTCAACCGGGATGACCACATGGCGGCTCACCCGCAGTGCGTTCAACGTGAGCATGTCCAAGCTGGGCGGGCAGTCGACGATGGCGAGGTCCCACGGCCCTTCAGTCCTCGAAAAGCACCGGGACAGGAGCTCGGTTGCGAGGACGCCGCTGAACCGCTGCCTTGCCTCGGCAAAGACCGGACCCGAGGGCACGAGGGTCAGCCTCTCTACCCCGGTCGATATGACGGGCAAGGCCATGGCGTTCTGCATGGCATAGAGAAGCCCGCTTCCGTTGTCCCGTATCCCGAGGTGCACCGTGGCGCTGCCTTGCGGGTCGAGATCGATGAGGAGCACTTCCTTCCCTGCTTCGGCAAAGATGTGGGCTATGTTCACGGCTGTTGTGGTCTTCCCAACGCCACCCTTATGGTTTGTCACCGACAAAACACGATCCATCGAACACGCTCCTTTCGAGACGCAGTGGAGGAGGCATCGACCTGCGCGTGCCCTCACACAATCATGCCACAAGAACGATGCCTCCGGCAAGGGATGACTTATGGGTGATCGGTTGCATCGACATCAAGGGCAATCTCGTCCTTCACGGGAAGCAGCGTCCCCGTGGTTCGCCGCAGCAGCAACGATCACGAAAGGCTGAAATGGTAATTATTTTTGCAAAAAACTCTAGTGGCCGGCGTGCGCGTTCCTCTCCCTCACGTAGAGCTTCAGCTCGTTCAGGTGCTCCTCTGTAAAGCCTTCCCAGGCGAAGGGGAAAAGGGCGTTGTTCTGGAAAAGGGGCTCATCGGCGATGGGGTAGCGGGCTAGGGTTTGATACTTTTCGAACATCTCGGTATGGGGGATCGGCGTATACGCGTTGAGGGTCACGCTGATGCCGAGGTCCGAGGCATAATCGATTGTTCTCCGCACGTCTTCATGCCGCTGCAGGGGAAGGCCGGCCAGCACATAGGCCCGGATGGCGCGCCTGGGAAATCCCGCCCGGGAGAGAAGGTCTACGGCTGTCTCGAAGGCGCGCGTGGTGACCTTGCCGCCCGTTGCTTTTTGCGTAGAAGCGTCGATAGTCTCCAGCCCCAACCGCACCTCCCGGAAATGGGCAGACGCAAGGAGGGGCGCTATCTCTTCGTCAATGAGCGAGGCGTTGAGGGCATTCTGGTTATAGAGGGAGACGTCGAAGGGAAGGCGGCTGATGCCGGCCAGAAGGGGCTTCGCAAACTCCCGTGCCCTGAAAAGGAAGTTGTCATCGTAAAGGGCAAATCGGGAAATCCCGCGCGTGCACCAGTGCGAAATCTCGCGGAGCACACCCGCCGGTTCCTTTCGCACATGACGCGGATAAAGGTACGGGGTGGCGCAATAGGTACACTTGTAGACGCACCCGAGGGACGTCAAAAGCGGCACAAAGTAGCGGCGATCGTACAGATCGAACGCGGGAAAGGGAAATGCGTCGAGATCCGTCTGCTGAGGCGCGAACGCTATCTGGCATGAGAATGTCTCTTCCAGAAATGCGTAGAACCGACCCATGTCGCCGTTTCTCACGACCAAATCCGCCTCCCCCAGGTGAAGTCGTGCGTGGTCTTCGCAGAGTGAGACATAAATGCCTCCCACCACGATTTTGGTCAGTGGAAAGAGCCGTCGCACCAGGCGCACAATCTCCTCAGCCCCCTGATACCAGTACGTCATGATGCAGGTCACGAGCACAAGGTCCGGAGGCGAAATCCCCGAGAGCCGGCGCTCTACCTCCTCGGGCGACAGCCCGTATCGCTTGAACCTCTTTCCGGCGGTGCGGAGCGGCAGGGGAGTTTCAACCCTCTCCTTCACGAAGGGGGCCCTGCCGTCATCTTTGCGCCTGGCGTCCTCTTCCTTCAGGCAGTCGAGAAGGCTGACCTGCATGCCGTTTTCCCTGAGGATACCGCCGATCTGGAGCAATCCCAGAGGGGCCGACCAGAAACTGTAAGCCGACACATCATAGATATAAGGGTTTATGAGAAGGACCTGCAAAGGTGTTTTCATAGTGGTTGTCCGGCCGGGTGTTTCACGTGAAGCTTCTCACCATGCGGGCTTCGGGCTCGGCCGCATGCCCCTGGTGAATAGCTTTATCGTGGTCAGTCCGAACAGAAAGCCGCCTATATGGGCGAACCAGGCAACGCCCTGGCCGTGGGAAAAGACGATCTGGACTAAAAACCATAAGCTCAGGAGCAACATGGCGGGTATGTCTACGGTGGTGATGAAAATGAATATGAATATGAGCGTTTTCACTTTCGCCCACGGATAGAGGAGTAAATAGGCCCCGAGGATTCCCGATACGGCCCCGCTCGCCCCGATCATGGGAGTTGCGGACCCTGGATCAAAGGAGCACTGCACCAGCGCAGCCGCTACACCGGAGAGCAGATAAAACAGGATGAACCTGAAGTGGCCCGCAGCATCCTCCACATTGTTGCCGAAAATCCAGAGATACAAGCATGTTTCCCCCGATGTGGAGAATTCCGCCGTGGAGGAACATGGAAGTGAATATGGTCAGAATATTATACGGCAGCAGGTCCGGCCTGATGGTGGCCGCGACGAGGAGCTCCTTTGGTATCAGCGCATATGTGTGCACGAGGCGTTGCCCCAAACCATCGGCAAGGGTGGCAGACCAGAGGAAGACTAATGTATTTACAAGCACTATCGTTATTGTTATAATGGGAAATGTGCGGGTCGGGACATTGTCCTTCAGCGGTATCATATTCTATGTAGTATTACCACGCAGTTTCAGCCATGTCAAAGAAACCACCGGAGTGGAGCGATAGATGCCGGAATTAAGAAAAGACCCCATCATCGACAGATGGGTCATCATCTCGTCGGAGCGCGGCAAGAGACCGGTTTTCCTCGCGGAAGCAGCGGAGGCGCCAAAGCCGGGGACGATTTGCCCACTTTGCCCGGGAAATGAAGCGATGACCCCTCCCGAAGTTTTTGCTATCCGTCCCGCCTCTGTCTCCTCACCGCCCAACAGCCCGAATTGGATCCTGAGGGTCGTGCCGAACAAATTTCCCGCACTAAGGATCGAAGGCGATCTCAACAAGCATGGGGTCGGCCTTTACGACAAGATGAACGGGGTAGGCGCCCATGAGGTGATCGTTGAAACGCCCATACACAGCCAGACCCTGACGGGCATGGACGTGCCGTCCGTTCAGAATCTGTTTCTCGCTTACCGGGAGAGAACCCTTGACCTCCTGAGAGACAAGCGGTTCAAGTTCATCATGATTTTCAAGAACCAGGGGTCCATGGCGGGCGCCTCTCTTGCCCATTCTCACTCGCAGCTCATTGCCCTCCCCATCATTCCGAAACGGCTTTCAGAAGAGATCGGCGGGTCGCTCAATTATTACAGGTACCGGGACAGGTGCGTGTTCTGCGATATTATCGCGCAGGAATCCGAGGAGAAAGAAAGGATCATTTATGAAAATGACCATTTCATCGCCATTTCTCCCTTTGCTTCCCGTTTCCCCTTCGAAACCTGGATACTCCCCAAGGTGCACGAGGAGTCTTTCCTCTATTCGAAGACCCATGACAACTACTTCGCCATTGCCGACGCCCTTTCCGTGATTCTGAAGAAACACGAAAAAGTGCTCAACTGCCCGCCCTACAACTATATGATCCATACGACGCCCATTGAGCTGGTCGAATCCCCCTATTACCACTGGCATATCGAAATTATACCGAGGCTCACTAAGATGGCCGGCTTCGAATGGGGGACAGGCTTTTATATCAACCCCACGCCGCCGGAAGAAGCGACGATATACCTTCAGGAAGCCGATGTTTAGGAGAAAGATATGAAAATTCTTTTCGTGTCTTCCGAAGCAGTTCCTTTTGCAAAAACAGGCGGACTCGCCGACGTGGCGGGGGCGCTTCCCAAGGCGCTTTCGAGGCTGGGCGTCGAAGTGCGGGTGATACTGCCCAAGTATAAAGGCATCGAGGAGAAGGGGTTTCCGATCACCTATCCTGGTTATCGAATCTCGGTCCCTATCTCTCAAAGGCTGGTAGAGGGCGAGATCGTCGAGAGCCATTCCAACGGCGTCACAGTCTATCTTGTGGACAAGGACGAGTACTATTACCGGGACGATCTCTACAGCACTCAGGATGGTGATTTTATAGACAATGCCGAGCGTTTCGTCTTTTTTTCGAGGGGAATCCTGGAGGCAATAAAAGCGACGGATTTCGTGCCCGACGTCATTCACTGCAATGACTGGCAAAGTGCACTCATTCCTGTATTTCTTCACACCGCCTACCGGCAGGACCCGCTCCTGGCGAGGATCGCCACCCTTCTTACTATTCACAATCTCGGCTATCAGGGGCTTTTCTGGCACCTGGACTGGCACCTCCTCAATATAGGCTGGGAATACTTCACGCCGAACTTCCTGGAATTTTATGGGAAGATCAATTTCCTGAAGGGCGGCATAGTCTTTTCGGATATTATCAATACCGTAAGCAAGAGATACAGCGAGGAGATTCAGACCGCTGAATTCGGATCGGGGCTTGAGGGGATACTGCGGACAAGAAGAGAAGTCCTCTACGGCATCGTCAACGGGATCGATTACGATGAGTGGAGCCCTGAAACAGACACCCACATACCCGCGGACTACAGCGCCGAACACCTTTCCGGCAAGGCTGTCTGCAAGGCGGCCCTGCAAAAGGCGTTCGGGTTGCCCGTCGACCGGGACAGACCTGTCATATCGAGTATCTCCCGTCTCGCCGACCAGAAGGGGTTCGACCTTGTTTCCGAAGGGCTCGAACGGATGCTCTCCTTCGGTGTTCAGTATATCCTTCTTGGAACAGGCGAGCGCAAGTACCATGAACTTTTCTCCGAGCTTGCGCAAAAATACCCTCAATCTTTCTCCCTGAAGATTGCATACGATAACGCCCTCGCCCATCTTATCGAAGCCGGCTCCGATATGTTTCTCATGCCCTCCCGTTATGAACCGTGCGGGCTCAACCAGCTTTATAGCCTGAAATATGGCACGGTCCCCATCGTACGGGCTGTGGGAGGGCTCGACGACACAATAAAGGACGAACCCGCTGATCCCCAAACAAGGACGGGTTTCAAGTTTGACGGCTACACGGTTGGCGCCGTCCTGGGGGCCGTGGAACGCGCCCTCGCCGTCTACCGCAGCCCCGAGGATTGGATGCCCCTGGTGCGCAGATGCATGAAACAGGACTTTTCGTGGGAGAAATCCGCGGAAGAATATAGGGCACTTTACGAAAAAGCCATAAAACACCATGAATTTCGCTAGCATTCTTGGTAAGATTATTGAGATATCTCACTCGAATCTCGAAATAGCGTCCCGCATTAACGCGATCCTGAATATTGTTTCCGGTGACCTCCAGTTTGAAGAAGTGCTTATGTATACGCTCGATAAGGACAGGCGGCTTTCCTGCAGGTTCATGAACAGGAGTAGCCAGCTCTTCGATCTTCTCAATGATTACCGCTGCCACATAGGAGAGGGCGTGGTAGGTACGGTAGCACAAAAGAGGTCGCCCCTGTTCTTCACGTTCGAGGATGTGCCGCCCCGTCTGGGTTGCCTTTTCTATTCCCAGCTAGACGATGTTCTTCCCCGGTACAGGGTGTTCGGTTTTCTCCCCCTTGCCGACGATAGCTTCCTTTACGGCGTGCTTCTTGCCGGCTCCTCATCGAGAGAGAGCATCAGTGCCGAGGAAAAGGTCGTCCTGTCCATCCTTTCGCGGGAACTTGGCGGTATCCTCCGCACCTATGACCTCCTCCTCTCCTCAAAGAAGCGGATCACCGAACTCGCCACCCTCTCGGAACTCGGCCGCATCCTTACCTCGACCATGGAGCCCCATGTAATCCTTGAAAATATCGCGCTTATCACCGCCAAAACCCTCAACGCCTGGTTCACCACGATCAAGCTCGATCTGGCCTTCATAAAATTCAACGGGCAACGGTTCACCTCCGGGACGATAGCATCCTCCATGGAGGGACAGGTCCTTGATCTCGAAAACGAAGCGTTGCGGCTGGGCCGGCCGGTCTTCGGCACAGACGCCCGAATCGAGGAAGGAAGCAGCACGCCGCCTCTTTTTCTCTTTGCCGTGCCCATAGTGGCAAAAGACCGCATACTCGGAACGATCACCCTTTGTCTTAAACAGGGGCAGAAGGATATCCCCGATGACCAGGAAGATAGGTATCTCCTCAACATGATAGCGAATTACATCTCCAGCGGTCTTGAAAATGTGCTTCTCAACATCAAGCTGCGAGATGCCCTGCGCGAGCTGGGCGATGCACAGAGGCGGCTAATCGAGAATGAAAAGATGCGCAGTCTTGGCGAGATGACGGCAAACATCGCCCATGAGATAAAGAACCCCCTTGTGGTTATCGGCGGTTTCACGAAAAGGCTCGCGAAGACCGCCCGTCTTGACGAAAACGAAGGCAGGTATGTGGACATTATCACAAAAGAAGTCGCCAGGCTCGAATCGATCCTTAATGAGATACTCAACTACGTTAAAGAATCGCCGCTCCTTTTTGAGCTTTGCGACATCAATAACCTTTTGGATGAGCTCCTTTATCTCCTCGCCTCGGACAAAAGCTGGGCCCACATCAAAATCGTAAAGCAATACGACCCACATCTCCCGTTCGCGCTATGCGACGTACAGCAGATGAAACAGGTCTTTATCAACATCCTTATGAACTCCTTTGAGGCCATGCGCGGGAAAGGGACCATCACGATTGGCACGGAGCAAACGACCTCTGAAGAAAAACCATTCCTTGCCATATCGATTAAAGATAGCGGTGGGGGCATAAGCCCGGCTCTTTTGGAGAATATCTTTAATCCTTTCTTCACGACCAAAGAAAAGGGAATAGGACTGGGTCTCGCCATTTCCAACAAGATCGTCATTCATCACGGAGGCGATATTGAAGTGAAGAATAAACCTGGAGAGGGGGCCATTTTTGTCGTCTATCTCCCCTCCCAAAGCAGCACAACCAAGGAGGGGTGAGAGGTCATGGAACAAATAAAGATCCTGCTGGTGGACGATGAAGAGCATATAAGACTTCTCTTCAAAGAAGAGCTCGAGGAGGAGGGGTATTCCGTAGGCCTTGCCTCAAACGGCTTTGAGGCGTTGGAAATGCTCAAAACCGGCCAATTCGACCTCGTGGTGCTCGATATAAAGATGCCGGGCATGGACGGCATCCAGACACTCAACGAGATCAAGAAGCTGAACAAGGAACAACACGTGATCCTTTGCTCTGCCTACGGAGAGTTCAAGCAGGATTTCTCGAGCTGGGTTTCGGATGCATACGTGGTAAAATCAGCGGATATGAGGGAGCTAAAAGATACCATCAAGAACATCCTGGGGGTATAACGTGCACAAGGTGAGAAAGGCCATAATCCCGGCGGGGGGGTTTGGCACGAGGATGCTGCCGGCAACAAAGGCTGTGCCTAAAGAGTTGCTTCCCGTCGTCGACAAACCTCTCATACAGTTCATCGTAGAGGAGATAGTCGCATCCGGCATAGAAGAGGTCATCCTCATTACCGGCAGGGAAAAGGGCTCGATAGAAGATCACTTTGACAGCTTCACCGAGCTGGAGATCTTCCTCGAGAAACAGAAAAAAGACGATCTCCTCGATATGATGAAAAAGCTGTCAAGCATGGTCCGCATCGTAGCAGTGAGGCAGTCGTATCCGATGGGCCTCGGCCACGCCGTCCTGTGTGCGCGAAGCCTCATCAATAATGAGCCCTTCGCTGTGCTTCTGCCTGACGATCTCATCATCGCGGAGAGACCCTGCATCGGGCAACTCCTTGAGGTCTTTCGTGAATACAGGAAGCCTGTGATAGCCGTGCAGGCCGTGCCGAAGGAGCATGTATCCCAGTACGGCATTATAAAACCTGAACCGATAAGGGAGAGGCTCTATGAAATAAAGGACATGGTAGAAAAGCCCGCCATCGGGGATGCCCCGAGCGACCTTGCCATAATCGGCCGGTACGTGCTGCCGCCCGAGATCTTCGCTGTCCTTGGTGAAACACAGGCAGGGATCGGGGGAGAGATACAGCTCACGGACGCCATAAGACGCCTCCTCGGCACCACGCAGTTTCTTGGTCTGCAATACGAGGGGATCCGCTTTGACGCGGGGAACAAGGTGGGGTTCTTAAAAGCAAACCTTTACCTCGGCCTACGGCATCCGGAAGTAAGGGAGGAGCTTGGCGCCTTTATGAGATCGCTTGACCTGAACGAATTTATGAAATAGGATATTAGGATTGGGGGTGTAGCTCAGTGGGAGAGCACCTCGTTCGCAACGAGGGGGTCGCGGGTTCGAATCCCGCCATCTCCACCATAAAACCCTGACTATTAAAGGCTTTTCCCATCGCCTTTATCCCTTGGTGACAGTCTGGTGACAGTCTGTCCCTTCTTCAGTGACATCTTGGACACATCCGTCCGGAGACTTTCAAGATCACGGTGAGTGTACTTCTCGGACATTTTCGTCGTACTGTGACCCAGGAGCCAACTTATTTTATGAGTCGGTACATTCTGATTCGCAAGCTGCGACGCGAAACTATGCCGCGATGCATCATAAAGCCGTAACCCGGTGATGTTTGCCGCCGCACGAACGTTATCCCATAGCCCCTGAATTGCCTGCATGCTGTAGAACGTACCCGTCCTCGGATTTGCGAAAAGAAACGCTTCCGGGTGTGCGGTCGTTACCCTATCCTCGATCAAAGCCCACATTTCAGGATGAATAACTATGATGTAAGGCTTTGACTTCCTTCCTTTACGTCTCTCCCGGTAGACATTTTTTGAGAACGTCGCATGACACGTTATCGACTGCGTATCCAAGGACACGTCCTTGCACCTGATCGCGCGTGCCTCCCCAGGACGGCACCCGTGCAACATAAGAAAGCCGATAATGGGCCTGTCCCCTTCCGGCACTACCTCGTAAAGTTTTACCTGATCCTCTGACCGAATCCACCTGATCGACGGGATAGGGACATCGATTTCCGGGAATTTAGGCACCTTGACGATTATCTCCAGGTCATTCTTAAGATAATTCATGAAGACCTTGAACACATCCAGGTTGTTTTTGAGGGTCTTTTCCTTCCAGGAGAATTTTTCCTGGCAGTCTTTTTGAAAGTCGATGATATTCAACTTCCGAATCTCCCTAACATCCTGCTTCTTGAAAAACTCCCTCGCTATCCGCACCATTCGCCGGTAGTCTTTTTGGTAGCTCGGCGCAATGCTGCCTATCTTGTCTTTCTCGAACCGGACGAGAAGATTCTCTGCATAAAACTTCGACGCTTCGGCCGTTACATAGTGGGAAGGGTCGAAAGTGTGCTCCACAAGCTCCTCTCCGATGCGGTCGCTTAACTTGTCCGCCCTATCGTATGAGTCAAGAACCTGCCCGGTCTTGTCGGTAAAGACCCTGATCCTTTGCCCCTGCCAAGGTAAATCAATGTAAAAGCGTTTCGGCACGGTCTTGTGTTCCAGACATATGTAACCCAATTTCTGAATCTCCTCAAACGCCTTTCCGCATATTGGACATTTGCCCTTTGCCCGTATGTGACCCGCCATCTTCACCCCCTGCCGTTTTTCGACAAGGATACGAAGAATATTCAGGTCTGTCAATGCGTCCGTGGGCAACATCGCTGTGCCGGACCCTCTCCGGCCTGCATTTTCTCAAGCTCTCTTCCACGGTTAAATAGTACATATGTTCCCTTTACCTATGCTGTTTGTTCAGCTTCCTCGCCACACTCTGGACACCATACTATGATTTGTCCGAACAGTGATGCCACTTTGTGTCCTATTCTCCTGTTCTACCTACCCTTCCGCACATTTCTTCCATATAGTACATATGTTCTATGTTCGATGTCAACTCTTTTTTTCACTCCACGCATAATCTTTCAAAATCAGCGCTATCACACGACAAATGGACACGAATTTTGTATATACCCTGCCAGAATCGAACGGCATGCCTGAGTAGCTTCGTGCATATCCTTTTGACAACCAAGGCTTACAGTTTTATACTGTAGGCGTGGCGAATAGAGACCGACGCAAGGAAGCTGGTAAGGTTATTCTCGACCTTTCGAAGTACTTAGCCACTCTGGTGATAGTCGGAGCCATCTTCACGAAAGAGAACGTACAGTGGCTTTCGGTTATCGTAGGAAGCGGCGCGGCTCTGACTCTCTTTTTACTCGGGGTCAAAACGATAGCGCCCGACAAGGAGGACTGATTACTATGTGGGCAATCTCCGTCGTAGGAGCCATGTTTATTCTTGCCGCCATTGCCTTGCTCGTCTATTTCCACAAAAACCCCTAGTATTGCAAAGCATTTTTCACGTCGAGAATGACCCCGGAGCCGATTCTTGACCCTCCGGCTCACCCTTGTGATCGAAACATTATCAGTACAACCTCGTACCCCCCTTGACTTCATCCGTTCATTCCGTCATTAATATTAAGCGTTATTGTCTTTGCGTTTCCGTGGTGCTTCAAGAATAACTGACCTAGCACCCCCCTTGCCGTAAAATCGGGGGGGGGGGGTAACATTAATGCCTGATGATCCGGAATCCGTTCGCTCTCTTCGTCGGAAGGCTGAGCAGTTGCTTTCCGAAGCACCCGAGAAACTGGCCCTTATGCCCGAGTTGGACCTGCACAAGCTCGTTCATGAGCTTTCCGTCTATCAGATCGAGCTTGAGATGCAGAACGAAGAACTCCGCAAATCCCAGGAGCAACTGGAAGACTCACGCAGCGAATATGCAGACCTTTACGATTTCGCCCCGGTCGGCTACCTCACCTTCGACGGGAAGGGTCTCGTCACCAGGGCAAACCTTACGGCATGCAGCCTCCTCGGCATCGAAAGAAGCCACCTTCTCAAGAAACCTTTCGCCCTCTTCATCCATCCCGACTCCGAAGACCTCTTCTATGTCCACAGACAGAAAGCATTGGAAGCAACCACACCAAAGGCCTGCCAACTCGTACTGAAGAGAAAAAACGGGACCTTTTTTGATGCCCAGTTGGAGAGTGTCCCCATACAACTCAACGGACAGCTTGCCCTCAATTCCATCTTGACCGATATTACCGAACGCACATGGATAGCGCGGGAGCAGAAAACCGAACGTGAGCAGCATACCCGACTCCTTGGCGCGGAGATCGAGGACCTGCACATTCTCCACGAAGTGAGTACGAAGTATCTCGCGGGCGGGGATACTCAGCCGCTTTTCCAGGAGATAGTCGAGGCAGCGATTGCGATTACCAGGGCCGACAAAGGGAGCATGCAGATTCAAGACCCTTTCTCGGGAAAGCTGAAGATTATCGCGCGGAAAGGCTTTAGCACCAGATTTGTGGAGTTTTTCGACTCTGTAGGTGAAGGAGAAGCCGCGTGCGGTACGGCGATGAAGCGGAAGCAGCGGGTAATCGTAGAGGATGTTTCGAAAAGCAGCATCTTCAGCGAGGCCGCCTTGAATGTGCTCCTGCAAGAGGGAGTACACGCGGTTCAATCAACCCCGCTGATCACGCGAGTGGGCCAACTCGTCGGCATGATCTCCACACACTTCGACAAGATTCACCCTTTCAACGAGCGTGAGTTCCGCATTCTTGACATCCTTGCCCGGCAGGCTGCCGATATCCTTGAACGGAACCGTATAGAGGAGAAAGAGCACTGTCTGGAGCTGCAACTTCGCCAGGCGCAAAAAATGGAGGCCCTCGGCACGCTCACAGGAGGTGTCGCCCACGATTTCAACAATATCTTAGCCGCCATCATCGGTTTCACGGAACTTGTAGCAGATCACGTCCCTCAAGAGAGCCGGGAGGCACATCACCTGAAGAGAGTTATGGAGTCTTCCTTGCGCGGCCGCGATCTGGTGCGCCAGATGCTCACCTACAGCAGAAAGGCCGTTCAGGAAAAGAAACCCTTGCGTTTGAGCGATATCGTCAAAGAGACCGTCAAGCTCATTCGGGCGACCACACCGACGACGATCAGCGTCAAGGTCAACGCCCTGACTGATTCTGAGTTGATCCTCGCAGACCCTACACAGATACAGCAGGTCATACTGAACCTCTCCACCAACGCCGTCTATGCCATGCGGGAGAAGGGCGGAACCCTCGACATCCAACTGAGCGACCATAGCGTTTCCCCGTCAAATGGCGACCCCGACGGGGTCAAGCCCGGTCTCTATGTTAAGTTGACTGTCCGCGATACGGGCACCGGCATATCGCCTGACATCATTGACAAGATGTTTGACCCCTTCTTTACCACGAAAAAGTTGGGTGAAGGCACAGGTCTTGGTCTTTCCGTCATCCAAGGCATCGTAAAACAGCACAACGGCTATATTACGGTCGAGAGTGAACCCGGCGCAGGGTCCATCTTCGCGGTATATTTCCCGAAAGTTCCAGGAGAACTCCAACCCGATGCGGTCAGTGACGATGCGGTCCCCACCGGCTCCGAGCGCATCCTCTTCATCGATGATGAAGAAGCCCTCGTGGAAATGGGTGAGGACATCCTCGCGGAACTCGGCTACGAGGTAACATCCCGGATGAACGGCAAGGAGGCGCTTTCGCTCTTCACGCTGGACCCATCCCGGTTCGATCTTGTCATTACCGACCAGACTATGCCCGAAATGACGGGCATTGAACTTGCCAAACAAATTCTCGCTCTCAGATCAGAAATGCCTATCATCATGTGTACAGGCTTCAGCTATCTGGTCGATGCCGACAAGGCAAAGGCGGCAGGCATCAAAGCCTTTGCAATGAAGCCCCTAACGAAAAGGGAGATAGCAAAGACGATAAGAAAGGTACTTGATGGGCACAATGGCTTCTGACCCGCCGCTTCGCGTGTTGGTCGTCGATAATAGCGAACCCGTCTGTGCAGCGACCACTGAGATACTCAACTCTCTGGGTTATCGTGCGAACTGCGAAACGGATAGCCTGAACGCATTGAAAGTCTTTTCTGCAAACCCTAACGAATTCGACCTTGCCATCATTGAGCCTATGTTGCCTGATCTTACGGGTTTCGACCTTGCCATGCGTTTCAGAGAAATCCGGCCGAGTTTCCCGGTCATGTTCTATGGGGGATACGTTGAAAAGTCTCTGTCCCGTAGAATAGACATTAACAGCCTCGGACCGGTAGTCTTTAAACCGTGCACAACGGTTGAACTGGTGACGGCGATAAAGGATAAGCTGTCAGCCCCCGTAGGGGGCGGAAGTTGCGGGGGGGGGGTACCCTTAATCTTTCCGTTCTCCCGTAGGCCCTTCTCTCAGTCACCGTTCAGTTTTAGCGGTAATCGATGGTTCATACAGTAGTATTATGAACTAGGGAAATAAGAGTGTTGAGATATGTGTTAATTAATAAACCCACAGGCCACCACCCCGCCGCGCCCCTCGGAGGTTTCCCACAAGAAGCATCGCGCGGGCCTTCGGGCGCAGGCCGCGACCGCTCGCTTGAAACCGTTGGCGCTCGCTTGCTTCTATGGAAAACCACCTCACTCATGCCCGAGGCGAACCCCTGCCAGAAAGCATCATTCACACCGACCCCCATTCTTACCAGTTTCTTCCCAAACGTGCCGATTCTCCGGGTTCCGTGCTCTCCGATCCGGCGCTCACCTGAACAGCAATATTACCAACATGCTCCACAGGCGCAGCGCCGCCCCCCGGCCCCCGTGCTCATTCTTCCGCGCGGGAGGCCGGAGGAGCGCCGCTACTCTCAGGCACCCAACGAACAAACCCCACGACCCGACCCGTGTAATCTGTGAAAGTCCACTTGTCGCCCTCTACGGACACCGTTGCAGGCGCATGGTACACTTCTGTCGCCGCAGCCACCTTTGACGCCCCAGGGGAAGCCCCAGCCGTCACAGAGCCATCTTGACCAACCGGCACCATACCGTCTTTTGTGATTTTCGCGGGAAGCGCCACCCAACGCCCTCCCGACCAGTAACCCTCTTGCGTCTTGTTCAGGCTCACCGGCTCGCTACTAGCCGCCTTCTTGAAAGCGGCCATCGTATCTTTTTGGTGCTTCTTGGAGCCGAAGATATCCCCATGCGCGAGGCCCGACTTGAAAAGCATCACGACCATAATGGCAAACACGCAGGGAATAGCGTAAAAGATCGGATGACGCAGGATATTCGTTGCCTTCCCGATGCCCTTTTCCTTTATGTCCTTTGCGGCATACGACTTATAGCACTTGAAGACCACCGGGTCATAGCTCTTCCGTTTTCTGGACAGGCAATTCCGCTCATCATCCTCTGAATAGACATACTCGTAATAAGACCTCTTCACCCAATTCCCGAGAAAATTCACCTTGCGGCACCTGTGCGTCCATTCGATCAGCGAGCGCACATGACCGTCGAGCTTGTCAAGGGCCTGAGTGATGAGCACCGCATCATAGCCTTGATGCCTATGCGTCGAACACCATTCAGCCATGACCTTGTTAGGCTCCGAAGCATACGACCGGGAGGACCAGAGCTTATGCACCTCATCGATGATAATCACGGACCCAGGCGGCGCGATATCCCAAAAGTGGAGCGTCTTTTCCCGCGTCATGTGAAACAGCCTGGACTCCAGTACTTCCCGATCCACGCCCGACACGAGAGACAGAGCCACCCTGCAGGACTCATCGTCAAGCCCGTCCATATTGGTGTAGATCGTCCGCCCCTTCTTAAGCATGTCGATCATGAGAAGGACCGCAGCATAGGACTTGCCGCCCCCAGGAGTGCCGGTGTAGCAGGTAATCATAAGCCCCTCTTATATCCGCGTCAGCCAGGACGGAATAAGGTTCAGCGTCATCCGTATGGCGATCCCCGTACCGATCATCCCCAGCCCGTTAGCTATGCCGCTTTGCTCGATCAGGTACGCCAGCTGGGGAGGAAGCAGCCCCCAAGCCGCCGCCGTTTGCGTCGCAATGTTCCCCAGGTTAAGCCCGCTTATGACCGCGCTCATGCAGGTAAGCAGCCCGTCCCATATGAAGTAAAGGCCCATCTCCACGGCATAAATGACGCCCTGGACGAGCCATTGCACGATTTCAACGATATAGCCCCAAAAGCCGTTGACGAACGAAAGCAGCCAGTCGAAACCCCAGGACATGCTATCCCCCTTTGATTGTCGCTATCTTGACAGCCACGAACCCGCACGTAATCTGAACGAGGCCCGACAGCAGCCCGAACACCGTGGAACCCCACGAGGAAAAGTCATAGGTATGAGTACCCAGGCTACCCGCGTTAAAGGTATAGGTCGAACCCCCACCCGACCCAGGCGAACCGAAGGCATTACCCCACAGACCGAACAGCCCCGTTGACTGGACCCCGGAGGCGAACGTATTCCAACGCGCCCCGAAATCCGAAGGCGTAGCCCACGGCACCGTAGTAACCGAACCAGTGAAAGCAGGGTCCGTATAAGGTTGTTGCTGAGCGTCAGCTGAGGAAGTGCCCGCCGCGGGAGGCGTTGAGGTAATCGCGCCCGAGGAAGGAAGGTTAGCCGTAGCCACGTTAACCGCCTCAGCGCCCGGAGTCGTCGCGCCCGTCGTCGGAGTCGCTGGAATCGTGGTATCTACCACCGCACCCGTCGTCGGAGGCGCAGAAGTATTATCCGTCACCTTCGGAGTAGCCGCAGGATTGAGCACCCCAGGAATCCCCTTGTGCAAGATGTCTTCCGCCTCATCCGCCGCCGCAGTAGCAGCCGGAACCGCGTTTGTTATGTCCGTCGTGATCTTGTTCGTAAGGTCCGTAATCGTCGCCGCCACGGGAGGAGGCTGAGAGTTATTCGGCTGAACATATTGCCCCGCAGTAGTGGGACCACACCAAGCCAGCGTTGAAACCCACGCCAGCGTTGACGGATTCAGGACCAACCCGTATGAGCACTGGACCGTACCCGAAGAGTTAGACCAATTCTCACGAAGGCCCGCATTATACCCGCCCCCGGCAGAGTACCACGTCCCTTCAGCCGTTTGAGCATCCGAAGCGCTGTTATAGATCGAAGCCCCTGCGGGAGCTTCCGTACTTCCGTAATGAGTCACTGCCCCGGCCATGCAAGCGTTGTAATCCGCTAGGCCCTGCGATCCCGCTATGAATTGATCCGGCCCGTTGTTTGTCGCGATCCCCGGCTTATAGAGCGATCCCCCTACAACCGTGTACCCAATCTGATTCATGTAAGTCCTGATCGAATCGACCCCGGACATGAACAACGGCTCAGCCACGATCATTCCCATGATGACCGCCCCGGCGAGGCCCCCGCGAATGGTCGCAGACAAGGCCACGTTTGCGACCTCGGTAACCCCGGCCCTCGATACCAGGAACGAAGTCACCCGTTGAGCGCCCACGTACCAGCCCGGACCCATCCCCAGGAGGCCCACGCCCCCGGCCCCCACGAGTTGAGCCGGCGAGCTCGCCGGCATAAGGACCAACGCGGCCCCCAGGATAGCGAGCGCTGCCCGACCCCGAACCCCCGCAAACCGCCGTTTCCGCCTATGATAAGTGCCGGACCCCCCCGGCGAAAACGCAGCCACGGCTCTTGTGCGGGATCTCTTTTCCCATAGATCCTTTGAAATCATCGGAACACCCCCATATGATGACCGATGGTATGCAGCACCCCCACCATGAAAATCACGCCGAACATGCCGAGCCAGAACACCCACCGTCGAAACTTGTTAAAGTCCATGCTTCACATCCTTTTCATGATCTTTACGATGACAAAGAACGCCCCGACAGAGGCCACTATGGGAACGATCAGCGCACCATAGCTCATCAGGTACGTGATAAGCCCGCCCGCGTCTATGCCGCTCGGTAACTGGAAGCTCCATGTCATAGCCACCGACCCCCCGCAGCCCAGGCGAAAGCAAGCACCGTCGCCACGCCGCAGATGAAGGAGACCCCGCTTGATACGGTATTGCCGGGGACCGCAGAAACCACCGAAGCCGTACCCATGGCCGCATCACCCATGACCGCGAGATTAAGCGTGGACCCCGAAGGCGCGGGAACTTCAACGTTCACCTGGACAGACCCCACCGACCCGGGACACGCATACGAGACGGGAGCCGACCCGCCCAGGACCGACCCGAAGGAATCCCCCGTACAAGTCACCTGGACCCCCACCGTATAGGGAACGCCCGGAGTAGTGACCGGACTCGATACCCACGCCAGGTTAGACCCCGTTTGCGCGTAGGAAGACGAACCTGCGAGCAGGACGCCCACAAGGACAAAGGCCCCGAGCTTGCCCATGCGGCCCAGGACATTCAAGGCCACCGATACCAGCATTCCCGCGATCCAACCGCACATCACAAGACCGGCGCCATAGCCGAACCACGTAACATCGAAAGTCATCATAGGTCACCACCCCCCATGTCCTCATGAGTACCGATACCGCGAGCCTTATACGTCCTTTCGTTAAGCTCTTTCTGGTACCGCTTACTCGCGTACTTCTGAAAATCCCCCTCGAAATCGATGTCACCGCCGCCGCTTTCCCCGATGTCCTTTTCATGTGTCAGGAACCCGGCCAGGACACCCGCCCCGCACCCGATCAGCAAGCACCCTATCGCCGCAATGCAGACCGTGTACAGATCGGCAGTGATCCCGGTAAGCCCAGGAAGAGCAGCGTTAAACAGATCGGTAATGGACATTTCAGGCCCCCTGTTACAAAGTGGGGAGGCGAGGCAGCCCCCACCTCCCCGAGAGAAGAACGCGTTTAGGCCCGGCGAACCGCCATCTTCACGAACTTGTAGCCCATGAAGGCGATAGGTATCGCGATAGCCACGACCAGAAGCGCAACGACGTTCGTGGACGCCGTGGTTACCGCCGTGGTAGCGGCCCCCCACACGTCCGTTGTACCATCCGCGAAGACACGCCCACCGGCACAGAACATGCCGAGGAGACCGATTGCGAGGCAACCCAGGCCCCGCCCCATCCACTGCCAAACCCTTTTCATGATGGAACCCCCTTACACGAGATACCCGACGCATACGCGAAACGGGCTTACTGCCTTTCTAATGCCCTGCCAGAACCCGGACGAGGATACCGATACCGCAGACGATCAGGCAGACCCCGACGATACCGGAGGCAGCGGACCCTACGTCCGTAGTTATCCCCGTGAACGACGATGACGAGATTAACGGCGTCCACGTTGACCCATCCGCGAAGACCCGGCCCCCGGCCATGAACAGACCGAAGCCCGCAGCCCCCAGGATGTACCGCCACACCCTTTTCACGCCGATCACCTCCCTTGATCTGTCTCGATCACCGTGACCGACAGGCCCGCGCCTTGAGCATTGCCCTGGAAATCCCTCTTCAGGTATGCCATGGACCTCACCGGCCATTTCACTTTCTGACCCATCTCGACCTTAAGCCCGCCGAGCACCTTCACGTCTTGCAACTCAGGCTTTGACCCGGCCGGATTCTGCAACACCGTCACCGTCCGGTAACGCTCTTCCGGCTTGCCGTCCCGCTTGATGCTCTTTTCCTCGACATACGTAACCGTTCCTTCTAAGACCGATAACATTGACGCACCCCCTTGAAGATTTGATTTTGCTCCGTAAGGAGCCGATCCCACACAGCCGCGCACTCCCAGCCAATGAAACCCCTCTGCCTTGCCCATTTCCACGTGAAGCCCCAACTCTTGATCTTCCGTTCGTAGTACTTCCGAACGATCCGCAGCACCTTGCGCGCTTCGAACTCTTTGCATCTGAGCATGATCTTCCCCACTTCCCGCAGAAGCTTCCGCGTCGATCCCCACCAGCGGCCAACGTCCTTGTATTCGTCAGGCACGTTCTTTTGATCCGACTTTTTCAGATACGAAAACAGATACCGGAGCAGCCTGTTCTTATCCCCTTTTATCCCCTCGACCCTCGTACCCGCGCACAAGTGCTTTACGTCCCCGGACCCGACGATGTTGAACCACCGCGCGGCAACCTCATCCTTCGGGACGAAACCCGAAACGAGTATGTGGAAGTGAGGAGCGCCCCTTTTCTGGAACTCAAGAACCCAGCAGTACGAGCAATTGAGGCGTCTCAAGTACTGTAGGAAGCTGTTCAACTGCTTCTTTACGGCCTTTCCATCGGCGCTATACTCACCGGGATATGTGAGCGTAATAAGGCCGACCCATTCGCAACTGGAATTCTTGACCATGAGCATGAACCTCCGTATACTCGCCCTTGACCAATGCGTGATTTCACCCCGGAGACCGCCCCCAGCCTTGCCGGGCACCAGCCTGTCAAGGAACTTCACCGCCAGATCGATTTTGTACTGGATTACTTGAATCTTAGAAACCGGGTTGCTATACTCTTCCTTGAGGACCATAACACCTCACCTGTTTTTTGCCACCCGGAAGGCCCGCCAAGACTCGCCGGGTGGCATTTTTTCCTTACTGCTTCACTTCACAAACGCAAAAACGCCTTCAGTCCGCAAACTTCGGGCGTCCTGCTCTTGATATCCTTTGTCGCTTTTGTTACGCTTCTATAGGCAGACGAACACGAATACTCGTGTCCGCTGGAAGCGGTTCCGTTACCGCAGCTTGAGCCACGAGCCAGTGACAGTCTGGTGACAGTTTTTAAGGGGGGTATGCGGAGGTAAGTGATTGATATGACACGGCTTATGTCAGGATGGACGGCGGGTTCGAATCCCGCCATCTCCACCATATAACCTTAAATAATTTAGGATACTTAGGTTGTCTGGCCCCAATCAGATCTCGCTGCTTTTCACCGGATAAGCCCTAACCAGTCTCCATATTGATCACGTCGGGCATGGTCGGGACTAGAGATCGATTCGTACGTCAAATGGCTTTAATTTGATTTTATCAAACGGGTATCAAGCCCTTTTTCAGAGCGTACTTGATGAGGTCGGTCTGGGTGTGAATGCACAGCTTCCGCATCATGTTTGCCCTGTGTAGCTCCGCCGTTCGCGGACTGATAAAAAGCCTGGCGGCGATCTCAGAGTTGGTACGGCCATCGACGGCGAGCTGGAAAACTTCTCTTTCCCGGGTCGTCAGCATGTCGTATAAGTCGAGGTACGTATCTGCCGTCTTTTCCAGATATGCCTCCATAGCTCGCTCGGAAAGGGGATGGCCCAGGTAACGACGGCCCGCACTCGCCTCACGGATTGCGTGGATTAAGTCGGACATATCCGATTCCTTCAACACGTATCCATATGCCCCATTCCGCAACGCCTCCAACACATACGGCTCGTTCATATACATGGAGAGCATTATCGCCTTGGTTTTCGCTGAAAGCTTTGCAACCTGACGGATCACTTCCAGCCCGTTGAGGTTTGGCATCATCAGGTCGACTACCAGTACGTGCGGCTTGAGCTGAACCGTAATCTCCACCGCCGTCAAACCGTCGCCGGCTTCACCGACAATAGAAAAATCCGGCTCATTCTCGAGTAAGGCCTTGACGCCCTGCCTGACAATCCGGTGATCATCCGCAAGAACTATCTCAATGGCGCTCATAAGAACCGCTGACCTTTTGGCTGTCAGGTGTGATGGGCAACTCTGCCGTGAGACGGGTACCGGATCCCGGACGAGTTTCGATTGTAAATCGCCCGCCCGACAGGACGGCCCGCTCGCGCATGCCGTATAAGCCACTTGTAGTACCTTTTGACAGAATGTCGGCATCGAAGCCGGCGCCTTTGTCCTCGATCTGTACGCCGAGCGTTTTCTCGTCAGACCGCAGCCGCACTGTCGCCTCACTTACCCCGGCATGGCGCGCAACGTTGGTGAGTGCTTCCTGGACGATTCTGTAAATAGCCGTTTCCACTTCCAGGGGAAAACGCTTACCATTGACTCCAGCATGCTTGAAGGCTACCCGGATATTTGTCTGGCTCGTAAACCTGCCGAAGTGCCAGGCCAGTGTGGGGAAAAGACCGAGGTCGTCGAGCATGGACGGCCTCAAATTAAGCGACAATTCACGGACAAGGACCAGTAGGTTGTTCGCGACCGACTTGGCTTCCATCAAACTTGCTTTTGTTTTCCCCTCAGACTGGGTGATACCCATTTCGATGGCGAGTTTGAGCCCGGTCAATTCCTGGCCGATTTCATCATGAAGCTCGCGGGCGATATATCTGCGCTCGGCTTCCTGGACCTCTACAAGCTGAAGGGAAAGCGCCTTCATCTGTTCATGCGATCGGTGCACCTGGTTGAAGAGGCGGGCATTCTGCGCCACGACGCCGATCTGTTGCCCGAGGGTCTTGAAAAAGGCAATCTTATCGCCGACAAAAGCGGGGTCCTCGTTCATCAGACATATCATGCCCAGAATCTCGTTTTTTGCGAGGAGCGGGATGCAAAGAGTGGCATACCATTTGCTGAGAAACGTGCTCAGGAGAGGATCGTGCGGCCCCACGCTCTTCGTGTGATTTGTTGTCAGGGTTACTTCATTTTCATGGATGATGGTCCCCGCGGCGTAACCCTCGAGCACAAAGGTCTCGAAGGCGTTGTGCATGCCCTCCGGGACGCCCCAGCAGATCTCCATGGTCAACTTACTACTCAATTCATCGTAGAAGAAGATGCCGCCTACCGAAGCCTCCAGTTTTTCTATAAAGATGTTTTTCAACATCTGTGAGATTTCAGGAAGATGAAGAGAGCTATTGACTGTTCCGATTATATCGTTGAGAATTTCCAGCTCCAGATTTCGCTCTCTCAGCCCGTCACCGGCTTTCTTGCTCTCTGTTATGTCCTCGCATGTCATGATGATCTCACCCGTTTCGAGTTGAACCGGGATAAGGTTGACATACTTCTGTGTATTATCCTTGCAATTCACCTTCCTTGTGTATGGCCTCCCTTCACCCACCTTCATGGAGGTCCGAACGCTCGTCCATTCCGACATTGCCTGATACCGGTAGAATGAATCAGGATATGCCCTTTCAGTCCAATCCTTTATGCTCGGTATATCGACGAGATCATAACCTAACAACTCCCGGAATTTCGGGTTTATATACTTGGTGCGGTCATCCGCGTCTACCATGAGCATACCCATAGGGGAACTTTCGGCCAGGGTTTGGAACTTTTGCTTCTCCGCGCGCAATTCTTCTTCTGCCCGCTTTCTGGACGTCGTATCGGTAAGTACAACGAGACTCTTATCCCCTAAATAGGTTACCCGGAACTCCACATCTTTATATTGCCCGTTCTTGCACGCTACCCTCCATTCTACGTCGCTTCCCCTGCCCTCCGACAGCTTGTCGGCCTTCCAGAACTTTACCGCCTTCGCCCTGTATTCGGGGTCCGGATAGGCCCTTCGGCTCCACTCCCGGCCGGTCGGGACGTCTTCGAGGGTGTAGCCGGTGATGTTGGTAAATTCGGGGTTGAAGTAAACAAATGTTCCATCATTGTTGAACAGGGCGATACCATGGGGATTGTTCTTCATTACGGAAAAGAAGATTTCCCTTTCCTTGATCAACAGTTTTTCCATCCGCTTGCGTTCCGTGATATCGCGTACATTCGCGAGGACAAATACCCCGCTGGGAAGGGACAGCCTGGTGAGGAAGACCTCCACGTCGAATTCGGAACCATCCTTGGGCCGCCTGGCCTTCCATTCGAAAAACTGGTCCTGGCCGGATACAACCTTTTCCCAGTTAGATAAGGCCCAGCTAGACAATCTCTTGTCTGTAGAGTAATCCGGGGTCGAGTAGTCCGGAATAATGCAGAGATCTATTGCCTCTTCGCGGCTTACCCTGTACATCTCCAGCGTCTTGCGGTTGACATCTATGATCTTTCCCTGAACGTCGTGAATGAAAATCGCATCATAGACATTATTGAAGACTATTCTCAGGTAGTCTCTGGTGGCCTGAAGCTCCCCTTCCACCTGTTTACGTTCCGTGATATCGCGTACATTCGCGAGGACAAACACCCCGCTGGGAAGGGGCAGTCTGGTGAGGAAGACCTCCACCTCGAATTCGGAACCATCTTTTGGCCGCCTGGCCTTCCATTCAAAATGCTGATCCTGGCCGGATATGACCTGCTTCCAGACCAAGGGTAGCCGCTCAACAGGATTTCCGGGCGCCGAATAGCCATCGGCGATAGAAAACTCTATGGCCTCTTCGCGGCTTACCCTGTACATCTCCAGCGTCTTGCGGTTGACGTCTATGATCTTTCCCTGAACGTCGTGAATGAAAATCGCATCATGCACGTTGTTAAGGACGGTCTTCAGATAGTCCTTGGTGGCGCGGAGTTCCAGTTCTACCCGTTCCCTTTCCGGTATAACCTCAAGCCCCCGCATGACTTCGTGATGGTCCGGTTTCTTATCGGCCGGGTCGCCATCAAACCTCTTTTCTTCCCATGGTTTCGGCATACCCTTCTCCTTGGCCCTCGGATTCTCCCATTATAGACCAAAACATACCTCTTCACAACTGCCCTTGTCGGGCGGCCTTTAGGGCCTACCTCCCGCTGTTCGTGGAAGCGCAAGCCGGCCGCGCAAGGGGAAAGAATCGGGCACCAAACGCTGCCGTAATTCAAATTAGGGGCATTTTCATGTACGGATACGTAGCCCTACGTATAGCCACAAAACCCCCCGACAGATATCATTAGCAATCGAAACTGAAAATCCTATCGGTGATAACCCGGAAGGCGGTTGGGGAGTATTGGTTTGATCACGGTAACAGTGAAGCTTTATGGTACCCTGCCGCGTCATGTCGCCGGGTACGATTCTCAGGCAGGGATCACGGTGCAAGTCGAGGAAGGAACCACTTATGAGGAGCTTATCGGGACCCTCCGCCTGCCCCCCGAGGAAGCGAGGATAATCATCGCCCAGGGGGCCTCCAGGAAAGCAAGCGACACCATCGGCGATCACGAGGAAATAAGCTTCTTCCTCCCTATGACGGGGGGATGAGGGGGCGACGTGACAGCCTTTCGGCAGGCCTAGGCCGGCCGGCGGCGGTTTCTTAGAAAAAAGGGCGTTCAGGCCCGCAGGTGAGAAGGTTCATGACCGACGTGCTTCTCGACGTGTCGCATGTAAGCAAGTCTTTCGGAGGGCTCCAGGTCCTCATGGACGTAAGCTTCGAGTTGAGCCGAGGGGAGATCCTGGGGCTCATCGGGCCGAACGGGGCGGGGAAAAGCACCCTTTTTAACGTCATAGCAGGCGTCTATCGTCCGAACGCCGGACTGGTCCGGTTTAAGGGAGAGAGCCTCGGCGGCCTTAAGCCGCACGCCGTGTGCAGAAGAGGGGTTGCAAGGACCTTCCAGCTCGTGAGGATCTGCCCCACCATGACCGTGCTGCAAAACGTGCTCGTGGGAGCCGTATATGGAAGGACCGGCGAAACAAGAAAGGCCTTGGATGAAGCCGTCGAGTGTCTTGAGCTGCTCAATTTGATGGAAATGAGAGACACGGTTTCGGCTCATCTCACCTATTCGGACCGTAGGCTTGTCGAAATCGCGCGCGCCATCGCAACCCGTCCGGCTCTGGCTCTCCTCGATGAGCCGCTGGCCGGTCTCAACCCGACGGAGACCGAAAAGATCATGGAGGTACTCCGCGCGATCAGGAGCAGCCGCGGCGTGTCCATGATATGGATCGAACACAAGATGGATGAAGTCTTCACCCTGTGCGATCGCATCGTCGTTCTCGATTACGGGCAGAAGATCGCTGAAGGTCATCCCAAAGAGATAGCAAACGACAGGAAAGTGATGGAGGCATACCTTGGCGAGCCCCTTACTTAGCGTTACCGATATCAATGTTCGTTACGGCGATGCCCAGGCATTGTGGGATGTGAGCTTCGAAGTGAGGGAGGGTGAGATTTTCTCGATAATCGGATCGAACGGCGCAGGGAAATCGACTATTCTCCAGACGCTCTCCGGTTTCCTCTGTCCCTGTTCCGGAAAAATAGAACTCCTCGGATCCCGCGTTGATGGGACGAGCCCCATGGCCATGGTCAACCTCGGCATTTCTCTTGTCCCCGAAGGGAGAGGTCTTTTTACTCAATTGACGGTTCTGGAAAACCTGGAACTGGGTGCCTTTCCCAAACGTGCGCGGCCGCTCAAACAGGAGAGCCTGGCATCGATGCTGAGCCTTTTCCCCGTACTCGCAAGGCGGCAAAACCAGCTAGCGGGGAAAATGAGCGGCGGTGAACAACAGATGCTCGCCATCGGCAGGGCACTGATGTCGAGGCCAAAGCTCCTGATGCTCGACGAACCTTCTCTCGGCTTGGCTCCTATAGTGGTCAAGACCGTGTTTGAGACAATTATGACGTTGAAGGCCCAAGGGGTGACCATTCTGCTCGTTGAGCAGAATATCCATCAGGCATTAAGGATCGCGGACCGCGCCTGCGTTATTAAGACCGGGAGGATCACTATGGTGGGAACGGGGAAGGAACTCCTGGCCGATCCGGATATCCACCGGGCGTATATGGGCACTTTGAGGTAAGGATAAATCATGTTTACGAGCATCCTTGTACAAGTTCTCATCAACGGCATTCTTTCCGGGACAATGTACGGCATTGCAGCCATCGGATTGAGCCTGATCTTCGGAACCATGCGGATAGTCTTCATAGCCCAGGGGACAATAATCATCCTGGCCGCATACGGCAGCTACTGGCTCTTCAACCTCACGGGTATCGATCCCTACGTGTCGATCATCTTCGTCGTGCCCGCGTCCCTCATCCTCGGGATCGGCTTCTATCAGGGCCTTTTCAGAAAGGTGGCTCGGGCAGGGCAATTTCCCACTTTGCTGATCGCCTTCGGCCTCATGGCCCTCCTGGAAAATCTCATGTTCGTGATGTTTACCGGCAATTCGAGGGCCGTTCAGACGAGCTACGCCTCGTACGCATTGACCGTCCTCGGGATAAAGATTTCCTTCGTGCGGCTCATGGCATTCGTCATGGCTGTCTTGGGGACGACGGGGGTGACCCTCTTCCTGAAAAAGACCATCCTGGGCAAGGCGGTGAGGGCGGCATCGGAGAATCTTGGGTATGCCATGATGGTCGGTATCACCCCCCACACGGTAAACACGATTACCTTCGCTCTCGGCATGGGTCTGGCCGGTTTGGCCGGGGTCGCGACGGCTACAACCTATGGGTTTGACCCCTTCTCCGGGTTTGTCTTTAGTCTCAAGGCCATGATTGCCCTCGCGATCGGTGGCATGGCAAGCGTGGTGGGAGGGCTTCTCGGGGGAATATTGTTGGGCGTTGTCGAAAGCTACGCGGCCTTTTTTCTCACCGGAGGATGGGCCGACGTGGTCTCCTACGCAGTCTTTCTTCTCGTGTTGATGTTCAGACCGGAGGGCCTCTTTTCTCGCGATACGAGTGCGAAATCATGACCAAAAGAAAACTCTTCTTCCCGATTATCGTCATTGCAGCCTGCTGCGCCGTTCCCTTCGTCTTCGATCCGGAGAAATCCTACCTTGTCTATTTTCTTTTCATGGCCGCAATCTACGTGACCATGGCGCAATCATGGAACCTCGTGGCCGGCTATACCGGCCAGGTATCCCTCGGCCAGCACGCCTTCTTCGGTCTAGGTGCTTACGTGGTCGCCATCGCCTGGTCCCGGGGCTTGATCGGTTATCTTAGTCCTATCGGCATAATCATGGCGGGTGTGGCCGCCTCTATTCTCGCTATCCTTATCGGTATTCCCCTGCTTTCAAAACTGAGGGGTGACTATTTCGCTCTGGGGACGCTCGGTCTCGGGGAGATACTGAGGCTCGTCACCATTCAGGGAGGAGCCCTTACCGGAGGGCCCATGGGCCTTCTCCTTCCCGCTTCTGCCTTCGGCACTATCAGACCCCACTACTTCATCGCCCTCTTTCTCGCGCTGCTCAGCATCGCAGTCTCGCTCTACATGGCAAGATCTCACATAGGACTTGCCCTGGTCTCCATCAGGGACGACGAGGCGGCCGCCGAGGCAAACGGCATCAACGTCTTGAAGTTCAAGGTCCTCGCCTTTGCTATCGCCGCCTTTCTTGCGGGGATGAGCGGGGCCCTTCTGGCCAACTATGTCTTTACCGTCGAACCCCAGGGTTTCTACGGCCTGAACTGGACACTCTACCCTGTTCTCATTTGCGTGCTGGGGGGTGCGGGCACGATAGTGGGCCCGATCATAGGCGGTGTGCTTCTTACCGCCGTTTTTGAGGTTGCGAGATACTTTCTGCCGGAGATCCATCCAATCTTCTCGGGGCTTTTTATCATCCTCGCCATCATTTTCCTGCCCCAGGGATTGATGGGAATCCGGGTGAGGGGCGTTGCGAGAGGCAAAGGGGGCGCTGCGTGAGCGCCCTTTGATGGGGAGCGCCCTCCCTGTGGGCGGGGAGCTTCAAAAAAGCGGGCAAAGGGGGGCAAAGCGTTTGTCCGGTTTCGTAAACCAAAAAAAGGAGGGTTCAAAGTGATGAAATTGCGGAGCACTTGGTTTCTGGGGTTGTTAGTCCTCGTTGCGCTGGCATTCTTCTGCTCGCCGGCGGGTCTCCGGGCCGCGGACAAGAAGGAGATCGTCATCGGCACGCCGCTGCCGGTGACGGGCGTAGCCTCGCAGGAGGGCAATGAGGAAAGGTGGGCCTATGAACAGGCGGTAGCGGACATCAACGCGAAGGGCGGCATTTTTGTGAAGCAGTATAACAAAAAGCTCCCCGTGAAGCTCGTTGTCGCCGACATTGAGAGTGACCCGGGCAAGGGGGCCGGCGCCGTGGAGAGGCTCGTGAAAATCGATCACGTCGATCTGCTGCTCTCATCATTCGCCGCGAACTTCGTGATGCCCACCGCCATCGCCGCGGAGAAATTCAAGATCTATTACCATGGCAATACCTGCTTCCCCGTGGTATGGCGTGGCGCGAAGCTCCAATGGTCCACGATGTTCTTCTTCGAATTGGACAAGGGGGCGGAGGTACCATACAAGGTCCTCGATACGATACCGGCCGCTCAAAGACCGACGAAATTTGCCCTTTTGATGGAAGACACCGCTGACGGCAGGGCCTTCGGCGGCGGCCTTGCAGAAGCTGCAAAAAAGTACAACTGGGACATCGTCTTGAACGAGCCCCTCGGGGTGGCGGCCAAGGACTACTCGTCCCAGATCCTCAAACTGAAATCGAAGGGGGTTGATGGGGCCATCCTTTTCGCCGCGGGTGGAGACTGTGTGACCTTCGTGCGCCAAATGAAGGAGGCCGGCCTTAACCTGAAGTACCTCCACGGATATAAAGGGACATGGAACACCGACTTCTGGAATGACCTCGGCAAAGATGCGAACTATATCCTCGCCGACGGATTTTGGTCGGAAAACTGGGGCTTCCCCGGGGGAAAAGAATTCGGAGAGAGATACTTCAAGAAATTTCACAAGCGGTCGGTCAGCATAGGGCTCTACTACGCGAGTTGCCAGATACTCTTTGAGGCCATCCAGAAGGCAGGCTCGGTAGACAGCGCCAAGGTAAAGCAGGCCGTCATGACGAACACTTTCAAGGGCACGATGATGGGTGACGTGAAATACAACCCCGACGGGACCGCCATATTTCCCCTTCCGGCGTTTCAGTGGTGGCAGGGAGAGTTAAAGACGGTCTATCCCTTTGAGAGGAGCGCGGGATGGAAGGTCAAAGTGGCCCCACCGTGGGACAAGCGATAGGGATGAAGATGCAGCGATGAACCGACCGGGAGTGATGCCGAAAGAGATCTGAGTGGTGACATGGTCTCTTTCGGCGGAAACCTCCGGAACCACTACATCCCTGTTGAAACAGACCCAGATGTTGTACCACGGATTCGGCCTCGTCGGCCCCCGGCTTCTTCCTGAGGCCAAGGCACGCAGGGAAACTAAAAAAGGAGGGAACAACCGTGAAAATTAGAGGAGCAGTGTTAAGGAATCCGGGTCCGGGGGCAGGTTATTCTATTGAAGAGCTGGAGCTTGATGCGCCAAAAGAGAAAGAGGCGCTCGTCAGGTATGTCTATACCGGCTATTGCCATTCCGACCTTCATAACCTTCTCGGCGAGATACATATGGTCACGCCTTTTGTGGCGGGACATGAATGCGCAGGGATTGTCGAAGAAGTGGGACCCGGATGCACGAAGATAAAAAAGGGCGACCATGTAGTCGGCACCTGGATGGTACCGTGCGGGGAATGTCCCCAGTGCCGGCGAGGCATGGGAAATATTTGCAGCGGCACCTTCAAGTATTTCATTGAGGGAATGATGCTTGACGGGACATCAAGAATCAAGGACAAGGATGGAAAGATGGTCCGCCACGGCAATTTTGTGTCAGGCTTCTCCAACTACAGCGTTGTCCCCGAGGGTGGCCTGATCCCTCTGCCGAAGGAGTTTCCACTGGAATACGGCTGCCTCATGGGGTGCTGCATCCCGACCGGATGGGGAACCGTCACCAACTCCGCCAAGGTTCAGCCGGGCGACTCGGTCGCAATTTGGGGACTCGGCGGTGTTGGCTTGAACATCCTCCGTGCCTGCGTGCTGCGTGGGGCAAATCCCGTTATAGCGGTTGATCTCGAAGAGAGTAAGGAAGACCTCGCAAAGGAATTCGGGGCGACTCATTTTATCTGCAATTTAAAAGAAGACCCTGTCCCGAAAATTATGGAAATTACGGGCGGAGCCGGTGCAGACATTGCGTTCGAGGCCATAGGAGATCCCGGCGCCATCATCCAGGCCTACTGGTCTATCGGAGCGGGAGGGAAGGTGTGCATCCCCGGTATTACACCGGCCGACCAGACGACGAATCTGCCGCTCCAGGTGCTGCCGTTCGGTAACAAGTCGATATTGGGGAATCTTTACGGCATGATTTCGACCCATGTAGACATACCCAAGCTGACGCATATGGCTATGACCCACGACCTGAAGCTCGATAAGCTGGTCACCAATAAATTCAAGCTTGAAGAGATTAATGATGTGGCGGAAAAAATGCTGAAGAGGCAGATACGTGGCCGTTGGGCAATAGAATGGGATTAATGTGGTTGGATAGGGTCGAAAGGGCCGGCAAGGCCGGCCCGACCTGTCTTCAGCACAATTCCATGTTTTGCGAAAAAGGAGCATTTTAGAGATGAGAGACGAAGAATCAAAGGAGTTGAAAAAGAAAACAAGCGAGGTGGAGGCTAAGGAAAAGGTAGTGGACGTGTTAGAGGAAATAGAAGTGGAAGACCTGACTGTGGACGGTATTTGCGGGGTTTATTGACCGGGGAGAAAGCATTATATGGATAGCGAGCATAGCGTGGCCGCAGGAGACCGGTTCGTTTTGTCAAAGGGCGTGAGGGCGAGACCGGAAGCCTTCGGCCTGCTCTTTTACAACAGCGCCGACGCAAAGATGACCTTTGTCAAATCCGGAGATTTACTTGCCATCGAGAAACACGAGCACGTCTCAAGGGTGACGCTGAACTGCAAAAAGGGTCAAGAACAGGCGGCAAAACGCGTCCTTGAAGTACTGCTGAAAAAGGGACTGATCTGTGAAGCACGAACTTGCGTATAGCGAATTATTGAGAGCACCGGTAAATGTCACGTGGGAGATCACGAACCGGTGCAACCTGCGCTGCCGCCATTGTCTCTCCGCGGACCTGATGCACAGTTGTACGGGAGAACTCGATTTTGAGCAGTGCTGCGCCTTGATCGACGAGCTTGATCGCACAGATGTCTTTCAAATCAATTTCGGCGGTGGCGAGCCTTTTCTGAGGGAAGACTTCCTTGACATCCTGGAGTATGCGCACGGGATGGGGATTACCACATGCGTGAGCACGAACGGGACGCTGCTGAATGAGGCTATCGTCGGGAGACTGTTGAAGATGGACCTCCTCTATATCCAGGTGAGTCTCGATGGGGCCGGACCGGACACGAACGATTCGATCAGGGGCGCGGGCACGTTCGAGAGGATCATGCACGGGATCGAGTTACTCGTGGGGCATCACTTTCCCCATTTGAGCACAAATACGGTGGTCACCGCGATTAATTTCAAGGAGATCGGGCAGATATACGAGATCGGGAGGCGTTACGGGGTAAAGACGAGGCTTTCCAGGTTCCGGCCCTCGGGAAATGCGAAGAGGGAATGGGACGGCTACCACCTGGAGAGGTTTGAGCTTGCGGAGCTCTCAGAGTTCCTGAGCGTCCACAAGGACGTATTGACGGGAGATTCCTTTTTCTCCATCACGGCAGAGGATAGGCGCACGCTCGGCTTACACATGTGCGGCGCGGCGAAGATGACGTGCAGTATCTCGCCCGATGGCACCGTCTACCCCTGTGCATTTCTGCAGGACAAGTTTTTCAACTCAGGAAATATCACCAGGGAACCGCTGGAATCCATCTGGCGTGAGGCCCCCGTGTTTACTCTACTGCGTGAGATCCGCATTGAGTCATGCACAAGCTGTGTCAGGTTTAACTTGTGTCATGGCGGCTGCCCGGCGGTCGCATATTTCCTTACGAGTTCGCTGAATCAACCTGACCCGGAGTGCATGGTGTCGCTGCAACGGCAGTTTTCAGAGCAAGAATCCACGAATGGGGTACTGAAACATGCCAGGACAATTTAAATACCTCTTCTCTCCTTTGAGCATCGGCAAAATCATAGTGGCGAACCGCATATCCTTTTCCGCGCACCTCACGAATTTCGCCGAGAATTGCCTTCCCTCGGAACAACACGTTCACTATCTCGCAGCAAGGGCCAGGGGAGGTACCGGACTCATCGTAACGGAAGAACAATCGGTTCACCCCACAGACCGTGCCTATGAAAAGCTGATAGAAGCCTTCAGGCCCGAGGTAATACAGGGCTATAAGAAAATTACCCGCGCCGTCCATGAATATGAGACGCGGATCTTCGCCCAGCTTAACCATAACGGCCAGCAGTGCAGCGGGGCATTATCAAGGCTGCCTGTGTGGGCGCCTTCCCCGGTCCCCGATGTGTTGTTTAGGGAAATCCCGAAACAGATGGAGGTCGAGGACATAAAAGAGGTGATTCAATATTTCTGCACATCCGCCGTTCATGCACGCGAGGGAGGGTTCGACGGCATAGAGCTGCAGTATGGACACAGCTCGCTTGCACGGCAGTTCATGTCTCCCCTCACGAACTTCCGCACGGACCTTTACGGGGGGAGCTTCGAAAACCGCATGCGCTTTCCTCTTGAGGTTATCGGTGCAGTGAGAAAGACCGTCGGCGACGACTTTACGCTGGGCGTACGTCTCTGCGCGGACGAGATGCTCCCCTGGGGCGGCATCACGCTCAATGACGCCAAAGAGATAGCCAAAGCCCTGGAGGCATCGGGCACCATAGACTTCATGGACCTCTCCCTTTCCACGTTTTACAACCTGTACCTCGTGGGTGGTACCATGCATATGCCTCTGGGGTACGCAGTCCCGTTGGCCGCAGGAATCAAAGAAGCCATACGCCTCCCCGTGTTTGCGACAGGCCGCATCAACGACCCAATCCTGGCCGAAAAGGTGTTGGCGAATGGACAGGCCGACATGATCGGTATGGTGAGGTCCCAGCTTTGCGACCCGAATTTGGCGAACAAGGCCAAAGAAGGGAGAATGGATGAAATTCGTTACTGTATTGCCGATAATCAGGGTTGTTACGGCAGGGTCGGACTGAACAGGTCCATCGGCTGTATTCAGAACCCCTTCGTAGGTAATGAAAAGCATGAGGACGAGCTGCATCTCCGCCCGACCAGGTGGAAGAAGTCCATTATGGTGATCGGCGGCGGACCTGCCGGCATGTGGGCGGCAAAGATCGCCTTCATGCGAGGCCACAACGTCACCCTCTACGAAAAGGAAAGCGCCCTGGGAGGACAGGTTGCCATTGCCATGAAGGGCGCGGGCCGCGAGGAATTCGGGGTTATCATCAGAAACGAGCGCACTCAACTACAGAGACTCAAGGTGCCGGTCGTGCTGGGACAGGCGGTGTCGCCTGAATTTGTTCTCGAACAGAACCCCGACGCAGTGATCGTCGCAACGGGGTCGAGGCCCAAAAGGTGCCCTGTCCCGGGCTGCGACGGAGCGAGGGTCTTCAACGTGTGGCAGGTGCTGAAAGGGGAGGCGGATATCGGCGATAAGATATTATTCATCGATTATGACGGCCACCACCAGGCTACAAGCACGGCGGAATATCTGGCAGAGTTGGGCAAGACGGTTCATGTCGTCACCTCATCTCTCTTCGTAGGCTCCGAATTAGGTCCCAGTCAGGACTTGTATCTGGCACGACAGAGGCTTTTGCAGAAAGGCGCCACCTTTACCTCGGACTTCGCTGTCCTGGAGATACGCGGCACCGAGGTCCATGGCCTGAATGTCTACACGAACGAGATGAAGACCTTCTCCGGCTTTGACACGGTTGTCACCGCTATGGGCAATGAAGTGGACGACTCGCTCTACTATAGCCTGAAAGGCCGGGTAAAGGAGCTTTACCGTGCCGGTGACTGCGTAGCACCCAGAAAAGCCGATATGGCAATTTATGAAGGATATACGGTCGGGAACAAGGTATGAAACCGGAAAAGAATGTGGTTGTTATCCTCGAGTCCTTCGGGGATAACAGACAGGATATCAACAGACGGCTTCTTACGGAGGGCAGCAGGTTAGCGGCCCATCTCGGAGGCAGACTCCACGCAATGGCACTGGGGTCTGATACCGAAGACCGGCCTGTTCTTCAAGAGTACGGGGTCTCTGCCCTATACCTCGTGGAAGGCAGCGGCATCAAAGATTACAGCTCCGATGCCTTTGCCTGGGCAGCGAAATCGGCCCTGAAGGATATACCCTTCAGACTCCTGCTCTTGGCCCATACCGACAGGGGGAGTGAGCTTGCTCCCCGCATAGCCTGCCATCTCGATACGTTGGCGGTTACCGATTGTGTCGACATACGGATCAAAGACCGGAAGCTTGTCTATGTGAGACTGCTTTACGGGGCCCGGTTGGAGCAGGAGGTATCCTTCGCAGAACCCAGGCTGGAAGTGGCAACTATCAGGCACGAGGTGTTCGACGCAGGGAAGGCGGAGCCGGGAGGGCATCTCAAGGTCATCAGGATCGGCGCGGAGCCGTGCCCCGGTTTGGTCACCCCTAGAACCCTGGAACGTGTGCCGCCTGATCATAAGACTGTGGACGTGCTCTATGCAAAACGGATTATAGGTGTGGGTTCGGGGTGCGACGAGCCGGCGCTTCTGAAGCTCGCGGATGAGCTGTGCGCGCTTCTCGAGGGCTCTGTGGGGACAACGCGCCCTATGGTTGATGACGGTTATCTGCCGAGAGAACGGCTGATAGGACAGACAGGGAAAACCGTAGTGCCTGAACTCTATATTGCTCTGGGAATTTCGGGGTCTCCCCACCATGTCGCCGGTATTCAGGGGTCGAAAGAGATACTATCGCTCAATCGCGATCCGAGGGCCCCTATCTTTGGTGTCTCCGATGCGGGTTACGTGTGCGACATCAAGACCCTCCTGCCCAAGCTGATTGACCGCATAAGACGATACAGAGATGAAGACCCTATATGAAAATGTATGATGTTGCCATAGCGGGCGCAGGTCCTGCGGGGACAACGGCTGCCCTGAGGCTGGCGCAGAAAGGGCTGAAGGTGCTCCTTGTCGAGCGAGGTGAGGTGCCCGGCGCTAAAAGCATGTTTGGCGGCATGCTTCCGAACTGCCCTCTCGTCGATGAGCTGCTGCCGGATTTCTGGGAACAGGCTCCCTGGGAACGACACGTAGTGAAAAGAGTATTAACAATCATCGCGGAGTCGTCGGCAACGTCCTTCGCTTTCCAGGGAAAGACGTTCGACAAACCCCCCTATAATGGCTATACCCTCTTCAGACCGATCTTTGACAAGTGGTACGCCGGAAAAGCCAGGGAGGCAGGGGCAACGCTTTTGACCGGCTGCCTCGTGGAGGATCTCCTTCAGGAAGGGAATTCGGTCTCAGGTATCAGGATCGGAAGAGACAATGGCGAGGTGAAAGCCCGTGTTACCATCGCGTCTGATGGGGTGCTCTCCCTTCTTGCCAAAAAAGCAGGGTTGTGCAAGGCGCCCAAACCCTCTGACGTGGCCCTGGGAGTCAAAGCGCTCTTTCGCCTTAAGGAAGAGGAGATCAACGAACGCTTCAATCTGGTCCGCCGTCAAGGCGCTTCCCAGGAATTCCTGGGCTGCACCGAAGGCATCCGCGGTGGGGGCTTTATCTACACCCAGACCGAAACACTCTCTCTAGGGCTTGTCTTTCACCTGGACTCCTTGAAAAGAAGCGGCATTGCTCCCTATGACCTTTTTGCCCGGTTCCTGTCTCTCGATGAAGTAAAGAAATTAGTCAGGGGCGGCCGGCTTGTGGAATATTCAGCCCATCTCCTCCCCGAAGGCGGCTACAGGATGGTGCCCAGGCTGTGTGCCGACGGCCTGCTCCTGGCAGGCGACGCGGCAGCCCTCTGTTATACCAACGGGCTGAACCAGGAAGGGATGAATCTCGCTATCACGTCAGGCTTCCTCGCTGCCGAGACCATTGCCGACGCCTTTCAGAAAGGCGACTTCTCCTCAAAACAACTATCTCTCTACGAAGCCCGCCTCAAAGAGAGTTTCGTGTTAAGGGACATGAAGACCTTCGAAAAGGCTGTCGGACTTATGCACAATGACCGCCTTTTTTCCGTGTACCCCAACCTGGTGGGGACCATCATGGAGGAAATGTTCCGGTCCGACGGCAAGCCGCGCAGGAAGATCGGCCGCGTGGGCTGGTCCGCTCTAAAAGAAGCCGTGCCCATAAGGCAGGTAATCTCCGACGTGCTGGCAGGAGGCAAATCACTCATATGATTACCGATGAAATCTTCGAGCTCGTGAGCTACAACATAGACAAGGAAGCGCACATCAAAGTGAACCGTGATGCCTGCCAGAAATGCACACACAGGGCCTGTACCTTTGCATGCCCGGTCGCCTGCTATCAATGGAACGAGGAAAAGGGCAGGATCGACTTCGCTTTTGAGCCATGCCTGGAATGCGGCACCTGCCTTATCATCTGTGATGCAGGCGCCCTTGACTGGCATTATCCGAAAGGAGGCTTCGGGGTGCGCTATCGGCTGACCTAGGGAGAAAGTGGATGAAGATACTTGTCTTTATCAAAGAGGTTCCTGACGTCAGGATCCCTGTCGAATGCAATGAGGCTACAGGCAGGCTCAGGCGGGATTGGGGGATAACTATGCTCAATCCCTCCGACAGAACGGCCTTGGAAACGGCACTCAAGATCAAGGCCGATATCCGGGGTGCCCGGATAACTATAGTTCACCTCGGGCCGCCCCCGCATAGCACCATTTCAGGAGAGGCTTCAGGTGAGCGCTTCATCCGGGAAGGCCTTGCCCTCGGATGCGATGAGGGGCTGCGCATCTGGGAAGAAGGTCTCGACGGAATTCACACGGCCGCAAAAGCCTTCATCTTTGCCCGTGTTGCGAAAATCCTGGACTTCGATCTCATACTCACGGGAGATAGAAGCCAGGATACGGGTGGCGGACAAATCGGTGTGCTCATTGCATCCCGTCTGCAGATCCCCTGCATCAGTCCTGTAACAGAGATGGAGTTGAGGGTGAAGGAAAGGAGTATCGTCGCGACCAAAAGGCTTTCCCAGGGTTACCGCGAGTACGTCGAATCCGCCCTCCCTCTATTGGTTGCCATGGAAACCCTTCCTGAGACGCATAGCTACGCCTCTCTCCCCACCCTCCTTGAAGCAACGGAAAGGGAAATACCGTGCCTTGATCTCGCCGAAATGGGTATTTCGAGGGAGATGGTCCGGCAGACAGACTCCAGGCTCGTTCTTGGCCCCTTGCGGTTCCCGAAGTCGAGGCTCAGATCCATCGCAGCACCCGACTCGTCACTCCCGGCCTTTGACCGGATCACGAGCCTGATTGCAGGAACAATAAGAATGAGGGAAGGAAAAGTGGTGAGGGCGGAAGAAGACCAGGTGGTGGAAGCGCTTTTCCGGACTTTGCTCAAAGGGGGATGGTTGAGCCACCTGAGAAAGAAAGGCTGATACGGTGAAGGAAGCTGAATGCCTATGATACCTTTTGCCTACCGCCTAAGAAAAGAAATCCGATTTGAGAGACAGGGAGACTCATATATTGTGCGTTCGGATATACCACTCAATCTTGTTCGAGTGCGGCAAAGGGCCGTAAAAATCCTTCGGCTCTGTAACGGGCTGAGAACGCCGCAAGAGATTGCGGACGCCTGTGGTGCGACGGAAGAGCAGGTATTCGGCATCTGTGAGTATTTCAATAAGAAAGCGGTCCTGCACATAGGGCCGGCCCGCTACGATAATGGCTATTCTCCCACGGTCACGGTTATCATCCCGACGAAAGATCGCAGGGATGAGGTTAACGAATGTCTTGAGTCGATCATGCGGCAGGACTACCCGAAAGAGAAGATCGAGGTGATTGTCGTCGATGACGGATCACGGGACGGAACAACCGATCTTGTCCGCACCTTCCCGTGCAGGCTTTTTGTAAACACGAAAAGCCTGGGGCAATCGTATTGCCGGAACCTGGCCGCCAGGGAAGCCAGTGGAGAGATTCTCGCGTTTATCGACAGCGATTGTGTGGCGGGAAAGGATTGGCTGAAAGAACTTGTGCCTTGTTTTCAATGGGATAAGACCGGGGCAGTGGGGGGATATGTTGATGGCTACTTTCACAAGTCGGCCCTCGATCGCTACGAAAAAGCCTTCTCGCCGTTAAATATGGGAAAACACGTTCTTTACGATAACGGTAATCGTTCGACCTTCTATACCCCAACCTGCAATCTCCTGGTCCGCAGGCATGTGTATATGGAGACGGGCGGGATCAACGAGAAGATGTCCGTGGGGGAAGACGTCGATTTTTGCTGGCGCATGCGGCGCAGGGGTTATCACCTCCTCTACACCCCGTCGGGGGTCGTGAGACACCGGCATAGAAACGAGCTTGGGAAGATGATGAAGAGGCGGGCCGATTACGGGACCTCAGAGGCGCTGCTCTACGCGCTTCATCGTGAGAAGCGGAAGATGTTTCAACTGCCGTCCCTGGCGGCCGTTGCTTTCCTATCCTTATCCATCGCTATTCTCTCTTTCTCGCTATTTCCTCTCTTGGCGGCTGCAGGCTGTTTTCTCCTTGAAGCCGTCAAGAAAACGGTGAGAATAATGGGAACCGGTGTCCATGTGCCCCCTTGGAAGATAGTTCTCTCCCTGGTCCGGACCTATTTCTCTCTTTTCTACTTCGTCTCCTTCCACGTGGTCCGTTACTATTTGATATTTCTTCTTCCTCTTGGGTTCCTATTCCCCCTGTTGTGGCCGTTATGCCTTTTCATGCTGATCCTCACTTCTCTTGTCGATTACACGGTAAAGCGGCCCCGACTCCGTTTTCCGCTGTTTCTCTTCTATTATTTCCTTGATCACCTTTCCTACCAGGTGGGAGTTCTCTTAGGATGCGCAAGAGCGGGAACCTTCAGGTCTTATATGCCCGGGCTGGTAAGAAAGGCTGCTGTTTATGGGAAGTGACCGGGCGAACCGAGAGCACCATGGACCTTGGCTGCGAAAGAGCCGGGTCAAACAAAAAAGGAGATGAAAATGAGAAAACTACTGCGGATCGACCTTGACGCTAATCAGTACCGGTATGAAGACGTACCCCCTGTGTATGCTAATCTCGGAGGAAGGGGACTCACGTCGAAGATCGTGAGCGAAGAAGTCCCGGCCAAGGCAGATGCCCTCGGAAAAGAGAATAAGCTGATCTTCGCCGCCGGCATTCTCGCAGGCACGACTGCACCCAACAACAGCCGCCTCTCCGTAGGTGCAAAAAGCCCGCTCACGAACGGCATAAAAGAGGCCAACACGGGAGGGGCGGCCGCACAGAAAATAGCACGCCTCGGCATACAGGCTATCGTCGTCGAGGGGGTCTCGAAAGGCATGGTGGCCGTAAAGGTAACCAAGGACGGGGTAAGCTTTATCGAGGCGGAAGGGTTCAGGGGCTTGGGCAATTATGAGACGATCAGCAGGCTTCGCTCCGGCCATGGAAATGACTGCGCCTTTGTCACCATCGGTCAGGCCGGTGAAGCCCTCCTGAAGGCGGCTTCCGTATCGGTCACCTCACCCGACTTTCGGATCAGGATGGCTGCCCGGGGCGGATTGGGGGCCGTGATGGGATCGAAGAACCTGAAAGCCGTAATCATCGATGACACGGGGGCCGACGGCGTAGAGGTGAGTGACGCGGCGACGCTCAAAGAGGCCGCAGCCGCTCTTTCGAAGGGCATACTCTCCCATCCGCTCATTGAAGGTCTGAAGCAGCTTGGGACTCCGCTCCTTGTCATGATGATCAACACCGCCGGCTGTCTCCCCACAAAGAATTACTCTATGGGCCAGTTCGAAGGCGCCGAGAAGATCTCGGGCGAGTTCATGGCGGAGACCATGGCGAAAAGACCGAACAGCAAGTCGGTTCACCGCTGCATGCATGGCTGCATTGTCAACTGTTCGAACGTCTATACCGATGAGCAGGGCAACGAGATCGTGTCAGGCCTCGAATACGAGACCCTCGGTCTTGTCGGCTCCAACTGCTGTATCGGCGACCTCGACGATATAGCCCGCATCAATCGTCTCTGCAACGACCTCGGCCTTGACACGATGGACACAGGCGCGGCTATCGCAGTAGCCATGGAAGCAGGTCTCTTGCCGTGGGGTGATGGAAAGGCTGCTTATGCCCTGATCGAGGAAGCGGGCAAAGGAACAGACAGAGGGATGATGATAGGCAACGGCTGCCTGAATACAGGGCTGAAGCTCGGGGTGAAGAGGATCCCGCAGGTGAAGGGACAATCCCTCGCCGCCTACGATCCTCGTGTCCTGAAAGGCACGGGGGTAACCTACGCGACTTCGCCCATGGGAGCCGACCACACCTGCGGTAATGCGCTCCCCAGTCCGGCAAACCCCGAATACAATCCGACCGCATCGACCGGGCAGGGGCCGGTCTCGGGCTTTCTCCAGTGGTTCTTCGCGGCCATCGACAGCCTGGGCATGTGCCTTTTCGCCGCCGTCCCGTTGCTCGACATGCCCGATCTACACAAACACCTGATTGCGTGCGCAACCGCCGTTACCGGCGAGGCACCCGATGAGAGCTACCTGATGAAGCTGGGGACGTCGGTCCTGAAATCTGAAAAGAAATTTAACGAGGCGGCTGGATTTACCAGCAAAGACGACCGTCTGCCGGAATTCTTTCTTAAGGAGCCGCTTAGTCCGTCCGGTCTGATGTTTGACGTATCGGAGGAGGAGATAGATATGACCCTTCAGGCGTAACACCCTACCCCGAAGCGCCCGGGGCATGACGATGGAAGGCGAGAAGGAAAGAGAGCCGACATCAACGAACCAGGTGAGGTGCCCATGAAACAGCTCATAACCCTTACAATAGACGGCACGAAGGTAAGCGGCCTTCCGGGGATGACCATCCTGGAGGCGGCAGAAAAGGTGGGCATCGAGATACCCAGGCTCTGCTTTGAGGCGGGCATCACACCCTCCGGCAACTGCCGGATCTGCGTGGTAGAGGTAGAAGGCTCCCGGACCCTGGTGGGATCCTGCCACACGCCTATCGCGGAGGGCATGGTTATCCGGAGCAGCTCAGAAAGGGTGAAAGAGGCCCGGCAGGCCACGATAGAGCTCCTTCTTGCAGGACATACGGGCTCCTGTGTAACCGACACGGAGGCGCGGGAGTGCAGGCTCCACATGCTCGCATCCGATCTTGAGGCAGGCCCTCCCCGGTTTCAGGTGAAGCATCGCCGCCTGTACAGCCCGGAAAGGAGCCCCTACATCCTCCGGGATATGTCTCGCTGCATCCTCTGCAGAAAGTGTATCCGTGCCTGCGCGGAGGTTGCCGGACAGAACCTTTACAGCATGGCCTATCGGGGCTTTGCCTCGAAAGTCGTGGTGGACTACGATATACCCCTTAACAAAGAGGTATGCAAAGACTGCGGCATCTGCATCGACTACTGCCCCACGAGCGCCCTCATGTGGCCGGAAGGCGTAAAAAAGAAAAAAGGCACCGCAAGAAAGCAGAAAGCCGCTGCCGTACCGGAGAACGGCAGCCGCCAAAAGCTCCTCGACCTTCTCAAGGTCAGGCAGAGAACGGAAGGTTTTCTCTCCGAGGCGTCCGTGAGAGAGCTGGCCTCCGACCTCGGCCTGACCTTGAGCGAGGTGTACGGGGTGGCGAGCTTTTATGCCTTTCTCTCCACCCGACGCCGGGGCACGCACGTGATCAGGATCTGCAAGAGCCTTCCCTGCTATCTGAAAAACGCCCCCACGATCATCGAGGCCGTTGCCCGCACCATCGGCATTACCCCCGGCCACACCACCTCCGATAATAGGTTCTCCTTCGAGCTCACCAACTGTATCGGGGCATGTGATGAGGCCCCTGCCATGCTTATCGACGATACCCTTTACGGGAACCTTAACCCGGCGCGGGTCGCCGACATCCTGAAGTCCTACCGGGAGATGGAGGCGAATCCGTCATGACAGAGAACATCGTTCTGAAGCACTGTGACGCAATCGACCCGACAGATATCGCTGCCTTCGTGAAGCGGGGAGGCTTTCAGGCGTTGACGAAGGCCAGGCAGATGGGTCCTGAGAAGATCATCGCCGAGATAAAGGCCTCGAACCTCCGAGGCCGCGGAGGGGCCGGATTCCCGTGCGGCGCCAAATGGGAGCTTGCCCGAAAGAGCCCGGGCAATGAGAAGTATGTGATCTGCAATGCCGACGAGGGCGAGGTGGGCACCTTCAAAGACCGTTACATCATCCGGCACGACCCCTTTACCCTCCTTGAGGGCATAGGCATCGGTGCCTTCGCCCTAGGGGCAAAGAGGGCCTATATCTACCTCAGGGCGGAATACCGCTCCCTCCTCCGCGACCTGCAGCATGCCATCGATCTGGCCTCCGCGAAGGGATTCGTCGGCATCCCCGTGGAGATACGGGAAGGCGCGGGGGCTTACGTCTGCGGTGAGGAATCGGCGCTCATAAACTCCATCGAAGGGAGAAGGGGGGAAGCCAGGTTCCGTCCACCCTTTCCCCCGACGAGGGGACTCTTCGGCAAGCCCACCGTCGTCAACAACGTGGAGACCCTTATGAACATCGCCCCTATCATCGCGAAAGGGGCCGCCTGGTTCTCAAGGCTGGGCACCCCGAAGAGTACGGGTACCAAGGTCTTCTCCGTGAGCGGCGACGTGGAGAAACCCGGTGTCTATGAGGTAGCGATGGGAAGCAGCCTCTCGGATGTGCTTGCCGTCGCGGGAGCGAAACAGGTGAAGATGGTCCAGATCGGTGGTGCCACGGGCGGCATCGTTCCTTCCTCCATGGCAGAGACGCCCCTTTCCTATGAAACGGTGCTCGGGTCAGGGGCGATTACGGTATTCGACGCCACGAGGGACGTGATCGACTTTGTTTACAGGACCATGGAGTTTCTGAACGAGGAGTCCTGCGGGCTCTGCACCCCCTGCCGGGAGGGCACCGAGGTGATGATGGAGATCTTCACCCGGCTCGTTCACGGAGAAGGGGTGGCAGAGGATATCTCGACATTGGAGAGGCTTTCCAGGCTCATGATGCAGTCCTCCCTCTGCGGCCTCGGTCAGGCAGCCCCCATCCCGGTGCTCGATACGTTGAAGTATTTCAGAAACGACTACGAGAACCGGATAAGACAGTCCGTATTTTTAAGGACCCTGAGATAAGGAGGAAATATGACGGTACCGTCCTATCCGTGCCCCTACTGCGCGGCGCCTTTCGGCAGTCACGAGGCGCTCAAGGCACATGTCGTCGCCGAGCACGGCGCCGAGCCGCTGCCGAAACCCCATGGACTCATTGCCCTCACCGTGAACGGCGAGCGTCATGAGCACACGGTCGAGCCGAATACCACCCTCTATACCCTCATCCACGACAGGATGGGGCTGACGGGGGCCAAGATGTTCTGCGACAGGGGGGCGTGCGGTTCCTGTACCGTCATCATGGACGGAAGGCCCGTGCTCTCGTGCATGACCCTGGCCATAGAGTGCGACGGCAAGACCATAGAAACGATCGAGGGCGTTGCGGCGGCGAGGCACCCCCTCATCGAGACCTACGTAAAGCACCACTGCATGCAGTGCGGCTACTGTACCCCGGGCTTCGTGGTGACCGCAAAAGCGCTGCTTGACAGGAACCCCGACCCCACGGAAGAGGAGATACGGGAGGCCCTTTCGGGCAACCTGTGCCGCTGCGGCACCTATCCCCAGCACCCCAGGGCAGTGACCGAGGCCGCCGGGCTTCTCCAGGGAGGACCCCATGAAGAAGGATGACAGGGAAAGGATCATAGCCCCGGAACATACGGTGAGGGCCGATAAATACCCTCTCGACAACTATACTGCCGTGGGGAAGCGGGTGCGCCGCAAGGACGGGTATGAGAAGGCGAGCGGCTACGCCGTCTATACCTCGGATATGCAGGTCCCCGGCATGCTCTATCAGAGGATCCTCACCTGTCCCTACCCGAACGCAGCCATAAAAACCATCGATACCGCCAGGACCGAGGAGCTGCCCGGTGTGCGTGCCGTGCTGCGATACGACGATCCCGAGCTCCCCCCGAAAGCCGACATGAGCGGCCACTTCGGCCAGGCAGGCCAGCCCCATGAGCCTGTCCTCGACAGGTGCGGTTACTGGCAGGGCATGCCCATGGGCGTTGCCGTTGCCGCCGATACGGAAGAGATCGCCAGGGAGGCTTTGCGGCTCGTCGGGATAGAATGGGAAGCGCGCGCCTTCAACCTCGACCCGGTGGAGGCGTTGAAACCGGGCGCCCCCCTCACCAACCCCGAATCCTACCCCGAGGGCAATTTCATCCTCCCCTTCATGCATGAGAAGAAGGTCACCCACGGCGACGCCGACAGGGGCTTCAGGGAGGCGGAGCAGACCGTCGAATTCGGGATGAGACGTGATCAGGACACATGGATCGGGCCGGAGCGTCCCTGCGGCATCTTCAGGTGGAACGGGGAATACCCTGAGGTCTGGCTCAAACACCAGCGCCCGCACCTCGCGAAGCGCCAGTTGGCGCAGTTTTTCAAGGTCGGTGTCAGTCAGGTGACGGTCCATTGTCCCTACCAGGGCGGGAGCTTCGGGGGCTGGTCACAGATGGCGCTGAACATGCAGCCCAATTTAATCGCGGGCATCCTCTCGAAAAGAACCGGCAGGCCCGTCAAGTGGCAGTTCAGCCGAAGAGAGGACTTCTGCGGGGCCGGTATGGATAACGCCAGATACCGGGTAAAGGTGGGGTTCAAGCATAACGGGGAGATTACCGCCCTCCATGCAACGTCCTGGTTCTCCAGGGAAGGCCTCTCCCATACGGATCACTTTGTGGAGAACTCAAAGGTCATCAACATCATTCAGGAGTCGAACGGCGCCATCTGCAACATATTCACCGGATGGGCCATCCGCTGCGAGCAGAACATGAACTGCTACTGCTTCTCGGCCGTGATGAACCATGTGGCCGAGGCCTTGAAGATGGACCCCACCGAGCTTGCCCTCATCAACGACGGGTGTGAGGGCCATGCCATGGCCGATATCGCCGAGTGGAAAAAGAAACGGGGGTTTAAGAACAGAGACAGCCTCAGAGAGTGTATTCAGGCGGGAAAGAAGGCCATAGACTGGGACACCAAATGGCACCTGCCCGGCACGAGAAAACTCCCGAGCGGCAGGATGCACGGCCTCGGCATGAGCTGGGCTCACGAGTGGGGTGATTCGGGAGGCTCCGCGGCCATCGGCATCAGGATCGAACGTGACGACGGCACGGCCCGCGTCCTGGGTTTGCGCTGCGATAACGGTGTCTGCGCCGAGACGGCTTACTGCCAGATCGCCGCCGACGAGCTGGGCTTCCGCTATGAAGACGTGCAGTACCGCCCCTTTGAAGAGGCAGGCTTTACGCCGATGACGCCCGATTCGTCCACGAACCTGGTTGTGAACGGTTGGGCCGTCAGGAACGCGGCCCGCCAGCTCAAGCAGAAGGTCCTTGAAGTGGCGACCTCCCCCAGGATCACCGAACGGCCCGAGATGGGCTACATACCCCCTTTCGAAGGCTATAAGCCCGAGGACCTCGACATTAAGGAGAGCAAGGTCTTTGTCAAGAAAGATCCCTCGAAAAACATCACCATGGCCGAGCTCGTGCGGCCCGCCTTCTTCATGGGAAAAATGGACGTGGGCTCCCCGGAGCCCCTCTTCGCGTGGGGATGGCAGAACCAGCAGGGCGCCTACGACATCAACGGACCTCCGGGACCGAGACCCATATTCGTGCGGCAGGCCCATTTCGTCGAGGTGGAAGTCGATCCCGAGACAGGGGGGATCGAGGTGACCAGAGTGACCAACGCCAATGACGTGGGCAAGGCCGTGAACCCCGATGCGGTGGAAGGTCAGCAGTACGGCGGCTCCGTCATGGGCGTGAGCCGGGTGCGCACGGAGGAGGTCATTTACTGTCCGGCCACCGGGGTAGTCTTGAACGGCAACCTCATCGACTACAAGATCAACACCATGCTCGACTGCGGCCCTATCGACACTATTATTGTGGAGACCGGCATGGGTTACGGTCCCTACGGATCGGTCGGCATCGGTGAGGATGTGGCAAGCGTGGTGCCTTTTGCGTTCTATGCGGCAGTGCACAATGCCATCGGCACATGGGTCGACCTGCCCGCCACACCTGAGAGGGTGCTGAAGGCCTTAGGGAAGGTACAGGAGGAGAGATGAAGAACTTCGGCCACGTGAACGCCGCGACGCTCGACGAGGCGGTTTCCGCCCTGAGACGGTACGGGAAGAGGGCGGCCGTCATCGCCGGGGGCACGGACCTTCTCGGGAAGATGAAGGATGAGGTACTCCCCACCTATCCCGAGGCCCTCATCAACATAAAGACGGTCCCCGGTCTCGACTTTATCACCTATGACGGCGGCACGCTCTCCATCGGGGCCCTCACGAGGCTGGAGGACATCGCCACGAACGACGCCGTCAGACACGGGCATGCCGCCCTTGCGGAAGCCGCCCGGAGGACGGCCTCCACTCATCTTCGGGAGATGGGCACCATCGGGGGCAACATCTGCCAGGACATCCGGTGCTGGTACTACCGGAATCCCCAGAACCGCTTCCCCTGTCTTCGGAAGGGTGGGGGGAGGTGCTATGCCATCGATGGGGACAATCGCTATCACTCCATCTTCGGAGGCAGTGTGGAAAAAGGGTGCTACGCGGTCCATCCGAGCGATACGGCCCCTGCCCTCGTTGCCCTTGACGCGAGCATCATGACGACGGGGAGAGTCATCAAGGCAGAGGACTTCTTCCAGGTAGCGGTGGGGAAAACGACGGTCCTCGAAGACGACGAGATCGTCAGCCGGATCGACCTTCCCCCTGCCGTGGGCAGGAGCGCCTTCGTCAAGTTCGCCCTCCGAAAGACCATCGATTTTCCCATCGTCAACTGCGCCGCCGCACTAGGTCTGTCGAGGGGGAAGGTCAGCTCTGCGAGGATATGTCTCAATGCCGTCTACGTGAAACCCTACCGGGCCGTGAAGGCGGAAGAAGCGATTATCGGTAAGACGATAAACGAGGCCAATGCCGAATCCGCTGCGGCTGCCGCTCTAGCCGACGCGAAGCCCATGTCCCATAATGCCTATATGGTCCCTGTTGCGAAGGCAATGGTGAAGAGGGCGATTCTGGGATGCAGGTAGTCCAAAAAAAAGGAGGTAACCTATGGCGCTCAAAGTCTTGATGGCCCCTCTTCGGTACGTGCAAGGTCCGGACGCCCTCCTGCATATGGGGGAGCAGCTCCTGGTGCTCGGCATCAAGAACCCCTTGATCCTGGCCTCTCCCAGTGCGAAGAAAGCGGTGGGGTCCACGATCGGCAAGGGGCTCGAAGCCGTGGGCATCACCTACGGTTTCATCGATTTCGGCGGCCACTGCACGTGGAAAGAGATAGAACGGGTGAAGAATGCGTGTCTCGAGGGAAACCATGACGCAATCATCAGTTGCGGCGGCGGCAAGACCCTCGACACGGGCCGCTGTGCAGCCACCGGCCCCGCCATGAACGTGGAAAAGACGCCTCCCGAGGTCTTCCCCCGGTTCGGCGCCGGGGTGGCCTGCATCAACGTTCCCACCGTGGCGGCCACCGACGCCTCCACCTCTGCCGTTTCTCTCGTCTATACCGAGAAGGGCACACTGGAAGCGACCATGGTCTTCCCCACGAATCCCACCATGGTCTTCGTGGATACCGCCGTCATTGCCAAGTCCCCTGTCCGGTTGCTCGTGGCCGGCATGGGAGACGCCCTGGCCACCTATTTCGAAGCCGATATGACGTATAGAACCTCCAGCATCTCGGTTCAGACCCGTGCTCAGAGTACCCGCACCGCCCAGGCATTGGCCAGGCTCTGCTTCGATATTCTCATGGATTACGGGATACAGGCCAAGGCCGAAGCCGAAGCACGGGTCCCGGGTCCCGGCATCGAGGCGGTAGCAGAGGCGAACGTGCTCCTCAGCGGGCTCGGCTTTGAAAGCGGCGGCCTCTCTGCGTGCCACGCCGTGGGACACGCCTTCCTCCACATCTCGCAACACTTCAAAGGAACGCCCCCCTTTCACGGGGAGCTTGTGGCCTTCGGCACGCTGAACCAGTTGGTCCTGGAAGGCAGAAAGCCCGATTTTCTCGATAAGATCTTCGGCTTCTGTAAGGCCGTGGGTCTGCCGACGACCTTTGCCGAGCTGACGCTCGCGAACCTGACTGATGAAGCCCTTGAGACAGTTGCCCTCGTTGCCTCCCGGGACATCCTCATGCAGTCCATGACAGGGGCGCACAGCGAGCGTGACGAGCAGGGGAGGTTCTACGATCACCTGGAGATCCTCAATGCCTTGAAAGCTACCGATGCGTACGGCCGGGCCTTTGGCGGTCGAAACCCGTGCAAGTAGCCGTCAGGCTTTTTGGAAATCTGGGTCATTACTTGCTTGAGGGCGGGAATAGGTTTTCTTTCGCAAAGTCACTGGACGACGGCACAACTGTACAGGAAATGCTGAGCAGGCTGAGCCTGCCGAAGGAATTACCCATCATCGTCATCGTGAACGGCAGGCGCGTTGAGGCTGATTGGGTCCTGAAGGACGGAGATGAGGTGAACCTGCTTCGACCGTCAGGAGGCGGATGAAGCAGCCCGATTCAAGATAACGATGCACTTCACCCTTCGATCCGGAAGCTCCGCAGCCATCCTGCGCTCTTTCCTCGGCTCACCGCTTTTCAGCGATCTTCGCCTCGAATTCTGCCCAGAAGGCGTTGTTCGGCTTCCGCCAGTAAGGTCCCCAGGCCTTGCTGAAAACGCCTTCAACGTCCTTCAGGATGCGTTTCCAGACAGGTCCGTACTCATAGGTCAAGACGTCTTCGAGGAAAGGGACTATCGCGCCGAGGCTTTCTTTAGGCAGGTATGCGCGGGCTCCCAGTTCTATGGATCTTTTCAACGCATCAGGGGAGAACGCGCGGGCGGTGAGCATGACCGTCGGGATAGGATACTCACCGGCGGTGGCGCGCTGCAAGAGGTCAAAGCCCCTCACACCCATGATATCGAGGATAAGAAGATCGTATGACCACGACACTATCAACTGGCTTGCTTGTTCGAAGGTAGTGGCCGTCTCGAAAAGGCAATTGGGTGCTGCCGACATTATCTCTTCCCTTAGCACTTCGAGCACATCGGATTCGTCGTCCACCGCGAGAATCCTTTTGTTGTCCAAAACTGATTCAGCCATGTATTCCTCCCTCGGGATACTTCCGTGAGTGGCCCGTCCCGGCCACAATCAACCGGGCAGCGCGTTCCACGTTCTATGTCCCATACCCAGTATTATACGCACGGCAGAATATCTTGACAAACCAATTATGAATCAGCCCGAGAGATACACCGGCCGGGCCTGGAAAAAAAATAATGTAGGGGCCGGGCGCCGCGTTATGGCGGACTTTTTTTGATGCCCTTCTGGGGAACGGAGGTCAGGGCCGATAACTAAGAAAGCAATCGTGGGTTAGATAATTCCCCGGAGCCCTTCGCGCAGCTCCGCTTTCATGAGTGGTTTAGGGAGCACTCTGCATATCCCTGCAGCCTCCGCCTTACTGCGGGGGAGGTTATCCGGCGTGCCGGTCATCACGACAACGGGCATATCGGCACGGATAGATCGGACTCTTTTGGCTACCTCGTCTCCCATCATATTGAGCATCATGAGATCGGTAAGGACAAGATCGAATTCCTCCGGGTGCGCGGTGAAAGTCCTGACGCCCTCCTCGCCGCTCGCCTCCACCTTCACCTCATAGTCCATCTCCGAGAGCATCTCGTACATCAGCTCCCGGAGGAGGGACTCGTCCTCAATGAAGAGAATCCTCTTTTTCTGCATACCCTCAATATATGCCCTATATGGACGCAGGGCAGGCGCCGCAGGACCTGTATTCCCCGCACCGCGCAACACGCCGGTTTCCGTTACTCCTTGTGCAGCTTCGGCAGGCGTATTCGAGCCCCGGTGACAGGGACAGCGTGTCGCCGCGTCCTTCTTTAGTGCCTCCTGTGCTCTCATTGCCATATTCACCAGCCACAGCCCGAGTAACTTGAGACCGGTGACTTTCCGTCCCATCCTCACGGATGCTCCGGTTTTATCACCTCTTTATATGTTATACATTAGAAGACGCAATGTCAAGGCAAAACCAGAAGGTCTAAAAATTTTGTTCCCGCTTTTATCCGGCATTCTGACAGGGGTGCCGTCTCCCAAGGTCACTCGGAGTTGCTTTACTTTAGTACGGGGCCGACAGTATAGTATCAGGAAAAAGACGCGGTTCCTGGCGTCTTCCGTCGCCGCAGAGAAACTTAAGGACGCACTGTTGTGGGATGACGTGTGATGTATGAAGGAAAAGCTGCTATTTACCGGTGATCTGGCGACTACTGCCATGGGGATCCTGCCCCATGAGTCTACAGACCCGGCTCTTGCTGCGGCCCTCGGGCTCGATATCCCATTCTGGCCCCAGCTTCCGCGGGTCTCTTTTCATGAGGATATGTACGTTCAGGCCATGGAAGGTTTTCCGGGGGTCGTGATCGATGAGGAGAACCGGCGCATACACGTGGAGAGCGATAAGTTCATGGATGAGCTGCCTGCGTATCTCGAAGAGGAAGCCTCCTCCGACCTCTTCCGCATCTCCCCCGACTTTTCACTGGTTTATGGACGTTTCCTCTCTCTCGATCTCTTCTCCTACAAAGCGATCCGGGGGCAGATGATAAGCCCGGTGAGCCTGGTCCTCAAGATCAGCGATGAGCGTGGCAAACCCATTGCCTACAATGATGAGATGCGGGACCTTATCTTTTCTTTCGTGCAGAAGAAGGTGAATGTGCAGCGTGCCGAGCTCGCCGAAAAAAACGGGAATGCCTTTGTCTGGGTCGATGATCCCGGACTGCAATTCGTATTCAGCGCCATGAGCGGCTATGGTGATGTCAAAGCCAAGGCCGACCTGGTCGGGTTTCTTGACGGGATCCACGGTCCCCGGGGCATCCATCTGTGCGGCAATCCCGACTGGGATTTTCTCTTCTCCCTCCCCCTGGAGATCATCTCTTTTAATGCGTATGCCTTCGGTGATATAGTCGCCACTTACCCCAGTGTAAGGCGCTTCATCGAGGCGGGGAACATGGTGAGCTGGGGCATAGTGCCGACCCTCTTCGAGGAGTTTACGAGGGAGGATGTGACGACCATCGCCGGGCGACTATTGGCTATGTGGCGTCTGCTGGAAGAGAAAGGGCTGCCGAGGGACGTCATCTGCCGGAACAGCCTCATCGCCCCCGCCACCTGCAACCTCCTGAACGCCGACAACACCACAACCGTCGACAACGCCTTCAGGCTGCTCCGGGAGGTCTCACAGTACGTGCAGGCCCATTGCCTCTGAAAACGCTGCGCCCCGGTGCGGCCTCTTCGGTCGTGTCACCGCAGGGAGCGCGCCAGATCCTCCACCAACCTCTTCGACCCCACATAGAGCGTCGATCGCTGATGGTGGTACTCAGGGGTGATCTCAAGAATGGGCACTCCCTTCTCGTTGACCGCCGTCCCACCGGCTTCGTTACACATGAAGGCAACAACCGCGGCCTCGTACATGAGGCGGAGCTTCCCTTCGGGACGGTTCTTCTTCGGATTCGGATGGTTCACAATGGCGGGATACATGAACATGCCGCCGTTTGTCAGCGTCCTGTGGAAGTCGCCCGCTAAAGCGCCAAGGTATCGGAAAGCGTATTTTTCCTCATTCTCCTTGATCCATTTTTGCACTTTTTCCGCAAAGGTACGCCGATTGGAGGCGTTAAAGGATAATTCCCAACTCTTGGGGTCTTCGGGAAGGGCCATACGGGTAGGTCGTACAAAAGTCATGGTCTCATCCACGTGGAAGCGCCAGGTCCCTGCTCCTTTGAGGCCGATGGTAAATGTCCCGGTGGGGATCACAAACATGCCCGCGGCGATATAATCTTTTCCGGCCCTCAGGTGTCCGTCCTCGGGGCCATCCAGATTGCGCTTGGCGATGCCGAAAAGAAAGCCGACCGGCAGCCCGTGTGAGACATTTGATGATCCATCCAGAGGGTCGAAATAGACGAAATAACGCCCTCCCTCGGGATTGATAGGGATGATCTCATCCGATTCTTCGCTTACCGCATGGATGACCCTGCCGGAAGCCTTCAGGTAATGGATGGTGATCTCATGCGCAATCTGATCCATCTGCATGACATCCTCGCCCTGTACATTCACGGCCCCCGCAAGGCCGAGGTTCCCCTTGAGGGCACCCGTCAGGTAGTAGTACTGGATATGCTTTGCAGCGCTGATCAACGCGTCCATAAGGATGAGAAAGTGGTGGGTGCGGTTATACCTTTCCTGATGGTGAAGAAGAAAATTCATGAAAGTTTCTTCAAATGCGACGCCTGAACGCTTCTTGCTCCCCTCCATTACACCTCCTCCTTTTCTCTCCAGAAGGCGCCGGCGGCCTTCGAAGAGCGGATATCCGGGATCGTTGCCGGCCCCTCTCGCGCAGCGAAAAAGAGTGCAGAATTTCACCACGCCACCTGCTATTATTGTATCACTCGGAAAGAAAAAAGTACGGTAAATTTTGTCTTTCCCTTCGTGCGGCCCTTTCCCGGGTGCGGCCCACCCCATTATTTCACAGCTTCTTGGCAGGTGGCGCCCCGGTGCAAAGACTTACGGCTGCTGAAAAAGGGAGAGATGAGCCAGGTTTAGGCTGTAGCTTCCGCCCTGTCTCACACCGGTTTCGATGACCTTGCCGTCTTTGAAGATCACGAGGAAGTCGCATTCATCCCAGAAAGAAAGGTTTGGATTGCATCGACGGTTTTCATACCGATAGAGGGTATAGGCTGACCCTTCTTTCTCGACGGTCTTGGTGCTATGACGACTGCCCATAATGGCTTCGACTTCTCCGGAAGTCATGCCGCGCTCGACCCTCTTCAGATTGAAGAAAGCGGAGGCGCACGCGACCAGCAGGAAAACCAGCGGAATCAGAATAAATGCTTTGGGCAGGCGCATCCTCATGGGGTCCTCCATATAGGAATTACTTCCATCATCAGCAATTATCCACCGATCACTTCGGCGTCACCGCGCTCCCAAGTTTTTTCACAAGCACGTCGTTTGCCCTGAGTACCTCAGTGGCGTCCTTGCCCGAGATCTCCCACGTGTAGAAGTCCCCCTTCCCGTCCCGCTTGAGCTTAATCCTGAGGTCGCCTTTGATGTTCTTTCTTATCTCATCCATCTCTTTCTTGTACTGTTCGTCTCCATGGGCCTCTTGGCCGGTCTTGATGGGGGCAGATTCGGGCGGTCTTGTGCATGAGCAGAAAAGAAGGCATACGAGAAGGATTGCAAAGAGCCTCATCCCTGTCATACTATAATGGCTGAGTACCATTTTCAATAGAATTGTTGGAGGCGGACGATGGGAGTCTATCTGGAGCGGTACGGCAGAGGCGAGAAGGTACTCTTTCTCCACGGGGCAGGGGGCAGCACCTCTTCCTGGTACTTTCAAAAAGGGCTGCAGGCGGTCTGTGAGGTCGTTCTTGTCGACCTGCCGGGCCACGGGAAGTCGGGAGGAGGGGGGTTGCGTACCATCGGGGGCTACGTCGAAAGCGTCCGCGCGGTGATAACGGAAAACGGCCTGGAGGGGTGCTATCTGGTGGGCCATTCGATGGGCGGCGCTATCGCAATCTCTTTGGCCCTCGCCGCACCTAAGCTGCTCGCCGGGCTCGTCCTCGTGGGAACGGGGGCAAGGCTGAAGGTATTTCCAAAGATACTTGAGGGCATCCTGAACGATAAAGAAGCGACGGTGCGGACCATCGCGAGCTTTGCCTTTTCCGGGAAAGCTTCTCCGGCGCTGATCGAAGCGGGCATTACGGAAATGATGGCGAACCCGAAAGAGGTCATACACGGCGATTTCTCTGCGTGCGACCTGGTTGATTTAATGGAAGGCGTCAAATCGATCGACCTGCCCACCCTCGTCATCGCAGGCGCCGACGATGCCCTCACCCCCGTAAAATATTCCGAATATCTCAACAGGGAGATCAGGGGGTCTCGGCTTGTGGTAATCCGTGATGCAGGCCATATGGCGATGATTGAGAAACCGGAGGAGACGAACCGTGCGATAGAGGCATTTCTATCTCGTCGATGAGGGCCTTCATCTCATCGACATTGAGCGCGTGTACGGCCCTGACGCGGAGGGGTCGCGCGTCCCTCAACCCCCGGGTATACCAGACGAAGCATTTGCGAAAATTGATCACCCCCGTGAGCGGTCCATGGTGGTCGACCGATAGGGCAAGGTGTTTCTCCATGGTCGAGCGCACCTCGGCGACGGTGGGAACACCCCCACGCACCGGTGCGCCAGGCGGGCCGCGCCAGGCCGCGTCCCCGCCGCCCTTCCCATGGGTGAGTGCAAGGTCCCGGAATATCCATGGGTTCCCGAGAGCGCCTCTGGCGATCATCACGCCATCACACCCCGTCTCCTCCGTAATCTGCGTCGCTGCCCCTTGAGAGAACACATCGCCGCTTGCGATGACCGGAATATCAACCGCCTTTTTCACTGCTCGTATCACCGACGTATCTGCCCTGCCCCTATACCCCTGGTTTCTGGTACGTCCGTGGACGCAGACCGCGGCCGCCCCCGCCGCCGCAATGAGCTTCGCCGTCTCCGGCGCATTGATCGAATGATCGTCCCATCCGGAGCGTATTTTTACCGTTACCGGGACCGGAGCGTGTTTCACCAGGGCGCTGACGAGCCGGAACAGCGTCTCCGGCTCCCTCAGCAACGCAGCACCTTCCCCCTTTCGGGTCACTTTATGAACGGGACAGGCGGCGTTCAGGTCAACCACGTCGTACGGGTAGTCGGCAAGCGCGTCGAGGGCCTCTATGAGAGCGTCCGGCTCACGGCCGAGCAACTGCACGCCCAGGGGCTTATCCAGAGGCGAGGACCGGAGGAGCCTGAGGGTCTTGCCGTTCCGGAGACCCAGGGCCCGGCCATTTATCATCTCCGTAAAGGCGAGGGGGCAGCCAAACTCCCTCGCAATAAGCCGAAAAGGCAGGTCACTCACCCCGGCCATCGGGGCCAATATAAAAGGCATTGAGAGGTGAAGGCTGCCAAGGGCAAACACCCATTACTTTATACGGCAAACCCCAGGCGCGTCAAGTGACAGCGGCGCCCTTTCCGGTTTATAATTACTCTTATGCTGAGTCTTGAAAAGGAAAAGGCCTTGCAGGAAAAGATGGAGCGGTTGGGCATCAGGGAAGCGGACATAATAGAGCGCTTTGTCCGTTCCGCGGGCCCCGGAGGCCAGAACGTCAATAAGGTGGCTACCTGCGTTTATCTGAAGCACCTTCCCAGCGGCATCGAGGTAAAGTGCCAACAGGAGCGCCACCAGGCGATGAACAGGTTTTTCGCGAGAAGGCTACTCGTTCAGAAAATAGAAAACATGACGCTCGGCAAAGAAAGCGAGGAACAGCAACGTATTCAAAAGATAAGGCGACAGAAAAGACGGCGCTCCAGGCGCGCCAAGGAAAAAGTGCTGGAAATCAAGCACCTGCAGACTCGAAAGAAAAGGGAGCGGTTGAAACCGGACCTGTCGGACTACTAGCCGCCCAAGGCGTCTCTGATTAAGTGATTGACACTGGCAAGGATATTCTGTATCATTAAGGCAGACGCGGGAATAACTCAGCGGTAGAGTGCAACCTTGCCAAGGTTGAAGTCGCGGGTTCAAATCCCGTTTCCCGCTCCAAAAACGGCGGCATAGCCAAGTGGTAAGGCAGCGGTCTGCAAAACCGTTATTCTCCGGTTCAAATCCGGATGCCGCCTCCACTTTCTCCCCGAATTTCCGATAAGTCTTTATCCGCTCCTGTCCCTGGCTCCGGCGCGTTGGTCGGCACCTTGGTCATAACTTCTCTGCCTCCAGGGCGATCCGCTCCGTGAGTGCCTCACAGGCCTCCATGAGATGGCGAATCTCGTCAGGCTGCAGCCTATCCCAGTGAATGCCCGCAACGACCACCACCTTCCTGTTCAATCTGCCTGAGAGTGCTTCGGAAACCAGTTTCACGGTCACGTCCTCCTTGTGTCCGGGAAAGGTGAATACGGAGGACGTGGCGCTCCTTTCGTGAGGGTCCCGGAGGCTGGCCCGCGGCACTGCCATGCCCAGCGCCCCGATGTGGGCTGCCCCTCCCCATAGGGTGACGAGGAGATCGGGGCCCATGGCGTCAACGCGGGCAAAAAGCTCGAATCGTCCCTTTCGCTCCGTCAGCTTGAACCCCGGGAGCTTTGCCGGGGGTTTGCCCTCCTCGCCTTCTCGATGCATATGGTTGTCCTTCATATCAGTAAGTGCGCCCGTTACCTATTCGACAATGAAATCCCACGCAGAATCGTTGATCCAGATCGCATAGTAACCTCTTCCGAACAACCCCTTCGGCCGTATCGTATACAAGATATCGCCTCTCTTCTTTACCTCGGTCTCCACATCTTTTCCGAATATGAAGCGGGATTTGCCGAGAGGGGACTGGTTGATGAAGAGCATGTTATTGAAGGTGAGGTATTGGATGTCCTGCTTTCCGTACAAAATAAAATACTTGATATCTTTCAGGAGAAAGCGGTGGGGGTTATTGCTCTCCACATAGAGCATCGCTCCTTCCTGAAAGACTATATTGGGAAGGATCCTCACCAGCTTGCTGGTCGTCTTGACGTAAACACCATATTCCTTGGGTGTCGGCACGTCGTCTTTTGCCGCATGAAGGGGACCGGCCAGGAAGAAGGCCGCAACGACCGAAACTGCGGCATATCGACGCATTGTTCGCAGTAATTTCACGGCGCACTTCACGTAGTATCTCCGCACCTTTTGCCCGACCACCCCTCAATTGTACTCTACGAACCGGGCCATATCAATAGGCAAAAGAATGGCGCCTCCCAGGGGCGGCACCAAACACTTGAAAAAGTGTCACGTTAAATTCTATAATTAACAAATGAAATTTGAAGAAGGATTACGTAAACTTGAAGAGATAGTCAACACCCTCGACGAGGGACGGGTTCCGCTGGACGACGCGCTTCGCCTGTTCAGGGAAGGCATAGGCCTCACAAAAGAGCTTTCCAAGACGCTTGATGACATAGAACGCAAGGTGGAGATCCTTGCGAAAAAGGATGATGGAACTATCGAGAAAAAGCCCTTCCTACAGGAAGACCTTTAGTGGACCTGGCAGATTTTCTCGCCGATAAAAGGGTGCTTGTGGAGGACAGGCTGAGGGCGATACTCTCTGCCTTTCCGGCATCTTCCGGGATACTCAAGGATGCAATGGAGTACAGTCTGTTCTCGGAAGGGAAAAGGATCAGGCCGGGTCTTGCCATAGCAGCCTGTGAAGCAATGGGCGGCGACGTAGAAATGGTGCTGCCCTTTGCCTCCGCCATTGAAATGATCCATACGTACTCCCTCATCCATGATGACCTTCCCTGTATGGACAATGATGACCTGAGGCGGGGCAAACCCACATGCCACAAGATGTTCGGAGAAGCGGTGGCCCTCCTGGCGGGAGACGCGCTGCTTACCGAGGCCTTCCGGGTTATGACCGATCCGGCCGAGTCTTCCGCACCTTCTGAGGTCACACAAAAGGTGGTCTATGAGATCGCCCGTGCAGCAGGCGCTGCCGGCATGGTTGCCGGTCAGACCGTCGATGTCATTTATGAAGGCAAGAAAGGAACGAAAAGTATCGTTAATCTCATACACCGCAATAAGACAGGCGCATTGATCAGGGCATCGGTCCTGGCCGGCGCGCTCGTGAGGAATGCGAACAAGAAGGAACTTAAGTGCTTTACGGTGTTCGGTGAGTCGATCGGCCTTGCCTTCCAGATCAGGGACGATCTTCTTGATGTGGAAGGCACGGAAGCAGAGGTGGGAAAAAAGCTGCAAAAGGATATGGAAAAGCAGACGTACGTGAGATATTACGGTATCGCCGCCTCAAAAGCCAGGATAGATGGTCTTGTCAACAAGGCCATTGCGTCCTTGCGGTTTCTCGGTCCCAGAGCCGACATGCTCGTGCAGGTCGCCAATTTTATAGGTCACAGGTCTTTTTGATGCTGCTCGATGCCATCAACACGCCGCGGGACATAAGAGAGCTGACGCCCCTTCAGCTCGCGAGCCTTGCCGACGAGATAAGGGATCTTATCATCCGCACGATCTCGAAGTCCGGGGGTCATCTCTCGTCAAACCTGGGTGTCGTCGAGCTTACCCTTGCTCTTCATTACGTCTTTGATACGCCCGATGATAAGATCATATGGGATGTGGGTCACCAGTGCTATACGCACAAGATCCTCACCGAAAGGAAGGACCGTTTCTGTACCATCAGGCAAAACGGGGGCCTCTCCGGTTTCCCATGCAGAAAAGAAAGCATTTACGATGCCTTTGACACCGGGCACGCGAGCAACTCTATCTCAATCGCGACGGGTCTTGCCGAGGCAAAAAGGAAGAACAATCAGACTCACCGTATCGTTGCGGTCATAGGCGACGGTTCCCTCACCGGCGGTATGTCGTTCGAGGCGCTCAACCATGCGGGGCACCTTAAGAGCGATATCATCGTCGTGTTGAATGACAACGAAATGTCCATCTCGAAAAATGTCGGCGCCCTCTCCGCCCATCTCAACAGGATTATGACGGGCGAGTTCATGAGCGGCCTGAGAGAGGATATCAAGCATACAATCCGCAACCTGCCCGGCCTGGGAGACAAAGTCTACAAAGCGGCCCGCTATTTTGAGGAAGCGGTCAAAGGCCTTGTGACGCCGGGCCTCCTCTTCGAGGAGCTCGGTTTTCAGTACGTGGGGCCTGTAGACGGCCACAACCTGAACCATCTGATCCTCAACCTCTCAAACATCAAGAAGCTCAAAGGGCCTATCCTGGTCCATGTCGTGACGAAGAAAGGGAAAGGATACGAGCCGGCGTCGAAAGACCCCGCACTGTTTCACGGTATCTCGGAGTTCGATATCGTAAGCGGCGAGCCGGTGCGAAATGGAAAGCGCACGTTTACGGATGTCTTCGGTGAAACGCTGATCCAGCTTGCATCGAAGGATGAAAAAATCATAGCCATCACCGCCGCAATGGGACTCGGCACGGGTCTCGAAGAATTTTCGAAGCTTTTTCGCGGGCGCTTTTACGACATCGGCATTGCCGAGGCCCACGGGGTCACGTTTGCAGCCGCACTCGCCTTAGGCGGGATGAAACCCTTTGTTGCCATGTACTCTACGTTCCTTCAGCGCGGCTTCGACCAGATCATCGAGGATGTCTGCCTGCAGGAGCTGCCCGTCATCTTTGCTATCGACAGGAGCGGTATCGTCGGCCTGGATGGCCCTACCCATCACGGCAGCTTCGACATGTCCTATCTGCGCCACATTCCGCATATGGTACTCATGAGCCCGAAGGACGAAAACGAGCTCAAACAGATGCTCTTCTCCGCAACCATGTACGAGAGGCCCGTCGCTATCCGCTATCCCAGAGGCGAGGCCATAGGCGTCCCGATTGAGAGCGGGTTTACGGAGATACCCCTCGGGAAATGGGAGGTCCTGAAGGACGGGTCGGATGTGACGCTTATCGGGTGCGGTCCGGTAGTCCATTCGTGTTTGCAGGCCGCGGAGGAGCTCGAAAAAGAAGAGGGCATCAGTGCCGCGGTGATCAACGGGCGGTTCATAAAACCTATGGATAGGGAGATGCTCGTCGACTTCGCCACCCGTACCGGGCGGATCGTGACGCTGGAGGAGAATTCCGCCATAGGGGGTTTCGGAAGCGGGGTCATGGAAATCCTTTCCGAGGAAGGCGTGGTAGTACCCGTGAAAAGAATAGGCTTGCCTGATCGATTCCTGCCCCATGCATCACAAAAGCTCCTGCGACAACAGGTAGGCCTGGACAAGGACAGCATAAAAAAGACTGTAAAGCATTGGCTAAAGTCAGAATAGATATCCTCCTCGCAAGTAAGGGTCTCGCCGAATCGAGAGAAAAGGCAAAAGTACTGGTCATGGCCGGCGTCGTCTTCCTGAAGGGAGAGCGGATATCGAGGACCGACAAGGTAGTCGACGAGGAGGCATCGATAGAGGTGAGAGGCAACCCTCTCCTCTACGTCGGCTACGGCGGCGTCAAGCTCGAGCAGGCGCTCACGCACTTCGGGATCGATATTATCGGGAAAACCGCGGTCGACATAGGCTCTTCGACCGGCGGCTTTGTCGATTGCCTGCTCCAGGCCGGCGCTTCCAGGGTTTACGCAATCGACGCGGGCACCCATCAACTCCACGAAAAGCTGAGAAAGGACCCGAGGGTCGTTGTGCGGGAAAACGTGAACGCCAGATACCTTAAGGCTGAAGACATAGGCGAGAAGGCAGATATTATCACCGTCGATGTCTCTTTCATCTCGCTGAAAAAGATCATCCCCGCGGCGCTGCCGCTCCTCGCGCCCGGAGGGTTCCTCATAACGCTCGTCAAGCCGCAGTTTGAGGTAGGACGATACCAGGTAGGCAAGGGCGGGATCGTGAAAGACGAGGAACGAATAAGGGCCGTGATCGATGACATAAAGCAGTTCGGCGCACAAATCGGCTTGCGGGCCGGCGGGATCGCGGAGGCGCCGAGGGAGAAAAGGAGAAAGAACAAGGAGTACTTCATCCTGTGGGAAAAGTGAAGCTTCCCCCTCCGGTGCAATTTTTTGCGAGCATTATCTTCGGCGATTCGGGTATACTTTCTCACGTAGAGGCCGAGCTGGCGCAATTGATCGGCCCCATAGCGGAAAGGACGGACGTCGCCTCCTTTTCCCAATCGGACTACTACCGCCCTGAAATGGGCGAGGGGCTGCAGCGGTATTTCTTGCTCTTCGAGCCTCTTCTGGAGAGGGACCTGCTCGCGGGCATCAAGCTCGGCGCCAACGGGATCGAGCACACAGGTGCGGAAAACGGGCGACGGGCGGTCAATGTGGACCCGGGATATATCGCGCTCGAACACGTGGTCCTCGGCACGACGAAAGGATTCTCGCACAGGATATACCTTGGGGAAGGCATTTTTGCGGACCTTACCCTGCTCTATGAGAACGGAAGCTATCGTCGTCTGAAGTGGACCTATCCGGACTACGGGAGCGATCAATTGATCTTTTTACTGAACGGGTGGAGAGAACGTTATAAGGGGTTGCTGCGATGCCAAAGAGTATGACAGGTTTTTCAAAGTTTGAGATGGAGAGCGAGGAAGGCACGTGCTACGGAGAGGCAAGGTCGCTCAACAGTCGCTATCTGGAAATATCGCTGAGACTGCCTCGAAGCGCCTCCGGGTATGAGTCGCGCCTCCGGGAGACGGCCAAGAGGCACGTCAAACGGGGCAGGCTGGATATCACGATGAAGTGGGATAAAGGTGATGAATATCTATCCGTGCCTAAGGCGAACGAAGAGGCAATCAGGTGGTACGTCGATCTGGCCCGTCACCTGAAAGAGTCGCACGGGCTCCAGGGGGACCTGACGGTCGCCGACGTACTCAACTTAAAGGATATTCTGGTCTTTGAGGAGAAATCCGTCCCGGAAACGATGTTCTTTTCCTGCTTCGAAACCCTGCTTTCGAAATTAAACGCGGAACGGGAGAGGGAAGGGGAGTTGATTCAGCAAGACCTGATCGAGAGACTGGAACAGATCCGGGCAGACGTAGAGAGAATTGGAAAGCGCTGGCCGGAGGCAATCACGCACCATGAGGAGATGCTTCGCCAGAAGATACTGGAAGTGAGCGGGACCGTGATTGATGAAACGAAGTTATTGCAGGAAATGGGATTTTATATGGAAAGGCTCGATATAGCAGAGGAGATAGCAAGGCTGAAAGGGCACGTGCAGCATTTTACCGATACGGTTCATTCCGCAGGCGAGATCGGCCGCAAGCTCGACTTCATTATCCAGGAAATGGTGAGGGAAACGAATACCATAGCGAGCAAATCGAACGATCTCTTTATCAGCGAGAGGGCAATTCAGATAAAGGTAGAAATAGAAAAGATGAGGGAGCAGGTCCAGAATGTCGAATGAAAAGGGGCATCTGTTCGTCGTCTCCGGACCCTCGGGCACGGGGAAGAGCAGCATCATCGAAATGTTCCTGAATGAGGATAAGCACGCGTGCTTTTCCGTCTCTTATACGACCCGCGTAAAACGGGACCACGAGGTTGACGGGCGCGATTACCGGTTCGTAGACGCGGCACAGTTCCAGGCCATGGTCGGGCAGGGGGAGTTCCTCGAATGGGAGAACGTTCACGGCTATTTTTACGGCACACCCCGGACCGAGGTCTTGCAGCCTCTTTCGGAGGGGACCGACGTCATTCTGGATATCGATGTCAAAGGCGCCCTCACCGTGAAGGAAGAATGGCCCGAAGCGGTCCTTATATTCATCGACACACCGTCGCTCGATGAGCTGGTGAGGAGGCTCTCGGCTCGCGGCGAGAAGGAGATAGAGAGGCGGATGCAGCGGGTCAGGGAGGAGGTTGCAAAAAAGGGACTCTTTACTTATGTCGTGGTAAATGATAATCTTAATAGGGCATACTTCGAATTCAAGTCGATTATTACGGACATAAGGAGACAGCATGGCCAGGATAACCGTTGAAGACTGTATGGATAAGGTTGAAAACCGTTTCGAGCTTGTCCATCTCGCCGCAAAGAGGGCGAAGCAGCTCGTCAAGGGGTCGAGGCCCCTGGTCAAGTCGTCAAACAGGGAAGTCGTCACATCCCTGAGGGAAATCGCCTCGGGCGAGGTCTACTTCGAAAAGAAGCACGGGCTGGAAGAGAAAGAGATTCCGTACCAGCTCTCGAATTTCGCTCCCTAATCCAGACATTCTTTCTTCTTCTTTGGGTGGCCGTCATCCACCCGATCCGGCATCGAGTACAACCATGATCGATGCCGGAAGTTAGGTGGGTAAGAGACGAATTCCAGGAGCCGCTATCCTAAAGCCTTTCCCCCGGTTGTTTCTGAAAAGATCCTCGTAAGACAAAGCGGCAGGCCGTTGCGCACAACTACTAATAGTGATAGCCCCCACAATCTCAATGTTCACCATTACCGCTTGAAAGTGATTCGTAACAAATATTTCATTAGGATTTCATAAATCTTTAATAACCCTGCAACAGCTTTGAGGAGGCGATGGAGCGACTGCGCAGGTCATCGATAATTTCCTTGAGCTTCTTGAGGACACGATATATCATGGAGGTGGCCCGCGCCAGGGCTCGCACACACGTCGTTGCAAGGCAGTCCGCCTTTGAGAGGCTAAAGCGATTGAGCGATGATACGCCCGTCCCTTCGGGGCAGACCCTCGTCTATCCGATGATAGGCCATCCGACCACACAGGTGAAATCGCCCACCACGTTTAACAGGTACTTCAGGGAAAAACACATCGATGGGGTAATGGTCGCGATCGACGTGCATCCGGCTGCGGTGGCACACTTCTTCTCACTCCTCCGGGGGTGGCAGAACTGTCCCGGCTGTATAGTCACCATCCCGCACAAACAGGAAGCAGCACGGCAGGCGGACGAGCTTTCCCCCCGGGCACGGGACCTGTGCGCGGTCAATGTGCTCAGGAGAACACAAGGCGGGCGGCTCGTCGGCGATATGGTCGACGGCCTCGGTTTTATCGAGGCGCTTAAGACCCACGGCGTCGATCCAAGGGGAAAGCGCATAGTAGTGTTCGGGGCCGGAGGAGCAGGTGGTGCCATCGCCTACGCGGTAGCCGAGGCCGGGGCAGCGGAACTCGTCGTGATCGATACCGATGGCGCTCGGCAAGACAGTCTCCTCGCCCTCATCGCGTCGCGATATCCCCAGGTTTCGCTCTCCGGCGCGCCGGTTTCGCTTGCCGGCTTCGACCTTGCAGTAAATGCGACGCCCCTCGGTATGAACAATGATGTGAGGACGCCCTTCCCCTTAGACACCCTGGGTCCCGCCACCTTCGTCGCCGACGTGGTGACGGAGCCGGAGCTCACCCCCTGGCTCCGGGGGGCGAAGGAACGGGGCTGCCGCATCCAGACCGGATATGAGATGACCCTGGGCCAATTTGCCATAATGGGTCGCCATATGGGCATCGATATCGAATCACGCACATGAGGGGAGCCCGAAAGAGGAAATAGGCCATCTCAAGTGGACATCCATGGGGCCGCAAAGCCCACACGCTGCGGGACGCCGTGAAGGCCGGGTTTGCGATTCCGCTCATGTGGGTATCCGGCACATGCCTGCGTTAGTAGCTCCCGTCTATGACCTCGGACAACACACCATAGGTCCTGGGGTGGAGAAAGGCGAAGTACCTGTTCAGCTCCTTCGAGAACCTGGGCTTGTGGTCGATCAGGTCGGCCCCATTCCCCTCCAGAGTCTTGAGCTCCGCTGCGCAGTTGTCCACGTTGAAAGAGAGCACCATGACGCCTTCCCCGCGTGTGGCGATGAACTTCGCGACCTCTCCCGTCCCATCGAGGTCCTCCATGACTTCAATTGCCGTAGGGCCAACCATGAAATAGCTGACCCGTATTTTTTCGCCCGAGTCGATGTAGCGGCCGCTCACCTCCCACCCTAAGGCCTTCTTGAATGCCTCTTCGGTTCTGGCTACATCCTTGACCGCTATGCTGATATGGTCGACGAAATTGGCATTCACCCGTTCACTCATCTGCTCCTCCCCATTCTCCTTTGGATTCTTCGAAAACCTGTCACGCCTCAGTGATCCTGCAGGCAATCGGGCAAAATCGTCACTTTACAGATCCTCATACTGATTATCACATGGATATCACAGACCATGAATTCCCACAACATCATGTCACGCGCGCGTTGGGCGTGGGCTGTGCCATTTTTTTAGAAAACGTCAGATGGTGCTTTTTGTCACTCCTGATTGTCACTTTGACAGGATGGCGGAAAAGACAGAAAATGTTACGAGTACCCTTCTCCTCTGCCGGTCGGGTGGGTACCCGGCAATCATTTTGGAGGCCCTAAAGAGATGACAGAGCGTGAGCCGGTTTCAGCCGGTTTCGCTCAATCCGGAAAGATCTTCCCTGGATTGAGGATATTATTGGGGTCAAAAAGCTGCTTGACCCGTTTCATCGTCGCCATCACTTCCCCCGATAGCTCCATGCCGAGATAAGGCGCTTTAGAAAGGCCGATACCGTGCTCACCCGACATGGTTCCCCCGAGCCTGAGCGCCTCACTAAAGATTTCTTTCACCGCCTCTCCGGCCTTTGCCCGGTCACCAGGCGTATCCTGGATCATCAGGTTCACATGGAAGTTGCCGTCACCCGCATGGCCAAAACTGAGAATAGGGATGCCGAACCTCTCGCGCATGGCTTCCAGCGAACGGATCAGTGTCGGTATCTCGGAGCGGGGGACAACGACATCTTCGGCTATTTTCAGAGGCGCCACCGTATAGAGCGCCTGCGAGAGCACCCTTCGGGCCTGCCACAGCCTGTCGGCTTCTGCGGGGTCTTCGGTCAAATCGCATCTGATTGCGCGATGCTCCGCCGCGATAAGGCGGACCTTTTCCGCCTGCGAGAGGGCCGATTCCCTGCTCCCGTCGACTTCGATCAAAAGAAGGCCGCCTACCCCATCGGGCAAACCCATAGGGGAAGCCTGCTCGCTGCAGCGTATCGATGCCTTGTCCATAAATTCGATGGTAGACGGCACTACTTTCGCGGCTATAATAGCGGAGACCGTTTCCGCAGCCTCCTCGACTTCCTTAAAGAGGGCGAGAATGGTCGTCTTTGCCTCAGGCAGGGGGATAAGCTTGAGGGTGATTTTAGTGATCACGCCAAGTGTGCCTTCGCTGCCGACAAAGAGCCTTGTCAGATCGTACCCCACCACGCCTTTCATGGTCTTTACCCCCAGGTTCAATATTTCCCCGGTGGGCAGCACCACTTCGATGCCAAGCACATAGTCCCGCGTCACGCCATACTTGAGAGAATTGGGGCCACCCGCGCATTCCGCCACATTCCCCCCGATGCTCGAATATTTATACGAAGCAGGGTCAGGAGGGTAAAAAAGGCCCTTCTTTGCAACTTCCTCCTGAAGAAGAAAAGTGATCACCCCCGGCTCCACCACGGAGATGAGGTTTTCCGCATCGATTTCCAGTATCCGGTTCATCCGGGTGAAGGATAACACCACGCCGCCGTTCACCGGCACCGACCCGCCCGTGAGACCTGTTCCCTGGCCCCTCGGTATTACAGGAAAAAGATGCGTGTTGGCGAGTCGGAGTATGGCTGACACTTCAGCGGCCGACGAGGGGAACACGATCACCTCGGGGACAGCGCCTTCGGTCCTTCCGTCGTAGGAATAGCACCGACGCTCCTCAACCGACGTTTTGACGTTCTCTTTGCCGACGATTGCTTCAATCGCGCTGATAATCTTCGTATCCATCCATCCCACCTTCCAATGGCATCAATAGGGCTCGTCCCACGCGGTTTTCCGGTCGAGCCGAGGTCATATTATAGCGCACTTTTGTCCCAAACGGCCTCTCCTTCGACTACATCTGTTTGAAAAGATGGAGATAGTTGCGACCGACGGTGAGAAGCTCCGGTCTCCCTTTGAGCTTCAGCACGCCCCGGCCGGTGAGGGAGCGGCTCATTTTCTCTATGCTCGCCACATTCACTATGATAGCCCGGTGGATTTGCCAGAACCGGTCAGGATCGAGCTCACGGGCCAATTCTCTTATACTCTTCCTGATGAGGAACTCCGCCTCCTTCGCCACAACCACCGTATACTTGTCTTCTGCCTTGAAGTAGTCTACCTCGTCTACGGGGATAAGACGGATGTTCTCCGTCTGCTGGGTCTTGATCCATCTGAGAAACGTCTTCCCCTGTCCGGCCGACAGCCTTGAAAGCACCTGTTCGACCGCCTCGGCCAGTCCCGGGGGCGGCTCATTGGAGGCTGCCAACTGGTCTTGCAGGCGACGGACCGTCCGGGTAAGCCTCTCTTTGGACACGGGCTTGAGCAGATAATCGACGGCCTCCCGCTCGAAGGCCTCCACCGCATACTGATCGTAGGCCGTCACAAATACCACGCGGCAGACCCCGGCGATCCGCCTTGCCGCCTCCATGCCCGAGAGGCCCGGCATCTTGATGTCGAGGAAGGCGACCTCAGGCTGCACGGACTCGACCAGATCGAGGACCTCTCTGCCGTTCCCTGCCTCGCCGCAGATCACGAGGTCAGGCCAGACCTCGGACAGCAGGGCGCGCAGGTATACCCTCAGTTCCCGCTCGTCGTCGGCGATGATCGCGCTATAGGCCATCTCGCGGCACCTCGATGATTGCCTTGACGCCGTGGGGTTTATGTTCTTCCAGGATCAGGCGCCCTTTGTCCCCGAAAAGCAGCCTGAGGCGCTCCCGCACGTTTCCGATGCCTATCCCGCCCTGCTCGTACGCGGAGATCCCGTCGCCCGTATCTGCTACGGTGATGCTCACATAGCCGCCCGCCTCGGCTGCCTCCACCAGGATCGTCCCTCCCTCTACCTTGGGCTCCAGGCCGTGCTTCACCGCATTCTCCACGAGGGGTTGGATGAGCATCGGAGGAAAGGGGTGTTGCCTTAAAGCTTCCGGAAGGTCGATCTCGAAGCGCAGCCTCTCTCCCATCCTTACCTTCTGGATGTTGAGATAGGTTCGGCACATGTCCATCTCCTGGTCGAGGGTGGTTGTGGCGGGAAGGGTCCTCGACAAGGACGTCCGGAGATAATGGATCAGGTCCGAGAGCATGGCCTTGCCCCTTGCCGGGTCCGTGTCGATGAGGCTCAACACGTTAGAGAGGGTGTTGAAGAGGAAATGGGGCTCGATCTGCGCCTGAAGGAGTCTCAATGTGGCTTCAAGGGCCTCCTTTTCACTGGAAAGGCGCGTGATCCTCTCCTGCTGGATCAGCGCCTTGGTCACTCTGAGACGGTCCTTGGAAAAGAAGACATAGAAGACCACGCCCCCTATGGCGAAAAAGAGGAGCACCGTCCGGACAATATTCGGGTAGGGCCCGGTATGCATGGAGAAAAACCGCTCCAGTATGAGAGGGCTTATGGTGAGGGTAATCAAGGTGGCGGCGATCGAGGCGACCAGGACCACGAGCACCATGTGGGCGGTCTTCTCCGGATTCGGATTGAACACCCTGAAGAGCAGCGTGATGACGGAATAGATGGATATCCCATAAGACAGGGACGTCACGAGGCTGGCGACAAAGGGTCTGGCAATGCCGATGGTGAAGAGAAAGACTGCAATCAGGGTACTGATAATGACGGTGTAAAGCAGGTCCCCCAGCACGTGCTTTGCGGTGAGGTGCTCCCTGATCTGTTCCGTATCCATAACGGGCATGCCGCCCCTCCTTAGAAAGTATACTCCAATCCGGCCATCACCTGGTAGCCGAGGACGCTTCCGAACTCCGTGTTCTTGCCGCCCGCCATGAGAGTGACCACCGAAAAGAGCTCCACGTGCTTCCCGAGGGAGTAGCTGAGAATCGAGGTGAACTGGCCTGATCCGTCGTCGAGGTTCTGGGTCCAGCGAAAGGTGAGATCGATCTTGTTGCTGATGTTGGTCTGGATGTACTGGAGGAGGGCGTAATCCTTGCGCAAGAACCTTAAGTTCGTCAGGGCCGTCGCCCCGAGGGTCTCCATCCCCAGCCCTGAGAGGAGACCGCCCTGCGTGAGCGCGAGAGCCGCCCTCCGCCTCAAGGTGTAGTACTCGTTCGCATCGGTTGTGCTGTAGCCCGGGCTGTAATACGCGTATTCTGCGGTCAGGATCCCCTTCGATTCGAAGGTGTAGGAGGAGCCGATCAGGAGCGCTGGAGAGAGGGCCGAATCGTGCTCGTGGAGCATCTCCATGGACCCCCCCAGGGGGGAGCGATTCTCTTCGGGATAGAGCCCCCGGCTGCCCTGGGTGACCGCCCCTTCTGCGTAGAGCAGGACCGCATCCGATGCGGTCCACCCCCCGAAAAACCCCGCGATGTTCCCGGCGTCCGCCTTTCGCGAGAGGATGAGGGAGGCGTAGCTCTCGCGGCCCGTATAGTCCATCTTCACGCTGTAAGTCCGCTCAAAGGGAGGGGGAAGGGTAGAGGAGAGGAAGCTGCCGGGCCCGGTCGTTTTATTGAGTCCCTCACCCGTATTCGCGATGAAAGACATCGTCCAGGCCGCCCCCGGTATCCAGACGAGCCGTCCGAAATCCATACCGGGCACCTCCAGATAGGGGTTGCGGCGGCCGTTGTCCTGAAAAAAGGGATTGGAGGGAGAAAAGAGAAAGGATGGGCCCCACTGGAGGTTCTCCCTCCCGTAGGATACGAAGAGGTTTTCGCGCACCTTGAGCCGCGCGAGCCACTCGTTGACATATGAGTCATCGTCCACGTGGGATTGCCCTTTCAGGCTGCCGTCCTCCCAGATGCTGTCGTCGAGTCTCCCTCTCGGCTTGGCAGAGAGCTCCAACGGATCGAGGCTCAGGCGCAAATCGGGGCGTATCTCCGTGTTCGCCACATAGCGCGGTATCTGCAGGAAGTTATTCGAAGGATTCTGGGTCGAGCTTATGGGTTGCTGGACGACGCCGAAGGCGAGGACCCTCAAGTCCCAGGAGAAGTGATCGGCCAGGCCGCTGCCTGTTTCGGGCGGCGAGGCTTGTGGGGCCTCGCCGGCCATCGCCGCCGGGTGCGCCCATCCGATGGCAGCCGCGAGGAGGGCCGCCATAAGAAGCACCCTCTTTTCCGCCCATATCGTGCGCCCCATGGCCGGACCCCCTCACTTCAGCAACAGATTGAGGTTAAACGTCGAATCGGGCACACGCTTGAAGGCGATCTTGCGATAGCGCATGGTAGTGACGTCCTCCTTCATGACGGCGCTCGTGATGACCATTTTCGAGATGAAAGGCCGGGGGTTGTTGTCTATGCTGACGTTGTGCTCGTATTCGAAGGTGGCGGTCTTGAACATCTTTCCCGAGACCGTGTAGAATTCCGCCTTTATGCCGGCGAGCCGCCTTTTCGATATCCAGTACTTTATGTGGTCGTAGGTGGCCTTCTGGTCGATTGCGTCGAGGTCGAAAACATAACACGCATCTCCGTTGAAGACGTCCTCGCCCGTATGCGCCACCTTGTAGTCGCCCGCGTAGTTCGTGGAGGCGATATCGCCGTTCGCTGCCAAACCTATCAATTTCTGCCGGGGCGAGATGGGGACCGCCTTGGAGACCCCGGGTTTCATAAACCACATGTTGCGGTCCAGCATCAGTACCTTTTGGCCCTTCACGTTCGCGGGCGCCAGGAATTCGGCAAGGGAATTGAAGGTGCGCGCCGTCACTCTGATAACCCGTTCCTGTTGACGTCCCCCTTCGATAGAGGCAATGTCGATCTCCCATTCCATCCCTTCCGCGTTGCCCCGCGCTTCGTCCGCCTTCGCCAGTATCTCTTTGGGGCCCATATCCGCCATGACCGGCGGAACGAAAATGGTCATGGTGCAGAGAAGCACGGCGGCCGGTACGATCATCCGCAGCCTGCAGCATCGGTAGTTCATGGTCTTTCTCCTTTCAGTATCATACAGTTACACATGGCCCAGGGCGTCGACCACACGCTGTCCGGCCGCGTGCCTCGCCGGTAGGATCGCGGCCACCAGGGAAAGCAGGATCAGGCAAAACATGAGCGCCACCAGCGCCTGGGGCGCGAGATCGACGGTCAAGGGCACGGGGCTCGATAAGCCGGGAGGGGTATAGGTCGGGGGAAAGGCCCGTATGACGGCCCACACGGTCAGGTGCAGGGCGACGCCCAGGAGGCTCCCGAAGAGGCCCAACAGGGCGCCCTCCAGGGCAAAAAGCTGGGAAACGCCCCGCCGCTTGAGGCCGAAGGCACGCAAGGTCCCGATCTCCCGCGTCCTCTCCAGCACCGCCATACCCATGGTGTTCACCGTGCTCATCACCACGATCACCAGCACTATGCAGAATATGAAGAGGAAGATCATGCCGAACATGCCCCTCACCTTCGTGTAGAACAGGGAAAGCTCGTCCCACGTCTTTATGTTGCTCTCGATGCCGACGCCGGCGAGCTTTGTCCGGAGGACGGAGCGCATCCTCTCCGTCTTTCGCCAATCGTCGAGGAGGACCACGATCCTCTCCGCCATGCGCGTGTCGTAGAGCGACCGGGCGAAGTCGAAGGTGAACCGCATATACTTGTCGTTCGTGGCATCCGACCCTGAATCGTACACGCCGGCCACCTGCATGTCCATGGCGTTCATCTGTCCGCCCAGGGTCGTGGCCATGACAACCCCGTCCTTCCCCGGTCCAAGGTTCAGGTATCTGGCCAGGTCCCGGGCGACCTCGACCCCGTAGGGCTTCTTCTCGCTCAACGACTCTCCGGCGGTCGGTCTCATGGTCGCCCACGTGCCCTTTATGGTGGTATAGTCCTTCGGGATCACACCCTGGGCAATAAAAATCATGGAGACAGACCCGTTGGAGACGAGGCCGCTCACCTCGATCTGAGGGGTCGCGAGGACCACATTTTTATCTTCCTCCGCCAGCCGGGTGATTTTCTCTATCTCTGCCTGGGAGAACATGTAGCGCTCGGGATCGAGCTTCCCTTTCTCCAGCCAGCCCTGTTTATAGATGGTCAGGTGTCCGAGACCCTCACCCTGGATGGCCGACATCCTCAGACTCCTGTAGACATTGCTCGTATAGCCGTAAAAGAGGGTGATCGCGGCAAAGCCGATGCCTATGGCGAGGAGGGTCGCCGCGGAGCGCCGCTTGTTCCTCGTGATGTTGCGCACGGCAAGCTTGATCCACTTTTTCATGAGCGCGCACCTCCGTCGACGATCCGTCCGTCTTCAAGTCGCACGAGGCGTTCGACGCGGTCCAGCAGACGCTGATCGTGCGTGGAAAAAACAAAGGTTGTACGCTCCTTCGCGTTCAATTCGCGCATGAGGTCGATGATCATCCGCGCCGTCTCCGAGTCCAGGTTGGCTGTCGGCTCGTCGGCGATCACCAGGGAGGGCTCGTTCACCAGGGCCCGGGCAACGGCAACCCTTTGCTGCTGTCCTCCCGACATCTTGAAGGGACGATGGTCGACGAATTCGGAAAGACCCACCTCGTGGAGCCGGTCCAGGGCTTTGCTTCGGGCGGCCTTTACGGAGGCACCCTTGATCTGGAGCGGCAGCATCACATTTTCCAGGGCGGAGAGCACCGGGACGAGGTTGAAGCCCTGGAAGATGAAGCCGATGGTCCCGCTGCGAAGCTCGCTTTGCTTGTTGTCCGAGAGCAGCCGCACCTCCGTGCCGCCGATACACAGGCGGCCCCCGGTCGGCTCGTCGATGGCGCCGATGAGGTTGAGAAGGGTCGTTTTGCCGGAGCCTGAGGGGCCCCATATGGCAATGAACTCCCCCTGGTCGATCCATAAGTCGATCCCCCTGAGCGCATGCACTACCGTTTCGCCCAAATGATAGTCTTTCGTAATGTTTTCCATCTCGATGAGCGCCATGTCATTCCCCCTTTTCCATGAGATAGAAATAGTCTACGGGCCGGAAGGCGGCTTTAGAAGCATGGAGCGATGAAAGGGTGTATAGGGTGATGAAAGGGGGAAAAAGGAGCCCCACCTGTAGCCTAGGGGCTACAGGTGGGGCCTATTCGGTACGGCCGGGAGTAGAGGCGCTTACTCTTCGCAGCCCTCTGCCGGCCGGAAGACAGCGCCGCTCGCCGCGCCGGTGACCATGTGTGCGTACCGTGCCATGTAACCTTCCTTGATGTTGGGCGCAGGCCGCTTCCACGCCTTCCGCCGCTTGTCCGTCTCATCGGCGCCCACCAGAAGGTCTATCGACTTTTTGTCGAGGTCGATCTCGATCCGGTCGCCTTCCATGACGAGACCCAAGGGACCCCCCTCTGCGGCCTCGGGGGATACGTGGCCTATGCAGAGACCCCTTGTGCCCCCGGAGAACCTGCCGTCGGTGATGAGGGCGCAGTCTAGGTCAAGGCCCTTTCCGCAGAGCACACTGGTCGGCGTCAGCATCTCCCTCATACCGGGACCGCCTTTCGGTCCTTCGTACCGGACGACAACCACGTCACCGGGTGCGACCTTCCCTTCCATAATCGCAGCCATCGTTTCTTCCTCGCTGTCGAATACCCGCGCCGGACCGGTGAACTTCCTCATGCTGTCCGCAACGCCCGCAACTTTGACAATTGCCCCATCGGGCGCGAGGCTGCCCGTCAGTACCGCCAGGCCGCCCCTCGGGTGGTATGGCTCATCGATGGGCCTGATGACCCCGCGGTCCAGCACCTCCGCCTTGCCGATCAGCTCTCCCACGCTCTCTCCGGTTACGGTCACGCAGCTCGTCTGCACTAGACCCCTCCCTGAGAGTTCCTTCATGATGGCGTAGACGCCGCCCGCCTCGTCCAGGTCTTCGAGATGGTTGGGACCTGCGGGGCTCATCGAACAGATATGCGGGGTCTTTTCGGCGATCCGGTCAAAAAGGGCAAGGGGCAGCCTGATGCCTGCCTCGTGAGCGATGGCCGGCAGGTGAAGGGCGGTGTTCGACGAGCCACCAAAGGCCATGTCGACGGTGATCGCATTGGTGAAGGCCTCGAAGGTCATGATATCCCGCGGCACGAGGTTTTTCTCCACGAGGGAAACGATGGCCTTTCCGGCGCTCTTTGCGAGTCTGAGACGTTTCGCATGCACTGCCGGGATAGTCCCGTTGCCGGGAAGCGCGATGCCGAGGGCTTCACTGAGGCAGTTCATGGAGTTTGCCGTGAACATGCCCGCGCAAGAACCCGCGCCCGGACATGCACACCCTTCGAGCTCCGCAAGCTCCTCCTCTCCCATAACGCCCGCTGCCACTTTTCCGATCCCTTCAAACACGGAGATCAGGTCTACTGCCCGCCCCTTGAACCGCCCGGCGAGCATAGGACCGCCGCTTACGAGCAAGGCGGGAATATTGAGCCTGAGCGCAGCCATCATCATGCCGGGAATGATCTTGTCGCAGTTCGGGATCAGGACCAATCCATCAAAGGGGTAGGCTTTCGCCATCACCTCCACGGAATCGGCGATAAGCTCCCTGGACCCGAGGGAGTACTTCATCCCCTCATGATTCATGGCGATCCCGTCGCAAATACCGATGGTGGAAAACGCCAGAGGGGTACCGCCCGCGAGGCGCACCCCGTCCTTGACCGCACTCGCGATCGTGTTGAGGTGGATATGGCCGGGGATAAGGTCGGACGCCGAATTGGCAATGCCGATAATCGGCCTTTCCAACTCTTCCGGCAATAACCCGAGTGCGCTGAAAAGCGACCTGTGAGGCGCCTTTTCAATCCCCTTCTTCATCTTGTCCGATCTCATCCTGCCTCCTTTAGCCCTTTCGTCGTGAGGGGCGGCACCCCTATTATACGACAAAGGACGGCACAAAAAAACAGCTTCCACCCGGCCACGGCAGGGTACGGCTGTATGAACGCAATGTCGCGTATGCGCCGGGCCGGTGGAATATCCGGCTGTCCCCTCTTACAGTTGTTTATGGTATTCTGATGAGAGGTCGATGGCCAGGCTCAAGAGAACAAAAGAACCGGTTGTGCCGGAGGAAAGGTATGAGACGCTTCGGCGAAGAATAGCCACCTTCCTGAAAGAAGGGCCGCTTTCAGGAAGAGAGATATCGAACGAGCTAAGGATCCCGGAAAAAGACGTCTACGAACACCTGGAGCACATCCGCAAAACCATGAACAAGGGCGAGTACAAATTCGTCGTGCTGCCGGCGCGATGCAGTAAGTGCGGTTTTGTTTTCCGCAAGAGGGGCAGGTTGAAAAAGCCGGGGAAATGTCCCCTGTGCAGGAGCGAATCCGTGGAGGAACCCGTTTTCTCCGTTGAAAGCCACAAGAAAACAGGGCGAAACGGGAGCCCGTAACGGCGTTCCGCGATCGCCCGCAAGGGACGCTCACCGCCCCCCTTTATCTGTATCTGCCTATCGTCTGAGCCTCGGCGACCACGTGTCCCTTCATCGCCCTTTCCAGGTCCGTCTTTGTTGCTTTCGGGTCAAAGTTGAGCGCCCTGTCAAGGGCGTAGAGCTTGAAGAAGTACCGGTGGCTGCCGGACGGCGGACAGGGCCCGCCGTAATTGTTCTTTCTGAAACTGTTGACGCCCTGCACTGCGCCCTCAGGCAGGGAGCCGGCCTTTATCTCCCGCGTCCCCGCGTCGATGTGCCACACGACCCAATGAACCCACGTGCCCCCCGGCGCGTCGGGGTCATCGACGATCAGCGCGAGGGACTTCGCTCCTGCCGGCACATCGGCGATAGTCAGGGGTGGACTCGTGTTTTCGCCGTCGCAGGTGTACTGCTTCGGAACCTTGCTGTTTTCCTCGAATGCCGGACTGGATATTTTCATCGGCCCCTCCTTGGCTCGGACATGGAAAGAAAGGAGAAAAAGGGATGTTAAGACGAGAAGTGCGATCATGCCCCGCTTCATATTGTCCTCCTGGCTATTATTGGGGCTCAGCGCCCCCTCAGCGAGCAAGCTCGCCGAGCCTCCCCGCTCACAAAAGCATGCACCAGGGCTCAGCGCCCCCTCAGCGAGCAAGCTCGCCGAGCCTCCCCGCTCAGCTCGCTTCGCTCGTTACCCCGGCTCAGCACCCCCTCCACGAGCAAGCCCGCCGGGGCACCCGCTTGCGGGTCGTCCCCCCTCAAAGGAAGAGGCGCAATTGGTGTTTTATGTTCCTCTTACCTTTTCATAAGACTTTTGACAATACCTCGCATGCGGTACCAAGGGCGTACTCTATTAGTCCCGGCGGAGACCTTTCGAGTCATCGAATCCGGCCTCCGGCAATGTCTCCTTTTGCCCGGCGAACCTGGTGACCGCGATCCTTCTCAGCTTCCGTTTCTTGAAGCAATACATGGTCCAGATGAGTACGCCGACGATCAGGATGGCGGCCATGATGTACCATTCGTATCTCCTGATATCCTTCAGCAGGACGTCGAGGGCTGCGCCGAAGAGAAAACCGGATAGCCCGATCACAAGGGACCACGTAAGAGCCCCTAGGATATTGAGAAAAATAAAATGGGAGACCTTCACTTCGCTCATCCCCAGGCTGAGGGGGATGACGGTGCGAAGGCCGCTCAGGAAACGAAAGCCTACTATGATCAGCCGATGATAGCGCTCGAGAAGTCCCTGCACCTTCGCGACCCGCAACTGCCACAGGGGGCGGTTCCGCAAGTACGCCCTGCCCTTCAGGCGTCCCAGAAAGAAGTAGAATTCGTCGCCTGCGAAGGATCCCAGGAAGGCGGTCAAGATAACCCACTGCAGTTTCAAGTACCCTTGATGTGCCGCAAAGGATGCGACAACCAGTACGGTCTCCCCCTCAAAGAAGACCCCTACAAACAACGCGAGGTAGCCGTACTGGGCGATAATAGCGTTGACGGACATGGACGTAAACCAGTATAAGCACACGAATGTTTACTGTCAACGCTCCGGTCACTCCTCTTTCATAATACCCATTTTCTTCATCTTGTACCTTAACATTCTTTCGCTGATGCCGATTGTTTCCGCAGCTTTTGTTTGTACCCAGTTGGCGGAGACGAGGGCTTCACTGATCATCCTCTTCTCCATCGATTCAACCACCTGCTTCATGCTGCCGTCTACGGAGAGCGGCTCGGCTGTGTTGAATATGGAGAGGTCCCCCCTTGTGATGTATTCTCCCCTTGCCAGAACGATGGCGCGTTCCACGATGTTCTCAAGCTCTCTCACGTTCCCGGGATAGTCGTGCTTGATGAGGGCATCCCGTGCCTCTCTTGCGTATCCTTTCACATTTTTCCTGTGTCTCTGGTTAAATTTCTTCAGGAAGAAATCGAGAAAAAGAGGGATGTCTTCCTTTCTTTCCCTCAAAGGCGGAATCTCTATCTGCACTATGTTCAGGCGGTAGAAGAGATCTTCCCTGAAGCGGCCCTGCCTTACCTCTTCATCGAGGTTCTTGTTGGTTGCCGCTACTATGCGGACATCGATTTTGATAGGGTGGAGGCCGCCGAGTCTTTCTATTTCTCTCTCCTGGAGCACACGGAGCAGCTTGGGCTGCAAGGAGAGGGGCACATCGCCGATCTCGTCGAGGAAGATGGTCCCCTTGTTTGCTACCTCGAACTTCCCCAGCTTCTTCTGGTATGCCCCTGTAAACGCGCCCCGCTCATAGCCGAAAAGCTCGCTTTCGAGAAGTGTTTCGGGAATGGCAGAGCAGTTGACCTTCACGAGGGGCTGGTTCTTTCTCTCGCTCAATTCGTGTATGAGGTTGGCCACGATCTCTTTGCCGACCCCGCTTTCGCCCTGTACCATGCACGTCGAATCCGTCTTTGCCACCCTCACGATGAGGCTCACGATCTCGTGCATCTTTTCGCTGGCGTAGACGATATTTTCCGACTTCATCCTGTCTTTCAGGGCTTCTTTCAGGACCAGGTTTTCATGGATGAGGTGGAGACGCTCCTCCACTTTCTTTATTTTGAAGAGGAGGTCGTCGAGATCGATGGGTTTGGTCAGGTATTCAAAGGCGCCTTGCCTTGAGGGCCGTTACGGCGTTCTCGATGCTGCCGAAGGCGGTGATCATGATGACCTGGATCTCCGGGTTCATTTCCTTCAGCTTCTTGAGCACGGTCAGCCCGTCCGTATCAGGCAGCTTATAGTCAAGGAGCACTATTTCGAAAGTGTGGTCCTTCACGAGCCGGAGGGCGCCTTCTCCGTTGCCTGCACCCGTGGCTGCATAGCCTTCTTTATTCAGCAGACCCTCGAGCAGGTCCCGCTGCGTTTCTTCATCTTCCACGATCAAAATACCCATTCTTTCCATATTACGGCCCCTTTTTCGACGGTAAGGTGATCACAAATGTAGTGCCCTTTCCTTCCTCGCTCAGTACCTTTATGTCTCCCCCGTGGTCTTTAACGATCATGTAGGAGAGAGGCAGGCCCAGGCCCATGCCCTTGTCCTTTGTCGTGTAGTAGTACTCGAAGACCTTGGAGAGATCCTCTTTCCTGATCCCCGGGCCCGTGTCCTTTACGAAGACCCGGACCTGGGGGCCGCTGAGCGAGGTCGATATATGTATGCTTCCACCCTTGCTCATGGCTTCGATACCGTTCATGATCAGATTATAGAGGACCTGCTTCATCCTCTCTTTCTGGAATTCAAGGATGACCTGCCCGCCAGCCTCATTGTGGATGACGATGCCCGCGCGGTCTGCCTTTTCCCTGAGCATGGTGACAACTTCCTCAATAACCCCGCGGAGATTTTGTGGCGCCATGCTCTGACCTGCCTTTGTGGAAAGGAGAAACTCCTCCACGATCCGGTTGACCCGCAGCAGCTCTCCGCGCACGATATCGAGGAATTTATCATATTGTTCCTTTTTTTCGTGCTCGGGAACGAATTCCCTCTTCAGTCGCTGTATGGAAATACTGATTGCATTGAGGGGATTTCGTATTTCGTGGGCCATGCCGGAGGCCAGTCTCCCGAGGGAGACCAGCCTTTCTTTCATGGCCATATCCTTCTCCATCTCATTCAGCTTGACTGCGTGCTTTCCTTCGAGCCGGAATATCAGGTAAATTCCGCCGGCCCCGCCGAGGACGAGGAAAAGCAACAGCATAATGAAATTCGCGTTCGTCCTCCTGATGGTGTCGCTCGCAAGCCTGTTGGATACGGATATCTCCATGGAGTAGTTGGGGAAATAGCGGGAATCCAGGGGCTTCAGCATCCTGAAAACATTCTTCGACCTCTTGTCCGTGCCCAGGTAGATGCGTCCCGAGTCGTCGTAAATAGTGATATCTGCGATATTCAGCCTCTTCTCCTCGTTTTCGACGATCGTTTTCATGATGTACATCTTGCGGAAATTTTCAAGCTCCTCCGGGCTCAACTCGAAAAACAGGAGCCTATCGGGCAGTTTTATCCCCATGAAGAGGCTGCGATCCTTATCGCTGGGCATCCTTATGACCGTCTGTCTGTCTTTCCTGAGAAGGAGGTTGAGGCGTGTCTTATCAACTTTTATGGATCCTTTTCGTACCAGCTCCTTTCCATCCTTATCGGCAATAAAGATGTTTTTGAGGAATGAGCCGGCCTGCTCAGGCCCCGTTGCCTTGCTGAGCTGGCCGTAGAGGTCGTCGACAATTGCCTCATCATAGGCCATGACGTTGAGGAAGTTGGGGGTAATGATCGAGGGTGATTTCTCGATGAGGATGAGATATTCCATGTTCATCTCTATCTCTCTCGCAACACTCTGGAACAACGTCTCGGCCTGGTCGAGCAACAAGCCCTCCACGTTCCGTTTTGTAATGGCAATTTGAAAAAATCCGGTAATAGCGATGAGCACGAAGAATATACCGAATAGGAGGAGAGGGAAAAGAAGTTTCTTATCTTCCATAGAACCGGCGCTCTGGTTGCGGGTCTGTGGGCCTTACGGCTCTTACGGCTTTCCTGTTCTCCTGCTCCGTAAACCTGTTGAACCGTGCCCTCTGCTCATTGGTAAAAACCGTCGATATCTCTCCCCGGTAGCTGCGAAACAGGCGCTGCCTTGAAGCCTCTATCTGGCACAGATCCCTTTCCAGCCTTGCCGCCCTCTCCCTCTGGTCCGGCCGGAATAGGTAGAGTTCCCTCAACTCGATCCGCTTCCGTGCCGACTCATCGTTGAGGGCCCTCCACTCGTTCATATATTTTCTCTTGATGGAGTCTACCTGTGCCCTCTGGTACTCGGAAAGATTGAGCTCCTGCTCGAACTCACGGTACGACTGCTGGGCATAAAGGGGTAGCGCAAAGAGAAACAGGGCGTACAGGATTAAGAGGAGGCGCATCGTCACGGGCTGTCCGCTATATATCTTGGTGCTGATGCTCAAGAGTTCACAGACTACCGGGGCTGCCAACGGGGGTGACTAACGCGATGCTTTTCATGGGCGGACTCCTCCTTAATTCTGTATATAGCAATAGTGGTGCCATTGCTCGATACGCACAAACATGTGCGCGCTGCATGCTCTTTGGTACTTTGCCGGCCAACAGATGCTTTTCATCATGACAAAAAAGTCATGAAAAGTATAGGGCATTTCGACAATAATGTCGAGCAGGTTGTTGCCGCCCCTTCCCGCGCAACCCAAATGTGTTCGCCCTGCCCGTCCGATATTCCGCTGTATTCGAGGGGTGAGAAGTGCTATATTATGAGGAATTTGCCCAGGCAGGCGGGGGACGATCCGTCAAGGAACGACGGCGGAGCAGGTAAGGCCCCGTCACAAAGGGATGTGTATGAAGTATGTGCTCACTATCGCCGGACATGACTTATCGAGTGGGGCGGGTATCACAAAAGACCTGGAGGTCTTTTCCGCCTTGGGGCTGCACGGCCTTTCCATCCCCACAAGCTTTGTCGTCCAGGGTCCGACGGGCGCGGATAGGGTGGTCCCGGTCCCGATAGAGGTTTTCTCCCGGATGCTTGAAAAGGCGGGAGAGGCCTTTTCGCTCTCCGGTATCAAAGTCGGGGTTCTTGCGGACGCGCCCCATGTGGAGAGGGTAGCCGAGTTTCTTGCCGGCCTCAACGGGGTCCCTGTGGTACTCGACCCGGTGATTGCCGCAAAGAACAGCGTGAGATTGATCACTGATGAAGGGCTGAAAGCGCTCGTGGAGCGGCTTTTGCCGCTCGGGTTAACCCTTACGCCCAACTTGGATGAAGCGGAAGTCCTGGTGAAGGCCGGGATCGATTGCCTTGACGGAATGGAAGCTGCCGCCCGGGCCATTTCGCAAAAGGGGCCGAAGCATGTGCTCCTTAAGGGGGGCCATCTCGGCTCCGATCCGGTCGATCTCCTGTTCGATGGGACGCATACGACGACCTACAAAAGGAGAAGGATCGACAGGGTGGTTCACGGGACAGGGTGTATCTTTTCGTCCGGCCTTTGTGCGTTTATGGCGTCCGGTTATCCGGTAAAAGAGGCTTTTCTCGAGACGGAGCGGTTGATTGACAGGCTGCTCCCGGAGAGCTATCAGCCGGGAGAAGGCGCGTACTACTATGCTTTTCCCGGCCATGCAATAAGCCGGGATGCGGAAAAATGGCATATCCTTCAGGCAATGCACGAAGCAGCGACGCGCTTGGAGGAGTTGAACATGGTGGAGCTGATCCCGGCAGTCCAACTGAACCTAGGTTATGCCCTGAGGGAGGCCCGCACGACCGCGGACGTCGCAGCCTTTCCGGGCCGGATCGGGAGCGCCCACGGAAGGATCTATTTCAAGGGAGGGGCTGAGTTCGGGGTATCGACCCATATGGCCCGTTTATGCCTCACGTATATGAAATATTATCCTTATCGACGCGCGGCTGCGGAGATCAGGTACGATGAGGTCTTTGTGGAGCGGGCGCGTAAATCGGGATTATCGGTGGTATTCCGGGACCGGAGGCAGGAACCGGATGGGGTGAAGGGTACGGAAGACAGGAGCCTCGACTCCCTCGTGGAAGCGACGCTGAGACAGGCAGAAGGTCCGCCCGACATCATCTATGACCATGGAGACGTAGGAAAGGAGCCGATCATAAGGCTTTTCGCGAGAGACCCGCAGGAGCTAATAGAGAAAATGGAGATGATAAGACATGGATAATCAGTTGATCGAGGCCAGGAAGGGGAATCTCACCGACGCGATGAAGAGTGTCGCCGCACAGGAAGGCATAGAGGGTGAGGCCCTTAGGGCGCTCGTGGCGGCTGGCAAGGCGGTTATCCTCAGTAACGACAGGCACCGGAATCTCACCCCCAGGGGCGTGGGGGCGGGGCTCTCGGTAAAGGTGAACGCCAACATAGGCACTTCGTCGGAAAGGGTACATATAGAAGAAGAGATCGAGAAGCTTCGCGTGGCCGAGGAGGCGGGGACTGATGCGATCATGGACCTGAGCACGGGGGGTGCCCTCGACGAGATACGCAAGATCGTGATGAGTCATGCCCATGTGCCCGTGGGCACTGTGCCCATCTACCAGGCAGCGGTCGGGGCGGTGGCGAAAAAGGGCAGCATCACGGCTATGGAGCCCGACGAGCTCTTCGAGGTGATCGAGAAGCATGGAGAGGACGGCGTCGATTTTATTACCGTCCACGCCGGAGTGACGAGAGGCGTACTCGAGAGGCTGAAGAAACAGGGAAGGATCGCGGACATCGTGAGCAGGGGCGGCGCTTTCCTCACCGAATGGATGATCGTGAACAACAAGGAGAACCCCCTGTACGAGCAGTTCGACCGTCTCGTCGCCATTGCAAAGAAGTACGATATGACTCTCAGCCTCGGGGACGGCCTCAGGCCGGGGAGTATCGCGGACGCGACCGACAGGACTCAGGTGCAGGAATTGCTCATCCTCGGCGAATTGTGTGAGGAGGCGCAAAGGAACGGTGTCCAGGTGATGATAGAGGGGCCCGGCCATGTGCCGCTGAACCAGATAGAGGCAAATATAGTGCTCGAAAAGAAGCTGTGCGGCGAGGCGCCCTTTTATGTGCTGGGACCCATTGTCACCGATATAGCACCGGGATACGATCACATTACCGCGGCCATTGGGGGGGCGTTGGCGGGCTACTACGGCGCCGACTTCATCTGCTACGTGACCCCCTCCGAGCACCTCGGCCTGCCCACTGTCAACGATGTGAGGGAAGGGGTTGTGGTTGCGAGAATTGCCGCCCATGCGGCCGATTTAGCGCGGGGGAACAGGGCCGCCTGGTTGCGGGACGAGCAGATGTCGCGGTACCGCAAGGCCCTCGACTGGGAAGGTCAGATCAGGATGAGCATAGATCCGGAGAAGATAAGAACCTTCAGGAAAGAAAGGAGTCTCCACGACGATGTATGCAGTATGTGCGGCGACTACTGCGCGATGAAGATCGTCACGGAATACTTCAAGAAGTAGATGGAATATCCGCGAGAATGGCCAGCCCTCGCGCTCACGGTGTCACAGCTTACCGCGCGCATACGCGATTGCATTTACCGGCAGTTCAGGGATGTGATCGTGGAAGGCGAGGTTTCCAACTTTAAGGTCTATCCTTCAGGCCATCTCTACTTCACCCTCAAGGACGATGTATCCAGCCTCAAGGCCGTCATGTTCAACTATGGCGAGAAATACCGGAATGGCCCTATCGCGGATGGAACTGCCGTCATCTGCAAGGGACGGGTCGACGTGTACGAAAAAAGGGGTGAATACCGTCTCCTCGCGGACGAGATCGAAGTAAGGGGACGGGGTCTGCTCCAGGTTAAATTCGAGCTTCTCAAGGAAAAGCTGTTTCGGGAGGGCCTCTTCGATGCCGCCCGCAAGCGGTCGCTGCCCTTTCTCGCCCGGCGGATCGGGATCATTACGTCGTCCGCCGGGGCGGCGGTCCGGGACATGCTGAAGACCATAGGCGGAAAATTCGAGAACATGGACGTGTGCATATATCCGGTCAGAGTGCAGGGCGACCAGGCGTGCGCGGAGATTGTGGCAGGCATCGAGTATTTCAACAGGGAAAAGGATGTGGACGTGATCATCGTGGGGCGGGGAGGCGGATCGTTTGAGGACCTTGCCTGTTTCAATGAAGAGGCCGTGGCAAGGGCCATCTGCGCTTCCGCGATACCCATAGTATCCGGTGTGGGTCATGAGATTGATTTTACCATCGCCGATTTTGTCGCTGATGTAAGGGCGCCGACGCCGACTGCGGCCGCCGATATGGTCGTCAGGGACAAACGGGAATTGGTGGAGATGCTGGCCGGCGAGCGGCAGCGGCTCGTCAGTCTCATGAAAAGACTGCTTGAGGGTGCCAGACTTCTCCTTGCCAAAGAAACGGTTGCATTGAGGGAAAAGAGGGCGTTTCTCATGAGATACGAGATGTACCTCGACGAGCTTTCACATACGCTCTCCGCCGCGTTTGCCACCCTCTACGCCGAGAAGAAGGCGACACTGCAGGCGTACAGTCAGAGGCTCGACGATCTTAATCCTGAAAATATCCTGAAGAGGGGCTACAGCATCACCATGCGGGGCGACACGAACGCCGTGATAAGAGATGCGGCCGGGGTGCAGGAGGGGGATCAGGTACGGGTGAGACTCTTTCGCGGGGGCCTCGACTGTGTGGTCGAAAAGGTGCGGTCGGAATAGTACGTTCTCTTTCTCTTCTCTTTCATAGGTCGGCCGGCCAACGGCATGATCGGAATCGCGATCTGCGGCGCCCTGCTCCGGGCGTGGGGCTACGCCGTACGTACAGTACGGCTCCGCCCGACGATCCTCACAGGGCATCCACATCTCATCGATTCCGATCATGCCGTCGTCCACCCGATCCGGCATCGTGAGGACTATTATTTTGACGATGCCGGAATTTTAAGGAGCGTAAACGTTGCGTGCTCACGGGGATTCCCCATCAGGTCTGAGCGGCAATGAAGAAGAGGGGTTGCCAGGCAGGAGGGCCGGTCACGGCTACGGCTGGGACGGGAGTCCGGGGCGGAGTTTTCAGGCTCACCCGGTCCTTGCGTACTTCCTATGCCGCAGGGTGACTCACTTGCACCTACCTATACGTAACAAAATGTCTTGACTCCCGGATGGGCCGGGGTTCATCATCTTATCCTGCTTTTTCTCCAACAAAAGGAGGAAGATATGACCCAGGCGAAACAGGAATCTCACCAGTCAGTCAGCAGCAACGAAGCCGTACGCGACCGAACCCCGATCGATCATGTCCTTGAAAGGCTCCATCCTCTGGACCTCCCCGCCAAGGAGCACTTCGAGAACTACCTGCGCTATAAGTGGCGGGCGAATCACAAGCCGAAGACGCTCGAAGGCTCCTTCACCTCGATCATGTTCTTTCTCCAGTTTTATGGAGCATCAGGCAAAAGCGACATTGCGCAGATCCAACGCTCCGATCTTGAAGCCTTCATTGAACATGAGCAAGACCGGGGCATGCATGTCTCGACGATTAAGACCAGGATGGCGTCCATTGTAGCTTTTCTGCATTTCTTGATGGAGCAGGAAGTCCTCTCCCCATTGCTCCTCAAAAAGACAATCAGATTGAAGCTCCCCGACGCGCTTCCCCGGGCGATGAATCCCAAGGATGTAAGAAGGCTCATCGAAGTTATAGACAATGCCAGGGACCGCGTATTGATCCTTCTTCTTCTGCGGACAGGCATGCGGATCGGCGAGGTCCTGAACCTTACGATGAACGACGTCGATCTCAAGGAGAAGAAGGTCCATATCATGGAAGGAGAGAAGAACAACATGGGTAGGGCGGTCTATTTGAGCAACGATGCCGTCTTCGCCTTGAAGCGCTGGCTCGCTACAAGGGACAAGGAAGAAAAGTTCATCTTCTGCGGCCAGCATGGCCGTCTTTGCTACAGCGCCGCGAGGAGCCGCTTTATGCACTACATCAAAAAGGCGCGTTTGGAACATAAAGGCTACACGGTTCATTGTCTCCGTCACACCTTCGCAAGCGAGCTTCTCAACGCCGGCATGCGTCTTGAAGTTCTCCAACAGCTTTTGGGCCATCAAGACATCGAGGTCACCCGCCGCTATGCGAGACTCACGGATAAAACAAGGGAAGAAGAATACTTCCGGGCTATGGCGCTTATCGAGAAGGGAGGGATCGATGGAGATTACTGAGAGATACCGGAGATCGTTGAAGAGAAAGAACTTCTCTGCCCATACGATCAAGAACTACATGAACAGGATAGATCAGTTTACCCTATGGCTGCGCGTTCCTCTTGAAAAAACGACCCGCCGCGAGATAGGGGCATACGTAGATCATCTTTTGCGGAAGCGACGGGCGCCGAAAACGATTGCCTGCCATCTGCAGACCCTGCATCTCTTCTTCGAACACCTCATCGACGAGGAAAAGACGGCGATGGCCAATCCCATCAGCCACGTATCTATACGTCTGCCGAAGCCTCTCCCCCGTTGCCTCAAAGACGACCAGGCAAACAGGCTTTTTGCCGTAATCAGAGACCCGAGGGACAGGGCCATGTTCATGCTCATGCTCCGCTCGGGCCTCAGGGTCGAAGAGGTTGCCCATCTTACGGTAGATGCGGTAGATTACCGGAAAAGGCAGGTGTTCGTGCTTAATGGAAAAGGCGCCAAGGATAGGGTCGTCTACTTGAGCGACGATGCCCGCATCGCCCTTTCCGCCTATCTGCAAAAAAGGTTGTCGAAGGCGAAGGGATTGTTCCTCGTGCAAAAGGGCCCTCACACGGACACGCCGATATCTGTACGGGGCATCCAGAAGAGGATCGAATACTATGGGCGAAAGAGCGGACTTAAGGTGTCGTGCCATAGGCTGAGGCACACCTTCGCCACGCAGCTTCTGAATGCCGAGGCCGACCTTGCCACTATCCAGGACCTTTTGGGACACGAGCATATTACCACGACCCAGCGGTACTGCCGGGTGGCGAACCTCAAGGTTCGCCAGGACTACTACAAGGCTATGGAGCTGGTGCTGCAAAGGATGCAAGGGAGAGAGGACGAAGAAAGGAGCCATGGATGGCGGGTGATAAAAAGAGCCAAGAGGAACTGAACGATCTGGTTGATGACATTACCGTCGACGCCGACGGCGACGACGAGCAGCTCTGGGCCTTCCGGCAGGTCATCGAAGACGAGGTTGCCATGCCCACAGACGCTTTTGTGGTCGGAGAGCCGGTGACGGTAAAAGAGATCGATTACGATGGGAACGAGCGTCGGGGGCTGACGGCGAAGCTCCGCCGCGAGGACGCATTCGAACACGTCGTCTCGGCGAGCGATCTTATCTTCCCCGAAGGCTCTAAAGGAGCCGACTACATTGCCGCTTACCGCACATGGCTCGGCATCGAGCCATACCCTCAGATCTCACTGAGCAAGAAGCCGAAGGCAACAGAGGATGAGATCGACATGAGCGAGGACCTCCAGCTCATCGCCCTTGCCGTCAAGGGAAACGCTATCTCCTGCCGCATTCTCGGGAAGGACCATGTTCTTACCCTTCGGCCCTCGGGGGCCTGGGAGACAATGCCGGGGGAGATCGTCACCGTATCGCCGCGGCGGAAGTGGCGTTATGGAGGCCATCCCTACCTCGCAGGCTCGATCAAGGCCTCTCGCACGGACATACCCGCTCTTGGCCTTACACCCCTGAAGCTGCATGAAATGGGAACGTGGGACCCCAAGGAACACTATTGGGGAGAACCCGACGAGCCGATAGAGCCATGGGCGAGGCCGATCATCAAACGAGGTCTGAGACCCGAATACGAGATGGAGCAGGTCCTTCCCGGCGAAGATCCCGACAATCCCGATACGGACCCTATCCTGGAAGCGGTAGATATGAAAGAAATGGGCGACCGCAGGAAGGCAATCCGCATGCTCATGGACGTCCTTAAGGCCGATCTCCGCTGTCTGGACGCCCACGCTCACCTAGGCAACTTCGCGTTCCATCGGGATCCTGATACGGCAGTCCGCCATTACGACATAGGAGTGAAGATCGGAGAGCTCTCTCTCGGCAAGGACTTTGACGGTCTCCTTCCCTGGGGCTGCACAGACAACCGTCCGTTCCTCCGCTGTCTTCACGGCTACGGCCTTTGCCTGTGGCGCTTCGGCCGGATGAGGGATGCAGAAAAAGTATTTACTCGCATGCTCTGGCTCAATCCCACCGACAACCAGGGCGCTCGTTTTAACCTTTACGACGTGAAAGAGGGAAAGGTCTGGCATGAAGAGGAGTAAAGGAGCCTGTTGATGCCCCAAGAAAGAAGATGATTTGCATTGACAGAAACGCGCGGAAAAGGGATAATGGAAAATGATTTGTAACTATATAATATCACGAGAGAAAGCAGGATATGTTACGTATAGCACCTACGAGTCCACGCTCTCGGCGTTTCAAACCGCTCAAGGAGTGCCGCTCGAAAGGCGGACAAGCCAAACATGAGACAGTTCGTGTCGTTTTGTCCGGTGTAGTTGCTTAGGGAATTTTACTGGATGTTTCCGAAGCTTGCGTCGCTATGATATAATAAAATGATACCGAGGAATTCCTATTAAGTTATTAACATGAAAGATGCATCGAAAAAATCACCCGTATTCACCCCTGATGACGAGCCGTATCTTGGGCGAGAATCTGTGTTTCACTTCGACGAGGTTATTCTGTCGTGCTTGGAAGCAAATGCTGAGATTGCGGCATACACACACAAAAACGAGTTGACTGACTTGCAGAAGGCGGCTTGCCAGATTGTTCCCCAAGGCATCAATCTTGCGTTGAGTATTCGTGAACTGGTCCGCCAAGGCTATCTGTTTGCGGCGGCCGTGCTGATACGCCCTCTCATTGAGCGAACGGCTATCATTTCATACCTTCATGCGGAACCCCAAAAAGTCTCTTTGTGGCGGGATGGTTGGAAACATGGGAAGCGTCCCAGTCTTGCCACAATGCTGGCAACAATGAACAAAGAGGTGGATACAGAGCAAGCCCAGAAAGTGTGTAACACCTTCAATTCCTTGACTCATGGCGACCCTATGAGTTCCACCTTCAATTTAGTGAGCCTTCCTACAGGCGGCTTCGGCTATTCCGTGGGCAAGGTTCTCAACGAACACGACTTCTGTGATTTTGTTTGTTTTCAATCGTATCTTTACTTGATCGTCATTATGGCAAGGATGGCAGGGTGTTTTCCTGACGCAAAAAAGCCGAAGCTATAGCAAACAGCATCACCGGATGTGGCAAACCGGCGCGCCATGCTCGTGAGCCCCGCGTTGGGCATCAACAATGAAAAAAGGAGGGTGATAGCATGGCTAAGAATGAAATTCAGGAATTGCTTGATACGTTCGGTGATGGATGTGGGTACGGCGACCCAGAAGCAAGGAAGAACGCCGAGCAAAGACTTCAGGTCCTTCTTGCAAGGGAACAGCAGAAGACTGCTTCCCGACTTAACTGGCTGACTTTTGTTCTTGCTGTCGTAGGTGTTCTAAACGTGGCGGTACTGGCGTTTCAAGTGTGGGGCAAGTAACCCTTTCCTCCCTGATGATAATATTTTCTCAATTTCAATATGAGAAAATGTGCTGAATTGTCCCGTTGTTGTATGACGGAAGCCCGAAACCCCTTGTCCTGCCTTGGGGATGGAATCACCAACACTAGACAAAACAATGGCAGATGGATGTTATTGAATGCGGGTTGAAAACTTCTACCGATGGTAGGAGGGGCAAAATCTAGCCTTCGAGGAAGCGTCCTCAGAATGCAGACCCGAAGTCCGTTCGCTTTCCGTCCCATGGTCGCCCATGGTTTGGTTTTTTCAGGGCAAATGGGTATCACTTTTGTAAACCACACAGGTTACAATCATATGAAAGTTCTGTTAAAGAATAACAGCTTACTTCAAAACCGACCGGGCTTGACCCCTGCCGACACCGAGGAGCGGCAGCACGCCGGGCTGATTCACCTTTCTATAGAATAGTGCTGTTTTGCAGACCGCGCGGTGATTTTGAGAGACCTGGAGAGGAGGCCGCAGCCGCTCTTGACAGATATACCCTGCGCTGTCATACTGTTTTTGTTCCCCTGTTACAGTATGCAGATGAATGGATTGGAGGCAGAGAAATGGAGACCAAGAAAGAATACCGATTTACCGTCATTATTGAACCCTGCGAAGAAGGGGGGTATTTTGCCGCGTGCCCTGCTCTTCCGGGCTGCCATGTTGAAGGTGAATCCTATGAGGAAACAATCAGTGAGATGCGGTCGGCCATTCATGCTTTTATTGCGGACTATCAAGAGGAAGGCGAGACAATACCCGAGGATGACGTAACAGTTACGACGCTCAGGGTAGCCGTGTGACTCCCAGGTTTCCCGCAGCCTCATCAGGCGAAGTTGTTTCAGCCCTGATAAAGATAGGATTCAGACTGAAACGTCAGGCCGGAAGCAGTCACGCCATATACTTCAGAGAGGCTGATGGGAAAAGAACCACCGTGCCAATTCACCCCGGGAAACCGCTAAAACGAAAAACACTAAAATCAATACTCGCAGATACCGGCCTTACCATCGCCGAATTCTCCGACCTGCTAAAACGATAAGAACCGGACAGCGGGTAGGCCGGGACGGGAAACAATTGATAGGGTAGGGCGCTTGGATCGTAAAAAAGGCTCTTTGCCTTAGGTCGAGAAGCGAAGAAGATAAAGGAGTGATTCTATGGGCTTCCGATGTTTTCTCTCCGTCCTCCTGCTTACGAGCGTCCTGCTTCTGGCAGGCTCTTGTGGCGGGCTGAAGATCCAGCTCGGCACCCCGTCCGAAGAGCCGCTCAAAGAGTTCACCCTCGAAGGCAGCCAGAGGGGGAAGGTCCTGGTGATCCCGGTAACAGGGTTCCTCTCGGACACGCCGAAAAGGGGTCTGGTGGACCAGCGGCCGAGCCAGGTCCAGGAAGTAGTGGCCCGGCTGCGGCGTGCTGAGAAAGACGAAGAAGTGAAGGCGGTGCTCCTCGAAATCAACTCTCCAGGCGGTTCAATTACCGCGAGCGACATCCTTTATCATGAAATCATGGACTTCAAGGAGCGTACCGGGGCCAGGGTCGTCGCGGCCCTGATGGACGTCGCCGCATCGGGGGGCTACTACATCGCGCTCCCGGCGGACCGCATCATAGCCCACCCCACCACCATCACAGGCTCGGTGGGAGTCATCCTCGTGCAGCCGAAAGTCACGGGCCTTATGGATAAGCTCGGCCTGAGCGTTGAGGTGAACAAATCCGGCAGCAAGAAAGACATAGGATCCCCCTTCCGTCCGTCCACAGCGGAAGAGCAAAAGATCATGCAGGGGTTGACCGACGAGCTGGGCGGCAGGTTCCTCAGCCTCGTTGCGCGCCATCGAGGGATAGGACCGGAGGGCCTGGCTAAGATCGCCAGCGCCCGCATCTATCTGGCCCCAGGGGCCCTTCAGTTAAAGCTTGTGGATGGCGTCGGATACCTCAAAGACGCCATCAGCCAGGCCAAGGCCCTCGCTGGCCTTCCGGAAGACGCCAGGGTCGTCGTCTACCGACGCACCAAATATGCGAACGACAACGTCTACAACACCTCCCTCACCGCCTCAGCCGGTGTGGTCCCACCCCTCATCGAGATGAACCTCCCGGAGATCCTGCCTCCCCTCACCCCTGGTTTCTATTATTTGTGGCTGCCGGGAAGTGCCGGAAACTGAGCCATAAGCTCCCTGATGCGCGGTATGGCCTGTTGCGCGGCTTTGATGCCTTCATCCATCAAGAGCTTCTTCTGACTGAAGTCAAAGAGTGAGATGCCTTTCGTCTCAGGTTCTATCAGTACATCTGCACTCTTGAGCTTTCCCTTGCTCGACTCGCGCATCATAATATTTATTGATTGGGCGATAATGTCGATGAGGGAGTCGATCTGGTAGGTCTTCACGTCTTTTTGCAGGCTGACGGCGATCACGATATCGGCGCCTTTTGCCTTGGCAATATCGCAGGCGCAGTTGTCCGTCACCCCGCCGTCGACAAGGGTTCTGCTCCCGAACGTCACGGGCACGAAAATGCCGGGGATCGCGGCGGAGGCATGGATCGCTTTTGCAAGGGAGCCTTTCTCCAGTATGACGGTCTCGCCCGTGTTTAAATCGGTTGCGATAGGATAAAAGGGAATCTTCGTATCTTCAACGCGTTTCACCTTGGCATGCTGCTCAAGGAACGCCTCGAGCCGTACACCCTGGACAGGGCCCAACTTCGAGTAAGCTATGGAGAAATCGAGTATGTCCCCGCGCTCGATCTTGAAAGCGGTCCACTCTAGCTGAAAACTGTCCGGGTTTGCCGCGTATAAGCCGCCGATCAGGCTCCCTACGCTTGTGCCGATGATCATATTGATGGGTATTTTCTCTTGTTCCAGAACCCTGAGCACTCCCACGTGGGCAAACCCTTTGGCCGATCCCCCCCCGAGGACAAGGGCTATAACCGGCTGTTTTTTCATCGTCTTGGCGGCCGGCTGCAGGGCGGCCGGTTTGCCCGTCCGGGGTGCTGTCTGGCAGGAAAAAAGGAAGAAAAGCGCGAAGACTGCGACTAAAACTTTGCTCTTACGACCGTGAACCCACATATGGATTATGCACCTTCTCCATCCCTATTGTGCTCTTCGAAGCCTCGCCGTAGTTGTGGCCGGGAAGGACTACCGTAGCATCCGGCAAGGTAAAAAGTTTGTTGCGTATAGCATTGACGAGGACCTGCCAGGAGCCTCCATCCAGATCGGTCCGCCCGACGCCCCCGACAAAGAGCGTATCACCGGTGAAGACGAGACCGGGGGTGTACAGGCAGATGGCCCCGGGAGAGTGGCCGGGCGTATGGATCACCTTCAGGGAAATATCGCCGACCGTGATCAGGTCGTTTTCGCGGACGGTGATATCGGCGGGTGGGGATGGCTCTGCGCCGAACATGTCCATGAGGTGCGCCGCCTGCTGACTCAAATAGGGTGCTTCGGCTTCATGAATGACGATTTTGGCGCCCGTCAGTTCTTTCATCCTCTTGTTGCCCATCACGTGATCGATATGGGAATGGGTATTCACGATGTAATTTATGCGCAGCTTATGCTTCTCAGCCTCTTTCACCAGCCATTCCCCATCGGCTGCCGGATCTATGACGAGGGCATCTCCCGTTGTCTCTGAGCCGAGCAGGTAAGCGAAGACCGCGAACCTCCCAACTTCCACCTGTTTTACGAACATGCGCTCTCCCGCGAAATCACGTTGCCTTAGCATACTATTTTCGGGTATAGTTTTTCAAACGTTTTTGGTGCGCTGTTTTCAGCGAACGTCTAAAAGGAGGCATGATGCAACCGGTTCTGATAGAGGCACGCGATCTCCCCGATGCATGGTTTCAATGCATCTACAGGATTTTTGAGGGAGATGGCGTTCATGAATACGAGGTGGAGAGAGGGTCCTTTGAAGGGGTGAAGAGGAGAGAGTTTGACCTCGTCATGGTCAATATCAAATATCCCGGAACAAGGCCGTTGATCCCGGATATTCCCGTTGAGCTCGGGGTTCCTCAGCCCACAAGCATGGAATATGTGGAGGATTACCTGCAATACCTGATGACCGACAGAAAAAAAGAGAATGAGGTCTATACGTACGGGGAGAGACTTACCAACCCCAAGGTGTGGATAAACGGCAGGGAGGTCTCTTTCGGTATAAATCCGGTCCAGGAGGTGATCGATATCTACCGGAAGAACACGGCCGGGACCAACCAGGCCATCATGGAAGTCGGCATGCCCCAGGATATCCTGCTCGAAGACCCCCCCTGCCTGCGGCTGATCGATACCCGCGTTGCCGATGGCCGCCTCCACTTTGTGCTCTATTTTCGGAGCTGGGACCTGTGGGCCGGTTTTCCGTCAAACCTTGCGGCCATCCAGCTCCTCAAGGAATACATGTGCCAGGAAATTGGCGTGCAGGACGGCTCCATCGTGGCTGTAAGCAAAGGGCTTCACCTGTACGAATATGCCTTCGCTCTTGCCCTGAAGCGTCTCAGACGGGCATAAGCCTCGCCTTTGCAAGTCAGGGGGTAGCGCAGATAGCGCCGACAGAGACGGGGCTTCGAGGCCGGCTCGGTATTAGAACTCGCCGTCAAGATTGGAAATACTGAGGAAAAGATCTTTCGACTTCATCCAGAGCGAGCCCCGGTCGAGCGAGAAGGGTGCAGCACGGCATGCTTCGAGGAGATATCCCCTGGCCTGGGCCGCATCTCCTTTTTTTGAATAAGCGAGGCCCAGGCCGTAGGCGGACTCGCCTTTCAATCGCGTATAACGGGTGGTAAGCCCTGCGATACGCTGCAGCCTCAGGTAGAGCGCTTCCTTCTGGTTTTGGGCCAGATTCGGGTCATTCCGAGCCTTTTCGTATGCCTCGCCCACGTAGGCAATGAACTTCAGGTTGTCATCGGTGTAGCGATAAACGGCGTGAAAACTTCTCAGGGCCTCATCAGCCCTCCCCTTTTTCAATTGATCCTCCCCGGCTTTAAAGTAATCCTGCAGGTTCAGATCGTTCACCCCGATCGCACCAGGGGAAGAAGAGACGGATGTCGCCGCCTGCCGCTTTGCCTTCCGATCGGTGCCTTGAGCAAGGTGCGGCAAGGCGAGTGCGGCCATGAGTACGATGAGGAAAGGGACCGAAAAAAGCCCTTTCCTCCATGACACCTCTATTTCAGCGCCTCCCTGAGTTTGTTGCCCGGTTTGAATTTCGGCACGTTGCATGAAGGGATTTTGATCTCTTTTCCCGTTCTTGGATTCCTGCCTGTCCTGGAAGCCCTTTCCGTGCACTGAAATGTGCCGAAACCCGTCAGCGTGATCTTGTCTCCACTCTTCAGGGCTTTTTGGATGTTGTCCATGAAGGAGTTGAGCACTTTTTCCGCGACCGATTTCTTGAGCCCGGCATCGGATGCAACACTGGCAATCAAATCTGCTTTTGTCATTATCTTCACCTCTCCTCAAGATTTGGCAAGTCGATCAGGAACCATAAAACTCTATCAATATGGCGGTGCAGGGAATTGAACCCCGGACACTGCGGATATGAGCCGCATGCTCTAACCATCTGAGCTACACCGCCTTACCATCTCATATAAGCTATAATGCCTGTATTGTCAATAAGAATTTGTGTTTTCGCCTGGGTTTGCACGCTCCCCTTTTCTTTTACGTTCCTTGTCGATTATACTTTTTCTTTCGGGTCGTGCGCTTCTTTGTATCCGGCCCCCACTGCATGTCGTCGCCGCGTATCTTCGCTTGCTGTGCGGGCCGGTCCTTTGCAAGGGTTGCGTTCTTGCCTCCGCTCCCGCATTTCGAGAAAAGAGGGAAGGAAAAGAGGTTGATGCGTGAAGATCAAGATACTTGGCACGGGCACCGCGACACCCTCCCTGAGCAGATCGTCTTCTTCCTGTCTGCTCTCCACCTCGGAGGGAAACATACTGATCGATGTGGGGCCCTCCGTGGTCCGAAGACTTCTGGAGTGTGGTTATGACGTGAACGATATTGATATGATCGTGCTTACCCATTTTCATCCCGACCATACCGTCGACCTCGCCACGCTTCTTTTCGCCTGCAACTATGGCGAGCGGCAAAGGCAAAAAGACCTGTTTCTTGTCGGGGGGCGGGGGATAGGGCTCTTCTTCCGGAGGCTCTCACGCCTGTATCCCTGGGTAGTCCCCGTCAGCTATCGCCTGGCCATAAAAGCCGTGCCCTGTGGCACCGTGCGCATCGGTGAGGTCTCGCTCGTGACTGCCCCCATGGTCCACAGGGATGAGAGCATCGGGGTGCGCATCGAAGAGCGGGGGAAAAGCGTCGTTTTCTCGGGCGATACCGACTACTCGCCCGCCCTTGCGGCACTCGCGGCACATACCGATCTCCTGGTGGTCGAATGTTTCTTCCCCGAGCAGAAGGTGCGGGGCCATCTGAACCTGTCCGCGCTCCTCTCGATCGTCCGGGAGGCGAAGCCGAAGCGCGTTATCATGTCCCATCTCGCACCCGTGTGGGAGGAATTTCGTGGTGTGCTGCCGGCGCCCCTGCTTTTGGGGGAAGACGGGTTGAGCCTGGATCTGTGAAGCTTTCCGGCAGGACCTCTTTATTTCTTCGCCGCTCACACGTCGAAAGTCTCTTCGAGCACGATCCTCCCGGTGTCAATATCCCATATGCTTGCGGTGCCCTTTGCCAGGTCAAGGACCCCCGCCGTTTTCCTGAAGGGGCTTGACGGACTGGGGATGGCAGGCGTGCCTGGGTTGATGATCAGGCTGTTCCCCACTTTCTTGATGCGGGGCGTATGGCTGTGACCGTGCACGAGGACGGCGAGGTCGAACCGCCTCACCAGGTTTTCAAAATCCTCTTCCTTCTTGTTCTCTCCGTGGAGGACGAGGATTCTCTTGCCGTCGATGTAAAGGAGCGCGTAAGGGGACTGAAGAGGTGCGGTGAGGACGAACTGGTCTACATCGGCATCGCAGTTCCCTCTGGCGATCATCAGCGGCACGTGCAGGCTGTTTATCTTCTCGGCCAGGGCTGCGGTATTGTAGCCGTCTGCGAAGGGGTTCCTGGGGCCATGGTAGAGCACGTCCCCCGCGTGGAGGATCATCTCGACGTCGCGAAACGGCCCGTCGAGGGCTTCTTGAAAACCTTTGACTGAGCCGTGTGTATCACTGATCAGACCGATTTTCATCCTGGTCAACGTCTCCTTACCATAACGAATCCCCCCTTCGCTTCAACGGCATATCGTCTTGATTTTCTCAGGTCGGGGACAATCTCGCCCAGGTCGGCGCCCATGAGCACGATCATGCCGGTCTGCTTCAGATACGCCATTGCCCTTTTGATATAGGCCTTTGTTATTTCCCCGGCCGGCAGCAGATCGTCCCAGAGATAATTGAGGGCCGACTGGATAAAGACCAGATCGAACCCATCGTTCAGGAGGAAGGGGAATTCGATCTCCATATGGAAGAAGTGCTTTTTCCGGGCCATTTCCCTCGCGGAGACGTACCAATCCGTCGCCCTTGCCGCCTGCCATATCTCCTCATCGCCGTCTACATAATAGAGTAATTCACCAATTTTCTTCACTTCAAGGGTCCTGACGAAGCACGCGGCGGTCATCACGTCCATGATCTCACCGATGCGCCGCCGGTAGACGGCGAGTGTCGCCGCTATCTCGCTTTTTACCGGGGCGTCTTCCTTAATCCTGTCGGAGAGCGTTGAGTGAAGGCGGTGCATCTCTTTCAGCCGCGACGTCAGGTCGCCGGAGTCTATCGAAAAGAGCCCCGTCCGGCCTTTATCAACGGGTGAGCCGAAGAGCTCACCCAGAGACATGCCTAGAAGAGGATTGCCCAACCTGTAGTTGACGCCGGGGGCATCGAAACGGGAGAGCATCGAGTTTTGCAGGACATCGAGGGGAAAAGGGTCCTTTTCCACGCCGTACAATACCCGGCTGAGTACAAACTTGTGGAGGAGCCCTTCGTTTTCCCATTCGGCGATAAAGCTGTGCTTCTCTTTATAGGGAAGCAGGAAAGAAAGGTATGCTATCGTTTCCACAAGACGGGTCGATACATTGCCGAAGCCCGGCGTCATGTCGAGTATTCTGAGAGACAGAAGGTTGTCCTTTGTTCTGTTCTGGCTTATGGTGCTGAGGATGCACTCTTCCGGGTTCGCCTCAGGCTCCGCCCCTCTTGCCAGGAGATAAGTGAATAAGTCAGCCTGGTCACACTCCCTGGCCGGCCCGGGCTTCCCGGAGGGTCTGAAGGCCGTGCCGCTCTCCATCTGCCCCTGGTGCGGTGCGGTCCGGCTGAGACTGCTTTCAGGAAAGAGGTCGGTGTAGAGGGGCACTGCCATGGCATGCACGTCAGCTTTATTGCCGCCTTCGAAAAGAGTCGCAAAGGAGCGGCGCTTCTGTTGAAGGAAGGCGATCAGCTCGGTCCGCTCCTCTTCAAGGAATGCGGCCAAGGTGATGTCGAGACCGGTGGAGGAAAAAACCTGGGTGAAAAGGTGCAATGTATCGCCGTCATCAGCCAGGACCGCTTGCTCAAGGTCGATCTCTATCAAAGGCTTCTCGAAGGCTAAGGGCTTTTTCAGGAGGAGCCAGTTCTTGCCGTTTGTGAGTATGCTCCAGGGCACCCCGGCCTTTTTCGCCAGGTATATGGATTGGTAGAGGGGTATGCGGTTCTCGAACTCCAGGTAAAAGCCGCTTATGCCTTCCTCAAGGTTCCTTCCGTAGCGCTTTACGAGGAGCAGGGCGAGCACCTGCTCATAGTACGGCTTCGTGCCCCATAAAGGGGCGCTTTTCAACCGCTGCTCTTCCGATGTGAAAAGGGCGAAGTCGGGACCCTTGATCCTCTCTTCAAAGAATTGGGGCTTTGATTCGAACACATAACCGAGCACTTTCAGGATGGGCTTGACAAGGTGAAGCTCCGTATGGATCTCACTTGCGAAGGCCCTCATCTTCTCAAAACGGGTCACGATATCGACAAGGGCGCCTGATGCCGCCTCTTGCCTGGGGAGGAGAGCGATGCGCTGCATGAAAGGACGGGAAAGGAGCGTGTTTTTTAGTAAAACAGCAGGCATCTTGTGCGTAATGATAAGCCGATTGGGCAGCCTTAGTCAAGGGACGTTTGGCCCCGGCCGGGTGTTTTTCGCGCCGTCCATTAAAAATCCCCCAGGCCGGGGAAAAGACGTGTCCACTGCACCCGCAAAGAGGCAGCGATCCAGCTCTTGAAGTTTCTTTCAGACGAATCCAGGGGCCTGTCGGCTCAACATTCTATTAAAACCGGAAACCTGTCCTTTACCGGTAACGTGAGTCGTTTTACTCAGCCGATTTCCCGCCCCGCTTACGCGCGACCACCGTATAGAATTGGACCTGAACCGACTGCCCGAAGTGTTTCCTGTATATCTCGCCGATGGCGCCCTCTATGTCCGTGCGAAGCGCCTCGTGCTTCCTCATAAGCTCGGTCGCATCATTGGTCACCTCCGACCCGCCTCCGGAAACGCCCCCTGCCTTGCGGTGGGTGAGGGCAAACCCGAGAGAGCGTTCACAACACGAGATGACGCGCTGCGCCTTGCTGTACGCCATGCCCATCGCGGCCGCAGCCTGCCGAAGCGACCCCGTCGTCTCAACCCCTTTCAAGAGCAGGTATGGCCCCTCCCCGAATGCCCTGCCGCCATTTTTTTCTAACCATAGCTTGTAGATAACTTTCATCGCCATTGTTATTTTAGACGGGCGTACTACGCCTGTCAACCGTTTGAGATTACAGGTGTTCCTTTTGATGCGCCCCGCGCCTTTTCCATCCAGGTAAAGTTCCGATCGACGGTTTTATTCGCTTTTGGCGGCCATATCCACCGCGAACAACCCATGAAGAGATATTGACCGATCACAGAATAAGAGTCACTCTTTCAAATGGGAAGAGCGGCATTTTTGACGTAAAACCGTACCTTGACCGCGGCGTCTTCAAAGAGCTAAAGGACTACAGCTACTTCAAACGGGCAAGGATAGAATTCGGAACCCTCACCTGGCCTAACGAGCAGGATTTCAGCCCGGAGACAATCGAAATCAAAATGGAAAAGGCATAAAGTCATTCCCGACCGCCGTGCCGGCGGGGATTGGGGAGCGGCGGAGCCGGTTAAACAAAGCGTGCATGGTATTCATGATTCCTCCGGTAGCTTTCGGTCCTACCCTTGCGGGTAGCTCAAGGTATAGTATGATATACCACGGATCTGGCTATAAGTGACGCATATGCAGCGCTGTGTCTAAAAAAATTGGAGGAAGTAGTCGGTTAGCTCCTACGGACCAAGCAGAAGACAGCGAGAACTCTTGCAGGCACAAAGCACTTTCAGATTTAGCACGGCTTTACGACTTTCTGGCACCGGTCAACAAGCAGGCTGCCGGAAAAATCATGCACACTCTAGTAGCTGCGCCAATGAGTCTCAAAGAGCGCCCACACATCGGAGAGACGCTTGGCGAGTTCCACCCACGTGAGGTTCGCCGCATTCTGGCAGGCCATTACGAGATACGCTATGAAATCCAGGAATCAACGATCTACGTACTCCGAATCTGGCATACCCGGGAAGACCGGAGCTAACCGACTACCCCCCAAAAAGTTATGTCCGCAGATCGCGGGAAACCTCCTGCCAATAAAATAAATTTTGAAACATTAAGAAACCCCTTGACAGATCATTAGACTTGATAGTATATAACGAAGGTACGTTATATAAGATAAAGGCTTACGCTTCCGGGGCCGCAGAAGGAATGCTGCCTGCCGTTACGCTGATGGACTAACCTGCGGAAGTCGGGCTGTATCGAATCCGGTGCTGTTTTAGGTGCGTGACAGCCGTCAACCCCCTATCCGGCGCCTACAGGGATGGTGCGCCCATTATCCGGCGGAGGCCGCGCCGACAGCATCACCGTTGCCGGGAGGGGCAGCGACGAAGACGGAGAAATAGGGATGGAAATGAGGGACAGCCAGCGTGAAGTGAACTGCTGAATGTAAAGAGATAAGCACTATATAGAGTTAAAAACCTGATAAGTAAGGAGGAAGGGAACGTGAAAGGCAAGACCCGATTGTTGTTGATTTCAGCAGTACTTATCCTCGGCATGTTCGCAAAGGCAGGCACCTCGTGGGGGGCTGATCCAAGCCCTCTATTGACAGGCACTCCACCCGATACGCAGACCGTCGTGGCCCAGGCGGCTGCGGCCACGCAGCCGGCAGGGACCGCAACACCGGCACAGACACAAACCACACCGGCAACACCACCACCGGCAGCAAGCACCACCGCTCCGGATAACAAGAGCGTGCCCGTGACCGAGGTGACGGTAACGGCGCAGAAACCAAAGGAAGGCAGTGCGGAGGCGGGCTATAAGGTAGATACCGTTAAGAATGTCGGGCCCTGGGGCGAAAAGGCTATTCTTGATACCCCCTATTCGATGACGGTTATACCCGAGGAATTACTCAAGAATACAATCAGTAATAGTACCGATCAGATATTCAAAATGAGCCCGATGATTCAGCTTCTAATGCCTTACGATTTCAATGGTCTCACCCGCGTCATGATGCGGGGGTTCCTCATCCAGAACCAGATGATCGACGGTGTCCAGGCAAACTATGCAGGAGAGGGACTATTTGTAGAAAATATTCAAAGGATTGAGGTGTTGAACGGTTTATCCGGATTTATGTATGGTGTCGGAAACGTCGGCGGCACTTTAAACTACGTGACCAAACAGCCGACTTCAGTGCCTCTGCATGATTTTACAGTCGGAGACTATGGCGGCAGCCAGATGTTTGCCCATGCGGACGTAGGCGGACCTTTGGACAAAGACGGCAAGTTCGCGTATAGACTCAATTTTATGACGCAAAGCGGGGATACGCCTCTGAAAGACCAGTCTTTAAACCGATATATGCTCAGCGGCGCATTCGATTGGCATGTGCTCGATAATCTCAAGGTGAGCGTCGATGCCATGGACGGGCATTACCAAGTGGAAGGCAAGGTGGCGCAGTGGGGACTTGCCAACACCACGATGCATTTGCCCTCAGCACCAGATCCGGGCCACCTCTGGGCATCTCCGGATACCTTTAACCAAAACGATACAACTCGCATCGGGTCGCATCTTACCTATGACATCAACGACATGTTCACCTTCAGGGCCGGATACGGCCGTCAAAGGGATGACCGCCAATACGTCATTGCAGGAAATACCATTACGAGTCAAACGGCGTATACCCTTGGCACCTCCAGCGCTGGTGAAATAGACGTAATAACCACCGGCGGCTACGCCTATATCGACACCAAATTCAGTCTCTTTGGTGTGAGCAACAAATTGACGGCCGGTTTCAACGGCTATACCTATTTAACCGAACTCGGAAGGACGGCAAGCGGCGCATCGTCAGTAACGCTAGGTTCGAATATTCTGAATCAAAGCCTGTCCAATCCCTCTTCTGCAGATAATGTTACACTGCCCAATTTCAATTTTGATTCTATGACAATGGCAAAAAGCAGCGTCACAACGAGCAAGAACTCTGTCATCGGCGACGATATTAAATTCAACGACCAGTGGGAAGCGTTGCTGGGTATCAACTACTCAGAATATATGAGTACCGGTTACAGTTTACTAACCGGCGCAACCAGCAGCGAATATGACAAGACAAAAGCAACGCCCACATACTCGCTGTTGTATAAGCCGCTTCCCTATATCACGACCTATGCGAGCTATATCGAATCGCTCACACAGGGGGTTACAGTAACCAACAGCGGAAGCACGATATACACGAATAACGGAGAAATATTTCAACCATATGTCAGCAAACAATACGAAGTCGGCGCTAAGGCCCAACTTGGGAAAGCGCTCCTGACAGCCGCGCTGTTTGATATAGAAAAAGCCAATACTTATGTCCAAAATAATGGTAACGGCACATATACTGAATTTCAAAATGGTAAAGAGGTGCATAAAGGGATAGAGGTGACCCTGTCGGGCAAGGTAACGAGTGATTTAACGCTGCTCGGCGGTATTACGCAAATGACCTGCAATGTCGAAAAAGCTACCAATCCGTTAGCGATAGACAAAATCCCGCAGGGTGTTGCCGACCAGCTTGCAAAACTCTACGCCGAGTATAACCTGCCGTGGGTCAGAGGACTCACCGCTACGGGTGGTGTGTACTATACGGGCAAATCATATGTTAATGTGCAAAATACACAGGTGGTTCCCTCATACGCGACCGAAGACGTAGGTCTCAGATACAGGACAACATTGAATGGGTATGACACCATATTCAGAGCAATTCTCAGCAACATAACGGATAAGCACTACTGGATGAGTGACGCGACAGTCGGAACCGTGAATGGTGCGCCACGTACACTGATGTTCTCCGCGACGATGAGGTTTTAGACACCCTCTTCCGTACGGGCTTTTGCCCTGAAGAAAAGAGATGGTCCTGGTTCCCTCTATAGTAGAGGGAACCAGGACCATCTCAGGAATTGAAACAGGATGTTCGTCTCCGAATTGAAATGGCTTGTTCCCTTTATCTGCCTGGCCGCGATTGCCCTTGTGGAAACACGGCCGCAGCCCCAGGCCCCGCCGGCGCAGGGCGAGCGCATCGTGATCGATGCCCATGGAAAACCTGTTCATATCGCGCTGCCCTTTCGCGGCAGCGTGCTGACGCGAGGCACCGAAATTCCCGAGTATCTCGAAGCCACACGGGACCCCGACTCGCTCCTTGCCGTCACTTCCTATCACATGGGCGATCGCGTCAGGGACCACACCATCGGCCGGATATTTCCGCAAGTCGTCGCCAGCCCCCGCATCTGGGGGAGCAAGGGGGTATCCGACACCGCAGGTCCGAAAGTCGAGATCGAACGCCTGCTGCAATTCGACCCCGGCGTCTTCATGGGATGGTATACGCTTGCGGAACCGATTGAACGGGTGGGCCTTCCTTTTATCGGCTTTAAGACTTTTCCGTCGAGCCACAAAGAATTGGAATTCGCTACCCGTGTCTATGCCGGCGCCGTCGGTAAACCAGAACGCGGGGAAGCCATCATCGCGAGGGAAAATCAGCTTTACGAGGACCTGCGGAAAGAGCTTCATGCGACGAGCGACATGCTCAAGCCGCGCTATCTTTACTTAATTACTCATCCGAATCTTGGCTCTGTCGGCGTACTCGGAGCACTCAATCACTATACCCGGTTCCTTGTGCCGCCTGCCGGTGTGGTGAATGGCTGCGATTGTCCGAAAACCGGCGCGAACGTCGATGCCGAGCACATTATCTCCTACGATCCGGACATCATTGTCCTGGCCCCATTCAACCACCAATCTCCCGATGAATTCATGAAAGACCACCGTTGGCGCGGGCTGACTGCCGTGGCCCATCATCGGGTCTATCGGGCGCCGCCCGGTATCGACTACTTCATCGCGGCTCCATTCTACAGCCGATGGCTGGCGGAGATCGCCCATCCGGACCGTTTGCGACCCAGGGTGCGGGAACTCTACCGAAACTATATCGAATGGCTTTTGGATTACCGGCTGTCCGAGGAGGAGCTCGATATCGCTTTCTCCGTCAAAGACAATCACGCTATGGCCAACGCCGAACGTTTTAACGCACTAGGGAGCACAGAATGACTATGTTGAATCATGCGCGTCGCCTGGGCGTGACGGCCCTCGCCGCGCCATGGATCCTTGGGCCTGTTACCCTCCTTGCCGTGCTGCTGTCGTTGTGTATCGGGGTCTATTCCGTGCCGTTCACCCATGTGGCCCGGATCATTGGCGCCCTTGTCTGGCCTTTTCCGCTGCCCGACTCCGTGCCCTGGACCCTCAAGGAACAGACCGTGGTGCAGGTCGTGCGTCTGCCGCGCGTGATCATCGCGACCATGGCGGGCCTTGGCCTTGGCCTCTCAGGCGCGTCCCTGCAGGGCATGATGCGCAACCCGCTGGTCAGTCCGGATCTGGTCGGCGTGACGTCAGGGGCGGCCTGCGGCGGCGTCCTCGCCATGCTCCTCGATTTCTCGGGCTTCGGGATCGTCGGGTTAGCACTTATCGGCGGAGTGACGGCGCTGGTTTGCACGGGCGCGTTGGCGCGGCTGGTCCGCCGGAGCGGGGATTCATTCGTCGTGATCCTGGCGGGTGTCTTCGTCGGCGCCTTTTTTACCGCGCTGGTCGGCATCATCGAATATGTGTCGGATTCGCATACGCAATTGCCGAGCATGGTCTATTGGCTGCTGGGCAGTTTTGTGAGCGCCGATCCCAGGAAGGTGGCGATGATCACCATTCCGACCCTGGGGGCGGGATCGGTGCTGATGCTGTTGCGTTGGCGCATCAACCTCCTGTCGCTGGGCGACCTTGATGCGACATCGCTGGGTTTCAACACTACTCGCCTGCGCTGGATCATTATCCTTCTCGTCTCCCTCATCGTCGCGTCGCAAGTAGCCGCCAGCGGCGTCATTGCCTGGGTCGGCCTGGTGGTGCCCCATCTGGCGCGGATGATGGTTGGCCCGGACCACCGCCGTATGCTCCCGGTTTCCGCCCTGCTGGGCGGCCTTTTCACGCTGGTGTTGGACGATATTTCGCGGATTGTGTTCTCGCAGGAAATACCGGTCGGCCTATTGACCGCCATGGTCGGCACGCCGCTGATCTGTTACCTGTTTTGGAAAACCCAGGCGAAAGGTTGGATCAATGAGTGACATCGCCGTCTCTTTCTCCGATCTCGGACATTCCTACCATCCCTCGCGTTGGGTATTTCAAGACTACAGCGCCGAGGTGAAGCGTGCTTCGATCTTCGCCCTGCTCGGGCCGAACGGATGCGGCAAGACCACGTTGCTGAAGATCCTGCTGGGAGCGCTTAAGCCGACGGCGGGTTCAATGAAGATTCATGGCCGGACGGCCTTTGTGCCGCAGATCTTCCAGGTCACCTTCGACTACAGCGTACTGAACATGGTGCTGATGGGCCGGGCCAGGCAGGTAAAGCTCTTCTCGCAGCCTTCCCCGGAGGATGAGAAAGCATCGCTCACCGCACTGGATCGCTTCGGCATTGCGGACTTTGCGCGGCGACCGTTCCATGAGTTGTCCGGTGGTGAGAGACAGTTGGTGATTTTTGCGCGTGCACTGGTGTCCGAGGCCGACATTTTGATCCTCGACGAGCCCACCTCAGCCCTTGATCTCAGGAACCAGGACGTCATCCTCGAATGGATGAGGCGGCTCTCACGCGAGGAAGGATTGACGGTGGCCTTCACCACCCACCATCCGCACCACGCCTATGCGGTGGCCGATACGACTCTGCTTATGCTGGGAGAGAAAGAATTCCTCTGCGGCCCCACGGGGGACGTGATGACCGAAGAGCGCCTCCACGCCCTGTACGGCGTGCACCTGAAACGCCTCCGGTTCGAACACGAGGGACGGACAATAGAGACCTTCGTGCCGGTGTACGGGGCCAATAGCCCCGGTAACGGAAGGGGAATGTAAGCACTACTGTATGACTATAGCCATGAGCCACCCCTATACGAAACCGGCCGGCATATCCCTGCTTGTCCACAGTTTCCACGACGTGAGGATAAGGTTCCGCCTCGATGAGGGGCGTTAAGGAGGCAACACAATGTTTCGGGCACATCTTAGCGCGATTGTCTCCCGAACAGTGGTTACGTTGCGCCGTGGAAAGTGGTATAGTCTCCCCTATATGGTCATTTTCAAACCCCTGTCCGGGCGGTCTGCCCCCAAGACCAGGGCAATTATCCGATATTTGTAAGGAGGGAGTATGAAGGCTGTAGCCGTAAACGGAAGTCCGCGCAAGGGAGGGAACACGGAGATCCTGCTCAGGAAGGTGCTTGAGCCGTTGTCGAGCGCGGGTTGGGAGACGGAATTCATCCAGCTTGGCGGAAAGAAGATCAGAGGATGCACGGCGTGTTACCGCTGTTTCGACACGAAGGACGGCCGGTGCAGCGTAAAAATGGACGTCTTCAACGACTGTCTGGAGAAGATGCTTGCCGCCCATGCCATAATCCTCGGAACCCCGACTTACTTCACTGACGTGAGCGCCGAAATGAAAGCACTCCTGGACCGGGCCGGCTTGGTCGGCGTGGCCAATGACGGATTGCTCAGGGGAAAGATCGGGGCGGCAGTGGTCGCGGTGCGGCGGGGCGGGGGTACGCACGCCTTCGACACCATCAACCATATGTTCCTGATGTCCGGGGCCATCATCCCCGGATCAACGTACTGGAACCTCGGATTCGGCCTGGAGAAGGGCGAGGTCGCGAATGATGAAGAGGGTTTGCGGAACATGGAAGATCTGGGTAAAACCATCGCCTGGCTGGGCAAGGCAATGAACAGCCATATGGACAGTTATCCGAAGGCCGCAATAGTCGAGGGAAAAAGGGAGTGAGCACCCCTGGTTGTCACTTTGACAGAATTTCGGAAAAGAGAGAAGATCTTATGAGACCGGGCAGCCATGGTGAGAAGCCCTGAAGAGATGACAGAAGGGTGCGTCCGTTTCAGCCGGTTGCGTCGCGCCTGCATGATCTGGTTTCCGGGAGGGCGACGGCTCTCTCTAATCCGCAAAGAGACCTTCGAAATCCCTCGGGGCAAGTATTTTCGTGCCGTCATACCGCTTAACCACGAGGAGGTCCTCGTCTCCGGTCACAAGATAGTCGGCGCCGCTTGCCGAGGCACAGGCGAGAACCTTGTCATCGTCAGGGTCTCTACTCACGGGTTTGATCGGATCGACCGCCTGGCGTATCTCTCTTATTGCCTCAGCCAAAAGATTGCGGACGTCGGATAATTCCGATTGCGAAAGAGAAAACTTCCGGAGAAGCACCCCTTCAAATTCCGCAATGATGTCGGTGCTGAGAACAAGATCATATTCCCTCTTCCGAGCCCGCAACAGCAGCTTATAACAGATGCCCTCCGAAAGAAATGCGGCCACAAGCACATTCGTGTCGAGAACAACCTTCACGACACTACTCTGAATACATCTTCCTCGGTGACAATCCCGGCGGCCTTTGCCTTCTTGACCACCCGGCCCTTCACCTGTTTGAACCTCGTCTCCCAAAGAAAAATGCTCAGCGATTCTTTCACGATATCACTCTTATTCCGCCCCGTGGCTTTCGCCAGGGCGTCAAGTTCCGCCGCCATCTGATCGGGCAAACTCACTGATAATACCGTTCTCATCGACTTCACCTCCCCACACTACAATACACTACACAGATGGCCTTGTCAAGCCCCGGCGTTCGTATTAATAATCTTTAACTTCTGCGAATCATTAAGATTGGAGTTTCCGGAAAGAACTCCCGGACAGTTCCGGTTCGGGCGCGACCCATTTTTTTAAAAACCGACCGGCGTGCTTTTTGTCACTGCTGGTTGTCAGCCCTCCTTGTCACTCCTGCTTGTCGCCTCTGGTTGTCGCTTTGACAGGAGAGGCGGAAACGCGAGAAAATGTTATGAGACCGGGCAGTGACTTTGTCAGGCCCCAAGAGATGAGACAGCCCGGCCCGCTTCGGCCGGTTTCCCGTAAACCGGCCGTGCTCTTTGACAATTGAGCCGCAGTCTGCGCCCCACCCCCCCCTAAACCGTCCAGTTTCGTCCACAATCGTAAACCCCCCTTCAGGGAGTGTTGCAAGAGAAGAGGATCAGCAAAGAGGTGCTGAGACGGTCAGTGAAAAATGCACGCTGAAGAGGGCAAAATGCAGTAAAAAATGGCAAAAATGACCATTTTTCGGCGTGTTTGTGCACCGGAAGGGAAAAGAGAAAACAGCGAACTCTTGAGAAACGCCCGTTTTTGCTGTATACTACGGGTTGCTCGTCATTCTGCACGTCTTTCAATCGGCTCAAAGGTGCACATGTTTCGTGTCTTGAGGCCGAAGCGCGAAAGGCGGAAGATAAAAACCAGGAGGGTCGATGTCGAATTTAACCATTAAACAATTGCTGGAAGCCGGTGTCCATTTCGGGCATCAGACAAAACGCTGGAACCCCAAGATGAAACCGTACATTTTCGGGGCGAGAAACGGTATCTACATTATCGATCTGCAAAAGACGCTGAAGATGTTCAAAGAAGCCTACAATTTTGTCAAGGACACGGCTTCCCGGAACGAATACGTCCTTTTTGTAGGCACCAAGAAGCAGGCCCAGGAGGCGATCGTTGAAGAGTCGAAGCGGTGTGGCGCCTTCCACGTGAATGTGAGGTGGCTCGGAGGGACGCTCACCAACTACCAGACCATCGAGAAGAGCATCGACAGGCTTCGGAAGTACGAGGAGCTGAAAAGCAGCGATGTCTTTAAAGTGCTCCCTAAAAAGGAGGCCTTGAGTATAGACCGCGAGATAGCGAAGCTCGAAAAGCATCTGGGCGGCATAAAAGATATGGACAGGCTGCCCGGCGCCATCTACATCGTAGACCCGAAGAAGGAGTATATCGCGGTAAACGAGGCCAGGAAACTGGGTATCCCGACAGTCGGCATTGTCGATACCAATTGCGATCCGGATGATATCGATTTCGTTATCCCGGGAAATGATGACGCGATAAGGGCAATCAAGCTGATCACCTCGAAGATCGCCGACGCCGTGCTCGAAGGCAAGGCGCTCTACGTGGAAGAGTTCCAGGGCAAGGAAGAAGAGAAGGAAGGACCGAAGCCGTTTATCGACGAGAGCGTGCTCGGGGAAAAATTTGAAGGTGTTTTTGAGGAAGGAGAAGGAGGTTATTGATGGAGATTACCGCAGAACTCGTGAAGACATTGAGGGAAAAAACGGGTGTCGGCCTGATGGATTGCAAGGAAGCGCTCAAGATCTCCAATGGAGACATGGATAAAGCCGTAGATCATCTCCGCGAAAAGGGCCTTGCAAAGGCCCAAAAACGGGCAGGGAGGGCTGCCACGGAGGGCACGGTTGCGGTCTACATCCACATGGGCGGAAAGATCGCGACCATGGTAGAGGTAAACTGCGAAACCGATTTCGTTGCGAAAACCGATCAGTTTCAGACATTTGCAAAAGATGTGGCCATGCAGGTCACCGCGGCGAACCCGAGCTATGTGAAGAGAGAGGACGTCCCCGAAGTGGTAAGGGAGAAGGAAAAGAGTATTTACAGGGTACAGGCGAAAGAAGCGGGCAAGCCCGATAAGATCCTCGACAAGATCGCCGACGGGAAGCTGGAAAAATTTTACCAGGAAGTCTGCCTCCTGGAGCAGCCCTTCATAAAGAACCCTGATATTACCATCAAGGATCTCCTTGAAGACCTGATCTCGAAAATGGGGGAAAACATAATGGTGAGGCGATTCGTCAGATTCCAATTGGGGGAGACGGTCGAAGCATAGAATGGCGTATAAGAGGATCCTTCTCAAGCTCAGCGGCGAGGCCCTCATGGGGAAAGAGGGATACGGCATCGATCCGGAGACTATGAGGGATGTTGCCGGGCAGGTGAAGAGCGTAAAGGAGAGTGGCGTCGATATCGCTGTCGTCATCGGCGGCGGGAACATCTACAGAGGCATGCGGGCCGAGAAGCAGGGTATCGACCGGGTCACCGGCGACTACATGGGTATGATTGCCACGCTCATGAATGCCCTTGCGCTGCAGGACAACCTGGAAAAAATGGGCGTACCGACGCGCACTCAGACAGCCCTCAAGGCATCTGCAATAGCCGAGCCGTACGTCAGGAGAAGGGCAATCCGCCACATGGAAAAGGGCCGGGTCGTCCTGTTCGCCGGAGGGACGGGCAACCCCTTTTTCACTACCGACACGGCCGCAGCGTTGCGTGCCGTCGAGATCGGCGCAGAGGTGTTGCTGAAGGCCACGAGGGTGAACGGCGTGTATGATAAGGACCCTGAACTGCACGAGGATGCGGTCTTTTTCCCCGAAATCACCTACATGCAAGTGCTGGAGCGTCGCCTGTCGGTGATGGACGCCACAGCCATATCCCTCTGCATGCAAAGCGGCTTGCCCATAGTCGTTTTCAACCTTAGGGACGCTCAGAACATGGGGAAGGTCGTTCTCGGTGAACCTGTGGGCACTATTGTCAGGGGGTGAATATGGCTGATGTGGTGACGGAAGAATTTGAGGAGAGATTAAGGAAAACGATAAGCACGCTCAAGAAAGACTTATCAAAGCTGAGAACCGGGGTGGCGTCGATCTCGCTCCTCGAAGATATCAGGGTCAGTTATTACGGCCAGCTTACCCCCCTCAACCAGGTGGCGACGATTTCGGCGCCGGACAGCAGGACCATCACTATCCAGCCGTGGGACGCATCGTCCATTGGAGAGACAGAGAAGGCGATCCAGAAATCGGATTTGGGCGTGAACCCCATGTCTGACGGGAAAGTGATCCGCCTGGTTTTCCCGAGGCTTACTGAGGAGCGAAGAAGAGATCTGACGAAATTGGGCGGAAAGATGCTCGAGACCACGAAAGTGGCCATGCGCAATGTGAGAAGGGATACGAACGAGAAGCTGAAAAAGATGGAAAAAGAGAAAGCCCTTTCAAAGGATGAGGCCTTCAGACTCCAGGAGGAGGTTCAGAAAACCACCGACAAATACATCGGTATAGCCGAAGGCATCTACACGGAAAAGGAAAAGGAGATCCTCGAGATCTGAGAAGTATTATGACTGTGAAGAAAGAAAAGCTTCCCCGCCACGTGGCGATCATCATGGACGGTAACGGGAGATGGGCGAGGAGCCGGGCGCTTCCCAGAATCGAAGGACACATTGCCGGTATAGAATCGGTGAGGGATATCGTGACCATGACGAGGGAGTTGCACATCCCCTACCTCACCCTTTATGCCTTTTCAAGGGAGAACTGGACGAGACCGAAGAAGGAGGTGGAGGCGCTCCTCTCTCTTTTGGGCGTTTACCTTGAAAAAGAGCTGCCCTTGATGTTGGAAAAGGATGTGAGATTCAACGCGATAGGCGCCATAAGCGACCTCCCCGGAGATTTGCAGCAGCAGCTCGGCAGCGTTATGGAGAAAACCGGGAAGAACGGCTCCCTGTTCCTTACTATCGCCCTCTCATACAGCGGGAGGCAGGAGATCCTCAGGGCGGCCGGGTTGATCGCCGGGAAGATGGCAAGGGGCGAAACAACGCGCCTGGATGAAGAAAGCTTCGGCGCATACCTGTATACCGCAGGCATGCCTGATCCCGACCTTCTCATCAGAACGAGCGGAGAGATGAGATTGAGCAATTTTCTCCTCTGGCAGATGGCGTATACGGAGATATATGTGACGGACACGCTATGGCCTGACTTCAGGGGGGAGGCTTATCAGAAGGCACTGAGTGATTTTACCGTAAGAAAAAGAAGATTCGGCAGCCTGAAGGAAATCTGAGTGGGGGATCTTAAGAAAAGGCTTCTTTCCGCCCTGGTCTTCGGCCCTCTCATTGTGCTCCTCTTTCTTTTTCTGCCCTCGAAGATGTTTCTCCTGTTTTTAGCAATCGTGCTCGTGATAGCCGTGTACGAGTTTTCTTCCATGGCGCACGCGGCAAACTCAATCGTAGTCGCCCTGCTCGCGGCAGCGACCCTTATCCCCCTCTATTTCGGCGCAACCTTTTACCAGTTGTGGCTCCTCTTTTCGCCGGCAGCCTACCTTGTGTTCAGGATTGCGGCCCGGGAGTCTGCGCCTTCTTCGCTGAATGAGGAAATCGGAAGATCGGTCACCGTGCTGATCCTCGCGGAAGTCTTTCTTGCACTGCCCCTTTTCTTCCTCTATCGCTTGAAGGAGCTCGATCACTTCCTGCCACTGGTCCTCCTCTTGACTATATGGGCAAGTGATACCGGCGCGTATCTCCTCGGGAAGAGCATGGGACGACACAAGCTCGCACCCCTTATCAGCCCGAAGAAGACGTATGAAGGACTCCTGGGCGCATTGGCAGGGGCGGCGTTTGTGACGCTCCTCTTCAAAGGCAGGCTGGGTTTGGCCCTCCCTGTCTCCATCGGCATGGGCCTCGTGGTCGGTGCACTCGGACAGCTCGGAGACATACTGGAGTCCATTGCAAAAAGGGTATGCGAGGTGAAGGATTCGTCCCGCCTGATTCCGGGCCACGGAGGTCTGCTCGACAGGATCGACAGCTTCCTCCTTACGGCTCCTTTTATGTATTATTGTCTCTCAGGTATGAGGTAATGAAAAAAGGGATCATCATACTCGGCTCCACCGGCTCCATCGGCAGATCGACACTGGACGTGGTAGAGAGCCGGCGAGACGAATTCGAGGTGGTCGGTCTTGCCTGCCGGAAGAACGTGCAGCTTTTCAACGAGCAGATCCGCCGGTTTAAGCCGCGTTTTGCCTGCCTCTTTCAAGAGGAGCTCAGCCTCGGGGTCGATTTCGGCGCCAGCCGGAAGCTTATCGGTCCGGCCGGGATAAAGGAACTCGTCAGGACGGATGGGGAGATGGTGGTCAATGCCATGCCCGGAAGCGCCGGGCTTGAGCCGACGATTGAGGCACTCAGACAGCACAAACTCCTCGGCCTTGCCAACAAGGAGAGCCTCGTGATGGCGGGAAGGCTGATATCGAGGCTGACAAGAGAGGAAGGCGCCACTCTCCTACCGATTGACAGCGAGCACTCGGCGCTTTATCAATTAATGCAGGGCTTGGGGAAGGACGAGATAGAGAGCATCCTGATCACGGCCTCCGGCGGGCCGTTCAGGGACTTTTCCGGGGAGGAGCTCCGATGCGTGACCGCAGAGCAGGCGCTCTGCCACCCTACCTGGCAGATGGGCAGAAAGGTTACGATTGATTCCGCGACCCTGATGAACAAGGGGCTTGAAGTCATTGAGGCGCATTGGCTTTTTGGCATGAGCGCAGAAAAGATCAGGGTCGTGGTCCATCCGGAGAGCATCATCCACGGCATGGTAGAACTCATCGACGGCTCCCTGCTGGCTTACATGGCCTGCCCGGACATGCGGATTCCCATCGCCTTCGCCTTGAACGGAGGACAGCGCAAGAGCACGCCCTTTGGGAGGGTGAACCTTGTCGAGGCCGGAAGGCTCACGTTTTATGCGCCCGACACCGAGCGGTTTCCTGCGCTCAGACTGGCTTATGAGGCACTCAAGGCAGGTGATAGCGCACTCGTCACGCTCAACGTGGCCAACGAGGTTGCATCATGCGCCTTTCTAGAGGGAAAGATCGGCTTCACCGATGTGCCTCGCCTGGTCGAAGAAGCGCTCGACAACCACCCTTTTGTGAAAGAAATAAATGATCTGGATACGATCTGGGAGATACACAGGTGGGCCGCAGACTATCTGGCAGGCCGTCTGAGGAGGATTAATGCTTAATCTGCTCTATTTCATCATTGTCTTGAGCATACTCATTTTCGCCCACGAATTAGGCCATTTTCTTGTTGCCCGCCTCGCAGGAGTGAGGGTCATCACGTTCTCCCTCGGCTTCGGCAAGAAGCTCATCAGCTTTAAAAAAGGCGAAACAGAGTATGCCGTTTCCGCGGTCCCCCTGGGGGGGTACGTCAAAATGCTCGGTGAATCCACCGAGGACGTCGTAACGGAGGAAGAGGCTTCGCGGTCTTACGCCAACAAGCCTCCATTGGTAAGAATTCTGATCGCCTTTTCGGGTCCCTTCTTCAATATTCTTTTGGCGCTGGTCGTGTTCTTTGCGATCTTCCTCACAGGATACCCGGTCCCAACGACCACGACGAAAATAGGGCAGGTGATGACGGGAGAGCCCGCATATGACGCCGGCCTCAAGTCTGGCGACGTTGTCACGGGGATAAACGATCGCGGGGTCAGTAAATGGAGCGAGCTGCAGAAGGTTGTCAGCAACTCAGACCTCCGTCCCCTGAAATTCGAGATCAACAGGCAGGGCCGGCCCATAATCGTATGGATCGCCCCGAAGCTTCGCGACGAGAAGAACGTATTCGGCGAGATAGTGGGCAAAATGAAGCTGATAGGGGTTGCCCCCGCCAGCGAGATCAAAAGGGAGTCTTTCACCGGTGCAGCGTCAAAGGCTGTTGTCGATACCTATAACCTCACAGAATTGACGGTCGTGGGTATTGTGAAGCTGGTAAAGGGCAGTATCTCCGCAAAGAATGTGGGCGGTCCCATATTGATCTTCCAGCAGGCGGGTGAACGGGCAAAGGCCGGAAAGAGCAGTTTTCTTTTCTTCCTTGCCTTGATCAGCATCAACCTGGGCATTGTGAACCTGCTGCCCATACCCATTCTTGACGGTGGCCATATATTCTTCTCGATCATAGAGCTGGTCGTACGCCGGAAGATCCCGGTCAAGGCCATTGATGTCGCACAAAAGGTGGGCGTCGGCATACTCGTGTGCATCATGGTGCTCGCGACCTTCAATGATGTCATGAGGCTTTTTCATGTCAGATAGGCTTTTCCTCGGCCTCGACAATTCTATGGATTTTCTCAACCTTGTCCTTGGCACGGAAGACCGGCTTATCGAGGAGCGCCACTCGAGAGCGGAGCGCCACTCGTCGGAAGTGCTGCCCGTCATGGTCTCTCAGTTGCTCGCGGACCACGGGGCCGCGGTCGGGGACTTGTCTGCGCTCGTTGTGACGCTCGGCCCCGGGTCTTTCACCGGCGTCAGAGTCGCTCTGGCTTTTTGCAAGGGTCTTGTCGCGGGTCTCGCCATCCCTTTTTTCGGCATCCCTACCCCTGATGTCCTCGCTTTCCCCTTCGCCTTCATGGAAGGTTATTATCTCTGCCCGCTTATCGACGCGAAAAAGGGCGAGGTGTTTTTTGCCCTTTACCGGGTCACGAACGGCGCAGTCATTCGTGTCGACGGTTTTCACGCCCTGAAACCCGACAAGATCAAGGAGTCGATTCCCGCCCCCTGCCTCTGTTTCGGAACCGGGGTGGGTCTTTGTAGATCCGCACTTGCCGGTATTGTTGGTCTGCGGATGATTGAGGGTCAATTTCTGCGGGTGTCCGGAGAAGCGCTCCTGCGGGCGGGAATAGCCGCTCAGACCCTTGGTCATCATGAAGAGGCAAAGCCGATTTACGGAAGAAGGTCCGAAGCGGAGATAAAATTCAACATAAATATCCCCTAAAGGAATGGCGCTGCTCTAGCCGCCGAAGGTGAAGCGATTTGAAGACCGTTCAAGAGATAAACGCGCGAATCAAGGAAGGCAAGGTGGTCGTCGTTACGGCCGAAGAGATGGTAGAGCTTGTGAAGGAGAAGGGCACAAAAGTCGCGGCCCACGAGGTTGATGTGGTGACCACAGGCACATTCGGCCCTATGTGTTCGAGCGGGATGTTTATGAACGTCGGTCACTCGAAACCTCGAATCAAGGTAGGGGGAGGCGCCTGTTATCTGAATGACGTGCCCTGCTACTGCGGGATCGCGGCCGTTGACATCTATATCGGCGCCACCGCCATGCCGGATGACGATCCCCGGAACAAGGTGTACCCCGGAGAATTCCGCTACGGGGGGGGCCACGTTATGGAGGAATTCGTGGCGGGGAAGAATATAAGGCTTGTGGCAAGCGCGTATGGCACGGATTGTTATCCGAGAAAGAAGATTGAGACCTATATCAACAAGGATACCGTCAACGAGGCCTATCTTTACAATCCAAGAAACTCGTACCAAAACTATAATGTGGCCGTGAATGTGACCGACCGGGTTATCCACACCTACATGGGGCTGCTCAAACCTCACATCGGAAACGCGAACTATTGCAGCGCCGGGCAGCTCTCTCCGCTCCTGAAGGATCCCCTGTACAGGACGATCGGGCTGGGCACACGGATCTTTCTCGGCGGCGGCGTCGGCTATGTGGCGGGCAGAGGGACACAGCACAACCCTGACGTGCCCCGGACACCGGAAGGCCTGGTCAAGGCAGGAGCGGGGACGATAGCGACGACTGGCAACGCCAAGCTGATGAACCCGCAGTTTCTGAGGGGTGCGAGCTTTGTTGGCTATGGCGCCACGATGTTTGTCGGCGTAGGCGTCCCGATCCCGGTGCTGGATGAAGAGATGGCATATTTCACCTCCAGGAGCGATGAAGAACTCTTTGCCCAGGTAGTGGACTATGGGAGCGACTATCCGAACCGGATCCCCCGGAGTCTCGGTGAAGTAAGCTACGCGCAACTGAAATCGGGCGCAGTAACAGTAAAGGGAAAAGAGATATCCGCTTTCCCCCTCTCCAGCTATTCAAAAGCGAGAGAAATCGCCACGATCCTTAAGGGATGGATCGATTCCGGAACGTTCCTCCTATCGGAGCCGGTAGAACATCTGCCGGGCCCCGGTGAAAACACGGGCATGCAGTTCCTCGAAGAACGGTCCTCGTAGCCCGCGCCCGCGATGCAGGGTAGCTCATGTTTTCGCGGAAGGCCGTAGAAACCATCGGGAAGACGGAGATTGATCCCGATAAATACCGGATTAAGGAGGACTCATGAGGATTCTCAAGGACCTTTACTTCTACCCCTGGCTGTCCATGCAGGAGAATAACGCAAACACCGTTTTGATCGACGGTCCTGTGCCCACCCTCATTGATCCGGGTCATGCCCACCTTTTCAACAATGTGGCGGGGGCTGCCGCGCGCGATGGGGTCGATATGGGACGCGTGAAACTCATCCTCTTTACCCATGGCCATCCGGACCATATAGAGGCGACAGACCTCTTCGAGGAAGGCGTGCTCCGGGGCATAGGCAAGGAGGAATATATGTACATGCGGCAGGAGGGCAAGGAGTTTTTCCTCACCACGGGCGCACAAATGCCCGGCCGGCCATTCAAGCTGCTCTTGAACGAAGGCCCTCTTACCCTCGGAGACAAAACCTTCCAGGTAATTACGACCCCGGGGCATTCACCGGGCTCCATCTGCCTGTACGAGGCAAAGGAAAAAGTCCTCATATCCGGTGATACCGTCTTCTACCTGGGGGTGGGCAGGACGGACCTGCCGGGTGGAGACCCGGACCGGTTGGCAGAGAGCATCAAAAAGCTGTCTAAGCTGGACGTTGAATACCTGATACCCGGCCACGGAGAGATGCTGAAGGGGCGAAAGGCGGTAAGTAAGAATTTCGGGATGATACTCTCCGAATTCTTTGAATAGAGGGGACGAATCCCGTTCTATTGACAACGATGGCCTGAAGGCATAACATGTAGAGGATTTAAAAGGCTATAGTGGATACAAGATTTCTATGCTTCAAAGGTAGTCAGCACATCGATTCAGACAAGAATTCTTGCCCGCATCAGGGCGATTATTGGTACCACAGGACCGGTTGTATCGGTAACGGACTTCTGCATGGACCATCGATAGTGCAGAAAAAGGAGGACAGCGCGTGATCATACCCGAGGAATACGTGTGCGACCTGTGCGGATGTTTATTTCTTCCCATGAACATGAAAAACATTTTCTGTCCGAGCTGCGGGAGCAGCCAGGTGAATAAGGAGATGGGCAGTAATGAGTTGTCAGATGAGGACGTGTATGTCGGTATTCTCAACGGCAAACAAAAGGGAAGGTTTCTTTTTTAAAGAGAGGAGCAGACGTGTACCTCTTTCCTTACATCGCAGCAATCAGTGTCGTCCGGTTTCTCCTCACACATACGCCTTTGCGTGCTTTGTCTTCTCCCCTTCATGCGCGAAGGACGCGCACGAAGGGGAGGTAAAGTCTGCCGGCCGACCTGTGTGATGAACCGTGCTCTTCCCGGCCGGGGAGAGGCCATGCCCCGGCGCCTTCTTCTCCTCTCGATTTCTCGCTCATGGGCCGTCTTTGGACCCGGGTTGTAAACGGTCTCCGGACGCTTTATAATAATCACACAATAAAGATGTGTTTCATCGCAGAATTGCGCTGAACGAAAGGAGGACGCATGAGCAAGGCTTTACCTTTGAACGATAGTGATTTTCCAAAAGAAGTCGTAGAGTCGGGCCTTCCCGTTTTGGTAGACTTCTGGGCTACCTGGTGCGGGCCGTGTCAAACAATGGGACCCATCCTTGACAATATCGCGGATGAGTACGAAGGCAAAGTCAAGGTGATGAAGCTCAACGTTGATTCCAATCCGGTCACGCCCTCCACGTTCGGTGTAAGAGGTATCCCGACGCTCATCCTTTTCAATAAGGGCGCGGTTGTGGACCGCATTGTCGGGGCGGTGCCCAAGAGCACGGTGGACAGCCTGATCAAAAAGGCGCTGCCCTGAAAAACCGGGGGCCGGGGAAGCTTGCTTCCCTCGTTGCCTTGCTCGCGTCGCAACCAGCCTCAGCACGCATTGGGCTCACGAGGCAAACGTCAAGGGGAGCGCAGATAGCGCCAACAAAGATGGGGCCTCAGTGTCGACTCGGTATGAAGGGGAGATTCATTTAGGCGAGATGATCGCCTTAGCCCTTTTATCGTTCTCGCCCTGCACGTAGACGCGGTCCTCATTGACGTAGTAAATGACGGTGTCTCCCGCGACCTTGTCTTTGGCTGTGAAAACGACTACGTCCCCTTTCAGTATGATCTCACCCTTATCGTTATAGAAGAACGCTTCTTTGCACGTCGCCGTTCTGTCAAGCTTCACGATCTTCACGTTTCCTTCAGCCTTGGCCCGCTCGATCTCGTTTGTTTCTTCGTTCATGTAGGCGGTAAGCATGTCGGAAAAAAGGTAAAGGTCTACCTGCTTGGCGATCACATTGCCTCTAAAAACGACGATTTTCCCTTTCTCAAGTCCTTCCATCGTGTCGGCGACGACGTCAACCGGCTTCTTCTCGGTAAAGAACCCGAGAGAGTCTTTCTTGCCGTCCGTTTTTTTTGCCTGCTCTGTCTCTCCGCCCTTTGTGGTGGCATCGGCTTTTTCATCCGCCGGGCCGCCGCCCAATGCGACCGGGACCGCACCTTTGGCATTGCCCGTTTCACTGCCGCCTGTCTCAGATGCCCCGACTGCCGGAAATGCTTTCTGCCCGTCCGCGGTACCGGCGGTCTTGTCTGCCGGGGGCTGCCCGGCATTTCCGGGGTTATCCGCCGGTTTTTGCTCCGTTGCGGCTTGCCCCTCGTTTTCCTTGACAGGCCCGGTCCCTTGCGCATCCCCCTCCCGAGCAGGCGGCTGGACCGGTCTCAGGTCGATCTCCCTCGCCTGTGTCTCGCTGTAAGAAAAGTCGGCTGTCTGCTCAGGCGTGCTGCTCGGGCCGCCCTTCGTTGACGGTGGCGCAGGCGGACCACCGGCGCCTGACACGCTCCCGGCAGTTGCCGTGCCTGCACCTGCAACGCGGAGGCTCTTTGTCGCTCTCTTTATCTGCCCTGCGAACATGCTCTTCGGGTATTCCCGTTTGAGCCTGTCAAGATATGTTTGAGCCTTCTCCGGATTATGCAGCGCCCTATAGTTCAGTGCCAGGTAATAGAGCGCCTTGTCTCTGCCCAGGGCCTCAGGATATTTCTCGAGGAAGTATTCGAGGCGGAAGATTGAAGCGTTATACTTCATCCATTTGTAGTAAAACTCCCCCACATAGAGTTCGCGCGCTGCCAGTTTCCGGGTGAGGCTCAAGACATGCGCGTCAGCGTCTTTGGCGTAGGGGCTTTGGGGATAACGATTCTTGAGAAAGGTGAAACGCTCGATGGCCTTGTACGTATTCGCCTGATCGCGATCGATATCGGGCGATAGCTTGTCATAGCATTCCGCGAGACGCCTCAACGCATAAGCGGCATTTTCGTCCTCAGGGTAGCTGTTGACGAAATCTTCGTAGATGGCTGCGGCCATGGAATATGCCTTTTTTTCAAACTGGGCATCCGCTTGTTTTATTTGTGCGACGAGGGCGATAGGATCGAACGGAAAGTTTTCCCGGACTTTGCTGAAGCTCGCAATGGCCTTGTCGTACTGCTTTTTCTTCATGAATGCGATGCCTTCGATGTAAAGGTTCCCGGGGCTGTCGACTTTTTTCACCTCGGCCTTCTTGCCGCCGCAGCTCACGATGAGAAAGCAGACAATGGTGAGAAACAGGAGTCTTCTCCGCATTGTTTACTATAACAGAAACGGAAAATTTATGCTAATTTTAGTGTGGTGGGGGGCCGGTGCGCTGCTTTTAGGGGATGCGTCCCCTGAAAGTCTTTGCCCGGGTGGAACACGGGGCAGCGGGTGTCGGTATGGAAAGACTACAGGGACTGATCGAGGAAGGGCTTACCTTTTTCGGTATTGGGTACGACGAGACAACGGCCCGCCAGCTCTTGTCCTACGTTGAGGAGCTTGGGCGGTGGATGCGGACGATGAACCTCGTCGGCCTTAAAGAGGGCGGGCAAATCGTAGGCGACCTTGTTTACGACGCCTTTTTCCTTCATACCCTCGTCGCCGGTATGAATTCCCTTCTTGACCTCGGCTCGGGCGCAGGGGTTGTCTCAATCCCCCTTGCCGTATTGAATCCGGATAAGCAGATTTTCTCACTGGATAAGGCCCTGAAGAAGATCGTTTTCCAGAGGCACGTGAAGCGGCTTTTGGGTCTTGCCCGGCTGGAGATCGTCCACGGGCGCGTAGAAGACATACCGCCGCTCGGTGCTGAGGCGCTCATTGCAAAGGCCTTCGGACCGGCGCCCGCGGTGCTCGTCAAAGGGGGCAGGCATTTGAGGGAAGGAGGATCGGCCTTTCTCGTGAAAGGTAAGGGAGAAGAGGCGTCCACCCAGGTCGGCTTTCTTTTGGAAAAGGTAGAGCGCTATTGTTTGCCCAAGAGCGATAAGGCGTACCAACTCTTCGTTTACAAAAAGGTTTCATAGACAGATTGTTTTATGCTAATGTATCTTGTCTATGGGAAAGATTATCGCGATTGCAAATCAGAAAGGCGGCGTGGGAAAGACGACGACGGCAATCAACCTTGCGGCCTCGGTCGCCGTTGCCGAGCACCGGACGCTTCTTGTGGATTTGGACCCCCAGTGCAACGCGACGAGCGGCGTTGGAATCTCTTACGGAAAACTGAAAAAACACATGTACCGTGCCATCATAGGCGACGCGACGATAGAACAGGTAATCATCAGGACGGAAGTGCCCATGCTTGACCTGGTCCCCGGCCATCCCGACCTGATCGGCGCGGAGATCGAGCTTCTCGAAATGGAGCAGCGGGAGTTGGTAGTGAAAAGGGCCCTTGCAGGGATAAGGGAGCGTTACCCGTACACCATCATAGATTGTCCGCCTTCCCTGGGTCTTCTTACAGTCAACGCGCTGGCCGCCTCCGACTTTGTCATCATTCCCCTTCAGTGCGAGTACTACGCACTCGAGGGGCTTGTTTTTCTCTTGAAGACGATCTCTATCATCAAGAAACAGCTCAATCCGGAGCTGGAGATTCTCGGCGTGCTCCTCACCATGTTCGACAGGCGGAATAACCTCTCCTTTCGCGTCATGGAGGAGGCACGGAGACACCTAGGCAGCAAGGTGTTTCAGACGGTTATCCCGAGGAACGTCCGGTTGAGCGAAGCGCCCAGCTACGGGAAACCCGTGATCCTTTACGATGCCGCCTCAAAAGGCGCGGAGAGCTATCTTGATCTGGCGGCGGAAATATCCATGTAACGCAAGTTACGTGGATCAATATCCATGTGACGGGAGCTAAATGCGTAAGAAGGACCCACTCGGCAGAGGACTTTCCGCTATCTTGAAGGACGTGGACGAAGGGGGAATACATCTCATCCCCGTGCAACAGATAGTGCTGAACCCCACTCAGCCCAGGCTCGAGATGCGGCAGGAATCACTCGTTGAGCTTGCTTCATCGATCGAGGAAAAAGGGCTGCTGCAGCCAATTATCATTAGGAGGAAAGAGGGCGTCTACGAGATCATTGCCGGCGAGCGCCGTTTCCGTGCAGCAAAAATGGCCGGGCTGAAAGAGGTGCCCGCGATCATCAAGGACGTCGACGACCACGAAGCCCTAGAGCTTGCGATGATTGAGAACCTGCAGAGGGAGGACCTCAACCCTGTCGAGATAGCGACTGTCTATCAGCGCTTTGTGGAAGACTTCGGTTACACCCATGAAGACCTCGCGAAAAAAATGGGTGTTGAGAGAAGCTCGATTTCAAATTATATACGCCTCCTCAAACTCCCCTCATGGGTGAAGGATCTGATGGCAGGGGGTAAGCTGACCCAGGGGCACGGCAGGGTGCTCATCACCTTGAAGAGCGAGCAGGAACAGCAGAGATACGTGAAGAGGGTGCTCGACGAGGGGTTGTCTGTGAGGGATCTGGAGCGGGTAAGGAAGACCGCCAGGCTTGTGCAATCCTCGCCCTTCTCCCACGTGGAGGAGATGCTGCGGGAAACGCTGAAGACGAAGGTGCAGGTGACTTTCAAGAAGAATAAGGGCAAGGTAATCATCGAGTTCTATTCCAAGGAAGACCTTGAAAGATTACTCAATTCCCTCGCTGTATCGTGCGAATAAATTTTTTTTAATAAATTTTATTGAAAATCTGTCGCATTTCATGGTATGAAAGGGTGCTTGAAATGTGTTTTTTATCACAAGTGGCGGCATGGCCAAAGGGATAAAACATGATTGAATTCAATTACACGCTGTTCATTCAGTTCTTTCAAATACTTATCCTGCTTATCCTTCTTAATGTGCTCCTCTTCAAGCCGATACTGGGTAGCCTGAAGAAACGGCGCACGGCGATCGAGTCTCTCGTCGGTAAAGCGGAAGACAACAGGCAGGAGGCAGAAGTTCTCACGAAAGCGTATGATGAGAAACTGAAGGAAAGGAAGCTGCCTATAATGGAACAGCGGGAAACGGCGCTCAAAGAGGCGCATGCCGCCTCGATGAAGGTTATCGAAGAAGCGAGACGGGACCTTGCGGGAGAATTGGCAAGGGTGAAGGAGACGGTAAAAGAGGAGGCCGGGAAGACGCTGGACCTGCTTCTTGGCGAATCGGACCGGCTTGCTGTCGAGATTGCGCAAAAAATCACGAAAAGAGGTACCTGATGGGACTCGGCAAGGACCTGCCCCTGTGGCTTCAGTTATTTTTTCAGTTCATCAATTTTGCGGTCCTCGTGGCTGCCCTGGTCTATTTTCTGAGAAAGCCGTTAAAAGAATACCTGCTGAGAAGACATGACACCGTAAAGGAGAAAATAGAGGAGGCCGACCGGTTGCTCAGAGAGGCTGAAGAGGCCAAAAAAGTTTATGAAGAGAAGCTCTCGATGCTGGAGGGTGAGATTGCGGCGTTTCGCACCTCGGCCCTTGAAGAGATGGAAAAGGAAAAAAAGAAGATCCTGGACGACGCCCGCGGACTGGCTTCCCGTATAAGCGAGCAGGCGCGCCTCGCCTACGAGCAGGAGATGAAAGAAGCGCTTGCAAAGGTCCGGGCCGAAATCGCCGGACGGACGATCATGGCAGCGGAGCGGAAGGTGCGGGAAACGTTCGGGGAGAAGGACCATGATCGCATGGTTGAAGAGTTTATCCAAAAAGTAAGGAGCATCAATTGATACGGCAGTCGATCGCAAGGAGCTATGCAAAAGGCCTATTCGCCGCGGGCGTTAAGGATGGAAGATATAAAGATTATCTGCGGCAGATGAAAGAAATTCTGGAGATCGTGAACGACGCGCCGAAGATCCGAAAGGCTCTCGTGCTGCCCCTTTTCGAGATGGACAAGAGAAAGGAGCTGCTTTCAGGGTTTATGAGCGCCCTCGATGTATCGCCACCGGTAGCCGCCTTGCTGGGCCTGCTTCTCGAAAAGAATAGAATGGCCTATCTTGCCGCCATACACGATGCTTATGAGCAACTGGCTGACGATAAAGAAGGGAGGGTTAAGGGCACCATGTATTCGGCCTATCCCCTGCCGGATGACACAAAGGCGCGAATCGAAGAGGCACTGGGAGAGAGGCTCAACAAGAAAGTCGAGCTCCATATCGAAGAGGACAAGGAGCTTATCGGCGGGCTGAAGGTGATCGTGGGGGGGATGAGGATCGACGGGAGCGTCAAGAGGCAGCTCGAATTATTGAATGAAAGCATGATGAAGGAGTAGACCTATGGCAGTCAAGGCAGACGAGATAAGCAGGATCATAGAACAGAAGATATCGGGCTTCGAGAGGGAGATCGACCTTCAGGAAACGGGCACCGTTATCTCGATCGGAGATGGTATTGCGAGGGTCTACGGCCTTGAAAATGCCGTATCCGGCGAATTGATCGAGTTCCCCCAGAATATCATTGGCATGGTCCTGAACCTGGAGGAAGATAACATAGGGGCGGTGATCTTCGGTGACTACGCGGAGATAAAAGAAGGCGATATAGTCAAGAGAACCAACAGGATCGCCCAGGTGCCGGTCGGCGAGGGCTTGGTGGGGCGGGTAGTTGACGCCCTGGGAAACCCCCTTGACGGAAAAGGTCCCATTACGGCGACGGAGTATAGGAATATCGAGCAAAGGGCGCCGGGCGTCGTGGTGAGGCAGCCCGTGAAAGAGCCTTTGCAGACGGGCATAAAGGCCATAGACGCCATGATCCCTATCGGAAGAGGGCAGCGTGAGCTGATCATCGGAGACCGGGGCACGGGGAAAACAGCCATCGTCATCGACACTATCCTGAACCAGAAAGGCAAAGGCGTCTTCTGCATCTACGTGGCCATAGGTCAAAAAAGATCATCGGTCGCCAGGATTGTCGATGTGCTCAACGAGTACGGCGCTATGGAGTTTACTACGGTGGTCGCGGCCACCGCGAGCGACTCGGCGCCGCTCCAGTATCTCGCGCCTTTCGCGGGCTCTTCCATGGGCGAATATTTCAGGGATACGGGACGGCATGCCATGATCGCGTTCGACGACCTGTCAAAACACGCGGTCGCCTACAGGCAGCTCTCCCTGCTTCTGAGACGACCACCCGCAAGGGAAGCCTACCCCGGTGATATATTCTACCTCCACTCCAGGTTGCTTGAGCGCGCGGCAAAATGGGATGACGCACATGGCGGCGGCTCTCTGACAGCCCTTCCCATCATCGAGACCCAGGCAGGCGACGTGTCCGCCTATATACCGACAAATGTCATCTCCATCACGGACGGGCAGATATACCTCGAGCCCGAGCTCTTCTATTCAGGCACCAGGCCGGCTATCAACGTGGGCCTCTCCGTCTCCAGGGTCGGCGGCAACGCGCAGACTAAGGCGATGAAGCAGGTGGCGGGCCGACTCCGGATCGACCTCGCCCAGTACAGGGAGATGGCGGCATTTGCAAAGTTCGGAAGCGACCTGGATAAGTCGACGCAAGCCCTTCTGTCCAGGGGGGCGAGGCTACAGGAGCTTTTGAAGCAGAACCTTTATTCGCCGTACCCCGTCGAGAAACAGGTGGTATTGCTCTATGCCGGCACGAACGGCTATACGGACATCTACCCGGAGGCAGTCATCGGGAGGTATGAGCAAGAGATGCTGCCTTACATGGAAAAGGAGCATCCTGATATACTGGCTGCCGTAAGGGATAAGAAAGAAATCGATGCGGCCATCGAGGCGAACCTGAATAAGGCGCTGACCGCGTTTAAAGACAAATTCTCGTACTAACGGATGCGACGATGGCAACTCTGCGCGATGTAAAGAGAAAGATCAACAGCATCAGGAGCACGCAAACGATTACCAGGACCATGAGAATGATCTCTGCGTCGAAGCTCCGCCGGGCCCAGGAGGAGCTGGAAAAGATCACGGCCTATGCGTTGCGGACGGAGGAGCTTTTGAAACGGATGGCGAGCCGCGTCCCGGAGCAGAGCCACCCTTTGTTTTTGGAGCGTGAAGAGACAAAGAAGATCCTCCTTTTCGCCGTCGCTTCCGACAGGGGCCTTTCTGGTGCCTTCAACCTCAACGTCGCCAATGCCGTCGAGCGTTTCGTCCAGGAGAACAGGGCGCGCTACGAGAGGATAGGCGTTTACGCCGTCGGCAGGAAGATCAGGGATTACCTGAGACGGAGAAACACCGAGATGGCGAAGGAATGGGTCGACATGAAGACGATCGGTTCCGAGGTGGCCGGAGAGATGGCCCGAGAGGTGACGGACCTCTATCTGGGCGGCGAGTTCGACAAGGTCTATCTCATCTACACGCACTTCCACTCCGCCATCAATCAGAAGGTGATGTTCGAGGAGTTCCTGCCCGTGAAGCCGGCAAGAACCGATGAGGGTCCGGATTATCTTTACGAGCCCGACATGCAGTCCATAGTAGACCGCTTCGTCCCTCATTACCTGTTCACGAAAGTTTATTTTGCCCTCGTGGAGTCACAGACTTCGGAACATGCTTCACGGATGGCGGCAATGGAGAATGCGACCAGTAACTGCGGCGAGATGATCGATCACCTCACCCTGGTCTACAACAAAACACGTCAGCAGAGCATTACCAACGAAATGATGGATATTGTCGGCGGTGCGGAAGCTTTGCAGGGCACCTAAAGGAGGCGCGCGAAAATGAATTCCGAGGTTGTGGGGAAGGTCGTACAGGTTATCGGAACAGTGGTTGATGTCGGTTTCCCGCCTAATAACCTTCCTCCTATTTATGGAGCCGTATACCTTTCTAATCCAACTATCAATGATAAGAAGGAAAACCTCGTCCTTGAAGTTGCCCAGCATATAGGCGACGGCACGGTCAGGTGCATCGCGATGGAGACCACGGACGGGTTGAGACGCGGTCAGGAGGCTGTCTATAAAGGGGCGCCTATTACGGTCCCCGTGGGCAAAGAGGTCCTGGGACGCGTGTTGAACGTCATCGGGGAACCCGTTGACGGCAAGGGGCCGGTGGAGACGAAACAACGGTACTCCATTCACCGTCCCGCTCCGACGCTCGTCATGCAGAACACAAAAATCGAGCTCCTGGAGACCGGCGTCAAGGTTATCGACCTCCTTGAACCGTATCCCAAAGGCGGCAAAGTCGGTCTTTTCGGCGGCGCAGGCGTGGGGAAAACCGTGGTCATCATGGAGATGATACATAATATCGCCATGCAGCATGGAGGCATCTCCGTATTCGGCGGCGTGGGGGAGAGGACCAGGGAAGGAAACGACCTGTGGTTGGAGATGAAGGGATCGGGGGTTATAGACAAGACTGCGCTGATATACGGGCAGATGACCGAGGTCCCCGGCGCGCGCGCAAGGATAGGCCTCACCGCCTTGACCGCCGCCGAATACTTCAGAGACGAAGAGGGCCAAGATGTGCTCCTCTTTATCGACAACATATTCCGGTTTACGCAAGCCAACTCGGAGGTTTCGGCGCTGCTCGGCAGGATGCCTTCCGCCGTCGGCTACCAGCCGACTTTGGCGACCGACCTGGGTGAGCTGGAAGAAAGGATCACCTCGACGCTTCGCGGGTCAATTACCTCTGTCCAGGCCATCTATGTGCCTGCTGACGACCTTACCGACCCTGCGCCGGCTACAACCTTCGCCCACCTTGACGCAACAACGGTGCTTTCCCGCCAGATCGTTGAACTGGGCATCTACCCCGCCGTCGACCCGCTCGATTCAACGAGCAGGATCCTCGATCCGAAGGTGGTGGGCGATGAGCACTACGGGGTGGCCATGGACGTTCAGCACACGTTGCAGAAGTACAAGGATCTCCAGGACATCATCGCCATTCTCGGCATGGACGAGCTCTCCGAAGAAGACAAGCTTGTCGTCTCAAGGGCAAGGAAAATCCAGAGGTTCCTCTCACAACCCTTCTTCGTGGCTGAGGCCTTTACCGGTTCCGCCGGCAAGTACGTCCCCATAAGCGAGACGGTCAGAGGGTTCAAGGAAATTCTCGAGGGGAAGCACGACGATCTGCCTGAACAAGCCTTCTTCATGGTCGGTATTATAGACGAGGCCGTTGAGAAGGCGAGAAAGATGATGGGGGAGTGACGTGGAAAAACTCTATCTCGAGATCATCACCCCTGAAAGGGTGCTGATCCGGCAAGATGTCGACATGGTAGAGGCGCCGGGCACGGGAGGGGAGTTCGGCGTGCTCCCCGGTCATGTCGCTTTTCTCTCGACCCTGGAACATGGGGAGATACGCCTCATTACGGATGGCGGGACGCGCTTTATCGCGACAAGCGGCGGCTTTGCCGAAGTCCTTGAGAACAGGGTTACCTTTTTGCTCGATACTGCCGAATTTGCAGAGGAGGTCGATGTGACGAGGGCCCATAGTGCCAGAGAGAGGGCAGAAGCCCGTCTGAAAGAGATCTCCTTTGATGAGGAGGAATACCATATTTTTCAGGCAGCGCTCATGCGCGCCATCACGAGGATCTCTGTCGCATCCAAGACCGGGGGATGATCTTTTCGAGCAACTAGCGGTCACGACCGGGGCAATACCTCCCTTGCTATTCCCTGTGCTTGAAAGCGATACCGGAAAAGGCGTCACGCAGTTTTTGCTTCCCGAATAACCATGTGAGAAATTGTGAAAAAACGATTGACATATGGTATCTGCGGCGGGTAGATTACATGTGAATTTTTTAATTTATCCCGAACCACCTGGGAGGTTCTCTTCATAGGACGAGTCATGTGTAGTGATCTGTACTAAAACTTTTGTAAGGAGGTTGTAAATGCGGTTTACAAAGGTAGGTAAAGTGCTGTCCGTTCTTTTTGCCTTCGGCTTGCCGCTTCTCACCGGTGTCATGCCTGCACTCGCTGGCGAGGCGGATATCGTGCTGCCCGATTTGAGCAATGTGAATTTTACTATTTTCGGTGGTGTGCTGAACGGCATTCACATCATGTATTTCGGCCTGCTCATCTGCGTTCTCGGACTCATCTTCGCCCTAGTCCAGTCGAATCAGACAAAGAACCTGCCTGCTCACAGCTCGATGCTCAATGTGTCAGACATCATCTGGGAGACCTGCAAGTCCTATCTGGCCCAGCAGGGCAAATTCCTTGTCATCCTGTGGGTGCTTATCGCCCTCTGCATGACCTATTACTTCGCCGGGCTGCAGGGCGCGCCCATCTTTAATATAGTCGTCATCCTCTTCTGCTCTGTCCTCGGTATACTCGGCTCCTACGGCGTGGCCTGGTTCGGCATGAGGATCAACACCCGGGCGAATTCCCGGACCGCCTTCGCGTCGCTTACCGGCAAGCCGGTCAATGTGGTTGCCATTCCTCTCCGCTCCGGCATGAGCGTTGGTCTCCTGCTCGTGAGCGTCGAGCTCTTCTTCATGATCTGCATCCTGGTCTTCCTCCCCAAGGAGATGGTCGGCGCCTCCTTCATCGGGTTTGCCATCGGTGAATCACTCGGCGCAAGCGCCCTCCGGATCTGCGGCGGTATTTTCACCAAGATCGCCGATATCGGCTCAGACCTGATGAAGATCGTCTTCCATTTGCCTGAGGACGACCCGAAGAACCCCGGTGTCATCGCGGACTGCACAGGCGACAACGCGGGTGACAGCGTAGGGCCGACCGCGGACGGTTTTGAAACATACGGCGTGACCGGCGTTGCCCTGATCGCCTTCCTCGCCCTCGCACTGGCCCTCAATCCTATTATGGCAGGGACCCTGATCATCTGGATCTTTGCGATGCGTATTCTCATGATACTCACGTCCCTCGTCTCGTATTTCATCAACGTCGGCATCACGTCGGCCGCATACGGCGACAAAAAGAAATTCAGCTTCGAGCAGCCGCTCACGAATCTTGTCTGGATCACGTCGGCAATCTCGATAATTGTGACCTTCTGCGCGAGTTACCTGCTCCTGGGCAGCCTGCCGGACCCGAAGTATGCGTCCCTCTGGTGGGCCCTCTCCATCATCATCAGTTGCGGCACCGTGGCCGGCGCCCTGATCCCTGAGTTCACAAAGGTGTTCACGAGCACGAGCTCGCGTCACGTCAAGGAGGTCGTGGTGAGCGCGCGCCAGGGCGGCGCGTCCCTGGACATCCTTTCCGGTTTCGTCGCGGGCAATATGTCAGCCTTCTGGGAGGGTCTGACAATCATCGTTCTTATGCTCATCGCCTATCTCGTCTCCACGAACGGTTCGATCCAGGCCCTTATGCCGAAGGAATTTGCCTTTGCGGCCCCTGTGTTCGCCTTCGGCCTCGTGGCCTTCGGTTTTCTCGGCATGGGTCCTGTGACGATCGCGGTCGATAGTTTCGGCCCCGTCTCCGACAACGCGCAGTCCGTTTACGAGCTCTCGCAGATCGAGAGCGTCCCTAATATAAGGGAAGAAATAAAGAAGCAGTTCGGCTTCGATCCCGATTTCGAGAACGGCAAGGATTACCTTGAAGAGGCAGACGGCGCGGGCAACACGTTTAAGGCGACGGCAAAGCCTGTGCTCATCGGTACGGCCGTCGTCGGCGCGACCACCATGGTCTTCGGCATCATTATCCTGCTGGAACGGATTTACGGCGGCGCCGTGGCGAAGCTCTCCCTCGTGCAGCCGGAGATCGTCCTCGGCCTGCTCATGGGCGGCGCGGTAATCTACTGGTTCTCCGGTGCGGCCACCCAGGCCGTGGTGACGGGCGCCTACCGGGCAGTCGTCTATATCAAGGAGAACATCAAGCTCGACAGCACGACGGCTTCCATCAAGGACAGCAAGGAAGTCGTAAAGATCTGCACCCAGTATGCGCAGAAGGGCATGATCAATATCTTCATCGTCATCTTTTTCATGGCCCTCGCCCTGTCGTTCTTTAACCCCTACTTCTTTATCGGCTACCTGATCGGCATCGCCTTTTTCGGTCTCTACCAGGCAATCTTTATGGCGAACGCCGGCGGCGCATGGGACAATGCGAAGAAGATCGTCGAGGTCGACCTGAAAGAGAAGAACACCCCGCTCCATGAGGCGACCGTGGTAGGCGATACGGTGGGCGACCCGTTCAAGGATACCTCTTCGGTTTCCATGAACCCTGTCATCAAGTTCACCACGCTCTTCGGCCTGCTCGCAACGGAGATCGCGGTTACCATGAAGTCGCAGACACTGAAGACGGGTATCGCCTGCGTCTTCTTCGTGGTTGCGCTTGTTTTCATCTACCGTTCTTTCTACGGGATGAGGATCGGCGAGGAGAAGCTTTCGGACTCGGCAAGCGGAAAGTAGCGGAAAACAGCCCTGTAAGCAAGCCTCTGAAAGATTGCGCCCCCTGCCTCGGATACCGGGCAGGGGGCGTTTTTTTGGGCATGGCGCGCGATCATCAGGTCTTCAGGTGTTCCTGTATAGAGCGAGACGTTCTTCTTGTATCCCTATGCGGCATAATCTACACTATGGTGACCATGGACGAGGAGAGAGGTGATTCCAACCTGCGGCCTCGGGCGATTTGTCCACTTCCGCGAAGCCTGCGCGAACTGGCTGACGAACCCTGCTTTCGATCCCGTATCCAGGACCGCGGAGTACAAGGCCTGTGCGGTAAGGATCGACAAACTGTAGGCAGGAAGGCGACGGATGTGCTCCCGTCCCGCCGCATCGCGATCGATGAATGCGGCGGGCATGAGCCGGAAAGAGGGCAGTGATGATGCAAAACATACGGGCGTACACCTTTGATGAGTATGCGGCTCTCGTACGGTCCTTTCACGGAAGCGCCGCGCCGGGGGTGATGATCGGCGGTTTTATGGTCGATCTTGCCTACCGGCATCTGCCGTCCGAAGGACTTTTCGATGTCATCTGCGAGACAAGCAGGTGCCTGCCCGACGCGGTTCAGATTCTTACCCCATGTTCCATCGGAAACCGATGGCTGAGGATCATCGACACCAGCCGTTTCGCGCTGACCTTCTATGAAAAAAAGACAGGTGCGGGGGTGCGGGTATACCTTGATTGCGGCAAGCTCGATCCGTGGTCGGAGATCAGAGAGTGGTACCTGAAGCTCACTCCGAAAGAGGCCCAGGACGCCGAGTCACTGCTCAATCAGATCAGGGAAGCGGGAACGGACATATGCTCCATCGACGAAGTGCAGGTATCACTCGACTTCTTCGGCAAAAAGAAGAATGACCCGATTGCCATCTGCCCTGCCTGCAAAGAAGCCTATCGTTCCGCTGATGGGGCAGTCTGCCCTGCCTGCCGTGGCGGCCTTTTGCCCTATCCATCGGGACACCGTGCGGCCGGGAGGAGTGAGACGGCATAATCCGGCTCGCTGGACCCCTTCGGCGGTGTGCCGGGCGTGTGCCGGCACTACGGCGAGATGAGCATCCTTTGGTGCATTCCTATCTATCGCAGCGGCTCGCTGCCTTCCCGTCAAGCAGTTTCTTCCGCCGAAGGCCGAAAATAAGCCCTATAACTCAAAACTGTAACATTTTTCAGATCAACGTCAAGCGGGAGTAGCCGTCGAACTAAGAGCCTAACATGGCGTCCTCATGGCCTTTTGTGATATAGAAAAACTGGACATACCCCCAAAACTACCCCCAAACTTGCAACCACCCCCGCAAGAGAGGGGTCGATAATTTTAGGTTCATCCGATTCTTGCGTACTTCCTGTAACAAACGAAAAGGCTCGTTCGTGTAAAGTACACGCTTTCGCGCGGTAATCAATAGGATGCGTAAAAAAGGCAGGGCCATTTACTGACCCTGCCCTGCGATGTTGATATCGCTTGGTGGATCACGAAAAGCAGGAGGAGTGCCCCCTACACCCCCCCCCTCATAAAATAACCGAATAACTCAAATGACCTAATTACCCACGGCGCCCTGTCCGTCTCTTCAGGGCTGCGATGCCTGCAAGGCCGGGAGCGAACAAGAAAATGGCACCTGGTATCGGCACGGGGGCGCCGACATCACCGGAATGCACCGCTAACGCGTAATAGTCGATGAACTTGTACTCGGTGTCCTGGAGGCCGTCGTCGAAGTGGAAGTCCCACGCGAAGTCCGGATTCGGCGCATACTCCGTACCCGTCCAGTAGCGGTCGGACAGCAGGTTAGTAAAAGGACCCGTATTGGCAAGAGGTCCGCCGGCAGTATTGCCCAGCTCAGTATAGTAGAGATACCCCATCTGTCCCTCACTCGTGTACGCAGCCGCTGTGCCGGGCGTTGTGGGGAGGCTCCAGCTGCCGGCCACGGTACCGCCAACTGTCAGACTTGGTGCCCAGACGGTTGTTGCATAGGTCCAGGACATTTGGGTAGGGGCCGGATCATACCACGTGATGTTTTGGACCGAGTCGTAGACGAGGTCGGGGCCGGTGGAAATGAGGGCCGCCTGCGCCGCACCGAAGGTACATAGCAAGAGAATTACAAATGCCGCCAGAGTCTTCACCATACAAACCTCCTATCGTTTATTTTGATCTCCGGCGGCTCGGCTGCCTCGTGTGCAAAGGCCCGTTGGCTTTCCGTCCCACCCTCACAGATGGTTTGGCTTTTTCCGATTATTTGTAATGTTATACGGAGGATAACGAATGTCAAGACGGAAACATAGGTTCTGGAAAAATAAATTCCTCTCACTTTCAACCGGCAATCCGCACTCGCCCGAGCAGGCCGCATGCGAGAAGCAGTGAAAGAGAGGGTCATCCCGCAGGCATAAAAAGTATGCAGGAAGCTGATGACCCTAATTTTATTTCCCGTCCTTGCCGGATCTACTGCCCGTCCCTGAAAACTATACGGCCTTTAACGACGCCCGGCGCGTTCAGCCCTCGGCGCTGTCGACGGGTTTTGCTTCGCCTTGGCCCTGGTTGCATAAGGCGTCGATGTCGGTCTCTCTCCACGCGGATGTCCGCACACTCAACTTGACCGGCTTCGGAAACCGGCCTTGTCGGATACCCGCCCACCACGTGCTCTTCGACACAGGGATTCGCTCAAGAACTTCTGGCAGACGTAAGAAGCGTTTATTCATTCTGACACCTACTTGCCATTGCCTGCGACCTCCTTTCGTCACTCTTCTTGCCCTCGCCGCCATGTTAGACGGCAAGGGCAAGCTTCGATTGATAAAGGCAGGGGCGGCCCCTAAGTTGTGTTGGGTGCAGGAAATGAATTCCTGAAAGTGAAGTTGTTTAAATGTAGGAGGGCTAAGCCCTAAATAGTGTGAAGTTATTGGTTAGGCAGGGTCTAACCCTGCAGGAGACCAGCTCCTAAATTATTATGGCAGGCATCAAGGCCTGAAACCTATAGAGACCATAATTTTCTGTCCGTGTCAAAATGTTTATTCCGAGTGCCGGAAAAAGCGTTCTTTTCGGTCCGAATCCGCAAGCGCCGCTCCTCCGGCCTCCCGCGCGGAAGAATGAGCACGGGGGCCGGGGGCGGCGCTATCCTTGCGGAGCGTGTTGGTAATATGGCTGTCCAGGTGAGCGGCGGATCGGGGACTCCTGAAAAGACAGGATCGGCACGTTTGGGAAGAAACTGGTAAGAATGAGGATGAATGATGCTTTCTGACAAGGGTTTGTCTCGGGCATGAACGAGGGGGTTTTCCATAGAAGCAAGCGAGCGACATTGTTTTCGAGCGAGCGGTCGCGGCCTGCGGCCGAAGGCCCGCGCGATGCTTCTTGTGGGAAACCTCCGAGGGGCGTGGCGGGGTTGCCCTTGGGTTTATTAATTAAGACATATCTCAACACTCTCTATTTTAAGCTTTCATTCGGGAAAATATTCATAGTAAAAACAAGGACATATGCAGGGACAAAAAAGAGCTTTGACACATCTTGCAAAAAGGGTGTATAAGGTGTGTATATGGGTAAGCAAAGAAAATTGAGAAGGGCGCAAGAGAGGGCTGCTGCGATTCCGGCTCAAGAGACACGTCGTGTAGTGGCGGTCTCTCAGCCTAAAGAATCAAAGCCTCGCCGCACTGATCCTTATCGACGGAACGTATATGTCACTGACGAGGAATGGGAAGGAGTCGAGCCGATCTTGAGGGAAGTCGGGCTAACCAGGTCGAAATTTATTACCCTATGTTTCAGGTGGCTTATTAAGAACCGCGACCGTAGTATTGCAGGGTTCCAGGATAGTCTATTCAGGGAACTGTTCGGAATGGGCGCGGAGAATAGCAAGGCAGAAGATAAGGCTTGAGCTTGGGGTGAAAACTCTCCCAATTGCGTATTTCCTGTAATCAACGGCATTTCCACCTCTCGCTTTCCCTTAACCCTTCCTGTGCAATGGCAATACCTGTGCACCCTGAAAATGGTGTGTTGGGCGATCCCTCTGAACGTCTGGTTAGGGCTTCTTTGCTCTATTCTGCCTTGTCAAAACCGCCTTCCTGGCAGCTGTACGACGTTTCCGCGTAAGTGCCGCTTTCTTCCCTGCATCTTTCATTCTTTTGGACCATACCACGATTTTGGGTCGGTCCCGCATTTGTATGATTGTCTCGGTTGAAATCAGGTCGAGATCGTGCATTTTGTGGCAGTTCGGACACAGAATGACAAGATTTAATGGATCATTATTGTCCCGGTTACCGTCAATGTGAGCCACTTCCAGCACATCAGGAATCCCGAATCCGCAATGGGCGCAAAGCGGACTATAAGCCTCAAACGCCAGTTTTCGGTAATTAATCGTCTTTTCCATTATACCCTCTTCGGCATCGGCAACACCCTTGCCCCTTGTTTCAACCCGTCCAGGTAGTCGGCCCATTGCTGCATCATCTCCCGGCGGCCCGCAAGGTGCGCCGTCCGATTGTAGGCCCTGCCGTTCGGGTCCCTTACGGCATGGGCAAGCTGATGCTCTATGTAGTCCGGTCTCACCTGCAACACTTCGTCAAGGATCGTGCGGGCCATGGCTCTGAATCCGTGGCCGGTCATGGTGTCCTTATCAAAGCCCATACGCCGAAGCGCCGCATTCACGGTGTTGTTGCTCATCGGCCTTGCGAAGGACCGCAGGGAGGGAAAGACATATTTGCTCCCGCCGGTAAGCTGTTTCAATTCCGTCAATATCGCCACAGCCTGAGCGCAGAGCGGCACGATATGCGGTTGCTTCATCTTCATCTTGTGCGCCGGGATGTTCCAGGCCCCTTCGTCAAGGTCGATCTCCGCCCATTCTGCGTTTCTAAGCTCTCCAGGACGCACGAAGAACATGGGGGCAAGGCATAAGGCGCATTTGACCACAAACCCGCCTTGGTAGCTGTCTATCGCCCTCAGAAGGGGCGCAACCTCTTTCGGGTCCGTGATCGCCGCATGATGTTTTTCCGCCGACTGCGGTAAGGCCCCTCTCAAATCGGCGGCGCAATCGCGTTCACACCTGCCCGTAGCGACGGCGTAACGGAATACTTGTCCTGACAGTGCCCGGAGCCTCCGCGCAACTTCCGGCGCTCCTCTCGACTCCACCCGGCGAAGGCAGGCGAGCAAATCCGGCGCTTTGATGTCCTTTATGGGTCGCGCTCCTATCCAGGGGAAGAGGTCTCTCTTGAGTCTCGCCATGTTCGTTTCCGCGTGGCTTGGCGCCCATATAGGAGAAAACTTCGAATACCACTCGCGGGCAATAACCTCAAAGGTCTCTGTTTCGGTGGTCCCTGCCTGTTTCATGGCCTTGCGGACGCTGGCCGGGTCGATGCCGTGCGCGATCTGCGTTCGCGCTTCGTCGCGTCGCATTCTGGCCTCGACAAGTGAGACTTCAGGATAGGGGCCAAAGCTGAAACCCTTCTCTTTTCCATCGAAGCGATACTTGAAATGCCAGTATCTTCCGCCTGAAGGGGTTACGAGAAGGAAAAGGCCCTGGCCGTCAAACAGCTTGTACTCACTCGTCTGAGCTTTGGCGTTCTTAACCTTCGCGTCCGATAGCTGGATAATCCGCTTAGCCATTGGTTTTTCCTCCTTTTTGGGGGTAGATCATTTTGTTTGGGGGTAGATCATTCACAAATCTACCCCCAAAACTGCCTGATGTCCAGAGATATTATCGCACGTCCTCGGACTAATGACAACAAAAAACCCGCTATTTCTAACGGGTTTTGTACTTCGTCGGATTGTCTCGGATTAGTAAATGGCGGAGGGAGTAGGATTCGAACCCACGGGGCGCTTGCACGCCCAACGGTTTTCAAGACCGCCGCTTTCGGCCGCTCAGCCATCCCTCCGTCTCATCTATTTTACCGTCTCGCCGTCCCGTTTGCAAGAAGCGATGCCTGGGCGCCCTCACACGAGGGGACGGGAGGCACGTCGATGCGTAAAGGCGATGACAAATTTCTTTCGATAAAGGACATCCAATCTCCCTTGACACGTTGAGTTGGGTGCTTATATTGTGATTATAGACGGTAAGAAAACGGGCAGTTGGCCGCCGGCTCAAAGCGGGCGCGGAATTGTACGAAGAGCCGGGTGTGCGCAGCAGGTTGCGGAGTTGAAAGAAGTGTTGCGCTGTCCACACTTAAGGACACTTGAAGACGGCCCGGGAGGGAGCGGCCAAGGCTGGTTAAACGGATAATTAGACGTATCACTCCTCCCTAAGAAGAGATGGTCACCCACACCCCTTAAACCCCTATGCCCCGGGTGGCCATCTCCTTTTTTTTGGATATTTCGGCAAAGGCCCGCCCCTGGGAGAGACCTCGGCAAGGTCCAGGGACTCGGCGCCCCTGTCGCCTCAATCGGAGGCGCGGGCACCTTCGATGGCATTTTTGTGACCGGCATCCTCTCCGTCCTCATGGTCAGTCTGATGACAAGAAGAAACAGTTCTTCGGGGCGGGTTGTCGGGCTAGGAGAGACGGCCGGTCCCTCATTTCCGGATATGCCGGGTGCCCCACCCGGCCGAGACAACCATATCCATAACATTGAGGAATTCGAACATATTTCCGCCTGAATCTCCCATGGCAACCATGTTTTTCCCTTTCGATGGCCGGCTCATGGTGTCGCAAGAGAATCGCGTTGCACGGAAGGCGCGCGGGCAGCAAAGTTGCAACAAAACAGTCAATGAGGTAAACTATGTCATATGAGGGAGCAAAGGGTTTGTAGTGCGTCGTTCGTTGGACGAGCCACACTAAATTCCGATAAGGTGAAGGATTCTGATGGAAAGACAATCCGGCTGGAAAAGAAAATCGCAGGAAGAAGTCAGGCGTATCAGCGCGTTCTCAGAACAATATAAACAGTTTCTTGATGCAGCCAAGACGGAGCGGGAAGCAGCCGCCCGGATTGAGCAGACGCTCCGTGCCCACGGTTTTACGAGCGACATGAAAGGACCGAGAATTTACGCCGTAAACAGAGGGAAAGAAGTCATTGCCTTCAGAAAGGGCAGCCGCGACCTTGCCCAGGGCTTGAAGATCATTCTTGCCCACATCGATGCCCCCCGTCTTGATCTCAAGCAGAATCCCCTCTATGAAGACGTGGATCTGGCGCTCCTTCGGACGCACTATTACGGCGGTATAAAGAAGTACCAGTGGGTGGCGATGCCGCTGGCCATGCATGGGGTCGTGGTAAAGGCGGACGGGACCCTCGTCAATTTCGTCGTCGGCGAGGACGAGAGGGACCCGGTCTTCTCCATCGACGATTTGCTCCCCCATCTTTCACGGAAGAACCAGGACGAGAAAAAACTCTCCGAGGCGATAGAGGGCGAGAAGCTGACCGTTCTCTTTGGCAGCATGCCCCTCCGGGGCGAGGAGCGGGAACCGGTAAAGAAGGCCGTCCTCGGGCTGCTGCGAGCACAGTACGGTCTGGAGGAAGAAGATTTCATCAGCGCCGAAATTGAGGTGGTACCGGCCTTCAAGGCACGGGATGTGGGTATCGACAGGAGCATGATAGGGGCTTACGGCCAGGACGACCGGGCGTCGGCCTACCCGCTGCTCGCCGCCACGGTAGAGCTTGATGAGGAACCGAGCTGGCCGGTCCTTGCCGTTTTCATCGACAAAGAGGAGATAGGCTCGGAAGGGAATACGAGCGCTCAATCCCATTTCATTCAGATGTTTCTTCAGGACCTGATCGAAGGACTGGGGCTCGGCAACACGGAAACACTTATGCGGCGTCTGCTTTTCAGGTCGAAAGCCATCAGCGCCGACGTGAACGGCGCGGTAAACCCCAACTGGCAGGAAGTGCACGAGAAACAAAATGCGTGTTATCTTGGGGGCGGAATCTGCGTCACCAAGTTTACCGGTCACGGCGGCAAGTCGGGCGCAAACGACGCCAATGCCGAATATGTAGCCGAGATAAGGGGCTGTCTCCTGAAGAGCGACATCGTCTGGCAGACCGGAGAACTGGGAAAAATCGACGAGGGAGGGGGTGGGACGGTGGCAAAATACCTTGCCGAGTATGGCATGGATATTATAGACATGGGCGCCCCGATCCTCACCATGCATTCCCCCTTTGAAATATCGAGCAAGCTCGATATATATGAAGCTTATCGGGCCTTTAAAGCATTTTTCGCATCATAAAACGGAGGCAATCAGCGCATGTGGGAAAACGAAACATTCAAAGTGCCGGAGGTACTCCCCCTGCTCCCCGTTCGGGACATGGTCATGTATCCTGCGGTCACCCTTCCGCTTTTTCTCGGGAGGGAGATGTCAATAAACGCAGTGGAGAAATCCCTTTCGCAGGATAGGCTCATTGTCGTTGCTGCCCAAAAGGACCTGACCGACGAAGATCCGCTGCCCGCAAAAATCTATTCCATGGGTGTTGTCTCTCAGATCATGCGCATGTTGCGCCTTCCCGACGGCAGGATAAAAATCCTCATCCAGGGCTTGAAGAAGGCACAGATCGAAGAATATGTGCAAGAAAAGCCGACGTTTCTTGTGCGGATAAAACCGGTGGAGGAGCCGCTCATTACGGAAATTACCCTTGAGACAGAGGCGCTTATGCGCTACATCAGGGAAGAGATGGAGAAAGTGGTCTCCATGGGGAGAATGGTCCCCTCCGACGTCCTCCTTGTCCTCGACACGATTGACGAGCCGGGGAAATTCGCCGACGTCGCATGCGCGAACCTCGGGCTCCAGGTCGACAAGGCACAGGAGCTTCTCGAGATCGTCGATCCGATCGAGCGGCTGCGGAAGCTCTCGGAAATCGTCGGCAAGGAAATAGAGCTGTTGAACATGCAGGCAAAGATACTCTCCCAGGCCAAGGATGAGATGACGAAAAGCCAGAGAGAGTATTTCTTAAGGGAACAGATGAAGGCGATACGGTCGGAGCTTGGCGAGACCGACGAGCGGGATGATGACGTAAAGGACCTGCGTAAGAAGATCAAGAAGGCAAAAATGCCGCGCGAGGTGGAGAAAGAAGCAAGAAAGCAGGTAGAGCGCCTCGAAATGATGCATCCCGATGCCATCGAATCAAACATGCTCAAGACCTACATAGAGTGGCTCGTGGAATTGCCGTGGAGCACTTCTACCAAAGACAACATAGACATAAAAAAGGTGAAGGCCATCCTCGACGAGGACCACTACGGCCTCGAAAAGGTGAAGGAGAGGATCCTCGAATTTCTGAGCGTCATCAAGCTGAAAGGCGAAATGAAAGGTCCCATACTCTGTTTCGTCGGGCCTCCCGGTGTCGGCAAAACCTCCTTGGGACGGAGCATTGCCAGGGCCCTTGGCAGGAGCTTCCAGCGCATATCCCTGGGCGGCATGAAGGATGAAGCAGAGATACGCGGTCACAGGAGAACCTACGTGGGTGCCATGCCGGGCAGGATCATGCAGGGTCTGAAGCAGGGCGGCACCAATAATCCCGTCTTCATGCTCGACGAGGTCGACAAGATCGGGATGGACTTTCAGGGGCGACCCGGCAAGCGCGCTCCTCGAAGTGCTCGATCCTGAACAAAATGTCGCCTTCAGCGATCACTACCTGAATGTGCCTTTCGACCTTTCGAAGGTCATGTTCATCACCACTGCCAATCAGGTCGACACCATCCCTGCGGCACTCCACGACCGAATGGAGACTATCACTATTCCCGGTTACACCGAGCGGGAAAAGCTGCTCATCGCGAAGCGCCATCTCGTTTCAAAACAAATCAAGGAGAACGGACTCAAGAAAGACGCCTTGAGGTTCACCGATAAGGCTATCGAGAAGATCATCACCGCCTATACAAGAGAGGCGGGTCTGAGGAACCTGGAGCGGGAAATAGCCTCGGTGGCGCGCAAGGTGGCGCGCAAAATCGCGGAAGGGGTCGACAGAAAGGTCTCGGCAACGCCAAAGAACCTTCGCAGCCTTTTGGGTCAGCCGAAATTTCTGGCCGAAAACACTTTGCCTGAGGACATGGTCGGGATCGTCTGCGGTCTCGCATGGACGGAAGCGGGAGGTGATCTGCTTTTTATCGAGGCATCCGCGAGGAAGGGCAAAAAAGAGCTGATCCTGACAGGGAATATGGGGAACGTGATGAAGGAATCGGCCCAGGCGGCGCTTAGCTACATCAAGGCAAGGAGTGGGGCCTTCGGGATAGACGACGCCGTATTCGACCACCTGGAGCTGCATGTGCACGTGCCTCAGGGTGCGATACCGAAAGACGGCCCTTCTGCGGGCATCACTATGGCCGCTGCCATGGTGAGCACACTGACAGGGAAGCCTGTGGACAAGAAGGTCGCGATGACGGGCGAGATCACCCTCACGGGCAGGGTTCTTCCTATCGGCGGCTTGAAGGAAAAGACGCTGGCGGCGCTTCGCGCGGGAATCGGCAGGGTGATTATTCCTGAAGCAAATGCACCTGAGCTGGAAGAGATGCCCCCCTACGTGAAGAGGCGGCTCGAGTTCCTGCCTGTAAAAACCATGGAGGACGTGATCAACATCCTGTTTCAGATAACGCCGAAGAAGAACAGGAAGAAAAAGCAGCCTAAAAAGGGGGTGAGTCGTGAAAGAGGCCTCCTTCTACGAAAAGCGTGAGGGAAAGAAGACCGCGTGTTTTCTCTGCAGACACCACTGTGTGATTGCTGACGGAAAGAGGGGCATCTGCTGTGTCAGGGAAAACCACGCCGGTATTCTTTACACCCTGGTCTACGGCGTCCCGTGTTCGTGGCATGTAGATCCGATAGAAAAAAAACCACTCTACCATTTTTTCCCCGGTTCTAAAGCGTTTTCCATTGCCACAGTTGGCTGCAACTTCCGGTGCCTCCACTGTCAGAACCACGATATCTCCCAACTCCCCGCTCACGAAGACCGGATCGAGGGATACGCGATGACCCCGGAAGAGGTGGTTAGCCAGGCACGGACAGAAGGATGCGCCAGTATCTCTTACACCTATACCGAACCCACTATCTTCTACGAGTATGCCTTCGACATCGCACGGCTCGCGAGTGAGGCGGGCATCCACAATAATTTTGTCACAAACGGCTATATCGAGCATGAGCCCCTCACCGCGATAAAGCCCTATCTCGACGCGGCAAACATCGACCTTAAGAGTTTTTCCGCGAGCTTTTACAGGAAGGTGTGCGGCGCCGGAGTGGAAGGGGTCCTGCAGTCCATAAAGGACTATAAGTCTCTTGGTATCTGGATCGAGCTGACCACTCTGGTTATCCCCAAATACAACGACAGCGAAGAGGAATTCGGAAAGATCGCCGCTTTCATACGGGACGAGGTGGGAGTCGAGACCCCATGGCACGTGAGTGCCTTCCACCCCACATACAGGCTCCGGGACAGTTTCCGGACGCCGCCCGAGACGCTCCTGCGGGCGAGAGAGATAGGGCTTGCGGCCGGGCTCAGGTATGTGTACACGGGAAACATCCCCGGTATTGACGGAGAAAATACGTACTGCTACAATTGCAAAGAACCTGTCATCAAGAGGCGGGGCTTTACCGTTGCCGAGTACAATCTCGAAGCAGGGCACTGTCGATTCTGTAAGGCAAAGATAGATGGCATAGGGTTGTGAGGAGAAGCATCACAGGGCGGGGCCGGTACGGAGGTAATCGAGAAATCGCTTCCGCTTCCCGTACTCAAGCGACATATCGACATCAACAAATCCTGTCCTGATAAGGTGGGCGTTGACAAAGGTTTTGTTCTTCAGATAAAGGTAGCAGAAACGGGGAGGTGCGGCACCTTTGGCGGGATCGAATTTGAGAAAAACCCTCTGATTTTTGGTCAGTCTCTCCAAAAAGGCCACTGCTTCCCGGTCCGTCAGGCCGTTTCGCCGGACGCCCAGGAGCCTGACGACCCACCCATTGCTTAAGGTCACTTCTTCGGGGCTCCGTACCTCCGTGACAGTATGGAATTCTTGTCGGGACGCCCGCCCGCCCCCGATTTTTGACCCGAAATCTTTCTTTCTGGGGTCGATCTGTTTCTCTATGCGGACCGGGTCCTTGAACACGTAAGGGAGTTCGGCCAACCTCTCTTCCCGCAACACCAGCTCCCTGTCCCCCTCCATGATCGTAAAGGCTCCCGGACGGATGAGTCCGTTCGCTCCCAGCTTTTGTTCTATCACGGGAAGGGCCTGCCGGTTAATTTCATAACCTATCGAATCTCTGCCGCTGTTCCTGGCAGCGAGGCTCGTCGTGCCGCTTCCGAGGAAGGGGTCGAGCACGGTTTCTCCCACAAAACTGAACATCTTGATGAGCCTTTGAGCCAGTTCTTCCGGAAAAACGGCTAGATGACTGCGCTGCTTTTCTCCAGGCAGACGCCAATGGCCCGCAAAATAGAGGTTCCACTCTTCCGTAGAGAGCTTTGATCGCAACTTTATCTCCTTCGAGACAGGAGGCAGGGCCCCCGGCTTCTTGAAGAGGAGGATCGTTTCATAGTCGAGCTTCACGATCCCGTTCCGGGGATAGGGAAAAGAACCCATAATGGTAGCACCGCCCGACGTATTGCAGGTGGTGACCTTCTGCCATATGATTGCCCCCATATAGTCAAACCCGATAGTCTCGCAAAACCTGATAATCTGGGTTTTGATGGGGATAATCTTATACCTTCCGTAGTAGACGGACCGGGCGAATTGATCGCCTATGACCACGCACAGCCTGCATCCCTTGTGGAGGACGCGATGCGTTTCCAGCCACACGATGTTAAGGTTGTTAATATAATCCTCGTAGGAGTCATCAAACCCGATCTGGCCGGCGACGCCGTAATCTTTCAGTTGCCAATACGGCGGCGACGTGACGACGAGATGGACCGATTGGTCAGGAACTTCACCCATTTGTCTGGAATCGCCGAGTATAATTGTGTGAGAAGTCACGAGGCACCTCCAACTACGCGCGCATGCGCCACGAAGCGGTCCGTATGCTCCGGTTATTATATAGAACGCCTTGCAGAAAGTAAAAGGGGAAATGTTGAAGGCAGCCCGGTTTTGTGCTATCCTCTGTACTTTAGAAGAGGAGGGAGCTATGCCGTCGAACACCAAGATCACCGAGTTGAAGAGGAAGAGAAAGAAGGCCAATCTCGGCAAGAAGAGAAAGAAGGCCGAGTCGAAGCACTCCACCCCCGCTTTCGAGGTCCACGTGCAAAAGGACTGATACCGGTGTGCATGAGACCCCCCTTCGTTACGAGATAGGACCGATACGACCACCCAGCGAGGCTTACAGCCTGCTCGTCCGCTTTACGCGGAATTGTCCCTGGAACAAGTGCGAATTTTGCCACCTCTACAAAGGCACGCGTTTCGAGCGCAGGCCGCTGGCCGACATAAAGAAAGACATCGACACGATCAAGGCCATAGGAAGCGAGATCGTTGCCCTGTCATGGCAAAGGGGCGCGGGAGGGAAGCTTTCGCAGGGCCTGACCGAAGAGATATTCGCCGACCCCCTATGTAACGATTTTTTCAAGAGCGTTGCCGTCTGGATCTATTTTGGTGCCAAAAACGTCTTCATCCAGGATGCCAACTCGCTGGTCATGAAGAAGGACGACTTTGCCGAGGCCCTGCAGTACCTCCGACAAGCCCTGCCCACCATCGACCGTATCACGTGCTACGCCCGTTCCCAGACGATCGCACAACTCTACACCGTCGACGACTTGAGACGTTTGAAAGAGGCGGGGCTGACAAGGCTCCACCTCGGCCTGGAGACGGGTTCCGATTTCTTGTTGCGATATATGCGTAAGGGGGCCACGAAAGAGCAGCATATCATCGCCGGACGCCTGATAAAGGAATCGGGGATAGAGCTTTCCGAATATGTCATCGCCGGCCTGGGCGGAAAGAAGTGGTGGCGGGAACATGCGGTCGAGACGGCAGATGCGCTGAACCGGATCGATCCCGACTTTATTCGCGTGAGGACGCTCAAGGTTACCAGGAGCATGCTCCTTCATCAAAAAGTGGAAAAAGGCGATTTCGTCCTGGAGCACGACGAGGAGATCCTCGCTGAACTGAGGCTGCTCATCGAGCATCTGGAGGGCATCGGGAGCTTCGTAAAGAGCGATCATATACTCAATCTCCTGGAGGAAGTGGAGGGGAAGCTGCCGGAGGATAAGAAGAAGATCTTGTCGGTTATCGACCGCTATTTCGAGCTGAACGAGGAACAGCGGCTCGTCTACCGCATGGGGAGGAGGGCGGGCGTTTACCGGGGCACCGGCGACCTGGCAGATGTTGCGGCTTACGAACGCGTCAAAAGGGCAGTCCGGGGAATGGAGGAGAAAGAGCCGGGGTCTGTCGAGCAGCACCTGTCTCTACTCCTCGAAAACTATATCTGATATCGAGTCGCCTTCATTTAATTTACCGCAAGGGGATGCCCCTGGCTAACCCCGAATATGTATACAATAATTTTTTATAAACCCCTTGACTAGAGTCGGGAATTAGGTATATGATGAGTATCTAGACCGCTTGGATCCAAAACTGGACTGAGACGGAAGGAGCGTTGTAGTTGTGCCTTCTGAAATTACAGTTCAGAAGGCTTTTTTTTTGGAGGTTCCATGGAAAAAATTACGGCGCCAATGATAAGGGAACGAAAAGGCGGAGAGCGAATCACCATGCTGACTGCTTATGATTTTCCCTTTGCGCAAATAATGGACGCGGCAGGGATCGATATCATCCTTGTAGGAGATTCCGTGGGAAACGCGGTGCTCGGATACCCCAATACGCTCCCCGTCACAGTGGAAGAGATGATCCATCATACGGGCGCGGTGACGAGGGGCGCCCGGAGGGCATTGGTCGTTATTGACATGCCTTTCATGTCGTACCAGGAAAGCATTGAACAGGCCCGGAAGAATGCCGGACGCATGATCAAGGAGAGCGGCGCGGAAACGGTCAAGCTAGAGGGCGGAAGGAAAATGCGCGACGTGATCAGGGCAATCGTTGACATCGATATCCCCGTGATGGCCCACATCGGCCTCACTCCGCAGTCTGTAAACGCCATGGGGGGACACAAGGTACAGGGCAAGGGGTCCGCGGAGGAGATGCTCATCGAGGACGCAAAGGCCGTCGAAGAAGCAGGTGCGTTCTCGGTAGTCCTGGAGGGTATTCCGAGGAACCTTGCGAAGAAGATCACAGAGATGCTTTCTATCCCCACAATCGGGATAGGGGCGGGTCCCGACTGCGACGGGCAGGTCCTCGTTATCCATGACCTCCTCGGTTTGTCCGGCCAGTTCCGGCCAAAATTCGTCAAGACCTATGTAAACCTTCGCGAGCAGATAGAAAAAGGCGTGAAGGAGTATATCGAGGAGGTGAGATCGGGCACGTTTCCTGATGATGCCCATTCTTTCCATTAAGCCATGAAGATCATACGCACGGTCAAAGAGATGCAGGAAACCTCCGACACCTTCCGAAAAGAAGGGAAAACGATAGGCTTCGTCCCCACCATGGGCTATCTGCACGAAGGTCATCTGGCCCTTGTAAGGAAAGCGAGAGAGCTTGCCGATGTAGTCGTGGCAAGCATATTCGTGAACCCCATACAGTTCGGCCCAAAGGAAGATCTCACCCGCTATCCCAGGGACTTCGAGCGTGACAGGGCATTGCTCGAACAGGAGCTGACGGATGCGCTCTACTTTCCCGACGTCCCCGAGATGTATCCACAAGGGTACTCGACCTACGTTGAGGTGAAAGAACTGGAAGATCACCTGTGCGGGCTTTCGAGGAAGGGTCACTTCGGAGGGGTAGCCACTGTGGTGGCAAAGCTTTTTAACGCAGTAAAGCCGCATTTTGCAGTGTTTGGACAAAAGGATTATCAGCAGTTAAAGGTCATTCAGAGGATGGTGAAGGATCTCAACATGGATATTGAAATCGTTGGGTATCCTACGGTAAGGGAGGAGGGAGGGCTCGCCATGAGCTCGCGGAACGCATATCTCAGCGCCGACGAGCGTGAGAAGGCGCTCCTTATCCACGCCTCGATGAAAAAGGTTGAAGCGCTCTTCAGGGGCGGGGAGAAAAAGACCCGCGTGCTGGAAGCAGAGGCTCGCAGGGTACTGACATCGAAAGACGGTATCGACATAGAGTATGTCACGGTGTGCGATGCCGAGACGTTTCACGGCCTGGAGGAGGTCGGCGCATCCGCCCTCCTTGCCATCGCGGCTAAAGTGGGGAAAACCAGGCTTATCGATAACGCTGTTTTAACGGAGCCATAACTATGTTAAGGACCATGATGAAGGCAAAGATTCACCGGGCCACGGTTACGGACAGCAACCTCGATTATCAAGGCAGCATCACCATAGACGAGGCGCTGCTCGAAAAGACGGCCATTATTCCCTACGAGCAGGTGGACATCTACAACATCACCAATGGCGAGCGCTTTACGACTTACGCCATAGTGGGGCCAAGGGATTCGGGGGTCATTTGCATTAACGGCGCCGCGGCGCACAAGGCAAAGAAAGGAGACCTGGTCATTATCGTCTCTTACGGGGCTTTTCAGGATAATGAGCTTGAAGGTTTTCAGCCGAAAGTCGCGTTTGTGGACGGGCATAACAGGATAACGGGCAAATAGTCTCAGCCATTTGTAAAGGGGTGAGCTATTTCGGCATACCGGAAACGCCCGGATGGTCGAATGCGGATATCTTTGAAAATAGCTCATTATTTTTGCCTCTCTTCATTTATTTCCTTGATTAACTCCCTGCCCTGTTGTATAATTAAGTATAACCAGTTGCATCGTAGATGGACGTTTGCGCACAGCCGTGCGCAAGGGGGAAGACAAGAAAGGGCCACAAAACCTTAAGGTGGTGTGTGGTCTCTCTCGAAGCGTAGGGAGGTGAAACACATGAACGGGGTAAAGACAGTGGATGATCTTCTCAGAGAAAAAGGGGTCACTGCCGAGGAACAGGAAAAGCTCCGCGATATCATCGAAGAATGCCGGTTAAGGGAAGTGCAGATTAAAGAGGCTTCCGATACTGCCAGACAGAACATCCAGGCCCTTTCGGATGCCCTCACCATGATAATCGGTACCTTTGCTATCGTAGGCAAAAGTGTGGACGCGCTCCACGATGAGGTCACACAGCTTCAGTTGCGGATGATGCCCGAGGAGCAATTCTACCGGGAATAGTCCCGGGCATGCACGTGCGACCCGGTCGGGCCGGATTCCTGTTTTCGGGCCGGTTCGCCTTTGCTGTTTTCCAAAGGCAGTTGCCTCATCCGAAAAGCCTTTGCAACGGGGCAAGCCAGCATGCTTTCAACTGCGCGATATCTGTATCTATGAGACTGGCGCCATAGATGCCGCGGACGACAAAACGCGGCTCTTTTGTCACTTTCCCGATTACCCCATACGGCAGCGACCGGAACAGCTTGTCCACAGAATCCGCATGTTTTTGCCTGACCGTGACCACAAACCGGCTTTGGGATTCGGAAAAGAGGAGATAATCATCCCTGAAGACGCCCGTCTGAGGGACGAGGGCAAGATCGATTTCAGCGCCAAGCCCGCCTGCAAACGCGCTTTCCGCAAGCGTCACCCCGATGCCGCCGTCCGAGACATCGTGCACTGACCGGACCATACCCATCCTGATAGCCTTTTCCAGGGCACGGTAAGTCCTCAATGCCTGCCTGCCGTCCACCTTGGGACAGATATTGCCGCTCAAGCCCAATTGAGCGAAGTATTCCGATCCCGCTAGCTCGGCATAAGTTTTTCCAAGGAGAATAATCAGGTCTCCTCCCTGCTTGAAATCGATGGTAACCGCCTTTCTCACGTCTTTTATTCTTGAGATTGCGGAGATAAGGAGGGTAGGCGGGATCGAGATCCTGATATCACCGTTCACGTAATCGTTCTTCATGCTGTCTTTACCGGAAATGCAGGGCGTGCCGAAAAGCACCGTATAATCATAGAGGGCCTTGTTTGCCCTCACTAACTGAGCCAGCTTGTATTCCCCGTCAGGATTCTTTTCGGATCGCACAGGGTCGCACCAGCAAAAATTATCGAGAATCGCCATCCGGTCGAGGCTTCCGCCTGAGGCAATGTTGTTCCTGATTGCTTCGTCTATCGCGCAGGCAGCCATATCGTAGGTATCATACCGGCTATACTTCGGACAGATGCCGTGGCTCACTACCACGCCTTCGAGGCTTGACAGATCCGGCCTGATCACGGCTGCGTCGGAGGGGCCGTCATTCTGAGCGCCCGTGAGAGGCTTCACCACGCTTCCTGCCTGGACCTCGTGATCATACTGCCGCACCACGTACTCTTTGCTGCACACATTCCAGCGGCCGAGCACGGCCAACAGCGCGGCCGTGTAATCCTTCGGCTCCTCTGGCGGCGCTTCGTCATTAATGCTCCTCTCCCAGGTGGCTCTGAGATGCATCCTGCGGCAGACCGTTATGGAGAAACTCCATATCCAGGTACGCAACTGTCCTTCCCCGGAAGAACACATGGAATTTGCCGGACGCGTTAAAAGTCCCGAGCACGGTTGAAAGGACACCCATCTTCTGTGAAAGGTCCAGGAACCTCTCGATTCGGTCGGGACTTACCGCGAGGGTCATACGCTCCTGGGCTTCGCTCAGCAGAATCTCCCAGGGATCGAGGCCGTGATACTTCAGGGGCGCCTTGTCGAGTTCGACCACGCACCCGTTTGTATCCTCCGCCATTTCTCCGATCGACGAGGAAAGCCCGCCCGCACCGTCGTCGGTAATCGAGTTGTAGAGGCACTCATCCCTGGCAACCAAAAGAAAGTCGGTCATCCGCTTTTGGGTGATCGGATCGCCTATCTGTACGGCGCTGGTGGGAGACGCCTCCGATAGCTCCTCCGATGAGAAGGTGGCGCCGTGAATGCCGTCCTTGCCGATCCTTCCGCCCACCATGACGATGTAATCGCCAACCTGCGCCTTTTTCACATAGCTCGGCTCATTGCATACGATGGCCGGCATGATGCCGCAGGTGCCGCAGTAGACGAGAGGCTTACCCAGAAAACTTTCGTCGAACACGAGAGAGCCATTGACTGTGGGGATGCCGCTCTTGTTGCCGCCGTGCTCCACCCCCTCCCTCACGCCGTCGAACACCCTCCTCGGATGGAGCAGCCGCGGCGGTATCGAACCTTTGTAGTCGGGCGGGGCAAAGCAAAAGATATCCGTATTGAAAAGGAGGCGGGCGCCTTTGCCCGACCCGAAAGGGTCTCTGTTGACGCCCACGATACCGGTGAGGGCGCCCCCGTATGGGTCAAGGGCAGAAGGCGTATTATGTGTTTCAACCTTAAACGCCAGGTTGTGCTTGTCGTTAAATTTGATGATCCCGGCATTGTCCTTAAACACGGAAAGGCAGAAATCCTTCTTTCCGCGCGCCTCGCGGATAGCGTTGGTCGATGCGGCAATGCAGGTCTTGAAAAGACCGTCGATCACCGATGTCCGGCCGTCCTCCCTGTAGTCGATGACGGCGTTGAATATCTTGTGCTTACAGTGCTCCGACCAGGTCTGGGCCAACGCCTCCATCTCCACGTCGGTGGCCCTCGGAGAAAGTCCCAACGCCTGCCGTTGAGCGGCCACGTCGTCCCTTTTGAAATATGCCTGGATAACGCGGATCTCCTCCTCGGAGAGCGCCCAGGTACGCTCGCGGTTCACCTTCATGAGGCTCGCAGTGTCTACGGTGAGGTCGAAGGATTCGACGACCGGCTCGTGTCCGGTTGTCACTTTCGGCACGTGCGTGCCCATGCCTCCGTCTTTCTTGTAGCCATCGATATGCTTCACCGCATAACGGTTGATGAGGGTGTTCGCCAGTATCCCTTCGGCAATAGCGAGGACGTCGTTCCGGGAGAGGGGCCCCTTGATAAAGTACATTTTGGAGGTAAAGACGCCTTCGTCTTCTCCAAAGGTGTAAGCCGCGACTGCCTCGATCACCTCTTTTGCAGTTCTTCCCACGTTATCGGTGACGCCGGGCTTGAAGCCGACCTCGATCACCCAATCGGCGTCAAAGAGCACAGGAGTCCGGATGAAGCCTTCCTGGAGCACGGGGTCGATGAAGGCATCCGTCCTCAACGTCTCAACAGCGGGCGTAGGGAGGTCCGCATCGATCGTGTAGACGTCTGCCACATGGACGGAGACGCCGATTCCCAGCTCGGCCTTTATACGAACCTTAAGCTTCTCGCCGGGTACGTCTTTAATGCCTTCTCTATAAGCGACTTCAATTCTGACCGCCATATCAGGATAAAAACTCCCTCGCGCAGTTTATGGTGTCAACCGCAGAAGATTCGTCGGGGGTCTCTGCCGTGAAAAATGGAGCATCCAGGGCCTTCAGGAAATGCTTCAACTCCCGGAAAGGAAATTCACCCCGTCCCACCGGCAGGTGTTCATCGCTCTTCCCATGGTTGTCGTGGATATGGAACTCCCTCAGCCTGTCCCGGAGCGGCATGAGCCAGTCGCCTACCGACAGCGTGGTGAAGAGGTTAAAGTGGCCCGTGTCGAAGCAAAACCACAGGTTCTTATCTTTGAGCCGGTCGAGGAGGGCAACGATAGTCGAGGGCGTCTCTTCGAAAACGTTCTCTATCATGAGCGGCAGGTCGCCCGACTCCTTGAGCAGTTCCGTCCACGTATCCATGCTGTTTTTGAGCCACAACTCCTCATGGCCGCCGAAGCGCCACCTGTCGTATCCGCCGTGGCAGACCATGCCCTGCGCCCCTAGGAGACGCGCTATCTCGCTGCTTTTCTTCAGCTTTTCCAGGCTGATATGCCTTATCTCTTTGTCGACGCCGCCGGGTGAGAGGTCGATATACGGCGCGTGGACAGTACAGATAATACCCCGCTCTTCGAGCTCACGACCGAGTTGACGGGCATCCTGCCGATCTATCTCGTTGACTGCCTCATTGTCCAGATACACCTCGACCCCTACCCGGAGGAACAGAATCCTCTCTATGCGCGGCCTCACCATGTCGTAGGGGACGTTTATCAGCAGTTTCTGCGTGTGACCGGCCACTCCCTAATGTACCGTGAAAGACTCGATAAATCAAGACCTGGAATTTTTCTGTTGGCCGCCCGGCCAGCTAACCCAAGCGCGTCGCTTTCCTTGACGTCATTTGTGCAAATCCGCTACAATAGGTATAGTTTTCGCAAAGTTCGGAACAAGAGAAGGAGACGCACATGGAGAAGAGATATTTGCTCGCACCCGGCCCCACTGCCATACCGCCGGAAGTACTCCTGAAAATGGCCGAACCCATGATCCACCACCGCAACCCGCTTTTTGAGGCAATCATGCAGGAAGTGAGGGATGACCTGAAGTATGTGTTCGGCACGAAGAACGAAGTGCTTCTCTTCACCTCGTCCGGTACCGGGGCCATGGAGAGCGCTGTCACAAATGTGCTTTCTCCGGGTGACAGGGCGATCTGCATAAGGAGCGGAAAATTCGGTGAACGCTGGACGGAAATATGCGAAGCCTATGGCGTCGAGCCGATCAACATAGACGTGCCCTGGGGCGATATCCTCGATCCCGCTCTCGTCGAGAAGACCCTCAAGGCACACGGCGACGCGAAGGCCGTGTACATGCAGGCAACCGAGACCTCGACCGGCGCCTTGTTCCCGGTGAGAGCGGTCGCGGACATCGTCAAGAACTATCCACACACCCTCATGGTGGTCGACGGCATCACAGGGGTCGGCATATTTGAACTCCCCGCAGACGCATGGAATATCGATGTGCTTGTGGGCGGCTCGCAAAAGGCACTGATGCTGCCCCCCGGACTCGCCTTTGCCTCTGTCAGCCATAAGGCATGGGAGTTCAACAAGACGTCGAAGCTGCCGAAGTTCTATTTCAACTGGGCAAAGGAGCGCTCGAATCTGGAGAAGAACCAGACGAATTTTACCCCCGCCATTTCACTGATCACAGGGCTAAGGGAGTCCTTGCGCATGATAAGGCAGGAAGGGCTGGAAAACGTCTACCGGCGGATCGACGTGCTTGCGAGGGCCACGAGGGAGGGGGCGTGCGCCCTTGGCCTCAAGATTTTCGCCAAATCTCCGAGCCCTGCGGTCACCGCCATCGTTTCGCCCGAGGGCATTGACGGGCAGGCCGTTTACAAGACCCTGTGGAAGAAATATGGCGTGACCGGGGCCGGCGGGCAGGACCAACTGAAGGGAAAGGTCTTCAGGATCGCAACCCTGGGCTACGCCGACAGGTACGACGTTATTACTGCCATAGCAGCCCTTGAATTCACGCTGAGAGACCTTGGGTACAAGTTCGAGATGGGGAAAGGGGTAGCTGCCGCCACTGACGCTTTGAAAGACCTCTAGGAGGACGGCAGGGACTGCGAAGCATAAAGGAGCAACATCCATAAAATGCATTGCTGATCTACTGATAAAGAACGGCCTTCTGGTCGACCCGCTGAGAGAGACAGCCGAAAGGACGGACCTTTCCATCAAAGACGGGCGGATCCTGGCCTTTTCGGATCACGGGGCGCGGGAAGTTATCGACGCAGAAGGCTGCTACGTCTCATGCGGCTTCATCGAGAGCCATCTGCACGTGGAGGGCCTGCACCTTCTGCCAGGACACTACTTCCGGGCTTTTCTCGCCCACGGCACTACCACCATCGTCACCGATCTCCACGAGATCGCCAACGCCGGCGGCATGCAGGGGCTCCGATGGTATCTTTCGCTTATTGACGAGGTCCCCCTTGATCTGTTTGTGATGGCCCCCTCATGCGTGCCGTCGAGCCCCCACGAGCGCGGTGCAGCAAGGATCGGGGCCGGAGACCTGCGCAGGCTCCGGGGGATGAGGCGGGTAATCGGCCTCGGAGAGGTAATGGACGTGGCGGCGGTGATGGGGCGGCAAAAAACCATAATGCGCAAGATCGCCCTCTTTGAGGGCAAACCCGTCGACGGTCATGCGCCGGGGCTCACGGGGGACGATCTCGACCTCTACATGTCGGCAGGCATCTATTCGGATCATGAGACCACCTCCCTCCGTGAAGGCAAGGAAAAGCTCAAGCGGGGCATGCATCTTTTTTTAAGACAGGGCTCGGTGGCGCGGGACCTCGATAGGCTACTGCCCCTGGTGCGGCCCGCGAACATGGCCAACCTCTCCCTGTGCACCGACGATCTTTCGAGCAGGGACCTCTATGAATCGGGCCACCTCGACCGGCTCGTGAGCCGGCTCGTGCAGTCGAAGGTTCCCATTTTGCGCGCCCTCAGGCTTGTGACCAGGAACCCCGCCGTCTACTTCAACCTGAGCGACCGGAACGCCCCGGCCCCGGGGAGGAAAGCCGACCTCGTCGTCTTTGACAACCCGGCAGGGATGCGGGTGAGGGCAACGGTCAAAGATGGAAGGGTTGTCTATCGGGAAGGGGAGGATATGGGAGCAGGCAGGCAGACACAGCCGGCTCCGGCCTTCTCAGGACTCAATGTGGCGCCTTTCCGCAAGGAAGACCTGCGGAGAAAGACAACGGGAAAAAGAATGCGCGCGATAGGCGTCAGCGAAGGCGCGATCATCACTGATGACCTGACAATAGATGCACGGACGGAGAACGGCTATCTCATTGCCGACCGCGAGAGGGACCTCGTTTTTGCCTACGTGTTCGACCGGTACAGGGCGGATGCGGCCTACGGGTCCTGCATGGTGCACGGATTCGCGCTGAAGGACGGCGCCCTCGGCACCACCTATAGCCACGACAGCCACAACCTTCTCATTGTGGGCGACAACGCGGAAGATATTTACGAGGTGTTTTGCCTCTTGAGGGAATGCGGAGGCGGGATGGCTGCATCACGCGGGGGATCGGGCCTCATCATACCCATGCCGTATTTCGGGATCATCTCGCACCTCGACGCACCGGCCTTGCGTGAAAAGGAGCGGGAACTGGATGGAATGGTGCGGAGGATGGGTGTGCGTCTGTTGAACCCCTTCTTCCAGATGTCCTTTCTCTCTCTACCCGTCATACCGCACTTGCGCCTCACGACAAAAGGTCTCTTCCACGTCGGGACTGCGCGCTACGTCATTTGATCCCTTCTTTCTCTTTCTTTTCTTGTCGTTCGGCCGACGGCCTGTTCGGGGTTCCGGGGACGCCCTTGAAAGAGCGTCCCCTTTCCCTCACTGGTCAAGTTCCGGGCAGGGCACTCCGTCTATATTTGCCAGTCGTCGAATTTTTGGTCCAGTATGGGTCCCATGATCTTCTGGTACTTTCCATTGGCCTTCAACTTCTTAATGAGTTCGGAGAGTATTTTGTCCGTCTCCTTACCTTGCGGGCCTTTGGTCAGCACTATCCTCACGTCATATTTTTGATATTCCCACCGCTTGATGTTTTTCAGACCAAGCTTCTTCAGGGCCATATCCGATTCGGGCATCGCCATGATCCAGCCGTCTATTCTGCCCATATCGACCTTCTTCAGGCTGGCCTCGATGTCAGGAGACCCTACAGCCTTGAAATCGAAGAAATCCATGACGCCAAGGTCGGTCTCAATTTTGTAGTTGCTTACGTTCTTGGGGTTGATTTCCTTGTTGTTCTTGTTTGTATAGAGGGCGAATACAACCCTGAATATCTTCTCAGACGAAAACTGGAACGGGAGTTTATCGGCGCTGATTTTTGGGTTGACTAACTGAGGCATGTGGAAATCCGCCTTGCCCTTTTCAACATTCTCCATGGATCTCGCAAAAGGGAAAAGCTCCCAGGTAATCTTCCCGTCCTTGTATTCTTCCGCCATTGCCTTCAGCAGGTCTACCAGAATCCCCTTATCCTTCGACTCTACAAGAGGTGGAAGGGGGAACGGTAGGCTCACCTTCAGATCCCTCGCGTGCGCCTGTGAAAGAACAAGACAAAAACAGACCGCTGCCATGATAAAATACCTACCTGCTCTCAACATTAAACAACCTCCCCTTAGATTGAATTTGTATCGCATGGCTCAACCGTCACCACATGGACTCTATCAGCAGCCATCTGCCGCATGAATGAAATCGCAACCTCCGTCGGATGATATAGTAGCCATTAATTGTAGTATCGGATATTCCGCCGTTGTCTTAAGGAAAGGCAAAACGAATTAGGGATTATGCAAAGGTAACGCCGGCCACCCGCCGACAAGAAGAAAGAAGAGTCGATGATAAGATTACTTTACACATGACCACTTCCTTGCTATGTTAAACGGGAGAAAGGAGGGTCTTTCATGGAGTACCAGCAGATCATTTACACGAAGGCCGACCGGATTGCCACGGTAACGCTTAACCGCCCGAGCCGGCTCAACGCCTGGACCCCGCTTATGGCCGAAGAAGTCCGGGACGCGATGTACAGGGCGGCAGAAGACGACGGGGTACGCGCAATCATATTGACCGGGGCAGGGCGCGGGTTTTGCGCAGGGGCCGATATGGCCGAGCTGGAAAATGCCGCAAGCCAGGGAACGCCTGACGCTGACAGCGGCAAGAATGCGGAGCAGCTTGTGTCGGTCCTGACCGGCACCAAGACAGAGGAAGAACTGGAAGATCAAAATCCAAATAACGTGCGGGCCGATTTCAGGAAGCGCTATTCTTATCTTCAGGCTATTCCGAAACCGATTATTGCGGCCGTAAACGGCCCTGCCGCAGGTCTTGGCCTCATAATGGCCCTCTACTGCGATCTGCGTTTCGTCTCCGATAAAGCACGCTTTTCCACCGCATTCTCACGGCGGGGACTGATAGCGGAGCATGGCATCAGTTGGATGCTGCCGCAGATCATAGGCTTGTCCAACGCCCTTGACCTGCTTTTTTCGGCGCGTACGGTCGATGCAGAGGAAGCCCTGCGCCTGGGCCTTGTAAACAGGGTTTTTCCGGAAGAGCGTTTCATGGAAGGCGTTCTTGCGTATGCCCGCGAGCTTGCAACATCCGTTTCTCCGCGCTCCCTGAGGGTAATGAAACGGCAGATCTACAACGCCCAGTTCCAAACCCTTGCCGAGGCAACTCAGGCGGCCGACGAGGAGCTTCTCCTGAGTATTGAGTCGGAAGACTTTAAGGAGGGCGTCGCCCACTTTATCGAAAAGCGAGCGCCGGAATTCACGGGGAAATAGCGTGTCCCTTGTGAAGCGAAGCCTCACCCGGCGAGAAAGCGAAGGACGAAAGATGCCAGACGAAAGACACGTGGCCAGGATTGCCGAAAGCCTCCATCTGGATGTGCGCCAGGTAGGGGCAACGACGGCCCTCCTTGATGGAGGAGCCACGATACCCTTCATCGCGCGCTACAGAAAGGAGGCTACAGGGTCCCTCGACGAAGTGGCGGTTGCGGCCATCCGGGACAGTCTGGAAACGTTAAGGGAATTGGATAAAAGGCGCGAGGGTATCCTGAAAACACTGGAGGAGAGCGGAATACTGACGGATGAGCTGAAGGAGAAGATCAGCGGCGCCGAGACGCTGTCGGTCCTCGAAGACCTTTATCTCCCGTATAGGCCCAAGCGGCGCACGAGGGCGGCCGTAGCCAGGGAAAAGGGTCTGGAACCCCTGGCAAAGCGGATTTTTTCCCAGGCTGAATTCGATGTTCCTTGTGAAGCAGCCTTGTTTGTGGACGAAGGAAAGGACGTCGCCTCGGTAGAAGAGGCGCTCGCAGGCAGCCGCGACATCATTGCCGAATGGGTCAACGAGGATGGAGAGGCAAGGGCGAGGATGAGGCAACTTTTTGCGATAAAGGGGGTATTCCGTTCGAAAGGTGTACCCGGAAAGGAAGAGGAAAGCGAGAAATTCAGGGATTACTTCGATTGGAGCGAGGCCGTCACAAAGGCGCCCTCCCACAGGGTCCTGGCCCTCAGGAGAGGAGAAAGCGAAGGCGCCCTCGTTTTGCATGTCACCCCGCCCGAGGATGAAGCTCTTGCCTTTCTCGAAGGCCTGTTTCTGAAGGGGAATAATGAGGCATCGGGACAGGTGAAACTGGCGCTTCACGACGCCTACAAGAGGCTGCTTGCGCCTTCCATGGAGACGGAGACAAAGCTTGAGACGAAGAAGAGGGCTGACGAGGAGGCGATCCGGCTCTTCAATGAGAACCTGAGACAGCTTCTTCTGGCCCCGCCTCTCGACCGGCGGAACGTGATGGCTATCGACCCGGGATTCCGGACGGGGTGCAAATGCGTCTGCCTCGACAGCCAGGGAAAGCTCCTTCACGCGGAGACCATCTATCCCCATACGGTGTCGGTGGAAGGTGCTGCGGGAGAAACGGTCAGGAAACTCTGCCGGTTGCATGACATAAGAGCTATCGCTATCGGAGACGGAACGGCAGGGAGGGAAACAGAAAGCTTTATCAGGAAGCTAGGACTCCCCAGGGATATCCTGGTAGTAATGGTCAATGAAAGCGGGGCATCCGTCTACTCGGCGTCGGCTGCCGCACGGGAGGAGTTCCCTGATCAGGACATCACGGTGCGGGGCGCGGTCTCCATAGGCAGGCGCCTCATAGATCCCCTCGCGGAATTCGTGAAGATCGATCCTAAATCGATAGGAGTCGGACAGTATCAGCATGACGTGGACCAGAGGATGCTCAAGCACAGCCTCGACGATGCAGTGGAAAGCTGCGTGAACCGTGTCGGCGTAGAGATGAACACGGCAAGCAAGCAGCTCCTCGCCTATGTCTCAGGTCTGGGGCCCCAACTTGCCGCCAACATTATGAGCTACAGGAACGAACACGGTCCTTTCAGAAAAAGATATGATCTCAAGAAGGTGCCGAAGCTGGGTCCCAGGGCCTTCGAGCAGGCGGCGGGATTCTTGCGGATCAGAGACGGAGAAGCACCTCTCGACAGGACCGCGGTACACCCGGAAAGCTATCCTGTGGTAGAAAAGATGGCCCTGGACCTTGGCGTTTCAATTGACGAGCTGATTGAGGACGCGGGGTTGCGCGGCCGCATCGATCTCAAGAGATACGTGACGGAAAGAACCGGGTTGCCCACGCTGAATGATATAATGTCCGAGCTGGCGAAACCCGGAAGAGACCCGCGCGACAGCTTCGAGGCGGTGAGTTTTGCGGAAGGTGTGGAAAAAATCGAGGATGTGAGGGCGGGCATGCAGTTGGCCGGTATTGTCACCAATATCACCGGATTCGGCGTGTTCGTGGACATAGGGGTCCACCAGGACGGCCTAGTGCATATAAGCGAGCTGGCGGACAGATATGTGAAAGACCCTAGCGACGTGGTGAAGGTACGCCAAAAAGTGATGGTGGCCGTGCTGGATGTGGACGTGAAGCGGAAGAGGATCTCCCTCTCCATGAAAAAGAGGCGGGTGAATGCATCCCATGACAAATAACCTCTACATCTGGTTCGACACGGAATACTCGGACCTGGATCTCGAAACAGCAGTGCCTCTGCAGGTTGCCGCCATTATTACGGACACGTCGCTCAGGCGGGTATTGCCCCGGGAGCGTGATGTTTCTCTGGCAATCCGGCTCTCTTCCGGAATAGCGGTTAGCGCGTGGGTCGAGCAGGGCCTGCCGGATCTGCTCAAGGTGTGTCGTTCATCTGCTGCCGTAGATATTAGCGAGGCGGACACGCTCTTATCCGCCTACGTGGATGCAGCTCAAGGTGCGCCCAAGGACCGCAAGGGCGAGGGACCGATACTGGCCGGGAACAGCATCCATGCCGACTGGTGGCTCGCTCGCCGCTTTTTACCTCGCTTTCTGGGTCGCCTGAATTACCGCCTCCTCGATGTCACGGCCTTTAAACTGGAGTGGAAGCGACTTCACCCGGACACAGAATTTCAAAAAGAGAACCGGGAGATGATACGCGCATATTTCCCGGAGGCCACCCTCAACCCGGGTGGCCGTCATGACGCCCGTTATGACGTGGAAGCTTCTATCGCCGAAATGGGCTTCTACCGAAAACACCTCCTCCGGCAGGAGCCGTAGTCGTCTCACTCAAGGGGGCTGAGGAATGGAAACGGTAGAGTTACCGAACACGGAAGAGCTTGAAGAACTGAAGGCCAGGAAATTTACAAAACGTATCGCACTGATCACCGCCCTTTATGCTGTTCTGCTTGCGATCACAGCGTTAGGGGGTAATAAGTCGATGAAAGAGATGCTCCTTGGGCAGGAGGAGGCATCAAATCAATGGGCATTTTACCAGGCCAAGGTAATGAGGGAAAACCTGTATAAAATACAAAGGTTAAATATGGAAGCCAATTTCATCGAACGGAGTGATTCCATGAAACCGGAGGCACGGTCCCGGTTCAAGGCTACGATAAACAGGATGGCGGCCGAGGAGAACCGATACGCATCAGAGAAGAAGGATATTGAGCATGAAGCGAGAAAGGCTGAACACGAACGTGACATCAACAAAGAACGAGACCCCTATTTCGAGTTCGCTGAAGGGCTGCTCCAGATATCAATTGTCATGGCCTCAATCGCGATCCTCTCGTCATTTTCCCCTATTTTTTACTTCTCTCTTGTAATCGCTATACTTGGCGCGTTTCTTTCTTTCAACGGGTTTACATTGCTCTTTCGTTTGCCCTTTTTCTGATTCATGGATATATATAAAACCTCCTGCAGGTATCTGTTTCCTTTCCCCTTTTCCAGAATAGTTATTGCACCTTGATCTGATACAACATTAGATATACAATGTATATGTGTAACGTCACAGCTTCGGAGGTCGGGATGGTAAAAAAATTGGTCAGTCACGGCAATAGCGCCGCGCTCATCATTGATAAGCCCATACTTGAACTACTGAACATGGATATGGATACTCCATTGGAGATAACTACCGACGGTCGGAGCCTCATCATATCGCCTGTAGAGGCAGCCGACCGGCAGAAGAAGTTTTTTGCTGTTCTTGAAAAGGTAAACAAAGCTCACGGAAAGACGCTGAAAAAGCTCGCTGAATGAGAAAAGACGAGATTGTTTTTCTGACGCTTTCCGAGGTTGCGGAAATCCATGTGGACCAGATAGAACGGTTTGGTGGTGACGCGGGAATTCGGGATATGGGGCTCCTTTCATCGGCAGTCGCAATGCCGCATGCCACTTTTCAACAGGTATTTCTTCATAGCGATATTTTTGAAATGGCAGCCGCCTACGCCTTCCATATCTGCCAGAACCATCCTTTTATCGACGGGAACAAGAGAACGGCCCTTGCCAGCGCCCTTGTTTTTCTTGCACTTAACGGCGTAGAACTGGCGGATCCGGGCGGGAAGCTTTATCAGGCCATGATATCTCTCGCTTCAGGCTCGCTTAACAAAGCGGGGTTTGCGTCGATTCTGAGAGAACTTCGAATTGTCGAGGACTGATTTTTCCCCGGCCGAGGCGACCCCCTGGACCTGACGGAAGCGCAATTGGAACGGCTTGAAATAATATCCGATTTCAATCTGGAGGCAAGATATCCCGACGAGAGCTTTTCTTTCAAAAGAAAGTGTACCAGGCAATTCGCTGAACACCATTTGGAATACATTGGGGAGATGAGACAGTGGCTTATCAACCAAGTTCAGAAATAGCCGGCGTGGTGAAGAAATACATCGAAGAGCTTGAGCAACATCGAATTCATGTTTCGCAAGCCCTCATCTTCGGCTCTCATGCAAAAGGAACAGCCAACAATGACAGCGACATCGATGTTGCGCTGATTTCTGAGGCATTTACCGGGGACAGGTTTGAAGACCGTAGAAAGATAGTTCCTTTGAGGAGAAACATCGACACGAGAATAGAGCCGATTCCCCCGAGGCCTGAAGACTTCAATAATGGAGGCACACTGGTTGAAGAAATAAAGCGGACAGGAATCGTGATCCTTAAGAGAGACCTATGATAGGGGATGGTTCCGTCCATTCGCTAAAATGGCGAAAAAGGTGCTTCACGTGGAAAAAGGCGCGACAATGCATCGATCACCAGCGCGGATCAAGAGGTTGATAGGAAGGTGTGGTGAAGGAGAACGGACAGAACGAAAAAACTTAACCACCGTTCCCACAGAGCCGGGCGCCGGAAGATATCTCCCGGGCTGGGGAAGGGAGCTTTCTTGAATAATCGAGGCGGGCAGGAGCGTAATGTGAATATTTCAATTACCCCCGGCGGCCCTGTGAGGAGAAAAAGTGCGATTGCAAGACCCCATCGCACCCCGACCTTGCCTCCGGTTGGGTGCCAGCTTTTCCTGCCCTTATATGCTAATATAGTTATTAGCATATAAGGAGGCGTCATGAAAACAACGGCTATTAAGAAGTCTAAACCGGGGAAACCGGCCAACTACAGCTTGGTGTTGCCGCCCGAGATGCTTGAAAGATTGGAAAACCTCGCCAAAGCCACCAACCGCTCCAAGGCATTCTATATCAAGGAAGCCCTCCGGGCTCATCTGGACGATCTCGAAGACGGGTACCTCGCCCTGCAAAGGCTCAATGACAAGAATGCAGAAAACATCACTGCCGAGGAGCTGAGGAAGCGCCTTGACCTCTGATGCCCCCTGGCAGGTTGTCTGGAACGATAAGGTATACGACGACCTAGAGGCGATTGACAAAACGACTGCGGGAAAAATCATCACGAGGGTGGAGAACTACCTTGCCCAAGACCCGGCGAATCTCGGAAAATCCCTCACGGGGCCTCTTGCGGGCATTCTCCGATACCGATACGGAGACTACCGGATCTTGTATGTGATGGATTTTGGAACTCGCACGGTCACTATACTTGCCGTCAGGCATCGGCGGGCGGTGTATCGCGACTAAACGGAATATATAAGAATTTCCAATTTAGGGACATTGAGGCGACGCTGTGCCTCGGCGTGACCTGGGATGCTCCCGTCGTCCGCCAACATTTCAAGTACCCCGGCGGTCCTGTCAGGAGGAAAAGTGTGAGGCAAGACCTGGCCCCAGCCCCCCTTCTTGAACAATTCAGGGGAAAGGGGTGAAATGAGTACTTCACTTACGCCCCCCTTGATTCCCCCAAATTCAGGGCGGTAAGTTTGTTGCAGCCGATCTGTTTTGTGTATATAATGGCTATTAAACGTTCCATGGCATCGAGAGAGGAACCGGACAAAGTGACACGCGAACTTGAACCGCTGCAGCACACGATCAAAGCATTTATTAAACGCGGCAAGAAGTACTACGTTGCGGAATGCCTCGAAATTGCCGTAGTCACACAGGGCAAAACCCTCGACGAGACCGTCGAGAATCTGAGAGAGGCCGTAGGGCTGCATCTTGAGGGAGAGAACCTCGCAGACCTCGGTCTCGCCCCGAACCCAACCCTGATCATTACGATGGAAGTAGAACCTATGGCAGATGTCGCCTAAACTTAAACGGCTTTCCGGCAAAGAAGTTATCGGGCTGCTTCGCCACTTTGGGTTTGATGTCGAGTCCAGAAAAGGATCGCACGTTAAGCTGCGGAGAATCACTTCAGACGGGCAAAGGGAAACACTGACAATTCCGGGGCATGAGGAACTGGACGTGGGCACCCTTCATGCAATCGTCAGGCAAGCAAGCAGATATATATCAGAAGCGGAGCTAAGGACAATATTCTACTCAGATTGAGATCAGACTGGGGCAGAAGATTCTTTCAGTTTGCAGAAAATTCCTCCATCGTGTCGGCGAAAAAGTGATAATTCAAGACTCCCATTGCCTCAGAAGAACGATAATTTAATGGGCCCTCAAGTGCTTTTTTGTTTTTCTTATTGCACAGCGCATGATCAAGTGGTAAGACTAGTGGGGTAGGGGGTAGTCAGAGCCGGGCGCCGGGCGATACATGCGCGCCGGGGAAGCGAGCGTTCTTGAATAATCGCGGCGGGCAGGAGCCTAATGTCAATGTTTCAATTATCCCAGGCGGTGCTGTTAGGAGAAAAAGTGTGATTGCAAAGCCTCATCGCATGATGGGACAAGCGTTGTTGAGCATGGGAGGGATGTGTGGTGGGTATATTATGAAGAGGGTGAAGAATAACGGAATGAGCGGATGCCCCCCTCGTCCTGACACCATGAAAAATGTAATGACCTATAAGGGGTATACAGCCCGGATCGAATTTGATCAAAGGGATAATATTTTCGCCGGGAAGATTATAGGAATCACGGATAGCATCACGTTCCATGGAGAAACCGTAAAAGAACTCAAGGCCGACTTTGAGGCCGCCATTGATCACTACATAGCAGATTGCGCGGCCACAGGTCGCAGGCCGTTGAAGGCAGCTTCCGGCAAGTTAATGCTCCGTGTTTCTCCTGAGGTTCATGCCAGGGCCCTTGCCAGGGCAAAAACCGTAGGGAAGAGTCTGAATCAATGGGCCGAAGAGGTCCTGGATAAAGCCACCCACGTTTGAAGAGGAGCAGAAGGTTACGTATAGTTGACTGAAAGCATAGATCTTCCTGCTATGAAACAGTGCTGCACGTTACAATCGACCATTGTTGAATGGGAAAGGTTGTGCCATAAAAAGGACGCGAGCTTTCTTGAATAATCGAGGCGGGCAGGAGTGTAATGCCAATATTTCAATTACCCCCGGCGGTGCTGTTAGGAGAAAAAGTGTGATTGCAAGACCCCAACGTACCCCCGAAAAGATCCTTTCCCTTGAGGACAACGCCAAACCCTTTGGATCTCCGGTGTTGCCTTTCCCGATGACGGCAAGACATGCTATAATTGAAATATGCGAACCATGTCAACCCAAATGAGGGGGTGTTGAAAATGCTTGCGATCAAGAAAGAGTACATTGTTACGGATCATAATAAGAAAAGGGCAGTTTTGATTGATATAGATACATTCAACAAAATGGAAGAAATCATTGAAAATTATGGCCTTGCAAAATACATGGCGGAAGTCGCAAATGAAGAAAACCTTTCTTTAATCGACGCAAAGCAATATTATTCCACCCTAAAAAAGGGTTGAAGGGTGATCTGCCGAAAGATATCTCCCGGCGGGGAAGCGAGCTTTCTTGAATGATCGACATGCAGACGGTCCGTGGAAGTGATATGCTTAGGGATGCAAAGGAGGTAACGACGATTATGCAATCATCGATGAATAAAGAACAACTCAAGGACGTTATCAAGACAGCCCTCGTGGAAGTCTTGGAGGAACGGCAAGACCTGTTCCGAGAGGCAATCGAAACGGCACTCGAAGACATAGCGCTCACCCGCGCCATTAAAGAAGGCGAGAAAACTAAACGGGTCCAAAGAGGAGATATTTTCAAGATTCTCGAAGGTAAGGCGTGAAGGTCGAATTCAGAGCAAGTTTTTTGAAAGATATTGGCAGAATCAAGAACAAGGCTGTACTCAAACGGATCAAAGACGCAATCGAAAACGTCGAGAAAACTGAAACCCTCCAGAACATATCGGACCTGAAAAAGCTAAGGGGCGGGGATCATTACTATCGTATCAGAGTGGGTGAGCATCGAATAGGCTTGTCTATCTCAGAGGGCACCTCGGTCTTTGTCCGTTGCTTACATCGAAAAGATATATATCGCTATTTTCCGTAAACTGCCGAACGAACCAAAGCCCCCGGCACCCCCGCCCGTTTTTGTTTTTCTTCTTGCACGGCGCATGATCAAGTGGTAAAACTAGTGCGATAAGGAGTAGTCAGGGCCGGGCGCCGGACGATAGGTCCGGGCCGGGGAAGCGAGCTTTCTTGAATAATCGAGGCGGAAAGGAGCGTAATGTCACTACTTCAATTATCCCCGGCGGCCCTGTTCGGAGTGAGAGTGTGATTGCATCCCCTGACGCCATCGGACCTCCCGGGGTCGCCAAGGAGAGGAAGCTGGAGGGATAAACGGAATGAACGGAACTACGTCCCCCTCGTCCTCCCACTTATACGAGGAAAACGTGAAAATACCCGATCCTATAAGAAACTTTCTTAGAGAAAGGATGGAGCGTAGTAGTATGAATTTGAAAAAGGACTTGATTTGGGCGCTTTCATCTACAAGTATTTCGATCGCGTTGTCTTCAACAACTCACTCTTAGCGTTTTTTCCTAAAACATTTGCAGAAAATTACAATATTGTGTCTATCCCACCTTGGAACCACTATCAAGCAAGGGAGTATATTCAGCGCCGCACGGAAAAGAAAGGCTGTATTTTCTTAACAAATAGGCTGGATGTGAATGGTACCGCTGGAAATCTCTGTCTACTGCATAAGGTCAATGTCTACGAAGAGATATCATCAAAACCAATCGACTGCATATTTCTCACCTGTTCCCCAGACAGACAAGTAATTAAGCCATCACCGCAAGAATCATTATTCTGGGGTAGTGTAAACTTTCTTGTGTAAATTCTGAAAGAGGCTGGCAAAAAAGGATGTGCCTCCTATAAAATAGGTGACGACCAAATCACAATATTTTAGGGAGGAGGAACATCCGTGGAACTGAAGGTAAGCGTATCAGAGGCGCTCGCGTTAATCAAGGAAGTTGAAAATGTCCCGGCAAAGATTCTTGAGTACATCGGCATGAACATACAGAAAGAGGTAGGGACCTTTCTTACGAACCTTATGGGAAAAGAACTTACCGACCATATAGGAAGAGAAAAATATGAGCGGAAGGACAGCACCGATTACCGCAACGGCAGCTATTCTCGTACCTTTTGCATTAAAGGCATCGGTGACGTAGAGGTCAGGGTGCCCCGTGATCGGGACGGCGATTTTCACTCCCAGGTGTTACCCCGGAGTCAGCGTTATGACGAGCGGATCACCGAAGACATTGCAGCCATGTACCTGACCGGCATAAGCACGAGGACCCTCTCGCTTCTCACGAAGAGGCTCATCGACCGATCTCTCTCGGCGACGGAGGTGAGCAATACAACGACCGAGCTGAAGCAGGCGGTGGAGAAATGGAGGATGCGCGACCTCTCCGGGGAGAAGATCAAATACATCTTTGTTGACGGCGTCAATTTCCGCATGAGGATTTCCGGGAGCATCGAACTCGTACCCGTCCTCGTGGTCATAGGGGTGAGAGAAGACGGCACCAAGCTGGTCCTTGGTCTCCAGAGCGGCGACAAGGAGTCGGCTTCCGTCTGGAGGCAGTTCTTCAAGGATCTCAAGGGAAGAGGACTTCACGGACCTACCGTAGTCCTGGGCATCATGGATGGCCTGTCCGGCCTGGAGAAAGTATTCGAAGAAGAGTTTCCTCATGCAAAGGTTCAACGCTGCCAGGTACATGTCGCCAGGAGCGTCATCGCCAAGGCGCCCATGAACTTGAAACAGGCGGTAGCGGATGACCTCCGGTCTATCTTCTATGCCTCATCCAGAAAGAAGGCGGACGAGTTTGCGTTAAGCTTCGCGGGTAAATGGGAGAAAGAGCTCCCCTCGGCAGTGAAATGCCTGTCGAATTCCCTTAGCGCCTGCCTCACCTTCTTCTCTTTTCCGGAAGAAGAATGGATATCCTTACGGACTACCAACATCATTGAACGGCTGAACAAGGAATTCAAAAGAAGGACCAAACCCATGGAAATTGTTGCCGGGGAGAATGCCTGCTATCTGCTCCTGGCATTTATCTCTTTGAAGATGGAGATGAACTGGAGGACGACGAAAATAGGGAAGGTACGTCCTAATTTGCCCCTCTATAAGAAATTTACACAATTAGGTTGACAGTACCTATTCTGGCTGTCCATGTTGGATTATTATTTCTCAAATAGCAGAGAAAGATTTAGTCAACTCTGTCCTGGGTTACCCGAATAAGGGGGGTCCGCCGGTCTCCATCCTTTTTATTGCTCCGACCAGACCTCCCGAATCCAAGAAATACTTGACCCTATTATTCCCCCTATTCTTCATATGGTCCGAGGAAGCGTTCGCCGTTAAAGTGGATGAGGTGGGTCGGAGAATCGGCAACCCATACCTCCGTCTCCCAGGAAATGTCATTCAGGTATTTGAGCATAGCCCTTCGATCGAGAAATGCAGTCACAAAGACCAAACCGGCGGTGGACTTCGAAAACAGCTCTTTCAACTCGTGCCTGCGCTTCGGATTTACAGGTCCGTGGCTCGTCACGGCCTCAATGAGAACCAGCCAGTTCTTTTCCGTATGATGGACTACAACATCGGGCATTTTTCCGTGTTCTTCTATTTCAAGGCCCACTGCCGACAGGGCGCGCGCATCGAAATATGCCCATTTTGCTTGAGTGTCTCCCACGTATACAATCGTGCCTCCGGGCGTAAACAGAGGACAAAAATCATCCATGATTTTCTTGACCAAAACATTCTGGCCGCCGGGCGAAAGCTTGATTTCCTGTCCGTTCGCCAGTCGGACAGGCAGCCGCCTCATATCTCTTTCACGCGCATAGAGCTTTTTCAATGTCTTCAGCGTGCGAAGATACTTTTGCAAGTACTTCTTCCACCCCGGTTTGCCGAAATCACGGAGCAGCTTCAGCGCGGACAATTCGATCTGATACACCGCTTTTGGACTGTTGGTCGGTCTGGATGGTTTGTCGGGATTTGCGACGATCAAGGCGGCCTGCAGAAATTGATGGACGGTTTGGCGGCGGACAGTCTCACGCGTATTGGGTGCGTACCTTTTGCCGTAGTGTTCGGAAAAGAAACTCATCATGGGAGTAATGCCCGTAAGGGGGTCAGATGCGTCTTCCCAGGCAGTGTCCGGCTTTAGGCCAAGCAGCGAAAGAAGGGTCAGCGCCGAACGCTCGTTCTGCTGCTGCCGCGGCAAGCCCAGATCGTTCAATATTGTGAGGGCTTCCCCGATCTTTTGTTCCCCTTTTTCTCCATCCGTCTTCTTATTCACGGGTTTCGTACTCTTTTTCCATTATCGCGTCAATGGTTTCCTGATCCGGCATTGTTTCCTTCACATGGCCGCCAAGGCGTATAAGCTGCTCATATGCGGGATAGGGCATTCGCCTGAGATCGGTGGCATTGACCTGGGTATGCCCGCTAAATAGCCGGAAATACTGGTCGGCAAGTGTCGAATTAAGGTAGAGCGCGAGCCCTTTCGCCAAGTCGGCCGACAGCCCTTTGCCCTGTCCGTGGAAGTAGTTAAGATGGTTTTCGAAACCCACGAGACGTGCATCGATCCTTGCGGGATCGTAGATAGCTGCCATGACGCGTCTCCGCTGTTCCTTCGATGAGAATCTTTTCGTGAGCACGTAGAATCCCGCCTCGATAAGAAGATCGGACGTCTCCACCGACGACATGATGGCGCTCGGTCTTTTTTTTGATTCCATCGGCCAGTCGATGAAGCCATACTGGAAATGATACGGATGGATCAATGGAACGGTCCCTTGCTCGGTTGACTGTCTCAGGTACTCCCGTGCCCTGAAATCAACGACACGTCCGGTGGAGACACCCAGCCCCAGTTTGCTGAGAGATGACGTGAAGCACTTCATTCGTTCCGCGAGGCCAAGGTCGGCTCCATCGAGGTCAAGATGGATAAACACATCAGGATCGCCCGAATGAACAACCCGGCTGTACGGGACGGACAGCGTATGCCCCTTGTCGAAATCAAGGCCGTCGGACGTGGAAATCACTACGGACTTCGCCTTCCGGACCTCCCGGACGGCGTGATAGATAATATTCTCCTGAAGCACGTCGTCATCGCCGAAGGCCTTCTTCCTGGAGGCGAATACATGAATACGTGTGAGATTAACCATATTGAGGAAGGCAGTTCGGAACTTTTTGAAATAGGGGCCATTACAGAAGCTTCGGGGCGTTATGGCGACGATTTCGCCGCCTGCCTCCAGCAATCGGGTGGAAAGCCATACAAAAGCAGCATAAAGGTTCGCTACCTCAAGGCCCGCCGCATAGAGCCTTTTGCCCATGGCAGTCTGCGTATTGATCTTCTTGTAGGGCGGGTTAAGAATGATATGCGTGTATCGCATGCCGGGAGCAGCAAAAAGAGATTCGCTTGTTTTCGCAATGGCATCCGAAACAAAATCCTCGTGCCTGGCCATTCCTCGGAATCCGATCCCCTTCGATGTGCAGAGCACCTCGCACCGCTTCAGAGTCTCTTCGAGAAACGGAAGTATTGCGCTGTCCGTTTCATAAGCAACGACTTCGATGGAGAGAGGCCGATTCTCTCGCGAAATCAGAGAGTCGACAAGCGCGGCGAAAAGGACGCCTGCGCCTGCGCCGGGGTCGAGGATTCTCACCTCCTGCGGGACTGTCTCACACATCGACGACATAAACCGTGCTGTTGCGGACGGTGTGAGGAACTGACCTATTTGAGCGCGGCCACTCCTGTCTGTCTGGTCGTTGAAGGATTTACGAATATGGTCAAGCGTATGCAAGGGCTTTGTTATCATATCACTTTCGTAGAGACGGATACAACGTTGCCGAGTGATTCAATAATTCTCGGCCGTTGTTCTCCCTCCGTACAGCATAAGGTCTTCACTCGGCCGGAGGAAATTTCGATGGATTTCGCCGTGATCGAGGGGGTTGCGCACCGGAGTGTCTATGCTATAAAAGGAGCTTGTAACGGGTTCAGAAAAAAGGCTACCCTCTTTCTTATCGGGAACCGAGCGGTGGAACCAACACCGCTAATTCAAAGAAAGGGAGGTAGCCAGATGAAGATCTATAAGGTACAGGATTTCGTGGTCAAAGGCAAAGAAATGTTCGTTGGTCTCGAGGATTCGAAGAAGACCTGGAGGATCGCTGTGCGGTGTGAGCGCATGCTGGTTCACGAGGCATCCATGGAAGCGAAGTATCCCCTGCTGAAGCAGTACTTGAAGAACAGGTTTCCCGACTGCAAGATTCACCTGATTTACGAGGCAAGCTTCAAAGGGTTCAACCTTTACGACCGTCTTACTGAAGACGGCATAGACTGCATAGTCATTCCTCCCCATATGGTGACCGAGCCCAAGGTAAGCAGGGTAAAGACGGAGAAAAGGGACGCCAAACGTCTTGCTCTGATACTGGAGAACTACGATTTCAAAGACCCCTGCTATGTTCCCGACAAAGAGAGAAGGGAAGACCGGCAGGTGAGCCGCACCCTCACGGCCGTACAGAAAGATATCATCTGCACCCGCAACCGCATCCGCAAGTTCTTGGACTACTACGGCATCGAAGTACCCTTTGCAGATAAGGGTGTCTGGCGGAGGAAAGAGTTCTACGCCCTCCGCGAGCTACCCCTCGGTGAATCGCTCAAGGCAGGCATGACCGTGCTCTTGACGCAACTGGAGCAGCTTTGGGACCATCAGACGACACTGAGGTCTTACCTGCGGGGCCTGTGCAGGAAAGAACGCTACAGAGAGGCCTTCGAGATCGCCAGGAGCCTCCCGGGCATAGGGTGGTTCACGGCCATCCGCCTTGTCATCGAGCTTGGGGAAGATATCTCCCGCTTTACGAGCGGGAAGAAGATCGCGAGCTTCGTCGGACTGACGTGTTGTGAATATACTACAGGAGAGACCGAGCGCAAAGGGCGCATCACCGGGATGGGGTCGGGGTTCATAAGACATATCCTGGTCGAGAACTCCTGGATGGCGATCCGAAGGGACCCGGCCCTGCTGTCCAAATTCTCACGGGTATGGCGGTCGAGCGACAGCAAGAAGAAAGCGATAGTAGCGGTGGCCCGTGTCCTGATCGTTCGCCTTCGGGCGTGCATACTTGCCGGCAGGCCCTACACTATCGGGGTTGTTCGATAGAAGGATGAGCCAGGAGGGAAGATCTTTGCCGATCTTGCGGAACAACGGCGTACAACGATTAGTATGCTGTGCCATATCACGGCCCGGAGTATGTTGACGCCGGTTCCTTCTTTTCGCAGGTAGACACATGTGGCTTGGACCACGAATAGCAGGTTGCAAAGAACCTTTTTCCCGAAGGGCTCTTAACATACTGTGGAAATATGGAAAAAGCTTCGCCTTTACCACATTTCCACAGCACGACGGCGGAAAGACGAAGGGGAGAATCAGTAAGGAAAAAAAGAGGATGCCGGATCCTCAAGGGGGAAAGTTATGAGCTGACGGATGATCAAAGAGGGAGAGGGTAAAAAAAACCTGAAAGAAGACCGCGCTAAAAGGTCTTGACTTTTATCATAGCAGCATACTATTCGTAGGTGAGGATGCGCGGCCCCCGATGAGACAGGCGAAAGGCGCGAAATTAACCCGGCCGCCCCTACAATTTTTTCATCGCCCGCCTGGCCCGCCTCACCCCCTTCGGCGCCCTCCGTGGATTGCCCTTTTTCTCCGTCCTGCCCTCATCTCCGTCGTCGGAGCTGCCGCCGGTCAGGGCCGCTTCCAGCCTCGCCGGCGTGGTGAAAGGGACTGCGTGCTTTTTTGCCTCGTCGAGAATGGCCCTATCGAAGGTGACCACCAGGAGGCCCGGCTGCCGCGTCCTTATGGTTTCCATCATCACCTCGTCGGCCGTCTCGCCCTGTTTTGAGTAGATGACCTCGATACCCCGGTAGCCCTCTTTCTTTCTCCCCAAAGAGAGCCCCTGAGTGGCGTCAAAAACCACGGTTATCCGAATTTTCTTCTCTTTTTTGTAGCGTGACAGCTCATCCAGGAGATAACGACGGCCGCTTTCCAAATCCGAGGGGTCAAGAAAGGCGGCCATGGCGCTTTGCTTCAAGAAATTGTAACCATCGATCAGGAGGTGGGTTGGCATCTCGCCCGTAGCATCATGGGTGAAGGCTATGCTTTTTTAGCTTTCATCGGCCCTTGCAATCGCCTTCGTATAATGGTCCCTCAATATCCGGTCAAGGACGCCGTTGATAAAGTCTTTCGAATCCTCGCTGCCGAACTTCTTCGCAAGCTCAAGGGCCTCGTCGATCGCTACCTTGGGCGGTACTTCGAGGGAGTAGAGCATCTCGAAAATAGCCACCCTCAGAATATTCTTATCTACGTAAGTAATCCTGCTGATCTTCCAGTTTTCGGAAGCTTCTTCGATATAGCGGTCCAGATTAGGTTGCTCTCTTTTCACCCCGGACAAGAGAAAACGGGTGTAGTCGACGATTTCGTCCTGGTGGGGAAAAACCTTCAAGTACCTTCCTAGTGCCCCGTCAACAGCATCCAGATTTACCTCCATCTGGTAGAGCATCTTCAGCGTTAATTCCCTGGCTTTCCTTCTTCGCACAAACCATTATCCTTTAAAAGATTTACCATCTCGATCACCGACAAAGCCGCGTCATAGCCCTTGTTCCCCGCCTTTGTCCCTGCCCGCTCGACTGCCTGCTCGACGGTCTCGGTGGTAAGGATGCCGAAACCGACGGGTTTCTCGCTCTCCAGAGATAGTAGCGCTATGCCCTTGGTGACCTCGGAAGCAACATAGTGAAAATGAGGAGTGCCGCCTTTTATTACCGCCCCGAGGCAGATCACCCCGTCAACATCTTTTCTCTTCAGGACGAGCTTTGCCGCAAGGGGTATCTCGAAGGCGCCGGGCACCCGGAATATCTCAATACAACCGTCATCGGCTCCATGGCGCTTCAGACCGTCGAGGGCGCCTTCAAGGAGCCTGTCCGTCACAAAACTGTTAAACCTGCTTATCACGATTGCGAACCTGAAACCCCGTGCGTCGAGCTTTCCTTCGTGTGCCATGGTATCCACCTCATAGGTTGTCAAGTATATGACCCAGCTTCTCTCTTTTGGTCTTGAGGTAATGTATGTTGTCTTTCGTGGGCGTGCATTCGAGGGGGACCCTCTCGACCACCGATAAGCCGTAGCCCTCCAATCCCTTTATCTTCCTTGGGTTATTCGTAAGCAGCCTCATCTTCCGCACGCCGAGGTCGTGCAGTATCTGGGCGCCGACGCCATAATCGCGAAGGTCCGGCGAGAAACCCAGGGCCTCGTTTGCCTCAACCGTGTCCTTCCCCTCATCCTGCAGGCGGTAGGCCTTGATCTTGTTCACCAGGCCGATGCCTCTCCCCTCCTGTCTCATATAGAGGAGCACGCCCTTGCCCTCTTTCTCTATCATGGCCATCGCGGTGTGGACCTGTTCTCCACAGTCGCACCGCATGGACCCGAAGACGTCTCCGGTGAGGCATTCCGAATGGACACGGACGAGCACTTCGTCGTCTGCCGAGATTTCACCCTTTACAAAAGCCAGATGCTCTTTGTCATCCAACGCATTGTCGTAAGCGATCAACTTGAACTCTCCGCCGTAGCGGGTAGGGAGCTTTGTCTCCGCGACCCTTTTTACCAACGTTTCGTTCCGCATCTCGTATTTGATGAGATCGGCAATCGAACCTATTCTCAGCCCGTGCTCCTCCGCAAAAGCCTCCAGGTCCGGCAGCCTCGCCATGGTCCCGTCATCCTTCATCACCTCGCAGATCACACCCGCGGGCTTGAGCCCCGCCAGACGCGCAAGGTCCATCGAAGCTTCCGTGTGTCCCACCCTGACGAGCACGCCGCCGTTCCTCGCCATGAGGGGGAATATGTGGCCCGGCCGTGCAAGATCGTCCGGCTTTGTGTCGGGATCTATCGCGGTGAGAACGGTTTTTGCCCTGTCATAGGCGGAAATGCCGGTCGTCACGCCTTCCTTGGCTTCTATGGAGACGGTGAAGGCGGTATTGTACGGCGATGTGTTGTCGGTGACCATGAGGGGCAGATCGAGCTCCTTTACCCGTTTTTCCGACAGGGAAAGACAGATAAGCCCGCGCGCGTAGCGCGCCATGAAGTTGATCGCCTCAGGCGTCACCTTTTCCGCCGCGACCACCATGTCTCCCTCGTTCTCCCGGTCCTCGTCGTCGACCATGATGACCATCTTTCCGTCCCTCACGTCCTTGATTACGCTCTCTATGTCTGCTATCGCCATGATTACCTTCCCTTGATGTATCCATATCTGTAGAGGAAATCGAGGTCTGAGCCGTCTTTCTCTCCACGCTTTATAAACTTTTCCACGTAGCGCCCCAATATATCCGTTTCAACATTGACTTGGTCCCCGAGATGCTTGGATCCTATTGTTGTCTTGGCTGCAGAATACGGAATAACGTTAAGTGTAAATCTATTATCACGTTGGTCGTTCACTGTCAAGCTTATTCCATCTATGGCGACCGAGCCTTTCTTGACGATATACCTCGATATTTCCGCAGGCGTTTCGATATCCATCCTTATGGAATCGCCTTCCGGACCGATGGCAGCGATGCGCCCGGTACCGTCTACATGTCCCATGACAATGTGGCCGCCCAGCCGCGAATCGAGCCGCATAGCCCGCTCCAGGTTCACCCGGTCGTTGATGGAGAGCGTCCTGAGCGTGGTCAGGCTCAAGGTCTCAAGAGAGGCGTCGGCCTGGAAAGCGCTGCCTGCAAGGCCGGTGACCGTGAGACAGACTCCGTTCACGGCAATGCTGTCGCCCTCGCGGATATCGCCTGGATTGAAGCCTGCAAGGACTGTAACGGTCCATCGACCCTCACGTTTCCCGATGCCGGTAATACTGCCCACATCCTCAATGATGCCCGTGAACATATCCCACCACGCAGATGTCATCCTTCAGTTTTTTTACTGAAACCACGTCCACCATGTAGGCGTCCTTCAAAAAATCGATACCCTTGCCGCCAACGAGGTTCGATGCGTTCTTCCCCCCGATCAGCAGGGGTCCGAAAAAGAGCATCACCTTGTCGATCAGGCCTTCCTTGAGCAGAGCGCTGTTGACTTCGCCGCCGCCTTCGACCATGACGCTCATAATCCCCCTTCGGTGCAACTCCAGGCACACATCCGCGAGGGCAACCCTCCGGTTCTCGTCCCCGCCCACCCGGATTACCTCTACGCCAAGGTCATTGAGGCGGCTTTCCTTGTCGGAAGACTTATCGGACAGGGCAAAGATGAGCGTCTTGTATTTGCTCGCCGTCTTCACCAGCTCGGCAGATAAGGGTATGCGCAGCTTTGAGTCGAGGACGACCCTCACCGGGTATTTTTTCGGCTTCGTCACCTTTGGCAAAAGAAGAGGGTTATCGAGGATCACCGTATTAATGCCGACGAGCACGGCGTCCATCACCGAGCGCAACCGGTTTGTATAAGCCCTCGATTCCTCGTTCGAGATCCATTTCGACTCACCGATCTTGGTGGCTATTTTGCCGTCCAGGCTTAGGGCCGACTTCATCACAAAAAATGGCCGCTTCTTTTCCTGGAAGGTCACGAAGACTTCGTTGAGCCTCCTCGCTTCCTCGGAGAGCAGGCCTACCTTGACGTCTATGCCCGCTTTCCTCAGGGCCTCGATCCCTTTTCCGTTTACCAGCGGGTTTGGGTCGAACATAGCGACGACCACCTTCTTGATGCCCGCCTTGATTACCGCATCGACACAGGGAGGCGTTTTCTTCTCCGTGTGACAGCATGGTTCCAGGGTTACCACGAGCGTTGCGCCTCGGCTGCCGTCGCCTGCCCGCTCCAGGGCAATCGCCTCGGCGTGGGACTCTCCTGCCTTGCGATGGTATCCCTCCCCCAGGATGCGTTGTCCCCTTACCACCAGAGCGCCTACCATCGGGTTCGGAGACGTTGTTCCTAGCCCTTTTTTCGCAAGGGAAAGGGCCATCCGCATGAAATCTTCTTCTTTCATGTTTCCTCTTTTTTAAGGAACAGCTCTTTTTAGCTCTTCCATGAATGGGGAAATATGCACGCTGTGTTCTTTCATGTTTCCCCTTTTTTCAGGAGCAGATCCTTCAGCTCTTCCATGAATTCGGTAATATCCTTGAACTGGCGGTACACGGAGGCGAACCTCACGTAGGCAACCCCATCAAGCCTCTTCAGCTCATCCATCACCATGCGTCCTATCTCCGTGCTCGTGACCTCTTTCTCCCCCCGCTCCGTCAGGTCATACTCGATCCTCGACACCGCTTTCTCGAGATCGGTAATCCCGACAGGCCGCTTTTCGCAGGCCTTTCGTAAGCCCGCAAGGATCTTCCCTCTATCGAAGACTTCTCTCCGGCCGTCTTTCTTGACTACGAGCGGCAGACCCTCCTCCAGCATCTCTGCCGTGCTGAACCGCTTTGAGCACCCGAGGCATTCGCGGCGCCTTCTGATGGCGTCCATTTCCTTACTCGTTCTCGAGTCGATTACCCTGCTTTCGGCGAATCCGCAAAAAGGACACTTCACCGGAACTCACCTTCGCCCTTTTATACAGCTCCGCAAGGATCTATGCGCACCTTACACGCTTCCTTGCGTGAGCAAAACGCGGGTCCTGCCTGCGATGTCCCTCTAACCGGCCTTTTTTAAGGCTGCGCTACCCGCGTTATTATTATACCCGATTCTGAGATCAAAGTGGCTGCGAGATCATCGGGATATCCTTCCAGGTGCAGCACCTGTTCGATCCCCGCGTTGATGATCATCTTCACACATATGGAACAGGGCAGGTGGGTGGAGTAGAGCACCGCCCCTTTGATGGAAACGCCGTGATAGGCCGCTTGTATGATGGCGTTTTGCTCCGCGTGAAGACCCCTGCAGAGTTCATGCCGCTCCCCGGAGGCCACGTGCTTAAGCTCACGGAGACACCCCAGGTCCCCGCAATGCGCAAGACCGCTTGGCGCACCGTTATAACCCGTAGCAAGAATGCGCTTGTCCTTGACGATAAGGGCGCCCACATTCCTCCTCAGGCACGTGGACCGCTTGGCGACGATCCCTGCTATTTCCATGAAATAGGCATCCCAGTTCGGGCGCTCGCCTTTTCTCCTGCCGGTGCGCGTGCGGCTGCTAGTCATAGGGAGTAGATACGGGAGTAGAACGGGAACCTGCGGCAGAGCGCTTTTATCTCTTTCCCTGCCTTGTCCCGGAGCTGCTCGTCATGAGGCTTGAGGAGAACGGCATCGATGATTTCCGCAATAAACTCCATCTCCGGCTCTTTCATGCCCCTCGTCGTTACCGCGGGCGTGCCGATCCGTATGCCGCTCGCAACGTTCGGCCCTTTTGTATCGAAGGGGATCACGTTTCTGTTGAGTACGATCCCGCTCCGCTCCAGGCTCTCCTGCGCTTCTATTCCGGTGATGCCCTGTCTGGTGAGGTCCACAAGGAAGAGATGGTTGTCCGTCCCCCCCGACACGATCCTATACCCCCGCTTCTCCAAACAGGATGCGAGGTGTCGGGAGTTTTTGATGATCTGCTCCTGATAGGCTTTGAACTCGGGGGTCATCGCATTCTTCAGGGCTACTGCCTTAGCGGCGATCACGTGCATGAGAGGCCCCCCCTGGATACCCGGGAAGACCATCGAGTCGATCAGTTTGCCGTGTTTCTTGTCGGCGAGGATCAGCCCTCCCCTCGGCCCTCGCAGTGTCTTATGGGTCGTGCCCGTGATGAAATGGGCGGCGCCGACCGGGCTTGGGTGGAGACCGGCAGCAACAGCCCCTGCAATGTGTGCCATGTCCACGAGGAGGTATGCGCCTGTCTCATCGGCTATCTCCCTGAATTTCCCGAAATCTATGATCCTGGAGTACGCGCTCGCGCCCGCGATGATCAGTTTTGGCCGTTCCTTCCGGCTAATCTCCCGCACCTGATCATAATCGATCTGTTCGTCTTTCCGGGAGACCTGATAGGAGAGGGGTGTGAAAAAGCGGCCCGAGAAGCTGGAGAGGGCGCCATGGGTGAGATGGCCGCCATGGGCGAGATCCATGCCAAGGATCTTGTCTCCCGGGCGAAGCACGGCGAAGAAAACAGCCATGTTGGCCGACGACCCCGAGTGGGGCTGCACATTCGCGTATTCGGCACCGAAGAGTTGGCAGGCCCGCTCGATACACATGCGCTCTACGGTGTCCACGTAGCGGCAGCCCCCATAGAAACGCCGGCCCGGATAGCCTTCGGCATACTTGTTCGTCAGAAGAGTCCCCTGTGCCTCCAGGACATCCTGGTCGACGTAGTTCTCGGAGGCGATCAGAATAAGGCTATCTTCTTCGCGCTCTATCTCCTTTATGACACAATCGTAAATCTTGCTGTCACTCTTTTTCAGAGCATCCATGGAAATCATCTTCAAGCCTTCTTATTTTCTCTATCCGTCTCTCGTGTCGCCCGCCCTCAAAAGGGGTCGCGAGCCATACCCTCGCAATCTCGGCGGCAAGCCCCTGCCCGGTCACCATGGCCCCCAACACGAGAATATTCGCATCCACGTGGCGCCTGCTCTGCATGGCGGTATAGAGGTCGAAGACAAGGGCAGCCCTTATCCCGCATACCTTATTCGCCGAGACCGACATGCCGACACCCGTGCCGCACACAAGAATACCACATTCAACCTGTCCTCCGGCGACAAGACGGGCGACTTTTGCCGCATAGTCGGGATAATCGACCGAATCGAGGCAGTCTGTCCCGATATCGACCACGTCATGCTGCCCCGTCAGCATCTGCACCAGATAGGTTTTCAGCTCGTAGCCGGCGTGGTCCGATCCGATGGCGATCCGCACTTACTCGAACCTCTTGAAAACAAGGACCGCGTTGGTGCCGCCGAAGCCGAAGGAATTGGAAACAGCCACATCGACCGCATGCTCTCGCGCGGTGTTCGGCACATAATCGAGATCGCATTCCGGATCCGGATACTCGTAGTTAATGGTCGGGGGACATACCCGGTCCCTGATGGCGAGGGTGCTGAAGATCGCCTCGACAGCGCCTGCCGCTCCCAGCAAATGGCCGGTCATCGACTTTGTCGAGCTTACGGGGATCTTATACGCCCTGGCGCCAAACACGCCTTTTATAGCAAGAGTCTCCGACGAGTCGTTCAAATCCGTCGAAGTGCCGTGGGCATTGATGTAATCGACCTCGTCCGGGCTTATTCCGGCGTCCCTGAGCGCCATTTTGATACAGCGGATGGAGCCGTCGCCGTCGGGACAGGGTGCGGTGATATGATAGGCGTCTCCGTTATAGCCGTAACCGGCGACCTCCGCGTAGATCGTTGCGCCCCTCCTTCGCGCGTGCTCCAGCTCCTCCAGAATCACGATGCCCGCTCCCTCACCTACCACAAAGCCGTCCCTCTCTTTGTCGAAAGGGCGGGAAGCCTTTTCCGGGGCGTCGTTCCTCGTGGAAAGCGCTTTCAAGGCGTTGAATCCTCCGACAGTGAGAGGGGTCAGATTGGCCTCCGTCCCACCCGCTACCATCACATCCGCGTCGCCGTACTGAATGACCCTGAAGGCGTCCCCGATGGAATGGCCGCCCGTTGCGCAGGCGGTGACGATGCTCAGGTTCGGTCCTTTGATGCCGTATTGTATCGCGATGTTGCCCGGCGCTTCGTTTGCTATGAGCATGGGAATAAAAAAAGGAGAGATGCGGCCCGGCCCTTTTTCAAGAAGAATGGAATGATACTTTTCCAGTGTGGGAAGGCCGCCGAGACCCGTACCCACTATAACTCCGACCCTCTCGGGGTCCTCGCATCCCATATCGAGTCCCGCCCCTTCCATAGCGAGCTTCGTTGCTGCCAGGGCATACAGGACAAAAAGGTCCATGCGCCTCACTTCTCTTGCCGATACATAATCCTCCGGCTTGAAGTCTTTCACCTCACCGGCGATCCGCGTGGCATGGGCCGAGGCATCGAACCGCGTTATGGGGCCGATCCCCGATTCCCCGTTGAGTATCCTGCGCCACACATCATCGCGGCCCACCCCCAGAGGGGTGGTGAGACCGAAACCGGTTATGACGACCCTTCTTTTCAACCGCCACCTCGTGTTCTACTTTATATGTTCTTCGATATACCTGATGGCATCCCCTACGGTCTCTATCTTTTCCGCGTCCTCGTCGGGGATCTCTATGCCGTATTCATCCTCAAGGGCCATCACCAGTTCGACTATATCGAGAGAGTCGGCTCCCAAATCGTCGATGAATTTCGCCTCCGGCACTACCTCAGACTCATTTACTCCCAGTTGTTCGACAATCATCTTCTTGACTTTTTCAGCAACTGCCATGTAGCCACCTCCTAGTTTTGACGAGGGGTCCATCCCCTCAAGTGTATAACCCTCCGCTGACGTTTATTACTTCACCCGTGATGTAACTTGCATACTCGGACAGGAGGAAGTAGACGACACGAGCCACATCGATCGGCTCTCCGGCCCGTCCCAGGGGCACCGACTGCACGAGCGTTTCCTGGTGTTTTTCGGACAATGAGGCGGTCATATCCGTCCTTATCAAGCCGGGGGCCACGGCATTTACCCTGATGCCCCGCTCGCCATACTCCTTGGCGAGACTCTTCGTAAGTCCGATGACGCCCGCTTTGCTTGCCGCGTAGTTCGACTGGCCGGGGTTTCCCGTCAATCCCGCGATGGAAGCGATATTCACGATGTTTCCACCGGTTTTCATGAGACGACGAATCACCGCCTTCGTGCAGTTGAAGACCCCCTTCAGGTTGACCTGCATCACCTGATCCCAGTCATTCTCGGTCATTCTCACAAGAAGTTTGTCTCTCGTAATTCCTGCGTTGTTCACCAGGTTATCGACCCTGCCCATTTCTTCTACCACGGCGAGAACTGCCTTTTCCACCTGCGATAAGTCAGACACATCGGCATGAAAAAATGCGGCCCTTGCGCCTTTGGCCTCTATTGCCCGGACTGTCTCCGCGCCGTCCGTGACGTCAAAGACGGCAACGTCGGACCCTTTTTCGGCCAGAAATTCCGCAATTGCCCGCCCTATGCCCATCGATGCGCCCGTTACAATGGTGACCTTCCCCTTCATGACAACACTCCCCGGACCGCCTCTATCTCCGCCATCGTTTCTACATGGTAACAAGGAACATCAGCGGTTATCCTCTTCATCATGTTCGTCAGTACCTTCTGCGGCCCCACCTCAAGGAAAAGCTCTATGCCCTCACCACACATGCTCCTCACAGAGCGCTCCCAAAGGACCGGCGAGAACATCTGCCGGAACAGGAGATCGACGACTTTTCCACTCTCCCGGTTCGGGACGGCGTCGGCGTTGGAGACAACGGGCACCAACATCTGCGAGAAGCCGACCCGCTCAAGCTCCTCCTTCAGTGCGCCGGCCGCCGGCTTCATCAGCGGGCTGTGAAAAGGACCGGATACGTTGAGGAAGATCGCCTTCTTGTAGCCTTGCCCTTTCAGCCGCTCAACGACCTCCCTGAGGGCATCCATATTACCGGAGAGCACGAGCTGGTCCGGCGAGTTGAGGTTGGCGGGATATGCCGCATACGCGTCCTTTGAAACGCTCCGGCAGGCCTCTTCCACTTTCTCCCGCACAGGGCCCATAAGGGCAACCATGCCGCCACTACCTGCCGGACAGGCCTCTTCCATCAGGAAACCCCGTTTCCGGGTCAGCCTTACCGCATCTGTGAAGGAGAAAACACCGGCCGCGAGGAGGGCCGTATACTCACCGAGGCTGTGGCCGGCAAGCAGGCAAGGCGTCATCTCCATCGCCTTGTGCAGGACGGTCCATATTGCATAGCTGACGAGAAGCACCGCCGGCTGCGTGTTGAAGGTCTTGCGCAGCTCCTCTTCCGGTCCGTTGAAGCACAATTCCGAGAGACTGAACGCGAGGGCCTTATCGGCTGATTCGAACAACTCCCTCACGTACCCGAAACGGTCGTAGAGATCCTTCCCCATCCCGACATACTGTGACCCCTGTCCCGGGAAAACCACCCCTATTTTCTTCATGGTCACTTCTTCTTCGAAGCCGCTTCTTTTATCAATTCGAGGCCAATGACGTTTCTTTGGATCTGGTTGGTGCCTTCGTATATTTGAAGGATCTTCGCGTCCCTCATCATCTTTTCAATGGGATAATCCCGCATGTAACCGTAGCCCCCGAATACCTGCAATGCATCTACCGTTACCTTCATTGCTGTGTCGCTCGGGAAGACCTTACTCATGGCCGATACCTTCGAGAACTCCTTCGGGTTGCTGTCGATATAGCGGGCAACCGCGTAGACGAGGGCCCGCGACGCCTCCACCTGCGTGGCCATATCCGCCAGCATATGCTGCACCGCCTGGAAGGATATGATCTTTTTTTCGAACTGCTCCCTTTCCTTTGCATAGGCCAGTGCAGCTTCGAGAGCGCCCTGGGCGACCCCAACCGCCTGAGCCCCGATGCCCGGACGGGTCCGGTCGAAGGTCCTCATGGCGAGGATGAACCCCAAGCCTTCCCTACCTATAACATTTTCCTTCGGGACTTTGCAATCCTGGAAGACGAGCTCTCTCGTGGCCGAAGCCCTGATACCCAGCTTCTTCTCCTTCTTCCCGAACAAAAAGCCTTCCATCCCCTTTTCGAGGATGAACGCGGTTGCTCCCCTGCCCCCCCTGGAGCGGTCTGTCATGGCGATGACCGAGTAGATTTCCGCCTCTCCGCCGTTGGTAATCCACTGTTTGGTGCCGTTCAGGACGTAGTCGTCCCCTACCCGGCGCGCTGTTGTCCTGATGCTTGCCGCATCGCTGCCTGCGTTCGCCTCCGTAAGACCAAAAGCCGCGAGCCGTTTCCCGCTCGCCACGTCGGGCAGATACCGCGCTTTTTGTTTCTCGCTTCCTCCGATGAGAATCGGATAGGAGCCGAGAAGGCTTGCCGCATAGCTTACCGATACACCCAGACAGGCCCTGCTCAATTCCTCGACGGCGATGCAGTTCTCAAACGAGCCGCCGCCCAGACCGCCGTATGCCTCCGGTATACTCACGCCGAAAAGACCCGCTTCCGCACAGGCCCGCATGATCTCCCAGGGGAATGTCTCTGTCTCGTCCAGCTCGGCCCTCACGGGCATCACTCTTTCCTCTGCGATCCTGCGCGCAAGCTTCTTGATTTCTTTTTGATCTTCCGTCAAAAAATAGTCCATACTAGTGCTCCTTGCTCTTCGTAAGGGACACGTAATCCTGCATCGCGTCCTTTATGCGCCCGCTGACGTTCTTTCCTACAAAGCCCTTTGCCTGTATGATTGCATTTTTGATTGCCCGCTCATTCGACTTCCCGTGACAGATGATGCAGACCCCGTCCACCCCGACCAGAGGGGCGCCTCCATATTCGGAATAGTCTACCATCCGGGAGAGGGCCTTGAAAACCCCCGAAAGAAGCAGGTACCCCATTTTCGCCCTTATACTCCCGGCGACCTTCCCTTTCAGGATGCCTATGATCGCTTCCGCCATGCCCTCGCTCACCTTAAGGGCCACATTCCCGACAAAACCGTCGGTTATCACCACGTCTGCCATACCGTTGTACAGATCCGTTCCTTCTATGTAACCCATGTAGTTGAGGTCGACGTCCTTCAGGAGCGCATGCGTCTCCCGCGTCAGCTCGTTTCCTTTTGTCACTTCCTCCGCGTTGCTCAGGATACCGACCTTGGGCGCTTCCACGTCGAGCGCATATTTTGCGAACACATTGCCCATGATCGCAAACTGGACAAGGTGCGACGGGCGGCAGTCGACCGTGCCTCCCGCGTCGAGAAGGATCGACCTGGTGCCCAACACATTCGGATGTATAGTCAGAATAGCCGGCCTCTCCACACCGGGGATCCGGCCCAGGGTGAAGATGGCGAAAGCCATAGCGGCCCCCGAATTGCCCGCCGAAACCACCGCCTGCACGCTCCCCGATTTCAGCAGGCCAAAAGCCTTGTTTACCGAAGAGTCCTTCTTCCTCCGCAGCGCAACGGATGGTGATTCCTTCATTTCGACAGCCACGGGGGTGTGGACGACTTCAATACCCGACCGGGCTTTGAGCAATGGGGCGATCACATTCTCGTCGCCGACGAGGACCACTTCCCCGACCTTCTCAGCGCTGGCCGCCTCGGCTCCCCTCACGATCGCGAGAGGCGCATGGTCCCCGCCCATAGCATCGACTGCTATCCTCACCATGCGTGCTAGAGTTCTTCTACCGTCAGGTACTTCTTCCCCTTGTAGGTTCCGCACTTCGCGCAAACCCGGTGGGGCATGGCGGGCTCTTTGCAGTTCGGGCAGAGGATGACGCCGGGGGAGGTAAGCTTATAGTGCGTCCTCCTCCTGTCTCTCTTTGACCTCGATGTTTTCCTTTTTGGAACAGGCATTGTTTTCTCCTTACCGGTCTTTAAGAAATGCTTTCAACTTCTCCGTCAGAATCGCCGAGCCGGTCTTTTCGCATCGGCACTCTTCGATGTTCAGGTTCTTGCCGCAACGCGGGCATATGCCTTTACATGTTTCCGCGCAGAGGGCCTTTACAGGCATATTGAGCATTATCTCTTCAAAGACGTAGGGGTCGATATCTATTTCTTCGCCCTCGAAATAGTAAATATCCATCTCTCCGGTCTTTAGCTCGACTTCAGACGCGCTTGGCGCTTTTTGCCTGGGCAGCAGCTCTATGTCCAGCCTTGAGGCGACAGAGAAGGTAAACTGCTCGAGACAGCGGGCGCAGGTCAGGGAGAGTCTCGCACGTACGGGTCCATGGACCCATACGCTGTCTCCCATCTTTTCTATTTTCAGCTCGTAGCCGACCGGCGACAGGAAGGAAATGTCGCTGTCTTCCGGCCTCTTGAACGTGGAGCCGTCCAATGCCCCTGTGATCGATATGCCTTCCTGTATATCGTAAAGTTTGATAATCATTGGTTGTTTCCCATTTGGAGTTTAACAATATACGGGTTTAGCCTGTGATTGTCAAGCAAATTACGGGCAAAGGCTTGGGGGCGCCTGAGTAGTTAAAGCCCGGCTTAGCGCGCTTTTCGCTCTAGAACGTCTCCCTGAATACCTCTTCTATTGTGGTGATCCCGTTCTTTATCTTATCAAGCCCGCTTCGCCGCAGGCTGATCATGCCTTCCTCGGCACTCTTCTTTCTGAGGTCCGCAATGGGGGCGTTGGCGAACATGAGGTCTCTAATGGAAGGAGAAATAGGCATTACCTCGTAGAGCCCGATACGACCCTTATACCCCGTGTTGTTGCATCTGCCGCAGCCCCTCCCCGCGTAGATCCGCGCGGTCTCGGCCTCTTCCGGCGTGAAACCGAGGTTTAGAAGCCCCTTGGGGGGTATCTCCACCTCTTCCTTGCAGTGAGTGCAGATCCTTCTGACGAGGCGTTGGGCCGCGATGAGGATCACCGAGGTCGCGACGAGGTACGGGTCTATGTTCATGTCGACAAGCCTGCTGACAGCGGAGGGCGCGTCATTCGTATGCAGCGTCGACAGCACGAGGTGACCGGTGAGAGAGGCTTTCACGGCAATCGCCGCTGTCTCGTTATCGCGGATCTCCCCTACGAGAATTATGTTGGGGTCCTGCCTCAGAAATGAACGGAGGACCGAAGCGAAAGTGAGATTGATGGATTCATGGACCTGCACCTGATTGATCCCGTAGATATTGAATTCAACCGGATCTTCGACGGTCATGATGTTGGAAACCGGGGTGTTGAGGCGGCTGATCGCACTGTAGAGGGTATTCGTTTTCCCTGAGCCGGTCGGCCCTGTCACCAGCACCATGCCCCAGGGCCTGAAAATAGCCTCTTCAAACCTCTTCAAGCTTTCCTGCTCAAAGCCGAGAAGGCTCATATCGAGCATTAGACCTTCCTTATCGAGAAGCCGCATCACGACCTTTTCGCCAAAGAGCGTCGGCGTGGTGGAGACGCGCACGTCAATATTCCGCATGCGGCCATCCACCTTTACCTGGAGCTTTATCCTCCCGTCCTGGGGGATCCGTTTCTCGGCAATGTCCATCCTCGAAATAACCTTCACCCTTGATATGACGCCGTCCCTAAACTTGATGGGAACTTTCAGGATTTCAAAAAGCACGCCGTCGATCCGAAAACGCACACGCAATATGTCTTCATACGGCTCAATATGGATATCGCTCGCGCCGGCCCTTATGGCTTCTATGAAGCAGTGATTTACTATCCTCACTACAGGCGGCTGTCTTGAATCGGCTTCGAGCGTCGCCACATCGTTTTTCTCTTCCTCCTGGACAACCTCCAAAGACGTTTCGATCCCCAGGTCGAAATCGGACATGAACTTTTTCATGTCCACGGTATGCGGCGCCTCGTAGTACCGGCTTATGGCTTCCTCAATCTGCGACTGGCTCGTGAGGAACGGCTGTATCTCGCATCCGGTCAGCAGCTTGATCGCCTTTGTTTCGGAAAGGCGGGTGGGGTCGTCTGTGGCGAGGGAAAGGCGATTGCCCGTCTTGCTTATGGGGATCATATTGAAGCGCCGCACCATGGTCAGAGGGACCATCTTGATGACGCTCTCGCTTATCTCGGTCGTGGTAAGATCGACCAGGGGGATGGCAAGCTTGAGGGAAAGAGCCTTCAGAATTTCCTCTTCGGATATGAGATCCATTTTGATGAGTATCTGTCCGAGCTTTCCCCCTTGCTCTTTCTGAATCTCAAGCGCCTCAGCGACTTGATCCCTGCTGATGCGTCCCATTTTTACAAGCATTTCGCCTAAAGGCAGCTCCATCGTATCCTCACTTATGCCACAAAGGAAGCGAACGCGCCGGGCTCTCCCCTGCAGGCGACAACCCTCGGACCGGAAGAATCGAGTGGTGCCCCTGGTCCGCTCCGTATCTTTATGGTCGGATGAACCGGGCCATCTCTTAAGTCATGGGGCACTCGTTGAAAAGGAGAGTATCACCGGGCTTTCTCGAAGTGCGAGCCATCGAGGTATGCCTCTGCGAGGGCGCATGAAAAATCGGGGTATGACACCCCGGCAGCCGAGAGGACTTCGCCCTGGTGGATTGCTTCTGCGCATTTGCCCAGCGATTTATGGGCGTAGAAGAGGTTGAGCCGTGCCTTGAGGTACTCGGGATTGAGCAGGATCGCCTGGGAAAAGCATGCTTCCGCCTCACTTATCCGATTCACTTTCATGTAAAGCGTACCGAGACTGTTATGGACGTCAGGGTAATCGGGATATGCTGCAATGTGGTTTCTTATCAGAGAAATCAGCATTTCGGGCAACGATTGGCCCCCTTCGGCGACACTCGTGATTGCGGAGACCATCTCGGAGACCTCGGGGTTGATTTCTACCGACCTGCTGAGCTCAAGGATGCTCGTGGTGATCCGGCTGTCTTGCAACATCTGCCCGAACACCCCGACGCATTCGTCTCGGCCCGATGAAGATACCACGCCTCGCATGGCCTGTGTCATCGCGGCGACCGCACTATCGTCCGGGTCGATAGCCCGCAGCTCTTCAAGTTCTCTCAGGCCCTGGTCGAACTGTTCGAGATAACAATAGATGGCTGCCAATTTGATCCTGGCCTCTTTATAGGCAGGGTTGATCTGAAGGGCGCGCAAAAAGCTGCCCGTCGCCTTTTCCAATTCATTCCTTCCCGTGTAGACGAGTCCACGATAGTAGTGGAGGTCCGCATAGTCAGGGAATGCATCGATGAGACCCTTCAGCTTCCGGAACGCCTCATCCAGCTTCCCGAGGTAGATCTCGGCCACCACGCTCTTTATACGGGGCTGCACGTAGTCGGGGTTGATGTCGAGGGCCTTCTCGAACGATTTGAGGGCACGGGGGACCTGTCCTTGACAGAGATACGCCAGACCCAGGTGATAATGGATGTCGGCGTGGTTGGGATTCTTGAGCCGTATTTCCTGATAGAGCGATATCGCTTTGTCCCACAGCCTGTTGTTATGAAGGACCACCCCGAGCCTCAACGCGACGGGCAGGTTGTGATGGGGATCGAGTGCCAGGACGGCACTGAAGGTCTCTATGAGCACCCTTAAAGTCGCCAAGGTTATTAAGGCAGACGCCGATGAAGTAGTTGAGCTCCGTGTAATTGGAATTGAAACGGAGGGCCATCCTGAATTCCTCAAGGGCTTCCCGGTAATTGCCCGTCGTAAAAAGGAGAATGCCGAGGCGCCTGTGCGACTGGCTTGCATAGACGAAAGAGAGGTTGTAATGGAGGCTTTTTCTCGACCGCTCCTGCGCCAGTATTTCCTCGAACTTTGCAACGGCCTCCCTGTAGTTGTGCTCGTTGAAGAAACGCATTGCCTCATCGTAGAGATCGTTGCTTCCCAGCGTCCAGATCCGCTTCAGAATACCCATTATGCCGCTCCCATTCGTTCTATGACGGCCTTTATGGTTCTCAGCAAGATTTTTATATCCAGCGCCGGTGACCAGTTTTCGATATACTGTATGTCCAGCTTCATCCACTCATCGAACCTGATTTCGTTTCTTCCCGTAACCTGCCAAAGGCAGGTAACGCCCGGGGTGACCGACAGCCGCTTGCGCTGCCACGGGTGGTAGTGAAAAACCTCGCTCAAGATGGGTGGTCTTGGACCGACAAGACTCATGGTCCCGTTAAAAACGTTGAACAACTGGGGAAGCTCATCCAGGCTTGTTCGTCTGAGGAACTTGCCGATACGGGTAAGGCGGGGGTCGGCCTTTATCTTGAAAACCGGGCCGTCCATCTCGTTCAGATGCATCACCAGATGCTGCATCTTGTCCGCCCCGTTTACCATAGAGCGGAATTTGTACATGGGGAACAATCGTCCATTTTTCCCCACCCGTTCCTGGACATAGAAGGCAGGGCCCGGAGAATCCATCTCGATGAGGATTGGGATGATAATCCAGAAAGGCACGCAGAGAACAATCGCGACTGCTGAGGCCACAAGATCGATGAGCCGCTTCGCACACAGCATTTCGGGCCTCCGCCATACCGTCTTGAAGACAAGGAACGAGCAGTCCTCCGTACTTTCGAGACTGACGGGGCTCACCTTCTTCACAAACGCAGAAACATCGGGGATGAAATCGACACCCACAACGTGGCAGCGGAGGGCAAGGTTCCTGCGTTCTTCTTCACTGCCTGCATCCTGCGCGAGGACGACGCAGTCGACCACGCGTTTCTCGAGGATCGGAAAGAGGTCATCCATCCTCCCGAGGACGTCGAAGCCCCCGACCTTCGTTTCCGTTTCTTCGCTATTGCCCGTCAACAGCCCAACAATCTTGATCCCCCATTTATCGTTCGCGGAGAACAATCGTGCTATTTTCAACGCAGATGCATCGGTACCGACGATAAGCACGTATTTTAGCGCGTTTTTCTTTCTTGACGAACGCTTTATGAACGACTGCATAGAGACCATGTTGACGAATTTATGAAAGGTACCCATGCTCGATGTTTTCTCGACAGTTGCATACCGGTAGGTCGACCAGGCGTCAGGGGCGAAAGGCCATCACGACCCGATATTGCTGCCAACTCGCCTCGCCATACTGCCACCGACGGTTGACAAGCAAGGGCCGCACGACTATTTTACTAGGAGAAACAGCCTCGCAGATCACGACAAAAATTGCGGCACCATAAAGCGGCTTACCCGGCGCTTGCAAATAATGGGCAAGAGGGGATGCGATGAAATATCTGACACTGAGCGCGTTGGTGTGTGTGGTCTGCCTGGGTATCCCTACAGCAGGGCTGGCTTTTGACCAGGGTGTCTCTATCGGGTACGGTCTGGCTGCCTATAATAACGAAAAGCAACCGGGCAGGATCGAGGGGGGGAGATACTATGATTTCTTTCAGTGCACCTACCTTTTGGAAAGACCGTTCCGGGACTACCAGCCGCTCGCAGTCTTCGTTGAGCCCTTTGCCTCCTATGTGAATAGACCCAATGACGGGGTCGATGCGGGTTTTTACACGGGCCTTAAATATTCCTTCCTGAACACGGAAAAAAGCGGCTTCTTCTTCACTGCGGGGACCGGACTTGTCTACACGACGACCGCCTTCAAGGAACAGGGGACCCATCTCGATTTCACCTTGGAGGGGGGTGTAGGCTACCGCTATGCGCGGTTCTTCATAGAGAACAGATTCCGACACTACTCAAACGGCAATACGGCCTCGCCCAACAGGTCGGTCGACGCGAACGTCCTGAGCGCGGGCGTCTATTTTTGAGAAGACCGGCTGCATCCTAGAGCCTTAAGGTGAGCGCCTTACGCTAAAAAGAGGCTAGGCCTGCACCATTTTGCCGTCCCTGGTTACCCGGTAACAGGTCCCTCTCCAGCGGACCCGGGAGCCGGCGAAGCTCCACAGCCAGACAAGAAATCCGAGGATATCCTTGAGGGGTATGAGAAAAAGCCACCTGAGCCACTTTTTTGTGTTGATCACCTTTCTGTAAAGGACCAGGGCAATGGCGTATCTGAGGGCGAGGACGAGGCCCGCGGTGACGGCCGAGCCTGCGGTGGGTCTGACACAAAAAAACAAAAGGGCAAAGGCAAAAATATGTGTGATTCCGTAGCCGAAAAAGCCCCCCGGTCTCGATGCCTTGTACGTCCTTGCCCATCTCAGCTGATGAGCCAGATGGCTCGCGACACTCATCGGCCCTACCCGGTTCTCGATCACATGGCGGCTGATAATATTTGTGTACCCCTTTTTCCAGAGCCTGAACCCCAGTTGGTAATCGTCCGCGAGATAGTCCCTGAGGGCGCCAAAACCCCCGATGTCCCGGAGGGCCTCTTTCGAGACAAGGATAGAAGCGCCGAGGCCGAAGGTCACACCTTCCAGGCGCCTCGCCACGAGCACCGATGGAATGAAGTCGAGGGCTATGCTGAGGGATTCAAGGGCGCTCCCGATCGACTCAGGACTCGATATTTTATAAAGAGAGGTGACCATCCCCGTTTTGCCGCCGCTCTGGAACTCCGCGACTATACGTCTCAGATAATCCTTATCGACAACCATGTCGCTGTCGCTGAGTGCGAGCATCGGATAAGATGACTCGCCGGCCAGGGCCTGGAGGTTGAGCACCTTCTGGTTTGTTCCCGAGCCCCCACCCTTCACCACCACACGGGCTTTGCCTGGGGCCGCAGCCGCAGCCGCCATGGCCAGCGGGATGGCAAGGTCGTCGGGGTCCCGGAAACCAAAAAGCACTTCAAAGCAGGGATAGTCCTGAAGGCAGAAGCCGGACAGGCTTTCGGCGGCCGAGGGGTCGATGCCTTTTATCGGTTTCAGCACAGAAACGGCCGGCAATTCTGCATTGGGGACAGGCATGCCCTTATCGGGACCGGGGTTTCTAAAAAAGTCGAGAACGCATGCAAGGGAGAAAAGGGCATAGAAACTCCCCAGAATAATGATTATGAAAAGGGAAATGGAAAGGATTGTCATGGGTGCGACAGGGATGACAACAAGCTACGCGAGAGGGTACAATAGTGGAGCATGAGACTACTCTTTCTTGCAGCGTTCCCCAGAGAGATCGGGGAGGCAGTGCGCATGATGGGTCGCAGAGCGAGGATCCATGGCCTTCCCTTCAGGGCGTTTTGCGTCCGCCACCCAACGCATACGCTGACCGTGGCCGAAACAGGCATGGGAATCGAGAACGCCACGCGTGTTTTTCTTCGCATGCTTCAAGCCGGCAGGTTTGACGCGGCGATCTCCCTCGGTTACTGCGGCGCCCTGTCACATGACGCTTCCGTCGGCGACCTGATCTGGGCCTCACGCGTCTGTCTCATCGAAGGGGAGAGGATTGAAACGCTCATCCTCCCCGATGAGCGAAAGCTTCTGGAGACGCTTTGTGTGCGTCTTCCCATTCGGGCCGGCACGTTCTTTACCCTGAAGGGGTGGATGAAGAAGCAGGAATTGGCACGTTTTGTGGCCCCCGACACGGCGCTTCCCGTATGCGAGATGGAGACGTTCGCCCTGGCGGAGGTCTCCCTGCGCCACAAGCTGCCCTTTTTTGCTGTCAGGGCTGTCAGCGACGCGGCGGATGTCGACCTTGCTTTTGACCCACAGGCGGTCTGCGACAACGCGGGGACCTACCGGCTCACCCGGGTGCTCAGATTTTTCCTCGCCCGGCCGCGCCTTCTTGCCCATGCACTATCACTCCGCCGAAGCTCGCGGATTGCCTCACGCAACCTGGCCCTGGCAGCGAGCGCCTTACTTCAGGCATTGTAGCCGTGGGCTGTCCCGGAGAAGTCAATCCCTCCCGGGCACCACGGCCCCGGGAAAATCCTCGCGATGCGCCTGGATAGCCTTATCGGGCGCAACCCCATGGAGCCTGGTCCTCATGAGTAAGACACACAGGACGAGCGGCAAGAGCACGATGAGGATGCCCGTCCACAGCAGCGTGCGTTCCCCGATGAGGAAAGTGACGGAGAGGTTGAAGATGATGATGCTGAGGTAAAGGGCGGGCCCCGGGAGATACCTCCAGGTGTACGTGGCGCCGGACAGGTCTTTTACCCTTCTCGCGGTGAGTTGCCGGTCGATGAACTGGAGCGTATGGATGAGGAGAAACCCGACAACGAACCAGCCGACGAAATTCGAAATGGGGATGCCGAAATAGATCCCCTTATCGCCATAACCGTATATTTGGCCGAGAAACCACTTATCGCCTCTCAGGGCGACAGGGTCTATAATGACGTCCAGGCCCATGCAGAAGAGTGCGCCAAGCAGGCGCACTCTCAGGGAATGCCTGATTTTTCTGCTTTCAAGGAGATAGACACCGCCGCCCCGGACGGCAGGGCTGACGGCAAAGAGGGCCACCGAGTAAGACGCGTAGGAAAGGAAGACGAAGCTCATGGAGTCCATGAACGGAACGCCGAGGACCCAGAGTTCCCTGCCCTTTGTCTGGCACGTATAATAGTAGTGGCCGTAGGGAATGCCGTTATGTATGGAAGAGTATTCGGATGCCCATGCGATGACGTAACCGCGAAGCGGCGAAGAGGAGGGCCCGCTTCAGACCCAGATGGAGCGTGCAGGCCAGAAAATAGGCGAGCAAAAAGGCGACAAAATAAGGCCTCAGCAGAATCGTGCCGAGAATCTGGGAAAGGAGATGTTCCATCAGGACGCATCTGATGTTCCACAGAAAGCATCCGGAGCATTTTGCGAGGATGGGAAAAGCACTCCCCCATGGCGGCCGGCTCAAACCCGCTGTGGACCATGCAATCCCTGCACCGGCCGTCTCTGCCCGGCCCATAGGCGTCCCACTGCGTCTTTCCCATAAGCTCGGCGAATGACGGGTAGTAGGTGTCGGTAATGAGGTAGCAGGGCGACTTCCAGCCGAGGGGGTTGCGGGTTGGGCTGCCCCAGGGGGTGCAGGCCATCCGCCCCTTTCCCTCCAGGAAATCGAGATAGAGAGGGGTGCCCGTCATGGGGAGCCCCGGAACAGATGGCGCATCTGCCCGAACTTTTCCGCCACCTCTTCCTTCTTCAGGAAAATGTCATCGGAAACACTCTCGTAGCCGAATGCGGGGGAGACAAGGATGCCATCCACACCAAGATCCTTGAGGAGAGAGAAGAGGTCGATCAGTTCGACCGTATCGGTCCGTTTGTAGACAGAAGTGTTTGTCCACACGCGGAACCCTTTCTTTTTCGCAGCTTTCAGACCCTCGATGGCCGCATCGAACGACCCCGGTCTTCCGCTGATACGGTCGTGCGTCTCTTCCATACCGTCGACGTGGAAGCTGAGGGTCAATCGCGGATGGGGCGGATATGCGTCGACAAACGAGCCGGCGAGAAGTCCGTTCGTGCAGAGGTAGATATGTCTTTTCAGACGGATCAGCCCTGAAAGCAACTCCATCAGGTCCCCGTAAAGGAGGGGCTCCCCGCCCGTTACGGTGACCACCGGGGCGTTTGATTCGACTGCGGCCCCGAGGCATTCATCGAGGGTAAGGTCCCGGCGAGTGCCCTTTTGTGTAGAGCCTTATCCTGTCGCAGCCGGCGCATGAGAGGTTGCATCGGTGCGTGGGCTCAAGCATCAGCACCAAGGGAAACCTCTTCCGTCCCTTGAGGATGTTCTTAAAAAAATAGCCCGTAAGGGCACCGGAAAGAGCTGGCGAGAAACGCATAATGGGTGGTTTTAAGGATTCACGGTCTTGACCGGCATGCCGGTGATGAACGTCAGTGCGTCATCGAGCGCATCAAGGTGCACACGAGTATTCTTGCAGGGGCCCTCGGGTCTCTTGTTCGGGATGGCGAGGACGGGAATCTTCTCGGCCACGTCCCTGATGCCGCTGATAAGGTCCCTCTCGCAGGCGACGGCAAGGATGAGAGAAGGTTTATGCTCTCTGATCGCCTTTCTGGCCTCTTCGCCTCCCGCAGCGGTGACGATCTGAACAGCTCTTCCGTTCGCCCTCTCGACTACCTGCCGCTTTGCCTCCTTTTCCAGGCATCTGGGGAGGAGGATCAGGAGCGTGTCGACGTTCAGCCGGCGCACGTGACTTTTCACTATCAGGTTATGAGCCTTAATGAAGGAATTGCCCACCCTGTCCTTGCTTATACCGAGCTTTTGCTCCAAGCCACATGCTTTTCGAGAGAAGGGACAACAGAAGTTTTTCCGCCCAGATATAGGGGAAAACAGATTTTCTGAATTTCAGGAGGAGCGTGGTCTCCAGTGCGACCAGGATAAGGATGATCAGGGCCAGCACAAGGGCCGACCATTCGATGAGTCTCGAAAGAAGGGGGCTGATCTGATCGATTCTGGGCTTTGTTAAATACCAGCCGAACTGGAGGCATGCGATGAAAATGAGGACCGCCCCGGCCGCAAGGGTGAGGAAGGTGCTCAGCTTCTCGTCAATCTCGTCTTCTTGCGGGCTTGACAGACCCGTTCCAGTCAAGCCATTCGTCCCCCAGCTTTCTGTCCCTCCGGCCAGTCTTGGAATCGGGCTCTTTTTCAGTCATGCGCATTCCCTCGAAGAACGGCCCGGCACATAACCACTCCCCCTATACCAGTCTATTGCCTTTAGGGCGGCTATTTCAAGTGAATTCTGCGCCATCCCCAACTTTCGACCGCCTTCGAGCAGTCGAAAAACATGTAGTGGCGCGCCATCCGCACGCCGTCGAGGGGGATTGCCGGCTCCTTTCTTCGCGAGAGCCTCACAAGGCCCTCATCGATATATGCAAGGCAGAGCACCGGAGTGTAGGGCAGTTTCCACCTGGGCGGCTTCCTCCCCGCCAAACGGGCCAGGAGCTGAAGGAATTGCTTCAGGGTGAGGTTGGCGTTCCCCAATATGTAGCTCTCCCCCACGACGCCGGAGCATGATGCGAGCACGTGTGCCTCCGCTACATCCTCGACATCCACGAAATTGAGTCCCGTATCCAGGTATGCCGGCATCTTTCCATTAAGAAACTCGACTATTATCTTTCCCGTGGGCGTAGGCTTCCTGTCCATCGCGCCTATAGGGGCGGTCGGATTGACGATCACCGCCGGGAGCCCTTTGCCGATGAACCTCCGTACCTCCTGTTCGGCGAGAAATTTCGATCTTTTGTAATGTCCCACCATGTCCTGGAGCCCGGCCGGAGTTTCCTCGCTGCCCGGTTTTCCGCTTCTTCGCGGGGGCGAGCACGCCTACGGTGCTCGTGTAGACGACCTTTGCAGCGTCCGTCTCCAGCGCTGCCTGCATGACGTTGACCGTTCCCTGGACGTTTATTGCATACATGGTCTCCGGGTCAGGGACCCACAGCCGGTAATCGGCGCCTGCATGGTATACCTGATCGCAACCCCTCGTCGCCTTCAGCACCGCAGCGGTAATCCCGAAGATCCCCCGGCGCCGGCTCCACATCAAGGGCCGCAAGGAAAGAAGTGTCCGAGCCTTTCCTGACGAGGGCGCGCACGTCAAATCCCTTCTTCCTTGAGCGCCTTCGCGACGTGGTACCCGATGAATCCGGTCGCCCCGGTCACCAAAGCCCTGGCCATCATTCCGGCTCCAGGGTATTGACGAAAAGGCCCTTCTCCTTCGCCTGGTTGAGGAATTTCCCGAGCGCCATCAGGGGGAAGCAGTTCCGATAATTGTGGTACTTGATCATGAAGTGCTTGGGGAAGCCGGTGGCGGTGAACTCTTCCTCTTCCCAGGTCCCGTCGGACGCCTGTCCCCGAAGGAGAAACTCTATGCCGTCGATCGCTTCCCTGCACGCGCCTTCTCCTGCGGCGATCAAGGCCATCACTGCCCAGGCGGTCTGGGAAGCCGTGCTCTTCCCGTGCATCCTCAGATCCCGGTTGGCATAAGATTCGCAGCACTCCCCCCATCCACCGTCAGGGTTCTGGTATCGCTTGAGTGTGGCGACGGCTTTTCGCAGGTAAGGTTTTGTCATATCCTCGTCTATCGAGGCTAAGCCAGTAAGCACCGACCAGGTCCCATAGATGTAATTGACCCCCCACCTGCCCCACCAGAGGCCATCCTCTCTCCTGTGTTTTTTTAAGGAACTTGAGAGCTCCTCTTACCGCCTTGCTCGATGGGGGATAATCGATGCAGCCAAGCAACTCCAGTACCCTGCCCGTGATATCAGGCGTGCTTGGATCGATCATCGCCTCCAGGTCTCCGAAGGGTATCTGGTTCAACACCTCCACATTGTTGTCCACATCAAAGGCGCCCCATCCCCCATCCTTCCCCTGCATGCCCAGCACCCACCCGACCGCTCTCTCAAAGTTCTCGGGTTTAAGGAACTGTTGACGGCCGCAACTATGCAGGAGCATGAGCACGACCGCGGTATCATCTATGTCGGGATACCAGTTGTTGACGAATTCGAAAGCCCATCCGCCCAGGCTCAAGGTCGGGCCTCTTCACGCTCCAGTCCCCCTTCTTGAGAATCTGCTTGCCGGCCAGCCACTGACAGGCATTCAGCATTGCAGGATGGCTTTCCTTCAGGCCGGAGCAGGAAAGGGCGAGGGCGGTGAGCGCCGTGTCCCACACGGGTGAAATGCACGATTGGAGCACCAGCTCATCCTCCCGCTCCACGGTGCATCTGTCCAGCGCTTCAAAACCTTTCCGCACCGGCCCGTATGAGACGTCGTGACCCTGAACGAGGAGGGCAAGAATGGAGTTGACCATGGCCGGCTGTATCCCTCCCCAATCGCCGGTCTCTTCCTGATGGTCCCGGATCCAGCGCAGGGCCCGTTCCAGACCCTTCTTTCTGAACGACCGCACACGGCTTTCCTCCGTTGCTTTCACCAATCTGTCGAGTTGCGCGAAGAACCGCTTCCATGAGAGGCTCTTCTTGCCCCTCTTGGACGATTTGTCGGCAGGGTCGCGGCCCGAGAGTTCCCGCACCCCGTGGCTCTCAGGAATAGCCTTGACGGGTTTCGCGTCGAGCACGACCGAGAGCGGCACAAAGGTGGCCCTTGCCCAACTTGAAAAATTGTAGATGTTGAGAGGGAACCAGGGAGGCAGGAGCACGATTTCCACGGGGACGGAAGGGATAGCCTTCCAGTCGTACTGGCCGAAGAGGGCAAGGAATATCTTCGTGAAAAACCTGGTCTCCCCCGGGCCGCCGCTCGCGATGATAGACCGCCGGGCCGCCTCGAGACGGGGGTCCTCCGCTTGATATCCTGCGAGCTTCAAGGCAAAATATGCCTCTACGCTGGTGCTGAGGTCCCCCTGGCCGCCCTTGTATATTGCCCATGTGCCGTCGGGCCTCTGCTGTTTCAGGATATGGTTCGCAATCTTTGCGCTTTTCTTCTTGTCTTCGATGCCCGCAAAAAAGAGGAGCATGAGGTATTCCGCGGTGATCGTCACATTCGATTCCAGCTCGAACCACCAGTTGCCATCCGGATGCTGGCAATGGATGAAGTAGTCGTGACTCCGCTCGATGGCTTCCGACACCCGGTCAGCCAGATCCAGGTAGTACTCGGGCTCCTGTCCTGCTTCAGCTTCGGTGGACAAGAGGCGAAGGTTATCAATGAGCATGTGCAAGAGAATCCTCTTTACAATGCGGCGACTGCCCCGAAAGCTCTCTGAAACCAACGAGTTGAAGACCCAAGGCTTTAAGACGATCCCGCACCAACTTTGAAGTGACCCCTTTCATTTCCTCCCGGCCCTGTGACGAACCCAAATCCGGATGGAGGTATATCTCACTTGCCGCACCCTTTACATAGGGCAGGAGGGCGAGAAGGTACTTTTCATCTATTCTCCCGGTTCCGGAAAGCCCGTACACGTTGTTCACGGTCCGCAGTCCATGTCTGTGGGCTACCTGCAAATTTCTGCCGGCGAGAAGTCCGAAAACCAGCCGCGTGGAAAAGGCCTTCACGTCCAAAAGCGGCGCATGGAGGCCGAGCACGAGGGATAAGGGCTCGCGGGGTATCCTTATCCAGGCGACACCCCTCCGGGCTGCTTCCCCTGCGATAATGTCGAACAGGAGCGGGTGCATATGGAGATGGTGATGGCAGTCGACGTGAGTAAGGTGAATACCGGCCTTTTCCACCTTGTCGAACTGTGCTTTTACCTCGGCCTCTATCTGGCCGGCGAGGTGCTTTCTCAACCTCCAATAGGTAAGGCCGGCCCGCATCGGACTTTTCTCGAAACAGCCCGTTTTGTCGACGAGGCCCGGAATGTCGGCGGGTGAGAGAACCGGGCGCCCGTCAGAAAGCATGACGTGGAGTCCTACCGAGAGTTTCGCGTATCTCCCGGTGAGATCGACTGCCTCCGCAAAGGCATCTCCCCCCGCGACGATGCTTGCAGCGGTGAGTACACCCCAGTCACAGGCTATGGCGACGGCCCTGTTGACCGACGGGGAGCGACCTAAATCATCAGCCCCAACGACGAGGTACCTGCTCTCCTGTGACGACGAAGACGCTTTTGCCATCACGCCGCCGCCTTTCGCTTTGCCATGAAGGAAAAGAATTCCCTCCCCTCCCTGATCCGCCGGGAGAATTCCCTCCTGTCTTTGAGCATCTCCTTCAAAATCCTCAAGATCGGGGCGGGCCTGAGATAGAAGCGCCGGTAGAAGACCTCGACCGCGGCGAATATCTCCTCTTTTGAGAGCCATGGATACGCCATGACCGAATTCTGGATGCCTTCCCGCACGAGCCCGCCTCCCTCTCCGACGAGCCATCCTTCGCGCTTTGCCTGCTCATAAAGCACTGTTCCCGGATAAGGAGCGGCAAGAGAAACCTGCATGCTGTAAGGGTCGATCTCACGGCTGAACCGCATGGTCTCTTCCATGGTCTCCCGCGTTTCTCCCGGCAGGCCGAGTATGAAGGTGCCGTGAATGAGCACGCCCGCATTTTTAGCTGCCTGTGAAAACCTGCGCGCCCCTTCGAGGCTGATCCCCTTCCTGATGTTGTTCAGTATCTGCTGGTTGCCCGATTCAAAGCCCACCACGAGCAGTCGCAACCCGTTGTCCTTGAGCATCTCCAGCGTTCTTTCCGGCACGTTGGCCCTGGCGTTGCACGACCAGGTGACGCCGAGGCGCCCGATCTTCCGCCCGATCTCCTCCAATTGCGGATGGTCGGTAAAGGTGTCGTCATCAAAAAAAAACTCCTTCACCCGGGGAAAGAGCGCTTTTGCGCAGGAGATCTCCTCGCAGATATTGTTCGGGCTTCGTACCCGGTATGTGCCTCCCCCTATGGTCTGCGGCCATAGACAATAGGTACAGCGACCCCGGCATCCACGCCCGGCGTAGAGCGAGACATAGGGGTGTTTCAGGTAGCCGATGAAATAATTTTCCGCGCGCAGGTCCCTGGCATAGACGGCTGTCACAAAAGGAAGGCGATCAAGGTCCGGGATGAGGGGTCTCGGCGGGGTCCGGTGGATAGATCCATTCGAACGAAACAGAACCCCCTTCACCTTATCAAGCGATCGGCCCTCCGATATCTCAACGACCGTATCGTCGAACTCACCGATTGCGACAAAGTCGACACCTGACGACGCCGTGAGACTCTCTTCAGGGGAGACGGTCACATGAGGGCCGACCATGCCGATCACGAGGTGAGGATGCGCCTCCTTGAGGCTGACCGCCAGTGCTGCATCATTGTCGAAAGTCGGTGTGCCTGTGTGTATTATGACAAGCTCGTAACTGCCCGCCTCGCGGATAACCTCTTCCCGCGTTATGCCCTCGGCCGAGGCGTCGAGCAGCCTCGCTCCTTTGATCATGCCCGTCGGATAGGCGAGCCAGGTCGGATACCAGAACGAGCGGACCTCCCGGCATGCCTGGTAGCGTGAGCCCGCACTACCGTCGAAGCCCTTGAATGAGGGCGGATTGAGAAGTAGGGTGTGCATGTCAGAAAATACCTTTAACGCCGCCGGTTGCCTTCTACCGCGCTGCCCGAGCTACCTATCTATTGTGGGCGTCGCGTGATGTTTTGTCAACTAGCACGGCCAAAACCAAACGAAGGCAACGAAATTCAGCCTTCTCTTTTTCACGAAGGGAATGAAGCGTCAATGAAGTTTCCTCCATGTATTTTATCGTGGTGAGCCGTAACTGTCAATAACTCCGCAAGGCAGTTCTTCCTTAATCATTACCCTTAAGTTTTTCTTTTAATCCCATAGTTGAAATGGCAATCGTGAAACCGGGGAATACAGAAAGGACAGGGCCATTAGCCGACCCTGTCCGAGATGTTGGGTGGACGACGGCTAGTTCTTGAACCTTCTCCTGAAGACGCCGATCCCCGCCAAAGCGGGAGCAAAGAGGAGCAAAGCGGACGGCAGGGGGATCGGAGCGGGCGCTCCGTTCTTCGGATAGTTGTTCCATCCCCACTGAATGCCGCCGTAGATGATTATGTTCCCCGGGGTACCTGCGGCCGGCCCCGAAACCAGGTAGAGGTCCGCCATCCAGGTGTCCTTCTGGCCGGGGTTGTTTCGGGTGGGGACATCATAGAAGGCTGTGCTGGTCGCGGCCCCGCCGTCATCGTAGTAGGGCGAACGGCCGCCCGGGCTGTAGGGGTTATCCACTCTGTTTTCTTTATTACCGTAGCCGGGATTATTGGTAATGTTGTAGTTATCATCGATTATCTGTATCCAGTGCACATTTGTCGTTGGATCGTTACCGTTAGGCGTATAGGTGACATAGAAATCGCAGCCCACCGAAGTAGCCGACCCCAGAGCGGCGTAAGTCTGCACGGAGAGGCTGTTGGGGGCCAGCGTGCTCGACTGGTATTTATACCCGGCCGAGCCCGGAAACGCTGCCGTGAGTATAGAGAAGTCGGCGGCCGAAATGCCATTCAGATAGGTAGGAGTGACCGGGTTGGTTGCATTGACCCACGGGTTTCCACCGACCATATAATTCACGGTCGGAGTGTAGACGCCGGCAGTCATAGGCGTCCCTGCGGCAAAGGGGACCGCGAAGGGCGCTCCCGGATAGTTCAGTGTAAGTGGGGAAGGCCCAGCGTACGCCGGGATGACAAAGACAAGGAAGAGCACTGCCACAAGACTTTTCACATAATGTTTCATGGATACCTCCTGCTGTGATTTTTTCTCTCTTCCGGTTGAGATAAAGGACGCATACCCGGCGCGCATGCGGGCGGGAGGAGGACGGGCCTGGCCGACGTTCCCGGTCATCTCAGCTCGACCTCCACGGCAGGGGTGGTGACTTCCCCGACCCAGAACGCATCCAGGTCCCCGATCCTGGATTTGTCGTTCCCGTAAATGAATTGTACCTTGTACCTTCCCGGACCTAGTCCGTCGAAATACCAGATCCCGCCGGACTCTTCGGAGCCGATGAGACGAAGTCCTCCGTCCTTGAGCCGGGTTAGTCTCCCCTGGCGGGAAATGACGAGGGTCTGCCCCGGGAGGAGGGGCGGCGACACTCCTTCCCCGGATCGCACCGCATTCCGGCCGCCCAGGAAGGGGAGTGCCTTACCATCAGGGGTAAATAAGGCGAGACGAAGGGTATCGAATCTGTTAAAACGTAAGGGGGTCTCTGTCCGGTTGGTGATGCGCAGGGCAAGATCGACGACGGTGCCGGCTTTGTCCCCTAGGGCCGGTATCTTCCAGACCCGGTCCGCGACCGTCTCAAAGAGGGCCCCGTTATGGATGACGCCCCGGGTTTCCCGGCCCACTTCTTCTCGAGGTGGACTCATTGTCGCCTCCTTCGGCGCGGCGCCTTCGGAAATAGAGGAACCACACATCCATACGAGCGTGCAGAGGAAAACTGCCATTAAGCTGCGCGCCTTGCCACTGCCTTTAGGAGCCATAGTTACCTCACATTTTTATTACTCTCACGCTCGTATGTCTGGCGGCCCGGCTTTCTTACTGATGAACGGCGGGATGACTTAACTGAGATCCGTTGGCTTTCCGTCCCACCCTCGCGGATGGTTTGGCTTTTTACACTTTATTCAAAGCTAATACCCTGTATTACCCGTGTCAAGGAAGTGTCTCCTGTGTGAAAGAAATTATTTCCGGCAACTTTTTCCCCGGGTGGGACATGTGCCTTCAGTCTTTTATTAAGGACCTAGTCCTGCATTCAAGACAAGAAACCCTTCAGGAAGCATTTCACAATTCTGCCCATCAAATGAAAAAGGCGCGCCGAACGTAGGTTTGAGGGGATGGAGACTGTAAGGCACGGCTGGGCACGATTCTTGTAATTACCTTGCCATACCTTAAGACACGGCGTATTCCAATGTTGTACCGTAAGGAGGCACTACATGACGTTCCTTCACACAGAGGACTTACTCCAGTCCGATAACGAATCCGAGACCTCGGAAGTTCGCGATCCCTTCAACGCGTACCTTCATGAGGTGTCGAAGCACCCCCTCATGACAAAGGAAGAAGAACGGGAAATGGCAGAACGCATACGAACGGAAGGGGACAAAGACGCCGAGCACAGGATGGTCCTCGCGAATCTCAGGCTTGTGGTCAAGATAGCCCTTGATTACCGCAGCCACCTCGACATCCTCGACCTCATACAGGAAGGGAACATAGGATTGGTGCGTTCCGTCAGGAAATACGATCCTGATAGGGGGACGAGGTTCTCAACCTACGCATCCTTCTGGATACGCGCCTACATGCTGAAATACCTGATGGACTCGTGGAGCATGGTGAAGATTGGTACCAAGGACACTCAGAGGAAGCTCTTCTACAGCCTGAACCGGGAAAAAAGGAAACTGGAGAGATCGGGAATCGTCCCTGTCGCGGAAGTCCTTGCCGAGAACCTTCAGGTCAGCACCGTAGACATAGAAGATATGGAGCAGCGCCTGTACCACGGAGATGTTTCCCTGGAAGCATCCCAACATGGAGATGGGGACTCGCTCATGGATACGATAGGAAGCGGCGAGGACATAGAGGGGGCATTGATCGAAAAAGACTACACGGAAATGCTGCACAAAAAGCTCGCTGACTTCAAGAAGCGGCTCAACGTGAAAGAGTGTTTTATCCTCGAAAATCGCATCATGGCGGAGAATCCGGTAACGCTAAGGGAGATCGGTGAACGCTTCAACACGTCAAGAGAAAGCATCAGGCAAATGCAGGCGAAAGTATCGAGGAATCTGACAGAAAACCTGAGGTTGAGTGAACTTCGGCCATCTATGTGAAAGGGCGGTTTGCGTGATCGCGGTGGCGTTGAACTCTTAAGCCACTGCTGCCACGGTAGAAGCGGCTTGACGGGATGGGGCGCAGGAGAGCATAGCGAAAACTTCACCAAATATTAAGGAGAGCGGGTGCATGGCCAAGCACAGATCCTCCCATGAAATCAACGAATTTCGGAAAACGGCTAAGAAGCTCACAGCGGAGCGCACTGCCTATGCGCAAGCCGAGATTGCCAAGCGCGCGCGGATGGAGAAGGCGCTGGCAGGGGAGCGGCCGCATCTTCAGGCGGGTCTCCAGCAAATGCCTATTGCTGTGGTCCTTGCTGAAGTACCGGGGGGAAATCTTGTTTTCGGGAAAGAGGCCTGTGAACGACTCTTCAGGCATCAGGTCCGGTACTCGCAAAGCGAAAAGGGATATGCCGAAGGGAAACTTCTCAATCCCGACGGCAGCTCTCTACCCTCCGAACAATACCCCCTGCTTCGATCTGTTACAGAAAGAGAGGTTGTCGAGGGCAAAGGGATGGTGATTGAACGAGGCGACGGCGCCCCGGCATTAGCGGGTGTCCATGCGTCGCCGATTCTGAGAGCCGAAGGAAAGGCAATCGCTGCCGTAGGAACGATGCGTGATATCACCGAGCGCAAAAAAGCCGGGGAGGAACTCGGAAAGCACAGGGATGCGCTTGAACTCCTCGTAGAGGAAAGGACGGCGATGCTCAGTGAAGCCTATGATGACCTTCAGGCAGAGATCGAGGAGAGCAAGCATACCGAGGAACAGCTCCGTCAGGCCCATACAATGGAAGCTATCCGTACACTCGCAGGCGGCATTGCCCACGAATTCAACAACATGCTTGCGGTTATCATGGGCAATGCGGAACTTGCTCTTGATGACCTTGTTGAAGAGGGGCGTCGCGAGCACCTTAACCAAATACTGAAAGCGTCGGAGCGATCACGGGACCTGGTACGGCAGATACTGACCTTCAGCAGAAGGAACGGGGGGCAGGAAAGAGCGCTGAAGATGGTGCCGCTTTTGAGGGAGACCTATAAGCTGCTCAGGGCATCGCTTCCACGCACGATTCAAATGGACCTGAAGCTCCGGACGAAGTCGGATACCATATTTGCCGACCCGTCCCTGGTCCGGCAGGTGGTGGTCAACCTTGCGAACAACGCCGCCTATGCCATGCGGGAAGCCGGGGGAATACTTACCATCGGGCTTTCATCGATCACCCTCGGCTCTGACTCGCTCCCGGATAAAAACATGAGGCCGGGCTGCTATGTGAAGCTGACAGTAAGGGATACGGGCAGCGGCATCGCCCCCGACGTGCAAAGACGGATTTTTGAACCTTTCTTTACGACAAAAGGGCAAGGTCAGGGTACGGGCATGGGGCTTTCCGTGGTCTACGGGATTGTGCAGAGTTACCACGGCATGATCGAGGTGGAAAGCGCGGCCGGCCTGGGTTCGACATTTACGGTCTTCCTTCCGGAATCAGATGCTCGTGCAACCATTGACGAACAAGAAGAAGCTTCTCCCTGTCCGCGAAGGGAACATGTACTCTTTGTCGATGATGAACCGGCTGTTGTGCGGATGACAAAGACAATGCTTGAGCGAATGGGCTACCGCGTGACTGCCTTAACCGACAGCTCTGAGGCGTTGAAAGTTTTCACCGGGAATCCGGACAGCTTCGATCTTATCATTACCGATCAAACCATGCCGGATATGACCGGAATTGCCCTCGCGAAGGAAGTCCTGGCGGTGGATCCGGATATGCCGATCATCCTTTGCACCGGATACAGCGAAACGGTGTCGCCGGTGAGGGCAAAAGAGGCTGGTATCCGGGAATTCCTGATGAAGCCTGCGGCGAAGAAAGAAATGGCGCAGGCGATTCGCAGCGTCCTTGAGCAGGAAGAAAACATCGAGTAACCATCTTCCGGCACACTCTTGCAATCGAGACCCGATCTCCGGATTTCCCGTCTTCAAGGCGCTGCTCTGCGAAATCGAAAGGGCCGGTCAACGAGTGTAGAAGCAACGAACCCTAGTCACATCCTCGGGTACACATACACCCGCTCATAATGCTCTCTCAACCTGTTTAATGCATCAAGGAGTCGCCTTTTCATTTCAGTGACGGCTTTGTCCCTCACGTGCTCACCGGTCACCGGCCACCGGCGCAGTGTGGAGTCTCCATCGATCTCATCGGACAACTCATGTGTTTCCCATCTACTGTCAGCCTTCTGCAGCGCCACACCGAGAACCGCGACAAGTACGCCCCGGTTCAACGCGCCGGCGCGATGTGTCACCGTGACGAAGGGCTCAATCTCCTTCGCCGTGAACTTCTTCATTCGCTTCCTGAAGGTTTCCGCATTCGACCGTCTGCACATAAAACAAGCCACCTTTTTCAGACCTCCTTAATTTCCCGCTGAAACTTCACCGGCTGATACCAAGGCGCTTTCTTCGCACCATCTTTGTTGACTCCTCGTCGGTCTTGCGAATGCGTACGCGTGCCGCGGGCTGACCGCCGTCTCTTTAGCGTGCCTTCCAGTTTACGGATTCACCTTAACTCTGTCAATAGCCCTAAGCAATCGACAAGGGAGGGGAGGGGGGCTTTCGGGACGCTAGTGACAATAGGGGCATTTTTTTGTTACATTACAGCACGAGACAAGGGTTGGGCGTATACATGGGTGGCCAAAAGCTATAGCGTGGAAAAGTAATAAGGCGCACCCGGAGAAAGACTGGGGGTAACGATGTTATTTTCGCGGATGTTTATTCCTACCATGAAGGAGGAGCCGAAGGAGGCAGAGGTGGTCAGCCACCGGCTGATGCTCCGGGCAGGCTTCATAAAAAGACTCTCTTCAGGCATTTATACGTGGCTCCCCCTTGGTCTGAGGTCCTTAAGGAAGGTGGAGCAGATCATCAGGGAAGAGATGGACAGGAAAGATGCCCAGGAGATCCTGATGCCTTCCGTTCAGCCGAAGGAGTTGTGGGTCGAGAGCGGACGGTGGGACCTGTACGGCAAGGAGCTGCTCCGTTTCAAGGACCGGAACGACAGGGAGCTGTGTCTCGCCCCCACCCACGAAGAGGTCATCACGGACCTCGTCAGAAAGGAGGTGCGCTCCTACCGGGAACTGCCCCTGATCCTCTACCAGATACAGACAAAATTCCGCGACGAGATCAGGCCCAGGTTCGGCGTGATGCGGTCGAGGGAGTTCATCATGAAGGACGCCTACAGCTTCGATGTGGATGAGCAGGGGGCCGAAAAAAGCTACGCGGCAATGTTCGACGCATATACACACATCTTCAAAAGATGCGGTCTCAGGTTCAGGGCAGTCGAGGCGGATACGGGCGAGATAGGCGGGAAGTTTTCACATGAATTCATGGTCCTCGCCGATACCGGCGAGGATGTGATTATCTCCTGCGAGGCGTGCGGCTATGGGGCGAACCTGGAGCGGGCAGAGGTCGGATGTGCGGCTATCCCGGCTGATAAGATGGCTGGATCGTACACGCGCGTCGCGACGCCGGGCAAACGACGCGCGGAGGAAGTGGCGGGCTTCCTTGGCATAGCTCCCCATAAGCTCGTGAAAACGCTGATCTTCACCACGGACAGGGGAACTGTCGGCGTGCTCGTGGCCGGGGACAGGGAAGTAAACCCGGTAAAACTGAAAAACACCCTGGCCTTCAAATTTGTGGAGCTTGCCGATGAGGCCACCATCGAGCAGGCTACGGGCGGCCCCTTGGGCTTCTCCGGGCCCATAGGTCTCGATATCCCGCTTTATGCGGACGTTGACTTGCTCGCCATGGAGGACTTCGTCGTCGGCGGAAACGAGAAGGACGTGCACATAACCGGTGTCAATACTGGTGATTTCAAGGCCGAGGGCTATTATGACCTGAAGGTCGCACGTGCCGGCGACGCCTGTCCGCGCTGCAGCGGCCGGCTCACCGCAACGCGGGGGATCGAAGTAGGCCACATATTCAAGCTGGGGACCAAATACAGCGAGGCCATGAACGCCACCTTCCTCGACTCCGAGGCACGGGACCGGCTGATGGTGATGGGTTGCTACGGCATAGGGGTAGGCAGGACCGTTGCGGCCGCGATCGAGCAAAACCATGACGAGAACGGCATGGCCCTTCCTTTTGCCATCGCCCCCTTCGAAGTGGAAGTCCTGCCCGTCAACACCTCCCATGCCGAAAGCATGGAAATAGCGGGCACCCTCTACAGGGCGCTTCTCGATAAAGGGGTCGAGACGATCCTCGACGACAGGGACGAGAGGCCCGGCGTCAAGTTCAAAGACTGCGATCTTATCGGCGTCCCTTTGCGCGTGACAATCGGCGAGAGGGGCCTGAAAGAAGGGAAGGTGGATATCAAGACGCGCACCGACAAGGAACCCGTCAGGGTCCCGAAAGAAGAGGTCCTGGAAAGGGTTATGGCACATGTCGCCGCAGCTAAGAGTAGATAATCCCACGCCGGCGGAAGAGATAACCGCGAGAATTGCCGCGCTCAGGGACCTGATGGCGCGCTCGGGGATCGCGTTCTGCGTGATCATGCAGCACGTCGACCTTTTTTACTTTACCGGCTCGACCCAGAAGGCTACCCTCGTCATTACCCCTGATAAGGACCCCCTTTATTTTGTGCAGAGGAGCGTCGAACGGGCACGGATGGAGTCGCCCCTTCCGGTCATAGAGGTGAAGACCGACAGGGAGATAGGGGGCGTGCTCAGGGAAAAGGGCATCCTCAAGGGCAAGGGCGGCATGGAGCTCGATGTCGTCCCCGTCACCGTCTTTCAACGGTTCGCGAGCATCATCGGCTTCGACGCGTTTACCGATATCGCCGGTCTTATCAAGGCGCTCAGGATCGTGAAAAGTCCTTTCGAGCTGGAACAGGTGCGGAAATCGGCCGCCATCTGTGACGCGGTGTTCGCCCACGCGCCCACGGTCATCAGGGAGGGCGCGAGGGAAGTGGACATCGATGCGGCGCTGGTGGCCGTAGGCAGGCAGCAGGGCCACCAGGGCTTCTTACGGATGAGGGGCTTCAACCAGGAAATGATGAACCTCTATGTGACGTCCGGCTCTACAGGGACAATCGCCTCCGCCGCCGACGTCCCTGTCTCGGGCTTCGGGGTGAGCGCTGCCATTGCGCAGGGTTCTTCGACGAAGACGGTCGGGAGGGGCATCCCGGTACTCGTCGATTATGGCGGTGGGTACAACGGCTATATTACCGACGAGACCAGGTCCTACGTGGTCGGGCGACTCGACGAGACATTTCTCAAGCCCTACGAGGTAGCCCGGGAGATCATAGAGGATGCGGAGATTTTCGGAAAAGAAGGGGTAAACTGCACCGAAATATTTGTCAGGGCCTTCGAGAAAGTGCGAAGGGCGGGCCTGGAGGCGCATTTCATGGGCTTCGGCGCCGGTCAGGTCTCCTTCATCGGCCACGGGCTCGGTCTGGAGATCAACGAGTTGCCGGTCATTACCGCGCGCCACAGCATGGTCCTCAGGGAGGGCGTGGTCTTCGCCTATGAGCCGAAGTTCGTCTTTCCGGGAAAGGGCGTGGTAGGCATAGAAGTCGATTTTATCACCCGAAAAGAGCGACTCGAACGGGTAACGAAAACGCCCATAGACCTCGTGCAGTTGTGATATCGGGGGACCCCGTTCCGCGACAAAGATAGTCCTGCCGCCACTTCCACCGGACATGCCGCTCCGCTTTCCCTGCCGACCCTGGCTTTTATGGCCGCCTGCCACGTCATTCTTCAGTCCAGACAACGTCATCATCGATTGCGTAAAATCGACACCCCTGATGAGTCTTACTGCACGTCTCCATCGCCCTCACGAGGGGGTCATCTCCTCGGGAAGATAGGCTCCAGGCCCCGTCAGGGGCGATGACAAAAGCACGGGGTTTTCTAACTGTCAGAAACTTCTGGTAATTTCGTCGGCCTTCATCGTTTATATACGGTACAGCCGTTCGGTCCTCAAGCGAAGCAAAATGAGTAGGCGGCGGAGCAGGTGTCGGATGGACCCATACGACATAATCGTTCACGGCATAAGGCTCACAACTCCTGGATTGTTTTCGGCAAACGCCTAATGCCCTGCGGAGGGGGTCGTATCCACCGCTAGCTATGCACGCAACGCCACTCGGCCCAACAACAAACACCCGCGGCATGGGTTTCGTCAGGAATTCCTGATAAAGCTGTCGCCCCTGATCTTTAACATAGGGAATGGCATTGATGTCATCGATTCCGGCATAGTGTGTCGGCGGAGGAAAGGCAGCGGGTAGGTACTCCGGGTAAACAGGTTTGCTCGGTAAACCCACCTTGTCCAGGAAGGCATCCACCCTTGGCACCCAGATCGCTAACCCCTCAGGAGAACCAAGCATGTTATGTGAATCCTGCTTGAAATTACCGTAAGCGACTAGTTCGGCCTTCCCCCCTGCAGCCGTATAGCGATCATACATGGCGCGCCAGGTCGACGGTGAAAAAATCTTGTCATTATCTCCGTAAAACCAAATCGAACGCAGGTTGGTGCGAGCCCCGTAGGTTCCGGCAGCAGCCGCCATGCTAGTTTCGGGTCTTCTGCAATCTGACGGTTTCATCCCGCCCGCAAAATTCACCAGGCCTTTGACTCCGGGATGGTTGAGCGTGCCGAAAGCAAGCGTGTTCCAACCGCCAAAGCTCTGACCCGCCACGACAACGCGACCTCCATCGATGTAGGGCTGAGCGCTCATGTAGATGATTATAGCCCTGATGTCTCTGGCGTTGTTTATGCCGGCCGTTTCTAAATCACAACCGTGACGCTCAAAACTCCCGCCTGACCCGGCGAAACCCCGCATCATGGGCAAGGCAACCGCGTATCCACGGGAAAGAAAATAATAGGCGGAGAACGTGAAGCGGTATCGTGGATTGAATCTAGTGTACTGTCTCAGTAACGGCTTTACAACGGGCCACCTTCTTGACGATATCTTCCGCTTTCTTCGTCCAAACAAAAGGCTTGGGGTTCTCGTTGTAGAGCCGGATGTACTCTTCGATGGCGGCTACCAGTTCCGGCACGCTTTTGAATACTCCCCGACGGATTCTTTTCCGTGTGATTTCTCCAAACCAACGTTCTACCAGATTCAACCAGGATGAGCTTGTGGGTGTGAAGTGAAGGGCAAAGCGAGGATGCTTTTCAAGCCACATTTTCACATTTGGGTGGCCGTGCGTTCCATAATTATCCAGGATCAAGTGAATTGCCAATTTCTGGGGCACTTCCCGGTTGATCTTGCGGAGAAACTTTAGGAATTCCGTGTTCCTGTGCCGGGGATAACAGGAGCCGATAACTTTTCCTTCCAACAGGTTCATCGCAGCAAAAAGACAGGTAGTACCGTTGCGTCGGTAATCGTGCGTCATTGTTCCGCAGCGCCCTTTCTTCATAGGCAGACCCGGTTGCGTCCTATCGAGCGCCTGCACCTGGGTCTTTTCATCGACGCATAGCACCACCGCCTTGTCGGGCGGATTCAGATAGACGCCTACAACATCCGTCAGTTTTTCCACGAATCGCTTGTCTTTGGATAACTTGAAGGTCTCCACGCGGTGCGGCTGCAAGCCATGGGCGTCCCAGATGCGTTGCACGGTCGCATGGCTGACGCCATGAGCCTTTGCCATAGTTCTCGTCGACCAGTGGGTTGAATCGGCAGGCGTTGTATGGAGGGTAGCTTCCACGATGGCATCAACCTTTTTCGGATCGAGTTGCCTTGAACTGGGACCATGAGGAGCATCTTCAGCCAATCCTGAAATGCCTTTCGCTCTAAATCGGTTTGTCCACAACAGAACCGTGGGGCGAGAGGCGTCCAATTCCTTAGCGATGGCGTTATGCGAGAGACCCCTTGCGGCAAGCAGGCAAATACGGGAACGGAGGACTACTCTTTGAGGCGTCTTTTTCGCACGAATCCAAGCTTCCAATGTTCTTTGCTGTTCTTCCGTCATCATGAGCTTATTGGCTGGTTTCCACATGCACCAAGTATAGCACAAGCAAAGGCTATTGTAAATATATTACTGAGACAGTACACTAGGTGGTTTGTCCCCTGAAGCCCCGTGATTCATCACTGCCAGGGGAAACGGACCGGCACCATTGGGGGTATACAGGGTGACCTGGAGGGCGGCCGGGCGTTCCGGGTCGCCGGGGACGTTGAGAACGCGCTCGTAGAGCGGGGCCTCGGGAAGAGTCGTAGGATCGGGCACGTCCTCTGCCGCGTGCGACCCTATTGCAGACAGGAATGCAAACAAGAGGCCGGCAACCAGGCCTCGACGGATCATGTGGACCATGCCTCCGGCTACGATAAACGAAGCGCCGGGAAAATATCTACGACTCAATAAAAGCATATCTTGTGGACATTATTAGGCATTCAAAAAAAGTATATTCATAATGGCGACAAATTATCATGAAAAAGACTAAAAAGCCACAAAAAATGACTGTTATTGCAACATAAAAATGTCACCCTTTTTGCAACGTGAATATGTCACCCCCCCTTGGCCCTTTTCATAGAGACGCTCTCGCTTCGCTCGCCGGCCCTGGGCGCATGTAGGACCCCGGCCGGACGCGTCCTTCGATAGGCTTGCAGGGAACCTCTCCCGCCGTATGATGAAAGACATGCCAGCTTCCGTCGAGCCAATGATTCGCCGTAACGGAAGCCTTGGCAAAGCTCAGCCTCGTCTTTGTCGGGAACAGTTGGATCGCCTGTCCGTCGACCGAGATCGTGTTGTCGTAATTGACCTTTGCCTCATATCGCTTACAAAGGATGTTCCGCATGTCCGCGTCTTGAGGAAGCGGTCTCCATGCAGGCTTCGGGTCTTCCGGGGCAACGCCGAAGAGCCGAGCGTACTTGGGGATGAAGGTTTCGTTCAGATACTTCGTCGCCCCTTCGCGGTCGGCGATATTCTTAAGCCGAAGCTCAGCGACAAGCCTGTCCTGGAAGGTCCTGTTGATCCTCTCGCCTCTTCCTCTGGCTTGAGCAGAATGGGCAAAGATGAGCCGTATCCCCAGCTCGCTCATGGCTCTCTGGAACTGGGTAGGCTCGACAGAATCGCTCTTATGCCGGGTGGTTTTAAACTGGGAGGCCCGATCGAGATAGAAGACCGAGGGCCGGCCGAAACGGGCAAAGACCTCTTTGCATACGCCAAAACAGCCCTCCAGGTCTTCTTCCTTTCGAAACAGCCCATAAAGAGGCTTCCCCGTCGAGTCGTCCGTAGACAGAAGGAGCGTTGTCTTTTCCTCCCCGAACCACGCATGGGGAGAGCCGTCCAAAAAGAGCATATGGCCTTCCTTCTCCGATCGTTTTCTTCTCTTCCTATGTCTGCGCTGCTTCCGGACCTTTCCTCCGAACCCTTCAGGACGAAGCCATTGCCGCAAGGTCTCGCGGTTGATCTTTATCCCTTCCTGCTCTTCCAGCATCTCCGAGAGGTGGGAGAAGTTGAAGTCGAAATACTTCTCATTGGCGAGCTTCATCGCCCGCTCTTTCATCCCGGCAGGGAAAGCTCTGCAGGAAGGGCGCCCGCTGTTGCCGTGCTTAATTCCGGAAGGTCCTTCCTTCTTCACTTTAGCCTTGATCCTCTTTAGCTGGCGGAGGGAGACGCCTAACGCCGCCGCAGCCTCTCCGTTCATCATCCTGCCGTCCAATGCCGCCGCTACCACGCCGTACCGCCTTACCTCTTCCGTCATGAACGTCACTCCTTTTCTCACCGGAGCACCTCCCCTCGGTGCCCCTTGTTATCGGCGGGGGTGACATTTTCATATTGCAGCTAAGGGGTGACATAATTATATTGCAGCAACAAGCCACAAAAAATGACTTGACATCGGACTTCGTAATTCGATAGGGTAAGAAAAATGCGCCATTCTTCAGAGTTCCCAATAACGCGGGTGCTGCGCGGAATCTGAGTGAGAAATATGATTTCCGCAGGCAGAGGTTTTCTTCCCGACGCCGACTCTATGCGACGAAGCGGGGTCCTGAAAGGTGGGGGAAACCTATTATCGTGAGCGAAAAGCCCCTGATTTCGACTACCAGGACTTTCGCTTCGATGCGAAATACTATTTTATAGGACCCATGGAGAGGACGCCGGTCCGTAGTGAGGGGCGGACGCCACCGTACTATTCTGAGACAGTTTATAATTGGAATTTTTTTCAGCGGTGCTAACAGCGTTCTGCTGCAAGGGGCTTATGAAAATAGGCGAACGGCTGGTATCCAGGAACGACCTGCACTACCTCATCGAACTCATCAATTCAAGCCTATCCTCTATGAGCGAGAAGGGGATACGAGACCTGATCGTTGATCTCGGTCGTCTTATTCCCTACGAATTTACGTTCGCTGCACGGTTCAACAGCAGCTCTCCAACAGACTCATACCACATGGTCAACGTGAGCTACCCGCCCGAGTGGCTTGACCTTTACATTTCAAACAGGTTCGACAAGGTCGACCCGGTCATCAGGGAGCATCTTCTTAATCCCCGGGTGCAATACTGGGATGATACGTACCGAAAATATCCTGACGCCCGGCATTTCATCTCCCTCTCACACGACTTCGGTCTTAAGGCGGGGTACTCCTGCGGACTCCGAAGCCACGACGGCACAACGATGTCGCTTTTCTCTCTTTCCGCGCGGTCGATGGAATGTCATCCCCGAACCCGGCTCATTCTGAGCTATGCCCTGCCGGTGCTCGATCTATGCCTGGCCCGCGTGTGGTGCCCTGCGAGGTCCGGATTGGTGCCACAAAGGAACCTTTCCGCAAGAGAAACAGAGATCTTGAAATGGGCCGGAGACGGCAAGAGCAGGTGGGAAATATCGGTCATTTTGCACGTCGGAAATGAGACAGTGAAGTGGCACGTGAAGAACATCCTCAGGAAGCTGAACGCGGTAAACACTACGCAGGCGGTCGCGATAGCGATTGAGAGAGGTTTTATCAATATCCTCTGATCACTACCCCCCATTTGGGGGGTTGACGCCGCGTTGCGGTCAAGGATAGGATAAAAAAACATGGTGAGAAAATCCGTTTGTAATCTGATTACGTTCACGAATACGCCCTTTCTACGGAGGAATCGAGATGTGGAGATGCAGACCCAAAAAAAGGGAGAATCGAAAGATGGCACAGAGCATGCCGCAAACATTGAATCCCGACAACATGGGGCTAAGCACGGCCTCAAGGGCCCGAGCCGTAGTGGGTCTTTGCACGCTTGCTTTTATACTCAGTTTTTTTGCGTCCGGAGTTATTCATGGCGCGGATGAAGACTTCAGCTACTTCCCCTGCCCCTTCAAAGAAGACAGGCCCCATGGAAAGTGGGGCTATATGGACAGGGCAGGAAAGGTGGTCATCTCCCCTGTTTACAATGACGCCTTTACTTTCAGAGACGGGCTTGCCCGGGTGGCCGGCAACAACTGGAAGGTGGGGTTTATAGACGTCAATGGGAAAATGGTCATTGCACCGACGTTTGATGACGTAACCGATTTTCACGACGGGATGGCTCAATTCACCGTGAGTACGGGCGGGGGCCAGACCAAGTCCGGCTACGTAGACAAGAAGGGGAGGGTTGTTCCGCCGAACTTCAATACGGGTTTTCAGTTCAGCGAAGGTCTTGCCGCCGTCAGTCCTGACGGCAAGAAGTGGGGCTTCATCGACAAGACTGGCAAGTTCGTGATTGAACCGATGTTTCAAGGAGAGGGGTCTTTCAGCGAGGGTCTTGCCGCTGTCAGTCCTGACGGCAAGAAGTGGGGCTTTATCGACAAGACTGGCAAGTTCGTCATTGAACCAAGCATTGATGGCGCCTGCGGAAAAACGGTGCTGAAGTTTGACGAAGGGCTGTTCTGTGCCAAGACTGATAACCGAGAAGGGTTTATTAATAGGCAGGGGAAAATGGTAATCGATACCTCTGGTTTCTTGATAGCTGAGGAGTTTCACGAAGGGCTGGCGGCTGCTGTGCCCGGGGAGGGAGACAGCCACGTCCAATATATCGACAAAACCGGAAAACCCGTCATAGACTTACCGATAAACACCGCCGGCGGCTTCAGCGGTCCTTTTACGAAAGACGGCGTGGCAAAAATATGCAGCAGCTTCGATCAGGAATCGTACGGAGGATGCGGGTTTATAGACAGGAAAGGGAAGTTCGTTATCGCGCCGACGCTCAAGTCTGACAGCTACTAAGGCCAAAAAGAGGAGGATAAGAGGATGGCACAACTGCAGCCCTACAACAACCTGAGCCCAAACCAGCAGCAGGAATGGACCAACATCGTGAACTTCGGAGAGAGTCATAGTTTTTCTCAGGCTTCCATCAACATGGTCTTGTTGCTGGCCTACGCCGAGAACACGTTGAACTCAACCGGAAGTAATGGCAACGCTGTAGGAGCATTCCAATACAACGCCTAGTACATGGAAAGACTATACTTCCCTAACGAATTATTCGCAGAAAGGCATTATGATTTTCAATACTATGTATGACTGGGGCTATGACAGCGAAAGTAATTCCCCAGCAACTTTCAAAATCACAAACCCAATCAATCAGATCACCGTCACTTACGCTGAGATACAAGTGCTCACCGGGAATGCTCGGGGTCAGGTCTTGAATTATAAGCTTCTTCTGCTATAGACTTTTCCTATGGCTCGTCCTCTCCGCATTGAATACCCCGGTGCCCTTTATCATGTCACGAGCCGGGGCAACGCCGGAAGCAGAATCTTCAGAACCGATAACGACAGGAGATATTTTCTCCAGCTTCTTTCTTTGACTGTCGAGCGTTTCCACTGGCTCTGCCATAGCTACTGCCTTATGGATAATCATTATCACCTGTTGATCGAAACCCCTGCTGGCAATCTTTGTCGAGGCATGCGCCACCTGAACGGAGTGTACACGCAGAAATGGAATTGGAAGTATAAAAAGACCGGACATGTTTTTCAAGGAAGGTACAAAGCGATCATCGTCGATAAAGATGCCTACTTACTCGAACTCTGCCGTTACATCGCCCTCAACCCCGTTCGCGCTCACATGGTGCCTTGTGCCGAGGAATGGAAATGGTCGAGCTACCGCTGTCTTGTCGGAATAGCCGAAACACCCGCATGGCTCATGACCGACTGGGTGCTCGGGCAATTCTCAGATAAGAAGAAAAACGCCCAAGCGCTGTACCGTGATTTTGTCGAGAAGGGAATAACGGCGGAAAGCGTCTGGAAGGAGTTGGAAGGGCAGGTCTTTCTGGGAGGCAAGGATTTCATCGAAAAGGCAAAATCTGCACACACAGGGCAGGGTCTGGACGAAGTGCCGCGAATTCAACGACATGCAGCGCGTCCGGCCCTCGCAGCGCTTTTTGCGAATTTGCCCTGCTCAAAAGAGAAAAGGAACGAAGAGATCCGAAGCGCCTTTTTCGATCACGGATACTCGATGAAAGAGATCTCCGATGTTTTGAACCTCCACTATACTACGGTCAGCAAGATCGTGAACAAAACCTTATAATTCAAGACCTGACCCCAGAGCCCAAGACCTGACCCCAGAGCCCAGTGACCCCAGAGCCCAGAGCCTAATTCCACCCCATAAACCGTCATGTCGTCATTCCGGAGGAAGTCGGAATCCAGGCTTTTCGGGATGCCCCCGGCTAAGGACATGCCGGGGCGGGCTTATCGGGTCCGGGATGTCGAGAGTACTATGAGGACGGTTAATACACATAGGCCCCGGGTGGAACTCACGTAAGCAAGGAAACTTTATGCTCCGTTAATTCCGGCATCGTCAAAATAATAGCCCATACGATGCCGGATCGGGTGGACGACGGCATGGAGGAAATGCTTCATATGTGGATGCACTGTGAGCCGTGTAGACCGTAGGCGTACTTATCGTACGTCGGAGGTCACACGGCGAGCAGGGCGCCGCAGAGGGAGTATTTCCTCCATGCCGTCGTCCGGCCCGACGAAGAGAGAAGAAGGAGAAAGGAGAAAGATAAGTGACTTGGTATCAGACGGGGGCTATGCGATGGAGCACGAAGCTGACCACGGAAAACACGAGGCTGAAGAGTAGTGCCCACCCGAAGCTTCGCACCTCGAAGCCGGGCACTATGGCGCTCGTCAATAGCACGAGGAGGGCATTCAGGACGAAGATGAAAAGTCCGAGGGTGAGGATCGTGAGCGGGAGGGTCAGCAGTATGAGGATCGGCCTGATGAAGGCGTTGATGAGTCCGAGGACGCACGCGGTAATGAGGGCTGCGCCAAAGCTGCGCACGGTGACGCCGGGCAGAAAGTAGGCGGTAATGAGGATGGCGATGGTCGTGATGAACCAGTTGATCAGAATGCGCATATCAAGCCTCTTCCATTGTAATCCCGCAGGGCCTAAAAGCAAAGGAAAAATGTGGCGGGTATCAGACGTTGAGGGGGTCGGCTTCGATATGCACACCCGGTAGCCGGTAGAGGGACGCAAGGAGCGCGGAGAACGCTTCTCCTTCCCCTTTAAGGACCACCCTCCAGCCGTACCGTCCCTTTACCTGGATCGGGCCGAGCATCTGGTGATCCAGCCTTGCGTCCTGCGTCAGCCTTTCAATCGTTTCCACGATCTTCTCGCCGGCCTGCCGGCTTCGCTTCAAGACGTTTATGGAAACAAGCCGGACATAAGGGGGAAATTCGGCAGCCCGTCTCCGCGCCAGCTCGTCGTCATAGAATTGCCGGCGGGTGAGAAAGGGTGACAGGTCAAGGGCCTCTCCGCGGGTGTAGAGGAGAAGCTCTCGCGGCTCCAAGGTGTCGATGAGATTCGTGAGTGTCTGAAACATCTTCTCTCTTGCCCTGTATCCGCCGATCCTGAGCAGGTCTTCCCATCCATAGAGTATGAGCAGGCTCGTGTCAAGCCCGTAGAGCTTCGAGAGGACGTGGGTTCCCACGATGATATTCCCCGTACCGCTTTCCAGTGACCGGAGATCCGTAAGTCTCTCCGCCTCGCCCGTAACCCTGAATACCATCTTGTCGGGAAAAGCCTCCTTCATCCGCGCCTCCAGGTATTCCGCTCCAACCTCGAAGAAGATGATGGAATTGGAGCCGCAGTGGGAACAGCGCTCTTCATAAGGGAAGAGGCCCTTGCACCTGTTGCAGGCCAGCATCTCGACTGTCTTACGGTAGCTGAGGCCGGCTGCCCCGCAGGCCGGGCACGTGAGCATACGTCCGCACTCGGCGCAGGAAAGGCTTGCCGCGTAGGACTTTCGCGGCGTATGGATAACGACCGTTCCGCATCGATCCAGGACTTCCCTTATGGCGCATATCATTGCGTCGGGCACGTACGAGTGGCGCCCCCCAGTTTTATCACCCCTCATCGATAAGAGGGGGGGGTGTTCAATGGGCCGGCCCTCCACGACCTCAACCACACCCTCGGCGGCCCATTTCAGGACCTCCAGGGGAGGGGCGGCGCTCCCGAGGACGGCCCGGACCCCTTCGATCTCGGCCCTCCTGACGGCCAGGCGCACCGCGTTGAATCTGAAGGCCTCTTCGTTGCGGTATCCGTCTTCTTCGGGTCTTTCGATAATGATGAGGCCGTTATCGAGAAGAGGGAGAAAGACGCAGCTCTTATTCCCCAGTATCAGGCGTCCCCCCTCGGCCCTCGCCCTGAAATAGGTCTCGGCCTTCTTTTTCTCCGGTAGTGAGCTGCCATACCAGAAGACTGCGCCGGGAAAGCTTTCCGCAAGCCTTCGGAAAAAAAACGCGCCTGCTGCCTGGTAATCGGGGAGCAGCATGAGCACGTTCCTGCCGTGACTAAGCTCCTCTGAAATGAGGGCGGTGTAGTACGCGAGGCGCTCTCTCACCCCTCCGAGGAACAAGGTAGCCCGATACGCGTCTGCCCGCACCGGCCGCTTTCCGCTTTCCAACCTTTTCCCTGTAAAGATGTCGGCAAGCTCCATGAGCGACCGGTTGAGGTACTCGAGGACCCGGATTCTGCCGGTGACGGCACAGGCTTTTTTCAGTGTAAGATTGTTCAGGTGGACGAGAGACGGGTCCGCGGTTTTCACCACGCGGTATTTATCCGTTCTCGTGGTCAAGGAAAGCGCGTATTTGAGTGCGACGCCGATGGGGGCCGCATAGTAGCGCGATGCCCAGTCGCACAGCTCGAAACAGGTATCGTCAATAAGCGGGGCACAATCAACGAGCTCATGGATGGCTTTCAGGCCCTCTTCAGCCCCATCGTCAAGGCGCAGCACGAAACCGACAAGCGAGCGTGTGCCAAAGGGGACCCTGACCCGTAAGAATGGCCGTGCAAACGGGGCCAGTACCGCGGGAACCGCGTAGGAAAATACTTTGTCTATGGGCAGGGGGAGGGCGACATCGGCGATCATGTGGGGGACGGAGGCTGCGGCGCATCGAGCCTGACGAGCTTCACCCTTTTGAGAGGCTCGCCGAGGACGCGGCCCCCCAGGTCGGACAGCTTGTCAGGCGCATCGGTAACAAAATAATCAGACCCGCCCTTGCCTGAATCCTTATGGAAGCCATGCACCTGAAGCATCTTTTGGACCTCGGCCGCGGTCTCTCTGCCTGAATTGACGATGTAGACATCGTCTCCGAGCAATTCACGGATCCGCGGCTCCAGGATCGGATAATGGGTACAGCCCATGACGAGCACGTCTATCGCCGAATCCTTCATCCCGCGCAGATATTTTTCCACGACGAGCCCGGCGACCTCGTCCCCCTCCAGCCCCTCTTCAACCACAGGCACGAAAAGGGGGCATGCCTGAGAGATTACCTCGACCGACGGGTCGAGTCTCCTTATGGCCTTCACATAGGCCTGGCTCGCTATGGTCGCCCTGGTGCCTATCACCCCTATCCGCTTCTTTCGAGTCCTCTTCACCGCTTCTCTCGCAGGCGGCTCGATCACCCCGACGACGGGGATGGAGAGTCTCCTCTTCAAGGCTGTGAGGGCTATAGCGCTTGAGGTATTGCAGGCAACAATCAGCATCTTGATGCCCTTCTCCAAAAGAAATCGCGTGTTTTCCAGGGAATAGCGGGTAACGGTTTCGGCTGATCTGTTGCCGTAAGGGACCCGTGCCGTATCGCCGAGATAAATGATATGCTCATGGGGTAAGAGCTTCCTTACCTCCCTGAGCACGGTCAAGCCCCCGATGCCTGAATCAAACATACCCAGCGACAGGTCTTTCATGGGCAAGAGCTTATTCCGACCCCCCGGACAAAGTCAAGGGTGGGGAGATGCCCCTAGGGGACAGGGCAGGAGGAAAGGGTCTTTGAATACTCCTTCATGACTGCGCTCGCAAAGCGGATGGTCGGGCGTTCCTTTCGTGCGGCTACGGCCCTTGCCCTACTGGCTCCCCCGTTGTATGCGTGGAGCGCCGAGGAGAGGGTCGCGAAATCCTTGATGAGACAGGACAGGTGATGGACCCCGATCCTTATGTTCTTGTCCGGATCATGGATCTGCGAATCACCTTTCCATTCCATGCCTATGTCTTTGGCCACAGTCCTGCCGAGGGAAGGCTTTATCTGGAGCAATCCCATGGCGCCTTTGCAGGACACCGCGTCGTTTTTGAAGTTGCTCTCCACTTTCATAAGGGCCAATATGAGCCGGTAATCAATATGATACCGCAGGGATTCGTCATATATGTGCATCGCAATGCTCTTCATTTTCCTCTCGCTGAGCGTGACCTTCTCGTTCTTCAGGTAGGCCACCGTGCTGCCTACGATCTTATAGCAGTCGCTTTTCTCGTCGCAGGCGTTCGGGACGGTGGAATGGAATGATAACAATGCCTCTGCAACTTTCTCCTCGGGGACGTCGGAGATACCGGAACAAAAAAACAACAGCACCGCTCCGGCGACAACAGGTACGACAAAATTTTGCCTCATAGGTATAAGGATGGGGGCTGCTCGCGCATTGTGCAACCTTCCAGTCAGTTTTTATCAGGGATAGAAATGAAAAAACTTTGTTATTTGAGACAATCAAGGACATAAAGAAAAGGTATGCACACAAAAAAAGCATTGTGATAACTTTAGCATGACACGATCAATCCAAAGGTATGCATGTTATGCGGAAGAAAGTTGCAGGGTGTGGCGGTAGGAACCTAGAGCAGGATCTTTCCTTTCGGTTCGGCGATAAATTCGCCGATCACCCAAAAGGTAGTGTTGTTTTGGGCTGCCCCATGCTCAAACGCTTTCAGATCATCCTGATCGATGGCGATGAGCAGGCCGCCGGACGTCTGGGGATCGAAAAGGATATCGGTAAGAAATCCGCTCACCGTCCCGACCACGCACTTTCCGTAGAACGCTCTATTCCTGTAAAGCCCGCCGGGCACAAAACCCGATTCCGCCAGCCTGACCGCTTCCTCGAAGTAAGGGATGCTTTCGGGGAATAGCTGTACGCCGATGGAGTCCTTGAGCATTTCCGACAGATGGCCGGCAAGGCCGAAACCCGTCACGTCCGTCGCCGCATGGACGCCTACGGCTCTCATTGTCTCCGCTGCCCGATCATTCAGCGTGGCCATCACCTCTATGAGCTTCTTGGCCGCGTCATCATCGACCATGTCTCCTTTTATGCCCGTGTTGAGGATACCGGTGCCGAGGGGTTTCGTGAGCATGAGGAGATCATGAGGCCTGGCCCCAACGTTCCTCAGGATCTTTTTCGGATGCACAAGCCCGGTGACCGACAACCCGTACTTTATCTCCTGGTCGTCGACACTGTGGCCGCCCAGAAGGCTGGCCCCCGCTTCGCGTATCTTGTCCGCCCCGCCCCTGATGATCTCCCTCAGAATTTTGATATCGTACATCCTGGGCGCGAAACAGACTATATTCATGGCGGTCAACGGCCGCGCCCCCATGGCGTAAATGTCGCTGAACGCGTTTGCAGCGGCGATCCGGCCGAAATCGTAGGGGTCGTCAACGATGGGGGTGAAAAAATCGACGGTCTGGACGAGTGCCAGATCGTCACTGATCCTGTAGACGCCCGCGTCCTCAAACCCTTCTATGCCCACAAGCACATTTTCATCGGCAGGTATCTGCACCCCGCAAAGGATATCCGATAGGTCCTCCGGACCTATTTTTGACGCTCAGCCCCCGCCGCGGACGTGTTTTGTCAAATGCTCAGCCATGACGATCCTCTTTAGTCACAAAAAATACTCACTTGGTGTGAGATTATAGCACAGCGCGCAGCAATACGCTCGCTTGCCTTCGGAGGGGATGCATCTTTTCCGGCCGCGGCCGATTTTTGATGCAGAGCGCGAAATCGAGGGGCCGCCGACGGGAGCGTACTTCCGTACGTGAGGATCGCGCGGCCCCGATGATGACAAAGCTATGCGCGAAAAGCGCCCGCCCGGCGCTCATTTGGTTTTACTCCCTGCATCCCTTGGTGTAGAATAGGAAAAGTCTCTTTGAGGCGGTGATCATGCACACAGAAACGCTGCGAAGGCTCCTCGCCGCTGCAAAGGGGGAAGAGCCAACCGATACGGTCATCAAGAACGGCAGGATTATCAATGTCTTCACGAACAGTGTCGAAGATGGCCTGGCCGTCTCGATAAAGGACGGCTATGTGACAGGTATCGAGCCGGAGGCCGGGTTGGTACTGTCCGGAAAAACGGAGGTCATCGACGCGGGAGGCCGATACCTTTGTCCCGGTTTTATCGACGCCCACACGCACCTCGATAGTTTGTGCCCCTTCCATAGCATTGTGCCCTATTCCTTGAAAGGCGGCACGACCTGCCTTGTCTCGGAAGCCGGCTTGGTGGGCACGTCCTGCGGCCTCGAGGCCCTCGAATGCTTTTTTGACAGCACGAAAGGTTACCCCTTGCGATGCTACTTCCTCGCCCCACCGGAGACTCCCCCTTTCCCGGACATGGAGACCGCCGTCGGCCTCAACCTTGCGGAGTTCGAGAAGATACTCGCGAGAGAAGATGTGCTCGGGATAGGGGAGGGCTATTGGACGAGGATCGTGGAGGGCGATGAGAGGGTACTGGGACAGGCCAGCATGGCATTGTCGCAGCGTAAGACGCTCGAAGGCCATGCAGCGGGTGCGAAGGGGCGGAGACTCGTGGAATACCTCATGACCGGGATCACTTCGGACCACGAATCGACAACACTGGATGAGGCCCTCGAAAAGCTCAGGTTCGGCGTCTACGTGATGATCAGGGAAGGTTTCGTGCGAAGAGAGCTGGGCGAGCTCTCGAAGCTGAAGGACTTGAACGTGGACGGAAGGAGGCTCATTCTTGTCTCGGATACCTTTGACGCGGTGATGTATTGCGAGGAGGGCTATCTCGATTCTGTGGTGAGAAGGGCGATAGGATACGGGTTCAACCCAATAGAGGCCATCAAGATGGTTACCATCAACGTTGCCGACTATTACGGCCTGCGCCACCTCGGCGCCATTGCGCCCCTTCGCCATGCGGATATACTGTTTCTCGACGACCTCGAGGGCGTTTCAGTTGAGCACGTGATGGTGAACGGCGAAATGGTCGTGACAGACAGAGAGTTCAACGGGCAGATAAAACCTTACAAATACCCCGACGCCATGAAGCGGACCATCAAGGCCGAAAAAGTTACTGAGGAGGCGTTCCGCATACATGCAGTCCCGGGCAAGGAGCGAATACGGGTCATCAATGTGGTGAACGAAACCATCACCCGTGAAACTGAAGCCATCCTGCCCGTCTCGGATGGGTATCTCCAAAAGGACGTGGACAGGGACATCCTGCCCGTGGCCGTTATCTACAGGGGTGGCGGAAAACGCATGGGCAAGGGCTTCATCACGGGGACAGGCATAAAAGAAGGCGCCTTTGCCACCAACCTCATCTGGGACACGGGCAATCTCCTCGTGGTGGGGAGCTCTGAGGCGGAGATGGCACACGCGGTGAACCGCCTTATAGACCTTCAGGGCGGCTATGTGATATCGAGGAAGGGGAAAATAAGCTATGAATTCCCCATGCCCGTGTTCGGCCTTATACCGGAGTGCTCATTGAAAGAAAACGCGGAGAAGATCAAGGAGCTTGAGAAGAGGATGGCGGAGATAGGGTCGACCATGCCCAGACCTTTTCTGGCGCTCCAGACCATACCCTTTACCGGCCTCCCTTTCCTGAGAATCACCGACAAGGGGCTGGCGGACATCAAAAACAAACGGCTGGTACCGATTTACCTGGACTAAGAGAGGCCCGGCCCCTATGGTGGAAAGAGTAAGCGATATCGGGGAGTTTGGACTTATCCGCAGGATCGGCTCGCTCCTGGACACGGACGGTCGCCGGTCCGAGCGCGTCACCACAGGTATCGGGGACGATACGGCTTCCTTTCTTCCCCGGGCCGGTTACGAGCTTCTGGTCACCTGCGATTCCATGGTAGAAGGCCGGCATTATCTGCCCGCGTTCACCACAAGCTTCGACATAGGGCGCCGCGCCATGGCGTTGAATATAAGCGATATCGGTGCTATGGGCGGGTATGCACTCTATGCCCTCGTCTCCCTGGGGCTTCCGGCCGACACACTTGTCAGCGACGTGGAAGAGCTCTACAGGGGATTCCTCTACGAGATGAACCCCTTTGGTGCCTCTGTCATCGGAGGCAACCTTACCGGATCAGGCAACGGGATGTTCATCGACATCACCCTGGTCGGAGAGGTGGAGCAGGGGAAAGCTGTGCACCGCTCCGGGGCGAGGGCGGGAGACGCCGTTCTCCTCACGGGCTTCCCCGGACGGGCGGCCGCGGGGCTGCAGCTTCTGCTTCGGGGACCGTATGATGCGGGATTGGCCGATAATCCTCTGGTCAGGGCCTATACGACGCCCTCTCACAGGGCCCGTGTGGGACAGCTGGTTGCGCAGGCGGGGTACGTCACTGCCATGACGGATACGAGCGACGGCTTCCCGGGGGACCTGGGCCATGTGTGCGAGGCAAGCGGCGTAGGGGCGGAAGTAGTCAAAGAGGACATCCCTGTCGACGAGGCACTCCGCGAGGCGGCGCGCGTCCTCGGGCGAGACCCCTATGAGTTCATTCTCGGCGGGAGCGACGACTACGAGCTCGTCATCACGTGCGATCCACGCAGCGTGCCGTTCCTTCAGTCCGTCGTCGCCGGATGCTGCACCATACCGTTGACTGAAGTGGGGCGGATCACCGCCGGGCGGGAGATAAACATGGTCCTTCCCGACGGCCGGAAGGTTCCCCTCGACGCCGCGGGTTTCGATCATTTTCGCTGGTAATCCTTAATTCTTAAAGGCGCGAATCGATTATTTGCCGCCCCCCCTCAGCTTCATTATCTCTTCGCATGTCGGCAGGTAGTCCTTTCCGGGGATCGTCACCATGTCCGATCCGATCAGGAAGTTATAGGCGGGGACCTTCTTCGTGACGCCGTAGTACATGGGAAGGATGAGCTGGTGGTCGCAGGCGCGCATCTGGAGCTTGCCGATGGGGCTGTCGACTACAAGGCCCTCCATGGCGTCGATGAAGCGCTCGCGGTCCACCTTTCCGGCTTTCTGATAGGCCTTCGCGATGAGCGTGCCGGCCACATAGCCGTAGAACGCGGTTGATCCGGGATACCTCTTGTAAGCCTTCATGAACTCATCGGTGAAGGCCCTGTTCTCCGCGATGTTGGGGTAGTAGAAGGCGTAGCTCGCGCTGCCCATGATGCCTTCAGGCGCGTCAAGACCCAGGGGGCGAAGGGCAATCGTGTCGGTTGCGTAGTGCTGATAGATGGGGATCCTCTTCTCCAGGCCCATCGCCTTGACCGCTTTCAGAAAGTTGACGACTCCGCCGCCGCCCGCCGCGCTGATGATGCAATCAGGCTTAGCGTTCATCGCAGGGGTGATATAGGGCGCCAAATCCGTCTCTCCCACCTTTCTCCATGATTGGCCGAGGAGCTGCACGTCCGGTCTGATCGCCTTGAGGTTATTCCATACGCCATCGGCACAGGCGTGGCCGAATTCGTAATCCTCACCCATGATCCAGTACTTCACGTAGGGTTTCTTCGACAAAGCCAGGGCCGTTGCCTTTCCGATCATCATCGTGTTCTCGTTCGTGTTGAAGACATAGCGGTGACCCTTTTCACCGGTGATCTTATCACTCTTCGCGTCGGTGACAATGAAGGGGATTTTTTCTTTCCGCGCAAAGTCGGACATGGCAAGAGCGCCGCCCGAGTTCGTCGATCCCATAATGAGATCGACCTTCTCCCGCATGACGAGGTCTTTGGTCATCTCAAGGGCAATATCGGGCTTGAACTTGTCATCCCGGATAAGGAAGACGATCTTTTTCCCCAGTACACCGCCCTTCGCGTTGACCTGGTTTATCGCCAGCTTGAAGCCGTCGAGCACGTCCTCGGTGTAGGTTGTGGCCGGTCCGGTATAGGTGTCGATGATGCCCACCTTGATGACATTTTCAGCGGCGACTGACAGGGCATGCCCCAGGATGCAGGCAGAAAATACCACTAATGCGGTGATGCACAGCAGAAATCTCTTCACATCGACCTCCTTAATTATCTTCCGTCTTCGTGAAACCGCTCTCCGGCCCCTTATCGCTCCGCCCGTTTTTCAGCGCCCTCACCCGTGTTTGCGCTTCTCCTTCTTCTGCTGAGGGCACACGAATTGGCACGTCGCGCAGTTGACGCAAAGGGCATCGTCCTGTTTTATGCGTCCCTCTGACTCATCGAAGAAAAAAGCCGGACACCCGTAGAGGTCGACGCACCTCTTGCACCCGTTGCAGTCCGCAGTGAGATCGGGAGATTGAATGGACGTATTCTTCCCCGTTTTGGCATAGAGCAGGCATGGGTGTCGTGCGATGATTACTGCCGGCCCCCTGCCCCTCTGCTTCAGATCGGCTCCTGCCTCTTTGACGGTCTTAATCATGCCTGGTATATCGTAAGGATCGAGGACCCTCAGGAACTCGACCCCGAAGCCCTGTACCACCTCTTCTATGGGGATGGCATACTCACTTGCCCCCTCGGCCCTCATGCCGCTCTGCGGCGTCGGCTGCATGCCGGTCATCGCCGTGGTGCCGTTGTCCATGATGACCAGGATGTACTGCTTGCCTTTCCTCGCCGAGTCGTAGAGGAGGGGGAGGGCCGCGTGGAAGAAAGTGGAGTCGCCGATAGAGGCGACGATGGGCACAAAGGGGCCGTCCTGGTGAAAGGCCTCATAAAAACCCGCGGCAAGGCCGACGCTCCCGCCCATGTCGACGCACGTGTCGACCGCGCCCTGGGAGATACCCAAGGTGTAGCAGCCGATATCGCCGGGAAAGACCGCCTTGGGAAAGGCCTGCCTCATTGCATAGAAAGAGGAGCGATGGGGACAGCCGGCGCACAGCTTCGGCGGCCTCGGTGGGAAGGAGATAGTGCTGACCGCGTCTTCGATCTCCCTGTCAGGAGAAAAGGACCTTGTGCCTACGCTCGCTTTCTCTGCCACCACCTGTACGATACCCCGGATCACGTCGTAGGTCAGTTCACCCTGCCGGGGGACGTATCCGGTACCCCTCCCGAAAACCCAGCTCCTGTCGCCGATCAGGGCCTCGAGCACTTCGTCCGTTTCTTCGAGTACCAACACGTGCTCCATACTCCGGACGAACGCGAAAAGACCGGCCGTGAGAGGGAATATCTGCGCCACCTTGAAGAGGGAGACAGCCTTTTCCAACCCGACCTCGTCGAGGACGTCCATGACGACGTTGTAACTCATGCCGGAGGTCACGATGCCGAGGCCGTTCCCATTCGACAATTTCAGACCCTCGTCGAGAGACCCCTTTTCAGGCGTTGGGGTGTCGAGAGAGACAGCCTCCCTGGCATGGCTCACCCTGTGGGTCGACCGGAGGATCACCGGTGTATGTCTCTCCACCGAATAAGCGAGCGCCCAGGAGGCGAGGCTGCGGGCATCGCCGGGGGAAGATGCGTCGAATACGGGAACGCCGAAAAGGGTGGCGATCAGTCGCGAATCCTGCTCTGTCTGCGAGGATTGCGGTCCGGGATCGTCGCAGGATACGATCAGAAGACCGCCTCTTATGGGTACCTCTCTGCCCTTTATAAAAGGGGGAAAGGCGACGTTCAGGCCCACCTGTTTCATCATGCACACGGCCTTCTTCCCTGCCATTGCCGCGCCAAGGGCCACTTCCATGGCCACCCGTTCGTTGACCGACCACTCTATATGGATGTTCCTGCCCATCCTTCTCTTGAAATCGACCACGGCCGGCAGGATTTCCGAGCTCGGCGTACCGGGATAGGCAGAGGCGAGATCTATGCCTGCCTCGACCAGCCCGAGGGCGATTGCCTGATTACCTATCATGACCTCAACGTTGCTCAAGGCTGAAACCTCCGTCTTCATAACCATTGTTGGGCCTCGTTTTTCCCCGCCTCACAGACTGCCTTGTTCATCGCGTAGAGTCTCGGCGCGATTTTCCGCTCCAGGGCGCCAACTATGTTCTCGATGGAGTAAGGCCCGATGGCGAAGGCCGAAAAGAAACCGAGCATCGCCATATTGGATGCTTGTATCGATCCTGCCTGTCCGGCTATCCCGTCGGCGTTCACAAGAAAGCATCTGGCCTTCCTCGCCAGGAGCAGTGCATCGACAGGTGAGGGCACGGCGCTCCTCCGTGAATTGACGATGGCGAGGCCGCCCCTCTTCAGGAACGAGAGATTCCGGTAAAACTCGCTCTCTTCAAAGGAAAGGATGACATCTGCATTCTCCCTGCCCACAAAAGGACTCCGGAACGTCCCGACCTTCACCAGGGAGACCACGGACCCGCCCCGCTGGCTCATGCCTAGCTCGTCGGAGGCCATGGCATTATATCCGGCCGATATCGCCGTTTCGATCAATACCGCCGAGGCAAGGAGCACACCCCTGCCTCCGATGCCGGTGCACACGATTTCCCATTTCATAAGTCGCCTTCATAGAGGAGCACGGTCAACTTTTCCTCCCCGTGGTAGTCTTCGATCTCCCCGGCCGTCTTTACGTGAAAACAGCGGCTGAAGCCGAAGCCCCTGAAGAGGCGCTCAAGCTCACCCGCTCCGCCCTTTGTCTTTATCAGAAGGAGATAGGCCGACCCGTTGTAGAGCGTGTTGACGAAGGCAGGCAGACCTGAATGGAGAAAGGCCTCCGCGTCCGTCACGGCGAGTACCCCTCCCTCCGTCCCCGATTTCACCATGCCGTGTGCGATGTTGAGGGAAGAAGCAGGTCCGAGCTCATCCCTCACCACGGTAAGGCCGAAGAGGACTTCGCCGGCTCCGGATGCACCCGCTCCGCCTGCATGCCGACCCTTAGGGCTCAGGTGTCCCACTATCCGCTCTTTCTGCTTCACCTGCAACCCGATGGCCGCGTACGGACCCTCGACGACCCCTACCTCTTCCATCCGATCGATAAAAGCCGAGACCAGCCGCTGGGGGAGCGGGAAGACCGAGCCGAGGGTCAGTACGCTCACGTCGTTCCCCGGCACCTCTTCCCCACAGGCGTGGTGGGTGATGAGGCCCTTTTTCCCCCGCAGGAGCTGCACGTTGCCCGGGTAAGTCTCGAACTCATCGCGCATCCTGTCTATCTTCTCGTTGAGGCCCTTATGCAACTCGTACCTGAACTTCGGGATTGCAGCCCATCTCGCCGGGTTCTTCACGAAGGTGGCCTTACCCGCCGGGCCTCTGAGCTCATTCGCCCTTTTGAGGGGTCCACGGGGGGGCAGGGTCTCCACCAGACACGGGATCTCGTAGCGCTCGGAGAGGTCGAAGGCGAAAGACAAAGCGGAAGAAAGCCCCTTCGGACTGCCGTCAGAGACGAGGACGGGCAGTTTTGAAAAGAGACCGAGAGGGGTGACGTCGAGGACGCCTTCCTTCACGGCCGCGATGACAAGACCTCCCTTTACCCCCATGTAGGCGGAGCTCATCAGCGGGTCGAGGGCTTCATAGACACCCTCCGCCGAGAAGATGCAGGCCGTCCGTTTCGCGGTCCAGGCGCCAGCGAGCGCCATTTCGAAGGCTGCCTTTTCATTTATGCATGCTTCAAAATGAACACCTGACCCCTTGGCCGAACTCACTTCAAGTCCGGGTTTGCCCGCCGTATAGATAAGTCTCGCCCGGCAGGAGAGTATCAGCTCGTAGATACTTTGGTACATTGGCTCACCCCTCCTATCCCTCACTATAGCATATCATTCACTGCAAAATCTCTTGTTTTTCAGATTGATAAAAAGCAGCACATTGGGGAGACGGAAGACGGAGGACCCGGTGTGTCGTGGAAGGGGAGGACGAGCGTTATTGAAGACGTCCCGGTTCTTACACCCCTACCCGATAACCCAACTCAACCAAGGCTTTACGAACTTCTTGAACATTGTGAGCACTGTTTTCCCCCGCATCTTTAAGTTCTTTTCCGATCTGAAACATGGATATTGTTTCGGTTCCCCCTTCGTCCGCTGAGGTGACCAGTTCCTCAACCACTTCCCAAATGTCGAACATTTCGTAACCTTCACCTTCGTTTCCGATATTTACTTTTTCCGTCTTAACAGTATCATCGTCCGCTCACACCTATCTCTTAAGCGGCCTCTTGGAGCAAAGATATTTATCGGGGCGGCTCCCGGCGGGTGAAAAACGCCGGACGAGCCTGCTTCCAGTCCCCGCGAGGCAAATAAGTACCATGTTCCGCCCCCGGAAGTCCACTGACCGAATTGTCGGGTAGTGGGTCAGTGTGAAATAAATAGCGATAACCAGGGGTGACAAAAGGCATGTTCTTGCGGTTTTTAAAAAAAATGTGGTTCAATCTCCGGGGCCGGCGTAACAGGATCACGAGAGCGGTTTAAAAGTTGCTTTGGCCATCGGTCGGATGAAAGCGCTTCAGGTCACTCCTGCTCTTCGTGGCGCTTTCGTTCTTCCCGCCTCATCTCTCTCCTCAGGAGTTTACCCACCTTGGATTTCGGCAGCATATCCCTGAATTCTATGTAGCCGGGTACCTTGTACGAGGCAAGACGCTCCCTGCACCAATGGATCAGGTCGTAGCCCGTCACTCCCTTCACGTCCCCCTTGAGGACGACGAAGCACTTTATTCTCTCCCCCACCTTTTCATCCGGCACGCCTACGGCGCATGCGGCGAGCACTGCGGGGTGCTCCTGCAAGGCGGCTTCAATCTCGGAAGAAGAGACGCGGTACCCCTTATGTTTTATGGTATCCGCCGTCCGGTCGACAAAGTAGAAGAAACCATTGTTATCTACCTTCACGACATCGCCTGTCCTGTACCATTTTGATCCATCGATCGTCAGAAATGCTTCGGCCGTTTCGTCTTCCTTATTCCAGTACGCATCTACCATGTGGGCCGAGGAGACTATAAGCTCGCCCGCCTCTCCCGGCGGTACTTGCGCCAATGTCTCCTCATCGATAGTTTTCACTTTCTTTGTCCTGAGGACCCTGCCGATTGTGCCCTGGGGCCTTAGCTCGTCTACGGGGCACATGGTGACGCCGCCGCACGTCTCGGTGGCCCCATAGCCTTCGTATATCTCACGACCGAATTTCTCCTTCCATCGGCGGGCTATCTCGTGGGGAAGGACATCCCCGCCGCTCATGCAGTAGACAAGCGAAGAGAGATCGTAGAAGTCGACCCTATCGTGCTCAAGGATCATCCGGTAGAGTGCGGGGACACCGAAGAAGGTCCGCGCTTTGTAGAGCTGCACTGAAAACAGGAGTGCGTCGACGTTGACCTTGGGCATCAGGATCACGCAGTCTCCCGTCATGATCAGAGGCCCGAGTCCAAAGACCTGGCCCAGGATATGGAAGAGCGGCCCGCCCTGGAGGATTATGTTTTCCGAAGGCGGCACGATGGGGTAGGCGATCTCGATCTGTGCCCTGACCGACTCCAGAAACAGGGCATGGTTGATGGGCACTCCCTTCGGGTTCTTCGTCGTCCCCCCTGTATAGAGCATCTCGAGCATTGCATGGCCGTCTACACGGGCGCCCTCCATGGTGACCCTCTTCTTCATGATGTCCGTCAACATACTGATGCCCCGGCCCTTTTCAATCCTCCCCTCCGGTATCCTGTCAAAGGCCTTTCCTATGAGCCGTTTATAGAGCGGCAGAAGGTCGGCCATTCTGCTCACGATGATGTTGTCCAGCGCACCTTCCGTCTTCAGCTCCTTGGCATAGCCGAAGTTCGTGTCCGCGCAGATAACGGTGCGGGCGCCGGAGTCGCCTGCGATGTATCTGAGGTCGCGGGACGTGTAGATGGGGGCAATCGGAATTGCGACAGCGCCGAGTTTTTGGATCGAGAGCCAGCTTATCACCCACTGGGGCGTATTGGGCAGGTAAATGATTATCTTGTCCTGTTCTTTTATGCCTAGTGATTTGAGTCCCACCGAGAGAGACTCGACGGCTTCGAAAAGATCACCGTAGCTGAGCACCTCGCCGAGGTAGATAATGGCCGGCTTCCCTCTATGCCGTTCTACCACCTGCCGGAAAGATTCGTAGACGTTCATTTCGACTTACACTCCAAAATAGGCTGCCTTGATCTCGGAGTTGTTATAGAGCTCGTCCCCGGTCCCCTGGAGGGTGAGCATGCCGTTTTCGAGGACATATCCCCTGTCGATGACGGGCAGCACAGGTCTCGCGAATTGTTCGCAGAGCAGGATAGTCACGCCTGCTTCTTTTCTGATCGTCACGATGGACTCTATGAGCTTCACCTGTATTGCGGGGGCGAGGCCGAGAAGCGGCTCATCGAGGAGCATCAACTTCGGCTTTGCCATGAGCGACATGCCGATAGCGAGCATCTGCTGCTCACCGCCGCTGAGAAAGCCCGCTTTCCTTTTTCGGATGGGGAAGAGGGCAGGGAAGATCTGATAGACATAGGCTATACGCTCTTTTACCTTTCCCCTCGGCAAAAGATACGCAGCTATCCTCAGATTCTCCTCAACATCGCTTTCAGCGAAAACCGGATGTCTTTCGCGGGAGAGCACGATGCCCATCTTCACCCGCTCATCCGCCCACACGTGCGTGATATCCTTACCCAGGAACGATATAGTCCCGACTATCGTGATCCTTATCCCGCCCCTGCGCTGCTCCTTGAGCTTCGTATCGAGAATGAGCCCGGAGACGGTATTCAACAGAGTGGTCTTTCCGGCGCTGTTCGAGCCTATGAGCCCCACGATCTCGCCCTCATCCACATGGATTGACAGCTCGTTTACGGCCAGGGCATTCTCGTAAAAAACCATTAATTTATCGATCTTCAGCATGGCCGCGACCCCACAAGGCTGCCCACTCTACACCTCCACGCCGAGATAGGCCCGTTTCACCTCTTCATCTTCCAGTATCTCTTTTGGAGGCCCCTCTTTTATTTTCTTGCCATAGTTGAGGACGATCACCTTATCGGCGATACGGAACAACTCCTTCAGCCTGTGCTCCACCATAATGATGGTCTTTCCCTCAAGGAGGAGCTTTTCTATAATGGGGATGATACTCGTGACCTCCGCTATTGAAAGACCGGAGAATAGTTCGTCGAGGATAAAAATCTCACTCTGGAGGGCTATCAACCGTGCCAGCTCGAGCCTTTTGAGATAGCCGTGGGGTAAGGCGCCGGCGGGTTTGTAGGGTACCGAAGAGTCCCTTTCAAAGCCGACCTCTTCCAGTAAATCCAGGGCTGTTGCGTCCTTGTCGCCGTAAGCGCCCACCGACGAGGCCCTGACCCTCGGCGAAGAAAGGGGCACAATCATATTCTTATATGCGGGGAGATGGAAGAAAGGCTTCACCATCTGGAAGGCCCTTCCGATCCCCATGTTGCTGACCTTGTAAGGCGGCCGCCCTGCCACTTCCCTGCCCTTGAAGAGCACGCTGCCTTTATCCGGTTTGACGAAACCGGTGACGATATTTACCAGCGTCGTTTTCCCTGACCCGTTAGGCCCGATAATCCCGAGGAGCGTGTTTTCCTCTACATTCACGCTCACCCCATCTATCGCGGTGACGCCTCCGAAGGTTTTCGTAATGTTTTTGATCTCAAGCAGGCTCATTTATTCCAACCGTACCCAGCGGTTACCGGGGCTCAGCGCCCCCTCCGCGAGCAAGCTCGCCGGGGCACCCGCTTGCGGGTCGTCCCCCCTCAACCTCGCTTCGCTCGTCCAACCTATTCCAACCGTACCCAGCAATTACCGGGGCTCAGCGCCCCCTCCACGAGCAAGCTCGCAGAGCCTCCCCCCTCAACCTCGCTTCGCTCGTCCAACCTATTCCAACCGTACCCATCTTTCCATCTCGTTGTATTTGCGCGAGAGGTAGTGGAATATACCCTCCGGTAGCGCCACGACGCATATCACCAGGATCAGGCCGTAGAAAACTATGCGCATGGTCCCGAACTCTCTGAGCAGTTCTGAAAGCGGCACGAGGAGACAGGCACCGAGGAGTGGTCCGGCCAGCGTCCCGATGCCGCCCATTGCAGCGGCCGCAATGGGGAGTATCGAATATTCCATGGCAAAAACAGGCATACCGGTAAACATGTACGAATGGGTCATGAAAGCGCCGCAAAACGCACCGATGCAGCCTCCGATGAAGAGGGCCTGCGCCTTGAAAGCATAGATGTTGATGCCCGATGCCATGGTCGCTCTGTCGTTATCCCTGATGCTCACGAAGATCATCCCGTAATCAGAGCCAATGAACCGTCTGAGCCCGAAGAGGGCAACCCACATGCCTGCCATAACGCAGATCAGTTGCACCCAGGTATTGGGAAAGGGAGTCAAACCCGTGATCCCTTCGGTTCCGCCGAAAATCCTTGTTGCCTCTATTACTCTCCCCAGCATGACGGGCAGTATGAGAGTCACCATGGCGAAGTAGATGCCCCTCAGGCGGATGACGGGGAGCAGGATCAGGGTAGAGAGGAGGCCGCCGACAAGGGTAGCTGCCGGGATCGTCACATAGATGGGGAGGTGGAAGTAGTGGTTGAGGATTCCTGCCGTGTAGGAGCCGAGCCCGAAAAAGAGCGCCTGACCGAGTGACAGGAGGCCGCAGCTCGACAGGAAATCCCAGGAGACGGCAAGCATGGCAAAAATGCACGTGGTGACGACCACCTTCTGCCAGTACTCGGGCAGAAGGAAGGCAACGACGGTGAAACCCATAACGGGTACGAGCCTGGGGAAAAGGAGGTACCAGATCTCCCGGTAGGACATGACTGCGTAAATGTCATCCGACCTCGCCTTGACCCCCCTTGCGATACGCTCCTTACGATAACCCTCCATCATACCCTCTCTTCCAGCTCTTTCTGGTGTCCGAGAAGACCGGAGGGCCTGACGGCGAGAATAATCAGGATGGCCAGCAGGCTCACGATCATCACCCAGTGCTCCGAGATGTACATGGAGGTGAGCGTTTGGGCGTATCCGATGATGAAAGCCGCGATAATCACGCCAAAGGTGCTTCCCAGACCGCCTACAATACAGACGGAGAGTGCGTTGATCAAGACGTCGTAGCCTCCATCGACGGTGATGGTGCCGAGGGGGAGGATGACGATCGCGGCAAAGGCCCCGAGGGCGGAGCCGAACCCCATGCTCAAGGCCGCAATCCTGTCCGGATTGATGCCGAGAGAGAGCGAGGTATGCTCCTCCTGGGCAATGCCCCGAAAGGCGAGGCCGATCTTCGTATGATGGGTGAAGAGGTAGAGCATACTGATGCAGGCGATGCCGAGGAGAATCACCAAGAGTCTCTGGATATCGACGTAGGTCCCGAGAATCTCGACGGAACCGTCGACGAAGACGGGAAGAGAGTAGTTGAAGCCGATGAACCCTGCCGACCGGAGCAGCTCCAGGAGGATCAGGGCGATACCGAAGGTCGCTATGACCTCCGATATCACGAGCCCTCTTATCCTCTTTAAGATGAGGCGGTAAAGGTACGCCCCTGCAACGCCGATGATAACTATGGCGAGCGCCGCCGACACCACATAGGGCAGATGGAGCTTGTTGATGAGGCTCCAGGTAAGGAAGCCGGCCACGACATAGATCGCGCCGTAGGTGAAGTTAGCCACCCCGCTGATGCCGAAGGTGAGGTTGAAGCCGAGGGCCATCAGAGCCAGGACAGCACTGTTGACCAGGCCGTAAATAAGCATGACCTTACTTCATCCAGCTCGGCTTCTCTATTTTCGAATCCGCAATTGCCATCGGGAAAATCACCACCCTCTTGCCTTGCATCCACTGGAACGCCGCAGCCATAGCGGCTGTTTTCGGGTCGTTCCCGAAGATAAGCTGGTGACCCTGATCGAATTTGATCCGTCCTACCGAACCAGCCATATCGGTGTGCGCGACGGCCTCCGCTACTTTGTCGGGATCGGTCGTCCCTGCCCGCTCGATAGCGTTGGCGAGGACATACACCGAATCATAGGCGGCTGAAACCCCGTGCCCCGACTGTACTTCTTCCTTCCATCTCTTCTTGTAGGCGTCGAGGAATTGCCCGGCAGGCGCATAGCCCTTTACCGGAATATGGCCGATTTCCCACATGACATGTATGGCCCCTTCGATATCCCCGTTGAAGGTCTGCCACGCTTTGGGCCCTGAAAAAGGGGAGACGAAGCCGGCCATCAGGGCGGGAATCTTCATCGACCTCCATTGTTTCACAAGGACCCCGCTTGTCGGCATATCGAAGACCGGCAGGATCACTTGGGCGCCGCCTTGCGTGGCCTTCATAAGCCCTGAGGAAAAGTCCGTGGAACCGGTAGGGTAGCGCTGGAAATCGACGACCGTCCATCCGTTCTCCTTGAACCACTTTGCCATCATATCTCCTATGGCTGAGGCCCAAAGCACGTCCTGGGTGGCGATGAAGACCTTGTTGTAACCGAAATCCTTGTTGATCTGCTTCATGAGCCCGCTGACGTACTGGAAGGCGTAGCGTGAATCAAGGCAATTGCGGAAGGAATACTTGTACTTCTCTTTGTCGCTCAGCACCTTCTCCTGGAACTTCGGCGACATGGCGATGGTGCCGATATTAATGATCTTGTACTTGGAATAGATATCCATGGCCGCAAGGAGGGCCTCTGAGCGGAAGTTCCCTACCACGGCGGCATATATCTTCTTGTCGAGAATCAGTTTCTCGATCCCGAGCAGGGCTTCGGAGACGGGTACGCCCGGCTCGCCATCCCGTATATCGAGAGACTCGATTTTCAGGGGTCTATTTTCGTTGCCTACCTTGACCCCACCCCTTGCATTGATTTCCTCGACTGCGAGCTGGGCAGCCTTGTTGCCTTCATAACCCTCTATAAGCTTCAATGACGTGGGAATACCGATGGTGATGTAGTGCTGCTGGGCAAAAGCAGGACAGACAAAGATAACACACAACAGGCACGCAACTACGGCGATACTGTTCTTCATAGTCCCCCCCTTTTTTTTGTTGCTACGATTATAGCACAACTTGTAGCACAGGTGATGCAAGAATGTATTCTATGAAAGTGCACAGATGTGTTCTATTACATAAGAGGCAGCATGAAACTGGAAGCGTCTCCGCAAGTCCCCATCGCTTTCCCATGTGCGCCTATCTCTTATCCTGGTACTTTAGAAAAGTGCCTCTTTGATACTCGTCGAAGGCGATCTGCAATTCCTCCCGGGTGTTCATTACGATTGGTCCATACCAGGCGACCGGCTCACCTATCGGCTTTCCTGAGATGAGCAAGAAACGCGCGCCTTCCTCCTCGGTAGAGACCACCACCTGCTCGCCGTCATCGAAGACCACGAGGCTGTTGTTGCCGATCGTCGGCTTCCTTTCCATGTCGAAATAGTTTGCACCCTCCATTTCATAGGTGAAGGGTCCCTTCTCACGGCAAAAATAGCCCTCTCCTCCGATGATATAGGCAAAGACCGTGTGGCCGGGTTTGGTCGGATGGATGAACTCCGAACGGACAGGCATGGTTACATCGAGGTATTCGGGGTCGGTGACGATATCGGTGACAGGTCCTTTCGTGCCCAAGATTTCGCCGCACACGACCCTGACCGTCACGCCGTTCCCGGCTGAGACTTCCGGTATCTGATCTGCCGTCAGTCCACGGTAGCGGGGATCCATCATCTTATGCGACGCAGGGAGGTTTGCCCAGAGCTGGAAGCCGCCCATGTGCCCCGACTCATCGCCCTTCGGCATCTCCTGATGAATAATGCCGCTGCCGGCGGTCATCCACTGAACGTCCCCATCTGCGATGACGCCTTTATTCCCCATGCTGTCCCCATGCTCTACTTTGCCCCGAAGCACGTAGGTAATGGTCTCGATGCCGCGATGAGGATGCCAGGGAAAGCCCTTCAGATAATATCGCGGATCGTCCGAACGAAAATCGTCGAGAAGCAGGAATGGGTCGAATTCAGGGGCCTCGCTCGCACCAAAGGCCCGTCTCAGGTGAACCCCAGCTCCCTCGATGGTGGGTTTACTCCTGATCACCTTCCGGATCGTTCTATTCCTCGCCATACACATCCTCCTTGCCGCTAATAAGTGCTCTCTTTTGCAATCCCTAACCCGGAACCCCCTCGACGCTTCGACCTTGTTCATCATCTCATAAACCGCGGGCGTTGCCCCTCGATAAGGCCTCCAATCTCCAATATAAGTCTCCAGCCCGTAGGTGGGCAACGCGAACCAAAATCCTCGGATTGTGGCCGGGGTAAGGAGCATATGAGTTGAGGCGTCAAGGAGAACTTCCTGTAAAGGCGGTAGTGGTGCTTTTCACCGAGACACAAGATTCCAAAATGTTTAATGTGTTGGGATAGCTGATAGGATCTTACTAGATGTTATCTCGACAGGGTGTCAGAATAGACGTTCTCAAGAGGGATCGGGCAAAGGCAGGCGGCAGGTTTGGGTCCCCTGGCCTGCTTGACACAGTCGAAACCAGGTATGAAACTGTAGGTAACCCGCGCCCCTTTGGCACGGCGCGGGGAATATGCCATTGGCGGGGCGAAAGGGGTGTTTATGAGAGCCATCAGGGTTCAACAGTTCGGCGGGCCGGAGGTTTTACAGATAGAAGACGTGGCAGATTTGAGGCCGGGTCCGGGCCAGGTGCTCGTGGAAGTACACGCCATCGGGATCAACCCCGTAGAGACATATATACGATCGGGGACCCACGCTCCGAAGCCGGAACTGCCCTACACGCCCGGAACGGATGCGGCAGGAATAGTCGAAGCTGTCGGCGAGGCGGTCAAGGATCTGAAACCCGGCGATCGGGTCTACACGTCGGGAACCATGACCGGGGCCTATGCGGAAAAGACCCTTTGCGGACGGCAACAGGTGCACAAGATGCCCGAAGGCGTCTCTTTCGCCAAAGGCGCGGCACTAGGCGTCCCCTACAGCGCTGCCTATCGCGCCCTGTTTCAGCGGGCCTATGCGGTCCCTGCGGATGTTCTGCTGGTACATGGGGCCGACGGGGCCGTGGGCGTGGCGGCGATGCAGTTTGCCCGGATGAGAGGGATGACGACCATTGCGACCGTGGGCGGAAAGGAGGGTCACGCGCTGGCGGAACGGTATGGCGCTCGCCACATCATCAGCCATCTCGACCACGATCATATGCAGCAGGTGCGCATCCTTACGGATGGCCGCGGCGTCGACGTGATCCTCGAAATGCTCGCCAACGTCAATCTCGGCAATGACCTCACGGTGCTCGCCCCGGGCGGACGGGTCGTGGTTATCGGGAGCAGGGGGCCTGTGGAGATCAACCCGCGCGATCTGATGCGACCCGAGGCGGCTATCCTCGGGATGCTCGTCTTCAGCGCGCAGGAAAGAGACCTGGCAAGCATCCATGCAGCCATTTCGGCGGGTCTGGAGAATAATACCCTGGACCCGCTCATCGGTCGGAAGATGGCCCTCGCCGATGCGGCGGAGGCACACCGGCTCCTCGAAACATCCAAGCCCCTGGGGAAAATAGTGCTGAAGCCGTAAGCTCGATATTCTCGCCGATAATCCGTCACACCCATCCACCCGTTCTGCGAAAACATGCGTTATTGTAACAAAAGCTACAGACAAAGGTTTCCGGATCTTGTTACGCTGAGGGAGCACCCTGGATGATGGGCCTGCGAAGCTTGATGGTGAGGTCTTGCAGAGACCCGGGATAGGGCGCGAAGAACACGAGCCGGCTGGGCAAAGACCGGACCGTGTTTTATAATAGTAGTAGGGAGATCATGAAGGAGAAAAACGCTTCATGTTCCTGCAATGATATGCCGGTGACGGGCACGGCGACGGAGTTGTGCCTCGGTCACGTGTGGCTCTTCGAGAGCCTGGAGCCCAAGGATATGCAGGCCCTCATAGGGGCGGCGGTGAGGAAGGTTTATTCGCCCGGCCAGGCAATTTTCCTCCAGGCCGATCCGACCGACCGGATGTTCCTGCTGAAGGCAGGGCGGGTAAGGCTAAACAAACTCCTTGAGGACGGCACCGAATTTACTCTCGATATCAGAAAGGCGGGTGATTTCCTCGGCGAAAACATGCTGAGCGAAGAGGGAGCCTACCCCGTGACGGCGTGGTGCATGGAAGAGACCCTCACCTGTGGTTTTACGAAAGAGAGGTTCGAGCGCTTGGTCCTGGACCATCCCCGCATCGGACTCCAGGCAATGAAGAACCTGAGCAAGCGCATCTCCTCTCTGACGAGCCGGATAGAGAGCATGTCCCTTACCCACCTGGGGGCCCGCCTCTACCAGGTGCTGCTCCACCTGGCCCTGGAGCACGGCGTGAAGAGCCGGGACGGGTTCGTCATAGAGTTTCCCCTGACCCATGAGGACCTCGCGTTTCTCGTGGGCGCCCATCGGGTGAGCGTCACCAGGGCACTGAAGGAGCTGAAGAAAGCGGGAAGCGTTGTTCAACAGAAGCGGCACCTGCTCGTCAGGAATGCCTGATCCGAAACCGAAGATACCTTGAAGGAGGAGCCCTATGAGAAACGTGGTCCACACATCCCGCATCAGGATCGTGAGGGAAAAAGGCCCCACGAGAAAAGCCGTCATCGAGGGGTTCAGCGAGCCGGTCTACTATGGCGTTCACAGCGGCATCAAACAGTTTTACGGCGTCGAGACGGAAAAAGAGTATCCTGCGACCCTCGACCATATGATCGCGGCAACAGCGGGCTGAATGATGGGTACTCTGGCCGCGGCGCTGGCCGGAAAAGGCATCAAAACGCCCGAGGACCTTTACCGGGCGGAAGTCGAGGGCGATATCGAAAATGTGAACGGCGTGCTCAAGATCACGCAGATCCGTGTCGACTACCACTTGACCGCGGGACAGGAGAAGGCTGAGGACGCAAAGGAGGCCTTCGCCTCATATATCGCCTCCTGCCCCGCTGCCCAAAGTGTGATCGGTTGCATCGACATTAAGGACAATCTCGTCCTTCACGGGAAGTAGCGTCCCCGTCGTCTGCCGTGGCAGCAACGGTCACGAAAGGCCGCTTACGCTCCTCGTCCGGTGATCGAGAAGCTCCGAAAGGAGTTCGCGAAAGATGGCAAGATCGATCTTCCTGGTCTCCACAGGCACCTGGACCAGGTCGAAAAACGATAGCGTCTCTTCGTCGGTAAGAGGCTCAATCCCGGCGTCAACGACAAGTATGCGCTCATATCTTCCCAGATTGATGCGCACGTCGACCTCATTCCACCCCAGGGCATCCATCATGGCCGGCCACGCGCGCACCCATCCGGGCGTCATGATCATCGTCTTTGTATCTTTGATCTCCGGCGCATCTTTACCGAGAAGCGCTTCGATGCAGTTCTTCACCGGAAAAGCCGCCACCCCATGCTTTTCGAGAAAGGAGCTTATCTCCGGATGACAACCCTGCCCGTAGAGAAGAGACACTTTTCGTTCCGTAGGCTTCGCCTTGTCTATGGCCTCACCGAGCGCCTCTTCCAAACGGGGCAGACTGGCGTGCAGTCCGGCTTCGAGCCATACGATCTCGATGTCGCCATTATCGGGGAACGATTGGCGAAGCTCCTTTTCCAAAACCTTGCAGGCAATCAACACATCCATCGACAATTTCTCCTCTCACAGACCCGCCCTGTGCAAAATGGTATCCGCAACCTGCCCGGCGCCGGTGTTATATGGACTTCTCCCAGTCCTGTCCAAAGTCTGCAAAGGGCCTGATCTCCTGAACCGCGAAGGTGATCGCCGCGTGCATCATATTCGCCGCGCCCTCTCCGGCTTTTGCCCTCAGTTGGGCCTTGAGGGAGTCAAGCTTCTCACCCGAGGTCTGGCACTCCGTCATCTTGAGGTAGACTCTGACCCCCTTCCATTCGGGCGGAGTCGGCCCCGGCTCCATTATCATGAAGACTGCGTTCGGATTTTCCTGGAGATAGGCAAGGGTCCGGTTCTTGCCGCAACCCATGAAAACCGTCTTTTCATCAAACATCTGGGCCGACCCGAAGTAAGCGACGTCAACCTTTCCGTCCCTGTTGGCTGTGGCAAGGGCTCCCAACCGCGGCATCTTGTTGAAATACTCTTTCAGGTCCTTCGACATAAGTCCTCCCGAGGGTGATCGATTTCTGGTATCCCGAACCAGATATCTAGAGTGTAAGCGCAGAGCCGGGCATTGTCTGTAGCCGTCGCTACAATAGGGGAAGCGAACAGCAAACCGTATGAGGTGATCGCTGTTCCCACCCCACCCCCCCCGCATTGCGGTTGATTTGGCACTTTTGTCGGCGTATACTTGATTCAGACAGTGTGACAGTAAAACAGAGGTGCCCTAATGCTGGTCGATTTGAAGCAAAAATCTCAGGTTACTATACCTAAGCGTCTGGTGAAAAAACTGAACCTGAAGGCGGGAGACAAACTTGAGATCGAGGAAGAGGCCGGCAGGCTGGTGATTACACCTGTCATTATAATCCCGAGAGACCAGGCGTGGTTTCACAGCCGGGAATGGCAGAAAGAAGAGGAAGAGGTAGACAGACAAAAAGAGGAAGGCAGGATAAGCAAGGCCTCAAGCAAGAAGGAGCTTTTCGAGAAACTAGGCCTGGACAAAGTGTGAATATCTACTTTTCCGACCTTTTTCTTCAAAGCGTCAAAGAGCTCCCCGAACACGTGAAGAAAACACTCAAAAAGAAACTCGATATTCTCGCCGATAATCCGTCACACCCATCCTTAAGAACCAAGAAGATCAAGGGTCGCGAACATCTATTTGAAGCAACCATCACCATGAGTATTAGGATGACGTGGGAATATTTTGAGGACGGAATCCTGTTGAGGAATATAGGGGAGCACGACCGGACGCTGAAAACGCCTTGAGGTTCCGCTGAGCCCCGGGAATGCAGTCTATGACCGGTGCGATTACCTGTGACGACGTTGCTATTATGTCAGAGCATGGGGCTTCACAAGCCTGCCGGATAACAGAACAAACGAACCTGCGCCCCTAGGCCCCCTTATCCTGTTTTTGAAGTCAGGTCTCCCTCTATGTATCGATGGATTATGCCGGAAATGAGGGTTTGATAGGGTATACCCATTTCCATCGCCTTTTTTTGAATGCCCTGATAATCGTGGTCGTAGAGACGTATGGTGATGCGCTTGTCCTTAACCAATGTCTTTTTAGCCGTCGTCTTTATCGTTTCAAGGTCCTTTTTTGACGGAGTGGAAAGCTTCATCCGCCCTGTCTCATAGGCATCGATAATGGCTTTTTCTTCCTTGTCATATTTCATGTCTTGTTAACCCTCCTGCTCCTTTTTATATGCCCTGGTTGCCTTGCGGCTGGGGATAATCGTCTTCAGGAAAACGCAGTCTTTTTCAACCGCATAAGGAACCAGATAGACGTACTCATCCATAATGACGAAATATATCTTTTGTCCGGGATGCTTTTCCTGGTCGGGATCATCGGCAAGCTTCCACACGTCGCCTCGCGCCAGATGGAAAACTATCTTCTCGAATGATACATCCCTTTCTGCTTTCAGCCGCTCATTCTTCAGTGGTTCCCATTCATATCTCATGGTTCAAATGTACATCATTTGTCTGCACAACTCAAGGCCATCATTTCGATTCTTCCACAAGGATAACGATGGGATCAGCCCTTGACCGGGACAGGGTTATCAGGTACAGTCTTCCGTGACTGCCATGGGGAGTAACCTTTGATCGAGAAGTCCTTCGATGTGCCTTTTATCGCCGATCTGGCCCTGCACGAGAAACAGATTCAGCAGAACTACCGGCCCATCATCGCCGTGCACAAATGGTTCGCGAGAAGGCCGGGCACGCTTTTTCGCGGCCTTCTCCTCTCCGAGTTTGTTGAAGGAAATCTGAGAGATGAGTTCTTCAAGAACCAGGATCTCGCCGGCACCAGGGTCCTTGACCCCTTTATGGGCGGAGGCACCCCTCTCATAGAGGCGAACCGCATGGGATGCGAGGTGATTGGCTACGACATCAACCCCATGGCCTATTGGATCGTCAAACAGGAGATGGACTACCTCGATGCGGATGCATACACCGGAGCCGCACGGCGGCTTAGGGCCGATCTGGAAGAATGGATCGGTAGCCTTTACAGGTCGACATGCGTTGTATGCGGGTCTCCGGAGGCTCATGTGAAGTACTTCATATGGGTTAAGACCCTCCCCTGTAAGCAATGTGGTTCCGTGCTCGATCTCTTTCCCGGCTACGTACTGGCCGAGAACCGGCGACATCCCACCTACGTCTTTATCTGTTCCCGGTGCGGCGATCTGAATGAGGTCAAGGATCACAAAAACCCCGGACCCTGCAGCAATTGCGGCACACCGCTTCGGACCAACGGCACTGCCGCCAGAAACCGGTGTACCTGCCCACATTGCAAAACAACGAACACCTATCCCGATGCCGAAGGCGGACCACCGGTTCATCGGATGGTCGCCATGGAATACCACTGCCCCCAATGCAAACCCTCCCATCAGGGCAGGTTCTTCAAGAAACCCGATGCCGAAGACCTGAAGAAATACGAAGAGGCTTCCGCCTTCCTCGCATCAATACGGACCGCATTCGTACCTGACGACGAAATACCTCCCGGTGACGAGACGGACCGTCTTCACCGATGGGGCTACCGCAGGTATCGTGAAATGTTCAATGACCGGCAGCTCCTCGGGCTTGAATTGAGTTGTCGGGTTCTTTCGACGGAGCGAGACGAACATATCCGAAATGCCCTTGCCACGAACCTATCAGACCTGCTCAGATACCAGAACATGCTCTGTAGGTACGACGCGATGGCCCTGAAATCGCTCGATATCTTTTCCGTCCATGGGTTTCCCGTCGGCCTTCTCCCGTGCGAGTCCAACCTCCTCGGGATTGTCGGCGACAATGGTGCGAATGTTGGCAGCGGAGGGTGGTCAAACATCATCGAGAAGTACGCACGGGCAAAAAGATACTGCGAGGAACCCTTCGAGACGCGGCATCAGCAAGGCCGGAAAGTGCCAGTCTTTCTCCGGGATGAATGGATAGGCGAGAGAAGGGAAACCCACAACGGCGCCAAAACACGACGGATCGAGCTCCATTGCGAAAGCTCAATGACCGCCCGTTTGGCTCCGGCGTCTGTGGACGCCATTTTCACGGATCCGCCCTATTTTACCAACGTACAGTATGCGGAACTGATGGACTTCTGCTATGTCTGGCTTCGACGTCTCGCAACCGACAGCAGAAATGTGTTCTGCAAGCCTACGACGAGGGATAACGAAGAACTTACAGGCAACGCCACCATGGAAAAAGGCATCGTTCACTTCACCGAGGGCCTCTCGGCCGTATTCCGGGCAACCGCTGAAGCCCTTAAACCGGGGGCGCCTTTTGTCTTCACCTATCATCACAACACCATCGAAGCGTATTTGCCGATAGCCGTGGCCCTTCTCGACGCGGGTCTCAAGTGCTCTGCGTCAATCCCCTGTCCGGCCGAGATGGGTGCATCGATCCACATAAACGGTACGGGATCGTCTATTGTGGATACCGTCTTTGTCAGCCGGTCAAAAGGAACCGTTTCCAAGGGGATGCTCGCTTTTGACCCACCAGCCATAGCTCGCCTGGTGGAAGCCGATCTTGCCAACCTAAAACTCGGCGACCTTAAGCCCACTCATGGAGATATCAGGTGTGTTGCATACGGCCACCTTGTCCGTATGGCCATGTGGACCCTCAAGAATGGATGGGACCCGAACCTGTCAGCGCAGGAAAAGCTCGGTTCCGTGGCGGATGCCATCGCGGGTGTTGGCGGCTGGGCCGCGGTCGAGCAGTGTTTGACCCGTGAAACCGGCACTGCCCCCGAGCAACAAAAATGGGCCGTCATGGAAACAAACAAACCCTATGAGGTGATCGGTGCCGTATCCTTTTGAGGTATCCCTTCAAGAATTGCAGGTGGACCTAGAGACACATGTTACGGGTGTTTTCTCCCTTCTGCAATCTGAATTCCTTGTACTGCCAAAAGGGGAAGGATTTGTCGATTATCCGGCTTTCGAGCTGGGTTACGAGGCCCTCAAGAAGACGACCGGCGAATTCCAAACCCTTGATTCTGGAGCCCTTGCCGATGCAGTCTCGCTGAACCCCATCGCTATGATAGTTGTGAGGGCCATCCTTGGTTTTACGCCGCCCGAATGGGCCTACATGGCGACTCAGAAAACGGGCGTCGAGGTTACACAGGGATTTGTACGGAGCCTGGACCGCAACATCCGTATGGGGAAATTCAGCTTTGCCCGTACAAGCGAAACCTCTCGCACCCGCGTGCTTGCGTTGATCAGGACGGCATGCGACCTGCTCACGGCTCCAGCGCCCGTTACCGGAACCGAGAAGCTCCATCGCCTTGAAAAGGCGGATACCAGAGAGGGAATTGTCTCAATACGGTCCCTCGCGCGTATAGGTGTCCCCTATGCGATGCTTCTCTATGAACGTTTCCTCGGCCGCCCTTTTGCGGGACATAGGGACTCCGTGTCGGAATTGATTGGGGACAGCCTTGAGTCCGCAGTGGAAGACGTGCTCGCCAAGGCGGGCATAAGCTACCGGAAGACCAAGCGGGCAGAGCGGGTCCCAGGATTCGACCAAGCCCCGGATTTCATAATCCCAAGCGAGTTCAACCCCGAGGTTGTCATCGAGGCAAAGCTGACCGAAGATGACGGCACGGCAAGAGATAAAGTCACCCGCATTCAACACCTGGCCGAGATAAGTCGTGGCAGAGGCTCGGACAGCCCGATGTTCGAGGTTGTTGCCTGCATCGGCGGTCGGGGCTTCGGTGTGCGAAGGGAAGATATGAAGAAGCTCCTCCTCGCCACGGGCGGCAAGGTCTTTACCCTCAGAACCCTGGACCGGCTTATCGACTGCACAGGTCTGCGGGGATTCAAGTCCCGCTGAGCCTCAAAAGGCAGTGTAGGTCTCAATATGAAGCTTTCCAGAGAGCACAGAAATATCATTTTCCTCGTCCTTCTGGCGATTCTTTTTTCCGTGGTCCACATCCTGACTCATAAAACCACCGGAATGGAATACGATATCATGAACTTCGGATATGCGATTGCCATTTCTATTATCGCCGCCGCTATATTCTATTGGTTTCAGGTCTATCTACCAGCGACAAGGCAAAGAAGGGTTATAAAGAACAACTTTAAGCGGCAATACTCAGTATTTAAGCAGGACGTAATTTCAATACTGCTATCCGTTTTGGAGAGTTCGTATGATTCAAATCTGCCTATCCGGTTATGTGATCTCAATGAATTCAGGAAATACTTTAAGGAAGACTACAAAATCGGCCAGACAAGATGGGATGGTGTTTTAAACAAACTCGATGAAAAGGACATTAAGGAATTGCTGGTCGAATTAGAAATACTTATGAACGAACTGGACTATGTGCTCAATAATATCGAAATCGACGACAAAGTCGTATTCTCATTTTTGAAGAGACTAAAGAACGCCGTATATCGCACAAAAAGTGCTGATATAGGGTACAATGAAACGTTTCTGAGATTTCTCTGGGAGTTATTCGCGGGATGGAGCTTCGTGGAAGGCTACCGGAATGAAGATGTTATTAAGGCTATGATTAACAAGATATAGGGAGCGCATCGGAGAAATCTTATGATCCTCAACGGCCGGAGGAAATTTCGATGATAGGTGCCGAAATCGAGGGGTCGCCGACCGGAGCATACTCTATTGTATGTGAGGATCGCACGACCCCTCGATTTCGGTGCATGGCGTGAAATTAACCCGGCCGCCTACTTACCCCGGAGCGCCTTGGTCGCCTCTTGATCCACCCTCCCCGTCCCCTGATCTATCACCACCCCGTACGCGCTTTTCGCCTGCTCGACCGTTACATAGCCTTCGGCCACGTCTGCCTCCACCATCTCAGGCTCGCGCTCCAGGGGATTGCCGTAGCCCCCTCCGCCGGGCGCATCGATGGTCACCATGTCTCCCGGCTTCAACTGTGTCAGGCCGTAGGGGTTTCCAGGCTCGCCGTTTACGAGGAACCCGGCTTTAGCGCCGGGTTTCCCCCGAACAGCCCTTCGGGAGGGTAGGTGTATCTGCCGGACTGCATGCCGAGGTTGACGGGCGGAATGGGTGCGTAGCTGTCATCGGGCACCCTGAAGACGACCCTTTTCCCCACGCCGCCTTTCGTTCTGCCCGGGCCGCCCGAGTCGGCGAGGAGCTCCCTTTTTTCAACAAGAAGAGGCGTATCGTTCTCGAATATCTCCACGGGCGTGCCCGCGCCGTTTGCGGGAAAAATATAGACGTAGTTGCCGTCATTGGCGGCGCCCGCCCCCATGCCGCCGCCCCTGATAATCACCGAATGCCATGGCCTTCCGTCGCATCGAAGCCCATAGAATACATTCATCACCGCCGGGGTGCCGCCGCTTGCCGCGATCACCTTTGCGGGCAGGGCCGCAGATAAGGCCCTGTAGATGATCTCGGTGAGAAAGTGGCCGACCACCATCCTCGCCGCCACTGCCGCGGGGAAGCGGCAATTTACGACGGTCCCCTCGGGCGCGGTCAGACGGAGGGGTCGCGTGCAGCCCTCATTGTTCGGGATGTCGGGACCGAACATGCTCTTCATCGCCATGAATACGTAGGCATAGGTGAAATTGAATACGACGTTGCCCCCCCAGTCCACCTGCGGGGAAGAGCCGGCGAGGTCCACTGCGATATCGCTCCCCTTCACCTCGACGGCAGCCCTGATCAGGACGTCCCCTCTGCCCTTCATCTGCTCCACGATGCCCTCGGCCCGGTAGACCCCGTCCGGGATCTTCCCGATCTCCTCCCTCATGCTTTTTTCTGTGCGGCCGATAATCTGGTCTGCCAGATCGTCGAGATCATCGAGCCGGTTTTCCCGAAGCATCTGGCATATCTTTTCGGCGCACACGTGGTTGGCCGCGATCTGTGACCTGATATCGCCGATCACCTCATCGGGCGTCCGCACGTTCCACCTGATCATTTCGAGCACCGATTCATTGAGGACCCCCTCTTTATAGAGCTTGACGAGGGGGATGAAGAGACCTTCCTCAAATACTTCATGATTGTCCGATGAGACGCGGCCTCCGATATCGGAGTGATGGAAGACACAGGCGGTAAAAGCGACCAGCGTGCGGTTGTAGAAGATAGGACTCATGACACAGACGTCGTTGAGGTGGCCCGCCAGGGCCCACGGGTCGTTCGTGATGAAGACGTCCCCCGGCCTGTACGTGTCAGGGGAGAGGCTGTTGACAAGGTTCTTGATGCCCAGTGCCATCGCGCCCGATTGACCGGGAGTCGCAAAAGACCCCTGGGCCAGCTCCCGTCCCTGCCGGTCGGTAAACATGCAGGTGTAGTCATGGGCATCGCGGAGCAGGCTCGAAAAGGCGGTGCGGGCAACCGAGCCGTCTGCTTCATCCACTATGGAGATCAGTCTGCGCCAGAGGATCTCCAGGGTAATAGGGTCGAAGGTCGTTGCCAAATTCATACCTCCTTGAGGTCGACCCACAGGAATCCGAACTCGTCCGTGCGCACGAGGGCGTCCTCCCCCACAATGAGGGTCGATTCCTTCTCTTCGATGATGGCGGGACCGCGAAAAGCCGCGTCCGGAAACAATTTGTAACGATCATACACCATATAGGGAATAAAGTCCCTCGCAATGGGGGAGTAGGCGTTGCGTCTCCCTTTTGCCGCGTCCTCCAGGGTCTGTCCCTTCTTCTTTTCCAATTTGGGTAATTGCAGGAGCTTTTCAGGGAGGCTGGCCCTTACCTTGAAATTGATGAACTCCACCTCGGAATCAGGATAGGTCCTTCCGTATAGTCTCTCATAGACTTCGTCAAAGGAGCGGCGAATCTCCCCCTTCCCGATCTTGGAGAATGGACCGCCTGAAACGGGCACGTTCGTTTCCGCGCCCTGTCCCACGAAACGCATGTCAAGGGACCTCTCGAAGCGGATCGATTCCCCTGTGCTGTCTTTTTTGAGTGTTTCGGCCGCCTCCGCCTCCAGGGCGGTGAAGATCCGCTCTATCTCCTCGAAACGGGCCTCCGTCAGGGAGACTTTGTGGCTCCTGAGGAGATCGAAGGCCCGGGGAGCGGTAAAGAAGCCGAGGGCCGAGCCGACGCCTGCATTCGGCGGGACAAGCAGGCGAGGGGCGCCCAGCTTCCTGGCAAGACCGTACGCGTGAACCGGGCCTGCGCCGCCAAAGGCGGCGATGGTGACGATCTTCGGGTTCCCCCCTTTTTCGGCGATGTGCGTTTTTGCCGCCCCTGCCATGGTCTCGTTGATGAGATCATGAATGCCCCAGATGGCCTGCTCGTAGGAGACCCCGAGGGGCCCGGCAATCCGCTCCTCAACCCCACGTCGCGCCGCCTCCCTGTCAAGCCGCATCTCTCCCCCGAGGAAGTAGTTCTCGTCGAGATACCCCAAAAGCAGGTCGGCGTCGGTGACACACGGGTCGGTCCCACCCCTGCCGTAGCAGAGAGGTCCGGGGTCCGCGCCCGAGCTCTCCGGGCCCACATGGAGCGTGCCCATCCTGCTCACCTTTGCGATGCTGCCCCCGCCCGCGCCGATCTCCATCAGGTCGACGACAGGCACCTGGATGGTGAGTCCGCTCCCTTTCATGAACCTCTGCACGCGGCCCACCTCGAAGGTGGGTACGACACCGGCGACCCCCTTCTGGATCAGACACGATTTGGCCGTCGTGCCGCCCATGTCAAAGCAGAACATTTCTGAGATATCGAAATGTTTGCCATAGTACTGACCGGCTATGACCGCAGCGGTCGGACCCGACTCAATGATCCGCACCGGAAACCGGGCAGCGGTTTCAACAGAGGTCACACCGCCGCTGGAGAGCATGATAAAGAGTTTTCCCTTGAAACCTATTGAATCGAGCCTTCCGGCAAGCTTCGACAGGTACCTTCCGGTGAGGGGTTTCACATAGGCGTTGGTGGCCGTGGTGCTCGTCCTCTCATACTCCTTGATCTGGGGCAGCACGTGGTACGAGATGGAGACCGGTATGCCGGGCGCCTCCTTCTCGATGATCTCCTGGAGCATCAGCTCGTGGGCGGGGTTCTCGAAGGAGTTGAGCAGGCAGACGGCAACCGATTCGATGCCCATTTCGGGCAGTGCTGCCACGATACGCCTTGCCTCTTCAGGGTCGAGGGACTTGATGACGGTCCCGTCGCTCCTAACCCTCTCATCGACTTCGAACCTGTACCTCCTCGGGATCAGGGGCCTTGGGAATTCGGCGAAGATATCGTAAGGGGCATAGCGCATCTCCCTCCCGATCTCCAGGACGTCCCTGAAGCCCTTTGTGGTGATGAGGGCGGTCCTGGCGCCCTTTCTCTCGATGATGGCGTTGATTACAAGCGTGGTGCCGTGAATCAGCTCGTAGAGCTTCGGCACGAACCCCGGGGCCACGGCCTCCAGCGTCCTGATGCCCTGTTCCACCGCATCGGAAGGGTCTCTGGGCGTCGTGAGACACTTGCCGGTTTTTATCTCACCGGTCTTATCGTCCAACAGGACAAAATCGGTGAAAGTCCCCCCGATGTCACAGCCCAGGCGGCAGTACTTTTCCTCCATGCTATGTCTCCTTTTGCTGCGCCTTCAGTGCGGCAAGGACTTTCTCCGGCGTAATGGGCAGATCCCGTATCCTCACTCCCACTGCATCGTAGATGGCGTTTGCGATAGCCGGCGCCGTCGGCACGAGACCCGGCTCGCCGATCCCTTTTGCGCCGTAGGGGCCGTCCTGCTCGTCCGTCTCGACGATCACGGCCTGCATGGGCGGTATATCCCTTGCGGTGAGCATCTTGTAGTCCAGGTAGTTCGCGTTCATCAACTTGCCGTTCCGATAGATCATGTTCTCCGTGAGCGCGTAACCGAGACCCATCGCACCACCGCCCGATATCTGTCCCTCAAGGAGCATGGGGTTGAGGGCCTTGCCCACGTCGTGGGCGGCCACGTAGTTGATGATCCGCACCTGGCCCGTCTCTTTGTCGACCTCGACCTCGACCCCATGGGCGCCGTACGCGTAGGTGACCGAAAGGTTGCCTTTGAACTCGCGGTCGAAGTTTTCATTGGGCGGATCGTAGAAGTATTCGGCCATAAGCATCTTTCCGCCGGGCATGTAGTGCGTGTTCCGCAGGACCTTGCCGAGGGCTATTTTCTTTTCGTTGTCGTGCCTGGCGAATATGACGCCCGATTTGATGTCGAGTCCCGACGGGTCCTCGTTGAGGGCCGCCCCGGCCGTCTCAAGGATCTGCCGGCGGATCTCCCTGGCCGCCCCGAGGGCCGAATTGCCCGCGACGAAGGTGGTCCTGCTCGCGTGGGCCCCCACATCCCAGGGGCAGACGTCGGTGTCGTTGTTGATGACGTTGATGTCGTCCATGGGGATCCCGAGGACTTCCGCGACGATCTGGGCAATGACCGTTTCGGAGCCCTGCCCGATGTCGGAGGAACCCGTGAAGACGTCAACCTTTCCGTAGTCATCGACCTTGATAATCGTACCGCAGCCATCCGATTTATAGACGCGGGCGCCGCCGCCCACGTGCACAAGGGTGGCCATGCCGAACCCGCGGCCGCTCTTCTCGCGCCGTTTCCCATTCCAGCCGAGCCTGCCCTTCACCTCTTCCATGCACTCTTTCATGCCGCAGGTGGTCACCTTGAAACGCTGCGGGGTCGTCTCTCCGGGCTCATTCGCGTTGATCATTCTGAACTCGTAGGGATCGATACCCGCCGCCTCGGCCAGTTCTTCAATGGAAGACTCTATGGCAAATGTCGCTTGCGGGTTTCCGTAGCCCCTCATGGCCTGGCTATAGGTGTTGTTCGTGTAGACGCACTTTGCGATGTATTTGACGTTCGGCACCTTATAGAGGGACGATATGGGCAGCATCATCACAGACGGGGTCGTGGCGCCCCAGGACGTATAAGCACCGTTGTCGAGGATCATCTCCATGTCCCTGAAGAGGAGCTTTCCCTCTTTCGTGCACCCTTGCGAGATCCGCGTGATCGTGCACTGCCTCGGCGACGTGGCGAAGAACTCCTCTTCCCTCGTGAAGACGATCTTCACCGGTCGTCTCGTCTTCATGGCGAGGAGAATCGCGATGTACTCGTACGCGTAGGTGTCGAGCTTGCTCCCGAAACCGCCGCCTATCACACTCTGTATGATCCTCACCCTCTTGTTTTTCAGACCGAAGGCGCCCAGGGCTTCGATAAAATCCTTCTGGGCCAGATAGGGGATCTGGGTGTTGCTGTAGACGGTCAGGTTGTTCGCGGCGTCGAGCTGAGCGATGCAACCGCTGGTGCCCAGACAGCAGTGCGTCACCCACTGTGTCTTGAAGGTGCCTTCCACGACGAAGGCCGCCTCTTTTTTGGCAGCCTCCACGTCACCCGCCAGGAGCCTCCAGGGCATGTTGAGCACGTTCGTCGGTTTCTTCTCCTTGCCCCCCACGTGGGCTTCATGGATGAGAGGGGCGCCCTCCTTCATTGCCTCCAGGGGATCGAACACGGCGGGCAGCTCCTCATACTCCACTTCTATCAGGTCGAGGGCCGCTTCCGCGATGTCCGCGTCTATAGCGGCCACCGCTGCTACTTCATCCCTGAGGGAACAGACCTTTCCCGTCTTGAGCGGCGGATTGTCCTTATACACGCCGAAGGTGAAGGCAGGGACGGCGGCCCCCGTGAGGACCGCCCTGACGCCCGCGAGGCTCTCCGCCTTCGTGGTGTCGATGTGCTTTATCCGTGCGTGGGGATACCTGCTGTAGAGTATCTTGCCATAGAGCATCCCCGGCAGGGCAACGTCCTGGATGAACGCGGAACTCCCCGTCACCTTGGAAGGGGCGTCCTTCTTCGATATCCTTTTTCCTACGGTGGTCAGCTCCATGTTCATTCCCCCTTCGCGGCTGATCTTATCGCTTCGATGATCTTGACATACCCGGTGCACCTGCACAGGTTCCCTTCTATGCTCTCCTTGATCTCCTCGTCTGTCGGCTCGGCCTTCTCCTGAAGCAGGCCGTAGGCCGACATGATCATGCCGGGGGAACAGAAGCCGCACTGCACGGCCCCGTGATCGACAAAGGACTGCTGGAGGGGATGGAGGGAGCCGTCCTTATGCGCGATGCCCTCGATGGTGATCACACTTCTGCCTTCCGCTTCCATAACCGGAAAGATACACGAATTGACCGCCTTCCCGTCTATGAGGACAGTACAGGCGCCGCACTCCCCGTAACCGCAGCCTTCCTTCGATCCCTTCAATTCGAGTACCTCGCGCAGCAGATAAAGCAGGGTCCAGTGGGGCTCTGCCTCCACCAAGACCTCCTCGCCGTTAAGCACGAATGACAATTCTTTCCTCATTTCTCCCTCCTTAACCATTATCGGGGCTAGCGCGCCCCCTCCATGAGCAAGCTCATGGAGTCTCCCCCTCATAAAAAGGAAGAGACATAAATGGGTGTTTCATATCCATCCCCCGTCTTTTCATACAAGTTTTGCCACTACCAGAGCCGGTCCGGATAGACCAGCTCATCCGGACGAAGGACCCGATCGATCGACTTCATGATGGCCCTCTGGACGAGCACCTTCACCATCTCCCCGCGGTACCACGCCTCGCCCCTTACGCTGTCCCTCGGACTGGCTTCCGATGCGGCGATTTCCGCAGCGCGGGCGACGGTTTCACCCGATATAACCCGGCCCTTAAAGAATGCCTCGGCTGCCTTCGCCCTGATGGGGCGGGGAGCTACCACTCCCATGGCTATCCGTATATCCTCGCACCTGAGCTCCTCGTCGGCGAAATGGGTGAGCAGCTCCGATGAGCGCGCTGTCGCACAGATGATATCACTGCACCGCAGGTCGTTCTTGTTCACCGTCACCCGTGCACCGATGCCGATGATGGGCAGGTCCATGGCGTTTCTTCTCGTATGTTTTATGTAGGCCGAGCCCGTATTCCCCGTAAGACCCGGCAACGAGAACTCTTTGAGTATCTCGCCTTTTTGAAGGAGCGTCTTGCCGGGTGCGACAAAGAAGTCGTCCAGGGGGATGCGCCTCATCCCACCTCCGCCCACGAGCACCGCCTCTGCGTCGAGGACCAGGAGGGGACATGCCGTATCTGCTGACGGGGCTGCGTTGCAGATGTTGCCCCCGATGGTCGCCACGTTCCTGATCTGGGTCGAGCCCAGGCGGCAGACCGCGTCGTGGAGCGCGGAAAAGCGCTTTCTTATCGCGTCGTCCTGCTGGATCTCCCTGTGGGTCACCCCCGCGCCGATGGTGAGCTCTTCTTTGCGGATCAACTCCTTTATATTTCTCAGGGATATGAGCGCTTTGGGCTTCAGCTTCTTCTGTCTCAGCAGCACCATCACATCGGTTCCGCCCGCAATGTAGACCGCATCCCCGTTGAACCGCTCCATGAGGCCGAGGGCTTCCTGGATGGTATCGGGCCTATAGTACTCGTACCGGAACATAGCGCCTCCTTTTTCCCCTTATTCCTCTCTCGTGTCGAATACCCTTTTCGTCTTCCTCTCGGAGCGCGGCAGCTCTCCGTAGCAGCAGATATCGGCTTCGCAGCTTACCATGATCTGTTTTTTCACCTCGGTTTCGATGAGCTTCTTGCACCGCGCATCATCGCCGGGTGCGCATTCCTTGCCCCTTTCCGCCTTTATGACCATGTAGTCTTTGCCGTCTTTGCCCCGCGTAAGATGGACCTGGTACTCACTGCCTATGCCGGGAATGGCCGAGAGCACGTGGTCGATCTGGCCCGGGTAGACGTTGACGGCCCTGATAATGAACATATCGTCCGAGCGTCCAAGGAACCGGTCGTGGCGCGGCAGGATGGAGCCGCACGCGCACGTGCCGGGGATCGCCCTCGTGAGGTCCCTCGTCCGGTATCTGACGAGGGGCGCCGCCTCTTTCTGCAGCGTCGTCACGACCATCTCGCCGATCTGCCCTTCCGGCACGGGCTGAAGCGTGTCGGGGTCGAGGAACTCCACTATGTAGTAATCCGCCCAGTAGTGGATGCCTTGGTGATGGACGCAGTCGAGGCCGGTACCGGGGCCGTAGAGCTCGGTCATCCCCGGTATGTCGAATATGTGCTCCACGCCGAGAAGCTCTTTGATCCTGGCCCTCATGGCATCGCTCGACCGCTCCGACCCGAATATCACCTTCTTGAGTTTGATCTTATCCCTGATCCCCCTCTTCTCCACCTCCTCCGCCATGAGGAGACCCATGGAGGCAGTGCAGCACAGGACGGTGGTGCCGAAGTCGACGAGGAAATCACACTGCATGTCGAGATTCCCCGGACCCATGGGTATGGCCATGGCGCCGAAGCGCTCGCACCCGTTCTGGAAGCCCGCGCCTGCGGTCCAGAGGCCGTAGCCGACACAGATCTGGACGCGGTCGGACGAGTTCATGCCGGCCATCTCGTAGCAGCGGGCAAAGAAGTGTGCCCAGTCGTCTATGTCCTTGGCCGTATAGGAGAGGACTTTTCGTTTCCCCGTCGTGCCGCTAGAGGCGTGTATCCTCACCACGTCGTCCAGGGGCACGCTCAGAAGCGGGAAGGGGTACCCGGCCTTCAGGTCGTCGGCCATCGTAAAAGGCAGGAGCTTCAGGTCGTCGAGGGCCTTTATCTTATCCGGCGTCACCTTCGCTTCCTCGAATCTCCGGCGGTAAAAGGGCGAGCCGTGATACGTGTGGTGTACGGTCCACTTGAGTCTTTCGAGCTGGAAAGCAGCCAACTCTTCCCGTGTTTTCTGCGCGGGCATAAAGGTCTTTCCCATATCAACCCCCTCTATGGCATAGGCATGGCCGGGCGCCTTCTAAAAGAGGCTCGGCTCATCGAACTCTCCGAAAATATTCCTGAAAACAGCCGTCATTTCCCCGACCGTCGCATAGGCCCTGCAGCAGTCCACGAGAAAGGGCATCACGTTCTTGCCCTCCCGGGTCGCCTTTTCGAGTTCATTGAGGCTTTTCGCGACCTCCCGGTTATGCCTTTCCCGCTTTACCTGCTTCAGCCCTTCGATCTGCGTCGCAGCCGATTCCCAATTGTACTCGTGGAGCTCCACGTCTTTCGATTCCCCCTCGGTATGGATGTTGACCCCCACCTTGAGAAGCTCGCCTGACTGGATGCCCTTTTCGAACTCGTAGGCCTGCGCCGCCACGAGCCTTTGGACGTAGCCGGTTGCCACTGCCTGGACGATGCCGCCCACCTTCTCTATCCGCTCCATCTCCTCTTCTATCTTTTGTTCCATCTCCTTGGTCAGCGTCTCGATAAAGTAGCTGCCCGCCAAAGGGTCGACGGTATCCCTCAGGCCGATCTCATCCATGAGAAGCTGCAGGGTACGCAGCGATATAATGGCGGAATGGGGAGTGGGGATGGTGTAGGCTTCATCGTAGCTGCACAAGGCGATGGTCTGGGCCCCCGAGAGGGCGGCGGCAAGGGCGTAGTAGGCGCCGCGCATGATGTTGTTCTCGGGCTGCGCCTTTGTGAGACCGTATCCCCCTCCGCCGAAGAGCCCCCGCAGGTGCATGTTCGACTCTTTCTTTACGCCGTATTTCTCCTTCAGGTTTCTCGCCCAGAGCTTGCGGGCCGCCCTGAACTTTGCCACCTGCTCCCAGATGTTGCCGAAGACGTTGAAGTTGAAGGAAAAGCGGCCGACGAAGGCGTCGACGTCGAAGCCCCTTGCCAGGACGTTATCGATATAGGCATTGGCGATAAGGATGCCACAGGCAATCTCCTGCGCGGGTGTCGCCCCAGATTCCCTGATGTGGTAGCCGCAGACGCTCACCGGGTTCGTCCGGGGAAGCACATTCATGGAGTACTCGATGGTGTCCCCGATCAGCTTTACCGCCGGCTCCACGGGGAAAATCCACGCGCCCCTGCCGATCATCTCTTTGAGGATGTCGTTCTGGGGGGTCGCCGAAATTACCTTCGGGCTGTAGCCGAACTTCTCGGCCATCGCCTGGTACATGGCGAGCATGATCGATGCCACGGCATTGATGGTGAGGCCCGATCCTATCTTTTCGAGATCGATGTCCTTGAAGGCTGCCTCGAAATCCCTGAGCGAATCGACCGCCATTCCCACCCGCCCCACTTCGCCTTCGGACATGGGATCATCCGAGTCGTAACCCATCTGCGTGGGGAGATCGAAGGCGACGTTCAGGCCCGTCTGTCCGTGAGCGATCATCAGCTTGAACCGCTCGTTCGTTTCAGAGGGCGTGCCGAAGCCCGTGTACTGTCTCGTGGTCCAGGCCCTGCTTCTGTAACCCTGCCGGTGTATGCCTCTCGTAAAGGGATACTCGCCGGGATCGCCCAGATCCCGCTCGTAGGAGAGACCGATCCGCTCAAGGTCAACGGGTCCGTAGACCGGTTTCACGTGGATGCCGGACTGGAGCAGCACGTCCGTGATCTGGCCTTTCTGATCCTTTGTATATTTTGCAACTCCCATTGTTCCTCCTAGGCCCGTCCCATGTGCTCGTTGATGAAAGCCACGATCTCGGAAAAGCCGGCGCCGCCGGGAAAAACGCCCGACACGCCAAGCGCCTTGAGCCGGCCCACATCCTGACTCGGGATCACTCCTCCCACGATGACCATCTTCTCTCCTATCCCTTCCTGACTCACTTTTTTCATGAGCTTTTCAACGATTGGGATGTGGGCGCCGCTCATGATCGAAAGCCCTATGATGTCCACATCCTCCTGGATAGCGATCCTCACGATCTGGTCGACGGTCCTATGGAGGCCCGTATAAATCACTTCCATGCCTGCCTCTTTGAGCGCGTGGGCTACCACCTTGGCCCCCCTGTCATGGCCGTCGAGACCCGGTTTGGCTATCAACACCCTTATGCTTTTTTGATTCTCCAAGGTCTCCTCCCGAGATCGGATTTGCTATTCAGTATACGGTATACCATTAACGAGCCGCAAAGAGCCTTCACATTTCCTTTCCCGATTCCATATCTTTTATGAGAATGTCTCTCCCCCGCAGCAGATGCATCCTCACGAGCTTCTCGACCCTTTCCCCGTCCCCTTCCTTCATCGCCTGCACGATCTTTTCGTGCTCGGAGAGAGAAATTGCCGCATAATCCATGCAGGTGAGGAGCACTTTCCTGTACCGGGAGATAAAATCGCGGAAATTTGCTATAAGCGCATAGAGCTTTCTGCTCCCTGATGTGCTGAAAATGATCTCGTCGAGCTGGTTGTTCAACTGGGTCATGTTGGCGATGTCGCGCCGCTCCAGCGCATCCCTGTACAGCTTCAGGACGTTCTCCAGCCTGTCAATCGTCGATGCATTCATGTGCCCTGTGGCCAGGGCCGCCGCGTAGCTCTCGAGACATGCCCGTATGCCGAAGGTCTCCTCTATCTCCTTCCTGGAGGGATTTTTTACAATAAAGCCTCCCTTTTCCAGCTTCTCGATGAGGCCGTCCTGCTCCAGCTTCTTGATTGCCTCTCTCACGGGTATCCTGCTGATCCCCATCTGGGCGGATAAGGCGCTCTCCACGAGCCTCTGTCCGGGATGAAGGTCCCCCCTCACGATCGCCCCTTTTAATGAGACATACGCCATTTCCCCTATGGGACGTGATTTGCCCACCACCCTTATCCCCTTGAGCGGGTTCTTGATCTTGCCTGCCGTCTCCTGGGTCCCCACCTGCTATTCCTCCTCCCGTCGTTGCCGGTATTGCCTTCCACACCCACGCGCCGCCGCCTTCCCTTTATCCATGGCTACGTGGAAAGCCTCTTCTTCAGCTCAGCGGTCATTGCGGGGACCACCTCGAAGAGGTCGCCCACTATGCCATAATCGGCGTAGTTAAAGATAATCGCGTTCGGGTCCTTGTTGATCGCGAGGACCACCTTCGATGTATCCATGCCCATGATATGATGGATAGCACCCGAGATCCCGGCTGCGACATAGAGCTTCGGGGAGACCGTTTTTCCGCTCTTGCCCACCTGATCCCCTTCATCCCGCCATTTCGCATCGACCACGGACCTCGTTGCCCCGACCGCGCCGCCGACTACCTCGGCGAGTTCTTCGATGAGCGCGAAATTCTCCGGTGCCTTCAGCCCGCGGCCGCCTGAAACGATGATATCCGCCTCGGTAAGGTCGACCTTGCCCCTCGGCTTTTCCTCTACCCGCAGCACCCTGGTTTTCACCTGAGCGGCCGAAAGGGAGGCCGGTCTCTCCACAAATTGGCCGGGTTTGTCACCGGCGCCGATAACGTCGAAGGTGTTCGGCCTGGTAGTGACGATAGCAGGGTAGCCGGTGCAGGAGACCTCAGTCAAAACCTTTCCACCGTATACAGGTCTCACGAACGTGACAGGATCCTCAAGCCACTTGACGGCGGTGACATCGGAAACAATCCCGCATCCAAGCAGGACCGCTACCCTCGGGAGAAAGTCACGCCCCATCTGGGTGGCCCCTGCAAGGATCATCTTTGGACCCGACTCACGGGCATATGCACCGAAAGCTAGGCTGAACCCTTCGGCTGTATAGGCATCGAGGAGAGGGTCACGGATGTGGACGAGGGTGTCCGCATAATAGATGAGTTTTTCCTTGACTGCCGGCGGCAGCCGGCCGAGCGTGACGGCTTCCACCGAATAACGTCCGGCTTGCGCGAGTTTCTTCCCCTCGCTCAAGAGCTCCAGCGAGGCCTTCTTCACCTCGTCTCCCTTTATCTCCACAAATATGAGTATCTTATCCATCCGGCTTAACCCCTAAATGACCCTTTCTACGTCCATGAGAATTCTTACCGCTTCACGTGCGGCCTCGGCCGGCTCTCCGGCAATGAGCCGCACCTGGGGCTTCTTCTTCGGCGCGAGGTAGCGGCCGATTTTCACCTTTGCCCCGCCTTTGCCCACCTGGGCCGGCGCAAGATCGAGATCCTCGGGTGTCAGCCTCGGTATCTGGGCCTTCATGGCCTTCATCACGCCGGTGATCAGGGGCACCCTGGGCTCATTCAGCCCTTTCTGCGCGGTAAACACCGCCGGAAGGTCCACTTCCATTACCTCCGTCCCTCCCTCTATGAGGGATTCGGCCACTGCCTTGCCCTCGGCGATATCGAGCTTTACGATAGCGCCCACATGGGGCAGCCCCAGAAACTGGGCAACCATCGGCCCCACCTCACCCCGGTCATCATCGACGGCCTGCTTTCCGCAGAGGATGATGTCGCACGCCTCCTTCGAGACGGCTCTGCTCAGGGCCAGCGCCGTCGTGTAGCCGTCCCCGTCAAGGAAGGCTTCGTGGTCGAGGAGAAGGGCAGCATCTGCCCCCATGGCGATGGCCGTCCTCATGGCTTCCGTGGCCTTGCCTGTCCCCAGGGTGATCACTTTTACCCGCCCGCCGTGCCGTTCTCTTATCCTGAGCGCCTCTTCCAGGGCGAACTCATCAAAGAAGTTCATGGCAAACTTCTGCTCGAACGCCAGTTCCCGGCCCTCACCCGTTATTTCGATCAATGCCTCGGCATCGGGTACCTGCTTCGCCAGCACGACAATGTTCATGCGGATGCCTCCTCGTCACAGCTTTCCTATAATCATTCTGCCCAGAAGGTCCTTTATGATCTCGTGGGTGCCGCCGCCATAAAGCAGGAAGCGCGCGTCCCTGAAGTGGCGCTGGGGGTTATACTCGTGGGCAAAACCATTGGCTCCCCATATGCGCGTCACCTCGTCAACGACCTTGCAGCACGCCTCCGTGGCGTACATCTTTGCCATAGCCGCCTCTTTGCGGCATGACAGTTTCTCCCTGATCCGCCACGCGGCATGGTAGATCATGAGCCTGCTCGCCTCCATCTCGGTGGCCATGTCGGCAAACTTGGCCCTGATGAGCTGGTACGTCCCGATCGGTTTCCCGAAGGCGACACGTTTCCTCGCATATTCGAGCCCTTCCCCGAAAGCCGCCTGGGCGATCCCGAGTGCCATGGCGCCCGTCATCACCCGCACCTCGTCCAGTATCTCGCCCAGATACTCAACCCCCTTGTTTAGCTCTTTTCCCAGGAGGTTCTCCTCGGGTACCCTCACGTTGTCAAAGACGAGTTCCCCCGTGATGGTCCCCCTGCAGCCCAGCTTGTCGAGCACCTGTCCGGCGGAAAAGCCGGGTGTCCCCTTCTCGACGAGGAAAAAATTGAGGCCCTTGGCGCCCAGAGAGAGATCGGTCGTAGCGAGGACGGTGGCCACATCGGCAATGGGACCGTTCGTGATCCACATCTTGGTGCCGTTTATCACCCATTCCTTGCCGTCCTTCCGTGCGGTTGTCCTCGTGGCCGATAGGTCGGACCCCGATTGGTCCTCGGTAAAACACATGGTACCGATCTTCTCGCCCTTCATGGCGGGGTAGAGGCAGCGCTTCTTCATCTCGTCGGAGCCGAAGCGGTAGATGAAATAGGTGCCCATGAGGATGTTCATGATCACGCTCTGGGCAAACCCAACCGATCCCCTCGCTATCTGTTCGTAGAAGATCATCGCCGTCACCGGGTCTGCGTTCATGCCCCCTATCTCCTCCGGGTACCGCAAGCCCAGGTAGCCGAGTGAGCCGAACTCCCGCCAGAGCGCCCACGGGAATTCGTCCTTCTCGTCGATTTCCCTGGCCTTGGGCACGATCATGCGGTCGACCGTGTCCGTGATCATCTTCTTGAAGAACTCCTGTTCTTCCGTGAGCGCGAAATCCATTAACCCCCTCCTTATGTAATGGCGTTCACCTGGTTTTCTTCAGCGTATCCCGTGCGATGAGCGTCTTCAGTATCTCCGATGTCCCTCCGCCGAAGAGGAGGAAGCGGGCGTCCCTGAAATATCTCTGCGCCGGATATTCCTCCGCTATGCCGCAGGCCCCGTGTATGCGGGTCACCTCGTCCGCCACGAAGCAGGCGGTCTCTGTCGAATAGAGCTTCGCCATGGCTGCCTCCTTGCCCGTGGCCACCCCGCCGTCCTTGAGCCAGGCCGCGTAATAGGTGAGGAACTCCGATGCCTTGATGCGCATCTCCATCTCCGCGATCTTTTCCTGGATGAGCTGGAAGCTCCCGATACTGCGGCCAAAGGCCTCCCGCTCGCGGGCATACTTGAGTCCCGCCGCGAAGGAAGCCTTCGAGAGCCCCAGGCCGAGGCCCGCGATCATCGTCCGTATCTCGCTCAATATGTCGTTGAGGTGCTGTGCCCCTTTGCCTTCCTGGCCGAGGAAATTCTCCTCGGGTATGCGGCACCCGTCGAAAATAAGCTCTGCCGTGTTCGCCCCCCGGGCCGATATCTTCTCGATCTTCTGGCCCACCGAGAATCCCGGGGTGCCCTTCTCCACGAGGAAAAAGCCGAGGCCGTCGAGCCTCTTGGCGGGATCGGTCGTGGCGGCGACGGTCACGAAGTCGGCAACCGGGCCGCTCGTGATCCACATCTTCCTGCCCGTGATTACATATGCGCGGCCGTCCTTTACGGCCCTCGTCTTGATCGACCCGAGGTCGGAGCCGCAGTCAGGCTCGGTAAAGGCAATGGTGCCGATCTTCTCGCCCTGTATGGCCGGGATGAGGCACCGCTCCTTCTGCCCTTCCGTGCCGAAATGATGGATGAAATCCGTCCCCATGAGGCACTGCATGGTGACAACCGCCGCGAGCCCCATCGATACCTTCGCGATCTCTTCGGCGAGGATCGTAAAGGTTACGCAATCGGCCCCCATCCCACCGATCTCCGCGGGATACCTGATCCCGTAATAGCCGAGCTTCCCCAGCTTTTTGAAGACATCGAAGGGGAATTCATCCGCCCTGTCGATATCTTCCGCCTTAGGCACGAGACGGGAGAGGGTCTGCGCTGCCCGTTCCCTGAAAAACCGCTGGGTCTCCGTCAGTCTGAAGTCCAATTGATCCCCTTATGTTTCCAAGGGCACGCCCGGCTCGTGTTCTTCATCCGCTCCTGGAGGGCAGGTGGTGCCGGCAAGCTCTTCCTTAATAGTCAAGGCCACACTTCGCTCTCTAGATCACCTGTTTTGTCTTGAGCCCCTCGATCTGCGCCTCTGAGTAGCCGAGGACTTCGCCGTATATCTCACGGTTATGCTCCCCGAACCGTGGGGGGAAGGTCATTCTCCGGTCGCTCTCTTTGAGGAATGATGTCATGAAGGGCGGCGGCGCCATCCATATCTGTGTCGCCGTCACAGGGTCTACGGAGGTGAGCAGCGAGGCCGACACGTAAGGGTCCTCCAGCACTTCTTCGATGGTATTGACCCTCGATATGGCGATCGTCGCCTTGTTGCACAGATCGATCATCTCTTCCGTGGTCCGTGCCTTCGTACATGCAGTGATCTGCCTGTTGAGATTCGTCACGTCCAGGATCCTGCCCCTGTTCTTCTCGTATTCGGGCTTGGCCAGTTTTTCGAAACCGGGCAGTTGGGTAAAAGAGACCCATTGCCGGTCGTTACCTACTGCAATATAGACGTACCCGTCCTTGGTCTCATAGACAGAAACAGGCGCGAAGAACTCGTGGGTGTTTCCCCGCCGGGTGATCTTGTTGCCGAAGGATTTTGTCAGGGTGGTGGCGACGGTGAGCCAGGAGGTGGTCGACATGAACATGGACACGTCGATTCTCTCGCCCTCACCGGTGAGTGCCCGTTTGCAGAGGGCCTTCATCACAAGTCCGTAGGCATGCTCGCTCGTCCCCATGTCGGGAAGGGGGATGCCGAGAACCTGGGGGTCCTCACCCGCGTTTCCCGTCAGATCCATGAGTCCGCTCCTCGCCTGGAGGATCGGGTCGTAGGCCGCCTCATTGCTCTCGGGTCCGAACCCCGTGAGGCCCAGCCAGATGAGGTCCTCTTTGACCGCTTTCAGGGTGTCATAGTCTATGCCCAGCTTCTGGTAATTCCGCGGAAGCTGGTTGGTGGCGAATATATCGACCTTCATTTTGACGATCATTTCCTTGAGGAGCGCCTGCCCCTCCGGTGATCCCAGGTCAAGGGTGACCGCCTTCTTGCCCGAGTTTATCGCCAGGAAATAGGTGTTCATCCGTTCCTCGCCGAGCCGGTTCTCGCCAATCATCCGGTTCGGGTCTCCGTAGACCGGGTGCTCGAGCCTGATCACCTGCATCCCGTCCATCGCGAGGCGGTAGCTCAAATAAGGAAGCACGGTAGCCTGCTCAAGAGAGAGTATCGTCATATTTCTGAAAACGTCCATTACGTCCTCCTCAGAAAAGTTTGTCTGCTCCGTTCCCAACCGGCTGCTAAAAATTTCACTTACCCCATTTTTCGGTTGACACAAAAAACTTATTGCTTGTACTATATGTAGTGACATGCGGTATACTGTATACCATCATTTGTCCAGTATAGTGAAAGCGGCCTTTGTTTGTCAAGAACTTTTGGAAGCGGGAAAGGTCGGGAAAACAGGAGGAAGGAAAAGATGAGACTGCCCCTCTTTCAATATCTCTCGCCCCGGAGCACAAGTGAGGCGCTGGAGATGCTGGACCGCCACAAGGGGAAGGTAAAGATCATCGCGGGGGGAACGGATATAATAAACCGTCTGAGGCAGAGGCTCATCAGCCCGCAGTACGCGATGACCCTGAAGAGAGTTTCAGATCTGAGGGGGATGAAAAGAAAAAAAGGGCAGTTCCACATCGCGGCCGCCACTACCTTGCGGGAGATTGTCGAATCTCCTGACATCGCGGGGTTTGCTGCCGGCATCGCCCAGTCGGCCGGTCTTGTGGCCGCCCCGCCGATCCGGAACATCGCAACCCTCGGCGGCAATCTCCTGCAAAACACCCGGTGCCTCTACTACAACCAGTCTGAATTGGTGCGGAAGGCGGCCCCGCCCTGCCTGAAACAGGGGGGTAAGAGCTGCGCCGCCCTGAAAGGCGGAACGCGCTGTTTCAGCGTCTATCAGGGTGATCTGGCGCCGTCGCTCATCGCCTTTGATGCGAGGGCGGTGCTCAAGAAGGCAGGTTTTTCGAGGACCATCCCTGTTTTGGAACTTTTCTCCCGGAACGGGAGACACCCGCTGACGATAGGGGATGACGAGATCCTCACCGATATCATTGTTCCCATCCCCACAGGGGCCTACGGCTCTTCCTATCAGAAGCTCAGGCTACGATCCGGCCTCGAATATCCCCTTGTCTCCTGTGCGGTCTTCCTTTCCCTGTCGAAGGAAGGGGTGATCGACCAGGCCCGCGTGGTGGTCGGGGCAGTGGGTCCCGCACCCACGGTCGTGGAAGGGGCGGCCGCGTTTCTCGTGGGGAGAAGGCCGGCGGAAGCAGAGGTTGAAAAGGCCGCGGAGAGCGCGCTTTCCGCGTCACGGCCGATCGACAACCTCGCCCTCCCCGGCTCATACAGGAAAGCGATGGTGAAAGTCTTTACAAAGCGGGCGATCGAGGGGGCCCTCTTGAGCCTCCGGAAGGCGGGTGCGTGATGGAGAAGATGGAGAAAAACAAGGTGACGCTCCGCGTCAACGGAGAGGCATACGACCTCCTCACCTATCCCCACAGGACGCTCCTGGAGGTATTGAGGGAAGACCTGCACCTTACAGGGGCAAAAGAAAGCTGCGGTGAGGGCGCGTGCGGCTGTTGCACGGTCCTGCTCGACGGGCTCCCGGTCCGTTCGTGCCTGCTCCTGGCCCTGGAAGCGGAGGGCAGGGATATCACCACCATCGAGGGTCTGGCGGCAGGAGGAAAACTGCACCCGCTCCAGGAAGCCTTCGTGGAACACCATGCGATCCAGTGCGGTTTCTGCGCCCCCGGCATGATACTCACCGCCAAGGCACTGCTTGACGCCACTCCGCATCCCACGGAGGAAGAGATACGCCGCGCCCTCTCCGGAAACATATGCCGGTGCACGGGCTATACGAAGATAGTCGACGCGGTAAAGGCTGCCTCGGCCAAGGAGAAATAGCGGATGAAAGAGCTGTCTGTTGTCGGAAAAAGCACGAAGCGGGTGGATACAAGCGCAAAGGCAACAGGCGAAGCGCTCTTCACCGCCGATCTCTCCCTGCCCCGTATGCTCTTCGCCAAAGTCCTCCGCTCGCCCCACGCCCATGCGCGGATCCTCCGCGTCGACACGTCGAGGGCGGAGCAACTCCCGGGTGTGAGGGCGGTTGTCACCTCCGGGGACAGCACGGGCGAGAAGTGGGGTGTTTTCCGCTACACTCAGGACCAGGCATTCCTCCCCTCCGACAAGGTGCGCTTTATAGGCGAGGAGGTTGCGGCTGTGGCCGCCGTAGACGAGGACACGGCGCTTCATGCCCTCGAACTCATTAGCGTAGAGTACGAGGAGCTGCCCGCCGTCTTCACCATTGATGAGGCCATGAAACCCGGCGCGGTGCTCATCCACGAGGGCAACCCCGGCAACGTAAACGTCTGTGTGAAGATCAACGTGGGCGACGTGGAGAAGGGCTTCGCCGCATCATACTATGTGAGGGAGGACACATTCAGCGCACCCGAGGAGTCCTACTTCCAGGCCGAGCCATACGCGGTGGTCGCCCAGTTCGACAGCTCGGGCAACCTCGAAATCTGGATGCCTAATGCCGGGCCCCACCTGAAGGCAAAACCGCTCTCGAACTGCCTCAAAATGCCCCTCAATAAGGTGAGGGTGAGGAAGATCACCATCGGCGGGGCCTTCGGGGGACGCTCCGAGATCTCGCCTGCGGATGTGATCTGCGCCCTCCTCGCGAGGAAGGCGCGCCAACCGGTGAAACTCGCCTATACAAGGGAAGAGAATACCATCGCGACGCGGCAGGCACATTCCATGACCACGACCATCAAGACCGGTGTAGACCGGGAGGGACGGGTTGTTTCGAGGGACATCACGTGCCACATGGATGGGGGTGCTTACTCGAGCACGGGACCTATAGCCACGAGCGTGCCCTTCCTCTGCATGGAGCAGGCCTACCGCATGGAGAATGTCCGCTACACCGGTTACCGCGTCTTCACGAACAAACCTATCAGGGGCATGTTCAGGACCCACGGCCGGGCGTTTGCCTGCGGCATCGACCTCCAGCTCGATTTGATCGGAAGTGAGCTTGGCATCGATCCGGTCCTGATGAGGCTCAGGAACGCGCGGCAGGCAGGCGATTACACGCCCACCCGGTCTCTCGTGCCGAGCTGTGGCATGACGGAAACGATCGAGCGGACGGCGGATGCGGCGGGATGGAAGGAGAAATGGGGCAAACTGCCGCCCTTCCACGGTATCGGCATAGGGTGCAACTCCGTCCAGACGGGGTTTCCCATGGGCATAAGGGGGGGTTCCACCGCTTTGATCAAGTTCAACGAGGACGGGGGCGCAACGGTCATCTCCGGGGTGGTCGACAACGGGCAGGGCAACGAGAACATGATCGTCCAGATCGCCGCCGAAGAACTTGGCCTCCTGCCTGAGGACATCCAGCTCATCACGGCGGACACCGAGGTGACGCCGAGCGACCCGGGCTCTTATTCCATGTGCGAGACCTTTATCGGCGGCAACGCGGTAAGGCTCGCGGCCCTCGACGCGAAGGAGAAGCTCTTTCAGACGGCTGCCAGGGTGCTTGAGGCAAAACCCGGGGAGCTGGAGGCACGGGACAGGAAGATCTTCGTGAAGGGGGAACCGGAGAGATCGATAGCCGTCGGGCGGGTCATCAGGATGGCCCTGAGCAAGGGGCAGTCGATAGCCGGGGAGGGCTCTTACTGGCCCAAAGTCGACCCTAAGCGTGAATGGGTAGAGAATCCCTTCGGGCAATTGAGCGAAACCTTTTCCTTCGGCACGACCATGGTAGAGGTGAAGGTGGACCCCGAGACCGGCCTGGTGGATGTGCTGGAGGCATGGGCCTCGCAGGACGTGGGGTTCGCCCTGAACCCCAAGGTGATCGAGGGACAGTTCGAGGGCGGTTTCACCATGGGCGGCCAGGGAGGCATGCTCACGGAGTATCACATCTGGGATGGAGGAAGGCTCCTCAACCCCGGGCAGCTCGAGTATCGACTCCCTCTTGCTCCCGATATGCCGAAGATCAATTCGATCATCGTCGAAAGCAATGACCCCGCGGGGCCTTATGGAGCGAAAGAAGCGGGCATGTCGGTCGCCATGTCGGCTGCCCAGGCATACGTGTCGGCCATCTGTAATGCCATAGGGGTGCCTATCAAGGAGTACCCCATAACGCCTGACAAGATAGTCAAGGCCCTGGAAGAGAAAAGGAAGAAGGCCTAAAAACGAAGTTCGTACAAAAAAGATAACCCAAGGGGGCAAGGGAGCATGCACGCACTGGTAGTAGGGGGAACGGGGGGTATGGGTCAGGGGGTCGCCAGGGACCTCATAAAGCAGGAGCAGATCGAAAAAGTCATTCTGGGCGATATCAACACGGACCCCGGCAGGGTGCAGGAGAAGCTGCGGGCAAGTGAAAAGATATCGCTCGTCCGGATCGACGTGAACGATCACGCCGGCATGGTGGGCGCCATCAGGGATGCGGACGTGGTCATCAACTGCGCCGGGCCTTTCTACAAGACAGCCGTGGCGGTAGCCAGGGCGGCCGTTGAAGCGCGGGTGAACTACATCGATATCTGCGACGACTATGAGGCGGCAGAGATTCTCTTTGCTTCCGACATCGACAGCGCCGCCAGAGCGGCGGGGATAACCGTCCTGACGGGGATGGGATCGGACCCCGGGACAAACAACGTCATAGTCAAGTGGTATGCGGACCACCTGGACCGTGTTGACGAGATCGCCCTGTTCTGGGTGGTGAGTATCGCCGAGCTCGCGGGTGCTGCCTGGGACCACAGCCTGCACATGACCATAGGCAAGATCCCCCAGTATCTGGACGGGAAGCTCGAATACGTGGAGGGTGGCACCGGCGAGGAGACCGCAGAATTCCTCGAGCCCCTAGGCGTCTGTCAGGTGCGCTACGTGGGGCATCCTCAGCCGCTCACCATACCGCGCTACATAAAAGGGGTAAGGAAGGTCGTGATCAAAGGCGCGCTGATACCCTCGTGGGTGGACCGGCTCATCAAGGAGCAGAAAGAGACGGGCTTTCTCAGCAAGGAACCGCTATCGGTGAAGGGGACAAAAGTGGTACCCTACGATATGACCCTGCAGCTCTGGGGCACAATTCCCGATAACAGGGATAAGGGACCGCTCGCCTCGGGTTTGAAAGTGATCGTCAAGGGGGAGAGAGAGGGAAAACAGGTGACCTACACGGCTGACATAGTGGGCAGGATGGCGCCGGGAACAGGGCTACCCGCCTCAATCGCGGCCCTCATGTTTCAGGCGGGCGAGGTAACGGTGAAGGGAGTGGTAGCCCCGGAGGGCTGCATCGACCCGGAAAAATTCCTTGCGGCATTACTGCAAAGAGGCGCAAAAATCCATCAAACGGAGAGTATAGCGTCGATGCTTCAACCTTAAGCCCCTGATCAGGACCTGGGACCTGAGCCGATGGTTTGTTAAGGCTCTTGAAGCCTGTCGGAGGAGGATCTTTTCGTGAAAACCGTTGAAAGGCTAAACATAACGAAGAGTCTGGCGCTTTTTGAAGAGGCAACAAAAGTGGTTCCCGGGGGAGTCCTCGGTGCCAGAAAACCTAGCGACTTTATCGAAGGAGAGTATCCGATCTTTCTTGAATTCGGCAAGGGCGCGCATTTGATCGACGTCGACGGCAATGAGTTCATCGACTTCCTCTGCGGCTACGGGCCGATAATCCTGGGCTACAGAGAAGATGAAGTCGATGAAGCGGTGATCAGGCAGATACGGGACAAGGGCCTCTGTTTTACCCTGACCCAGCCGTATCAGAACCGGCTCGCGCAAAAACTCTCCGAGCTCGTCCCCTCTTCGGAAATGACCATCTTCCTGAAGACCGGTTCCGATGGTACCACGGCGAGCATCCGCATCGCGAGGGCGTACACGAACCGGATCAAAGTGATGCGCTGCGGCTACCACGGCTGGCATGACTGGTCCGTCGAGATGAAGGGGGGCGTCCCTGAAAAGCTCTACGAAGATGTCTATGAATTCCGCTACAACGATCTCAGCCGGCTCGAAGATTTGATGGCAAAACATGGCGATCAGACAGCCGCCATCATCATGACTCCCTTCGGCCATCCCAACCATCGGAAACTGGAAGAACCGCAACCAGGCTTCCTCGAAGGCGTAAGAGACTTAGCTTCGCGATACGGCGCCGTGCTGATCTTCGATGAAGTCCGGACGAACTTCAGACTCAGTATGGGCGGAGCCCAGGCACTCTATGGGGTCACCCCCGACCTGTCGGTCCTGGGTAAGGGAATGGCGAACGGGTATGCGATAAGTGCGGTGACCGGAAGAGCTGAAGTAATGATGGCTGCAGCGCAGAAACTTTTTATATCTTCTACCTTCTTTCCGAACAGTGACGGTTATATTGCGGCTCTCAAGACCATTGAGATCCTGGAACGTGACCATGTGCTTGACAACATATGGGAGAAAGGCGGCCGATTTCTGAAAAGAGTCCAGGCCATCATCGACAAGTACGACGTCGGGGCCGAGCTGACCGGCTTGGCGCCGATGTTTTACATCACCTTCAAAAAGGATCAAGCCGACACCTACAGGGCCAGGCGGGATGATTTTTACACGCAGCTTATCCGCAAAGGCATTTTCTTACACCCGCACCATCACGGTTATATCTGCTATAGACACACCGAACAGGACCTGGAGACAACGGCGCACGCGATAGATGAGGCCATGGCCTACGTCAATGAGAAATATCAAAACAATGTCGAAGTCCCATGAGGGGGCCAAAAGCGATGCAAAAAGAGACTCGGCACACGGAAGATTTGTTAAGAGCCACGCGTTTACAAAACCGCGCGCACCTTACTTGTATTGTACGGCCCGTTACTCGTGAAAAGAGCATGGCCCTCCTGCAAGGCAGCCATTTTTCATGTGAGGTAGTAGGGGATGCACATTGAGAAGATAGACCACATATGCTTCGTGGTACGGGACCTGGAGAAGACGAAGCGGATTTACCGCGACAATTTCGACCTGCTTCCTGACCTGGACTACGTGGCCGAGTCGGAGCATATAAAGGTCGCGCGGTACTATATCGGGGAAGTGGCCGTGGAGTTCATGGAATCGACGAGCCCGGAAAGCGACGTTGCGAGGTTCATAGAGAAGAAAGGCGAAGGGTTCTTTCTCATATCGTACAAGGTGGATAATCTCGACGCGGCAATGGAAGAACTGAGGGGCAAAGGTCAAAAGCTGATCGACGAGAAACCGAGGTATCTCTTTGGGAACCGCTACGCCTTCGTACAGAAGCCGCAGGAACTGGGCGGCGTGCTCACGGAACTTCTGTACGGCGAATTTGATATGAGCCGGTCAGATAAGGAGCAAGACGTGTAAGAAGGGTGAGCCAATCGGGAAGGAAATTATAAGGTCCCGTAAAATAGATAAGGTCTTAAAAAAAAGGGGGTTATCATGCGAAAAGAATATCTGGTCCTGTTCACGGCCTTTATGCTGCTGTTCTGCCTCAATCTCGGGTTACCGGGGGTAGCCCAAAGTCAGTCTAAGATCACGCTGACCTACGCGAACTTTCCGCCCTCTACCACCTTCCCCTGCGTGCAGATGGAGAGGTGGGTGAAAGAGGTGGAAAAGAGGACGAACGGGAAAGTGAAAGTCCAGACCTTCCCGGGCGGCACGCTGCTTCCCGCAAAGAATATCTTCGACGGGGTCATCACCGGCACGGCCGATATCGGCAACTTTGCCATGAGTTACCAGCCGGGCCGCTTCCCTGTTTCCGAGGCGGTCGACCTTCCCGTGGGGTTTACCAGTGCCAAAGCAGCAAGCCTGGCCCTCTTTGACCTCATCGACAAGCATCCGAAGGAGTTCGAGAAGGTGAAGCTCCTCACGCTCTTCACCTGTCCTCCGGCCGACCTCATGACCATAAAGCCGGTGAGGTCCCTTAAAGACCTGAAAGGGATGGAGCTGAGGGTCTCGGGAACGGGCGCAGAGGCGGTGAAGCGCCTCGGCGGGATTCCCATCGCCATGCCCCAGTCGGAGACGCCTGAGGCCCTTCAGAAGGGGGTAGTAAAAGGCGTCGTCTCCTCCATGGAGGTGCTCCAGGATCTCAACTACGCCGCTTACTGCCCGTATGCGACGGACGCAAACCTCTTCGTCGTCACCTTTGCCGTAGTCATGAACAAGGATAAATGGAATGCCATGCCTGCCGACGTGAAAAAGGTGCTCGATGATTTGAGGAGGGAACAGGCTGAATGGACGGGTAAGTACGTGGATGACCACGTAAAGGAAGCCCTGGAGTGGTCGAAAAAGAAATACAACCACCAGGTGATCCAGCTTTCCGCCGCTGACAAGGCGGAGATCCCGAAGACCCTCAAGCCCATGTTCGACGAGTACATAAAGCGAGTAACCGCCCAGGGCGTACCGGGTCAGCAGGTGATCGACGACCTGATGAAATTGAAAGAAAAGTACGAAAAGCAGTCCGCGGGCAAGTAAGGAAAAGACGGGTCGGATACGACTCTATCCGGCCCGTCTTTTTACGATCCTTATCCGGTATACCGTATACTTGCAAACGACAAGCTCGGGAGGCTCGTAATGAAGTACCTTGAAGCACTCAACAAGTTTCTCAATAACTGTCTCATGATCCTCGGCGGCATTGCTGTTCTGGGGCTGATGGTTCTCGCCACAGGGAACGTGGTCCTGCGGATGCTGCATATTCCCTTCAGGGGAACCTATGAGATCGTCTCCTTCCTCGGGGCCTGCGTCATTGCCTTTGCCCTCGGGTACACACAGCAGACGAAGAGCAATATCGTCGTCGATATCCTGTCCGAAAAATTCCCACCGGCCCTGGCGAATATGCTCGATCGGGTAGTTCACTTCGTTATCATGGTCTTCTTCGGGATCGTGGCATGGCAGGTCTACGTGTACGCCATGAAACTAGTGGAATCCCACGAGGTCTCGGAGACCTTGAAAGTCATCTACTACCCCTTCGTATTCTGCGTGTCCCTGGGGTTTGCCGTGCTTGCGTTCACAGGACTTGTCGATTTTGTGAAAACGATGTTCCACGAGGGGGACAAGATATGAGCGGACCGATCGTCGGCGTTTACGGCATTATTATCATGTTCGCTGTCCTGTTCCTGTTCCGGATTCCCGCGGCCTTCACCATGGCCGTTGTGGGGTTCCTCGGGGTAGCCTACGTTACGAATTTCACGGCTGCCTTCGGAATGATCGGGACCGACATGTGGAACATCTTCTCCAACTACGGCCTCACGGTTATCCCCATGTTCATCCTCGTCGGAGAGTTTGTGCACTATGCGGGGTATAACGACGGTCTCTATCACGCCACGTACAAGTGGTTCGGCCACTACCGGGGGGGATTGGCCATTACGACCATCATGGCCTGCGCAGCCTTCTCCGCCATCAGCGGGAGCAACACGGCAACGGCCGCAACCATGAGCCAGGTAGCGATCCCCGCCATGAGAAAATACGGTTACCACCCCCAGCTTAATGCGGGCTCGGTGGCAGCGGGCGCTACCCTGGGCGTCCTCATACCTCCCAGCATCGTCCTCGTCGTCTACGGCCTCTATACAGGGCAGTCCATCGGGAAGCTCTTCTTCGGCAACATTATGCCCAGCGCCATCCTTACGGTGCTTATCGCAGCCACGGTCATTTACATCTGCTGGCGCCATCCTGATTGGGGACCCGCGGGTGAAAAGAGCGGCTGGAAAGAGCGCTTCAAGGCCCTGCCGGACATCATCGACATCCTTATCCTCTTTGCCATCATCATGTATGCCCTTTTCACGGGCGTGGTAACGGCCACGGAAGCGGCTGCGGCGGCTTGTTCCCTTGGTCTCGTCATCTGTCTGATCAGGCAGAAACTCTCCTGGGATAATTTCATCAAGTCCGTTGTCGATACGCTCCGGATCTCCTGCCTCGTTTTCATGATCGTGGCGGGCGCAGTCGTCTTCTCCCGCTTTCTCGCCCTTACCCGGCTCCCCTTTGAAGCCGCGGGCTGGATCAGCGGCCTGGCCCTTCCGAACTGGATGCTCCTGTGGATAATCCTCATCTGCTACATCATCGGCGGCTGCGTCATGGACGCCCTCGCCTTTCTGCTCGTTTCCCTGCCTATCTTCTACCCCATCGTCATGGCCATGGGCTACGACCCGATCTGGTTTGGCCAGGTCATTACCATCGTCACCACCATGGGCTCCATAATGCCGCCCATTGGGATTTGCTGCTATGTCGTTGCCGGTATGGCGAGGGACATACCCCTTGGCACGGTATTCAGGGGTGGGCTCTGGTACATACCTGCCTACATCATTTCCATTATTGTGCTGATGCTCTCACCGTACTGGACGGTGTTCGTCTTTTCAAACCTCGTGAGGTGACCCAAGCGGTCCTATAGCCCCGGTCAAAAAGAGGGGAGACCCTGTGTTCCGATGGTCGTAAAAGTGAGCATAATGCCTGGGACGGTACCAAGCAGGCCGAGATACGGGGCGTCGCTGCCTACGGTGGCTATGCCGTGGGATTCGGGCGGGGCGTTTCCTGCATGCCTCGAACTCTTTTAGGTCGAGGCAACCCTACTTCATCTTTTTGTAAGTGGAGTATGCCTCCATAAACGTCGGGAATCCTGCCGTCTGTATAACGAGGAGGAGCGTGTGCTTGATCTCGTCTTCCGAGGCGCCTGCCTTCCTCGCTTTCGTAATATGGGTTTCAAGGGCTATGGTGTGGCCGCTCGCGCCGGACACCGCCACCTTGATGAGCCAGCGGACCTTCTCGGGCAGCGGCCCTGCCCCTTCGTGTATCTTCTTGCCGAGGGCCTCGTGTCCCTTATAGATATCGGGAAAGTCCTTCTTGAACGTCGTGAATACCTCGTGCAGGTCTTTCATCGCGACCTCCTTGTAAAAGTTTTTCACTGTAAAGCCCTTAACCGAATTCTAATGTGGGCGAATTTGATTGTCAAGCAGACGAATATGGTGCTCAGGGCGCACGCATTTGGAAATCCCACTTTGAATTAGACCGTATGGCGCCCTTCCTGAAGGCGCTATGCGCGGCGGCCCGCGGAACGTAAAGGTGGGATATCGCACCAATATGGGGCGCCCGCCGTCCACCCCCACGACCGTGGGAAAGGCCCGCGTCAAGGTTATTCGCCTACCGGTTTCAACCTATCAGTCAGCCATCGTTAATGGCTATAGAGCGTTTCTCAGAAATAATTACCGTTTGATGTTGATAATTCTAGACATTCCTAGAGACATGTGGTTACATATGAATCATGGCCCAACGGTATCTCACTCCCAATGGGGAGAACGCATCGCTCGCCGATCTTCAGGCAGTTCGGAAGGCCGGCAACAAGGAAACCGATCGGCGATGCCTTGTTATTATCATGCTTCTCACCGGCTCTCCCAGGGAACAGGCGATGAAGGTGCTCGTTCTGTCGGAGAGCGCAATAAAGAAGATCATCAGGGCCTTCAATGCCTATGGCGTCGACGGTCTTGTTGCGAAGAGACGGACAGGACGCAAACCTCTTATTACAGGCGAAAAGAAAGAAGAGATTATCGAAGAGTTCGAAGAACCGGGACGCGCCCAGAGGACGTTCTGGACAGCCTCTGCCTTCCATGGTCACATCACGGCCAAGTACTCCGTTGAGTGTTCCTACAACACGGTTCTTCGTCTTCTCCACGAGAAGGGCTATGTACTGAAAGTGCCGAGGCCCTGGCCGGACAGACAGGATGAGAAGCTGAGAGAGGAGTTCAAGGATCAACTACGGAGCCTTGCGGAGCATCCCGACGTTGATCTGTGGTACGGGGATGAAACCGGAATTGACGGTGAACCGAGACCGCGTCGGGGTTGGGCCATGAAAGGATCTAAGCCCCGAGTAGTCCATAATGGCGATCATATCCGGCTGAACATCGTTGGAACCGTCTGCCCCCGCACCGGGGAGTTCTTCGCCATTGAGGCAAGTCATTGCGATACGGATGTTTTCCAGGCATTCCTCGATGAAGCCGCTCAATCAATCACCCCTTCCCGGAAACGGAATATTCTCATTCTCGATAATGCTTCCTGGCATAAACGGAAGAGTCTTAACTGGCACTTCTTTGAACCGGTTTATCTTCCTCCCTATTCGCCAGACTTCAATCCTATAGAAAGGGTTTGGCTCATCATGAAGGCCGAGCACTTCGCGAACATCCACTGCAAGAGCAAAGCTGCCCTGATCGAGAGGGCCGATCATGCCCTCTGCGATCTCATGGATAATCCCATAAAAGTTGCGTCTGCGGCGACTCCAATCGTTACTTAATTCTGGAGAAGAGTCTAGTTGGCAGGCATCGGCCTAAATGCCCTATTCACGTATAATAATGACATCAGCACCTTTCTGCCTGGCGACGCCCTCACAATTATGTTCACAGGCAAGCCGGTCACGGCCATGGGTGGCATTCTTGCTGCGACAGATTTCTACAGAAATATGAGGGCCTTACATTACAGGTGCGCGAAGGGTGACCGCATTTCTTGGGCTAATCGACGGCGATCATCACGTTGCTCGCCTTGATGACCGCATACACCTGCGACCCTTGGGCGAGCTTCAGTTGCTCTGCCGATGTTTTCGTGATGATCGAGACCACTTCGGTCCCTCCCGGAAGCTCGACGATGACCTCTGAATTGACCGCTCCGTGGTGCACACTCTTCACTGTGCCCTTGAGCACGTTTCTCGCGCTTAACTTCATAACGCCCTCCCAAGTCTTTTATTTTCTCATAACATTATATTTTAATACCAGGTACGGGGAAGCGCAAGGTCGTTCCCTCAGCAAGGGCTTCCCTTATCCGATGCTCGTGCCGAAGGACGAAGGGCGTTGACTATCTATGGTATTAGGTATTATATAACGTGATGCGCATACACAAAAATAACGGCAGAGGTAGACCGACGCCTCTTTGGGAGGAAGTGATGAAAAGATCAGCGATCCTATATTTTTTTGCCCTCTCCCTCATTCTTCTCTTCACAGTCCCGGCTATCGCGGCCGACATTACTCTATCCGTCGCCGCCAGCCTCAGGGAGGTGGTCACCGAACTCTCCGACGGCTTTGCGAAAAGGAATGCCGGCGTCCGGTTTCAGACCAACTTCGGCGGGTCGGGGGCGCTCGCCAAACAGATCGAGAACGGTGCGCCCGCTGACATTTTCTTTTCCGCCAACCTGGAGTGGATGGACTACCTGAAGGAGAAAAGGCTGCTCGATGAGAAAAGCATTAACACCTTCGCCCACAACGTGCTCGTATTCGTCGGCAAGCCCGGGTTGAAGACAGCCAGACTGGAGGATGTGGTCACACTGGAGAAAATCGCCATCGGCAGTCCAAAGAGCGTGCCGGCCGGTGAATACGCCATGGAGGCGTTCAAGAAGGCGGGCATAAACAAGCAGCTTGAGAACAAGCTGATCATGGCAAGAGATGTCCGTGAATGTCTGCTGTATGCCAACCGGGGTGAAGTGGACGGCGCCTTCGTCTACAAGACCGATGCCCAGGAGATGGCCCGGAATGTGAAGATCCTCTTCACCGTGCCGCAAGACCTCTACCCCCGGGTGACCTATCCAATGGCGCTGACAACGGGGGGCAGCAATAAGCCTGAAGCGGTCGCATTCTTCAGGTTCCTCCAGTCCGGCGAGGCAAGGAGCGTTCTCGCAAAATATGGTTTTGTTGTAAAATAGGCAACCATGTGCTGTTTCAGACAGGCCCTGGGCCAGGGCCTGTCAGGTGCGACACGTTTTCGACTCATGTTCACCTCTTCACTTTCTGCAGTGGTACACCAGGTTGCTATTCACACGCGGGGAAAATGCGAGCCGAAAACCACCATCCTTCGCAAAGTCGATAGGTTCTCATACACCGTTAATTCTACAATAGTGATTAACATGTGTAAAGAAAGAAACAATTTTGTCAGCCCTCACCTACGAAGGTCATCGGGAAATATGAAAAAGAAACATGTTTTCCGGGCCCTTCGGGCCTGATCTCACGTAATATCCCAACACCGGAGCAGGCTCTCCGAATCGACCACCTGGCCGAAATACGTATCGATGTTGGAGAGCGACCACTTTTTCGCCTCGGCACACGTCCCTTCGGTCAGGTCTGAGGGCACCACTATGAAGTACTCCCGCATGAAGCCGTCTCTGGCCGTTGACTCAATGCAGACGTTCGTGGCAACCCCGGTGATGATCAAGGTCGACACGCCCCTGGAACGAAGAAACAGATCCAGGTATGTCGCCACAAAACCCGAATATTTGTACTTGGCGATGACCGTGTCCCCCTCCTGCGGGACGACCCCATAGAACTCTGCGTAGGCCGGGTCATACTTTCTCTCGATGCCGCGCCGCGCGTAAAGCTCCGCCGACACCTTCGATGACAGGTCGGGCACCTTGGTCATTTTTAAGTGCACGATATATTTCAGGACCCTGCGGGCCTTCCCTAGGAAGAGGTTGAGCCGGCCGGCAAGTTTCTGAGCCGGTTCTATATCAAGGCCCCTTTGATGAAAGGTCCCCCCCTCGCAGCAATAGTCTTTCTGCATATCGATGATGATAAGGGCCGTCGACGCCGGATCAACCTTGGCTTTCAGCTTATCCAGGTCCATATTGTTTCGTCCTCCTCTTTTTCATTCCCCTTCACACTTCTTTTGTCCGCCGGCTCGACCCTATCCCCAAAAAGACCGCAACGCCCAATCGCTTCGGCCGGCCCAACCATGCCCACCCCCAAAACCCCATACAGGCCAAGACCACGCAAAAAGGACTAACGCAAGTAAAAGGCCGTTCGATCGATATCTCTCAGAAGGGTCAGCTCTTCCGGGGTTGGGGGCTCAGTCTCCGTCATGTGAGGGGAGACTTTCAGCTCAAAAGAGCAGTTATCCCGCACTTTCCGGACCGATTCGCCGGGAAAGTATTCCGCGTTTATCGTGAACGGACATTTCTCGTCCCCCTCGCACAGCGCACACTGTTCCAGCCTGTGGTCCGGATGGTCGGACCCGCCATCAAGAACGCCTCGAATCACCCTTTCTGCCCGGCCCTTCTCCCATATCCGACTTTCATCACTGCTTCTTCGATCCTTCTCAGCGTGTCGGGATCGTCTATCGTCGAGGGCATGGTATAGTCTTTGCCGTCGACTATCTTGCTCATTGTCCCCCTCAGGATCTTGCCGCTCCGCGTCTTCGGGAGTGCGTCGACTACCACGCACCTGGTGAAACAGGCCAGTGCGCCGACCTCTGCGCGGACCATCTGCACCAGTTCCTTTACCACCTCGTCGTGCATCCTTGCGCTCCCCGCTTTCAGCACAACAAAGCCGAAGGGTAGTTGCCCCTTGAGCGTGTCTTCCACCCCGACCACGGCGCACTCGGCAACGTCCCGGTGCGTCGCGACAACCTCCTCTATGGCGCCCGTGGAGAGCCTGTGTCCCGCGACGTTTATCACCTCGTCGATCCGTCCCATGATAAAGAGATAACCGTCCTCGTCATAGTGACCGCCGTCGCCCGTGACGTAGAAACCTGGGATGGGTCTCAAGTAGTCGAGGAACTTCTCGTCATTACGCCAGAGGGTGGGGAGGCAGCCAGGGGGGAGAGGGAGCTTGATCGCCACGGTGCCGTCATTCCCATTCTGTACCCTCCTCCCTTCTTCATTGACAATCTGGATGTCATAGCCGGGGACGGCCTTCGTCGGGGAGCCGGCCTTCACGGGAAGGGGTTCTATGCCCATGCAGTTCCCCGCAATCGCCCAGCCTGTCTCTGTCTGCCACCAGTGGTCGATGACCGGTATGCCAAGGAGGTCACGGGCCCAGTAATAGGTGTCAGGGTCGAGGCGTTCCCCTGCCAGAAAGAGATAGCGCAGGCAGGAGATGTCGTATTTCTTGAGATATTCACCGCTTGAGTCCTCCCTCTTGATCGCTCGCAACGCCGTGGGCGCGGTGAAGAGTACCGACACCCCGTGTTCCGAGATGACCCGCCAGAAAGCGCCGGCATCCGGTGTTCCCACCGGCTTCCCCTCGTAGAGAATGGTGGTGCAGCCCATGAAAAGCGGAGCGTAGACGATATAGGAATGGCCCACTACCCATCCGACATCTGAGGCCGCCCAGAATACCTCTCCCGGCTTCGTCCCGTAGAAGTACTCCATCGACCATTTGAGCGCCACCGCATGGCCCCCGTTGTCCCGGACAACACCCTTCGGCATGCCCGTGGTGCCGGAGGTGTAGAGGATATAGAGAGGATCGGTTGCTGACACGGGGACCCAGGGCGTCTCATCGGCATCGCGCATCGCCTGCTCCCAGTCGAAATCCCTGTCGGCAAGGTGGGCCTCTACCTGGGGACGCTGGTATATGATGCACGAGCGGGGCTTGTGCCCGGCGGTCTCTATTGCCTGGTCCAGTAATGGTTTGTAAGGGATCACCTTTGCGCCTTCGATCCCGCATGAGGCCGACACGATGACCCTGGGCGTGGCGTCATTGATGCGCTTCGCCAGTTCGTGAGGTGCGAATCCACCGAAGACCACGGAATGGATGGCTCCTATCCTCGCACAGGCCAGCATCGCGGTGATCGCCTCGGGGATCATGGGCATGTAGATCACCACCCGGTCTCCCTTTTCCACACCCTGTTTCTTGAGGACGCCGGCAAATCGCGATACCTGATCCTTCAGCTCCCGGTAGGTGATCTTCCGGAGAGAACCCGTTACCGGGCTGTCATAGATAATGGCAACCTGATCTCCCCGTCCTGTCTGCACATGGACGTCAACGGCATTATAGCAGGTGTTCATCTGCCCCCCGGTAAACCACCGGTAGAAGGGCTTCTTCGTATCATCCAGCACTTTCTCCCACTTTTTCACCCAGGACACCGCCTTTGCAGCTTCCCCCCAGAAGCCGTGAGGGTCGCTCAGTGACTGCTCATATGCTGCCTGGTATGTGGTGTAGCCTGACATAGTGGTATCCTTTTCAGCCGTCCCGTCGGGAGGTTTCCCGTATCGTCCGTATCTTAAAAACTATCCTTTCTCATTTCCCACGACAACACAGCATCCGATGCCGGCGCCGGCATTGCCGCCGAGGTTGTGGGTCAGACCCAGACGGGGATTCTTCACCTGACGGGGTCCTGCCTTGCCCTGGAGCTGAAGATAGACCTCGTACATCATCCGGAGGCCGCTGGCACCAAGGGGATGCCCGAAGCACTTCAACCCACCGTCGGTGTTTATCGGCAGCTCTCCTTTCAGGGTGAATGTTCCTCCATCTATGTCCTCTTTTGCCCTCCCTCTGGGGCTGAATCCCAAGTCTTCATAGACGATGAGTTCATGGGTGGTAAAGCAGTCGTGCACTTCGGCGCAACTGATCTCCTTGCGGGGGTTCTTTACTCCGGCCTCGGCATACACCTGCTGCGCGGCTCGAACATTCTCGTCGATGTGGACATAGTCGTAGTCCTGTCTCATGGAGCCTTGACGGGCGCCGGCGCTGATGGCCATCCCCTTGATGTAGATGGGATCGCTCCGGAAGTTCTTTGCCAGGTCGGCGCGGGTCACGATGGCTGCTGCCGCGCCGTCGCTCACCCCGCAACAGTCAAAAAGACCCAGCGGCCAGGCCACGATCGGGGCTTTTACAGCCTGCTCCACGGTGAGTATATTGTGAAAGTGCGCCTTGGGATTCAGGCTGCCGTTATAATGGTTCTTCACCGCAATTTCAGCGAGGAGTCTCTTGCCTTCATCGCGGTCGAGATTGTAGTGACTGAAATACCGTGTTCCCAGATAGGCAAAGGACGCCGGTGCGCTGTACCCGGAGCCGATCGCCGAGCTTCCGTCGGGATTGTCCCCCACGATAGCAGGACCTTTTACCCCCGTCTGGCCCGAATCTTTGAGCTTCTCCACACCGATAGCCAGCGCGATGTCGCATACGCCTGCGGCGACTGCATAAGCGGCGCCTCTGAGCGCTTCAGAGCCCGTAGCGCACATGTTTTCCACTCTCGTAATGGGAATATACTGTAAGCCAAGGGGAGATAAGGTCATGGCGCTCATGCCGGAAAATACCGTCCCTATCCAGGCGGCCTGGATATCCCCGGGGCCGATGCCGGCATCGTGGAACGCTTCATAGGCTGCTTCCACGAGCAGGTCCTCCACGCCCATATCCCATCGTTCTCCGAACCGGGTACAGCCCATCCCTATTATTGCAATCTTATCTTTAATGCTTTCCATGGCAGCTCCTTTCTTTCTGAAGGCCCTTTTTTAACAGGTTCTGGAGGACCTATTAAAAACCTTCAATCGTCACCCTCCATTTACAGGTGTTGCTTTCCAGAAGTAGTTCACGATGCCTTTTCCCTGAGAGAGTTTTCTGAAGGTCATAGCAACCGGCATACCCGTTGCGACCGTATCCAGGTCGTAGTCAGTCAGTTCACAGATCAACCTGCCCCCACCATCAAAGTCGATGACCCCGTTGAGGCCGGGAGGGTTGAGCGTAGGCTGTAGGATATCCACGGCATAGGTAAAGAGCTTCCCTGTCTTGTCGGAGAACTTGTAATCCTCGAAATCGTCTTTTGTCTGGCAGGCAACACAGATCCGTGCGATTTGTCCGATGGGATGTATCTGGGGGGTGCCGCACTTTCTGCACTTAGCCCCGTATAACGCCCTGATGCCCTTCCGCTCCCTCCATCTCGCGGCAAGGGAAGGTTCAGCACGTTCCGGGAGTCCTGAAGGCTCAAGGGGAATAAGGTTGCGCCAGACGAGATATCTCCCGTAGTCGATGGCAACCCTTCGCGCCAGCCTGTCTTTCATCACCGGTTTCTTACGCACCCCGGATATGTGCTCCGTGACACGGAATATAAAACTGTCACAGCCATCCCCGTAGTTCGCAAAGAGGAGCCTGTCGCCGGGGGATGCCTCTTCTAAGGCGGCGACGAGCATCATCAGCGCTGCCGCAGCGCCTGTATTGCCGATTTGCCCGAAGAGCGGGTCCTGCACCTGGGATTTGTCAAAACCGAGACTCCTGGCAAGGCCGGCATGCGCCCTGGTGTCAGGCGCAGAGAAGACGAGTCTGGAGAAATCCGCGGGTGAAAGGGAGTACTTCGTGAGAAGCCCTCCGATGGCTTCCCGCATCACGGGCATGTAACCTGCCTCATCGATGAAGCGTCCTTCCCCGGACTGGATAAAGGCATCTTTCTCTACCCTCCAGAGGTCCGTAAAATCACTGAAGATGGAATGGGTGCCTTCAATGTCTGCAAGAGGATTGTCCGATCCTATCATGAGGGCTGCGGCCCCGTCTCCGAGGATCTGCTCTAATCTGCCCTTGGGAGCGCCGATACGGCAATCCGAGGCAGCGATCAGGACCTGTCCGCAAGAGCCGCCTGTTACCGCATCGATGGCCGATTTCAGCGCCGTTGTTCCTGCCCTTAAGGTGTTCGTAAAGTCAGCCGTATGGCAGCTTCTGCCCAGATCCACTGCGCCGGCGACAAGGGCTGCGCTCTGTTTTTCTTTATAGGGGGCCGTGGTTGTGGCAAAGTATAAGCCCTCCGGCGCCTTACCCGTCCCCTTCAGGCAGTCCAGGGCAGCGGCTACCGCCATCGTGACCGTGTCCTCGTCATATCCGGCCACTGCTTTTTCTCCTTTGCCGCCTTTTGCCCGCCACATCCTGCCTATTTCCTCCAGGCTGAGCCTGTACATGGGGATATAGGCCCCTATCGACGTAATTCCCGCCATTCCTCCTCCCATAGATCAACGCCCTCCATCAATAGATAACGGGTGGCGAGTTCCGGCAATTCTCACCATCCATTTCCCGCATGCAACAGGGCCTATTTGTCCAGAATGAACACCACGCCCCGGTCGCCGTCGACCCGTATCTTCTGGCCGGTCTTGATCTTCCGTGTCCCTTCCACACAGCCTGAAACGCAAGGAACTCCGAACTCCCGCGCCATGATCACCGGATGGGAAAGGGCACCTCCGCCATCGGTGACGAGCCCCTTGATGACGCTGAAAACAACCGTCCACGACGCCGATGTGCCCGGCGCGACCAGTATTTCCCCGGGCTGTATCTGAGAGAGCTGATCGAAGCTCAGGATGACCCTGGCTATGCCTTCGACGAAACCGGGGGCGCCGGCTGCGCCGTACAGGTCGGCTTTCAGTTCTTCCCTCACAATGGGAAGCTGCGTGGAGACGGAAAGGGTCGGATCGCTTCTCAGTACGGATTGCGCCAGGCTGATGTCTCCGTAGAACGGAGCCGGCTCCATTTCGAGGTACTCTTTATGCAGTTTTTTTCGGCGCTCCACATAGGGGCGGAGATTGATCCTTCCCATCGGTATCGCGGCCTTCCGTATTTCGTTCGGATGCAGGTAGTGGATATCCTCGGCGTCGTCGATGCATCCCGCTTGCGCGAAGCGTCTGCCGAATTCGGAGAGGAGCCAGCGGCCCATGGCCCCGACGTAAAGGTCGCAGTAGTAACCGTGGTCCTCGCTCCAGTAGCCCGATTTCTGGGCAGCCTTCATGAGAAGGCCGAAGACAGCTCTCTGTGCCTCGGGTATTTTGGTGAGGATTTCCTTCTCGCCCTCCAGTCTTTCCCTGTTGACGCGCTCGCGGTTAACGTCGAAGGGGAAAACGGGTTCCGACATCATGAACTTTATTCGGGCTATGCCTATGCTCGGTTTCTCGAGCCATGTCGGGTAATCGTATGCGTGCATGCGATCGGCCCTCCACCCGTGCTCCAGGAGGTACTCGTGGTATGCGTCCGACCACTTCCTGCCTGCCTCGCTCGCCTTCAGTGCTCCGAGCACGTCCTCGTCCCCGGTTTTCTTGAACAGGTCCTCGAGACCTGCCTCGACCGCCTTCCGTCCAAGCTCCCAGAGGCCGCGGGTGAAATTAATATCCGCTGCCTCGAAGCCCGACATGAGCCGGTGAAATGTCGGGTCTATGCCCGGCTCCACGCCGAACATGGTGCGCCACATCTCCTGAAAAAGGCCGCTTATATAATAGGCGGCCATGAGCATGTAGAAATGGGTCTCCCCTTCCTTGCGGTTTATGACAAAGACGAAATCGAGGAAGAAAGAAAGGAGCTCGTGGTTGCTCAGCTTCTTTATGTCATCCCACTCCTTGAGCCCCCGTGACTCTCGCGCAGCCTTGTACGTTGCGAGCAGATCGAGCTTCAAAGGGTCCCAGACACCGTCAAAATCCTCGAGAAAGGGCTTGATCTTCTCCCTGAAGACGGGCTCCCTCGCCTTTGCCTCTTCCTCTGTCGTCTTGATGGCCGTAATGTACGGGTAGCCGTTGATAAAACGCGAGTCCCAGCCGTGCGTGGTGGGCAGGCTCAAGTTTCCTGCCGCATAGCGGATGCCGTGATAGTACCAGTACCAGCCTATGCCGATGTATGCCGGCTTCATGGGCGGCCTTCCGTGCACTACGTCGCACAGGAGCACTCCGTACTCCTTCGGGTCCTTTTCCTCGTCAAATTCGTAAAAGCTCAGATCATACGCATCTTTCAGCATGGTACCCCCCTATAATTTTTTTATTCCCCGATACCCCACATCCCAAAAACCTGAGGGACCGTCCCCCCCTTTGCTATTGGGCACATATCCGCAATCCCACCTTACCGCCTGAACATGCCGAGCATCAAGTCGACCGCCGCGTCAGCCGCAGTTTTCTTCACGACTACCGCCGGCCGTGCCTGCAGCAGCACCACGTTGGGAAAAGGCCGGTCCTCGGCGACGGCCCATTCTATGTCCTGGGGCACGCCAAAATGCTTTTCCAGCTCCTTGGTTAGCCTTCCTATTTCGGCCAGTTCCGCTTCGCTGCAGCAGAAGGCGCACTTTTTTTCAGGCGGCGTCTCCAATGCAACCACTCCCGCCTCCATGAAGCAGGTCGTCTTTTCCTTTGTTCCCAGCACATTTTCCCGTATTGTCAGAGTCTCCTTGTCGAGCACCCACCTATCAGGCGTGAGTTCCCCGCTCACCACGCTCTCTCCCAGGCCCCAGTTGGCCTCGATGATCATCCGCGTTTCATCGCCTGTATTGGGGTCGACGCTGAAGGCAATGCCTGCGGACCGCGCCTGGACCATCTCCAGTACTGCCACGCCGATAGGTCCGCTCGCCACGGGCAGATTTTTTCGAAGGCGATAGGCTACCGAGCGCGCGTTGAAGGTGCTTGCCCACACTTTTCTCACTTTGTCGAGGACATCAGCCCTGCCTTTCACGTTGAGATATGTTTCGTACTGACCGGGATGGCTTACCGTTCCTGCCGACCGGGTGGAAACCGCCACGTCCCCACAGCCGCACATCTGGCAGAGGCCGTCATAGTGCGAGAGGATCGTTGCCTCCATCTCCGGGGGAATCTGCTTCGACTCCACAGCCTGGCGAATGGAGAGACTGAGCCTGTTCAGGCCGTCGATATCTTCAGGCGTTACCGGGGATGCCTCGATCATCGCGGCGATCTCCTGGGTTGCGCCGGTCTCATCCATGAAGTAGGTGTATGCCTGTACGGAAAGTGCGAAACCGCGAGGAACGGGCAGGCCTATTTTTGCGATCTCACCCAGGTGAGCGCATTTTTTGCCCACCAGGTCATTCTGCTCCTTGCCCAGCTCTTCTAACCAGTAAGCCCATTTCTCGGACATATTGCCCCCCTTTTTATTATCAATGTTTACATGGTCACCCGGCTTCGGTGAAATTCGCCTTCCCGTGGGCCTCCTTGAACATTTTGTCAAAGCTCTCGACCAGTGCCCGGGCAAACTCGGGATCTTCCAGGTTGCAGTCAACCTCTTCTATGGGCATCTTGGTTGTCAAATGAGCTTTCAGCTCTTCAAAAAATATACGGTCCTCTTCCGGATTGTACAAGACGCCTCCGGGCTTATCAACCGAGGACCATCCCCGCAAGGGCACGAGAAATTTCACAGGTCCCTTGGCGCGATTGAGCTTTTCTGCGTACAATCGTGCGCCCTGCCTCATTTCATCCGGCGAGTACCGGGTCATGTAGCGTATCTCGTCGATCTGCACGCGCGGCCGGTTGATAAAGCGCTCCTTCATCCTCCGGGTCGGACCGGCGCCTGTGACGTTAAGCGTGGAAGGGGCGAGTACCAGGGGGATTCCCCTGGCAATAGGCGCATCGAGCCTCTCCATGCCTGCGGCCCTGTTCCCCTGGAAGAGCTCTTCGATGAGCCCGGCAGGCACGATATCTATGAGGCCGTCCAGAAACCCCTCTGCGATCAGCCGCTCCATGCTCCTGTCGCTTATGCCGTTCGCATGGAATGGATAGACGTTGTAGCCCTTCTCTTCGAGGAGCTTTTTTGCCCGGACCGCACACTCCTCATTAAATCCTATCTGGGTAATGGCGATGGAGGGATAGGGGAGTTTGAGAGAGGTGTAATCGAAGGCCTCCTCTACCATGCCCGAGACGGCCCCGCCCACCTGGGCGATTGCCGCGGTGACGAGGTTATTCATGCCGGCAAACTCCATGATTACCTGCATGACCACCACGTCCAGGGCCCCAAACCATTCTGCTATGTAGGTGGGCATGGCAGCAGGCGTGGCAATCACTTTAGGGAGACCGAAGGGCGCTTTCGCCATGACCCTGGAGGCTATGAGGGCCATGGAAGCGCCGCCCATCGCCACTATGCCATCTAGTTGTTTTTTCGACAGAAGTTCCGCCACTTTCAGTTGCGCGCCGGCTATCATGACATCCGTGGAGGCGGATCTGTTTCGTGCCGCCACAAGCTGCTCCATGTGGTGTCCTGCTGCCCGGGCGACCTCCGCGGCCGGGATGTCGGCCGGAAGAGCGGGAACGGAACCCATGCTCAGGTCCAGGATCAGACCACGGTGTCCCCGCTTCTCGATATTCTTCTTCAACAGGTGAAGGTGCTCGCCTTTGGTATCCAACGTCCCCAGGATCACAATCGACTTGGACATGACGGCTCACCCCCCTTGACGATGCATCGCCGTTATGGCGGCCACTGCGGCAATGGCGGCCATCCTTTTTTTGTCATCAGATACATGGGATAGCCTTTCCGCCAGAGATTTCTCCCGCTCCACGATGGCTTTCATGTCGTCCAGGAGCGTGGTCTCGGTTTCGATGAAATGGGTCCCCAGCTCGCCTGCGACAAAGCGCGGGTTTTCCATCACCGCCTTGTGAAAAGGGATGTTATTCCTGGGTCCCAGAATAACGTATTCGTAGAGGGCCCGTCGCATCCTCGCGATTGCCTCAGCCCGGTCTCTCCCCCAGACGATAAGCTTGGAAATCATGGGATCATAGAAGGGGGGAATCGTATAGGAGGAGTAAACTCCGCTGTCCACCCGGATGCCTGTCCCGCCCGGTGCGTGGTAGCTCGTGATCCTGCCCGGAGTGGGAACAAAGTCTGCAAAGGGATCTTCCGCATTGATACGGCACTCGATGGCGCTCCCCCGCACTTTCACATCCTTCTGTGTGAGACTCAAGGGCAGGCCCGAGGCGATGCGTATCCCCTCTTTCACTATATCCACACCCGTTACCATCTCCGTCACCGGGTGCTCCACCTGCACCCTGGCGTTCACCTCCATGAAATACAGCCTTCCTTCAGAGAAGAGGAACTCCATCGTTCCCGCGCCTTCATAACCGACCATCCTTGCGGCGTTCGCGGCCTTCTCTCCCATCTCCTTGCGGACTTTCTGGGAGACGGCCGGAGAGGGGGATTCCTCGATCAGCTTCTGGTGTCTGCGCTGTATGGAGCATTCCCTTTCTCCTAAGTGAATGGCATTCCCGTGGGAATCTCCCAGCAGCTGGAACTCTATATGGCGGGGATTGGTAAGGTATTTCTCGATGTAGACATCGGCTATGCCGAAGGTGGTCGCGGCAATGGCCTGCGTGGATTCAAGAGCCTTTTGCAGCTCCCCTTCACTTTCCACGATGGTCATGCCGATTCCCCCTCCACCGCCGGAGGGCTTGATGATCACGGGATATCCGGTTTTTTTAGCTATGTCCCTTGCCTGCCCGAATTCCGTCACACATGCATCGGTACCCGGCACCACGGGGACCCCTGCCTTTATCATCTCGCGGCGCGCTGCTACCTTGTCGCCCAGGAGGGCAAGGACCCTGCTCGACGGCCCGATGAACTTTATACCCTCTTGCTCGCAGGCAGAGGCAAATTTCGGGTTCTCCGCGAGGAAGCCGTAACCCGGATGGATGGCATCGGCGCCGCTCTGCCTTGCCGCTTCAATGACCTTTTGCATGTTGAGATAGCTCATTGTTGCCGGAGCAGGGCCGATGAAATACGCCTCATCGGCGTATTTCGCAAAGAGTGCATCCTTGTCCGCCTCGGAGTATATTGCAACGGACTGGATACCCATCTCCCGGCAGGCGCGCATGATGCGGATTGCTATTTCACCTCTGTTCGCTACAAGAACTTTTTTGATCATGTTATGCCACCACCATCAGGACGTCATCCGGGTTGACAATCTCACCTTCCAGGGCGCAGATCTCCTTCACCACCCCGCCATGGGGGCAGTTGACATGTCTCCTCATCTTCATTGCCTCGACCATTGCCACCAGGTCGCCCGCGCTTATCGCATCACCCACCTTCACCTCAAAAGAGAGGACGAGGCCGGCCATCCCGGAGAGGACGGCGCCGGGGGGGACGTCCTTCGGCTTCCTCGGACTCTCCGGTCTCTCTGCCTCTATGCTCTTTTCGGCCCCGTCCCAGACGGGTGATATTTTCACGCTGAATACTTCTCCATCGACATCCACGCTGAATTCCGTGGGGAAGTCGGCATAGGTTGTGCCGGGCGTCGCTGCCCTGGCCGCGGGCCGGGTTGTCGTCTTCCGGGGCTCACCGGGCTTCACCCGGCTTCCCGGGATAAGGACCCTGAGCAGGAGATCGTCGTCCGAGAGCTCCGGCCCGATCTCCCGGCGCAGCTCTTCAACGGACTTATCGTATCCCGCCGGCTTCCAGTTCCGTAATTTCTTTGCCTGAGGTGAATTCATTATCCTGTCCATGACGTTTTTGTCTATGGGCGCGACCGGCTCCCCATAATAGCCCAGGACGTATTTCATGGCCTCATCGGTGACACGCCCGTACCTCTGGCCGGAGACCACGTTCTCCATGGCCTGGGCGCCTACGATCTGTGAATAGGGGGTCGCCATCACGGGATAGCCTAACTCCTTGCGGACCAGCACGACCTCCTCCAGGATCTCGTCCAACCGGTGTCCCATCCCTACTTCCGCGAGCTGCCGTTTCAGGTTTGTCATCATGCCGCCGGGCACCTGGTGGTCGAAATGAAAGAGGTCGTACTCCATGGGCACCCCTATGGGCAGCCCCTCTGTTTCGGCAATTTTTCTGAAGTGGGCCGACACGGCCGCGAGCGCGTCCTCATCCAAGTCCGAGGAAAAGCCCATACGGCGGGCATTTCTCAAGATGTTTTCCGTGGACGGGAGGGACGTGCCGTTGGCAAGGGGCGCCACTGCCGTGTGCACGGTCGTCACACCCGCTCGGATAGCCTCCAGATAGGAGAGAGGGGCAAGCCCGACATTGCAATGGGAATGGAACTCTAGGGGCAGCCCTTCGCAGTTTTTCTGAACGGTGGTTACCAGCTCCCTGGTCTCATCCGGCGTAATTACTCCCGACGCATCCTCTATCATGATCCGGTCCACACACGCCTTCGCCTCCATGATGAGACGGGTCTTTCGCGCCCAGTGCTCTTTGTTGTGGGCAGGGCTGGAGGTATACATCAGGGCAGGCACGACTTCGGCCCCCTCCTTCTTTGCTAGGCGCGCGAAGTACACGAACTTCTCCATATCCGTCTGGTAATCGCAGATCCAGAAGCTTTTTATCCCATTGGCAACCGACCGCTTTATCCACAGGGTGATGATATCGCGCGGGGTACTCAGATCAAAGGAGGAAAGGCTTCCGATCTGGTAGGACCCGCGGAGAGGTGTTTTTGTGATGAGCCGGGAAAGCACCCGGATCCTCTCCCAGGGATCTTCGTTGAGAGTGCGCACCTGCACGGTAAAGGCCTGGCTGCCCACAGTCGCGATGGCCCTGTACCCGACTTTATCCATCATTTCCGCGATGGGGACCATATGATCGGTCCTCATCGTGAAACCCCAGAGACTCTGCTGCGCATCCCGTATGGTCTGGTCGACGAATTCGATTTTATTCATACCCTGGTAACCCCCAATTGTTTTTTGCGTACAAGGATGAACCTGTCCTCTATTTCGTTCCATTATTGTTTCAAATGACGACCTTTTGCAAGACAAGATTTCTTATGAATTCATAAACAATTCCCGAAACAAGCTCCGGCGTTTCGCTTTGCCTGCCCGCGGAACGAACTATCATGCGAATCGACGTCGAGAGAGACATCAGAGGCCGGACGCGCACGACGGAGACGTAGTATGGCAGAAGGACACGCACTAGGTGGCCGCCTTGTTCCCGAGCCCTGGTTTACGGCTCAGTATATGAACACAATCCCGACTGACAGGGCGCGGGGAACCACGGTGGGGTCTACACTTCGGTAGATCGGGTATATATCCCACCCCGCTCTCGTGACAAGACGGAACACGTCTACTCCTGCCGCCTCTAGAGACGGGCGGGACTTGAGCGCATGGGCACATCTCTTTCCTTCCAGGACCTGACATCCGTTTTCAGGACCACAGAGTACCGCTCTGCAACTGGACTGGGAAAAGGCGGCGGCCAGGTGGTAGCCTTTTCCAAACGCCAGTGTCTCGATCCTCCCTGCGATTTCCATATTCTTCCTCGCCCATTCCCGGCCTTTTTCTTGTTGGACGGTCCGGTCGGAGAAGTCGGCGACAGGAAGTACCTCGATCGCGTACAGGATCGCCCAACCGTACCGGCCCAAAGCGCGGCGCATGAATTCCGGATCAGGCCCGTTGGGAGGACAGTAAGGGTTCTTGCCATAGTAGCCGCACATGGGAACAAAGCATTTGAGCCGGACCCTCTCGTCCACCTCCGCCCACTCCGCGGGTACGATCTCAGCCATAGACGCACCCAGCCCAAGCGCCTTTTGCCTGAGGTCATCGAGGTCCCTCTTGAGCGTCTCAAGGGACACTTCGGACGGGACACGCTTCGCCGGTCCTTTGGCGTTATTCACTGTTTGTGGTGGTTTCGGCCTGCCGTTGCTTTTCAAGGATCCATCTCGCGGCCGGGCCTTTGTACGGCACCGCCCGGCGTCTTCTCCTTAGGGAGCCCGGGGTCTTCCTGGAAGGAGTTGCATCCTCTGTGAAGACCCCGGGGCTCTCGATACATTCTGCCTGCCCTAGCTCAAGAAAAGCTCATTCCTTTAAGGTGGCCGGAGGGCAAAGACCTCGTTCGTACCCTCCGCATACGCCAATGAGATGGCGCATCTACTGCTCGGTCGCGGCAGCCGCCTTACCCCTGAACGGCCTGAGCAAGTGGTCTTCGCGCGTCGGTTTTTTCGTCATCCTCGCGACCTTCCTCGGCGCCGTCTCCACGTAGAGAACGGAGACCACCATGATGACCAGCCCGGCGATCGCCGCCATCCACATAGGGGCGTAGAGACTGAACCTATCGGCAAGGGCGCCGGCAATCGTCGGCATGACGGCCGCGCCGATAATCTCTCCGACAGCCGTGGGCACACCGACAGCCGTTCCCGCAAACTCGGGCGGCACGCTCTCCGCAGGCAGGGTACCCAGGTACAAGGGGAAGAAAGCGCCGCCGAACATACCCCAGAAGAAGAAAAGTATGGCGAAGCCTCCTACACCGGTGCCGACGGGCATAGCGATGATCGCCAGACCGGAGCAGCAGCAGAGGAGCCCGGAGAGCATGATAGCGGCCTTGCGCCCCATGCCGTCCGATAGCTTGCCCATGATTACCATACCGAGGAATCCGCCGATGCCGGACGCGGACATGGCGAGGCCGATGGATTCCATGCCCAAGTGATGGACCTTTGCAAGGAACAGCGCGGAAAAGCCACTGTAGATCCAGAGCCAGGCCATGACCGGCACGCTGTTGATGGTGGAGATGATCACGTTCTTGTACTTGAGCACGTCGCTCAGCTTCACCTTATGCCCTTGATCGTAGACGACCCTCTTCTCGCCCGCTTTACGCGCCTTGATGCCCGCCGCGACGGAAGCCGGCTCGTGCATGAAGAAGGCGGCGATAATCGCAAGGATGATGCCGGGGATGGATATGATGTAGAAAACCTCCCGCCAGGAGCCGAATTTGGTCAGGATCCAGACGGCGAACATGGGCCCCACGCATACCCCGATAAGAAAGAAGCTGCCGGGGATCAGGGCAACGAAGGCACCCCTCTTCTCTTCGGGCGCTTCTTCTCCTACCGTGGCGAGGGCCGGTCCCCAGGGGCCTCCCTCGAAAAACCCGAGGGTCCCCCGGACAGCCAACATACCGCCGAGGCTATGCACCATTCCGGTCATCCACGAGAAGATGGAGGCGAGGATGGCACAGCCCACAATGACCGGACGCCGGCCGTAGGTATCACCGATGCTGGCCCATATGATCGTACCGAAGGCCCAGACGAGTCCGGTGATCGATATGATCATGCCCACGTCCGTATAACTGAGCTTCATATCCGCCTGGATCGCAGGCATGATGATGGCGATGACGATTCGCTGGATCGCGATGAACCCCCAAATCAAGCCTAAAAGGATTGTTAACTTTTGATAGTATTTCATAGACCCTCCCCTTTGTTTTCTTTTATCTTCACACCCCGGCTATTGCTTCCCCCGGTTCGTCCGCCCGCATTCGCGCATCATGCCTTCCGGACCGGGAGTACAGGTCAGCCAGTACACGGCGGCCTCGTCTCCCGGCTCACAAACCCCGGGGCCGCGGCTCCCCCACTGACCACCGCTCATAGGTTGCTTTCGTCACCTCCTTTCCAGGTTCTTTTTTTTATCCAACTTTTTGCGGTCAGTACATCCCTTTAATTATTCTCAGCCAGACCGTCAGCGAGCGCGCCCCTTTGTTTGTTCGCATACCCGTACTTCATTTTACGCTCTTTGAAACACATTCTCAGGCAGCGCGCAAAAATTATGCAACACAAATTTTCTAATAACATCATAAGCAAATCGTGTCGCTCATCGCGAAACTTCCATCCCGGCCTTTTCCCTGTCCCACGTGTTCGGCGTCACGCCCGCCTCTTTGAGCAGGTATTTTTGTACCCGCTCGGTCGGTGTCTTCGGCAGGGCGTCCATGAACTCTACGAATCGAGGCACCGCAAAATAGGGCATCCGTTCGGCGACGTGCCTGATCAGTTCCTCGGGGGTGAGGGTCTCGCCAGGCTTGAGGACCACGCAGATCTTCACCTCATCCTCGGATAGCTCGGACTTCACCGCGACAGCCGCCGACTCAAGGACCGATGGGTGAGTATTGATGGCCCTCTCCACCTCAAAGGAAGAAATGTTCTCCCCTCTCCTCCGGAGGGAGTCCTTCTTCCTGTCGACGAAATAGAGGTAGCCATCCTCATCCCTGGTGGCGAGATCTCCCGAATGGAACCAAAGGTTCCTGTATGTTTCCAGCGTCTTGTCCGGCATGTTGTAGTATTCGAGCATCATAGTAAAAGGCTCAAGGGGTCGGAAGACGATCTCCCCCGGCTCTCCCACGGGTACAACGTTATCCAGATCATCGAAAAGCCTGATCTCGTAAATAGGCAGCGGTTTTCCACAGGAGCCGGGTCTCCGGTCGTAGAGGGTCGTGTGGACCGGGATGCCTATCTCCGTCATGCCGAAGCCTTCCATACACGTCAATCCGAATCGTTTCTCAAAGCGGTCCATTACCGCCTGGGGACATCCGGCCCCAAAGGCAACGCGGACCGTGTTGTCGATGTCGTCGGGCTGCTCGGGCTGTTTTTCAAGAATAGGAATTACCGCCCCCAGGTAGTTGAACTGTGTCGCCTGGTATTTGCGGATCTCGCCCCAGAAGCGACTGGCGCTGAACTTGTCGGAAAGCACCATCTGGCCTTCCGCGAGCAAGGCCGTTATCGTCGTGAGGCACTGACCGTTCATGTGATAAAGAGGTAGGAAGGTGTAGAAAATATCGTCTCTGCCCCCCTCACGCAGGGGAAGCAACTGTTCGGCTACCACGATCCAGAATTTGTGTGGACCCAGGGCTCCCTTGGAGAGGCCGGTTGTCCCCGAGGTATAGATGATGTTTTGAGGGTCCGAGGGGGCGACATCGATGTGCACCGCGTTGTCGGAGACGTTGAAGAACTCCTCGAAGCCCATCATGGGGATCTTGTACCGGGCAGCCTCCTCCTCCGTGAAACCGCCCAGGACCACTATTTTTTTGACCTTTTTCAGGCCGTCCTCTATCAGCTTGACCCGATCGAGAAACTCATGGGCAATTACCAGCACCTTCGAATCCGACTGATCGACAATGTGGCGCAAGAACTCACCCTTGTAGGACGTATTGATCGGCACTTCGACCGCTCCGATCTTTGCCGAACCGAACCAGAGGTACAGGTACTCGGGGCAGTTGGGGAGCATAATGCTGACCTTGTCCCCCTTTGCGACCCCCTGGTTCAGGAAGGCATTCGCGCACCTGTTTGCCTGACTGTTCAGCTCTTTATAGGTGAAAGTCCGATCTTTAAAACGGAGAAAGATTCTGTCCCCGTTTCTCTGTGCCCTGTCTTCGAGCAGCTCTCCCAGTACGTATGGTACGGTATCTCTTGCCATCTAAACCCCCTTTACGATTAATGCATATGCAGATCCTGCGGCTCGCAGGCTGGGTCAATTATTGGTTTAAAAGGCAACCTTTGCAAGACAATATTTCTAATGAATTCATAAATAGTCCCAAAACTTTATATAGACGAGAGAGGTGGAAAATTGTAATCTAGACTCCATGAAGCCCCCTCAGATCAACGTGCAGCAGTTGATTTCCTTTTATTTTGTCGCGAAAGAAAAGAGTTTTAGCGTCGCTTCTGAAAAGCTTTTCATCAGTCAGCCGGCGGTGACCCAGCAGATAAAGGGCCTGGAAGAAAGGTTCGGGGTCAAGCTTATCAATGTCAAGAGGAAAAGGGTCAATCTTACGAAAGCAGGCGAGCGGTTGGTCAATTATGCGGAAGAGATGATCAACCACGTGATGATGGCAGAGAATTTCTTGAAGAGTTATCGCGTCAATTACCTCCACATCGGGACGGCAACAACGCTCACCCTTTACCTCACCCCCATAATCGACACATTCAAGGAGCTCTTTTCTTCGGTAATGGTATCGGTGCGGGAAGGTCCTTCGCTGGCGCTTGTCGAAGACCTGCTCGACTTTAAGTGTGACATCTGCCTTGTCGGTGCCCTTGAAACCATCAATAAGAAGCTGCACGTCACGAGGATACCGGGAGTTGAGGGTATGGTGCTCGTCGCGAGCCCCGACTATCCGTTAGTCAAGAAACCTGAAGTCAAGTGGGAAGATCTGGTAGACTACCCACTGATCATCCAGTCGGAAGGATCGACGGCAAGGGAAGCGATCCTGAAACATTTCCGGAGTAGAAACCTCACCCCCATGATCGGCGCGGAAGTGGACAACGTGGAGTGCGCCAAACAATTGGCCCGGCAGAAGAAGGGTGTGGCCCTCATATTCCTTCCCTATATAAGGGAAGACGTGGCCCTTGGGAAGCTGACCATCATTCCCGTTGTCGACGGCGAGATAAAGCTCGGCATCGACATAGTGACGAATCCGGAAATGCCTGCCTCGCCTATGCTGAAGGCTTTCATGGGCCTTATCGAAAAACACTTCAGTTATTTTCTTTCCGGGAACGGCTCCTAGCGGGCGCGGCGGCCCGCACCTACGTCCCAGGTGATGGCTCCAGCCGGGCGCCAATTCTCTACCCTACCTGAGCCTCTTACTGATGTGCTGTCTCGTAAGTCGGGCCAGCATGATATTGATCGGAAACGGGTGAGAAAATGCGAGAGAGGGGATTTGAACCCCTATGGTGTAACCCGCTGGATCCTAAGTCGAAATCAGCCGCAATTCAAGGAAGATCGAATACCTTTTTAATCCGCCGAAAGCCGCGTCACTCCAGCCCCGTACACATTTCTATCATCTTGGGTCCGCTTTGTCAAAAATGGGGTCTCCGTGACCCTGGCGGGCACAAGTTAGGCACAGAAAAAACTATCACGAAAGCACCCATCCACCCGCAGGCATAGGGACGCCACAAAAAAGCCCCCGGTGTGCTTGGCGGCGTCCACGGGGGCGGGGTGCAACGTGTACAGGTATACTCTAAAGCATTCGGCTACAAATCTCAACCACGGAAGCGGAGCCTTTTCAACAATTCCGAGCGAGCCTCGTCGAACGAGCGGTCCCGGCCATCGCCGCAGGCAAGCGGGACGGCAATTGTTGGAAAGACGGAGCGTCAACCCAAGGCCACAGGTCTTCCGCCGCTCCCGCCTCCCGAGCGGACGGCAGGAGCACGGGGGCGGGGCGGCGTCTTTACTTTACTTGATTATAGGCTCACTCAAGGAGAAAACAAAAAGAACCCCTTCGAGAAGGCCTGGACAGGCTACATATCCTCGGTCAATGACACATACCACTTCAGGGCGGTCATCGCGGGCCATATCATCAAGCTCTACAAATACACGGACCTACAGATATGCCAGAGCGGGAAATCATGCGAGAACCGAAAGAAGCGTGAGGATCGCACAGAAGAGGAGAAACAGAAGGACCGTAAAAAGAATCTCTGGAGGGCGCGGAACAGTCTCATAGATACCATCAACGCGAACGTGGACCGGCCCTGGGGGGAACGGCTCAAGTTCTTCACCATGTCCTTCAAAGAAGACATCTTCGACTTGAAAGAGGCAAACAAGGAATTCAACAAATTCATCAAGCGCCTTGAGTACCATATCAAACGGAAGGTTCATTACACGGTAATAGCCCGCTTCCAGGACGGAAAGCGGCCGGGCGGTAAGGTTGGAGGACGGGACGGGGTGATTCACTATCACGTTCTCTTCTACGATCTCCCCTATGTGCCGCATGACAAGCTGACCGCGATTTGGGACCGGGGCTTTGTCTGGATCAACGCGGTTGACGATGTCGATAACCTGGGCGTCTACATGGTCGCGGGTTATATGGGAAATGAAATAGATGACGAACGGTTGAACGGACAAAAGCACTACTGGTCGAGCCGGGGACTTTCCAGGGCCGTGGTGATGTACGGCAGGGAAGACCTGAGCGCCAAGCTCGGCATTGAGAAGAGAGAGCCGGTTAAGCGCAAGACCTTTATCTCTGAGCACGTAGGTGTAGTGGTCTATGAGCAATACAATCTAAAAAGGGAGGGAAAAGACTATGAGAGGAAGAAGAAGGGTGCAGCATCAGGAATGTGCGGATCATCAGGAAATGATAATGGAACACCTTGGGCCGGGGTGGGTCTGGTGCCTTCGTTGCGAGAGGGTATACCGCCGGGAAGAGGTACGGTGGGACTCTGAAGAAGGTATCTACATGTGCGCCTATGAAGGCTGTAACGGGGACGCCTTGGTCGATGCCTGGGATTATGAAGAACGGCGCATGACCTGCGGGTGGCCGGAAGTGCCCGGAAAAGGGATTGTCTATCCGCTTTGCAGTTAAAGGGCCGCATGCTTAGATGCAGTGGGGCACGGCGAGTTTGCCGTGTCTCTGAGGACGGGTTGCGCAGAGGCACCATTAAAGAATTCATTGTACGTGGAAGCAATTTGTAATAAGATTAACAGATAGACAGCGGAGAATTCCGATGAGAACACACGGGAAGTATTTTAGCCTGCCTTTCTCTGTAAGAGTGGCACTTGTCGTGTTCGGGCTATCGCTTTTGGTCGGATGTTTTCATAACACGAGGACCACTGAGGAACCCTTAAATATGGAACAGGCGACAACGAATTTTGTCCACAAGAACGTCACGATAAAGTACAACGAGGTTGGAGATGGTCCTCCAATAATACTCCTTCACGGATTCGGGGCCTCTTCATACACTTGGAGGTATATCCGCGGCCCGTTGTCTAAGTCTAATAGAGTCATTTGCTTTGACTTAAAGGGATTTGGCGACTCCGACAAGCCGGACGATCCTTATTACTCGGCGAGTGACCAGGCGGAGTTAATTGCAGCGTTTATCGAACAACGGAACATGGATAACGTAACCATTGTAGGAAATTCTTTCGGCGGTGCCGTGGGTCTCAACGTTTTCGAAAAACTATCGAAGAGGTCAAACCGTATTAGGAGGATCGTTCTTATCGATAGTGTCGCTCCAAATCAGGTACTGCCGAACCATGTGCGACTAGCCACGGTGCCTTGGATAGCCGGTCTCGGTATTTCGATAATGCCCGCCAATTCCCTTGCGAAAGGCATACTGAAAGGAGCTTTTTATGATGAGACCAAAATAAGTCCGGACGCAATTAATGTCTATGCGGGCTATATTCGGTTGCCCGGTGCTAAAAAAGCTTTTGTAAGGACAGTCCGTCACATCTTCTCTGACCAGCCTCCGCAACTGTGGGAACATTTGAATAGCATTCATCTTCCGGTTCTTATAGTTTGGGGAGAAGGCGATAAAATAATTCCGGTTCGTAACGGACGCAAATTTCAACAAGACATCCCTGGCGCTCGGTCGGTAATCATTCCTGAGTGCGGCCACATGCCTCAAGAAGAGAAACCAAAAGAAACGACGGAGGCAATTTTGCAGTTTTTGCGCGACACAGACGGTTAGATGCCAGCCCCTCTCCTTAGCTTTGTCGAACTGGTAATGCCGGTTGTCCTGTCTCTCGTGCTGATAGCAACTGTCTTCTTCATAAGACTTCCTGGTCCTAGCAAAATAGTAGCTAATCTGCTTGGCCTCTTCCGACTCGAAGTTCCCGTAAAAAGGGCATTTGTGGTGCGCCTAATTTTGCTACTTAGTGCTTTGGTATTATTGTGTGTTCCTGCATTTCGCGATTATAGCGAGTTTTTTCCAGCGGACTACGACATAGAGGTCTTCTTCGACGATGAAGGTATCAACAAAACTTTAATTGATTACACCCGAAAAGAGCTGGCATCTATCCATATCGCTCCTGATTGGGTTCAGAGAAAGCAGGACCATTTGAGGAAATTGAATCAAATTGTTGCAAGAAAGGTCGGGATTTCGGAGTTCTTTCAATTAAGCGGCGATTATGTTCACAGTAAGGGGCAAAACAGGTTCGTCGTTGAAAAGGTGAAAGGTGTGTGGCAAGAGTATCGCATCAAAGAAGGCCATGGAGAGTTAAGACATTTTGTGGAAGACCCGAAACGCCACCGGCAGTTCAGAAGCAAATTTGAACTATTGAGTACGAGCGATAATTATATTCATGTCAGCTTAACGGACTTATATTTGAGATATACAAAAATCCTCAGACCCCAATTTAAACAGTTTACCGTTGTAAGCACGTCCCCGGCAGGCGAAGACGTGTTGTTGTTTTATCCTCAGTCCATCGTAGCAATCACTAAGGTCCGATTTTTCCCCGTTCCCAGTATTGGTAATACCGTTTACTGCATTCAGGCCGAGGGACTGGATAGCCTCAAACTGGTGCCAATAGGATATGCGGTAAATCTCGCTAGATAGGATGCCATTGCGTGTCCCGTGAACATCTTGGAAAGGAACGTGCTTAGCGAGGCGGAAGGATGGCTATAGGCCGTATCTTCTTCTTCGGATTTGACTACAACGTACGGTTACGGTAGTCTTCGAGGTCTTTCGCGGTCATTTGATCAGGACGAACAAGCCGATAGTGCTTTTCTTGAGCCACAACCATTCCATTGTCACCTTCTTCAAAGAGGAAAAGCGCAATAAGATTATCGATCATAAACTGAGCGGCTATGGGTTGGCAGATAAGAGCCGGAAACTTTGCCTTACACAGTGCAAAGTCCTGCTCAATCTGGACGATTCCGACTTGATCATTAGTGCCGCCCTTCGCCTGAACAGGAAAAACATACTGTGCCCCGCGTCGGTCCACCCCTATGTAGATTTCATCGGTCTCGACCTGACCAAGCCCTTTGACGAAAGTTCTCAAATGGGACTGAAGTGAGTAGCACGTAACGCCTGTAAAAATATCAATCAAACGGTTGTAGCGCAGTTTGGCTAAAAGAGCCTGCTCGTCACTAAGCGCATACTTGGTAATAATTCCCGGTGTGGCTTCGGGAATTTTCGTTTCAGCCCATCCCTCGGCCGGGACTATTCTTGGTGTTGTTGTCAGTGCAAAAAGGTATTTTGCGGGACCATGAGGACGAATTATCCATAAACGGTCTGGCGGGGCGCAATCTGTAATACTGGACGGAAATTTAGAACGATAGCGATAAGTGTAGACAACGTCGCCTATATTTTTGGGGAGTCCAATGTGAAGTTGCGAAGCCGCCTCGACAATATCGTCTCTCGTAAATGGGACTTCTTCAAGTCCCGGTTTATAGTGTTTGAAAAAAATATTCTCTATTATTTGGGTATAGCGGTTCCGCGACTTTATCTTCTTATCAGCCATGCGTCGTCCTTATCCTGGCCACCGAAGGATGACAACTTCTTCTCTCATGTAGGTCTTCGTGGCGGTAGCCAATCTTGTTCGAAACAGGTCTATGGAAATCAGTTCATAACCAAGCGACTGCGCGATATCGGCCAAAAGCCGACCAGTATGTATCACGATTCTCAAGTAGGAAGCTTGGTCGCCTACGACATACCCCAACATTGCCCCTGGTTTCAACACTTGCCGGAGATCGGACAAGTGACGGGTCATACCGCCAAAGTAGAGCTTCGTCACCCTGGAATAAAGTCTTTCAAAACCCGATGTTTTACCCAAGGCGATACGTCGATCTTCGATTCGGGTCGCAATGTCCTGAATTTCCCGATTGTCAGATACCCACAGATCATCGTCGTCACCCTTGTATACGTTTCTCGTATTGGATCGGAGCAGCAGCTTCTTGAGTGACCGAAGATCGGCCTTGGATTTAATATACCCGAGCAAGACGCTCTCTAAGCGCGTGGTCCGAGTGTAGTCCTTTTCGTTAGGGTAAGGCGGAGAGGTGAAGACGGCATCAACGGAAGCGGGAGGCAATAGCTCATTTAGTCGGCGGGCATCGGCAAGATAAACGATGGAGGGAACGTTCTTGAGGGGTAGCAGATTCCGAACGTGCTCTGCAAGTGTATTGATTTCGGATAGCCAATTAGGTACCACCCATGCGTCTGTCTTCTTGGTTGTTGTAACGCCAACTTCAGGGCCGAAGTGTAGGTTGCTGGCATGAAAAACAGCGGTTTTCGCAAAGGCCAGCAAGGCATGATGGAAAAATGGTTGATTCGAGAAGCGATTTATATGCTCAAGCAGCACTAAACATTTGTGCAGCGGTAGGGGGCTGATAGATTCCTTAAGGAGAAGGTCGGTCGCCTGTGGAGCCAGGTGGCGAAGGTAAGATGTACTTACCGCAGGATTGTTGGACCCCTCATAGTCGGAAATACCCTGACTCCTCATTTCAGCGACGGCGTTTTCTGCTATGGTGGCCGCGTACGATAGAAGGGTATCGGGGTCTATATTCCAGTCAGTCTTGACGGTACTAGCAAAATGGGCGATGGGGTTAGCCTCAATCCCGATGCCGCGTATGCCGAGCTTTTTGGCTTCGACGACTGTGGTTCCTGTGCCGCAAAAGGGATCAAGGAATACGGAATCCTTAGTCAGCTTGAATTGTTCTATGTAGTGGCGGACAAGATGGGGAGGAAACGAGAGAACGAAGCGATACCAGCCATGGACGGGATGATCATTGGCATCTAATTTGTTGGCGCTCCCATTGCTGCGGCTCGAAAGCCCTTTGAAAACATTCGGTTGGGGGTCGTTGACGACGTTCTTCATCGAGTTTCCTTACCTATGAACCTACTGATATCTAAGCATATTTGAAGGAAAAAAGAAAAGAAATGCGTAAGATTCGTTGGGACCAGTACTGAAAGATGGCTTCTGTATCAGAATCTTAAAAAAAGTTCTTGACAAAACTGTCCCCTTATTAGATACTTATTCGATAAGTATCTGGTACGCATCGACTCAGGGGAGGGCGGATGGCAAAAATCAAGAAGGTTAAGTCTTTTACCATGGATGAGGGGCCTTATGAAGGCCTGTTCGGAATGTTCAAGGCAAATTACGTCGATGTCAGCCTTTCTTACTGCCTGAACAAGTATATCAAGGAACTCCTCCGGTATTTAGAGGCAATCCAAGGCGAAATGGATAGGACGGGCCACTATACGATGCCAATGTCGTTCGTGATTGAGACGGTCGCACGGAAACCGATCTTCCAGGTTCCAGAGGACAAGATGTCGGAGGGGTCGGAAGAATCCCCATTAATGGCCGAGGTGAAAAACCTACAGAGAGCGTATGACCGCTATAATAAGAAGGGCGGCGCAGAGGTTGATGAAGCGCAGAATCGAGAACTCGACACTATGACGGCGATGCTGAAGTTCGCTAAAGTGGTTGCTAAGGTCGCGGCCAGAGAAATAACGGGACACAAACTTACGGACGATGAATATATAGAGATGTTCAGGAAGGAAGGGGGTAAACCGCTCCAGAAGGCAGTGAGGGAAAAACTCGCACCGGCGATGGGGTTTACTCCGACAGGCAGTAAAGGAAAGTCCAGAGCGAAGGCGAAGAAAGACACGGAGGAATAAGCGAGGTTTCACGGTGAAAGGCAACAGACCTCCAACTGTAGTTCAGAGACGGCTTTACCCGATAAAAGACGCGGCGGATTACATGGGCTTTAGTCCCTGGACCGTGAGAGAGATCATATGGAAAGGGGACATACCTTATATTAAGGTGGGACCTAAGTACTTCTTGGATATTGCCGACATGGACAAGTGGATCGAAAAGAGCAAGACGAGGTTCACATATTAGGGGGCCGATATGGGAAGCGTCTATAAGCGCGGCGGGCTATTCTGGATCAAATATTACCGTAATGGGAAACCCTACCGGGAGTCAACGAAGTCGGACAGCGAGACTTATGCAAAGCGGGTCTTGAAGCTGCGGGAAGGGCAGATAGCGGAGGGCAAATTTTTCGGGCTTGCGGCTGAGAGGACAAGGTTCGAGGAAATAGCGCATGACTTTCTGTGGGACTACAAGGTAAACAACCGCAAGTCATGCGAGCGTGCGGAAATAAGCGTCAATCATCTGAAGAAGACTTTCGACGGCTACCTGTGCAACCAGATAAGCACGGACGCGATAAGGGGCTACATCGAAAGCCGGTTGGAGGCGGGGGCAAAGAACGGGACGATCAACCGGGAGCTTGCCGCCCTGAACAGAATGTTCTCTCTCGCCGCGTCCTGTAGCCCGCCGAAGGTTCTTCGTGTGCCCCGCATCATGAAACTGAAGGAAAACAACGTCAGAAAGGGATTTTTCGAGTACGAGCACTATGTGAGGTTTAAAGCCGAGTTACCCGATTACCTGAAGCCCGTTCTTACGATGGGGTACTATACCGGCATGAGAATGCAGGAAATATTGTCTATGACCTGGGAACAGGTCAACGTCTTCGACAAGAGAATCATCTTAGAGCCGGGCACGACGAAGAACGACGAGCCGAGGATCGTTTTCATGTATGGCGATCTTTACGAGGACATTCTTAAGAACAAGAAACTGCGTGACATCAAGTATCCGGGGTGCCCGTGGGTGTTCTTTAGGGACGGCGAGAGGATCAAGGATTTTCGTACAGCCTGGGAGGGGGCACGAGAGAGGGCGGGGCTTCCGGGCAAGCTGTTTCACGATCTGAGGCGGTCGGCGGTAAGGGACATGGTCCGCGCAGGCATCGGTGAGAAGGTCGCCATGAAGATATCAGGACACAAAACCAGGGCGGTCTTCGACCGTTACAACATCGTCAACGAGGAAGACTTGAAGAAAGCGTCTGAGCGGATCGCAGAAGTTCACAGAGAAGCGCGGAAGAAGATGGAAAAGCGGAGCGGGCACAAAAAAGGCACAATTTCGATGGTCGGCTATCAGGTGAAAAAAGAGGAGGAGGGAAAAGATGTTGATAAATAAGCAAATGCGAGAGAGGGGATTTGAACCCCTATGGTGTAACCCGCTGGATCCTAAGTCCAGTGCGTCTGCCAGTTCCGCCACTCTCGCATGCCTTATTTTATGCGGTTTTTCGGGAGGTGTCAAATTGTGCCACCCTGCACCGCATCCTGAAGAAGTCGTATGATGCCCGAAAAGGTTGCAACGGCTTCACCCGGCCCAGTGGCACTTGAGAGTATTGACTATGAGACCTCATCACGGCATAATAGTCGGCGTGAGTGACGATGGGAAAATTCGTGGCTTGAACCGTTTATGGAGGGTTTATGAAAAAGACGTTGGCTTTGATGGCTCTTTGCGTGATTATAGGCGGCGCCCTTTGGGCTAACCCCTGTGCTTCTCAGGACTATGATACCCAGAAAGGGGGCGCCATCGGGGCCATTGGCGGCCAGGCAATCGGCCGCGACACGGCGGGCACTTTAACAGGGGCTGCGGATGGTGCGCTTGTGGGCGCTGTGGCGGGAAACGCAGTGGAGCAGACGGATACGTACGTGAGGCTCGCCCAGGCTCAGCCTAACGCTCCTCAGGGATATGGCCCACCACCCAACGCTCCTCAGGGATATGGCCCACCACCCAACGCTCCTCAGGGATACGGTCCACCACCGCCGGATGCTCAGGGATACGGCCCGCCGCCTAACGCTCCTCAGGGATATGGCCCGCCGCCGCCGGATTCCCAGGCATATGGCTCACCACCCCCGTATGCTCAGGGTTACGGCCCGCCGCCATATGCATTTGCCGCTCCCCCTGATGTGGTTCCCATACAGGGGACGGGCGCTTACTTCGTTCCGGGTATCGGTGTCGACGTCCTCTTTTACCAGGGCTACTGGTACCGATCCTTCAGAGGCCGCTGGTATGGAGCGCCATCCTACAATGGACCATGGATGTACGTGGCCGGTCCAAGAGTTCCCCGCGTCTTTTTCTCACTGCCCGTGGGCTGGCGCAGGGTTCCGCCGGGTTACCGCCCCATACCCCACGCAGAGCTGAACAGAAACTGGCAGAAGTGGGAACGGGAAAAGCACTGGGAGGGACACCGGTAAGGATGACGGATCCTTGTGTAGGCGGGCGTTGAGGCGTGAAGGTCTATTTCGCCCATCCCTGCTTCAATAAAGAGCAGCAACAGTTCAAACAGAAGTTTCTCGGGAAACTACGGGGGCGGATCGGCACCTCAGAGGGCGGAGACAGGATCGCCATTGTTGACCCCTTCGATCATGCCCCCAACGTCGAGCACAGTCTCGAGGAGAAACTGCGGATGAGCGGGGAGATAAAAACCGTATGTCTGGAGCTTCTGCAGGGCTGCCAGGTTATCATGGCACTCGTCGACTGGAATGATACAGGCACGGCTTTCGAGGCGGGATATGCCCACTCCCTCAATAAACCCGTCGTCCTCATTTCCCGGACGACCTGTAGCTCGGCCAACGCCATGCTGCTGGGCGCTGCCTATGCTCAATGTGACAACATACTCGAAGAAAAGCAGATGGGGATTTTGGTAGGTACGCTTACGGCAATGACCGGGAACACAGCCAACGGGCTCTATTAGAGTAGACTTTCGTTCACTTTCGTCAACCCCCCTCCCGGAGGGCTTGCAGGAGGCTTGGGTGGCGGGAATCTCTATGTCAGGGCCTTAAAAAGAGAGGCGGGGAAAATGCGCCTGGGTTATGCGCTCCTCCCGGCGGGTTTTACAGGCTTTTTCTTGTTGACGGCCGGTTTCTTTGCAGCAGATTCTGCCTTCTGCCTTCGCATGTTCATCAGCTTCATCGCCGCGAGATCTTTTTCCAACCGGGCCATGTCCGTCTGGAGCTGCACAGCCTCTTTGCCCGATTTCTCGGCGTTTGCGGTAAGCGCAGCTACCTGCGCTTTGAGGTTTTCCACCGACTCTTTGTCCATCTGAAGCCTCAACTGAGCAATATCGGATTTCAGATCGTTGATCTTTACAAAAGCGGCGAAAAGCAGCACGAGGAGACCGCCGGCTATCACAGCCGGCGCCACAAACCACCTCTTCATCTTTGGCGCGCCCGTTTCCTTGTCCGCCGCACTGCCATTCACCGAAAGGGTTTCCGCATCCTGGCTCTTGAGAAATTCCTCCACGCTCTTTGCCTGCCTATATTTGTTAAAACCGAACATCTCTTCTCTCCTTGTTGTGCGTGAAATGCCAGCTTCTCTATGCGCCCTAGGCGCATAGTTTATCTCCCGTAGACAACATTTTGCAATACTTTTGTTATCGCACCACGCACCTCTCCCGTACCGCACCGGTCGGGCTGAAATGGCGAGCTTTTTCACAAGATTGACGAGAGCCTAAGGCGGAAGAGCGGGACGGGAGCCGGCTTTGTGGAGCGCCGGGCGAGGGGCGTGATGGTTCCGGGAAGGACCCCGCAAGTACCGAAAGACGCCCGAGCTAGCGGTCCGGATGCACGTTCAGACGCTGCTCTCTGCCAGGAGGCTTTTCACCTTCTCCATATCTTCGTATGCCTCCTTTATCGCCCCCTGGTTCCTGAGCAGGTAGGAGGGATGGTAGGTGGGCAGGAGCCTCATGCCCTTGTACGAGGTAAGGACGCCGCGCACTTTTGTGATCCGCGCGTCTACACCCATGAGTGTATTGTACGCGTGTTTTCCAAGGGTGCAGATGAGGCTCGGCTTTATCATCTCAAGCTGCGCAACAAGATAGCCTTTGCATGCCTCCACCTCAGGGGCTTCCGGGTCACGGTTATCGGGCGGCCTGCACTTGAGGACATTGCAGATGAAGACATCTTTCCGGTTGAGGCCTATCCTTTCGATCATTTGATCGAGCACCTTGCCTGCCCTGCCGACAAAGGGTCTTCCCTGGCGATCTTCTTCCTCGCCCGGCGCTTCACCGACGAAGACCACTTTGGCCCGCTCGTTGCCCTCGCCGAAGACCACGGACTTCCGGCTGCGGCTCAGCTCGCAGCGGGTGCATGTGCCTGCCTTCGCCTTCAGGCGGGTGAGGGTCGGCTCTTCCTGCCTGCCCGAGACGTACCGGTCGATGCCCATGTGCAGAAGAGCGAAGAGAAAGCGTCGCGGGTCAAGGGTATCCATGATCACGCGAACATATCGGGGCGTTTTTTCAGCTTTTTCTCTGCCTCAAGGAGAAAGGCCGTTTGCAGGAGGAGCATTTCGTCGAGGGGCTTCCCGATGATCTGACACCCAATGGGCAATCCCTTGCCGTCAAAGCCGCAGGGAAGAGAAAGGGCGGGCAGACCAGCGAGATTGACCGGGATCGTAAATATATCCGAGAGATACATGGTGAGCGGATCTTCGGTTTTTTCACCGATCTTAAAGGCGGTAGTAGGCGAGACCGGCGTGACAATCACGTCACACTGTTCAAAAGCCCTGTCGAAATCGCGCCTTATCAGGGTTCTCACCTGGCCGGCCTTCCTGTAATACGCGTCGTAGTAACCTGAGGACAGGACGTATGTGCCGAGGATGATCCGCCTCTTGACCTCTTTCCCGAACCCGCGCGACCGTGTCTGCTTGTACATGTCGATAATGTCTTTTCCGTCCACCCGCATACCATACTTCACCCCGTCGTACCGGGCGAGATTCGAGGAGGCTTCGGCCGTGCAGATGATGTAGTAGGTGGCGACCGCAAATTCGGTATGGGGCAGGGAGATGGGCACTATCCTGGCCCCCAGCCCCTCGAAGGTCTTGATCGACCCCTCAACCGCTGCCTTGACCTCCTGCTCCATGCCTTCGATGAAGTATTCTTTCGGCATACCGATCCTTAAGCCCCTGATCTCCTTGCCGAGGGCGGCGGTATAATCGGGAACCGGCTGTGGGATGGAAGTGGAATCCAGGGGATCGTGACCCGCGAGCACCTTCAGCACAACGGCGCAGTCCGCGACATTCTTTGTAATTGGTCCTATCTGGTCAAGGGACGAAGCAAAGGCGACCAGACCGTACCGCGACACCCTCCCGTAGGTAGGCTTCAATCCTACAGCGCCGCATAGACCTGCCGGCTGCCTGATGGAGCCGCCTGTGTCGGTCCCCAGCGTTGCAGCGCAAAGACCGGCTACCACCGCTGCCGCGCTCCCCCCGCTCGACCCGCCCGGTATGCGGCTCAGGTCCCACGGGTTCTTCGTGACCTGAAAAGAGGAGTTCTCCGTGGAGGAACCCATGGCGAATTCGTCCATATTAATCCTGCCAAGGTGGACGTAACCGCTCTCGTCCAGTTTCTTTATCACCGTCGCGTCATAGGGTGGAACAAAACCTTTAAGGATCTGGGAGGCGCATGTGGTCTCGACCCCTTTGGTGCAAAGGATGTCCTTCATGCCGAAAGGGATGCCCGTAAGCTCGCCGTCCGTCCCCTCACGTATTCTTTTGTCGGCCTCGGCAGCCTTTTCGAGGGCCGTCTCTTCCGTGAGCCTGAGGTAGCACCCGGTAAGGCCGTCATATTTTTTTATCCTGTCCAGATAGAAGCGGGTCAATTCAACAGAGGTAATCTCCCCGCTCTTCAGAAGACCCCTCACTTCCGCTATACCTTTCTGCAAAAGCTCTTCCATGCCGTCTCCTAGTCGGTTTCTATGATGGGCGGAACCTTGAAGAAGGGGCCGACGCGTGCCGGCGCATTACCGACGGCCTCCTCCACCTGAAAATTCTGCTGTACCGTATCTTCCCTGAACACATTGACAAGGGGGATCGCATGGGTCGTCGGCTCTATCCCTGTCGTATCGAGTGAATTGAGCTGGTCCATATACGCGAGGATCCGGTCCAATTGCTGTGTGTACAGGTCGATCTCTTCAGGCCCAAGCTCCAGCCTGGCCAGATGTGCTACGTGTTCCACTACTTTACCCGTTATTTTCATATCCACCTCATTCGCACGCCGCCGCCGCCTTTATAATATCTCCTCTCGTTACTATACCTACAAGTTTGTCACCATCGACGACCGGTACCCTGTTGATGCCTTTTTCTATCATGATTCTTGCCACGTTGACGGCGAACTCTGCCGATGCGACACACACGACATCTTTCGTCATCACATCCTGCACGATAAGGTCCCGAAGCGTCCCTGATTTGAGTGCCTTCAGGATATCCGTCTGGGATATCACACCTACCAGCACACCTTTTTCCACCACAGGCATCCCCGAGATATGGAACAAATCGAGTTTGTTCACGATAACCCCGAGCTTTTCGAGTGGATGGCACGTTACCACACTTTTGTTCATCACCTCCGCAACCTTCATCTTCCCCCCTTAGACTGGTTGGCCGAAGAGCACCATCTCGTGCAGGTACTTCTGGAATGCTCCGACCGTCTTCATGGCCCTGCGAAGTTTCCCCGCCTCCTCAGGGCTCAGGCTCGCAGGATCGACATAGTTCATACTGCCCAGGCCCGTGTGCGCAAGCTGGTTCATGATGCGAAAGCGCGCAAACAGGAGGTATGCCTCTATGAGATCCTCCGCCATCTCCTTTGTCATCATATTCATCTCCCTGATCCGCTTGATCCTTTTCAGGGTGTTTGTCTCGTACAGTCCTTCAGCGAGCGAAAGTGCCCGGACGGACATCACAAGGGGCGACCATCCGAAAACCTTCAGATTGAATGTACCTTTGTAGTCACCGCTTGTCTCCACCCTGAACTTATTGAAAAAACCGAGGGCGGTCGGCATTGTGACGGAGGCTTCAGTGATCTGCTTCATGACATGCCTGTTCTCTTTCAGGAGGGAGAAGAAGTGATCGAGGAGCGGCCTGAATTGCATCGGGTCGCCGTGTATCACGCGGGCATCGGTGAGAATGATAAGGTCGAGAAGCTCCAACACGCCTTCCCCCCGGGTGAGGGCTTCCTCGATCCTGGCCTTCCAGCCCTCTTCAGAGCCGCGCCACTTTTCATAGGAAGGCATGATGCCCCCTTTGCATTTTTCGAACCCTGCCTCTTGAAGCCTTTCCGTGACACGTCTGCTGAATTCCTGATAGTAGTATTCAAGGAGGTCGGACGAGGGTGCCTCATCCGGCCGGCCCTGCTCAATAAACCGCTTTTTCAGGTCGTCGGTTATCCTGGCCTCTCGCCCTGCGTTGTAGACGAGCATATTATCCTGATCGGTCACAAACGTTTGCTCGTCCCGGCCCTCGCTGCCGAGGCCGATCCAGCAGTAGTCGCAAGGCGCGCGGCCAAAGCCAAGGGCTGCCATCTCTTCCTCCACGAGCGTAAGGGTCTGTATTGTCAGCCGGTCTCTTACAATACGGAAGAGATCATGCACATCGGTGATCGCCTGTTCCTCTTCAAAATAGATCCTTATGCCCGCCACCGAGGCGAGGTGATATTTCCGTAACGCGTTAAAGTCTCTTGCGGCGTCTATAGTCTCAAGGACCCCCGAAAACTCGGACTCGAAGCGCTCGCTCTTTCTCAGGGCCTCCCACAGGGTGTCCCTGAGCCGGGCCAGGATATTGTAGCGGTCGTGACGCAGCAGCGTCTTATCATGCATGGTCGCGCTGTATTCGGCGACGAAGCTATCGACAATGGAGAAATCGAGCGCCATCAACCCCTCAAAAGCTCTTCCAGCATCCCCCTGCTCGCAAGTAGCTTTTCCCGCCTCAAACGGAGCTCTGCAAAAGTTGCTTCTTCTTTTGCCAGTACGGCATCGGGCGCCTTTTCCCTGAAGGCCCTGTTGTTTATTTTGTTGAAAGCCCGGTCGATCTCTCCGGCAATCCGGCCAAGCTCCTTCTCCACCCTTGCCCTTTCCCGGTTGATGACCTCGATGTCCCGGATGGGGACGAATACCTCGATGTCTTTACATATGCCCAGGGCAGCCCTTTTCGGCGCCTCACCGGTCACATAGGTGATATCGGAGACCCGCGCCAATTCCTTAATGTAATATCCGTAGGCATCGATAAGAGGCCGGCGGCCGTTTGCCCGGATCAGTACCTCGACCTTCGCGCCTGGGGGAAAGCCCATCTCGCCCCGTATATTCCTCACTGTGTCGATGATGCCCATGACCGTGCCCATCTGCGCCTCGCCTGCCTCATCCACTTCAGTGGGCTCGAATCGCGGGAAGGCCGAGATCATGATGCTCTCGTCTTTCTCGTAAGGCAGCCTCTGATAGATCTCCTCGGTCACGAAGGGCATGAAGGGGTGGAGCAGCTTGAGCGTAGCAATAAGGGTCGAGTAGAGAGTGGACGCAGTGGCCCCTTCGTCGAAGGCCGTCACCTTGCCGTAAAGGTTCGGCTTTATCAACTCAAGGTACCAGTCGCAGAACTCGTGCCACACAAAGCCGTAGAGGCTATGAGCCGCATCGCTGAACCGATAGGTGTCGATCGCTTCGGACACCTCCTTTGTCACCCGCTGGAGGCGCGATCTGATCCATTTATCAGGGAGAAAGGCGGATGGAGCGGCTTCCGGAGAGAACGTCAAATTCTCAAGCAAAGAGACGGTGAGACGGGCGGCATTCCAGATCTTGTTGACGAAGTTCCTGCTTCCCTCGATGCGTTCCTCCGAGAGAAGTATGTCCCTTCCCTGGGCGGCCAGCATGGCGAAGGTGAACCGAAAAGCATCGGTGCCGTACTGGTCGATCATGAGGAGCGGGTCGATCACATTCCCCTTTGATTTGCTCATCTTCTTGCCTGCGGAGTCCCTCACAAGGGCGTGGATGTATACGTGTCCGAACGGTACGTCGCCCATGAAATGGAGGCCCATCATGATCATCCGGGCAACCCAGAAGAAGAGTATATCGAAACCCGTTACCAGCAGAGAAGTAGGATAGAAGGTCTTGAGATCGCAAGTCTCATCGGGCCAGCCGAGCGTTGAAAAGGGCCACAGGCCTGATGAGAACCAGGTATCGAGCACGTCTGATTCCTGCCTTGCCGGACCTCCGCATTTAGGGCACTCGGTCACGTCCTGGCGCGACACATAGGATTCGTTGCATTTGTCGCAGTACCAGACGGGGATACGGTGTCCCCACCAGATCTGGCGCGATATACACCAGTCCTTGATGTTCTCCATCCAGTCGAAGTAGACTTTTTCCCACATCTCGGGGATGATCGTCACCCGGTGGTCGCGCACCGCAGCAATTGCGGCTGCCGCCAGGGGCTTCATGGCTACAAACCACTGGAGCGAGACAATGGGCTCCACGACCGTCTTGCAGCGGTAGCATCTTCCGATGATGAGCGGGTAGTCTTCTATCTTTTCGAGCAGACCTTCTTCCCGGAGGTCTTCGATTATGCGCTCCCTCGCCTCAAACCGGTCCATCCCGCAATACTGCAATGCCTGCTCGTTCATCCGGCCGTCGTCGTCGATGACCTTCACTACCCCGAGATTATGCTTTTTGCCGATCTCGAAGTCGTTGAAGTCATGACCAGGAGTTATTTTGAGCGCGCCTGTCCCAAAGGTCATGTCGACGTAAGCATCGCCGATTATGGGGATCCTTTTGTGGACAAGGGGCAAAATAACCTCTTTCCCGATCAGCGATGCGTACCTGGGGTCTGCCGGGTTGACGGCCACGGCCGTGTCTCCGAGCATGGTTTCGGGTCTGGTCGTGGCGACAGTCAGGAAACCGCCGCTTTCGGCAATGGGGTATTTGATGTAATAGAGGTGTCCCTTTGTTTCTTCGTGTTCCACTTCTACGTCGGAAAGAGCGGTCTTACACCGGGGGCACCAATTGATGATATAGTTGCCCCGGTAGATGAGTCCTTCTTCATAGAGCCTGACAAATACCTCGCGCACGGCACGGCTCAGGCCTTCGTCCATGGTAAACCGCTGGCGGGACCAATCACAGGAAGCGCCAAGCCTCATCAGTTGCTCGATGATAAGGCCGCCCGATTTCTCCTTCCATTCCCAGACCCTCTTTATAAACTCGTCCCTCCCTATCGTTTCCGCGCAGGTCCCTTCTTTGGCGAGTTCCCTCTCAACCACATTCTGCGTGGCAATGCCCGCGTGGTCGGTGCCGGGCAGCCAAAGCGTGTCGAAGCCGGACATTCTCTTGAAGCGCACCACGATATCCTGAAGGGTATTATTCAGGGCATGGCCCATGTGCAGAACGCCCGTCACGTTGGGCGGCGGTATCACGATGGAGAAAGACGGTTTCTCAGATTCGCTCTCCGCAGTGAAATAACCCTTTTCCATCCATAAGCGATACCATTTCTGCTCCACCTGTTTCGGATCGTAAACCTTGTCTATCACGCGATGGACTCCTTCAATAATTTGTCGATCTCTTCCTTGATCACTTTTTCAGTGATCTCCAAAAGCATCTGCTTGACATAATCTTCTACGTACTGGGTCAGGATAGGGGCGAGCCGGCTGGAGAGCTTGTTTGCCGCCTCTTCCATGGCCTGGTTGAGCACCGCCTTGAGCTGCTGCTCAAGCTGCGATTGAGAAGCGTCAACAGGACCTTTCATCTCCTGCAAGCAGACGGCATTGTCGCGGACGGTATCATCCATCGCGTGTTTCAGCCGCGTTTCGATCATGGTCTGCAGGTCTATCTCTTTGCTTACGGCCTCCTTCGTCTCTTCTTTCTTTGGTGCGGGTTCTTCCGCGGCTGCGGCCGGAAGCGGACCCGGCGCGGTTGTTTCCGCCCGCTCCTCCGTGACCTGCGGCAGGACAGCTTCTTCTTTTTCTTCCACCAAGTCGGTCAATTCGATCAGTCCTGCCCTCTGTTCTTTGACCTGCGGCAGGAGAATCTCTTCTTTTTCTTCCACCAGGGCAGCTTCTTCTTTTTCCTCTATTAGGTCGGTCAATTCGATCACCTCGTCCTCGCTTGCGATAGCCTCGTAGACCCTGAAAAAATTGATCGGTTTCTCTATGACGCCGTCGGCCTGGTATCCCAAAAGCTCCGTGGTATCAGTCTCATCTTTGAGGAAGAAAAAGTTTGCCTTGTCAAGGTACCCTTGTTTCTGCAGCTTCTTATGGACCTCGATGCCGTTCATCTTCGGAAGGTTGACATTGATGAGGTAGATATCGGGGCTCAACCTGGCCGCGATCTTTTCAACTTCCCTCCCGTTCGGCGCGTAGAGGACTTCGTAGTGCTCCTTTGAGAATATGGTCATAAAGCTTTGCTGCAGCTTCTCGTCCCTGTCCGCAACGACTATTGTTCTTTTCATTGTCTGCTCCCCCTAAGCGGGCATCTTCCAGGGCATGGGAAGGAATATCTTCTCGAAGAGATTAAAGGCATAGCGATCGGTCATCCCAGCGATATAATCGCAGACGCAGGTGGAAGGCGCTGCATAGAACGACTCATAGCCGGCCTCTTCGAGAAAGGCCTCCGGCCTCTCCATGAAGCAACGGTAGAGGTCCTCGATAATCTTCGAACACTTCTCGAAATCCTCATGGACCGCGCTGTTCTCGTAGACGTGCGTGTAGAGAAAATCCCGAAGCTCGATCATGCACCCTTCAATCTCCTGCTCGATAGACAAGCTGCCCGTCTTCACTGTCTCCCCTATTACGGCCCGCACCATGCGGTCTATTCTTTGGGAATGGGTATCACCGAGGAATTTCCGGCACCTGCTCGGCAGGTCATCGCGCGTAATCACGCCGCCCCTTATCGCGTCATCGATGTCGTGGTTGATATAGGCGATCACGTCTGCAACCCTGACGACCTCCGCTTCTCTGGTGAGGGGTCTGTCCGCCTCCTCCGTGATGACGATCGCGCCCCTGCCTTTCGAGTGTTTCAGAATACCATCCCTCACTTCCATTGTCAGGTTCAGGCCCTGCCCTGACCTTTCGAGGATGTCGACCACCCTCAGACTCTGCTCGTTATGGCGGAAGCCGCCCGGATGGAGCCTGTGCAATGTCGCCTCCCCTGCGTGACCGAACGGCGTGTGGCCGAGATCATGGCCTAATGCGATGGCTTCCACGAGGTCTTCGTTCAGAAAAAGCGATTTGGCGATCGTCCTCGCAATCTGAGAAACCTCGAGCGTATGGGTAAGGCGGGTCCTATAGTGGTCGTCCGAGGGGAAAAGGAAAACCTGGGTCTTATATTTCAGTCTGCGAAAGGCCTTGCAGTGGACGATCCTGTCGCGGTCGTGCTGAAACGCCGGCCTTATGTCGCAAGGGACTTCTTCCTTGAGCCGCCCTCTGGTATGGCGGCTCTTCTGCGCGTATGGCGAGAGGTTTTCCTCCTCCCTGTCCTCTAACATTTTCCTGATATTCATATAGACAAAGAGCTATAATACCGAGCTAATCTATCATAGACACAGGACTATTTCAACAAAAGAGAGGTTGGCCCTCAGAACCCCCTTCCAGACTCCACACTCTCGCAAGCCTTTCCGAAGGGGGTTTACGGAAGTTGACGGTTTTAGGGGGAGGGGGGAAGGCAATGTTGATGTTGAATTATGAACGGTGAATGAACGGCAACGACCGGCGGAGCGGCGCGCTGCACCACCGTCGGAACCGTTGCTTGCGGCTCAATTGTCAAAGAACAGGGCCGGTTTACGGGCAGGTTGATTATGCCGCTTGTCCGGCCATAGCTGCTTTCACCTTCTTGCCTTCAGGTCGGGTGGGCGCGACCCCGTGAGGGGGCTGCCCCATATCCACAGACTTCTCTGACAGAGACTCAAAAAATTAGGAGGAAGCCCAACTCCGAAGATGGTATAATGAGCGGGCGCATGTCAGGCACGCCGCATAGGGAGATGCCGAAAACGGATGAAACGCAGGCCGCATAAAATCACAAATAACAAATTGACAGACTCAATCCACACGCTGGCGGCCTTATTTAGCCAGGGGCGTTACGCCGAAGGAGGAGCCCTCGCAAAGGAGCTGACGGTGCGTTTTCCGCAGAATGGGGCCGGCTGGAAGGCGCTGGGGGTGATGCTCTTGTTGCAGGGAAGGAGCGCGGAAGCGCTGGGGCCTATGCGGAAAGCTGCAGAGCTTTTACCGGGAGACGCTGAAGCGCATAACAACCTGGGCAACACCCTCAAGGTCCAGGGCCGGTTATCTGAAGCCGAAGTAAGTTACCGCCAGGCTCTCTCCATCAGGCCGGATTCCGCTGCGCATAACAACCTGGGCAACACCCTCAAGGTCCAGGGCCGGTTATCTGAAGCCGAAGTAAATTACCGCCAGGCTCTCTCCATCAGGCCTGATTTCGCTGAAGCGCATAACAACCTGGGCGTCACCCTCAAGGCACAAGCCCGGCTCGTGGAGGCAGAAGTAAGTTACCGCCAGGCTCTCTCCATCAAGCCGGACTACGTTGAAGCGCATAACAACCTGGGCAACACCCTCAAGGTCCAGGGCCGGTTATCTGAAGCCGAAGCCAGTTACCGCCAGGCGCTTTCGATCAAGCCGGACTACGTTGAAGCGCATAACAACCTGGGCAACGCCCTCAAGGACCAGGGCCGGTTATCTGAAGCCGAAGCAAGTTACCGCCAGGCTCTCTCCATCAGGCCTGATTTCGCTGAATCGCATAACAACCTGGGTAACGCCCTACAGGAGCAGGGCAGGCTCGCAGAGGCCGAAGCCAGTTACCGCCAGGCGCTTTCGATCAAGCCGGACTACGCTGAATCGCATAACAACCTGGGTAACGCCCTACAGGAGCAGGGCAGGCTCGCAGAGGCCGAAGCAAGTTACCGCCGGGCGCTCTCCATCAGGCCGGACCACGCTGAAACGCATAGCAACCTGGGCGTCACCCTCCGGGGCCAGGGCAGGCTCGCAGAGGCCGAAGCAAGTTACCGCCAGGCTCTCTCCATCAGGCCGGACTACGCTGAAGCGCACAGCAACCTGGGCATCACTCTCCAGGAGCAGGGCCGGTTATCTGAGGCCGAAGCAAGTTACCGCCGGGCGCTCTCCATCAGGCCGGACCACGCTGAAGCGCATAGCAACCTGGGCGTCACCCTCCGGGACCAGGGCCGGTTATCTGAAGCTGAAGCCAGTTACCGCCAGGCTCTCTCCGTCAAGTCGGATTACGCTGAAGCGCATAACAACCTGGGCGTCACCCTCCGGGACCAGGGCAGGCTCACGGAAGCCGAAGCAAGTTACCGCCGGGCGCTCTCCATCAGGCCGGACTACGCTGAAGCGCATAGCAACCTGCTATTCATCCTGGCTCACAACGGCGCGATTTCTCCCGAAGACTATCTTGCCCAAGCCCGAGATTGGGATCTGACAGCCGCAACCGCCGAGGAACGCCGGGCCGCCAAAGCGACCTCATTTCACAGCCCTCCCCGTCAAGGAAGACGACTGAAGATCGGTTACGTATCCGGCGATTTTAGGCAGCATTCTGTAAACTATTTCATCGAGGAGCTTTTCTGCGGGCATAACCGGGACCGCTGTGAAATATTCGCCTACTCCACGTGCCCAAGAACAGATGCCGTCACGAGTCGCCTGCAAAAGACGGCTGATCATTGGACGCAACTTGTCGGCTTGACAGATGCTGCTGCCACGGAACACATCCGGCAAGACGGCATCGACGTGCTGATCGATCTTTCCGGCCATACGGCGCATAATCGGTTGAAGATTTTTGCAAACAGATCGGCGCCGGTGCAGGCCCACTACCTTGGCTTTTTTGCCAGCACGGGACTTGCCGAGATGGATTATTGGATCGGGGATGCCACCTTGATTCCGGAAAGCGAATCCAGATATTATTCCGAGAAAATATGGCACCTTCCCCGCATCTGGATAAATTACCATGCCGGTGATGCGGCTCCCGCCCCGGCTTGGCAGCCGGATCCTTCCGGACTGTTCTGGTTCGGCAGCTTTAACAACCTCTACAAGATTACGCGCGAATCAATAGTCCTGTGGTCCCGGATATTGAGGAACTGCCCGCAGGGACGTTTGCTACTCAAAACCGGCCATTTCGTCGACCCGATGATCTGTGAGAGCCTCTTAAAGGCGTTCGCGGCGCACGGTGTCCCCTCCGAGCGCATTTCTTTGATTGGCAAAGTCCCCGATTGGCGGGAGCACATGGCCCTCTACAATCGCCTGGACGTTGTCCTGGACCCGGTGGGCGGGGTTTGCGGGGGGACAACCACCTGCGATGCGCTGTGGATGGGGGCTCCGGTGATAACCCGGGCCGACACTGGTATGGCCAGGCGTATGAGTGCCTCGATTCTGACCTCCCTGGGACGAACGGAGTGGATCGCAGAAAGCGCGGATGCATACGTTGAGAAAGCGATCAGCCTGGCCGAGGATGTTGTCACGAGGCGTGACTTGCGTCTGCGTCAGCGCGAGGAGATGAAACGCTCCCCGCTTTGTGACAGTCAAGGTCTTGTACAGGCTCTTGAAGATGCGTATGAAAAAATGTTCGACTTGTGGGAGGAAACCAGGAAGTAGTCCTTTTGTAATGTCGCCACGCAGGGTTGCAATTTTATGGTTAAAAAGAACATTTTTTGGAAAAACACCGGCGAACCCCTCAAATTCCACCTTGGCTGTGGCAAGAGAAAAATTCCCAATTTTATAAATATCGACATTGTGGATGCCGCTCATGTTGATATTTGCCATGAAGTGGATAAGCTGCCATTTCCGGACAATACGGCTTCCTTGATTTACGTCTCGCATGTCCTTGAGCATTTCGGACGTTATGAAGTGGAGGGCGTCCTTCAGGAGTGGCGCAGAGTGCTTGTGCAAGGCGGTGTCCTGCGTCTGGCCGTGCCGGATTTTGCGGCCGTCGTGGGCATGTATTCCACAGAAGGTCTCAAGGACGGCTTCAGCGGCCTTATGGGCCTAGTGTGCGGCGGCCAGCGCAACGTCTATGATTTCCACAAGATCATATTCGACGAACCGTTTCTGACCCACCTCTTACGCAAAGTTGGTTTCCGTGAGGTGCGCCGCTGGGATTGGCGAACCACCGAACATGCGCATATCGATGATTTTTCCCAATCCTACCTACCGCACATGGACAAGGACGAGGGCAGGCTCATGAGCCTCAACCTGGAGGCAGTAAAATGATCCGCAAAGGGATTCATCCCACTGCCGTCATCGACTTTCAGGGACGATTGGAGCTCCCCGAAAGCACCGTCATCGAACCCCATTGCGTGCTCTACGGCGGTCCTTCGGCCTCGCTCCTGATAGGCGCGAACAATATTTTCTACCCAAGCTGCGTGGTGCGCATCGAGTTCGGGGAAATGTGCACAGGTGAGGAAACATCGTTCGGTCCGGGCTGCATTATTTACGAACCCCGGGGAGGGCTCACCATAGGGAGCCATTGTCTGATCGGGGGCGGGGTGATGTTTTCCGGCGTTCACCACGGCTCCGAAAAGCTGGACGTCCCCATGCGCAGACAAACGCCTCTCATCGGAAGTATCGTCATCGAGGACGATGTGTGGATCGGCATGGGAGCGAAAATATTGCCCGGGGTCGTTATTGCCCGGGGATCGATCATCGGGGCCGGGTCGGTCGTGGCCAAATCCATTCCGGCTTACAGCGTGGCCATGGGCATTCCCTGCAAAGCCATAAGGAAGAGGAATGAGAGAAACGACCGGGGACAATGACCCCAAAACGCCGGAATATGTCCTGAAGGACCTCGAGCGGCTCGTGTTGCGCATCGGGGCCAATGAGCATTGGTATGAACAGACGTGGCTCGGCGTGCCCATTTGGCAATTGCCGGTCGACCTCATCCGGATACAAAACGTCGTGTTCGAGAGCAAGCCCCAATGGATTGTCGAAACCGGCACGAAACTCGGGGGATCAGCTCTCTTTTTTTCCTCTATGCTCCATCTGCTGGGACTTGAAGGCGGCGGGGTTCTGACTGTCGATATCGAGCTGAAAACAGAGGTAGTAAAGCTTTTGCAAGACCACCCCATGGGCAGGTTGGTGCGCGTGGCACTCGAAGGCGACGCCGCATCGGAAGCGATTGCAAGCCGCTTTCAGGCGGAAATCGCAAAAAATCCCGGACCGGTCATGGTGTTCCTGGATGACAACCATAACGCCGACCATGTGTACCGGGAATTGCAGCTCTATTCCCCTCTTGTCGGGATAGATGGCTACCTCGTTGTCGCCGATACCGTGTTCGAGGACCTTGCCGGCACGCCCGTGGGCGCGCCCACGGACAAATACCCCGATGTTGCGACCTCGAATCCTCGCGTTGCGGTGGACCGTTTTCTTGCAGAAAACAGCGCATTTGAACGCGATTTTCGCTTCAGCCGGAACGGCTTCGGGAATTTCAGCGACGGTTTTCTCCGAAGAACAGCAAAATAATGCCGTCGAAAATCTCTCCGGCTCCTTCACGCTATACGCTACCCTTATGTAGCGTATAGCGTGAAGCAAAGGCTTTCGGTTTCCCGTTAATGAGATTTCAGATAATCGAGACAGAACTTTAAGGCTTCATCCCCGGGTAATCCTTTTGCCTTCATATTTACCACATAGTCGTCAAGCAAAGGCTTCACCGCAGCCGCCCAACGGTTCGATTCCTCTTTGGACAGGGGGATAATCTTGTTTCCTCTTTTCAGCGCGAATTCCCTTCCCGACGCATCGATGTCATCCCATAGCTTTCCCTGTCGCTCTATCCATTCTTCGTTTACGCCCTCGATAATCCGCTGGATGTCGGGAGGGAGTGCGTTCCATTTATTCTTGTTCATCACCACAAACATGGCTGCAGAATAAGCGCTGCTGTAACTTTCCGTAGTGTACTGGACGACCTCCCCCCACTTCCACCCTTCAAGGGCTTCCATCGGGGCCATAGCACCATCTGCGACACCGGTACGGAGGGCATCATAGGTTTCTCCCATGGTTGTGCCTACCGCGGTTCCGCCCAGAGCCTGCACGATGGGTACCACGGTTCCCTGCGCCCTTATCTTCATGCCTTTCATATCTTCAAGCTTTCTCACGGGCTTCTTGGTGTGGAGCAAACCGGGACCGTGAGCGTGGAGATACATGACTTTGGTGTCGTCCAGTTCTTTTGGTTTGAACTTTCTGTAAACCATGTTGGCCAGCCTGGTCGCGGAAACTCCGCTCTTGTAACTGAGAGGGAGGTCGATCACCTGCATGAGCGGGAACTTGCCCCGCGTATATGCAAAGACGCTTGCTCCTATGTCGGCGATACCTTTGACCACGCCGTCATACGCTTGGGCCGAGGGCACAAGCGTGCCTCCGTGGAAAACGGTTATCTTCACCCTGCCGTTCGTCCTTTTTTCCACTTCTCTGGCCCAGGCCTCAATGTTCTGGCTGTTCTTGTGGGGGGCAGGCCATATATTGCCGTAGTTCAGGTTGATAGTTTGCTGGGAAAAGCCGGTCTGGGGGAAAATCCCGACGCATATGACGAGAGCCGGAAAAATCCAACGTGAACCCCTCAAGAACATTTTCATAATTCCTCCCTGTGGTTTTCTGCACCCAAGCGATGCTCTTGGTATTCCAGGGTCCTTCCCCGCCAAAGCACCGATAAGCCTCCAGGCCGTCAAGCCGGCAGGATTTTCGTAAGCCCGATACTACCGTTTCCCATTTTCCTGCTATTTTCCCACAGTTGTCAACAAAGTTTTTGCGTTTTCGCAAGGAAAAGAGGCGCAGGTCACTTCTTCTGAATCGTATTGGAGATTTCACAGACTCTAAAGAAGGTAAATATCACATATTATGACGAACGCTCATTTTCTTGCAGCTTGATTGCCGACTTTTCGGCTGAAACAGAAGGTGGTCCGAGTCGACTATATTGCATCTATCGAAATATCCCGATTATTACAAGTAAAAAGAACCTACATACCCACAACGGGGCTATGGAGTTGTCTGTAAACACAGTATCAAAAGAGATATCTGGAATCTATTACAACAACTCACATCAAAGAGAAACATACGGAGAAATGGCGCTTAAATTCAAGGGGCGAAAGATGTTCAAGGAGTTTAAGAGGGGATGAATGTTGGGAATAGACCAACTGTTCGAAGAATTGTTGCGGAAGAAATGGGTCGTTGGAGCGACTAATTACGATGAAGATCTCCATTTTTCGACGTACTACGTCAGAGCCTTATACCGTGGTAACACAAATGACCTCTATCAAGGGTGCAACTCACCGTGGCTCAGATGGAATGCTCTTGCAACACGGTCGTACGGCTTACATCAGTCCCACAGGAGAACGGAGGGGAGACGATCCGGCGCGGCCTGGCGTAGCAGTCCATATCCCACGCCTGCAATTCCCTGAAATAACCCCAGAAGCAGCACGCTTGTGTCGGACGACGCCACGCCGGCGGCAACTGCGGAAGCCCTGTCTTGCGCGAGCGATATCAACTCCGGACGAGCCAGGCGGCGCCCAGCCTCAAGCAGGATATCTGCTTTGCCCGTTTCTCCGCAACACAATGTACCGTTGGAATCGATCTGAGAGCGGACCAAAAATTGAAGGCCGGAATCGAGGTCTGAGCGGATGAGCGGATCATCCGCTATTTCCAGCGCCGCCAGTCGGGAGAGTGCTATCCCTGGAGCTCCATGACACCAGGAGCCGAAACCCGGATCGGCGGCGATTCCTTCGCGAAGATCGGCCCAATTGCAGGTCTCGGGTGAAAAGAGAGTGCGCTCGTAGGCAAAGCCCTCGATCGCCGCGTCTCGGAAACGAATATCGTTCGAAGCTTTGTACAACCGAAGCAGAGCAAGCCCGATGCCGGCGGCCCCGTGTGAGAACCCTGCCAGCGAAGCCGAGCCGATGGTTTGCCAGGATTGGGGCGCGCCGTTTTGGGAAATTCGCGAGCGCATGAGATGTTCGCCGCAGAGCAAAGCTTTCTCCAAAAGTTCCGGTTCATGAGTCTCTTTCCAAAGCGCCAACAAAGCAAGGATTGCTCCGGCCGCGCCGCCCATGACATCGAGATGACGATCGGCGCAAATGGCCCTTGCGTCGATCAGACGCGACAAGCCGAGGGCAATCTTGTGGGATTCCGGGGCGTCGATCAGTTTTCCCGCGGCATGGATGGCATAGATCGTCGAGCCGCCGCCAACTCCTGCCCCAATGCCAGACGCCAGAAACCGTACTGCCGCCAGCGGGCTTACAGGTTCTCCTCCCGCGCTCGTAAGGAAAGTCCGCTTCAAGGACCGAATGACGCCCAGCGCGGCATCCCGATGCTCCTCTCTGCCTTCCAGCGCAAACATTGCCGCAAGAAACAAGGCTAATCCGGGAGATCCTCCATACAGAGAAGGACCGAGAGCATTCATCTTTAAGTATCCGCTGGCCGGAAGCACATCGAACCCGATCCATGACGTTTGCCCTTCGATCCGAACTGCCTTGCGCACGAGGGCATGGGCAATTTCGCATGCCGCAAACAAAAATTGGCTGGGGTGTAAACGGGGGAGTCGGCATTCGGAACTGTTGCATAGTCCAGGGTCTGCCTTTGGCTGCGCTTCGTGCGAATCTCTCATCGCGCGTGCCGCGAAACTCGCCCGAATCGATTCGGTCTGGGAATCGCAATCCTCGGCCGACATTCCGGATACTCCGCGGAGCGCATTCGCGTATCCGGGGACTTGTATGAGGCCATCGATCTTCAGTCCGCAACCATACGAGTCCAGCAGTTCCTTGGTATCGACAGCCGATTCAAAGAGAGGTACGTCAAGTTGCTCGAGCGATGCGATTTCCGCCCTGAACATTTCGCGCCGGTCATACCGTTCTCCTAAACCGAGATAGTGACGGCTGAGTCCTTCCAATTCGATGCTTCGGTCTACACCGCTGGAAAGGAACAACGGGTTCACCGAACGGTCCCACAGAGAGCGATAAAGATCGGTTTTCCGGAAAACGATCCTAGTTCTGCAACTGCGGAATGCCGTAAGGGGGCTGAAAGGGGAGAGCAAATCATCCTTATGCGAGAGCAGAAAGCCATAGGTCATCCGGAAACCATCGGTTATGCGATCGACGAAGGCGCCTGGGTCGGGACACTTGTCGTGGCGAAGAAACGGCAAATTTTGGCCGGGCGCACGCCTGTCCCGGATCTCGACGTATTCCATCTCATCGCTGTTTTCGTGAATCCAAGACTTGAACGTAGACAACGGCAGAGTTTCTTCGGTGGACCCAAATCCGCTGAAATCCATTGCCGCCTTCCCTGATCCAATGTCTTGCCACTCCGGGAGAAGGCCGATGCGCAACACGGATCTTCTCATTGGAAATGCAACTTCAGAAAGAAAGTCCTTCAAATCGGGCAAGCACAGAGTTTCGAGATCAATGGGCACCGGGTACTCGCCGCATGCCAACAGATTCTCGGCATGGAAATCGGTGGCGGATGTCGCATATAGCAGGCAGAGGAGACAGCCGGCGCGCCAGTAATATCGGGCGACGGCTTCGAGGTCAAGACATGGCTCATGCTTCATGAATTCGACCCAACCCCATCCGCCGCGGTGCAGGACCCGCGGCGCGCGGATCTCCAGGCGCGGATCTTGTCTGCGCAGCCACTCCGTGAATTGAAACCACGCTAGATCCATGTCAAGCCTTCTGGGCTTGTACACTATCCCGGCGCCGGAGGCGAAGTGGACGATTCGCACCTTTCGCCCGCCCCGGTGAGGATCGGAGAGATCGCATTGGACCTTGGCTATCTCACCGGGATTTTGGCCAAGAAAATCGACGATGCGTGTGCCGTCTTCCGCCAACCGGGCCAGGAATTCGGACGTATCCTCGATCCAAAAATTAACGACGGTAGCCATCAAACGCGCGAGCACCGGAAGACGCTCCAAAAGCCGGAGCAGTCCTCCGCCCTGCATATGCTCGACAAAAGCGTCCCAACAGCCCTCTGGAGAATGCCGGGCATTCCGGAATTTGCGGAATTCCAAGCCCAAGGACCGATCCGACACGTTTGAAAGACGCCGGCAGAGCGAAGCCAGGAGTTGTCGGCGAACTGGACGGCTCAATGAAGGCCAACGGGATGACCGATCCATCTCGGCCTCGGCAAAGGCAATTACCGTTGCCAGGACCGGCGCAAAGGGTATGGAGGACGGAAGCTCCGTGCGGCCCCTTTTTGCGCCGATCCCCTGCGGATGCCGGCGACCTCCGCCTTGCTCAAGATAATGAATCAACCGTCGTGTCCCGGACGCCCAAGGTTCATCCTCTTTCAACAGGGGGCGTTCGCTTGCAACCGCCAATGCGGCGCTCTCCGTCGACAAATCGTTCCAGGAGAGACGCCTTCGGAATTGCAGCTCATCGTTTCGCGCGGCCAAATCCCGCCAGCGTTGAATGCGTTTCGCGAATATCTCGTCATCAGATGTAGGCCGGCAGTTCTGAAATAGGGTGGTTCCCGCTGAACAATGAAGCGGGGCCGCCCGCCTCAGGAGGGCTTCCACGTCGATGTGCAGATGTTTTGCGGTCAACCTGTGATTCCTGACTCGGCAGACGACGGTTCCGAATGCGGTTCCGACTTCAGTCTTTTAAGCTCGCTCAAGAAGAAAAGATCAATCTTTGTCTTTTCTCGGATATGCTCACATCTCTCGGTCCTGATTTCGTCAATTTTGCCCGATTTCTCCCAATTCAATCCATAACAACCTCCGCGGCAGAGATGTTTTACGAAACAACTCCGGCATTCCCGCCGGCTGGTTATGATGGACCCTTTTTGATTTAGAAGGTCGGCAAATACCGCCAGCCCTTCCGAATTCCAACCGTTGCGGGCGTCACCCAAAATGAAGTCGGAGCGCATGAATGCTTCGCAGGGGTAGATATACCCGTTGGTGTCAATACTTGCCCTTAGCCGTCCTGCCCCACAAGCAAACTTGGATAAATGCCTATAAGAGCTCTTATAAGCGGAAAGCATAACTCTCCGGTCGGACGTTAATTCCTTATTTTGGTAGCGCACCCTGTCTAAACAGTACTTGTTGTATTCAATATATTTGCTGCGCCATAGCGTCTCATCGCAGCGAAAGACATCCGTTTCGATTGTTCCTCCCATGCAGTGAGGAACCAAATCTTTTATGTCAAAACCATCAAATCCGAATGCAGTCAGTTCCTCCGCTATTTCTTTGTAGTCGTAGGGATAAGGGATAACGGCCGCAATCGCAAACGTAATGCCTTCCTGACGAAGCGTTTGCGTAAAATCGTAGGCTAATTGCCACGATCCCACTCCGTTTTTGAAACGTCGGTGCGCGTTGTGATGCTCCGGACCTCCATCCAGGCTGATCTCCACCGAGATATTGTCTCTAAGCTCCTTAACGCATTCCAACACCTCTTGGTCATGGATGGTGCCGTTCGTGGCAAGAGCGATTCTGAACAGAGGCATCTTCTCGTCTTTCCACCCACGTACGGCTTCGAGAATTTCCAGCAAAACAACCCGATTTAGCATGGGTTCTCCGCCGAAAAGACGGATTACGGTATGTTTATTCTTCGCACGTATGATATGGTTCTTCAAAAAGCGCATTACGTCGCGAGCGGTACGACGATCCATAACCCGGTCTTTCATTCCCATCGTACCGCCTTGATTGAAACAATAGGAACAGTTCAAATTGCATGTCGATGAGACGAAGACGCTGAAGAGGGCCGGCTGGAAATTAGCCGGTGCAATTTTCACGGGGGGGGAGTCTGGATCTAAACGTCTTATATCCGGCGGGTTTTGGGTCCCTTCCTCCCCAATCTGTTTCCCACAGGGTACATCATACTCAAGCATGCCGGTAGAGCCATCGAAGAGGTAGTTTTTGCCCTCTATCTCGTAATAGATTCGATCACCCGCAGGCAGAAAAGTGAAACTCATCTCATGCCCCCCGCGAAAACATATTCATTCTTGCGTCTTTGGAACAGGCCGTACAATGGCGGTGATTATTCGGGACCGGCTCCGTTGATATGGAACAGCGTCGTGCCGCATGCAGAAAAGGGCGCAATGACCGATATCTTCGGGGACATCATCCAAAAGTCGATCATGATCCTTATCAACATGCGGCACGACAAATGGCGCACGTATCCGCTGAAGCATGGAAATGCAGAAACGGATACTACGCCGGTCACATGTGTTGTATTCCCTCTTCCACAGGAGGAGGCGCACGTCTGAGTGCTATTTTCTACACTATTCCCACAACCGCCTCCTGCGACCTCATCCAGGTCATGATCTTTGAGCTCTGCATCTTCGGTAAGGTCGACCACTTTCTTCACTGGTTTTTGCTTTTCTTCCGGCATATTCTCCTCCTTTAAATTGAATTGATAAGAACTCGCTTTGTAATCCTACCCCGTGTTATGACTTTGTCTATATAAATTTAAACAATGTTCAACAATTTTGCGAGACTGTCTGGGAAAATCGTCAACCAGCCGGTTTTCCCTAATGTCGGACTGCCAAAATTGAAGGTACGGCCTATTCTTCGCAAAAATCGGACCGGTCCATCGATTCCGTGTCCTTTTTTTCCCGTACGTCGGTATACACGTCTCGTTGGCGCGCTACGACCGGATGTAATCGTCCCAGGAATGGTCGGGATCGGGAGTGATCGGATCGGCTGGTGGAAAAGGTTGGGTGTCGGCAAGGCCGGACTCGCTGATCCATTTAACGATCGGATCGAGGAGATTGCCAAGCAAATTAAAACATTGTAAGAATTAGGAGAGCCGCGTCACCAAAGGCGGTGACACATCGTGAAACTCTTGTGTCTACACCAGTTGCCGGGATGCCAGGTCCCTGAAGGGTCCCGGCCGGCTCATCAGCTCTTCGTAGTTTCCCTTATCCACGATCCTTCCCCCGGAGAGCATGTAAATGCAGTCGGCGTTCCGTATGGTGCTCAGCCGGTGGGCGATGACGATCCTCGTGACCCCCAGTCTCTCCAGCGATTCGCTCACCTGAGCCTGCGTTTTGTTGTCCAGGGCGCTTGTTGCCTCGTCGAACAGCAGGATTCGCGGTTTCTTCACGAGGGCCCGGGAAATCAGCAGCCGCTGCCGCTGGCCGCCGGAAAACGTGGAGCCGCCCTCTGAAACAAAGGTGTGCATCTCCATGGGCATTTGTTCGATATCGCGATCGAGCCCCGCCATGCGCGCCGCCGCCCAGGCGTCATCGAGAGTCAGGGGCGCGGAGCCGACAATGTTCTGGAAGACAGTGCCCGGAAGCACCTGGCTGTTCTGTATCACCACGCCCATCTGTCCCCTGACGTTCTGGGCGTCGAGACTGTTGAAATCCTGGCCGCTATAATAAATCGAACCGGCCTCGGGCGTCTCGAAGCCGAGGAGCAGCCTGAGGATGGTCGATTTGCCCGCACCGGAAGGGCCCACGAAGGCGGCGAATTCGCCGGGTCTCACGTGAAAGGAGATGTCGTTGAGAGTGAGCGACCCACCCTGATCATAGCGAAAGGAGATATGGGTCATCTCGATGTCGCCGGTCAGCTCGCCGGGGTCGGCCCTCTCATTGTCCACTTCGGGCAGGGTTTCGAGGATGGGCCTCGCCCGTTCATAGAGGGGGATGATCTGAATGACCGAAAGCACGACCGTCCCCATTTCTAGGCCCGCCGCGAGGAACGTGCCGAAGGCGGCGTTGAAGGCGATGAAACTCCCGGTGGATAGGGTTTCCCCCGCGACCGCGCCGCCGCCCCTCAGGGCAAAGACAAGAATAAAAAGGCATAGAGACGAGATAACGGGGAAAGCACTGTCAAAAACGGCCAGCCGGTTCGAGAGGGTGCGGGCCTTCACCCCCAGTCTCTTCTGGGCGGCAAATTCCCGCGCCCAGATGGAAAAGGCCCGCGATTCCGCCGCGGCCGTCCGAAGCTTGGCAATACCGGAAAGAAGCTGAAAGACAAGGCCGGCTACCTTCCCCTCCATGGTCTGTATCGATCTCTGATAGCGCAGCTCTACGAGCGCCAGGAGAACGGTGAAGGTCAGGGCTGCCAGCAGGAGCCCGAGGGCCGTGAGGGCAAGCGTCCAGCTATAATAGAAGAGGAGAAAGAGGTTGAAGACGGAGAAGATACCGGCCAGCACGGCCGAGATCGCCGAGTTTGTGAGCGCCTCTCTGATTTCTTCGATGCCGAGGGACCGCATCGCGAGGTCGCCGGCAAGGTATTGGCGAAAAAACGACACGGGAAGGCTGAGAATGCGGTCCCAGATACCTGCCTGTGTCGCGGCGCTTATCTTCGTCTCCGTCCTCAGGATGGCCAATCCCTTTGCCGCCTCGAAAAGCCCGGTGGAAAAGGCTACGGCAAAGAGCACTATGCTGATGTGGAAGAGCTGCCGTCGCTCCGTCCCCGGTATGATGGAGTCGAAAATCACGCCCGTTGCCAGGGGCACGAGCAGACCAAGGATGCCCACAATGATCCCGATGAGCGGAATCTTGACGAGGTCGCTTTTGGAACAGCCCTTGAGGCCGAAGACAATGAGATTAAGCCCCGTGATTGCCTTCTCCGCCAGGGGCACATAAAATGTGTATGCATAAGGAGAAAGGAGGGCTGCGTTGCGCTGGTCGACGGGAACACGCGTTCCCAGCCCCGGCTCAACCATCTCGTACCTGAAGGAGGGCGTGGGGAGGAGGGCCACCGGCCTTCCGCCTTCTTCGAGGTACGCCAGCATCGGGCCGCTGTCCCGGACCCACCAGTCACCCCTCAACATGACCTTCCGTGTACGCACGCGGGATGCCTTCGCAATGCCCGCGAGTGTCCCCGAGGGCCGAAACTGAACGCCGATTCTCTCGCCTATGAGGGAGCACACCCTATGGAGCAGGTCCTCCGGTCCAACGCCTGCCTCCGGAGATTCAGCGGCTTCCGGGTTTATGACCGATGAAAGCCGGCTCAAAGCGCGGTGCATGGCACGAAGGCCTCCCTCACCCCGACGCATGAGCATCTGCCTCTCCTCCTCTGCCTTCCTTCTGATGCCCGCCTCCACGTGAGAGGCGACGGAGGAGTGGAAAACAGCAAGAGCCGGCCAGAGTGCGCTCAGGGAAGCTGCCGGTAGGGTAAGCGAAGGCGGAAAAGCAGGATCGACGACGGAACGAAGGCGATCCACCCATCGGCCGAGCAAGGTGTTAAGCTCATTTCCATGGTCCTCGAAAAGACGGTCGACAGCTTCTCTCCTGCATCGGGCTGTCTTGGTTCCGGGACAGGCGGTGGCCGCGAAGGTGAGGAAGGGGGTTCTCATGCCCGAGGTTGACCAGACGACCTCCCCCGCCTCCACCCTGAAAAGCTGATGTCTCCGCCCGCCGGGGCGTCCGTCACCGGACTCTTCCTCCACGGCGAAGATATCCAGGGCTCCCGACAGGACAAAGAAGACCTCTTCTTCACCCAGCTCAAGGGATCTCGCGCCGGCTTCCAGGGCCGGTGGGAAGTTCTCAAGGGTTTGTTTCAGTAACCCGGACATCTGCCTCCTATCAGTTTTCCGCAGTCATCAGGTCTCTGTACGGTCCGTCCACGGCTATCAGTTCTTCGTGGGTCCCGCGCTGGACAACTGCCCCGCGGTCAAGCACAATGATCTCGTCACAGTCGCGGATGGTGCTCAACCGGTGGGCGACGATGAGACAGGTGCAGCCGCGGCGCCTCATGTTGTCGTCAATCTGTTTCTCGGTAACCGGGTCCAGGGCGCTCGTCGCTTCGTCGAGGATCAGCATTGTCGGGTTGCCCGCGAGGGCACGGGCGATTTCCAGACGTTGTCGCTGCCCCCCGCTGAAGTTCCTCCCGCCTTCTTCGACGCGGCCCGCGTAAGCACCCGACCTCGACGTCACGTCTTCGTGGATGCAGGCGTCTTTGCAGGCGTCGATAATGTCCCTTTCCGATAAACTATTGTCCCAGAGAGAAAGGTTCTCTGTAATAGTGCCCTCGAAAAGCGAGATCTCCTGGTCAACGAGGGCCACGGAGGACGCGAGAAGCTGTCGCTGGATTTTTCGCCGGTCCGTCCCCTCGAAGAGCACCTCGCCCTCCCAGGGATCGTATAGCCCCGATGCGAGCTTCGCGACCGTTGATTTTCCGCTTCCGGTAGCGCCCACTATGGCAACCCGGGAACCCGGTCTTAACTTGGCGTTGAAATTCTGGAGGAGAGGTGGGTCGAGTCTGCTGTATCCGAAAGAGATGTTCCTCAGCTCCATATGGCCGGGCAGCTTGGCTACGTCTTCCGCTATCCGCCGCTCCTCCGGTTCGTGGAACTGTCTGTCCACCGCGCTGGAGAGGATATCGTCAAGACGACCCATGTCGCCCTCCGCCTCCTGAAGGGTGCTTCCCATCTCTACGAGACCTTGCACCGGGACGGTGAGGCTTGTCATAAGAGCCTGGAAGGCAACTAACGTGCCCATGGACATGCGCCCTTCCATGACCCGGAGAGCCCCCAGGGAGAGGATGATAACCGTATTGAAAGCAGCCAGCGTTAAGGGCACAACCGAGAGAAACTGGCTGTAAACGCCGAGCTCCTGCCGGGCATTCACGACCTTGGCAAATTGACCGGACCACCGGCTGAAAAAATCGGACTCCGACCCGGTAGCTTTCAAAGTCTCGATGGTCTGAAGACCGACTATCGATGTACCCATCAGCTTGCCTCTTTCCTGAAGAAACCGGGCATTTCTATCCTTTCTCTTGCGGGCCACGTAGCGGAGCACCCCGATATTTGCGAGCGCCGCTCCCAGACCCACCAAGGTGAGTGTGATATCGTAGAACATCATAAGAGTCGCAAAGAAGACAGCGGTGCAAAGATTGAGAAAGGTGGTCGCCAGGCGTCCCGAGAGGAGTTGGGAAACACGATCGTTTATCGCGACCCGCGACCCGATCTCACCGCCATAACGCTGGGTAAAAAACTCGACGGGGAGCCGCAGGATATGCCAGAGAAAATGGCTCGAAGTCGAGAGCGAAAGTTTTGTCTCCAGCCGGAGAAGGTAGTGCTGCTGAACCCAGGTAAGGGCTGCCCTGAGAACCGCGGTCAGGGCCATGCCGAGGAGAAGCGGTCTCACCCAATCGCTCATGCCGTGCACAAGGTAGTTGTCCACAAAGACCTTTGTAAAGACAGGGATCACGATTCCCGGGACAACGAGGGCCAGGCTTACGAGCATTATGTAAACGAGCGGTCTGCCGGAGCCGGTCAGCCTTCTTGCCAAAGCTGCGAGGATACTCCGTTTCTCACCGCCCTTCCGAAAGTCGGGGCCGGGCTCAAACGCAAGAACGACCCCGGTGAAGGCCTCGTCGAACTCGTGGTCGGTCACCACCCGCGGCCCCATGGCCGGGTCGTTGAGGTATACCTTGCCTTTACCGAAGCCCTCTACGACAAGAAAGTGATTGAAATTCCAGAAAACGATGACGGGAAGACGGAAGGAACGCAGATCCTCCGGTTCTTTCTTGAAGCCTTTTGCTCTTAGCCCATACTGCCGTGCTACCTTGACGACGTTGCTCGCCTTGGTGCCGTCACGCGAGACGCCGCAGGCCACCCGCAACGTCTCCAGTGGTATGACTCTCCCGTAGTAGCCGAGAATGATGGCGAGCGCCGCTGCGCCGCACTCTACCGCTTCCATCTGAAGCACGGTGGGAGTCTTTACTCTTCGGTAGGCTGCACGTCCCCTCATGGGCTACCTTTCAGGCTTGCTGTCATCGAGTTCCGGGCCGGCGTAAAGGCCAAACGCTTTCTTCAGGTGAGGGGTGAGGAGGCTGATGGGGCTTTGCGTTCGCACCACGATCCTTGCCGTACAGAGGGTCCCGTTTTCAACGGGTATGTCGGGTCCCCTGGACGACCATTTGTACCCGGATGCGCCTGTCTGATCCGTGAGCAGCCTGACGTGGACCTCGTAGGGGGGGCCGTCTTTTGTAAAACGCTCTGCCAATTCCTTCATGCCCAGGACGGTCTGCATCCCCTGTCTGCTTCGTGGAAAGGTGCTTACGGAAGTGACCTTTCCCACGATATATCCGAATTCCTCCGGCTTTACCGTAACCGGCGCCACGTTGGCGGACATACCGGAACGCACCTTTTTCCCGTCCGTCGGCGCCACGTACAGGATGGCCTCCAGCGTGCTATCGACAGGCTCGATGGTCACCAGCGGCCCTCCGCGGTCGAGCACCTGACCTTGTTGCGCGATGACTTCAAGCACTCTTCCTCTGAAGGGGCTCACTACGGTGTACACCTGGTTGGTTGCCCCGGCATCGGTGTCCCACCGAAAAAGCACGGCTATTGTCTGTCCTTCGTCGACAATCTGCCCAGGCTTCAACTTCAGAAGATGTATCTGTCCGGACACCGTCGCCACGATGGCGGCCACGTTCCCGCTGCGGGTGATGATGCCCTGGGCCGCAATCCTGGTCGATATTGTCGCGAAAAGGCCCCAGAGGATTCCGGCAACAATGACAAGGATCAACGCGGCGAGGACCAGCCATGCCCTGGGTTGGGTCACCTGCATGAGTGTGTCCAACTGCTCGGGGGATGAGAGTCTCTCAAGGGCTGCCTGACGAAAGATGTCCTTTTCCATCGCGGGGAGTATCCCTCCTATTGGTTTCCCATCAGGCGCTTCAGGATCCGGTCGAAGCGGGACCCGGCGAGGTGGACTGTGTCCAAAATGAGAGGATCGAGCTCGTCTTCGTACTCCGCCGCCTCATCAAGGCCCGTATCCCGGCCGAAGCCAAGTCGGCTCACCGTGCTCCTCAGACGGTCCGAAAGGAAGACCGCAAGGGCATGATAAAAACGGGAAGCGAACCCCACGTCTCTTTCGAGCTTCAAAGCCAGGGCGCTCCGGGGTATGCTCAGGAGCGTGGTCTCTTCCAGCGCTTTTACGGTTGCCGAAGGGGGTCGCGAGTCGACGAAAGACATTTCGCCCACGATTTCCCCGCTCCCGAGGACGGCGAGCTCCTTGTTGCCCATAGCGGCGATGAAGACGGAGAGTTTTCCGTCCAGGACCAGGTAGACGGAACCGACAGGCTTCCCCTCCATGATAAGCATGCTTCCGGCGCTTATCTTTTCCTTCCTACCGGCGGAGAGCATCCACTCCACATCGGCGTCGCTCAACTGGCCCAGAATGAAAAGCACCTTCCTCATGCAGCACCCTGTCCGGAAGAGTGATGCCGGACCCTTTTCCAAAGACGTATTGTTATGGCGCCGCCGGTCTTGATTGCCCCGCCGGTCGCCATATATTTAATACGCCGCAAGCATGAATATTCAAGAGAAATAGAAAACGAATAGTATTGTCAGAAGACCCTTTCCTATCTTATAATGGCGCAATGGGCGTTTCTTGGAGCACACATTTCTTTCTCGCCGCTTTTTTCACCATTGCTTTCGCCGGTTGCGCAGTGGGTCCTGATTTTCGCCTTCCCGACCCGGCTATCCCACAGTCCTACACCGCGGCATCGCTGTCGTCCAAGACGGCAAACGCCCCTGTGACGGGCGGCTCGGCTCAGGAGTTCATCTTTGCCGAGGACATCTCTGCCCAGTGGTGGACGCTGTTTGAGTCGCCGGAACTCGACAGGCTGGTAAGAAGGGGGCTTGGGGGCAGTCCCTCCCTGGCCGCAGCAGAGGCGGCGCTCAGAAAAGCCACGGAGATCCTGTCGGCGGTAAGGGGTGGGCTTTATCCGGGATTTGACTTAAGCACCCAGGTAGCCCGGAGCCGAACCTCCACCAATACCTATCCGCCCGTCAGCCTTTTCACCGTGTATAACGCTTCAGTCAACGTATCCTATGCGTTCGATTTTTTCGGGGGCTTGAGACGCCGGATCGAGGGGGCTCAGGCCCAGGTAGAGTACCAGCGTTATCAGCGTGAAGCCGCTTATCTATCGCTCACTGCGAATATCGTCACTACCGCCATACAGGAAGCAGCGTTGCGAGCCCAGATGGCGGCAATAACCGAAATCGAGTCAGTCGAAGGGAAACAGCTTGCAGTGGTGGAACGGCAGGTCCACCTGGGTGCACTTCCGCAGGCAGCCCTCTTTGCTCAACAGTCCCAAGTGGCAACGACGAGGGCTATGCTGCCATCCCTTGAGAAGCAGGTTGCCTTTGCGCGACACGCCCTGGCCCTGCTCATCGGCGAATTTCCGGGCGAAGAAGGGCTGTCCGTACTGCACCTTGAGACGCTCCATCTGCCCGGGTCTCTTCCGGTAAGCCTGCCCTCAAGCCTGGTCCGTCAGCGCCCGGACATACGCGCCTCGGAGGCGCTGCTTCACGCGGCATGCGCAGAGGTAGGCGTGGCAACGGCAAATCTGTATCCTCAGATTAGTCTGAGCGCCAGCTACGGGGGACAATCGATGAGCAGCGGTACACTGTTCGGTGCCGACAACGCCGCGTGGAATGTCGGGGCGGGATTGCTGCAGCCTATTTTCCACGGCGGAGAGCTTACCGCCAGAAGGCGGGCGGCGATTGCCGCTTATGATCAGTCGGCCGCGGAATACCGGCAGACAATCCTCAAGGCGTTCCGTGACGTAGCCGACGTGCTGCGCGCCCTCGAAACAGATGCCGAGGCATTGCGGGCGCACGTGGAAGCCGAGAGCGCCGCGAAAGCGGCCCTCGATCTCATAGGGAAGCAAGTCAGACTCGGGGCTTCAAACTATCCATTGCTATTGATTGCCCAGCGCGACTACCTGAAGGCCCATATTAATGTCATCGCTCGCTCAGGCGCAGCGATATGCGGACACGGCATCGCTTTTTCAGGCCCTTGGCGGTGGATGGTGGAATCGCCCGGCCACGCCAGTGTAACGGGATGTCGGAGCGAGAAGGCGGGCGGGCCCGCCATTGACGGATCTTTTTCGCGTAAGGAGACAAAATGTGGTGAAGCGCATAGTGGTCATCACCGTGTGCTGTCTGGCGTTATTCGCCGGAATTCTTGCCCTTCGGTCATCAAAGGGGGAGAGCAAAAGCCATATCGGGCCGGAGGACGGTTCGAGACAGACCGTATCGGCTTCCGGAGCGGTTGAACAGGAATGGCAGCCTCACATAGAAGCCGTCGGCACCCTTCAGGCCCTTCGGGGAGCGGATATTTCACCGGAAGTCGGCGGCATTGTGTCTTGCATCTATTTCACGTCGGGGGCGGAGGTGAATGCCGGAACTCCTCTTTTGGAGCTCGACGCCAGTGCCGACGCTGCCCGGCTGCAAGGTCTGAAGGCGACAGCAGACCTTGCGAGGAAGACCTACCTGCGAGACCAGGAACAGTTCAAAGTCCAGGCTATCGGTCAGGCAGTCCTTGACGCCGATCTCGCCAACCTGAAAAACACGGAAGCGCAGGCGGCCGAGCAACAGGCGTTATTAGACAAAAAATTCATCCGCGCACCCTTTGACGGGCGGCTTGGACTCAGAGTGGTCGACCTCGGTCAGTACCTTAAGCCGGGCGCCAAAATAGTGACTTTGCAGGCACTGGACCCAATCTACGTGGATTTCGGTCTACCCCAGAAGGCTGTCAGCCGGATTTCCGCAGGGAGGAAGGTTGCCGTACAAATCGACGCTTTTCCGGCGCACGTCTTTCCCGGGGAGGTTTCCGCGATCGAGCCGAAGTTGGATGCCGTCACCCGCAGTGTTCAGGTTCGGGCAACGGTTCAAAACCCACGCCATCTTTTGCTGCCCGGGATGCTCGCGGCAGTAACCATCGATATGGGGCCGGCACGTCGCTTCGTCACCATCCCTCAGGCAGCGCTCTCGTTCAACCCGGGCCGCGTGACAGTCTTCGTGGTCGAAGCGAAGGGGAAGACCCCCGAGGGCGCCCCCAGCCTGGTTGTCGAACAAAGAGTCGTGTCAATCGGCGAGACGAAAGACGATCAGGCGGCGATTCTCGACGGTCTGCAGCCGGGAGAGATGGTGGTGACTTCGGACCGGACCACCTTGCGCAACGGCACTCCGGTCATCGTTAATCGCGCGGTTGGGCCAAAATCAGACACCGCTTCCGGGACGCGGAGGTAAACGACGCGGCAATTCTTCTCCCTGCAACCAGTCAGTCTCGGGTCTGTGGCGTGCCAAGAGATCTGTCTGTCAGATGTCCCGCTGAGGTGCTGAGGTGCGAGGTCTTTATGTTATGCTCGCAGGAAGTTCTTGATATGCCCGAGAAAGTAGTTGCTAAGCACGGCAAGCCACAGCCCTCTTTTGGGTCATGTCAATGAAAGCAGGTAGGTGAACTTCTGGAACAGCTCGGGAAATGTGACCGTGGAAAGTGTTGATCGGTTCCTATCCAACCATAAACAGACGCTGAGGATTTGAGATGAGTCTTAGCCGCTGATTTTCCAAATCGAACCTACCCTCTCCACAGATTCAGTTGCCACTCTTTTGAGTGGCAATGTTCGATTTTAGCTACCCCAGGTTTTGTCACCACTTGCAGGTGGAGTAGGTAACGTCCTATTTTTTTCCGGCCGGAGAGATTTTTGCGCCAGGCGCAAAAAGCTCCCGGCCGGTCACTATGCAGTCCTTTCGGATTTCCGTAGGAGCCGCGTCAACCCAAAAATGACGCCGGAAAGGAACGCGCAGGGGATGCAGATTGACCAGATACCCAGGGCTACCGAGTAATGGTCGCCGATGTAGCCGATAGCTATGGGGGCAATCGAGGCGGTCACATAGGCGAATGTTGTGATAATTCCAAGGGCAAGGCCCTTGTATGAAGGATAAACAAGGCCGGTAAAGGTCCAGAGCGATCCCATGACGGAGGCCCCGATGAACCCCGCTTGAAAACAAAAAAAGCCTCGCAGAAAGTGACCGTGTAACCACAGGGTCAGCACGAGGGATAAGCCAAAAATAAAACTCCCCAGTGTTCCCACCAGGCGATATCCACACCTGTCGGAAGCAGACCCCAGGATCGGTCTTCCGATGAACTGCCCCACCCCGTACATGCCTGCGACAAGACCGGCAACCGTCGCGGTAGTCCCCACTTCAGTCCGCAGAAAAACGGGAAACCACATCGTAAACCCAAATTCGGCTGCGATCTGCACGGCTGCGGTCAGACAAAGAAGGAACAGCAGGACCAGATTTGGGAGCTTCAGGACATCCCGGTTAAAAAACGCATCGTGACGGGCGGGCCTTTGCTGCTGCGCGGGCCACGCGAGGGACAGCACGGCGGCGACCAGGAGACCCGTGACTCCTGTCGCCAGGAAAGCAGTGCGCCACGTCCCGGTAATATCGAGGAGCCAGCCTGCAAGGGCGGGACCGGCAAACCAGCCAAGGGAGGAACCGGACGTCATCAAAGTGAGATAAAAGCCGGGCCGCTCAGGAAAGAGCTCCAGCATAAACGCGATAAGGGGGATGAAATAAAAGGCCTCCCACATACCCGTGACAAACCTGGCTGCAAAAAGCTGTCCGGCACTCTGGGTGAGGCCCGATACGGCGGTCAGGGCCGAGAGGCCGGCTATGCCGGCGAGCACCGCATATTTTCGGCCGAAACGGTCCGACAGCAGACCCGCAACAATCGGCGTGAGCATATACCCCCACATGTTGGCCGCCCCGACAATACCGAGCTGAGTCCTGTCAGCGGCAAAGTCATGCATCAGTGACGGGATCAGCGGGCCGATGATCCAACGCTGCGAGAAGTAGACGAGCATCCCGATCCAGCCAAGGAGAAAGAAAAATGCCTTGCCTCTTTTCATGGCAGCCCCTGCTCCTTCACTGTCTGCTTTGCGCCGGTCCTTCCTTTCGGTGATAGGGACATATGTCGTGTATCCGTTGAACTAAAGATACACAATACACGTGAACAGCCGGATCCTCAAGGGGATTTTGCTTAACCCAGCTTGTTGAACGCCACAGCCTTTATCGCTGCGTAGACTTCGCTTCCTTTTGTGAGGTGCAGCTCGCGGGCGGCCTGACTGACCACCTGCGCGATGAGCCGCTCACCCGCGCATTCCATCTCGACGCCGATCCTGTTGCCTGCTTCGAAGACGTCGACTACCGTACATTTGAGCAGGTTACGGGCGCTGGTTGCCTCGGGGTGGCGCTTAAAAAGGATGATGTCCGTTGACGAGAGCTCGAACAGGGCCTCCGGCTCGTCGCTGCCGGCCGATACGAACAACTCCTGATCTCCCCAGCGATAACCGTAAAAGCCGTCGATCCTGCGAGGTGCCGTAACTCTCAGGAGGTTCGTGTAGCCGCCGGGGCTTTCTCCCATGCGGGCGCGTGCAAGCGCTTCTGCCGTGGTCTGCTCCACTATACGCCCTTCGGCAATATTGAGTAGCTGATCCGTCATGATCCTCATTTCCAGCAACGAGTGGGAGATGAAAAGATAGGGGATCTTAAATACCTGACAGGTGTTTTTCAGGAAAGGAATGATCTGGAACCTGAGAGCGTCGTCAAGGGCTGATAACGGCTCGTCCATCACGAGCAGGCGGGGGTTGGAAAGCACTGCGCGGCCGATGGCCACCCGCTGCTTCTCGCCCCCCGAAAGATTTTTTACTCCCCGATCGAGGAGATTCTCTATCCCTAAAACCTCCACCACGCCGTCCAGGGTGATCTTGCGATACCGCTGTGCACAGCGCTTGTAACCATAGAGCAGGTTGCCCTTCACGCTCAAATGCGGGAACAGATGGGGACGCTGGAAAACCATGCTGATACGACGCCGCTCCGCATGGACGTCAAGCCTCTGCCGGCTGTCGAAAAGGGTCTCTCCATCGAGCACGATAAGGCCGCGGTCCGGATGGTGCAATCCTGCGATCAGACTGACCAGGGTTGATTTGCCGCCTCCCGATGGGCCGAATATCCCGATACGCTCTCCTTTGAGGGCAAAGTCTGCATCAAGAAAAAATGTGCCGTATCTTTTCCGGAGGGCAACCCGAAGCTCCACGTCAATCCGTCCTGACCATCGCGCGTCGCTGAGCCATTCATGGAAGAAAAGCACCGCAACGGAGATGGCAACGGAGACAAGGCAGAGGGCCAGGGCCATCACGTCCCCTCGGGGGGAGCTGACATATTCGTAGATGGCAAGGGGGATGGTCTGGGTCACCCCCGGGATGTTGCCGGCCACAATGATCGTGGCCCCGAATTCCCCCAGTCCGCGTGCGAACATCAGAACGGAGCCCGCAATAATGCCGCGCATCGAAAGGGGTACGATTATCGTCACAATAGAGTCAAACAATCCGGCGCCGAGGGTACGGGAGGCCTGGATGAGCCGCTCGTCTATTGTCTCCATGCCGGTCCGGATCGATCTGACCATCAGGGGAAAACCTACTACGGCCGTGGCAATGACCGCCGCCCGCCAGGTGAATATCAGGTTTATGCCGAGAGGCTGAAGCACCATTTTACCGATCCATCCGTTCCGGCCAAGGAGAAGCAAAAGAAAATAGCCGACTACCACGGGCGGCAGGGTCAGGGGCAGGTTGACGAATACATCGAGCAGAACCCGACCGCGGAATTTACGGTAGGTCATGAGATAGGCTGCGGCAAAACCGAAAGGCAGCGACAGCAGGGTCGCGGTGACGGCTACCTTGAGGGACAGCAGGATCGCCGAGTAGTCGGCGGGAGTGAAGCTAAGCACTATGAATTACCTGTCGTTAAAATCGTAGTTAAGGAATCCCTTCTTCCCCTACCGATATATAGCACTTGCCATAACGCCAAGTCAATCCGTTTTTCGCCAAGTCGAGAATCAAATGCTTGACAGGCGCCGGGGCTATCCGTTACAATGGGCGCATGTCGATAGATTCATTAAAGATCGCCTACAAGGTGTGGCTTGACTGCGACGGGAAGGCCTTTGGGGAAGGGCCGGACAGGTTGCTGCAGAGGGTCGAGACGACCGGGTCGCTCCACAAGGCTGCCGCCGACATGAAAATGTCCTACAGGAAGGCATGGCTCATGCTCCAGACTATGGAGCGGCGCCTCGGATTTGCCTTGCTCGAACGGAAGGTAGGCGGTGTCTCCGGAGGAGGCTCCCGGCTCACGCCGGAGGCGCGTGCGTTTATGAAGCGCTATGAAGCTTTCAGACGGGAAGTCGAAGGATCGCTTCAGGAAATCTGCCGCAAGCACTTCGGATGAGGGGAAGCCAGGGAAAACCGGTCTCCAAGAAACAGGCGGTTGTTGCGAAAAATGGCCGGGAGTCCGGCAGGGAAGGGTCCCTTGCGGTTGCGACATTACGAAGATGTGACCACAGGCCATGAAACGGTGATAATCTCGTAGGTCCGTTCCCCGCCGGGCGCCGAAAAGGTCACCTCATCTCCGATCTTTTTGCCTAAGAGCGCGCGACCGAGAGGGGAGCTCATCGATATTTTCCCCTTTTTCATGTCCGATTCGTACGGCCCCACCACGGTATACACAACCTCTTCATCGGTATCAAGGTTCTTCAGGGAAACACAACCGCCGAAATCGACCATGCCATTGGCGTTTTTCCTCACGTCGACGATCTCGCACTGCTTGATCATCTCGTCGATCTCGCCGATCTTCTTCAGAAGGAACTGGTACTCTTCCTTCGCGGCCTCATACTCCGCGTTCTCGGATAGGTCTCCATGCTCGCGGGCTTCCTCTATAGCCAGAATTATCTTCGGCCGTTTCGTGTTCCGTAAATACTCTAGGTCTTTTTTTAAGCTGTCGTGACCTTCACGTGTTATCGGATACTTCATCGCCTCTCCAGAAAATAATAAGAGTCTCTTGTAAGGTACAATTTTTAATATATTTCTCGGAACTTTTCAATATCTTTTCCTGAAAAGCCTCGCCGTCATCGCCCGAACTTCCGGAAGATACGATCATGACTGCCTGCCCTTGTAATCCTTATAGCCAAACCTTTTCACTATCTCTATCGCTCCTCCATCCCTCATCACTGCGATATCCGGGAGATTTATTCCATTAAAGGTAGTGCTTTTCACCATGCTGTACAGGGCCATGTCCGTAAAGACCAGCTTGTCTCCTCTTTTCAGGGGCTGGCCGAAGGAATAGTCGCCCATCACATCTCCCGCGAGGCAGCTTGGTCCTGCGACCCTGTAGGTGTATTTCAACTCGCGCGACCGGGCTGACTTCATGATATGCGGCCTGTAAGGCATAAGCAGCACATCCGGCATATGCGTTTCTGCCGATGCATCCATTATCGCAACTTCCATCTCATTCCTCACAATATCCAGAACGGATGAGATCAATACTCCCCCGTTGTAGACACTCGATTCACCGGGCTCCAGATATACCTGTACCGCGTACTTTTTCTTGAATGCGTTGATGAGTTTGACGAGGCGCTCCAGATCGTAGTCGTCGCGCGTTATGTGGTGGCCGCCTCCGAAATTCACCCATCGCAGCCCCCTGATGTACTCTCCGTAGAGCTTCTCGAATGTGTTCAGAATTCTTTCAAGCACATCGGAATTTTGTTCACACATTGCATGAAAGTGCAGCCCGTCCACCATGTGTGTGTGCTTTGGGAATTCCTCAGCGAATATCTCATGGGTTATTCCCAGCCTCGAATACGGCGCGCACGGGTTGTATATCTCCGTGGCGACCTCAGCGTAACCCGGATTCACTCTCACGCCGATTTCCTTACCATTTTTCCTTACCATTTTTCCGTATTCCTCAACTTGATAAAAAGAATTAAATATGATGGAGTCGGAATACCGGAGTATCTGCCTCAGATCATCTTTCTTATACGCCGGCGCGAACGTGTGCACTTCCTTTTTGAATTCTTCATAGCCAAGCCTGGCTTCGTTCAAGCCGCTTGCGCACGTTCCGTCCAGGTATCTGCTCATCGTCGGAAAAGTGGCGAACGAGGCATACGCTTTCAACGCGTGTAGTATTTTGCAGCCCGTCCGGTCCTTCACGTATCTCATGACCCGCATGTTTTCTTCGATTAGGGTTTCGTCCAGGAGATAAACAGGGGTTCTTATGGCGCCGGTTGCGATCCCGAGGAATCTTTCGTGTGCTGCCTCGGACCGTTTTTCCTTCGCTTTCTTGATTAAACGCGTCAGCGACTTGAGCGCACTACTGCCGAGCGCCTCAAGCAACTCCTTTCTCGCGCCGTCGGGTAGTGCGTGGTACTCGCCCGCGGCGCGTATATCTTTTGCAGCAATTGCCCGGATTGTGCTTTCAATTCCGCCCGTATCCACCAGATCAGCCTCAAGCCTTCTTAAGGAAGCGGCCTATGCTCGGCCACCTGCCAGGGGAGACCATAGCTATTGAGCGCCTCCATGAACTTGTCGGGATCGAGCTGCTCTATATTGTATACCCCGGCCCCTTGCCAGGCTCCTGTGAGGACCATCATTGCGCCGATCATCGCAGGCACACCCGTCGTATAGGCAACCGCCTGTGTTCCGGTCTCCTTGAATGCCTCTTCATGGTCACATACGTTGTAAATATATCTGGTAATGCCTTTCCCGTCCTTTTTTCCGCTCATGATGTTGCCAATGACTGTTTTTCCCGTGTAGTGAGATCCAAGAGAAGCAGGTTCGGGCAACAGCGCTTTCAGGAACTTTAGCGGAACGATCTTATGCCCCTCGTAGTCAACCTCATCTATTTTTGTCATGCCGACGTTCCTGAGCACCCTCAGGTGGTTGAGATACGTATCGGAAAAGGTCATCCAAAATCTGGCCCTTTTCAGTTCTTTTGTGTGCTGCACAAGCGACTCGAGCTCTTCGTGATAGAGAAGATAGCTTTCCCTTGCCCCCACCACCGGGTAATCGAAGGTAAAATGGACGCTGCCTTCATCGATGATTGCGGGGGTCACCACCCATTTCCCCTGTTCCCAGTGTCTCACCGGCTGTGTTACTTCCCGGATATTGATCTCGGGATTGAAGTTTGTCGCAAATGGATGGCCGTGGCTTCCGGCGTTGCAGTCCAGTATATCAAGATACGTTATCTCGTCGAAGAGGTGCTTTTTTGCATAGGCCGTAAAGACATTAGTGACTCCAGGGTCGAATCCGGAACCAAGGACGGCCATGATCCCTTTCTTCCTGAATTTCTCCTGGTAGGCCCATTGCCAGCTATACTCAAAATGGGCTGAATCCCGAGGTTCATAATTCGCGGTGTCTATGTAGTGTACTCCCGTCTCTATGCAGGCGTCCATAATATGCAGGTCCTGATAGGGAAGGGCAAGATTAAGAACGACGTCCGGCCGGAATCTGTCTATGACAGCCGAAAGCTCCGTTACGTTGTCAGCATCCACCTGTGCCGTCTGAATGTCTCTCCCGTATCGCTGCGTGATATCTTTCCTTATCGCCTCGCACTTGGAGAAGGTTCTGCTCGCGATCACTATTTCGGTGAAGGTGTCAGGTATCTGCGCGCATTTGTGCGCTGCAACGGTTGCCACGCCCCCGGCCCCGATTATCATTATTTTTCCACGGCTCTTTCTCTCATTCATACGGACCCTCCCGGAAAACACGCTTTATTTGCCTGACCAGCCCTAGGCGTGCAAGAGCATAAGCATTTCCCTTGCGACCTTTGAGGCGGAAATGGAAGAGACAAAAGTCGTATCATAATCAGGAGATAATTCGACTATATCCGCGCCTATGAGGTGCATTCCCTTGAAAACAAGCAAGTAGTCAATAACTTCCTGAAACATGAGGCCTCCGGGCTCAGGGGTCGTGACCCCGGCAACCAAAGACGGGTCAAAGACGTCCATGTCAAAGCTTAGGTAAAGCGGTACATTCCGGTTCAGACGGGCCGCAAGTGACGCCGGTGTTTCGATGAGGAGAGCCTCTTCAAATTCCCGTCTTGTCCCGGATCGTATCCCAACCTGAAGGATTTCCGCCACGCCCAATTCCTTTACGCGCTTCATGACAGTCGCATGGGAGAGTTTTTGACCCTCGTAGTCGTCTCTCAGGTCACAGTGGGCATCGAAATGTATGATCTGTATGTCCTTGAAATATTCCTTCATCGCCTTCACGATGGGATAGGTCACGAGATGCTCGCCGCCCAAGGCCAAAATCTTCTTGCCTTTTCCCACCGTCTCGGTCACGGCACTCCCTATAAGCTCAAGCGAGTATTCCAGATCACCCTGGCGAAGCTCAAGGTCGCCGGCATCGTAGAACATCACCTCATCCAGGTCCTGTTTCAGGTACGGACTGTAAGTTTCGAGGGTCCACGACGCCTTCCTGATGCTTTCCGGAGCGAACTTTGTCCCGGACCGAAAGGAAGACGTCGCGTCCAGCGGACAACCGAGGAGCGTGATGCCCGTGGGCTCCTCCTCTCCTCTTGACCCCATGTACGTGTGATGAAAAGTGTATTTCATGAAAGAGTGTCTTCTGAGAAACGCCGGAAGGACGACAATTGCAATGTGAATGCGCTTATTGTACTACCTCGCCCCCCATAACCCCTTGCGATTGGTCGGGACAACCGCGACTCAGGAGCGTATCGCGACATTTCCCTTCTACACCGATCGAAGCTAATCCCACAAGACTACGCCGGCGAATACCGCACCGATGGCGACGACCTTGTAGGTGGCAGAAATAGGGAGGATGGTCTTTATTGCCCGGTTCCTCTGCTCCATGCCTTTTTCCACCATCTTTGTGACCTGTGCCACGACGACATGCTCTTCCGCCCTCGCTGAATACTCCATGATCAAGCCGGCGCGATCTGCATCCTTCGGTATACCTATTGCCACAGCCGCAGAGATGACCTCTCCGGGAACGTCGCTGCAGAGCGACGCGTAGGCTACCGGCACAAGAGCTCCCTGCGGCAATGAAACCGGACGCGGTTTGATCTCCGCGCAGCCGGGAGGAAGAATGCTGCTCATTTTCACCAGGTTCGTATCTCCGACACCAGAAGCGAGAAGGGCGCCGTCAAATGCATTCAATAGCGAGTAGCCTTCGGACGAACCGCCGACAAGAAAAAACTTCGTGGGTGTTTGAATGATCACTTTACCACCTCCCGGACTCTTTTGATATCAAGCGGCCGCGTCAACGTGTGATCGAATAAAACTCTCACCCCCATGGCCCTCCTCTGAAATTTATTGCCTCTTCGGCGCTAAAAATTAGGAGGCGAAGATACCCACAGGACCAATGCCCTCATCTTTCGCCTGTTCGCGAGATAGTGCTTTTTTGACGCCTTAAAATAAAAGCACTCCCCCTTCTTGACCCTGTACGCCTTCATGCCGAGTGTTACTTCTATGCCGCCGGACAAAACAAAGCCGAACTCCTCTCCTTCGTGGGGCTCCTCTTCTTCTGTCTTCTCACCGGCGTCAAGCTCCAGGAGCGCCGGGTCCATCTCCCTGTTCTGGGCAGCAGCTATAAGGATCTCAAACTTCGTTACGTTCTCTTTTTCCAGATCAACCCTGTCTTCTACCTTGAATACGATCTTTTCGTCAAATCCTTCGTCAAAAAACGTCGAGGCCTTCTGGTCGAGCGCATCAAGGATACCGAGGAGGCTCTCAACGGAAAGGGACGTGATGTTTCTCTCGACCTGGGAGATAAAACCTTTCGTCAATCCCGCCCTCGATCCAAGTTCTTCCTGGGTCAGAGATTTCGCCTGTCTTATCATCCGTATTCTTTCACCTATGCTCGATCCGTCGACGGTCGCCATAAACAGTAAACACTCACAAAAAGTTTATTGTATTAAACTAAATCAATTTGAAAATCATGTCAAGTAGATTTTTATTTAACTTTGAGATGCACTATGCTAAACTCGGAAAAACGGAGTAATTATGCTGGGAAATGGGGCAATTGTACGTTTTCTGGAAGGCAAAGGCATCAGATATATCTTCCATTTGCCCGGTATTCATACCCTGCCGCTGAACCGTGCTCTGGCCGGGTCGAAGATTAAGGTTCTTATGGGAAGACATGAGTCTGACGCAGGGTTTATGGCCGACGGTTTTTCAAAGGCCACGGGGGAGCCCGCCGTGCTCCTTGTGACGCCGGGTCCGGGTCTCGGTAATGTCGTGACCTCTTGCATGGAAGCCCATGCGGATGACGTGTCCCTGCGTGATCATCGTCATCGAGGTGGAGAGAAAAAATGTGGAGAAAGGCATACTCCACGGCGTCAGGGAGCCTGAGACACTGTTCCGGAATATAGCCAAGGCGGTTTTTGTCGCCTCCGGTGAAAGGGATCTCCTTGCCACATTGGAAGCCTCCTTTCGGACGGCGATATCGGCCAGGCGGGGACCGGTAGTCGTCTTCATCCCCTATCGTCTGCTCGAAAAGGAAGTGGCCTTCCCCGGCCAGGAGGACGTGGCCGGCGACGAGGAGAGGGAATTTAACCCTGAGCCTCTTGAAAGAGCGCTGGAAGGCAGCCGGAGGCCCGTCATCATAGGCGGGAGCAGCTTAATGGAGGAGGGTATAAGGGGTCTTCTAGAGGCAGCATGCAGGGATTCGGCCATCCCCTTCCTCAGCACAACGGGGGGCAAGGGCGTCTTGAGGGAGGATAGCGGCTGGGTCCTGGGCAATGTCACGACAAAAGGGGTCGCAAGAGAGGTGATGGCCGCGGCGGACCTGACCATTGCTCTGGGGACGCGACTCAGAGATACGGATACGAAAAGGCGTGGAGTAAAGCTTGGCCGCCTCGTTCATATAGACGTCGACGACCGGTGGCTTGGACGCAATTACAGACCGGACCTCGCGATGGCAGGTCATATGAAGAAAGTGGTGGAGTCCCTTCACCGTATCATGAAAGGGAAAAAATCGACCTGGGACATGGAACAACTGAGGAGGGCGCGAGGGCGCGAAGAGGCCCTGCTTGACGCACACCATATCGGTTTTCGGATCGTAAAGCTTATTCGGCGGCTCATACCCGACGCGACCGTGACGGTATGGGACCTCAACCTGGTTACCTATTGGGCTGAGCTCTACTTCCCCGCGTACCATCAGCGCAGCTTTCTCAGCCCGCGAGGGGTCTCACCGATCTTTTACGGGTTGCCCGCCGCCCTTGGGGCCAAACTCGGCAAGCCGGAGAGCCCCTGTCTCTGCATCACGGGAGACGGCAGCTTTTCCGCCGTCGCAGGAGAGCTGGCAACCGCTAAAAAGTATGATATCCCGATTGTCGTTCTCGTCTACAATAATGAAGCTTTCGGCGTGCTCGAAGACTATATGCGGAAGCGTTACGGCATTCCCCATGCCATGGAGCTCCGGAACCCCGATTTCCTCGGCCTTGCCCGGGCTTTTGCCATCAAAGCAAAAAGGACGAGGAGTCTCGACGGGCTTGAGCACATATTTCGCCACGACATATCCTGGGATGAGCCTTATCTGGTCGAATTCCGCTATCCGCTCTTTCCTCCACCGTGGGAGTAACGTAAGAGAGCGGAGGCGACGCGGTCCTTAGGCTCTCACACCATCAGATACCGCTTCTTTACTTCCTCGTTGGCTTCAAGCTCTGCAACGGTCCCTTCAAACCTGATGCGGCCGTTGTCGATGACATAGGCCCTCTCGATCAATTTCATTGCCGACTTTATGTTCTGCTCTGAGAGCAGGATACTGATGCCCGCTTCTCTCAGTCGCAGGATCTGCTGTTCCAGATCACGCACGATCAGCGGGGCCAATCCTTCCGTCGGCTCATCGAGCAAGAGCAGCTCGGGGGCCGTCATGAGGGACCGTCCTATGGTAAGCATCTGCTGCTCCCCGCCGCTCAAGTTGCCCGAGCGCCGGTCCTTGATCTCCCGGAGCGCCGGAAAAATATCGTATACCCGGTCTTTGCCCCACTCGTCATTTCGCCGGTACGTGATCTCGAGGTTATCATCGACGGAAAGGTCCGCGAAGACCCTCCTGTCATCGGGGACATAGGCGATGCCCTGTCTCACCAGTTGGTAGGCCTGTTTGCCCGCAAGGGGCTCCCCATGAAAGGTAATGGTGCCCTGTCTCGGCGGTGTGAGCCCTCCAATGCTCCTCATGGTTGTGCTCTTGCCGGCCCCGTTCCTCCCGAGAAGGCCCACGATCTCGCCCTTCGACATCTCAAGGGACACATCGTAGAGTATATGACTGAGACCGTAGTAGGTGTGGATTCCCTTTACGCTGAGCACGCGTCACCCCCACCGAGATATGCATCCTGCACGGCCTGATTGCACCGCACCTCGTCGCAGGGGCCCTGCACGATGGTGGAGCCCCGCACCATGACCATAATCCGGTTGGCAATGGCGAAGACGAGCTCCATATCATGCTCACAGAAAAGTATGGTGAGACCGAAGTCTTTCGAGAGCTTCCGTATGAGATCGATGCACCGACCGGTCTCTTCCGGTGACATGCCTGCGGTAGGCTCGTCCAGAATCAGGAACTCGGGGTTGCCGCCGAGGGCTATGGCAATTTCCAGCACCTTTCTTTCGCCATGGGAGAGGGCAGCGCTTGCCCGGTCCTTCTGGCCGGTAAGGCCCACGCTCTCGATGATCCGCTCTGTCTCGGGTGTGACCAGCATCGAAGCAGGTGTGAACATATTCCACGTTTTGTTTTCCCTTGCCAGGACCGAGACGCGGACGTTCTCGAATACGGTAAGTCTGGAGAATACGTTGACCACCTGGAAGGAGCGCGTAAGGCCCTTCTTGCACACCTGGTAGGGGGCAAAGCCGGTGATGTCTTCATCTTTGAAGAGCACCCTTCCTGAGTCAGGCTTCAAGATGCCTGTCACGAGATTGAAGAGTGTGGTCTTGCCGGCGCCGTTCGGTCCGATCACGGCGACGATCTCCCCCTTCTTAACGTCAAGGTTTGCGCCGTTGACCGCCTTAAACCCCGAGAACGATTTGTGGAGGTTTTCGACCTTCAGCATCTACCGGTCCCCCGCGAAAGCAGCCTTTCGCTCATCATTTTCCGGGCCGCTCCGGCGCCTTTTGCCCGAGAGTTGCATCAACCAGCCAAGGACGCCCTCCGGCAGAAAGAATATGACGAGCATCATGATAATACCGAGGACAAGCGCCCAGTAGACCGTGTAGGTGCTCACCAGGGTGCGCAGCGCCACGATCACGGCGGCTCCGAGCATGGGCCCCATAAAAGTGAGCCAGCCGCCGAGGAGGCACATGATGACCATTTCCATAGAGAGGGTCCAGAAGAGCATATCAGGGAAAGCGGTCGTGTCCACAGCCACGAAAAGACTGCCGGCCACGCCGGCAAAGAAGGCCGCAAGGACCAGGGCCATGAGCTGGTGCCTCCTCACGTTCACCCCGATCATCTGGCTTCTGACGGTATTGTCGCGAATTGCCTGGAGGACGCTGCCGAAAGGCGCTTTCAGGATTCTGTATGTGGCATACATACAAATGAGCGTGACGATCAGCGTAAAATAGTAGGCAGCCGAACCGGAGGAAATCAGGTCGGGTACCGGGATGCCGTGTATTCCGTCGTCTCCGCCGGTAAACGAGTACCACCTGTACACGATGGCCCAGACCAGGGAGCCGAGCGAGATCTGGAGCATGCCGAAATAGAGCTTGGAGAGGCGAATGCAGATGAGGCCCATGAAAAATCCCAGTACGGCGGCAATCAGGGGTCCGACAATAAAGCCGAGCCACGGTGAAAGACCCGTTTTCGTCATCATCAGGGCCGCCCCGTATGCACCAACTCCATAGAAGACGGCATGATGGAACTGGTACAACCCGCCGAACCCCAATGCCAGATTGAGGCTCGTTGCCGCGAGACCGTAGATGAGGACGATGGCAGCCATGTAGACATAGAATCGCGGCAGTATCGCGGGGAAGAGGAAGAGCAGGACCACCGAGGCGATGATAATAAGGTTTTTCTTACTCAATACCGGCCCCATGCCGCTCCTTTACCACGTCGATTTGAGAAGTCCCGTCGGCCTGAAGAGAAGCACCGCGATCACCGCCATGTAGGGAAAAATGATGCCGAATTGCGGCCATATAAGAATGCCGAGGGATTGGGTAAGACCGAAGATCAGGGCGCCGAGAAGGGCCCCCCACACGTTGCCCAACCCACCCATGATAACGATAAGAAAGGCCTCCATGATCAGTGTGGCGTCCATGCCGAGGGTGACGCTCACTGTCGGAGCCACGAGCGCGCCGCCGAGCCCGGCGAGGAAGCAGCCGATCACAAATACGCAGGCAAAGATCCAGCTCACGTTGATGCCGACCGCCCCGACCATCTCCCTGTCAACCGCTGCCGCCCTCGCGATCTTCCCTATTTTCGTCTTGTTCACAAGAAGCCAGAGGGCAATGGCGACGACAGGGCCCAAAACCAGTAAAAAGAGATTATATATGGGGAAGGGCAGCCCCCCGAAGAGCGGGACAAAACCCTGGAAGACCGGGGGGACGGGAACCGACTTGTATTCTCCGCCCCAGACGAGCTTCACGAGGTCGCCGAAGACGAGGGAAAACGCAAAGGTGAGCAGAAGGAGCATCAAATGCTCCCGCTCATAGAGGTACTGAAACAATCCGCGTTCGCAGACCAGGCTCAAAAGGGCCACGCCGAGGGGAGCGCCCGCCATGGCCAGCCAGAAACCGAGAGTGCCCCCACCCGCCACTTTCGAGATGGTGAAGGCCATGAAAGCACCGATCATGTAAAGAGAGCCGTGGGCAATGTTGGGGATGCGAAGCACACCGAGGATGAGAGTCAAGCCTGAGGCAACGATAAAGAGAATGACCGTGCGGCTCAAACCCACAAAGATCTGGCACAACACTCCAGGAGGACAGACTGAGTACACAAAATCCACGTGCTTTTCCCCCTATACTGCGTTCCCGCTTTTGTTGCGGCCCAACGTTAGTGTTTAACCACACCACACTTTACGTTGTCAACCGGAGTTTACGGGTTTTTCTTTTTTCTTAGTTGCAGTAAGGGGTGCTAAAACCGGTATACAGCCCGTGCGTAATAGACGTTCGCCTTGTACGACCCGTCCGTGTAGGCGCCGCTGAGATAGGAGGGGCCCGGCCCCACGTACTGGTAGCCGTTGAGCTGGCCGTCGTTCAGCCTGAACTGGCTGTAGAGGAAGCCGAAGGTAAGGCCGAGACTTTTGTTATAGTCATACACCAACCGGGCAGAGATATTCTGCCTGGTGTAGTCGTCCCACGGCCCGATGTCTATATTGCCGTTGTTGATGCCCAGGCCCGTCTGGGCGGTGGTGAAGCTCTGGGACGTGAAGTTTGCGGTGCCGTTGTTCTGCTCGAAGTCGTACTGGACGACAAAGGCAAGCTTGTCCTTGATTATGGGGAAGCTTGTCCCTGCGCCGTACGCATAATTGTTGTTCTGCTGGTTTGCATTCCAGTTGAAACCAAGGGGGTTCGGGGCCGCAGCCGGGTTCGAATTGCCCGTTGGATTGGCGCTCACGTACCTCTCGGTCTGATTCGTGGTGGAGACGTCATAGTCGAAGAAGGCGAAGAACTTCATGCCTTTCCAGACATAACTGCCGTCAACGATGAACTCGTTCTCCTCCGCCTTTGTCATGCCGAGGACGGTGGAGTTGTAGTCGTCGAGCTTGTACGCGTACTCGAAAGAGACGCTGAGGGCCTCGGTGGGTGAGATGTCCGCGGTCAGTTTGAACATATCCTGGTTCAGTTTCCCTATGTCGAAGCGGCTGACGTTGTTCGCGAGGATATTGGCGGTTCCCGGCTGGAGCTCGGTGTCGGTACCCCTGTAGAGTTTCTGGTACTTAAGGCGCGCGCCGAGCCAGTCAAAGGGATTGTAGACGATCTGCGCTTTAAACGTGTTGTCCACGGTAAGGGGGACGTTATTGATACCGAGGGATGACGCGGGAGACGTGAGGAAGTCCTCTCCTCCCTCGCGCCTCGTGTCGGTGAAGTCATACCCTATGATGCCCTTGAGGTTTTTCAGGAAGCGGTACGTTGCCTCTGCGCCCACGCTCGTTTTGTTGTAGCTGAAGAGGGAGTTCGTCACCGAGCCCGATGAGAGGCTCGAGGGGTTCGTGAAGGTCACGACGTCCGAATTGTCCCTCCTGTCCAGGTACTTAAAGTAGACCTTCGTGGTCAGGTCCTTCATCGGGTTCGAGGTGAGGTTCGCCCCCACGTTAAAGTACTCCACGTCGCCGCTGAAGGTAGGCTGGCTTAGGCGCAGCGTGGTGACGGTGGGCGTTCCCGCTGTGCCGGTCTCGATCGTGCTGAGGAGCGTCGTCCGGGATGTGTTGCTCTGGTAGCCGGCGTTCAAGGCAAACACGGAGGAGAGGGGGAGCTTCGCCGTGCCGGTGAAATTGAGGGTCCACGACCTGTTGTCAGGAGGGCCGACGATGGTGCCATATGCCTGCGTCGCACCCGTGGTGAAGGGGTCCTGAAAGCGGGTAAACTCCGCCTGGTTGCTGTACTCGCTGAAACCTCCGCCGAGGGCGGCATAGAACTGCTTGTTCTTCCAGCCCAAAAGGGCGTTCGCGTTGGTCGTGTGGTCGTCAACAGGGAGCGGCAGCTCCACGGTTGTCCCGCGCGCGTAGGCGTCATGGCCGGACCAGGGCATCTCCCCTTCCCGCTGCAGCCGGTTCGCCGTCACATTGAAGAAGAAAGGCGATATGGCGGTCACATCCATGGAGCCGCCTACATCCTTCCTCCGGATCTTATAATCGAAGGACGTGCTCGGCCACAGGCTGGAGTTTTGCAGGGTGGCCGAGGCTGGGCCGGGCAGGGTAAGGTTCTGGGACCCGGGGTTCGTGTAGATGGTCCGGTCCTCGAAGGAATAGTTGTGGGGGAATTCCGTATAAAAGAGTGAGAACTTATAGGACCCCCATTTTCCTCCTTTAAGCCTGACGTACATATCATCCGCGCCAAGGTAAGCACCCTCGGCGTCGAAATGGTACTTGTCAGTGTCATAGCTCGCGTTGCCGCCCCCGACGATACCGGGGGCTAGGGCGTTGTACTCGTTGAATTTCGCGCTCTGGTGGTCGAGGCTGAGGGCGTCGGCGCCAAGGAAGATACCGCCGGAGAAGGGGTTATCCGCCCCATAAGAATACGGGGCAAGAAGCAAGCCGAACAAGCATGCCAGTAAGAGCCGGCTTTTCATATCATCCCCCTTACCTGAAGAAGTATTGGCCGGAGTTGAATCCGTTCGCGGGGTTCGCAGAGCCATTGCTCCCGTGTATGTTGACGTGGCAGTTCAGGCACGCGCGGCCGACGGCCTGGATTGCCGGGCTTTTTCCGGTGAAGAGCGTCTCCCTGCTGTACCTGGTGCCCACGTGGCCCACACCGTCGTGGCAATTCTGGCACAGATTGGGCACCTTTTCCGCCAGGAGCCACTCGTGGGCGCTGCCGTGGGGTGTGTGGCACGTGGCGCAGTTCTCGTCAACCGGAGGATGCTCAAACATATAAGGCCCCCTCTTCTCCGCGTGACACTTATAGCAGAGCTGGTTGACGCTCGGGGCCTTTATCATTGAGGGATACATGGAGCCGTGCGGCTGGTGGCAGTTGGAGCAGGTGATTCTGCCTTCCACCAGGGGGTGATGGGACCTCCTGTTGAACCGGGCCTTGATGTCGAGGTGGCACTTGCCGCATACCTGGTATTCCCACGAGGGAGAATAGCCGAGACCGGTCAGGGTGGTGCCGTAGCCCGCAGGGGCTTTGGGAGGACCGTGCACGGTATGGCAATCGCTGCACGCCACATCCATTTTCTTGTGCGTGCCTGAATCCCACATCGCCAACTGCGTGCTGTTCTCGTGGCAGGTGAGGCACACCGCCGCCTTGCGGTCGGCCCGCTCGGTTTTGCCGAAGGTGATCAACCCGCCCACCCCTTTGCCTCCGCCCGCTTGCGCGTGGGCGGCGCCGGGGCCATGGCAGGACTCGCACCCCTCAGCGTTGATCGGGCTGCCGGGGACCGCCTTCTTCCAGTGCGGGCTCTTCATCAGGAGCCGGGCCTGCTTTTCATGACATGCCATACAGACATCGGAACCCACATAGCTGTTCTGGTCCACAGCACGGCTGATGCCGGGAAAGGCAAGCAAGAACATCGCGAGCGGCAGTAGACTCAATCCTCTTCTCATGCGACCTCCTCCGATGGGCGTTTCAGTTGGCGCGCCTGTCCTGCCCGTTTCCATTCCAGGGGCTCAGGATGAAAGCCCCGTCCAAGCTTTCAGGATTCGTTGTTTCCTTCCAAGCCTTGCCGGTTCTGTGCCGGCTTTCCGCCGGTTTGTAGTGCACACGGAATAACGTTACGGGCAGCAACGGGTGTGTCTTTTACCATAGTGCCCTAACATCGAGAGGACCTTCATTTTTACTGTAGGAATCGGGCGGATTATTGTCAACCGGAAAATAAAAAGTTTTTAACTTTTTTTAATAAAATATCGCCGTCAGCCGGGTGGCGGCCGGAAAAGCTCTATAACCGTCACTTCGGGAGGCGCGAGAAAACGGATGGGAGGTCCCCACGTGCCCGATCCCCGGCTGACATAAAGCGCCGAACCCGGCCGAAGGGGATAGAGACCGGCGATAAAGGGATAGAAAAGACGGGTGATAAGCCTGAAAGGAAATATCTGGCCATCATGGACATGTCCCGAAAGCTGGAGATCGAAAAGACCCACGCTCTCCGCATCCACCACGGGCCTGTGCTTGAGGAAGAGGGTAAAGTTTCCCTTTGAAGCGGAGGAGAGGACGGTCTTTTCCTCCGTCCTCGACGAGCCGTAACCCGGTCCTGACGGGTCGTCGACGCCCACGATGTTGATCACGTCTCCGACGGTGACGGCCTCCCCCCGGAGCACATGAAAGCCGGCCTTATTCGTAAAGGCAAGGGCCTGGTCGAGACCGGCGTAGAACTCATGATTGCCGGTGATCGCAAACTTGCCGTATCTCGGCGTGACCGCCCGCAGCATCTCGATGGCCTCTTTGTGGTCGTCCATCTTGCCGTCGATGAGGTCTCCCGTGGAGACGAGTATATCGGGATGTGCCTCTCTCACCAGGCGCATAATCTTTTTTAGCCTGTTCCCACTGACCGTCAGCCCAAGGTGCACGTCGGAGATCTGGACGATTCTCAGGGGGCTCGCATGGGCGGGGATCTTTGAGGTGGCAATTGCAATGCCCTCAACCCGTATCGCACCGGCTTCAAACCAGCCATAGAACCCGATAGCAGCAGTGCTTGCGAGGGAGAGCAGGAAGCATGATCTTGCGGAAAGCGCGAGCCATGCGAGCGTTCTTCCCGCAGCCGCACCTGCCAGGTGTACTGAGAGGCGGTAGAGGTCGGTCGCGAGTAAGGTGCAGAAGAGAAGAAAGAGCAAGGCCATCCAACTATAACCCACATAGGCCATGACGCGGGCGAGGAGTCCGAAACCGGCGCTCTCCGAAAGGTGTATCGCTATGGGTGCGGTTATCATCACGACCAGAAAGAAGGCGATGGGAATGGCAACGGCCATACCGAAACCCAGGGCCATCTTCGCCCTGACGAACAGGTAGAAGTGAAGCAGACTGTAAATGAACAAAAAAACGGTCAGGAAAAAGCCCATGACCCATAGTATGCGCCACAACATATCTCCTTGCCAAGAAATTGATCGCTTTTCCCCGTATTTATGCTGCCGATATGGCTCCACAGAGCACTTTTTTATTGTGAAGGCGCTGCAATAGTCTTATAGTTAAAGACGAACTTTGGAAAAACGATGCCTACACCTGTGAAGATCATAGTCGAGGACGTACTGGTCGATGCGGAATTCTTTGATACGGCCTGCGCAAAGGAGGTCGTTAACCTGCTTCCCGTGGAGACGCGCCCGCATGCGTGGGGAGATGAATTCTACTTCGAGATTCCCGTAACGTGCCCTCTCGACGAAACAGCCACGTCCCGCGTGACAGTCGGTGATATCGGTTATTGGCCGCCCGGTTCCGCACTTGCCCTCTTTTTTGGTCCGACACCCTTAAGCCGGGGGCCCGAGCCTGTACCCGCGAGCGAAGTGAATCTAATCGGTCGCATCAAAAGCGACCCTGCGGTGCTGAGAAGAGCAAAAGGCGCGGCGCGCATCAGGATTGAGCGCTCCTCGCTGCAATAGAAGTTCATCTCGATCCGTGTCGTGAGGAAACCGTGACGGTGCGGCCCGCCTGTAGACGGTGGGCACCCCGCATTGGTGCGTACGGACCACAAGATAGGGTTAGGCGAACCGAGCAGGATAAAAAAGAGAGGGGCAGGGGGGGTGATAAGAAGATGGCAAAGACGGCACCGAAGGGAAAAGCAGTGTCGGCAGGGACCGGAAAGACCAAGGCTGAAAAACCGGTAGAGTCGAAGGGCACAAAGGAAGCGCCAAAGCCTGCAAAGAAGGTAATCGCTAAAGCAGCGGCAAAACCGGCGCCCAAGACGGCTGCAGCAGCAGCCAAGCCTGCCGCAAAGACAGCAAAAGCACCGTCGAAGACCGCCAAGGCCAAACCGGCCAAAGCACGCAAGGGGGACAAGCTTTACTGTGAGCTCTGCGGGCTTGTTGTTTCTGTTGATGAAGCCTGTGGCTGCGCGGAAGTATGTGATATCGTCTGCTGCGGCCAGGAGATGCAGCTCAGGAAGTAGGGTTTTGGTATCGGTTCGCCTAATTCTTTTTTTTGGCTCCTGCATCTTTTCCAGTCGCATGGCAAGGTACGCGGGCGAGAAAGCAGCGCGCGGGTAGCGCGGGCGCGGGTGGTAATCGAAAGAGGCATACATGAACGATAACCAGCTTATTACGAGTGAAGAGAGCCTTCTTGTGATCATCGACATGCAGGAAAAGCTCGTGCCCGCAATGGCTGAAGCTGAGAGGCTCATGGCGAATATGAAGCGCCTCCTTGGCCTCGCGGCGGTCATGGGTCTTCCCGTGATCGTCACGGAACAGGAAAAGCTGGGTCCGACGGTAAGAGAGATCAGCGAGAAAGTCACCTCTCCGGAGCCCGTCTCAAAAAGCACTTTCAATTGCTTCCTGTCAGAGGCGTTTGCCGCACGAGTCGCAGAGACGCCGAGGAGTGTCTTGATCATCGCCGGCATCGAGGCGCATATCTGCGTGGCTCAGACCGCCCTCTCCGGCCATCCCCGCTTCCAGGTCCACGTCGTCAGTGACGCGGTAGCTTCCCGCTCACCCGATAACCGCACCGTGGCCCTTGACAGAATGCGGGCGGCCGGCATCACCATCACCTCCACGGAGATGGTGATATACGAGCTGCTCCGGAAGGCGGGTACGGAAGAATTCAAGGCTATGCTTCCCCTCATCAAGTGATACCGAGTCGGAAATAGACCTTCCATCCGAAGGGATACAGATTCTGCTGATTGCAGAAAACTCCTGCCACGAGAGAAATCAGGGCTGACAAAAAGTATAAGCTCTTCCGGTTTTCTCAAAAAAATGACATGACCCCCTCCTCCGGAAGGGCAGGGGTGGGTTTACCCCAAAGTGCTCACTATACTCATTCAGGCGCGAACCGCTGGCAAGAGGAAACAAGAAGAAACGGTATCAGCGCCCGTCTTCCCCGGGCCTGCGCGCGCGCTTCCTCCTGTCGATGACTTCAGCCAGGAGTGGGATAAGCAAAAAGCCGGCCGGGAGAAGGAAGATGCAGAGCACAGGCGTGTAGCCGACAAGACGGCGCAGGTACTGCTTTAGCCGCACCTTCTCCGAAGGGCTCCACTTGATCCCCGTGTTCCTCTGCTTCATGAGAAGCTGGAAGAATCCGTCAACTTGTCTCACCTCGTCGAGAATAAGATCTTTGTTTTTTCTGAGTTGCGACTTGATGAAACGGCCTATCATCCCCTCTCCCCGGGACACGGCAACGTGCCCTGCCCTTTCTTTTCATTGAAGACCTTTATTGTAAACCAACTCTTCACAAAGGTTAGCAACAAAATTGCCCAAGGGCCGAAAAGCAGATCAAAAAGATCAAAAAAGCATGTAATCTTTTTCTCCTACAAGGCTTCGTATCTCCTTCTCTTTATGGCGACGAGGCCAAGGAGAGTGGGAAGAAGCTAACTGAGGGTCTGAGGGAGTGGTACAGGCGAGGGGTTTCCCGGCTGAGTGTCGTGCGTTCATCTATTCCAGAGTACTACTTTGTCATACTTTTGTCAAGTTCTTTTTCTCCTTCCCTGCTTTTTCTGCGCCGGCCATCAGAATTCAAAAAACACCGGCGAAGGCGGCTGCGAGCAGACACGTAGTTGTAAAACGGCCTCCTATCACCGACTTCATGAAAGTTAGTTACGTATTTACGGTGATCCCCTTGGGGGCCCCGGCAAAAAACATCGCGCCCTCTGGGATACTCGGCATGGCGCGCGTTCGTTGTCCTGATCTTCCTGCAAGAGAGCGTATTGAGATTTTGCCTGCGGTAAGCTCCCTCCAACGTTCCCCCTTCCCCCTCCAAAAAAGCGGGCGGAGACCTTGGCCTCCGCCCGCAAAATAAAGAAAGTGGTTGGTTCTATCCCTTGAGTCTTTTCCTGATGCCCACAAGGCCAAGGAGGCCGGGGGCAAGAAGCAGTAGCGTCGGGGGAACGGGAACCGGGCTGTAGGTGGCAACGAACCCCACCAGATTCGGGTTGATGTTCCCGGTGAGAACGATATTCACAAAGAAGGTGTCACCGGCGACAAGCGCGGCTCCTCCGGGAGCGAAAAACTGCACCTCCGTGGGCGAAACCGAGACCATGGTCCAGAGTGCACCGGCTGTGGCGTTGCTGAAGCGCGTCGTCAGATAAGAGCCAAACGGGTCATTTCCCGGGGTAGGAGTCAAATCGATCGCCACTCCCGGGGGCACAGTTTCCTTAGTGCCGACCACGAAGTCGAAATCCCGCGTCGCCGGGCCCGTCCAGGTCAATGTCCCCGCGAGGAGACCCGGGATACCCCACGCTGAAGTCCCCCCAGGGCCGTTGTTATTCCAGGTCCAGGCGTTGCCGTACAGGTCCACTCCCGCAGCGCCAAGGCCCACGAAGCTGACATCGGCCTTTGCAGAGGCGGCGAAAACCATGATCACCATAGCCAGAACAATCGTTGTAGCCACTAACATTCTTTTCATAAGCTGTCTCCTTTTGATCTAGACTTAACGCCGGAACATGAACTGCCTTCCGAGACTCCCTCACCCCCCTTTGTTTTCACGCGTGAAAGCGTTTTTTTGGCAACCCGGCTGTCTGTCTGAAGTATTCACGAGAAGCGCATCAGAGACCCGCTGGCTTTCCGTCCCACCGTCGCCGATGGTTTAGCTTTATCATACTTATGTTTGCGATATAATACGGACATGAACAAATGTCAAGACGACAACGCAGGTTTTGAAAGTAAACTTCCTCCCGCTTTCAGTTGGTATTTTCCACTCCCCCGAGAACCCCGCATGCGATGAATTGCAGGTGCTACACGTAAGGTCTTTTTTGCGGCCGGAGGAAATTTCGATGATAGGTGCCCAAATCGAGGGGTCGCCGCCCGGAGGCCATAGGCGGGGCACCCAGCTCCATATTGCCCTGCTGGGTCGCACAGCGCTCCTCAGCGATGGCGCGGGTGGCAAGGCGCGAAATTAACCCGGCCGTCCCCAAAAAGCAAGGAAGGTCTTGAAGACGCCCTCGCCGAACATTATAATATATAAAATCAGCGGAGGTGTGCTCATGGCGGTGACCAGATGGGATCCATTCAAGGAGTTGTTGACTCTGCAGGATAGGCTTGACAAAATGTATCGGGACATGGAGAAGACGAGAAAAGAGGAATTTGTGTCGAGCGAATGGACCCCGCCTGTCGACATCTTTGAAGTGGGAAACACGTTCATCCTCAAGCTTGAGGTTCCGGAAGTAATTAAAGAAACTATCGACATAAAGATCCATGAGAACGAGCTTACGATCAAGGGCGAAAGAAAGCTGGAGGCGGGTGTCGAGCCTGACAACTACTACAGGATGGAAAGGGGATACGGGGTGTTCGCCAGGTCTTTTACCCTCACCAAATCGATAGACGCGTCGAACATCAAGGCAGTTCTCAAGGACGGCATCTTGCGGGTCGAGCTTCCAAAAAAAGAAGAGGTAAAACCTAAGCAGATCAAGATCGAGGCATAGGGGTGCGGGCCGCCGCGTAAGTCTATTTTATGCGTTTCCGCGCCCGCTCAAGGTCTGCTTCCGTATCAATGCCTGTCCCTCCGTACTCCGTGACGATTACCTTGATCCTGTAACCCGCCTCCAGCGCGCGGAGCTGCTCTAGCGATTCCGCCTCTTCGAGCCGCCCCCTGGGCAGAGTTACGAAGGTTTCGAGGAAAGAGCGGGAGAAGCCGTAGATACCGATATGCTTGTAAAGGGGGATGGGGATACTCTTTTGCAGGAAGGGGAGAGGCGCCCTTGAGAAGTAGAGGGCGAAATTGTTCCTGTCAAGCACGCATTTGACCACGTGGGGACTTTTGTAATCCCGGGGATCGTCGATGATCGCGCAGAGCGTGGCCATGTCCGGCCTTTCCTGCTCCACCGCACGGATCAGCGCGTCGATCATGTCGCCCCTGATCTCAGGCTCATCACCCTGAAGGTTGATGATCACGTCCGCGTCGATCGTCTTTATCGCTTCATACACACGGTCGGTGCCGCTTTGGCAATCAGGTCCCGTCATGACGGCAGGGGCCCCGAAGGCAGCGCACCGTTCTCGTATGCGCTCGTCGTCCGTGGCGATCAGGACCTGATCTTTCAGGGTCGATTCACACGCCCGCTCGTACACCCACTGGATGATCGGTTTGCCCGCGATATCGAGCAGCAGCTTGCCGGGGAGCCGGGTCGAGCCATAACGGGCGGGTATGACAATGACCTTTTTCACGGCCGCCCTCCGTTCAGATACCGTTTGAGGAACCGCCCCGTGTGACTTTCAGGGTTCAGGACCACCTCCTCTGGCGGACCTTCGGCAATGACTTGACCGCCCCTGTCTCCCCCTTCCGGCCCCAGGTCGATAAGGTAGTCCGCACACTTGATCACGTCCATGTTGTGTTCTATGACTACAACCGTATTCCCTCTCCCGATAAGCTCATTGAGCACGAACAGAAGCTTGTCGATATCGACGAAATGGAGACCCGTCGTCGGCTCGTCAAGGATGTACAGTGTCTGTCCCGTATCTTTCTTCGACAGCTCCCGCGAGAGCTTGATCCTCTGTGCCTCACCGCCTGAAAGCGTCGTGGCCGGCTGGCCCAGCCTGATGTACCCGAGGCCCACGTCGTTGAGCACCTTCAACCTGCTTTTGACGTGCGGTATGGAATTGAAGAACACCATGGCCTGGGTGACGGTCATTTCGAGTACCTGGGCGATGTTCTTCCCCTTGTACTCGATCTCCAGGGTATCCCTGTTGTACCTTCTTCCCTTGCACATGTCGCAGACGATGTAGACGTCGGGAAGGAACTGCATCTCGATCTTGACGAAGCCCTCACCCGCGCAGGTTTCGCAGCGCCCGCCCTTCACATTGAAACTGAACCTGCCCTCTTTGTAGCCCCGCATCCTCGATTCGGGGATCTTGGTAAAAAGCTCTCTGATAAAGGTGAAGATGCCTGTATAGGTGGCAGGATTCGAGCGGGGGGTCCTGCCAATGGGAGACTGGTCGATGTCGATGACCCGGTCTATGGCCTCGAAGCCGGTGATGCCCGACGCCACCCCGGCCCGTTCCCTGGAGCGGTAGAGCTTCTGCTTCAATAACGGGAAAAGGGTGTCTATGACAAGGGAGCTCTTGCCTGAGCCGGAAACCCCCGTAATGCAGGTGAAAACCCCGAGGGGTATATCAACATCGATGTTCTTCAGATTATGGGACCTGACACCCTTGAGGCCGATCACGCCTTTTGGTTTCCTGCGCACCTCCGGCTGCTCTATTCTCAGTCTGTCGGAGACGTATTGACCGGTGATCGATAAGGCGTCTTTTTTCAGCTCCTCCGGCGTTCCCATAAAGGTGAGGCTTCCCCCGTTCTCACCGGCGCCCGGTCCCAAATCGATCACGTAATCGGCGCGAAGGATCGTGTCGTAATCGTGCTCAACGACGACAACCGTATTGCCCAGGTCTCTCAGTTTCTGCAAGGTACCGAGGAGGCGCTCGTTATCGCGCTGATGGAGGCCGATGCTTGGCTCGTCGAGCACATAGAGCACACCGGTCAACCCGGAGCCGATCTGGGTCGCGAGTCTTATCCGCTGGGATTCGCCGGACGACAGGGTTGCCGAGGACCGCTCAAGGGAGATGTAGTCGAGGCCGACATCGATGAGGAACTTCAGGCGGGAGACGATCTCCTTCAGTATCGCCCGGCTGATCTCCCGCTCCTTTTCCGCCAGATCGACCTCCTTGAAAAACCGGGAGCATTCGGCAATGGTCATCTCCGTGACCTGAGAGATGTCGAGACCTCCGAAGCGTACCCAGAGCATCTCTTTTTTCAACCTTGCGCCTTTGCAGGCAGGGCAGGGGATGAGGTTTATGTAGCGCTCAAACTTTTCTTTCTCCCACGGGGACGCGTGCCTCCACTCCCTCTCCAGCTCTTTTATCACGCCTTCGAAAGGTTTTTTTATGGGTTGACGGCGGCCGTGCTCCACAAAGAACTCGATCGGCTCCCCGTTCGACCCGCGGAACAACGCTTCCTGCACGTCCGGCGGCAGGTCCCTGAAAGGCGCCCGGATGTCTATCTTATAGTGTTTGATCAGGGATTCGAGGAAGGGCATAAAGACGAGGGGGTTCTTGTCGCTCCAGGGCATGATGGCGCCCTCCCGGAGAGAGAGCTCCTTGTTGGGGACGATCAAATCCGGGTCAAAGTTCTCCTTGACGCCGAGACCGGAGCATGTAGGGCAGGCGCCGTAAGGGTTATTGAAGGAAAACATGGCCGGGGTGATCTCCGGGTAGCTGATGCCGCAGTCCGGGCAGGCAAATTTCTCGCTGAAAACATGGGTGTCCTTGCCCACCTCCACCTTCACGATGCCTCCGGCCTTGTTGAGCGCCAGCTCGACCGCTTCGAAAAGGCGCCTCTCTATACCCTCCCTGATGGTCAGCCTGTCGACGATCACGTCTATTGCGTGCTTCTTGTTCTTCTCAAGGACGATGTGCTCGCTCAGGTCGACTACTTTACCGTTGAGCTTGATCCTCGTGAACCCCTGCTTTCTCAGGTCATCGATCTCCTTGCGGTACTCGCCTTTTCTTCCTCTCACGATAGGGGCAAGCACCGCGAGCTGCGTACCCGTCCCGAGGGCGAGTATGCTATCGACGATCTGGGGCGTATGTTGACTCTTGATCTCCTTGCCGCAGCCATAACAATAGACATGACCCAGCCGCGCGAAGAGCAGCCTCAGATAATCGTAGATCTCCGTGACCGTGCCCACCGTGGACCGGGGGTTCTTGCTGATGCTTTTCTGCTCGATGCTGATAGCGGGCGAAAGTCCCTCGATATAATCGACATCCGGTTTTTCCTGAAGCTCCAGGAACTGACGCGCATAGGAAGAGAGAGACTCGACATACCTGCGCTGGCCTTCGGCGTAGAGCGTATCGAAGGCAAGAGACGACTTGCCCGAGCCGGAGGGCCCCGTGATAACGGTCATTTTGTTCCTGGGGAGCGTGACATCGATGTTCTTGAGGTTGTGCTCCCTGGCGCCTTTTACAAAAATGTGATCCATTATTCTTATCCGGTTTTACGCAGGCGTATATTCTATCAGAGAAGGCCGCGCATTTCAATGCGGTGGCCGGAGGCCCGCTGCGTTGCCCGGTCGCCCAAAAAACGTTGCCGCGCAGGGGGACAATATGTGGTAATATATTTGTCTCATGAGACGGATTTATTTTGATCATGCCTCGACCACGCCGATAGACCCGAGGGTGCTCGAATCTATGCGCCCCTATTTCAGCGAATTCTTTGGAAATCCTTCTTCGGTCCTTGTCGAGGAAGGGGCCGAGCCGAGAAAGGCCGTGGACGAAGCGAGGCTTAAGGTTAGCCGTCTCCTCAACGCGGAGAGCAATGAGGTCATCTTCACGGGCTCTGCGACGGAAGCAAACAATCTGGCGATAAAGGGGCTTGCCCTGGCGAACAGGAGCAGAGGGAACAGGATTCTTTTTTCTGATATCGAGCATTATTCGATCATGAATCAGGCGGATTTCTTGAAAAGCCTCGGCTTCGAGGTCGACTACGTGAGGGTAGACCCTTACGGCCTGATCGACATGGAGGACCTGGAGAAGAAGGCAAAACCCGGAACGCTCCTGGTGTCGATTATGCAGGCAAACCTGGAAATAGGCACCATTGAGCCCGTCCGCGAAATCGGTCTTTTACTCAAGGAAAGGGGTATCCTCTTCCACTCGGACGGGGCGGGCGCGTGCGGCCAGATCCCGGTTGACGTAAAGGCGCTCTCCGTCGATTCTATGACTGTTTCCGCGCACCAGTTCTACGGCCCAAAGGGTGCAGCCGCTCTTTATCTGAAAAAAGGCGTTCCCTTAAGGCCGGTCGTGCAGGGCGGCTACCAGGAGATGGGTTACAGGGCGGGTACTGAGAATGTGCCGGCTATTGTGGGTCTCGGTGAAGCGAGTCGGCTTGCCGCGGAAGAGATGACTGAAAGGGTCGAGAGGCTGACTGCCCTGGGGCGAAAGCTGTGGGAGGGGATAGAGAAAAAGATCGACTATTTGCACTTTACAGGCCATCCTGCCCGGAGACTTCCCGGCCATGTGAGCTTCTGGATTGAGTTTGTCGAAGGTGAATCGCTTCTTCTGTGGCTCAACCTGAATGGCATTGCATCCGCCAGCGGGAGCGCCTGCGCCTCCAACGTGCTCGCGGCGGACGAGACGGGGCTGAAGGCTTCCCACGTGCTGACGGCGGTGGGTGTGCCGCCTGAGATATGCCACGGCTCTATCGCGTTTAGTCTCGGCACGGAGAATACGGAGGCCGAGGTCGACTTCACCCTTTCCATGCTGCCTGAGATAGTGGTAAAACTGAGAGAGATGTCTCCCTTAAAAGCACGAGGAGGTACTTAATGGTACAGGGCCCTTATAGCGAGAAGGTGATGGATCACTTTATGCACCCGCGAAATATGGGTGAAATAGAGGAGCCGAGCGGTGTGGGGGAAGTGGGGAACCCCGCCTGCGGCGACGTGATGAGGCTTTATCTCAAGATCGAGAATAACATGATCGTCGATGCCAAGTTCAAGACATTCGGGTGTGGCGCCGCAATTGCGTCGAGCAGCATGACGACGGAGCTGATAAAAGGGAAATCGATTGATGAGGCCCTGCGTATATCCAACGAGGCTGTTGCCGAGGCGCTTGGAGGCTTGCCGCCCGCAAAGCAGCATTGCTCGGTGCTTGCCGAAGAGGCGCTCCAGGCTGCGCTCGAAGACTACAAGAAAAAACAGCAAGCCGGGAAATAGGCGCTGTCGTCGTACGCTCTCCAAATTCTTGCAATACTCCCTCACCAAATCAGAAGCGGAGCCAAGGGCAATACTCTACTCAGATTGAGATCAGAAATGGCGTAGAAGATTCTTTCAGTTAGTAGAGAAAGCGCGGCCCCGGTACCCGGGTCCGGGCATCGGGGCGGGGTAGTGACGCGATCAGGCAGTTATGGGAATCTTTTTCGATTGCTCCATAGCCTTCGCGGTCTTAGGCAGGGTCACGGTGAGGACGCCATCCTTGTAGGCCGCCCCGATCTTCTCGGTATCTACCGTATCGGGCAGTGAGACCGATCTCGTAAAGCAGCCGTACGAGCGCTCGATGTAGTGATAGTCCGTCCCCTTTTCTTCCTTGCCGACCTTTTTCTCACCACTGATCGTGAGAACGCCGTCATGGACGGAGACGTCAATCTCCTTTTGGTCCATACCCGGCAGTTCGGCAGTCACCGTGAGTACGCCTTTCGTTTCCTTGATGTCCATACGAGGCGAGAAAGTGCCTTCCATCCCCGCTATATCGATGGGCATCACAGAGCCCTCCAGGAATCGTCCGAGAATGTCATCGATGCTTCTCTCAAAGCCAGAGAAGAACCCGGTGCTTCTCCGGAGATTCTCCGGTCTATCGTGAACTGTCCTGAGTGAGAGTTCCATAATACACCTCCGTACGAGATATTGTCACGTCCCAAAGACCTGACAACCGGGAGATCAACCCTCAACCCCCGACTTTGGTTGGGGGGATTTAAAACCTTATGTTCTAAATCCATTAGTAATATAATCGGGATACTATACTTTGTCAAGAGCGGGAGAAGGGAGGGGTCAGAGGACAAAATAATACTTTTTCTTGCAAAGTGCCGCGAGAACGATAATCCTACATAATAGTAGTCTCACCTGTCGACTGCGCCACGGGCGCTCGTGGTGGGCTCTATATCCCACGGAAGAGGAGGAAAGAGCATGAGACTGAGATCGATTGGATTGGTATGCCTGGTCGTGATGTTGGGTGTTGGCCTGAGCGGGTGCGCATGCTATCAGGCTGCGCCGCCACCCAAAGCAACACAGCTCGAAACATCCGGTTCTGTCACGCTTAACATCGAGTTCGATACCGGTAAGTCCGACATCAAGCCAATGTACAACGATGAAATCAAACAAGTGGCCGATTTTATGAAGGCGCATCCTGATAGGAATGTGTTGATTCAGGGGCATACCGACAATGTCGGGAGTGAAGCGAGTAATGTCGCTTTGTCTCAGGCACGGGCGAAGAGTGTCAAGGACTATCTTGTCGATAGATTTGGAATCGCGGGTGACCGTCTCCAGGCGATAGGTTACGGGCCAAACAAACCGATAGCAAGCAACGCCACTGCAGAAGGCAGGCAGCAGAACCGCAGAGTGGAAGCGGTGGTAGAAAAGACGGCAAAATAAAGCCGGTTTCTCCGTGCACCGTAGGGCGACGGCCGGATCCTGCCGTCGCCTGTAACCCGGCCACGCATGCTACTCCCTATTGCTGAATGGCTACCGCTGCTCGCCGCAAAACTCAGCAACGGCGGTGCCATAGCGCTTCCCGCAGCTCTGGTTGATCAGGTCACTCGCAGGCCCCGATCCGGTCGCCGCGCTCCTTAGCTTGGTTTCAGCTCGGACGTACAGTTCGGGCAGCGGGTTGCCTTGATGGGGATCGTTGAGAAGCAGTACGTGCACTCCTTGGTTGTTGGCACGGCAGGTGGAGCAACCTCCTCGCGTTTCAGTTTATTCATCGTCCGAACAAGGAGGAATACGGAGAACGCGACAACGACGAAGCTGATGATGTGGTTGACGAAAAGGCCGAGGTTGATGGAGACCGCACCCGCCGATTTCGCCGCAGCCAGGGAGGCGTAAGGGCCGGCCACCTTGCCTTCTTTAAGAACCATGAAGATGTTGGAAAAATCTACATTCCCGAGCAACAGACCGATTGGCGGCATGATAAGGTCCTGCACGAGGGAATTGACAATGGTGCCGAAGGCTGCTCCAATGATTATGCCTACGGCCATATCCAGCACATTGCCCCGCATCGCAAATTCTTTGAATTCCCTGAACATCCTTGCCTCCTCCTCAAATAAGATAGTTGTTTATTCCTTCAATCCGAAGTCGACACGCCTCGACCTTTTCGTTCCCGATGCACGCGATTTCGGTACAAGGAATAATAAAAGGTTAGGGCTCCATGTGCTTATTGTACTAACCATTTCCAAATAATCAACACCTCTTTTCCGGAGTCATAGAAGAGGGTACCCCCCCTGGGGGTCGCCCTTTTCGCGCCTTCCGGTCCCTGGTATCCATCTCTCTTAGGTAATCGCAAAGATGAGCGTTTTCAGGCTAAAGATGTTATGATTAAGAATAATCGGCGCAAGACATGCGGAAGCGAGGGCTTTGTTGCTTTGCCGCGTAATTCCAGGTTGTATTGGCGAGGAATCAGGCTCTTGAGCGGCTCCGGCGAGGTGACATCCGAAACAAAGGGATGAACGGCAGCCCTGACCACAGGGATGAATAAGGAGGTCTCTCATGTTTATTCTCTGTATAGCAGTTCTTGTTATAGCAGCCGTTGTCATTTTTTCCGTTCAAAATGCAGCACCGGTCTCTGTTGCGTTTCTTATGTGGAAATTCGGCGCGTCTCTTGCCGTCATAGTTTTTCTTGCGTTTGTGATCGGCATCGTTGTCGCTGCCCTTTTCAGCCTCGCCCTCCGCTTGAAAGGTGCGGCTCGGCGAAGGGCGCAGAAAACGGAATCGCTGAAGACAGGCCACGATACCTCCCCGGAGTTGCGGTGATCACGGGAAGCCTGAATGGAGGATACGATGGGTTCTCCCACGGTCTGGGCGCAACATGGAACTTATCCGCCGCGACAGGGCAATGAGATCCAGATTCTCATTGACGGACAGGCAGCCTACGGCGAGATCGCCGACACTTTTCGCCGCGCAAAGAAATTCATCTATCTCACGCTTTCATATGGCAGTCAGGATTTCCTCTTGGTTCCGGAAAATAACGAAAGGATGTTCGACATCCTGAGGTCTCGCCGAAAGGACGGGGTTGATGTCCGCATGGTGGTATGGCAGCCCGCGATGGGCACGGCGGACACGATTCCGGATCCTTCTCCGGCCGGGATTGCAGGCGTCAATGAGGGGCAGGGAAGCATTCAGGCGCGCTGGGATAACGCTAAGGGTTATAGCGGCTGGTATCAGTCACCTCGTGGTCATTTTGAACCTTTCTATCTGGATTTCCCTGCGGAATTAGGATGCCATCATCAAAAGACGTACATCATGGACGACGGCGATGGCGGCGTCGTGGCGTTCGTTGGCGGCATCAATCCGGTTCAGTCTTACTGGGATACCCCGACACACGACTCGTTGGATGTTCGACGCCTGGCGGAGCGGAAAGATCCGCTCAAAGGACTCGAGAAGACACCCCCACTCCATGATATTTTCTACAGGATCAAGGGACCCGCGGTCGGTGACGTTCTTGCCAATTTCGTCGAACGTTATAATGGCGCGAGTATTCCCCATAAAGATGCGACATCCGATGCGGCATCCCTAGTCACCGCGGAGCGGATCCCACAAGTGGCCAACGGGATAGAGGCTCAGGTGGTGCGGACGATCGCCCCGAAGACGTACCCTGCGACACCGGATGGAGACAGGGGAATCAGAGAACTATACTTCAACATGTTGTGCGCCGCGGGACAAGGAAGTGTGGTTTATATCGAAAACCAGTACTTTTTCGACCACGGGATTATCTCCGAGATTCATGAGGCCGCCGAACGAGGGGCCAAGATTATTGCAATCCTGACATCAAAACCGGACGAGGGAACGCTGCCGGGGAAAGTGGAAAGCGTCCTTGAGGATATCGCCCATTATCAGGAGGAGCTTCCCTTAGTTGCCGGCCACAGCAATGTAGCGCTGCTCACCCTGGGCAACAGCAGGCCCGACCCTCGCACCCCGGGGAAAATCATCAACAGCGAAACCTACATTCACTCCAAGAATATGGCCGTGTTCGGTCAGGATTGGGCGCAAATGACAGGCGGGTCGGGGAACATCGCGTTCACGAGCATGTGGTTCCACTCGGAAATGAACATCACCTTCGCGGATACTGCCCACATAAAGAATTGGGTTGCACAGCTTTGGTCGGAACACTTGCAGGTTCCGGTCGAGAAAGCGATGGAGCTGCTCGGGAAGCCGGAGGATGCGCTCAGCTCCTTCAAAGATCAAGCTACCCGTAACCGGGCGGCGTTGGAAGACGGCCGGATGCCTGAGGGACGTGTATACGATTGGGGTTGCGAATTCCCGGCGCGGGAGCTCGATGGTATCGACTTAAGTGCCCTGCCTACGGGTGGAAAGAGATAGCGAAGGCCGGCCCCCGGACCGAGCTCGCTGCATCAATCACCAGGGCGGTTCAAAAGGCCGATAAGAGGTCTCGTGAGTGATAACGTACAGAATGAAAGGATGTTCCTACCGCCTTTTAGGGTTACTTGAACGGACATAGGGGTGGGTGTACACTGAAGGGTGAGCGCAAGGGTAATATTGGGAAGACCTGTTGGTCTGCCCCGCGATCGACCACGAGAAGGGCGACCATCCGGGGCGTGAGATGGGGCGTGGCACAACATGAAAAGCTTTCACCGGAGGTCTTCGTGAGCGATGACGTCTACGAAAAACTGGCCGCGCACCTGCAGGCCCTGGGCATGGGCTACCCGCCGAAGGACGAGCTGAGGGAGATCCTCGTCGAGAGCTTTTCACCCATCGAGGCGGAGGTAGCCCTCGCCATCCCCACGCGGGTCATCCCCCTCCAACCGGTTCCCTCATCCGAGATCGCCGCCGCCCTCCCCATGCCGAAAGGCGACGTGGAGACGATACTCGCCACCCTCGCCCACCGGGGGGTGCTCTTCTCGGGAAGGACGACCTCGGGCGAGATAGGCTACGCGCTCCAGCAGTTCGGCTATGGTTTTCCCCAGACCTATTTTTGGGGAGGCACCAGCCGACCCCTCGCGAAGAAAATGGCGGGACTGGTCCTCAAATACAGCAGGAGGGAGCAGGTGCGCGAGGCTTACGGCGCCACGAAAACAAAAGCTCTCCGCTACGTGCCGGCGTCGGCCGCCTTTACCCCTGAGGAGCACGCCGTCTTCCCCTTTGAGATGATGGAGGAACTCATCGAGAAGGTGCATGTCATCGCCCTCGCCCATTGCCCCTGCAGGGTGACGGCCGAGCTCATGGGCAAGAGGCGGTGCACCCATCCCCTCGAAGCCTGCATCAAATACGACGATCTGGCGGAATACCTGATAGAACACTCCCTCGGCAGGGAGATCGACAAAAAGGAGGCCCTTGCCGTGATCAGCGCCTCGGAGGAGGCGGGCCTCGTCCATCTCGTCGACAACGCCAGGGAAGGCATCAAGCACACCTGCAACTGCTGCGGCTGCTGCTGCTGGTCCGTGGGCTCCATACGCCGCAGGTCCATTCCGAGGGACGTACTCATGGCAACCTACTTCCTGAGGGAGACGGACGCGAGCCAATGCACGGGGTGCGGGGCATGCGCAGAGATATGCCCGGTAAACGCCCTCACCATGGAAGAGGGCATGCCCCTCGTCGATACGCAGTGGTGTATCGGTTGCGGTGTCTGCGCTGCGCCCTGTCCTTCCAGCGCGGTCAGGCTCGCGAGGAGGTCCGACGCGATACCGCCGAAGGACTTCCGCACCCTCCACCGGCAGATATTGAAGGAGCGGGGCACATCGTGACCAGGCTCCCTGGATACGTCTCGACCTCTGAGGCAGGGGACAATGGAGCATTCGCAACTACGTGGTTCGCTTCATGACTATTTCGTTTCACGGTAAACGTCTCTCCTATGTCCGACCTTCACTACCCACACCGTAAGCTCCTTGTCCCGGATGGAATAGACAATCCTGTAGCGGCCCTGACGAACACGGTATCTTTCCCGGCCGGTCAGTTTTTCGTGACCTGGGGGCCTTGGATCTTTGGCGAGCATCTCGATGCGATGGAGAATCTTTTGCAAATCTCTCTTCGGTACTGCGCTGAAGTCCTTTTCAACGGACTCTTTGAAATAAACCCTATATTCGGCCATCTCTTCTCAGTCTCTTGACCATCTCGTCATAACTGATTAACGGCTCTCCGGCTCTTTGCTCGAATGCGATGATATCTTCAGCGTCCTCTGCGAGGGCTTCCCTCACGGCATCGTTGACAAGCTCCGATATTGACCGGGAGGTTTCGGCTGCCTTCAATCGCAGCGCCTTATGCAACTCGGGGTCCAAATAGACGGTAGCTCGTCTGGCTCCTGTTGTCATGATTTCACCTCCATTGTAGATAGATAAATATAGCACCAAAACGTCATAACGGCAACCTCTTCATGTCGGTAATAGCGAGCGTACGGCTTCAACGGGCGCCGTAGAAGGGAAGAAGCGGCATGGGAAGAGACAACCGTCAACAACAGGTGAAAGCAGTGATCCCTGAGAAGTAACTCACTTTGAAGCAGGTCGGCACAACATGCCTTATCCAACATCTTGTAAATACTGCACCAATTTCTTATACAAGCCGTCATTAATCCACAAAACGGAGTTGCTTCTCAGGAATCAAAGCAGTGAAGGACGCCCCCGTAGTGTCCCTTGACAACATGTAGCCATAAGGCTACAATTGGGTATGATCGAGATCCGCAAGACACATCAAAACCGCCTTGCGATTAGCAAGAAATCTGTAGGAGTACACCATGACAAGAACCACTACTACGAAATACGATGTCTCCGAGCATCTTCGTAACCCGGAGGAAATGGCTGCGTACCTCGAAGCCTGCATCGAGGAGGCGAATGGCGACGCTGCTTTCATTGCTAAGGCCCTCGGCGATATTGCTCGGGCCAAGGGCATGTCTCAAGTGGCGCGGGATGCCGGCTTATCCCGTGAAAGCCTCTACAAGGCGCTTTCCGGGGAGAGAAGCCCCGGTTTTGACACAATTCTCAAAGTCATAGCCGCCCTCGGCTTAACTTTGCACGCGGAAGCGGCCCACACGAACAATTCCACGGCCCAACGAGGCAGTGCAGCCAATCGGCCATTGAGGAGGCCGACATGATACAAAAACATATTGCCCCCGTGCATCCCGGAGTCTATCTGAAAGAGTTGCTCGACGAGTTAAATTTGTCGCAATACAGACTTGCCCGGGAGCTGGGCGTACCCGCCATGCGTATCAACTACGTGGTTAAAGGCAGGCGTCCGGTAACCGCAGAACTCGCCTTGCGCCTGGGGCGCTATTTTGGGCAGAGCCCGCGTTATTGGATAAATCTGCAAAGTCGGTATGATATGGATGTGGCCGAGGATTCGTTATCCGAACGGGTCGCCCGTGAAGTACAGCCTCTCAAGGCAGCCGTCTGACCACCGGCCCACTGCCCACCTTCCCTGTTTCACTTTAACTCTTTGCATGAAAATAGTATACTTTTTCATGAAAGGAGGGGACCATGGCGAACCTGCAAATCAAGAACATCGACGATGAACTCTACGCACAGATCAAACGCCTTGCCGCCCTGGAGAACCGTTCCGTCAGTCAGGAGGTGCTCTTTCTCGTAAGGGACTATCTGGCAAAAGGAGGCGCTCTTGCGGCTGCTAAGACACCCGCCCGTGTGCTCCTCGGTCTTTCAGGCTCATGGGAGGACGAGAGATCGGCCGAAGAAATAGCCCTTGAGATAAGGTCGGGACGCAAGAATTCCGGCAAACTGCGTCGGGGTATGTAGTGTTTCTTCTCGACACGGACACGATCATTTACGCCCTCAAAGGCGACCCCTCCGTTAAGAAGCGCCTTGAGGAGCACATAGGCGATCCCATGGGAGTTTCGGTTGTAAGCCTTATGGAGCTTTACTACGGGGCTTACAAATCACGCCGGGTCACGGTAAACCTCGCGAGGATACGGGCCATCGAAGCTGCTTTCGAGGTAATCCCGGTCAGCCTTGCAGCGGCCCAGACATTCGGGGAACTCAAAACCGATCTCGAAAAACAAGGCACTCCCCTCGATGACTTCGATCTGGTCCTCGCAGCATGCGCCCTGACCCACAACTTTACGCTGGTTACGAATAACACTAAACATTTCAGCAGAATTGCAGAACTGCGGCTGGTAAACTGGGCTGCGTAAACTCATCGCCGGGAGTGATGAATCTCAGCCACCTGCTGCCCTTATTTCCATGTGATCGAGCGAGGCTGTAGCGTAAAACAGCGCTGCCTGAATGTCCTCTCTACGTAGCTCCGGATAACCCGACAGCACTTCATCCCACGACTCTCCTTCGGCTACCTGCTCTATTATGACAGAAATGGGAATTCTCGTCCCTTTTATTACCGGTTTACCGTTGCACACCCGAGGGTCAATCTCTACACGATCTAACAGTATATTCACGGCTAAGCCTCCTGCGTGCCTGACATATACGCTAACTTCAAATTATATCGGATGGTTGCGGTATGTCAACAGGAGAGACCGTGAGTAGATGAGGGAATGCCCGGCTTGCACGGAAAGCTCGAAATAATTGTTGTAATGTTACGGCATTTCTCTGATAATGAGAAACAAGCAGATAGCAGAGGCAAAGGCCTACGTCCCCCTCCCCCCCCCCTTGCCGGAGCCGGGTACGGCTATTGCTTGAATGGGCACAGGGGAGGGTGTACACTGAAGAAAGATGACGCCGGTTACCGATAAGTTGCTCGAAGAGATGACAAGGAAGATTGTGGAGACGGTTAACCCCCGGCAGGTGGTTCTGTTCGGCTCCAGGGCCCGCAACGACTCACACCCCACATCTGATGTAGACTTACTGGTGGTAGAAGATGAGCCCTTCGGCCCCACCCGCAGCCGCCGCAAAGAGATGACCAGATTGTGGCAGGCTTTGTCGGGGTTCGATGTGGCCAAGGATATCCTTGTCTACGCATTCGAAGAGGTTGAGCGGTGGAGGTACAGCCGCAGTCACGTCGTCGCGCATGCCCTCAGACATGGGCGGATTCTCTATGAAAGAAACTGATCTCGCCCGCCAGCTCCTCTCCTCGGCAGAAAAAGACCTCAAGGCGATCAAGGCTATGACCGATCCGGGCGTCTTCGCCGACGAGGTCTTCGGCTTTCATGCCCAACAGGCGATTGAGAAGACCCTCAAAGCGTGGATAGCGCTTTTGGGCCAGGAGTACCCCTTCGTCCACGACGTCGACGCCCTTTTGAATAAACTTGATAAGCTTGGCTGCGATGTAAGCAGCTTGCGCGGCCTTGTTGAGTTGAACGCGTTCGCCGTTCAATTTCGCTATGAGGCGTTCGAATCGCAGGATGAGCCGCTGGACCGGCCGGCCGTCATTTCAACCGTTGATGGCCTTTTTCAAAAGGTCCATTTGCTTCTGAGTGAATAGGGAAGCCCCTGGGGCTATTTCCCAGTGTGATTTGTTTTGTAGGCAGGACCCTTCTCTTTCTCCTTCTCCTTTCTTAAGGCCGTCCTCTCGATAACCGTCAACAACAAGAGAAAGTAGTGAAGAAGGCCCCTCCGTGTCCCTTGACAACATGTAGCCATAAGGCTACAATTGGGTATGACTGAAATCCGCAAGACTGAAGTTTTCGCTAGGTGGCTTGACGACCTGAACGACATCCGTGCACGTGCACGGATTCTCGTGAGGATTGAGCGACTGGCGGCAGGAAATCCCGGCGATGTAGAGTCAGTGGGTGAAGGGGTTTCAGAGTTGCGGATCGACTATGGACCGGGTTACCGGGTTTATTACAAACAGTGCGGGCAGTTGCTGGCAATTCTGCTGGCCGGCGGCGACAAGCATACGCAGGCCAAGGACATCAAAACCGCCTTGCGATTGGCAAGAAATCTATAGGAGTACACCATGACAAGGACTACTACTACGAAATAGCGAAATACGATGTTTCCGAGCATCTTCGCAACCCGGAGGAAATGGCTGCGTACCTCGAAGCGTGCATTGAGGAGGCGAATGGCGACGCTGCTTTCATTGCTAAGGCCCTCGGTGACATCGCTCGGGCCAAGGGCATGTCTCAAGTAGCGCGGGATGCCGGTTTGTCCCGTGAGAGCCTCTATAAGGCGCTCTCAGGGGAGAGAAGCCCCGGTTTTGACACAATTCTCAAAGTCATAGCCGCCCTCGGCTTAACTTTGCACGCGGAAGCGGCGCATGCGCACAATTCGACGGCCCAACGAGGCGGTGCAGGCAATCGGCGGGAAAGAAAACCGGCCTCTGACTGATCTCGCTGTTGCCCGCTTTCCTGAAGCAGAGTTTTCTTCCCAGTGACCACAAATACACTTTTCTGAAAAAATGACGATAGGGGGGGTGCAGAGCAAGTTTCTTCCTGTGAAGCTATATTTTGCTCGACCGAGCCGATAGCAAGTGCTACAATCCAATCAGCAATGATTGCGGGAACGGGGATATGAGCTACTGGAGAAAGAGTAAAGGGCCAGTTATTTACTTTCTGA
>CAVQYC010000009.1:0-74515 GCA_963717985.1 uncultured delta proteobacterium
GGGCCTCCCTTTTTAAGCCAATTTTCTGACGATTGCACTGTATTTGCCGGGCCTCTGCATCTTTCCCCGACCACGCACGCCGCCGTCTGTGAAGGCTTCCACGGCTTGGCCGCCCCCGGCCCGGCTTCGGTCGTCGCATGGAAGCGCCGTCGCGCCGTGGTTCGATGCCTTGCCTGATAGAGGGCCATGACTTCCTGCCGATCTTCGGCCATGTTCGATACAAAATCTCCTATTTTCATATACGCCACCCGTCCGGTTTGCCCGCCGCGCGTTTAAACGCTTTTTCCCAGGACATGCCCAGCTTCGTCTTCTCCTTCATGCCGGACATGCCCGCCGCCCTGGCGAACGCCGCATTCCATTCCTCCTCGATCTCTTTTTGGCCGTGAAATCTGCTCCGTTCAGTATGCCAAAAGTTGAAATTGCTGTTGATTGCCATTTTTTCTTACCTCCGGGTTTTATATTTGCCTCTCGGCATGTTGCTCGTTCTTCCGTCGCCTGCACTCTTCCCAGGAAAGTACTACTGCCGGTCTCGCTGTCTTCAGCCTGGCGAGCGCCCCGGAATCCCCGAGCCATCGGCTGACAAGGGAAACACTGGCCGGTGGAGAACATACCCCACACCGTAAAGCGCCATAGACCGATTCCCAAAAAGCGCGTTCATGGCAAGTGGGGCAGACGGGTCCGGCGACTTCCTGATAAGGCGTGAGCTTCCCAAGGGTACAAGTGGTTCAGCCTTCTCCTCGTGCGCGTCGATCACCTGTCCTTTTTTGAAAAGCATGACTCCGCTCGTCTGTCGTGGCCTTAAAATCATCGATCACCTGATACGCTCTCATAGCCGCACCTCCGCTTGCCCAGCTCAAAAACTTCAATGCTCTTCCGTCTCTTCGTCGGGCGGCCCATTCTCGACAAGGAGGTCCGGGCCTAGGCGTCATAGTCATCGGATATTTTTTCATTTTCTTTTCGGTGTCCAGTTGTCCAATTGCCTTTTTTCCTTTGTATACAACGGAATATATTGGACAAGCCCTTTTGTCCAGTGTCGTCCAATTGTCCGATTCCGGGCCTGACTGGTTGGCCTTCTCCTTTTGGACAATTGGACATTTCTTGGACAAACGCCATTGTCCAGTGTTTCAGCTTCTCTCCCAACGGTTTAAAATCATTGGACATTTGGACATCGGAAAGATTTGAAAATATTTTCGGGTGATGGAAGGACCGTCCGAGGCTCCGGGATTTCAACGACACTGAAGGTCTGCCCGGCCCTCTTCCGGCCGTCTCCATGAAGCCCGCCTCGGTGGGCCTGCGCGATATGCCGTCTCAAGGTCTTCTCCGAGACGGATAGGGCGTCTTGCGCTCCGGCCCGTGTATGTCCGGATTTTTCTGAAGCACCTCCAGGAGCTTGAGCACCGGTTCACTCACGGGAAGGACGCTCTCGGTGAAGCACCTCGCAAGGCTGTAGACAAGCTCATAGTCCCGCCTGTCGGCTATGACGGGCCGCCTTCTGTGTGTTCCCGCTGGTACTGATGTAGAAGCGCGGACGCCTTCACGAGCGCAAAGACCTTCTCGAAGTCCCTGTGAAAGCGCTCTTGTCGGGAATGGTCAGCAAATCGAGGGAGGTAGGGGATTTGCACATCCAGGGATTCAATGAGATGTCCGCTACCTGCCATATACGGAAAGCGCTGTCGTCGCCCAACTGCTCCTGCCGATTCGCCTTCTGTCGATACACGGCGCGGGCAAGAGTTTCGTCATGGGTAATCTCCCGCGTAAGAACACGCGTAGCCAGCTCGTGATCGACGGTCGGCCGATGTATGGGTAGACAAGATCACAAGCCCTTTTGTGTCCTTCTCGATGTCTTCGCCTCGACTGCCCGTCGAGTCCTTCAGGACAGTTCCAAGACGAAGCGTGCCCTCTGAAAGCGCCGTCCTGATGATCTCCGCCGTCTGGTTGGTCCCTTGAAGCTCAAAGTAAGTGATAATCCGATGGTCAAGAGGCTCCTGCCGGTAAAGAAGGTATTGCGCGCTTGTGGGGTGAAGTTTTCAAAGGTCCCTGGTTTGCACGTAATAAGCACCGATCTCGATAAGGAAGCTCTTGCCCGTGCTTGATGTTGCACTAAGGATTATGGAAAGTCCCGGGAAAAGTGCCGGGTGAGGAGGCGAGTTTCACGAGGAGAAGCGTCTTATCCCTACCTAGGTAGCGGGTATGACAAACTGCTAAAAACCGCGATGCAAGATCGGGCCTCAAGAGAAGTTCAAGGGCTTCGATCTTCTTCTTCTCTCGCTGTAGACCGGCCTTCCGCCCGCTCCTCCACCAATTCGGCAAAGAGTCTCTTTCGGTCTGGATGTGCAGCTTTTTTGCAACCATCGCAACGATGCTTTCGCGGGTAAGGTCGTCAAAAGCCGCGTGAGCCGAGCTTGAGCGCCCGGATGATCTCCGCCTGATGATCGGAAGAGATAAATTTCTCAAAGGAAAGGGCCTTGCTTTCGATCTCCTCAAGCGCCTTTCCGGGATCCTTCTCGACGGCGAGATAGTCGTCAATTCCCTTGCCGCGCGTCCATCTCGGAAAGCGGATAACCGCGCCCCTGGCAACGAGCTTCAAGGCAAACTCGAAAAGGGCAAAGCGCACATCCGGGTTACTCCAGAGGTCCATATCGAAGCCTAGGAAGACCGTCCGGCCCCTCCATGTGAATTGCTCCAGGTCGTTGAAGAGGAAATGTTTCGTCGCCGCCGGTCTTGCCCTCCCGGAAGTTCCATACCCCGGCGAGCGATACGGCGACCGGCCGTGCTGCGCGAGCTTCAACGCCTTCTTTGCGCCTTCGGTAATCCAGGTCGGCTTATGCGGCTTTCGCGGACCCGCCACGTTCCGGAAGAATGTACGGCCGGGCAGGCTCGCCCTTCGCGTGAAGATAGCGTCTGCCGTCTATGGCCGGATACAGACGGAAGCTCCACGATCTGATAGTCCCGTCCGGACCGAAGGCGGGTATCTCGACAAGCCTGGCCGTCCTGAGTATGTCTTGTCCGTCGAATGAAGCGAAGCCAAGACGCTCTTTCAGAAGGTCGCCCTTCCCGCCAAAGAGCGGGTTTGCGCCTGTTCCAAGGTCTCGGCGGATAGCCGGGATTCTTCGATTACATCTATTAAGGGCCATTTTTGCAAGGCCGTCGCTGCCGGGATCAAAGCCGTTCAGGAAGTAGCTGTAGTCGTGCCTATCGATGGCGCGCCCTTTACCGTCCTTCGCGGATGCTACCCCGGACAAACCGCTCCAGGGCCTCACGTAGACAAGCACACGGCGGCCAAGCTTCACGACAGGGAAGCATTTTTGAAATCCCCAGGCTCTTACTGTGTGAATTGAAACTTTCAATTCCTTGGCCACTTCTTGAGACACATTAAATTGAGCCTATCTAGCCCTCCTTCACCGTTTTCCTAATCATACTGCCGATACGTGTATATGTCAATCTGAATATAATGAGACACATTACAAATGCTTAGGACTAATTAAATGTCTTGACACCGCCATTAACTTGTACTACCATAGAAGGACAGGGAGGGACACCGATATGAAAAAGGAAAACATAAAGGCTCTTACGGGGTTCGTGGACTATCGCAGATCTCGATCTGAGAACATCGAACCGGACGAAAGAGCAAAATTATTGATCGTAACGGAAGAAATGTTTCGCCGGGAAAAGTGAGGAGTACCAGGATGCGATACGTTCCTTCGACCTACCCGAAGGAAGCCGGCGCCCTCTGGCATGGGCTTCTAAGATACGATCCAAAGAGTCAAAGGAATATTGGTCCGCTATTCTTCATTTACAGCCAATGACCATAATGCTGTTCGCGGCCCTATCGGATGTCCAACGGAAGCCGGCCTTTGAAACTCATGCCGCACGGATTGGGCAGAGCATATGGTGGGCGACAAAGAGATCAAGCCGGGTACACAATAAAAACGGTCTTTGCTGCAAAGGATCAAAGAAGCCATGTGTGGGCGGAGATATTGACGCTCCTCGATGGTTTTCCGGAACACGCCATAAGGGAGTGCCCAGGATGTAAGAAGTTCTTCTTCAACCCGACAAAACAAGAAAAAATTTTGCGGGAATCGGTGTATGTGGCGCATGAGTACGGCGGAAAGCAGAAAAGCAGACAGGGAAAAGTACAACGGGTATCAGCGGGATTTAATGACGGACAAGCGGAGAGAGAAGGCGGGGCTGCCTCGGAAGAGGACCAAGACGAGAAAAGACAAGGGCGATTAACTTCTCGACTACAGGAATGTCCAAATGCCGGAAGCGCATGAGCATTGACACAAGGGTCTGTGTGTGCGGGTTCAAGATCGGTAAGGCGTCCGGAAAGGTCTACTGGGCGGAGTGGTATCAACTCGGTCGGCGGAAGCGTAAGAGGTAGGTCCGAACAAGGCCGCCGCGAACAGCGGTTAAGGGAAGCCCTAAAAGCCCGGACCGAAGAGCGGTACATCAAAGAAGACCCGGCCGCCCGGCTTACGCTCGGCGAGCTCTGCAAGTGGTATCTCGATCTGCCGGAAGTGAAGGTCAAGGACAGCTACGTCCGGGATAAGGAGTTTGTCGGCCATTTCAAGCGCCTTCTCGGACAGGATTTGAAGCTCAAAGACCTTACCCTTGGCCGGGTCGAGTCCTACCAGACGGAAAGGCTGTCAGAACCATTCGCCGCGTCATCTCGAAAAAACATCCGGCCGGCGAGCGTGAACAAGGAAGTGTCCGCCCTGAAGACGATTCTTAACCGTGCCGTCCGCCATGGCAAACTAAGCACAACCCTATCGAACGGGCGAAGAAGCTCCAGGAGAACAACGTCCGCGAGCGCATCTTGACGGGAGAGGAGTTCGAAGCCCTTTTCGAAGCCTGCCCTAAACATCTCAAGGGTCCCGTCCTCATGGCCTTCACCATGGGAATGCGCCGATCTGAGATAACGGGCCTGACCTGGCCGGAAGCCGATCTACAGAAAGGCTTCATTCGGCTTGTCGCTGGCCGCACCAAGACAGACCAAACCCGTGCAATCCCGATTCACCCCAGGATTTTAGAAGTCCTGAAGTGTCTACCGCGCGCCCTCCATACAAACCGCGTCTTTCTTCTCAACGGGAAGCCCTTTTATGAAATCAAGCGGGCCTTCCGGACGGCTTGTAAGGTGGCCGGTATTGAGGATTTTGTCTTTCATGATCTTCGCCATTGTGCCTTGAACAATCTCCGCCTGGCCGGAAACGACTACTTCAAGATAATGGCCCTGTCCGGTCACAAAACCACGTCCTGCTTTAAGAGGTACAATCTCGTGACGGAAGATGAATTGAAGAAGCTTACCTGGCCCTCTGATGACAGAGAATCTGGAACGATGGACACCTATATGGACACCAAGAAAAAGGGCTACGGTAGATGACCCGTAACCCCTTGATTTCATTATTGCGGGGGCTGGATTTGAACCAGCGGCCTTCGGGTTATGAGCCCGACGAGCTACCTGACTGCTCCACCCCGCTGGTAAGAACATAACCTGATCCCACTCCGAAGTCAACCCATATTTGCGGACAGGATGGTGTGCGGAGCCGGGGAAACTGAATCGTTGTTGCACAGGATCGTGACCCTGTGGTACACTTCGACGGAAGAGGTAAGGCACATGGACCTGCTCAAGGCAATAACGGAAAGGAGAAGCGTCCGGAAGTATAGAAGCGATCCCGTCCCCGACGGGATGATCGTCCGGTGCATCGAAGCAGCAAGACTTGCCCCGTCCTGGGCGAACACCCAGGTGTGGCGCTTCGTTGTGGTGAAGGACCCGGCGGTCAAGGAGGTCCTTAGCGCAACCCTTACCCCGAAAAACCCGGCTCGTCAGGCAATCCTGGCTGCCCCTTGTCTCATTTGTCTCGTTGCCCGACGCGGAGTTTCAGGCCTGATAAAGGGAGAACCGGTGAGCGATAAAGGCGACTGGTTCATGTTTGACGCAGGGCTAGCCATGGCCCACCTCATACTCTTTGCACACAGCCTGGGGCTCGGCACGGTGCTTGTGGGCGCCTTCGATGCCGGGAAGGCGGAAGAAGCACTTGGCGTCCCCGAAGGGTACAGCGTGGTAGCGATGACCCCTCTCGGTTACTTTGATGAGCCCCCTGCCCCCACCCCACGCAAGCCACTCAGTGATTTACTCTATCTCAACCGATTTGGAAAGGCATATGAAACATGAATATCCCACTGATAGACCTTAAGAGGCAGTACAAGAAGGTGGAGAAGGGCCTTATGCCCAAGCTCCGCGAGATTCTTTCCGAACAGAAGCTGATACTGGGGAAATACTGCACAGAGCTCGAAAAAGCTGTCGCAGAGCTCTCAGGCGTGCCCTATGCGCTTTCGTGCGCAAACGGCACGGATGCACTCATCCTCGCCCTCATGGCGCTTGACATAAAGAGGGATGATGAGGTTATCACCACACCTTATACGTTCTTTTCCACGGCGAGCTCCATTGCCCTCCTGGGCGGCACTCCTGTCTTCGTCGACATCAACGGTAAGGATATGAATATAGACCCTGACCTGATCGAACGGGCCATCACACCGAACACACGGGCCATCATCGTCGTCCACCTCTTCGGCAAGCTCTGCGACATGGACCGGGTCCGCAAGGTAGCCGAGAAACACCGGTTGGCCGTGGTCGAAGACATGGCGCAGTCGCTGGGGGCCGTACGAAACAATATCGCCTCCGGCGCATTTGGCGACATTGCCGCCCTCAGCTTCTATCCCACGAAGAACCTGGGCGGCATCGGAGAAGGCGGCATGGTGCTCACGAAGCGGGCCGACCTTTTCGGGCGGGCGAGGAAGCTCAGGGTCCACGGCATGGGCGACCAAACTTATCGCCACGAAATGATCGGCATTAACAGCCGCCTGGACGAGATAAAGGCCTGCGCCCTGGCGGAAAAGTTCCCCTATCTGGCGGGATGGAACCAAAAGCGCATTGAAAACGCCATGTATTACAACCGGAAGCTGGGCGACCTTCCTCTCGGACTCCCCGACACTGAAGGCAAAGGCGACCATATCTTTCATCAATATGTGATAAGGGTGGAGCGAAGGGACGAGCTGAAGGCATACCTGCAGCAAAAGGGTGTCCAGACCGGTATTTACTACCCCCTGCCCCTCCACCTTCAGGACTGCTTCGCTTACCTGGGCTATAAAAAGGGCAGTCTTAAGGAAGCCGAGCGCGCGTCACTCACAAGTCTTGCCCTTCCTATCTACCCGGAGCTGAAAAAGGTCGAGAGAGACTATGTTGTTGCTTCCATCAGGGAGTTTTTCGGCTAAGGGGGGGTGCGGCATGAGAAAAAAGGGTTATCACATCATCAGGCGGGGCGGCGGGCTGGCCGGGGGCGGAAAGACGGCCGAACAGATCATCAGGGAGGCAAGGGAGGGGGCGAAGAGCAACTACCGTACTCAGTCCCTGCGGATACACGGGCTGATCTGCGCTAAGTGCGGCCGTGAATTCGACATCAAAGAGAGCCACCTTCTCACTGTCCACCACAGGGACGGGAATTCCGCCAACAATCCCCCTGACGGCTCTAACTGGGAAAACCTCTGTGTCTACTGTCACGACGACGAGCACAGCAGAAGCAACCTGGGCGACTACTTCGCTGCAGAAAGCAAAAGCAAAACCCCAAAATAAGCGGTGCATACAAAAACAGACGCGCGGCCGCGGCAAACAGCAAGCCTGACGCACACTTGTCAAACACAAAACATTGGGATATAGTATGGTTCGCGCGGCTCCTTAGAGCAACCCGTCTAATGGGGCAACACATCTTCGGCGCAGCGCCTCGGGTCTTGCGAAGTACTTTTTTGCGGGAGGCATGGTGTCAGAGAGGGATATGGTTGAAATCAAATGGCACGGCCGCGGCGGCCAGGGGGCTGTAACCTCTGCCGAGCTTCTGGCCCGGGCCGCGATTGCAGAAGGCAACTATGCCCAGGCTTTCCCCAGCTTCGGTCCTGAAAGAAGAGGCGCGCCTGTCATGGCCTTCGTCAGAGTGGATAAAAACAAGCCTATCCGCATACGCGCCGAGGTGACGGAGCCGGATGTAGTCGTCGTCCTGGATCCCGGGCTCCTGACCATTGTTAATGTGATATCCGGGCTGAAACCTGGCGGCATCGTCATCGTCAATTCGAGGAAGCCCGCACGGCAGCTCCGGGAGGAGCTGGGTTTCGCCGTCCCTCTTGTGACTGTCGATGCCACACGCATCGCCAGGGAGACTCTGGGTGTGCCGATTACCAACACCACTATGGTCGGAGCGGTAATCCGCGTCACCGGCATCGTCAGGCTCGAATCCGTCATACCGCCCCTGGAGGACCGATTCGGCAGGCTGGCCGTCAAAAATATCGATGCCATGAAGCGGGCCTATCAGGAAACCGTTGTTGAGGAGTCGCCGAATGGCCAAGAATGAAAGAGAGCTTACCTGGAAAGATATGGAGGTCGGCTGCATCGCTACCGAGCCGGGCAGCGCGCGAGAATACAGGTCCGGCGACTGGCGGTCGCAACGGCCTACCTATGACCATACCCGGTGTCTCAAATGCGGCTTATGTCAGATCTATTGTCCCGAGGGTTGTATTTTCGAAAACGATGAAGGCAAGTTTGAAGCCTCTCTGTTTCATTGCAAGGGTTGCGGCATCTGCGCCAGGGAGTGCCCGACAAGGGTAATCACCATGATCGAGGAAGAGTGATGGCCACCGAAACCAGAATGGGTATGGAGGTCTCTTTGGCCATCGGCGAGATAGTCCGCATGGTGAATACCGATGTGGTCGCCGCATACCCTATCACCCCCCAGACCCATATCGTCGAGCATTTGGCGGAGCTGGTGGCCAACGGCAAGCTTGACGCTGATTTTATCACCGTCGAGTCGGAGCACTCGGCCATGAGCGCCTGCCTCGGCTCGGCCGCAGTAGGCGCGCGCACTTTTACGGCAACGGCCGGTCAGGGTCTGGAGCTGATGCATGAAGTGCTTTTTGTCGCGTCCTCGATGCGCCTGCCGATAGTCATGGCCGTGGCCAACCGTGCCCTGTCGGCCCCTTTGAGCGTCTGGGGCGACCACTCGGACGTCATGGCGGCCCGCGATGTCGGCTGGATACAGATTTTCACGGAGAACGGGCAGGAGGTGGTCGATAACACGTTGTGCGCGTTCCGCATAGCCGAGGACCGAAGGGTGCTGCTCCCGGTTATGGTAAATCTGGACGGCTTTCACCTCTCCCACGTGATCGAGCCGATGTTTTTGCCGGACCAGTCGGATGTCGATGCCTTCCTTCCGCCGAACCACTACCCCTTCCCTCTGGACCCGGACAAACCCGTGGCTATGGGTGACTTTGCGCCGCCCGGCATCTACACCGAGGCCAAGTGGTCCCAGCAGATGAATATGGAGGGATCGACGGCGGTCATCCTGGAGATATGGGATGCCTTCGCCAGACGTTTCGGCCGCGCCTATCACCCGGTGGAAAGCTATCACGCCGAAGGCGCAAAAACCCTGCTCCTGACTATGGGCAGCTTCAGCGAGACGGCCATGACGGCCGTGGACGAGATGCGCTCCGAAGGTGAAGATATCGGTCTTATCCGCATCCGCCTGTGGCGGCCCTTTCCCTTTGCCGAGCTCCGCAGGGCGGTGAAAGATGCCGACACCCTCATCGTGCTCGACAGGGCACTCTCCTTCGGATTCGGTGGTCCCGTTGCCTCCGAGGTGCGCTCGGCGCTCTATCCGATGGAGAAAACACCAAAGGTAATCAGCTTCGTCGGCGGCTTGGGAGGCCGGGATATTCCGGTCGCCGGTTTCGAGGAGTTGGTGAAGCGGGGCAAAGAAATCGCCGTGAGCGGTAGTCCGCGCGAATTTGAGATATTCGGGGTAAGAGAATAATGGATAAACAATCGGTCTTCATTCCCAAGCTCATCCGTAAAAGAGAGCCTCTTGCTCCGGGGCACCGGGCTTGTATCGGCTGCGGCGAAGCCCTCGCCGTGCGCCAGGTATGCAAGGAGATGGGCCATAACGTCATCGTCATCAACGCGACCGGGTGCATGGAGATTATCGCGTCCCAGATGCCGAGTACTTCATGGACCGTTCCGTGGATGCACACCCTTTTCGAGAATGCCTCGGCAGTTGCCTCCGGCTGTGAGGCCGGTCTTAAAGTCATGAGACGAAAAGGGAGGGGACCGTCCCAGTACGTCAAGGTGGTGGCCATCGGCGGCGACGGCGCCACGAGCGACATCGGCTTGCAGGCCCTGTCCGGGGCGCTGAAGCGCGGCCATGATTTCCTTTATATCTGCTTCGACAACGAGGCATACATGAACACCGGCGTCCAGCAGTCTTCAGCCACGCCCTTCGGCGCTTCCACCACGACCGGGCCTGCCGGCGAAAAGAGTGTCGGCCAGCCTTCATGGAAAAAGAACATGCCGGCCATAGTGGCGGCGCACGACATCCCCTATGTCGCGACGGCCTGCCCCAGCTATTTCAATGACCTGATAACCAAGGTGCGGAAGGCCATGTCGGTCAAGGGGCCTGCTTACATACAGGTGCTCTCGGTCTGTCCCACCGGCTGGCGCTGCCCCACGGACCAGACCATACGTTTGGGACGCATCGCGGTCGAGACCGGTATGTTCCCGCTCTATGAAGTCATCAACGGGAAATATAAGCTCAATCTCGATCTGCCCAAGCTCAGCCCCGTAAGGGATTATCTTAAGGCTCAAGGCCGTTTCCGCCACCTGACCGATCGGGAGATCGACCTGATACAAACCAAGGTGGAAAAAGATTATGCCAGGCTCAAAAGCCTGTCCGGGATCAGCGATGCGCCGGTGGTGCCAAGACCGGCCGGGACGTGCGCCGGAGAGAGTCAAGGTGAATCGACAGCGGGCCTCCCTGCGCTGCAGGAGACGGTGGATGGAATCCTCACCCGGTATCGGAACGACCCGGCCCTGCTTATCTCCATCCTTCAGGATCTTCAGGCCGCGTACAATTATTTGCCCAAAGAAGCCATGGAACAGGTCGGCCGCGGACTGAAGATCCCGCTGAGCCAGGTCTACAGCGTGGCGACCTTCTTCAAGGCCTTCAGTCTCAAACCGAGGGGCAGGAACCTCATTCATGTCTGCCTCGGCACGGCCTGCCACGTGCGCGGCGCGGCGCGGCTGCGCGACAAGATCCAGCGCGTCCTGAATATTGAGCCCGGCGGGACAACGCCTGATTTCAAATTTTCACTGGAAACGGTAAACTGTGTGGGTGCCTGCGCCCTGGGCCCCATCGTGATGGTTAATGGCACGTACCACGGGCAGATGACCGCGCACAAGCTGGATGCCTTGCTCAAGAGCTGTATCTAGTCCGCGGTTCACAAGAGTTATGGGTAAGCATGGAGTAACCGGTGGCGAAGATAAAAACGGCACATGAGCTGGAGACTTTGCGGCAATCTCTCATCCGGGAGAGAAAACCGGACAGGCTCCTCATCACCGTCTGCAACGGCTCGGGCTGTCATGCATACGGGTGTGAGCAGGTCACGGCCGCATTCAAAGAGGAGCTGAAAAAGCACGGGCTCCAGGCCCGGGTGGAGGTAAAGGCCACCGGCTGCCACGGCTTCTGCGAGCGGGGCCCTTTGGTCGTGCTCAAGCCGAAGAATATCCTCTACCAACGGGTCCAGGTCGGGGACGTACCCGAGATAGTCGCGTCGTCCGCGGCAAAGAACGGCATCATCGAACGACTGCTGTACGAAGACCCGAAGACGGGGAGGAAGATCACCGGAGTAGACGACATCCCCTTCTACCGCGCACAGCAGCGCCTGATCCTCGGCAGCAACACCTTGCTCGACCCGGCCTCTATCGAGGACTACCTAGCGCTGGGCGGCTACTCGGCGCTGGTGCGGGCCCTGGCCATGGGTCCTGAAGACGTGATCGAAGAGATCAAGCGTTCCGGCCTCCGCGGCCGAGGCGGCGCAGGCTTCCCGACGGGGGCCAAGTGGGAGAGCACCCGCCAGGCCCCGGGCGCCGCCAAATATGTGATCTGCAACGCCGATGAGGGTGATCCAGGCGCCTACATGGACCGAAGCGTAATGGAAGGCAACCCCCACAGCGTCCTGGAGGGTATGGTTATCGGGGCCTACGCCATCGGGGCTCATGAGGCTTTCGTCTACATCCGCAACGAATACCCCCTCGCCGTCAAGAATACCGAACTGGCTATCCGGCAGGCGGAGGAGTACGGCCTGCTGGGCGAAAATATCCTCGGTTCCGGCTTCGATCTCTCCTTAAGGATAAACCGCGGTGGCGGCGCCTTTGTCTGCGGCGAGTCTACCGCGCTCATGGCCTCCCTCGAAGGCAAGGCCGGCGAGCCTCGCGCAAAATATGTGCATACCTCGGAGAAAGGCCTGTGGGATCAGCCGACCAACCTGAACAACGTAGAGACCTGGGCCAACGTGCCCCTCATCATTAACCGCGGCGCCGAATGGTACCGCACGATAGGCACGGCGGGCAGCAAAGGCACGAAGATCTTCTCCCTGGTGGGCAAAATCAACAACACCGGTCTGGTGGAGGTGCCCATGGGCATCACCCTGCGCACTATCGTGGAGGAGATCGGGGGCGGCATCCCCGGGGGCAAGAAGTTCAAGGCAGTGCAGACCGGCGGTCCTTCAGGCGGCTGCCTCCCGGAGAGCATGCTCGACCTGCCCGTGGACTTCGATGAGCTGACCCGCGCCGGCTCTATGATGGGTTCAGGGGCCATGATTGTCATGGATGAGGATACGTGCATGGTCGATATCGCCCGCTACTTCGTCCACTTCCTCGAAGGCGAGTCATGCGGCAAATGCGTGCCCTGCCGGGAAGGTCTCAAGCGCATGGGAGAGATCCTTGACGATATCGTGAGCGGCCGGGGCACCGAAGAGGATATCGGGCTGCTGGAGCGGCTCGCCGCCACGCTGTCCGACGGCGCGCTGTGCGCCCTGGGCACGACGGCGGCCAACCCGGTCATGAGCGCTTTACGGTACTTCCGCAGCGAGTTTGACGCCCATATCAAGAATAAAAGATGCCCGGCCCATGTGTGCAAGGGTCTCATCAACTACGCGATCGACAAGAAGAAGTGCAGCGGGTGCGGCTTGTGCGTCAAGGCGTGCCCGTCTAAGGCCATCACCCGGGCAATCAAAAAGCAACCGGTGGTCCTCGACCAGGCGCGGTGCATCAAGTGCGGAGGCTGTTTCGACGTATGCCGGCTGGAGGCAATACTAGTAGAGTAAAGGTACGATAATGGTTAACCTGACGATTGACGGACGGAAATTACAGGCCGAAGCCGGGCGGACGGTGCTTCAAGCGGCCCGGGATAACAAGATCGCTATACCGACCCTGTGCTACCACGAGGGTTTGCCCGCTTACGGGGCCTGCCGTCTCTGCATCGTGTCGATCGAGCGGCACGGGCGGGAGAGGCTTGTCGTTTCGTGTCTCTACCCGGTGGAGGAAGGGCTCCTCGTCAAAACCAGCACGCCCCGGGTGGACGGCGTGCGCAGGATGGTCCTCGACCTTCTCCTGGCCCGGTGTCCGGACTCCGACGTGATCAGGGGCCTGGCCATGCGGTTCGGCGTGGAAAAGAGCAGCTTCAGGCCGGAGTCGGGGAACAATAAGTGCATCCTCTGCGCCCTGTGCACGCGGGCCTGCCAGGATACCGTCGGGGCTTCAGCCATCAGCCTTGTCAACCGCGGCGTCGAGCGCAAGGTGGCGACACCCTTCGAGACGTTCTCGGAGTCCTGCATCGCGTGCGGCTCCTGTGCTTTCATTTGTCCCACCGGGGCCATCACCGTGAAGGATGAGGGCGACACGCGGGTCATCATCATGCCCCACGTGACCATGGAGTTCAAACTGAAGCAGTGTCTGACCTGCGGCCGGTACTGGGCCCCGGAAAGACAACTCGCATTTATGTGCAGACAGGCCGGCTTGCCCGAGGACTTCTACGACAAGTGTCCTGACTGTCGCGATTAGGATAGCCGCTCTTTTCAGGACCTCATGGACTCCTCCAGCACAAATGCGGGGAACCCGTCCAAGGGAAGCACACGGTCGACGGCTCCGAGCTTGATCGCTTCTTTCGGCATACCGAAAACCACGCATGACTCCTCGTCCTGAGCTATCGTCAGGGCCCCTGCCTGTTTCAGTTCAAGCATCCCTTTCGCCCCATCGTCCCCCATGCCGGTCATCAGGATCCCGATACAGTTTTTTCCGGCGTATCGGGCCGCGGAGCGGAAGAGCACGTCTACAGAGGGACGGTGGCGGCTTACAAGGGGGCCGTCTTTGATCTCAACGTAGTACCGCGCCCCGCTTCGCTTTATGAGAAGATGGTGGTTCCCCGGCGCGATCAGCGCGCGCCCCCTGATTACCGTGTCGTGGTCCTCCGCCTCCTTTACGGACATCCGGCAAAGACCGTCAAGACGATTGGAAAAGGCCCTTGTGAAGTACTCCGGCATATGTTGGACGATGACTATTCCGGGCGCGTCATGAGGCATGGCTTCGAGGAAATCCCTCAATGCCTCTGTCCCCCCTGTTGAAGCCCCTACAGCCACCACCTTTTCCGTCGTTTCCACCATCGCCTTTGACATGGGTTTTGCGAGGATCACATCCGCGGTCATTTTTGGCGCTCCCTTGAGAAGCCGTTCTCTTAGACTCTTCTCCAGAATTAAGTAACGATTGGAGTCGCCGCAGACGCAACTTTTATGGGATTATCCATGAGATCGCAGAGGGCATGATCGGCCCTCTCGATCAGGGCAGCTTTGCTCTTGCAGTGGATGTTCGCGAAGTGCTCGGCCTTCATGATGAGCCAAACCCTTTCTATAGGATTGAAGTCTGGCGAATAGGGAGGAAGATAAACCGGTTCAAAGAAGTGCCAGTTAAGACTCTTCCGTTTATGCCAGGAAGCATTATCGAGAATGAGAATATTCCGTTTCCGGGAAGGGGTGATTGATTGAGCGGCTTCATCGAGGAATGCCTGGAAAACATCCGTATCGCAATGACTTGCCTCAATGGCGAAGAACTCCCCGGTGCGGGGGCAGACGGTTCCAACGATGTTCAGCCGGATATGATCGCCATTATGGACTACTCGGGGCTTAGATCCTTTCATGGCCCAACCCCGACGCGGTCTCGGTTCACCGTCAATTCCGGTTTCATCCCCGTACCACAGATCAACGTCGGGATGCTCCGCAAGGCTCCGTAGTTGATCCTTGAACTCCTCTCTCAGCTTCTCATCCTGTCTGTCCGGCCAGGGCCTCGGCACTTTCAGTACATAGCCCTTCTCGTGGAGAAGACGAAGAACCGTGTTGTAGGAACACTCAACGGAGTACTTGGCCGTGATGTGACCATGGAAGGCAGAGGCTGTCCAGAACGTCCTCTGGGCGCGTCCCGGTTCTTCGAACTCTTCGATAATCTCTTCTTTCTTTTCGCCTGTAATAAGAGGTTTGCGTCCTGTCCGTCTCTTCGCAACAAGACCGTCGACGCCATAGGCATTGAAGGCCCTGATGATCTTCTTTATTGCGCTCTCCGACAGAACGAGCACCTTCATCGCCTGTTCCCTGGGAGAGCCGGTGAGAAGCATGATAATAACAAGGCATCGCCGATCGGTTTCCTTGTTGCCGGCCTTCCGAACTGCCTGAAGATCGGCGAGCGATGCGTTCTCCCCATTGGGAGTGAGATACCGTTGGGCCATGATTCATATGTAACCACATGTCTCTAGGAATGTCTAGAATTATCAACATCAAACGGTAATTATTTCTGAGAAACGCTCTAAAGGCTTTATTCTGGCCTGCGCGGCGGCTTTCACCGCATCGCATATTCTCACGCGGGACTCCTCTAAAAACTGTTTCGTCCCCAATCGGGGCTTCTGGATGATCTCGACAGCACCATACTCCATAGCTTTCAAGGCCGTCTCGGACCCGGTTTCCGTAAGGCTTGAGCACATAACCACCGGTATAGGATGCTGGCTCATGATCTTCTTCAAAAACGTGATCCCGTCCATGCGCGGCATTTCGACATCAAGGGTAATGACATCGGGAACACGCTCCAGCATCCTGGACGCGGCCGTATACGGATCGGCCGCGATGCCCATTATTTCTATGGCGGGGTCCGTTGAAAGGACCTCGGTCATGGTCTGCCTCACCACAGCGGAATCATCGATGATCAGGACGCTTATTTTCTTACTGCTATTCATCCGTTTTCCTGTATACGGCTGCCGCCACGGGTGTAAGAGGCAGCGCCATGCCATGAAGCGTTTCCGAATGGCCCATAAACATATAACCGCCGGGCGCGAGACACCGGCTCAATCGCTGCAAGAGCAGGACCTGCGTGAGCCGGGTAAAGTAAATAATGACGTTCCGGCAGAAGATCACATGCATCTCCCCCATCCCGTACCCTTCGTCCATCAGGTTCACACGGCGGAAATCGACCATTTTTCTGATTTCCGGGGCCACCTTGACAAGGGCCTTCTCCTTCGAACGAAGGAGATATCTTTTTTTCAGTTCCAAAGGTATCGGTTCCGCGCTTCGCTCCTCGTAGACCCCGGTCCCGGCAATCTCCAGCACTTTTGTCGAGATGTCGGTCCCAAGGACCGAGAAAGAGAAGCCGGGGTATGCGCCGGCAAACTCACCGAGTACCATCGCGAGGGTATAGGCTTCTTCGCCGGTCGAGCAGCCGGCGCTCCAGACCTTGAGCGCCTTCCGGGTCCCGATGCCGTAAAGGCGTGTCAGCTCGGGCAGAACCAGGTCGGTCAGGTAGTTAAAATGCTCCGGTTCTCTAAAGAAATCCGTCTTGTTCGTCGCCACCGCGTCGATCAGGTGGACTGATTCATCCTGCATGCCTTTTTTGCTGAAGAGATACGCGCAGTACCGGTCCAGGGAAGGGAGGCCGAGGAACCGGAGGCGCCTTTGAAGCCGCGCCTCCAGCATGGTTTTCTTTGATTCCGGCACTTTTATGCCGGTTGTTGATTCAATAAATGCGCTAAGGCGGAAAAAGTCTTTCTTATTGAAGCTTCGCTCTTCGGGATTATCCTCTTTCTCCGCCCTGCGTTCCATTTCATGTCCTTTCGTCTTGTGTGCTTCAAGCCACCGCCTGTTGGGTTTCCGGCCTTTGTGCGACGACGGCTTCGAGCTCGTCCAGGGAGAAGACCTTGTCTATGTCAAGGATCATAATGAAGGTGTTGCCCCGCTTTCCCATGCCTTTGATGAAGTCTGTTCTGATGCGCCCGCCGATGCGCGGGGCGGGTTCGATCTGATCGGGCTCAAGCTCGATCACCTCCTGCACGGAATCGGCCAGGGCGCCGAGAATGGTGATCTCCTCTTCAAGGGTTATCTCGAGGACAATAATGCACGTGTCAACCGACTGCTCCGTCTTCGACATGCCGAACTTGAGGCGCAAATCGAGAACGGGCACCACGCTGCCCCTCAGATTGATGACCCCACGCATAAAATCGGGGGTTCTCGGTACCTTCGTGATGGACGTATGATCGAGTATCTCCCTCACCTTGGCGACTTCCACCGCAAAGACCTCGTCCTCCAGCTTGAAAGTCAGATATTGTTCCGTCGCGGTTATTCCGCTTACCATCGCTGCCTCCTTTTGTCGAAACGCCAAAAAGACGGTCGTCTTAGGTCTTGTCAGTACCGTTCGAACTCGGGGTCTCCGCCGTTGTCCGCATCTTCCATCACCAGGGCAACCCCCTCAGCCTGCCTTGTTTTTGCGGCGGGAGCTTTTGCCCTTACCGGGAACTTGCCCGCGGCCTTACGTGGCATTGCCGCGTGACGGCTCTCTCTTGGCCCCTCGTACTTCAATTTGAAGAAGGAAATTGAGGTCTGGAGCTGTTCCGCCTGGGACGAGAGCTCTTCCGCCATGGAGGACATCTCTTCTGCGGCGCCCGCGTTCTGCTGGATCACCTGGTCGAGCTGCTGGATGGCCTTGTTCACCTGCTCGGCGCCCGTGTTCTGCTCACCGCTTGCCGCGGTGATCTCCTGTACCAGCTCGGCCGTTTTCTTGATGTCGGGGACCAGTTTGCCCAAAAGCTCGCCGGCTTTTTCCGCCACTTCTACGCTCGATGCGGAAAGCTTGCTGATCTCACCCGCAGCGGTCTGGCTCCGTTCAGCGAGCTTCCGCACCTCTGAGGCGACAACCGCGAAGCCCTTGCCGTGCTCTCCCGCACGGGCCGCCTCAATCGCCGCATTCAGGGCCAAAAGGTTGGTCTGGCGGGCGATCTCCTCGATGATCGATATCTTACCCGCGATTTCCCTCATAGCGGCCACTGTCTCGGTTACTGCCCTGCCGCTCCCTATGGCGTCATCCGCCGACTTGAGCGCGATCTTTTCCGTCTGCTGGGCGTTGTCGCTGTTCTGTTTGATAGTTGCGGCCATTTCTTCCATTGAAGAGGAAGCCTCCTCCGCGGACGCTGCCTGTTCCGTTACGCCCTGGGAGATTTGTTCCGCCGTTGCGCTCATCTCCTGGCTGCCGCTTGCGACCTGGCCTGCGGCTTCCCGTATGTCTCCCGCCACGTCGATGAGGCCCCGGACCATCTTCGCGAGCGCCTGCATCAGTTTGTCTTCGGAGGAGCGCTCCTTCAGGGTGACGGTGAGGTCTCCGCCTGCTATCTGCTGGGCTACCGACGTCACCTCGTTCATTGCATCAATGAGGATATTTAAATTGTCTTTGATCTTATTGAAGTCGCCCTTGTATGTTTCCGTAATTTTCGCAGGCATATCTCCCTTGGAGATCGACTCGATGTACGAGGCAGTCATAGCCAAGGGCTGCACGAACGCCTCGATCAGCTCGTTGATGCCGCCGACCAGTTTTGCCCAGTCGCCCTCGAAGAGAGACGCGTTTCCTCTCGTCTTCAGCCTTCCTTCCTGAACCGCCTCTGTAAGGCTCTTGATCTCACCTACCACTTTCAGGAGGTTCTCACGCAGGAGGTCCATCTTTTCGTTTGCAATGATCTGTTTGCCCGGCAGCTTTTCAAGGACGGGCGAGAAATCGCCTTCGGCGTATGAGGAGAGGATGCCGAGGATCTTGAGTATATTGCCCACGTGCAGTTTTACCACCTGGTTGACTCCGTTTGCCACCTGTTTATAGGCGCCTGAGAAACGTTCTACGGGGATGGAATACTCGATGTCCCCGGCCTTCTGTTCCCTGTGCAGTTTATCCATATTGTCGATCAGGTCTCTGAGGGTGGCGACCATGGCAAGGAGGTTCTTCCCGAGGACATCCTTTTCCGAGCGGACCTGTATGTCCACGTCCAGGTCACCTTTGGCCACCTTCTCGGCTGCAAGGGAAGAGCATTTGATGTTCTCCACCATGTTCCTGAAGGAGTCGGCGAGTACGCCCATTTCGTCCCTGCCTTTCACACCGATGACAACGCTCACGTCGCCCAGGGCCAGCCTGTCTGTCGCCGCGACGAGATCCTGGAGGGGCTTTTTGATGCTGCGGGTAAGCAGAAAGGCAACGAAAACTGCCAGGAGGACCGCAAGCACACCGACACCCACGAGCAGGTTGCGCGTCGACGTGTAGGTACCCATCGCCTCTTTGTGCATCCTTTCGTTCTCTTCTTCATGATACCGCGCAACCTGGGCAAAGGCTTCCTGGACCCTTACCGACGCGGGTCTTGACTCCTTGAAGTAGACATCCGTCGCTTCTCTCTTTTTGTTCTTTCCGAGGAACTGCGTAATCCGGTCGTTTATTTCCCTGGCGGGCGCAAGCTCCTTTTTCGCCTGGTCCATCAGCTCACGGCCCCTGGCCGAATTATCCAGGCTCGCGAGCTCCTTGATCGACTCGCTCAGCGTCGCCCGTGCCTTTGGAAGTTCTTCTTTCGCCTTTTGAATGGTTGCCGCATCTTCCGCCGTGGTGAGAGCGACCACGCTGAGCAGCACGTCATCGACGGCCTTGTTTATCGTATTTGCCGTCCTTATCTTCGCGTTCCCCTCGCCCGCGATCCTCTCGAGCCTGGTGCTGATGGAGCTCATGCCGCTGATGCCGAAAACAGTGAGCGCGGCGAGGAGCACCGTGAGAATCCCAAATCCTATGCATAGTCTTGCACCGATCTTCATGTCCCTGAAATTCATTGTTGACCTCCTTGTCATATTTGCAGGCCCTTCGCATGCAGTCGACTTTGGCCTTCAGTACATCTATTCTCGCCCTCGGGCACCATCACACCGCTTCGATCACTTCTCTCTCCTCTTGTGAATAGACGATCTGATGCGCGTCGAGGATCAGAGCGATGCGTCCATCGCCGAGGACCGTAGCCCCGGAGATGCCCTCAGTATGGCGATAAACCCTTCCGAGCCCCTTGATCACCGCCTGGATCTCCCCCACGATATCGTCCACAATGAGACCGGCGGTGTAGCCGCCCAGCTTCACGACAATAACCTGCTCCCGTGCTCCGCGGCTGCCCTTAATGGAGAAGTAGTCCCTCAACCTGATGCATGGCACAAGGGCACCCCTTATGCTCACCCAGGCATTCCACGTCGAGTTGGTCGCGCTCCCTCTGGCTGCCTCCAGGTCGACACACTCCTCGATAAACGATACGGGCAGCACAAAGAGCTCCGGCCCGGCGGCAACGAGCAGCCCTTCCACAATGGCGAGGGTGAGAGGGAGACGTATCGAAATTGAGGTTCCCATGGTTGGGCCGCTTTTCATCTCTATGGAGCCCCGCAGCGCTTCTACGGATTTTTTCACCACATCCATGCCGACGCCGCGCCCGGAGACGTTGCTTACTGTCTTGGCTGTGGAAAAACCTGGCAGGAAGACCAGGTCGAAGATGTCCTTGTCCGTAAGTTGTGTGGCTTGGGTAATGAGGTTCCTGGCTATGGCTTTCTCTCTAATCGCTTCCCTGTCGAGACCGGCGCCGTCATCCTCGATGTCAATCACCACATGGGCCCCCACGTATCTCGCTGAGAGAGTGATCCGACCCTTCGCCTCTTTCCCTGCGGAGATCCGTGTCTCCGGGGTTTCGATCCCATGGTCGACGCAGTTCCTTATCAGGTGTATCAGGGGGTCGTTGAGCCGTTCTATCACTGTCTTGTCCAGTTCCGTCGAGCCTCCTTCCGTGACTATCTCTATCTCCTTACCTAACTCGCCGGAGAGGTCATGCACAAGCCTCTTAAAACGCCCGAAGGTGGTGCTGATAGGCACCATCCTGATAGACATGGCATTTTCGCGCAGCTCCGCCGTCAGCCTTTCGAGGTCCTCGGCAATCGAAAGCAGCTCCGGGTGTTTGAGGTTTACCGAGCAACGGTTGAGCCGTGCCTCCGCAATCACAAGCTCGCCGACCATGTCGACCAGCTTGTCCAGTTTTTCGGAGGCGACCCGAAGGCTCGAGGCCGCTTCGGTCACCTTTTTCTTTTCCTGGATTTCTCTTACGTGTTCCTGCTGAACCAGCGCGGACTCCACACGATTACGGCTCACTACCCCGGATTCAACAAGCAGCTCCCCGATGCGCTTCTTCGACTGGAGCACTTTGTGCAAATCCTCGGAACTCACATCCCCCCGCCCGATCAGGATCTCACCCAGCTTGGGGGGCGCTTCTCCTTCCAAAATCAGTGCTTCATCCACTTCCTCAATCGTTATCTCGCTGATATCCTCTACGAAGATGAATATATCCCGTATGGCGTTGACGCCCTTGTCCGTTGTCAGGATAATGTCCCAATATATGTAGCAATTTTCCGCATCGATCTGCTCAAGATCAGGGATGCCCTCGGTCCCTGCGACGACGTGGCAGATGCCAAGTCCCTCAAGCTCTTTGAGAAGGAGGAGCGGGCTTGTCCCGGTGAGGAAAATGTGCAGGGGGGGGCGAAAGCGGACCCGGTAAGTGACCATATTTCCGGCCTCGTCATCCGGAACGGGATGAGATGGGGCATCAGGCTCTTCCTGACCCCCGCCGGCCTGCCTTTCACGATCCGGGCCCTGCAGCAATCGCCGGAAGGCGGACATTGATTTCGTCGAGTCTCTCCTGATTTAGCTCCGCGCCATCTGCGTCTTCGAGCATTTTTCTCACTTCATCGGAGGCGGCAAGGGTAAGATTGACGAGGTCTCCGCTCAGGACCAATTTGCCACTCCTCACCTGGTCGAACACGCTTTCAATGTCGTGGAGAAAAAGGGAAATACGCTCATATCCGAACATCGCGGCGGAGCCCTTAATCGTGTGGAGCGCCCGAAAGATGCGGTCGATAAGCCCACTATCATGCCGGGACTCCTCCACTTCCAGAATGGCTGCCTCCAGATCGTTGAGCAGCTCAAACGCCTCTTCTTTGAAAACCGATGCGTGTGTTCCGCTCTGCCCCGTCATCCCAGCACCTTCTTCACCACGCCGAGAAGCTGTTCCTGCTTGAACGGCTTGATTATCCAGCCTGTGGCGCCGGCGCTCCTGCCCTCCTGCTTTCTCGACTCCTGAGATTCAGTGGTAAGCATTATGATAGGAATGAACTTATAGCTCGCCTGTGACCGCAGCCATTTGATGAGGTCTATTCCATTCATGTTCGGCATATTCAGGTCGGTGATAACCATGTTTACCCCTATATGGTCAAGCTTTGAGATAGCGTCTTTACCGTCCGCGGCCTCAATCACCTCATAGCCCTCGTGCTTCAATGTGAGACTGACCATCTGCCGTACGCTCATCGAATCGTCAACCGTCATAATCCATTTGCCCATTCTCTTCCTCCTTCCAGCCATAGGCAATTCCGGTCAGGGTCCTGCATGCACCCTTCGCGGCGGAGAAAACCGGCATCTCTCACCACCCGGCTGATCGCCTCTGAAATATTCAGAAGTTCGAGGCGCTTCCCCAGCTTGACAGCCGTCCTATGGGCCGCGCATAAGAGTTGAACCGTGGAGACGTCTGCATCGGTCACCGCAGCCGCATCGACCGCAAGATCCATCGCCTTGGCGAGGGCATCGGCCAGTGTCTCTCGCAGCTCACCCGCGCAGGATAGGCCCGAATCTCCCGATAACACGAGTGTCACGGCGCTTTCCAATTCTCCCGCCAGCCTTTCGACCTTCATTCCTTCCTCCATGGTCAACGCGTGAGGGGTCTATGTCTCGCCCTGCCCTAGGATCCGCCGGCACACCTTCCCTCACAGGTTCATTAAAACAGCTCCACGTTGTCTCCCAGTTCCGACGCATGCCCCTGTCCCGTTTCCCCTTCTTTTTTGTGCACATGCGACTCATGTATCTGGCGCTCCTGATACATGGTGTACCGGCTCGTCAGCGCCAATAGATGCTCATTTGCCTTACCTGTTTTCGAAGGATCCCCGTGTTGCGCGCACGCCCCGAGGTTGCGCAAACCGCTCACCACGGTACCTATCACCTCATTTGTACGGGTATGCGCGGTTATGCCCTCTACCGCCGCCTCAAGCCCATGGGTGAGGCCATCGGCGGACCCGTCGAGTTCACCGAGGAGAGAGGCAAGGCATTCATTCGACCGGCCCAGCGAGCTATGCAGGTCCTTTATATTGCTTTCTATGGAACCTATTTTGCCATCCCTTTGGCTGTCTTCGTCGCCAATTGCGGCCAGCTCCATGGCGGCGGTACTCACGCCTGTCAGCATGCCGGTCATCGTCACTGTCTGATCACTCGCGCTGCCGGCGAGATTCTTAATTGCTTCGGCAAGCACGCCGAGGGCGCCTCCGCCGTCGGCGACCCGGGCCGCTTTGATCTGTGCATTGAGGGCAATCAGCCTGATCTCCGAGCCTATCTCTTCAATGTCGTTTACGAAGGCGGAAAGCTCTTGAATCATTGCGGCAACAGCACTAACAGCCCCGGCCAATTCCTTGCCGGTTTCCTCATTCTGATGAAAAGAACCTACAACCGAAGAGATGGAGCTGTTCAGTTCCGACATAAAGGATATCTTCTCCTTGTCGGTGAAGCCGGCCAGACGCACCACCTCCTCCGATATCCCGGAGAGCCGGGAGGCTATGTGATGAAGACGTTCCACTACCCTGCTTATGGCCGACACCAGTTCGTCTCTCCCATGGCTGAGCTGGTTAATCTGCAGCTCGCCGATGTCTCCCATGATCTCCCTGATGGTCGAGTCACCGTCGCCACCTGAGGCTTCGGCCGCTGCTTGCTCAAGCATGTCCGCCACATGTTCGATCTGCTGACGGGTGATGTCATGGAACTGAAGGGATGAAATGACCTCTGATATGCTTGCCGACACTTCTTCTGAATGATGGGCCACCCTCGATGCGGACGCCGATGATGACGAACGCTTTTCCACAAGCACCGAAAGGCCTGTAACCAGGTTGTCCAATATCTCCCGCGCTCGTTCCTGCGTTGATTTCTTGCCGGCGACCATCTTCGAAAGAGTCTCTTCTACTGACGTGCGCAAAGAAGCCAGACCTTCAGTGATCTTCTCCGACTTTGACGCTATCACCGTTGAAAGCTGCTCCACGTTTTCCGCGAGCAGGTCAAAACTCCTGTCGTCATCGGCCATGCGGCCGTTCTCTATCTTTGTCGAAACGCTCAGAATATGAAGATGTTTCACGATCCTTTTGAAGCCGGACAAAGGCGTATGAGTCCTGTCGACCATATCCCGCATCTGTCGCAACGGTCCGGAACGACGCTCCAGGTTGGAGTCTGATTGTCTGAAATGGTCATCCACGGACTCAAGCAACTTGCGGAGCTTCTCTATGCCGCTCGCAATTTCGTCGCTTGCGACCAATTCCACGACTGCTGCCGCTGATTTGGAAATGGCCGCCACCGCAGAAAGGGCATCGCCAAGACATCGCCCCAGGGAAAGAAAATCCTGTTCCGTAAAGGCATTTAAGGACCTGAGCTCACCTGCGTACCCCCGGACGACATATTCGAGCCCCTGGCTCATGTCTCCTTTCACGGCAAGGCCGGGAACATTTCTTCTGTCTGCAACTCCGCGATACATGCTACCTTCATCGCGTATCGCAGCCGGAAGTTAAGGAAAGCAAAGGGTGAATTATTACATGATTAGGGTATAGTCTTTCTCTACATTCATCTTTAAATGAAGGCTAATGCAGGTGCCGGGCGCATTCCCCTTGGGCGGGCATCACCGTACCCCCTTTAGTAGCTCATGTGCAGCCGCATGCCGTAGACCTTCACAGGACCCCTGTCGCGGTTGTACCCTGGGTTCTCTATGTACTGGAAATCGGGGCTGAGCTGCACATAGCGGCCAAGCTGGATGCGGTAATAGGCTTCGAATACCTTCTCCAGCCCGTAGTTGAGGGCCCCGTCGCCTATGAGCATGCCTATACCCCCTTCTTCAAGGTAATGCCTGTGCGAGCCGGTGAGCCCTTCTGCCGCAACGGCGATGCCGAAACCGTCATCGGTGCGTCCCCAGTTGCGCCCGCTCACCTGCAGCCCCATACTGGCCTGGCGGTCCACTTCCGTGTAGGACCAGGCGGAATTGGTGCCATTGGCCCAGCCGAGCTCGCGCGAAGAGGCCCGTTTCCCCGTTGTTTGCGAGGGGCTGCTCGACGTTGAGACCGAAGCCGTACTTGGTGCGTCCCGGCTGCTCGTCGGCGAGCGTGCTCGGCACGGTGCCGGTGGTGCTGCCGATGGCCATGGCCTCCCGGTAGTCGCCCATGCGTCCCTCATTGTGGAAGGCGAGGAGACGGATGACCGTGCCAAGCTTACCCGGCGCGAGGTCCAGCTCGACGTTGTCGCCCCGGGCATGGTAGATCTCGTCGTCGAGGTCGATGCCGTTCCTCGTATCCGGCACCTGGTAGCTCCCCATGATCAGTCGCCACGTGGGGTGGACAAAGGCAACGGAAGCGCCTATGGTGTAGCCCCTCGTATCGGAGGCGTAATCCCAGGCCGTATTGAAGAGGAAGGCGTAGTTGAGGAACTGGGTCCTCCCGTTATTCGCATAGCGGTTCTGGTCGAAATCGTCCGTGGGCGCGAGCTTGCCCCCTTTTATCTCGATGCGGTCCACAGGCTCGCGGCCGGGCAACTGATCCATGTTCGGGTCAGGGACTCACCCACCTCTCCCGACAGGGGGATGACGTAGCGCGCATACATGCGGGCAAGGTAGGGACCATGGCCCAGATTGGCCGGGCCTGCCCTGATGACGTCCGCGTTCGTATAGGCGCCAAGGCCGAGACCGTTTGAGCTAGACCGCGACCCCGGAACATCTCGAAATCGGCATATAACTGGAGAGACTTCGTGACCTGAGAGCCGAGGTAGAGGCCGTAGGTGTCGGGTCATCTCCTGCTTGAAGCTATGGTCGAAGATGAAGCTGTTCTCCCCTTGTAGGGACTGTGGAAACCGGGCGTGTTCTGGTAGTTGGTGGTGAACTGGATGCCCTAGGAGCTGGGGGAGCCAGGAGGGCTTGGCGCCGGAGTCGTTTTCACCTGCCCAGACGAAGTGTGCGAAAATAACGACAAGAAGAGGGAGCAGGAGACCTAGGGCAAGAAGAGGGCGTAATTTCTCACGGATTGCTTTCACCTTGATGCCGCGCTCGACCCTTACCCCTTGCCCTCGAACTTCTCAACCAACAACCCGTACTTCTCGTGGATCAGCCTTCTGTCGAACTCCCAGAATGCTTCCAGCATATCATCCTGCTCGTGACTGCTGAAATACGCCATGCAGGGGATGAAGAAGCGTCTGTCCTCCTTTTCAATATGTAGGGGGTAAAAATCGACAAGTCCTTTCATAATTGTCGCCACGTCGACAAGGGCGGTGCTGTCGCCAAGGAGATGGCGATCCTTAGCCGCAACGAGTCGGGCCGTCATCTCCCGTGCCCGCACGTGCTCTTCCCTCAGATCTTCCATCATCTGTCTATACTGATCTGAAATGGTGGTCCGGGCGAGCAGTTGGAAGAGAATATCCTCTTCCTTTCCATGGTGGCAGCGATCAGCGTACATTCTGATGAAATCGGCTGTCTGATCGATAAATTCGGGCCTCAGCCTTCCCGTCTTGTGTATCGTCTCGACCTCGCTCCTCATCACCTTGATCATACGCTCAATAAGCCTGTGCTCTATCATCAAGGGCGCAATGGGCATCATAGCAATCCTCCTGGACCACCGGACAACAACGCATGAAAGGATAGTTAAAGGGTAAGACCGTTGTTTTACAAGAAAAATGGTCCCAGCGAGATTCGAACTCGCGTTACCGGCGTGAGAGGCCGACGTCCTAAACCCCTAGACGATGGGACCCTTGATCCTGTGATAATAACAGAAATCCTTCGTCTTTTCTACAAAAAATATAAAGCCTAGGCTCATGGCGCGCCAAGACCGGAAAAAGAGGGGCTCACGCCACGTGCCCCTTCTCCTTAGACAAATAGCTTCGCGGGAGTTATAATAATGGTCGGAAGAGGCGGAAATCGCATGGCGGGAGGTCGGTCCGGATGCGACCTACCGGGATGCGCCGCTTACCGAGCTGCCTCGAAGGAGGACCGCATGAAAAAATGGATCATCTTTGTCGTGCTCGCGCTGATCGTCTTATCCCTCGCCGTACCCACGCCCGGCCATGCGAGGGGCTGGTATGGCTATAGGGGCGGCTGGGGCTGGGGTTACGGCGCTTTTTGGGGCGGAGCCGCCCTCGGCGCTGCCCTTGCCTACCCCTACTATGGCTATCCTTACCGCTACTATGGTTATCCTTACCCCTATGGTGGCTATCCTTACCCCTATGCCTATACCCAGCCTCCCCAGCCTCAGGTTTACGCCGAACCGCAACAGGAGTACTGGTACCACTGCAAGGATCCGGAAGGTTATTATCCGTACGTCGCAAGCTGCCCGAGCGGGTGGATGAGAGTGGTTCCGACTCCGCCGCCACAGCAGGGAGGAGGGCCGGTACGATGAACCTGACACGATGTTTTCTCATATTCCTGGCCCTGGCCCTGCTCGGGGGATGCGCAACGATGCCCACGGGCCCGACCGTCACGGTGTACCCGGGCCCTGGAAAGCCTTTTGAGGTATTCCAGGCTGATGATTATGCGTGCAGGCAATGGGCGGAGCAGCAGATAGGCGGAACGTCGCCAAGCCAGACGGGCAATCAGAACCTCGCCACCGGAGCAGTAGTGGGAACGCTGGTAGGCGCCGGGCTCGGTGCGGCCATAGGTGCCGCTACGGGTAACGTGGGTGCCGGTGCTGCAATCGGTGCGGGGGCCGGCCTCCTCACCGGAACCGCTGCCGCGAGCGGTCCGGCCGCTTCTTCCGAGTATCAGCTCCAGAGGCGCTACGACATCGCCTATCAGCAATGTATGTATGCGAAGGGAAACCAGATACCCGGTGTCCGGCCGGTGCGAGCCTATGGGCCACCGCCCCCGCCGCCGCCAGCCTATGGGCCTGCCGCCTAACTATGGGCCACCGCCGCCAGCTCCGCAACAGGGCCCCCACCCATAGGGGTCCGGACGAAGAACAGGTCCCCGGCTACGAGCGCCACTCCATTCTCGTAGCCGGGTAAAGAGAGGGCTTTCGCGTGAACACCCTGCCCCACCCCTTCACGCCAACAATCGGTGCTAACATATACAGGACCGATGCTCTTGCTACCCTTATTCTTCCAGTATTGCCTCGATCAAATGCGGTCCTGATTCTTTCAGGGCAGCTTTGAGTTCCCTGGCTAATTCCTCTGCCGTCGTGACAGAGGCGGCAGGTACTCCCATGCCCCGGCTCAAGCCGACCCAGTCGAGTGCCGGGTTTTTGAGACTCATCAGCGCTCCTGCTTCGGCTCCCAGGGAATTGTATCCGGCCATCAGACATTCGAGCTCTATTATGCGGTATTTGCGGTTCGAACAGATAACCGTTATGACATGCGCTTTTTCACGGGCCTGAGACCAGAGCCCCTGAATTGTGTACATGGCGCTTCCGTCGGCTTCAATGTTTATTACCTGATCGGCGGGACGGGCAAGTGCGGCCCCAAGCGCTAAGGGTATTCCCTGGCCGATGGCCCCGCCTGTTACATTAAGCTGGCTATGGGGTTTCAAAAAAGGCGCATACCCATAGTAAGGCGCCGTCGATGTGACGCCTTCATCGACAACTATGCAACCTTCCGGCTGCAGGGCGGCGATGGTGGCGCACATTTTTTCTGCATTTAATTTACCCGAAGGCAGCTCCGGCAAGGCATACCGTGCAAGGACCGAGTCGATTTTGTTCTTGCCGGTTTCAGCGTCCAGGGCCCGGGCCAGTTCTTCCAGCACGACCGCAACATCCTGTCTATCCGTATCAATTCTGGAATGGCGCTGTTGATCGTCGAGGAGAAAGCTTCTTCCACCCCGGTAGCCGAAAAAAGCCACAGGCTCATTGGTTCCGGCCAGAATTAATGTGTCGTAATTGCCAAGGAATGCCTGCGCCTGTCCCGGGACATAGGGGATGGGTTTTAATATAGGCAGGCCAACGCCTGCGTCAACATAAGCAGGGAAGGTGATCCTTAAGAGATCGCATCCTGTCTTTGCCTGAATCCCGGCTGCCGCCGCCAGGCCCGGTTTGCGCAGGGCTCGCCCGCCCAAAATGAGCGCCGGTTTTTTTGCTTCTTTGAGAAGTTTACGGGCGTCGGCGATCGTCGCCCCATCGACCCGATCAAAAGCAAATTCCGGCAGCGTAATTTTATCGGGTTTATGTTCTTCCCACTGGTGATCCGCAGGGACAACCAACGTTGCTACTTGACCGTAAAGAGATGCGGCCAGTCCCTCGGCCATGTCACGCGATAACGCTTCCACCGATGTGCTCTGCCTATACCAGCCGGAGACGGTCCGGGCCAGCGATGCTATATCCATATTCAGCGGAGGATCGGCATTAAGATGCCACGTAGCATGTTGGCCGATGATATTCAGCATGGGAGATCGGGCGCGTTTAGCATTGTGGAGATTGGCGATACCGTTGGCAAGACCCGGACCGAGATGCAATAAGGTCAGGGCAGGTTTTTGTTTCATCCGTGCATAGCCGTCGGCCGCGCCGGTGCATACGCCTTCAAAAAGCCCCAGCACGGGACGGATGCTCTTGACCCTATCGAATGCTGCAACCACCGGCAATTCGGTGGTTCCCGCATTGGCAAAACAGATGTCCACACCCGTACCCGCTGCCGTATGTAAGATAGTTTCTGCACCGGTCATGATAAGTCACCCCTTTTTGGAAGAATACTTCTCATCTTACTTCTCGACATGCCCTATCCTCCTCTGTAATGTTTTCGGCTACTTTGGCGCCCCATGCACACAATGATTGTCTATTTCCTGATTCACGCCGGCGTAGTGGAAACTTATGACTCTTGCATCCCTCATACAAGCCTACAAAACAAGAATAGTGCCACTGTACATTATTAATAATATATATATACCCTATTCCTACTCGACCATTACACTTTCCATCTACCGGAGAAATGCTCGCAGGAGAAGGAAAAGGCGCAGAAACGAAGGCAGGCAGTCACACTGAGACAGAAACAAATAGAGTCAGGCGATTAGAAAGGCCGGGAGCGGGAGGTGACCGGGAATTGCCGATTGTCACGCTTGTGGATTTAGAAAAAATGGCTTATAATAGAAAATCAAGGGTCGGGGCGTAGCGCAGTTTGGTTAGCGCACCAGTATGGGGTGCTGGTGGCCGCTGGTTCAAATCCAGTCGCCCCGATTTTTTTTGGTATTTTGGTGGACACTTCTTGCTCATCCTCCTTTCAAATGACGATGGCGTAGATTCCGAGGGGTTGCTGGCGCTGAAAAAAGCCCTTGCGCCGATGGCCGACGTATGGGTTGTTGCCCCCGATACGGAGCGGACGTGTATAGGCCATGCAATTACCCTTCACAAGCCGCTCCGCATCAAGGAGCTCGGCGATCATGTATTCGCGACGAACGGCACTCCCGCCGATTCCGTGCTGCTCGCGCTCAGGGTCCTGCTGCCGGAAAAACCGGATATGGTTATCTCGGGCATCAATAAAGGCCCGAATATGGGGCAGGATGTGAGCTACTCGGGCACCGTGGCGGCGGCAAAGGAAGGGGCCTTCGTGGGGATTGTCTCCCTGGCCGTATCGCTTAACGCACGGAGCGCGTTTCTCTTTCACGACGCGTGTCGCTCGGTTCTTGACATTATTGAGAAAATGCAGCACGCGGTCATCCCTCCGGCTACGTTCCTCAACGTGAATATTCCCAATATCCCCTATGAGGCGATTAAGGGTTTTATGGTGACAAGCCTTGGAAAAAGGATATATAATGGTAATATAATTGAGAGAACTGACCCGAGAGGCGGCGCGTACTACTGGATCGGCGGGGATGGTGAAGGATTCGAGCCAATCGTGGGGACCGATCTTCACGCAGTCGATCAGGATTACCTTTCTCTTACGCCTCTCCAGTGGGACCTCACAAGCTACGTGACCATGACTGCGTTCAAGGACATATTCTCAGGAGGGTAGTGAGAGGTCAGTTGCGGTACTACGTCGAAAACTTTGGATGCCAGATGAACGAGCACGACATGGAGAAGGTGGATCACCTGCTCCAGTCGGCCGGTTTCGAGGCAGCCTGCGCCGTAGAGCAGGCCGGTATCGTGATCGTCAATACGTGCTGTGTCCGCGAGAAAGCCGAGCAGAAATTCTACAGTCTCATGGGCAGGCTCAGGCGCCTCAAAAAAAAGAAGGGTCTTCTCCTCGGGGTAATGGGTTGCATCGCCCAGCTTGAGAAGGAGGCGCTGGCCGAGCGTCTGCCTTTCATCGACTTCTCCCTGGGTCCTGCCGGCATACACCTGGTGGGCGAGGCCGTTAAGGCCGGCTTGAAGGGAGAGCGGTTTTTCGACTTTTCCGAAAACGGCTTCCCCTCTTCTCTTTACGTAAGGCCGGGGAATAAAGGTCTGCGGGTAAAGGCCTACGTGACAATAATGAAGGGATGCAATAACTTCTGCAGTTATTGCGTTGTCCCCTATGTGAGGGGGCGCAGAGTTGAGCAGGCCGAGCGCGGATATACTCGAAGAGATACGTGAGCTTGTGTCAACGGGCGTGAGGGAAGTATCGCTCCTTGGTCAGAACGTGAACTCCTACAACAAGGGAGCGGACGATTGTTCCTTCCCGGACCTCCTGAAAAGCATCAACGGGATCGCGGGCATAGAAAGGGTACGTTTCGTCACTTCCCATCCGAAGGACCTCTCCGATGAGCTGATCGACTGCTTTGGAAGCCTGGCGAAACTGTGCGAGCACATCCATCTCCCCTTCCAGTCGGGCTCAAACAAGATACTGCGCCTCATGAACAGGGGCTACACCGCGGAAGAGTACATGGAGAAGCTTGAGAGGCTGAAGCGCAGGTGCGGGGATATTGCCATCACCGCCGACTGTATCGTTGGCTTCCCGGGAGAGGATGAGGAGGATTTTAGGGCTACCATGGAACTCGTGGAGCGGGTAGGTTTCGATGGCGTCTTCTCCTTCTGTTTTTCGCCGCGCCCGGCCACAGGGGCCTCGCAACTGCCCCATATTGTGCCGGCGGATATTGCTCGCGGGCGTTTGCAGGAGCTGCAAGCGGTGCAAAAAGAGATCACCCGCGAAAAATTCAAAAAGCTGGAGGGCTCCAGGACCGAGGTGCTGGTGGAGGGGGCGAGCAAGAACTCGCCCGAAGAATTGGCGGGAAGGACAAGGACAAAACGGATCGTCAATTTCCGGGGCCCCGCATCCATGGTTGGCAGGCTGGTAGAGCTGGAGATCGTGAAGGGATACGCCAATTCCCTTCGCGGCGCAGAGCCGAAATTGAAGGAGGCATAATTATGTTGAAGGAAATGAAAGTCGCAGGCATTACCGTCGACCCCTTCACGAATACACCGATTGTGATCCTGAAGGACCTGGAAGAGAAAGAGGTTTTGCCTATCTGGATCGGGTTGCTGGAAGCGTCAAGCATTGCGACTGCCCTTGAGAACGTGCAGACACCGAGACCCATGACCCATGACCTCCTCAAAAGCGTTCTGGACCACCTGGACGTCAAAGTCGTCAAGATAGAAATCAATGACTTGAAAGACAATACCTATTACGCAATGATCCATCTGGAGGTCGAAAAGAAAAGGCTGGTCGTAGACGCGCGGCCTTCCGACGCCATAGCCCTGGCGCTCCGGGTCGGCGCCTCCATATTCGTTGATGAAACCGTGATCAAGAAATCGGCTAAGGTCGAGTTCTCAAAAAAAGAGGACAAGGTGGTCGTGGACACGGGCGAGTGGGAGGAGATCCTGGAAAATCTGTCACCCGATGATTTCGGCAAGTATAAGATGTAATCTGGGAGGCATCGGCATGATAGACCTCCACACCCATTCGATCCTGAGTGACGGCGAGCTTATCCCATCGGAATTGGTAAGAAGGGCGCATGTAAAGGGCTACAGGATAATCGGCATCTCCGACCACGCCGATCCCTCCAACCTTGCGTCGATCATCGCGTCACTCCTGAAAGTGCGTGACAAGATGGAGCATTACCGGAACATTACCGTTATTCCGGGCATCGAGATCACCCACGTGCCGAAGAGCCTCATCGCCGAGCTGACCCTGGAGGCCAGAAGGCTCGGCGCCATGTATGTGGTGGTCCATGGTGAAACCCTGGCAGAACCTGTGGAAGAGGGGACAAACCATGAGGCGATCCTCGCGGGTGCCGACATACTCGCCCATCCGGGCCTCATCACCGAAGACGATGCGAGGCTGGCCGGGGAAAGAAAAGTCCTCCTGGAAATCAGCAGCCGGAGGGGTCATTGCCTGGCAAACGGCTATGTGGCCATGATTGCCCGTAAATGCGGGGCTCCCCTGATCTACAACACCGATTCCCACGGCCCATCCGATCTCACTTCCGAGGAGGAGGCAAGGCGGATCGTGACGGGGGCGGGGCTCACAGCGGATGATTTTGCCCTCATGCAGCAACATGCGGTCGATCTGGTGAAGAGGGCCATAGAGGCGCGTCGATGAAGCTTTCCATAGACCCTTCGATACAAAGAATACCCTTCTACCCGAAAGCGGCCCTGTACGGGGCGGGCGGGGATTGGGTGCGCCTTTCATCCAACGAGAACCCCTACCAACCGTCTAGCCGCGTAATCGAGGATATTACCGGCGCCCTTTCTGAGGTGAACAGGTACCCGGAGAGCGAGTCCGGGCTAAAAGGACTTCTGGCCCTAAAATATGGGCTTAAGCCACAGAATGTGCTCATCGGCAATGGTTCCAACGAGATGATCGAGACGGCCTTGAGGGCCATGAAACTGGATGGCCGGACAGAAGTGCTGGTGACCGAGCCTAGTTTCGCCTTCTATCGCATTGCCGCCACTATTTACGGCTACGATGTCGTGTCGGCGCCCCTCGACTCGCTGCATATTGACCTGCGGCGTGTGGCAAAAGCGATCAACGGGAAAACCAGGGTGATTTTCCTCTGCAATCCCAATAATCCGACAGGCACGATCTTCAATGACGAGGCCTTCGCCGCATTCCTCGGATCATTGCCGCCCGAGGTGCTCGTCGTAGTCGACGAGGCCTACGCGGAATTCGCGGAGAGCAGCCTGTTTCCCCGGTCTGTCAGCTATATCGATCAATACCCGGTGTTCGTATTGAGGACTTTTTCAAAGGCCTACGGGCTGGCCGGACTGCGCGTCGGATACGGGATAGCGGAAGAGTCGCTCGTCTCATTCTTCGAGAGGACCAAGCAGCCTTTCAGCGTCAACGTGATGGCGCTTATCGCCGCCAGGGCCGCATTGAGCGACGAGCGCCACTTGAGTGAAGTGCTCGGGAACAACCGGAAAGGAAAAGAATACTTCTACGGCGCCCTAAGAACGCTCGGGCTGGATGTGCTTCCCTCAGAGGCAAATTTCGTGCTTATCAAGATCGGACCCGATGCGGAAGCCCTGACTCACCGGCTCTTCGAGAAAAAAATCCTGGTGCGGTGGCTCGGTGGCTACAACCTGGGAGAGTACATAAGGGTGACGGTAGGGACCATGGATGAGAACAGGATGTTCATCGAGGCGCTGACGAGGTTGCTGGCCTGAAGACGAAGGGTCTGGTCATCACGATTGATGGGCCGGGCGGCGCCGGCAAGAGCACGGTAGCGAAGAGGCTTGCGTCTGCGATAGGCTATGGATACCTCGACACGGGCGCCATGTATCGTGCCGTGGCCTATGCCTATTCAAGGCAGAAACCGGCGGACCTCGACACGTTCCTTGCCGGCCTTTCACTCAAATTTTCATTCGACGCGACGACCGCCGTTTCCCTCGAAGGGGAGGACATCTCGGAGCGGATAAGGACGCCCGACATCGCCCTCCTCGCGTCCGCCCTTTCACAGGACCCCAGGGTCAGGGCCTACCTGACGCAGATGCAACGGGAGTGCGGGAAAACCGGTGGAATCGTGGCCGAAGGAAGGGATACGGGTTCCGTCGTCTTCCCCGACGCCGACGTAAAGGTCTATCTGGATGCCGATTTCGCCGAACGGGCGAGAAGAAGACACGTTGAGCTTGCGGCCGTTTATCCCCATGAAGACATCGCGAAGGTGAGAGATGAGATGGAGCGGAGGGACAGGGCGGATTCGGAACGGGATATCGCTCCCCTCGTCCGGCCAAAAGACGCGGTGTACGTGGACACGACGGGCAAGACTATCGACGACGTGGTAGATGCCTTGAAGGCGCGGGTGGATGAGGCGCTGACATGATGGAAGTGGTCAAGACCAGGCATATCGGGTTATGTTTCGGAGTCAACCGGGCCGTGTCAAGGGTGCTGAAAGAGGCTGAGGGCAGAAAAGAAACAATCTATACCCTCGGTCCCCTCCTCCATAACCCGCAGATGGTGGAGATGCTCAGGGAAAAGGGAATTGAACCCATAGACGACGTATCGAGGCTCGAAAAGGGGGTCGTGGCGTTCAGATCCCACGGCATCATGAAGGAAGAAGAAGAGTATATACGGGCGAAGGGCCTGGAGGCAATCGACACGACATGCCCTTTTGTGAAGAGGGTCAGGAAGTGCGCCCTTTATCTCCGCAAGAACGGTTACAAGGTGGTGATTGCAGGAGACGAGCGCCATCCGGAAGTAAAAAGTGTGTTGAGTTATTTGGGAAACGATGGTATTGTATTGCACAATTCGTTCTCTATTGCAGCCAAAAAAATCGGTGTAGTAAGCCAGACCACGTTAGACCGGGAGACGTTTTGGGAGGTAGTGAGATCGCTGATGGATGGCACGAAAGAGCTAAGGATTTACGACACCATCTGCGAGAGCACAAAGGTGAGGAGGGATGAGGCGACCGAACTGGCAGGGCAGGTTGGAGCGATGTTGATCGTAGGCGGCAGGAACAGCTCCAATACGACGAAGTTGTATACAGTAGTCAAGCGGATACAACCGCGGACGTATCACATAGAAGCCGAAGATGAAATTCAGCCGGAATGGTTCAAAGGCGTGCAGAGAGTAGGTATAGCGGGGGGAGCATCGACCCCTGATGTAATAATAGACAGAGTGGAGAGGCGCGTAAATAATCTTTAGGGGGAATGCATGGTAGAGACGGTTGATACCAGCACACAAAAAGATAAAACAACAGAAGAAGAGATGGAGGAACTTTATGAAACCTCTATGAGAAACCTTCAGGAAGGGAATATCATAAGGGGTACAGTGATCGATATAACCGGTGACTCCGTTATCGTCGACGTGGGGCTCAAGTCTGAGGGCAGGGCGCCCTTGAGCGAATTTCTGGACAAATCCGGGGCGCCTACCGTGCATGTCGGCGACGAGGTGGACATCATGGTGATGGGCAGGGAAGTGAAAGACGGGCTTCTCATGCTCTCGAAAGAGCGGGTAGACGGCATCAAGCTCTGGCAGATGATCGATAAATCGCTGGAAGAAGGGACGCCCGTGGAAGGCGCGGTGGTTTCCGAGGTGAAGGGCGGTTTCATCGTCGACATAGGGGTGAGTGCCTTTCTGCCCATATCTCAGGTAGATATCAAGCCGGTAAAAAACCCGGCTTCTTTTATAGGACGTCATCTCAAGTACAAGGTCATCAAGGTCAACCAGAAAAAGGCAAATGTCATCGTCTCCAGACGTATGCTCCTCGAAGAGGAGAAGGAGCGTAAGAGGAAAGAGTTCTGGAGTAACGTGAAGGAAGGGCAGGTTATCTACGGTTTTGTCAAGAGTATTACCGACTATGGGGCCTTCATCGACCTCGGCGGCGTTGACGGTTTTCTCTACGTCAACGACATTACCTGGGGCAGGATCACCCATCCGAAAGAGTTCCTGAAGCTGGGCGATGAGATAAAGGTCAAGGTGATGGCCATCGACCAGGAGAAGCACAAGGTGTCGGTCAGTATCAAAGACCTCAAGGGCGACCCCTGGGCACATGTCGATGAGAAGTATCCCATAGGGTCGCGTGTCAAGGGCAAGGCAGTCGGCATCGTCGAATACGGCGTATTCGTCGAGCTGGAGCCCGGCCTCGAGGGCCTCCTCCATGTGAGCGAGATGAGTTGGGACAAGAAGGTGCGAAACCCGTCCAAGCTCGTTTCAAAGGGTGACATGCTGGAGCTGCAAGTCCTGGATATAGATATGGAGAAGAAAAGGGTCTCTTTGGGGCTGAAGCAATTGAAACCGGACCCATGGAAGGAACTTGCGGAAAAATATCCCCCCGGATCGGTCGTTCGGGGCAAGGTGAAAAACTTCACGGATTTCGGACTTTTTATAGGGATGGAGGACGGCATAGACGGACTCGTTCATGTATCGGAAATCTCCTGGTCCCGAAGAAAGAACGTGGTTGCCGATTCCTTCACGAAAGGGGCCGGCGTGGATGCCCTGGTGCTCAATATCGACGCGGAGCAGAAGAAGTTTTCCCTAAGCATAAAGAGGCTCAAGGAAGACCCGTGGAAGGGACTGCTCGAGCGGTATCACGTCGGCGACACGGTTGAGGGCTACGTGACGAGCATCACGGATTTCGGTGTATTCGTTGAGATTGAAGAGGGTATCGAAGGACTGATCCATCTCTCCGAGATCGACAACGGTAAGGGGAAGCACCCCTCGGAGCTTTTCAACATCGATGACGTGGTGAGGGCTATGGTCATCAACGTCGATGAGAAGGAGAAGAGGATAGGCCTTTCGACGAAGGCACTGAAAAAGGTCGAGGAGAAAAAAGAGGTCAGTACGTTCTCCCGGGAGGAGACGCGTGCTTTTTCAACCCTCGGAGACCTTCTGGAGCCTGCGATGAAAAAGAACAACAGGGATAACGAATCATAAAAGGGTGTTTTACCGGAGGAGCCCATGCCGATAAAAAAGGAGCTGCTTGACATTCTCTGCTGTCCGAAGTGCAAGGGAGATATCAGGTTGAACGACTCGGGAACCGGTCTCATCTGCGACACGTGCAAGCTCCTCTACCAGATAAAGGATGACATACCGATAATGCTCATTGATGAGGCCATACCCATCAAGGAGTAGCAAGACGGTACATGGTCGATCTGTTACTCATCTGCTTCATAAAAACATTTCAGCAATTCTTGCGCATACTCCCTGAAAAGGCTTGCAGTCTGACAGGCGTGATGCTGGGCAGGCTCGGCTTTCTTTTTCTCGGCAAAAGGCGCGGGGTTGCGATCGATAACGCCAGGAGGATAGCACCCGCTCTTTCCCCGCTTCAGGCCGAATCCGTGGCCCGAAGCTGTTTCGAGAAACTGGGGGTCAACGTCCTTGAAACCCTGCTTTTTCCGTTTGTGCCAAAAGAAGAGTACGACAAACGGTTTCGGCTGGAAAAAAGGGGGGATGTGGACGCGGTGCTTCAGGCGAACCAGGGCATCCTTGCCCTCGGGTTCCACTATTCAAACTGGGAAATAACCGGCGTCGCGTCTTTCCTCCTTAAGCGGGACATCGTTGCCCTTGCCCGACCGCTCAAGGGGCACGCTGCCTTGAACGGTTTTCTCAACCGGCTTCGCGCGTCGACGGGTCTCACCATTATCCCCAACAAGGAAACTGCCCGCGATGTGGTCCGGCTGCTGAGAGAAAACCATGTGGTCGCGTTCCTGGGCGACCAAAGGGAAAAGAGGTCAAAAGCCGTATGGGTGGAGCTTTTCGGGCAAAAGGTGCCCACCTCGAAAGGCATCGTTGCCATAGCGATGAAGACAGGGGCGCCTATTGTCCCCATCTATGCCAGAAGAGACGGCTTCCTCCGGTATACAATAGTCTATAACGAGCCGCTCCGCATAGAGCGTAAAGGTGCGCCCCTCAATGAGCTGATTTACAGGAATGCGAGACAGATAAACGCCTTCCTGGAAGAGATAGTGACGGAGAGGCCGGATGAATGGTTTCTGGTGCATCGGCGCTTCGGCCGCGACACATGAGTGGGGCTCAGCGCCCCCTCCACGAGCAAGCTCGCAGAGCCTCCCCCCTCAGCTCGCTTCGCTCGGAGATTCGCGGGCTCAGCGCCCCCTCCACGAGCAAGCTCGCAGAGCCTCCCCCCTCAGCTCGCTTCGCTCGGAGATTCGCGGGCTCAGCGCCCAGCACCCTCACAATTGACTAGACACGGGAGATTATATGAAGATCGTACGGTTCTTGCGTAGCGGACAAACAGAGTACGGCATTATCGAAGATAACCTTATCTACCTCTGCAATGGAGACCCCTTCACTGGGCTCGTAAGGACGCCTCACGCCGTGAGCGCCGGCTCGGTCACGCTCCTTGCACCCGTCTCCCCGCCCAACATTATTTGCCTCGGCCTCAATTACAAGAAGCATGCGGACGAGGCGGGCGTCCACTACCCGCCCGCGCCTCTCATATTCCTAAAAGCCACCACCTCTGTCTGCGGACCGAACGATCCTATCGTGCTTCCGGAAGCCTTTCAGGACAGCATCGACTTCGAAGCCGAGCTCGCGATCGTGATCGGCACACGAGTAAAGCACATCACGGAAGAGCAGGTCCCCAAAGCGGTCCTCGGCTACACGGTCGGAAACGATGTATCGAACCGGGCGGCCCAGTTCAAGGATGGCCAATGGGCCAGGGGAAAGAGCTACGATACCTTCTGCCCGCTGGGACCCGTTATCGAGACGGACCTCGACGGCGACAACCTGGATATCTCGTGCCGCGTGGACGGCGTGCTTATGCAGTCATCCAACACATCGAACATGATCTTCCCGTGTAGACGGATTGTCGCGTACCTGTCGCGGTGCATGGCGCTGCTCCCCGGCACGGTGATTATGACCGGTACGCCGGAAGGCGTGGGCTACGCGAGGACGCCGCCGGTATTCCTGAAGGCAGGGCAGACGGTGGAGTGCACTATCCAGGACATCGGCACATTGTCCAACCCGGTCGTGGGCAGCAGGTCGGCGTAGAGCGTTTCTTCTTCTTGTCGGTCGGCCGGCCAACGGCGTGTTGAGAATCGCGATCTGCGCCGCCCTGCTCGCCGTGTGCCCTCCGACGTACGGCAGTACGCCTCCGGCCTACACGGCTCACAATGCATCCACATCTCATCGATTCTCAACACGCCGTCGTCCACCCGATCCGGCATCGAGCACAACCTTGATCGATGCCGGAATTTGAGGAATGTCGGAAACTAATTCTCATGGGAGCTATCGCGGGGAATCCCGCAACCAAACCCCTGCTTGACTTTATGTCTCTTGTGAGCTACACTGTAGCTCAATAGGAGGTAACTGCATATGGCTATAAACTCAGTTGTCCGTGCGCGTATTGACAAGCACATCAAAGCCGAAGCCGAGGCGGTGCTTGCTTCTATCGGGCTTACCGTTTCCGATGCTTTCCGCATGATGATGATTCGCATCGCGAAGGAAAAGGTCTTGCCTTTTGATCCCCTTGTTCCCAATGACGAAACCATTGAGGCTATGAGAGCCGCGCGGCGCGGGGAGTTTGTGTGGTCTGGCCATGCTGATGAACTGCTCGCGAGTTTAAATGCGGACGATTAGACCGACAGGACGTTTTAAGCGCGACTACAGACGCGAAAAATCAGGGAAACACCGCAAGATCATCGATGCCGCCCTGATGAAAGTTGTGAATTTGCTCGCCGCTGATATGCCCCTGCCCTCCACTAACGTTGATCATCCGCTTCTTGGTGAATGGGCCGACCATCGCGACTGCCACATCATGCCCGATCTCATCCTGATTTACCGCAAACCCGACAACCAGCATCTTGATCTGGTACGCCTAGGTTCGCACAGCCAACTTGACTTGTGATGTTTCTCTGTGTCCGGACGATGCAACCCAAGCCGACACGCCAAGATACAAAGAAAATAAACCTCTTTCAACTTGAAACAACAAAGAGGGGAGGTGAGAAACCAACCCCAGGGAAAGCAACGGGGATCAAGCGTGTGGATATGATTATGTCTTGAAAAGAAGAATGGAATGGTGTAGAGAAATCACACGGTGAAGATCGATTTCCACACTCACGTTTACCCTGATCGTATAGCCCCTAAAACGGTCAGGGAAGTTTGTCAGCGGTCAGGGATTGATGCTTACGCGGATGGCACCCTGGCGGGGCTCAAAAGGTCCATGGCATCTGCCGGGATTGATCTTTCCGTCGTAGCGGCTGTAGCGACGAAGCCGGAACAGGTTACCTCTATGCAACGATGGTTAACAGCCATTCGGCAACCTGGCATTGAAACACTGGCCGCCATGCACCCGGCCGATCCCCTGAACTTCGAGCAGATGAAGATGCTGAGGCGAAAAGGGTTTCGGGGCTTCAAATTTCACCCTGATTATCAGGATTTTTTTGTTGATGATCCCCGTATGTATCCCTTGTATGAAGCGGTAGCGGCAGAAGGCATGTTCATTCTCTTCCATGCCGGGATGGATCGGGGGCTTCCCCACCCCGTCCATGCAACGCCAAAGCGTCTAGCTGCCGTTCACAAGGCCGTTCCGGAACTCTGCATGATTGTCGCCCACTTGGGAGGAGAAGAGGTTTACGAGGATACGGCGCTACATTTACTGGGGCGAAACCTCTACTTAGACACATCCTTTGTACTGCGCAAGATGCCCGAGACATTCCGGGAACGCTTCCTCAAGGAACATCCGGCAGAACGGCTGCTGTTCGCATCGGACAGTCCATGGACAGATCAGAGGGAAGAACTTCAGTGTCTTCTACAATTGCCGTTCCTCACAGAAAGCGACAAGGAAAAAGTCTGTTTTTCCAACGCGGCGCGGCTGTTGGGATTAGAGTCGGACATGTTCTCAAAAACTCATCCGTGAGAGCCGGCTCTCACATCTGAACCGATCAAACCGCTCAGTGCCTCACCATTTAGCACCTACAAGGCGCCGAGTTCAATTCGCGCCAATAACTGAACATTACGACAGAAAGAGATGAGCGAATTGTTGTCTGAAGTTTGCCTGTTTCTCTTCTTTGCTGTCGCCGTGAGTTCCTGGACATTTGAAACCAGCATGACCATCCCATCCCATGGGCCACTTTTTGAATACCTTCGCGTGACAGGCTGGACAAACCACCCGTCTACCTTTGACTTCGCGTGCCGTAAGTCCTTCCGGGTTCATAATCGTGACGTCCTTCGCATTGACTGCCTTGGATTGCTCTGCCGGGGTCTGAACGCTTTCGCCTGACGTGAGGGCCTCGCGCCATTTCTTCAACTGAACCGCGAAGAAGACTACATCATGGGCAATATCGTTAGAATAAATAACTTCTACACAGTTTCCGCCGACCGCGCTGGTAAATTCTTTCTTCATAGCGTCCCGCCACTTCTTATTGTCCCCTTGCCGCTTATGCTGGTAGAAAACCAGCAAATCACCCGGCCTCATTGCGTTTAGAACGGTTTGTATTTCCTCTGGACTCACGTGTTCAGGCGTACAGTTCATGGGTGCAATCCCTGTATCCGGGTCTAATAGTACGATGATAGGACACTTATATTTATTGATCTTCCCCACAACTTCAAGAAAATAGGTAGCACGCCCTGAAGGCGGCGGAAACTCATCTTTGTGAATATCTATCGTCAGTCCCGTTTTCTTCCCCAATCGTTTAACATCGTCAAGGTCTCGGACGAAATGTTCGAAAACGTCCTGAGGCAACTCCACCTCGGCTTCGTTGATTCTCAACGTGTATGGACGATAGAAAGCGACCTGCAACACCGTACGGATGCCGTGTCTCCCAGCGAGGAAACGGATGGCGCCCCATTTCACAATATCGCGTTTATCCCCGTACCACAAATCACGCATGGTCATCTCCCCGCCGCATAAAGTCGGCACTCGTGCCCTCTATTGGCCCAAGAACTCTCAACATTACGAATTGTACCATTGAAGGTTCTTAGACAGTATGGAAAAATCATTTCAGGAAGCACGAGAGGAATTGAGCATCGTCTCTCCAAAGCTTCGCTCGACCACGCAGAATCATTGTTCTGAGAAATGGTTTCCCGCAGGCTACCTTCCGGCATCGATCATGAGTTGTACTCGATGCCGGATCGGGTGGACGACGGCGTGTGAGGAAATGCTTCATCACCCGCAAGCGGGTACCCGGGATGCACTGTGAGCCGTGCAGACCGGAGGCGTACATGGGCGACAGGCGGGGTACCCAGTTCCATATTGCCTTGCTGGGTCGCACCAGCTCCATAATTACTTTGCTGGGTCGCAACGTCGGAGGTCACGCGGCGAGCAGGGCGCCGCAGATCGCGGTCCTCCCACGCCGTCGTCCGGCCGGCTGCTTCACGCGCTCAGGAACTTTTTGAAGCGCGCCAGCGCCTGCCCCCTATGGCTAATGCTGTTCTTCTCCTCCCGGCTCAGCTCGGCGAGGGCCTTGCCGGAATCGGGCAGCATGAACACGGGATCGTAGCCGAACCCCCCCTCCCCTCTCCTTTCAAGACCGATATATCCCCTGAGGCCCCCATAGAACATGAATGCCTGTCCCACGTCAGGGAGATAATAGACAAGGTAAGCCCTGAAAAGGGCCGTGCGCCCTTCAGGGGGCACCCCGGCCAGCTCCCTGAGAAGCCTGTCCACCCTCTCCCGATCGCTCGCTCCGTACCGTGCAGATTCGATGCCGGGCCTGCCCTGGAGCGCTTCCACCTCCAGCCCCGAATCATCGGCGAGTGTAGCGATACCGAACCGGTTGCCGACCTTCCTCGCCTTTTTCCAGGCATTCCCATAATAGGTCTGCTGGTCCTCGGCCACTTCTATCTTTTCATCAAAATCGGCGAGGGATAAAAACGTGTCGAACGTACCTGCAAGGCACTTTCTGATTTCCTCAAACTTGCCTTTGTTGGCAGTTGCCACGATAATCACGTCCATTCACCTTTTTCCCGGGTATGCCTAAGGGAGAGGGAAAAGGGGACCGAGGGCCGCTTTCTGAGCACGGGTGATCTCTGCGATACCTTTCGCGGAGTACTCGTACATCACGTCAAAAAGCTCTTTCGAAAAAGGCGCTTTTTCCGCCGTGCCCTGCACCTCGATAAGCATGCCCTTGCCTGTCATGACAAAATTCATGTCCACGTCGGCAATCGAGTCCTCCGCGTAAGCGAGGTCGAGAAGAGAGGTCCCGTTCACGATGCCGCAGCTCACGGCGGCAACGGAATCACGCAAAGGGATTTTTTGGATGACGCCTCTTTTTTTCAGGTTCCACAGCGCCTCCACGAGTGCCACAAAGGCGCCTGTGATGCTTGCGGTCCTCGTACCGCCGTCCGCCTGGATCACGTCACAGTCGACCCAGATTGTCCGCTCGCCGATGACGTCGAGGTTTACCACCGCTCTGAGCGCCCTGCCTATGAGCCGCTGAATCTCGTGGGTCCTGCCGCCCACCCTGCCCGTAGAAGATTCCCGGATCGTGCGGGAAGGGGTGGCCCTGGGGAGCATGGAATATTCGGCCGTAAGCCATCCTTTTCCTGAATTCCTGAGAAAAGGCGGGACTTTCTCCTCGATGCTCACCCCGCAGATAACCTTTGTCTCGCCCATTTCGACGAGTACCGATCCGTCCGGATACCGGAGAAAATTCCTGCTGATCTTGAGATCCCTGATCTTGTCGTTCGGCCTGCCATTATTTCTCATCTTTGTTTGTCCTTCCTGCAAAATATGTTTCCACTCCCGTATAGACTTTTGATATCATCCCCAAGAAAGCCTGCTCCTCGCTGAATTCCAGCTTTATCACGATCCCGGGCATGGTGACGCCAAGCAGGGGGAAGAGCGGGAGATGTTTTACCTTGACGTTGAAGGGCGCGGCGACGTCTGCAGCGAGCCTGTCAGACTCCTGGGCGAACCGGGCCGGTATCTCGTCAATCGCGAGGATGCGGCCTTCCCCGCTCTTGGCGTCCGACTCCGCCACCATCACGCGGCTCTTCTCGGCCGGGATTAACTCCATGGCAAGAAAAATGCTCCCCCGGCCGCGGTTGATCCTGTTTATCTTTTCGACGTGCTTCTCGATAACCGTTTCACCCTGGACAATAGTGACGCCATAGCCCTTGCCTTCGAAATACGCCTTCAGGAGCGTCCACGCCTGCTGCCCGCTTTCGCCGATCTGATAGAAAACGATGTTGTGTCCCGCAGCGTGGGCCTGTGCGCCGAGCAGAAGCACGAGGAGCACGGCGAGGAGGGTTTTCATCCAAGCTCACCTATGGCCCGGCCCCGCACCTCCTTCCGGGTCCTTTCGCTCAAGGCCGTCACGTAAGCCGGATCAATCGAATCCCTCTTGAAAACCTGCGCACCCTCTTCGTAATCGCCCGTCCGTATATGCCCCTTGCCGCCCTCGCGAAAGGTTTCCGCAATCGTCCCGAGCACGGAGGCGCTGCGAGCCACCACACTATATTCCGCGCTCGCGATCGCATACCCGTTGCCGTTAAAGCTGACCGACAACCCGCCCTCGCGCCGCACCAGATCGAGGGCGGCCACATCGGTGATGCTGTCGCCGACGTATATCACGTCTTTCATCGAAACGGCGCCCCTTGTGACGATATGAGCCACCGCCTGCGCCTTGCCCTCTCCCCCGATGGGCAAGACCGGCTCGACCCATCGCCAGACAGGCATGGAAGGAAGGACCGAGAAAAAAAAGTCTTTCAGGACCACGAATCGCCCGGGCCGAGGCATCGTCGAGACCGCCGGCATCGTCCCAGGAGATCGGGGGGAGCCCGAGGAACCTTCGGAAGTAATCCTTCACCGTCTGTTTCTCCTCATCCCCCATATGATAGCCGTCGAAGGATAGCCTTGTGCAATAGACGGAGTCCATGGAGAGGTTGAGGTACCGGCATACCGCCTCAATATAGTGGACGTAGCTCGTGCTTACCATGTAGATGGGCATGGCTTTATTGATCCGGCTGAATGCCCCTCCCACGCCGTTCATTATGGTCACATGCCCGGCGGAGAACTCTGTCGCCTCGCGGTCGGTCAGACCCGCCGCCTTGAGGAAGGGCAGTATATACTTGAGGGTGCTTCCGTACCGGTAGCCCGTCGTCTTCTCGATGTCGCCCAGGTAGTCATCGAATTTCGACAGAAGCGCAAAAAAACGGCCCCCGTCCTGCAAGAAGGCTTCCGCTATCTCGTAGGCGTTATCGTTCTTCGATACAGGTCCCTCACAGTCCGTTATGTACGCGTGGCCGGCCACCTTTGCACCTCCGCCGTAATATCGACCCCTCCCTGGGCCGGCTTCCCCTCGAAAAAGACCGATGTGCCCCTTATCTCTATGACGCCTTTCGACAGGAGGGAAAGGGTCTGGATGATCAGGGGCGTCTCTATCCCGAATTCTTTTTCCCGTATCATGCGGAAAAGTGCGGCCCTGGCCCCTTTGTCCCCTTCTGCTGTCCGCCTGTAGAGGTCATCGGCCACCGGCCCTGACAATACGGCGCGGACAAAGGTGATGGGCGCGCCTTCGTCGAGGCCGGCTTCTGCCATATGGACCATCGCCCCGAATTCGCGCTTCCCGTCGTCGATGGTGTGGTTTATCACGTCCTCCCACCGCCCCTTGTAGGCCCCGGGCAGTGAAGGATGCAGATTGAGCACAGGGAAGGCGTCGAAGAGGACGGGAGAGAGAATAAGCATATAGCCCGCGAGGAAAATGACGTCAAAATCGAACTTCTTGATCCGCGAGTAAACTTCCGCGTCAAAGAGGCCCCTGCCTGCCCCGAGGCCTAGGCCCCGCTGCTCGAGAAACCTCTTCGTGCTGAGGGTTTCCACGGGGATAGACCGTTCCTCGGCGCGGGCGATAATGATGTCCGAAGTTTCGGACTCGCGCCTCTCCCTGTTGAGGAAGAGGGCCGCGACGCTGCCCTCGATCGCCCCTGAGTCGATTGCCCCGATGACGTCGGTAAAGAGCGTCACCGCCTCAAAATCCCTTCCCGTGGTGAACCAGCATATCCTCATAAAGTACCTCTATCTGTTGTCTGTCCGGGTACGCGTCCCTGCCGTAGGCTTTCACGCTGGACGTTGCAGCCGCCACTGCCACCCGCAATGCGAGGGCCTGGTCGATACCCCGCAGAAGGAGGCCGAGAAAAACGCCGTTCAACACGTCGCCGGCCCCTGTGTTGTCCACGGCATCAACGGCTTCCGTCCCGGCATGGCAGGAAAAGCCTTTCGTGAAAAGCGAGGCCCCCTCCTTTCCCTCTTTGAGGACGATGACTTCCGCAAAGGCCAGGGCCTGCCCAATCGCCTCATCCTGGTCGCATCCGAAGAGCAGCTCGATTTCCCTTTTCGAGGCGAAGAGCACATCCGTACCTTTGATGAGCGGAAAAATATCGCTCCCCATGGCGGCGTAAATTTCCCCCGGGTCAACGCTGAAGGAGACCTTGCCCCGGAGGTCGTGCTTCAGCTTCATCTGTGCCTCCAGGCCGCGGCGAGAGACAAGCGAGGTCATGTGTATCCATCGGGCCGCCCCAAGCCTTTCCCGGTCCAGGTCTTCGTCGGAGAGGTCGTGGCCGCTTCCCGGAAACACCACTATCGACCGGTCCCTCTCCTCGCTGTTTATTATGTACGCGAGTCCTGTTCTCCCCTTCCTCGCGACGCTGCCCGTATCGACCCCCTTGACCTGCTCCAGGTATGTATCGCCGGGTGAGTCGCGCCCGACCGCTCCTGCCAGACCGACCTGGTAACCCATGAGGGAGAGGACATGGCAGGTGTTTGAGGCGGAGCCTCCGGGACTTACCTTCCTGAGGACCCCCACCCGTTCGACTGCGCGCCTGAACGCGGCACGCTGTGCATCGCTTAATGCGATCTCGCCTCCGTGCACAAGCGTAAGCCCCGGCGCGTCCACGTCCCGTAAATGTGCGACCTCATAGATAAAGTCGAGATTGAGTGCGCCGATGCCGTAGACGTCAATCACTGTTTCTTGATCTCTTTCGCTTTTCTGCAGGCTAAACCCACGAACCATACGGCAAGAACGAGGAGCATCATACAGAAAAGAACCGAAGCAAGGAAGGCGGGCACATGCCCCATTACCTCTTCTCCAGCACGTACTTTTCGAGGTTTACCGCGGCAAGGGCCCCATCTCCCACCGCGGTCGAGATCTGTCTGAGCGATTTCCTGCGGACGTCGCCCGCGGCAAACAACCCCTGCGTCTTTGTCCCGAGGTTTTCATCGGTTATAATAAAACCGGCCTCGTCCCTGTCCACAAGGTCGCCAAGGAAGCCGGTTTCCGGCCGCAACCCCACATAGAAAAAGACCCCGCTCACCTTAAGTTCCAGCTCCTCGCCCGTCTTTGTATCCCGAAGCGCGATCGACTCGACCCCGGTGACGCCGTTTATGCGTAAAGGGGCCTTGCCGAGCATCAACTCGATTTTGTTGTGCCGGGCCGCCCGCCCCTGCAATATCTGCTGCGCCCTCAACTGATCGCGCCGATGTATCACGTACACTTTGCCGGCGATGTTCGCAAGCGTCAACGCCTCAGAGAGGGCCGTGTCCCCACCGCCGACCACCGCCACTTCAAGATTACGGAAGAACACGCCGTCGCATGTCGCACAGTAAGAGACGCCCCTTCCCACCAACGCGTCCTCTCCCGGTATACCCAGCTTGAGCGGTTCCGTCCCTGTTGCGGCGATGATACCCACCGATCGGTACACGTCCTTATCTACCCTGGCCTCGAAAAGCCCGCCCTGCCACCCGATGCCTTCTGCCCTGGAGAACTCCTTTATGACGAGTCCCAGCTTGCGGGCCTGCTCCGCCATCCTGCCCGTCAGCTCGCTTCCCGATATACCGTCCGGAAATCCCGGATAATTGTCGATATGCTCAGTATTCAGGGCCGCGCCGCCAACGAGTTGTTTTTCAAGCAGGATCGTCTCGATCCCGCCTCTCATGAGATAAATGCCGGCCGTAAGGCCGGCCGGGCCTCCTCCGATAACTACCGCTTCATAGGAATTGCTCATACGCCCTTCGCTTTCGCACCGGAATAGCTTATCACGTAAATGGTTGCAAAGAAATAACATGCTCATATTCAACGCTTTTCCGAGCCTTTCCGTGGATATTCGGGAAAACCGCCTTTGACAACCATCCGCCGTTGTGTTATTCATTTTCATATGACGGTGGAATGGGAAGGCAAGATCCACGAAGTAGACAGACGCCTCACCGTGGCGAGACTCCTTGACATGTTCAGCTTGAGCAAAGAGGCCCATCTCGTCACGTCAAACGGGACGCTGGCTACCGAGGACCTCATGCTGGAGCGGGGCGATCGGGTAAGGATCGTACGGGTGATATCGGGCGGATGAAGTGCAGGGTGTGCGGCGGGCTGGCCAATATTCGCTTACCGCAATACAATTCCGCTTTATGCGCCGCTGATTTCATCGCTTTTTTTGAAAAGCGGGTTTCGGGCACGATCACCAAATACGGGCTTTTGGGCGAGCATGACAAAACGCTCGTTGCCGTGTCCGGCGGGAAGGACAGTCTCTCCCTGTGGTATCTGATGAACAGGCTCGGCTTTTCTGCGGACGGCATATACATCGATCTCGGAATTCAGGACTATTCTCACGTCTCTCTGGTGAAGACAAGACAGATGGCGGACAAACTGCATAGGCGACTCTATTCGTTCTCTTTCTCCGAGACCTTCAGCAAAGGGATCGACGAGCTTGCAAGGATCATGAAAAGACCTCCCTGCTCTCTCTGCGGGACGATCAAGAGGTACGTGATGAACAGGGCCTGCACAGAATACGGCTACTCCGTGCTTGCAACAGGTCACAACCTGGATGACGAGGCTTCCGCGCTTCTTGGGAACATGCTTCACTGGAAAGAGGAATATCTGTGGAAAAAGGGGGTAGTCCTCGAAGCCGAGCACGGCCTGGCAAAGAAGGTGAAGCCTTTCTTCCTTTGCTCGGAAAAGGAAGCGGCGGCTTATGCGCTCCTCAATAAGATCGATTACGTGTACGAGGAATGTCCGCACTCGTTGGGAGCGAAGACGCTGCTGTATAAGAGTCTTCTCAATCGTGTCGAAGACGTATCGCCTGCAACGAAGATCGCTTTCCTCAAAGGATACCTGAAGAGGGCCAAGGCGGAAGTCAGCCGCGGGCAAGACGACAAAGAGAAGAACTCCTGCAAGGTGTGCGGCTACCCGTCCTATAGCGAAGAGTGTAACTTTTGCCGGCTGATGAAGAGATTCGGCAGCGAGCCAGCCGTCCGTTTCCACGTCTACGCGTCTTCCGAGCCATGAGCCTCGATGGTTTCGTAGAACTCATCTTCAATGTGTACGAGGCGTATACGGTGGCCCTGTTTGTCAGAGAAGGCGATCATCTGTCCTGTTTTTCCTCCGTCACGTTTGCGAAGAGCTTTGATAAGGCAAAGCCGCTATCCCTTGACGGGACGCTCGCCGGATGGGTGGTGAAGCATAGAGAGCCGCTGATTATCGGGAACTTCGACAAGGACGAAGAGGCGCTCGGTTATTACGGCAAGAAAGAGGAAATAAAGTCATTTATGGCCTATCCCCTGGAAATACCGGGCGTCATTATCGTCGACAGCAAAAAAAAATGGACCTTTACCGAAAAGGAGAAGAAGATCCTCGCCCACTTTGTGACGGTCGCATCAAAGGAAGTTGAAAGGGAAAAACAGCTCAGAGATATGGAAGAGGAGCGCGAAGAATTCTCCCTTCTCCGGAAGCAGCTCAATTCCCTTCGCCAGCCGCGCCTTGGCGGTGCACTCATCGAGGAGGTGTTAAAGGAGGCCCTCGCCGTCTCCGCCGGCGATATGGCAGTCGCAGGCGTTGAGAGAAAAGGCAGACTTTCGATCATCTCAGCAGTAGGGACCGGCGCGGCATCGCTTCTTGGGGCCGAATGCCCCACACAACACACGGTTGCCTCCACAGTCATGGAGGGCGGGAGGGAATTTTTGCTCCCCTACGAAAGCGGATACTTGCGGGAAAAGCCCCTCCTCTTCCAGAACGACGGCATAAAGGCGAGACAGTATTTTGGTTTTCCCCTCGCAGTGGATGAGAGACCTTTTGGCTTTCTCGGTTTTGTTTCCCTGTCCTCGCGACCCTTGAGAGAAAACTCTATCAGCGCCTTACGCGACACCGCGGTGCTTACGTCGCTCTTTCTCGGCCGCTTGCAGATGCAGCAAGAGATGGAGGCGCTGACCTTGAGGGACCCTGCAACGGGAGCCATGGGGTTCACTCCTTTCTGCGACGGCATCTTCGAGCTGGCGAGGCAAAAGAAAGGCTTTTCAATAATCTCCATAAGGCTTCCCGGCTTTCGCGGGCTCAACAGGGCCAACGGGTGCGCATACGGAGACGACCTGTTAAGGAAGATGCGTCAGGGCATCGACTACTGCGCGGGAAAGAATGCGATGGTGACGAGGAGCGGGGGCGCACATTTTTACGTTGCAATTACCGGCTCAGATGGGTTGGAAGAAGGCCGGAACATCCTTAATATCCTCAAATTTACCATTCTGAATACTTTATCCGGCCTTGCGCCGGGCGAGAAGAAGGACGTAGAGATCGGCACTGCATATTTCCCGAGAGACGGCAAGGATTTGTGGGCGCTTTTGGATATCGCGGAAGACCGGGCCAAAAGGAGCAAGGCATAACTACAAAGGGGGGCAAGCGGCATGGGTTTACTGAAAACACTGGGTGCATTTTTTTCTGGCTTATCGACACACTTCGCGATGGACCTCGGCACCGCGAATACGCTTATTTACATGAAGGGTGCGGGCATAGTGCTCAACGAGCCGTCGGTCGTCGCTATTGAGCGGAACACGGGGAAGATCATTGCGGTAGGTAAGGAAGCCAAGGAGTATATCGGAAAAACGCCCCAGCAGATGGCGGCTATACGACCTATGAAAGATGGAGTCATAGCCGATTTTGATGTGACTAAGGCGATGATTAAATACTTTTTGACCGTGGTGAGAGAGACGAACCGGGTATCGAGGCCGAAAATGGTGGTGTGTGTGCCGTCGGGCATTACCCAGGTAGAGAAAAAGGCCGTGTTCGATGCCTGTATGCAGGTCGGCATCCATAATATACATTTGATCGAAGAGCCGATGGCAGCGGCAATAGGGGCCAACCTGCCCATAGAAATGCCCCTGGGGAATATGGTCGTCGACATCGGGGGCGGGACAACGGAAGTGGCGATTATCAGCCTTGCGGCGAATGTGTACAGCGAGTCGCTCAGGGTAGCCGGCGACGAGCTCGATGAAGCGATTGTCCGCCACCTGCAGAGGAAATACCAGGTGGCCATAGGGCTTAACGCGGCGGAAAAGATCAAGATGGAAATAGGCTCGGCCCACGAATCGGTCAATCCCGGCTCTCTCTCCGTCATAGGCAAGGATATGATAAACGGCATACCGAAAAACCTGACCGTCGCGAGCGAGGACGTGAGGGAGGCCATAGAGGAACCGGTGGCTGCAATAGTTGACGCGGTGAGAAGGGCGCTCGAGAAGCTCCCGCCTGAGCTGGTCTCCGATTTACAGGATTCAGGCGTGATCCTCACCGGCGGCGGCGCGCTCCTCAAGGGGCTCGACAGGAGGATTGCGGAGCAGACGAGCCTCAAGGTTACGGTAACGGACGATCCCCTTACGTGCGTGGTCATGGGGAGCGGGAAGGCCCTGGAAGAGCTGGACCGGTACAGGAAGGTCTTCATCAGTTGACCTTCGCGCCATGAGGGCGAAGGATGCGATATGCTTCTGAACATAAAGGGGCATCTTCCGCCTGTCGAGCGGAAGATGCCCCTGTTTCATCGGTGGTATCTCCGTCTATCCGGACAGGTTCGCTTTCAGCTCCGCGAGCCTCTTCTTCAACGCCTGCGGCAGTCTGTCGCCGAACTGCGCGTAGAAGACCTCGATCTCGGCGGCTTCCCTCTCCCAGTCGGCTTTATTGACCTCGAATAGCGTCTCCATCGTCCCCGGCGGCAGGGAAAGGCCCGTCATGTAGAGGTCTTCGAGGCGCGGCATGAGGCCCACAGGGGTCGATCTAGCCGGCACTTTGCCTTTTATCCTGTCGACCATCCATTTGATGACCCGAGAATTGTCCCTAAAACCGGGCCACATGAATTTCCCCCCGCTGTCCTTCCTGAACCAGTTGACGAAATACATCTTCGGCGGCCGAGCGAGGCCCGCGCCTACCTTTAGATAATGGGCAAAATAGTCCGCCATGTTGTAGCCGCAAAAAGGGAGCATCGCCATGGGGTCCCTTCTCACGACCCCCTCCTTGCCGCTGGCTGCTGCCGTGGTCTCCGATCCGTTGGCTGAGGCCCTGAACACGCCGTGCTCCCAGTCGAAGGCTTCACATACCAGAGGTATCGTCGTCGACCTTCTGCCTCCGAAGAGTATCCCCGATATAGGCACACCTTTGGGATTATCGACCTCGGGGGAAAGGGTCGGACAATTGTGAAGGGCAACGGTGAAGCGTGAATTGGGATGGGCCGCGTTGCCGCCGCTCTTCGGGTCATACGGCCTTCCCTGCCAGTCAAGCATGGTTTCCGGCCTGGTATCGGTCATGCCTTCCCACCAGGGCGAATTCGTGCCCGTATCGAGGGCCGTGTTGGTGAAAAGGGTGGGGTAGAACTTATCCCCCCTCAACGTCTTCATCATGTTGGGGTTCGTTTTATCGGAGGTGCCCGGCGCCACGCCGAAAAAACCGTTTTCGGGGTTTATGGCGTACAGCCTTCCATCGGGTCCCGGGTTGATCCATGCGATATCATCGCCCAACGTCCATACCTTATACCCCTCCATCACCGGGTCGAGCATAGCCAGGTTTGTCTTGCCGCACGCGGAGGGGAAGGAGCCGAGGATATACGTGACATCGCCGTCGGGGTCCTCAACACCCATGATGATCATATGCTCCGCGAGCCATCCCTGCTGACAGCCGAGGTAGGAGGCAATCCTGAGAGAAATGCATTTCTTTCCCAAAAGGGCGTTTCCCCCGTAGCCGGAGCCGATACTCATGACCAGATCGTCCTGGGGAAAATGCATGACAAACCGCTTTTGCGGATCGAGGTCCCCGATCGAATGAAGGCCCTTAACAAAGCTGCCTGTAGAATTGATGATCTCCAGTACCCTCGTCCCGACCCTCGTCATGATATACATGCTGACCGCCACGTAAACCGAATCGGTAATCTGAACGCAGGCCCTCGCATAGGGGGAATCGGGATGGCCCATCATATAGGGTATGACATAGAGGGTCCTGCCGGCCATACACCCGTCATAAAGGGGGCGAAGCATCGAAAGTGCCTCTGCGGGTTCCATCCAATTATTGTTCGGCCCCGCATCCTCCTTTTTCGGGAGGCATACGTAGGTCAGATGTTCGGTTCTCGCCACATCGGTGGGGTGGCTCCAATGGAGGTAGGAGTTAGGGAAGTGGCTCGTGTTGAGAGCTTGAAAGGTGGGGTGGCCCGCGATCTTTTCCTCTCTTATACCTACATCCACGAGTCTCCTCATCTCTTCTTCCGTGCCCTGGATCCAGTAAACCTTATCGGGCTTCGTCAGCCTTGCTTGTTCCTCTACCCATTCTTCAACGATGGTGCCCACAGTTGCCTCCTTCAGTTTAGTCGCTCATGTCGATGGCGTTGCTTCATCGGGTCAAAATAGACAAAATAACCGGTCCGAGTGCCTTTGTTCGGCTATGGCGGCTTTTAGATCCTCGGTTCCTGGCCTTGCCTTATCTTTTTCTTGATAAGATTTTTTCCCCTGGTCATATGTTTTCTCACGAGCTTTTCGACCAGCCTCGCATTTCCCGCCTGTATCGACGCAAGCATTTCCTTGTGGTCCTGAACGGCGAGCGCGGCTTTTCTCCCGTACCGCAACAGGATCACCCTGTACCGGTACATGTAATCGCGGAGGTCGTTGAGCAGGGCGTAGAGACGGTTATTCTTTGCAGCCTTGTACAGGTTGTCGTGAAATTCGCCATCCAGCCTGATGAATTCTTCGACGTCCATAGCTTCGAGAACCGCCTCCTCCATCCTGATAATCTCTTCGAGGGCCTTCAGCTCGTCCTCCTGGATCCTCGCTGTTGCGAGGTAGGCCGCATATCCTTCGAGGACCGCCCTTAAGCCGAATACTTCTTCCACCTCTTCTTCACTGACCCCCTTGACCGCAAACCCACCCCTCGGGAGCCTGTGTATGAGCCCTTCCTTTTCCAGCTTTTGTATCGCTTCCCGGACCGGAGTGCGGCTCGTTTTCATATCCTCCGCAAGCCTTTCCTCTATGAGTCTTCTTCCCGGCTCGAGTTCTCCGCTGATAATGGCATTCTTGATGCCGCTGTAGACCTGCTCCCTCAAGAGCATCTTCTTCTTTCTTTTTCGCTCCTCGCTGCTTCCCTTGCTCTTCATTAATTCCTCCTTCTCAATGCGCCGGCTGGTCTCTATTGACAATAACAACATATTGTAGCACAAAAAGCCACGTCCCTGTATACAGGTTTTTACTAAATAACATACATTGTCTCGGGGGATGAGTCACATTTCGGCGGCATCGAAGCTCTGCATGGAATCTTTGAAACAGCGCAAAACAGCGCGTCTTGTATTGATTTTCAAGGCGAATTGTTGTAAATTTATCAAGTTTTTCCGGAGGTTTAATGAAAAGAGTTTTTAGCGGCATCCAGCCGACTGGCGATATTCATATCGGCAATTATGTGGGAGCGATCAGACAGTGGGTCTCTCTGACGGGAGAGTACGAGTGTATCTACGGTGTGGTGGATTATCACGCCATCACGGTCGAGTATGACACGGACGGCTTGAGGCAGAGGACTCTGGAGACTGCGCTCATACTTATGGCCTGTGGTCTGGATCCGGCGAACTGCCGTTTGATGGTCCAGTCACATGTCGCCGAACATACGGAGCTCGGGTGGATATTCAACTGCCTTACGCCGATCGGCGAAGTGGAAAGGATGACCCAATTCAAGGACAAGTCCCGGCAGCACAAGGCGAACATCAATATGGGCCTTATGGATTACCCTGTGCTGCAGGCCGCCGATATCCTTATTTATAAGGCCGGGTTCGTGCCCGTGGGCGAAGACCAGGTGCAGCATGTCGAGCTGTCCCGGGAGATCGCCCGTAAATTTAACGCCAGGTTCGGGCAGGTATTTCCCGAACCTCAGGCTGTCTTGTCGTGTGCGCCGAGGATCATGGGCACGGAAGGCAAAAACAAGATGTCCAAGACCCTCGGTAATTACATCGGCATTTTGGAAGACGAAAGCAGCGTATGGGAGAAGCTGAGAACTGCCGTCACCGATGTGGCCAGGGTGAGGCGGACCGACGCGGGCAATCCCGAAGTCTGCAACATCTACACGATGCACCGCGCCTTTTCCCCTGACCAGGCCGTCAAAGAACTGGGCAAGGGCTGCAGAAGCGCCTCCATAGGCTGCATAGACTGCAAGCGGGTGCTCTTCAAAAACATGATGGCCGAGCTTACTCCTATCAGGGAGAAGGCCCTTTCTCTGAAAGGGCATCCCGGCCCCGTGCTCGACGCGCTCCGTCAGGGCGCAGCCGAATGCAAGCGGCTCGCCGCGGAGACTATGACGGAGGTGAGGGACGTCCTCGGCCTCCTGAAAGGTTAAGGCCCCTTCGTCCGTGATCCGGTAGGGGTGCGCGTCTATAAATTCCTGGTCCGGGATCAGCAGTTCCTGCTTGCCTGCGAGTCCGACACGATGCTCGATGAAATGCATGATATTGTCACAGCCTGGGGAAACAGTCGATGATGCGTTTTGTGACAATCATCATTTTCATCGTAGTGGGCTACCTCATCTTTCGTCACTTAATGAGAATGCTCAAACAAGGGATGTATCAGAGAAGTGAAAGAGGTGAGTATCGGTACCAGAACTGGGAACATGCAAATACGGAAGAAGAGTACCGAAAGATTTTGGGGCTCACAAACAAAGAAACCCCGGCAACTATCAAAACGAAATACAAAGAACTCATCACTAAATATCACCCTGACAAGGTGCAGCATCTGGGGGTAGAATTTCAAGAAATGGCCGAGAGGAAAACCAAAGCAATCATGGAGGCCTACGAGTTCTTCCACAAGAAATACAACCTCTGAGGAAAATGATAAAAACATACGTTGTTACCCTCGTACGATGAAGGGTTCCTGAACGAGAGCGGCCGAAGGTTTTTCTTGCAATGGCATGCGGAAAGCGATTATGACCATACCGGTTGTGATGAAGCAAGCGCCCGCCCCCCTCGGTCAGTAATTGCCCCGCCGCAGGTAATTGTTGACACGGCCGTTTGAACCCCTTTACAATGAAACGGGAGGGTAAAACCATGCACTATGCCTGGGTCATAGCGGCGACCGGCTGTCTCGTGACCATCCTTGCCCATGGGTTCGGCAGGATGTCTTACTCGGTGATCCTCCCGTCGATGAAGGACGGGCTCGGGCTCAGCTATACGCAGTTGGGCTCCATCGCAACGGGCAACTTCATCGGCTACCTCTGCCTCGCCATCGTCGGCGGCTTTTTGGCAGCCCGCTTCGGCGTGAGGAGGGTCGTCTTCGTCTCCCTCATCGTCATCGGCGTCAGTCTCTTTCTCACGGGGCTCGCCAACTCCTTTCTTTTTGCCTTCTTCATGAGGCTGGTCTCCGGGGCGGGAAATGGGGGCAGCTACGTGCCCATCATGGCACTGCCCGCAGCCTGGTTTATCATGAAGAGAAGGGGTCTCGCAACGGGCATCGTGTCGGCAGGCATCGGGTGCGGCCTCTTCCTGTCGGGCATCATGCTCCCGCCCGTGATCTCTGCCTTCGGCCGGCAAGGCTGGCGGTATGCCTGGTTCATGCTCGGGATCATAGTCTTCGTGCTTGCCTTTGTATGCTTTGCCTTCCTCAGGGACAACCCGAAGGAAAAGAACCTCAGCGTGTACGGAGGGGAAGGGCAGGAAGGTTCGGGTCCGTCAGGCCCCAGGATTACGCTCTTCTCCGCCTTCAAGGACATTGTGGTCCAGCCGGAGATATGGAAGCTCGGGGGTGTGTATTTCATGTACGGCTTTTCCTACATCATCTACCTCACCTTTTTCGTTGCCTATCTCACCAGGGAAATGCAGGTACCCGCGGTCACGGCTGGGAGGATATTCGGGGTCCTCGGTATCTTCAGCATCTTCTGCGGCGTGATCTACGGCTGGGTGTCCGATGTCGTGGGCAGGAGACACGGGTCGATGATCGCCTATCTTACCCTCGCCCTTTCCTATCTCGTCCTCGCGTTCTGGAAAGATTACACGGGTTTTTACCTGTCTGCCGCGGTCTTCGGAATTGCGGCCTTTTCCATACCCGTCATAATGGCTGCTGCGGCCGGAGATGCGGTAGGCGGGAGACTGGCGCCCGCGGGCCTCGGCTTCATCACCCTTTTCTTCGGCATCGGGCAGGCCCTTGGACCCGTCGTAGGCGGCTACATCAAGGACGCCACGGGCACGTTCACGTACGCCTTCCTCCTCTCCATGGTGGTCTCCCTCGCAGGCGGCGCAGGTTCCCTGGTCCTGAAAAAAAGTCGTACGGCCTTCCGGCATGCCCGACAGCCCGGATGATCCCTTCCCCATCGTCGGGATAGGCGCCTCGGCAGGAGGCCTCGATCCCCTGGTGCGCTTCTTGTCTGCGCTGCCGCATGAATTCGGTTTTGCCCTTATCTTCATGCAGCACCTGTCTCCGGCGCACAAGAGCCTCCTGCCCGAGCTGCTCTCCTCCCGGAAGTCCACACTTTCGATCGAGGAAGTATCCGACGGCCTCGAAATCTTTCCCGGAAGGCTCTACCTCTGCCCCCCGGCGCAAGAGGTCAGGACCGAAAAAGGTATCTTCCGCGTAGCCCCTCAAACCCGAGCGCATGTACATTTCCCCATCGATGCTTACTAACAGAGTTCCTCTCCTGGTGCCGATGAATACCGTCTTTCTCATGAAAAGCCCGAATATAGCTGTTGTAATCTTGCGGCAGCGCGTGACATTGGCCCTTCGCCGTAATATCTTATAAGGCAATACCTGTGGGGAGGGCGGATCATGAGTTCCATCAAGAATGTGGGAGATAGAAAGGACGAGTGCCGGGTAGAGATGTCCCTTGAACGGGACTTTAGGCGGGAGTTGCCCGCAATAGTCGACAGCATAGTGGCATTGCACGACAAGGAAGACAGGTTCAAGCACGTGGGGCCCGAGCCCATGCCTGCGAGAAGCTCGGTCATCGAGATCATCCAGAGGGCGATCACCGTCATCTACCCCGGCTATTTTTCACCTGCCCGCCTCGATGAGGTCAATGTCCCTTACTATTTAGGTCATCAGGTGACCGACCTCTTTCAGCTCTTGTCCGACCAGATCGCTTTCGCGATCCGTCACGACTGCCGAAGATTCGATTTGTCATGCACTAATTGCGAGGCGCGGGGACAGGGCGCCGCCGTCGAATTCTTGAGGGAGATACCCAGCCTCCAGGAGATGCTCGCCAAGGATGTCGCGGCTGCGTATGAAGGGGATCCGGCGGCCAGGTACCACGACGAGATCATCTTCAGCTACCCGGGACTCTTCACGGTGACGGTTTATCGTATCGCCCATAAGCTGCACGGGCTCGGAGTTCCCTTGATCCCGAGAATAATGAGCGAGTACGCACATGGTCAGACGGGCATCGATATTCATCCCGGTGTGGAGATTGGAGAAAGCTTCTTCATCGATCATGGGACCGGGGTGGTGATCGGCGAAACGACCATCATCGGCAACCGGGTGCGTATTTATCAGGGGGTGACCCTTGGTGCGCTCTCACTCACGAAAGAAGAGTGCGAGACCTTGAGGGGTCGAAAACGGCATCCTACCATCGAGGACGATGTAATTATCTATGCCAACGCGACTATCCTGGGTGGGTCGACCGTCATTGGGGCACGATCCATCATAGGCGGAAACGTGTGGCTCACGGAATCCGTTCCCCCGGACACGACTGTTTTTCTCAAGAAGCCGGAGCTGGTCTTCAAGGAAAACAGGTCATAGTCCCTTAAGGATGAATTTGTTGTTTTTTTCGCAAGAACTTTTTTCGTGTCTTTTACGAATCTGTTCCGCGCTACCATAAGATTAACGATTCCGGAGGAGGCTGAGGATTATTAATGGCATTAATTGGCGGGCATACTCCATTAGGAGAGAATGAGGATCGAGCGGCGGCACCCGAGGATGCAGGGGCGAGCGCGATGAAAATTCACCGCAAAAGGCCGACCGGCCGAGGCCAACCTCTTGATTGTTTGAGCAGATCCCGCTAAACTCTTCCCCTATGAAAAACCTACATCCTCTCTGCTCAGGAATGCCGATGCGTTGCGTCATCTACGACTGCGACGGCGTGCTCTTCGATTCTCTCGAGGCGAACCGGAAGCTTTACAACCATATCGCGGTTTCCATGGGCAGGGCGCCCCTGACGGAAGAGGAGCTCCGTTATTGCCACATGAACACGGTGGGGGACAGCATTCATTGTCTCTTCAGGGAGGACGGGGAAGCTGAGGCGAAAGCCGTCAGGTTCTTGAAGGAACGGGTCGACTTCAAAGACTTCATCCCCTACCTCGTTATGGAGCCCCAATTGCTGGAGACCCTGTCTTCCTTAAGGGAAAAACGGATCATGACCGCAATAAGCACGAACAGGACGACCTCGATGCCCCATATTATGGAAAGGTTCCGCTTGCAGCCTTATTTTGACATGGTGGTAACAGCCCTCGATGTGACCCGGCCCAAGCCTGACCCGGAATCGGTCAACCTGATACTCGACAAGCTGCACGTGCGGCCGGAAGAAACGCTCTACGTGGGGGACTCGGAAATAGACCTCGGCACGGCCCGCTCATCGGGCGTGACCTTCGTGGCGTACAAGAACCTGGCGATCTCAACGGGGATTCTTATAGAGAACCATCGCGAGATCCTCAGGCTTCTCTCGAACGGGGAGTCTCCTCAAACGCCGCCTTGCGCTTGAAGATATATTTGAAGACATAAAAGACAGGGCCGGAAAGCATATAGGCCATGGTTATGGCGAAGAGCATTATGGCCGGCTCGATGAGCACAATGACAAAAAGCAGGATCGCGGCGACAACCGCCTCGAAATGTCTGGACCGGAAGGCGCTCGACTCTTTGAAGCTGCTGTATCTCACGGCGCTCACCATGAGAAACCCCAGGGCGTACACGAGGATAGGCGCGAAGACCTTCTTCACTTCAACCGGCAGGTGAAGCTCCCCGAAGAAAAGCACGCTGGCCGCTATGGTAGCCGCTGCCGCAGGGATGGGGAGGCCGAGAAAGTGCTTCTTCTGAACTGTTTCCGCCTGCACGTTGAAGCGCGCCAGGCGCAGCGCTCCGCAGGCCACATAGAGAAAGGCCGCGAGCCATCCGAACCGCCCGTACCCCTTTAAGGCCCACATATAGGCGAGAAGCCCCGGGGCAACACCAAAGGCGATCACATCCGAGAGGGAATCGTACTCCACGCCGAACTTGCTGGTGGAGTTGGTCATGCGGGCGACCCTGCCGTCAAGGGAGTCGAGGATGCAGGACACGAATATGGCTATACTCGCTTGGGTAAACCTCTGATCGAGGGTAGCCACCATTGCGTAAAACCCCCCGAAGAGGCTCATCGACGTGAGCAGGTTCGGAAGGACGTAGACGCTCCTGCGCTTTCTCTTTCTCATGACTCATCTCCTTTCTTCGCGAGTACCGTCAACCCGCTCTTCACCTTTTGACCCACCTCCACCATAGGGCGATAAGAGGTGGGCATATACACGTCTACCCTGGAGCCGAAGGCGATCATGCCTACCTGCTCTCCCTTCTCAACATGATCATGCTCTTTTACATAACATATGATGCGGCGGGCAAGGAAGCCCGCAATCTGGACGACGAGGAATCTTTCGTTCTTTCGACTGATAACGATATAGTTCCTCTCATTCTCTTCATCTATCCCTTTCTTGAAGGCAAGCCTGAACCGGCCGTCCCTGTGCTCGACCCTTGCAACACGCCCCTTACAGGGGGCCCTGTTGACATGCACATTGGTTACGGACATAAAGACGCTAATCCTTCTGACCTTCTCGCGGAGGAACTCGTTCTCAAAAAGGTCTTCCACGCCCATCACCCGGCCGTCGGCGGCAGAGAGGATCTCCTCTTTGCCGCTACGAGCCGACCTCGCGGGATTTCTGAAGAAGAACAGAAAAAACAGTGTGAGAATGAGGGCAAGGGCCGCAAGCACGTAGACGCCCAGGAAGCAAAAAAGGAAGGATAAAAAAAGAGGCGGCAGAATGAAATATAACCCTTCCTTTGCAACCGGAACCCTTATCAATCCTTTCTCCCTATCCAGCCCATCATGGAGCGGAGCTTTTTGCCGACCGTTTCGATCAGGTGCTCGCCGTCCCTTCTCTTTACCGCATTATACACGGGCCTTCCCGCCATATTCTCAAGTATCCATTCCCTCGCAAACTCACCCGACTGGATTTCTTTAAGGATGCGCTTCATCTCCCGTCTTGTCTCTTCGGTAATGATCCGTCTGCCTCTCGACATATCACCGTACTCGGCGGTGTCGCTGATGGAACTGCGCATGTTGGCTATGCCGCCTTCATAGACGAGGTCGACTATCAGCTTCAGCTCGTGACAGCACTCAAAGTAGGCTGCCTCGGGCTGGTACCCCGCCTCCACCAGCGTATCGAAGCCGGCCCTTATCAATTCGGTAAGGCCGCCGCAGAGTACCACTTGTTCTCCGAACAGGTCGGTCTCCGTTTCTTCCTCGAAGGTGGTCTGGAGCATGCCCGCCCTGGCTCCCCCTATGCCCAAGGCGTAAGCCAAAGCCGTGTCAACGGCATGACCGGAATAATCCTGATACACGGCGATCAGCACGGGTACGCCCGCTCCCCTCTGAAATTCCCGCCGCACCAGATGTCCCGGTCCCTTCGGGGCGACCATGATCACGTCGACATCCGGCGGCGGCACAATCTGTTTGAAGTGGATGTTGAAGCCGTGAGAAAAGAGCAGGGTCTTACCATGCGTGAGGTTTTCTTTGATGACATTCTTATATAAGGAAGCCTGGGTCTCGTCCGGGGCAAGGATCTGAATTATCTCAGCGCGAGCAGAAGCCTCTGCAGCAGAGGTGGGGGTGAATCCGTGGTCTATCGCCAGCTTGAAATTCGGTGTGCCTTCAAGTTCGGCGACAATCACCTCAACCCCGCTCTCCCTCAAATTCTGGGCCTGTGCATGCCCCTGGCTTCCGTATCCGATAATCGCTACCTTCTTGCCCTTGAGAACTCCCAGATTAGCATCACTTTCGTAGAACACCTTCGCCATCACTTCCTCCTTTCGATTGTTTACTGTTCGCCTTCATCACCTTCTCGCCCCTCATCATAGCCACGGATCCCGTCCTCACCAGCTCTTTGATGCCGAGGGGCCTCACCAGGGTCAGGAAGGCTCGCACTTTTTCTTCATTGCCCGTTATTTCCACCGTATAGGACCTGGGTGAAACATCCACCACCCGTCCCCTGAATATCTCTATCATCCTCAGGACTTCTTCTCTTGTCCTCTCTTCCGCGTTGACCTTGACGAGCACCATTTCCCGCGAGACATAGTCTACGTCCTGAAAATCAGTCACCTTTATCACGTTTATCAGTTTGTTGAGCTGCTTGAGGATCTGTTCGAGGATGCTGTCGCTCCCCGTCGTGACAATGGTCATCGAGGAGATCTCGGGGTCGATGGTCTCCCCCACACAAAGGCTCTCTATATTGAAACCCCTTCCGCTGAAGAGCCCCGCCACCCGCGCGAGCACGCCGAACTCATTTTCCACAAGGACTGAAATTATGTGTCTCAACTCTCCCCCCTACACAAGCAGCATATCGTGCAAGCCGGCGCCGGCGGGAACGATGGGATAGACGCCCTCCTCCGGATTCACATGGACGTCGACGAGCGTCGGCCTGCCATTGGCGAAAGCCTTCTTCAGCACCTTGTCCACCTCAGATTCGTGTTCTATCTCATACCCCACCGCTCCGTAAGCCTCAGCGAGTTTTACAAAGTTCGGCAAGCATTCGAGCTTGGAGATGGAGTACCGCTTTTCGTAGAAAAGCTCCTGCCACTGCCGCACCATGCCCAGGCACCCGTTGTTCAGGATGACGACTTTCACGGGCAATCCATACTGAACGGCCGTCCCCAGCTCCTGGATATTCATCTGTATGCTCCCGTCACCCGCTATGTCGACCACCAGCATATTGGGGTATGCCGCCTGGGCCCCGATACTCGCCGGAAACCCGTACCCCATGGTGCCGAGACCCCCTGAAGTAATGATGCGCCGGGGTTCCAGGAACTTGTAGAACTGCGCGGTCCACATCTGGTTTTGCCCGACTTCCGTGGCAATTATCGCCTTTCCCTCGGTAAGCGCGTGAATCCTCTCGATCACGTACTGCGGCTTCAGCGTGCCGTTTCTCGTGTAGCTCAGGGGGAACCCTGTTTTCCATTGCTCCACCTGCCCGAGCCAGTCCGCGATCGCGTCGTTCCAACGGCCGCCGAAGCCCTCTTTGTCCTCTTCCGCTGCCTGCAGCATCCTTCTGAGGACGTTCTTCGCGTCGCCGACTATAGGTATGTCGACCCTTATATTCTTGCTGATCGATGTGGGGTCGATGTCGATATGTATGATCTTGGCGCGCGGGGCGAAGTCCTCAACCTTCCCGGTCGCCCTGTCATCGAACCGGGCGCCCACGGCGATGATGATATCGGCGTTCGTGATGGCCATGTTCGCCGCATACGTCCCGTGCATGCCGAGCATGCCCAGGAACTGGGGGTGGTTGCCGGGGAAGCCGCCAAGGCCCATGAGCGTGCTTGTCACCGGGATCGATAATCGCTCGGCGAAGGCCCTCAGCTCTTTTGCCGCGCCCGAGGTGATAATGCCGCCCCCTGTATAGAGCACCGGCCTCGAAGATGAATTGATGAGCTTTACTGCCCTCTTTATCTGTCCCGGATGGCCTGCATAGGTAGGCTGGTAGCCTCTTATATGCACCTTCTCGGGATAGGTGAACTCGGCAAGCTCCGCAGACACGTCCTTCGGTATATCGATGAGGACAGGTCCCGGCCGGCCGGACCTGGCAATGAAGAAGGCCTCTTTAATGATACGCGCCATATCCTTCACGTCTCTTACGAGGTAGTTGTGCTTTGTGCACGGTCTCGTGATGCCGACAATGTCCGCCTCCTGGAAGGCGTCATTGCCGATAAGCGCCGTATTCACCTGACCGGAGAAAACCACGATGGGCACCGAATCCATGTAGGCGGTCGCGATGCCGGTCACCGTATTTGTGGCCCCCGGGCCGGAGGTCACAAGGGCTGCGCCGACCCGCGCGGAGGTGCGCGCGTAACCGTCGGCAGCGTGCACGGCCGCCTGCTCGTGCCTTACGAGGATCTGTCTTATGTCGGAGTCATAAAGGGCATCGGTAATGTTGAGCACGGCCCCTCCGGGGTAGCAAAAAAGCGTGTCGACCCCTTCCATTTTTAACGACTCGACAAATATCTGTGCGCCGTTCTTCTTCATCTTTCGGCCCTTAGCTCTCCCCCTTCTTAAGTCCTTCCATCATATCTTTATAGTAGAGCTTTTCTTTCTTCAGCATCTTCATCTCGATCTCTTCATCCTCGGATAAAAAGGATTTCCTGAGCAGCATCCTCAATCGCCTGTCGAGCGACGTGTGGAAACCTTCCGCTTCTTTATAGAGCTCCTCTTTGCTCTTTGGTCTTTCCATAGGTGTGGCTATAGATGGTATAAAATATACGGAAGAATGTCAAACATATCGCGCGCGGCGAACAGAAATCCAGGGAACTCTGTGTCCCACCAGGTGCAATAGTCTATTCCGTCCGGCAGGAGATGTCAACGATCTTAAGACCGTGTTGTCCCCCTGATCGGCAGCCTTCGAGAAACAGGTACGGATTTCTATTGACACCGGCGAGACGAGCTAGTAAACTTACTTTCCACGTTGCATGGACAACAGCACAATATAACGACGGATCGGGGTTGCTATGGCAAGAGTTTGCGAGATATGCGGGAAGGGGAAGCAGATAGGATACAGCGTGAGCCACGCGCACAACCGGACAAAGAAAGAATGGCTCCCCAATCTGCAGAGTATCAGGGTTGTGAAGGACGGCGGCACCAAAAGGATGAGTGTCTGCACGAAGTGCATCAAGAAGGGACGTATTCAAAAGCCGCTTTAGAAGACTAAGTGCGGCTTCTTAACCTCTCGACTGCCTTTACTCCTTTCAGTTTCAATATGGATTTCGTGATCTTCTGCACTTGAGGGGCGTTCTGGATCTCTATCTCAAAAACGCTTGTTGCCGACTTGTCCGGGTACGTCGTGATCTGGGCGTTGATAATGTTTGCCTTGCTTGAAGAAATAATTGAGGTGATATCCGACAGGAGCCCTTTCTTGTCATCCGCCGAGACCCTGAGCCTGACCGAGTAGGTGTATTCCTTGTCCATCTCCCATGAGACCCCGATCTTTCTCTGATCGTCATAGGCGTGCACGTTCGGGCACTCTTCGAGATGGACGGTCAGCCCTCTCCCCCTGGTGATGAAGCCCATGATCCTGTCTCCCGGTATCGGGTTGCAGCACTTTGCAAACTTGACTACCAGCCCGTCGATGCCCTTGATCTTAATCGCGTCGTCCTTGCTTTTCCTGATGGAGCCGAGCATCTTCTGCAGCCTGCCCACCTTCGGGACCTCGGGAACCACCTTGCCCAAAACCTGGAGCGGCGTGTAGAGGCCGTAGCCGACCGCGGCAAGCAGGTCATCGACGGTGTCGAAGGAAAACTCCTTTGCAAGCGTCTGGATCTCCCCTGATTTAAGCATTTTCGCCAGGCTGAAATCGTGCTTGGCCAGCTCTTTTTCCAGGAGGGAGTGGCCGAGCTCTATGCTCCGCTCTCTCTGCTCCGCCTTTATCGACTGGCGGATTTTGGTCTTCGCCTTTGACGTAACGACGAACTTGAGCCAATCTTTGCTCGGATTATGGGCGGGGTTTGTCAGGATCGCCACGTTATCCCCGCTTTTCAGGATAGTCTTGAGGGGCACAAGCTTTCCATTCACCTTCGCCCCGACACACCTCTGGCCCAGGGTCGAATGCACCGCGTAAGCGAAATCGACAGGCGTTGCGCCTTTCGGAAGCTCTTTTACATCCCCTCGCGGGGTAAAGACATAGATCTCATCGGGGAAAAGGTCGATCTTGAAGCTTTCCAGGAATTCCTTGTTATCCTTCACCTCTTCATGCCGCTCGATGATCCTGCGCAGCCAGGCGAACATCTTGTCTTCTTTTGCATCGAAGGCCTTCCCTTCTTTATATTTCCAATGTGCTGCAATCCCCTCCTCTGCCATCCTGTGCATCTCGTGCGTCCTGATCTGTATCTCGATCTTTTCGCCGTGGGGTCCCATTACCGCGGTATGCAGCGACTGGTACATGTTCGCCTTGGGCAGGGCGATATAGTCCTTGAACTTGCCGGGGACGGGCTTAAAAAGGTCATGTATGTAACCCAGCCCCTCGTAACATTCCTTCACCGTGTCCACGAGCACTCTAAAGGCAGTGATGTCGTATATCTGGTCTATGTCCAGGTTTTCCTGCACAGTTTTTCTGTAAATGCTGTAGAGTCTCTTGGCCCTGCCCGATACCTCGCACTTGAGGCCAACTTGTTCGAGCCGCTTCCGGAGGAGTTCTTTCACCTCGGCCGTATAGGTATCGCGCTCCCTTTTCTTGCGCGCGAGATTTTCGCTTATAAGGCGATACTCTGCCGGTTTAAGGTACTTGAAGGAGAGGTCTTCAAGCTCCCCCTTCAGCCATTCGATACCCAGGCGGTGCGCCAGGGGAGCGTAGATGTCGAGCGTTTCTCTGGCTATTTCGACCTGCTTGTCGTCCGAAAGGAACTTGAGGGTCTGCATGTTGTGGTAACGGTCGGCCAGCTTTATGAGAATGACCCTGATATCCTTGCTCGTGGCCAGAATCATTTTCCTGAGGCTTTCCGCGCGGTTGTCCTCGGATCCGGACATCTTGATCTGGCTTATCTTTGTCACGCCGTCCACCAGCCCGGCGACCTCTTTCCCGAAGTACTGTTCCAATTCTTCCTTGACCAGATAGGAATCTTCAAGCGTGTCATGGAGAAGCCCCGAGGCCACGCTCTGTACATCGAGGTTCATCTTGGTCAGAATATGAGCAACTTCGAGGGGATGGATCAGGTAGGGCTCGCCCGAGAGCCTCACCGTGCCCTTGTGCGCCTTCGCGGACAGGACGTATGCACGCTCCAGCATGTCCACGTCCGCCTGTGGATTGTACCGCAGCATTTCTTCCACTATGTCGTTAAACCGGACCATCCGTCACCGTTAACCCATAGTATACTATAAAAACAGAGACTCGGGTAAGGGCGCAACGCCGGTCGAGGTCATATCGGGAGTTGCAAAATCTTATGTGCTCCTGTAATATGCGTAAAGGCAGATGAGGAGGAATCATGACATTGATGGATGATTTCAGGAAAAAGACCGAGGAGGGCCTGAAGACGCTCAAGGAGACTGCGGAGGGAATCGCCTTCAACGTCGAAAAACAGGCGAGAATAGCCGGAAAGAAGATGGACATCATGGGGATTCAGAGGAAAGTGCAGAAGCTGTACGCCGAGGTGGGTGAGTACGTCTACGGGGAATTCACGATGGAACGGCAGGTTGAAATGGAAGCCCCTTTCCTCAAGGAGAGAATGACGGCCATCTCAGGCATGAAGGCGGAGATACGGGCGATAGAAGAGGAGATAGAAGAGGTGCGCAGAACGCAGCCGCCGGGACACGTTGACCGGTCCGGCGGGGAAGAGAAAAAGGAGTAAGGCATCAGGTTTTTTGGAGGTTTTCATGATCGGCCTATTCAAGGACAAGCAGCTTTATATCGAGTTAAGACCCCGCTGCCCCAAGTGTCAGAAGGAGTTTATGCTCGATCTGAGTAAATTCACGGCAGGGGGCGCACATAGCTGCCATGCCTGTGGCACTGTCACGCAGTTCGATGCGGCTCGCCGGAGAAAGTGCAGGAACTCATCCATGACCTCGAGGACGCAATACGCGACGTCCTCGACAGCTTTACCATTAAATAAGGTATGAGAAGGTAGTCTGTCCCTAGAGGTACTTTTTCGCCAGAATCTCCGCGATCTGGACGGCGTTGAGGGCCGCGCCTTTCCTGATGTTGTCGGCGACGATCCACATATTCAGGCCGCAGGCAACCGATTCGTCCTTCCTTATCCGGCCCACAAAGGTCTCGTCTTTCCCCGCCGCGTATATCGCCAGGGGATACAGGTTCTTCTTCGGATCGTCCGCGACGACTACACCCGGCGCTTTTGAGAGGATTTTCCGGGCCTCAGCGGGCGTCAGCTCTCTTTCGAACTCCACGTTGACCGATTCCGAATGGCCGTAAAAAACCGGCACCCTGACGGTCGTGGCCGTTACCCTGATGTCCGGGTCCTCCATGATCTTCATCGTCTCGTTTACCATCTTTATCTCTTCCTTCGTATACCCGTTTTCCACGAAGACGTCGATATGGGGAAGGCAGTTGAAGGCAATCTGATGGGGATAGACGCTGTGCGTCACTTCTTTGGCGCCGTAAATGGCCATCACCTGCGACTCCAGCTCGGCTATCGCCCTCTTTCCCGTGCCCGATACGGCCTGGTACGTGGAGACAACCACCCTCTTGATCTTTGCGGCATCGTGAAGCGGCTTGAGGACCACCACCATCTGTATGGTGGAGCAATTCGGGTTGGCAATGATGCCCTTTTTTTTGTAGCCCGCGATGGCGTGGGCGTTCACCTCGGGCACGACGAGGGGGACATCCGGGTCCATCCTGAAGGCGCTCGTATTGTCGACAACGACGCAGCCGCTCGCGGCGGCTAAGGGTGCGAATTTCTCGCTCACCGAGCCGCCCGCCGAGAAGAGGCCGATGTCGACCCCCTTGAAGGAATCCTTGTTCAGGACCTGCACGACGACGTCATGCCCCTTGTAGCTTAAGCTCGTGCCCGCGCTCCTCTCGGATGCGAGGAGCACCAGGTTTCCCACGGGAAATTTCCGCTGTTCGAGCGTTTCTATCATCTCATTTCCTACTGCTCCGGTGGCGCCGACAACGGCCACGTTGTAAGTCTTCATTTCCTTTCCTCCAGTTGTCTTCTCAGGTGGTTTATCAGCCCCCCCTCGCCGATCAGCTCCAGCATGAAGGAAGGGATGGGTTTCGCCTGCACGTTTCCCCGCGCAGTCTTTATTATACCCGTTGCCAGGTCGACCTCGATGGTCTCTCCAACGCTCACGGCGTCGTAGATGTCCGCCTCGAGCAGGGCAAGGGCCTTGTTGAAGGAGTTGCGGTAGAATATGCGAGCGAAGCTCCGCGCGATCACCACGGGTATCCCCAGCGCCAGGATGGCAATGGGGGCATGCTCCCTCGATGAGCCGCAGCCGAAATTCGAGCCCGCCACAATGATGTCGCCCTTTTGAACGCTTTTCGCAAAATCGGGGGCAAGGGGCTCCATGCAGTGCTGCCCCAAAACCTGCGGGTCCGTATACGCCAGATAACGGGCAGGGATAATGATGTCCGTATCGATGTTATCGCCAAATTTCCAGACTCTTCCGCTCATGCATCACACAACCTCCCTCGGGTGGGCTATCTCCCCTTTTACCGCGCTCGCCGCCGCAACCGCTGCCCCTGCAAGGTATACCTCGCTTTCGGGGTGGCCCATTCTTCCCACGAAATTCCTGTTCGTTGTCGACACGGCCCTTTCACCCCGGGCCAGTACGCCCATGTGGCCCCCGAGACAGGGACCGCACGTGGGGGGCGAGATGATACAGCCGGCATCGAGATATATGTCGAAATAGCCCCTGTTCAGGGCCGTGTGATAGATGTCCGGGGTGGCGGGGATGACAATGCACCTCACGTGCTTGGCCACCTTCTTCCCCTGAAGGATTTTTGCAGCGATCTCCAGGTCCTCCAGCCTTCCGTTGGTGCACGAGCCGATGACCACCTGATCTATGGCGATATCCCGCACTTCTTCCACGTTCTTCGCATTGGAGGGAAGGAAAGGAAGGGCCACCTGGAGCCCCAGCTCGCTCACGTCGATCTCGGTAACCTTGCGGTAAGAGGCATCCGGGTCGCTTTCAAAAACCTTGTACGGCCTCTTGACGCGGCCGTTTATATACTCCAGCGCTTTTTGGTCGACCCTGAATATGCCGTTCTTCGCGCCTGCCTCGATCACCATGTTTGCCGCCGAAAACCTGGAATCCATGGAAAGGTCTTCGATGGCTTCCCCGTCGAATTCCATCGCCTGGTAGCGGGCACCTTCCACGCCTATCATGCCGATGATAGAGAGGATCAAATCCTTCCCCGTCACCCAGGGCTGCCATTTCCCCTTGCAGACAAATTTTATGCTCTCCGGCACCTTGAACCAGAGAGACCCCGTCACCATGGCATAGGTAAGGTCCGTGCTGCCCACGCCGGTAGAGAAGGCGCCCAGCGCGCCGTAGGTGCAGGTATGGCTGTCAGCGCCCACCACCACGTCTCCAGGCCCCACGAGGCCTTGCTCCGGCAGAAGCGCGTGCTCTATGCCGCAGGCGCCGCCTTCGTAGAAGTTGGTAATCCCGTATTTTTGCGCGAATTCGCGGATGATCTTGCAGTTCTCCGCGGACTGGATATCCTTGTTCGGCGTGAAGTGGTCGAGCACAAGGACAACCCGTTCCGGGTCAAACACGGACTTTGCGCCTGCTTTTTCGAATTCCTCCAGCGACAGGGGAGCGGTAATATCGTTGGCGAGGGCGAGATCGATCCTTGCCTCTATGATCTCCCCCGCCTCCACATGGTCCCTCCCCGCGTGGCCGGCCAGTATCTTCTCTGTCATCGTCATGCCCATATCAACCCCCTGTAGCTTTCCTCTTCTTCACAAACTCAAGCTTGTTCAGGGCATTTATGTACGCCTTGCCGGAGGCGACGATGACGTCCGTATCGACGCCTTTTCCGATTACCGTCGACCCTTTTTCGTGCAGTTTGACAAAGACTTCGCCCTGGGCATCGGTCCCGCCCGTGATCGCGTTGATGTAGAACTGCAGCAGCTTGCTGTTTGTCTTGATGATCTTCTGTATGGCTTTGAGCGTCGCGTCGACCGGACCGTCGCCGAAACACGCTTCCTGGTGCATCTGGCCGTCTACCTCGATCCTGACGGTGGCCGTGGGGATGGCCATGTTGCCGCAGACAACGCTGAGATAGGCCATCCTGTACTTCTCGGGGACGCGGACTACCTCGTCCATGATGATCATCTCAATGTCTTCATCGTACACGTCCTTCTTCATGTCGGCCAGGGCCTTGAACCTCTTGAAAACGAGGTTAAGCTCTTTGTCGTCAAGGGAGTAGCCGAGGTTTTCCATCCTCTCCCGGAACGCGTGCCTGCCCGAGTGCTTGCCCAGGATCAGCGAGCTCTTCGGTATGCCGACGGACTCCGGAGTCATGATCTCATACGTCAGCCTCGCCTTGAGCAGCCCGTCCTGATGGATGCCCGACTCGTGGGCGAAGGCGTTCGTCCCCACGATGGCCTTGTTCGGCTGCACGGGCGCACCGGTGATCGACGTAATAAGCCTGCTCGTGGGATAGATCTTTTCGCTCACGACCCCCGTATCAAAGGCGAAGAGGTCTTTCCGGGTCCGCAGGATCATGACGACCTCTTCAAGGGCCGTATTGCCCGAACGCTCACCGATACCGTTGATCGTGCATTCTACCTGCCGCGCCCCTGCCTGCACTGCCGCGATCGAGTTCGCCACGGCGAGACCCAGGTCGTTGTGGCAGTGGACACTCACGACAGCTTGAGAGATATTCGGGACGTGCTCCATGACATAGCGGATAAGAGCGGCGAATTCGTCGGGGACCGTATAGCCCACCGTGTCGGGGACATTTATCGTGGTCGCCCCCGCGTCGATGGCTACGGCGAAGACGCGGCACAGGTAGTCCCAGTCGCTCCTGGTCGCGTCCATGGCCGAGAATTCCACATTGGCGGCATACCGCGCGGCCCTCTTCACCGATGCTTCGGTCATTTTGAGCACCTCATCCCGGCTCTTCCGCATCTGGTACTTGAGATGTATGTCGGAGGTGGAAATAAAGGTGTGGATGCGCGGATGCGCCGCATGCTTGACGGCTTCCCAGGCGCGGTCGATATCGTCGAAATTGGCCCTGGCAAGACCGGCCACCACGCAGTTCTTCACCACCTCTGCAATTTGTTTGACCGACTCGAAGTCCCCTTCCGAGGCGATAGGAAAACCCGCCTCGATGATATCGACGCCCAAAGCCTCGAGCTGTTTCGCAACCCTCAGCTTTTCCTGGGCATTCATCGTATTGCCGGGAGACTGTTCGCCGTCCCTCAGCGTGGTGTCGAAAATAGCTACGCGTTCTGTCATCTCATTCCCTCATCTTGCGGCACACCTGCTCAATCAGTGCGTCCTCGTTCTCGATCTGCGCCTCGATCAAAAGAGAAAAGAGCGTATCGCGGACCCCTGTCCCATCGATCTTCACCGCATCCTTTTCGGTAGTTACCACCATCTCCACGTCCGCATACGACTCCATGCGCCTCAGGTCCTCTCCGCGGTAGCGGTAGTGGTCGGGAAATTCGACCGTCCGCACCACGTCCGCGCCTATCTCCTGAAGCAGCCTGAAAAAAGAGCTGTTGTCGCCCAGCCCTGAAAAGGCCAGCACCTTTTTTCCCCGAATAAGACCGGTAATCGACCATCGCCCGGTCCTTCAGGCGGCACAGATGGAGGGGCCGGTACCGGACGTGAAAGACCGGCATGCCGGCCGTAAGGACCTTGGCGCGACCGTCCAGCTCGCCCCGGTTGACCAATATTATATCGGCTTTCTTCAGCATTTCAAGGGGTTCCCGCAAAAAACCCAAAGGAAACACATGCAGGGCCGACGCATGCGCCCGGCCGTCCAGGATAAGCAGCTCCACGTCCTTGCGCACGTTCCGCACCTGAAAGCCGTCATCGAAGATGGCGACATCTATGCCGAAGTCGCGGATACCCCTCTCTATGCTCTCGTTTCTCCTCTTTCCTACCAGCACCGGGAGCATTGTCCTCCTGGCCAGCATGAGCGCTTCATCCCCCGCACTTTCCGCCGTATCCGTGTTGCAGTCAACCGCAAAAGCGCCCTTTCTTTTCTTCTTGTAGCCGAGCATGACGATCCCCGGGCGGAAGCCCCTTTTTTTCAGCTCCCTGGAGAGGCGCTCGACGACGGTTGTCTTGCCCGTACCCCCGAGCGACAGGTTGCCGACGCTTATCACCGGGATGGAAGGCCGCGCAACACGAAAGATACCCACGCCGTAGCAAAACTCTCTTGCCGCGAGGACCGCCCTGTAAAGAACGGAGAGGGCGAAAAGGAGGGGAAAGAGCAGGGCGCGGGCGAGGGGGGCGTCGCCGTGCCAGAGGGAGATCATCAATTTACGCATAACACTCCTATGGGGCG